>NZ_SLZF01000006.1 GCF_004341515.1 Allobosea sp. BK604
AGCCAGAGGGCGGCGATGAGCCGGGATTGCTTACGCGCCCCATCCGCCTGGCCCCGGACGACCCGGAGCAACTCACAACATACAGGATTGCTTCGTCGGCTGCGCCTCCTCGCAATGACGGACTATTTACGGCTGGCGAGGACCACGCCGAGGATCGCCACGGCCATGCCGGCGAGCTGGGTCGGCGTCAGCGTCTCGCCGAAGAGCAGCCAGGCCTCGATCGCGACCGCCGGCGGCACGAGATAGAGGAAGGTCACGGTGCGCGAGACCTCGCCGCGGCGGATCAGCCAGAGATAGAGCCCGATGCCGCCAAGCGAGAGCGCGATCACCGACCAGGCCAGGACGAGGACCATGGTCAGGTTCCACTCGATCCGCATCGGCTCGAGCGCATAGGCGAAGGGCAAGGTGACGATGAAGGCCGTGAGATACTGCCAGGCGGTGACGGTGCGCAGGTCGCCCGAGACGACCCGGGCCTTCTGGTAGAAGGAGCCGAGCGTCACCGCGAGCATGCCGACGACATTGACGATGACCGGCAGCAGCACGGCTTGGAGCGCCGCCGGCTCGACGCCGACGAGCTTGGGCTCGAGCACGAGCGCAATGCCGAGGAAGCCGCAGACGATGCCGGCCCAGCGCACCGGCGAGATGCGCTCGCCGACGAGCATGGGCGCGAGCAGCGCGCTCAGGATCGGCTGCAGCCCGGCGATCAGGCCGGAAATGCCGGCGGGCAGGCCATGGCGCACCGCCCACCAGACGCCGCCGAGATAGACCGCGTGCAGCAGGATGCCGGTGACGATGCAATCGATGATCGCGCGGCCCTTCGGCCAGGGCGCGCGCATGGCGAAGGCGATCGCCGCGATCAGCAGCCCGGCCGAGGCATAGCGCACCAGCAGGAAGGTCAGCGGGTCGGCATAGAGGGCCGAATAGCCGGCGACGATCCAGCCGCTCGACCAGAGCAGCGTGAAGATCAGCGGCACCAGCCGCAGGAACGTGGTGGATTTGTACATTGAACCGACTTTCTGGCGGCCTGATAGGCCGAATAGCGACAGTTGTCGCCGCCATGGACGCCGACGGGCCATGTGCAAGGGAGCGGGCTCCCTTCTCCCCCTGCGGGAGAAGGTGCCCCGAAGGGGCGGATGAGGGGTCGCGCTGTCCTTCCCCGTGACGGGATGCCACGCACCGATGCTGCAATCGTCGCGCGACCCCTCATCCGTCTCGGCTTCGCCGATCCACCTTCTCCCGCATCAAAGTCGGCTGCTGCCGACTTTGACACTCGGGATTGCCCATCTCGGGCAAGCCCGAGATGGGTGGGAGAAGGGAGCCCCCTTGCACTTGCCGGCTTCGGCTCGCTGGGCACACAATCGGCACCCGCCCGCCGAGCCCGCCCATGTCGCTGCACAAAGTGCCCGTCACCGCCTTCGAGCGCTTCATCGCCCATGATTCCTGGGCGATCGCCAGCCATATCGCGCTGTCGGTGCTGATGTCGCTGTTTCCCTTCCTGATCGTGGTGACCGCCTTCGGCGGCATGTTCGGCTCGCGCGAGGCGGCCGACGAAGCCACCATGCTGCTCTTCGAGGCCTGGCCGCGCGAGATCGCCGGGCCGATCGCGCGCGAGGTCCGCTCGGTGCTGACGGCGACACGCGGCGATGCGCTGACGCTCGGCGCCGTGCTCGCGCTCTATTTCTCGTCCTCGGGCGTCGAAGCTCTCAGAATCGGCCTCAACCGCGCCTATGAGGCCTATGAATGGCGGGCCTGGTGGCATACGCGGCTGGAATCGATCCTCTATGTGATCGGCGGGGCGGTGTTCATGCTCGCCTTCGCCTTCCTCGTGGTGCTCGGTCCGCTGGTCCTGCGCGGCCTGATCGGCCTCCTGCCGGAGCTGGCGCCGCTCTCGGCCGCGCTCAGCTTCGTGCGCGTCGCGGCCGCGACCGTGCTGATCGTCCTGGCGCTGGTCGTGGCGCACCGGCTGCTGCCGGCGCGGGCGCCGCATATCAGGATCCTCTGGCCCGGTATCCTGGTGACGCTGGTGTTCTGGCTGATCGGCGGGCTCGGCTTCGGCTGGTATCTCGACAGTTTCGCCGACACCTATGTCACGACCTATGCCGGGCTCGCGACGGCGATGATCGCGCTCGTCTTCCTCTACTGGCTGGCGGCGATCTTCCTCTATGGCGCGGAGCTGAACGCGGCCTATGCGCTCGCCCGCAAGCCGCGGGCCGATCCCGGCGAGGCGATCGGCTCGCTCTGAGCGTCGGCCGCGACGAACCAGGTCGCACGCGTTGACGCGCTGTCCCATGGCTGGTTGTCTGCGGCCATGATCGAGACGTCACGCCTGCTCCTGCGCCCGCATGCGCTGGAGGATTTCGAGCCCTGGTACGCGATGTTCTCGGATCGGGAGCTGTTCCGCTTCATCGCGGCGCCGCAAATGTCGCGCGAGGATGCCTGGAACCGGCTGCTGCGCTATGCCGGGCACTGGTCGCTGCTCGGCTACGGCATGTTCGCTGTCTTCGACAAGGCGACGGGCCAATTCATCGGCGATGTCGGCCACGCCGATTTTCACCGCGAGCTCGGCGCCGGCTTCGACGGCTATCCCGAAGCGTCCTGGATCATGGCGAAACCGGCGCATGGCCGTGGCCTGGCGGCCGAGGCGGTCTCAGCGTGCCATGACTGGATCGCCGGGCGGCACGCTCCGGCCCGCACGGTCTGCATGATCAACCCCGAGAACGCCGCCTCGCTCCGGCTCGCGGGCAAGCTCGGCTATCAGCTCTTCGACAGCCGGACCTACAAGGGCAATCCCTGCCTGATGCTGGAACGCGTAGCCCCCTAGCAGCTAACGCGCAGAGCGCTGCGCGTCCTTTCGGACGTGACGTGGCGCTCTGTCTTCCTGGGAGCATCGGATCGATCCGAAAAGTGCACCCCACTTTTCGGTCCGATGCTCAGCCGCCCAGCGCCTCGGCCACGTCCTCGAAACTGCGCAGCCCGGTACGGGGAGCATAGACCAGCACCGCCATGTTGCCGGGCGCGTGCTCGTTCTTCCACATCTTGTGATGCGCGAGCGGGATCTTGTCCCAGGGGAAGACCTCGGACATGCAGGGGTCGATGCGCCGGTCGAGCACGAACTGGTTGGCGGCGCTCGCCTGCTTGAGATGGGCGAAATGCGAGCCCTGGATGCGCTTCTGCCGCATCCAGACATAGCGGGCGTCGAAGGTGATGTTGAAGCCGGAGGTGCCGGCGCAGAACACGATCATGCCGCCGCGCTTGGCGACGAGGCAGGAGACCGGGAAGGTGACCTCCCCGGGATGCTCGAAGACGATGTCGACATCCTTCTTGCCGGTGATGTCCCAGATCGCCTTGCCGAACTTGCGGGCCTCCTTGGTCCATTCGGCATATTCGGGCGAATTGACCTTGGGCATCTGGCCCCAGCAGTTGAACTCCTTGCGGTTGATCACGCCCTTGGCGCCGAGGCCGAGCACGTAGTCGCGCTTGCTCTCGTCGGAGATCACGCCGATCGCATTGGCGCCCGAGGCGGCGCAGAGCTGCACGCCGAAGACGCCGAGCCCGCCCGAGGCGCCCCAGATCAGCACATTGTCGCCCGGCTTGATCGTATGCGGGGCGTGGCCGAAGAGCATGCGGTAGGCGGTCGCCAGGGTCAGCGTGTAGCAGGCCGCCTCCTCCCAGGAGAGATGCTTCGGCTTCGGCATCAATTGCCGCGACTGCACCCGGCAGAACTGGGCGAAGGAGCCGTCCGGCGTCTCATAGCCCCAGATGCGCTGGGACGAGGAGAACATCGGGTCGCCGCCATTGCATTCCTCGTCGTCGCCATCATCCTGATTGCAATGGACGATGACCTCGTCGCCGACCTTCCAGCGCTTCACCTTGGAGCCGACGGCCCAGACGATGCCCGAGGCATCGGAGCCGGCGATGTGATGCGGCGCCTTGTGGACGTCGAAAGGCGAGATCGGCTGGCCCAGGCCCGCCCAGATGCCGTTATAGTTGACGCCGCCGGCCATCACGAGCAGCAGCACCTCCTCCTCGCCCACCGGCCAGGTCGGCACGACCTCGATCTGGAAACTGTCCTGCGGCGGGCCATGCCGCTCGCGCTTGATCGCCCAAGCGTACATGTTCGCCGGGACATGGCCGAGCGGCGGCAGTTCGTTGAGCTCGTAAAGGTCCTTCAGCGGCGCCCGCGGCGGCGCTTCCTGCAGCGTGGACATGGCCTTCTCCCTTTTATCCCGCCGTGAAAGGCCCGACGGCTTTGGAGGGGATCATGGCGCCTAATGCTGCGCTGCGCCATCCCCCTTAGGAATCATACCGCAACGCAACAACAAGCCACCGGTGCACCGACTTGTTCCCGCATGGCTGCGGCATGGCGCTTGTGGTATTCTGGTCACGCAATCGCTGGAGCAGCATCATGCGCTCACTCCTGCAGCTGCTTGGCCTACCGAATCTGCCGGCCCCGGAACTGGCCGTCCTCGTCGGCCTCGTGGCTGTCGGGGCGCTGCTGCTTGGCTGGATCGCCGACATCATCCTGCATGAAGCCGGTTTCGGCGTGATCCTCAACGGCGTGATCATCATCGTCGGCGCGATGCTTGGCGTGATGCTCTGGCAACGGCTCGGCCTGCTGGTCGGCAGCAACCAGTATTTCACCGCGGCGATCATCGCCGCGACCTCCGGGATCGTCCTGCTGATCTCCTGCGGCGTCGGCAAGCGCCTCGTCGCCTGAGCTCCGGCCATGTTGGCGGGCGGCGTGATCGGGCTGGGGTGGCCGATAGCGGCTTGCCTTGCCGCCACCGAGCCCCGACAGTCCCTCGCATGGATATCTGCAAAGAGCTTCACGGCACGCGCGTGCTGATCTGCGGCGAAGACGGCCCCATGCTCGCCGGCGAGCGCGATGTCGGCGATTTCCTCGGCGCCGCCTGGGCCGAGGATGCGAGTCTGGTGGCGATCCCGACGGCGCGCATCGGCGCCGATTTCTTCCGGCTGCGCACACGCGTCGCCGGCGAGATCGTCCAGAAATTCGTCAATTACCGGATCCGGCTCGCCATTATCGGCGATATCTCGGCCCCATCAGCCGAAAGCCAGGCTCTGCGCGACTTCGTCCATGAAGCGAATCAGGGCGAGGCCTTCTGGTTCCTGGACGATCTGGCGGCGCTGGAGCGCCGACTGGCAGCGCGGAGTTAGCGCATCGGCCCGAAAAGTGGCTAGCGGTTTTCGGGAAAAGCCGATGCGAAAACAAGAAGCTAGATCATGGCACCGGATACGATATCCGGTGCCATGATCTAGCCAGCCCGACTCGCCGCCAGCATGTAATTGACATCCATGTCGCGCGCCGCCGACCAGCGGCCGGTGAGCGGATTGTAGACGACGCCGGTGCTCTCGCCGAGTTCCAGGCCGTTTGCCTCGATGGCGGCGCCAAGCTCGTCCGGCGTGACGAATTTCTCCCAGTCATGCGTGCCGCGCGGCAGCCAGCGCAGGACATATTCCGCGCCGACAATGGCGAGCGCATAGGATTTCAGCGTGCGGTTGAGCGTCGCCATGACGAGCAGCCCGCCGGGCTTCACCGCCGCGCAGCAGGCCGCCACGAAGGCGTCGACATCGGCGACATGCTCGACCACCTCCATGGCGAGCACGATGTCGAAGCGCCGCCCCTCGGCAACCAGCGCCTCGATGGTCTGCGCCCGATAGTCGATGGCGAGCCCGGATTTCTGGGCATGGGCGCCGGCGACGGCGATATTGCCCTCGGCCGGATCGAGCCCGGTCACCTCGGCGCCCAGCCGGGCCAGCGGCTCGGAGAGCACGCCGCCGCCGCAGCCGATATCGACCAGGGTCAGCCCGTCCAGCGCCTGGAGCGATTTCGGATCGCGGCCGAAGCGCTCGCAGGCAAAGTCGCGGATGAAGCCGAGCCGCACCGGATTGAATTTGTGCAGCACGGCCATGGGCCCTTTCGGGTCCCACCAGCTCTTGGCCATGGCGTCGAAGCGCGCGACCTCGGCCGGATCGATCGTCGAGCCTTCGCGTGCCATTGCTGCCATTGCCTCGATTCCCCGTTTACGCCGGCCGTTTCACAGCCGCATTGACACTTTCCGCGCCGCCCGTCATCTACACCCGCCCTTCGCTAGAGGACGCGCCGGTCGGATCGCCAGGCGAGCTGACCGGATCACGTGGTCTCTATCAAAGTTGGGAGGCGGATTCACTGATCAGGTTGACGCAACCCGATCGGATCCGGCTCCCGCGCGAGGGGACGTTTCGTCCCGGCCCGGCCGGGCGCTAGTTAGAGAGCCCTTGGACGCTATGGCCCGTCTGGTGATGAAGTTCGGCGGCACCTCTGTCGCCACTGTCGAGCGCATCAAGAACGCCGCCCGCCACGTCAAACGCGAATTCGACGCCGGCCATGAGGTCGCGGTCGTGGTCTCCGCCATGTCAGGCAAGACCAACGAGCTCGTCGCCTGGTGCAAGGAGGCGGCGCCCCTGCACGACCAGGCCGAGTACGACACGGTCGTCGCCTCCGGCGAGCAGGTCACCTCGGGGCTGATGGCGATCGTTCTGCAGGGGATGGGCATGCCGGCGCGCTCCTGGCAGGGCTGGCAGATCCCGCTCTTCGGCTCGGACGCGCATGGCGCCGCCCGGATCGAGGGCGTCGACGGCGCCGGCATCCTCGCCGGCTTCGACCGCAACCGCGAGATCGCGGTCTGCTCCGGCTTCCAGGGCGTGAACCCGCGCACCAACCGCATCGTCACGCTCGGCCGCGGCGGCTCCGACACTAGCGCGGTCGCGCTCGCTTCCGGCCTGAAGGCCGATCGCTGCGACATCTACACCGATGTCGACGGCGTCTACACTACCGATCCGCGCATCGTTCCGAAGGCGCGGCGCATGGACAAGGTCTCCTTCGAGGAGATGCTGGAAATGGCCTCGCTCGGCTCGAAGGTGCTGCAGGTGCGCTCGGTCGAGATCGCCATGGTCCAGCGCGTGCCGACCTATGTGCGCTCCTCCTTCGACGACCCCGAAAACCCCAATTCAGGCACACTTATCTGCGACGAGGACGACATCGTGGAACAGCAGATCGTCACCGGCATCGCCTTCTCGCGCGACGAAGCCCAGATCACGCTCCGGCGCGTGGCCGACAAGCCGGGCGTCGCGGCAGCGATCTTCGGGCCGCTGGCCGACGCCAATATCAATGTCGACATGATCATCCAGGTCGTCTCGGACGACCAGGCGACGACCGACATCACCTTCACCGTGCCGACGGCCGATTACGAGCGCGCCAAGACGCTGCTCGAATCGAAGCATGACGTCATCGCCTACCAGGACATCCAGGGCGCGACCGACGTGGTGAAGATCTCGGCGATCGGCGTCGGCATGCGCAGCCATGCCGGCGTCGCGGCACGCGCCTTCCGGGCGCTGGCCGAGAAGGGCATCAACATCCGCGCCATCACCACCTCCGAGATCAAGTTCTCGGTGCTGATCGATGCGGCCTATACCGAGCTCGCAGTCCGCACGCTGCACTCGCTCTACGGGCTCGACGCGGCCTGAGGCCCAGACGTCAGTGCGAGCACCCGGGTCTTGCCTTCGGCAAGCCCGAGTACAGGCTCCGCGAAGCAATCCAGGGGCGGCAGTGCTGTACGCCTCCTGGATAGCTTCGTCGCTGACGCTCCTCGCAATGACGGCTTGCCGTGGCCTGCTGCCTCGGCGCCATCAGGCCCAGAAGGGCGTCGTCGCCTCGAATTTCCGCCATCGCTTCAGCAGGCCCTTGGCCGCCTCGACCTGCTCGCGCCGCTGCCAGCCGATGACCGCTCCGATCGAGTAATGCAGCTCGGGCGCGGAGGTGCCGCGCCTGAGCGTGTCGAGCAGCGGCTGCGTCGTCGCTGCGTCATTGGCGGCGCCGAGCACGTCCTGGAGCTGCGAGAGCCGCTTCAGATATTTCCCGGCAGCAGGGACATCGGCATAGAGCGGCAGGAAGAACTCGCTGGTGTAGCGCAGCTTCTTCAGGGACAGCCTGAGCTCGTGCCGCGCCTCTGGCGAGAGCTGCTTGAAATGGCGGCCGCGCTTCAGTGATTTGCGGTGGCTGCGCGTCAGCACACGCCGCGCGAAGCTCTTCACGGGCTCGGCCAGCACCGTCATGGCTTCGCTGGCGACGCCGTTGCGCCAGCCGCGACGCTCGAGCAGGCGGCCGAAGGAGAGCAGGAAGCGATTGGTCTGCGACCCCGCGAGCATCTCGCGCACCACGACATAGCTTTCCGCCCGAAACGGCTCGGCGGCGTTGCGCAGGCCGGCAATATCGATATCCGGCAATCCGGCCTTCTCGATATCGGCCAGTGTGTCGGTCGCGAAGACGTCCCAGTTGCGGGCGGGGCCGAGCACCCGTGCGAGCCGCCTGGCCTCCTCGGCGACCGGACCGAGCGCCGTCGGCCCGAGCTCGCGGCGGATCAGCGTCAGCGCCGTGCGCAGGCGGCGCAGCGAGACCCGCATCTGGTGGACGCCCTCGGGATTGTCGCCGAATTCGACCGGGGCGAGATTGGCCATGAGCTGGTGCTGTCCGTTACCGAGGATCTTGGCGATGGCGGCGTCGACATTATCCTCCGCCGTAATGGCGACGGGCTCGGCCTTGGCGGCCTTGAACTCGGTATTGCGGGCGAGCTTGTAGCCGCGCGCGGCCTTGGTCGCGGTCTCGACCTGCAGGGGCGCGAGATCGAGCAGCGAGAGGCCGATCTCGTAGAGAATGGCGGCATCGCCGGCCTTCAATTCGAGCTCGATCTCGGACAGCTTTTCGCTGCGCTCGCCGGCGGCGATCACGCCCTCGTCGAAGGCGATCTCGACCAGGGCGCTGTCGAACTGCACCTTCTGGATGCGGCGGCGGACCTTGCTGCTGAAGACCGGCCTCAGGACCTCCGCGCGCAACCCGTCGAGCGGCGCTCCTATCTCCGCGACCGGAAAACGCGAGAGATCGATATGCTCGTCATCGACGGGCGTTTCCCATTCCTGCCGCGCGAGCGGATTGTCGCCGGAGGCCGCGCGCTTCAGCGTCTGGATATGGCGCTGGCCGCTGCGGCGCACCCGCAGCGAGATGCCGTGGCGGTCGAGCAGGCAATCGGGCGTGTCGTAATAGACCGCCTCGAGCCTGCGCACGATGCCCTGGTTGCGCGCATGCTGGGTGATGACCGGCGCCTGGCGGAGTTTGTCGAGCATAGCCGGCGTCCCCCGCAGCTTCAGCTCGACCTCGTGCGGCGCCTTGTCCTGAGCGTTCGGATGTCCTGGTGCGCCCGGCAGCGCCGGGTTCGGCATGTCGTCCAAGCATCCCTCCCGAGCGCGCCTTTATGGCAGTTAGGTGACAGTAGCCCCGCATCTGCGGCGCTGTCACCAGCGCCGTGATGTGCGGCGCCGATTTTCACGGGGCGCGTTGACCGGCGCCCCTGCCCTTACGAGAATGCCGGCCATGTCCGCCGGTTCCCCAGCCTCCGCTCCCGAATTCGATGCCAACCGGCTCGACGATTTCCTGCACGGCGCCCTGCCCGGCCGCGCCGGCGGCAAGATGGAACTGGAGCGGATCAGCGGCGGCCAGTCGAACCCGACCTTCTTCGTCTCCTATCCGGAGATCGGAACGCGGCTGGTGCTGCGCAAGAAGCCGCCCGGACCGCTCCTGCCCTCGGCCCATGCGGTCGACCGCGAATACCGCATCCTGAAGGCGCTGTCCGGCTCTGCCGTGCCGGTGCCGCCGGTGCTCCTCTTCCATGGCGAGGACGATGTCGTCGGCACGCCCTTCTACCTGATGGAGCGGCTCGACGGCCGCGTCTTCCACGACACCGCCCTGCCCGGCATCGCGCCAGCAGAGCGCAGGCAGATCTATGTCGCCATGGCCGAGACGCTGGCCGCGCTGCATCGTTTCGACTGGCAGGCGGCCGGCCTTTCCGATTACGGCAAGCCCGGCAATTACTATGCCCGCCAGCTCGCGCGCTGGGGCCGGCAATGGCGCGAGACCAGGACGCGCGACATCCCGGCGATCGACCGGCTGATCGACTGGCTCTCGGCGCATCTCGACGCGAGCGAGGAAACCACCATCGTCCATGGCGATTTCCGGCTCGGCAACCTGATGTTCGCGCCCGACGGGCCGCACGTGATCGCGGTGCTCGACTGGGAGCTCTCGACGCTCGGCCATCCGCTTTCGGACGCCGCCTTCTCCTGCCTGCCCTGGCATTCCACCCCGGCCATGTATGCCGGGATCGTCGGGCTCGACCGCGAAGCCTTGGGCATCCCGAGCCAGGCCGAGTATCTCGAGCGCTATTGTGCCGCGGCCGGGCGCATGGATGGTCCCGGAACCTTCCATATCGCCTTCTCGCTGTTCCGCTTCGCCGTCATCCTCGACGGCATCGCGGCCCGCGCCAAGGCTGGCAATGCGGCGGCGGAGAATGCGGTCGCGGTCGGCGAGATGGCCGAGAGCTTCGCGGGACAGGCCGAAGCGGTTATCGAGAGCGCCGAGTGAAAATCGTGACTTGCCGTCATGCTCGGGCGGAGCGAAGCGCAGACCCGGGAAACTCTCGACGAGGACGCGCTGGCGGGCGCCTCGCTTGTCCTGAGATGCTCGGGTCAAGCCCGAGCATGACGCCCCGGAGCTGAGGAGAAGCGCTATGGATTTCGCCTATTCCGACAAGGTCGAGGCGCTGCGGGCGCGGCTGCAGGACTTCATGGACGCACATGTCCAGCCGGCCGATGCGGAATGGAAGCACGAGGTCGAGGCCGGGCGCTATCCGATGGCGCTGATCGACGGGCTGAAGGCCAGGGCCAAGGCGGAAGGCCTGTGGAACCTGTTCCTGCCGGCGCTCAAGCCCGACGAGCCGGGCACGCGGCTCGCCAATCTCGAATACGCGCCGCTGGCCGAGATCATGGGCCGGATCTTCTGGTCCTCGGAAGTGTTCAACTGCAACGCGCCCGATACCGGCAACATGGAAATCCTGCACATGTTCGCCACGCCGGAGCAACGCGAGCGCTGGCTCGATCCGCTGCTCAACGGCGAGATCCGCTCCTGCGTCGGCATCACCGAGCCCGGTGTCGCCTCCTCCGATCCGACCAATCTCCAGACCACGATCCTGCGTGACGGCGACGATTACGTCATCAACGGCCGCAAATGGTGGACGACCGGTGCTCTGCACCCGAACGTCAAGTTCTGCATCCTGATGGGACTGTCGGACACGCGGCCCGATGCCGATCCGCATCGGCGCCATTCGATGGTGATCGTGCCGATGGATGCGCCGGGGGTGACGGTGATGCGCAACCTGCCGCTGCTCAACCATTATTCGCCGGAAGGCCATACCGAGACGGATTTCACCGAGGTCCGCGTGCCCGCCGCCAACCTGCTCGGCGAGGAAGGGGCGGGCTTCGCGCTGGCGCAGGCACGGCTCGGGCCCGGCCGCATCCACCATTGCATGCGCACGATCGGGCAATGCGAGGTCGCGCTCGAGCTGATGGTCGAGCGCGCGCTGCAGCGGAAGGCTTTTGGCCGCAACATCGCCGATTACGCCAATATCCAGGACTGGATCGCCGAGGGGCGCATGGAGATCGACCAGGCGCGGCTGCTCTGCCTGCGCGCCGCCTGGATGATGGACAGGCACGGCAACAAGGCGGCGCGGACCGAGGTCTCCGCGATCAAGGTCGTAGCGACGCGCCTGCAGACCAAGATCGCCGACCGGGCGATCCAGGTCTTCGGCGCCGGCGGGCTCTCCAACGATACGCCGCTCGCCTTCATCTATAGCTGGGGCCGGGCGCTGCGCTTCATCGACGGGCCGGACGAGGTGCATCTGCGCACGGTCGCGCGTGCCGAGATCAGGAAGCGGCAGGCGAGCAATCGCAGCACCATGGCCGAGCAGGGTGTGAAGCTGCCCTATCTGAAGCCGGTGGCGCCATAGAACGAGCCAGAAAGCGGGTGGCTGCATCGCGCCCCGCCATGTGAGCCTCTCGCGACATTCCCCGTCGAAGGAGGCGACCATGCCCGCTCTCGCAAAACAGCTCGCCCTGCCCCCGCCCGCAGCCCGCATCGACGATCTCGACTGGGCGCGCATCGAGGCCGAGCTGGATTCCCATGGCGTCGGCCTGACCGGCCCGCTGCTCACGCAAGAGGAATGCGCGGGCCTCGCCGGGCTCTACCCCGACGAGAGCCGTTTCCGCAGCCGCATCATCATGTCCAGGCACGGCTTCGGCAGCGGCGAATACCAGTATTTCGCCCATCCGCTGCCGGAGATACTCGCGGCGCTGCGCCCAGCCGTCTATGCAAGGCTCGCCCCCGTCGCCAATCGCTGGAACGAGGCGCTCGGCATCGCCCAGCGCTATCCGGCGAGGCTCGAGGCGTTCCTCGGCCTCTGCCATGAGGCCGGGCAGAAGCGGCCGACGCCGCTGCTGCTGAAATACGGCGCGGGCGACTATAATTGCCTGCACCAGGACCTCTATGGCGACCTGTTCTTCCCGTTCCAGATGGTGATCCTGCTGTCGCAGCCGGGCGAGGATTTCACCGGGGGCGAGTTCACGCTGGTCGAGCAGCGCCCGCGCATGCAGTCGCGGCCGGAGGTGGTGCCGCTGATGCGGGGCGAGGCGGCGATCTTCGCCGTGCAGCACCGCCCGGTGCAGGGCACGCGCGGCACCTACCGGGTCAACCTGCGCCATGGCGTCAGCCGCGTGCGCTCGGGCGAGCGCTATACGACCGGGCTGATCTTCCACGACGCCAGGTAGGAGGCGACGACACATTCCCCGTCATTGCGAACGCAAGCGAAGCAATCCAGGAGGCGTAGCGCGCGACGGCCCTGGATTGCTTCGTCGCTGCGCTCCTCGCAATGACGGCGGGGACAGCCAGACCCTAGTGCATTGCCTCTTTTTCCATGCTGCCGCGCATGCCGCCGGGGATGCAGAGCTTTGGGTAGAGCCTCGACATCTCACGGATCAGGAACTTCACCGGCACGTCGAAATAGGCGCCATGGTCGGCGAGATAGGCCATGAAGGTGCGGCCCTGGCTGTCGAAACTCTGCAGCAGCGCGTCGGCCTTGCCGTCGAAGGGCAGCGGCGCGACGCCGAGCCTGTCGCAGAGCGTCTCGTTGAAGGTCGGCGAGGCCTTGAGCCAGGTCTCGCCGAGATAGACCTCGGTATAGCCGTGATAGGCGAAGACATCGGTGCCGACGGCCGCGAGCAGGCGCGGCGTGGCGAGATGATTGCGGACATCGGCGAGGCCGACCCGCGCGGGAATGCCGACCACCCGGCAGAAGGCCGCGTAGAGCGCCGCCTTGCCGACGCAATAGCCGGTGCCCGCCTCCAGCACGGCGCTGGCGCGATAGGTCCCCGGATTGAGGTAATCGCCGTAGGGATCGTAGCGGATGCCGTCGCGCACCGCGTCGTAGAGGATGCGGGCCTGCTCGAGCGGGTCGCTGATGCCGGAGGTGAGCAGCTTCGCCTCGGCGATGATCGAGGGATGGTCGCTGTCGACGAATTCGGCGGGGCTCGTGAAGAGCGTGCGGTGGCTGTCCTGCATGATGATGGTCTCAGCGGCCGGTGAAGCGCGGCGGGCGCTTGTCGAGGAAGGCGGCGACGCCCTCGGTGAAATCGGCCGAGGCGGCCGAGGCCAGGAAGGCCTCGCGCTCGGCATCGAGCTGCTCGGCGAGGCTGCGATCGCCGGAGGCTCCGAGCAGGGTCTTGATCCGGCCATAGGCCAGGGTCGGCCCGTTGGCGAGCCGGCGAGCGAGATCGAGCGCGACATTGCCCGCCATCTCGTCGCCGACGACGCGATTCACGAGGCCGAGCCTGAGCGCCTCCCTGGCCTCGATCGTCTCGGCGAGCAGGGCGAGTTCCTTGGCCTTCTTCATCCCGACGGCGCGGGCGAGATGATAGGTGCCCGAGCCGTCCGGCGTCGCGCCGATGCGGGCATAGGCGAGCGTGAACCTGGCGCTCTCGGCGGCAACGGCGAGATCGCAGGCGAGCGCGAGGCTGAAGCCGGCGCCGGCGACGGCGCCATGCAGGCAGGCGACGCTCGGCTGCGTCAGGCTGTCGAGCAGGCGCAGGCCCTTATGCAGCGGATCGATGATCGCCATGATCGCGGCCTGCGGGTCGCCGCCCGCCGTGAATTGCGAGACGTCGCCGCCGGCGCAGAAACCCCTGCCCTCCCCCTTCAGCAGGATGACGCGGATATCGTCACGCCCCGAGATCTCCTCGATGCGCGCGAGAAAGGTCTCGGCCATCTCGGCGTTGAAGGCGTTCAGCACCCCGGGCCGGTTGAGCGTGAGAGTCGCGACGCCGGACTCGACCGCAAGCAGGACGGAGGTGGAGGATTCGGGCATACGGCGGGTTCCGGGCAACGGCGCAAGCGCCGCTTGTAGCACGGCCGCTTCCGCCGATGTCACCCGCGTCCTTAGACGAAGGAGGGTGTGATGAGATGTCGACCGTCGGACACCTGGCCTTGAACCACCGCCGTCGTTGCGAGCGAAGCGAAGCAATCCAGGGCCGCCGAGCTCTCCGAATCTGGATTGCTTCGCTGCGCTCGCAATGACGGGATTGCCCTTTCGCCTCCGGCGAGATCAGGCCACCGCCGCCCTCGGTGCATTCGCCGCGTCGCCGCCTTCCAGCAGCGCCATCGCGGCCTGCACGCCGCCGCTGCGATGCGGCACGCCGGCTGCCGCGAGCCCCATCTCGACGCCGGAAAGCGCGCCGATCAGGGTCAGCTCGTTGCACTCGCCGAGATGGCCGATGCGGAAGACTTTTCCGGCGACCTTGCCGAGGCCGGAGCCGAGCGAGATGTTGAACTTCTCCAGCGTGACCTTGCGGTAATGGTCGGCGTCATGGCTCGGCGGCATCAGCACCGCCGTCAGCACCGGCGAGTATTCGGCCGGGTTCTGGCAGAGCACCTCCAGCCCCCAGGTCTCGACCGCCTTGCGGGTCGCGGCGGCGAGGCGCTTGTGGCGGGCGAAGACATTGTCCAGCCCCTCCTCCTGCAGCATCGTGACCGCTTCCTTCAGGCCATAGAGCAGGTTCGTCGCCGGGGTGTAGGGGAAGAAGCCGCCGGCGTTGGGCTTCAGCATTTCCTGCCAGTCCCAGTAGGAGCGCGGCATCTTGTTGGTCCTGGACGCCGCCAGCGCCTTTTCCGAGACCGCGTTGAAGCTGATGCCCGGCGGCAGCATCAAGCCCTTCTGCGAACCGGAGACGGTGACGTCGACCTGCCATTCGTCATGCCGGTAATCGACCGAGGCGAGCGAGGAGATCGTGTCGACCATGAACAGCGCCGGGTGCTTGGCGTTGTCGATCGCCTTGCGGATCTCGGCGATGCGGCTGGTCGAGCCGGTCGAGGTCTCGTTATGCACGACCATGACCGCGGCGATCTTGTGCTCGCGATCCTCGACGAGCCTCGCCTCGATCGCGGCCGGATCGGCGCCGCGGCGCCAGTCGCCGGGCAGGAACTCGACATTGATGCCCCAGCGCGTCGCGATATTGCGCCAGAGCGTGGCGAAATGGCCGGTCTCGGCCATCAGCACGGTGTCGCCGGGCGAGAGCGTGTTGACGATCGCCGCCTCCCAGGCGCCCGTGCCGGAAGCCGGGAAGATCACCACCGGCTGCGTCGTCTTGAAGATCGCCTTGCTGCCTTCCAGGACGGCATGGCCGAGCCGGGCGAACTCGGCGCTGCGATGGTCGATCACCGGCATGTCCATGGCGCGCAGGATGCGGTCCGGCACCGGGCTCGGACCCGGAATCTGCAGGAAGTGACGACCCTGCTGCGTGGCCATGGCGTTTCTCTCCTTCTTGGCGCGGCGGCTCGTCGCCGCTTGATCGCGATCTTTTTGCATTCATTCTGTGGATTTGCAATATAACGATGGAACGCAAGAATGCCGTGCGCGATCTCGACAGGGACCGCGCCATCCCCTAGCGATGACATGATGACAGCGACGATGCTCGACAGCGCGGATGTAGACCTGGCCCCCGAGGAGAGCCGCAGCGAGCCCCTGCGCGGCTCGGCCTCGCTGCATGACGGGCTGCTGGCGGCCCTGCGCGACTATATCGTCGAAGGCAATCTGGCGGATGGTGCGCGCGTGCCCGAACGCCTGCTCTGCGAGAAATTCGGCATCTCGCGCACGCCGCTGCGCGAGGCGCTGAAGGTGCTGGCGGCGGAGGGGTTGATCGACCTCCTGCCCAATCGCGGCGCGCGTGTGCGCTCGCTCAGCAGCGAGGATCTGCGCGAGCTTTTCGACGTGATGGGCGGGCTCGAGGCCCTGGCCGGGCGCCTTGCCTGCGAGCGGATCAGCGACGAGGAGGTCGCGCAGATCGAGCAGGTCCATCACGACATGTACCGCTTCTATATCCGCCGCGACATGCACGGCTATTTCCAGTGCAACCAGGCGATCCACCGCATGATCGTCGAAGCCGCAGGCAATGCGACGCTGTCGGCGACCTATGCCAATTTCGCCGGGCGGATCAGGCGCGTGCGCTATTCCGCCAATCTCGACAAGGAGCGCGACCGCTGGGGCGAGGCGATGCGCGAGCACGAGGCGATCCTCGACGCACTGCGCCGGCGGGCCGGCAGCGAGCTCAGCGACATCATGTTCCAGCACCTGCGCAACAAGCGGAAGGCGGCGCAGCATATCGGCGAGGCGCAGGCGCTGGAGGGGGACGCCTCGCGCTAGGGCGCAGCCTCCCTTCTCCCCTTGCGGGCGAAGGTGGCAGCGCGAAGCGGTGACGGATGAGGGGTCGCGCGACGGTCGAAGCGCCGGCGCCTGGCGAACTCCCTCATCGGACAGCGCGGCGCGACCCCTCATCCGGCGCTTCGCGCCACCTTCTCCCGCAAGGGGAGAAGGAAGGGCCGAACTCCGCCTTCAATCCGGTCGTCTTCACTTTTCGGATTGAATGCAAAATTTTTTGATTCTAGGCTCCCTCCCATAGCGCCGTCAGAGTGCATCACTGGGAGGATCTGGAAGATGAAGCAGCATTGGCTTGCCGCATGTGCGGCGCTCGTTGCCGGCGCCGGCCCGGCTTTGGCCTGGGAGCCGACCAAGGCGATCGAGATCGTCGTGCCCTTCGCGGCCGGCGGCGCCTCCGACCAGATGGCGCGGACGATGCAGGGCATCATCCAGAAGCACAACCTGACCTCGCAGCCGATCATCGTCGTCAACAAGCCGGCCGCCGGCGGCGCCGAGGGCATGCTCGACATCCAGAAATCCTCGGGCGATCCGCACAAGCTGATCACCACCTCGAGCGGCGTCTTCATGACGCCGATGGCGACCAAGCTGCCGCTGAACTGGACCGACTACACGCCCGTCGCGATGATGGCGCAGGATTCCTTCGTGCTCTGGGTCAACGCCAAGTCGCCCTACCAGAAGGTCTCCGACTTCATGGAGGCGGCCAAGAAGGCGGCGCCGCCGCTCAAGGTCGGCGGCACCTCCTCGAAGCGCGAGGACAACCTGATCGTCTTCGCCATGGAGAAGGTCGGCGGCGTCAAGCTCGCCTTCATCCCGCATAACAGCGGCGGCCAGACCACGACCCAGCTCGCCGGCAACCATATCGAGGCCAGCACCAACAACCCGGCCGAGGATGTCGCCAACTGGCGCGGCGGCGCGACGCGCCCGCTCTGCGTCTTCTCGGACCAGCAGATGACCTACAAGGAGCCGGTGGCCGACGGGAAATCCTGGGCCGATATCCCGACCTGCCCGTCGCAGGGACTGAACGTCACCTACCAGATGCTGCGCGGCATGTTCATGCCCGGGAAGGTCACCAAGGACCAGCAGGCCTTCTACGTCGACATGTTCAAGAAGATCTCGCAGACGCCCGAGTGGAAGGAATATCTTGCCCGCTCCGCGCTGGTGCCCGACTATCGCGACGGCGAGGCCTTCGTCGCCTTCCTCAAGGAGGACGAGGCCAAGCACGAGAAGCTGATGAGCGAAGCCGGCTTCATGGCGAAGTGAGCGGTCCGTCGTGGCCAGCTACGCTGCACCCGACCACGCCGTCATCCCGGCCGGAGAGCAGCGTAGCGCCGGGATCCATCATAAAGCTCCGGAGCCCTGCGATGGATCCCGGAGCGGCGCGGCTTCGCCGCTCGTCCGGGATGACGCCGAGGGAGATCGCTGATGTCGAACCCAGCTGAAACCGAGCCTGAACCCGGCCTCTCGCGCCGCCCGGTCGAGATCGTCACCGCGCTGATCCTGATTGGGCTCGCCGGACTCGTGCTCTGGGATTCCTATGGCCGCGGCGCCGGCTGGGATAATGGCCCGGAGAACGGCTTCTTCCCGGCCCGCGTCGGCTGGCTCTTCCTGGCGGCCTCGCTCTTCATCCTGGTCCAGTCCTTCCGCTCCGAGAACAAGATCTTCGTCACCTGGGAGCAGCTCAAGCAGGTCACCCGCGTGCTCGGGCCGCTCGTGCTGTTCGTCGCGCTGATCCAGCCGCTCGGGCTCTATGTCGCCTCCGCGGCCTTCATCCTCGTCTTCATGGGCGTGGTCGGGACCTCGCGCTGGTGGAGCATCCTGCTCACCGCGATCCTCGTGCCGATCGTCTGCTTCTGGGTCTTCGAACTGCAATTCCGCGTGCCGCTGCCCAAGGGGCCGCTCGAAGCCGCGCTCGGCTATTGAGAGGTGATCGATGGATGATTTTGCCTCGCTGATCACCGGCTTCCAGGTCGCGTTGTCCTGGCAGAATGTCGGCTTCATGGCGATCGGCGTGGTGCTCGGCATCATCGTCGGCGTGCTTCCCGGGCTCGGCGGCCCGAACGGCGTCGCGATCCTGCTGCCGCTCACCTTCGGCATGGACCCGACCTCGGCGATCATCCTGCTCTCCTCGATCTATTGGGGGGCGCTGTTCGGCGGGGCGATCACCTCGATCCTGTTCAACATCCCCGGCGAGGCGTGGTCGGTCGCGACCACATTCGACGGCTACCCGATGGCGGTGCAGGGCAAGGCGGCGGAAGCGCTGACGGCCGCCTTCACCGCCTCCTTCATCGGCGCGCTCGCCGGCGTGGTGCTGATCACCTTCGTCGCGCCACTGGTCGCCGAGTTCGCGCTGCGCTTCGGCCCGGCCGAGTTCTTCGCCGTGTTCCTTTTGACCTTCTGCTCCTTCATCGGCATGGGCCGCGAGAACCGGGCCAAGATCCTGGCCTCGCTCTGCATCGGCTTCCTGCTCGCGGCGGTGGGTCTCGACTCGATCTCGGGCGACCTGCGCATGACCTTCGGCTCGACCGAGCTGATGCGCGGCTTCGACTTCCTGATCGTCGTCATCGGCCTGTTCGGCGTCAGCGAGATCCTGCTCACCGTCGAGGAAGGCCTCGTCTTCAAGGGCAAACAGGCCCGGATCGACCTGATGGTCGTGCTGCGGACCTGGGCCGGGCTGCCGCGCTACTGGCTCACCCTCGCCCGCTCCTGCCTCGTCGGCATGTGGATGGGCGTGACGCCGGGCGGCGCCATCGCCGCCTCGTTCATGGGCTATGGGCTCGCCAAGCGCTTCTCCAAGCGCGGCAAGAATTTCGGCAAGGGCGAGATCGAGGGCGTGCTGGCGCCGGAGACCGCGGCGCATGCCGCCGGCACCTCGGCGCTGCTGCCGATGCTGGCGCTCGGCATTCCCGGCTCGGCGACGGCCGCGGTGCTGCTCGGCGGCCTGCTGGTCTGGGGCCTCCAGCCCGGCCCGATGCTCTTCGTCGAGCAGAAGGATTTCGTCTGGGGCCTGATCGCCTCGATGTATCTCGGCAATCTCGCCGGGTTGATCATCGTGCTGGCGACCGTGCCGCTCTTCGCCGCGATCATGCGGATTCCGTTCTCCTATGTCGCGCCGGTCATCCTGATCGTCTGCGCCATCGGCGCCTATACGATCTCGAACTCGATCTTCGACATCTGGCTGATGCTGATCTTCGGCGTCGTCGGCTACGTCTTCAAGAAGCTCGATTTCCCGCTGGCGCCACTTGTGCTGGCCCTGGTGCTGGGCGACCGGGCCGAGGATGCGTTCCGGCAGGCCCTGCTCGGCTCGGCCGGCAGCCTCAACGTGTTCTACGCCAACGGGCTCGTCACGACGCTGGTCGTGCTGGCGCTGATGCTGCTGTGCTGGGGGCCGGTCTCGGATCTGATCGGCGCCGTGCGCAATCGCGGACGCGCAAGCAAGGCGGCGGAAGCGGCCGAGTAACTTGTACGAGCTATCACACCGTCATCCCGGACAGGCAGCGATGCTGCGCGGGGCCGGCGTTCTGATTTCAAGACTGGACTGACACGCGATGACCCATGCCGCTCCCCTCGCCAAGCAGGGCTCGCGCAATCTCGGACTGGAACGGCGGCTTGCCCAGGCGCTCGAAGGCGAGGTCCGCTTCGACGCCTTCACCCGCGGCCGCTACGCCACCGACGCCTCGATCTATCAGATCATCCCGCAGGGCATCGCGTTCCCGAAGACCGAAGCCGATATCGCCGCCGCGCTCCAGATCGCGGCCGAGCACGGCGTGCCGGTGATCGCGCGCGGCGGCGGCACCTCGCAGAACGGCCAGCCGATCGGCGATGCGCTGATCCTCGACATGAGCCGGCATTTCAACGCGATCCGCGACTATGACCCGGCCTCGGGCACCGTCTCGGTCGCGCCCGGAATCGTGCTGGAGCAGCTCAACGGCTTCGTGAAAAAGGACGGGCTGTTCTTCCCGGTCGAGCCCTCGACCGCGAGCCGCTGCACCATCGGCGGCATGGCCGGCAACAACTCGTCGGGCGCGCGCTCGCTGCGCTACGGCAAGATGGTCGACAATGTCCTCGCCCTGCGCGCGCAATTCCATGATGGCGAGGCCTTCGCGCTCGGCGACACGCCCGTCGGCGACAATGCCTCCGTGCGCGCCCGCGATCTGATGACCCGCATGCTCAAGCTCGCCGACACGCATCGCGACGAGATCGAGCGCATCTTCCCGAAGGTGCAGCGCCGCGTCGGCGGCTATAATCTCGACGAATTGCTGCCGGCGCGGCCGAACCTGTCGCATCTCCTGGTCGGTTCGGAGGGCACGCTCGCCATCACCACCGAGGCGACGCTGAAGCTCTCGGCCTTGCCGACGCATCGCGTCATGGGCGTCTGCCATTTCCCGAGTTTCCGGGCGGCGATGGAGACGACGCAGCACGTCGTCGCGCTCGGGCCGGTCGCGGTCGAGCTCGTCGACAATAACGTGCTGGTGCTCGGCGCCGATATCCCGCTCTTCGTCAGGACGCTCGCCGACATCACCAGGGGCACGCCGAACTGCCTGCTGCTGGTCGAGTTCGCCGGCGACGATCTCGATGCGCTGAAGCGCGACCTCAAGCGGCTCGACCAGTGCATGGCCGATCACGGCTTCGCCGATGCGGTGGTCGAGGTGATCGAGCCCGCCCGGCAGAGGCCGGTCTGGGAGGTGCGCGAGGCCTGCCTCAACATCATGATGTCGATGAAGGGCGACGGGAAGCCGGTCTCCTTCATCGAGGATTGCGCCGTCCCGCTCGAGCATCTCGCCGATTATACCGACGCGGTGACCGAGCTTTTCGCCAGCCATGGCACGCGCGGCACCTGGTATGCCCATGCCTCGGTCGGCTGCCTGCATGTCCGCCCGATCCTCAACATGAAGGACGAGGCCGGCGTGAAGGCGATGCGCGGCATCGCCGAGGCCGCCTGCGATCTCGTGCGCCGGTTCAAGGGCTCCTATTCCGGCGAGCATGGCGACGGCATCTCGCGCTCGGATTTCGTCGAGCCGATGTTCGGCGCGACGCTGACGCGGGCCTTCGAGGAGGTGAAGGACGGGTTCGACCCCCAGAACTCGCTCAATCCCGGCAAGATCGTCCGCCCCTATCATATGGACGACCGCTCGCTGATGCGCTTCCCGCCCGGCTATGCCACGCCGATCCCGGCCGAGACGGCGCTCGACTGGTCGGATTGGGGCGGGCTCGGCGGCGCCGTCGAGATGTGCAACAACAACGGCACCTGCCGGAAGATGGCGGGCGGGACGATGTGCCCGTCCTACCGCGCCACCAAGGACGAGCAGCACCTGACGCGCGGGCGGGCGAACACGCTGCGCCTCGCCATCTCCGGCCAGCTCGGCGAGGACGCCTTCACCTCGCAGGAGATGAAGGAGACGCTCGATCTCTGCGTCTCCTGCAAAGGCTGCAAGCGCGACTGCCCGACCGGCGTCGACATGGCGCGGATGAAGATCGAGTTCCTGCACCATTACCACGCCCGCCACGGCCTGCCGCTGAAGGAGCGGCTGATCGCCTATTTGCCGCGCTATGCGCCCTGGGCGGCAAAGCTCGCGCCGCTGATGAACCTGCGCGACCGGATCCCGGCGTTGGCGAGGCTCTCGGAACGCTGGCTCGGCTTCAGCGCCCGGCGCTCGCTGCCGGTCTGGCGCAAGCCCTGGGCGCAGGGCGGCAAGCCGGCGAATGCGTCGGACGTAAAGGGCGACGGGCGCGACATCGTGCTCTTCGGCGACACGTTCAACCGCTATTACGAGCGCGAGAACCTTGAGGCGGCCGAGCGCGTGCTGGCGGCCGGCGGCTATCGCATCCACAAGGTCGAGCCGGCCGATGGCGGCCGCCCGCTCTGCTGCGGCCGCACCTTCCTCTCGGCAGGGCTGGTCGACGAGGCGCGGGCCGAGGCGAAGCGGACGCTCGAGGCGCTCTCGCCCTATATCGCCAAGGGCGCCCGCATCGTCGGGCTGGAGCCCTCCTGCCTGCTGACCTTCCGCGACGAGTTCGGCGCGATCCTGCCGAAGGCCGAGAGCGAGCCTGCGGCCAAGGCCGCCTTCCTGCTGGAGGAGTTGCTGGCTGATGATCTCAAGGCCGGCACGACCACGCTGCCGCTGAAGGATCAGGGCGGCCGCGTCGCGCATCTGCACGGGCATTGCCACCAGAAGGCCTTCGCGGCGATGGGCGCGGTCGAAGCGACCTTACGCGCCATTCCCGGGCTCGAGGTGAAGCCGATCGAGTCGAGCTGCTGCGGCATGTCCGGCGCCTTCGGCTATGGCGCCACGACGATGGATGTCTCGCTCGCCATGGCCGAGCTCTCGCTGCTGCCGGCGGTGCGCAAGGCGGGCGCCGGTGACCTCATCATCGCCGACGGCACGAGCTGCCGCCATCAGATCCATGACGGCGCGAGCCGCGAGGCGCTGCATGTCGCCCGCGTGCTCGACATGGCGCTGGAGGGCTAGCGGATGCTTCGCTCACAAAGTCCGGTCACCCGCCGTCATTGCGAGGAGCGCAGCGACGACGCAATCCAGGGGAGTGCGTGAGCCCCTGGATGGCTTCGCTGCGCTCGCAGCGAGACTGACCAGGCGGCCGCTTCCACCATCGCCGGCATTTCCGAACCACAGGCCCGAGCAACGGGCGAAACCAGGGAGGATGGACATGCTACGGATGATGCTTCTGACGGGAGTCGCGGCTTTCGCCGCCTATGGAACGGTGCAGCAGGCAATGGCGAAGGACTATTTCCTGGCGAGCGGGCGCTGGGACAATGTCGTGCTGGTGATCGACCTCGAGAAGGCGATCGACCCGGCCAATGACGGCACGGCCAAGGCCGTGGTGAACCGGCTCCGGGTCACGCCGGATATCGACGCGACCGGCAGCGGCAAGGCCGATACGATCTCCAGCGGCCAGCCGATCAATATCGCGATCGCGCCGGACCAGCGCCGCGCCTATGTGGTCAACCATTCCGGCCGCTCCAAGCCCGAGGCTGCCGCCGCCTTCCAGCACGGCCATGCCGGCACGGTCACGGTGGTCGACCTGAAAAAGGCGCTCGATCCCGCCAGCAACAACACGCTCGCCGCGGTCGAGGCCTATATCGAGACCGAGGGCTTCGGCCCGACCGGCTTCGCGATCACGGCCGACGGCAAGCACGCCGTGCTCGCCCATGCCGAGCGCGAGGGCGACGAGGATGGCGGGCGCCATATCAGCATCGTCGACCTCGCCACCAACAAGGTCATCAGCAAGGTCGAGCAGGCCTTCGGCAAGCCGGGCTTCCCCTGCCCGCCCGACCCGGTGCCGCATCGCGCGCCCGATCCGAAATTCGGCTGCTTCCCCGATACCAACGGCGTGACGATCAGCCCGCTCGGCGGCGGCACGATCTTCGGCGCCAATGGCGGCACCGACGATATCTCGGTGATCAGCCTGCAAAAGGCGATCGCGGGCGGTTCAGGCGCGGAGATCGCGCGGATCCCGATCCAGGCCGGCGGCTTCGGCATCTCGACCAGCCCGGACGGCAAGCTCGTCGCCCATGCCTCGCGCGAGAACGCCCAGACCGACACGCCCGGCAACACGGTCTCGATCATCGATGTCGAGAAGGCGCTGTCGGACCCGGCCAAGGCCGAGGTCGCCCGCGTGCTGGTCGGCACCGACGACAAGGCCGCGCCGACGCGGCCCTTCGTGGCGGCGTTCCTGCCCGACGGCAAGCGCATCCTCTCCACGCATTTCCGCTCGAACAATATCGACATCATCGATGTCGACAAGGCGATCGCCGGCCAGCCGGCGACGATCAAGCGCATCGAGCTGAAGACGCCGGGCGGTGAGCCGTCGCGGCCGCGCGGCATCGCGATCACGCCGGACGGGAAATATGCCGCGATCACCGGCGCGCCCAAGGGCAAGCCGAATTCCAGCGTGGTCTGGATCGTCGATCTCGCCAGCTACGACGTGAAGGGCCGCGTCACCGAGATCGGCAACGAGAGCTATATGATCGGCGCCTTCCAGGCGAATTGAGCGACCAGAGCATCGGGCCGGATATCGTATCCGGTCCGATGATCCAGGTGCTCGAGTCGACGCATTTTCTTCACGCGAACCGGTGCCCGCTTCGCTCGGGCGCCTGCGTTTGCGGCGGGCGCCCGTGCAGCCAGTCCCGTAGCTGCGGCCGCGCTGGAAAGGCTAAAGCTGCCGCGCCTGGCGGCAGGCGCCGGGCCGGATAGCGGCGATTCATGCTCCAATTCCTTGCGACCAGCACGCCGTTCTTCGCGGTGATCGGGCTTGGCGCGCTGGTTTCCGGCCGCTCGCTCTTCGGACCGGAGGCGGTCCGCGTGCTCAACACCTTCGCCTTCATGGTGGCGACGCCCGCGATGGTGCTCAGGGTGATGTCGCGCCAGCCGATCGCGGAACTCTGGAACACGACCTTCTTCGTCGCGCTGGCTGCGATCGGCGTCACGGTGATGCTCGCCGGCATCGTCATATCCAGGCATCTGGGCGGGCTGCCTTTTGCACACGCCGTCTCGCGCGCGCAGGGCCTCGTCGGCGGCAATTTCGCCTTTCTCGGCATCCCCTTGATGCTGGCCTTTCTCGGCGAGCGCGCGGCGGCGCCGATCGCCATCGGCCTGATCTGCGATACCGCCCTGATCATCCCGCTCGCGATCGGGCTGATCGAGGCCGGCCGCGGCACCGGCACGATCCCGAGCATCGCAGTGCGGCTGCTCAAGGGCACGATCCTCAATCCGTTCATGCTGTCGATCATGGGCGGCGTCGCGCTGTCGCTGAGCGGCGTCGCGATCCCCGAGCCGATCGACCGCTTCCTCGCCTTCCTCGGCAATGCGGCGGCGCCCGTCGGCGTGTTCGCTCTGGGCCTCGCCGCGCGGCAATGGAGCGGTGGCGAGATGCCGCTGCGCGCCATCGCGCCGCTGGTGATCGGCAAGCTCGTCCTGCATCCGCTCGTCACCTGGGCCGTGCTGGCGCTGGTGCTGCGGCTCGATGCGTTCTGGGTCACGGCGGGCGTGCTCTATGCGGCCTTGCCGATCGCCGCCAATGTCTTCGTCATTTCCGAACGGTTCGACACCGGCAGCCGGCCGATCGCGGCGGCGATCGTGGTTTCGACCGTGCTGGCGGCGCTGAGCTTTCCTTTCGCCGTCTGGCTGATCGCCGGACAGGGGCTGGCTCCCTGAAGGGATCTTGCGCTGATGCGGATGCCGCCCTGCGCCGCGGTACGTGGCATGCATCCATGCCAACCGCTAGATAAGAGCCGCCGATTGTGCGGCGCGATATCAAACCGAGGCGGACCATGACCAGCCAGCTCTTCAGCCCCTACAAGCTCGGTGGACTCGAGCTGCAGAACCGCATCGTCATCGCGCCGATGTGCCAATATTCGGCCGAGGACGGCAAGGCGACCGACTGGCATACGATCCATCTCGGCCATCTCGCGCTGTCCGGCGCGGCGCTGCTCTTCATCGAGGCGACCGCGGTCTCGCCCGAAGGCCGGATCTCGCCGCTCGATCTCGGCCTCTGGTCGGATGAGACCGAGGAGGCGCTCGGCAAGGTGCTCGCCGCGGTGCGCAAGTATTCGGACATGCCGATCGGCATCCAGCTCGCCCATGCCGGCCGCAAGGCCTCGGTCCATGTGCCCTGGAACGGCGGCGGCCAGGCCGGGCTCGACCAGGGCGGCTGGCAGACGCTGGCACCGTCCGCGCTGGCCTTCGGCAACCACCCGCGTGCACCGCTGGCGCTCGACGCCGCCGAGATCGCCAAGCTGTGCGAGGATTTCGCCGAATCCGCCAAGCGGGCGGTCCGACTCGGGCTCGACGCGATTGAGCTTCACGCCGCGCATGGCTACCTGCTGCACCAGTTCCTGTCGCCGCTCTCGAACAAGCGCGAGGATCAATATGGCGGCTCGCTGGAAAACCGGATGCGGCTGCCGCTCGAAATCTTCGATGCTGTGCGTGCGGTCGTGCCGGCCGGCATTCCGGTCGGCTTCCGCGTCTCGGGCTCTGACTGGGCCGAGGGCGGCTGGGATCTCGACCAGACCATCGCCTTCGCCAAGGAATTGAAGACGCGCGAGGCCTGCTTCATCCATGTCTCGGGCGGAGGGCTCTCGCCGGACCAGAAGGTGCCGCTCGGCCCGAACTACCAGGTGCCGTTCGCGCGCGCCGTGAAACAGGCGACCGGGCTGCCGACAATCGCGGTCGGGCTGATCACCGAGGCGGACCAGGCCGAGGCGATCATCGGCACCGGCGATGCCGATCTCGTCGCGCTCGCCCGCGGCATGCTCTACGATCCGCGCTGGCCCTGGCATGCCGCTGCCCAGCTCGGCGCCAGCGTCAAGGCGCCGAACCAGTATCTGCGCTCGCAGCCGCGCCAGCACAGCAAGCTCTTCGCCTGAGGCCCGCGACCTGACGGAGCATGGCCGGTGGCTGCGCTCCGTCCCGCCCCGATCCAAACGAGCCCCATGAGCGAAAACCCGCTGACCAATCCGAACATCGCCCATCCCGCCGTCGACGATGCCGCGATCAGCCTGCTGATCCGCACCTTCTACGAGCGCGCCCGCGCGGACGAGCTGATCGGCCCGATCTTCGAGAAGGCGGTCAGCGATTGGGACGAGCATATCGGCAAGATCAGCGATTTCTGGAGCAACATCATGCTCCGGACCTCGCGCTATGACGGCCGGCCGATGCGCCCGCACCTGATCCTGCCGCTCGAAGGCGCGCATTTCGACCGCTGGCTCGCGCTGTTCGAGGCGACGGCGCGCGAGCTCTTCGCGCCCGATGTCGCCGATGCCTTCATCGTCCGGGCGCGCAGGATCGCCGACAGTTTCGAGATGGCGATCGGCACGCAGCGCGGCGAGATGCGCCCGCCGCGTCACAGCCTCCGGCCGCTCTAACGGCGCACCGTCGCGCGGTCTTGCGCATGGCCGCGCGAGCCGTTTCGGACGGCGGAGCCTGCGTTATCCTCAGGCAAATCACGCTCGCCCAAAAAATGGGCAGGAGCGCTCCCTCGCTCGGTTGACCACCTATCGGCCGGTCAGTAGCGTCGATTCAGCACATAAAAGCAGGGGTTGGCTCAGATGATCGGTAGCGTGCAGCAGGTCGTGTCGGGTTTGGCGCGCGTGGGATGCGGGGCGTTCTCGTCCGGCCGCCGCGCGGCGCTCAGGACCATCGTGCTCGGCGGCGCCATGGCGCTCGCCGCCCCCTTCGCCGCCCAGGCGCAGACGCCGATCAAGTTCACGCTCGACTGGGTGTTCCAGGGCCCGACCTCGCCCTTCCTCGTCGCGCTGGAGAAGGGCTACTACAAGGCCGAAGGGCTCGACGTGACCATGGATCCCGGCCAGGGCTCGGCCGGCGCGGTCCAGCGCGTCGCGACCGGCGCCTATGATATCGGCTTCGCCGACGTGAACTCGCTGATCGAGTACAACGTCAAGAATGCCGGCAAGGAAATCCTCTGCGTCTTCATGGCCTATGATTTCCCGCCCTTCGGCGTGCATACGCTGAAGAAGACCGGCATCACCAAGCCCGCCGACCTCGCCGGCAAGAAGCTCGGCGCCCCGGTCTTCGACGCCTCGTTCCGCCTGTTCCCCGCCTTCGCCAAGAAGGTCGGCCTCGACGCCAAGAGCGTCGAGCACGTCAACCTGACGCCGCAGTTGCGCGAGCAATCGATGGTGCAGGGCACGGTCGACTTCATCAGCGGCCATTATTTCTCGTCGGTCCTCGACCTCAAGGCGCGCGGCGTGAAGCAGGAGGACATCGTCTCCTTCAACTATTCCGACTACAAGATGGACGTGTACGGCAACGGCATCATCGTCTCGCCGGCGCTGGCCGAGAAGCCGCAGGTCGTCACCGCCTTCCTGCGCGCCACCGCCAAGGCCTGGAAGGAAGTGGCTGCCAACCCGGCGATCGGCATCGCCGCCACCAAGAAGCGCGACCCGCTGATCGACGAGAAGCTGGAGGCCGAGCGCCTCGACATGTCCCTGAAGATGAATGTGCTGACGCCCTTCGTGAAGGAGAACGGCATGGGCGATGTCGACCCGGCGCGCTTCGCCCGCTCGGTCGTCGATGTCGCCGAGGCCTTCGGCCTGCCGGCCGCGCCGGAGCCGGGCAAGGTGTTCAGCAGCAAGTACCTGCCGCCGAAGGCCGAGCGCATGGTCGCGCCGTGAGGGACGGGCGCGACCTGCCCCCTCCCGCCTGCGCGACCCCTCATCCGGCCCTTCGGGCCACCGTCTCCCGCATCAAACTCGGCTGCTGCCGACTTTGGCACTCGGGACTGCCCATCTCGGGCAAGCCCGAGATGGGTGGGAGAAGCAACAATGGCGCGACGCGCTGATCCGACTGCCTCAAGCCAAGCCCGAGCAAGCCAAGCCCGAGAATGACGCCCTCGATGCCGGACGCCACCTCTCCCCTCGTCGAACTGCGCCAGGTCAGCCTCGCCTATGGCAGCGGCGCGAACCGCATGCTCGCGCTCGAGGATGCGACGCTCTCCATCGCCAAGGGCGAGTTCATTGCCGTCGTCGGCCCATCCGGCTGCGGCAAGTCGACCTTGATGAAGCTCGTCACCGGGCTGCTGCCGCCGAGCGGCGGCGAGGTCCGGGTGCATGGCCAGCCGGTGAAGGGCCCGATCCGTGGCGTCGGCATGGCCTTCCAGGCGCCGACGCTGATGCCCTGGCGCACGACGCGCGACAATATCCTGCTGCCTCTGGAGGTGGTGGAGCCGCATAAGCGTCGCTTCCGCGCCAACAAGGCCGAGTATGTCGAGCGGGTCGAGAAGCTGCTCGCCTCGGTCGGCCTCGGCGGCTTCGGCGACAAGTTTCCCTGGCAGCTCTCCGGCGGCATGCAGCAGCGCTCCAGTCTGTGCCGCGCGCTGGTGCACGAACCCGAGATCCTGATGCTCGACGAGCCCTTCGGCGCGCTCGACGCCTTCACGCGCGAGGAGCTCTGGGGGGTGATGCAGAAGCTCTGGATGGAACGGCGCTTCACCGCGGTCCTGGTCACGCATGACCTGCGCGAGGCGGTCTATCTCGCCGATACCGTCTATGTGATGAGCAAGAGGCCCGGGCGGATCGTCAAGATCCGCAAGATCGACCTGCCGCGCCCGCGCACGCTGGAGACGACCTTCGAGATCGGGTTCGTCGACATCGTCCACGAGCTGCGCGAGCGCATCCACCTGGAGCATGCCTGATGCGGCCTCCGGCAGGATCTGGACAATGACCGATACGCAGCGCCGCCTGCTCCTCATCGCCATGCCCTGGCTCGCCATGGCGGCGCTCCTCATCCTGTGGGAACTCGCCTGCATCGTCTTCCAGGTGCCGGAGATCCTGGCGCCGCGGCCGACGCGGGTCTTCGAGGTGATGGTCCTGCGCTGGGACATCCTGCTGAAATACTGCATGGAGACCTTCGTCACGACCGCGATCGGCTTCGTTCTGGCGATCGGCTTCGGCCTGCTGCTCGGCCTGGCGGTCGGCGCCTCGCCCTTCATCTATTCGGGACTCTATCCGCTGCTGATCGCCTTCAACGCGGTGCCGAAGGTCGCACTCGTGCCGATCCTGATGATCTGGCTCGGCGTCGGCGCGCTGCCGGCGGTGATCACCGCCTTCGTGATCAGCTTCTTCCCGATCGTCGTGAATGTCGCGACGGGGCTGGCGACGATCGAGCCCGAGATGCGCGACGTGATGCGCTCGCTCGGCGCCAGCCAGTGGGAGATCCTGACCAAGGTCGGCGTGCCCCGCGCGATGCCCTATCTCTTCGCCAGCCTGAAGGTCGCGGTGACGCTCGCCTTCATCGGCTCGGTGATCTCGGAGACGGTCGGCGGCAATCGCGGCATCGGCTTCCTGATGCTCTCGGCCGGGGCGCGCAACGATTCCGCCACGACCTTCGCCGGGCTCTTCGCCATCGCGATCATGGGCATCGCGATGTATGCCGCCTGCGCGCTGGTCGAGCGTCGCATGACGCGCTGGGCCTTCCGCGGCGAGCTGGTGACTTAGCGCGGCGCGCGCTCAAAGCACTGGAACAACGAGACCTGCTGCCGCGTTCGTTGTCCTGGCCGAGGGACCGCGCAGCCCGGGGTCCGCGCAGCTATGGGCCGCTGCGGTCGCTGCGCTCGTTCGGGCGGTTGCGTAAAGACGGGTGGGTCGTGCAATGGCGCCGCGTGCAAACTGGAAGGGTTTTCTGAAGATCGCGGAACTGACCTGTCCGGTCGCACTCTACACGGCAGCCTCGACCTCCGACCGCATCACCTTCCATACGATCAACCGCGCCACCGGCCACCGCGTGCAGCGCCAGTTCGTCGATGCGGTGACCGGCAAGCCGGTCGAGAAGGAAGAGCAGGTCAAGGGCTACGAGATCGCCCAGGACGACTATGTCGTGCTCGAGCCGGAGGAGGTCGCCGAGGCCGTGCCGGAGAGCGACAAGACGCTCTCGGTTTCCGCTTTCGTCGGCTACGGCGATATAGACGACGTCTATTTCGACCGGCCCTATTACCTCGCGCCCTCGGACAGGCATGCCGAGGAGGCCTTCGCCTTGATGCGCGAAGGCATGCGTAAGAAGAATGTCGCGGCGATCGCCCAGGCGGTCCTGTTCCGGCGGGTGCGCACCCTGCTGATCCGCGCCCATGACAACGGGCTCGTCGCGACCACGCTGAATTTCGACTACGAGGTCCGGCCGGCGGCCGAGGCGTTCGACGAAATCCCGGCGATGAAGATCAAGGGCGAGATGCTCGATCTCGCCAAGCATATCATCGACACGAAGAAGGGCCGGTTCGACCCTGCCGAATTCGACGACCGCTATGAGGCGGCCCTCGCCGAGCTGGTGAAGGCCAAGGCGGAAGGCCGGAGGATCGCGATCCCGAAACAGGCCAAGCGCGAGAAGGTCGTCGACCTGATGGAGGCGCTGCGCCAGAGCGCGGGCGCGGCCGGCAAGAAGCCCTCCGCCAAGGCCGGCGCGGCCGCCCGCAAGCAGGCGGCGCCACGGCGCAAGGCGAGCTGAGCGATGGCGCTCGAAACCTACCGCAAGAAGCGCGATTTTGCCGCGACGCCCGAGCCGAAAGGCCGCAAGGCGCGCAAGACGGGCAACAGCTTCGTCATCCAGAAACATGACGCGACGCGGCTGCACTATGATTTCCGGCTCGAGCTCGACGGCGTGCTGAAAAGCTGGGCGGTCACCAAGGGGCCGAGCCTGGTTCCCGGCGAAAAGCGGCTGGCGGTGCATGTCGAGGACCACCCGCTCGACTATGGCGGGTTCGAGGGTACGATCCCGAAGGGCGAATATGGCGGCGGCACCGTGATCATCTGGGATCGCGGCACCTGGACCCCGCTTCACGACGCCCATAAGGGCTATGCCAAGGGCCATCTCGAATTCGAGCTGCATGGCGAGAAGCTGGGCGGACACTGGCATCTCGTCCGGATGGCGGGCAAGCCGCGCGAGAAGCGCGAGAACTGGCTGCTGATCAAGGGCGAGGACGAGGCCGCGCGCGGGGAGAGTGACCCCGATATCCTCGACGAGCGGCCGGAATCGGTCGCCACCGGGCGCGAGATCGCCGATGTCGCTGGCGAAAAGCCGGGCTGGTCGTCCAAGACCGGCCGGATCCGCAAGAGCAGCGGCACGCGCGCGCAGGCCAAGGCAGCCCCCTCAGCGGCAAGCAGCCGGACCGCCGAGCTGCCCGACGCCGCGACGATCAAGGGGGCGAAGAAAGCCGCCCTGCCCGCCTTCGTCGAGCCCGCGCTCGCATCGCTGGCCTCGGCGGCGCCGACGGGTGAGCGCTGGCTGCACGAGATCAAGTTCGACGGCTATCGCCTGCAGGCGCGCATCGAGGCCGGCCGGGTCAAGCTCCTGACCCGCAGCGGGCTCGACTGGACCAGGAAATTCGGCAAGGAGATCGTCGGCGCGCTCAAGGACCTGCCGCTCGGCACGGCGCTGATCGATGGCGAGCTCGTCGTCGAGGCGGCCTCGGGCGCCTCCGATTTCTCGGCGCTGCAGGCCGATCTCAGCGAGGGGCGCAGCGAGCGCTTCCGGCTCTATGTCTTCGACCTGCTCTATCTCGACGGCTACGACCTGCGCCCGCTGCCGCTGAGCGAGCGCAAGGAGCTGCTCGAACGGGTCGTCGGCAGCGAGCCCGGCCTCATCCGCTATAGCAGCCATTTCGACGAGGGCGGCGATCTCGTGCTGCAGCATGCCTGCCGGCTCGGCCTCGAAGGCGTCGTGTCGAAGCAGCGCGACGCGCCCTATCGCTCCGGCCGGAGCAAGGGCTGGGTCAAGGCGAAGTGCTCGAACAGGCAGGAATTCGTCGTCGCCGGCTATGTGCCCTCGACCACCTCGCGCAGGGCGATCGGCTCGCTCGTGCTCGGCCTGCATGAGCGCGGCAAGCTCCGCCATGTCGGCCGCGTCGGCACCGGCTACAGCGCGGCGATGGCGGAGGAGCTTTACCAGCGCCTGGAAAGGCTGAGGACGCCGTCGAGCCCGTTCGACGAGAAGCTCACGGCCGACGAGGCCCGGCAGGTGCGCTATGTCCGGCCCGAGCTCGTCGCGGAGGTGGAGTTCCGGGCCTGGACGGCCGACGGCCATCTGCGCCACGCTTCCTTCCGCGGCCTGCGCGAGGACAAGCCGGCCGCCGAGATCGTTCGCGAGACAGCAAGGACCAGGAAAATGGAGTCCAGGCCGCAGGCGCGCAAGGTCAAGCTGACCCATCCCGACCGGCTCTACTGGCCCAATGAGGGTGTGACCAAGGAAGGGCTCGCCGACTACTATGCCGAGGTCTGGACGCATATCGCGCCGCATATCGTCGGCCGGCCGCTGGCGCTGCTGCGCTGCCCGAGCGGCATCACCGGCGAGCATTTCTTCCAGAAGAACGCCTGGAAGGGGCTCAACCCCAATATCGTCCTCGTCGACGACCCCAAGACCGCCGAGCAGGAGCAGCTGATCAGCATCGAGGATCTCGATGGGCTGCTGGGCCTCGTGCAGTCGGCGGCGCTCGAAATCCACCCCTGGGGCTCGACCGTCGCCGATTGGGAACGGCCGGACCTGATCATCATGGATCTCGATCCCGGCGAGGGCGTCCCTTGGGAGGCGGTGATCGAGGCGGCCCGCGAGACCCGCGAGCGGCTGAAGGCGGCCGGGCTCGATCCCTTCGTCAAGACCTCCGGCGGCAAGGGCCTGCATGTCGTGGCGCCGCTGAAGCCGAAGGCGGAGTGGCCGGCGGTGAAGGCCTTCACCAAGGGCATCGCCGATGCGATGGCGGCGGACAGCCCGGAGCGCTTCGTCTCGACCATCACCAAGTCGAAGCGGCGCGGCAAGATCCTGATCGACTATCTGCGCAACCAGCGCGGCTCGACCGCGGTCGCGCCCTATTCGACGCGCGCCAGGCCTGGCGCCGCGGTCTCGATGCCGCTGTCATGGGATGAGCTCAGCCCCGGCATCGGGCCGGCCTATTTCACCGTGGCGAACACGCCGACGCGCCTGGCCTCGCTCTCCGCCGATCCCTGGGACAGGTTCCGCGCCGCCGCCGCGCCGCTGGAGGAGGCCAAGCCGCGCCGGAAGCGCAGCGCGGCATAATCGCAGCAATTTTTGAGGCTCAGGATTTCCGCTTGCCCTCGGCGCTGATGCTCCGGCGCAAGGCGTCCATGATGTTGATGACGTTGCCGGCCGGCTCCTCGGCGGGCGCCTTGGCCTTGGCCGGGCGTTTGCGCCCCTTCTTCTTGGCGGCAATGATCGCGAGCAGGCGCTCCTGTACCGGATCGTCCACCATCTCCGGACTCCAGGGCTTGCTGCGCTCCTCGATCAGCGTGGTGACGAGGCCCATGAGCTTGGAATCGGGCTTGGCCTCGCCGATCCCGCCGAAATACTCCTTGGCATCGCGCAGCTCGTCGCCATAGCGCAGGGTCCAGAGCACGATGCCCTTGCCGCGCGGCTCCAGCATGACGGCGCGCTCGCGCCGGTACATCACGAGACGCGAGATGCCGACCGTGCCGGTCGCGGCCATCGCGTCGCGGATGACGCAGAAAGCCTCCTCGCCGACCGGATCGTCCGGGGTGAGGTAATGCGGCGTGTCGTACCAGAGCCATTCGATGCTGTCGGACGGGACGAACATCTCGATATCGATCGTCCTGGTGCTCTCGAGCCCGACGGCTTCGAGCTCGTCATCCTCGAGCAGGACATAGTCGTCCTCGCCGCGCGGATAGCCCTTGACCTCGTCATCCTCGTCGACGGGCTTGCCGCTGACGGCATCGACATAGCGGCTGAGGACGCGGTTGCCGGTCTTACGGTTCAGCGTGTGGAAGCGCACCTTCTCGTTATCGGTCGTCGCCGGCACCATCGCGACCGGGCAGGTGACGAGCGACAGCTTCAGATAGCCTTTCCAGAAGGTGCGAGGTGCCATCTGCGCGCTCCATACGACCCGATGCAACGTGCGCGCATGCCGGATGGTTCCGCCGCAACAATCGGCCCGGGGCGCCCGATCCTTTTGGCGGCTGATGCGTTTAGCCGGCAGGAGGAATCCAGCAATGCAGCACCACGCCATGAAATGGCTACTCGCTACCAGCCTGGCCTTCGCCGCGGCGACGCCGGTGCTGGCGCAGGACAGCGCCCCCGGAAACGACGCGTCCTTCCTGCGCTCGTTCGAGGGCAAGTTCACCGGCAGCGGCCGCCTGCAGCGCGCCGGCGGATCGAGCCATAACCTGAGCTGCAAGTTCAGCGGCGATCAGGAGGGCTCGCGCGTCGTCCTGAACGGCACCTGCTCGACCGCGCTCGTCTTCAGCACCACCGTGCGGATCGAGATTCGCCATGAGGCCGGCGGGCAGCGCTATGAGGGGACATTCCGCGAAGGCACCGGCACCGTCGCGGCGCTGGCCGGCTCGCGCCAGGGCCGGACGCTGTCGCTCTCCTTCAATGAAACCGCGGAAAGCGTGCGCCCCGGTCCGCCCGCGCGGCTGTCGATCAGCCGGACGCAGAACGACATGGTCCTGACGCTTCGGGGGACGAAGCCGGGAGAAGGCCAGAATCTCGACCTGACGCTGCGCGAAAGCTGACGAACAGCTGGAGCATTTCCAGCGAAGTGGACGCAGGTTCGCGTGAAGGAAATGCATTAGGGACATCCCATGATCATGGCTGTCGCCAGGCGCATCGCGTTGCGTAAGATCGGATTCCGGCAGGACCCAACCCACGCGACGCATGAATGGCGCCAGTCAGCGACGGACAACCCACCAGCGCGATCCGGGTCCTGCTCGTCGAGGACGACGCGCCGACGCGCTGGCGCCTGCATGACGCGCTCGCCGCCCCCGCGACATTCGCGGTCACGACCGCCGCCACCCTGGCCGAGGCGCGGGCCGCGCTGGGCGAGACCGGCCCGCAGGTCCTTCTGACCGACCTGCAGTTGCCCGACGGGCATGGGGTCGAGCTCATCCGCGAGACGCGGCAGCGCTTTCCGCAGACCGAGATCATGGTGATCTCGATCCTCGGCGACGAGGAGAGCGTGATCTCGGCGATCATGGTCGGCGCCACCGGCTATATCCTCAAGGACGCCTTCCCGACCGATATCGCCGCGACGGTGCGCGACCTCGTCGCCGGACACTCGCCGATCTCGGCCTCGATCGCGCGCTTCATCGTGCGCCGGACCCAAGCACAGCCGGGCCGCTCGCCCCAGCCGGCGCTCAACACCACCAGGCTGACGCCGCGCGAGATCGATATCCTCTGGGGCATCGCCAAGGGCTTCAGCTATGCGGATATCGCGGCCCATCTCGGCCTGTCGCGCCAGACCGTCCCCGGCCATATCAAGAGCATCTACCGCAAGCTCGAGGTCAATACGCGCGGCGAAGCGGTGTTCGAGGCGCTCCAGCAGGGCCTGATCAAGCTGTGACGACGGAGGTGGCGGACGAGGCCTCATCCACGGCATGGGACTGGATCTACCGCCTCAGCGGCTATGTGCTGATGCAGGCGGTCATCGTCGTGATCTGCGCCTTGCTGCTGCGCCAGTCGCCCCCTGAGCCGCCGGCGCGCTACCGGCTGACCGAGGCGGCGCTCGTCGACGCCACCGGCGAGCGCGTGGTCGGCCTGCCGCATCACTACCCCTCCCGCTTCACGCTGAACGATCCGCCGCTCTATCACCTGCGCTTCGAGCGGCCGGCGGGCGAGGCGGACCAGAGCTGGTCCGTCTTCCTGCCGCGCTTTACCAATGGCGTCGAGGTCGCGGTCAACGGCGCCGTCATCCTCGACAGCCGGCGCGATCCGGAAGCCAACCGGCCCGACCGCAACACGCCGCAGATCGCCGCCATCCCGGCGCCGCTACTGCGTGACGGCGCCAATCTGCTGACGGTCCGGCTGTTCGTCTGGGAGCCGCTCACCGGCTTCCTCGACCGCCTCTATGTCGGGCCCGACGACGACCTGCGGCCGGCCTATAACCGGCGGACCCTGCTGTTCCTGACGCTGTCCGTGGTGTTCTCGTCCTGGCAGGCGATCCTCGCCGTCATCCTCGGCATCATGTGGCTGAAGCGGCGGCACGAGCCGGCCTATGGCATCCTCGCCGCCGCCATGGCGATCGGCACCGTCCAGGCCTTCGTCTCCACCCCTCCGGTCGGGCAATCGCTCTATGCCGGGCTGAACGCCCTCTTCATCGCCTCGGCCCCGCTGGAGAGCGCCTTCGTCCTCGTCTTCGTCTTCCTTTTCCTCGGGCTGAAGCTGCCGCGCCATGCCGCTGCGATCTTCATTCCCGGCCTGCTCATCGTCGCGATCGGCCTCTACGGGAACCCGCATCTGGTGCGGCGCTCCTATCTTCTCCTCGGCCCGCCGACCGTCGGCTTCTGCCTGGTCACCACCGCCATCGTCATCGCCCGCACGGCCATCTCACGGCGCGACATCGTCAGCCTCTTCCTCGGCAGCGCCGTCACCGTCGTGATGAGCTGCTGGATCCATGACATGCTCTCGGTGCTCAACATCCTGTCGGACCGGCGCATCTTCATCGCGCGCCTGTCCTATTCGGCCCTGCTGGTCGCCATCGGCGCCGGCCTGACCTGGCGCTTCGCGCGGGCGCTGAACGAGGTCGACAGCTTCGCCACGCGGCTGGTCGGCCTGGTGCGCGAGGCCGAGGACAAGCTGCGCGAGAGCTTTGCCCGCGAGGAGGAGCGCACGCGGGCCGCCGCGCTCGCCAGCGAGCGGACCCGGCTGATGCGCGACCTGCATGACGGGCTCGGCGGGCAGCTCGTCAGCATCGTCGCGCTCAGCGAGCGCAGCGGCCGCGACGGCGCGCAGATCGGCGAGGCGGCGCGCGGCGCCCTGCGCGACCTGCGCCTCGTCATCGATGCGATGGACGATATCGATGGCGACCTGATGCTGGCGCTCGGCTCCTGGCGCGAGCGCATCGCGGCGCAGCTGCGCCCGCACGGGCTGGCGCTGGACTGGCGGGCGCTGACGCCGGAGGGGCTGCCCGTGCATCCGGAGCTCAGGCCCTGGCATGTCATCCAGATCCTGCGCCTGCTCGACGAGGCAGTGACCAATGCCGTCAAGCATGCCGGCGCGAGGCGAATCACGGTCAGCCTCGAAACCATTGCGGGGGCGGAGGGGCCGGGCCATGGCCGCATCACCATCGAGGATGACGGCCACGGCTTTGCGCTCTCGCCCGATGGCGAGGCTGCGGCGAGCGCGCCGAAAGCGGCGCGCGGCCTCAGCAATATGCGAAAACGCGCCGCAAGCTGCGGCGCGCGGCTCGAACTCGCCTCCAGCCCGGCCGGAACGCGGGTCAGGCTCGACCTGCCCGCCCGCTTCCCCGCAACCGAACAGGCGGCCCGCTGAGCGTCCGCTCCGAGCCTTGGGGCCGAGGACGCACGACGATCTAGAGCATTTCCGCGTTTCTTCGAATCGCGAAAATGCTCTATCTATTTGTTCTGACGCATTTTCTTCACGCGAACCGGCATCCACTTCGCTCGAAAATGCTCTAGCGTCGGCCGACGCGGTTGACCGGACCGCCGCGATTGACGGGCGTGCCCGGGCGCACACCGACGCCGCGCGCGCCAACCCCGACCCCGCGGGTGACGCCGACGCCGGGAGCCCCGACACCGGGCGTGGCCACGGCGGCGCGCGCCACGGGCGCCCCGACGGGCGCAGCCACGACGGGAGCGACCGGCCGCGCGACGCAGCCCTGGGGCACGCCGACCGTCTTGCAATAGACCACGGCCCCGGCCGGGGCGGCGCCGAACGAAACCGCGGCGAGCGCTGAGACAGCAGCCAGCGCCGGGCCGAGCTTACGAACCATCATGGATCCTCCGATTGAGCGCCTGGGCACGACCGAGCGGTCGCTGCAGCCGACGCATGATCATCCTGAGGCGCCGCAAGCCGGGGCGACACCCCATGAAGATGGGGTGGCGGCGTGCCGGCTTTGCCGTTTGATCGGCGCTGCGACAACGCGCAAGCTGCGTCGCGGCCATCAGAATCCCAGGATCATCGCATGCAGAGCGGCCCGACGATCTCGCCTGCCCCGCCCGTCGCGGCCGGAACCATCGCCTCGCCCCTGGATGCGCTGCAATCGCTGGCCGAGCGCGCCGAAACCGAGCTCCTTGCCGCGCTCGCGGCAGCGCCGCGCCTTCCCGGCGATCTCTGGCGCCTGCTGTCGGCCCTGGATGCCACCGCTCTGCCGCTCCTGGGCAGGGCAGCCGCCGTCAGCGCGGCCGTGCTCCTGACCTATCTCGCCGTGCGGTACCTGACGCGGCGCCGGCGCGAGCGGGCGGCCGTGACCCGCTCGGCCTTTGCCGGCCTCGTCACCCTCGCCGGGCTCGAATTCCTGGCGCTGCTGGCTGCGGCCCTGGTCGGACGGGTGATGCTGGTGCGCGTCTTCGGCATCCCGCCGGGAAGTACGGGCTTCACCAGCAACGTCACGGTCAGCCTGATCCGCTGGCTGTTCGGTCTGACGCTGGCGCTGGTGCTGTTCCAGCCCGCGGTGAAGCGTTTCCGCCTGGCGGCGCTCGACGATGCCGGGGCGCGCAAGGCGGTGCAGCGTGTCGCCCTGATCCTCGCCGCCGGGCATGCGCATATCGTGCTGCTCAACGCCGCCCAGCGTGGCGGGCTCGCGCTGCCCTCGGTGAAGCTCATCTCCTGTGTCGTCGCCATCGCGATGGCGGCGAGTGCGATCCGGCTGCTCGCGGTGCTCAAGCAGCATGGCATGGGGGCGGTGGCGCGCTTCATCGCGGCCACATTGACGCTCGCCACGCTCGCCCTCTGGATCTGGGGCTGGGCGACGCTCGATTTCGACCTCTATCACGGCGCCATCGGCACGATCACGATCCTGCTGCTCGCGGTCGCGCTCGACCGCGCGGTGGCGATCAGCATCCGCGACTCGCGCCGCCCGGCCGCGATGCGCCTGCTCTTCGTGCTGCGGGTGGTGGTCGACGCGCTGGCGGCGGCGTTCGTCATCAGGATCGTGGTCGAGTTCTGGGTCGTGGGCGCGCTCGGCGCCCTCCCCGCGGCGGCCTGGCCGGCGTTTTCGGCAAGGCTGGGCTTCGCCTCCTTCGTGCTCGTGCTGGCGGTCGCGCTCGCCGCCGCGATCCATGCCTGGACCGAGGCCAAGCTGACGCCGCCCGAAGCCGCGATGACGGCGCAGGAGCGGGAATACCGGCTGGCGCGGCTCTCGACCGTCCTGCCGATCATCCGCTTCGTCGCCATCGGCCTGATCGGCGTCGTGTTCTCGCTCGTCGCCCTGTCGGCCATCGGCGTCGACATCACCCCGCTGATGGCCGGGGCCGGCATTATCGGCCTTGCTGTCAGCTTCGGCTCGCAGACGCTGGTCAAGGATATCGTCTCGGGGATCTTCTACATGCTCGACGACGTCTTCCGCCTGGGCGAGACCATCGAGGCCTGCGGCCGCAGCGGCCGGCTCGAGCAGATCAACCTGCGCAGCGTCCGCCTGCGCGACGATGCCGGGCGCCTGCACACGATCCCGCTCGGCGATCTCGGCACCGTCACCAATCACAGCCGCAGGCTGGTGCGCATGAGCGTCAGCGTGCCGCTCGCGGCGATGCCGGAGCAGGCCGAGCTCGCGCGCTTCAGCCGCGATGCCGCCGCGGCCTTGCGCAGCGAGCCGATGATCCACGCGGCGATCGCCGGGGACATCGCGGTGCGGCTGAGCGAGCCGGACTCTTCCGGCGAGGGCGCGATCACCCTCGCTTTCAACCTCACGGCGGCGACGGCGGACCGGGCCCAGCCGCTGGTGCAGCGCCTGGTCGAGGAGGCGGTCGAGGAGGCGCGGCTGGCCGGCAGCGCCGGGGCCGTCGCCATCGCGGTGGCCGACCTGCCGACCGTGCCGCTCCCGCCGGTGCCGGTGCCGGCGCCGAGCCCGACGCCGGCCGCCGCGGCGACGATGCCGCAGCCGCTGGCGATGCCATGAACATGGCATAGGCCGCCACCGCGTCTTCGCCGATGGTCCGGCCGCCCCGGTGCCGGCAGGCGCGGGGCCTCAAGGCTCTCTCGTGAAAGGATGATCCATGATCAGGTCGCTTCTTCCGGCGCTTGCACTCGCCGCCATGAGCGCGTCCGCCGCGCTGGCCCAGGCCCCGACCGCTCAGGAACGGGCCGCCTGTCGCTCGGATGCAACCAAGTTCTGCGCGTCCTTCATCGGCAAGCCCGAACAGATGAATGGCTGTCTGCGCGACAATAAGGCTAAGCTTTCGGATAGCTGTCGCAAGGTCGTCGAGGCTCGCGGCGGATAAGGACAATCCCGGCCTCGCTGCGCCGGGTCAGCGGGGCCGACTGAACCATGCAACCGCCACCAGGCGCCCGGCGAATCGGCCTGACCGCGACAAGCGTCGCGGCGCTGTGCTGCCTCGCCAGCGCCGGCAGCGCGGCCCCGTCCCCTTCCCGCGTCTCCTTCCTGAGAACCTGCATGATCTCGGCGCCGGACCCCGTGCCGCTCTTTCCAGCTCCCGCCCTGCCCGCGCCGGCCGCCAAGGCCAAGAGCGCGCCGCAGGCGCAGGACGCTGCGGATGACGACGACAGCGACGATTCGGACGACGATGACGACGACGACGATGATGACGACGACAGCGTGCCCGGCTTCATCGCCCCCGGCAGCAATACCTGCGTCGCCATTTCCGGCACGTTCAGCTTCGGCGTCCAGCGCGACTGGTTCAAGGCCAATGCGGCGGCGACGGCGACGGGTCTGATCCCGTCCAACGTGACCAGCACGCAGCGCAGCCTGTCATTCCGGCTGGAGAGCGCCCAGACGCTTGCCAACGGGCTCTATGTCGCGACCGCCTTCGAGTTCTCGCTGGACCCGACCGCCGACGACCCCGGCAAGGACGAGGCGACCCTGTCCGAAGCGAGCCTGACGATCGGCCCCTGGGTCTTCGGCGTGACGGATTCGCGTTTCGATTTCTGGAGCGGCGACGATTTCGTCTTCTCGAGCCGGGTGCCGAGCCGCACCGTCGCGCTGATCGCCTATGAGCGGGCGCTGTTCCCGGACCTGAAACTGTCGCTTTCGCTCGAGGATACCAATGCCGACGCGGCGCGGGCGCTGCCGGCCCCAAGCGGCAGCCATCTGCCCGACGGCGTCGTGCGGCTGCTTTACGAAGGCGACGCGCTGACGCTCCACAGCGCGGTCGCGCTGCACGAGGTGCCGGTCGCGGGCCCGACCCCGTCCCGTGTCGGCCGCGCCGCGATCCTCGGCGCGACCTGGACCGGCGATCTGCTCGGCCATTCGTCGACCCTGACGGCGCAGATCGCGGGCGCGATCGACGCGCCCACCTATATCGGCTCGCAGCTCGATCGCCGGGTGGTGCGCCCGGTGCTGTTCGCCGACGATCCGACGCGGGGCTGGTCCGGCGTCATCTCCGTCGGCCACGATTGGACCGACGAGATCTCCAGCAATGCCTATGTCAGCCGCTACGAGCTGACCTTGCCCCGGCTCGGAGTCAAAGAGGGACGCATCCGCATCGACAGGTTCACCACCAACCTGACCTGGAAGCCGATCGATGGCTTCAAGACCGGGATCGAGGCCTCCGTCGCCTGGCAGCGGCTCGATCTCGGCGGGCGCATCGTGCCGGCCTTTTCCGGCCGCCAGAGCTCGGTCCAGCTCTTCCTGGAAAGAACCTTCTGATGGCTCTGAGGGCACAGGCCGAAGCATTTTCGAGCGAAGTGGGCACCGGTTCGCGTCAAGAAAATGCGTCAGCACAACTATACTCTCGGGGCCGTGCGGCTCTCGTCGGGCTCGGCCTCGTCCTGGCAGGCTGCGCCGGGCCGGGCCGCGGCCTGCTGGTGCCGGTCGCGGCCGAGCCCGGCATCGGCCATGCCCGCACCATCCTGGCGGTGACGACGCGCAGCCCCGCCAGCGACGAGCCGCCGGGCTACCTGTTCTCGGGCGAGCGTGGCGACGCCACCCGCTTCGCCAGCCTGACCTTGTCGCTGCCGCCCGAGCGCGCCGCAGGTTCCGCCCCGACCGATGCCGATCATCCCGATCCGGCCAGGCATATCGTCCTCACCGCATCGCGCGGCCTGGAGCGCGCCGAATTCACCGCGCTCGCCCGCGGGCCGGTCCGGCGCCGGGCGCTCGTCTTCACCCATGGCTACAACACGCAATTCGACGCGGCCGCGATCCGCTTCGCCCAGATCGTCGACGATACCGGCTTCGAGGGGCTGCCGATCCTGTTCAGCTGGCCGTCGCGCGGCGGCATCAGCGATTACGGCTACGACAAGGACTCGGCCAATTACAGCCGTGACGCGATGGAGAACCTGCTCGCGACGCTGGCGCGGCAGCCCGGCATCAGCGGCATCGACATCTTCGCCCATTCGATGGGCAACTGGCTGACGATGGAGACGCTGCGCCAGCTCGCCATCGCCAGGGACCAGAAGACCCTGAGCCGGCTGGGCACGATCGTGCTCGCCGCGCCCGATGTCGACATGGACGTGTTCCGCACGCAGATCGCCCGGCTCGGCCCGCTCGCCGCGCATATGGTCGTCTATGCCTCCAAGGACGACTATGCGCTGCAGCTCTCGCGCCGGCTGTTCGGCGGCAAGATCCGCGCCGGCGAGAACACCGACCTCGCCCAGTTCCGCGCGCTCGGCCTGGCCGCCCATGACCTCTCCACCGTGGAGGGCGGCATCGGCCGCAACCATGGCAAGGCCTTCGGCGACGGCGCGACCATCGCGCAGATCGGCGCGACGCTGAGCGCCGGCCAGTCCGCACGCCCAGCCGGGCAGCTTCTCGCCGGCGGCTTGCAGACGCTCGGACAGTCCATGTCCGCCATTGGGGAAGCGCTGCTTCCGCTTCCGGCCCAGGGGGAGATGCGGTGATGAAAGCAAAGCTCGCCTTCGCTCTCGCCCGGCCGGCGCTGCTGGCCGGGCTAGTTGCCGGGCTTCTTGCCGGCTGCAACGAGAAGCAGGCCTACCAGCCGCCGCCGCCGGCCGAGGTCCGCATCTCCCAGCCGATCCAGCGCAACATCACCCGATATATCGAGGTGACCGGCCAGACCAACGCCGCCAAGCGGGTCGATCTCGTCGCCCGCGTGCAGGGCACGCTGACCGAGATCCGCCACAAGGACGGCGCCGCCGTGAAGAAGGGCGACGTGCTCTTCGTCATCGAGCCGGACAATTACAAGCTCAGCCTCCAGCTCGCCGAAGCCTCCGAAAGCCAGCAGAACGCCCTTCTCTCCCAGGCCGAGGCGGACCTCGCCCGCCAGAAGCAGCTCGCCAGCCGCCAGGCCGCCTCGGAAGCAGCGCTCGACAATGCGCTCGGCAAGCGCGACTCGACCGCCGCCGCCCGCGACCAGGCGGCGGCGCAGGTGGCCCAGGCCAAGCTCAACCTGGCCTATACCGAGGTGAAGGCGCCGTTCGACGGCATCGTCTCGGCCCGCAAGGTGGACGAGGGCGCGCTGGTCGGCGTCGGCGGGCCGACCCTGCTCGCGACGATCGTCCAGAGCGATCCGATCCAGGTGAAATTCTCGCTCGACGAGCAGCTCGTCCTGCGTGTCCGCGAGGCGATGCGCCAGCGCGGCGTGACGCTGGCCACGCTCGGCCCGATCCCGGTCGAAATCGGCTTCGATGCCGCGAAGGGCTATCCCTATCGCGGCCATCTCGACTATGTCGCGCCGGAGCTCGACGCCGCCAGCGGCACGCTGACCGCCCGCGCCGAAATCCCCAACCCGGATCGTGCGCTCCTGCCCGGCATGTTCGTGCGCGTGCGCGTGCCGGTGCAGCGCGACGTGCCGTCCCTGCTGGTGCCCGACAGCGCGCTCGGCGCCAGCCAGGCCGGCCGCTACCTCCTCGTCGTCAACGCGCAGGATATCGTCGAGCAGCGCCCGGTCGAGACCGGCGATCTCACGGAGGGCGGCCTGAGGGCGATCCGCAGCGGCGTCACCGCGCAGGACAGGATCGTGACCGGCCTCGCCGAGAATGCGCTTCCCGGCGCCAAGGTCCGCCCCGTCCCGGCCGAGACGGCGCAACGCTGATGGCGAAATTCTTCATCGAGCGGCCGGTCCTGGCCAATGTCATCGCCGTGCTCACCGTCATCCTCGGCCTGGTGGCGCTGATCAGGCTGCCGGTCTCGCAATATCCCGACGTGGTGCCGCCGACCGTGCAGGTCACGGCGCGCTATCCCGGCGCCAGCGCGGCGGTGATCGCGCGCGAGGTGGCGCTGCCGCTCGAGCAGAAGGTCAACGGCGTCGAGGGCATGATCTACATGTCCTCGACCTCGACCAGCGACGGGCTGTACACGCTGACCGTGACCTTCCGGATCGGCACGGACGCCGACAAGGCGCAGATCCTGGTGCAGAACCGTGTCTCCTCGGCCCTGCCGCTGCTGCCCTCGGTGGTCCAGACCCAGGGCGTGCAGACCAACAAGCGCTCGACCGCGATCCTCGAGATCGTGGCGCTGACCTCGAGCGATCCGCGCCATGACAGCCTGTTCCTCTCCAACTACGCGACCTTGAGCCTGCTCGACGAGATCGCGCGGCTCGAAGGCGTCGGCAATGTCGCCGTCTTCGGCGCCGGCCAATACGCGATGCGGATCTGGCTCGATCCCTCCAGGCTGCAGCTGCGCGGCCTGCTGCCGGCCGACGTGATCAATGCCGTCAACCAGCAGAACCGCTCCGTCGCCTCGGGCCAGCTCGGCACGGCGCCGACGGCGAGCGACCAGTCCTTCCAGTACACGCTGCTGACGCCGGGGCGGCTCGACGAGGCCGCCGATTTCGAGAACATCATCGTCAAGGCCGACAGCGCCGATGGCGGCCGCATCACCCGGCTGAAGGACGTGGCGCGGATCGAGCTCGGCGCGCAGGCCTATGGCCAGGATTTCAAGCTCGACGGCAAGGCGGCGGCCGGGCTCGCCATCTTCCAGTTGCCGGAGGCGAACGCGCTTGATGTCGCGGAGCGTGTCCAGGCCAAGATGACCGCGCTGGCCGAGCGCTTCCCGCAGGGGATGAGCTGGAGCGTGCCCTTCGACACGACGCGCTTCGTCGAGGCCTCGCTCAGCGCCGTCTATCACACGCTGATCGAGGCGGCCCTGCTCGTGCTGCTGGTGATCCTGATCTTCCTGCAGGATTGGCGTGCGACGCTGGTGCCGGCGACGACCGTGCCGGTGACCATCATCGGCGCCTTCGCCGCGATGGCGGCGCTCGGCTTCACCGTCAATATCTCGACCCTGCTCGCGGTCGTGCTCGCCATCGGCATCGTCGTCGACGACGCCATCGTCGTGGTCGAGGGCGCGGCCAAGCACATGGAACGCGGCCTCAATCCGCATGATGCGACGGTCGCGGCGATGCGCGAGCTGATCGGGCCGATCGTCGGGATCACGCTGGTGCTGATGGCGGTGTTCCTGCCGGCCGCCTTTCTGCCCGGGCTCAGCGGGCAGATCTACCGGCAATTCGCCCTCGTGATCGCCGCGACCGCGCTGATCAGCGCCATCAACGCCGTGACGCTGAAACCGGCGCAATGCGCGCTCTGGCTGCGCCCGCCCAAGCATGTGCATGAGCGCATGCTGGTCTTCCGGCTGTTCGAGCGCGGCTATCTCGCCTGCGAGCGCGCCTATACCGGGCTCATCCGCCGGCTGGTCGCGCGCAGCCGCCTGATCTTCGCGCTCACGCTCGTGCTCGTCGGCCTCTCCGGGCTGGCGCTCAGCCGGATCCCGACCTCGTTCCTGCCGGTCGAGGACCAGGGCTACCTGCTCGCCTCCGTGCAATTGCCCGATGGCGCCTCGCTGGCGCGCACGACGCGGACGCTGGAGGAGATCACCAGGCGGGCGAAGCAGGTGCCGGGCGTCGACAAGGTCGTCGCCATCGCCGGCCTGTCCGCGCTGAACGACAATGCCAGCCTCGCCAATGCCGGCGTCGCCTATGTCATGCTGACCGACTGGAAGGCGCGCAAGCCTGGCGAGGACCTGCTCGGGCTCTATACCGCGCTGTCCAAGGCGCTGGCCGGGCTCGAGGATGGCAGCGCGCTGGTGCTGCCGCCGCCGCCGATCCAGGGCATCGGTAACGCCTCGGGCTTCACCATGAAGGTCGAGCTGCGCGATGGCAGCTTCGACTACCAGAAGCTCCAGCGCCTCGCCGACGCGATCGCCGAGCGCGCCCGCGAGCAGAACCTGTTCCAGGCGGCGCGCAACACCTTCAGCGCCCAGGCGCCACAGGTCGAGGCGGTGATCGACCGCACCAAGGCCGAGACGCTCGGCGTCTCCTTCGGCACCGCGACCGATGCGCTCGGCGCCTATATCGGCTCGGCCTATGTCGGCCAATTCAGCAAGTCCGGCCGGGTCTTCCAGGTCTATGCCCAGGCCGAGGCGCCGGCGCGGATGGAGGCCGAGGCGCTGCAGACCCTGAAGATCCGCAGCAAGAGCGGCGAGATGGTGCCGCTCGGCGCCATCGCCGATATCCATGGCGGCATCGGCCCCTCGCTGATCAGCTTCTACAATCTCTACCCGGCCGCGACGCTGGTCGGCGCGCCCAACCGCAATGTCAGCTCCGGCCAGGGCCTCGCCGTGCTCGACGAGATCGCCAGCCGGACCCTGCCGCCGGGCACCGGCTATGAGTGGAGCGCGCTCTCCTACCAGGAGAAGGAGATCGGCGGGCAGGTCTTCATCGTCTACGGGCTGAGCCTGCTCCTGGTCTATCTCGTGCTCGCCGGCCAGTATGAGAGCTGGATCGCGCCGCTCGGCATCATCCTGTCGGTGCCGCTGGCGCTGCTCGGCACGGCCGGCGCGATGCTGGGCCTCGGCATCTCCAGCAATCTCTACACGCAGATCGGCCTCGTGCTGCTGATCGCGCTCTCGGCCAAGAACGCCATCCTGATCGTCGGCTTCGCCCGCGACCTGCATCTCAAGGACGGCATGCCGCTGGCCGAGGCCGCAATCGAGGCGGCGCGCCTGCGGCTGCGGCCGATCGTGATGACCTCGCTCGCCTTCATCCTCGGCCTCGTGCCGCTGGTGCTGGCGAGCGGCGCCGGCGCCAATGCGCAAAAGTCGATCGGCTTCGCGACGCTGACCGGCATGATCGGCTCGACCCTGCTGACCGTCGTCGTGGTGCCGTCGGCCTTCGTCGTGCTGCAGCAGATCGAGAACCGGCTGCGGCGCAAGGCCAAGCCGGTCGCCCCACCCCAGCAGGCGGGCGCCTGAGCCCGGCTCTCAGGCGCTCGCCGTAGAGCATTTTCGAGCGAAGTGGACACCGGTTCGCGTGAAGAAAATGCGATAAAACAAAAGCTTAGAGCATTTCCGCGATTCGAAGAAGCGCGGAAATGCTCTAAGGCACCACCTCAGGCGCTCCTGCGCCTCGCCACGGCATAGCCGCTTTCCGGGCGCGGCAGGCCGTAATGGTCGCGCAGCGTCGCGCCGGAATACTCCTCGCGGAACAGGCCGCGCTTGCGCAGGATCGGCACGACCTCGGCCACGAAGATGTCGAAGCCGCCGGTCAGCCAGGGCGGCATGATGTTGAAGCCATCCGCCGCGCCGGTCTCGAACCAGGTCTGGATCTCATTGGCGATACGCTCCGGCGTGCCCGCCAGCACCCAATGGCCACGCGCCCCGGCGAGACGCTTGATCAGGCCGCGAAGCGTCGGCTTTTCCCGGTCGACGATATCGATGACGAGCTGGAAGCGGCTGGCCACGCCCTTCGGGCCGTTGGTGTCGATGATCTCGCGCGGAAACGGCGCATCGAGATCATAGCCACTGAGATCGACGCCGAGCATGCGCTTGAGCTGGTCGAGCGAGGCGGCCGGCTGGATCAGGTCGTTGATCTCCTCCTCCAACCGGTCGGCCTCTCCTTGCGTCGAGCCGATGAAGGGGCTGATTCCCGGCAGGACACGGATATGCTCGGGGCGGCGGCCGAGCGCGACGGCGCGCTTCTTGATGTCGGCATAGAAGGCCTGGGCGCTCGCCAGCGTCTGGTGCGCGGTGAAGATCGCCTCGGCATGCTGGGCGGCGAAGGAGCGGCCATCCTCCGACGAGCCGGCCTGGACATAGACCGGCCGCCCCTGCGGCGAGCGCGAGACATTGAGCGGCCCGCGCACGCGGTAATGCTTGCCGGCATGGTCGATGCGGTGGACCTTCTCGCTATCCGCGAAGATGCCGCTCCGCGGATCGGCGACGAGCGCCTCGTCCTCCCAGCTGTCCCAGAGCTTGGTCACGACCTCCAGGAACTCGCGTGCCCGCTCGTAGCGGTCGCCATGTGGCGGATGCTCGGGCAGGCCGAAATTCTGGGCTGCTCCGGCATCGCTGGTGGTGACGATGTTCCAGCCGGCCCGGCCGTTGCTGATATGGTCGAGCGAGGCGAAGAGCCGGGCGAGGTTATAGGGCTCGTTATAGGTGGTGGACGCCGTGCCGATCAGGCCGATCCGGCTCGTCGCCGCCGCGAGCGCGGTCAGCCAGGTCACCGGCTCGAAGCGGACCCGCGCGGAATGCCGCACATTCTCCGGCAGCGACGGTCCGTCGGCCAGGAAGACGGCGTCGAATTTGGCGGCCTCGGCCCGGCGCGCCAGCTCCTGATAATAGCCGATGTCGAGCACGCGCTGCGGCTCGGATTCCCGGTAGCGCCAGGCCGCCTCGTGATGGCCGCCGGGATAGATGAACAGGTTCAGCGTCAACTGGCGTTCGGACTTGGACATGTCGGAACCTCGCTTGTCGGGATTGGAAAAGAGGCCGGACTCGCTCGCCGGAGCGCTCACGCCACGCGGCGCAGCTCGCGCTCGGTCACGCCGAGGCTGGTCAGCAAATGCGCGCGCACCTCGGCGAAGCGCCGCTCGCGGGGGCCGGGCTCATCCGGCAGATCGACCTTGATGTCGACGCTGAAGCGGCCCTGGTCGAGCACCAGCACGCGCTGCGCGAGATGGATCGCCTCGTCGACATCATGGGTGACCAGCAGCACGGCCGGCTGGTGGCGCGCGCAGAGATCGAGCAGCAGCGCCTGCATCCTGAGCCGCGTCAGCGCGTCGAGCGCGCCGAAAGGCTCATCCAGCAACAGCAGCTCCGGCTCACGTACGAGAGAACGGGCCAGCGCGGCGCGCTGCTGCTCGCCGCCGGAGAGCTGCAGCGGCCAGGCTTCGGCCCGGGCCGTGAGCTCGACCTCACCGAGCGCGCGCAGGGCCCGCTCGCGCGGCGCCGCGCCGCCGAGGCCGAGCGCGACATTGTCGACGACCTTCTTCCAGGGCAGCAGCCGCGCGTCCTGGAACACCACCGAGACGGCATCCGGCGCCTCGAAACCACCGGAGCCGGGCACGCCATGGTCCAATCCGGCGAGCGCCCGCAGGAAGGTGCTCTTGCCGGAGCCGGAGCGGCCGAGCAGGGCGACGAACTCGCCGCGACCGATATCGAGATCGACATGGTCGAGGATCGTGCGCTCGCCGTAACGGCGGGTCAGGTCGCGCACGCGCACGACCGGCTCCGGACTCAATCCGCGAGAATCTTGCGCCATGGCAAAGCCTTTCGGGTGATGAAGCGCACCAGCCAGTCCGAGCTCAGGCCGAGCGCGGCATAGACGGCGAGGCACAGGATGATGACCTCGGTCTGGCCATAGGTGCGCGCGAGGTTGATCATGTAGCCGAGGCCGCTGGTCGCGTTGACCTGCTCGACCACGACGAGCGCCAGCCAGGAATAGGTGACGCCGAAGCGCAGTCCGAGCAGGAAGCCCGGCAGCGCCGCCGGCAGCACGACATGACGCAGGAACTGCGCGTTGCTGAGGTCGAGCGTCTCGGCCAGCTCGATGAAGCGGGCATCGGTCGAACGCAGCCCGTCATGGGTCTGGATATAGATCGGCGCGAAGGTGATCAGCGCGATGGTCAGGATCTTCATGCCTTCGCCGATGCCGAACCAGAGCATCAGCAGCGGGATCAGCGCCAGCGCCGGGATGGCGCGCTTGATCTGGATCGGACCATCGACGAGGTATTCGCCGATACGGCTCAGGCCTGCGATGACGCCGAGCGTGGCGCCCGCGACGATGCCCCAGAACAGGCCCCAGAAGGAGCGCACGAAGGAGGTCCAGAGGTTGTCCTGCAGGCGCCCGTCCTGGATCAGGTCCCAGCCGGTCGTCGCCACGGTCCAGGGCGCCGAGAGGATGCGGTCGTCGATATATCCGGTGGCCGAGCCCAGGCTCCACAGGATGAGCAGGAGCACCGGCCCGAGCGCCGCGCCATAGGGGATGACCGGTCCGGGCCCGAGCTTGCGCCGGCGGCGCAATGCGGCCTCACCGGCCGAGCTCCGGGGCCGGGCGCGGCCGAGCCAGCTCGAGCGAGACGGCGCGGCGACGTCGCGCCCGTTCGAAAGGGAAAGATCGGCCATGGCTCACTCCCCCTGATAGGCTGCGCCGGCGACACGCTCGAAGCGGCGGTCGAACAGCGTCTGCGCCTTCAGCACGGGTTGCCTGAGCTCGGCCGCCAGGAGATCGATCGTCTCCTGCTGGCGCTCGATCGCGGCGGACCAATCGAGCGGCACGTCCGGCCTGCCATTGGATTCGATCAGGAATCGTCCGGCATCCTCCTTCAGCCCCTGGTCCTTGACGTAATAGCCCTTGACCCATTCCTCGGGATGGCTGTCGATCCATTTCGCCGCCCTGCCCCAGGCCTTGACGTATTCGCGGATGGCGGCGGCCTTGTCCGGGTCCTGCAGCGAGGACTTCACCACGTAGAGATAGGCCGGGTCGTCGCGCAGCCCGTGCGGCAGCGCCCTGGCGCCGTCGCGCGCGTAGTTCTGGACGAAGCGCTGCTTGTTGGCCTCCGCGATCGGGGCGGCATCGACCAGCTTGCTCGCCAATGCGTTGACATAGGCGTCGCCGACGCTCGGCAATTCGACGAGCTGGACGTCGCTATGCTTGAGGCCGAGCTTCTTCAGCACCCGCAGCACCAGCGCGCCCTGCGCCTGGCCGGGGCTGAAAGCGATCTTGCGGCCCTTCAGATCCTCGAGCCTGGCGATGCCGGAGCCCGGCGCCGTGGCAATGACGTAGATCGGGTTGGCGATCGGATCGAGCCGGAACTTCGCAGCGACGATCTTCACGTCGAGCCCGGTCCATTGCGCGTGGATCGGCGGGATGTCGGCGACCGAGCCGATATCGAGCGCCTTGGCGCGGAACGCCTCGATGGTCTGCGGACCACCGGAGATATTGGCCCACTCGACCTTGAAGGGCAGCTTCTGCAACTCGCCCGACAAGGTGAGCGCCACCTTGATCAGCGGATCGCCGATCACCAGCCTGGTCCCGGGCGCAACCTTGTCCGGGATCGGCGCCGTGTCGGACAGGATGTCCGTGGCCCCTGCCCCGCCAATCGCGCCCAGGATCGCGGCGGCGATCAACAACGGGCGCGTGGCCCTTCGAAAGAGCCCTGCTGTCATCATGCACCTCGTAGCAACGTTGCGAAAACGAGCGAAAAGCGAGGCAACAGGATGGGTAGATTAGCCGATTTAGTCTATCCAAATGATATTCTTTTATTTCGGGCGCCGATGGGCTTTTCACCCATCAACGCCCGAGGAGCCGCTATATTTCGGTTCCGGCGCGTTCCACGCCGCCTCGCGGTCAGAGGCCGGCATGCAGTCCCGGTCCTGTCGCCGAGGGCCCGAGGTGAACACGGGATCGCAGACTTTCGCGGTAGTGATCACGACCGGGTTCAAGGCGCCGCCACCAAGATCGGCGCCGAGTGAAAAATTCTATTTTATATGGCGCCAATAGAATTTTCTTGGTAGGCACATGCGATAGCGCCCGGTTGCGGCGGACGGGGATGACGGTGCTCACCAACAAGGGCAAATACGGGCTCAAGGCGATCATCCATCTCGCCAAGCTCGAAGCGGGCGAGACCGCGCAGGTCGCCGATATCGCCGAGAAGAACAATATCTCGAAAAAATTCCTCGACGCGATCCTGCTCGACCTGCGCAATGCCGGCATGCTGCGCAGCAAGAAGGGGCCCGGCGGCGGCTATGCGCTGGCCAAGCCGGCGCGCACGATCAAGGTCGGCGCCGTCATTCGCGTGCTGGAAGGCCCGATCGCGCCGATCGCCTGCGCCAGCCGCACGGCCTTCCGACCCTGCGAGGATTGCGACGACAACGCAGCCTGCGCCGTGCGCTCGGTGATGAGCGAGGTGCGCGACGCCATGGCTGCTGTGCTCGACACGACCACCGTCGCCGATCTCGTGCGCCGCTCGCTGCCGGCCGAAACGGGCGATCAATACGTCATCTGATTGTCCATCTGCACAATAGACAACTGCGCCTGACGGCATTCGACCCGTCAATCCAGGCCGGCACGGGCAAGTCCCTCGATCAGGCGCGCCCGATCCTCGGCGCGTACGAAAGACGATGTCGCTCCGACCGCGTCCCGTGAGATGTCAGGGACAAGCGATTTGAGCCGTCCGAGCAGGTCCGTGGCAGCGTCCCGGTTGTCGAGAAGTCCGGCACAGGCCGTGCCGATGAGCAGCGGAACCACGTGGCCGGACCGCAGGCGATGCGCCTCCCGGGCATAGCTCAATCCGGACTCGTAATTCGCGCCCTGGAAGCAAGCCATGGCGTAGTAGAACTGGAAGTCGCCGAGAAAGGCCTCGCGCGGGCTCAGCCTGAGGGCGTGGTCGATGCAGGCAATGGCGTCCGCCGCGCGGCCGCCATTGGCATGCGCGAGTCCCAGTTGGCCATGTGCAAAGGCGGAATTGGGGTTGATCGCGACGGCCTGGCTCGTCGCTGCCATCGCCAGGACATTGTCGCGCGTCGCAAAGGCGATCATCGCCTGCGCAAGGTAAGCCCATGGTTCCCTGTCATCCGCGGCAATGGCCTGCTGGACGAGATCCCTGGCCAGGGCCAGGGCGCATCCCATGTCCTCCCAGCCCTGGAAGGCGCGCCACGTCATGATCCAGCCTTTCATGGCGAGCGCCTGGGCATAATCGGGCGCCAGCCCGATGGCCCGATCGAGCAGGGGGAGCATCTTCCGGCTGCTCTCCTCGGATAGCTGGGAACAGAGGAACACCGCCCGCACGACACATTCCCAGGCATCGAGGCCATGATGCGGCTTGGGGCTTTCGCGGGCATGCTCCGCCGCCAGGAGTTCCGGCCCGATGCGACCGACGACGCTTGCGGTGATTTCGTCCTGGATGACGAAGATATCGCCGAGGTCGCCGTCGTAGCGCTCGGCCCAGAGATGGGCTTCGGAGGCCGCATCGATCAGCTGCGCGGTCACCCTGACGCGATTGCCGGACTTGCGGACGCTCCCCTCGAGAACATAGCGGATCCCGAGCTCGCGCCCGATGGCGCGCACATCCACGGGCCTTCCCTTGTAGGTGAACATCGTGTTGCGGGCGATCACGAAGAAGCCCTTGAGCTTGGACAGCGCGGTGGTGATGTCCTCGGTGAGCCCGTCGCTGAAGAAGTCCTGCTCCGGGTCGGCGCTCATGGCGTTGAACGGCAGCACGGCAATGGATGGCCGGTCCGGAAGTGCGGGCCTGGGCACTGCCGTCCGCGCGGCCCCTTCCGGAAGGGGGCGGTACAGCCGCACCGGCCGCTCCATGTTCTTGAGCGCGCGTTCGCCGAGATACTCGTAGTCGCAGGCGAGCTTGCCCTGGAGGTGATCATAGGCCGTGCCGGAAATGCAGATGCCACCTGGATCCGCCAGGGTCTGCAGGCGGGCCGCGATGTTGACGCCATCGCCGTAGAGATCGCCGTCGCGCTCGTGGATCACATCGCCGAGATTGATGCCGATGCGGAAGATGATGCGTCGCTCCGCCGGGATATCGGCCTGGTTCCCGGCAACACCCTTCTGGATGGCGAGCGCGCAGGCGACGGCATCGACGACCGAGCCGAACTCCACGAGCGCACCATCGCCCATCAGCTTGACGATACGGCCCTGATGCTCGGCCAGGAGCGGATCGATCAAGTCCCGGCGCAGAAGCTTCAGGGCCGACAAGGTCCAGGCCTCGTCCTGTTCGACGAGGCGGGAATAGCCGACGACGTCGGCGGCCAGGATCGCGGCCAGCCGCCGCTCCGCTCTTGCAGTCGCCATGGCCGTCTCTCCCTCGGGAGATCCGCCGGATGAAGCCCGGGCGATCGACGCGACATGCACCATCCGGCTGGCGGACACCGCGACCGTATCGCCTGATGATAACACCGGGACGGTCATCTGGGGACGCTGTACGAGAGTGCCGCCTTCGACCGGAACGGCAAAGCGGTCACTGCGAGGCTCTGTTGCGGTCCAGTGGAAGGACGGCGTCATTCGGCGAAGCCGCTAGGCGGTACCGAGCTCGAGCCCGTCGCCCACCCTGCCGGGCATGGCTGCCCGAGCCCGCGCTGTTTGTGTCGCAATGTATAGGCCGCGCTGCTCGCCCGCTTTTCGTTACACATGGGGCGGATCGGGACATATGCCGGATACGCGCTACGCGCTTCCTCCGCCCGGCGATCGGTTCAGCCATCACGGCTGGGCCCCAACCACCGACAAGGAAGCGAACCATGACCCAGATCGAAAAAGTGCTCTACACCGGCAAGACCCACACCACCGGCGGCCGCGACGGCGCCTCGCGTAGCTCCGATGGCCGCCTGGACGTCAAGCTCTCCTCCCCCGGCAGCGCGGGCGCCGGCACCAATCCGGAGCAGCTCTTCGCCGCCGGCTGGTCGGCCTGCTTCATCGGCGCGATCGGCCTCGCCGCAGCCAAGCTCAAGGTCAAGCTCCCGGCCGACCTCGCTGTCGATACCGAGGTCGATCTCGGCTCGACCGACGGCGCCTATTTCCTGCAGGCCCGGCTCAATGTCAGCCTGCCCGGCATCGACCGTGAGACAGCCCAGAGCCTGGTCGATACGGCGCACCAGACCTGCCCCTATTCCAAGGCGACGCGCGGCAACATCAACGTCGCGATCAACCTGGTCTGAACAGGATCTCGACAATCAGGCCCGCCCGATCGCTCGGGCGGGCCTTTTTTATTGGGCGCTTGGGTGTCAGGTCGCCCGGCGCGGTGAATGTCCCAGATGGGTGGGAAGGAGGAGTTAGGCGGTACACTGGTTCATGCCGATCAGCGCCAATTGCAGACTCTCGCCACTTGCCTGCAAGCGGACATTCGTCGTGATGCGATCCGACCGCCATGTCACTTGAGATCGGCGTTGAAAGCCGAGGTAAATTCGCGTGCGAGGTTGATGAATTCCTTGAACGCAGCGGAAGGGTTCCTCCGGCCGGGATAGTAGAGACAGAGTGGCGCCACGGGTTTCATCCAGTCCTCTAGGATGCGGATCAGACGGCCCGCTGCAATGTCTTCTCGAACATCCGACTCCATGAAGAAGCCGATGCCGATCCCGCTGAGAACGGCAATTCGCGACAGGCTAGCCTCATCCAATGTGATCGGGCCTTTGACGTCGATCTGGACCGGCTGGCCATCTTTCTCGAAATGCCATTTGTAGATGCCGCCGTCGGGCAACCTGATGCGGACGCAAATGTGATTGAGCAGGTCCAGCGGCACACGTGGAGTGTCGTGGCTCTCGAAATACGCCGGCGAAGCCGCGACCACGTATGATCTGGCAGGGCCGATCGGGATCGCGATCATATCGCTCGGGACAAAATCCGCGCTTCTCACGCCAAGATCAAAGCCATCGGCCACCACATCAACCAACCGACCCTCGGTGACCAGGTCGATATGGACCTGCGGATAGCGGCGCAGATACTCCAGAATGACGGGGGCGAGAATTTCGCGCGCGGCCGTTGGGAAGGCATTGATCCTGATGGTCCCGGAGGCCGTCTCCTGCTGAGACATCGCGCTGTCCATTGCGCTGTGTATGTCAACGAGAGCAGGGCCGATCTGTTCGACGAAGTTCCGCCCGGCGTCAGTGAGCGAAACACTCCGGGTCGTCCGATTGAATAGGCGGACGCCAAGCTGCTTCTCGAACTTCGCGATCAGGTTGCTCAGCGCCGTCGTGGAAACCTGCAGCTCCACGGCCGCCGCTCGGAAGGACTTCCGACGCGCAACCGCCATCACGGCGTCCAGTTCGATAAGGTTGTGGCCGATCATTGTCCCGTATTTCGTGATGTTTCATCCCATTTTATCCCGATTATCAGGCCCGCTGTCTATCGCTAAGTTGATGTCCGTGGAAGCAAACGCCGAGGCAAAATCTGAATAGATCAGCCAACGGCCAGTTCTACCGACTTTATCAAGTTAGGAGGATAATGATGTCCCTTGAACTTCCGACGCCGATAGCGCGGTACTTCACTGCCGATCTCGATCCCGATCCTCAGGCGATGGCCGATTGCTTTTCGGAAAACGCTACCGTTCGAGACGAAAACAAAGTCCACACTGGCCGGAACGAGATCCGCCAGTGGAAAGTGGATTACTCGAGGAAGTACACCGCAAAGTCGACCCCGATCGCAGTCGCCCATGATCGTGGCCGAACTGTCGTGACCTGCCACGTCGAAGGCAGCTTCCCAGGAAGCCCGATCGATCTGCGTTTCTTCTTCCGTCTGGAAGGGGACAAGATCGGCGAGCTGGAGGTCACGCTATGACCCCCTTCATCAGCTTTGAGGGCAAGCGGGCTCTCGTGACGTCCGGCACTCGTGGCGCTGGCGCGGCAACGGTCAAGCTCTTCAGAGAGCTGGGCGCCAAGGTTCTGACCAACGCTCGGTCGAAACCAGAGGATATGCCGGCCGAGATGTTCGTGGCCGCCGATCTCACGACGTCGGAAGGCTGTGCACAGCTGGCGGATGCCGTTCGGGAGCGCATGGGCGGCGTCGACATTATCGTGCACATGCTGGGCGGCTCATCGGCGCCGGCAGGGGGGTATGAGGCGCTCACCGACCAGGAATGGCGCAAAGAGCTCGACCTAAACCTGATGCCGGCCACTCGTCTCGACCGCGAGCTGGTGCCGGCGATGACGGCGCAAGGCAGCGGCGTCGTCGTCCACGTCACCTCGATTCAGCGGGTCATGTCGCTTCCGGAATCGACGATCGGCTATGCCGCAGCGAAGGCCGCACTAGCCTCTTACAGCAAGAGTCTCTCGAAGCTGGTTTCGCCCAAAGGGGTTCGGGTCGTCAACGTCTCGCCAGGATGGATCGCCACGGAGGGCTCCATCGCGTTCGCGGAGCGCCTTTCCGGGGAACACGGCGTCGATGTCGAGGCGGCCAAGAAGATGATCATGACTGCGCTCGGGGGCATTCCGATCGGCCGTCCGGCCGAGCCCGACGAAGTTGCAAGCCTGATCGCTTTTGTCGCTTCGGACCGAGCGGGAAGCATCACAGGGACCGAGTATGTCATCGATGGAGGGACTGTGCCGACGGTCTAGGCGGCATCAACTCTCGGCGGCAGTGACCGGCCGTGTCTCTGCCCCTTCCAAGATGCCGGTATGGCTGTAGATCGCATCTCGAAGTTGCCGGACCAGGCGATTGAGCTCGGCGAGGTGATCGGGGGTCTGTCCCGACGCCAAGAGCAGGTTGTCGTTCAGGCAGCCGGCTCGAAAGCGAAGACGGTCACCTTCTGGAGTGAGCGCGATGATGACCTGGCGCTCGTTATCCGGATTTCGGGTGCGACGCAGCAGCCCAGCTGCCTCCATCCTCTTGAGGAGCGGCGTCAGCGTGCTGGACTCCAGAGCCAGCTGATGAGCAATGCCGCCAACGGTCTGCGCGTCCTCGCGCCAGAGGACGTTGAGTACGAGATACTGCGGGTAGGTAAGCCCAAGGCCATCGAGCAAAGGCTTATAGGCCCGCTGGATAGCAATCTCCGCTGAATAAATCGAGAAGCAGAGCTGGTCCTCCAGCGGCACTGGCGGAGCAGCGGTGGCTTCGGTCATCGGCAGTCCCTATCGCTGCGGTTCACGGAACCGTGATCTCGAAAACATATATCGCGATAAATGTCAGATTGACAACCACGGCGACGATCGGCACGATAATTATCGCAATAACAATTACCGCAACAATAAAAGCGAAGGAACGCTGCCATGAACAAGTCTATCCGCAACACTCTTCTCGCCGCGGCCGCCATCGTCAGCATGTCGCAGGCCGCTTTCGCCCAGCCCGCGAACACGGCTCAGCCGGCCAAGAATGTCGTCCTGGTTCACGGCGCTTTCGCCGACGGATCGGGATGGCGAGGCGTCTATGACCTGCTGACGGCTCGCGGCTATCGGGTGACGATCGTCCAGAACCCGCTGACCTCGCTCGAAGATGACGTCGCCGCAACCAAGCGAGCGCTCGACCGGCAGGACGGCCCCACGATCCTCGTCGGGCATTCCTGGGGCGGCAGCGTCATCACCGAGGCCGGCGTCGATCCCAAGGTCACCGGGCTGGTCTATGTCTCGGCCCTGTCCCCTGATGCCGGCGAATCCACAGCCCAGCAATACGAGGGTTTCGCGCCGGCGACGGAGTTCGTTCTCGACAAGGCGCAGGATGGCTTCGCCTTCGTGGATCGCGACAGGTTCAAGGCCGGCTTCGCCCATGACGTTGCCGACGCGGACGTCGCATTCATGCGGGACTCGCAGGTGCCGATCAACCTGTCGGCCTTCGGAACGAAGCTGAAGAACGCGGCCTGGCGGACCAAGCCGAGCTGGGCCGTGATTGCCAGCGAGGACAAGGCCTTCGATCAGGCCATGCTGGACCACATGGCCAAGCGCATCGGCGCCAAGGTCACCAAGGTCTCGGCCAGTCATGCGCTCTTCATGACCCAGCCCAAGGTCGTCGCCGATGTGATCGACCAAGCCGCTCGCCAAGCCGCTGCTGCAGCAAAGTAGTCGGCCCACCGCCTACTGCGCGGCTCCCCAAGCGGCCTGGCGCCGAAATCGAAAGATCAACCGATGACTGACACCTCTGCCCCCGGCGATGCCGGGGGCCTGGAAAAGCGCGCGCGTAAAAACCAGGCGGAGCGCAAAGCCAACCTCAAGACCACTTACGACTTCATCATCTGCGGTGCGGGTGCGGCGGGATCAGTGATCGCGCGCCGCCTAGCCGAGAATCCCGCATGCGACGTGCTGCTGATCGAGGCGGGCCCCGATGACGATGCTGAGTCCGTCCTGGATCCTGCCCTGTGGCCGACCAATCTGGGGACCGAACGCGATTGGGGATTCCTGGCTGAGCCCAATCCGCATCTCGACGGCCGGGCCATTTCGATGTCGATGGGCAAGGGCCTCGGCGGCGGATCCAGTGTCAACGTCATGGTTTGGGCACGGGGCCACCGCAGCGACTGGGACCATTTCGCGGCAGAGGCGGGCGATCCCGGCTGGAATTATGATTCGGTTCTCAACATCTACCGTCGGATCGAGAACTGGCAGGGTAAGCCGGATCCGAAATACCGGGGCACGACTGGCCCGGTCTGGGTCCAACCCGCGAACGACCCGAGCCCCATCGCCGGCGCCCTGCTGGATGCAGCGGAAGGCCTCGGCATCCCCCGTTTCGATCATCCCAACGGTGAGATGATGGAAGGCGCGGGCGGGGTTGCCTACGCCGATATGTTGGTTCGGGAGAAACGGCGGCATTCCCTGTATCGGGCCTATGTCCGGCCGATCGCCGATCGTCCCAACCTGACGATCCTCAGCGAGACGGTCGTTCGGCGCGTCCTGTTTGAGGGGCGCCGCGCAACAGGCGTGGAGATCGAGCGCGCCGGCACCACCTCGGCCGTGAAGGCCAGCACGGAGGTTGTGATCTCGGCCGGTGCGATCAACACGCCGAAGCTGCTGATGCTGTCAGGGGTAGGCGATCGTGAGGAGCTGACACGATTTGGGATTCCCGTCGTCCAGCACCTTCCCGGCGTCGGCCGCAATCTGCAGGATCACGTCTCATTCGGCTGCACATGGGAGTATCGTGAGCCGATTCCGCCGCGCAACAGCGGCAGCGAGGCCACCCTCTACTGGAAGAGCCGACAAGAGCTGACGGAGCCCGATCTGCTGTTCTGCCAGGTGGAGTTCCCAGTCCCGAGTGAGCGAACGGCGCTAAGGGGCGTGCCAGCCCATGGCTGGACGATGTTCGCGGGACTTGCCCAGCCTCATAGCCGTGGCCGGATAGGTCTGAAGTCTGCCGATCCAAAGGACGGGCCCGTCGTCGATGCCAACATGCTGTCGGATCCGCGCGACCTTGAAGCGGCTCGGGCCTGCGTGAAACTTTGTCGGGAGCTTGGCAGTAGCGACGCCTTTCTCCCGTTCGTCAGCGCCGAACGCATCCCTGGAGCCGGCCGGCCGATCGACGACGCGTTCATCCGAGATGCAGCGGTCACCTACTGGCATCAGTGCGGCACAGCGAAGATGGGGTCGGACGATATGTCGGTCGTCGATGCCAAACTCGCGGTACATGGGATCGTCGGCCTTCGGATTGCAGATGGCTCGGTGCTGCCGCGTGTCACGACGGGCAACACTATGGCGCCTTGCGCCGTCGTCGGCGAGCGGGCTGCCGAAATAATGCGACGGCAGTACGAGCTATAGGTCCCTGACTATCTCACGATACGTGCTGAAGCGCGCTGGCCGCGCTTCAGCAATTGCTGCATGAGACTGGAGGAACATCTATCTCCATACCGTCCGTACATGGGCGTTCCCGGTTAGCCGACCGCGTCGCGCCGCAACCGGGCATTGGGGCGCTGCCGGGAACCGGACATTCACATGCCCTCCGATAACGAGCCATACTGGTTGTTCAGGTCGTTCAAAATCCCCAACAGGTCTCAAGCGGGCTGACGGCGGACACGACGAATGTGCTGACCGCGCTAGGCGGCGGTTCCCGTCAGCGCTGCACGACAAGCCCGGAGCTGGCCGACGAGCACTGCCACCGAGTCCGGGTCTTTCACCGGCGTGAATGGATTTGGGCCGGGTGGCGTGCATTCAACGATGACCGGGCCGGCGTAACCCGTATCGTTCAAGGCAGCGAAGATCGCGCGAAAATCCGTGTGACCTCGTCCGATGGCGTCTCGGTTCGAATCCGCCACATGGAACAACCCAAGATCATTGCCGGCATCGTGCACGGCCCGAACCGGATCGCTTTCCTCGATATTCATATGATAGGCGTCAAGCAGCACTTTGAGGCGGGGGCTCCCGATGTCCCGCATCAGCGCCAACGCTTCGCCGCACGTGTTGATCAGGTGCGCTTCATAGCGGTTGAGCACCTCGAAGACGAGGTCGACGCCGCTCTGTTCCGCATGCCCGGCTATGCGCCGTACAGACTGGACGAGGAGCGACCTCTCGGCGGCCATGGACGCCACGGGCGCGACGCGGCCGACATGGCCGTGCACGGATACAATGCCCCCGGCCTCTGCAGCGAAATCCACGAGCTTCATGTAGTAGTCCACCGCCGCCTGACGTATCGCGCTGTCGGGGTGGGCGGGGTCCACATTGGCGGGTGTCAGCGAGAAGAGGCGCAGGCCCTCGCCGTCCAGGATCGCGCGCGCCCTGGAGGGCGTGAAGGCATCAAGGTCGCCGTGGAGCTCGACACCGTCATAGCCGAGCGTCCGCAGCGTCGCTGCCGTTCGCTCGAGCGGCTGCGGACCGAATGTCCAGGTACAGACGCCGAGCGGCTGGGACAGGTCGAACATGCTCACGCCTCCTCGCCGGCGCTCTCGACGAGCCTGCGGAGGAACAGCACATCATCACCCGAGATGACGTCGATCAGGCCGCCCCGGATCCAGCTCCTGAGCTTTGGCAGCATGTCGCGACCATAGGACCAGCCAATGGCGAGCTTGGCAGGACGGGGCAGATGCACGCGGTTGCAGAGACCGGCCTTGTGCATGGCCTCCGCGTCCTCCTCGTCGAACATCATCAGCTCGATCGAAGCGGATTCCGCGCCGCAGGCCTGCAGGACATGGACCACGTCGGCATGGCGCGCATGGAGGATGGCCTGCGTCCGCAGCCGCTCGTCGCGCTTGCGGATGGCGGCCAGCGCCTTGTGGTCAAAGGATATCACCCGCACATGACCGAACCCCTCGGTCTCGCGCAGCACCTCTATCACGCGCTGCGCCAGCAAGGCGGCACGGTCATCGTCCTTCAGTTCCGCGTCGAGTCCGATGCCGTTTGCCTTGGCCCAGAGCACCGTCTCGCGGAATGTCGGGACGCGCACACCGGCGAACTGGGCCCCGGTCTTGATGCCGGCGTCCAGCATCTGGATCTGCGCCCAGTCATGGTCTCCGGCGTAGCCGAAACCGGTGGTCGTCCGGTCGAGCGTCATGTCGTGCAGGACGATCACCTCGCCGTCGCGACTGAGCACGAGATCGATTTCGCAGGACGTGCCGCCGGCGTCGCGGGTCGCCTCGAAAGCGACGATCGTGTTTTCCGGGTAATGCAGGCTGAAGCCGCGGTGGCCGCAGATGCGGGTAAAGCCGTTGTCCCGCCGGTGGAACGAGATGCTCATCGAATGCCCTTTACGCTGTTCTATCTCTTTGTTTTGACGCATTTTTTCACGCGAACCGGTGTCCGCTCCGCTCGAGAATGCGCTAGACCTTGCCCATGCCCGCGGCCAGGTCCTCGTCCCTCACGAGAGCCTGGGCGATCGCGAAGATGATGACCGTGGGAACGAGCAGGATGAATGTGACGACCGAGGCGGTCGGGAAGATGATGATGTCACCGCCGAGATAGGACCAAAGCTTTGTGGCTATGGTCTCGACAGCGGGCGCGCCGATCATGAAGGTCTTCTCGAACTCCTCGAACGAGCTGATGAAACTGAGCAGTCCCCCGGCGACCACGCCGGGAGCAGTCATCGGAATGACGATCCGCCGCATCGCCGCGCCGGGGCTCGCCCCGAGGGTCCGCGCCGCCCAGACAAGCTCCACCGGAAAGCCCTCCAGCGAGGCCGTCAGGATGCGGATCATCAGCGGCAGCGTGCCGACAGTCTGGACGAGGATCACGCCCAGCAGACTGCCGAACAACCCGAGCCGGATGAAGACTTCGGTCAGGCTGACCGCGACGATGATCCCCGGGACGATGAGCGGGGCAAGGATGAAGACCTCGACGGCGCGCTTGGCCCGGAAGGGAATGCGGGCCAGCGCCCAAGCGGTCGGGAGCGCGAGCGTCACGGTGAGCGCCGTGACCACGATGGCGATGCCGACGCTGCGCAGCAGGGCTGCCGGGATACCCGGCGTGGCGAACACATCGCTCCAGAAGGACGTCGAATAGGACGGTGGCACGAGGTCCGGAGCGAACCAGCCGTCCTGCGGATTGACGAGCGACCACAGCATCGCAACCACGAGCGGGATGACCAGAGCGATGAGCGCGTAGAGCGAGAGCAGCGCCGCGATGATGTGTCCGGCCCGGCGGTTCATGCGTCGCGCCCCGCCGTGAGAGAGTGCTGCGTCCGGCGTGTCAGCGCATGGTAGGCGAGCAGGATTGCGATGGCCGCGACGGACAGCATCGTCCCCATTGCGTAGACGAGTGGCCAGTTTCCGCGACGGTAGCCCTGATCGTACATGTGCACCGACAACGGCAGCGGATAGGGCGGCCCGAGCAGATTGGGGATCGCAAAGGCGCCAAGGCCGGTGATGAAGACCAGCAGCGAGGCGGCGGTGATGCCCGGCAGCGCCAGCGGCAGCTGGATGCGAACGAAGATCGTGAGCGTGCCCGCGCCGAGTGTCCGTGCCGCGCGGTGCAGATCCTCGGAGATTGCCGCCATGGAGCCCGCGACGATCAGCGCCATGAAGGGCACGTTCTTCCAGGCGGAGGCGAGGATTATGCCAATTCCGGCCGGGTCGCGCACCACGCGCGGCAGCGAAATGCCGACCAGCGCGGCCCAGCGATGAGCGAGCCCACCGCGGTCGAGAAGGATCAGCACGACGAAGGCTGCGACGATGCTCGGCACCACGAGCGGGATCTTGTAGAGGGCGCCAAAAAACGCCTTGCCTGGATAGCTGCGCACCAACAGGGCCGCGAGCGGCACGCCGATGACGACGGCGACCAGCGTGGGGGCAAGGGCCAGCCAGAGCGAGAACAGCAGGCCTTCGCGGTAGACCGGTGTCGTCAAGACTTCGGCGTAGTGCCCGAATTGCGGCAGCCAGCTGTCAGCCGAGGAGACACTCGCCAGCACCACGCGCGCCAGAGGCACGCCGAAGAACACCAGAAGGTAGCCGACGCCGGGTGCGAGCAAGGCCAAAAGGACAAGGCGTTGGCGAAGCGGGCGCGTCATGGCTGCACGTCTCGCTGGTCGTCGCGAAGGACGTGCAGGTCATCGGACGCCATGACGCCGACCGTCGCGCCGGGCGCAAACTGGTCGGCACGCTCGCCCGCGACATTGGCGCGGATCAGCGTGCCGCAGATGCGGATGCGGTACTGCATGCTGGCGCCGAGGAACGTCACATCCTCGATGACGCCGGCCTCCTCTCCCGGCGTCGGCTGCGCGGCGACGTGAATATCCTCGGGCCGGATCGAGACGAGTGCCGTCATGCCCGATGGGGCCTCGGGCGGCGCGGCCGGGCGGCGCAGCGCTCCCCAGGGCAGGACGAGCAGACCGTCCGACTGGCGCCTCGCCTCGACCACGTTCGTATGCCCGAGGAACTCGGCCACGTAGCGCTGCCGGGGCTTGCGATAGAGCGCCTGCGGCGAGCCCTGCTCGACGATGCGCCCCTTCCGCATGACGACGATATGGTCGGCTATGGCCATCGCCTCAGCCTGGTCATGCGTGACGTAGACCGAGGTGATGCCCGTGCGCCGCTGCAGCGCCTTCAGATCCTCGCGCAGGTTCTCGCGCAACTGCGCATCGAGATTGGACAGCGGCTCGTCAAAGAGCAGGACGTCGGGCTCGACGACGATGGCCCGCGCAAGCGCGACGCGTTGTTGCTGTCCGCCGGAGAGCTGGCGGGGGTAGCGATCCGCGTAACCCTCGAGTTCGACGAGCGAGAGTGCCTCGGCAATGCGCCGTCTCGCCTCCTCGCGCGGCGTGCGGCGCATCTCCAGCCCGAAGGCCAGGTTTTTCGCTATCGTCATGTGCGGGAACAGGGCGTAGGTCTGGAAGACCATGCCGATGTTCCGTTTCTCGACCGGCACATCGTTCATGCGCCGACCGTCAAAGCGGATGTCGCCGGACGCCGGATGCACGATTCCGGCAATCGACCGCAGCAGCGTCGTCTTTCCGCAACCGCTCGGGCCCAGCAGGGTCACCAATTGACCTGGCCGGACCTCGAGATCGACGCCGTGAAGGGCGACGAAGCTACCGAACTCGGCCCGCAGCTTCTCGATAGAGATATGCATGGCTCTACCGGCCCCGCAGCAGGTTTTCCTGGAAATAGGCAGCGGCCGCCAGCGTGATGGCGCGGGGAATGCCGGTCCGGGCCCGCGACGGATATTGCTCGGCCGGAATGAGCCGCTTCGCCTGCGCCTCGCTGAACTCCTTGTCGGTATCGATGTCGGTCCGCGCGGCACGCGAGCCGTTCATGCGCAGTTTGGTAAGCTGAACCTCCTTGCTCATCAGGAAATCCATGAGCAGCAATGCGGCGGCGGGGTTGCGGGGGCGGACGGGCAGGAAAAAGCCGTCGCCGCCACCCACCTGCCCTTCCTTCAGCAGCATCGGCCGCACCGTCGGCGGCAGAAGGCCGCGCCCGGTGAAGTCATACGTCATGTCCTCCCAAGCCGTGCCGATCCAGGCCTCGGCATTGGTGATGAGGTTCAGCGTGTCGGCGTTGCTGTTGGTGATCTCCGAGACCGCCAGCAGATCGCGATAGTAGCTCCAGACCGGCGCCATGCAGGGCGAGGCCACGTAGGCCTTGGCCTCCTCAGTGCCGATGGTGAAGTTATCAAGCGCCTTGCGGCAGTCGTCCCCGGTCACCATCGCGAGCACGAGGCTCTGCAGGAAGCCGTCGCCGGAGCCACCCTTGCCAGGATTTGTGACGGCGAGCCGCTTGGGATTGGCCTTGGCCCAGGCCAGCAGCGCCGGGAAATCGCCTGGCTCCGTGCCCGGGCGAACGAAGCGGCTGTTGACGGCAAGCGCGGTCTGATTGCGGTGGAACGGCGCAAAGAGGCCGCCGTGCACGATCCCTTCCGCCGTGGTGGCGATGCGCTCGTCATACGCCGCCGCGTTGGGCAGCAATTTGTGGAATGGAACGTTCGCCACCGCCGAGCCGCGCATCAGCACTCCGAGCGAGGACGAGGCATTGTAGAGAAGGTCGAACGGCGCGGGCTGGTCGGCCGCACTGGTCGCGACGAGCTGCTGCGCGGCAGCCTCGGCGTTACCACGCTGATAGTTGACCTTGATGCCGTATTTCCTCTCGAAGCCGGGGATCAGTTCCTCCCGGAACAGTTTCTCGAACGAATTCGAGAAGTCGAAGAACGTGACCGTCCCCTCCTGCTTCGCGAGCGGCACCAGCGTGTCGTAGAAGTTCGCCGCCGTCAGCTTGCCGAAGTCGAGGCTGCTCTTCACGTTGACCGGCTTGCCGCCGATACCTTCGACGGCCGCGCCTGGAGCTGCAAAGGCCAGCGACGCTGCGGCAGCGGATGCGCAGACGATGTTGCGGAAATCCCGAAATCTCATGTCACCCTCCCTTAGGTTGCGCCTGCGTCACTTGGCTTGGACGCAAGGCTTTCTTGACGCCCCATTCCGGGGTCGTTGAAACCAGGCTGGCAAGAAATCCGGCCACGCCGGAATTGGCCGCGAGCGTAAGGCCGCCACGGATCAAATCCGCATCGGACCAGGCAAGGCAGAGGCACCCCGCCTCCTCGGCAATGAGCAGCCCCGGGAGCGCGTCCCACGCATTTTGATGCAGCTCCACATAGGCGTCGAGCCGGCCCGCAGCGGTCTGGGCCAATGCGAGCGCGCCAGAGCCGTGCTGGTGGCAGGCCGCGCCGGCCTGCAGGATAGCGCGGACCATCTCCACATGGCGATCCGTGTCGACCCGCTCGGAGAAGCCGAGCGCGACAAGCGCGTGATGCGGATCCGGCACGCGTGTCGAAGGCGACAGGCGGGAGCCGTTCAGCCAGGCGCCAGCGCCCGCCTCCGCTTCGTAGAGATCGTCCCGGGCTGGATCGTAGATCGCGGCGAATTTCATCGCGCCGTCCACGAGAAGCCCCAGTGAGACGCAATAGTCGTGGCCGAACCTGAGAAAGCTGCGGGTGCCGTCGATCGGATCGCAGATCCAGACCCGGCCGCGATCCGGCACGTCCGGCCGGCCGCCCTCCTCTCCCCAGAAGCGGTCCGAGGGCCAATGCTGCGCCAGAGCCAACCTGACATGGCTTTCGATCGCCAGATCGGCCTCGGTGACGAGATCGAGGGGATTGGCCTTGGCGCGGCGGTCGATCTCGGCGCGCCTCGCCGCCATGACGCGTGCGAGCGCGCCAGCCTCGCGAATGAGGCTGCGGATCAGCTGCCATTCCTCGGAGGGCTCCGATAATTTCATGGTGCTGGCTCGGGGCTCCAGAGGCCGGTGCGCCGCTCGACGAGGCGCGGCGCCAGAACGCGCCCCTTTGCGACCGGAGTTGTGCCGATGGCGTCGCGCCACTGGTCGAGCACGGATACAACCTCGGCCGTCAGCGCCTCGATCGGCTGCCGGATCGTCGTGATCTGGTAGGCGGGCGCTGCTGCCTCCGTCAGGTCGTCGAACCCGACGAGCGCGAAATCCCGCGGCGGCACGAACCGGCCGGTCGCATAGGCGTGGTCAAGCATGCCGAGAGCCATGGCGTCATTGGCGGCCAGCACGCCTTCGGGGCGGTTGCCGGCGGAACGTGCCTCAAGGATTTCCGCGGCACGTTGGCCGCATTCGCGCTCGAAGGAGCCCATTTCGAGCACCTCGGCCTCGATATTGTGCTCAGCGCATCGCTCGCGAAATCCCTGTTCCCGCTGCTGCCCCGCATAGGAGTCGAGATTGCCCTGCAGGAAGCAGAGCCGGCGGCAGCCGCGTCCAGCCAGATAATCGACCGCAATCGAGCTCCCGAGGCGATGATCGCAGGAGATGGGGGCGACGCCGGCCGCGGTCGACCAACGGTTGAGCAGGATGACGAGCAAGCCGTTCTTGGCGCAGACCTTGGCGATGCGCGCCGACATCAGGCCGGCGCCGACAATGACCGCGCGACCCTGATAGCTGAGCACTTGATCGATGAGGTCATCGATGTCGCCTTCACGGTCGGTCTGGAACATCAGCGCCCGGTGCCCATTTTTCTCGAGCGCGGGCAGAAGCGCCGCGAGCTGCTGCGCGCGCCAGGGCGACGAGAGCTCGGATGTGATCAGGCCAACGAACTCCGTGCGACGCTTCTGGAGCGAACTCGCGATGGAATTGGGTCGCCAGCCCAGGGCGGAGGCTGCGGCCATGACGCGCTTGCGCAAAGCTGGCTTGATCGGCGCCGCAGGGTCGAACGCGCGCGACACCGACGATTGCGACACGCCGGCCGCAAGCGCGACATCATAGGACGTGGGTGCGGATTTATCCGCCTTTCGGGGCATGGCATCCCTCCTTCACCAAGGATGACTGCGCATTCACGTTAGTCAAGGAGATTATTAAATGTGTTTATAATCAACGTATTATGAGTGAATGCGCATTCTGTCTTTGTTGCTCTCCCACGGAGCCCGCGAGTTGAAGCTGCGTTTCATCGAGGTGACGAAGGAGCGAAGATGGCCCGATAGGCTTGAGCACGCAGGCCTGCGAAACAGCTGGTGAAAGAGATCCGGCGGGCGACCCGACGGCGCCTATTTCCTGCAGGCCCGGCTCAATGTCGGCCTGCCGGGCATCGACGCCCAGACCGCCCAGACGCTGGTCGATACCGCGCACCAGACCTGCCCCTATTCCAAGGCGACGCGCGGCACCAACAGCTGTTCTCTCTACGGCGAAAAATTAGCCTGCAATTCTGTGAGCGACCGTCATATTGAGTCGAGCCGCGACAGCAGATGCTTCTTCTAAGAAGGCCAACGCTGCCTGAGGCATCGAAAATTTGCTAATTACGTCGATGCGTAGAGGCCGCCCAGCGGCATCGGGATAGGCTTCGTACAACTGCCTAGATTCAACGAAACCAAAGTATGCATTCAGCTTCTCTTGCAAAGCGCGAAGATGCCGCGGCTCATCCACCCAGTCCCAACAGTCAATTATGCTGAGCACAACCGTGCCATCGTCGGTTTCAGTGCCGACCACATCGACCACCTTTAAGTTATCCAGACCCATCGATTCACCTTCCCAGGCCACGGCGAGGTCGGTCCATTGTGCGGACTTTGCATCCAGGGCTGCGGCGATCCCCTTCCAAAAGGAAAACCTTCAATCGCCCCAGCCTCACTTCCTAAAACATCAAGCAAAGATTTAGCCAGCGGAAATGGCTTCTCCAAAAGAAGCCATTTCCTGAAAAAGACAGGCTTGGTTTTCCCCAATGGATCACGCCTGACCGCGTTAGGCATCGGCCATCTGGCGGGGTCCCAGGAGGCCAGCTTTCCGGCAACCGGCCACAGGCCCTTGAACAAGCCGAGATCGCCAAATCGCAAGGACAAGACAGCATCATTCGGCTCAAGATCCGATAGGTCGGCCTCGGTTTGTGAAGCGAGGCGTGGCCCAAAAGCCGCGGCGCTAGCGGGCGTGACGGCGGACCGAGCCACTGCGTTGGACGGGCTCGGCGGCGGGCGGCGCTCAGTGCAAAGTGGTCATCCCATGCATTTGCAGGGCTTCGACCACGCCGTCGAAAATCAGCCCCCCACCGATCGCTGAGACGAAGAAGCCGACAATGCGCGTGACGGCGTCGATCCCCAGCGGGCCGATCCTTTGCGTGAGTTTCTCGGCATAGGTCAGGCAGATATAGGTCGTGAACATCGTCGCGACGATTGCCGTCGAGATCGCCGCGAAGGATAGGATTTGATTGGATGAATCCCTGATCGTCGCGGTCATTCCGATAATCGTCGCGATACCGCCGGGACCGAACATCAGCGGCATCGCCAGGGGCACGAAAGCGATGTTCGCATTGTCGGTGTCGGCGCCCGAGAGGCCCATATCGTCGTCCGACTTCCTGGGCATGAACAGCTCGAACCCGATCTTCATCAGGATGATGCCGCCGACGACCCGCACCATGCTGAGCGGGACGCCGAAAAGGCGAAGCAGGAATGTTCCGAAAATGAAGAAGAAGAAGCAAAGCAGCAGCGCATAGACACTGGCCTTCATGGCGACCGTGCGATGCGTCGCGTCATCCTTGCCAGCCAAGAGCTTGAGGTAGACCGGCAGGACCTCGAGCGGATTGATGATGGCAAGCAAGGTCGTGAAGGTGCCGACGAAGAGGGAGAACTCGCTTCTCATCTGCACTTCCCATCCCGGTCGCGTGAACGCGCAAGGTCCACCTTGGCAGGAGATGGCTCCGAATCGAAGTGCCCCGGGCCACAGGACGTCGCGCCAGGGCATTTCCGCGTTTCGACAATGCAGGGACCGCGGGCTGCCACAGGCCGCGCCTCATGCTCCGGAGACCAGCGACGCACCGACATTGATGCCGAAGGCCAGAATGCTGGTGTTGAAGAAGAAGGAGAGAATGGAGTGGGCCAGGACAATGATCCTGACCTGGCGTGTGGTGACGCCCACATCGGAGGTCTGCGAGGTGCAGCCGATCGTGTAGGAAAAATAGAGAAAATCGACGTAAGTGGGCTTCGCATCGCCTGGAAAATCCAGGCCGCCCGCGCCGTCGTCGCCGCTGTAGAAGTCGTGCGCGTAATGCAACGTGAAGAACGCATGCACAAGCGTCCATGAGCATAGGATCGTGATCGCGGCCAACGCGAGATGAAGCCCTTTTTCATCAGGCGATACGGATTTCAGGCCGGCGAGTTGAATGCCGATCGCGACGACGCTTGTCGCGGCTGCCAGGCAGGCGATCATCAGAATCGCGAGCGCGCCTTCATCCTGCTCGGCGGCTCGCGCCTTGATCTGCTCGACGTCCTCGCCAAAGATCATCGTCGTCAGCAGTCCCAGATAGAGGATTGCGCCCGCATCCCAGGCAATCAGAAGCCGCGTCGTCCAATGCCATGCGCTCGGCAACAAGGCCGCGAGCAACGCAATCGCGCCCATCGCGATCAGAAGGCGCGGGCGAAGGAGCAGGGATCGTGGCAGCAGCTTCATTGGGGCTCAGGCCTTCGGTAGCAGCCGGTCGATGGCGAGGTCGTCTCAACGACCTTCGCACGTCTCGGCGATCATCAGAGAGGCGAACAAACTGCTTCCGTTGCCGCCGAGTTCACAGGCCGCGAACACTGCGGAACGGTCGGGCACCTGTCCGATCAGAGGCAACCTGCCGCTCGACATCAGCTGCGCTCATCCGGCCACGACCTCGTCGGTCACGACCTCAAATTTTTGCAGGAGGTGTGGCCCGAACGTATGGATCAGCGGAATGTCGGCCGCATCCCGGCCCCTGGCCACCAGGATACGACCAATTCGGGGCATGTTATGGCGCGCGTCGAAGGTGAACCACGTGCCATCGAGATAAGCTTCAAACCATGCGTTGTAGTCCATGGGGGCGGGATCTCGCGGCACGCCGATATCACCCAGAAAGCCGTTGCAGTAGCGCGCCGGAATGTTCATGCAGCGGCAAAAAGCGACTGCCAGGTGTGTGAAGTCGCGGCAGACACCGACGCCCTCCGCCAACGCTTGCGCGGCCGTCCTGGTGTTGCGGGCGCACTGATAGTCGAAGCGGATTCGGGTATTCACGAAATTGCAGATCTGCTGGACCCGGTTCCAGCCCGGAGCGAAATTGCCGAACAGGTTCCACGCGGTTGGAGAGAGTTCGTCGACCTCGCAGTACCGGCTCGACAGCATGTATTCGAACACCTCGGATGGAAGGTCCCCCGGAAAGACTTCCTTTGCGTTACGGTCGAAGTGATCGGCTTCGCCGGAATCGCGCATGATCAAATCGCGCTCGAACGCGGCCCCAGCTGTCGGGACGACCAGGCGCCGGCAGCGGTTGCCAAAGCCATCGACGTATTCCGCCACCGGGACGTCGCTGCCATCGGCAAGGGATTTGACGGCTCTCTTTCCCGAGTACACTTTGTCCGCATCGCGACTGGGGTGGGGATCAAGTAGGACCAGAGCAGGTGTCGGCACGGAAGTGACGATCTCAATGCGATAGCCGACGCGGATTTTCATCTAAGCGACCCTAGTTCGGAGATGCTTAGCCAACCCGATCCGCCACCAACTGGTTCCTTGTACGCATGGCGAGATTTTATACCTTAGCCGCATCTTGAGGCATATTTGCCTGCTAGGTGAGCGTTGTTCGAAGGAAAGAAAAACGCTCCGACAGGTCGCTGACGGAGCGTCTGAAATGTCGGCTGACTCCGCCGGTTATTTGGCAAATCGGCCTTCATACTTGAATTGCGGAGCGGATTTCAGCTGGTCCTTCGTGGCGTTGATACGGGCATTCCACTTCTTGTCGGCCTCATTCCAGGTGATGGCGATCGAATCCGGCCTCACCGCGACATAGTGCGTCCCCATTCCGAGAAAGCCGCCGACTGAAAGGATGTATGACGCAAGGGTATTTCCGACCACGACGAGGTCTTCGATCTCGCCAACATTCTCGTCACCCGCATTACGGACATTCAGGCCCTTCAGGCTGCTTCCGAGGGCGGACGCCTGATTCACCTCGGTGAAAGCCGGGCCTTGCGCCAGCGTGGGCGCGGTCTGGGACATCGCGACAGTGGAGAGCAGGCTGGCGGCGAGAGCAAAAACGACCGTGCGCATTGAACTTCCTTTGAAACTGGACAACCCGAAGAACCGGTTGCCAGGCACAATGCGCAGGGCTGACGTTTCGTTCCGCCTCGTGCTGACACCACGGCCGATAGCCGCACCGGCAAAGAACGCTCGTGCCTCATGCAGACGCATCGAGCCTGCCAGATATGATTGGGACCGCCGGGAATAGCCGGAACATTGGGCAAGTGGAACACGTTGGTCTTCGCGAGCACACCGCTGCGAGGATGTGATGACAAGCAACTATAATGAAACGCGGCGTAGAGCTGAGCTTCAAAGTGAAGAATCTGACGACAAAAAGATCATGCCGATGACGGCTGATGATCATAGTTCATCACGACCAGCGATAGAAACACCAGTGGAAGCTCGACAAGGTTTCCTGGGCCGGCCAGTGCTAGTGGTCCTAATCGGCGGCCTCGCTCTAGCAGGCGTGGCCTGGATGATCGTCCACTACGCGGTGCCGTAGGGGCGTCTCGGTTCAGCAGGATCCGTCCACTATTGCGTTATCCGCGCTTGAGGCCTTCTGAGTGAGCAGCATCTTCGGCAATCTTCTGCGACGCCTCACGCCAACCGATATGTCGACCACAGCCATCAGGTCGGGCGAGGAACTGACCCAGTTCGTGTGGCGTGCCAGCGGGGCGCATCAGTTCTATGTCGGGCTAATCGCGGTGGCTGTGGCCCTGCTCAACTTTGTGCCGATCGATCTTCAGCGACGGATCGTGGACGTCGCGATCGCCGACAAGGACGTTGAGACGCTGATTTTGTTTGGCGTGTTCTATCTGGCGGTCATCCTGATCCAGGCTGCGCTCAAATATGTCCTGCTCGTTTATCAGGGGTGGGTTGGCGAGAGCGCGGTGAAGTTGTCGCGAGACCAGTTGGCGGCGGTTGCGGCCGGCAGATCCTCTGACGATATTACAAGCGGGCAGGTCGTCAATGTTATCGGCAGGGAAATAGATGGCGTCGGCGGCTTCGTGGGGGTGAGCATCTCGGAGTTCGTCGTCAACTTGACTTTCTTAATCGTGATTTTGGCTTACATGCTCTACATCCAGCCCGTCATTGCCCTAATCGGCGTTATTTTTCTGATCCCTCAGATAGTGCTCGCGTTGTTTATGCAAGAGCAGCTTAATACGTTGGTTGAACGACAAGTCGGGCTCGTTCGCAAACTCGGCGACGAAACGGTCGGCCAGACAACTGGCAAGTCGGAAAATGCGGGGGAGCGATTTCCCACAATTATCGCGATTTTCCACAATCGCCTCAGGTTTTACTTTTTGAAATACAGTCTGAAGACGCTGCTCAATATCGTAAATGCCCTCGGTCCTTTAATGGTTCTTGTCGTTGGCGGTTGGATGGTCATCCATGGGCAGACCACCCTGGGAACAGTCGTCGCCTTCATTTCGGGATTGGAGCGGCTTTCCAACCCGATGCGCGATCTATTGAATTTTTACCGAGAATACCAACAAGCGAAAGTCCAATACGAGATGATCGCCAAGTGGGTGGAAGGCGCTTCTTGAAGACTGGGCTTCCGCTATTCTTAAGGCGGATATGAAGCAGGGTCAGAGCGGCCAACCCACGGGTCAATCCGACAAGGCCGGAGCTTCGGCAGCGCTCGATCGAGCCAGAGGCTTCGATCGGGATGGCAAAGAGGCCGAGTGCATGGACGCGGTCCGGCAGGCAAGGCACCTCTTTGGTTCGTAGGCGTCGGACTGGCAAGCAACGCGCGTCGAAACTCTGCCACAACGTCGAAGGTTGGGCAGATCCAATCAAATGGGCGCGCGGGAAGTGTTGGCCGTGTTGCTCGTGGACGAGTTGCGATCCCCGCCCGGGTTCAGCTCCGAATGTGGGCGAGTACCTGTTGCAGTTGCGCAAGCTGGTAGGGCTTCTTCAGCAAGGTCGTCCGGCGGTCCCGCGGGAAGCCCTCGACCTCATTGTGGCCCGTCGCGAAGATGATAGCGACGTCCGGCTTGACCGCTCTCAGGCGTGTCGCCAGCTCGCTGCCCGATATGTCCGGCAAACCGACATCGGTGAGCAGCACATCGATATCTCGTGCGGTTGCGATTTCGAGCGCCTCAAGACCGGTGCCGGCTTCGATGGCGATATGCCCGATGTCTTGAACCATATCGGCTGTATCAAGACGGATAATCGCGTCGTCTTCGCACACGAGAACAGTTAGAGCTCGCTCAGTACCCAGCGGTGGATTCACTGGCAGGGGCTCCTGCCGAGGCATCTTGCCATCGCGAGCCAGAACCTGCCGAATCTTTCTGGCCAGGACATCGCGCGAATACGGCTTCGAGAGCAGGTTGACGCCCTCGTCGAGCCGACCACCATGGACGATGGAATTCTCGGTGTAGCCCGACGTGAACAGCACGCTGAGCTGCGGAATGCGCTCCCTGGCTTTCCGCGCGAGTTCCGCGCTCTTTAGCGGCCCGGGCATGACGACGTCCGTGAACAGCAAGTCGACCATCACGCCGCTCTCGATGACGACGAGCGCGCTTTGCGCATCGGGCGCCTTGAGGACCCGATATCCGAGACCTTCAAGCGTCGCTACGACGGTGTCGCGCACAGCCTCGTCATCCTCGACGACGAGCACGGTTTCGCTTCCACCGACAACCGGTCCCGTGTCTGTCTCGACCGGCACGTCCTCCGCCTGGCTCGATCGGGGCAGATAGAGTTTGACGGTCGTTCCTTGCCCCGGCTCGCTGTAGACTTTGACGTGCCCACCTGACTGCTTGACGAAGCCGAAGACCATCGAGAGCCCGAGACCGGTGCCCTTCCCCTGCGGCTTCGTCGAGAAGAAGGGCTCGAATGCCTTTTCCAGGATTTCCGGTGTCATACCGCTGCCGGTGTCGGTGACCGATAGCTGGACATATTGCCCGGCCGAGACCTCGGCATGACGTTCGGCGTAAGCATCGTCGAGAAAGGCATTGCCGGCCTCGATCGTCAGGTGGCCACTGCCTCCCATCGCGTCACGCGAGTTGATCGCCAGATTGAGAACAGCGTTTTCGAGGTTCGTCGGGTCGACCAGGGTGTTCCAGAGTCCACCTGCGACAACCGTCTCGATCTGAACAGCCTCTCCGATCGTGCGACGCAACAGGTCGTCCATGCCGCGAATGAGCCGCCCGACATTGACGACTTTCGGTTCCAAAGGCTGCCGGCGCCCAAACGCGAGCAGTTGCGACGATAGATGCGCGCCTCTCGCCACGCCGGCCATCGCTCTCTCAACCTTGGCCAGCGCCTTCTCGTTGTTGCCAACCTCCCGCGACAGCAGCTGAAGGTTGCCGCCGATAACCTGGAGCAGGTTGTTGAAGTCGTGCGCGACGCCGCCAGTCAGGTTGCCGATCGCTTCCATCTTCTGGGCCTGCACCAGCATCGCCTCCACCCGCGCACGCCGATCGATCTCGGCGGTGAGCCTGGCGTTGGCCTCCTCGAGATCACGCGTGCGCTCCGCAACGCGAAGCTCGAGGTTCGCGCTATCGGAGCGGATCTGTTGCGAGGCCGATGAAAGCGCATCCCGCAAAGCTGCGAACTCACGCAGCTTCGTGGCCACGGCGATAGGATTGTCCGATTTCCCCAACGCGCCGCTGGCGGCGGTCAGGCTTGCCAGCGGGCGCTCGATCAGGCGCCAGAGCCACAAGGCGGTGCCGGAGGCCAGAAGGAGCACCAGACCGCCAAGAAGAACGAGTGTCAGCAAGGCGGCTTGCAAGGGGCGTTCGATGATCGACTGCTTGATGTTCGCAGCGATCAGCCAGCGCGACACATCCGATCGGACATAGCCGACAAGAACATCGTCACCTGTGGCGCTGCGGCCCGAGAATGTTCCGCTCTCACCGGCAGCTTGCGCGAGAAAGGTGGGATTGCCCGGCTTGCCCCTGAACGCCTCGTCATTATCCGATCGTGTGACGTAGGTCCCCGCCTTGTCTCCGACGCCGATGATCCAGTCCGGCGGGATGACGTTTCGCAAAACGTCGTGCAGCACGGTCGTCGCGACGCTGACGTGCAGAAGATATTTGACTTGCCCGTCGATCGTCACCGGAACGACGACCGCGACGAGGGGGCGATTGACCACGCCACCGACGAACACGTCCGACACGAACGGTCGTCCCGCCGAGATGGCCTCGGGATCGGCGGCAATGCGCGAGCTAGGAAGGCCCGTACCGTATGGAACGGCAGTACTCAACAGCTGTTCGCCTTCGACGGAACGCAGTCCGATATCCCCGCCAATGAAGGCCTTCACAAGAAGTGCCTGGCGATAGAAGGCAGCGAGGTCGCCCGATCGCAGATTTCCGGACGTGCCGAGAGTCTGCAACGCGGTCCGCCAGCCGAGCAATTGTCGGTCCAGGATCGATGTCGCAGTCTGGGCGACCTCGCGAGCGTCCTGCTCGTATCGGGCGCGCTCCGCCGTCGAAAATCGTTCCAAGAGAACGATGGCGAAGAGCACGCCGGGCACGAGTATGATCGCCACGAGCGCGAGCGCGATCAGCCGCGAGGGAATTCCGGAGCGAGCAGGCCGATCCGAAACCGATTCTGCCAATTTCATCCGCGCTCTCGGACCACTCAAGGGTTTGATGAGAGGCAATAGCACGCTTTACGTGATGATTCGCCAGCGGCGCTTCGTCGGGCAATTGGTGCGTCGGCTGGTCGATGCGTTGGACATGTCGAGGTGGGTGCCACGAGAAGCCGCCAGAGGCTCTCACCTTACGAGGGAGGGCCGGGCATGGATGAGAATCGGATCAGGAGCATCGCCTGTGCGGCTTATCGTCTCGCAGCCGGCGCGTTCTCGGCGAAGGCCGGAATGGCGCGGAGCTTCGTGACGATCCCGGCGATGGCCGGCCATTGCGCGAGGTCGAAGCCCATGCGCTCGGCGCCGATCGCCTGCGGGAACAGAAAGATATCGGCAAGCGACGGGCGATCGCCGGCGGCGAAAGCCCCTGCCCCGCGGCCGGCGATCAGGCTTTCGACGGCGGCCAGGCCTTCGCCGACCCAATGGCGCCGCCAGGCGGCGATGCCGGCCTCGTCGAGGCTGAGATTCGCGTCGAGATAGGCGGCGACCCTGGGCGGCAGCAGCGCGTGGATCTCCGCCGCCACCGCGAGGGCGACAGAACGCGCGAAGGCCCTGGCCTCGGGCGTCGGCGGCAGCAGCGGCGGCTCCGGGTGGATCTCGTCGAGATATTCGATGATCGCCAACGATTGCGTGAGCAACTCCCCGCTCTCGGTCAGCAGCGCCGGCACCAGCCCTTGCGGATTGAGCCGGCGATAATCGGGCTGCCGGCTCTCGGCCGCCTCGCCGAAAATCGTGATGGGCTGCCGCTCGACCTCGAGCCCCTTGAGGGCGAGCGCGATGCGCACGCGGGAGGCGGCGGAGGAAACCTCGTTGTCATAGAGCTTCATGGGCGTGTCCTCAGCGATCATCGACTGTGACGCCTTGCGCCGCAGCGCTGCCGCGCGTGACGGCGGACTGAACCACAGCCTTGGGCGGGTTCGTCGGCGCGCCGGCCTTGGCGAGCAAGGCCGAGCTTGCCGCGAGCGCGCGCGGGTCAGTGTCCCAGGCGCAGGGCGACAGCATCAGCGCCAGGACGGCGAGGCATATGACGGCAAGCTGCATGATCAAGTCTCCTCTGTGTCGGTGAAGGCGCGCAAGGCGGGAGGCTGGATCACCGGACCGGATATCGTGTCCAGCCCGATGATCCAGCTCCTTGTTTCGCATCGGCTTTCCCGAAAACCGCGATCCACTTTTCGGGCCGATGCACTACGGCGGCGACGCCTCAGCCGAAGGTGAAGACGAAGGCCTCGGCGCCGGGATCGAGGAAGCGGATCTCGAAGCTCCGCTCGCGCACGTCGCCGGCCTGCCGCACGAGCTGGTAGAGACGGGTCTGCGTCACCACGCCGTTGCCATCGGCGTCGGTATCGGCGCCATGGCTCTCGCCGGGCGACTTGCCGTCGACCGTGACCTGGAAGCGGATCGGCTTGCCGCCGCTACCGGGCCCGAGAACAAGGTGCAGGTCACGCGCCTGGAAACGATAGGTGATGCCGCCACCCGCGCGGTTCAGCACCGCCTGCTCGGGTCCGACCGTCCAGTTGCCGGCCAGGGCCCATTCGTTGAGGCGGGGCTTCGCCGCCGAATAGTCGCGGGCGACATCCCGCCTCAGCCCCTCCGGAGAGGTGAAATTCGAGGCGCGCTCATAGCCGAGATAGGTCTCGAAGGAGCCGATATTGCCGAGATCGGGCGCCGCCTGCGCGCCAGGGGCGCTCGGGGCGACGGGGCCGCTTTCGGCGCGCAGGCTGCCGGCCTCGGCCAGCAGCTCCTGGATGACCTTCTCGGACCTGGCATTGTTGCCCTCGCCGAACTGGTGATGCCGGATCCGGCCCTGGGCATCGATGAAGTAATAGGCCGGCCAGTAATTGTTACGGAAAGCCCGCCAGATCCGGAAGTTGTTGTCGACCGCGACGGGGAATTCGATCTTCAGGTCGCCGATCGCTCGCTTGACGTTCTCGATCTTCTTCTCGAAGGCGAATTCCGGCGCATGCACGCCGATCACGACCAGGCCCTGGTCCTTGTACTTCTCGGCCCAGGCCCGGACGAAGGGGACCGAGCGAATGCAGTTGATGCAGGAATAGGTCCAGAAATCGACCAGGACGACCTTGCCGCGGAGCTGCTCCACGGTCAGCGGCGGCGAGTTCAACCACTCGACCGCGCCGTCGAGCGAGGGGAACTGGCCCTCGACCGGCAAATTGCTGCGGAAGCCCGGACGGGCATCGATCGCGAAAGTCGACATGCTGTTCTCCGCCATTCTCGTGGAGGGCGCGCCATTGGCGCCGAAAGCATCGAGCAGGACCTGCTCGATCCGGCTGGTGCCGGAACTGGACAGGCGCGCCAGCAGGCCGGTATCGGCGCCAAGCCCGATCGCGGCGACACCGCCGAGCACGGCGACGCCCAAGCCACGGCGCAGCCATTCGCCGGCGCCGAGCGAGCGCTTCATCGCCGCGAAAACCCGGCCGCCGACCAGAAGCGCGACGGCGAGCGAGCTCGCCGCGCCGGCCGCATAGGCGAGCAGGAGCAGGCTCGTCTGGGCATTCGCGCCCTGCAGGGCAGCGCCGGTCAGCACCAGGCCCAGGATCGGCCCGGCGCAGGGCGCCCAGAGCAGGCCGGTCGCGATTCCCAGCAGGAGCGAGCCGCCGAATGACGGGGCCGCGCCCGGCTCGGCCGCCGAACGGGAAAGACGGTTGCCGAGTTCGATCGCCGGCTGCGCCAGCCTGGCCGCCAGCCCGGGCCAGATCAGCGTCGCGCCGAACAAAGCGAGCAGGACCAGCGCCAACGCGCGGCCGAGCTCGTTCGCCTCGATCGCCCAGCCGCCGCCGACGGCGGCGAGCGTGGCGATGCCGGCAAATGTCGCGGCCATGCCGGCGAGCATCGGCAAGGTCCGGCTCAGGAAGGGCTGGTCGGCGCGGGCGAAGACGAAGGGAAGAACCGGGAGGATGCAGGGGCTGAGGATGGTCAGCGCACCTCCGAGATAGGCTATCACCAAAAGGGTCATCGTCGCTTCCTCTGCAAGGATCGATCAGGCGCCAAGGCGCCGCGGCCGTAGAGCGGCCGTTCCCCGCATCAGGTGGGCGTCAAGTATCCCGGATGTGTCCCGTCCGGCCGGAGTTGTAACGAAGTGTTCGGGCGAGACGGGTTCGTACGTTTCGATACGAAAGCGCGGTGAGGTCCGCCGCTGCGCGCGCGCTCAGCGCAGCGAAATCGTCGCGGACAGGCCGCCGCCCTCGCGGTTGCGCAAGGTGAGCGAGCCGCCGATCGCCTGCGCGAGCTGCTGCGCGATCGCCAGGCCCAGCCCGGTTCCGCCGGTTCCGCGGTTGCGCGACTGCTCGAGCCGGACGAAGGGCTGCATCACCGCCTCGAGCTGATCCTCGGGGATGCCGGGGCCGCGATCGAGCACCTCGATGACGACCGGCCCCCCAGCCTCCTGGCGCACAGATATCTCGGCGCTGCCGCCGAATTTCAGGGCATTGTCGACGAGATTGGTCAGGATCCGGCGCAGCGCATGCGGCCGGGTCACGATCGTGCCGGCGAGCGCAGTGCCGATCGTCACGTCCTTGCCGGTATCCTGGTAGTCATAGGCGAGGCTCTCGACGAAGGAGGCGACGTCGATCCGGGCGGATTTCTCGACATTGCCATGGGCGCTGCGGGCATAGGCCACGCCTTCCTTGACCAGCCGCTCGATCTCAGCGAGGTCCTGGACCAGCTTGTCCTTCTCCGGCGTGTCCTCGGCCATTTCGGCGCGCAGCTTCATGCGCGTGATCGGCGTCTGCAGGTCATGCGAGATCGCCGCCAGGATCTGCACCCGCTCCTCGAGATAATGCGCGATCCGGTCGCGCATCGCGTTGAAGGCGCTCGCGGCATAGGCGACCTCGCTCGGGCCGGCCTCGCTCAGCCGCGGCGTCTTCTGGTTCGGATCGAGCGCATCCGCCGCCCTGGCGAGGTTGACCAGCGGCCGGATGGCCTGCCGGACGGCGAACCAGCTGCAGAGTATGAGCAGGCCGAGCTGCGCGACCAGGACATAGGGCAGCCAGTCCGCCAGCGGCATCACGCCGGCGGGGTTGACGTCGACCGTCAGCGGGCTGCCATCGCTCAGGGTCAGATGGGCCTGCAGGCGCTTGCCGTCGCCCGGGATCGACTCGATCGTGACGGGGAAGCGCTCGCCGACGGCCTCGCGGATCCTGCCGGCGATCTCCGTGCTGCGCGCGCTCAGCTCGGGAATCCCGGGCAGGCCGGGGCCGAGAACATAGCTGTAGCTGCCGCGGGCGAGCCGCTTCGCCCAGTCCGGCCGCTCATCCGCCGGCAGCCGGTCGAGGATGGCGATCGAGGTCGCGACATCGTTCTCGAGCGTGCCGAGCATCACAGCCTTGGCGCTCATGTAGCGCTCGAGGAAGAGGACGCCGAAGGACAGGCCATGCGCGATGGCGAGCCCGGCAAGCAGGATCAGGAAGAGCCTCGATCCCAGGGTGCGCGGCCAGAGCCGGACGCGCCGGAAGGCCGCGACCGCGCTCATTGCCGTGCGACCGAGATCTCGACCGGCATCGAGAAGACATAGCCCTCGCTGCGGACGGTCTTGATATAGGCCGGCTCGCGCGCATCGTCGCGCAGGCGCTGGCGCAGCCGGCTGACGAGAAGGTCGATCGAGCGGTCGAAGAGCTCGGCCTCGCGGCCCTGAGTGAGGTTCAGCAGCTGGTCGCGGTTGAGCACGCGCTGCGGATGATCGACGAAGACGCGCAGCAGCCGATATTCGGCGCCGCTGAGGGCAACCGTCGTGCCGTCGCTGTCGAGCAGGTGCCGCCCGGTCGTGTCGAGCTGCCAGGCGCCGAAGCTCAGCAGCTGGCCGGCCTCCGAGACCTGCAGATTGGGCGGCAGCATGCGGGTCCGGCGCAGGATCGCCTTGATGCGGGCGAGCAATTCGCGCGCGGCGAAGGGCTTGGTCAGATAGTCGTCGGCGCCCATCTCCAGGCCGATGATGCGGTCGGTCTCGTCACTGCGCGCGGTCAGCATCAGGATCGGCGTCGCCTTGTGCTTGCCGACCCGCAGCTCGCGGCAGAGCACCAGGCCATCATCGCCGGGCATCATCACATCGAGAACGATGAGGTCGACCGAGTTCGTCTCGAGGAAGCTGCGCATCTGCCGGCCATCGGCCGCGATCGAGACGCGCAGGCCGTTCTTCTTGAGATAGCCGGAGACCAGCTCGCGGATCTCGCGATCGTCGTCGACGATCAGGATGTGGTCGATGTGGTCCATCGCAAGGGCGCTCCCTCCGCATCCGGGCTCGGCCCGGTCGGCATATCACAACGGGCCGCGATGTATCCGCGATGTGTCGCCCGCCACCCGAATTGGATGGCGATGTAACACTCCGGCCGCCGGATACAGTGCGATACAATGGGCCGGGCCGTCCGACTACGATGACGGCTCAGCGGGCGAGACGCCGGCTCGCCTCGACCTCGGCCGCGCTCGGCAGGTCGGCGCCGCGACGGGTGACGGTGATGGCCGCGGCCGCCGTCGCATAGGCGAGAAGATCCGCGATCGCCGGCAGATCGAGCGTCGCGATCGCCTGGGGATGAAGCCGCCCGGTTTTCGCGAGCTGCGCCAGCAGGGCGGCATGGAACGTGTCCCCGGCTCCGACCGTATCCTGCACGGCGACAGCACGGCCCGGCACCGAGATGCTGCCCGCGGCCGAGAAGGCGACGGAGCCGCGCGCCCCCTCGGTCACCACGACCAGCTTCGCGCCGCAGCCGAGCCAATAGGCAGCGGCCTCGGCAATCGAAACCTTGCCGCCCCAGGCGGTGCGGATATCCTCGTCGCTGGCCTTGATCAGGGTCGCGGTCCGGTAGAAGCGCTCGGCCGCGACGGCCCAGCTGGCCATCTCGCCGAGCACGGTCGGGCGCAGATTCGGGTCGATGCTGATGACCCGCCGCCCCGCCTCGCGCTCGGCCAGCGCGGCAAAGGCCGAGCCGACGGGCTCGACCGCCAGCGTGTAGGAGCCGAAGGTCAGGGCCTGGATCTGCGGCGGCAGTTCCGCCGGCAGGTCGGCTGGAACGAGCGAGCGGTCGGCAGCGCCTTCGCCGTGGAAGCCATAGCTCGGCTGGCCGTCGCCGGCGGTCGCGACGACCGAGATCGTGGAGAGCCGGTCGGTCCGGACCAGGAACCGGTCGTCGACCCCTTCCCGGACGAGGATGTCGGCAAGAAGCTCGCCGAAGCGATCGCGCGAGACGCCGCCGAGGAAGGCCGCGTCGACGCCCAGGCGCGCCAGGCCGATGGCCACATTGAAGGGCGAGCCGCCGGCGACGGCGCGGGCCGGCATCTCCGCGCCTTCGGGCGCGCCGACGAAGAGGTCGATCAGGGCTTCGCCGCAAACAAGGATCATGGGCCCTCGCATCTTGGGCCCTCGATGCTCGCCGGGCCGATCAGACCCAGCCACCATCGACGACATAGTGCTGCGAGGTGCAAGCCGAAGCCTCGTCCGAGGCGAGGAAAACGGTGAACTTCGCCAGCTCGTCGGGCACCAGCTTGCGCTTGAGGCATTGCCGGCGCATCAGCTCGGCCTCGCCTTCCGGGGTCAGCCATTTCTCGATCTGGCGCTCCGTCATGATCCAGCCGGGAGCGATCGCGTTGACGCGGATATTATAGGGACCGTAGTCCCGCGCGAGCGAGCGCGTCAGGCCGATCACCCCGGACTTCGCGGCGGTATAGGCGGCCATGCCGCCCTGCCCGGCCATCCATGAGGTCGAGCCGAAATTGATGATGGCGCCGCCATTCGCGGCCTTCATGTCCGGCAGCACCGCCTGGGCGGCGAAGAACTGGTGCTTCAGGTTCACCGCGAGCCGGTCGTCCCAATATTCCGGGGTCACCGTCTCCGTCGCGTGCCGCTCGTCATGGGCCGCATTGTTGACGAGGACCTGGATCGGTCCGTGCTTGGCGCGGGCCTGCTCGACATTGGCCCGAAGCGCCGCGGTGTCGGTCAGGTCGACATGCTGGAAATGCGCGGAGAAACCCTCCTTGGTCAGGTCCGCGGCGAGCTTTTCTCCGGCCTCACGCTGGATATCGAACAGGATCACCGTCGATTTCTGTTCGGCGAACCTGCGCGAGATCGCGGCACCGATGCCGGAGGCGCCGCCTGTGACCAGAACAACCTTGCCGGCAAGGTCTGAATACATGGCAGCCATAGTCAACTCCGTCATCGATTCGGATCAGGCTACCCCATGCAGCCATCTATTCAAGGCCGGACCATATACCGCAAAATCTGAGTTGCGTACCTCAAACTTTGAGGTAGTCTGTCGTCAACCTGCCGGTCAAAGCGCGGGAATTGGGAGGACGACATGCGAATTGTCAGGACGCTGGCGCTCGCCGCCGCAGGATTCATCATGGCCGCCGGGGCCGCAGCAGCCCAAACCACGGTGCGCTGGCTGCATATCGAGCAGAACCCGGCCCAGGTGAAGATCTGGGAAGAGGTGGCGCGCAATTTCGAGGCGAAGAATCCCGGCGTGAAGGTCGAGATGCAGTTCCTCGAGAACGAGGCCTACAAGGCCAAGCTGCCGACCATCCTGCAGTCGAAGGACCGGCCGCATATCCTCTATTCCTGGGCCGGCGGCGTGCTGAAGACGCAGGTCGAGGCCGGCGTCCTGGAAGACATCACCGCCGGGGTCGGCGACTACAAGAACAAGCTCTCCGCCGCCGCGGTCGAGGCCTTCACGGTCGACGGCAAGCTCTACGGCCTGCCCTATAACGTCTCGCAGGTCGGGTTCATGTACAACAAGGACCTGTTCGCCAAGGCTGGCGTCGACGGGACCAAGATCAAGACCTGGGACGACCTGCTCGACGCGGTGAAGAAGCTCAAGGCCGCGGGCATCACCCCGATCGCCGTCGGCGGGCAGGACAAGTGGCCGCTGCATTTCTACTGGACGCATCTGGCCGTCCGCCTCGGCGGAAAGCCGGCCTTCGAGGCGGCGCTGAAGGGCCAGAATGGCGGGTTCGAGGGCGAGACCTTCCAGAAATCCGGCGAATTGATGAAGCAGCTCGTCGATCTCGAGCCGTTCCAGTCCGGCTTCCTCGGCTTCAAGAACCAGCAGGCGCTCGGCTTCTTCGGCGACGGCAAGGCGGCGATGAACCTGGCGATCTCGCATCACTCGGCGACGCAGCGCGCCCTCGCCGCCGACAAGAAGGGCGTTCCCGAGGACAAGCTCGGCTGGATCGATTTCCCGATGCCGGCCGGCGCCAAGGGGCAGCCCACCGATACGCTCGGCGGCGTCAATGGCTGGCTCGTGACCAAGGGCTCTCCCAAGGAGGCCGTCGAGTTCGTGAAGTTCTTCGTCTCCGACGATGTCCAGCGTGCGCTGGCGCAGCAGAACTTCATCATCCCGACCTATAAGGGCGCCGAGGCCGCGCTGAGCGCCGCGTTCATGCAGAACGTCGCCAAGAATATCGCCGCCTCGAACTACCATCAGAACTTCTACGACCAGGATCTCGGCCCCTCCGTCGGCCGGGTGGTCAATGACGCGACGGCCGAGATCGCCGGCGGCTCGATGACGCCGAAGCAGGCCGCCAAGGCCATCCAGGACGCCTTCAAGCAGGGCAACTGAAACCCGGCCCGGCCTCTTCCGGGAGGCCGGCCAACCTGCGAGCGAACGAATGACTGAGCGCAGCGGCGCCATCGTCATGCGCAGCGGCCGGCCTGTGGCTGCAGCGTACCGGAAAAAGGCGATCGACGGGCGCCTGACCGCCCTCCTTCTGTTCCTGCCGCCGGCACTGCTGCTGTTCACGCTCTTCGTCGTGCTGCCGATCGGCGAGGCCGCCTGGTATTCCGGCTTCAACTGGAACGGCTTCGGCAAGCCGACCAAATGGATCGGCCTCGACAATTACCGCTTCGTCTTCGACACGCGCGGCTTCGGCACGGCCTTCCGCAACAACCTGCTGATCATCGCGGTCTCGCTGACGATCCAGCTGCCGCTCGCGCTGACGCTGGCGCTGATCCTGGCCGAGAAGTTCCGCGGCTCGGTCGCGCTCAGGATGCTCTTCTTCCTGCCCTATGTGCTGGCCGAGGTCGCCACGGGCCTGATCTTCAGCTTCATCTATGACGGCAATTACGGGCTGCTGGCCTCGATCTACCGGGCTTTCGGCGCCGAGGCGCCGCATCTGCTCGCCAGCACGCAGACCTCGATGCTGGCGATCCTGATCGTCGTCGTCTGGAAGTATTTCGGCTTCCACATGATGCTGTTCATCGCCGCGCTGCAGGGCATGGACAAGAACCTGATCGAGGCGGCGCGGATCGACGGCGCCTCGCGCTGGCAGGTGCTGCGCCATATCGTGGTGCCGCTGCTCTATCCGACGATCCGGCTCTCGATCTTCTTCGCCGTGGTCGGCTCGCTGCAGCTCTTCGACCTGGTGATGCCGCTGACCCGCGGCGGCCCGGCCGATTCCTCCAACACCATGGTCAGCTTCCTCTACAATCACGGCATCTCGCGCATGCGCGTCGGTTTCGGCAGCGCGATCGGCGTGATCCTGTTCGTGATCTGCGTGACCTTCGCCATCACCTATAAACGCTGGTTCATGCGCAATGAGTGACGCCCTCGCCGCGAGCCGCCGGCCGCTCGACCTCGTGCCCTACTACAAGGCGCTCTTCCTCCTGCTGGTCGCCGCCTTCGTCGCGGTGCCGCTGCTGGCGACCGTGCTCGGCGGCTTCAAGACGCTGGGGGAGCTGCGCACCAACCCGTTCGGGCTGCCCGAAACCTGGGAATGGGAGAACTATGCCGGCATCCTGTTCTCGGGGCGCTACTGGCAACTGCTGTGGAACTCGCTGGTGATCGCCAGCCTCACCGTCGTGCTGACGCTGATCGTCGCGTCGATGGCGGCCTTCGCCTTCGCCCATATCCATTTCTTCGGCAGCTCGATGCTGCTGAGCTACCTGACCATGGGCCTGCTGTTCCCGGCCGCGACCGCGATCCTGCCACTCTTCATCAAGGTGCGCGATCTCGGCCTGCTCGACAGCTATTTCGGCGTGGTGCTGCCACAGGTCGCCTTCGGGCTGGCGATGAGCGTGCTGCTGCTACGGCGCTTCTTCAAGGACCTGCCGCATGAGCTGCTCGAGGCGGCGCTCGTCGACGGCTGCAGCTATGTCGATTTCTTCCGCCACGTCACGCTGCCACTGTCGCGGCCGATCCTCGCCACGGTCGGCACCATCGTCTTCGTGCATAGCTGGAACAGCTACCTGCTGCCGCTGGTGATGCTGAACTCCGACGCGCTCTACCCCTGGCCGCTCGGCATCATGGTCTACCAGGGCGAGTTCTCGTCGGAATGGCACCTCATCCTGGCGTTCATCACGCTGACCCTGCTGCCGACGATCATCCTCTTCATCTTCGCCCAGAAACACATTGTCGCCGGCCTGACCGCCGGCGCGGTGAAGGGCTGAGCCGGCCGCGAACCGGCACCGCGCCTCGCAAACGGAGACTGGCATGCGTAAAGTAGGAATCGGGATCATCGGCTGCGGCAATATCAGCACGAAATATCTCACGGCGATGCAGCACTTCCCGGTGCTGGAGCTGAAGGCCGTGGCCGACATGCGCAGCGCGGCGGCGCAGGCGCGCGGCGCCGAGTTCGGCGTGCCCGGACTGAGGGTCGACCAGCTCCTCAAGCGCGACGATATCGAGGTCGTCGTCAACCTGACCGTGCCGCTCGCCCATACCGATGTCAGCCTCGCCGTGCTCAATGCCGGCAAGCATGTCCATTCCGAGAAGCCGCTCGGCATCAACACGGTCGAGGCGCGCAAGGTGATGGACCTCGCCGCCCAGAAGAACCTGCGCGTCGGCTGCGCGCCCGACACCTTCCTCGGCGGCGGCCACCAGACGGCGCGAAAGCTGCTCGACGACGGCGCCATCGGCAAGCCGGTGGCGGGCAGCGCCTTCTTCGGCTGCCCCGGTCATGAAAGCTGGCATCCGGCGCCCGGCTTCTATTACCTGCGCGGCGGCGGGCCGATGCTCGACATGGGCCCGTATTACATCACCGACCTGGTGCAGCTGCTCGGCCCGGTCGCCTCGGTGATGGGCTCGACCGCCCGGCCCCGCTCGGAGCGGCTCGTCACCAGCCAGCCGATGAACGGCGCGCTGGTCCCGGTCGAGGTCGACACCCATGTCGCCGGCACGCTCGAATTCGAGAATGGCGCGGTCGTCTCGATCACGATGAGCTTCGACGTGCCGCAGCACGCCCATGCGCCGATCGAGATCTATGGCGACAAGGCCGCCATGCTGGTGCCCGATCCCAACAAGTTCGGTGGCGAGGTCAAGCTGGCGAAGCCGCGCGGGCCCTGGGAGAGCGTCCCGCTCAGCCATGGCCATGCCGATGGCGAGTTCCGCTCGATCGGCGTCGCCGACATGGCCGCGGCCATCGTTGCCGACCGCCCGCATCGCGCCAGCGGCGCCCTCGCCTTCCATGTGCTGGAGGTGATGGAGGCGTTCCAGACCTCCGCCAACGAGGGCCGCCGGATCAAGATCGACAGCCGCGTCGAGAGGCCGGCCGCCTTGCCCGCGGGGCGTCAGACCGGCCAGATCGACTGAACAAAGGGATAGCGAGAATGCGTAAGGCTATGATCGTTTGGGGCGGCTGGCCGGGACATGATCCCGATCTCTGCGCCTCGATGATGCGGGGCTGGCTCAAGGCCGAGGGCTTCGAGGTTCGCGTCGAGACCGAGACATCGGCATTCCTGGATCCGGCGATCCGCGACCTCTCCCTGATCGTGCCGATCTTCACGATGTCGAAGATCGAGAAGGAGGAGGCGCTGGCGCTCTGCGCCGCTGTCCGTGGCGGGGTCGGGCTGGCCGGCCATCATGGCGGCATGTGCGACGCGTTTCGCGAATCCGTCGACTACCAGTTCATGTGCGGCGGCCAATGGGTCGCCCATCCCGGCAATATCATCGACTATACCGTCGAGATCACGAGGCCGGACGACCCGATCATGGCGGGGATATCCGGCTTCGAGCATCGCTCCGAGCAATATTATCTGCATGTCGACCCCGGCAATGAGGTATTGGCGACGACGCGATTCAGCGGCGACCATGCCTCCTGGATCGAGGGAGTGGAGATGCCGGTGGTCTGGAAGAAGCGCTATGGCGACGGCCGTGTCTTCTATTCCTCGCTCGGCCACCGCGCCTATGAGCTCGACGTGCCGGAGATCAGGATCATGATGACGCGCGGGATGCTCTGGGCGGCGCGCTGATGGCGGACGGGGTTGCACGCGTGACCGGGAGGGCGACGCTCGAGGATGTGGCGCGGGCGGCAGGCGTCTCGCTCGCGACCGCCGACCGCGTCGTCAACCGCCGCGACGGCGTGCGCGACAAGACGGTGGCGCGCGTCGAGGCGGCGATCGCCCGGCTCGGCTACCGGGCCGACCCCGCCGCGGCGCGGCTCGCGCGCAACCAGAGCTTCCGCTTCCTGTTCATCCTGCCGACCGGCGCCAACAGCTTCATGACCCTGCTGGCGGAGCAGGTCGCGCGCACGGCGGAATGGCTCGCCGACCAGCGCGCCTATCTCGATATCGAGCATGTCGATGTCTTCGAGCCCGAGGCGCTCGCCGCGGTGCTCGAGACGGTGCCGCCCGGCTATCATGGCGTGGCGACGGTCGCGCTCGACCATCCGCGCGTGCGCGCCGCGATCGACGATCTCGCCGATCGCGACGTGCCGGTGGTGACGCTGGTCTCGGACGTGCCGAGCTCGCGCCGGGTGCATTATGTCGGCATCGACAATCCTGCGGCGGGGCGGACAGCCGCGACGCTGATGGGCCGTTTCCTGCGCGGGCAGACCGGCACTGTCGGCGTCATAGCCGGCTCGCTCGCGCTGCGCGACCATGCCGAGCGCCAGTTCGGCTTCACCCAGGTGATCTCCCGGGAATATCCGGGGCTCGTCGTGCTGCCGGCCATCGAAGGACGCGACGACAGCGAGCGCACCCGGCTTGCCGTCTCCACCATGCTGGAACGGGAGAAGGATCTCGTCGGCATCTACAATGTCGGCGCCGGCAATCGCGGCGTCGCGGCCGCGCTGCAGCAGGCGGGGCGGCGCGCCGGCGAGATCGCCTGGATCGCGCATGAGCTGACGGCGCATAGCCGGCGCTACCTGCTCAACGGCGAGATCGACGCGCTGATCAGCCAGAATCCGGGCCATGAGGCGCGCTCGGCGGGGCGCGTGCTGCTGGCCTATTGCTCGGGCAATCCGATGCTGCCGGACCAGGAGCGCATCGGCATCGACATCTTCCTGCGCGACAACCTGCCCTAAGCGTCACACAGACCTTTTGGCGGTCCCCGCCTTCCGATTCCGCGGGATGCGGCACCCCGCCCTCACCCTTGCCATCGCGATTCGTGATTCGCGGACGAATCGATCGGGCGCCGATCAGGGCCGGCTCTCGTACCTGCAATGGGGTTGCCGAGCGCCGCCTGCAAAGCCTTGAAAAGCCACCTCGCCAGACGGCCAGGGGTCTCGTGGCGGGGCTCCGAAGCGCGGCGAGGGGCGTCCTTGCAGGCAGCTTCCGCACAGGCTTCGGCAGCGCCCGAAAAGTCTCGGCCTTAACGCCTCATTAAAAATATAAGCCGCTGATAATACAACTCTTTTCATCGCATACGCGGATTTCTCGAAGGCGTTTCCCCACGAAAATGAGCCAGCAATTTACCGGTCGTTAACCATTTTCTCGATACATCTGAGCAACCGAAAATTTACCAAGATGACCGACGTGTTAACCCAACCCCGGCCCATCCGCCTCAAGGGGCGATCCTACCTTGCGCTGACGCTGACCCCGGAGCTTCCCTTCGAGGACTGGCTGGTGCGGCTCGACGATCTGGCCTCCCGCTCCGCCGGGTTCTTCCTGCGGCGGCCGGTGGTGCTCGATATCGAAGGCCTGGAGATCGACCGGTCGCAGCTTCGCGACATGGTCAGCCAGCTCGGCTCGCGCAAGGTCAGGATCATGGGGATCGAGGGGGCACGCCCCTCGATGCTCGGCGCCGACCTGCCGCCGGCCATGTCCGGCGGGCGGGCGGCCTCGGATTTCGAGGAGCCCGTCGCAGCGGAGCCCGCCGCAGCCGAGCCGGTCACGGCCGAAGCGGCCAAGGATGCCGAAATCGTCGAGAGCCTCGCGCCCTCCGTCCAGCTGCCGACCCAGGTCACGCCGTCGCTCGTCGTCACCCAGCCGGTGCGCTCGGGACAGGCGCTGTTCTTCCCCGAGGGCGACGTGACGGTCGTCGGCTCGGTCGCATCCGGCGCGGAAATCGTCGCCGGCGGCTCGATCCATATTTACGGCACGCTGAGGGGCCGCGCGATGGCGGGCACGATGGGCAATGCCTCGGCGCGCATCTTCTGCCGCAAGCTCGAAGCGGAGCTGGTCTCGATCGACGGCTACTACAAGACGGCCGAGGATCTGGAGCCCGGCCTGCGCGGCAAGGCGGTCCAGTTCTGGCTCGAAGGTGAAACCTTCAAGGTTGGATCACTCGCCTGAACCGACGGCGCGTCCACAACAACAGGAGAGGTCAATGGGCAAGGTCATCGTGGTCACATCGGGCAAGGGCGGCGTCGGCAAGACGACGTCCTCGGCCGCGCTCGGCGCCGCGCTCGCACAGAGCGGCGAGAAGGTCGTGGTCGTGGATTTCGATGTCGGCCTGCGCAATCTCGACCTGGTCATGGGCGCCGAGCGGCGCGTGGTCTACGACCTCGTCAACGTGATCCAGGGCGAAGCCAAGATCACCCAGGCGCTGATCCGCGACAAGCGGCTGGAGTCGCTCTACCTGCTGCCGGCCTCGCAGACGCGCGACAAGGACAATCTCACCGCTGAGGGCGTCGAGGCGGTGATCGGCGCGCTGAAAACCGGGTTCGACTGGGTCATCTGCGACAGCCCGGCCGGCATCGAGCGCGGCGCGACGCTCGCCATGCGCCATGCCGACGTGGCCATCGTCGTGACCAATCCGGAAGTCTCCTCCGTGCGCGATTCCGACCGCATCATCGGCCTGCTCGATTCCAAGACGGTCAAGGCCGAAAATGGCGAGCGCATGGAGAAGCACCTGCTCCTCACCCGCTACGACCCGGCCCGCGCCGAGCGCGGCGACATGCTCAAGGTCGACGACGTCCTCGAGATCCTGTCGATCCCGCTGCTCGGCATCATCCCGGAAAGCATGGACGTGCTGCGCGCCTCCAATCTCGGCGCCCCCGTCACCCTGGCGGATGAGCGCTCCGCGCCGGCCCTCGCCTATTTCGATGCGGTGCGCCGCCTGCGTGGCGAAACCCTGCCGGTCGCCGTTCCCGGCGAGAAGCGGAGCTTCTTCGGCAAGTTCTTCGGGAGGAAAGCGGCATGAATTTCCTTCGCCTCTTTTCCCGCTCGCCGTCGGCGCCCGCCGCCCGCGAGCGATTGCAGGTGCTCCTCGCCCATGAGCGCGCCTCGACGGGCGGCTCGGATCTCGTCAGCCAGCTGCGCGACGAAATCCTGCGCGTCATCGCCAAGCACATGCAGATCGACGACGACAAGGTCAGCGTCAGGATGGAGCGTGGCGCGAAGGTCTCGACCCTCGCGGTCGATGTCGAAATCCCGTTCGACGCCAGCAAGGACGCCGGCAAGAAGGCGGCCTGAGGGCCGCCTTTTCTGCACGCGGCAGGACGCGCGGCTCAGGCTGCCACCTGATCCTGCCCCTGCACGGCTTTCGCCATGGCGAGCAGCGCCGCCATGGCGCTCGAGACATGGACATCGGAGCGGCGCACGAATAGCGTCTCGACCTGCGCCCGCTCGGCGGGCAGTTCATGAATGGCGACCCTGCCATCCCGCCCGGCTTCGGCGACCAGGCCTTTCGGCAGCAGGGTGACGCCGATCCCCGCCGATGCGCAGCTGATGATCGCGTCCAGCGAGCCGAATTCCAGAGGTTTGGCGGTGACGATGCCCATCTCCGCGATCAGCGTTTCCAGGCGCTGGCGATAGGAGCAGCCGATCTGGAAGACGATGGTCCTCAGGTCGGGGATATGCCGCAGCTCCGCCGGCGTGCGGATGCCGGGCGCGGTGACCAGGACGAGCTCCTCGTGGAAGACGACCTCCTGCTCGAGGCCAGCTTGATTGACCGGGCCGGACACGAACGCGCCTTCGAGCCGGCAGGCGATGACCTCGTCCAGCAGCTTGCGCGTCGTCCCGGTGGTGAGCACCAGCCGGACCGCCGGATGGCTCCTGGCAAAGCGCGGCAGCAGGGGTGAGAGCCGCAGCGCGGTCGTCGTTTCCAGGCTACCGAACAGGAGCGTGCCGCTCGGCGTGCCGTCATCCTGCGCCGCCGCCTGCGCCTCGCCGAGCAGCCTGGTGATGCGCCCGACGAAAGGCAGGAGGCGCTGCCCTGCCGGCGTCGTCAGAACGCCGCGGGCATGACGCTGGAACAGGCTGACACCCAATTCCTGTTCGAGCGTGCGGATGCGGGCCGTGACATTCGACTGCACCGTATGCAGCTCCTGCGCTGCCCGGTTCATGCTGCCATGGCGCGACACCGCCTCGAAAACCGTCAGATCGGAGACGTCCATCACTCACCTGCCGAAAGAGAGCTATCTGCTCACGAGATAGCCGATATCACAATATCCCGTTTCTGCAGATTGGCAGGAAGCCCTATGATCCGACCGTCAAACAGATCGAGAGACGACGCATGGCCGGCGATGTCATTCATGGGGCCGATCACAAAAAGGGCGGCGCCCCCAACGCCCTCGCCCGCCGCGCGATCCTGTGCGCCTTCTGCACCAGCCTGATCGGTATCGGGCTCGCCCGCTTCGCCTATACGCCGCTACTGCCGGCGATCATCGGCGCGCATTGGTTCGAGCCCTCCGCGGCCGCCTATCTCGGCGCCGCCAACCTCGCCGGCTATCTGGCGGGCGCGCTGCTCGGACGCAGGATCGCCGGACAGCTCTCGCTGGTCACGACGATCCGGATCATGATGCTGGTCGCGACGACCTCCTTCTTCGCCTGCGCCTTCCCGCTCAGTTTCCTGTGGTTCTTCACCTGGCGCTTCGTCGCGGGCGCCGCGGGCGGCGCGCTGATGGTGCTGGCCGCGCCGAGCGTGCTGCCGCATATCGGCCCGTCGCGGCGGGGCCTGGCGAGCGGCCTGATCTTCATGGGCGTCGGGGTCGGGGTCGCCGCCTCCGGCACGCTCGTCCCGCTCCTGCTCCGGCAGGGCCTGCAGGAAGCCTGGTTCGGTCTTGGCGCCCTGTCGCTGATCCTGGCGGCCATCGCCTGGACCGGCTGGCCGAGCGAGGCTGCGCCGGTGGCCAGCGCGCCGGCCGCACGCGAGGTCCATGTGCCCAAGCGCCTGACCTTGCGCGCGCTCTATCTCGAATACGCACTGAATGCGGCCGGCTGGGTGCCGCACATGATCTTCCTCGTCGATTTCGTGGCGCGCGGCCTCGGCGAAGGCGTCGAGATCGGCGCCCGCTTCTGGGTCCTGTTCGGGATCGGCGCCACGGTCGGGCCGGTGCTCGCCGGCCATCTCGCCGACCGCATCGGCTTCGGCGCGGCCCTGCGCCTGAGCTTCACGATCGAGGCCGTCGCCGTCGCGATCCCGGCCTTCGGGCTCGGCGAGGCCTGGCTGATGGCCTCCAGCGTCGTGGTCGGCGCCTTCGTGACCGGGACGGTTCCGCTGGTGCTGGGGCGCATCGGCGAATTGCTGCCGCATCATCCGGCGCAGCAGAAGGTCGCCTGGAGCCTGGCGACGGTGTTCTTCGCCCTGTTCCAGGCTGCGGCCGCCTATGGCCTGTCCTTCGTCTTCTCCGCGACCGGGGGCAACTACCGGCTGCTCTTCTTCATCGGCTCGGGCGCGATGATCCTGGCCCTGGCGATCGACCTCGTCGCCGCCGGGCTCGACCGGACGCGGGCGGCGAAGCGGTGATGCGCCCGCCCCTCATTGCAGCTTGTCGAGCGTGATCGGCAGCCAGAGCATTTCCGCGTTTCTCCGAAAGCGAAAACTCTCTGGCCCTTTGTTTTGACGCATTTTCTTCACGCGAACCGGTATCCACTTCGCTCGAAAATGCTCTGGCGCACGCGCTTGCCGGAGCGTCCTGCCCCCGGGCGATCGGGACGCCTTACGCCTTTGCACTCGTCGCGTAGCGCGCCTTGGTCTCCTCGTTCATCGGATAGAGCCCGGGCAGAGGCACGCCGCGGCCGACCTCGTCCATGATCCAGGCTTCCATGCGCTCCTGCTCCGGCGCCTCGGCGAGGATCTGGTCGAGATAGGCGGCGGGGATCAGCACCGCGCCGTCCTGGTCGCAGACCACCACGTCGTTCGGGAAGACGGCGACGCCGCCGCAGCCGATCGGCTCCTGCCAGGCGACGAAGGTCAGGCCGGCGACCGAGGGCGGCGCCGAGATGCCGTTGCACCAGACATCGAGACCGCTATCGAGCACGCCGGCAACGTCGCGCACCACGCCGTCGGTGACCAGCGCGGCGACATTGCGCTTGGCCATGCGGGCGCAGAGGATGTCGCCGAAAATGCCGGCGTCAGTGACGCCCATCGCGTCGACCACGGCGACGCAGCCCTCCGGCATCGCCTCGATGGCGGCGCGGGTCGAGATCGGCGAGGCCCAGGAAGCCGGCGTCGCCAGGTCCTCGCGCGCCGGGACGAAGCGCAAGGTGAAGGCCGGGCCGACGATGCGCGGCTGGCCGGGCTTCAGCGGCTTGGTGCCGCGCATCCAGACATTGCGCAGGCCCTTCTTGAGCAGGACCGTGGTGAGGGTGGCGGTCGAGACCGCCTGCAGGGCCTTGATAGCCGCTTGGTCGAGAGCCATGGTCTTATCCTCAGATGCTCTGGATGAGGCCGCCGTCCACGCGGACGATCGAGCCGGTGACGTAGGACGCCTTCGCGCTCGCCAGGAAGGCGACGACATCGGCGTATTCCTGCGGGTCGCCATAGCGGCCGGCGGGGATGGTGCTGGTGCTTTCGGCCGAGACCTCCTCGGTGCTGCGGCCTTCGCGCTTGGCCTTCTGCTCGTCGAGGAAGGTGATGCGCTTGGTCGCGATGCGGCCGGGCACGACGACATTGCAGGTGACGCCGTCGCGGGCGACCTCGCGCGCCAGCGTCTTCGACCAGCCGACGAGGCTGGCGCGCAACGCGTTGGAGACGCCGAGATTGGGGATCGGCGCGACGACGCCGGAGGAGGCAGAGGTGACGACCCGGCCCCAGCGGCGGGCGCGCATGCCGGGCAGGACACGGTCGGTGATGGCGATGACCGAGAGCACCATGGCGCGGAAGCTGCCCTCCCAGAGCGCCGGGTCCTGGCCGGCGGCCGGCGTCGGCGGCGGGCCACCAGTGTTGTTGACGAGGATGTCGATGCCGCCATGGCGCGCCTCGATGCCGGCGACATGGGCGTCGATCGAGGCGAGATCGGCGAGGTCCCAGGCGAGCGCCTCGGCCGTGCCGCCGGCGGCGGTGATCGCGGCCGCGGTCGCCTGCGCCGCCTCGAGATTGATGTCGGCGGCGACGACGCGCGCGCCCTCCTGCGCCAGGCTGCGGGCGATCGCGCCGCCCAGGCCGCCGCCCGCGCCGAAGACGAGCGCCGTCTTGCCGTCTATTCCAAAATTCATCGCTTTGGTCCCATGGGCAGGCCGCGTCGGGCGGGAGAGGAGGCTCTCCCGTCAGACCGGCGTGTTGAATTCCTTGATCAGCCCGTCCTTGGGCCAGAGCCCGGTGCCGGGCCTGGTCGAGACATGGAGGAAGCCGTCGACGGGCTGCGGCACCTCCTCGAAGATGGCGTTGTAGGCCATCCATTTGTGGAAATGGTACTCGACCAGCGTGCCGTTCATCAGGCCGGCCTGGAGCGCGACATTGTGCGGGCCGGCGCCGTTGCCGTGGCTGATCGGCTTGTTGAAGGCCTTGGCCATGCCGGCGATGCGGATGCCGGCGGTATAGCCGCCATCATTGTTGACATTGGGCTGCACGATATCGACCGCGCCGGCGATGAGCTGGTCGCGGATCGAATATTTGGCGTTCTCGGCGATCGCCATCGGGATGCTGGTCTTGGCCTTGAGCTCGAGCATCAGGCGGGGGTCGTTGTCGAGCAGCGGCTCCTCGAAGAAGGCGATGTCGAGATCGCGGCACATCTCGCAGAGGCGGATCGCCTGGATCGCGGTCATGCGGGCATTGCCGTCCATGGCGATCTTGACGTTCGGACCGACCGCGTCGCGCATCGCCTTCATGCGGATATAGTCGTCATCCGGGTCCGGCACCGTCTGGCGGCCGACCGTGTTCTTCAAGTGGGTGTTGCCGAGCGCGACGAGGTGCTTCGACTCGGCCGCGAGTTCCTCGACGCTGTAGACCGGCGCCCCGCCATAGGCGGCGCCATGGGTGATGTAGACCGGGATCTTGTCGAAGGCGCCGCCGATGAGGTGATGGACCGAGCGTCCGCAGGCCTTGCCCTTGATGTCCCAGAGCGCGATGTCGATCATCGCCAGGCCGCTGACCAGCGAGCGGCCGAGATCGCGATGGGCGAAGATGAACTGCTTCCAGAGCTTGTAGTTGATCCGCTCGATCAGGACCGGGTCCTCGCCGATCAGCACCGGCTGGACGTAGCGGTTGATGAAATTGACGATGATCGGGTGGGCGTAGCCGCCCATCGCCCAGCCGACGAGCCCATCGTCGGTCTCGATCTCGACCATGATCGCCTGCTCGACATTCGGCAGCTTGCGGAAGGGCGGCGGCGTGATCGGGATATTGGTGAGGTGATAGGCCTGGACGCGGGCGATCTTCATGGGCTTGGCTTCCCGTAGCGAGGGGCGGAGATCGGGCTCTGGCGGCGATGCGGGGGCATCAGCCGTTCCAGGCCAGGTGGCTGAAGAAGTCTCGCGTACGCTGCTCGCGCGGCGCCTCGAAGACCTGCCTGGGCACGCCCTCCTCGACGACGCGGCCCTTGTCGAAGACGACGACCCAGTTGCCGACGCGGCGCGCGAAGGTCATCTCATGGGTGACGACGATCATCGTCATGCCCTCCTCGGCGAGGCGCTTCATGACGTTGAGCACCTCGCCGACGGTCTCGGGATCGAGCGCCGAGGTCGGCTCGTCGAAGAGCATGACCTCCGGCTCCATGGCGAGGGCGCGGGCAATGGCGACGCGCTGCTGCTGGCCGCCGGACAGCTCGCTCGGATAGCTCGCCGCCTTGTCGCCGAGACCGACCTTGGCGAGCAGGGCCCGCGCCTTCTCCTCGGCAACGGCCTTGTCGGTGCCGAGCACGGTGCGCGGGCCGATGGCGACGTTCTCGAGCGCGGTCTTGTGCGGGAACAGCTCGAAATTCTGGAAGACCATGCCCATGCGCCGACGCACCGGGGCGGCGAGCGCGGGGGTCGGCAGGGTGCCGCCCTCGAAGACGATGCGCCCGCCCTCGATCGGCTCCAGCGCGTTGGTGCAGCGAAGCAGGGTCGACTTGCCGGAGCCGGACGGACCGATCAGGCAGACGACCTCGCCCTGATGCACCTGGGCCGAGACGCCGTTCAGCGCGACGAAGCCGCCATAGCGCTTGACCACGTCCTCGTAGACGATGACCGGTGGCCGGTCGGCGCCGACGCGGGCGGCGTTGACGGGATCGGTCATTCCTTCACTCCGTAGCGCTTCTGCAGCCAGTCGACGAACTTCGCCTGGGGGAAGCCGAGGGCCCAGTAGATGACGGCGAGCGCCGTCAGGACTTCGAGGATGCGGTAGGTCTGTGAGCGCACCTGCATCGCGTTGTAGGCGAGGTCGCCGACCGCGATGACCGAGACCAGCGAGGTGTTCTTGAACAGCGAGACCCAGTTATTGGCGATCGCCGGGACGACGCGCGAGACCGCCTGGGGCAGGATGATCTTCAGGAAGGTCTGGCTGCGGGTCATGCCGAGCGCGAGACCCGCATTCCATTGCCCCTGCCGGATCGAGCTGACGCCGGCGCGGAAGGCCTCGGCATTATAGGCGGTGACCGAGAGCGCCAGCGCCAGCAGCCCGGTGGTGAAGGGCGGGATGTCGACGGCCGCGACGATCGGCAGGACGTAGAAGGTCCAGTAGACCAGCAGGATCGCCGGCACGTTGCGGAAGAACTCGACATAGGCCGTGCCGAGGAAGGCGACCGGCGCGACTTGCGAGCGCCGCAGCAGCATGATCAGCACGCCGCCCGGCAGCGCGATCGCCATGGTCAGCACCGAGAGCAGGATCGTGGTGCCGACGCCGCTCAGGAAGGCGCCGCGATATTGCCAGAGGACGCTCCAGTCGTAGGTCATGACCGCCCCAGATGCGCAAGGCGGCGGTAGATCCGGTCGACGCCGCGGGCCACGGGGAACATCAGGAGGAAGTAGACGACGAGCGCCACCGTATAGACCTCGAGCGGGCGGAGGGATTGCGAGGAGACGACCTCGGAGGAGCGCATGAATTCAGGCACCGCGATCACGGCCGAGACGGCGGTCTCCTTGATCGTCATGGTCACGATCGTCGCGTAGGGCGGCAGCATGCGGATCGCGGCCTGGGGCAGCACGACCTGGCGGATCGCCTGGCCGGTCGTCATGCCGAGCGCCAGCGCCGCCCGCATCTGGCCGGTGCGGACCGACTCGATGCCGCCGCGCACGATCTCCGAGACATAGGAGCCGACATGGAAGGTCAGCGCGACGAAGGCCGCGATCAGCGGCGGCAAGGTGATGCCGACCGCGAGCGGGAAGGCGAAGAAGGTCCAGACCAGCACGACGAGCACCGGCACGGCGCGCATCGAGTCGACATAGAAGGTGAGCAGGACCCTGAGCCAGCGCGGCCCGTAGACCCGGCCGACGCCGACGAGCACCCCGAGGAGCGAGGCGGAGACGATGACGGCGGCGGCGAGGCCAAGCGTCACCGAAAGGCCGAGAGCCAGGAAGCGCCAGCTCTCGACAAGCGGCGAGAAATCGAATTCGAGCACTGGACCCTCGCCCCGAGCGGACGGCTACCAGAAGCATTTTCGAGCGAAGTGGAGACCGGTTCGCGTGAAGAAAATGCGTCAAAACAAATAGATAGAGAATTTTCGTGTTTCGGAGAAACGCGGAAATGCTCTGCGCTGCCGCCTACATCTTCTCGTTGATGACGCGCAGCTCTTCGGCCTTGAGCTTGTCGGTCATGCTGTCGGCGACCTTGCGCATCCAGTCGCGGTAGACGACCTCGTTCTTGTTGACGGCGAGGCCGACCGGCTGCGACTTCTCGGTGCTGTCCTGGCAATTATTCTCCTTGGGCAGGACGGCGAGGCCCTTGACCTTCCGGTTGAGCGCGATCCAGGCGAAGGTGTTGACCGGAGCGGCATCGGCCCGGCGCGCGATGATCTCGTCGACAGGGACGACGTTCGAGGTGATCTGCCCGCGCTGCTTGGCCTTGGCGAAGCGCTCCTTGACCCAGGGCTCCTGCGCCGCGCCGACCAGATAGGCGACCGTCACGCTCGGATCGTTCAGGTCGTCGATGGACTTCGCCTTGGCGAAGCGCTCGTTCGAGGCCAGCCCGAACATGCACAGGCTCTGCTTGGTGTAGAGCACGAAATCGACCACCGCGAGGCGCTCCGGCGTCTCGGCGACGGGCGCAAGCGTGAGATCGACCTGATTGGTCGGCAGCACCGGGATCTTGGTGTCGTTGCTGACCGCGACCTCCTGGATCTTCACGCCGAGCAGCCGGGCATATTCATTCGCCAGCACCCAGGCCGGCCCTTCCCAGCGCTGGCCGCCGCCGGTCGTGTTCTCGAACAGCCAGGGCGGGTTCGCCAGCATGCCGACGCGCAGCACGCCGGACTTGCGGATGGCGTCGACACGCGGGCTTTCGCCCGGCTTCGGCGGCTCCTGCGCCAGCGCGGCCGAGGTCAGGCCGGCGACGGCGAGCGAGAGCAATAGCTTGGACCACGTCGTGGAACGCATCGAAATCCTCCCCTTGAGAGCATGGGCAGGGCTCATCGTCCCCACCTCTTGTCGTGTTGACGCAGAGTATGGTGGCCGGGAAATCGATCGGTCAACCTATGCTGACCTACCTTCTGAACATCATAAAAAGTAATGTCCCGCGCTGTACTTCCTCCGCTAGATTTGCCGGGACAATGCCCCGTCCGTGCCCCGTTTCGGGGCTCCGCAAAGAGGTCCCGGCATGCTCCGCTCCATCCTGCTCACCGGCGCCGCAGGCGCGCTCGGCCGCCGGCTGCGCCCCGCCCTGCGCCAGGGCTTCGCGCAGCTGCGTCTCTCCGACATCGCGCCGGTGGAGGAGGCAGAGGAGAACGAGGAGATCGTGCCCTGCGACCTGCGCGATGCCGAGGCCGTGGAGCGGCTCGTCTCCGGGATGGATGCGATCGTGCATTTCGGCGGCTCGCTCAGCCGCAACGACTGGGGCAGCGTGATGGAGGTCAACATCGCCGGCACCTACAATCTCTACGAGGCGGCGCGGCGGCAGGGCGTTCTGCGCGTGGTCTATGCCAGCAGCAACCATGTCATCGGCATGTATCCGCGCAGCGAGCAGATCGATCTCGACGCGCCGCTGCGGCCGGACAGCCTCTACGGCGTCAGCAAATGCTTCGGCGAGTCGCTCTCGCGCTACTACTGGGACAAATACGGCATCGAGAGCGCCTGCCTGCGCATCGGCTCGGCGCTGGCCAGGCCGAATGACGAGCGCTCGCTCGCGACCTGGCTGAGCTATGACGATCTCGACCAGCTCGTGCTGCGCTGCCTGACGACGCCGCATCTCGGCTGGACGGCCCTCTACGGCGTCTCCGACAATGACCGCTCCTGGTGGGACAATGGCAAGGCCGGCTATGTCGGCTTCCGCCCGCACGACAATGCCGAGGATTTCGCGGCGGAGGTCGCAGGCTCCGCCTCGGCGCTCGATCCGGCCGACCCCGCCCTGTTCTTCCAGGGCGGCGCGCGTTCCTCGCATGATTATGTCGACGAGGCCGCCCGCGCCAAGGCGCGGCGCGAGCGTCAGGCGAAGCCGTAGAGCTTCGCCGGGTTGTCGACGAGGATGCGCCGACGCAGGCCCGCATCGGGCAGCCAGGAGAGGAACTCCTCGAACTGCGCCGCATCATCCGGCTTGTTGCCGACCGGAAAGCGCGGGTGCGGCCAGTTCAGGCCCCAGACCAGCCTGTCGGCATGCGCCTGCGCCAGCGTCCGCACGCGCAGCGCCACCTCGGACCAGTCGCTGCCGCCCTCGCCAAGGCCATAATAGAGCGCCGAGAGCTTGAGCCAGACCTTGCCGGTATCGAGCAGGGCGAGCAGCGCCTTGAAGGCGGGGCCCTCGATGCCGTCACCCAGCGGCAGGCGGCCGAGATGGTCGATCACCACCTGCGTCGGCAGGGCGTCGATCACCGCCGGCCAGTTGGCGATGTCGCGGCCGTCGCCCTGGATCTGCAGGTGCCAGCCCAGCGGCGCGACGCGGCGCGCGATGGCCGGGGCCTCGGCAAGGCCGAGCGTGCCGGGCTCGGTCGTCATGACCCGCAGGCCCCTCACCCCGGCCGCCGCCAGCTCGCGAAGCTCCTGGTCCGGGGTATCGGGCGCGACGATGGCGATGCCGCGCGCATTCTGTGCGCCCGTCTCGGCCATGGCCGCCAGCATGGCGCTGTGGTCGGTCCGATAGGCGAGCGGCTGGACGAAGACCGTGCGGGTGACGCCGAGCCTGGCGCAGACCGCTCGGTAGTCGGCGAGCGTCCATTCCGGCGAATTGTCGCCCGGCGGCAGCGGGAACCGGTCATAAGGCCCATAGATATGCATGTGGCAGTCGCAGACCGGCCCGAGCGCCCGCGCCGCGGCGGCCTGTTTCAGCATCGTCAGGTCAGTCATCGTCAGGTCAGTCATGGTCAGCGCGTTCCATCATCCCAGCCGGTCGTGCGGACCTCGTCCATGAAGGCCCGGATCAGCCGCGAGCGCGGCGAGTTCCTGAGCCAGACCAGGCCGATGCGCCGGCCCAGCACCGAGCCGGGCAGGCGCAATTTGTTCAGGGCGAGCCCCTCCGGCCAGGGCGGCGACCAGTCCGGCACGAGCGAGACGCCGAGGCCGCGATCGACCAGCACCGCGATCGCATCGAGCGCGTCGAGCTCGAAACGCTCCTTCGGCCGGATGCGGACCTTGCGCAAATAGGCATCGCCATAGCGCCCGCCCCAATGGTTGCGGTCATAGCGGATGAAGGGCTCGTGCCGCAGGATATCCTTGACCCCGGTGCGCTTCAGTGCGGCCGGCGTGATCAGCACCAGCGGCTCCTCGCGGAACATCTGCCAGCCACAGGTCTTCGGCAGCGCGAAGGGCGGCTCGACGACCACGGCCGCGTCGATATCGCCGCCGAGGACATCGGCATAGAGGTTCTTGGAGGTGCCGGGCACGACATAGAGCTCGAGATTCTCGTAGCGGGCCGAGAGACCTTGCAAGACGTCCGGCAGGATGCCGGTCAGCGCCGAGGAGATCGCCCCCAGCCTGAGCTCGCCGGTGATGCCCTCCCCGGCCGCCAGCGCCCTGAGATCGCGGACCTCGCGCAGGAACAGGCGCGCCCGCACCAGGATAGCGGCGCCGGCCTCGGTCGGCTGAACGGTGCGGCCGGTGCGGGCGAGCAGGCGCACGCCGAGTTCCTGTTCGAGCGCCCGGATGCGCTGCGCCAATGCAGCCGGCGTCAGGTTCAGACGCCGCGCGGCCTCTGCCAACGAGCCGCTTTCGACAACGGTCGTGAAGCTTTCGAGGAAGCGCGTATCCATCCCGCCCTTTTAGCCTATCGGCCCGAAAAGTGGATTGCAGCTTTCGGAACATGCCGTTGCGCAAACAGGAAGCTGGATCATCGGACCGGATGGCGAACCGGTGTCCACTTCGCTCGAAAATGCTCTAGCCTCTCCGCGCGGGCTTGGGCATCGCCGCGCGCCCTGGAGATTTGGCGGCAGCGCGCCTGCTCGTCGCCGTCGTCAGGAGCTTGCGGAAGTTCGGACATTCCAGATGCGACGGAGCGGGACAATCTGCGACGTGCCGGAGCATGTCCCGCAGCATCCGCAAATCCAGGATCTGCCGCTCCAGCTCATCGGCGCGGACATGCAGCTGCCCGCGCGGGATCTCGGGCCGCCCGTCCCGGCCGAACATGGCGGCGATCTCGACCAGGGAGAAGCCCGCCGCCTTGCCGAGGCTGACGAGCTGGAGCTTCAGCAGGACATCGCCGTCGAACTGGCGGCGCAGGCCATGCCGCCCGAGGGAGCGGATCAGGCCGATCTCCTCGTAATAGCGCAGTGTCGAGGGCGGCACGCCGGAACGCTCAGCGACCTCGCCAATGTCCAGAACACGCATGCTTGACCTCAAGTCGACTTGAACTCGTACGCTCTCCCGAACTGCCGGATTCAGCAAGAGGGAAAGCGATGGAAACTGCGTATGAGATAGAGAAACGGCCGGTCTGGCAGGATGGGCGCGCCATCGCGCTCCTGCTGGCCGCGTCGCTCACCACGATGGCCAATGCCACGATCAGCCCGGCGCTGCCGGGGCTCGAGCGCCTGTTCGCCGGGGACCCGAACGCGGCCATGCTGACGCGGCTCCTGGTGCCGGCGCCCTCGCTCGGCGTCGCGCTCTGCGCCCCGCTCGTCGGGCTGGCGGCGGACCGGTTCGGACGGCGGCGGCTGCTGCTCGCCGGCGTGCTGCTGTTCCTGGCAGCCGGGACGGCCGGGCTCGTCCTGCCCAATCTTCAGATGATCTTCGCCAGCCGCCTCCTGCTCGGCGCCGCCGTCGCCCTGATCATGACGGCGCAAACCGCCCTGATCGGCGACTATTTCACCGGCGACGAGCGCAGCGCCCTGATGGGGCTGCAGATCTCGGCCCGGAATTTCGGGGGCCTGGTCTTCATCTCGCTCGCCGGCTGGGTCGCGGCGCTCTCGCCGCGCCTGCCCTTCGCCATCTACGGGCTCGCCGCGGCCTTCCTGCCCCTGATGTGGAAGGTCATCATCGACCAGCCGCGGGTTTCCCAGGCGGGCGCCAGGCCGATGGCAGGCGCGCAGGAGCAGCGCTCCTGGGCGGTCATGCTCGCGCTGCTGGTGCTGCTTCAGGCGCTGACCAACATGCTCTTCTTCGTGATGCCGACCCAGATGCCCTTCTTCCTGGAGGCGGGAGGCTATGGCAGCAGCGTCATGACCGGCGCGGTCCTCGGCGCGCTGATGCTGTCCGGCGGCGGCTTCGCCCTGCTCTATCCCCGCATCCAGCGCGCGACGGGCTATGCGGGGCTGTTCTGCCTGGGCTACGCCGCGATGGCGCTCGGCTTCGCGCTGCTGCTTCTCGCCAGGGCGCCCTTGCCCCTGTTCGCGGCGGCTGCTGCGATCGGCATGGGTTATGCGCTGGTCTCGCCGAGCTTCGTCGCTCTCGCATTGACGCTGACGCCGGCGCGCGTGCGGGGGCTCGGCGGCGGCATCCTGACCGCCTCGATCTTCATCGGGCAGTTCTGCTCGCCGCTGCTCAGCACGCCGCTCATCACGCGCCACGGCTATGATCAGCTGTTCTGCGGCAGCGCTGCGCTGCTGGCGGCCATGGCGGCCTTGGCGGGAGCGGGCGCGGTCCTCTCCCGGCGACGAGTGGCGCTGTAGGCTCCCGCCGCGCCGGCGCGCAGCGCGCCCGTCGAGGTCATGGCGAGGCCAGCTCGAAATGCGAGCGGTCCATGTGCCTGTAGCCGTGGAAATGGCCGCCCCATCTGAGCGATACGCCGAGGTCATTGGCGGCCAGCTTCATCGCGGCCGCGATCCGGTTCTGGATGTCCGGGTCGAACACGACCCGTCCCGCCTGATCGAGCGCCCACAGATCCACCGCCCTGCCCGACCGATGCGGGCTGGCGCGGGTCATCGACCAGCCCCAGGCAACCGCGACGCGTTGCAGCTTGCGGTCACGCCTGCCTGAGCCGATCACGAAGCTGAGGCCTGGATTGTCAGCCTGCGCCTTGCGCACCACCCTGGCGAGGGCCGGTGCGATGGCGCGCAGGTTGGCCGCGTGATTGGCCCGCGGATCGGGGTTCCAGATCCGGAACATCGCAAGCTGATCCCGCCCGAATTCATCGCGGGCCGGAATCCGCTGGTAGATGCCACCCGGTCCATAGGGCAGCGGATCGCGCGGGATAACCTGCGGCCCCCTGCCGCCTGGCTGACCGAGCGCGGCGCTCCCCAGGCCGAAGAGCGCAAGGCCCAGCAATCCCAGGCGGAGATGGCGTGTCTTTCCGCTCATGACCCTCCGGATCATCGCAGCCGGATGCTGCCAAAGGAAGGCAGGGCCGCGCGAGCCGACGTCGCGGCCGATAAGCCAAGCCTCGGCTCCCTTTGCGTCACTCCACTCACCAAAGCGCGGCTCCAGGGGCATGACTTCTTACCCCGAAAACAGCGCCTCGCTTCTCCTTCAAAATTTACCATTCCCGCGAATAGCCGCGAATATTTAACGCCTGCCGGTATCTTGCTGGCTATAGTCCAAGTCGCGCTGATGAAGTCGCGCTGATTGACTTGGAACTATCTCGGCATGTGCGGTTTCGGCGGCTATTTCGGCACTGTCCGGGATGGAAGGGCGCTCCTCAAGGGGATGACGGCCGCCATTGCGCATCGCGGCCCCGATGAGCAGGGCTTCTTCACGGCGGAGGCTGCCGGCCTCGGCCATGCCCGGCTTTCCATCGTCGGTCTCAGCGACGGCCAGCAGCCGATGTCCGACGCGACAGGCGAGCTGACGATCGCCTTCAACGGCGAGATCTTCAACTATGTCGAGCTGCGCGAGGAGCTGCGCGCGAAAGGCCGCCATTTCCGCACGGGCAGCGATACCGAGGTGATCCTGCATCTCTACGATGCGATGGGCGAGGACTGCGTCTCGCTGCTCAATGGCGATTTCGCCTTTGCGCTCTGGGATGGCCGCCGGCGCCGGATGGTCCTGGCGCGCGATCGCATGGGCGTGCGGCCGCTCTTCTACACGCGGCAGGGCGAACGGTTCTATTTCGCCTCGGAGGTCAAGGCCCTGCTCCAGGTCCCGGGCGTCGCGGCCGAGCTCGATCCGGTGGCGCTCGACCAGATCTTCACGCTCTGGGCCCCGATTGCGCCGCGCACGGCCTTCCGCGACGTCTGGGAACTCGAGCCCGCGAGCCTGATGATCGTGCAGGAGGGCAGCGTCTCGACGCGGTCCTACTGGAGCCTGGATTATCCCGACCGGGAGGTGCCTCCACGGCACCGGGACGAGCGCGAAGCGGCCGAGGAGCTGCGCGCGCTCCTGACGGACGCCACCCGCATCCGCATGCGCGCCGATGTGCCGGTCGGTTCCTATCTCTCCGGCGGCCTCGATTCCTCCATCACCTCGGCGCTGGCGGCCGGCATGGCGCCGGGCGGGCTCAGGACCTTCTCGGTCACCTTCGACAGTGCCGAGCATGACGAGAGCGCCTTCCAGCTGGAGATGGCCCGAGCGCTCGGCACGCAGCATAGCTCGGTCGCCTGTGGAGCGGGCGATATCGCAGCGGTGTTCCCCGAGGTGATCCGCTTCACCGAGCGGCCGATCCTGCGCACCGCCCCTGCCCCGCTCTACAAGCTCTCGGGCCTGGTGCGCGAGGCCCGGCTGAAAGTGGTGCTGACGGGCGAAGGCGCCGATGAAATCTTTGCCGGCTACGATATCTTCAAGGAGGCCCGGGTTCGGCGGTTCTGCGGCAGGCAGCCCGGCTCGCGCATCCGCCCGCATCTGTTCCGCAAGCTCTATCCCTATCTGCCGGGGCTCAGGCAGCAATCCGCCGAGTATCTCGCCTCGTTCTTCGGGGCTGATGGAAGCGGGCTCGAGGATCCACTGTTCTCGCATCGGCCGCGGCTGGACGGCACCGCGGCGACGAAGCTGTTCTTCTCGGGCGACCTGCGGGCGACTTTGTCCGGATACGACGCCGCCGAGGAGCTCGCCGCGCGCCTGCCCGCTGCCTTCGCCCGCTGGCATCCGCTGCATCAGGCGCAGTATCTCGAAGCCCGCTTCCTGCTGCCCGGCTATATCCTGTCGAGCCAGGGCGATCGCATGGCGATGGCCCATGGCATCGAGGGCCGCTTTCCCTTCCTCGACCATCGCCTGGTCGAATTCGCCGCCGGGCTTCCTCCGCAGATGAAGCTGAAGGGGCTGGTCGAGAAACATATCCTGCGGGACGCGACCAAGGATCTGCTGCCGCCCGCGATCGGCCGGCGCCCCAAGCAGCCCTACCGCGCCCCCGACAGCCAGTCCTTCGTCGGGCCGGGCGCGCGGGACTATGTCGGGGCGATGCTGGGCAGCGCCGCGATCGGCGCCGGCGGGCTGTTCAATCCCAAGGCCGTGGCCAAGCTGCACGAGAAATGCAGCCGCCAGCCGGCCTCGGGCTTCCGCGACAACGCGGCCTTCGTCGGCATCCTGTCGACGCAGCTCTGGCTGGCGGCCTTCACCGGCGCCGGCCAGGCCACCGCAAAGGCCGCCTGACACCATCCAAGAAAGGGTAAGCACATGACAGACACGATCCGCGACGCAGTGAAGGCCTTTGTCATCGAGAACTTCCTGTTCGGCGACACCACCCAGGCCCTCGACGATGTCGACTCGTTCATCGAGACCGGCATCATCGATTCGACCGGCGTTCTGGAGCTCGTGGCCTTCATCGAGGACCATTACGGCATCACCGTCGCCGATGCCGATATCGTGCCGGCCAATCTCGATTCGCTGGCGCGCATCACGGACTTCATCAGCTTGAAGACCGCCTCGCTTGTCGCGGCGTGACGGCTGGCGGCGTGACGTCCAGAGCATGTCCGCGTTTCTCCGAAACGCGGAAGTTCCCTGTCCAATTATCTTGACGCATTTTCTTCACGCGGACCGGTTTCCACTTCGCTTGAAAATGCGCCATCTCTCTTTGAAGCATTTTCTTCACGCGAACCGGTTTCCACTTCGCTTGAAAATGCTCTAGCGGCGGAGGCCCGGGCTGATGCGGGTCGAGCAATTCCTGATCGCCAATGCGGCTGCGCATGGCGCCAAGACGGCGCTGGTCACCGAGCGGAAGCGGCTGCGCTATGACGAGCTGGACGCGCTGTCGAGCCGGCTCGCTGCCGCGCTCGCCGCGAATGGCGTCGAGCGCGGCGACCGCGTTCTCGTCTTCATGGAGAATTGCTGGGAAGCCGCCGTCGCGATCTTCGCGATCCTCAAGGCGGGCGCGGTCTTCAGCCCGATCAACGCCTCGACCAAGGCCGACAAGCTCGCCTATGTCATCGGCGATTGCGAGGCCGCGGCGATCCTGACCCAGGCGCGGCTGATGCCCGTCGTGACCCAGGCGCGCGCGCTGTCGGACCGGCCGCTCTTCGTCGCGTCGACGGGGGCGCCGTCGGGACAGGTCCCCGATGGCGCCGCCTCCTTCGAGGATTGCCTCGAATTTGAACCGGCGCCGGTCGGCCATGGCGGCATCGATATCGACCTCGCCATGCTGATCTACACCTCCGGCTCGACCGGCCGCCCCAAGGGCGTGATGATGACGCATCGCAATATCGATGCGGCGGCAGAGTCGATCACGACCTATCTCGGCAACACGCCCGACGACATCATCCTCAACGTCCTGCCCCTGGCCTTCGACTACGGCCTCTATCAGCTGCTGATGGCGATGCGGCTCGGGGCGACGCTCGTCCTCGAAAAATCCTTCGCCTTTCCGCAGGCGATTTTCGAGCGCATTCGCACCGAGAAGGTCACCGGCTTCCCGCTCGTGCCGACCATGGCGGCGCTGATCCTGCAGATGCGCGATCTGGCGCCCGGCTTCTTGCCGAGCCTGCGCTATCTCTCGAACACCGCCGCGGCCCTCCCGCCCGCGCATATCGCCCGGCTGCGCGAGCTCTTCCCGGGCGTGCGGCTCTATTCGATGTACGGCCTGACCGAGTGCAAGCGCTGCACCTATCTGCCGCCGGAGGAGCTCGACCGCCGGCCGGGCTCGGTCGGCATCGCCATTCCCAACACCGAGGCGATCGTCGTCGACGACGAGGGCAAGCGCGTGCCGCCGGGCGTCGCGGGCGAACTGGTCATCCGCGGCCCGCATGTCATGCAGGGCTATTGGCGCAACGAGGCGGCGACGCGGCAGATGCTGCGCCCCGGCCCACAGCCCTGGGAGAAGCGGCTGCATACCGGCGACCTGTTCCGCACGGATGCGGAAGGATTCCTCTATTTCGTCGGCCGCAAGGACGACATCATCAAGACCCGCGGCGAGAAGGTCGCGCCGAAGGAGGTCGAGGCGGTGCTGCATGCCCATCCCGGCATCGCCGAAGCGGTGGTGACCGGCGTGCCCGATCCGGTGCTCGGCCATGCCATCGCCGCGCTCGTGGTGCTCCGGGACGAGAGCGTGAGCGAACGCGACATCATCCGGCACTGCGCCGGTCATCTCGAGGACTTCATGGTGCCGAAGCGCGTCGAATTCCGCCAGGAGCTGCCGAAGACCGATACCGGCAAGGTCAGCCGCAGGCTGGCGGCCGAGGCGCTGGGAACGGCGGAATGACCCTCCCCGCCACACCGGGCCGCCCCGCCTTCTCGCCGGCGGCGCTGACCCTCGACAACGCCGCGGAAACCGACCGCATCGTCGCCGGGCTGCGCGAGCAGCTGCGCGCCATGCGCAAGCGCGGCCTCGTGCTCGGCCTCTCCGGCGGCATCGATTCCAGCGTCTGCGCCGCGCTCGCCGCCCGCGCCGTCGGCGCCAAGAACGTCTTCTGCCTGTTCATGCCGGAGAACGATTCCGATCCCGAGAGCCTGCGGCTCGGCCGGCTGGTCGCCGAGAGCTTCGGCATCGAGGCGATCGTCGAGGATATCGGCCCGACCCTGCGCGCAATGGGCTGCTACAACAGGCGCGATGCCTTCATCCGCGAGCTCGTGCCGGATTACGGCCCCGGCTGGGCCTCGAAGATCGTCATCGCCAATTCGCTCGCCGGCGACGGCTACAACATCTCCTCGCTGGTGGTTCAGGACCTGGAGGGCCGGCAGACCAAGCTGCGCATGCCGCCGGCGGTCTATCTCGGCATCGTCGCCGCCACCAACATGAAGCAGCGCACGCGCAAGCAGATCGAATACTATCACGCCGACCGGCTGAACTTCGCCGTGCTGGGCACGCCGAACCGGCTCGAATACGACCAGGGCTTCTTCGTGAAGAACGGCGACGGCGCGGCCGACGTCAAGCCGATCGCCCATCTCTACAAGAGCCAGGTCTATGCGCTTGCCGCCCATCTCGGCATCCCCGAGGAGATCCGCCTGAGGCCTCCGACGACCGACACCTATTCGCTCGCGCAGACGCAGGAGGAGTTCTATTTCTCCCTGCCCTATGACCGCATGGATCTTTGCCTGTTCGGCCTCAACAATGGCCTGCCGGCCGAGGAGGTCGCAGCCGCCGCAAAGCTGAGCGCGGTCGAGGTCGAGCGCGTCTTCGCCGATATCGCGGCCAAGCGCCGGGCGACGCGCTATCTCCATCTCGGCCCGCAGCTTGTCGGCCCTGTCGCGGAGGTCGCCGGCTGAGGCTTAGCGCATCGGCCCGAAAGTGGCTTTCGGCTTTCGAAAAAAAGCGGATGCGACAACGCTCTAGTCGAACCGGCCCCCGGCCAGGCGGCCCCAGTGCTCGCCGGCGAGCCCGTTGAAGAAGCCCTGCGAGTTCAGGAAGGCGTTCACCAGCTCCTTGTCGCGCGAATGCACGACGGTCGCCGCCGGCTGGGTGAAGGCGACCCGCCGCCCCAGCATCGCTTCGAGCAGGGCCGGCTGCGTGCGGCCGCGCAGGCCGGCGGCGCCGCGCTGCGCCGCATCGCCGATCAGGCAGTCGAGGACGGCGCCGGCCTGCCCCGGCAGCGCCAGGACCTGGAGCACCCGCGCGATCCTGCCCGGGCTGACATGATAGAGGAAGGCGCCGATCGGCTCGCCGTTCGAGGCGGAGACGGAGGCGAACACCGCCTCGCCATACTCCGGCTTCCCCGCAGCCTCCGCGACGATATGCGCGAGCAACTCCGCGCTCCAGTCGGGTCGCAGCGTGTAGTGCCGCGTCAGCGGCTCCACCAGCGCGATGAAGCCGGCCTGGTCGATCTCGCTGACCTTGGCGCCGCCCTTGCCGCTCCAGTTCTCGGCGACGCTGGACCAGCGCAGCTCGTTCCCGTCCATGCGCCCGCGCAGATAGCGATCGATGCCGCGCGCGAGCGGATCGAGCCAGCGAATGGCGCCGGCCCGCCGCGAGGCCAGGTCGAGCAGGAAGGAAGAGGGCCGGATGACCCGATGCCAGTCCAGGCTGTATTGCGGCAGGGCGACCCCGCGCAGCTTCGTCCACATCTGGGTCGAGAGGGCGCTCGCGGTTTCGCTGAAGGAGATGTCCTGCCGCCCGGCCAGGAAGGTCCTGAGCAGCCTTGCGCCCGCCATCGGATCGTTCGCCCGCGGCTCGACCATGAGCGAGCCGCAAATGGCTGCCCGCAGCTTGCGGATGCCATAGCTCATCAGCAGCACGTTCACGCCGACGAAGCCGGAAATATCGCCATCTCCTGCGATATGGACGAGCGAGGTGATCTCGGGGTCGCAGACCGGAGCTTCGAGATAGCGCTGGCTCAGATAGGCCGCGAGCGTCTGGGGCGCCGGCTTGTCGCCGTCCCGAAAGGTTTTCTGGAAGAGCTCGGAGACCGCCGGGATATCCGCGGCCTGCAGCGGACGGATCTCGCTCATGCCCGGCTCGGCGAATCAGAGGGCAGCGAGGGCACCGGGGGCACCGCGGCGCCGTTTCCCGATTTGCGCAGCAGCGCGACGCGCGGCATCCCGTCGTCGTCCTTGGCGAAGGTCACCGGCTCGTAAGCCCTGGCCCGGGCGCTCAGGGCCGCGACCTGCCGGTCCTGCCCCTGCCCGAACTCGAAGAGCAGCCAGCCGCCGGGCTTGAGGAGATCGACCGCGTCCCGGACGAGGCGCTGGTGGATCGAGATGCCGTAGGGTCCGCCGTCGAAGGCCTCGCGCGGCTCGGCCGCGAGCAGATGCGCGCTCTCGCCGTCGAGGCGCGCGGTGGAGATATAGGGCGGATTGCAGACGATCATGTCCGCAGCGCCGGAGAGCCCATCGCCCTCAAGCGCAGCGAACAGGTCGCCCTGCCGGATGGTGACCCGGTCCTGAAGCGCCAGGCGTTCGGCATTGCTGCGGGCAAGAGCGACCGTGCTGTCGGTCAGGTCCGCCGCCCAGACACGGACTGAGGGGATCTCCGCGGCGATCGCCAGGGCAAGATTGCCGGAGCCGCAGCACATGTCGATCACCACGGAGCCCGGCGGGTTATCGCGAAGGATCGCGACCGCGCTGCGTCCGAGCAGTTCGGTTTCCCGGCGCGGCACGAGAACCTCGGGCCCAAGCTCCAGCGTCACGCTCATGAAGCGATTCAGGCGGGGCGCAGGGCCGCCCTCCTGGGCTGCTGCTCTGGGCGGCATGGCGGCTCCTTCCGTCACTCGACGGTCATGCATCCACCACGGACTATCGCGCCCAGGTAAACGGCCGCTGAAAAAGCGTTGCTGGTTGAGCGTGGAGTGCGGGGGCCTGGAGCGCTGACCAGGGTTATGCGTCTCTGCGCCTTACCGAGTGGTCGGTGTCGTTCGGCGTGCGGATCCGATTGTGGCGCCTGGCCGGATCAAACAGCTCACCGCCACGTTTCCAGTCAAACGGATCAGCGGGGCAAACATGCGCATCGAGACCTACGACGAGTATTTGCTAGCGGGAGATCGCCTGAAAGCTCTCGGCCAGATATCCGCCGACGGCACAGGCCAGGACGAATTTCTCGACCTGACTGCCGCCATGCTCGATTTTGAGACGCGCGAGCACCCCGCTCTGTCCAAGCAACCCCAGGCAATGGAGGGCGGCGATGGGTGAACCAAAGAAGATCGTCGTTGGCTGTGAAGATGATTACGAACGGGCTCGCGCCCGGGCAAAAGAACTTGTCCTGGCGGAACCGGGCTCCGAGGCCGAAGCAGAGCTGATCGATCTCGAGGAAGCGGCCGACACATGGGAGGCTCAGCACCAGGACGATGAAGACGGTCCGTCCAACGCGCCTGGTTTTCTGACGGCGACAGTTGGAACCGGCTTGGTCCTGGCCGTCGTCGGGCTCGCCAGCGCACTGATCATCGAGCTGGCCAGTTAGCTTCCGGATAAGAATGCTCTCACAGCGCAGTTGGTGGAAGCGCTATCGACTGCTGGGCATCAGGTCCGCATATTCGGGGTGCCGATGCGCCCAGTCCGCAACGAACGGGCAGACCGGAAGAATTTTTTCGCCCCGGCGTCGCGCGAGCTCGAAGATTCCGTGGACCAGCTGCGATCCGATACCGCGGCCGCGCAACGCCCTCGGCACCTCCGTATGAGAGATGATCAGGAGGCCATCCTGCCGCCGGAACGTCGCGTAGGCTATTCCTCCCTCCAGCGCCATGTTGAAGCGGTTGGCGCCGGTGTCTTCTGTCACGACGGCGCTGGCGATTTGTTGTGACGCATTGTCTTCACGCGGGCTGTCCACTCCACTCGACAATGCTCTGGCGAGATCGGTTTTCACGGAGCCACGGTCCGCGCCCTGCTCAGTTGAGAGCTTGTTTCCGGGTCCGTCTCTCATAATCAGCCTCCTGCAATGTCGCGTTGATTGAAACAAGCTCGAGGCTCGGATGTTTCCTGATCATTCGAAAGAGTAGAAGTCGCTTGCGCACTGAGATTGACCAAGTGCACAATCATGACAGTTGGGGACTGTCGGCGGCGCCGGACAGTAAAGCGCCGGAACCAGCACTGCGTATCAGTGCCGTCGGGGGTCCATTATGCTCGTGAGTGGTAGCGTCAAGGGAATCTGGCTGCGGGCCAGTATTGTGGTCACCGTTCTGGCACTTCTCGCCCTGCCCATGGCTTTTCAGTAGGCCCGGCGAGACCTGGGCGGAGATTCCCGTGCCCTGTGGTCCCGACAATCCGGTTGCCTCCTGCTGCGGCCGGCTCATGCAAGTCCGGACGCCTTGGCATTCGCAAGGGCACGACGATGCCCGGAACCCTTCTACCCGCTGCCATGCCAAGGCGCCGTGACAGGGCACGGTCCGCCCGCTCCAGGAAGCTCAGCAGGATCAAAAGGGGATGATGGCGGAGACGGAGGGATTCGAACCCTCGATACCCTTGTGGGGTATGCTCATTTAGCAAACGAGTGCCTTCAGCCTCTCGGCCACGTCTCCGTTGCAGGCTCTATGCCCGATTGCCGAGCGCTTTGACAAGCCACCCTGTGCAGATCGCGGTGAATGAGATGTCACTTCGGCGCTCACGCCGAGCGGGCCTCGTCGAACGCATCGACCCAGGCAAGGGCTTCGGGCAAGGTCTCGAAGCTGGGGCCGTGCAGCAATTCGTCCTCCTCCTCGCTCAAACCGAAGCGAATCCCATAGCCATCGGGCTCGCGCCGGATGGTGACGGGGTGGCGGGGAGGAAGCTGCGTCCGGCTGTCGCCGGCGCGCGAAGAGAAAGCATGCATAACGAGATCCGCAAAGTCGTCGTCCAGCGCAATCAACGTCAGCCTGGCTGAACGGTTCCCGAACGGCCAGGGGCCAGAATGTCGCTCCGCAGGGCCGGGCCTGGGCCATCCTTCCGCCACATGATTCGCGGTTTCGCCGCGACATGGTCATGGAATGACCAGCGGCGGCCCGGGCTATCACCGCATTCCTCGGCCAGGTTTCGCGGTGATCCGCAAACCAATGGAAGGACATTCGATGCGCATGATCACGATTGCCGCGGCCGGCGCGGCCCTCCTGCTCGCGACGGCAGCTGGCGCCCAGGCCCCCTCCGGACAGCCCTCGCCTGCCCGCCCGCCGGCAGCGGCGCCGCAAGCGCCCGCGACTCCGCCCGCGATCCAGTCGGTGAATGTCGTCGATATCACCGAACTGCCGGAGTCGACGCAGTCCCAGGTCAACAAGGTCGTGGCGGAGCGCGGCGATGGCGAGTTGCAGAAGCTGCGCAATGCCATCGATTCCGCACCCTCCATCAAATCCGCGCTCGAAGCGAAGGGACTGACGCCGACCCATGTCGTCCTCGCGCAGATCAACGATAGCGGCGAACTGACGCTCATCACCAAGAAGGCGGGCTGAGGCTGAAGCGCTTCGGCACGAGCACGCGGTCCCCCCTGGGGGCTGCGGGCCAATGGCGCATTCCAGCAGGCCGGGCGCAGCCCGGCCTGGCCTGACCTGGCTCAACGATATCAACAGGCTCGCGCGCCGGGAGCCGCCGGGTTCCGCGCAAAGATGCGAAGCGACTGGACAGGCCGGATTTCAGCCTCTATATCGCCCCGACCAACACGGAGCGTCACCGCTTCGCCGGAGCGCCCAGGTAGCTCAGTTGGTAGAGCATGCGACTGAAAATCGCAGTGTCGGTGGTTCGATTCCGCCCCTGGGCACCATTTTTTTCAACGGCTTAGGCCGTTTTGTTCAAGCGAGTGTTAGGGTTGGTGTTAGGGCAGATTGTTCGCGGCCAGTTCTATACGGTCGGCATTGGATCTGAGCATCTGAACGAGCGCGGCCCGTAAAGCAGCTTCTTCATCTTGATCATGCGCCCATTCGATACCCGAAATTTGGCCCAGCAAGTCCGCTAGGCTGATGCGTCCGATTTGCGATCCACAATTTTCGCCGATCACGTCGACAATCCATCCGCCGGCCAAGGTATCGAGGCTGATCCGAGCTTCATCCATTGCTCTTGCTCCTTTTCGCTAGCCTTAATTCCGCCACCCGGTTCGACTGCACAACGCCCCCGCGATTGTAGCCCATGGTGGTCGAAATCTGCGTGTGGGTCGCGGCCTTCATCACGTCGGCCGGCTCGGCCCCGGCTTCGAATGCCTCGGACACTGCGCCCGCCCGGCTATCCATGTTCCATACGTCGTTTGGCCACGAAGCGTCCTTCGCAATCTTCCGAAACGTTCTCGCGAAATGCGCCTTGCGATAGGGCTTGCCTGACCCTTCATCGAGGATGACCGGCCCGACGCGCTGATCCTGTGGGATCATCTGCAGCAGCACGAGCGATTCCGGGTACGCCTTCAAGTCGTGCTCGGCGATCTCATTGCCGTTCGACTTGCTGGTAGGCTTGCGCAATATCCAATCGCTGTCGATGTGCGCCCAAGTAAGGCCGATCTGCCAACGCCACTCACCATCCATGATCCCGTCGCGCGACCCATCGCCGGCACGAACCCATTCGCCGATGACGTCCTTTTGCCGAAGCCCAAGGTCAAACTGCAAGGTGACTGCCAAGGCAATCGACGCCCGTCCCTTCTCGTGAGCCTTCGGCCTAAACGCCATGACGAGGTCATGCGTAACCCGCTTCTTGCGGCCCTTCGGCGCCTTGAATTCCATCTTCGAAAGCACTGTGGCCAGGCGCAGGCACGGGTCGCCATCCTTCTGCGCGAGTTCACAGCCGTAGTTGACGATGCGCCGGAGCGTCTGGATGCAGGCATATGCCCCGCGTTCTCCAAGGACACTCCACTCCTTGTGCCATGCTCTAATCTTGATGCCGGTTACAGTGCCGAGATCCACCTTGCCGAAGGTCTGCGTGATGATCTTGATGTAGCGCTCATAGAAAATCTGGGTGTCGCGCCGCCTCTCGCGGAGCGGAGAGGCTTCGTCGAGCAGGAAGCTCTCGCAAAGCCATGCAACCGTTCCGTAGGCCGATCGAGCAGACGTGGAACGCAGGCCGTCGCGCCACATGCGCAATTGCATCTGCAGGCGCTGGCACTGCTCGGCGATGTATAGATAGCCCTCTTCGGTGTCGAAATCGGCGCGAAGCCGGACTGTCTTAGGCCGGAACCCCTTCGTGATGTCCTCTTTCTCCGCAACCCAATAGCAATCAATCCGGCCGCTTTTTCGCTTTAGCCGCCGCAATCCTGGCGCGCTCAGCCTTCCATTCGGCGAGTCCATCGTTAGGTTCCTCCTCCTGCTCAAGCGAGGTGACAGCCTCGAGCTTGTATCGTCTGTCGAAAAACGCGCGGATGGCAGGCCAATAGCGCCCACCATAGACGGCGCTGATCGGGGGCAGCCCGTTGCGCTCTTCCATCTTCGCAATTCGAGGCCACTCTGACGCGCGGTCGCCAAGGATCACGCGGGCGAGCTCCTTCTCGTCGGGGTATAGGCTCGTCGGCTCGGGGCGGCGACGCTCGGGCATGCTCACACTCCCTTGCCCCGAATATCTGCCGCGATGTTGGCAGCAACAAACTGCACCGCTCCCTCAGGCGCCCACGTGCCGACAACCTTCGACGTCGTGTGGAAATCGGCGATCTTCGCGCACCGCTCTGTCTCGGCAGCAACCGCTTCCCTCAAGCGCTCCTCGGCTGCGGTGGCGCGGGCTTCGGCGGCTTCGGCGCGAGCGAGATTGTCCATCGCGGCCTTCTGGTAGGCGTCAGCGTGGGCGATGTGGTCGTGCATCTCCCGCAACTGCCCTTCATCCGATAGCGCCTGCATGCGGACCTCGCGGATCTCAGCCTCCTTCGCCGCGAAGGCTTTGGCAAGGAACGGGGCTAGGGCCTCGGCAAGAGCACCGGCACCAAGCTTATGCTGGCCGTCAACCCGGCGGATTTCCTGCGCGAGATCATCGACGGTGAAGCTGCCAGGCATCCCGTCCGCCTCCTGGCTCTGGGCGGCGAGCGCATCGGCCGCGTTCGTCATGGCGTTGATCCGCGCAACATGTCGCGCGCGTTCAGGCGTTCCTGCTTTCGAGTAGTCGTCATTCGAAGCCGTCGTAATTGCGTGCCGTAACGCCTTCTCCAGCGCCCCCTTATCGATCTCAGACATCAGGTGCATCCTTCTGGAGAGCGGCGCGGCCGGCGAGTTCGTCGAGCCGATCTAAGCGAGCGCGCATTTCGTCCGTGAAACGGTACACGGCATCCGGCCGCATCTCCGGGTATGCCTCGACCAGATCGAGACTTTCAGCCGACCACGTGGCTGCATTCTTTGCGATGTAGCCGGCCAATTGTGAAAAGCGGATTTTCGTCAGCTTCATCACTTCGCCTCCCGGCGGTGCATAGGAATTCGCCCCTGGCCGCGACGATACCCAACGGCATAGTCCCGCCCGTGGCCGGGCATCCGGAACCACGAGTGGTCCCTGACCTTGGGAAGGTCTGCGATGTCGATAACGGCAACCAACTCTTGCGAGATCCGGATATGAGCCACGTCGCCATTGATACGGATGTGGTTCATTCCCCTTCTCCTTCCCTATTCCCTCTGTCCTGAGACGTGGCGGAGAGGGCGGCGCGGCATGCAAAGTCGGCAACGCTCTGGAACGAGCGGACAACAGCCTCGTCATGCTCGCGCTGTCTAATGTTGTAGACGGCCGTCTCGCACTGCTGCTTCACGCACTCCAACGCCCGCCGCAGTTCCGCCTTATCGGCTTCGGCGGCTGTGGCGCGGGCTTCGGCCTTGGCCCGCAGATCGTGTGGTGAGTTACTTCCGACACGCTTCTGGATCGTCCAGACATACGTTTCGAAGGGCTCGGTCTTCGCGTGGTAGGTCATTTCGATGTAGTTTTCCGCGCCGGATGCGCGGAAGTGCTCGCTGATGACCAATCCCATGTGCTGTACGATCGGGCCGGTGAGGGCTACGTCGATGGCGCCGCCCTCAATCCGAAGGTGCTTGAGTTCCGGGTCCATCAACCGGTCCAAGTCGGCCCGCGCCTCGACTCGCTCGCGTTCCTTCTGGTCGAGCAGGGCGAGGAGGGAGGCGACTTCCCTGACCGAGAAGTTTATCAGACCGAGTTCTCGCGCCTCCTGATGCCAGGCCGTCCGCTTCCTGATCTCAGCCAGTCGGCTCTCGCTTATCGGTTCTACTGATACGGGGGTCATGCGGTCACCTCAAAGAGATCGCGCTGAATCGGGGTAAGGCCGTCGAGGTCGCCCCATTGGGTGGCCATGGCCTCGGCGATGCCGGAGAAGAAGCGGGAGCGCTCGCGCCAGCGATCTGGCCCCGGCGACATCCGATGGACGCGGGCGGTGCGACCTTCGACGACATCGGTCGCGCGAAGCGGCGGCAGGTTGCGAAGCCAGAAGCACGTCCGCTTCACCTCGCCATGGCCGAACTGCCACGGCTGCACGCTCTGCGCCGGCTCGGCATAGTTCTCGATCAGCTTTTTCGCGTGCCGGTGCATCACCGGGTTTTCGACGCAGACGCGCTTGATCGGCGCGTTCCAGAACGCCGAGAAGAGCGCGGCACCTTCCTCAAGCTCGGCCCACATCTCTTCGCGAGTGCGGCCCGGCGGCGGCGTCGAGAGCCACCGGACGCCACTGTTGCAAAGCCGGGTGCATGGCGGGTGACCTACCATCAGCAGATCCCAGCCATCATCGAGAATGTCGCGGGCATCGCCGACGATGTGCCGGTTGCTGCCGTCCTCTGCCGGCAGGAGATCGCACGACCACGCATCGTGGCCGCGGGCTGAGAAGGCACGACGAACCGTCCCGCTGAATTCGCAGGCGACGAGCACCTTCACCGCTCCCCCTCCTCATAGGAATTTGAGTGCGCATCCGCGAGATCGGCAGAACCGTTCTCCATAGCCGAGGGAGGAGCAGGGAGCGGCATCCAGCGGCTGGGCGCAGCATCGCGAGCGTCTCTTGTGCCGAACGTCCGCTCTTGATCGTGAGACCAATACGGGCGCGGATTTCGTGCGTACCGGTCGTCATTCCAACGACCGCAGACCACGTGCCCCTTGCGGAACAGGATGATCCGCTTGCCATCCTTCGGTGCCGTCTCGATGTCCTGCCAAGGTAGGGCCGCGCTGGCGAGGGCGGCGCGGCACTCAATCAGCAAATCTCGGACGGCGACGTGATCCGCTAGTTCCGGGTTAAACAGGCCGCCATTGGCGAGGTAATCGGTGATCCTCTCCGCGATGTCCTGACAAGGCTCGTTGGGACACTCGCGGATGCGCACTAAATCCTTCATCCTACACCCCCTTCGGAGAGAGGGCGGCAATGTCGCTGGCAAATCGTCGGGCTTCGACTTGAGCCGTGGAGTTGCCACGATCAACCCATTCTGGCGGGCGTCCATTCTCCGCACGTTCTGCGCCCCATTTCATCGCCGCATAGACGATCTTGGCGATTGCCTCCACCATCTCCGCAGGTGCAGCGGGGGCGGGTGGGGTGGCGCGATACACCGGAAATGCGCCGAACTGGCCTGCCTCACACACCGCGTAATCACCACGCTCCGGGAACCAACGAAGATGGGTGACCGCCTCCCCGCTCGGGCTGGCGTCGCTGGCGAGAGCGGAGCGGATGGCGCGCGCGAGTTCGTTGAACCCATCGCGCAGGATGATGTTCTCCTTGCGATCAATATTGTCGTTCGCGAGCATGTTGCAGATGTTGGCACGCTCCTCGGCCATCTGCGCGCAAGCCTCCCGCACGCTCGTTGCCGGTTCGGTGGCGGGTTTGGGGGAAGGGGTCATGCTGAAAGCTCCATCTGTTCAGGGCGCACGGACCAGACGCCGGGGCACTGCATTGCATCCCAGCGGTCAGCCATGCCGCGCGGCGTGTTCTGCGGACGGTTGTGGTTCTGAGCGATGTCGGTGCTATCGAGGGATGCAAACGGCCACTGCCGGCCAGCGCATTGCATCCCTCGCAGCATGTGGATGTTCGGCAGGAAGCGTCGGCCGCTGGTCATTTCGTTCCAGCATTCATCCATGCGGCGTTGCCAAGCCGGCGACAGCACCGCGGCATATTCTGCGGTTGAGCCGATGCAGACGCGCGGCCATTCCTCGACGAGGCGCAGCAGGCGGTCGATCGGTTCGTCCATGTGCCAGACAGGCGCACCACGGTGTCCGAATGGCCATTCCTTGAGCAGCGCGTCCTGAAGCTGCGAGCCGCCGTCAATCACATCTGGGATGACGGCCCAGCTCGTCGGATAGGACAGCCAGCGCTCGCACCAGTCATAGAAGGCCGGCCAGTCGGTTTCGGCACCGCGCTTCCATTTCGAGAAGGCCCCGTTGTCGAGCATGACGGACTGACCGATCTGATGCGCGCGCTGAACGTCTTCGGGCCGGGCATGACTGACGCAGAAGTGGCGGCCGGCAAGTTCGTATAGCGCCGAGACCGGCGTGATGGGCGTGCCGTGATAGTGGACTGTCATCATCACCACCGCCCCGTGATGATGCGCTTGACCGTCCATGCTGCGTAGACCGCGGCAACCAAGGCAGGCAGCGTCCAAGCGTACCAGGGGGCGTCACCTATCAAATCCCGAAGCGCGCTCATCGGGCGGGCTCTTGGGTGGGGCGGAGGGACTGCAAGCGCGCCCATTTCTCGGCCATCTCGTCGGTGATGTCTGGATCGGCGACATGGCTGTCGATGAAGGCCAAGGCTGCATCGGACAGAGCCTGGAGCTTCTGAAGGCGGAGGTTCGCTAGGCTGCGCATGAACAGCAGCGCATTCCTGACAGCCTTATCGACTGCCTGCGCTTCGTCGTTCGGCCCGACGAGGCCGGCGATCCGAGCAGCGGTGTCGTCGATCACTCCGTCGGCGGCAAAACGCTCGTCGCTCGCGATTTGCTCAAGCGCCGCCACTGCTTCGTTCCGAACGGCGTCGACCCAAGAGCCCTCGATCGTCGGGAGACGGCGCAGCCGGGCGATCAAAGCTCCGGTGTCGATGACAGACGCGTCCCCCATCACGCCCTCCCTAGAGAAAGGGTTTCGTCGCCTTCATGGTCGACGGGCTTGTCGACCTGGTTGGCGGTGGCCTTGTTGGTCTCGTGGTGGCCGCTGTCGACGAGCGCGCGCTGATCGGCCTTGTCGAGCGCGCCGAAGTGCTTGCGATAGGCCTCCATGCCGTCCGTCGCGGCGATTCTGGCTTCGTCGATGATCTGCTGCCCGCGGAGATCGGGCGCGTCGCCTGGAAAGTCGTCTGAGCCCTGCCCTGCTGGTGCCGGGCGCGGCTCGGCCTTCTGGCCCTTTGCCCACGCCTCGAGGGCGGCGCCGTGCGACCGGTTGATGCGGTCGCCGTGGTTGAAGATCGTCCGATGCGCGCCCTCCATCTTGAAGGTCTTCGGATCGGACAGGTCGATGTAGCCTTTTCGCTCGGTCTCCAGCCAGAACGCGACCGTCATCTCGAACGGGAATGCCTTGTTCGTGACGGATTTCAGCGTCTTGGTCGGCTTGTCGCCCGGGTTCTCGCCGGGCTTCACGCTCTCCTCGCCGCGAATGCTGAAGATGATCGGCATGCGGCGCTGCAGGAACGAATAGACCATGGCCTTGTGAGCGCTCTTCGGCTTGATCCAGGAGGCCATTTTCATGCGCTCCTGCTTCCGATAGTCGTCGCCGGCCATGCGCGTGATCTCCTGCGCCTGCCAGTCGAGCACGCCGCCGATGCCGACCCACTCCATGCTGAAGCTGTCGATGACGAGCGCGGCGTAACCGGCGTTCTCGGCCTCGATCGCGGCCGCGGCGAAGCGCTCCGGCCGGAATGGCGGATCCATCACGTTGACGTCGAACTGGAACTGATCTTTCAGATGCAGCGTGCGGCCGCCCTCGGTATCGAGCACGGCGATCTTGCCGTTCGGGCCGGCAATGCCGCGCGCGAGCTCCAGCGCGGAAAAGGTCTTGCCGCTGTTCGTCCCCCCGGTGAGCGCGACGAACAGGCCAGCGCGTTCCGAGAAGTTGGCGGCGGGGGCAAAGGTGAAGGTCAAGACGCGATCTCCGAAAGCTGGTGGCGCTGCGGCCGCGGCGGCTGCCATGGCGCGCGCATGAGGAATGGGTCATTGCCGAGGCCACGCAGGCGCTCGTCGTCGAGTTCGCGGGTAAGCCAAGCGCTCTCCGCGAATGGCGGGTATTCGGCGAGGACGATCTGCGCCGGGTAGCCCGGCCAGTTGCCGGCCTGGATGCATCGGTTCCAGAGGCCGATCGCGGCCGAGACCTTCTTGCGGCCGATCTCCAGCCCGGCGTTGTCGAGCTCGGCGACCGTGATCAGGTGTGGGAATTCGTTCTCGACGAAGATCCAGCGGAAGCGCAGGCGGCCGGCGAGGTCGGGCCGCAGGGTGATGACGATGCGCTCGTACATCGCCGCCTGCACCTCATAGCCCATGTTCGCGATGCGCCGGCCGAGGCCGGATGGTTCGGCCGCGAGGTCGCCGGACTTCAGATCCCAGATGATGGCGCCGCCGTTGCGCTCCTCGAGCTTGTCCATCATGCAACGGAGCCACGCGCCGGTCGCATCCTGGCAGATGCCGACGACCTCGGGCGCTGCAGCAGTGAAGCCGTCGCATCCTTCGATGCTGGCGAGTTGCTTGCTGACCGCCTCCGCCATCGCGGTGGCGCGCTCATAGTCGGCCTTGAGGATCGGGCACTCACCAGCATCGTATGCGGCCGAGCGAGCTTCCTTGGCCGCATTCGTCCGGTAGTCCTTGGCGTCGATCTCGACGACGCTGGCGCCGCGACCGAGCAGCAGCTTGTGAACTGCGGTGCCGATCTCCTTCGCGCCGGTTGGCGTCTCGTCCGGCTGCTCGGGGTTGAGCCTCGGGTGAACCTGCCACGCATGGCGCGGCGACTGCGTGAGCAGCACGTTCGCGACGCTCGACGACAGGCTCGGCTCGGCGGCCGGATCGGCGTGATAGTCCTTGGCCGCGACATCGAAGTGAATGCCGGCCGGGAGGCGCAGGGGCTCGGTCAAAGCAGCCTCCCCTTCTGAGCTTCGGCTTCGGCCGCGAGCCGGTATTCCTTGGCGATCTCGCGCATGAGGCGGATTTGCTTGTCGGCGAAGTCCTGCTTCATGCGGCCGCTCTCGATCCACCGCGGATAGACGCGCTCGCGGTATTTGGCCTCGCGATCGGCCGCGTCGGCCTTCTCGCTGAGCGAAAAGCTGAACTCGGTCATTGCTGGCCTTCACGGTTCGCGCGGCCGAAGAGCGCCAGGAGCACCCACGAGACCGGGATTGCGAGGATGAGATAGATCCCGGTTTCCGGGCTGATCAGCGGCTCGTTCCACCAGCTCATGACAGGAGCCACCAGAAGCGGGCGGCGATTGCCGGCGCGGCGACGAACAGCGTGATGGCGGCCGCGATGTCGCCGATCCGGTCGAGCGGCCACGCGACGGGAATGCGCCCGTCCTGCGTGGTGTGCTTCACCATGACGATCGCGAAGACGGGCATGGGATAGCGGTGCAGATCGGCGAGCTCGCCGGCCCATGCGTTGGCGGCTTCCTCGGACAGGTGCCGCTCGCCGGCGGTGATGCGCCCGGCCTCGATCGCATAGGCGACGCGTCGGGCGGCGTTCAGGCTCTCGGCCGCGATCCAGAGGGTGCGAGCGTCAGACATTGCCGCCTCCGGCTTTGATGCGGGCGGCGCGAACGATGTTCAGCAGCCGCATTTCCTTGTTCGGCACGAACTCGGCCGGGTCGCCTTCGCAGTCAGCGTCTGCGCGGTTGTCGAAGTACTCCTCGCACTCCGCCAGCGCCTCGCGCAGCCTCTTCGCCTCAGCCCGCGCCTCATCCCGCTCGCGAGCAATCTCGTGCTGCCCAGCCAAGGCTCTCTCTGCGACGCCACGGTGGTATTCGATGCGCTCGGCATCGGTCAGTTCGGGGAGGTCAGCCGTCTTGCCGGTGGCGCGATAGAGGCGCCGGCCAGAGGTGAAGGTGCTGGCGATTTCGACGGCGCCCGCCTGCTCAAGGCCCAGCAGCGTATTGAAGACCCGGTAGAGCGGCGTGTCGTCTGAAAGCGCAGCGCAGACGTCAGCAGCATCAAGCGGCTGCTCCGAAGAACGCAGCGTGTCGAGCACGCGAGTATTGAGGTCTCCCATCGCCCCTACTCCGCCGCCTGACGCGGCGCGCCGAAGAGCAGCCGGTCCATGGTGCCGTTGGTCTCGGCGCGGCGTGCCCAGCGCGCGAGTAGGCGGGCGCCGAGCAGGTTGTGCAGCGAGACGTTCATCGGGAAGGAGTTACCGGTCGTGCCAGCCGCGATCAGCCGCTCAACGATGCGCAGGCCGGCCGTCGCGCTCTTCTGCGACAGGTTCCAAGTGATCTGATCAAGGGTGCTCGGGTGGCGCAGGTAGCGGCGGGCGGCCGACTTGATAGCCAACACGCGCTGCTGCGCGGCGACGGTGCGGCAGCGAGCGATCGCGCGCTCCATCGCGGTCATGCCGTCGGGGGAGGCGGCACGGATGGCGGCCTCGTGGTCGCGGCGCTCGTCGATCAGGACGGAGATCCGCTGCGCTCGGGACATATCAGGCTCGGCCGGGATGCCGACGTAGACGGTCTGGAAATTCGGTGCGGACAAGGACGCCTCCCATCGGTTGATGAGAGAACTTCGCACATAGCGAATATAAAGGTCAAGGGGAAAGTTCGCTATACGCGAAGTTTCGCGAGAGCCAGCTAATTATAGGCCGCTCAAAAGGTCGCGTTAACCCTACGCCGCAATCAATTTGCCGGCGCAACCAAAGGCGAAGGGAACTGGAATTGTCGTAAGGTAAACGGTGTCGTAGGCTGATCCTCCAGCCCGCCAGAAGTGCGGGTATTGGGGGAAACCAGGCCGAGCCCGCCACAATTGTGAAAGCCCTTCTCCCTTCATACCGGCCTATTGGAAGAAGTCTCAGGGGTACGGGATATGCGTCGGCTTAACGCCTTCTTGCTGGCATGGGAGAAGCTTGATCCTGACGGGCAGGTTCGCGCTCTAAAGCTTCTTCGTCAGGAGCTATATCAAGCAAAACGCCAAGGATCCGGGCCTGGCGATCGTCTGGAAGGCCTTGGAATATCCGCATCGCGTCTGCAAGCCGCCTCACACGCGCGGACGCCTCGGGATCGTCTTGAGGCGGATGGCGCAGTAGATCGATAGGCTCGACCTCAAGCGTCGCCGACCAGCCGGCGACCCAGTCGTCGTTCATCCGCTTCTTGCCTGACTCCTGTTCGGAGATGAGGCCGATCGACGTATCCAGCGCGTCCGCGATCTGTTGCTGAGTGAGGCCGCGGTGCTTGCGCCATTCGCGCAGGTACCACTTCACGGCCCTGTTTCCTGTCGGTTTTGCCATGCCGACATCATAGTTTTCGCACCGCATCATTGCTTTCACCGTATGGCGAAGTTTTCGCTTTACGCGAACTTCGCGATATGCGAAGTTGCGAGGCATGGAACATCTCATTGAATTCCGTCGCGACCGCGAGCTCACCCTGCAGGCCTTGGCCGATCGGATCGGCACAAGCCCGGGATATCTCCACGACTTGGAGAAGGGTCGGCGCCGGCCTTCGCCTGCGCTGGCTAAGACGATCGAGGAGAAAACCGGCATCTCTCGCCGCGTTCTTCTGCCCGAGGTCTTCGGCGATCTGCCGGCTGAAGGGGCCTCCGAATGAAATACGCGCCCCTCATCGAGACCATGCGCGAGCGCCGGTCAGCGCCTCACCTCGGATGCCACGAGCATGTGGCTTGTGAGGGCGATTGCTTCTGCCGCCGGCGTTCCCGTGTCGCCGCGCTTCTTCATGCCTGCCGCGAGGTCGCTCAGCTCGTTCGCGAGCGCTTCCAGAACCTCGTTCGGCGTCTGGTATCGCGGCGACATGATGACCGCGCTGAAGCTGAGCGCGAAGCCGGCAAGCGCCGCCGCTAGATCCTCGGTCGTGATCGGCTGAGCTGACATTTCTGATCTGCCTTCCTGGGGGAACATCGTGAGTAGAGGTTATTCGAGCTCGGCCGCAGCGTCCTTCGGTTTCGACCGAGACGATTCCGGTGATTTTGTCGAGGTCGCGCTATCGCGGGGGATGGTCACTCTTGTCGATCGGCAAGACGTCCATTTGCTCGGTGACCGCAAATGGCAGGCCAAGCCCAGCGGCCCGCACGGTAAGACCCACTATGCGGTTATCGCAGTTGGCCCGAGGCGCGCTCGGAGACAGATGTGGCTGCATCGGCTTATCGCCGGAGCCGCGGATGGCGAGTTCGTCGACCATATCAATGGAAATGGTCTCGACAATCGCCGCGCCAATCTTCGCCTGTGCTCGCACGCGGAAAACTGCGCCAATCGGGGATACCCGGTGGGCAATAGTCGCAAGCGCTGCGTCCGCGCGCAAAGCGGACATTTTCAGGCGCGGATTTCGCCGGGCGTTGGTCTTCAGCCGCGAGTGATCGGCACTTTCGCAACCGCTGACGAGGCGGCGCGGGCTTACGATGTCGCTGCAATGGCGCGGTTTGGCGCCTTCGCGCGCCTCAACTTCCCGGCGGGTGCGCGATGAAAGCCGCGCAGCTCTTCGCTCCCCCCTCTCCCATTGAGGAGGTGATTGCCGCCGTCGCTCGGCGTCTATGGCCGCTGAAGACGGCCGCGAACTTGGCGTCACGCGCCGGACGGACGACGCGTTCCGCTGAAGGCTGGTTGGCCCAGGAGACTGGCATGTCGGCGGATGCGCTGGCGGAGTTGCTGCGCTCGGATGCTGGCTTCGAGATCCTACAAGCAATCGTCGGCGAGGCGCGCCCGTCATGGTGGCCGGCCTTCGCGGGCGAAGTCAAAGCCGCCGGCATCGAGCGCCGGCTTGAAGCAATCCGAGCTGAGATCGAGGACGCAAAGCGTGGACTGGCTCAGAGATAAAATCGCCGATTTCGCGCTCTGGCGTTCCGAGCGCAACGAGAAAGCCGCCGCGTGGTGGCTCAGCGTGTGGCGGCGCTTCCGCCGCAAATTCCAAGGGATGTGAAAATGGACGATCCGGTTGCGGGCGAGCAGCTCAAGAGCATCGTCGAGCGCATCGAGCGGCTCGAGGAGGAGAAGAAGACGATCGCCGACGACATCGGCGAGGTCTACGCCGAAGCCAAGGGCAGCGGCTACGACGTCAAGGTGCTGCGCAAGGTCATCGCCATGCGCAAGCGCGATCTCGACGAGCGGAAGGAAGAGGAAGCCATCCTCGACCTGTACCTGCAGGCGGTCGGGGAGACGGCGTAATGCCGGCGGCCCGGTTCATAGCCGCGATTGATCCCGGCTTGACCGGCGCCGTCGCCTTTCTCGATCCGCAGGCGCTTGAGCGCGTCTCCGTGTTCGATATGCCGGTGGTCGGCAGCGAGGTGGATATCGCCTCGCTTGCCCGCCTCCTGCGCGAGCATGGCCCCGCGTTCGCGCTCGTCGAGCTCGTCGGCCCCATGCCGCGGGATGGCTCCATCCAGGCGTTCAAGTTCGGCGCGGCCTATGCCAGCGCGAAGGCTACGGTGAGTCTGACGGGCATCTGCCTGCATCTGGCGACGCCGGCGGTCTGGAAGAAGCATTTCAAGATCCAAGGCGGCCCCGATGGCAAAGAGCAGGCTCGCGGGCTCGCCCTGCGCCTGTTCCCGGCGTCGGCGGCTTCGTTCGCCCGCAAGAAGGATCACGGCCGGGCTGAGGCTGCGCTGCTCGCGCGCTTCGCCCTTGAGACGGGGCTGATGTGATGGCCAAGGCGCCCGCAGCCCATCCCCTGACCGATCTGCGCGTCACGCTCCCTGACGGGCGCACCGGCCGCGTCTGCAAGGTCTATCCCGCGATCACCACAGCGCCCGAGCGCGCCATGGTCGATGTCGATGGCCACAAGGGCGCGCTGCCCTTGGTTCCGGTCAAGGATCTGAGGGTTGCGTCATGAACTCGAGCCACATCACAGAAGAACAGCGTGACGAGATCGTCGAGCGCTATGTCGCGAAAGAGCCGCTGAAGGCCATCGCGGCCGACTTCGGCGTCTATGAGCAATTCGTTTCGCGCTTGGCTCTGCAGCGTGGCGCAAGGCCGCGCGATGTCCGCGCCGCTCGAGCGCGCGAGCTCACGCTGAAGCTCTGGCCCGCCGTGCATGACCGGCTGATTGCCTTCGCGAAGGAAGGCAACACCAGCCCCGAGGTCGTCGCCCGCGAGGCGATCGCCGCTTACCTCGGGGAGGGTTGAATGCTCGTCGTGACCGATCACGCTCTGCTGCGCCTCATCGAACGCGGACACGGTGTCGACGTCGAACAGATGCGCAATTCGCTCGTCGATCGCCTGCAGCGCGCATCCGGCGCGGCTGAACGCATCGGCCCGACGCAATACGTCATCGCCCTTGACGGCCTGCGCTACCAGGTTCGCGACGGCCATGTCGTGACCGTGCTTACCGACGAAATGGCCAGCCACCAGCGCAAGAACGGAATCGCCCGATGACCGGTGTGATCGCCGCAGCGCTCGGGCTGACCGCGATCTGCGGCGCCATGATGCTTGCCGCTTGGCGGTGGTGCTCATGAGCGGGCTGTCCGACATCGTGATGCGCATGATGGATGCCGGCTGCGATCGGCAGCTCATCGCCGACATGCTCGACTATGTCGACCAGCGCATTGCCGGCGCGCAGGCGGCTGAGGTTGTCCCTTCGAAAGGGGCTGAGCGGACTAGGCGGTGGCGTGAGAAGCAGAAAGCGTCACAGAACGTCACATGTGACGTTACCAGTGACGTCACGGGTGACGTTTCGGCTGAAACACTTCCTTCCCCCGATGTCCCCCCTTTTCCTTCCCCCAAACCCCCTTCGCATAACCCCCCCTTACCCCCCATCCAACACGACACTGCCGCGGGCGAGTTCGCGCTGACCGGCGAAATCCTGCCCCCATCGCCAAGCCCAACCACAGCCAAGGCCAGAGCGTCGCCGTCTCGGGGAACGAGGCTGCCGGCCGATTGGCGGCCTGAGCCTAACGAGATCGAATTTGGCCGAAGCGTGGGATTGACCGATGACCAAATCGAGAGAACAGCAGACGAGTTTCGAGACTATTGGGTCGGCGTCCCGGGCAATCGTGGCGTCAAGCTCGACTGGGCAGCTACCTTCCGCAATCGGATACGGCAAACCGCTGATCGCCTCCGCCGCGCTGGCGGCAATGCGGCCAGCGGACACGGATCGCCGGGTGGCGGTCGCCTTGGAGCGTATCAGCGGGCGGCAGCCCGTTATTCGTAGGCGGAACCTCTTTCCGGATGACGGCCCGTCCTATTCGGTGCCGGAAAGCTGCTCGTGGGTCTGTCCCGACGACAAGCGCCTGGAAGCGCTCACGATCGTCGACGGCTCGCTGCGCAGCGCGCCAGAGGGCGAGATCGTCAAGGCGCTGTACGAGCTGCGCACGCTGACCAGAGGCCGCGTCAACCGCGACCAGAGCGAAGACGAGGCTGAGGCCATCATCTGGACCGAGAAGCTGCGCGCCTATCCGGCCGATATCGTGCTCGAGACGCTTCGCAACTGGCCGAACCGCTCTGACGGCCAGTGGTGGCCGACCTGGCACGATGTGCAGAAGATCGTCGAGGCGGAGACGAGCGCGCGCCGCATGCTGGCCGAGCACATCCGGTCCGGCGCCTGCCTGCCGAAGCCAAAGGTCGACGAAGAGGTCGAGCGCGACGACAGCCCCGAGGGCATTGCCCGGCGCGAGGCATTCGTCGCCAAGGTGCGCGAGCGCTTCGGCATCAAATCGCACAAGGGCGAGTCCGTCGTCGATCGGGAAGCGCTCACCGACACGAAACGCGCCGAGCTCGACGCTGTGGTGACTAGGCAGGCCGAGAGGATTGCCGCCGAGGGCCTGCCGCAGCTTTCGGCCGAAGCTCTCGGAGCTCTCACGCCGATGATGAGCCGGGCAGAATACGAGGACTACATGTCCGAGCGCAGGGCCAAGCCGGACATGGATCGGCCACGCAACGACATGGACGAGCGCTTCGACGCGCCGGCCGATGAGCGGGTGGAGGAGCGGTGATGAACACATGGGCCGCACCGGGCGTGCGCTGCGTCTGCATCCGCGAGGGTTGGGATGACTTCGTGCAGTTCGGAGACTCGGTAATCCCCGTCCGCGTTCCGATGCACAACGAGGTGCTGACGATCCGCGATATGAAGATCGGGGCCGACGCTGATAGCATCTGCGGCGACGACGATGCGCTCTATCTCGGGTTCTGGGAAATCGATCTTGTGCAGGCAGATGGGAGTTTGAAGGCGTGCATTCGATGGGATGCCGCGTTCTTCAGGCCGCTCGACGAGCCGAAGACCGACATTGCCGTCTTCACGCAACTGCTGGAGCCCGCCAAGCGTGAACTGGTGCCAGCCGATGACCGCTGAGCCCGTCACCTTCACGACGTACGAGGCCCTGATCGCTATCATGCGCGAAAGGCGCATAGAGCTCGGTCTCTCCCAGCTCGCAGTAGATGAGATCGCAGGCCTCGCTTCAGGCTATCAAGGCAAGATAGAGGCGAGCTTGACCAACCCGACAGCGAGGAATGCGCGGTCAATCGGGCGCGAAAGCCAGCCGCTCTTGCTGCGTGCCCTAAAGGGGAAACTGGCATTCATCCCGGATGATCTTGCAGCTTGCAAGACGGGGTATTTGCCCAGCGATGACAATAGGTTGATCGCGGAATACCAAAAAAAACGGCGCGATAAGATGGCAAAAGCGGCCCGCTCAAAGTGGGCAAAGATGAGCCCGAAGCAGCGCGCGGCCCACATCAGGAAGATGAACCTCGCGCGTGCCGCCAAGCACCGCAAGGAGAAGGCCGCGACGAAGCGGACGAGGCAGGCAGTGGAGGTGGTGACGTGAGCGAAGACGACGACATCCTGGAGATCAACAGCGCCGACATGGGTGACGATAGCATTCATGGGTCGTTTTACGGCGGCGCTATCTGTCTCACGATTGAATCCCCATGGGCCGGCTGTAGCGCCTCGGGCTTTGGCCGGAGCCTTTCGATCAACCTCTCGGCTGAACAAGCGCTCCAGTTTGCCGGGTGGCTGTCCGCAAAGGCCAACGCCGTTTCCGCCTGTGCGGTGCCGGTCGAGCCCAATCCGGCCAAGCTCTGACCGCTCGCCCCTCCTTGGGCGTTTCCTCCCTTGACTTGCCCGGCCTCGTGCCGGGCTTTTCTTTTGCCGCGCTGCTGTGGCATGGTCTGCTCAATGCGAGAATTGCCGGATGCGCCGGCACGTCGACTCGGTAACCCGCACCCACCAGGGAGAGAGGGCCGAGCGAAGGTCACGGGGGATGCCGCGATTGGGCGGCGCTGACGCAATCAGCGGGGTTCAACTCCCTCATCCCCGGCAAGAGGCGGTCGCTACCCGTCCTCGCAGTTTGACGAGCGCCGCGACCGCGCGCATTATCCGCGGCCATGCGCGCAATCGTCGCCATCGTTGTCTGTCTCGGCGTCGTCGCCCTCATCGCGATGGGCGTGAATCGCTATGCGGACGATTACGCGCGCGAGCAACGGCTCATCCAGGAGCGCGACGACCTCGCCGCCGAGAGCCTGCGCTCATTTCGTGAGTTCGAGCGCATGAAGCGCGTCATTCCAGCGTATCGGCCGGACACGAAGCCTCTGCCTGGGCAGCGGGACGCTTAGCCCACTCGCGGTTCGCATGGTCTGCCTGACGCTGCAGCGTGGCCTTTGACGGGCCGGTGTGTGGCCCAGCCTCGGGCGTGGCCTCGTCTCGAATGCCCAGCCCATCAGCCAGGCGCTGCGCCCGCTCTCGCAATTCGATCCAGCGCCGGTGCTCAGCAGCAGCAGGATCTATGCCCGCCTGAGCGCACCATCGCGACACCGTCATCTTCGACACCTCGGCGACGAACGCAGCGCCCGTCACGCTCAGCTGCCCGGCCTTGATCTGCCTCAGCACATAGCGCCGCATCAGCTCGTTCCGTTCATCGCGACGTCTCGACATTGCGTTACATCTGTAACAGTGCGTTTTCGTGTCAAGCACCGCACATTGGCGTCCCGTCACCACCCCCATACGCCCATCAAGGCGCACCAACGACGATAGCCCAAGCCAGCTAACCACCTGACACGCAACAGCTTTCGGCCGTAGCGTGTCCGCGCCGCGCGCGCGTGCGAGGGGCGCAATCAGCCTTGTGCGGTGCCGCCAATCACCACCTGATCCATCTTCCTCGCGCCCACAGCCTCGCCCGCACGCGTTCTTCTTCTCGATAAGCGCGAAGCGCGCCAGCGAGCATAGCGAGCGCAGAGAATGGAACCCACTCAGGCGAAGGCTGACCAGAGCAGGACGATCCTCAGGCTGCCTCGCGTACAGCAGTTCATCGAGCTCATCGTTGCTGGCGAGAAGTTCGACGATGCCGCCAAGACCGCCGGCCTGCGCCTCAAGCGCGCTCGCATGATCATGTCCGATCCAGCTATCCGAAGGCACTACTTCAGGCAGATGGAGGTGGTTTCGGAGAGCGAACGAGCCCGCAACATTCGGCTGCGCCGGACGCTCCGCGATCGAGGTATGGAGGCTGACGCGCCTGCGGCGCTCGCGAAGGTCGCGCTTGAGGCTGCGAGGCAGCTCGACGGTGACGACAGGCAGGCCAGCATCACCATCAACGGCAGCAACAACGTCATCGCGGGCTATGTGGTGAGGCTTCCACCGCCTGGTGAGGGCCCTCGTGCGATCACAAATCGCAGTGCTGAGAGCGATAAGCCCTTGATAAACCACGAGGATGTTACCGATGTTGAAGGGTAACACGCTCGGATCGGGCTCATACCGCAGTGCACAAGGCCGCGCGAGCGAGAGCGCGTTCCGAGGGCCACCCCCTCATTTCCGCGAGCGCATGCACGAGGCCCGGGGGAGGGAAAATCGGGGCGCCATGGTCCACGTCCTCCTCCACGCACGCAATTTCCCCCTGAAACATGCGGGGTCTGTCCAGATTTTTGGGCTGTCGAATATTCGGGAGGTTTGGCGATGAAGGTTCGTCTCGACGGCTGGAAGGCTTCGGTCTTCATCGCGGCATTCATCTGGACGCTGTTGAGCGGGGCGTTTTTCAACGTCGGGCTCGCGCTTGGCTGGGTCCGGTTCTTCTGATTTTCCGGTGCAGAACGATCGGGGGCTGTGATGGACGAGCGCATTACGGGCGATGATGCCCGGATCTTCCAGTACGTGTTTCGCCCGCCGGGTCGGCGTTGGAAGCCGGTTGCGCAGATGCGCGATTGGCGCGGCCGCCTGTGGGTTCTGCACCCAACCAAGGGATGGCGCCGGGGATGACAGCGCGCCGCTACATCCACGCAGGCCGCGAGGTCGAGGCGATGCGGTTCGTCGGGAACGGGCCGGATATCGCGCGCTGGTACGGGCTCGGGTCGCTGGCGATGGGTTCGGGGCTGGCCGGTCGGCTGATGCTGGGCGTGGATGTGGTGGAGGCCGGCGATTGGGTGGTGCGAGACGTGAACGGTCGGTTCTCGGTGTGGGACCAGGTGACGTTCGCGCATCGGTTCCGGGAGGTGCGGAATGCCAACGTCAACTGAGATGATCCGGCGCAAGCGCGAGGCGGATGCGTGGGAAGAGCGGATGCAGCGGATTCGGGCGGCAGAGGCGGCGAAGAGGGAATGGCCAGCGCCGTTCGTGCCGCCGGTTGAGCCGGAGAGCGAGAAGAAGAACGTGGGGGCGGATCGTGGGTAACGGGTCGAGCTGGCCGTCGAACGTGATCGCGTTCCCGCGGCCGAAGCCGCCCGCGCCGGCGCCTGGTGGGGATGCGGCGTGTTCGTGACGCTCAAATGCTCGGCCGATCTGGCGGCCTGGCTTGGCGCTGAGCCCTATCAACCTGGGCTCGGGGTGCCGTCGGGCTCAATTTTCCTGTTCTGCGAGGACGACGGATCGACATGGTACTGGCCGCTTGATCCGCTGCTCGTCGGCTATATCGAGGTTTCCGGCTGATGCTCGAGGAACAGGCCGCCGAAGACGAAGCCCTGCCGCTTCCGCCGACGATCGAGCGTGACGAGCACGGGCGAGTAGCCTATGAGCCGGACGGCGTGACGCTCGGCGATTTCATGCGCTCCGACGCGCGGGTGCGGATCATCCGCGGCCCGATCCGCTCGGGCACTTCGTCGATGTGCTGCATGGAAATCTGGCGGCGGGCCTGCGAGCAGGCGCCTGGGCCGGACGGGGCGCGGCGCACGCGCTGGGCGGTGGTGCGCAACACCTATCCCGATTTGCAGCAGTCGACGGTCAAGACCTGGCTGGCGTGGTTTCCGGAAAATCAGTTCGGCCGGTTCATCTGGTCGAAGCCTATGGTGCACACGATGCGCAAGGGCGATGTCCATTGCGAGGTCGTGTTCATCGCGCTCGACAAGCCCGAGGACGTTTCGAAGCTGCGTTCGACGGAATGGACGGGCATCTGGTTCAACGAACTGGAGTACATCCCGAAGGAGCTTTTCGACGAGGCCGAGTCGCGCGCAGGCTATTATCCGGCGGTCAAGGACGGCGGCCCGACGTGGTCCGGCATATTCGGCGACATGAACGCGCCCTCGGAGGACAATTGGGTCGTCATGATGACCGGCGAGGTGCCGCTGCCTGACGACATGTCGGAAGATGATCGTCGGCAGTATCAGTGGCCGAAAGGCTGGGATTATTTCGTGCAGCCGACCGGGCTGCTTGAGGTGTTCGGGCCGGACGGCAAGACGGTCGACAGCTACAAGCTGAACCCGAAGGCGGAAAACCTGCGCTGGATCCCGCGCATCAACGGTAAGGCGCTCTATCTCGAAACGATCAAGGGCAAGACGAAGCGCTGGATCGACTCGCGCATCATGAACCGGATCACGGCGCCGATTAACGGCACGCCCGTGTTCCCGATGTTCGTCGAGGAGACCCACGTCGCGAAGGTGCCGCTGCGGTATAACCCGAACTGGCCGCTGCATGTCGGGCTCGACTTCGGCCGGCGCCCGGCGGCGGTCTTCGGTCAGCTCATCAACGATCGGTGGCAGATCATCGGCGAGCTCTACGGCACCGATCAGGGCGCGACGGTGTTCGCGCCGCGCGTCGGCCGGTGGATCATCGAAAACTGCCCTGGCCTGCTGGATGGCGGCGACATGCGCGATTTCGAGTCGGCGATACGGCTTGGCCGGCTGAAGCTGCACGGCGATCCGAAGGGCGCCGACAAGGTCCAGTCCGACGAGTCGACGGCCTATGACGTGTTCCGCGACCACGGGCTGCGCGTCGTGCCGGCGCCGGTTCCGTCGAACAGCATCAAGACGCGCCTCGACGCGGTCGAGTTCGTGCTGAACGGGATGCGAGACGGCATGCCGCGGTTCCTCATGTCGCCCAACGCGCGACGCCTGAAGATGGCGATGGCCGGCGGCTACCACTTCAAGAAGGGCGATTTCCAGAAGGTCGAGCCGAACAAGGACGCGAACGGCTATTCGGACGTCGCCGACGCGCTGCAGTACCTGATGCTCGGCGGCGGCGAAGGCGGGGCGATGACCGGCCGGTCCCGGCCGGGCGCGACGTCGACCGCTCCGGTTCAGGTCTACAAGGGACGCCGCTCGCTGCGGCGCGTGCGAGCATGGCAGAGGGCAACACCGATCGCATCGGCGTCGAGCCGGAAATGTGGTTCCTGGTATTCGAGACGAAGGCGCGGCAGCGCTGGCTCGACTGGATCGCGATGGGCCGGTTCAAGCATGTGTCGGCGATCGGCTGGCTGCCGGATCAGCGGTGCTGGATCCACTACAACGTCAACCTCGGGCGCACGCATGTATCGGTCATGCCGGACTGCCCCGGCGCGCAGCAGTGTATAGCGGAGCTGCGCCGCGACGCGATCATGGTCGTCATGCCGCCGGCGGGCGAGCGCTCGCCCTGGTTCCGGCTGGGCTTCTGGTGCGTGCCGGCCATGTCGCACCTCGTCGGGCTGACGAGCACGGTGCTGCGGCCCGATGCGCTCTATGCGGCCTGCATGAAGGCGGGCGGCTCCATCTGCGAATGGGATGACGAGCCGCTCGGCGTTTGATGTGCGGTGCGGCCGCTCGCCTGCGGTGGCCAGAGTGCGCGGTATCCGAGGAGATATCTGCATGGGCATGTCACAGAGCGGCACTTCGCAGCGCCGGCAGGCGATGGCGACGCAGATCGAACAGCAGGCCGAGCTCGACAAGCAGAAATCCCTCGCGGATGCACAGCAGGCCTCGGCCATGCAGGATGGACTCGCCCGGGACACGAACCGGCTTCTGCGCGTCTTCGGCGCCAAGTCGATGCTGGCCGGCGGCGGTGTCCGCATGCCCGTCGCGGTGCGCTGATCGATGGCCGGCGAGAAAACCAAGCTCGAGAAGGAAGCTGCGCAGCGCCTGGCGGACTGCCGCCGCCAGAAGTCGCTTGTCGATACCGACCTGCGCGAGGGCTACTTCTTCACCGCGCCGCAGCGCTGCCGCGATGTGACGTCGACGACGAGCCCGACCGATCGCGGGCGCGAGACGGATATGTCGGAGCTGCAAATCTCGCTCGGCATGCAGCTCGCGCAGGACTTCGCCACCGAGATGCTGAACACCTTCACGCCGGAGGTGATCGAGTGGGCGCAGCAGAAGGCCGGCATCGACATCGAAGACGAAGAGCAGCGCGGGGCTCTGGAAACTCAGATCGCCGAGCAGACGACCGTCATCATGGAGGCCATGAAGGCGTCGAACCTGTATGCGGCGCTGTCGCTGGCCTACATGCCGGACCTGGCGCTCGGCACGGTCGGGCTCTGGATCGACGATCTCCGGCCGTCCGAGCCGATCGTCAATCAGGCGGTGCCGCTGCGGGAGATCGAGGTCAACATCGGCCCATATGGCGAGATCGACGATCGGTTCATCGTGCGCCACACGCGATATCGGCATCTGCCGGCGCTCCTGCGCGGGGTCGACCTGCCCGCCGATATCGAGAAGAAGATCAAGGACAAGCCCGGCGAGCGGTGCATCCTGTCGTGGGGCTGGTGGCGCCTGTGGGACAAGGACTCGGACGTCTATTGGCAGGCCGTGATCCGCGTCGGCGAGAAGGTCGTCGCGGATGCAGAGCTGCGCGGTGAAGGCTCCTGCCCGCTCATCGTCGGCCGGTTCAACCCGGATACGATCTTCTCGTTCGGCCAGGGCCCGGCCCTGCAGGCTCTTCCCGATCTGCGCCGGCTCGACGAAACCGAGGCGCTTAAGATCGAGAACGCCGATTTCCAGATCCATCCGCCGTTCATCTATGCCGACGACGGCGTGATGAATTTCGAGACCGGCATCGAGCCCGGCATGGGCTACAAGGCCCGGCCCTGGCAGCACGTGCCGGTCGAGAAGCTGTCGTTCGAGGGGAACGTGTCGTTCGCCGAGTTCGAGACGCAGCGGATCGAACAGGGCATCCGCAAGCTGTTCTTCGCCGATTACCCCGAGCAGATCGGCAAGACGCCGCCGACCGCCGAGCAATGGCTCGACGAGATGCAGCGTGCAAAGCGCCGCATCGGCACGCCCGGCAAGATCTTCTTCAAGGAAGTGCCGGCCGAGATTTTCAAGCGCTTCAAGTTCCTGCTCGCCGCCCGCGGCGTGATCGAGGACATCAAGGTCGACGGCAAGACCGTGGCGCTCACGCCCTACGATCCGACCGAGCAGGCGCAGGAGTTTCAGGAGGTGCAGATCGCTCTGCGCGTCCTCGAGGCGGCGCGCAACTACTTCCCGGAGACGATGCAGGTCGAGATCGACGGCTCGGCGACCGTGGGCAACATCAAGAAGAAGCTGCGCGACAAGATCGTGGTCCAGCGTGATCCTGAGCAGCTCAAGCAGGCGATCCAGCAGTTCGGCCCGCTGCTCGCCGGCGGTGGCGGTGATGCTGGTGGCGGTCCGGCCGGGCCTGCGCCGGGAGTTCCGACCGCATGACGATCGACGAGGAAATGGTCAAGGCGTGGGAGCGCGTGCTCTCGGATCGCGCCGTTCCGGGTGACGGCGCGCGCGTCCTTTTATGGCTCCGGCGCAAGCAGTTGGAGCTCACACCGGAGGGCTATCCGGCCTGTGCGGTGCACGACCACGAGGGGCAACGCAGGTTGGCGTCAACGATTTTGGGCTTCGCGCCGGGAACCGAAGATGCTGATCAAGAACGCCGTGACGCAACCGCAGACCTCGCCCTTCGGCGAGCCGGCCGAGACGCCCCTGCACAGCCGCGCGTCCGCGGCGCTGCCCGGCGTGTCCCCGAGCGGTAGCATCGCGCGCATCGCGGCCGGTCTCGGGCCGCGCATCTGCTTCGCCCCCGATCCGCCGCCGGCTGCGCCTCCCGCGCCACCGGCCGGTGACCCGCCTGCTCCCCCGGCCGCGCCGCCTGCGGGCGATCCGCCGGCGGCGGCTCAGCGGCCCGATTGGCTCGGCGAGCAGTTTTGGGACGCCGAGAAGGGCGAGGTCAAGGGCGCCGATCTCAAAGCCGCTTTCGACGACCTGACCGCCTTCAAGGCGGGCGAGGAATCGAAGCGCGCCGCCGTCCCCGAGAAGGCGGACGGTTACGAGCTGAAACTGCCGGCCGATCTCAAGTTCGCCGATGGCGAGAGCTTCGAGCTCGACAAGGACGATCCGATGTTCGGCTTCGGCCGGGAGGTCGCTCACAAGCTCGGCCTGGATCAGGCCGGCTTCGAGGGCCTCGTCGGCATGTATGCGCAGCAGAAGATCGCCGAGGCCAAGGAAATTCAGGCGGCGCAGCAGCGCCACTTTGAAGCGATGGGCCCGAAGGCTGCCGAGCGGCAGAACGCCGTCAAGACGTTCCTCGCCGCCAAGCTCGGCGCCGACGCTCCGGTCATCTTCGACACTGTGCTGATGCTGAAGCCGGGCGTCGAAGCGATGGAAAAGCTGATGCGCGTCGCCAGCGGCGGAAACATGCCGAGCTTCACGCAGGGCGGTCGCGATGGCGGCAAGGCCAGCCCATCCGAAGAAGAATACGCGGCGATGTCGCCCGCGGAACGACTGGTTGCCGCGCGCAAAAGCGCGTCCGGCGGGCGATAGGGGGTTAATCCATGAAGACGCTTGTTGAATACGCCAAGGGCCTGGGCACGGACTCGCCGGAGCGCCCCCTCATCGAGATGTTCGCCACGTCCTCGGACGTGATGTCGGCCATTCCGTTCGACGGGCTCACCGGCGCGGTCTATGAAGGCTTCCGCCAGGCGGCGCTTCCCACGGTCGGCTTCCGCGGCATCAATGAGCCGTCGACCAGCGGAACCGGCGTTCTGTCGCCCTTCCAGGAGTCGAGCTACATCGTCGACCACGATCTCGACGTGGATCGCGCGATCGTCGATCGCTACGGCGAGACGCGCCGCGCCCGCGAAGAGACCATGGCCATGGCGGCTGCCGGCCGGCTCTGGATCGACACGTTCCTGAAGGGCGACAACACGAGCAACCCGCGCGTGTTCGATGGCCTTCAGCGCCGCTCGCGCCTGTTCAGCCGGACCATCGTGAACAACGCGGCCTCCGGCGGCGGCCCGCTCTCGCTGCTGAAGCTGGACCAGGCCATCGCGAACACGAATTCGCCGACGCACATCATCGCCGACTTCGCGACGATGCCGCTCTTCATTCAGGCCGCCCGCACGCAGTCGCTCACCGGCTTCGTGCTGCAGACCTGGGACGAGATCGGCAAGCCGAAGATGTCCTACGCTGGCCTCCCCATCCTGTGGGGCTACCAGAAGGATGACCACTCGGCGATGCTGCCGTTCAACGAGGTCGCTTCCGGTGGCGGCTCGCCCGTCACCACGTCGATCTACGTCGTCTCGTTCCGCGACGGCGGCCTCAAGGGCATCCAGCTTCGCCCGATGGCCTTCAAGGACATGGGCCTCCTCGAGAACGGCATCACCTATCGGACTCACTTGTCCTGGGATGTCGGCCTCGTCGACGAGCACAAGTACAGCCTGACCCGGCTGTCCTCGATCACGAACGCGACGATCGTCGCGTAACGAACACGGCTGGGCGCTTCGGCGCCCGGCCCCTGCAACGGCAACCAGAGGAGAGCGGCAATGGGCGCTCGTGGTTATACTTTCGACGCGCTGCTCCAGCTCAAGGATGCTGGCGCGATCACCTCGTCTGCTGCCGCTCAGGTCGGCGGACAGGCCAAGATCCTGGATATGGGCGCCGGCCGCTTCGACGGCACGGTCGTCGTCAACGTGAGCGCGATCGACATCGTCTCGAATGATGAGGAATACAACATCATCATTCAGGGCTCGAACTCGTCGAGCTTCGCCTCCGGCATCGAGAACCTCGCCATGCTCAACCTGGGCGCGACCGAGGTGCGCGACGGCGGCGCGCAGGACTCGGTGCCCGGCCAGTACGAGATCGGTGTGACGAACGAGCAGGCCGATACGGTCTATCGCTACATCCGCGCCTATACGTTCATCGCCGGCAGCAGCACCACGCCGTCGATCAACTATACCGCCTTCCTGTCCAACGACGCCGGCCGCTAACGCGGTCGGCCACGCATTGAGGAGCCGCGGCGATGGCCAAGGTCAAGATTTACGAGAAGACGGACAAGGGCGGCAAGATCGTCGAGCACGATCTCGAAACCGTCGACGCCAAAGAGGCGATGCTGAACGATCCGAAGCGCTACTCCTATGACGATCCCCGCGCGAAGAAGGCGGATCGCGACCCGAACGCCGGGCCGGGCCAGCCGCGCTACAAGGTCGAGCACATCGGCGGCGGCAAATACAACGTCATCGACACGGCGAACGACACCATCGTGGATGGTGGCTTCGACAAGGAAGCGGCGGAAGCCAAGGCGACCGAGCTCGGCAGCGGGCACGCGACGACTTCCCCGAATACCTGACGGTTCGGCGGGGGCTGACAGAGGGTCGGGCGAAAGCCCGGCCCTTTTGCATGTGCGGTGCGCAAAGGCTCTCGGCAACTGACTGTGCTGCGAAATGGAGCGCACAGCATGGCCAAGCTGATATTGAACTATGACCGGCCTGGCGATGACGACGCCGGCAAAACCGAGTCGTTCGATACGCTGATCCGCAAGGTGGATCAGATGTTCGAGGAGCTCTATACGCTCGTCGGCGGCAAGCAGGCCTCGGATGCGACGCTCACCGCGCTTGCGGCTCTCACGACCGCGGCGAACAAGCTCATCTACGCGACCGGGGTCGACACCTTCACCACGACGGACCTGTCCGCGTTCATTCGGGGCCTGCTCGATGACGCCGATGCGGCGACCGCGCTCGCGACGCTCGGGGCGTTCCCGAATACGGGCGTGGTCGACGGCAGCGTGGCGGCGACGGGCAAGGTCGGCGAGATCCTCACCGCCTCGGCGACAAGCGTCTCCCTCACCTCGCCAACGCCGAAGACGATCACTTCGCTCGCCCTGACCGCTGGTTGCTGGGATGTCGAGTGGCTGACCTATTTCGCACCCAATGCTGCGACGACGGTCTCGGTCATCGAGGCATGTCTGTCGGACACCGACAACACGCTGAACACGACGCTCGGCGAGTTTGTCGCCTCGTCCTATCCGACCAGCTTCGTAATGGGCGCGAACGGAACCGTGCTGCAGGGCCGGCGCCGCCTGAACCTGTCGGCGGGCGCCACGAAGTATCTCGTTGCCATGTCAACTTTCGCCACCAACACCATGTCGGCAAACGGCATCATCACCGCGAAGCGCGTTCGGTGAACTTGGGCTGCGGATAGTCGACCTGCGTCAACTCGGGGTTCGATACGGGCGTGTAGGTGACGCAGGTGGTTTTCATCTCCATCGGGGCGTACCTGTATGACAGGAAGTCATCGTGAGATGGGTGATCAGCCGCCTGGAAAGTGCTCTGGACCTTCCAGCCCCTAACCGGATCCTGATCCGATGTAGTGCTTACCACAGCAGACGCTATGGTTTTGCCCCACTGGGTCGAGCAATAAAGCGTCCCTTCCTTGATCGCTCTCAGATCTTCGGTGAGCCTGCCGCCCAACCACTCGCTATAGGGCATCCGATATTGCGTGACCTGGTTCTTCTCATCGAGGAAGAAGGTGGTCGTGAGTTTGCGGTAGAGTCGCAGATCGTGCTCGTTGAACACGTCGATATGGCCCATCCCGAAGGCGAGTGGCGCCCGTCCGAAGTATGAGGTCGCCGCGGCCGCAGGGCCAGGGAAGGCGGTCTCGACGATCGGCAGTCTCACTGCATAGGCGCCGAACAAGACGAGGAAGCAAACGCCGAACGCCGTGAAGATGATGTGCGAGTTTGAGCCCTGAGGCGGTTCCCACGCGACACGCGCGCGATGGCTGCCCAACTGGCATACCCCGAATAGGCGAGTGCGGCGATCCGCGATGAACCGGTAGAGGGCCGGCCCAATCAGCAGGACGCGACCGAGGGCCAGCAGCGGCCAGAACGGGACGGCCAGGAGCACGATCGCCGATATCCGCTGATAGAGCCGATATCCGTCGTAGCGCTGGCCAGCCGGCGAGATGCCGACGAGGTCCGTCAGAGCCTCTTGTTGGGAGACGCCATAGCTCTTGGCCAAGGCGACATTCTGCGAGAGCGGGCGAAACTCGAGCCGGTGAAACAGGTCGATCCGCGCCAGCGTCCGCACGGTGCGATCGCAGAGATTGCATTTGTCGTCGAAGAAGATCATCAGGCTGTGCCGGCCGGGATCGTCGATCCATGAGCGGGACCAGAATACGATCGCAAATAGAACGTATTCGTAGATGCCGAGCGTTTTGATGGCCAAGACGTGCGCCGAAAATACGAAAAATATCATTCCCCAACAGATAGCGATAATGCGTGTAAAGCGCGATGCAAGCACTAGCGGCACGAGAGCAAACTGCCACACGAGCATTCCGTAAGTCGTAAACTTAGAGAGCATCACATATAGGAATGGAGACTGATAATATAACGCATCAGCCCATTGATAATACTTTGGGTTGATCATCGGAAAAAGAAGGATCGTGCCGGTGGTGAGGCCGTCGAGCCAGGTCTGCGAGGATAGGTGCTTGGCTGCGGAATAGATGTTGATCGACCAGAACGCAGCCAGCGCCATGAACCTTGCAAGCTGAATCCGGTCGACGGTCGGGGCGCCCCATGCGGCGTAGATGGCTCGAATAATCCGGCTGCGCTTAAACAGCATTGCGTCAACCGACACGGTATAACCTGCCGGTGAGAGCGCCATCGGTATGGTGCACATCGCTATTGCGAGTGAGCCGATTGAAATGTTCAGGGTGTAATTGACGACGATTATGTTGATCAACAACAGCAGCGCAACTGAAGACAGTGGCGTCAGAAATCCGATGGCCATGAACAGGCTAAGGGCCGCAGTTATTCCGAACCACATGGAGTTGGAAACGCTGCCAGCGGCCATTGCCGCTGAAAACTCGCTGCCGTAGTGCCAGAGAGCCAGGCACCCGATCACGACGCGGAGCAGATCGAGGCGGTGCACCTCGGCTGAGAGGCCGGTTTGATCAGAGAAAAGGCCGGACCGGCGAAGGCCGCGGGCCAACCCGCCTGCCGCTTTTTCGAGGTATCCACCGAGCCCGAAGCGGCTCAAGAGGGCGGCAATGGCCAGCAGGACGAGTACGGCTGCGATCTCGTGCAGCGGCGATCCATCGGAGTAGGGGTAAACCAAGGGGCGTTCCTCAAAAGAGAGCGCCTCACTTAATCCGATTTTGCCGCCTTTGGAACTGCGCTGTGCGGTGCATGACAGCGCGCCGCGGGCGACGGTCCCGGCATGGACCGGCTGACGATCATCAACGATGCGCTTCGAAACACCGGCAACAACACGGTGAATTTCGAATACGACGGGTCGACCGAATGGGAGAATGCGGACCCGGCCTATCGCCGCGCGATCAGCTTCCTCATCGCAAGCCATCCCTGGAATTTCGCGAACACCTCGGCGCCCCTGGCCGGGCTCCTGCCCTCGTCGCCGCATTTGGTGCTCGATAAGGCCTATCAGCTCCCGAATGACTGCATGCTGGTCGAGGCGGCCTGGCTCAACGGCCACCCGCTCGGCGAGTATGAGATCATGGATCAAAAGCTGTGCTGCCGGTACGATTCCGGGGTGACGGTCAAGTATGTCCGCGCGCCGGAGCCGGGCCAGTGGCCGCCGCTCTTCGTCGAGCTCGCGACCATGCAGGTCGAGGCCTATCTGCTGCGGGGCCTGAACGAAGACACCGACAACGCGCGCAAGCGTGACGCCGACGTGAGGAACCTGCTCGATGAGGTCCGATCGGCGCAGGATCGGCAGGAGCCACCGCGCGCTCTGTTCCGGTCGCGCACCGCCCATCGTAGGCGTGGCCGCGGCTCGCGCACCATTTGGGCGCCCTGATGGACGCGCAGCTCATTGCTCAGCGGGATTTCTCGGCCGGTCAGCTCGACGATACCGCGCTGCGGGCCGACGATACCGACATCATGAAGGCCGGACTGCGCACGGCGCGCAATGTCCGCATCCTGGCCAGCCGCAGCGTTCGCCGTCGGCCCGGGCGGCGCGTCCTCTTTCAGACCTCGGGCATCGGCGAGACGATCCGCCCGGCCGCCGGCGTCGAATGGTTCATGGACATCGAAGCCGGCTCGATGACCTTCCGCAGCAAGAACCTTGCGAGCGTCGTGCAGTTCGGCAGCATGCCCTGGACGCAGGAGATGTTGCCGGAACTGCGCTGGGTCGAGAGCAACGGCACCGTCATCGTCGCGCACAACGGCATGCGGCCGCAGACCTTCACCTATGACCGGCTGACGGGCGGCTGGAGCAATTCGCCGTTCGCGTTCTCGCTGGATCCGAGCGGCGCGGTGCGCCAGCCGTACTATAATTTCTTCCTGGGCTCGGGCGTCACCATGACGCCGAGTGCTCGCAGCGGCACGATGACGATCAACTTCTCGGCGCCTGTGCTGAATGCCTCGCATGTCGGCAGCGTGTTCCGCTATGCCGGCCGGCAGATGGTGATCGACGCCGTTATCGGCCCATCGGTCGGCACGGCCACCGTGATCGAGGAACTGCCGCCCGTCTACTCGATCGGCGTCGACAACGTGAACGGCCTGCAGGTCGGCGACGTGGTCGAAGGCGTCACCAGCGGCGCAAAGGGCCAGGTCTCGGCGATCGTCGGCCTCGATGTGGTGGTGCTCGTCGACAAGAACTGGAGCGGCTTCGAGGTCGACGAGGCCGTGGCGGGCCCGCGCTCGCGGATGAAGGTCGCAACGAACACGCTCGTGGGAACGGTCGCGTCCACGCAGTGGGACGAAGCGTTGATGTCGGATTTCCGCGGCTGGCCGGGCTGCGTTTCGAAGGACGTGCAGCGCATCATCTTCTGCCGGCTGCTTCAGGCAGGCTCGGCCGTGTGCTGGTCGTCGACCGGGACGCTGAACGATTTCCTCGTCGGCGCCGAGAAGGAAGATGCGATCTTCGAATTCGTGTCGGAAAACTGCCTCGTGCTCGACGTGCAGGGCGGCGCCGACGAATTCGTTTTCACGGACAAGGGCGTGTTCTATGTGCCCGTCTCGACGTCGAACCCGCTGATCCCCGGCTCGATCGATTTCAAGCTGATCTCGGACGATCCGGCCTCAGGTATCAAAGCGGTTCCCACGACCGAAGGCCTGGTGTTCATCAACGCGTCGCGCTCGCGCGTCTTCGCGATCATCGGCACCGGCCAGGTTGCCCGGCCCTATGTCGTCGAAGACCTGTCCGAGTACCATTCGAAGCTGATCCGGCAGCCGTTCGCCATCGCCACCAGCGCGGCCGATGCGTCGGCGCCGGAGCGCTACGTCTTCGCGTCGAACGCTGACGGCACGCTGGCGGTCGGCCGCTACCAGAAGGGCACGAATACGCGCGGCTGGATCGGCTGGGTTCCGTGGGACGGGCTGGGCGCGATCAAATGGATCTCGGCCGGCACAGACGCCGTGATCGTGACCGCCGAATATGTGACGGACGTCGGGGTGCTGCGCTTCGTCGAGCGCTTCGAGGATGATCTGCTCCTCGACGGCTCCATGGCGCTGGCCGGCGTGACCGGAACCGACGTGCTTGAGGTCTCGCCGGGCGTGGCGCTCGAGGTCTCGATCGGCAACCCGCTTGAGATCGGCGACGTCTACACGTTCAATTGGGCCGCCGGCACCACGCTCAGCGTCGAGCGCAACGGCTGGTTCCGGGGCAACTACACGGTCCAGGCCGATGGCTCCCTGTCGGGCGTGATTCCGGTCAACAACACGGTCGGCATGAACGGCGGCTTCAATTTCACCGTCGAGGTCGAGCCGTTCGTCCCGCATATCGAGGGCGGGCGCTCGGTGAAACAGCGCATTCGCCGCCGGCGCATCAAGCAGCTTGCGGCGACGGTCCAGCGCTCGCAGGCGGTCGAGGTCGCCGGCTATCTCGTGCCGTTCTGGCGCGCCGGCGAGAACGAGGAAGAAGCCCCGCCCCTGCGCGATGACACCTATCGCACGCGGCAGACGGGCCGCTCGTTTGATCCGCGCTGGTCCGTCAAGCAGGAACTGCCCGGCGCGCTCACCATCCTGGAACTGGACACCGAAGTCACCTTCTAGCCCCGATGTGCGGTGCATGGGCGTTCGCCCACGCGCACGGTCGCGCGAGACGAATTCCGCGCGAGGATCGAAATGGGCGTTGCAATCCCTATCGCCATGCTGGCCATGAGCGCCGCCGGCAAGGGCATGCAGATGGCCGCCAGCAACGCTGAGGGCATCCAGAAGAAAACTGCGTCTCAGATCGAGTCGATGAAGCTCAAGATGGCGGCCGAGGCCGGCCGGGTCCGCGCTCAGCAGGTCGACGCGCAATATCGCGATGAGCTGAACGAGACGATGCAGACGATCGGCGCGATCCGGTCCGCGCAGAATGTCGGCTTCGACTCCCCGACCTCGTTCGCACTCTACGACAAGGCCGAGACCATCAACGACCGTGCGCGCGTCGTGGCGGCGTCGAATGAGCGGCTGAAGGCTCTCGGGCTGGAAGGCGATGCGGCGCAGACCCTGGCCGCCGGCCGGATGGCGCGCACGACCGCGGCGCTCAAGATGATCCCGACCGGGCTTAGCCTGGGCCAGGAACTCGCCACCGGCATTCCCAAGCTGTTCGAATAGGGCTCGCGCATGGTTGACGTTCTCGACGCCTCCGGCGCACGCAAGCCCAAGCCGGGCCTCGCGGCTATCCCAACGTCCACGATCAGCGCGGCGCAGCAGGCGGCTCCGTACACGGAGTTGGCGCGCGCGGTTGGCGCGGTTGGCGAGGCGCTGACCGAAGCCACTGCGCCGTATCAGGCGGCGCAGGGTGCAAAGGCTGTCACGCGCGACGCGGACGGCAATATTCAGGTCCAGTGGCGCGGCGAGTTCACGAGCGGCGATCGGCTATACAATGCCGCCGCTCGGCAGGCCGGGCTTGCAATGGGCAAGACCGAGACTGAGCAGGGCTTGCTCGAGCTCCGCAATCAGTACGATGGGCGCCCCGCCGAGTTCCAGAAGGCGGCCAAGGATTACATCGCCAACGTCGGCAAGAATGGCGACCCGCTGCTGCGGCCGTTCCTGCGGAACGAAGCCGAGCGTTCGGCGGGCCAGTATTTCGAGGGCCTGATCTCGGCCAAGCACGACCTGGACCTGAAGAATGCGTTCTCCTCGCTGGTCGACCGCCGCAAGCTCGTCGCCGACAACCTGGAAGCGCTGGCGGCGCAGGGCGGCGTCGGCACGGAGGAATATCAGCGGGCGCAGGCGGAATGGAAGGACATCGGCCAGCAGCTCGCGGCGAACGGCAAGTTCCCGTACACGGCCGACAAGGACGCCTTCGACACGCAGCGGCTGGAAAGCCGGCTGACCGGCGAGAGCGCTGCGGCGATGACGCGCCGTTTGCTGACCGAGCAAGGCGTCGAGCCTGCGCGCAAGTTCGTGCAGGACTTCTTCAACGACGAGAAGCTCGGCATGGATGCGCGCGAGCGGCGCACCTATCGAAACCTGGCCGAGTCCGTGATCAACGAGCGCTCGAAGGAACTCGCCACCGCCCGCCGCGAGGTGACGGCGGAAGGCAAGGATTTGCTCACCGGCATCAAGAACGGCGTCGCGATCGATGACGCCTCTTTCGACGACTTCCTGCAGCGTGCCTCAGCCGCCGGCGCGGCGCCGACCGTGCGCGCGCTCGTCTCGGCCCGGGCGGCAAAAGAGCAGTGGAAGATGTTCGAGAGCCTGCCGACGACGGAGCGCGCCAACTTCGCCCGGCAGGCGATCACCGGCGGCCCCGGCGGCCCTGGCATGTCGCGGCTCGTCGGCGCGGTGATGCAGCAGGAGTCGACTTTCGATCCGAACGCGGAATCGCACAAGGGCGCATCCGGCCTCATGCAGGTCATGCCCGGCACGGCGCGCGAGGTGGCGACTGGCCTCGGTATCCGCGCGCTCGACGGGAAGTCTGACGACGAGGTCAAAGCGATCCTGAAGAGCGACACCGATCTGAACGTGCAGCTTGGCACGGCCTACCTGTCGCAGAACCTGCGGAAATTCGGGGGCGACGTGCCGGCGGCGCTCGTCGCGTACAACGCTGGCCCGGGCGTGGCGCAGGAGTGGATCGCCTCGGGCAAGAATGACGCCGTCCTGCCGATCGAGACGCGCAACTACAAAGAGAAGATCCTCGCCAACCTGAACATGGGCGCGCCGCCGTCCGGCCCGGTGCTCTTCAACGGTCGGCAGTTGTCCGGCTCGACGAGCGCCGAACAGGTCGGCTCAATGTATATCGGGATGAACGAGCGCGACCCGGCCGGCCGCAAAGCGCTCTCGTCCTTCATCGAGAAATACGCCGGCAGCAAGATCGACCCCGCGACGGTGCCGTGGTGCGCGGCCTTCGTGAACGCCGTCATGGGCGCGTCGGGGCGCAAGGGCACCGGCTCGCTGCGGGCGCTCGACTTCCTGAATTACGGGACGCCGACCGATGCGCCCGGCGCCGGCGACATCGTCGTGTTCAATTGGGGCGACGGCTCGGGCCATGCCGGCATCGTGCAGGGCTTCGAAGAGAAGGATGGCAAGCGCTATATCCGCGTGCTCGGCGGCAACCAAGGCGGCACGGACGACGCGGGCAACCGGGTCAAGGGCTCGGTCTCGTCGTCCCTGTTCAAACTGGACGACGTCGCCGGCTACAGGAAGCCGCCACCGCCCGGCGGCGGGCCCGAATTCGCGCAACCGCGCCGCTTCAACACGGCCGATGGCGGGCGGGCGTTCCTCTATCCCGACGCCTCGATGATCGACGACTATCGCAAGGCCATGGGGCAGGACGCGCGCCGCCTCGCGCCGTCGATCGCCGATGGCTTCAAGAAGGGGCTTCCCCCGAGCGAGCAGGAGTTCACGGCCTTCATCGACATGGTCACGCTGTCCGGCGACCAGAAGCTGCGCACGGAGACGATGAGCCTCGTCAAGTCGCTGGAAGCGTCGAAGCAGTTTGAGGGGCTGCCGAAGCCGGTTCGCGACGCGGCCATGCAGCGCCTGGCGCAGGAGCTTTCGGGCGGCTCGTCCGAGATCCAGCGCGCCATGCTCGACAACCTGACCGAGTCCTTCGACGCGCGCGACAAGGCGCTTGCCGATGATCCGATGTCGGCCGGGCCACGCTATGGCATGGTCGCCAAGCAGGCGCCGCTCGACTGGAACAACCTTGATGCGGCGCTGCCGGCCCGCGCGAAGGCCTCGAACGAATTGCGCTCGGCGACGGGCTCGGTCGACCCGGTTCTGCCGCTGACGAAGGCCGAGGTCGGGCAACTTGCACAGCAGTTCTCGCAGGGCGACGGCGCGACCGCGTCCAAGCTCCTGGGCGGGCTCGTGCAGCTTCCTCCCGATCAGTTCGGCGCGATCATGAGCCAAGCCCCGGTCAAGGACGCGCTGATCGGCATGTCGCGCTCGGGCGATCCGCAGAAGATGACGGCGGCCTTCTCCGCGCTCGACGCTGAGCACAAGCGCGACCCGGCGGCGTTCACGAAGGCGTTCGGCGCCAGCGTCGAGAATAAGCTCGAGCTCTGGAACGCCAAGATGGCCTATATGCCGGCCGAGACCCTGGCGAAGGAAATGCTGCGCTCGGATGATCCATCGACGCAGAAGGCCCGCGAGGCGATGCGCGCGGAGGGCGTGAAGAAGGTCGAGAAGGTCACGGCGAGCGACATCGCCGGCTATTTCGACGAGTCGGTCATGCCCTTCACAGCGCCGTCCGCCCCGGCCCAGCCCCTGCAGGCGGGAGAGCTGAAGGTCGATTTCGAGCGCGAATTCTCCGAGGTCTATGCCGAGATCGGCGACGAAGGAAAGGCGCGGCAGATCGCCGTCGACCGTCTCAAGAAGGTGTGGGCGCCGTCGATCGCCAACGGCGGCCGGCTGATGAAGTTCGCGCCGGAGAAGTCGGCGGCCTATCCGCCGATCGGCGGCTCGCATGACTGGATCGCGAAGCAACTGGACAACGACGTTCGGACGACTCTCTACGGCATGGGGGCTCTCATTCCCGACATTACCGGTCGCGACGCCAGCCAGAACATCGCTTCGCCGGAGGCGACGGCCATGCTCGGAGCGCCGCGCATGATCGTTCCGGATGCACGCACCGAGGCCGAGTTCAACGCTGGCAAGCCGCCCTCCTATCCAATCGTCGTCATGGCGCCTAACGGCATGTACGTCGCGCTACAGAATGCGCAGGGACAGCAGGCGCGGTTCACAGCCAACCCGGATATCGCCTTGACCGCCGGCCGCGACGCGGCGCTCGCGACCTTCGGAGGCATGGAAGAGGCTCGCGCATCGCAAGAGCGATACGAGGCCGATATCCGACGCCGCGCGGAACAACGCCGCACGAGGTCGCGCTGATGCCGATCACCTTCGACGATGAACCTCAGGCTGCTCTTCGCACCCCAACGACAGCGCCGGAACCGAATCCTTTTCCGACCGGGGCGGGTGCCTGGGACGTGCTCGGCTCTGCATTTCGGCAGGAGAATGTCGTCTCGAACGTCGTTTCGCTGCTGAACCGGCCGATCTATGAGCCGGAGCCGGGATACAACCCGATCGCGGCCCTGCGCGGCACGAAATACGAGCGCGACTATCTCGACGAAGCGCTGTCGATCCGCAGCCCTGACGAGATGCGGGACTTTCAGGCCCGCATCGATCGCGAGGAAGCGGACAAGCGCGTGCTGCATGATGCCGGCGGTTGGGGCGTCGCGGCGGGGATCCTCGCCGGCACGCTCGATCCGCTGATGTTCCTTCCTGTCGGCGGCGCTGTGAAGTCGGTGCGCGGCGGCTATAGCGTCGCGCGCTCGGCTGCGCTGGTCGGCGGTCTGTCCGCTCTGCAAACGGGTGTCTCCGAGCTCGCCCTGCAGTCGGCGCAGGAAACCCGCTCGGCCGGCGAGAGCCTGATCTCGATCGCGACGAGCGGCATCCTGGGCGGGCTTATCGGCGGCGGTGCTGCCGCGCTGATGACGCGCGCGGAGCGTTCGGCGCTTGAGTCCGCGCTTTACGGCGATCGGCTGAAGGTTTCCGAGACGGTAGACGAAGCGCTCGGCGCGCCTGCCGTTGGTATGGCGCGCTCGGCCGGCGCCGCCGCGGCGGACACGCGCGAGCTGAAACTCGTCGGCTTCGGCCTCGACAAGGTGCCGGTTATCGGCTGGCTCATGGAGCGGTCCAGCCCGACCATGCGCGTCTTCTCCTCGGACAGCATCGCGGCGAAGCGCGCCATGGCCGACCTGGCCGAAACCTCGCTGCGCTTCGAAGACAACGCGCGCGGCGTGGCGACCTCTTTCGACGGGCCGCCGCTCAGCCGGCTTGTCCAGTCGCAAAAGGTGCGCATGCAGCTTGAGGCCGGCGAGACGCTGAAAGAGGCGTTCGCGGATTACCGGTTCGGCGCCGCTGATACCTCGGCACCGATCGCGCGCGCTGGCTTCGATGACCTCCGCGGCGCGGCTCCGGAAAAGATGGGCTTCCCCGAATTTAAGCGGGAGGTGACCACGGCCCTGTTCTCGGGCGATGTCCATGCGGTGCCGCAGGTTGAGCGCGCGGCGAAGGCGATCCGCGCCAACGTGCTGGAGCCGATCCGCGCGAAAGCCGTCGAGTTGAAGCTGCTCGATCCCGACGCAGCCCCGAAGAATGATCCCTCCTGGTTCGCCCGCGTGTGGGACAAGCAGAAGATCGCCGCCAAGCGGCCGGACGTGGTCAAGCGCTTCACCGACTGGCTGGAGAGCGAGCAGACTCGCAAGGCCGGTGCACAGGAGCGGTTGAGCGCGCTGTCGGATGAGCTCGACGGGCTCGACGACAAGCGCGCAAAGCTTGAGGCGCAGGTCGAGCGACTGGAGCAGCGCGCCACGGAGTTGGAAGGACGCATCTCGGAACGCGCGATGGAGGCCAAGCGCGCCGGCAAGCGGGTCGCGACGCTGGACGATCGCGCGGCGGCGCTGGCCGAAGAGCAGGCCGACATCGAGGAATTCATTGCGGCCATGCGCGAGGAGGTCCGCGACCCGGGCCTGCGCGAGCGCATCGATCAGCTAGAGCGCGAGTTCCGCGCCGCCCGCGCTGAGGAAGCCGGTGCCCGCGTCACTGACCGCGACCTTGACCGGATCGAGCGCGCGGAAGCCGACGCCGTCCTCGGCGACCGCGTCGGCAAGATGGCGGCCGAGATCGTGCTCGGGAAGCGCCGGCCGGTGAAAGAGCCCTCGTTCGTGCACTGGCTCGCGCGCAACGGCGGCATCCGGGAAGGCCAAGGCGATGTCATGGCGACGGTCGGCTCGACGCGCCAGCATCCCGGCCTTGTCAGCCGCAACGGCCGCTCTGTCGACGAATGGGGCGAGAAGCTGCAAGAGGAATTCCGCCTCGCTGAGCGGCCGGATGAACGGCAGGTTCTCGAATGGCTCGACGAAGCGCTGCGCGGGCGCAATCCGTTCTTCTGGACCGATAGCCTATCCGCCGGAGACCACATGGCGCTCGACGCCACGAGGTTCGCCGCATCGGTGAACGAGGCGATGGATCGCGCCGGCTTCAATCCGAAGACGCGCGGCGATGTCGCGGCGTTCCTGCGCGGCGAGGATGCACCGGCCCGGTCGTTGGAGGATCTCGATCGCGCACTCGGCGAGATGGAAGCCGCAGCCATTCCGCCGTCTGTTCGGCTCGAAGGCGTTGAGGGCAACTTGACGCTCGCCCGGGAAGATTTGGCGTCGGCCCGGGCCGCCGTGCAGCAGGGTCTCGCCGGGCGCGAGGCAGCCGCCGGGCGGCGCCGGTTGCTCGCCGGCCGGCAGAGTGAGGCCGGAATACCTGACCGGGTGAGCCGCGGCCGCATCGGCATCCTGAACGATCAGGCATCACGCTCGGCAACCAAGCGGCAGCTGCTCGATGACGCGCTGGAGCTCGGCAAGGCGGCAGAGGCCGATGTCCTGGCGCGGGTCGAGCGCGAGTTGCAGGAATGGGGCGGCAAGTCGGCGAGCGAGGCGCTGACGGCGATCCGCTCGCGCGAGAAGGCGGCGACTGCGCGCGGCCCTGATGCCGCTCGCCTGGCGTCCGCCGACCGTCCGGTGATGGCTGCCATGCGCCGCATTGTCGGATCGGATCGCGATCTGTCCCGGATCGAGTTGGAAAGCCGCGCGAACGAGATCGTCAACCGGCTGCTTGGCACGCCTGACGGCCGGCTGCCCTATGACGTGGCCTCGGCCGGTGGCGCCCGGCAAACGCCGGAATCGGGCGAGATGCGCGGCGCGCTGAAATCGCGCGAGTTCGCCATCCCAACCGCCCTCGTCCGCGATCTGATCGAGGATGACGTCGAGCATCTGCTCGGCACCGTCACGCGCACGCTGCTGCCCGATATGGCGCTCGTCGAGCGCTTCGGCGATGTCGACATGGTCAACGTCATGAAGCAGATCAACGAGGAGTACGCGGCGAAGGCCAAGCCGGGCATGTCGGAGAAGGCGCTCGACGCGCTGGAGAAAGAGAAGCAGCGCATGCTGCGCGATGTGGGCGCCACGCGCGACCGCATCCGTGGGGTCTATGGCATCGCCGCTGATACGACCGGCCGGAACATCGCCCGCGCGGCGAACGTCGCCCGCAACTTCAACGTCATCACCGACCTGGGAACGTCGACCCTCAACAGCATGGGCGACGCGGCCGGCGTCGTGTTTCGGCACGGCTTCGTCAACGTGTTTCGCGACGGCTGGCTGCCGTTCTTCCGCGCGATGACCGGGTCCTCTCCGCAGTCGGCCGCTGAACTGCGGCAGATGAAGGCCATGGGCATCGCGGTCGAGACGCAATTGAACCTGCGGCAGCACGCGCTTTCCGACATCACCGAAAATTACAAGCCCGGCACGAAGTTCGAGCGAGCCATGCAGTGGGCGGCGGACAAGTCGCAGATCGCCAACCTGCAGAGCTATTGGACGGACATGGTCAAGTCCGTGGCCGCGACGACGGCGAGCGCCGAGATGCTGCGGGCCGCGCGCCGGATCTCCGAAGGGCGCGGCACCGCGCGGGATATCGCGAACATGGCCGAGTCGAACATCGACAACGCCATGGCGCAGCGCATCTGGTCGGCCATGCAGGACGGCGGCGGGGCGAATGTCGATGGCGTGCGGCTGCCGAACACGGCCGATTGGAAGGATCGCGGCGCGGCGCAGGCATTCGAGGCCGCCCTCGCCCGCGAGACGGATATCGCCGTGGTCACGCCCGGCCTGGAAAAGCCGCTTTGGATGTCCCGCTCGGGCGTCTCCCTGCTCGGGCAGTTCAAGGCGTTCATCGCCGGCGCCAACGAGCGCATGCTGATCGCGAACCTGCAGCGCTCCGACATCAATACGCTGCAGGGCCTGGTCGCCTCCGTGCTGCTCGGCATGCTGTCCTATCGCCTCTACACCTGGGTCTCCGGCCAGCCGGCCAGCGATCGGCCGCAGGACTGGTTCAAGGAAGGCGTGTCGCGCTCGGGCGTGCTGGGCTGGCTCGACGAGATCAACGCCACCTCGGGCAAGATCACGCGCGGCCAGGCCGACGTGTTCCGCCTGATCGGCGCCGACAAGCCGCTCTCGCGCATGCAGTCGCGCGGCATCCTGGGCACCCTCGCCGGCCCGACTGCTGGCAAGATCGAGCGCATCGCCCAGATCAGCGGCTCGGCGGCGACCGGCGAATGGACCGCCTCGGACACGACGGCAGTGCGGCGGCTGGTGCCCTTTCAGAATCTCTTCTATGTCCGCGGTCTACTCGATCAGGTCGAGAAGGGCGTCAACTCGGTGATGGGCATCCCGGAGCGCGCGCCGCGATAGCGCCTGTGCGGTGCGGGCTGTCGGTCGGGCGGCCATCGTCCGGCCATGGTCGCGCCCGTCATCGCCAATTCCGATCGCATCGTCTCGTACAGCCCGAACGCCAGCGCCGGGCCGTTCCCGGTGCCGTTCCCGCTCTTCGACAATACGGGCGCCGATCTGCGCGTGACGCTGGACGGCGAGGTTGTTGCCGGCTGGACGCTGGCAGCAGCGGCTGAGCCCGGCTTTTACGGCTCGCCGAACACCTACACGAATTGCTCGATCACGTTCTCGGCGCCGATCTCGGGTGCGCTCGTGATCAAGGGCCGCCGCGCTCCTCGGCGCACCAGCAATTACGAGGAAGGCCGCGGCATCCCGGCCAAGGATCTGAATGTCGAACTGAACACCCTCACCGCCATTGCGCGGGAGGTGCGCGCGGACGTGACGGCAAACGAGACGCTCAACCTCGCGCAGCAGATCGCGCTCGTGCAGTTGGTCGAGCGGGCGGACGATGCGGAAACGCGCCTCGATGGCCACGACACCCGGATCGGCGAGATCGAAAACAATCTGGTCGGCGCGCCAGACAACATCCTGGCCGTGCTCGCTCAGGTGCTGGCGGCCGCGGCTTCAGTCCAGAACCCCGACCGCAAATTCGTCGTCACCTCCCCGCCGTTCAACTACATCCCCTATTCCAGCGAGGCGGCGGCAGAGCACCCGTCGAGCCTGACGTGCGACACTGCGGTTCGGCAGGCCGCAGAGGCGGCGAACCTGCTCGGCGGCATCGTGTATTTCCCGCCGGGCTACTACGCCATTCAGGACGGGCTCGATGGGCGCGGCCTCTCGAACGTTCACTTCATCAGCGACAACGCCCACCTGATCCCGAAGCCCGGCCGGCTGAACGGTTCCGACAACATCACGCGCAACAACGTTTTCCAGTTCTTGAACTTCGACAAGTACGGGCCTGACCTCGACAAGGATTATGACCCGGTCAATGGCGGCTATAAGAACAAGAACGTCAGCGTTCAGCGCTTCCATATCCACTGCAAGAACCAGAACGGCAGTGGCATTGTCGTCGATGGGCATTTCGGCCGTTCGCTTTCGGCGATCGAGACTCTCGGCATCGACAATTTCGCCGCGATCGGGAACAAGATCTATGACGCGTACGGCAACGGCATCGTCGCCGGCACCGTCGATCCGCGGGCCTATGATGAGAATGGCGTCCGCGTCGGTGCCCAGAACCCCATCATCGAGGGGAACGAGTTCTACGGCTGCTTGCGTGGCGTCCTGCCGCAATATGCGACGGCGCTGGCGCCGGCCGGCATCACCGGCTCCGTCATTCAGGTGGGCTCGTGCATCGACGGCCGTGTCAGCAACAACTACTGCAAGAACGCTTCCGGCCCGTTCCTTGATCGCTTCAACGATCCCGGCCTGAAGGTGTTCGGCAACCGCGTCGAAGGTTTCGGCCTCTACCCGGTCGGCGCGCATCCTGATAGCCGAGTCGGCTTCCACCAGCACGTCGGCATGGTCCGCTCGGACTTCGGCATGTCCGACCATGATGTGGTCAACAACACGTTCATCGGGACGGGCGGCGTCTTCGATAGCGGCGCCATGACCGAGTTCTTTCAGACGGGCCAAGTGCGCACGCCTGGGCCGCGGCGCGGCCGCTATATCGGCAACCGCTTCATTCGCCCGTCCGCTGGCGTGCAGATCACGGCGCCGGCGATCGGTGCGAGCGGCGAGCATTATGCCCATAGGCAGCCGTCCGACATCTACACCTATCCGGTGCTGATCCAGTGGGTCGGCGGGACGAATGTCACCTTCCTGCGCAAGCGCGGCGTCGGCACCGTCCCGACTATCGAGCTGCCGGAGGACAGCTTCGCCGCCTACCCGGCCGGGCCGAACAAGTCGTTGGTCATCTACCGCGGCGACGAGATCGTCATGAACTACAGCGTGGCACCGAGCTCGTGGTCGTGGTTTGTCGTGCCCAACATCGACGCCGCGGCCATGTATTTCCACGGCGGTTCGGTGACCGACCACCCGGCGCAGTGTCTCGATCTGCTCGTGCGCGGCAACTACATCGAAGCGCCCGGCACGATGGGCATTGCTGGCGTTGACGTGTCGCGCAGCCGGTTCGAGGCCAATACGATCCTGGATCCCGGCGCCGTCTATGGGGCGCGGGCAATTCAGTTCGGTGCCGCGATCGATCAGGCCGGCGGCGGCTCGAGCGACAACGTATTCTCGGGCAATCACGCGCTGGACCGCCGCGATACCAGCGCGCTCATGCAGGGCATCTATTCCGATGCCGGCCCGCGCAACCTGCGCAACCGGATCGTCGACAACCACATCGGCGCAGGCATTGCCGCGTCGCCGACCATCCCGGCCACGACCGTCGAGTTTGCCAATCCGTTCGGGTGCAGCTGCATCGTGACGGTTTCAGGCGGGACGGTTAGCGCGATCGCGGTGGGCCCGGCCGGCTCAACCGTGGTGACTGGCGTGACCTCGGGCCCGGTCGTGGTGCCGAATGGCCAGGTCATCAAATTGACCTATACCGTCGCGCCCACATGGGTGTGGACGGCGTCGGCCGTTGTCGAGACGAGCACCGCAACGACGTACATCTCTCGCAACTTCGGTTCCCGCGCGCCGACGAGCGATCTTGGCGCGGCCCCGTCTGTGCCGGCGACGACGGTCGAATTCGCGAATCCGTACAACTTCGATTGCAACGTCTCGATCAGTGGCGGCACGGTGACGCAAATCGCGGTTGGGGCAGCCGGTGCCACGCGAGCCCTCGGCCTCACGAGCGGCCAAGTGCTGGTGCGGCACGGCGAGGTGATCAAGATCACCCATAGCTCGGCGCCAACCTGGGTTTGGACCATCGCAACATAACCGCGTGTGCGGTGCACCGGGCAACCTGCGCGGCCAAGGTCGGGCATCTCAAGGGGTGCCCGATGTCCAATTTCAACGATTGCCATGAGATCACGGCGAGGTGGGAAGGCGGGTGGTCCGATCATAAGGCGGACCCCGGCGGCAAGACCATGTATGGCGTGACGCAGGCGACGTTGTCCGCGTGGCTGGGCCGCCCGGCATCCGACAGCGAAATCCGCAACCTCTCGAAGGCGACGGCGCTCCAGATCTACCGCAAGAACTATTGGGACCGCATCGGCGCCGACAACCTGCCGCCTGGCGTCGATCTCTGCGTCTACGACTTCGGCGTGAACAGCGGGCCGTCGCGGGCGGTTAAATCGCTGCAGGCTGCCGTTGGCGCGAAGGCTGACGGATGGGTCGGGAAGGAGACGCTGAAGGCGATCGTCATCGAGGATCGGCGCGAGCTCATCAACGCGCTCTGCGATCGCCGGCTGGCCTTCCTCAAGAGCCTGCCGACGTGGAAGACGTTCGGCAAGGGCTGGGGCAACCGGGTCGCCGATATCCGCAAGCGCGCCATGGCGATGGCTGCCGGCGGCGTCCAGCCCGAGATGGGCCCGAAGGTTCCCGAGGGTGGCACGGCCAAGGCGCTGCCGCCGCCGCCGGTCGAGAAGACGATCAGCACGGAACAGAAGGTCGGCGCGGGCAGCCTGGTCGGCGCGGGCGCCGTGCTGGGTTTCTGGCGCGACTACAAGGACGTTCTGACCGATCCGGCTTTCATCGGGGTGCTGCTGGTGCTGGGCGCCGTCGCGGCCTTCCTGCTGTGGCGCAAGGCGAAGCCGGTTGAGGCGGTCGAATGACCAAGATCTACGCCATTGCCGCGGCCGTTGTCCTCGCGCTGCTGGTGGTCTCGTACACGAAGGGCCGCATGGACGGCGAAAAGCTCGCGCTCGCCAAGGTGGCGCAGAAGAACACGGAGGCGGCAAATGCGGCGCGTGAAGTGGAGCGTGATGGTGCTCTGTGCAGCAACGATCCCGCTTGCGTCCTGCCAGACCCCTGGCGGCGGTGACTGTCAGGTCTTCGGGCCGATCGTCGCCTCGTCTCAAGATACGCGGAACACGCAGAACCAAGTCGCCGTCCACAATTCGAAGGGCGCCAAGATATGCGGATGGAAGGCACCTTGACGGCAGATAACGATCACAATGCGCCCCCTGTGCCCATGCTGCCGGGCACGGCGGTTGTCCACATGTCGGACCTCGATCGCCTCGCCACGACGGCGGCGAAGTCGGCTGCGCGCATGGTGCAAGAGCAGTCCGTGAAGCGGGAGGAGATCGAGGAAATCGCCGAGACCGCTGCAAAGGCCGCGATCGACGGATTGCTCGAGCAGGTTTTCGACGTCGCGCCCGGCGATAAGAAGGCGCTGATCGAAGTCCGCCGCGACTTCACTGCCATGCGCTCGGCGCGAGAGACCCGCGAGGCCGTGGTCCGTCATGGCATGTTCGCGATCGTCGGCCTGTTCATGACAGGCATCGGGACTGCGATCTGGTTCACGATCAAAGGGGGCAAGTGATGCTATCCGCGCGCACCGCCGCTGCCGTTGGCGTGTGGGCGACTGCTGGCGTCGTCGGGACGATCATGTTCGTCTTCGGGACCCCGCGGCTCGAAGCGGCCTTTGCGCCGGTGCTGTCCGAGCAGCGCGTTGAGTTCGAGCCGGGAGATCGCACGCCGGGCCGGATGTGCTGGACCTGGTATTGGGTCAAGGTCCGCTATGCGCAGCCGATCGTCGTCGCCTGGACGATCACGGTCGAAGGGACCGCCGTCGAGTTCCCTGTCATCACGGCACGCGAAAGCGATGGCGAGGTTCTGCGGAACCCCGAGACCTCAGCGCTCGGCCCCGGCCGGCGCGACCTTTGCGCAGCCATCCCGACCGAGCTCGACCAAGTGAAGGGCCTCATCATTCGCGGACAGATCAACTACCGCATGCCGCATGGGCTCTGGACGATCTGGCAAGAACTGCCATCCGTGCGCGTGCCGCCGCTTAACGAGGGCAAACCATGACCACGCTTCCCAACCTCGAAACCCTGGCCGAGCCCGCGATCGGCACCGAGCTCGTCTACGTCTGGCACCCCGTCGCTGGCAGCGGCAAGCGCCCGATCTCGCACTTCACGAAGTTCTTCCTCGGGAACAGCACTGCCACCCCGATCGGCTTCTATGGTGTGACGCCCGTCCCTCAAGCCGGCGAGGCGGCGCAGGCTGCGATCTCGCTAACCATCGGCGCCGCAGTCGTCGGCACAGCGGCGACGCAGACGACGCCCTACGGCTACGCGACGCAGGCGCAGGCCGACGCTCTGGTTGCTCGCGTGAACCAATTGCGCACCGACATGACCGCAGCGTTCGGCCTGCTGCTTGCGATCCGCGCCGCGCTCGTGGCTGTCGGGCTGATCAAGGGATCGGCCTAGGGCGCCGGTAACACGCCCTAGGTTTTTCAGACACTTACCCGCAACTGAAAATCGCAGTGTCGGTGGTTCGATTCCGCCCCTGGGCACCATTCGTCTTTCAAGGCTCCTTAAGCGCTTGAATTGACTGATAACCCCTGACTTCGTTGAGGAACTGGCCGCTCTACCGGTGTAGATGAGCGGAGCAGAATGGTTCTTCGAGTGCCTCGCCCAAGTGGTGCAGATAGCGCCATTCATTAGTTTCAAGGCCACATAAATCGGCTCGCGCCGCCACCGTCTCGACCGGCTACGTTAGCGAGCAGCTTTGGGCTGTGCGGAAATTCGGATATCGAGCTAACCGAGCCGCAATTAGTAATGGAAAGACCCCCCCTTTAGATATGATCCTTCGAGTAGGAATCGAAAGATCAACAATACGTTGACAGATTAAGCCAATTCGCCTCAAATTGTATAAGTCGCGGATTTGGATGGGGGCGTCCAAGATGCAGTGGCGTATCAGCTATCTTCTGACGGTCGCGCTTGTTGTTTCGGCTTGTCAAATTGGCCCAACCGCGCAGCTTAGGACGATTGAGAAAGCCAACCCTACCCAAACGGAAGGCGTCAATAAGCTTACCGGAGAGAAGATCATTCAATCTCGCGGCAAGAGAAGCGACTTGCTGGTGTCTATAAGCTCCGACGCGGCATGGGAAGATTATGGCACCGCAGTAATCGTCAAAATTCGCAACAAGGGGGCTCAGCCGCTTCACTTCGGAGAAGCCTCTATTTCAGCACAACAGCAGCAAAAGGCAGTTCCGGTGTTGGGCTATGCCGGGATGCAGGCAGCCATCGACAAGAAGCAGCAAGACGAAGAGGCCTTGGCCGCGTTTGGGATAGCATTGGGAGCCGCCGCCGGGGGGCTCGCCGGTTCGGGGCGCTTCAATCAGGCTACCACCGCCGCTTTGCAGGCGGGGAGCGTCGTGGCGATCACCGCGTCCACGGCAAGTTTGGCAGAGGCCCAGGCAAATGCGTCCGCTGAAACCGATGAAGCTCCGAAATCTTTCGTGAGCACGGCCACGCTCGCCCCAAAGGGTACTTATGGCGGGCTTGTGGTGCTGGCTGAAGCAGATGGCGGCGGAGCACCGCTGCGGCTCGATGTAGATGTAGGCGGAGAAATCCACTCGGTCATCATGCGCCCCTAGGGAGACGCGAAGATGCGGCTGCTGATTTGCTTTGCGCTCGTGATAGCCCAGCAAATGCCCGAGGCCGCACTTGCCCAGACGAGAAATGCTGAGTGCTTCTCTAGGTGCCCAATCGTTCCTCAATCTTCAAGCAGCTATGCCACGCCTGCCCTCCGTGAGCGGCCCTTCACGGCGCCAGCAGCTCCAAGCCGGCAACCGACAACACCGCCCATCGTTCGGCCTCAGCCCCAGGTAAGGGGCCAACCCAGCGCCCCCGCTGCGCGGGCTCCTTCGCGGTCTTCGGCGCCGCCCCGTGGAGTCGTGCCCTCGCTTTACATTCCGACGGCCCCCACCCAGGTGGCCCCCACAACGCGTGCCTCTGGCTCGTCCGCACGCCTTAGCAGCGCCTTGGATGGCATGAGTTTCGATGAATTGCCGGAGAAGCCTAGGGCAGTCATCAATGCGGGCCGGGCGATCTCGCGGAGTGTAGACAATGCGTTGGCCAAGCTTGAAGACACCCGCGATATTGCATCGACCATGCTGAGCGCCATCGATGATCCCAAAGAGGAGCTGTTCAACCAGCTCCGGGGAATTCGTGACGATATTCGGGCTCGGCTCGTTAATTCCATGCTGGCTGGAGCCATCTCGCGGACGTTCGGAGGTGAGAGCGCCGATGACCCTGACATTCGGCGACTGTCAGAACGCGCCGCCGAGATGCTCCAAACTGCTCCCGCCAACGTAAGGGATCGCATTCGATCGGTGAGGGAGGCCTTGACCGAAACCGTTGAGAGCAAACTAAAGGAAGTGACCTCAGCGATTGAGGAGTTCAAATGAGCCCGCGAGGTGGGGCACTCCTCGTGCTGTTGATCTCGGTGGCTCCGGCGGCGGCCCGATCCGACGGCGTCGGCAAAAGCCTTTCACTTCGAGCGAAGGCCTATCAACTCTGCGTGCTCAAAGGCATGGTTTCTGCGGTGGTCGAAAATGCGCCCACCTCTGGCGAATCTTGCGGGCAGGAAATGGCCGCCTACAAGGCGAGCCTGAAGAGTGGTGGCCTCAGCTCCAAGGAGGTTGAGCGCCGGGCGGGTGTCATGCGGGCTCAAACCGATAAGACTGCCCGCGCCACCCTACTCGCCATCGGCCTCTTCGGGGACGAGTTCCGCCGATACCCTGAGCATTGAGGAGAGAAACTTCACGCCGAATCTCACCGTGCCAGCGCTCACAGCGAAGCACTGCCGAGCGTAGATTGATTCCATAATACCCATATTTCTACAATTCGGAGCCATTGTAATGATAACTTACGATTACTCCCAATCTTATCGCGGCATCACTCATACCCGACAGTTTTTCAGCGGAATATCGTCTGAAATTGTGTCTCAAGCCGATATATTTTCAGATAAAACTTATCGAACGGTCACTGTTTTGGTGCCGGATGCTGACGGCGTTCTGGTCCCGGCGCAAACTTACGCGATCTACAGGGGTCAGTTCTATGGCGACGACGTCGATGATTTTCTTCCGACCAGTTCCGCAATCTACAAAGTCGATGTCGCAAACCAAGTCGGTTTTCGATTGCAGGTGAGTGCCCCTGCCTTCCCCGATATTAAAGACCATGTGGCCGGCTTTTACAGCTCACATGCAGCATTCCTCGCTGCTGCGAATGCCTACGTTGGTATCGTGCAGAATTGGTATGACGCCGTCGATGCTCTAACATTAACGCAAGCGCAGTTCGGCGATGCCGGTGGAACGCTCGGCACGTTCACCTCCGATACTCCGATCCGAGTTGACGGGCTCGACGCAGCGCTACTCGATGTATCTTCCCAGATAATTGGAAGTAAATTCAACGACATCCTGGAGGGTGGTTCCGCCGATGACACGATCACGGGCGGGGACGGAGCCGACCGGATCGACGGGGGCGGAGGTGTGGATTTCATCGACGCGGGCGGGGGAGACGACACCATCCTGGGCTCGTCTGGAGCCGACACTTACAAGGGCAGCGAAGGGACCGATACGTTCGACTACCAGACGAACGGACTTTCCGCCATCGCAACCGGCACGCACCACGCAATCCATGGAGGGCTCAATCCTCGGTCCCCCGGCGCCGTTCAAACTCTCGGAGACCTCATTACTCTACCGGGCTCTGCCAACGAGTACGTCATCACGCTGAATGGCCTGGGCACAACGCTCGTCCCCACCACGCAAAGTGGGAGCCCCCAAGTCTTCTTCGATACATTCGACGTTGAGCGCGTCCGCTTCGCCGCTCCGGTCAGCAATGCCGTTACGCTGACGGGCGGCAATGTCACGCGAGAGATGGCCCAGCTTACGTTGGAGAGCTACGGGAACGCGACTACTGCGGCTACTCGCGGCTGGCATGCGGTAGCCGCTATCGAACTGGCGATTGCTCCAGCGGTCGATAGCCAATCCACCCACTACAGCTTCGTCAATGGCCTGTATCGAGCCACTGGCGCAACCCCGGGGGAAGCCGATGCGCTGGTGTTGACGGGATTAGTGGACAGCAAACGAACGCTGGCGGTGTCGTTTCGGGGTACCGATAGCCTTGGCGACTTTGCGGACTATGACAATTTTAAGAACCACTATGTGAAATTTCAGCCCCTTATCGCTGGGATGAAGGCGTATATTGCCGACGCGAACAACGGGATAGAACAAGTCCTTGTATCTGGCCACAGCCTTGGCTCAGCCATGGCTCAATACTTCGCCGCGGAATCACTGACTAAACCCGTGATGGCTTTCGGATGGGGGTCTCCCGGCGCAGAGCCTCCACCCACCCCCTCAGCGATGGTCAATTTTTTCGATGTCTTCGACCCAGTACCGAAACTCGGAGCAATCGGGGGCAAAGTGAGGGTCGGCGGTGACGTGTTTATTCACAGCCTTCTCGACAAGGACTCCTTCGACATAAAGACATTCACCTCTGAAGCTCACTCGATGGAGCTTTATACCCACGAGACGCGGCTTCTGGTCGAGCATGCCGCTGACAGCGCCAGTTCCTTCTACACCACGACTCTCGCAAGCAATCTTCGGGAGGGCACTCCCTATACCGGCCCTGACATTCAGATCATGCCCGGCACGATGAGCAACGACCGGATGGCTGGCTTCTCCGGGGACGATTTCGTTCTGGCGGGGAATGGCAACGACACGATCCTGTTGGACAGCACGAACTGGTTCGCGTTCGGAGCTCGCACGCTCGACGGGGGCTCGGGGCTGGGAGACAAACTTTTTCTGCCGACGCTTGTGGGCGCGGCCATCCAGCTCACGGCGCTGAACGCGGGGGACAGCGACCTTTCCTACAAGCCCTTTGCCCTGCTTCCCGGGTTGCACATCGGGACGCTGCGCGGCATCGAAGAGGTTATGACCGGCGATGGCCAGATCATCCGCCTGGGCGTGCCCGCCGCTAACATACAAGGCCCGAGCGGTGGCGCAGCCCAGTCGGTCGATCCGAGCTTCGACGCGTTCGATGCGGGCGACGGCACCCAGATGATCGCGGGCTCGAGCGCTGATGATACGATCCTGCTCGGGCTTGGCGCGAAGGTCGTCAGCGCGGCGGAGGGCGACGACACCGTACTTGTGAAAATCTGGGCCGATGGCTCCGACGTGGTGGTCGACGGCGGACGCGGCAAAGACATTCTGATCGGCGGGACCGGGAACGACTTCCTGCTGGGTGGGCTCGATGTCGACATCCTCAGCGGCCGAGCCGGCAACGACACGTTCGGCGTCAACGACAGCGGCGATCAGGTTTTCGAGGACGCGGCCGAAGGCATCGACTGGGTCCACAGCACGATCGATTACGTGCTGCCCGACAATGTCGAGCACCTGTATTTGCTGGCTGGCGCGACCACCGGCATCGGCAACGCCGAGAACAACGCCCTGATCGGGAACGCGGCCGACAACATCCTGTCTGGCGGGGAAGGCATCGACGAGTTCATCGGCGCCGGGGGCAGCGACACGATGATCGGCGGGCGGGGACACGACTTCTACTATGTCGACAGCCGCTACGACACAGTGGTCGAAAAACCCGGCGAGGGTACCGACCGCGTCTTTGCGACTGCGAGCTTCACCTTGCCGGAGAATGTCGAGGTCTTGATCCTCCAGGGCAGCGCCCAGACCGCGATCGGCAGCTCCGGAGACGACGCACTGATCGGCAACGCTATCGGGAACGTCCTCTCGGGCGGAGCCGGCAATGACGAGTTGTTCGGCGGTGGCGGCAACGACACCTTCGTGTTTCGGACCGGCTATGGTCACGACGTCATCGACGACTTCCAGGGCGGCCTCGGAAGTGGCGATGTCATAGCGCTGGACCCGGCGCTGGCATCAAGCTTCGCCCAAGTCATGGCACTGGCCACCCAGATCGGGGCCAACACGGTGATCTCGTTCGGCGAGGCCGCCTCCCTCACCTTGGTCGGGTTCGCCAAGACCAGCCTGGCGGCGGATGACTTCGTGATTTGACCGAACCGCTCCGGTTAACCCACACCCCTCCCCGCCTTCATGGGACCGAACGCGTGCGGGGGCTGCAACGGCGTCGTCGGTGAGCGTCAGGGAACTGCTTCGGTGGCCTTCTCCAGCCCCTCGCCGCAGTATCCCCGCCGCTCGCCCGGTAGCGCCTCCCGCATCGCGCGGACCTCAACTCTGCTCGCAGATTCCGCGCCTCATGGTGTAACTTAAGTGCCTGCCATCCGATCCAAGGACATAGCCGATGACGACCCGCGATCTGACCCGTGACGGTTCGAGCGACATCATCTGGTGGAATGACAATGGCGCACTCGGCTATTGGGATTTCGATCACGGCACTCCGAGCTGGGCCGCACTTCAAAGCGTCAACCGATCGGCCGCTACACTCCTGGGGGTCGGGGACGTTACCGGTGATGGCGGTCAGGACATTCTATGGGATGCCCGTGACACAGTTATCGCAACAACTTTTCTATATTATGGCGAAATCACCAATCAGCGTGTGGGCTATTGGGATATGGATAATTCCAGGATCGAATCCTGGCAATTGACCGGCGATAATTTCAGTTCCACCTATTTGCGGAGCAATTTTCCTCCCATCACCGAGGAGGTCCGCGGGCATCTCGTTGATATCATCTATTCCGACGGCGCTGATTTCTTGGGCGATGGCCGATCGAGTTACATCATAAATGATCAGGGAACTTACTCGATCCGCGCGCTGGCAGACCCGAACCATGCTTACACCACCTACTCGATCTCGCCGGGGAGCGACTGGTCGATTGCTGGTCTGGGCGATTTCACCAAAGACCGCACCACGGATATCCTGTGGCGCAACGCTGCCACTGACGAGGTCGCTCTCCATTCGGTCAAGAACGGAGTGTCGATCTCCTATACCGCCCTTGGCTCGGTTGGCCAAAATTGGGAGGTCGCCGCCACAGACGATTTCAACGGTGACGGCAGAGCGGATATCCTCTGGCGCGATGCAAGCACCAACCACTACGGCTTCTGGACGACATTCGATTACGGATCGTCGGTAGCCGCAGCCTGGACGGAGCTCGGGATATTCGATCCGGACTGGCAAGTCGCAAAGACGGGCGACTATTTCGGCGATGGCTCGGCGGACCTGATCTGGCGCAGTACGTCAACCGGCGAGCTGCAACTGTGGGACTACGATCAGGGCGTGATGACCGGATATGTCGGCCTTGGCATTGTCTCCACGGATTGGCATCTCGTTTAGAGAGACGACGGTTCCAGGTCGCTGGTAGGGATAGCCGAATCGCTCGGTCGATCGGGTTATGCCTTAGCCACTCGTCGAGGGCGGTGACCAGTCCGATCAGTTCGGCCTCCTCAGCGCTATCCGCGATGCAGCCGGTCAACCCCCGTGCACGCTCCGCTGCGCGCTCGACATCGCCGGCATATGGCGCAATGGGAATGGCCAATCGGCCATGACAATCCGGCTCCGGTTCAGCACGGACTAACGTTGCCCGCTTGTGCGGCTGCGGCAAGAGTGCGCAGGGGTATTGCCATTCAGGCCGCTCGCGGTTTGGTTTTTACTCAGGCGCCGATTTTCCGGTCATTTCCCGTTGTCGTCGGGCCGTTGACCCGCATGCGAGCGGACGCGCACTTACTTCCTCAGAAGCCGAGGTTGCTCGTATCCATACCAGTTCTTGCCGTCCTTTGCGTAGGACCACGGATTCTCGGTCAGCTTGGTCGAAGGATGCGGCTCTTCTCCGCGCGCAAGCGCGGCATCAGCCACCCGACGCGTCCTGCGATGCGCCAGCTGCTTGTCCTGCTTATCGCTCGGGGCAACCGTCATGCCCCCGGCTGGATTTTTCTTTCGAGAGCGCGACATCCGGCTGAAATATCTCAGCGAGCGGTGGCGTTCAAGGAACCGCCTGTTTTCGCTCTGCTTTTTCAGGCGACCGGGAACCAGTCTCGGCTCGCGGTGTTGATCTGCCGGCACTCATCCAAGCGCCAGCCTACCGCCGACCAGGACGCGAGCCGCGGATGTACCGGCCGCGCTGGTCGGAGGTAGCAGCCACGGAGGACAGAATGTCAGCCATTGAATTTCGGAGGCCTCAAGCCCAGATGCCGGCACTACGGAAGCTGGCGTCCCTCGCTATGTTGGTGGCGGCGACCGGCTTCATCCTCACCGTTCTGGTGCAGTGAGGGCAGCAAGGGTTCAGTAGCGGCCGTTCGCTCGCGCGACGACGGTCACAAGGCTCATCAGGGCTCTTCGGCGGCATCGGCCCGTTGCTGCTCACCGCCTTCATCTGGCACGACATCTGCAAAGCGTCTCTGCGTGCCGAACGGAGGGAACATGAACACGTGGGTCGCGCCTGGTGTCCGCTGCATCTGCGTCAACGACGATTGGACGGAATTCACCGCCCGCGGGCAGGTGTTCCCGGTCAGGCAGCCCATGATCGACGAGGTGCTGACGATCCGGGACGTTCAGCCGGGCCTCAGCGGCGGCAACGGCGAGCCGATGCACGGCTACCTCGGGTTCTGGGAGATCGACATCGTTCAGGAGAGCGGAGCGGTCTTCGCGTCGATCCACTGGATCGTCACTCATTTTCGTCCGGTGCAAGAGCCGAACACGGACATATCCGAGCTCAGCGCTTTGCTGGAGCCGGGGCCGGGCGAGCTGCAAAGGGAATGCGTGGGATGGACGTCTCGCTCTACCGCAGCCTGCTCACCTTCGCAGTCGGTGGCGGGACTGGCAGGCCTGGCCGGCTGCTGCCACTCCGGGTGAAGCTCCACATTTATCCTTACGCCGGGAGGTGTGTAATCGCCGGTCACGCTTACCGCGGCTCGTGTGTGAGATTAAGATAGGCTGGATCGAAATCAACCAACTCGGCCAGCCCTGTGAAATCGTGGATGGTGATGACCGATCCTTTCCAGCTGACCAGCCCCGTATTGCGCAATTGTTTTATGGTTCGATTGACGTGAACCAATGATAGACCCAACACATCGGCAATTTGAGCTTGCTTAAGCGGAAACTCGAAAGAATTACCTGAAATTAATCTTGCAGCGGTCAGTCTCGTGCTCAACTCGCAAACCAGGTGACCGAGGTGATGCAAGGGGGACCTTCGGCCAAAGCAAGCGATCCAAGCTCGATGTATCGCGCCATCGACGATGGTGGGGAGCCAAAGCAGCCGCCCCAGGTGCGGCGCAGCTTCGGAAATTTTCATCAACTCAGCATGCGGGATGTACGCGACGACGCCATCGCTCAAACCTACGACGCTATGATCGATCACCCTTGTAAGGACGACATGAAGGTCAACGAAATCGCCAGCAATATGTACCGCTGCGATTTGCCTTCCGCCATCTTTCAGCATGATTTCACGGCCTGCGAAACCGCTCACGACGACGCAACTCTCGCTTGGACGCGAGCCCGCGCAAACCAACTCGTCGCCTCGGCCGAACGACCGGAACCGCGTGGGCAAGCTTGCGATCAGTTCCTGTTCTTGAGGGGAGAGGCTATCTCGAGCTTTTAAATTTCTGCAGATGTTCTGGATCGCCAGTGGTCTGTGGTTAAGGCGCTCATCCATCGAGCCGCAACCTCACCCCAGAGCGGCGCGCGCGGCAGCTTGGCCATCTCCGTGCTTTATCGGCCAGCCAGAACCGGACGGTCGGCAGGCGGTAGACCTGTGAGTGTGACGGCTCGCGCATATGTCCCGCGGTAGGGCCGAGCCGGCGCCCCCGCTATTTCAATTGACACTCTACCTCTCAAAAAAAACCAATCGCTTGATCTAGTGCTGGCGTCTGGGGCCGGGCGGCCTTCGCGGCCTTCCCCCCAGCGTGCTCGGCGCTCTCAATTTCGACGTCGTAATCGGCCGTATCGCGTTCGGTATTGGCATGCCGGCCGCCAGAGCGACCTTTCGAGCATTCCGATATTTCGGCCGCTCAGACTTCTGAACCTTTGGCGCGCGCCCGCGTTCATCCGCCGGCACGCATCCAGCGCCAGCCTACCACCGACCGCTGTGAACCGCGGATGTACCGGCCGCAGCCGGTCGGAGGTAGCACGCAGTGAGGACAGAATGTCAGCCATTGAATTTCGGAGGCCCCAGTCCCAGATGCCGGCACTGCGGAAGCGGGCGTCACTCGCCATGTTGGTGGCCGCGACCGGCTTCATCCTCACCGTTCTGGTGCAGTGAGGGCAGCAAGGTATCAGTAGCGGCCGTTCGCTCGCGCGACGACGGTCACAAGGCCCAGCACTCCTAACGGGGGCTGGGCCTTTTTTCCCTCAGGGTGCGTTTTATTTTTGCCGGCCTAACCTTTGGTAAGGACTTCCCTCGCCAAGCCTCTTACAGTCCGTAGATCGAAGGTCGTGTCGCAACACCTTTGATGCTGGCCAGGCTCCGTCGGTTCACGCTGGCGGAGCCTACTAGAGCTTCCGCGGCAGCCTCATTTATGAACCTTTTGCGCCGCTCCGCGTTGAATCTCCGGCACTCATCCAAGCGCCAGTCTGCTTCCGACCGGTCGAGATCACGTATTCTCGCCAGCGCCGGTCGGAGGTAGCAGCCCCCAAACCGGCGGAATTCAATGAAAACAGCGAAAATTGCTTTTCAGATCCAGGTGAGTTCTGACCTGATCGAGCGCCAGCAAACTTACTTCGTTGGAGCTGATACCGAGGAATCGGCGATGGAAGCGCTGAGGACGAGTAAGTCCGTGCCTACCTCTTCCGACATGAGGATCGTGCGCTCACTTGGCACCGCTGCGATTCAGCAATTCGAGATAGGGCCGGGTACCATCTTCAGATGGGTTTAGGCCGCCGGAACTGCCGGCCGAGATTGAGTTCCGCGGCTGGAGCGATGATGACAAACTGCGTCATGCGTCGTTCAAAGGCCTACGCGAAGAAGCCGAAATGGGCGATGTATTCCAGCTGAAGACCTATCCTTCAGCGCAATAGCTTCGCGCTCGAATCGAGATACTCTCGCGATTGGCGACGAAAGCGCATCCATTGCCAATGATTATGCATTGTCTTGCCTTGGATCGGCCATGACGCGTTCAATCGCCCAACAGAGCGGTTACAGGTTAAGTATCTCGCCGCCTCCTGCCAGCCCCTCAACCTGGCCAGAGGCGGCGCTCTTTTAGGTTCCTCTGTAAGCCGTTGTCGCTCGTCGGAGCGCGCTGTTCGGAGATGAACGCGAGGCCTCTCAAGCTATATCGCCGCTACTGCGCCCAGCGCCGTTCTTCCCAACGCTCGAAGCTTTCGACGAGCAGAGCAAGCTTGCGCTCCTCCTCGCTGTCCTCGAGACATCCGGCGAGCTCGGCGATGTGCTCGCTGACGCGCTGGCAATCGAGTTCGCATTCAATCAGAGCGCCTGCTGGCCGGCCCGTCTGAAACGCCTCGATCGCGTCGGCGAGGTCTGCAAGCTCAGCTTCTTCATCGCTCTCGCATGTGCAGCCCATCAGGTATTCTGCCCTGCGCAGAGCGGCCGTCAGCTCGTCCATGCTGGTGATGACCATTGGCATGCCCCCACAACCGGACGCGTCGGGCTTCGTTCCCTGGGGCTAGGCGTCGTTGCCTGGAGCTGGTGGCGCGAACAGTTCAACGGCAACCCGCTCGAATTCATCGGCGCCTCTGATCATGGCGTCGGCCTCGACAAAGTCTCCGCCGCGGCGCGTCTTCTCGACCAGGTCGCGCTGCATTTGCGCCATGCCTTAGCTCACCCGGCTGCGCGCTCGCCATCTGCCTGATGATCATGGCTTGACTCCTGCTCCTGCTCGGATGTTCTTGTAATGTTCTCATTCGCAACAGAGTCAGATGGCCGCTGCCGAAGCCAAGAAAACGCCGGAGCTGGACGACGAAGAGGGCGGCGCGGCAGTCGTCGAGTTCACGTTCTCCGCCCGATCCACGACGGCGCGGGGACCAATGCCGGCGCGAAAGCCGATCATCGGCGAACCCGTTCTTGTTCCGCTGCTTCGAGCAGCCGTCAGTGCAGGATTTCCCTCGCCGGCCGACGATTATGCGGATGGGCCGATCGACCTCACGCGAACGCTGATCACCAATGCTCCGGCGACCTACATCATGCGGGTCTCTGGCGACAGCGCGGTTGATCTCGGCATCTTCGACGGTTCGTTGATCACGGTCGACCGCAGCCTGAAGCCAAGGGACGGCGATGCGGTCGTCGTGGATGTGAATGGAGAGCGGAGCGTCAAGCTGTTCCGGATCGCCGGAGGACAGCCGGGGCTGGCCTATGGAAACCGGCGCTATCCCGACTATGACCCAGGCCCCGATGCGGAAATCCTCATCTTCGGCGTCATCACGAATTCCATCCGGCGGTTTCGGCGATGAGCCGGTCGTTCGCGCTGATCGACGGCAATAGTTTCTACTGCTCCTGCGAGCGCCTGTTCGACCCCAAGCTGCGCCGGCGACCCGTCATCGTCCTTTCCAACAACGATGGGTGTGCGGTGTCGCGCACGGCCGAGGCGAAGGCGCTCGGCGTAAGAATGGCGACGCCGATGTTCATGATCCGAGACCTGGTGAGGCGAGAGGGAATCGCGGTCTTCTCGTCCAACTATGCGCTCTATGGCGATATCAGCCGCCGCATGAACGAGGTCTATCAGCGCTTTGCTCCGGACATCGAGATCTACTCGATCGATGAGAGCTTTCTCGATGTCACGGATATCGAACCGGAGCAGCGCGAGGAGTTCGGGCGAGATCTGCGCTCGACTGTCTCGACATGGACCGGCATCCCGACCTGCGTCGGCATCGGGCCGACGAAGACGCTCGCAAAGCTGGCGAACCATATCGCGAAGACGACGCCACAGCTCGGCGGCGTGTGTGATCTGACCAGCGCATCCGTGCGAAAGGAATGGCTGCCGGCGATTGCCCTGGGCGAGGTCTGGGGCATCGGCCGGTCCAGCCAGGCCAAGCTTGCTGCGCTGGGATGCAGGACCGTGGCTGATGTTGCCGCGCTCGATCCTCGTCCGGTCCGCAAGGCGATGACGGTCGTCGGCGAGCGCATCATCCATGAGCTGCGCGGTACCCCGTGCCTCGACCTGGAGAGCGTCACCCCAACGCGCAAGGGATGCGCGGTGACACGCTGCTTCTCAGGACGGGTGGATGAGCTCGAGGTGCTGCTCGAGGCCGTTGCCTCACATGCGACCCGGCTCGGCGAGAAACTGCGACAGCATGGGCTCGCGACCGACCATGTCACCGTCTTCTATCACACCTCGGAGCATGACCGCGGCGAGCCGCAGCGCTCGGTTTCCTTCACCGTCGATCTGCCCGAGGCGAGCAATGACAGCCTCGTCCTCGTCCGCGCGGCAAGATGGGGCGCCAAGCGGATCTGGAAGGCTGGCTATCGCTATTCCAAGGCCGGGCTCGTCACCGTCGATCTGGTGCCGCCGGAAGCATCACAGAGGGCACTGATCGGAGCGTTCGATCGCGACGCGAGTGGCCGGCTGATGGCGGCGCTCGATGCCTGCAACAAGCGCTTCGGCCGCGGCTCTGTCTTTCCGGCCTCGACGGGCATCGAGCGGCAGCGGCAGCGCTGGCAGACGAAATTCGAGATGCGAACGCCGCGCTACACCACGCGGATCGAAGAGGTCCCAATTGTGCTCGCGAGAGCATGACGAGCTAACGCCGCAGTGGCGCTTTGACAGTGAATTTGGCAGCGCGCCACGACGGGATAGCGGCCGGCAGGCTGCATCGCCGCCCCATCCTCCTGCCCGGACGGGTTCCGCGAACAGGCGCGACTAGGGGCGTGCCCAGATGGAGGCTTGGCGGCCCGCTGCTGCCGACTTCGCAGCCGCTACGAGCGCGCCACGGCCCGAAGTCCGAGGGGCGTCGGTACATCCGCGAGCGCCCCTCGGTATTGGCAGCCATATTCGGCTGGAAACCAGTTTGCCACGATCCGATCCGCAGCGGATGTCGAAGGCGGATAGCAGCCTGCGCGCGTTGGGATTACGCCGCCTGATCACTCCCGCATCACCGCACCCCGCCGCCTCGGCGGCGGCGATCGTCTGCGGACCATCGCTCGTTCTCTTGTTCATCCGCCGTTGCGGCGGATCATGTCGAACCGTCCCCGGAAAGAGCTCTTCCCAAAGAGGCTGCCTGACGGCTTAGAGCGACGACTTAGCCGTTGGCGCCCTCGATCAAGTCGAGATGCGGTCTCTTACGCTTCTTCACAGCGCAGTGGCCGGCTTGGGCAGAATGCTGCGCAACAATTGGGCGCACAGAGCTCGGATCGGTTCTGCATTCAGTTCGATTTTGCGGTAGCAGATGTCGGAGAGGATAGCGGAGGCCGGCAGAACGACCAGGGCTTGCGTGGTCCCATAATGGAGTTCGCTCGAAAAAGCGGGCGGGTAGAACTGCACCGTCCCGACCCAGACGATCGCCATCACCGGATAGTGCACAAGATAGAGTGAGTAGCTGCGGTTTCCGACCCAGAGCATGGCGCGATAGGCCAGGGTGTCCTTGCCGGAGAACGCACTCTCCCTGGCCGCCAGCAGGACGACAATCGCAAAACACGCGCCCATCAAGGGCAGGCCGACTCCGTCGAGCAGATCCTTTGGCCCCGGTGCGAGCGGGCTGCCGCAAGCGAGGGCAATGACGATCGGCGCGGCCAGCATCAATGCCCCGATTGCCGTTCCGAAGCGCGAGAACGCGAACCCGGCCCGGTACGCGAAATAGGTGATGACCCCCAGCGCCATGAAATCGAATTTCCAGGCCGTGAGGTAGAGCGCTCCCGCAGATGGGGATGGCAACATGCCCCCGGTGGCTGTCGACAATCTCTGCCACATCGCGAGGGCATAGACACCAACTGCCACAGAGAAGATCAAGCGGCGTCCAAGCCGCGGGGAAAGGCGCAGAGCCGAGATCGCCGCAAGAACGACGGCAAAGCCGGCATAGAACTGGAATTCGACGGACAGCGACCACATCGCGGAATTGGTATAGAGGGCGGGACCGTCCCGGTTGATGAAGTACCCTCCCAGCACGGACAGGCTCTGTCGCGTGAATTCGGCAGTGCCGACGATCAACGCCTGGTCGGCCCATGAATTGCCGGCCGTGAGCCAGGACGCAAGAAACACCGCGAGTCCGCTGAGCGCGACGAAGGCCAGCATCGCCGGCAACAGGCGAAACGCGCGGCGCTGCAAGAAGCGGCCGGGTGCCATCGACGAACCTTCGACAACCGCCTTCGTCACGACGAAACCGCTGATGACAAAGAACAGCTCGACGCCAATCCAGAAGGGTGACGGCGGCTGGCCGGGCAGCATCGCCAGAAACGTGTTCGGCAGGCTCAGATGCGCCAGCAGGACCGAAAGGATGGCCACGGCGCGCAGGATCTGAATGTCGGCGATCTTCTCGCGCGGAGCAGGCGACAGGCTCGTCGGGGACATAGCGGGCTTCCAGATTGCGGCATCCCTATGACATGCTACAAGAGGGACGGCAACTTGGAGTAAACCGGCCCTGGGCACCATTCATCGTTCCACGATGTTTCAGCCAGCTTTCCAGACAACCCACAAACCGCGATTTCCCGAGCTTTTGTTGCGTGCCGAGTGGAACGCCCGGCGGCGGCTATCTATCAGTGCCGCAGCGTCCGACTTCGCGCTGCCCTATGATCCAGACCTCCTGCAACTTGTGGTATGTGACCGATCGCCAGCCTGGCGCATGGCTGCCACGAGCGCGCCACGACCCGAAAGGCCGAGGGATGTCGGTCCATTCGCGAGCGCCGCTCGGAGGCATGATTGGCTGGGAATGAGTTTGCCACGTTGCGCTCCGCAGCAGGATCTCGAAGGCGGATAGCTGTCCGTACGCGTTCGGATTGCACTGCCTGATTGCTCCGTAGCGCCGCCCCTGCCGCCTCCGCCGTCGCACATCGCCCGTTCACGTGTTCATCTGCCGTTGCGGCTGGCTCCTGCCGCCTTGGCTGCATCCAGGCGCCGGCCTTATGGACCCGCGGGACGACATGCGGGATGCTTGGCGCATGATCCGAATCGCTTTCGCCCTGCTCGCAATTGCGGCCCTTGGTGCCGACCAAGCGGCCCACGCTGCGGGCTCTTGCCGCCCCACCCGTGACGGCAAGGACCGCATCGAGCAAGCCGGCGGGTGCCCCAGCGGCTACTTCGCGCGGGGCGCCTGCTGCGAATCCTTCCAGGCCATCTCCCAGCCGACGACAGCCGGCACTGGCGCGAAGACCTGCCCGGCGGGCACCGTCGCGAAGCTTGGGGTTTGCGTAGCCGCGAAGTGACCAAGCCGTCGACTTTGGCAGGCTCGGAGACAAGTCGCCGCCGCCGCTCGATTGATGATCCAGCCCCTTGTTTTCGCATCGGCTTTTTCCGAAAACCGCAATCCACTTTCCGGGCCGATGCGCTGGAGACAAGGTCTCACTCTGAATGATGGATCGCCATGGCGCGAAGCGGTTCGAGCCAGTGATGCCGCTTCGCCTCCCAGCCGGAATGCGTGGGCGCCGGAAAGGTGGGATCGGCAAACGAGCCGACGGCTACGGCGATATGGCCGGGAAATGCCTCTGCTTCCCAGTACACGGTCGACCCGCAAAATGGGCAAAACCGGAATGACACCGAACGGCCGGCGTCCGACTGGCGCGTGAATTGGGTTGAGCGGCCCGACATGCTCGTCTGCTCTGGAGTGAACCACGCCTGACCACCGAAGACCGCTCCGGTCCTGCGCTGACATGCGAGGCAGTGGCAGATCGAAATCCGGACCGGCTCGCCGCTGCACATGATCTCCAGTTTTCCGCAGCTGCAGGCTGCGCGACGCATTGCCATGGACATGCCCCCTTTTGTTCGGCACGCACGATTGAGCGCTTCTGCGAATCGCGGAAATTCTCTATCGCCTTGTTTTGACGCATTTTCTTGACGCGAAGCCGTGTCCACCTCGCTCGAAATGCCAGCCACCAACGTCATTGCGAGCACCCGGGTCTCGCCTTCGGCAGGTTCGAGTACAGGCTCCGCGAAGCAAACCAGGGCGGCCGGCCACCCAGTCCCCCTGGATTGCTTCGTCGCTCTCGCTCCTCGCAATGACGGGGGAGGTCAGGCGTGGATCACCGGCCCGGTCGGCGTCGCAGCGTCGAAACTAGTCGATAGGAAGAGTCTCACTGCAACCAGCGCTTCTGCTCCCATTCCTCGAAGGCCTCGGTCAGCGCGATCAGCTCCACCTCTTCGGCCGTATCCTCGAGGCAGCCGAGCAGGAGGTCGATCCGTTCCTGGACGCGCTGGCAGTCCAGCTCGGTCTCGATCGTGACCGGCGCGACGGTCTCCGGAAGGGCGATGGCGGGGATCATTCCTTGCTCAGCTTTCCGAGATTGCCGGGCAGGTCGGCGACGGGCAGGTGGTCACCGGTCCTGGGCTTGCCGCCTTCGGGCGCCGCGCCATCCTGGTCATCGTCCTGCTCGCGCAGCATGTCGCCGGCAGCGGCGAGGACATCGTCCGGAGGGGCCATGTCCTCCTGCAGATGCCACTCGACGAAATCGCGGCTCTTATGGGTACGCTCGGCGAGTTCCGCGACCCAGTCCTGGTGCGGGAAGCGGCCGGCGAGCGTGAGGGCGAGATCCCGCCCCGTGCCGATATGGTCGATGGCTGCCATGATCGCACTCCTCCTCTTGCCGCGCCCGCTGGAAGAACGTTTGCCTCGGCGCGGCAGTTCCGCCTGGAGCGGTCTCGTTGCCCCCAAATCCTCCATTTCCCCCCTTGGGAAAAGCGGCGCTTCAAGGCATGGTTCCGCGCGCCGGCCTGCTGCCGGGAGGGGGATCAGGGATGCGTGTGTTGCGGCCGGCTGGTTTTTGCGTCTTCGGCGCCGCTGTGCTGATCGCGGCTCATGCCGCGGCGCAGGCGCCGGCAGAGATCGACTGCAGCGGCCCCTTCGCGAAGAACGCCGATGAGGCGGGGCTGATCAAGGCCTTCGGCGCCGCCAATGTGCAGAAGGCCGATATCGATGTCGGCGAGGGCATGACCGAGCCCGGCACGATCCTGTTCCCGAAGGATCCGAAGCGCCGGCTCGACATCCTCTGGCGCGACAGCGCGAAGCGCAGCCAGCCGAGCGCGATCATGATCCGCGACAACAGCGCCTGGACGATCACCGCGCCCGGCGAGGCGCGGACCAAGATCAGGATCGGCACGCCGTTGAGCACGGTGGAAGCCGGCAATGGCGGGCCGTTCACGATCAACGGCTTCGGCTGGGATGGCGGCGGCTATGCCGGCGACTGGCGCGGCGGCAGGCTCGGCAAGCATCCGGCCGGCTGCACGATCACTGTGCGATTCGACCCGGACCCGAAGGCCAGTCCCAAGGCGCTGGACCGGGTCAATGGCGACAAGCCGTTCGCCTCCTCGAACGCCAATATGCGGGCGGTGAAGCCGGTGGTCAGCAGCATCAGCCTGGACTGGGGTCTCTAAATTCGCATCGGCATTGTCCGAAAACCGCAATCCACTTTTCGGGCCGATGCGCGAGCGCCGATTGTTTTCGCATCGGCTTTCTCCGAAAACCGCAATGCACTTTTCGGGCCGATGCGCGGTGCTTACCGCTCGTCATCCTCGCGGCGGGAGGGCGCGGTCTCGGCCTCGTCGATCGGCTCGCCGGGCACGACATAGCTGCCCTTCAGCCAGCGGCCGAGATCGATATCGGCGCAGCGCGCCGAGCAGAACGGCTTGTAGCGCTGCACCGAGGGCTTGCCGCAGATCGGGCATGGCCTTGCCGGCGGCGCGGTATTGGGTTGATCAGCCATATTTGAGCGTGACGCCTCCGTCGACGACGAGTTCGATGCCGGTGACATAGCGCGCTTCGTCGCTGGCGAGGAAGAGCGCGGCATAGGCGACATCCCAGGCCTCGCCCATATGGCCCATCGGCACCTGCGCGTCGCGCGCCGCCCACATCGCGGCGACGTCGCCTTCGCCATAGACCTGGGCAAGGCCGGCGGAATGTTCAACCATCGGCGTCTTCATCAGCCCGGGCAGGATGGCGTTCACGCGGATCTTCTGCGGGGCATATTGCGCGGCGGTGGTGCGGGTGAGCTGGTTCAGCGCCGCCTTGGTGGCGGAATAGCTGGCATAGGGCACGCCGGTATGGCGGATCGAGGCGATCGATGAGATATTGATGATCGAGCCGCCCTCGCCCGTCTCGTCGAACTGGCGCTGCATCACCGGGATGACATGCTTCATCGCCAGGAAGGCGCCGGTGAGGTTCACCCTGAAGACGCGCTCCCAGGTCTCCTGCGGCAGGTCGACGACGCTGCCGACCTCGGCGATGCCGACATTGTTGTCGAGAATATCGATGCGGCCATAGCGGCCGAGCGCCCGGCCGACGAGATCGGCCACGGCATCGGCCCTGGTGACGTCGGCCTCGACCGCGAAGGCCTGGCCGCCCTCGTTCTGGATGATCGCGGCAGTCTCCTCGGCGGCGTCGCGGTTGATGTCGGCGCAGATCACCCTGGCGCCTTCGCGCGCGAAGATCGTCGCCGTCGCCTTGCCATTGCCCCAGCCAGGTCCGATCGAGCCCGCTCCGGCGACGATCGCCACCTTGCCCCTGAGACGCTCCGACATCTGCACTGCCCTCCCTGCGGCGCCTTGTGACCGGCGCGGTTGCGGCGGCAAGGATCGGGGTTTCGGGCGGCCGGGGCAAGCCGTTCCGAGATCGTTCGAGACTTCGCTGGGGAGAGTCGAGTGGTGTGGCCGTCGAAAACGGAGCGCAGCGGACGTCCTGTGCGTGAGCACCGGACGCGCAGAGGGCCGCGTCAGGCGGCCGCCGCAGGAGAAGCAGCGAAGGCTCTCAGGCGACGTTCATCCAGCCGAAGCGGATCGGAAAACCCTCGCCACCGAGCAGGTTGACCGTCTCGTAGAGCGGCAGGCCGACGACGCTGGAATAGGAGCCGACGAGCTTGACCACGAAGGAGCCGGCAATGCCCTGGATGGCATAGGCGCCGGCCTTGCCGCGCCATTCGCCCGAGGCGAGATAGTGCTCGAGATCCTCGCTCGAGAGCCGCTTGAAGCGCACGCGGGTCTCGACAATGCGGTCGCGAATCGCGCCGCCGGGGGTCACCAGGGCGACGCCGGTATAGACGCGGTGAGCGCGGCCGGAGAGCAGGCGCAGGCAGGCGGCGGCCTCGTCGACGATCTCGGCCTTGGGCAGGATGCGGCGGCCGAGCGCGACCACGGTGTCGGCGGCGACGATGTAGCAGCCTTCGAGATCGGGCCGGGTCTTTGCGACTTCGCGAGCCTCCTCGGCCTTCTCGCGGGCGAGCCTGCGAGCGAGATCGCGCGGGCGCTCGCCCTTATGCGGCGTCTCGTCGAGATCGGCCGGCAGCATCGCGTCCGGCTTCAGGCCGGCCTGCTCCAGCAGGGCGAGCCGGCGCGGCGAGGCCGAGGCCAGGACCAGCATCGGACGCCAGCCGGGATGTTTGGGAGATGAGAAGAAACTCAGGGCAGCCTCCTGGTCGGCCACGATCGGCCACCCACTGGACTTGAATGCCTGTAAATCATTTTGGCCTACTGCGAAATCGTGAAGCGGAGCGCAAAAGCGCACTGGCATGCAGCATGCCGAATGCGCATATTTTGCGCAGCAGCATCCCGTTCTTCGCATTGCAGCTTGGCCGAAGCCTTGTCAGACTATGATCGCGGGACGTCGCTTTGCCCCGCGAGGCCACGGCCAGGGCGCCGCCCTCCCCCGCTCCCGGAGACTCTTTCCCACATGGCAGCTTCGAACCGGCGCTCGCGTCCCGCTGCTGGGACGGCGGTGGAGACGCAGGCGCTCGTCAGCAAGGTGCTGACCATGCAGGCCGATGCCGGCCTCACCATCGCGATGCGGATGCCGATCCTGCTTCAGGGTGCGCTCGGCGATACCCGTGGCCAGCGCGAGGCGGCGAAGGCCGTGACCGAGAAAGTCTCTGCGGTGATGGAGAGCGGCTTTGCCGCAAGCCAGGCGGTCGGGCTGTTCTGGTGGGGCATGGCGCTCAATCCGCTCGCCCAGGTCGATATCGCGGAAGCCGCCGCCAAGGCCGCCAACAGCGCGCTCGAGCCGTTCTCGAAGCGCACCCGCGCCAATGCGGCGCGGCTCAGCGGGCGCAAGCGGCGCTAGTTCATTGTTTTCGCATCGGCTTTTCCGAAACCCGCGATCCACTTTCGGGCCGATGCGCTGGCGGCGCGCCGACGACTAGCTCGAGCCATAATCGTATTTGGCCGCGAACCGGTATTTCCGCTTCCGCTCGGCGCACCAAGCCGGAAAGCTGCCTGCACCCTCGCGGGAAAAGGCGATCCAGTCCGCCACCAGCGCTTCGAAATAGCGCAGCTCACCGGCCGCTGCCGCAAATAGCACCGGGTCCGGTGCGCCTTCGATATAAGTTCCGAGGCTCTTCAAATCCTCGACAGTCTCGTCGACGCTGCCGATGAAGAAGTTCTCGTCGAGGTGATGCGTCGCATAATTGATATGATGGAGCGTCCGCTCGACCAGCCGGCGACGGACGGGCAGGTCGTCCGGCGCCATCGCCAAGGCGCGGGCGAGCAGATGGTCGCTGTGCTTGAGGAAGCCGAGCCAGCGCAGAGGCGTGATCGATCCCGGCTCATCCTCCATCCATGTTTCCAGGACGGGAAACAGGAAGCGGGCCCGAAGCGGCTGCGCCAGGAACTGATGAGCCTCCTTGGTCCTGTCGTGCAGTTCGAGGATATCGACTGCCGCCGCTCGCGCCTCCGGGCCGTCGAATTCGGAGGCCAGCTTCAGGAATTGCTCCAGGGCCGCAAGCGCCTGCCTGCGCAGCCCGCGGCTGCGGAGGCCGCAATAGTCGCCCAGCAAGCGCAGGCGGGGATGCGCGCGCAGCTCCTCGGCGAGCGCGTCCAGCCCCTCAAAATTGCGTCGATTCGAATGGTACATCCCGGCCGCCATCCCTGTCCCGCCGCCCGGCGGGACACCCTGCACTCAGAGTGGATCGGCTGCGATCGCAATCCTGCCCTGCGGCCCCATTCAGGGCGCAGCTTCCGCCTTCTCGTCAACCGGCGCCGGCACTGCCCGAGCCGCATTATATTCGCGGTCGAGCTTGCGATAGCGCGCGGCGCTGACCGGAATCAGAGCGAGATAGCTCACGACGATCAGCGAGAGCATCTCGAACGGATAGGCGACGACGAGGCCGGCCAGCACGACCACGGCGACGAAGATCGGCAGCACCATCTCGCGCGGCACGCGGGTGCCGAGCGTCTTGCCGGCATAGCAGGGGATGCGCGAGATCGTCAGGAAGGCGATGAAGAGGATATAGGCGCCGACGAAGACGGCGCCGTATTCCTGCACCGGCAGGCCGATGAAATGCAGGTAGAGCGGCAGCATCGCCGTGACCGCGCCTGCGGGCGCCGGCATGCCGACGAAGAAGTTCTTCTGCCAGTCGGGCCGGTTGGGATCGTCGAGCATCACGTTGAAGCGCGCGAGCCTCAGCGCCATGGCGCAGGCGAGCGTCAGCGCGATGATCCAGCCGAAGGAGCGCAAGTCGTGCAGGACGAAGATCCAGAGCACATAGCCGGTCGCGACACCGAAATTGACGAAATCGGAGAGCGAATCGAGCTCGGCGCCAAAGCGCGAGGTGCCTTTCAGGAAGCGGGCGAGCCGGCCGTCGACGCCGTCGAGCAGCGCGGCGGCGAGGATGCAATAGGTCGCGGTGTCGAGCTTGCCCTCGACCACGAGCCGCATCGCGGTGAGACCGAGGCAGAGCGCCAGCAAGGTGATGACGTTGGGCGCGATCAGGCGGAACGGGATCGCCTTGAAGCGGGCGCGCTTCGATTCGACCGGCTCGGGCGCGAAGGGAGGAAAGAGATCGCTCATGAGCGCGGGAATACGCGGTTTTGACGGCGGAGGCTAGGCGGGGTCCTCACGCTGGGAGAACGCCGGTCAATCATCATTGACCCCGTAAACGTCGATATCGAGATACAGGCCACGCGAGCCGAGCGCGACCATTGTTTCAGGCTCCAAACCGATACCCTCGTTCCGGCTCTCCAAAAACAGCCCAGCGAAGATCATCCCACCGAAACGGCTGGAGAGACCCGCCAGATTGCCAAATCCGAGCTGAGTGGAGTCAGTAAGCCCGCAATCTGCATATCGAGATTGCCGGGCCGAACGCGCTCGGCATTGAGCCTCCAAAGGCCGCTGCCGCAGATTGTTTCTCGCCCGTTGGCGTCAAACGCAGCTCGCCCTTACGATAGGCTTGCGTCGGGATGGCGCCGAGCAGACGGGAGATTTCGGCAGGGTCGAGATCATCCCCACAAAAGCGCAGCGCTGCCGCTGTCTCCGATAGCTCGCCCATACCGACCCGGCGCTCAGATCGATCGGAACGCCCGCTTGAGCTCGCTCGCGCTCATATCGGCCAGCACGGTCTCGCCGGCGATCGCCGTCTGGCCCTCGCCGACCAGCGGAATCACGGTCTGGGGCAGGTAGACATCGACGCGCGAGCCGAAGCGGATCAGCCCGAAACGCTCGCCGGTCGTGATCGGGTCGCCCTGCTTGACGAAGGGCACGATGCGGCGGGCGATGAGCCCGGCGATCTGGACGACGCCGACGATGCCCGCCGGCGTCTCGATCGCCAGCGCGTTGCGCTCATTGTCGTCGCTCGCCTTGTCGAGCTCGGCATTGAGGAAGAGCCCGGGCGTATAGGCCATCCTGACGATGGTGCCGGCCACCGGGGCGCGGTTCACATGGCAGTCGAAGACATTCATGAAGATCGAGATGCGCGTCATCTGCTCGGCCGGCAGCTCGAGCTCCGGCGGCGGCAGCGCGAGCGCGACCTGGCTGACGCGGCCATCGGCCGGCGAGATCACCAGCCCCTCGCGTTGTGGCGTGATCCGCACCGGGTCGCGGAAGAAATAGCAGATCCACAGGGTGATCAGCGCGCCGACCCAGCCGAAGGGCTCCCAGAGCTGGCCGAGCACGATGGTCGCCACCAGGCCGATCGCGATGAAAATATAGCCCTCCTTGTGGATGGGCACGATCAGCTTGCGGCAGGAATCGATCAGCGACATGAAAATCTCGTCTTGTTGGCGCTTATGCGCGGGCTTTCGCGCGGAGCGGCCCACGCGCACAGTGGCGGGAGATTTAGGGGGTTCGGCCCTCCGGGGGAAGAGCCTCGCCGCCGCCAAGCGGATTTGACGCGAATTCCAGGGAGTCGCGGGCCATGATGCGCTTCAGCCATGCGGAGACCGCCTCGTTCGCCGAGCTGCGCCATGACGAGGTCAGCCTGCGCCTCAGCGAGCGCCGCGAGGCCGAGACCTCGCCCTGGGGCGCCCTCGCCTATCGATTCGACATCCTGGTCGCCGGCGAACGCGCCGGGACGATCAGCCTGCGGATCGGCACCAGCTACCTCCTGACCCACCTTGCCGGCCAGATCGGCTTCTCGGTCGAGCCGCCGTTCCGGGGGCGCGGATTGGCCCGCAAGGCGGTGCTCGCCCTGCTGCCCGCCGCCCGGGCCCATGGGCTCGATGAGCTCTGGCTGACCACGACCGAGGATAATCTCGCCTCGCGGCGCACGCTGGAGAAGCTCGGCTGCAGCTTCGTCGAGCGCGTGCCGGTGCCGGAGAACTATGTCTCCTACGCCCAGGGCGAGCGCGAGAAGCTGCGCTTTCGCCTCGCGCTCGATCGGGGCCCGTGACCGAGCCAAACCAATTCGGTCATAAATTCACATAAGCAAATAAAATCGGTCATCCAACTGTCGTCCGCCTGCGCTTCACTGCTGCCGAAGCTCAGGAAGGCCAGATGGAGGGCCAGATGGACCATTCGAAGTTGACGCGCCGCCAGGCGCTTGCGGCGGGGCTCGCCGCCAGTCTCGCCGGCAGCATGGGCGCTCAAGTGCAGGCGCAGGAGAAAGACCGGAAGGCGTTGCGGATCGCGATGTCCGGCTATCCGCCGGCGCTCGAGCCGGTGCTGTTCAACCACACGGCGACGCGGCGCGTGGCGCCGCAGATGTTCGACACGCTCACCGCCTTCGACCATGGCCGCGGCATGGCGCTGCGGCCGGCGCTGGCCGAGCGCTGGGAGCGGATCGACGCCAGGACGCTGAAGCTCTTCCTGCGCAAGGGCGTCACCTTCCATGATGGCAGCCCGTTCACGGCCGAGGATGTCGCCTTCAGCCTCGGGCCGGACCATCTGCTCGGCCCCGGCCGCTCGGGCCGTTCGATCGCGATGCAGACGCTCTCGACGCTCGACCGGGTCGAGGTGGTCGATCCCTTCACCGTGATCCTGCACGCCAGGGAGAACGATGCGCTGCTGGAGCAGCGGCTCGCCGCCTGGGGCGCCGAGATCGTCGGCAAGCGCGCCTTCGATGCCGCCGGCTCCTGGGACAAGTGGACGGCGGCGCCGGTCGGCACCGGTCCCTATAAGCTCGTCGAGCAGAAGCTCGACCTGCATGTCCGCCTCGCGGCGCATGATGCCTATTGGGGCGGGCGCCCGCATTTCGAGACGGTCGAATACAAGATCGTGCCCGAACTGGCTTCGCGCGTGAACGGCCTTATCACCAACCAGTACGACATCGTCACCGATGTCTCGCCCGACCAGTTCCAGGACGTGCAGAACCGCAAGGAGCTGGAGATCGTCGGCGGCGCCGTGCAGAACCTGCGCTTCCTCTCGATCGACCAGACCGCGCCGCTGCTCAGGGATCCGCGCGTGCGCCGCGCGCTCAGCCTCGCCATCGACCGCAAGCTCTTCCTGGAGACCTTGTGGGACAACCGCGTGCCGGCGCCGAACGGCTTCCAGCTGCCGAGCTTCGGCCAAGGCTATATCGAGACTTTCCCGGCGCTGGCCTATGATCCGAAGCTGGCGCGCGAGCTGCTCGCGGCCGCCGGCTACAAGGGCGAGCCGATCACCTATCGCCTGCTCAACAACTACTACACCAACCAGACCGCCGGCGCGCAGGTGATGCTGGAAATGTGGAAGGCGGTCGGGCTCAACGTCCAGATCGAGATGATGGAGAATTTCTCGCAGATCCAGAAGAAGCCGGTGAACGCGATCTACGATTCCTCCTCGACCGCGATCTTCCTCGACCAGCTCGGCCAGGCCTGGCGCGAATTCGGCCCGAACGGCACCTTGCCGAAACAGGTCGGAATCTGGTCGAATGAGGAGTATTTCGCCCTGGGCAACAAACTCCAGACCACCGTCGAAACCGCTGAGCGCCGCAAGATCCTGACCCGCATGCTCGAAATCGTCGACCGGGACGACCCGCCCGTCATCATCCTGCACGTGTCCGGCCAGTTCTATGGCAAGCGCAAGGATACGCCCTGGCTGCCGGGGCAGACGCTCGACCTCGATTTCGGGCCGTTCAACGGGGCGTTCGCACGAGGCTGACCGGATGCGAGACAGCGAAGAGCGCACATTGCGCAACCGGGCGGGCGGAGCGCTTAGCGCCGCTCGCCAGCAGGAAATCCTGAGCCTGATCTCGCGCGGCGAGATCCTCGCCGTGAACGCGCTCGCCGAGCGTTTCGGCGTGTCGCAGGAGACCGTCCGGCGCGACATCCGGGCGCTGGAGGAGGCCGGGCTGCTGCAGCGCGTCCATGGCGGCGCGATGCCGACGGGCACGGTCGATCTCGCGGCGCGCCGGCCGGTGCAGGAGCGCCTCGGCCTTGGCCGCGAGGCCAAGCTCGCGGCGGCGCAGGCGGCGCTGCCGCTGTTCAGGGACGGGATGAACGTCTTCCTCGGCGGCAGCTCGACCATGCTGTTCCTGGCCGAGGCCCTGGCGCGGCGGCCGCTGTCGCTGACCGTCACCACCAACATGGTCGATATCGCGACCGCGCTCGCCGGCAACAGCACCTGCGAGGTCTCGCTGCTCGGCGGCATCCTCAAGCCGGCGACGCATACGTTGACCGGCGTCGAGACGATCCGGGCGCTCGAGCGCCGGGTCTTTGATCTCGCGCTCTGCGGCGCCAGCGCCTTCGACCCGGTGCATGGCATCCTCGGCCCGAGCGCTTGGCATGCCGAGATCGGCGACACGCTGGGCCGCCAGGCGCGCCGGCTCGCCTATGTGATCGACGCCTCGAAATTCGGCCGCTCGGATGCGCATGTCGTGCGCCCCATCACCGGCCTGCATGCGATCGCGACCGACAAGGAGCCCGACGCGGCCTGCCGCAGTGCCTGCGACGCGGCCGGGATCGACCTGCTCATCGCCGCGGCGGATGCCACCGACACGGCGGCGGAAGGCGGCAAGCCGGCCTGAGCCCGGCGACGGAACCCCGCCCTGCCCGCGACGTTGCCAAGCCGAGCGCCGCAACCAACCGGCAGGGAGGCCGCGATGGCGAAATCAGCAACCAAACTCAAGGCCGAGAAGCCTAGCAAGGGCGTGAAGCCCGGCAAGGGCGTGAAGGCCGCCGCCAAGCAGCAGCGGCGCATCCAGAAGCAGGTGGCGCGGGCCGATGCGCGGCCGCAGACGCGCAAGAGCGGCGCGATGCAGGCCGGCATGCGGCTCTATCCCGAGCCGCCCTTTCCGAAGCAGCATCAGCCGAAACCCGGTTCGGAAGCGCTCCTCGATCCGGCGCCGATGTATGACGCGCCCTATTACAAGGGCTCCGGCAAGCTCGACGGCAAGGTCGCGATCATCACCGGCGGCGATTCCGGCATCGGCCGCGCCGTCGCCGTGCTGTTCGCGCGCGAGGGCGCCGATGTCGCGATCCTGCATCTCAGCGAGAGCGAGGATGCCGAGGAGACCTGCAGGGCGATCGAGGCGGAGGGACGGCGGGCGCTGAGCCTCGCCGGCGACGTGCGCGAGGCGCGCTTCTGCCGCAAGGCGGTGGCCGAGGTGGTCAAGGCCTTCGGCAGGCTCGACGTACTCGTCAACAATGCCGCGTTCCAGGTGCATGCGCCGAGCTTCGAGGAGCTCACCGAGGAGCATTTCGACACGACGCTGAAGACCAATCTCTACGGCTATTTTCACATGGCGCAGGCGGCCGTGGTGCATATGGGCCCGGGCAGCGCGATCGTGAATTCAGGCTCGGTGACCGGGCTCGAAGGCTCGAAGCAACTGATCGACTACGCCACGACCAAGGGCGGCATCCATGCCTTCACCCGCTCGCTCGCCTCGCATCTGGTGCCGCGCGGCATCCGGGTCAACGCGGTGGCGCCCGGCCCGGTCTGGAGCCCGCTCAACCCCTCCGACAAGACGGCAGAGGATGTCTCGCAATTCGGCGCGCAGGTGCCGATGAAACGCCCGGCCCAGCCGGAGGAGATCGCGCCGGCCTATGTCTTCCTCGCCTCGCCGCATTGCTCGAGCTACATCACCGGCGAGATCCTGCCCGTGATCGGCGGATACTGAAGCGCCCTTTGTGGGCTGCATCACAGAAGCGCGGCACCGTTTCAGCGCATGTGGGGTCACCGACAGGAGACCTCAGCCATGGCTCACGATCGCAACGGCACCTTCAATGCCCGGACCACCGCCCTCGACCTGGCGGCGATGCGGGCGCTCGCGACACCAGAGATCAACGACCTCAGCGAGCTGACATCGTCGCTCAAGCGGCTCACCAGCTTCGCCTGGCGCAGCTTCGGCGAGCGCGCCGTCATCAATCCCGGCCTGCTCGGCAACCTCGGCCGCGCGGTGACGACGATGCGGACCGCCCGGTCCTTCGCCGGCCCGGAGCTGCGCTGAGGCCTGGCGCTACGCTGAGGCCTGCCGATCATCTAACGTCTTGTTTTCGCATCGGCTTTTCCGAAAGCCGCAATCCACTTTTCGGGCCGATGCGCTAGGGCAGGATTGACAAAAGCCCGCGCCTCCACAAATTACCATCAGTAACTTACTAATGGTAACCAATGGAGGCTTTCATGGCGGCAATCCCGCAAGACCCGGTTCTCATCATCGGCGGCTCCGGCGTCGTCGGCTCGCTCGCGGCGCGCATGCTTCGGCAGGCGCAGCCGGAGTTGCCGATCACCATCGGCGGGCGCGACCTCGCCAAGGCCAAGGCCGTGGCGCGCGGGATCGGCAAGGCCGATGCGGCCGCAATCGATCTCGACCGGGCCGATCTCGGCCTGCCCGAGGGGCGCCGGCATTCGGCGATCGTCGTCTTCGTCAAGGATGCCGGGCTCAACGCGCTGCACTATGCGCAGGCGCACGGCATTCCCCATCTCAGCGTCTCCAGCGGCGTCTTCGAGGTCGGGCCCGAAATGGCGCTGCAGGTCCACAAGCCGCAAGCCGCTCCCGTGCTGATGGCGAGCCATTGGCTCGCCGGCGTCGCCGTGCTCCCGGCCCTGCACCATGCCCGGGATTTCGCGCGGGTCGACGCGATCAGGATCGGCGTCGTGCTCGACGAGCAGGATATGGGCGGGCCGGCGGCCTATGCCGATTACGAGCGCCTGACCACGGCCGCGCCGCATGCGCTGATCCTGAAGGACGGCAAGTGGAACTGGGCCAAGGGCGAGGACGGCGCGCGCCGCTTCGTCAATGTCGACGGCACCGAGTTGCCGGGCCAGGCCTATTCGCCGCTCGACGTGATCAGCCTGGCAGCCGCGACCTCGGCGCGCGACATCCGCGTCGACCTGCATTACGGCATCTCGGCCGGGCGCCAGCAAGGCGGCGCCTTCTCGAGCGACCTCGTCATCGAGATCGCCGGCGAGGGCCGCGACGGCAAGCCGCTCAGCCAGCGCCATGAGATCAGCCATCCGCAGGGCCAGGCGCCGATCACCGCGCTCGGCGTCACCGTCGGCACCGAGCGCCTGCTCGGACTCGCCGGCGGCCCGCCGGTCCAGCCCGGCCTCTACCTGCCGGAAACGCTGATCGAGCCGGCCTATTTCATCGCGCGGCTCGAGGGAATCGGGACGACCTTCCGGCGGGCCTAGCCGCGAACGTCATTGCGAGCATAGCGAAGCAATCCACGGGCGGCAGCGCTCCACGTCCTCCTGGATTGCTTCGTCGGCTGCGCCTCCTCGCAATGACGGGTCAGGCGTGGACGGTGGGCCCGGCGGCGAAGCGGCGGCCGCAGAGCCAGGTCAGCACCGCGAAGACGAGGAAGAGCAGGCCCTGCGCGATGGCGAAGGGCGGCTCGGACTGGGTCGGCGCGAGCGCCTTGAGCGCCGGCACCTTCAGGAAGGCCTGGAACACCCCGACGAAGCAGAGCAGGTAATGCGCGATCACCACGCAGATCGCGTAGATGCGGCGCCAGGCGCCTTCGAGCATGCGGGCATAGAGGCCATAGCCGGCCAGGCCGATCAGGATGAGCGAGACCACGCCGAAGATATGCGAGGGCAGCACGCCGTTGAACGGGAAGGCGAAGCCGGTCGCGCTCGTGGCGAAGGCGGTGGAGAGGAAGGTCCCGGTCCAGCCGGGTGCCATATGGCCCTTTAGCAGGGCGGGAATGACGAAGAAGCCCGCGGCGATCGCGATCAGGCTGAGCCAGGTGTGAAAGCCGGTAAGTGTGGTCGGATCGAACATGAAAAGCCCCCGCCTCGCCTTCCGCGGCGCGGAAGCTGCCGGGACCATGCCGCAAGAGCAGCGGGCTTTCCAGCGCTTCCGCGAGTTCGTCGAAGTCGAAACTGCCTCTTATTCGGTCAGGCTGACGCGAACGCTCTCGCCCTCTTCCGCCGTGGCGCGCTGCAGCGTCGCCTTGGCCTCGTCGACCTGGCGCTGGCGGTTCCAGAGCGCGGCATAGACGCCGTCGGCAGCGAGCAATTCGCGGTGATGGCCGCGCTCGACGATCAGGCCCTTGTCGAGCACGATGATCTCGTCGGCATTGATCACGGTCGAGAGCCGGTGCGCGATGACCAGCGTGGTGCGGCCCTGGCTGACCCGGTCGAGCGCGTCCTGGATCTCCTTCTCGGTGAAGGAATCGAGCGCCGAGGTCGCCTCGTCGAGCACGAGGATCGGTGGCCCCTTCAGGATGGTGCGGGCGATGGCGACGCGCTGCTTCTCGCCGCCCGAGAGCTTCAGGCCGCGCTCGCCGACCGAGGTATCATAGCCCTCCGGCAGCGACTTGATGAAGCGGTCGATCTGGGCGAGCCGCGCCGCCTCCTCGATCTCCTCCTGGGTGGCGTCGGGGCGGCCATAGCGCAGGTTGTACTCGATCGTGTCGTTGAACAGCACGGTGTCCTGCGGGACCATGCCGATGGCGGCACGCAGCGAGACCTGCTGCACGGCGGCGATATCCTGTCCGTCGATCCGGATGCGCCCTTGCTGCGGCTCGTAGAAGCGGAAGAGCAGCCTGGAGATCGTCGACTTGCCGGCGCCGGAGGGGCCGACGATCGCGACGGTCTTGCCCGGCGGCACGGTGAAGGAGATGCCCTTCAGGATCGGCCGCTCCGGGATATAGGCGAAATGCACGCTCTCGAAGCTGACCTCTCCTGCGTTCACGCGCAGCGGCGGCGCGCCGGGGCGATCCTGGATCTCGGGATCGCGGCCGATCAGCGCGAACATCTGCTCGATGTCGAGCGTCGCCTGCTTGATCTCGCGATAGACCGTGCCCATGAAGTTCAAGGGGATGTAGAGCTGGATCAGCATGGCGTTGATCAGCACGAAATCGCCGACCGTGTTGATGCCCGCCTTGAAGCCCTGCACGCACATCACCATCGAGATGGTGAGGCCGACGGCGAAGATCGCCGCCTGCCCGAAATTGAGCATGGCGAGCGAGGTATAGGCCTTGATCGAGTTGCGCTCGTAGCGCGCCATCGAGATATCGTAACGCGCCGTCTCGCGCGCCTCGGCGCCAAAATACTTCACCGTCTCGAAGTTGAGCAGCGAGTCGATCGCCTTGGCATTGGCGTCGGTGTCCGAGTCGTTCATCTCGGCGCGGATGGCGATGCGCCATTCCGTGGCCTTGATGGTGTAGGTCATGTAGCCGACGACCATCAGCACGAGCACGACGACATAGAGCCAGTCGAACAGGGCCAGCAGCACGGCGATGATCAGGGTGACCTCGATGATCACCGGCACGAGCTGATTGAGCCCGAGCCGAACCATTTCCTCGATGCCGTTGCGGCCGCGCTCGAGCACACGGGTGAGCCCGCCGGTCTTGCGCTCCAGGTGGAAGCGCAGCGAGAGATGATGCAGATGCGCGAAGGTCTGCAGCGCCAGCGTGCGCACCGCATGCATGAAGACCGGGGCGAAGATCGCATCGCGCAATTGCACGAAGGCGGCCGAGCCGACACGGGCGAGACCGTAGATCACCGTCAGCGCCAGCGGCGCGCCGACGAGGAAGGGCAGCCAATGGCCGAGCGTCGTCGGGTTGTTGGCGAGCGCGTCGGTCGCCCATTTGAAGGTGAAGGGCACGCCCATCAGCACGAGCCGACCGACGACCAGCAGCACGAAGGCGGCGACCACGCGCTGGCGCAGGTCGGCCCGTTCCGGCGGCCAGAGATAGGGCCAGAGTGCGCGGAAGGTGGCGACGAAGCCGGAGCCCGGCTGGAGCACGGCCGAGCGCGCGAAGGTCGGCGCCGGATGAGGCGCGGCAGGCGGGGACATTTTTCAGCGATTCCAAGTTGGCCCGGCCCATATAGACGCGTTCGACGCCGAATGCATGGGCTCAGTCGCAAGCACTCGGTTGCGATAATCGCGGGATCGTTACGCCTTGTTATCGTCGAAAGACACGTGTCAGATGCGACGGGAGCGCTTCAAAGCTCGCTATCGGGGAAGGAACAACATGAAAATTCGACCCGCTATCCCGGCCGGCCTGATCGGTGCCTGCGCAGTTCTGTCTCTCGCCGCGCTGCCGGCACTGGCGCAATCGAGCCGCCCGCCTGCCCAGGTCAAGATCACGAACGCCCGCACCGTGCCGCTGGATTCCCTTGAAATCACCACCTCGGGCGAGCAGCCCCGGCTCGTCGCCAAGCTCGCCAAGCCGCTCGCGCCAGGAAAAAGCATCGCCCTCAAGCTCAACAAGCCGACAGGCTGCAGCTACTATCTGCTCGGCAAGTTCAGCGACGAGGTCGAGAGCGACAATGACGGCGTCGACCTCTGCCGCGAGAAGTCGGTACGGCTGACCGATTGAGTAGCCGTCATCCCGCACGCGCTGCAGCATGGAATGTTGCTGCGCAGATGCGGGACCGTCTCTCGGACGGGGCTCCCACCCGTTCTCAGGAAGAGGCGCCTTCTCGTCACGCGGTCCCGTGTCTGCGCAGCGTCACTGCGTGCCGCAGCGCGCACGGGATGACGGGCGTTACGCCGTCGCGCCGACCCGCATCAGCTTGTAGGTGATCGAGTCGACCAGCGCCTGGAACGAGGCGTCGATGATGTTCGGGCTGACGCCGACCGTGGTCCAGCGCTCGCCGCGCTCATCGGCCGATTCGATCAGCACGCGCGTCACCGCATCCGTGCCGCCCTGGAAGATGCGGACCTTGTAGTCCACCAGGCGGAGGCCCTCGATCAGCGACTGGTAGCGCCCGAGATCCTTGCGCAGCGCGATATCGAGCGCGTTGACCGGGCCGGCCGAGCCCTCCGCCGCCGAGATCAGCACCTCGTCGCCGACCTTCACCTTCACGATCGCCTCCGAGAAGGTGACGAGCTCGCCCATCGCATTGTAGCGGCGCTCGACATTCACGGCGAAGCGCTCGACCTGGAAGAAATCCGGCACCTCGCCGAGGATGCGCCGGACCAGCAGGTAGAAGGAGGCGTCGGCGCCCTCGAAGGCATAGCCCTGCGCCTCCTTGTCCTTGACCTCCTCCAGCACCCGGCCGAGCCGCGGATCGTCGCGGCCGAGCGTGACGCCGATGCGCTCCAGCTCGGCCATGAGGTTCGACTTGCCGCCCTGGTCGGAGATCAGCACCTTGCGGGTATTGCCGGTCGCCTCGGGCGCGACATGCTCATAGGTGCGCGGGTCCTTCAGCACGGCCGAGGCATGGATGCCGGCCTTGGTGGCGAAGGCGGAGGAGCCGACGAAGGGCGCGTGCACATTCGGCGCGCGGTTCAGCATCTCGTCGAGGGCGCGCGAGACATGGGCGAGCTGGCCGAGCTGGCGCTCGTCGACGCCGAGCGAGAAGCGCTCGCGATACTTGTCCTTGAGCTTCAGCGCGCCGATCAGCGTGACCAGGTTGGCGTTGCCGCAACGCTCGCCGAGCCCGTTCAGCGTGCCCTGGATCTGGCGCGCGCCGGCCTCGACCGCCGCCAGCGAATTGGCGACGGCGCAGCCGCAATCGTCATGGGCGTGGATGCCAAGATGAGCGCCCGGCACGGTTTTCGTCACCTGTGCGACGATGGCGCCGATCTCGTCCGGCAAGGTGCCGCCATTGGTGTCGCAGAGCACCACCCAGCGCGCGCCGGCCTCATAGGCCGCGCGGGCGCAGGCGAGCGCATAGTCGGGATTGGCCTTGTAGCCATCGAAGAAGTGCTCGCAATCGAGCATGACCTCGCGGCCCGCCGCCTTGGCCGCCGCGACGCTGTCGCGAATGCCCTCCAGGTTCTCTTCGAGCGGGATCTCGAGCGCGACATGGACATGGTAGTCCCAGCTCTTGGCCACGAAGACGATGGCATCGGCCTTCGCATCCAGGAGCGCGGCGATGCCAGGATCGTTCGCGGCCGAGCGCCCCGCCCGCTTGGTCATGCCGAAGGCGGCGAATTTCGCGTTCTGCGTCGGCTTCTCCGCGAAGAAGGCGGTGTCGAGCGGATTCGCGCCGGGATAGCCGCCCTCGACATAGTCGATGCCGAGCTTGTCCAGCATCGCTGCCACGGCGCGCTTGTCGTCGAGCGAGAAATCGACGCCCGTGGTCTGGGCGCCGTCGCGCAGCGTGGTGTCGAAGAGGTGGACGCGCTCGCTCATAGGCGCGATCTCAGCCGGTAGCGCAGGACCTTGGGCATGACCATGGCGAGCATGACGAGCTTCATGGCAATCGAGAGCGAGCCACGCTTGCGAATCTTTACTTCTGGGGCGTTCATTCTTTTTCTTCTTTCGGTGGGGTGAGCAGCCGTCACAGGTTGACGGGGGTTACGGAGAGTTCAAGTTTCGACGGTTCGTAGGCGATCCTACCCTCGAGATCGTGCCAGAGCGTATCGCCGACCTCGTCGGGCCGAGCGAGAATATCGGCATTCCAGAAGCGGCGGATGCCCCTCACCCCAACCCTCTCCCGCAGGGGGAGAGGGGGCGCGGTCGCGGTTCATCGCTTCGCTTCCCAGGTCGTGACCGGCGCGCCGGTCGCTGGGTCCTTGCCGTCCTTGAGGGCGATGCCCATGGCGGCGAGCTCGTCGCGGATGCGGTCGGATTCGGCGAAGTTCCTGGCGCGCCGGGCTTCGAGGCGGGCGGCGATGAGCTCGTCCACGACCGCCTCATCGACCTGAAGCTCGGGCTCCAGCGCCTTCAGCCTCCCGGTGAAGCCGAGCAGGCCGAGGGAAGCGGAAAGGCGTGCGCGATCGGCGGCCGAGCCATCGACAGCCGCAGCCTTGAGCGCGTGCAGTTCCGCGATCACCAGCGCGGTGTTGAGGTCGTCACCGAGCGCCTCGACGAGGCCGACGGAAGGCGAGCCCTCCCCGGCCCCTTCGGCCGCGCGATAGAACTCGATCAGCGTGCGCTCGGCCTCCTCCAGCGCCTTCACCGTCCAGTCGATCGGCTGGCGGTAATGCGTCTTCAGCATCGCGAGCCGCAGCACCTCGCCGGGCCATGTCCGCCCGCCGAAGCCCTGCGTCTCCAGCAGCTCGTTGATCGTGACGAAGTTGCCGAGGCTCTTCGACATCTTCTCGCCTTCGACCTGCAGGAAGCCGTTATGCATCCAGATATTGGCCATGCGCGCGGAGCCGCCGGCGCCGCCGAAGGCGCAGCAGCTCTGGGCGATCTCGTTCTCATGGTGCGGGAAGACGAGGTCGATGCCGCCGCCATGGATGTCGAAGACGTTCTTGCCGGGATCGTCGCATTGCAGCCCACCGCCGAACGGCTCGAGCAGCTTCGCCATCGACATGGCCGAGCATTCGATATGCCAGCCGGGCCGGCCGGGCATCGCGATGCCGGCAGGCGACGGCCAGCCGGGATCGATGCCGTCGCGGCTCGGCTTCCACAGCACGAAATCCATCGCATCGCGCTTATAGGGCGCAACGTCGACGCGGGCGCCGGCCATCATCTCGTCGAGCGAGCGCCGCGCCAGCGAGCCGTATTTCGGCGCGTCCTTCAGGCCGGCCACGGCGGGAACATGGAAGAGCACATGCTCCTCGGCGACATAGGCGACGCCGCGGGCGATGAGGCGCTCGATGATCGCCTTCATCTGCTCGATATGGTCGGTCGCGCGCGGCTCGGAATCGGGCGGCAGGCAGCCGAGCGCCGCGATGTCCTTGTGGAACTGCGCGGTGGTCGCATGCGTGACCTTGCCGATCGCCTCGTTCAGCGCCAGGCCGGGAAAGTCGCGCGCCGCCCGGGCGTTGATCTTGTCGTCGACGTCGGTGAGGTTCCGGGCATAGGTGACATGCTCTGCGCCGTAGACATGGCGCAGCAGCCGGTAGAGCAGGTCGAAGACGATGACCGGCCGGGCATTGCCAATGTGAGCATAGTCATAGACCGTCGGGCCGCAGACATACATACGGACATGGGCGGGATCGACGGGGGTGAAGACCTCCTTCGTCCGCGTCAGCGTGTTGTAGAGCCGTAATGTTTGCGACATCGAAACGGTCCTGGCGAAAAGGCGACGGCAAGCAAGTCCTGGCCGCTGGCCGGGGCGCTGTTGTCGGTTCGCTTAGGACGAGGACGTGAGCAGCCGGCCAGCAAAAGCTAGCGGCAAATCAAGCAAATCCGGAGAATGGCCCGCGTCATGAAAAACTGATTGCCTGTGCGCGGGCTTTGCGTCAAGAGGGCGGCCCGTTTTGCTGCAGTGCAGCGCCGACACAAAAGCGCCATTCATTCAAATTTAACGAGCCGGAACCATCGTCATGAGTCGACGGTTCTTCGCCTGTCGGACCACCAGGAAACCACGAGAATGCGCCGCGCCATCGCCCTGATCGGCTTGTTCGGAATCATCGGTGCGGGCCTCTCGCTCGCCGTGCTGCCGCCGAGCAAGACCGTCGCTGCGCCCAATGCCAACCGCACCTTCATCATCCCGGCCAGCGACGGCTACGGCGTCGCCGATTGCTTGTCCTCCAAGTCCTCCGAATGCGGCAAGATCGTCGCCGACGCCTGGTGCGAGTCGCAGGGCTTCACCAAGGCGACCGCTTTCGGCATCGCCGCGCGCGAGGATTTCACGGGCACCGTGACGAAGGCGAGCGAAGTCGACCAGGCCGAGCAGCCGCTGACGATCACCTGCGGGGAGTGAGGTCGGCCTGCACGGCCTTGCCCGGGCGGTGAGCTGCCCACCAATCCCGTTGCCATTCTTCGTAGCCGAGGAGCTCGCCCTGACGACGCTCCCGTTCCTCGCTCCAGCCTTCGGTCTTGAGAGACTGCCAGAGCGCAAGATAGGCTTCGATCCGCCATTCCTCGTCCGGTAGCGCGATAAAGACGCGTCGGATGCCGTCGAAGCGCTGGCCGTCCACGACGCGTGGCTTAGCAAACGGCTCGTCAATCAGGCGCCTGACAACGCGGCCGCCGGCGACATAGGGATCGAACCGCGCAATCATCTCGTCGAACCAGTCGGCCGGATAGGCATCGCTGAATACAGCGAGCGGTTTCCTGCGCTCCAGCATCAAGGCGAGTTCGTACCCGGTGTGCACGAGATAGGGCACGTCGCGAAGCGGGTCCCAAGAAACGATCTGGACCGGGCCGAGATCGCGGGGAAAGGACAGGCCCGTCAGTCGCTGGAGCGCGGCGAGATCGTCGCCGTCGAGGTCGTAGATGCCGTCGAAATCGGGATCCTCGCCCTCCTCGATGCCGAGCGCGCGGCGAAGGGGGCCGGGATCGGCGATTGAAATACGCGCCTCCAGGACCGGGCAATCCGTCACCGGATCGCGCGCCTGCAATACGAACTTGTGCGGACGCGAGGCCGTTGCGGTCTCCCCGGCGCTCACCTCACCCATTCCGCGCATTTCGGTGCATCGCCCGTGCCGCCCCAGGGCATGATCGGCACCGTCGAGGTCGAGTTCTGCGGCGAGCCGTCGATCAGCTTGTCGGAATAGACCAGGTAGACCAGCACGTTGCGCTTGGTGTCGCAGCCGCGCACGATCTGCATCTTCTTCCAGATCAGCGAGCGGCGCTCGCGGAAGACGACATCGCCCTGCTCGAACTTCTCCTTGAACCTGATCGGGCCGATCTGGCGGCAGGCGAGCGAGATCTCCGAGACCTCCTCGGCGACGCCGAACATGCCGGAGACGCCGCCCTTCTCAGGCACTGTGTAGTGGCAGGCGACGCCCTCGACGATAGGATCGTCGACGCCATAGACGGCGAGCTTGTCGTCCGGGGTCAGCATTTTCCAGACGGTGGATTTCTTGAAGATCAGGTCTTCCTGCGCCGAGGCCGGTGCCGCCCATCCGGCCCAGGCGACCACAGCCGCCGCAGCGAGGGCGCGAATAAACATGATGCCGTGTGCGCGCATTTCGAAATCTCCGACTTCTCCGGTCCGCCGCGGCCGGATATGGGCTCTCGCAACCGATCGCGCCAGAGTCGCCGAACGAAAGCCTAGCAAGATGCAGCCGGTCCTCACCAGTGAGCGCCTGATCTTAAGGCCGCGGACCATGGCTGATCTGCAGCCGATCGCCGCGATGAACGCCGATCCCGAGGTGATGCGCTATATTGCGCCGGTCGGCGACCCGTTGATGGGCGTCGAGGGGCTGGCCAGGCGCAGCTTCACCCATGTCGAACAGGGCCTCGGCTATTGGAGCGTCAGCCACCGCGACGCCCCCGAGGCGTTCCTCGGCTATGTCGGCCTGATCCCGCAGCGCGAGGGGCGTGCCGAGATCGAGCTCAGCTATCGCTTCGAGGCACGGAACTGGGGCCAGGGCTATGCCGCCGAGGCGGTGCGCAGCCTGCTCGGCCACGGCTTCGATGCGCTCGCCCTGCGCGACATCGTGATCCTGACGCATCCGCTCAACGCAGCTTCGCTCCGGCTGGCCGAGCGGCTCGGCTTCAGCCGGGAGGCGGACCGGCCGTCCTGGATGATGGGCGATCCGCAGTTCCTCTGCGCCTTCTGCCGCCTGACCCGGGCTGCCTGGCTCGCCGGTTCACCGGCGCGCGCTCGATCATCGGACCGGATATCGTATCCGGTCAGATGATCCGGCTCCTTGTTTTCGCATCGGCTTTCTCCGAAAACCGCAAGCCACTTTTCGGGACGATGCGCCAGAGAATTTCCGCGCGTCCCTGAATCGCGGAAATTCTCTATCCCTTTGTTTTGACGAATTTTCTTCACGCGAACCGGGGTTCACTTCGCTCGAAAATGCTTGAGCGCTATTTCTGGGTGAAGAAGGCGCCATAGGCTTCCAGCGTCGCCGTGCGCTCGGCGATCAGCGTGGCGCGGCAGGTCGGGAAATGCAGGACCTGTCCTTCCCGGCCCCAGTCGCCATTGGCGTAGAACAGGCAGGATTTTTCCTTGAAGGCGTTCCAGGCGCGCTGCTCTTCGAGGAGGTCCGCCTTGGTCGCCGCGGGAAGCCCCTCATAGATGCGCTTCCAGGTGGTGTTGAGTGTCTCGTCCTCGCGCTTCAGCCATTCCGACCCGCACAGGCCCCAGGCCGTGTTGGTACCGTCGGACGCGTCGATACACTTGTCGTAGATATCATCGGCGGCAGCCGGCCTGGTCAGCGCCAGGACGAGGCCGCCCAGCAGGATCAGCACGGACAAGCGGTGCATCACAGGCCTCCACTTCTCGGGCCTATGCGTCAGGCCGCCAGCGGCTTGAAGGCCAGGTAGACCGCGGCGAGCGCGCCGACGATGCCGAGCGCGAACAGGACGAGCTTCACCTGCGTGAACCGGCTGGCGGTGGCGACGTCGCCGGGCTCGACCTTGGGATATTTGTCGAGCAGCCGGGCGATGGCGAAATTCTCGGCGACATCGCAAAGCCCGCCGAGCAGCCAGCCGCCGCCGCACAGGGCGGCGACCCACCAGGGATAGCCGCGCGTCAGGACGCCGGCGAGGATGAGGGCGCCGATGATCGCATAGACCAGCGCGAAGGCGACATCGGCCGGCAGCACTTTGCGGCGGTATTTGTTGCGCCGCTCCTCGCCATAGGCCGCGAAGAGCTTCTCGACATCGGCGGCGTTGAAGCCGTTCCAGTCGCTCTCGAGCATGCGCGCCACGCCCTGGCGGCTGGCCCAGAGGCCGGTGAGCCAGAACATCAGCATCACCAGGACCGGCCCCCAGACGAAGAAGCCGAGCGGGATCATGGTGGAATAGAGCGGAACGGACTCGAGCTCGGTCATCTTTGAGAGGGCTCCGGCGGGCAGGCGAAGGCGAGACTAGCCCGCCTCGCGCGCAAGCGCCAAGGCCTGACGCAGAATCTCGATATCGCCGATGTGGTTGGCCAGGATCAGCACGAGCCTGGCATTGAGCGCCGCGCTCTCGGCCTCGCTGAGATGACGATGCGCCTCGGCGATCAGGCGATAGGCGGCGTCGGGATCGCTGAACCGGGAATGAGTGGCAAGCTCGTCGACCAGCGTCATGGCTCACGTCCCTCGAGTCGCTCGATCGCGGCCGCGACCTCGGCGCGCGTCGGATGATGGAAGCGGGCGGCGACATGCCCGTCCGGCCGCAGCAGGTAGGCATCGCCCGGCGCCAGGGCATAGCGGCGGATGAGGGCCTCGTCCGGACCGGGGGTTATGCCGATCACGGTCACGCCCGCCGGCACGAGCGCCTCGGCATCGAGGCCATGGCCGAGCAGCACCGGACCGCCCTCGCCCAGCGCCTCGCTCAGCCAGGGCCGCGCAGCAGCGCTCAGCGGCGCATCGACGAAGGCCGCGCCCGGCGGAATGCCGCCCTGCCAGGCGCGATCCGGCGTCGAGAGCGGCGAGGCCTCGTAGGCGGTCGGAAGCGAGAGCCGACCGGAATTGACAAAGCGCTTGGCGAAGCCGGTGCGCGGCGCGAGCGCCAGCGCGGCATCGCGCAGGATGCGCTCGCCCGGCGAACGCGGCGCGATGAAATCGGTGGCGCGGGTCGAGTTCAGGATGTTCTCGTCGGCGGCCTGGATGCGCTCGCTATCGTAGCTGTCGAGCAGGGAGGCCGGGCTCCTGCCCTGCAGTACCAGCGCCAGTTTCCAGCCGAGATTGTCGGCGTCCTGGATGCCGGAATTGGCGCCACGCGCGCCGAAGGGCGAGACCTGATGGGCGGCATCGCCGGCGAAGACGACGCGGCCATGGACGAAGCGCTCCAGCCGGCGGCAGTGGAAGCGGTAGACCGAGACCCATTCCAGCGCGAAATCGCCATGGCCGAGCATGTGCTCGAGGCGCGGACGGACCGTCTCCGGATGCCGCTCATGCTCGGGATCGGCATCGCGATCGAGATGAAGATCGATGCGCCAGATATCGTCGGGCTGCTTGTGCAGCAGCGCCGACTGGCCGGAATGGAAGGGCGGCGCGAACCAGAACCAACGCTCGGTCGGGAATTCCGCCCGCATCTTCACATCGGCGATCAGGAACTGGTCCTCGAAGGCCTCGCCATGGAAGTCCAGCCCGAGCCGGGACCGCGTCGGCGAGCGGGCGCCGTCGCAGGCGACGACCCAGGCGGCATCGAGCCGATAGGGACCGTCCGGCGTCTCGATGGTGAGGGTGGCGCCGTCATTGCGGGGCGCGATATCGCTCAGGCGGTTCGCCCAACGCAGATCGACCAGCGGCTCCGCCTCGGCCGCGTCGGCCAGCGCCGCCTCGACGTAATATTGCTGGAGATTGATGAAGGCCGGCTGCTTGTGGCCGGGCTCCGGCAGGAGATCGAAGGCGTAGAGCTGGTCCTGCCCGTGGAAGACCTTGCCCGTCTGCCAGGTGACGCCCTTCGCGACCATCGCCTCGGCGAGGCCGAGTCGGTCAAAGATCTCGAGCGTGCGCTTGGCGAAGCAGATGGCGCGCGAGCCCTCGCCGATCCGGTCTGAATCATCCAGCAGGACGACAGGGATGGCGCGGCGCGCCAGATCGAGCGCCAGCGTCAGGCCGACCGGGCCGGCGCCGATGATAGCGACGGGGTGATGTGCGGGTGAGCGCGCATCCTGGTCGGCAGAGCGGCGATAGGCGAATTGGCGATAATGGCCGCCGACCATCTAGCGGAGAGCCTCCGGCCCCTCGATGCCGAGCGCAGCCAGCTCCGCCATGCGGCGCGGCCCGTCGAAGACGAGGAAGTATTCATCGAGCTGCGGCGGCGGGACGCCGGTCCCGGCGAGCATCGCATGGGCCTGGCCGCGATGGTGGATCTGGTGCTGGAAGAGATGGGCGAGCAGATCGTCGATGCGCTCCGGCACCATGCCCTCCTCGCCGCGATCGGTCTCGACCAGGCGCGGCAGCGAGGCCTCGTCCTGCGCGTCGCAAAAGGCGATCAGGCGGCGGTCGGTCGCAAGCTGGGCGCTGCGCAACGGGCCGGCGCCCAGCGGCTCGAACCTGTCGAAGATCGCGAGGCCGATCCCGCCCTCTTCGAGCATGTCGAGATAATAGAGATCGACCGAGAGATTATGGTTCAGCGTCGCGTGCAGCGAGGGGAAGAAGCTGGTACGCGTTGCCGTGAACTCCGCCTCGCCAAGCATCTCGCAGGCACCCAGCAGGCGATCATTCGACCAGGCATTGTTGCGGGCCGCCTTGCGGAAATGAAGCGCCGCCAACATCGCCCTACCCCCTGAGATCGACCCACATCTGCCGGTCGCGCTCGTCGGTCCAGATGCGGGGATGGTCGAGACCACCAGCCTCGTCATAGGCGCGCGAGACGTTGAAGGGCAGGCAATGCTCGAAGATGACCCAGCCGCCATAGGCCGGCTTCAGCGCGGCATGAGCGCGCTCGAAGGTCTCGCGCAGTGAATGGCCGGCGGCCCGGCTGCGCTTCACCGCCTCGTAGAGATCGCTCAGGAAGGCGCGCGTGCCCATGATGCCGTCGGCGACCATGGTTGCGCCGGTCAGAGCCGCGCCGCGGCCTGGCACCATCGCGGCCGAGCCCAGGGCCGCCAGCCGGTCGAGCGTCCCGGGCCAGTCGGTGAAATGCGCGTCGCCGCAATAGGGCGTCGCGCCGTATTCGACGAGGTCGCCGGCGAAGGAGACCTGCGCATCGGGGATCCAGGCGACGATGTCGCCGGCGGTGTGGCCACGGCCGAGCTTCATCAGCCTGACCTCGCGCTTGCCGAGCCAGATCGACATGCTGTCGGAGAAGGTCGTCGTCGGCCAGGTCAGGCCGGGGCGGATCGAATCGGCGCCGCGGAACAGGCGCGGGAAGCGGCCGATCTCGCTCGCCTTGTCCTGCTCACCACGCTCGACGATCATCTCGCGGGCGAGATCCGAGCAGATCATCTCGCGGGCGCCATAGGCCGGTGCGCCCAGCACGCGCACGGCGTGGTAATGCGAGAGCACGACATGGCTGATGGGCTTGTCGGTGACCTTTCGCACCCGGTCGATCACCGTCTGCGCCATGGCCGGCGTCGCCTGCGCATCGAAGACGAGCACGCTGTCATCGCCGACGACCACGCCGGTATTGGGATCGCCCTCGGCGGTATAGGCGTAGACGCCCGTGCCGATCTCGTCGAAGGAGATGGTCTTCTCGCCGAGATCGGCGCTGGAAGCGAAGGCGGGCTTGTCAGTCGCAGTCGTCTCAATCGACATGGGGCAGCACGTCCTGCTCGATGGCGCCGAAGATCGAATGGCCGGCGGAATCCTTCATCTCGATGCGCACGGTGTCGCCGAAACGCAGGAAGGGCGTCTTCGGTTCACCGGAGCGAATGGTCTCGACCATGCGCTGCTCGGCAATGCAGGCATAGCCGAGCCCGCCCTCCGCAACCGGCTTGCCCGGCCCGCCATCGCCATCGCGGTTGGAGACGGTACCCGAGCCGATGATCGTGCCGGCCGAGAGCGGGCGGGTGCGGGCGGCATGGGCGATCAAGGCGCCGAAATCGAAGGTCATGTCGATGCCGGAATCAGGCCGGCCGAAGGGCTGGCCGTTGAGCTGCGAGAGCAAGGCGCCCGAGAGCTTGCCGCCGGCCCAGGCGTCGCCCAGTTCGTCCGGCGTGACGGCGACGGGCGAGAAGGCCGAGGGCGGCTTCGACTGGACGAAACCAAAGCCTTTCGGCAATTCGCTCGCGATCAGATTCCGCAAGCTCACGTCATTTGCGAGCATGACCAGGCGGATCGCCGAAAGCGCCGTCTCCGGGCTCGCGCCCATCGGCACATCGCCGGTCACGACCGCGATCTCCGCCTCGAAATCGATGCCGTCCTCCTCGTTGCGGGCGCGGATCGGCTGGCGCGGGCCGAGTGAGGCGTCGGAGCCGCCCTGGTACATCAGAGGGTCGGTCCAGAAGCTGTCCGGCATCTCCGCCCCCCTCGCCTTCCGGACCAGCGCGACATGGTTCACGTAGGCCGAAGCGTCGAGCCACTGGAAGGCGCGCGGCAGGGGCGAGGCGCAATCATGCTCGTGGAAGCGGAAGGACGGCACCGAGCCGTGCTCCAGCCCCTCGGCGAGATCGGCCAGGCGCGGCGCGTGCCGCTCCCAGTCGTCGAGCGCGCCCTGCAGGGTCGCGACGACGGGGAAGGCATCGGTGGCGCGCGTCAGGTCCTTGGAGACCACGACGAGACGGCCATCGCGGCCATGGATGAGAGAGGCGAGTTTCATCTCTTTTCATTCCTAGCAGGAGACTAGCACGCCTTTCCGTTCGGTCGGGACGGCCGAACGGCAGAATTCGCGCCAGCTCAATCTGCATGTTCTCACCGCAAAAGTGCATGCCACTTTTGCCGAACATGCTCTAATAGACCGCAACAAGCCTGTCGGGAGGAGAGCATATGAAACGTCGCGACTTTCTGAAAACCGGCGCGCTCGCAGCGGCCGCGACACCCATCGCCATGCCCGCGATCGCGCAGTCCATGCCGGAGGTGAAATGGCGGCTGACATCGAGCTTCCCCAAGTCGCTCGACACGATCTACGGCACCGCCCAGCAATTCGCGAAGTTCATGTCGGACGCGACCGACGGCAAGTTCCAGGTGCAGACATTCTCGGCCGGCGAGATCGTGCCCGGCCTGCAGGCGCTCGACGCGGTGCAGAACGGCGCCGTCGAATGCGCGCATACCCCGATCTATTTCTACATCGGCAAGGAGCCGGCGCTCGGTCTCGGCACCGGCATCCCGTTCGGCCTCAATGCCCGCCAGCAGCATAGCTGGTGGTATTTCGGCGGCGGCGAGCCGATCATCAACGAGGCCCTGGCCAAGTTCAACGCCTACTCGATCCCCTGCGGCAATTCCGGCTGCCAGATGGGCGGCTTCTTCCGCAACGAGCTGAAGAGCGTCGACGATCTGCGCGGCCTGAAGTTCCGGATCGGCGGCATGGGCGGCTCGGTGCTGGCCAAGCTCGGCGTTGTGCCGACGCAGATCGCCGGTGGCGATGTCTATCCCGCGCTCGAGCGCGGCACGATCGACGCGGCCGAATTCGTCGGCCCCTATGACGACGAGAAGCTCGGCTTCGTGCGCGTCGCCAAATATTACTACTATCCAGGCTGGTGGGAGGGCGGCGCGATGCTGCATCTCGTCATCGGCAAGGAGCAGTGGGAGAAGCTGCCGAAGCACTACCAGGCGATCGTCTACCATGCCTGCGAAGCTGCCAATAACTGGATGCTCGCCAAGTATGACGCGGTGAACCCGGGCGGCCTGCGCCGGCTGATCCAGCAGGGTGCGCAGCTCAAGCCCTTCCCGATGCCGATCATGGAAGCGGCCCTCAAGGCGGCGGACGAGTACTACGCCGAGACCTCGGCCAAGAGCGAGGCGTTCAAGAAGGGCTACGACTCGATGGTCGCCTTCCGCGGCGAGAACCTGCTCTGGTGGCAGGTCGCCGAGCTCTCCTACGACTCCTTCATGAACCGGCTGCGCTCGCGTTCGTGAGCCCAGGAAGGACATGCCGGGTCAGGCGGACCTGACCCGGCGCGCTCCTCGGCTCGTAGCGCTACCAGGCCTCGCGCTTGCCCGGATCGAAGCGCTTCTTCAGCCCTTCCCAGCAGCCGGCGTAATCCGGCTGGAGCGCCGGCGAGCCCGCGGCATAGCCGGTGACGCGCTGGGCGAAGCGCGTCTCGAACATGAAGGCCATGGTGCCGGTCAGCTTCACCGGCTTCAGCTCGCTGGTGCTGGCATGCTCATAGGCCTGGGCGTCGGGCCCATGCGGCAGCATCATGTTGTGCAGGCTGAATCCGCCGGGAGTGAAGCCCTCGGGCTTGGCGTCGTAGACGCCATAGATCAGGCCCATGAACTCGGACATGATGTTGCGGTGATACCAGGGCGGCCGGAAGGTGTTCTCGGCCACCGCCCAGCGCTCCGGGAAGATCACGAAGTCGATATTGGCCGTGCCTTCGGTCTCGGAGGGCGCGGTCAGCACCGTGAAGATCGACGGGTCGGGATGGTCGAAGGAGATCGCCCCGACCGGCGAATAATGGCGCAGGTCGTATTTATAGGGCGCGTAATTGCCGTGCCAGGCCACGACATCGAGCGGCGACTGGCCGATCTGCGTCGCATAGAGCTCTCCGCCCCATTTGGCGTAAAGCTTCGAGGGCGCCTCATCATCCTCATAGGCTGCGACCGGAGTGAGGAAATCGCGCGGATTGGCGAGGCAGTTGGCACCGATCGGCCCGCGGTTGGGCAAGGTGAAGGCGCCGCCATAGTTCTCGCAGACATAGGCGCGGGCCGGCCCGGCGATCAGCTCGCAGCGGAAGACGACGCCGCGCGGGATGACGCAGATCTCGCCGGGCTCGATCTCGATGATGCCGAACTCGGTGAAGAAGCGCAGCCTGCCCTCCTGGATCACGACGAGCAGTTCGCCATCGGCGCAGAAGACATATTCGCGCTCCATCGAGGCGGTGACGAAGAGCATATGGGCGGCCATGCCCGCCTGCGTGTCGGCATCGCCGGCCGTGGTCAGGGTGCGCAGGCCGCTGACGAAGGTGAGCTTCTCCTGCGGAATCGGGATCGGGTTCCAGCGCAGCTGGCCGATCGGCATGTCGGCCTCGTCGCGGCAGGGCGCGGTGCGGATCAGGCCCCGGTCGACCTTCTTCCAACGCCCACTATGCTTGACGCTCGGGCGGATGCGGTAGAGCCAGGAGCGCTCATTCGAGGAGCGCGGCGCGGTGAAGGGCGAGCCGGAGAGCTGCTCGGCATAGAGCCCATAGGCCGGCTTCTGCGGCGAGTTGCGGCCGATCGGAAGCGCGTCCGGCAGCGCCTCGGTCTCGAAACTGTTGCCGAAGCCGGACATATAGCGCGGGCCGGTGCCCGCCTGCCCCGACGGAGAGCCTTGGATCTTGGCCTGGACGTTCATGAGCTTCTCCCTCGGCTATCCACCAGTTTTGACAAGCGCCCCGGTTCCGGAACAATCAACGCCGTGCGCGACGACCAGCGCAATTAGTTGCAAGTGAAACTAATGTCAACGAACCTGCCTTCCACGCAAGACCTGCTGCATCTCGAACTCTTCCTGCCCTACCGGCTCAATGTCGTCGGCTCCTTCGCGAGCCGGGCGCTCGGGCGCATCTACGACGAGCGTTTCGGCATCGGCATCCCGGAATGGCGCGTCATCGCGCAGCTCGGCGAATTCGGCCGGCTGACCTCGCGCGACATCGGCGAGCTGTCGCAGATGCACAAGACCAAGGTATCACGGGCCGTCACCGAATTGGAGAAGCGCGGCTTCATCACCCGCAGCGAGAACCGGCAGGACCGGCGCGAATCCTTCATCGCGCTGACGGCGCCGGGCGCGCGGATCTATGCCGAGATCGTGCCGCTGGCGCTCGCCTTCCAGGCGCGCTGGACGGAAGGGCTGGCGCCGGAGGAACTGCGCGTGTTCGAGCGCGTGCTTTCGATCCTGACCGAGCGCGGCCGCCATCTCGCCGGCACCTATCACGAAAACGAGCGCTAGGGCAGTTGGGGCGTGGTCTTGTCGCAGAAGTGGGAACCACTCCTGCGGAACAGGCTGCAATTGCCGCACCCCGGCAAATATGCCATGCGGGAGCCGGTAAAGCCGGTTCCCGAATCTGTGCGGAGCCGTCGCAGGCGCTGTCCATAGTTCCGTCGCGTTTGGCGGTTGGTGTTGCAGCCGAACGATCTCCAGCTGCGGTGGATCGAACAAGCAGGTGATGTGGCCGGACCGGCGATGAAATTGCTTAGACTTCCCAGACGCCTCGGTACGATGCTGATCGCCTTCGCCGCGATGAGCGGCGCCGCCTTTGCTCAATCCCCGGCCTGCAACGCCTGGCGCTCGGAGCTTGCCAGCCTCCAGGGCCAGCGCGGCGGCGGCGATGCGCGAGCGGCGCAGCAGGCCCAGCGCATCGGCGCGCAGCTTTCCCAGCTCGCCGGCCAGTTCCGCTCGATGGGCTGCGAGCGTGGCGGCTTCCTGTTCTTCGGCGAGCAGCCGCCACCGCAATGCGGCGGCATCCGCGCCCAGATGAACCAGCTCCAGGCGCAATATCAGGCCTGGCAGCGCCAGGCCCAGGGCGGCGGCGTCGACCAGCGCCGCGCCCAGCTGCAGGCGATGATCGACGGCAATTGCCGGGCGCAGCCGGAGCGTCGCGGCTTCTTCGAGACGATCTTCGGCGTCGATCCGCGCCGCCCGGCCGAGCTCGATTCGGGCCTGCCCGAGCTCGACCCCGATCAGCCGACACAGCCGACCGAGGACAGGCCACGCCAGGGCGGCCCCTACACGGTCTGCGTCAGGACCTGCGACGGCTTCTTCTTCCCGCTCGCCAACAGCCCGGGCGGCAGCAGCGGCCAGGACGAGATGTGCCAGGCGCTGTGCCCGGGCACAGAAACTTTCGCGTTCGGCATGTCGAGCGGCGGCGATATCCAGAACGCCGTCCAGCGCTCGACCGGCACACCCTATTCCTCGCTGCCCAACGCCGGAAAATACACCCGCAGCTTCGACGCCGCCTGTACCTGCAAGACGCGAGGCGAGAGCTGGGTGCAGGTGCTGCGCAATGCCGAGGACCTGCTCGAGAAGCGCAAGGGCGACATCATCGTCACCGAGCAGCGCTCGCTCGAGATGTCGCGGCCGAAGGTGGATCCCAAGGCCGATCCGAAGACCGACCCCAAGCGCAAGCCCCAGACCCCGGCACCGGTTCCGACCTCGGCCTCGGCCGACCCGACGGATGTGCCGATGCCCTCCGAGAACTCGCCGACCTCCGGCACCGAATCGGCCGGCATGGGCCCGCAGACCGTCGAGCCCGACAAGACCGTCCAGCAGGGCGACGGGCTGAAGAAGGAAAGCAAGAGCGTCACCGGCGAGCGCCGTACCGTCCGCATCGTGGCGCCGAATCTCGCGCCCAATCTCGGCCCCGCGAACGCACGGCCCTGAGGGGCGCCTCGCCGTGCTCGCCCTTGTGGTAAGCATCCACGTCTTGAACACCGCCCTGCATCAAGGAAGACGTGGATGGTCGGGACAAGCCCGACCATGACGGGAAAGGCCGTACCCAGTCCCTGGATTGCTTCGTCGCTGCGCTCCTCGCAATGACGGACTGCGCATCGGCCCGAAAACTGGATTGCCGTTTTCGGAACAAGCCGATGCGATGACAGGAAGCTCGATCATCGGACCGATGATCAAGCCATGCGTTTTTGTGAGCCCGGCCACGCCCCTCACTTCCTCGAAAGCATGGAACGCATGGCCTAGATGTCTTCCATAACCCGGCCTGTCCCGCTGCCGGAATCGGCCTGTGGTCCGATGTCTGGCGGCGCCGCGTGGCCCTTGCGGAGGCATGCCCATGTCCGAATCGACCGCGAACCCCCATCAGGGCCTCGACGTCGCCGACACCACCCGCCGGCTGAAGGCGATCTTCATCGGTTCGGTCGGCAACCTCGTCGAATGGTATGATTTCTACGCCTACACCGCCTTTGCGCTCTATTTCGCGCCGAAATTCTTCCCCTCGGCCGATCCGGTGGTGCAGCAGCTCAACGCCGCCACGCTCTTCGCCGCCGGCTTCATCGTGCGGCCGCTCGGCGGCTGGCTCTTCGGCCATCTCGCCGATCGCTATGGGCGGCGCCTTTCGCTGACCATCTCGGTGCTGATGATGTGCTTCGGCTCGCTGATCATCGCGCTGACCCCGACCTATGCGACGATCGGCTTTGCGGCTCCGGCCCTGCTCGCGCTCGCCCGCATCATCGAGGGCCTGAGCCTCGGCGGCGAATATGGCGCCAGCGCCACCTATCTCACCGAAATCGCAGATCCGAACCATCGCGGCTTCTATTCGAGCTTCCAGTACGTGACGCTGATCGGCGGCCAGCTCACCGCCATCCTGGTGCTGCTCCTGCTGCAGAATGTCTTCCTGACGCATGATCAGCTGGTCGAATGGGGCTGGCGCATCCCCTTCGTCATCGGCGCGCTGCTCGCGACCACCGCCATGTACATGCGCCGCGACATGCACGAGACCGATTCCTTCATCGAGGCCAGCAAGTCGGGGAAGAAGCGGGAGAGCTCGCTGCGCGGCCTGCTCAACTATCCGCGCGAGGTCGCGATCGTGGTCGGCCTCACCGCCGGCGGCACGGCGGCCTTCTACACCTTCACCACCTATATGCAGACCTTCGTGAAGCAGACGGTCGGCCTTTCCGACATCACGACGACCTATGTCATCGCCGGCTCGCTGATCTTCGCCTCGCTGCTGCAGCCGGTCTATGGCGCGCTCTCGGACCGGATCGGCCGCAAGCCGCTGCTGATCTTCTTCGGCGTCGCGGGCACGCTCCTGACCGTCCCGATCCTGACCTACCTGTCGCAGACCAAGTCGCCCTGGGTCGCCTTCCTGCTGATCTCCGGCGCCTGGGTCTTCGTCGCCGGCTATACCTCGATCAATGCGGTGGTGAAGGCCGAGCTGTTCCCGACCTCGATCCGCGCCACGGGCGTCGCCGTGCCCTATGCGCTGACGGTCTCGATCTTCGGCGGCACGGCGCCTGCCATCGCGCTGTTCTTCAAGCAGCAGGGCCATGAGGAATGGTTCTACTACTACCTCTCGGCCGTGATCTTCATCTCGCTGCTGGTCTACTCGACCATGCGCGACACCAAGCATGAATCGGCGATGCACCGGCACGAGTGAGCATGCCCAGGGGGTGGCGAGCGGGATCGCCACCCCTGATCGGTTACGGAGGGCTCGGTCGGCGGCCGGGCGCGCCTCAGTGAGAGCCTGAAGGGGATATCGATTCGACAGCGATTCATCTGCCACGAAGGTCGCTTTGCCTGACCGTACGCCTGCGGAACCTCAGCGCCGCAGCGTCGTTGGTTCGGCAAGACATACTGTCAGGAGATGAATGATGATGAAGAAGCTTGCATTCGCCGCTGTGCTGGCCGTGCTGCCTGTCACCGCTTTCGCCCAGAGCAGCGGCGTCGTGGTCCGCGATCCCACTGGCGGCTCGACCCGCGATCCGGCGCTGGGTGTCGGAACGGTCGAGGTTCCGCTGACGCGTGACCCGGCCGGTGGCACGATGGTCGACGATACCCCTCGCTTCCGGACCTATGTGATGGAACAGCACCTGCCATCCTATAGCTATGCTCCCCCGATGGCGGTCGGAACGGTGCTGCCGGATGACGGGGTCGTCTATCGCGAGGTCCCGGTCGAATACGGCGCGCAGGGCTATCGCTACACGGTGGTGAACGGGCGCACCGTCCTGGTCGAGCCGGGCACCCGCCGGATCGTCCAGATCATCAACTGACCGGGCCTCTATCCGACTGAAAGAAAGCCCGCCCCATCATGGGGCGGGCTTTCTGCGCGATCAGCAGATCGGCCCGAACGTGGGTAGCGGCTTTCGGAAAAGCCGCTGCGAAGACAGGGAGCCGGGGCGTCAGGCTGCCTCGCCCTGCAACCGCTGCAGAGCCTTCTCGCGCCCGATCAGCGGCAGCAGAGCCGCCAGCTCCGGGCCATGGTCAAGCCCGGTCAGCGCCTGGCGCAGCGGCATGAACAGCGCCTTGCCCTTGGCGCCGGTGGCGGCGCCGACGGCCTGCGTCCAGCTCTTCCAGGTCGTCGCATCGAAGGGCCCGGGCGGCAGCAGCGAGGCCGCGGTCGCGGCGAAGGCGGGATCGGCGATGACCGGCAGCAGCGGCCCCTGCACGACCTGCCACCAATCCTTCGCTTCGGCGAGCCTGGCGAGATTGCCGCGCACGGCGAGCCAGAAATTCTCGCCGCCTTCGACGCCGAGCGCCTGCAGGCGCTGCGCCACCGCCTCATACGGCAGCTGATGCAAGGTCCGGGCGCTGAGCGCGTCCAGCTCATGCTCGTCGAACTTGGCGGGTGCGCGCGAGACATGGCCGAGATCAACGAGGCCGGCGAGCTCGTCGAGGCTCGAGACCGGCCGGACGGAATCGGACGAGCCGACCAGGACCGCGAGCGCCGCGACGGCCAGCGCCTCGACGCCGGAGTCGCGCAGGCCGCGCAGCGAGAGATGGCCGAGGCGTTTCGACAGCCCCTCGCCGCTCGCCGTGGTCAGCAGGTTGACATGGCCGAAGGCCGGCAGGGCTGCGCCCAGCGCCTCGAAGATCTGGATATGGACGGCCGTGTTGGTGACGTGGTCCTCGCCCCGGATGATATGCGTGATGCCGGTGGCGATGTCGTCGACCACCGAAGGCAGGTGGTAGAGATAGCTGCCATCCTCGCGGATCAGCACCTGGTCTGACAGCGACGCGCAATCGACATGGGCCTCGCCGCGCACCAGATCGTTCCAGGCCACGACACGGGCATCGAGCTTGAAGCGCCAATGCGGCTTGCGGCCTTCCGCCTCAAGCGCGGCGCGCTCGGCGGCCGTCAGCTTCAGGGCCGCGCGGTCGTAGATCGGCGGCTGGCCGCGGGCGAGCTGGCGCTTGCGGCGGCGATCGAGCTCGTCGGCCGTCTCGTAGCAGGGATAGAGCCGGCCCGACTCGCGCAGCCGCCGCGCTGCATCCTCGTAGAGCGCGACGCGGTCGGACTGGCGGAAGGTCTCGTCCGGGATGATGCCGAGCCAGGCCAGATCCTCGGCGATGGCATCGGCGAATTCGGCCTTCGAGCGCGCGATATCGGTATCGTCATAGCGCAGCAGGAAGCGCCCGCCATGCCGGCGCGCGAACAGCCAGTTGAACAGCGCGGGCCGCGCATTGCCGATATGGAGATAGCCGGTCGGCGACGGCGCGAAACGAACGAGCGGAGTGGTCATGGCAGGGCTTATGCCGCTTCTGCCCGCGGCCGACAATCGCCCTCGTCGGAACGTCGCGCGGGCAGATGATGACCCCGCTCGCAAGCGCAGGACGAACCACCCCTATTCCCGCAGCGCAGAATGATCGGTGTTGCATCGCAGCACAGCTCGCCGCTACGGTTAGTCATTCGACTGGACCCGGTGAAATTCCGGGTGGCTCTTCCGGCCGCCGATCCGCCGGACAACGCAACTGACCATTCCCTTCCGCCCGCCCACCAGCGGACGCGGACGTCTCTTGCGGATTTTTCCCATGCCCCAGCATTCCCCTTACTACCGCCAGTGGTTCTCCAATATTCGCGGCGACATCCTGTCCGGCATCGTCGTCGCGCTCGCGCTGATTCCCGAAGCGATCGGCTTTTCCGTCATCGCCGGCGTCGATCCCAAGGTCGGGCTCTTCGCCTCCTTCGCCATCGCCTGCGTCTCCGCCTTCGTCGGTGGGCGGCCCGGCATGATCTCGGCGGCAACCGCGGCGACAGCCGTGCTGATGGTGACCTTGGTCAAGCAGCACGGGCTGAACTATCTCTTCGCCGCGACGATCCTGATGGGGTTGCTGCAGATCGCGGCAGGCTTCCTGAAGCTCGGCCGCCTGATGAATTTCGTCTCGCGCTCGGTCATCACCGGCTTCGTCAATGCGCTCGCCATCCTGATCTTCATGGCGCAGCTGCCGGAACTGATCGGCGTGCCCAGCCTGACCTATGCGATGATCGCCGCCGCGCTCGCGATCATCTACCTGTTTCCCTATGTGACCAAGGCGATCCCCTCGCCGCTCGTCGCGATCATCGTATTGACGGCGGTTACGTGGTCGATGGGCCTGAACCTGCGCACGGTCGGCGATCTCGGCGAACTGCCCGCGACCTTGCCGGTCTTCGCGCTGCCGCAGGTCCCGCTGACCTTCGAGACGCTGCAGATCATCTTCCCGTACTCGCTGGCGCTGGCGGCCGTCGGCCTGCTCGAATCGCTGCTGACGGCGCAGATCGTCGACGACCTGACCGACACCCAGAGCAACAAGAACCAGGAATGCTTCGGCCAGGGCGCGAGCAACATCGCCTCGGCGCTGATCGGCGGCATGGGCGGCTGCGCCATGATCGGCCAGTCGGGCATCAATATCGCCTCGGGCGGGCGCGGCCGGCTCTCGACCTTCGTCGCCGGCGCCTTCCTGCTCGTCCTGATCCTCGTGCTCGACGATCTCGTGCGGATCATCCCCATGGCGGCGCTGGTCGCGGTGATGATCATGGTCTCGGTCGGCACCTTCTCCTGGCGCTCGATCCTCGATCTCAGGCGTAATCCACCGACATCCTCGATCGTGATGCTGGCGACCGTGGTCACCGTCGTCGCGACGCATGATCTCGCCAAGGGCGTCATCGTCGGCGTGCTGCTGTCGGGGGTGTTCTTCGCCGGAAAGGTGGCACGGCTGGTCAAGGTCGAGCTACTCGGCGACGCCGAACGGCGCCGCTATGTCGTGCGCGGCCAGATCTTCTTCGCCTCGACCGAAAGCTTCCTGCGCGGCTTCGATTTCGAGGAGGCGCCGGGCCAGGTCAGCATCGACGTCTCCCATGCCCATTTTTGGGACATCAGCGCCGTCGGCGCGCTCGACAAGGCCGTGCTCAAGTTCCGCCGTGGCGGCGCCGAGGTCGAGGTGATCGGCCTCAACGAGGCAAGCGCGACGATGGTCGACCGCTTCGCGCTGCACGACAAGGATGGAGCAAGTTCGGCCCCGGCGCATTGAGCGGTACCGGCCGGGGCTCAGAGCCTCAGAAGTCGAAGCTCTCGCCTCCGGCCTTGCCGACGCCTTTCACCAGCGTCGTATCCGGCGCGTAGGCGCCCTCGCCCGAATCCCGGAACCGGTTCACGATCGGATAGCGCCGGTCGCGGCCAAAGTTCTTGCGGGTGACCTTCACGCCCGGCGCTGCCTGGCGGCGCTTGTACTCGGCAAGATAGAGCAGCCGCTCGACCTTCTTGACCGTATCGATGTCATGGCCGCGCGCCACGATATCGGCGAGCCGCATCTCGTGCTCGATCAGGCAGGCGAGGATGTCGTCGAGCACCTCGTAGGGCGGCAGCGAGTCCTGGTCCTTCTGGTTCTCGCGCAGCTCGGCCGAGGGCGGCTTGACGATGATATTATGCGGGATGACCTCGCCGTCAGGTCCGAGCGCGCCTGTCGGCTTCCAGCGGTTGCGCAATTCGCAGATGCGGAAGACCTCGGTCTTGTAGAGGTCCTTGATCGGGTTGTAGCCGCCGTTCATGTCGCCATAGAGCGTGGCGTAGCCGCAGGACATCTCCGACTTGTTGCCGGTCGTCACCACCATCGGCCCGAACTTGTTGGAGATCGACATGAGCAGCGTGCCGCGGACGCGGCTCTGCAGGTTCTCCTCGGTGATGCCGCGATTGGTGCCGGCGAAGAGATCGGCGAGCGCCCGCTCGAAGCCCTCGACCGGCTCGGCGATCGGCACGATCTCGTAGCGCACGCCGAGCGCCTCGGCGCAGGCCTTGGCGTCGTCCAGGCTCTCCTGCGAGGTGAAGCGGAAGGGCATCATCACGCAGCGGACCTTGTCGGCGCCGAGCGCGTCGACCGCCATGGCGGCGCAGATTGCCGAGTCGATGCCGCCGGAGAGGCCGAGCACGACGCCGGGAAAGCCGTTCTTCTGGACATAGTCGCGCAGGCCGAGCACGCAGGCGGCGTAGTCGGCCTCCTCACTGCTTTCGACCACGGCGATCTCGCCGGGCTTGCAGCGCCATTGCCCGTCCTCGCGCACCCAGTCGGTGATGCCGAGGGCCTCGCGGAAGGCGGGAAGCTGGCAGGCGAAGCTCTTGTCGGCATTGAGCACGAAAGAGGCGCCTTCGAAGACGAGCTCGTCCTGGCCGCCGAGCTGGTTGAGATAGACCATCGGCAGGCCGGATTCGACGACGCGGGCGACCGCGACATTGAGGCGCTCGTCGATGACGCCGCGGCGATAGGGCGAGCCGTTCGGCACCAGCAGGATCTCGCCGCCGGTCTCGCTGAGGCACTCCACCACCTCCTCGCCCCAGATATCCTCGCAGATCGGCAAGCCCAAGCGGATATGGTTGCGGAAGACGACCGGACCGGGCAACGGGCCGGGCTCGAAGACGCGCTTCTCGTCGAAGACGCCGTAATTCGGCAGGTCGACCTTGAAGCGCACCGACTGGATCAGCCCCGCATCGAGCAGGGCGTAGGCGTTGTAGAGCTTGCCGTCCTCGACCCAGGGCAGGCCGACGAGCACGGCCGGGCCGCCATCGGCGGTCTCGCGCGCCAGCGCCTCGCAGGCCTTGCGGCAGGCGTCCTGGAAGGCCGGCTTGAGCACGAGATCCTCCGGTGGATAGGCCGAGAGGAACAGCTCGGGGAACATGACGAGATCGGCATCGGCCGCGGCAGCCTGCTTGCGGGCGGCGCGGACCTTCTCGGCATTGCCGGAGACATCCCCGACAACCGGATTGAGCTGGGCCAGAGCGAGGCGGAAGGAGGTCGCTGTCATGCGTCCGCTTTAGCGCGCGCAAGTGACGCCAGCAACGGCAGGCATGACGCGCCCGGCCTGCGTCTGGAGGCGCGGCGGCTTAACCTGTCAGCACAGGGTCGAGCGAAAATCGGCGGAATAGCGCAGCTCGCGCAGCGGCCGCACGCGCTGCGTGGTCTCGGCATAGATCGGATGCGCCTTGTAGGCGGCAAGCGCCACCTCGTCGGCGAACTCGGCGTAGACGACGACATCGACGTCGTTGCCCATCGGGTCGACCTTGCCATTGGCGACGACCTCGAAGGCGCTGGCATGCGGGATCTCGCCGAGCCGGGCCAGGCCGGAGCGAATGGCCTCGACATCCTCGGGACGCCTGGCGGTGAAGAAGACGATATGCCGGATCATGGCCCTCCCCTTAGGCTGCGTCGCGGCCCGGCGCCACCCGCAGAGCAGGTTCCAAACGAAAAAGGCCCGGCCTCCTTCCGGAGTGCCGGGCCTTGTGACCGTCGTCGCGCGTGCGAACGGTCGCTACTGATACCGGTTCGCCGTCACTGCAGCAGAATGGCGAGGATGAAGCCCGTTGCCGTTACCAGCATGGCGAGAGAGGCCAGCTTCCGCAGTGCCGGGATTTGGTTCCGAGGTCTCCAAAATTCAATGGCTGACATTCTGTCCTCCGTTGCAGCTACCTCCGACCGGAGCGGCCGGTAGATCCGCGGCTCGTAAACCGGTCAGCGGTAGTGGCCCTGGATGAGTGCCGCTGCGTCAACGCGCGTGCTGAGACAAAGTTCGGATTGCACAGCGGAGACTGCGAAAACAGAAAAGGCCGGCGCCACCCCGAGGGATGACGCCGGCTCTCGATGTCAGGTTCAATCAGGCGAAGATCAGCTGATCGGCGAGCTGGGCGACGGTGAAGTTGGTGAGGACGATGCCCCCGGAACCGCCGAGCGTCCCAGTGCTGATGACGACACTGGTGCCGCTCTGGTTGAACGTCAGCTGCGCCGGGTTGACGCCCTCGAATCGCAGATAGTCGAAGTTGTTTGCGGTCTCGCCGAAACCGTCGATCACGTCGAAAACGCCAGCCTCGAAGTCGGAGGCCAAGGTCCAGTACTGGTCGTTGCCGGCGCCACCCACGGAGTAGTCCGCGCCGGAGCCGCCCAGAAGCTGATCCGAACCGTCACCGCCATACAACTGATCGGCACCACCCTGGCCATAGAGCCAGTCGTTGCCGCCCTGGCCGTGCAGGACGTTGGCAGCGCCATCGCCGATCAGATAGTCCTGCTGGGCAGAACCGATCAGGCCTTCGACATTGACAAGTGTATCGCCCTGGGCATCGCCGCCCACGCCCATGCCGACATCGAGCCGCACGACCACGCCGTTGAGCGAGCCGTCATAGCGCGCGTAGTCGAAGCCGGCGCCGCCGTCGATCCAGTCGGCGCCCTCGCTGCCGTCGAGCTGGTCGTTATCGGCTCCGCCATCGAGATAGTCGTCACCGGTCCTGCCGACGAGCGTATCGGCGCCGCTGCCACCGAGAATCGTATCCCTGTCCGCGCCGCCGTCGAGATAGTCGTTACCGCGACCGCCATCGAGATAATCATCGCCGGCGCCTCCGAACAGGCCTGGTGTCGCAGTTACACCGTTGGGCCCAACAGTTATCGCTGCACCTGAGTCATCTCCATCGCCGCCGTAAAGCGTATCGTTCCCGGCGTAGCCATAAAGAGCGTCGCGACCCGAGCCGCCTTCGATATAGTCAGGACTGGCGACCCCCGTGGGGTCAGCTTGTATGTAATCGTCACCGGTCCCACCAAACGCGTTCTCGGCGCTTCCTGTATTTCCCATCTGAATCCAGTCATTCCCGGAACCGCCGTAATAATCGCCCCAGGCACCGCTGGTCCAACGGGCGTAAAGATAGTCGTTTCCCTCGCCTCCTTCCCAATAATCATAGCCAGAGATCGATGATCCCAAGGTATCATTGCCTCGACCGCCATAAAGGAAGTCGTACGAAGCCTCGGGTGGCGCGTCGTTCACATCTGTTCCGTAAAAGACTGGCATTCAAATCTCCTGCTTAAACCGATCTGCAGAGAACCAAATCCGGAACTCTGCAAGATGCTACCAGTTCCGATAGGGTCTAGACGTACTTCATATGAATGACCCCGGGTCGAGACGATCGCCGCAGCGGGTTTCTTCGCGCGCTTGACTGCAAGGGCGACGGCGATTGCCGGGGCGGATGGGCTCGGCAATTTCAGGGCGGCTTCGTCGGCGATTGATAGGCGCCAGCTTCGGCCCGAACTCGCGCAACATCTGCTGCGCCATGATCTCGGCCCGGCGCACGACCGAACAAGCCTGCAAACTTTTCGGCGAAAAGGCCGATGGAACAGGGGTTGACGACGATGGAGACGTTAACCGGGCATTAGGGTTACTATTGGATGAATACCCTCAGGCGACACACGCAGGCCGAGACGGCCCCGCCTCTGGGAGATGGGAATGCATATCCGTTCGGTTGCATCGTTGATCGGCGCGACGGCGCTCGCGCTGTCCCTGACGGCCGCGCAGCAGGCCTCGGCGGCGGACTATCCGGTCCTGCGCGGCTCGCAGATCGAGGACGTGCCGCCGGCACCCGATTTCCAGGGCGGCTCCTTCAACTGGACCGGCTTCTATTTCGGTGCCTTCGCCGGTCAGTCGCAAACCAGCTTTCGAACAGATCGCGGCGTCATGGACCTCGCCAATGGCGCCTTCAATGCGACGACAGTTCTGAGCGAAATCACGCCAGGTCAACTGGTTCTCACCAGTGCTCGCGACGATTCCGGCATGACGTTCGGCGGCTTCCTCGGCTACAACATCGCCTTCGGCGACGCGGTCGTCGGCGTCGAAGCCGAGTATTCGCGGATGGACCAGGAGACGAGCGCATCCACGCTCGAAGGGCGCCGGCTCTCGTCGGGCGACATCTATGTCGCATCGGTCCAGAACGCCAAGCTCAGCGACTACATCAACGCCAGGCTTCGCTTCGGCTATGCTTATGGACGGGTGATGCCCTATCTCACAGCCGGCGCTGCGGCGGGACGCTTCGACACGAATGTCGCCGTGGCCGCAGATTGGCTCAGCCCGACCAACAACTACACGACCAGCTTCTTCGGCTACCCCAGGGTTCTCGGCGGCCCCAAAAAGGACGTCTGGGGCTATGGCTTCAGTGTCGGCGGCGGCCTCGAGGCCGCCCTGCTCGACAACGTCATCGTCCGCGGCGAATACCTCTTCACGCGCTTCAACAATGTCGAAGGCGTCACGGTCAACGTGAACACCGCCCGCGTCGCGGCAGCGATCAAGTTCTGAGCCCGAGTCGAAGGGCGGCGCGGACAGAGCCACCCTTCAATCGCCAGCGCTTTCGCCCCTGCGCAAGGCTGCTCCGTGGAGCTCCGGACTCACGCCCGGGCCGGCCAGACGAGCGATATCTGCGCAGGCTGGCGCACGCCCTCGACCAGGACGAAGCCCGCGGCATCGAACTGCCAGTTCAATTCGACCTTGCCAGTTCCGCCACCGCTGGCCGTGACCGTTTCCGGCGGCGTCGCGGCCGCGATGCGCAGACGGTAGCGCCGGCGCGCCGGGATTTGCCCGGAATCGCCTTCCGGCGCCGCGATCGAGACGCGCACGCCATCATCGGCAGGGGCGCATGAAATCCGCGTCAGGGCATAGGCCCCCTGGCGATAGGCGCCGCTGGCCGTGTCGTCGTCGTAGAGGGTGAAGCTGCCCGCCGTCGAGGGATGGATGAGCAGCGTGACCTCCTCGGTGGGGCCGGAATCATGCTGCACGACCGGGGCGAGCGGCAGCGGCGTGCCGCCACGCAGGAAGACCGGGATCGTCTCGAGCGGCGCTTCGGCGATGATGGTCGCCGGGCCGCGATAGGCCTTGCCCGTCCAGTAATCGTGCCAGATGCCGATCGGCAGGCGGACCGGGCGCGAGCGCGCCCCCTCCTGCGTCACCGGCGCGACCAGGATGTCATCGCCGAGCAGGAACTGGTCGCCGAGATCCCAGGTGACGCGCTCGCCCTCACGGTCGAGCACCAGCGGGCGGATCAGCGGCAGGCCGTCGCGATGGGCCTGCCAGGCGAGCGTGTAGATATAGGGCATCAGCTGATAGCGCAGCTCGATGAAGGCCCGGCAGATCGCCTCGATCGCCGCCCCCCTGCCCCAGGGCGTGTGGCGGCGCCAGTCGCGGCCATGGGCCCGGAAGATCGGGCAGAAGGCGCCGTACTGGAACCAGCGCACGAAGAGCTCGTCGCTCTCGGCAACGGTCGCGTAATAGCCGCCGATATCGGTGCCCCAATAGGGCACGCCGGACAGGCCCATATTCAGCCCGGTCGGCACCTGCGCCGCCAGCGTCGGGAAGGTGTTGTTGACGTCCCCCGACCAGCAGGCGGCGCCGAAGCGCTGCATGCCGGCGCCGCCGGAGCGGCAGAGCATGAAGGCGCGCCCCTCGGGCCGGTCCTTGGCCTCGCCCTCCGCAAAGGCCTGCTGGCGCAGCAGGTCGAAGCGGTTGTGCAGCGTCGCGCCGCTGCCGGCCGCGAGCCCGGTCGTCGCCGCCGGGCCCTCCCCGCCATCGAGCCACCAGCCGTCGACGCCGAGCTTCAGCAGGTCGTCATGCGCGCTCCACCACCAGCGCCGCGCGTCTTCCCGGGAGAAGTCGATATAGCGCTGGCCTTCGAGATAATTGCTCAACGGGCGCGTGGTCGGGACGATCGTGGCGTAGCCGTCATCGAGGCAGAAGCCTTTCGCCTCGGCCTCGCGATAGAGCGGCGAGTTCTTGTGCACCACCGCATATTCATGGGTGATGATCCGGAAGCCCTGGTCCTTGAGCTCCGAGAAGACCGGCGCCGGATCGGGCAGCAAGGTGGGCTCGCAGGTCAGGTGGCCGACGCCGGCATTCCAGCCGCGCTGGTCGCTATAGGTCGAGAGCAGCACGATGCCGTCGCAAGGGATGTCGCGCGAGCGAAATCCCTCCGCCAGCCCAAGCAGCTCAGCCGTATCGTCGAAATGCCGGGTCGATTGCAGATAACCCAGCGCCCAGCGCGGCGGCATCGGGGCATGGCCGAGCAGATCGGCGGCGAGCGCCAGCGTCTCGCGAATGGAGCTGCCGCCGAGATAGTAGATATCGACCTGCCCGGCCGCGCAGGAATAATCCGCCAGCACGTCGTCGTTCGAGTCGCCCGGATCGAGATTGGCGACGCCGGAATGGTCGAAGAACAGCCCGTAGCCGGCCGAGGAGATCAGCAGCGGGATCGAGATATCGGCGCCCTGCCCGTGATTGACATGGCTGTTCCAGAAGCGCCGGGTGACGCCGAGCCGGTCGAGCGGGTTGCCGGCGCCGCCGAGCCCGTAGAAGTGCTGCTCGCCGATGAATTCCAGCGGCAGCCGCAGGCCGTTGCTCAGATCCAGGCCGGAGAGCCGCAGGCGCAGCGGCACCGCGCCGGCCGCGTTGCGGATATCGAGCGCGAGCGGCCCGTCCTTCACCTCGAATGCGACGCCGCCGGCCAGAGCGACCGCGCCATCGACCGAGAGCGGCAGTGCCGCGATCGCCCGTTCCGGCGGGAGATAGGAGGCGGCAGGATCGAACGGCCCGGCGCCGATGCGGATGCGCAGGATATTCGGCGCCTGCGCCGCGATCTCGATCGGGCAGGCGCCCGCGATCTCCGTCTTGGCGCCGGAATGCCGGATGGTCGGTTGGGACATGCTTGGGCCACCTGTGTTCAAGAATTCATGCCGGCGTTCCAGCCGCCACCGTCATCGAGAGGGTCTTGGCTTCGGCAAGCCCGGGTAAAGGCTCCGCGAAGCAATCCAGGAGGACGCAGAGCGCTGCCGCCCCTGGATTGCTTCGCTGCGCTCGCAATGACGGGAAGAGCCGGCCCGGTGGACCATCTCAGTGCGCCATCCGGCTCGAGCCGAGATAGAGGCGGATCACCTCGGGATCGTGTAGGAGTTGCAGGCCGGGGCCTTCGAGCCGGTTGCGGCCCTGCTCCAGCACATAGGCGTAGTCGGCGACGCCGAGGCATTGCCGCGCGCGCTGCTCGACCATCAGCACGGAGACGCCGAGGCTGTTGATGCTCTTGATCCGGTCGAAGACCTCGTCCTGGATCGCGGGCGCCAAGCCGGCCGAGGGCTCGTCGAGGATGAGCAGCGAGGGGTCGGACATCAGCGCCCGGCCGACCGCGAGCATCTGGCGCTGGCCGCCCGAGAGCATGGCGGCGCGCTTGGCCAGCATGGTCTTGAGCAGCGGCATCCAGGCCAGCACCCGTTCCAGCCGCTCGGCGAATTTCTCCGGCGCCTGGCAGCAGCCGATCTCGAGATTCTCCGTCACCGAGAGATCGGCGAAGACATTGGCGATCTGCGGCACCATGTTGGCGCCGAAGGCGGTGATGCGGTGGGTCGGCAGGCCGTTCAGGCTGCGCTCGACGCCGTCGGCGCCGACGAGGCGGATCTCGCCGCCGCGGCGCTCGACCAGCCCGTAGACCGTCTTGAGCAAGGTCGACTTGCCCGAGCCGTTCGGGCCGATGATGGCGACGATGGTCTGGCGGCGGACCTCGATCGAGACGCCGTGCAGGATGTTCTCGTCGGTATAGCCGGCATAGAGGTCTTTGACGGAGAGGACGATCTCGCTCATCGGGCGGTCCCTCCCGGCCGGCCCGAGCGGCCGAGATAGGCCTCGATCACGCGCTGGTTCTCCTGGATCTCGGTGGGCTTGCCCTCGGCGATGACCCTGCCCTCGTCCATGACGACGATGCGGTCGCTGATCGTCATGATCATGTCCATGTCGTGCTCGATCACCAGCACGGTGATGCCGCGCTTGGCGCGCAGGTCGAGGATGTGCTGGAACAGCTCCTCCGCCAGCACCGGCGCGACGCCGGCCATGGGCTCGTCGAGCAGCATCATCTGCGGCTCGACCATCAGCGCGCGGCCGAGCTCGAGCAGCTTCTTCTGCCCGCCCGAGAGCGTGCCGGCATAGGCATCGGCAAGGCGCGAGAGGCGCAGCAGTTCGAGATATTCGCCGGCCTGCTTGCGGATTTCGGCCTCGCGCCGCCGCACCCGGCCCGGCGCCAGCCAGGCCATGGCGAGGTTCTCGCCCGGCTGGTCCTTGGCGGCGAGCATCATGTTCTCCATCAGCGTCATGCGGGTCAGCACGCGCGCCGTCTGGAAGGCGCGCACCAGCCCGGCTTGCGCCACGACATGGCCGGGCTCGCGCTCCAGCCGTCGGCCACGGAAGCTGATCGTGCCGGAATCGGCGCGCAGGAAGCCGGAGATGATGTTGAAGGCCGTGGTCTTGCCGGCGCCGTTGGGGCCGATCAGCCCGGTGATCGAGCCTTCCTCGACCGCGAATGTCGTGCCGGCCACGGCGGCGACGCCGCCGAAGGCCTTGGCGATGTTGTCGACGACCAGGAACACGTCACTTCTCCAGCAGCATTTCGCGCTTGTTGCCGAAGATCCCCTGCGGCCGCATGGCCACGAAGATCACCAGCAGCAGCCCGACCAGGAACAGCCGCAGGAAGGCGCGGGAGCCTGAATCGATCATGGTCAGCGGGTAGAAGTTGAGGAAGCGCGTGCCGGTATAGAGCAGGCTGAACAGGATGGCCCCGACGGGAATCGCCCAGATGCGGTTCAGGCCGCCGAGGATGAGGATGAGATAGGCGTAGAAGGTGATGGTCGGCTGATAGTCGTCCGGGCTGAAGACGCCGATCTGCAAGGCGAGCAGCAGGCCGGCGCCGGCGCCCAGGATGGCGCCCAGGACCAGCGCCTGCAGCTTGAAGAAGAAGACATTCTTGCCGCAGGCGGTGACCGCCGTCTCGTCCTCGCGGATCGCCTTCAGGACGCGGCCCCAGGGCGAGTGTTCGAGCTGCCAGAAGGCGAGGAGCAGGAAGGCGGTCAGCCCCCAGATGACGAGGAGCATCACCGTGTCGCGGGAGAGGCCGAGCCGCTCGCCGATATCGCTCATCAGCGTCTGCCAGCCGGTATTGTACATCGCGACATTGGCCGGGCCGAGCAAGCCCATCGAACCGAGCGAGCCGCCGGTGAACTCGGGAAAGTTCATCACCATGTAGCGGACGATCTCGCCGCCAGCGACGGTCGCGATCGTCAGGTAGTCCGCGCGCAGCCTGAGCGTCGGGATGCCGAGCAGCAGCGCGAACAGCACCGCCGCGACGATGCTGGCCAGGAGCGCCCAGGGCAGCGGCCAGCCATAGCGCACGACGAGGATCGCCATCGCATAGGCGGCGATCGCCATGAAGGCGACATGGCCGAAATTCGGCAGGCCGGCCATCGAGAACTGGACGTAGAGGCCGAGCGACAGGATGGCGTAGATGCCGGCCAGGGTCGCGACGAAGGTCCAGAAGGTCGGGTTGAAGAAATCCATCAGAAGGCCCTCGCTCGGCGGCCGAACAGGCCCTGGGGGCGGAAGAGCAGAAGCGCGATCAGCGTGACGAAGGCGAGGATCGGCTTGAAGCGCGCATCGAGCCCGCCGAAGAAGCCGCTCCAGGTCGAGAGCTCCATGGCGAGGCCGAGCACCATGCCGGCGATCAGCGCGCCATAGGCGCTGCCGATGCCGCCCAGCACCACCGTGGTGAAGATCAGGAACAGCACCTGATAGCCGAGATTGGGGTCGAAAGTGCCCTGCACCAGCGCGAACATCACGCCGCCCAGCCCCGCCAGGATGCCGGCCAGGAACCAGACCCAGTTGCCGATCGCCTTGACGTCGATGCCGGAGACGGCGGCGAGGTCGCGGTTGTCGGCGACCGCGCGCATCGACTTGCCAAGCCTGGTGCGGGCGAGGAAGTAGGTCAGCGCCGGCGCGACGATCAGCGCGACGATGACGGAGAGCAATTGCCCGGGCGAGATGGTGAGCGGGCCGAGGCGGTAGACCACCATCTGGTCGATCGGCAATTCACGCAGCTGCGGCCCGGCGAAGAGGAAGACGAGGTTGCGCAGCATCATGCCGAGCCCGACCGTGATCAGCGACATCGCCACCAGGCCGCGGCCGCGCAGCGGGCGCAGGACGAGAAGATGGATGCCGATCGCGATCAGCCCCGTCGCCAGCATCGCCAGGATGACGGAGACGGCGAGATTGACGCCGAACACCACCGAGAAGGCATAGGCCGCGAAGGCCGCAAGGGTCAGATACTCGCCATGGGCGAAATTGGCGATGCGCTGGATGCCGAAGACCAGCGTCGCTCCGACACCGGTGAGCGCGAGAATGGTGCCCGTGATCAGCCCATCGACAATGAGCTGGGCCAGTTGCTGCCACATCGAAGAAAAAGTTCCGGATCGGTCGGCGGCCGTGCTGCGACGGCGCGCATGAAAAGACGGCGCATGAAAACGGGGTGAATGAAAACGGGGCCTGCCGGCGATACGGCAGGCCCCGGCGAAATCACTGCTTCAGCGGGACGGTCGCGATGACCTTGCTGCTGCCGTTCTCCTGCACCTGCCAGACATCATAGGCGCTGGCGCCGGCGCGGCCGCCGGGCGTGTAGGAGATCGGGCCGGTCGCGCCGTTGAAATGGATCTTGCGGCCGGCCATCACCGCCTTGATCGCGTCCTCGAGTTGCTCGAACGTGTAGTTCTCGCCGGGATCATTGGTTATGTTCACGACCTGGCCCGCGATCTTGGTCGGATCGGACGAGCCGGCCTGCAGCGCCGAGAGGAAGGCGACGAAGACGCTGTCGAAGGCTTCCGAGGTGAAGGAGGCGAAGGCGACGCCGGGACGGGCGTTCTTCTCATAGAGCGCCTTGAAGGCCGGGAAGGAGGCGCCGGAGGAGGCATTGGCCTGGACGGCGCGCATGCCCGGATAGTTGCGCGTGCCCTTGCTCTGGCAGTCGTTGAGCGTGTCGGAGCCGAAGGTCTTCGACGCCTCCCACTGGCCGGTGCGGGCGAGCGGCAGGGCGAGCTTGGCGAAGGTCTGGCAGAAATCGATCATCAGCCAGCCGTCGGGCGAGCCGGCGACGATCTCGCGCGCCTCGCTGTCGAGCAGCGGCTGCTGCGGATTATAGGTGACGGTCTTCAGGATGGTGCCGCCCTGGGCGGTCCAGGCGTCCTTGAACACGGCCGAGAGATTGGTGCCATAGGCGTCGTTGCGCGCCGCGATCGTCATCTTGGCGTTCTTGCCGAAGGTCTCGCCGGCGATCTGGGCGAGGATCTTGCCCTGGATGTCGTCGGCGGCGATGGCCTGCCAGAGATAGCTCGGCTGGGTGGTGTTGAGCTTGGTCAGGGCCGGGCTGGTGCCGCCGGTGAAGACGACGACCTTGTTCGGGATGGTGACCGCCGAAGCCATGGCGCTCGTCACCGAGCTGAACGTGTCGCCGATGATGACGTTGACCTTGTCGACCTGGACCAGCTTCTGCGCGACTTCGACGCCGGCCTGCGGGCTGCCCTGGCTGTCCTGCGAATCCGCCAGGACGACCTGGATATCCGGCAGGTTCATCTTCTTCAGCGTCTCGGCCGTGTGGTTGATGGCGAGACGGGCGGCTTCGTTCCAGGCCTGCCCGGCAGCCGAGGAATCGCCCGTCAGGCCGGAAACGATGCCGTATTTCAGCGTGAACTTCGGCGTCTGGGCCATTGCCGGATTATTGGCAATAATCCCGGTTGCGATCAGCGCGGTCAGGCCGACCGCGGATAGAAGCAGCTTGCGCATGATACTCTCCCGCTCTGTGATATTTATCCCATTCGCGGTTATTTCCGCCGTTTCCCGGCATTTCATGCCGCCAGCAGATCCGCCCTTGAACAAAATAAGATTGTATATAATCCGCCCTGTCAACTGATATATTTGGACGCAGTTCGCGCGGCAGCGGCCAGCCGTCCTCAGGCCGCGCTGCCATGGAGCGGCGGCAGGCCTGCCGCGACGCGCCGGTGGTAGTCATCCTTGCTGGTCTTCAGGTGATCGACGCAGAGCTGAGCCAGCGACCAGCTGTCGGTGCCCTGCAGAAGCTCGATCATGATGCGGTGCTGGCTGCGCGACACCCGCAATCCGGCAGGATCGGCCAGGTTCTTCGCCCGCATCGGCAAGGTCAGGCCCATATATTCGCGCAAGGTCCGCACCAGATAGGGATTGCCGCAGGCCGCGAACATCTCGAGATGGAAGACGTCATTGGCCTCGTGGATGCCGCGCAGGTTGCCGGTTTCGGCATGGCGGTCATATTCCGCCTGGATGGCCTCCAGCCGCTCGATCAGGGCGGCCGGCGCCGGCAGCGGGATCAGCAGCGCCGCCTGCCGGGTCAGCATCTCGCGGACGGCATAGATCTGCACGACCTCCTCGGCCGTATAGGAACAGACTGTCGCGCCGACATTCTTCTCGCGGCTGAGCACGCCGCTGCGCTCGAGCTGGACGAGCGCCTGCCGGATGAAATGCCGGCTGGCGCCGTAGCGCGCCATCAGCGCGTCCTCGACCAGGCGCGCGCCCGGCGCGACGCGGCCGAAGATGATGTCCTCCTCGAGCAGGCTGACGACCCTGGCAAGCTCCTCCGTTCGCGACAGCGTTGCGTCGGTCATGTCGTTCCCTCAGACCCGTTCGAGGTGGACTCAAGCACCGCGCCATCCCCGCGCAAACGCGGAGCCCGCCGGGCATGCCCTGTCCGGAGGCGGCGCATTGTCAATAATCTGCCGATATAGCGCCGACATGGCGCAATTGTCAGCATCATTATTGACAATCCCGCCTTCCTGGGATTGTTCGAGACTTTCCGTGCGCGACCGGACGAAGGACGAGCGATGGCCAGGGGCTTGCGAAAAGGGCTGACCAATTACGGCGACGAGGGCTTCGCGCTGTTCCTGCGCAAGGCCTTCATCAAGGCCATGGGCTATTCCGACGATGCGCTGGAGCGGCCGATCGTCGGCATCACCAACACCTATAGCGACTACAATCCCTGCCACGGCAACGCGCCGCAGCTGATCGAGGCGGTGAAGCGCGGCGTGATGCTCGCGGGCGCCATGCCGATGGTCTTCCCGACAATCTCGATCCACGAGAGCTTCGCCCATCCGACCTCGATGTTCCTGCGCAACCTGATGGCGATGGACACCGAGGAGATGATCCGGGCGCAGCCGATGGATGCGGTCGTCGTTATCGGCGGCTGCGACAAGACCCTGCCGGCGCAGATCATGGCGGCGGCGAGCGTCGACCTGCCGACCGTGGTCGTGCCGGTCGGGCCGATGGTGGTCGGCCATCATCGCGGCGAGGTGCTCGGCGCCTGCACCGATTGCCGCCGGCTCTGGAGCGCCCATCGCGCCGGCGAGATCGACGAGGCCGAGATCGACGTGGTCAATGGCCGGCTCGCTCCCTCGGTCGGCACCTGCATGGTGATGGGCACGGCCAGCACGATGGCCTGCATCAGCGAGGTGATGGGCCTGTCCCTGCCGATGAGCGCGACCATTCCCGCTCCCCATGCCGAGCGCATCCGGCTGGCGGAGGCGAGCGGCCAGGTCGCGGCAAAGCTCGCCGTCGAAGGCGGCCCGCGCCCGAGCGAGCTGCTCACCCCTTCCGCCTTCCGCAACGCCGCCGTGGTGATGCAGGCGATCGGCGGCTCGACCAATGGCGTCATCCATCTCTCGGCCATCGCCAACCGCACGCCGCACGCGTTCTCGCTCGACGAGCTCGACGAGATCGGCCGCAAGGTGCCAGTGCTGGTCGACCTGAAGCCCTCGGGCGCGCACTACATGGAACATTTTCACCATGCCGGTGGCCTGCCGGCGCTGCTCGCCCAGCTCGGCGAGTTGATCGATCTCGATGCCCGCACCATCGGCGGCGGCACCTTGCGCGACATCGTCGCGACGGCGGAAGTGGTTCCGGGCCAGGACGTCATCCGTCCGCGCACGGCGCCGATCAAGCCGCAGGGCTCGATGGCGGTGCTCTACGGCAACCTCGCCCCGGGCGGCGCCGTCATCAAGCAGGCGGCGGCGAGCGAGCGCCTGCTGCAGCATACCGGCCGGGCCGTGGTCTTCGAGTCGGTCGAGGACATGGCGGCGCGGATCGACGACCCCGATCTCGACGTCACCGCCGAGGACGTACTCGTCCTGCGCAATACCGGGCCGAAGGGCGCGCCCGGCATGCCGGAAGCCGGCTACCTGCCGATCCCCAAGAAACTCGGCCGCACCGGCGTCAAGGACATGGTCCGGATCTCCGACGCCCGCATGAGCGGCACCGCCTTCGGCACGATCGTCCTGCACATGACGCCGGAATCGGCCGTCGGCGGCCCGCTCGCGCTGGTCGAGAGCGGCGACATGATCCGGCTCGACCTCGCCGGCCGGCGCATCGACCTGCTGATCGACGAGGCGACCTTCGCCCGGCGCAAGGCGGCGCGAGCGGGCGAGGCGCCTGCCCCCCTGCCGGAGCGCGGCTATGCGAAGCTGTTCCAGCAGAGCGTACTCCAGGCCGATGAGGGCTGTGATTTCGATTTCATGACGGCGCCGCGACGGAAGCCCTGAGCCCTTGCTCTGGATCGGAGCGCGTCCGCTTCAGAGCGTGCTGGCCAGTTCGCAGGCATCTGGCTCGCCAATGAGCACGTTGCCGAAATCAGAACGTCCGGGGCTAAAATCGATGCTTTCCCGCTCCACTGCGGGGGAGCTACGCTTTCGACATGAAGCGCCGCCTGCCGGGCGCGCCCTATCTGCCGAGAGCCGGGCATGCGAGCCGATCTGATCATTCGCAACGGTCATGTTGTCAGCATGGACGGAGATTTCTCGGTCCATGTCGGCGGCGCGGTCGCGGTTTCCGGCGATCGGATCGTCGCTGCCGGGCCGGCCTCGGTCGTCGAAGGCGTCACGGCCACGCAGGAGATCGACGCCGAGGGCGGGCTCGTCATCCCCGGGCTGATCAACAGCCATTGCCATTTCGCGATGACGCCGTTCCGCGGCCTCGGCGAGGGCCTGCCCAACCGGCTCGAGCGCTTCATGTGGCCGCTGGAGCGCGACATGGTCGATGGCGATCTGGTCGAGGCCGGCGCAGTCCTGGGCGCGATCGAGATGGTCGTCGCCGGCACGACCTGCGTCGTCGACAGCTACACCTATCCCGAGCGGCGCGCGCTGGCCGCCGACAAGGTCGGCCTGCGCGCCCTGATCGGCCAGACGATCATGAACCAGCGCACGCCGGATTCTCCCGACTGGCGCGCCGGGCTCCGCCGCGCCGAGGGCTGGCTCGGCGACTGGGCCGGCCATCGCCTGGTCACGCCGATCCTCTCGCCGCATTCGCCCTATGCGCTGGATGACGAGGCGCTGGCCGGGATCGTGGCGCTGAGCGATCGCAGCGGCTGCAGCATCACCATGCATGTCTCCGAATTCGAGTGGGAGGCGCAGCGCCTGCGCGAGAGGCGCGGCCTGACGCCGGTCGCCCATCTCGATGCGCTCGGCTTCTCCAACCGCGTGTTCATCGCCGCGCATTGCATCTTCGTCGATGACGACGACATCGCGATCATGGCCAGGGGCGGCATGAGCGTCGCCCATAACATGGTCGCCAATATCAAGGCCGGGAAAGGCGTGGCGCCGGCCGGAAAGCTGCGCCGCGCCGGCATCGCGGTCGGCCTGGGCACGGACGGGCCGATGAGCGGCAACGGCATCGATACGCTCGGCCAGCTCGGCTATGTCGCCAAGGTCGCCAACCTGATGGCGCTCGACAACGCGGCCATGCCGCCGCGCGACGTGGTGGAGATGGCGACGATCGGCGCCGCGCGGGCGATCGGCATGGCCGATGTGCTCGGCTCGCTCGAAGCCGGCAAGAAGGCCGATATCGCGATCATCCGGACCGACCAGCCGCATATGCAGCCGCTCTACGACGTCTACACCTCGCTGGTCTTCAGCGCGACGACGCGCGATGTCCGCGCCACGATCGTCGACGGGCGCCTCGTCGCCCGTGACGGCGTCCCGCTCCATGCCGACATGCCCGCCGCGATCGCCGGGGTGCGCGCGGCCGGCGCGCGGCTGGCGGCCCATGTCGGGCTGCCGCCACTGGAAATGAGCGGCGGCCACGCCATCCCCCCTGCACGCCCCTTCCTGTCCTGAGCCACGGAGCAACCCTATGAGCCGGATCTCCGATCAGCCCGCCTTCGCCCCCAGCCGCCGCGCGCTGCTGGCCTCCGGTCTCGCCATCGCGGCTGGAGGCGTCGGCATCTCGGTCGCACGCGCCGCCGGCAAGGACATCGTGAACGCGCAGCTCAGCTGGCGGCTCAGCAACAACCAGCTCGGCGAGATCGCCGCGATGAAGCTCGGCTATTACGAGGCCGAGGGCATCGAGCTGAAGATGCAGCCGGGCGGCCCGAGCAATGACGGGGTCGCCATCGTCGCCTCCGGCCGGGCCAATGTCGGACAGCTCTCGTCCTCGCCCTCGCTGCTGCTGGCGGTGTCCCAGGGCATTCCGCTGCGCTGCTTCGCCTCGGCGCTGCAGCGGCACCCGTTCACCTTCTTCTCCCTGCCGCGGGCGCCGGTTCGCCGGCCGCAGGACATGGTCGGCAAGCGCATCGGCATCCAGGCGACGGCGCGGCCGCTGCTGCGGGGCATGCTGCTGCGCAACGGACTCAAGGAAAGCGACGTCAAGATCACCGTGATCGGGGCCGAACTGACGCCGCTGCTCACCGGCCAGGTCGATGTCGCGACCGGCTGGATGTCGAACGGGCTCGCCGTCGGGCCGGACCGGATCGAGCTCGCGCTGTGGGATTGCGGCGTGCGCCTCTATGCGCTGCCCTATTACGCGACGGTCGACACGCTGGCGAAGCACAAGGACGTGCTCGCACGCTTCGTGCGCGCCAGCGCCAAGGGCTGGGCCTTCGCCTATCAGAATGTCGAGCAGGCCGTCGGCTATCTGCTGGAGAACCAGCCCGAGCTCGACGCCGCCAACGCGATGGCGACCGCGAAATCGCTGGTGACCTTCGCCTATGACGAGACGACGCGGACGCAGGGCTGGGGAGCGATGTCGCAAAAGCTCTGGCAGGACCAGATCGATCTGTTCAAGGAGCTGGGCGAATTCACCGCCCGCGTGCCCTCGGCCGACGAGGTCTTTACGCCGGATATCCTCGCGCTGACCGAAGACTCGCGGCCGCGGCTGGGCTGACCATGGTCGGCACGCCCGAGGACAACATGCGCGCGGCGCTCGCCGCCTCCCGGGAAAGCCCGAACCGCGTGCGCCAGGTCGGCGCCCTGCTTCAGGCAGGCGATGGCACGACGATCGCCGCGTGCAACACCTTCCCCGCCGGCGTGCGCGACCTGCCGGAGCGGCATGAGGGCGACGGCCGCTTCGTCTGGATGGAGCATGCCGAGCGCCACGCGATCTTCACCGCCGCAAAACGCGGCATCGCGACCGCCGGCGCCACGCTGACGACGACCTTCTTTCCCTGCATCGATTGCGCCCGCGCGATCGTCGATGCCGGCATCACCTGCGTCGAGACGCCGCCGCCTGCCTTCGAGGACCCCGTTTGGGGCGATGCCTTCATCCGTTCATCCGTCATTCTGGAAGAAGGCGGGGTCGCGATCCGGCACGTCGTCGCCACGGCGCCGGCCGAGCTTTGAGAAGACCCTGCTGCGCAAGTTCGCGGCAGTTGGCTGCCGATTGTGCATGCACTCTTTATGGCAACGCCTTGGACTAAATTTAGCGATATCTGAGTACGCGTATTGATGTTCTACTCGGTTCATAAGGCGACTAACCGCCAGGACAGGGGAACAAACACCGTGCCACTCAACAGACGCTTCTTCCTGCAATCGCTCGCCGCGTCCTCCATGGCCGGACCGATGCTCTCGTTCGAAGCCGGGGCGCAGGGCCGCACCGCCGTCAACATGCAGATCGGCTGGATCACGGGCGGCAACCAGATCGGCGAGATCTGCGCCAAGGCCATGGGTTTTTACGAGGCCGAGGGCCTCGACATGCGCATCCAGGCCGGAGGGCCGAATATCGACGGCGTCGCCGTCGTCGCCAGCGGCCGCTACGAGGTCGGGCAGGTCTCCTCCAGCCCGTCCCTGATGCTCGCCGCGTCGCAGGACGTGCCGGTCGTCTGCTTCGCCGCCGGCTGCCAGAAGCACCCCTATACCTTCTACTCCTTGAAGAAGAACCCGGTGCGCGAGCCGAAGGACTTCATCGGCAAGAAGGTCGGCATCCAGTCGACGGGCATCATCCTGCTGCGCGCGCTGCTGGCGCAGAACAAGATCCCGGAGAAGGAGGTCACCATCATCCCGATCGGGGCCGACATGTCGCCGCTGCTCACCGGGCAGGTCGATGTCGTGACCGGCTGGGAGACGAACACCACCGCCCTGAAGGTGCTCGGGCCGGACCGGGTCGGCATGACGCTTTGGGACGCCGGCGTGAAGCTCTACGCCCTGCCCTATTACGCGACGGCCGAGACGCTGAAGAGCAAGGGCGATCTCGTCGCGAAATACCTGCGCGCCTCGGGCAAGGGCTGGGCCTATGCCCATGAGAACCGGGACCAGGCGGTCGCGCTGCTGGTCAAGGAATACCCCAATCTCGTCGCAGCCGACGAGCGCGCGGCGCTCGACGTGATGCTCTCCTTCTCCTTCGGTCCGCAGACCAAAGCTGATGGCTGGGGCACGATGGATCCGGCCGTCTGGCAGGAGCAGATCGATCTCCACGCCGCGCTCGGCCAGTTCTCGAAGCGCACCCCCAAGCTCGCCGAGGTCATGACGCTCGACGTGCTCAAGGCGACGGCCGACGCCCGGCCGCGGATCGGCTGAAGCCATGACAGTGCAGGCGATGATCGAGCCCGAAGCGCTGGCTGCCTCCCGGCCGGGCGATGCCGCGGTCGACTGCCGCAACGTGACGGTGCGCTTCGTCACCGAGCGGCGGACCGTGACCGCGCTGGAGAATGTCAGCTTCTGCGTCGGCAGCGGCGGCTTCCTCAGCCTGCTCGGCCCGTCCGGCTGCGGCAAGTCGACCCTGCTGCGCGTCGTCGCCGACCTCGTCGCGCCGAGCTCGGGCAAGGTCGCCGTCTTCGGCCAGAGCCCGCAGGAGGCGCGGCTGCAGCGCGCGCTCGGCTTCGTCTTCCAGGATGCGGCCCTGCTGCCCTGGCGGACGGCGCTGCAGAATGTCGAGCTCTCGCTCGAGGTCGGCGGGCGCCCGCGCCTGCCCTCGGGCATGCCGACGCCGCGCGAGCTGCTCAAGCTCGTCGGGCTCGAAGGCTGGGAGGGCAGCTTCCCGCACGAGCTTTCCGGCGGCATGCGCCAGCGCGTCTCGATCGCCCGGGCGCTGCTCGGCGGGCCGCGGCTGCTGTTGATGGACGAGCCTTTCGGCGCGCTCGACGAGATCACCCGCGACCGGCTGAACGAGGAGCTGCGCCGGATCTGGCGCGAGACCGGCACGACGATCCTCTTCGTCACGCACTCCGTCTACGAGGCGCTCTTCCTCGGCGAGCAGGTGCTGGTGCTGGCGGCCAATCCGGGCCGCGTCGCCTCCCTCGTCGATATCGACCTGCCGCGGGAGCGCACGCTCGCGATCCGCGAGACGCCCGAGTTCATGCGCACGGCCACCATCCTTCGCACGGCCCTGGGAGGCACGGAATGACGCTCGCCGCCGCAGTTCCGCCAGAAGCCTCGGCCTCCGCCGCCGAGGAGAGCTTCCGCCGCGCCCAGCGCCGCACGCAGCTTCGTCGCCGCATCCTGCCCTTCGTCGGCATCGGGATCTTCCTCGGCATCTGGGCGGCGCTGGTCTATCTGCTCAAGGTTCCGCCCTTCATCGCCCCTTCGCCGCTGCTCGTGGCCCAGACCCTGGTGGGCAAGGGCGGCATCCTGCTCGCCAACCTCGTCCCGACCGCGATCGAGGCGCTTGCCGGCTTCCTGCTCGGCAATCTCGCCGCCATCGTCATCGCCACCGCCTTCGTCCACAAGAAGACGCTGGAGGAGACCTTCTTCCCGACGGTGGTGCTGATCAACACCATCCCGGTCGTCGCCAAGGCGCCGATCCTCGTCCTGCTGCTCGGCAACGGCATGGAACCGAAGATCGCGATCGCCGCGCTGATCTGCTTCTTCCCGACGCTGGTCAATATGGTGCGCGGGCTCGAGGCGGTGAACCCGCAGGCGATGGAGCTGATGCGCGTGCTCTCGGCCTCGAAGCGCGAGGTCTTCTTCAAGCTGAGGCTCTACAATTCCCTGCCCTACCTGTTCTCGGCGCTGAAGATCTCGGCCTCGACCTCGGTCGTCGGCGCCATCGTCGGCGAATGGATCGGCTCGAATGTCGGCATCGGCGCACTGATCATCCAGGCGACCTACAGCTTCGACTCGGCCCTGCTCTACGCCACCGTGATCGTCGCCTCCTGCTTCTCGATGACCTTCTTCCTGACCGTGACCATGCTGGAGCGCCTGATCGTGCGCTGGCAGCCGACCAGCGCACATTGACGCCGGCCGAACCGTGGAGAGGACCATGACTCCCAGCACTATCCTTGAACCCGGCGGCCCCGTTCCGGTCGTCGCCCGAGCCGACGTGCTCGTCGTCGGCGGCGGCCCGGCCGGAATGGCCGCGGCGATCGCCGCCCGGCGCGAGGGCTGCTCCGTCACGATGGTCGAGCGCTACCCCTATCTCGGCGGCCTCGCCTCCGGCGGCATGGTGCTCGTGCTCGACGACATGCACAATGGCGACGAGGTCACCGTGCAGGGGGTCTGCATGGAGATGATCGAGCGCATGGCGGCGCGCGGCGCCTGCGTCTACCCGCCGCCGGAGGACCGCCGGCAGAGCTGGGACATGCACCGCAAATGGGCGCGCTGGGGCGCCCATGACTTCCGGGCCCAGACCAAGCCGCAGCCCATCGTCATGGCCGCGGCCTTCGACCCCGACGGCTGGAAGCGCGCCGCGAACGAACTGGTGCAGGAGGCGCAGCTCGACGTGCGCCTGCATTCCTGGTTCTCGCGCACGCTGGTCGAGGACGGCAAGGTCACCGGCATCGTCTGCGAGACCAAGTCCGGCCGCCAGGCGATCCTGGCCGATGCGATCGTCGATGCGTCCGGCGATCTCGACGTCGCCGCCTCGGCCGGCGCGGCCCATGAGAAGGGCTCCTTCATCGTCACGACCGTGTTCCGGCTCGGCGGCGTCGACACCGACGAGGCCGAGCGCTTCCAGCATGAGGAGCCCGATGCCTTCGCCGAGATCGATCGCCAGGCCAAGCGCATCATGGGCGGCTCCTGGGACATGTGGTGGCTGAAGACGCCGCTGCCCGGCGTGGTCTGGTGCAACTGCCCGCATATGGCGGGGTTCGACGGCCTGGCGGTCGAGGACCTGACCAAGGCCGATTTCGCCGGTCGCACCAAGCTCTATGCGCTCGTCGACTATGTCCGCGAGCATATGCCCGGCTTCCGCAACTGTTTCGTCGTCGATGTCGCGCCGCAGCTCGGCGTGCGCCAGACCCGCCTGCTGCAGGGCGACTATGTGGTGACCAAGCGCGACGTGCTCGATCGCGTCCATTTCACGGACACGGTGGCGCGCGGCCGCGACTACTACACGCCCTATCGCTCCATGCTGCCCCGCGGCATCGACGGGCTCGTCGTCGCCGGCCGGCATTACTCCGCGACCGAGCAGGCGCAGAAGATGTCGCGCGAGATTCCGCCCTGCATGGCGATGGGCCAGTCGGCCGGCGTCGCCGCGGCGCTGGCCGTCGCCGGCGGGCAGCGCCTGCGCGATATCGCCCCGCAGGAGATTTGCCGGCGCGTGCGGGCCCAAGGCGGCGATCCCGGCGACGTCCCTTCCGCAAATGCCACCATTCTGGAGAACGCCGCGTGATGAACCCCGCCGAATTGCCGCTTGCCGGCATCAAGGTCGTCGATTTCACCCAGGTGATGATGGGGCCGGTCGCGACGCAGGTCCTCGGCGACTACGGCGCCGACGTGATCAAGGTCGAGCGGCCGCCCTCGGGCGACCTGTCGCGCACCTCGTTCCCGAACGATCCGGCCGGGCTGCAGGGCCCGGTCTTCTGCTCGCTCAACCGCAACAAGCGCTCGATCGTGCTCGACCTGCGCAAGCAGGAGGCGAAGGATGCCGTGCTGCGGCTGATCGACCAGGCCGACGTCGTCGTCAATAATTTCCGCGCCGGCGTGATGGAGCGGATGGGCTTCTCCTATGAGGCCCTGGCCGCGCGCAACCCGCGGCTGATCTATGCCGTCGGCACCGGCTTCGGCCTGGTCGGACCCTACGCGCACAAGGGCGGGCAGGACGTGCTGGCCCAGGCGCTCTCCGGCGTGATGCACCGCCGCGCCAATGCCGACCAGCCGCTCGCCGTGCTCTCGACCACCTTCGCCGATTATTCGGCAGGCATGCACATGGTCCAGGGCGTCCTGCTGGCCCTGCTGCAGCGCCAGCGGACCGGCAAGGGCCAGCGCATCAGCGTCTCGCTGTTCGATTCCATGCTGGCGGCTCAGACGCAGGAGGCCGCCGCGCAGATGATGCGCGGGCGCGAGGTGAACTGGGGCGCGATGCCGCTCACCGGCGTGTTCGAGACGGCGGACGGGGCGCTCGTCATGGTCGGGGCCTTCAAGGCCGACCCGCTCGGCGACATCTCCGCCGCGCTCGAGCTGCCCGAGCTGAAGGACGACGCCCGCTTTGCGGGGCACGAGCGGCAGGTCGCCAACAAGCCGGCGCTGCAGGCGATCTTCGCCGAGCGCTTCGCGACGCAGACGACCGCCTATTGGCTGGCGCGGCTCGAACAGCAGGATCTGCTCTGCGCGCCGGTGCGCCAGCTGGCGGAGGCGCTCGACGACGAGCAGACGCACATCAACGGCATGATCCTCGAAGCCGAGGGGCCGACCGAGCGCGTCCGCGTCATCGGCTCACCGATCCATATGGAGGCTGCGCCGGTGACGATCCGCATCGTTCCGGCCGGGCTCGGCCAGCATACCGACGAGGTCATGCGCGAGCTCGGGCTGTCCCTCGAGAAGGTGGCCTGATGCCGATCCAGCTCTCGATCGACGATCACGTCGCCCGCGTCACCATCGACCGACCGGAGGTGCTGAACGCGCTCGACCAGGAGGCCGAGGCCGACATGGAGGCGATCTGGCAGCGCATCGAGGCGGACCGGTCGGTCCGCGTCGTCGTGCTGACCGGCGCCGGCGAGCGCGCCTTCTGCACCGGCGCCGACATGCGCAATCTCGATCCGGAGCTGACCGGCCTGGCCTATTGGGCCGCGGCAAGGCCGTCGGGCTTCGGCGGCATCGCGCTGCGCCAGACGCTCGACATTCCCGTCATCGCCCGCGTCAACGGCCACGCGGTCGGCGGCGGCTTCGAGATGGTGCTCGGCTGCGACATCGTGGTGGCGGCGGAGCATGCGAGCTTCGGGCTGACCGAGCCCCGCGTCGGCCGCTTGCCGCTCGACGGCGGCATGGTGCTGCTGCAACGCCAGATCGCCCACCGGCACGCGCTCGGCATGCTCTTCACCGGGCGCCGGATCAAGGCGCAGGAAGCGCTCGCCTTCGACCTCGTCAACGAGGTCGTGGCGAAGGACGAGCTCGACGCCGCTGTCGACCGCTGGGTCGCTGATATCCTCGCCTGCGCGCCGCTCTCCCTGCGTGCGATCAAGCAGGTCGTGCGGCGGACCGCACATCTGCCCCCGCCAGAGGCGCAGGCGCTGCGGCTGCCCGCCCTGGTCGAGGCGCTGCGCTCGCAGGATTCCGAGGAAGGCGTGCGCGCGTTCCGGGAGAAGCGGCAGCCGGTCTGGCAGGGACACTAGAGCCGGATCCGATCAGGTTGAATCAACCTGATCGGTAAATCCGCCTCTAAACAATTGATAGAGAACGCGTGATCCGATCTGATCGCTGCGCGATCAGATCGGCGCGTGCTCTGAGCCGGGAGCAGCCATGCCCTTCGTCATCACCGACGCCTGCATCGACATCAAGGACAAGGCCTGCCTCGCAGCCTGCCCGGTCGACTGCATCTACGAGGGCGGGCGCACCCTCTATATCCAGCCCGACGAATGCATCGATTGCGGCCTGTGCGAAACGGTCTGCCCGGTCGCGGCGATCCATGCCGAGGACCGCCTCCCCTCGGAGCTCGCCGAATGGCCGGCGATCAACCGCGACTTCTTCGGACCGGACGTGACCGGCTGGGGCAAGCCGGGAGGCTCGGACCCGCTTTTGACGACGACGCGCGATCATCCCACGGTAGCGGCCTGGCCGGGAAAGGCCGCGCGCTGAGGATACCCGGCCATGCATGCCGCCGCCCTGTACTATTTTCGCGAAGTGGCGCGGCTGGGCTCGATCCGCCGCGCCGCCGTGCACCTGAACGTGGCGGCCAGCGCGATCAACCGCCAGATCCTCAAGCTGGAAGACGAATTCGGCGGACCGCTCTTCGACCGCCTGCCCGCCGGAATGCGCCTGACCGTCGCCGGCACGCTTCTGCTGCAGCACATCACCTCGACGATCGAGGCCTATGGGCAGGTCCGCGCCGCGATCGACGATCTCAGGGAAGCGCGCTCCGGCCATGTCACGATCGCGGCGCTCGATTCGCTCCTGGTCGATTTCCTGCCCCGGGCCTTGGCGCGCTTCGGCAGGGATTTCCCGGCGATCAACCACACCGTGCTGGCCGCGCCGCCGGCCGATATCGCTGACATGGTCAGCAGCGGCGCCGTCGATATCGGGCTCACCTTCGTGAGCCCGCTGCCGGCCGCCGTGCATTTCATCGCGGAAGTGCCGGCTCCGATCGGCGTCGTCATGCCGGTCGACCACCCCCTCACCTCGCGCCTGAGCGTCAGCTTCGAGGAAGCCATCGCCTATCCGGTGCTCGACCAGGCCGGGCCGCTGCCGCGCGGGGCCGACATGGACGCGGATTTCAGCCAGTTCAAGGCGCAGCTCAAGCCGAAGGTCACGTCGAATTCGATCCAGATGATCCGGCTCTGCATCGAGCTCGGGCTCGGCATCGCCTTCTTCACCCGGCTCGGCTTCCTGAAGGAGATCGAGCACGGCGAGATCGCCTGGCGCCCGCTATCCTCCCCCGGCGTCAACACGCTGCAGATCGGCATCATCACCGCCGCCCACCGCATGCTGCCGCCTCCGGCCGTCCAGCTCTCCAAAAGCCTGGTGAAGGATCTTCGACGGCTGACGGCGAACTGAGCCCGTCAGGTCAGCTGGGCAGAAAGCTGCCGGCAATCTGCGGCCTGCATGAGAGACGATCACCGCCCCCCAAACGGCAAAGGCCCCGCATGGGCGGGGCCTGAACCGGATGTGTGAGCCGATACCGCGAAGGTAGGTATCGGATTGGCGGGAAGGCGGATGTTACTCGGCCGCCTCGACCACCGGGCGCTCGCGCCCTGCCCGCTCGCGCTTGACCAGCTCGGCAACGAGGAAGGCCATTTCCAGGGCCTGCTCGGCATTGAGGCGCGGGTCGCAGACCGTGTGGTAACGGTCGTTCAGGTCCGCATCGGTCATGCCGCGGGCCCCGCCGGTGCATTCGGTGACGTTCTTGCCGGTCATCTCGAGATGCAGGCCGCCGGCATAGGTGCCTTCGGCCTGGTGCACGGCGAAGAAGTTCCTGACCTCGCTGAGGATGAGGTCGAAGGGACGGGTCTTGTAGCCGCTGGCGGCCTTGACCGTGTTGCCGTGCATCGGGTCGCAGGACCAGACGACATTGCGCCCTTCGCGCTTGGTGGCGCGCACCAGGGCCGGCAGATGGTCGAAGACCTTGTCGGCGCCGAAGCGGCCGATCAGCGTCAGGCGGCCAGCCTGGTTCTGCGGATCGAGCGCATCGATCAGCCGGAGCAGGTCGTCAGGCTTGAGCGAGGGGCCGCATTTCAGGCCGATCGGATTCCTGATGCCGCGGAAATATTCGACATGGGCGTGGTCGAGCTGGCGGGTGCGGTCGCCGATCCAAACCATATGACCGGAGGTCGCGTACCAGTCGCCCGTCGTCGAATCGACGCGGGTCAGCGCCTGCTCGTAGCCGAGCAGCAGCGCCTCGTGGCTGGTATAGAAATCCGTCGTGCGCATCTCGGGATGCGTCTCGGGATCGATGCCGATGGCGCGCATGAAATCGAGCGCCTCGGTGATGCGCTCGGCCACCTCGTTGTAACGGCTCGACTGCGGGCTATCCTTGACGAAGCCCAGCATCCAGCGATGGGCATTGTCGAGATTGGCGTAGCCGCCCGTCGCGAAGGCGCGGATCAGGTTGAGCGTCGCGGCCGACTGCCGGTAGGCCTCGAGCTGGCGGCGCGGATCGGGAATGCGGGCGTCCGCCGTGAAGTCGATATCGTTGATGATATCGCCCTTGTAGCTCGGCAGCTCGACGCCACCGATCGTCTCGGTCGGGGCCGAGCGCGGCTTGGCGAACTGGCCGGCGACGCGGCCGACCTTCACCACCGGCGAGCCGCCGGCGAAGGTGAGGACCACCGCCATCTGCAGGAACAGACGGAAGAAATCGCGGATGTTGTCGGCCGAATGCTCGCCGAAGCTCTCGGCGCAATCTCCGCCCTGGAGCAGGAAGGCCTCGCCGTTTGCGACTTGTCCGAGAGCCTTTTTCAGCTTGCGCGCCTCGCCCGCAAAAACCAACGGCGGAAAGCCGGCGAGCTGCTGCTCGACCGCCTTCAAGGCTGCCTGATCCGGATATTCCGGCATCTGCTGGACGGGCTTTGCCCTCCAGCTCTCGGGCGTCCACCGCTCGGACATCACACGTGCTCCTGAAAACAAAATCTCGCGCCGCCGTCCGGTCGGACGGCAGCGTGATCGAGGCGCTATACACCCGGGAGGCGGCAATGGCCAATACTCGGATGAAGCGATGTAGGGTTCCGCGCAATGCCGGAATCACACCGGGTCGCAAACATGAGTCGGTGCAGCGACTTGCCGCACAATCCTCACAGATCGATTCCGGCTCTTCACACGCTGATTCAGCGAGTTGCCAGCACGCTTCAACGTCCTGGCAGAGCGATGCGAGAGCCCTGCCCTACAGCTTCGCCGGCACCGAGGCGCGCGGCGTCCGCATCGTCACCAGCTCTTCCGCCGCGCTCGGATGCAGGGCGATCGTGCGGTCGAAATCGGCCTTGGTCGCGCCCATGGTGACGGCGATCGCGACGGCCTGGATGATCTCGCCGGCATCATGGCCGAGGATGTGGACGCCGAGCATGCGGTCGCTCTGCGCATCGACCAGGAGCTTCATGTAGATGCGCTCCTGGCGGCCCGAGATCGTTGCCTTCATCGGCCGGAAGCCGGTCTCGAAGACGCGGACCTCCAGGCCCGCCGCCAGCGCCTGATGCTCGGTCAGGCCCACCGTGCCGATCTCCGGCGTGGTGAAGACGGCGGAGGCGACGAGGCTGTGATCCATCGCCCAGGGCTTGCCGCCGAAGGTCGAGTCGGCGAAGGCGTGGCCCTCGCGGATCGCGACAGGGGTCAGGTTGACGCGGTTGGTGACATCGCCGACTGCATGGATCGAGGGCACGCTCGAGGCGGAATTGGCATCGACCATGACCTGGCCGACCGGGCCGAGCTTGACGCCGACCTGCTCCAGCCCGAGGCCGTTGGTGTTGGGACGGCGACCGGTGGCGACGAGGATGACATCGGCATCGATCGGCTCGCCACGGGCGCAATGGGCGCGGCGCGTGCCATCAGGCAGCTCCTCGATGCGGTCGACCGTGCAGCCGAGACGGAAGCTGATGCCGGCATGGCTCAGCGCCTCGCGCAGGCGGACGCGGATATCCTCGTCGAAACCGCGCAGGACATTGTCGCCACGATGCAGCAGCGTGACCGCGACGCCGAGGCGCGCGAAGAGGCTGGCGAATTCAAGCGCGATATAGCCGCCGCCGACGACGAGCATGCGCTTCGGCAGGCTCGGCAGGTGGAAGACCTCGTTCGAGCTGATGCCGAGCTCGCCGCCGGGGATCGGCGGATCGAAAGCGGGATAGCCGCCGGTCGCGACCAGGATGTGACGGGCGCGGATGAGCTCGCCCGACTTCGCCAGGCGGACCTCGTTCGGCCCCTCGACCACGGCGCGCTCCTCGCGGATGGCGACGCCGGCGCCGTCCAGCCCCTTGCGATAGAGCCCGGACAGTCGCGTGACCTCGTTGGCGACGGCATCGCGCAGGGTCGGCCAGTCGAAGCTCGGCTTGCCAACCGTCCAGCCGAAACCCGCCGCATCCTCGAAATCATCGGCGAAGCGGCTGGCATAGACGAAGAGCTTCTTGGGCACGCAGCCGCGGATGACACAGGTGCCGCCGATCCGGTCCTCCTCCGCGATCATGACGCGGGCGCCATTCCCGGCCGCAATACGGGCGGCGCGGGTGCCGCCGGAGCCGGCCCCGATCACGAAAAGATCGACATCGAAATCAGACATGTTCCACCTCTCGAGCGGGCTCGTTCCGCTCCGCATAGAACCAGACGGCAGCGGCGGCGAGCAGCGCGATCCACCAGCCCTGCCAGGCGCCGTGCCCGACGGAGGCCATGGCGAAAGCCGCCACGAAGACCGCGAGCCGCGGTGCAAGATCGCGAGCCGGCAGGCGCCTCAGCCGCACCAGGAAGGCGAGCCCGGCCAAGCCGATCAGCACCGCGCCGATGAGCCCGGTCTCGACCCAGATCTGCACCGGCGCGCTATGTGGGTGACCGACGGCGAGAAGCAAGCGGCGTGGCTCCGACACCTGCGCCGCCACCGGATGCGTCTGAAGCGCGGCGGAGGCGCCGAAGCCCGAGCCGATGATCGGTCGTGCCTGGATCGCCTCGCCGAAGCTGAGCCAGATGTTGACGCGGTCGCGCGAATGCGAATCCGCCAGTTCGGCATGGACGGATGGCGGGATGGCACGGTCCGCGAGCCGCCCCAGGACGGGAGCGACCGCCAGCGTCGCGGCGAAGGCGATCATCGTCGCCGCGAGCGACAGCCGCGGCAGGAGCAGCGTCACCGCCCAGCCCGCGATCAGCATGAGCAGGCCAAACTTGGCCGCGCCGCTCTCGGAGGCGAAGGTGCAGCCGATCACCGCGAGCGCGGTCAGCGCGGCCAGCAGCCGGTCGGGCAATGAGGCGCCCGGCCGGCTCCAGAGCCCGTGCACGACCGGGGCGGCCAGCATGATGCAAGTGATGATCGGCCGGTTGAAGACGAAGCTCATCTGCTTGCCGAGGCCGAGCGCGATGCGCTGGGAGAGGCCGCTGGCCAGTTCGAAGGCGACCAGCGCGCAGGCCAGGATGATGGTGATCGCGAGCGCACGGAGCACGGCCGGCCGCGGCCTGAGCTGCGCCGCGGCGGCGATGACGAGACCGCAGACCAGAGGCAGGACGAGCTCGCCCCAGATGGAGAGGCTGGCCGCCGGCCGATGGCTCCAGGCGAGCGAGACCAGGGCCCACAGCAGGAAGCCGGCAAGCGCAAGGGCAATCGGGCTGCGCATGGCGCTGGCAAGGTTGCGCAGGAGTTCGGCTGCCCGTCCCGCCACCAGCATGGCGGCGAGGAAGGCCAGCGCCGCCAGGCCGAAGATCAGCGGCGCCGAGCGGTTCGCCGCCCACATGGCGAGCGGCAGCGCGACCAGGAGCACGCCGCCGAGCGTCACCAGCTGCTGCGACCGGCGCCGGCGCGAAGGGCTGATCGCGGCGCCGGACTCGGCGGCCAAGGAGGAAGGCAGGCTCATGGCGGAGCGCTTACGCGATCATGGCTGGGCCGCCTAGTGCGAATCCTGTCGCGCTTTCACGGTCCGTCCCGCGAAAGACCTTGACATAAGATTATGCAATCAGGCGCAATTGAAAGGCGGAACATCAAGCTGTCACTGGCGCTGGTGACACGATAATGGTGCGGAAATTCGCACGCGGAGGAACATATGCTCACATCCATCCTGAAGCGCGGCGCCGTGACGGCGCTGGCGCTGGCCGGCCTGACCACTGCCGCATTCGCCCAGCTCGAGCTCAAGCTCATGGCCCCGGCAGCGCCCGGCGGCGGCTGGGACGGCACGGCGCGCTCGATGCAGCAGGCCCTGACCTCGGCCGGTATCGCCAAGAGCGTGCAGGTGACCAATGTCACCGGCGCCGGCGGCACGATCGGCCTGTCGCAGCTGATTAACGCCAAGGGCGACGGCTCGCAGCTGATGGTCAACGGCTTCGTCATGATCGGCGCGATCGTGCTCAACAAGTCGCCGGTCAACCTGACCCAGGTCACGCCGATCGCGCGGCTGACCGCCGAGGCCGAGGTCATCGTGGTCCCGGCGGATTCGCCGATCAAGACCGCCAAGGATCTCGCCGACCGCGTCAAGGCTGACCCGGCCAAGGTGACCTGGGCCGGCGGCTCGGCCGGCGGCACCGACCATATCCTGGCCGCGCTCTTCGCCGATGCCGTCGGCGGCGACCCCAAGAAGATCAACTACATCCCGTTCTCGGGCGGTGGCGAGGCTCTCGCCGCGATGCTCGGCGGGCGCGTCACCGCCGGCATCTCCGGCTATGGCGAGTTCGAAGGCCAGATCAAGGCCGGCAAGCTGCGCGCCATCGCCGTCTCCTCGCCGAAGCGGCTGGACAATGCTCCGGACGCCCCGACGCTGAAGGAGCAGGGCATCAATCTCGAACTCCTGAACTGGCGCTCGGTCGTGGCGGCGCCGGGCCTCAGCGACGCCCAGCAGAAGACCCTCGCCGATGCAGTCGAGAAGATGGCGAAGTCGAAGGAATGGGCCGAGATCCTCAAGGCCCGTGGCTGGGACGACGCCTATCTCGGCGGCGCCGATTTCGCCGCCTTCCAGAAGGCCGAGATCGAGCGCGTCACCAAGGTCATGCACGATGTCGGCCTGGTGAAGTGAGGCGCTGACGCCTCGCACACGATAAACCCGCGAAGGGGCCGGGAAACCGGCCCCTTTTCCACCTCCCGAGTATTTTCAGACGGGCACCGGGCATGGCCAGCGAAACCACCACAAGAAGAATCGACCGACCCGCACTCGTCGTGGCGCTGCTGCTCTTCGCCTGTGCAGGTATCGTCGCCAATGACGCGGCGAGCCAGACCATCGTCTCGACCTATGGCCTCGGGCCGACGGCGGTGCCCTATGTCGTCAGCATCTGCCTTGCCGTGCTCGGGCTGGCGCATCTGGTCGTCGCCTTCAAGGAGGGCATCCCCAAGCCCGGTCCGGCCGACACCGTCGCCATTCTCTGGATCGTCGGCGGTCTCGTCGGCCTCGTCGCCTGCATCGCCTTCGGCGGCGGCTTCATCCTCGCGACGGCGCTGATCTTCGCCTGCACCGCGCGCGGCATGGGCCGGCGCGCCTTCGCCGTCGACTTCATCATCGGCCTCGTCCTCGGCCTGGTGATTTTCCTCGTGTTCCTGAAACTGCTGACGCTGAGCCTGCCCGCCGGGCCGCTCGAGCGCCTGTTCTTCTGAGGAGCGCCGAAGCATGGACACGCTTCTCGACCTTTTCCACGGCTTCACCGTCGCCTTCGAGCCCTCGAAGCTGCTCTTCTGCCTGATCGGCGTCTTCCTCGGCACCGCCGTCGGCGTGCTGCCGGGCATCGGCCCGGCGCTGACAGTGGCGCTGCTGCTGCCGGTCACCTTCAAGCTCGATCCGGCGGGATCGCTGATCATGTTCGCCGGCATCTATTATGGCGGCATGTATGGCGGCTCGACCACGGCCATCCTGCTCAACGCGCCGGGCGAGAGCGCCTCGCTCGCGACCGCGCTCGAAGGCTCGAAAATGGCCAAGGCCGGGCGCGGCGGCCCGGCGCTGGCGACGGCGGCGATCGGTTCCTTCGTCGCCGGCACCATCGCCACGATCGGCCTTGCCTTCCTGGCGCCCTGGCTGGTCGAGATCGCCGTGCATTTCGGCCCGTGGGACTATTTCGGGCTGATGATCCTGGCCTTCGTCACCGTCTCCGCGACGTTCGGCGACTCGCCCCTGCGCGGCCTGACCAGCCTGTTCATCGGCATCACGCTCGGCCTGATCGGCATCGACAAGCTGACCGGCCAGGCGCGGCTGACCTTCGGCGTGCCGGAACTGCTGAACGGCATCGAGGTGACGACGCTGGCCGTCGGTCTCTTCGCAGTGGGCGAAGCGCTCTATGTCGCCTCGCAGCGCGCGCATGCGCCAGAGGAGATCATCCCGATCAAGGGCTCGCTCTGGATGAACAGGCAGGACTGGAAGCGCTCCTGGGCGCCCTGGCTGCGCGGCACCGCCTTCGGCTTCCCGATCGGCGCGCTGCCGGCGGGCGGCGCCGAGGTGCCGACCTTCCTGAGCTATTCGACAGAAAAGCGCCTGTGCAAATATCCTGACGAGTTCGGCAAGGGTGCGATCGAAGGCGTGGCCGGCCCCGAGGCGGCCAACAATGCCTCGGCCGCCGGCACGCTGGTGCCGCTGCTGACGCTCGGCCTGCCGACTTCGGCGACGGCGGCGATCATGCTCGCCGGCTTCCAGCAATACGGGCTCAATCCCGGGCCGCTGCTCTTCGCCGAGAAGCCCGACCTGGTCTGGGGCCTGATCGCCTCGCTCTTCATCGCCAACGTCATGCTGGTGATCATCAACCTGCCGCTGATCGGGCTCTGGGTCAGGTTGCTCGCCATCCCGCAGCCCTGGCTCTATGCCGGCATCCTGGTCTTCGCGACCATGGGCACGCTGGCGGTGAACCCCTCCCCGGTCGAGCTCTCGATGCTCTTCGGCTTCGGCTATCTCGGCTACCTGATGCGGCGCTACGACTATCCGGTCGCGCCGATGGTGGTCGGGCTGATCCTCGGGCCGATGGCGGAGGCGCAGCTGCGGCGCGCCCTGCAGATCAGCTTGGGCGACCCGATGATCCTGCTGGAGAATCCGGGCTCGGCGACGCTGCTCGGCATCGCCTTCATCGCGCTGGTCGCGCCCTTCGTGATGAAGGGGCTGAACAAGTTCAAGGCCGCCGAGGACTGATCCCGGCCACTCCCGGTTCACACGCGGCGCGCCGCGTGTGAACAAATATGGCGCGAATGTGTTCCTTCCGAGCATGAGCCTGCCCGCCGCCATCGCGCGCGCCGGCAGGACAGCCTGAGAGGATGCCCATGAGCGACGTGACCCTCACCTCCGCGCCACCGGCCCAGCCCGCTGTCGAACCCAGCCTGCATCGGGTGATGGGGCCCTGGCTGCTGCTGCTCTTCATCGTCGGCGATATTCTCGGCACGGGCATCTATGCCCTGACAGGACAGGTCGCCAAGCAAGTCGGCGGCATGGTCTGGCTGCCCTTCGTCGTCGCCTTCGTCGTGGCGATGATCACCGCCTTCAGCTATCTCGAACTCGTCACGAAATATCCCAAGGCCGCCGGCGCCGCGCTCTATACGCACAAGGCCTTCGGCATCCATTTCGTCACCTTCATCGTCGCCTTCGCGGTGATGTGCTCCGGCATCACCTCGGCCTCGACCGCCTCGCGCGCCTTCGCGGCCAATCTCTCGAACGCCTTCGCGCTGGGCTTGTCGCCGATCGGCGTCACCGCCATCGGCCTCGCCTTCATGGCGGTGGTCGCGGCTGTGAACTTCCGCGGCGTCGGCGAGAGCGTGAAGGCGAATGTCGTGCTGACCTGCGTCGAGCTCACCGGCCTGCTGATCATCATCTTCATCGGCCTATGGGCGATCGGCGCCGGCCAGGGCGACGTCTCGCGCGTGATGCAGTTCCGTCCGGGAGTCGATGGCGGCCTGTTCTGGCCGGTCATCGCGGCGACCACGCTCGCCTTCTTCGCCATGGTCGGCTTCGAGGACTCGGTCAACATGGCCGAGGAGTGCAAGAACCCGACGCGGATCTTCCCGAAGGTGCTGCTCGCCGGCCTGGTGATCACCGGCGCGATCTATGTGCTGGTCTCGATCTCCGCGATCACGCTGGTCCCGCCGGAGCAGCTCGGCGAGGGCGAGACGCCGCTGCTCAAGGTGGTGCAGGCCGGCGCGCCGAATTTCCCGCTCTGGATCTTCGGCTTCATCACCATGTTCGCGGTCGCCAACAGCGCCCTGATCAACATGCTGATGGCGAGCCGGCTGGTCTATGGCATGAGCCGCGAGCATGTGCTGCCGCCGGTGCTCGGCAAGGTGCATGAGACCCGGCGCACGCCCTATATCGCGATCGTCTTCACGACGCTGCTCGCCTTCGCGCTGATCACCTTCGTCGGCGAGGTGCCGGCGCTCGGCGGCACGACGGCGCTGCTGCTGCTCTGCGTCTTCACCGTCGTCAACATCGCCGTGCTGATGCTGCGCAAGGACACGGTCGAGCACGAGCATTTCCGCACGCCGACGCTGCTGCCGATCCTGGGCGCCCTCGCCTGCGCCTTCTTCGCGGGTCCATGGACCGGGCGCGACCCGGTTCAGTACAGGATCGCCGGCATCCTGATCGGCGTGGGCATCGTGCTCTGGCTGGTGACGATCATGGTCAATCGCGCCGCCGGCGTACGCCCGAGCGAGCCGAGCATGGCGGATATCGGCGGAGCCGGACCGGTAAATTGAGAGAAAGCCGCCCGCGCCAGGCGTGAGCGGCTTTTCCGTACCAAGCGGATGGCGCCGTTCAGCTCAGAGCTGATGGCCGCGCTTGCGCATTTCCTCGCTGAAGCGATCGAACAGGAAATTGCTGGTGTTGACGCTCCAGGGCTGGAGCAGGGCGAAGATCTCGTCGAGCGCCTTCGGCCGTGCGGCGCTGTAGCGCTGGCCGGCCGGCGACTTGAAGAAGTTGGCGACCTCCTTGAGATCGGCCTCGGTCATATGCTTCGCGAAGATGAAGGCAGCCGACGCGACGATCTCCTCGCGCTTCTTTTCGGCGTCGACCTTCAGGGACGCGATCACCTCGTCGGTGTCCTTCTGCAGCTCGGGCCGCGTGGTGAGGACCATCTGGCGGACGCTCTTCTGGAACTCGGCGTAGATCGACTCGAACGAATCGGAGATGCCGGTGAGCGTGAGGACATCCCGCGCGGCGAGCAGATGGCTCTGCGCAATATCCGGCTGTGCGGTCGGGGCCTGGGCCGGCGGCTGGGCGAGGAGCTGGGCCTGGGCGGGAATGGCGAAAACGAGCGCCAGGCCAATGGCCGCGCCGGCGAGGTGGTGTCGGATCATGGCATCAGGCCCCTTCATCATGCGGCGGGTTTGGCGATCGGAACGCGACCGCGACTGATGTCGCGAACCTGCGAGCTGGCCGCTCTCTTGTTTCGGTAACGTCTCAACGGCGTGGCTCGTGCCATCGACCCGGATTGTCCGAGCCGGGCCTCCTTAGCGTGCTTTCCGGCAGAATGGAATCATTCGATCGTCCCTAGAACCTTGAGCCCGTCGCCGCTGGCCAGGATGGCGCAGGAGGCGAGGCCGAGAAACAAGCCGTGCTCGACGACGCCCGGGACGGCATTGAGCGCCTTGGCCAGCAATTCCGGCTTGGCGATGCAGCCAAGGCGCGCATCAAGGATATAATGGCCGCCATCGGTGAGGAGCGTGCTGCCGTCCGGGCGCTTGCGCAAGCTCAGCTCACCGGCCGCGCCACAGGCCGTGATCGCGGCTGCGACGGCGCGGCGCGTCGCCTCGATCCCGAAGGGCACCACCTCGATCGGCAGCGGGAAGCGGCCGAGCTCGGCGACGAGCTTGCTGTCATCGGCAATGACGACCATGCGCTTCGACGCCGCCGCGACGATCTTCTCGCGCAGCAGCGCCGCGCCACCGCCCTTGATCAGGCGAAGCACCGGATCGACCTCGTCGGCGCCGTCGACCGTCAGATCGAGCTCCGGCGTCGCATCGAGCGTCGACATCGGGATGTTCAGGCTTTCGGCCTGGGCCTGCGTCGCCTCGGAGGTGGCGACACAGAGCACTTCGAGCCCTTCTGCGACACGCGCGCCGAGCAGATCGACGAAATGCTTCGCGGTCGAGCCCGTGCCGAGGCCGAGCCGCATGCCCGGGCGCACCAGCTCGAGCGCGCGCGCCGCCGCCAGCTTCTTGAGATCGTCCGGGCTCATCGCCGCCTCATGCCTTGCGAAAAAGATCGTCCCTTTCGGCTAGCACAAGCGCCCGCGCCGCGAGAAGCGCCGCTACAGGATATCCCCGGATCATCCGGGCCGGCAGGCGCCGAGGCGGCACCGATGCCCCCTATTTCGACTGCGGTGTGCAGACCACCTTGTCGTCGAAGACGTAGCAGATGCTCATCTCGCCGGTGCGCTGGTTGACGCGGAAGATGCCGCCCTCGCGCTCGTGCCGCGACGGCATCAGCCCGTATTCGCCGGCCGGCTGCGGCCCCGCCCCCTCGCCCGCCGGGAAGCAAATGGTGATGCCGACGCCGCCCTCCTTGAGCTGGAACTGGCAGGCGCCGACCTCGCCGGTCGAGCGATCGACGCGGTAGACCCGGTTGAGATCGTTCTGCGGCGCCGGCGCGAACTCGAAAACACCGGCCTGCGCCGCGGCAGGAGCCGCGCAGAGACCAAGCACGGCGATGAAGCGCCCGAGCGGCGCGAGCCTGTCCTGAGATATCGGCACGTCTGAATTCCTAACCTCGAATCAAAGCTAGATTAGCACCGATGGCTGACGCTTTGACGGCACGGCGCATACCGAGTGAGACACTTGCCAATTGAGAGGGAAGCGCCTTTAAGCAGCCGCGCCAACCGGAGCCTGGAGCCTGCCCGATGAGCCTGCCCCCCATCGTCGTCTTCGATCTCGACGGCACCCTGGCCGAAACCGCCCCCGACATCATGGCGACGCTGAACACCATCCTGACGCAGGAGGGGCTGGCGGCGCTGCCGCTGGAGCGGGCGCGCGAACTGGTCGGCGCCGGGGCGCGGGCTTTGATCGAACGCGGTTTCCGCGTCTCCGGCCGGCCGCTCGACAGCGAGACGCTGGAGCGGCTCTTCGAGGAGTTCCTGCTGATCTATGCCGACAATGTCGCGCCGAACAGCTATCTCTTCGACGGCGTGCTCGACGCGCTCGACACGCTCGCGCAGGACGGCTTCACGCTCGCGGTCTGCACCAACAAGCCGATCCTGCACACGCGGCTGATCCTCGACCATTTCGGCATCAGCAGCCGCTTCGCGGCGGTGGCCGGGCGCGACAGCTACCCCTATTTCAAGCCGGACCCGCGCCACCTGACGGGGGTGATCGAGCAGGCCAAGGCCGATCCGGCTCGCGCCGTGATGATCGGCGATTCGCGGACCGACATCGCAACCGCGAAGGCCGCGGGCATCCCCTCGATCTGCGTGCCCTTCGGCTATACCGACGTGCCGATCGAGACGCTTTCGCCCGATCTGGTGATCCAGCATTTCGACGAGCTGCCGGGCGCGGTGCGCAAGATGCTGGACCGCGTGCCGGCTGTGTCCTGACACGTCGAATCACGGCCTCCACAAGGGAGTGTCGCAAAAGCGCTTTACAGTTTCCGGCCCGATGCTCTAGGAGAGGCGCCGGTCCGGGCGGCTAGCTCAGCGGTAGAGCACTCCCTTCACACGGGAGGGGTCACAGGTTCGATCCCTGTGCCGCCCACCATATTTCCCAGGCTTTCGCGAACCGTACAGCACACCACCGTGCAGAACGGCGCATGAGCGTGCGCGCCCAAGGCGATGGAGAGGGTGGCACGGTCGAGGGGGTGACGGCCGCCGTCCTACAACGAATCGATGTGTTGACGCAGCACGTCGACCGTTTCTGTAAGCCCCGACGCCTCCATATCCAGCAGGATAATTTCCGCCGTTTTCTCCGGCCGCTTGAGACGTTTGCGCATGGTTCTGATGGCGGCGACGGCTCGACCCGGATCTAAGGCAATTGTGTCCGCTATGAATGCGTCAGCACTCCGTGCTTCTAGATTCAGAGCGAGCAGCCGATCGGGCGGAAAATGCTTCATGTTGTCCGTGACGATAACTGCCGCTTGCGTCTTCAACGCTGCTGCGATCACGTGAGCATCACCTGGATCAGGAAGGTCTTCGCATACAGAAAGGAGGGGTTCGAAGCCGGAGACTTCAGCGTCTTCGAAGGCCTCGGCCATGCAGATGACTGCTCGCGCGGCCTTGCTTTCCGCGTCGGCAACCCCCTTTTTTCTCAAGATGTCAGCGATTGCTCGCTCGGTTTCGTCAAGTACTGGGCGCGACCAGCGGATGCGGAAGAAATCCGCTTCCGCCAGTGTCAGAAGGAGGTTCCGCTTCAACGCACCGGCAAGCGTGCATGCGTCAACGAACGCTGTGAAGCGGTTTGCAAACATGGATCAGATCAGATCCGCATCCATCTCGGCCAATTCCCCGAGAGCGCGGCTGCGTTTCTCGTCGCGTGCGTGCCTGTAGGCGAAAAGGTCGTTGGCGCTGATGCGCCGATGACGACCAACGAGTTCGAACTTGATCTCCCCCTTTTCAAGAAGGGACACCAAGTGCGGACGCGAGACGTTCAGGATGTCAGCGGCCTGCTGCGTCGTTAGCATTTGGCTGACTGGTACAAGGGTGACGGCATCGCCCTTGCCAATGTGTCTGAGTAGCTCCATCAACAAGGCGGATAGGCCGGGCGTAAGCGTCACTTCAGATGGCTTGCGGTCATCCTTCGCCAGTACACGCAGCTTCGCGTCGCCCGCGGCGTGAGACGCGAGCACCTTGCGAAGCTGGTTCGCAGCGGCCTTTTCACTGGCGGACGGCAAGCGTCCGCCGATCTTCTCGGCAGAGGCTGGGATGGTCATTGGGTTTCTCCGGCTGTCGTCAATCAGTACGCGATATTCGAAATAAACGCAACGTGTAAACGGACCATGATGGGCGCCGGTTCCCGGCATCACGTTCGCTTGCAGGCGCCCGCACCTGGGAAACCGAAGCTGACAATCCCTTAGCGCCTCGCGTGCCAGGATCGCATCATCCACTCATGGAGGAGAAGATGCGGACGATTTTGGTTGCGGGGATGATGATGGCTGCAGGCGCGGCGGCGGCAGTGGATTTCGGCGTCGAGCTGAGCATCGCGCAAGATGCCCTGTTCGCTTCATCCCGCCCGCCTCTTCGGGTGGTGGAATGCAACACATTGCGCTGCATTTACCAGACACATTCCAAAGACATAACGCTGTCGCTCGGCTTCAACGACGAGAAGACGGTCGTCACGTTCTACGTCTTCTATCGCCCGTCGAACTGGGCGATCGCTGCCGACTATATCGAGCAAATCCAAGCAGCCTTGCGCGTGCCCCGGGCGGAGATCGTCAACGTTAGGGAACTCGCCGAGGCCGGGAAGGATCGCCGCAGCGGCAGCGCGAACAGCAAGACCGTCGCATGCCGGACCGATGGTGATGGGTTGACACCAACCATAGTGTGCACCCGAGCATAGGAGCCATCCACGATCCTCGAGGAACTGATCACCAAGATCAGACTGACCGTCGAGGGTCTGGAGAAAGTCAGAGAGGCCATCAGGGCCCTTTTCCACTTCAAGCAGGAAGCCAAGACAGTTGCGAACCCGCTGAAGGGCGGGCCCACGCCCTCGCCGGTGCCGACCAGCCTGAAGCCGCGTGGCTCAAGCCACTCGATGATCTCCGGCAAGATCCGTGTTTCCGGTCCAGAGCCGCGGTAAAGGCATGGCTCCAGCATGAGGGCCCTGGCAGCGCAGCGTTCGTCGCATTGCCGCAGCGAACCAGCCCGGACGCGCATTGAGGATCACCAGGCCAAGATTCCAGTTGACTCGAACGCTCGGCGCCAGCCTGTCTCATGCATCGCACCCTTTCGTTGCAGATGCCGCGCAAACCAGCCCTGACAGCCCTGTGCCTGATCGGCCTCCTGCTCGGAGGCGAGGCCACGGCCGCACCGGAACCGGCCTCCTCCGGCATCGATCAGGCGCTCTGCCGGCTGATCGACGGCGCCGCGCAGGAGCATGGCGTGCCGGCCGCCTTCCTGACGCGCCTGATCTTCCAGGAATCGAGCTTCCGGCCCGGCGTCACCAGCCCGGCTGGGGCGCAGGGCGTGGCGCAGTTCATGCCCGGCACGGCGCGCGAGCGCGGCCTGATCGACCCGTTCGATCCGGAACAGGCCGTGCCCAAGGCGGCGCATTTCCTGGCCGAGCTGCGCCAGCGCTTCGGCAATTGGGGGCTGGCGGCGGCAGGCTATAATGGAGGGCCGAACCGTGTCGCCGGCTGGCTCGCGCGCGGCGGCACCGGCCCCCTGCCCTACGAGACCGAGAACTACGTCATCGCCATCACCGGCGCGAGCGCGCAGCAATGGGCCGAGGACGCCAGGGCGGAAAGCAGCCGCGACGCGCGCGACCTGCCGGTGCCGCCGCGCCCGGTGACCCCGGACGGGGCCGCGTCGGGCTGCGGCAGCGTCGTCGCGGCCGTGCGGGCCGGCAGCCGGCCCTCGCTCAGCGTCGCCGAGGCGGCCTTCGCGCCCTGGGGCGTGCAGCTCGCCGGCAATTTCTCGAAGGCGCGCGCGCTCGCCACATTCCAGCGCGCGGCGGCGCGGCATCGCGCCGTGGTCGGCGAGCTGCTGCCAATGGTGATCGGAACCCGGCTGCGCAGCCGCGGGACGCGCGCCTTCTACCGGGTGCGCCTGCCGGCCGCGACCCGGGCCGAAGCGACGGCGCTTTGCCGGCGCATCCAGGCCCAGAACGGCGCCTGCGTCGTGCTCAAGAGCTGAGCGAGCGAAGAGCCGTTCCAGCCATGTTGCAGGCGCGCAACGGGCGTTCGCGAAAGCCTCAGCCCTCGCGTCGATGTGATGGCGGAACGATTGCGCGCTATGCGTGATTCTGACAGGAAAGTGAGGAGATGTTGACCTTTTGGGGTCAGCTTCGTGTCCGTGAACTTCCGCCGTCCCCAGAGGTCCCGATGAACCGCTTCTTCCGCATGGCCCTTCTCGCCGGCCTCGGCGCGATGGCTGCCGTCTCAATTGCTCACGCTTACGAGATCGACCCGCTGACCCGCCAGCCGCTGATGGCCGATGTCGACCCCAGCAAGGCGCAGGCGACTGCGATCCCGCGCGAGGTCGTCTCGTATAACAGCTCGCAGCGTCCGGGCACGATCGTGATCAACACCAGCGAGCGCCGCCTGTATTTCGTCCTGCCCGACGGCAAGGCGATGCGCTACGGCGTCGGCGTCGGCCGCCCGGGCTTCGACTGGGCCGGCGCCCAGACCATCACCCGCAAGGCCGAATGGCCGAGCTGGACCCCGCCGTCGCAGATGCTGAAGCGCCGCCCCGACCTGCCGCGCTTCATGCCCGGCGGCCCTGAGAACCCGCTCGGCGCCCGCGCCATGTATCTCGGCTCGACCCTCTATCGCATCCATGGCTCGAACGAGCCGGAGACGATCGGCCAGGCCGTCTCCTCGGGCTGCATCCGCATGCTGAACGAGGACGTGATCGACCTCTACGAGCGCGCCAAGGTCGGCACCCGCGTCGTCGTCGCCCGCTGAGCGACGCGATCTTTCGGATCAGGGAAAGGCCGGCTCACGCCGGCCTTTTTCTTTGGGGCCCCGCTCTTACTGCGGCGCGCCCCCGGCATCACTGCCGGGGGCCGTTCGACGCTGCCCTCAGCGGAAGCCACCCGTCACGTGCAGCGTCTCGCCGGTGACGTAGGACGCGCCCTCGGAGGCGAGGAAGGCGACGACCGAGGCGATCTCCTCGACCTTGCCGATGCGGGCCATCGGCGTGACGGATTCGATCCAGCTGCGCATCTCGCCCTCGGCCAGTCCCGCGGAGGTGACGCCCTCGGTCGCGATCATGCCGGGATTGACGGCATTGACGCGGATCTTGCGCGGCGCCAGTTCCTTGGCCAGCACGGTAGTGATCGCGTCGACCGAGGCCTTGGTGGCGGTATAGACGGCCGTATTCGCCGGCTGGATGGTGGAGACGCCCGACGAGATATTGATGATGCTGCCACCATCGGCGCTGAAATGCCGCGCCGCCTCCTGGGAGACCAGCAGCAGGCCGAGCACGTTCAGGTCGAAATGCTTATGGAAGTGCTCGGGCGTGATCTCGTCGAGCGGGGCGAATTCGTAGATGCCGGCATTGTTGACGAGCACATTGATCGGCCCCAGCGCCTTCACGGTTTCCGCAACGACGGATTTTGCATCCTTGGGATCGGAAAGATTGCCGTGAACGGCGACCGCCTTGCCGCCATTCGCCGCAATCTTCGCGACGACATCGTCGGCGCCCTTCTTGCTCGAGGCGTAGTTGACGGCAACGGCCGCGCCCTGCGCCGCGAGCTGAAGCGCGATTTCGGCCCCGATGCCCTTGGATGCGCCGGTTACCAGCGCCACCTTGCCCTGGAGAGTCTTGGTCATGATCGTGATCCTTGATCGTGGTCGAACCTCAAAGTTCGATAGTTCGGAAATAATGAACTATTGAACCACTTCAAGAGCCGGCCTATCTTTATTTCATGGTTCAGTTCGTTCACCCCGCGACGCAGGACATCACGCTGGCCGGCGTGCTCTCGGCGCTGGCCGATCCGACGCGGCTGAAAATCGTCAAGGGCTTGATCGGGCAGCAGGACTGCATGTCCTGCACGGCCGCAGCGCCATGCCCGGACATGGCGAAATCGACGCTGTCGAACCATTTCCGCGTGCTGCGCGAGTCCGGGCTCATTCACACCACGAAGCAGGGCGTGGAGCATCGGAACGCCGTGCGCGATGCGGATATCGAGGCGCGATTTCCCGGACTGCTGAAATCGATCCTGGAGCACGCCAAGGACGACTAGCGAAGTTTTTAGAAGCGACTGGCCTCGCGCCAGCCCTCTTGTTGTCCTGTCGCCGATGCCAGGCTCGCTGAGGCCTCGACGCCGGCGCGGCGCGACCGCGCAAAGGCGCGCGGCGAGCTGCCGGTCCGCCTGCGAAATGCCGTGCTGAAGGCGCTGGCGGAGTCGTAGCCGATCTCTTCTGCGAGGCGGTCGAGCGATTTGACGCCGCGGCTCAGCGCGTCCTGCGCCAGGGCCATGCGCCAGCGCATCAGATATTCGATCGGAGCGCAGCCGAGGGCATCGGCAAACCGGGCCGCGAAGGATGATCGCGACATGCCGGCCAGCTCAGCCAGGGCGACGACCGTCCAGTCGGCCCGGACGTCGGAATGAAGCGCGCGCAGAACCTTGCCCAGGCCCGGTTCCTGCAGTCCGGCCAGGAGCCCGGTCGGCAGAGATCCGCTGCCGATGCCGGCCGAGCGCAGGCACTCCATCAGCATCACCTCAAGTAGGCGTTGCAGGACCATGTCCTGGCCGGGCCGGTCGGCGGCACTTTCGGCCATGATCAGATCGACGATGCCGGAAATCCGGCTCGTGCCGGTTTCGGCCTGGCGAATGTGGATCATGTCGGGCAGCAGCGGCAGCAGAAGCGGCGCGTTGACCGGCTCGATCTGAAAAGCGCCGCCGAGCATCTCGAAATCGGGCTCCCCCTCGGGCTCGCCATGGCGGACGGCCTTGTCCGACGGCCGGACAGGGACGCAAGCGACGCCGTGCCGGCTGAACATGGTGAAGGCCGGCGTGGAGGGCAGCAGCACGAAATCCCCTCGCTCCAGCCGCACGGGCTCGGCCCGGTCGACGGCAAGCCAGCACTGCCCCGCCAGGACGACCGCGAAACCGGGCTGTCCGTAGGCCGCATAGCGAACACCCCAGGCGCCGCGCGCCGTGATCGGCTTCGACAGGGCTGCATGGGGACGGAGCAGAGCGATGATGTCGCTGAGAGGATCCATTCTGGACGATCGATAACTTTTATAGGCTCATCGATTATAGACCGTCTTGGCGAGCTGTCTATTGGTTAGGCACGACCAATGGAGACAGCAATGGGCAAGACGATCCTCATCACCGGCACCTCGTCAGGCTATGGCAAGGTGACCGCAGAACTTTTCCTCGCTCGCGGCTGGAACGTTCTGGCGACCATGCGGCGGCCCGACCGGACCGTGTTCGGAGCCGCCGCGGACCGGCTGAAAGTGCTGCCGCTCGACGTGACCGATCAGGCCAGCATCGATGCCGCCATCGCCGACGGCATCGCCGCTTTCGGCGCGATCGACGTCCTCGTGAACAATGCCGGGATCGGCATGGCCTCGGTCGTCGAGGCGACGCCGGACAGCATCATCCGCGAGATCTTCGAGACCAATACGTTCGGCGTGTTCGCGACCTGCCGCGCCATCATCCCGCATATGCGCAAGCAGGGTGGCGGCCACATCATCAACGTCACGTCGAGCACGACCATCGGGGTGATGCCGCTCGTGGCGATCTATGCCGCCAGCAAATGCGCCGTCGAGGGCTTCACGGAATCGCTCTCCTATGAGCTGGAAGGCTTTGGCATCAAGACCAGGCTGGTCGAGCCGGGTTACGCTCCGACGACGAACTTCACCGCCAATGGCGCCTCGCGCATGCAAGGCCTGATTCCAGCGGATTACGGCGCATTCGCTCAGTCCTATTTCGGCAAGATGGCGACCTATCCGACGGCCTATTGCACCGAGGAAGAGGTCGCGGAAGCCGTCTTACTTGCCGCGACCGACAGCGGCCGGACGATTCGCTACCCGGCGGGCGCGGACACCAGGCTGCTGGCCCAGTTGCGCTGGTCGACCTCGGAAGAGCGCTACATGCAGAGGATGCGGGAGATGTTCGGCTCCGGGCTTTCCGCGTAGGGGGCGAAATGCTTCGTGGTGGCGGACGGCCGGATGGACGCTTCATCGGCCGAAGCGTATGGTTGGGGCACTGCCACTACCGTCCTGGAGCATTTCCGCGTTTCTCCGAACCGCGAAAATCCTCTATCCTCTTGTTTCAGCGCATTTTCTTCACGCGAACCGGCATCCGCTTCGCTCGAAAATGCTCTAGAGATGATCTGGCCGATGGGCGAAGAACGTGTGCTACGCCGTCTCGCCGCGATCGTCGCTGCCGACGTTGTCGGCTACACCCGTTTGATGGATGCCGACGAAGAAGGGACGCTTGCGCGGCTTAAATCCATGCGTCGCGATGTGCTCCAGCGCAATGCGAAGCAGCATGGCGGCCGCATCTTCAAGACGACCGGGGACGGCGTCCTGATCGAGTTCACCAGCGCCGTCGATGCCGTCACCAGCGCCATCGCGATCCAGCGCGCCCTGCCCGCCCATAATGCTGATCTCACCGAGGGCCAGCGGCTCGCCCTGCGCATCGGCATCAGCCTCGGCGACGTCATCGTCGAAGGCGACGACCTCTATGGCAGCGGCGTCAATGTCGCGAACCGCATGCAGACCCTGGCCCCGCCGGGCGGGATCTGCATCTCCGGCAATGTGCACGAGCATGTCCGCAACACGCTGGACATCGCCTTCGACGACCTTGGCGACCAGAAGGTCAAGAATCTCGACCGCCCGATCCGGTGCTATCGCGTCCGCGATCCGGCCGAGCCTGCAGCGGCGGGGATCGTCGCGCCGGCGCCGACGCTGCCGGACACGCCCTCGATCGCAGTGCTGCCTTTCACGAATCTGAGCGGCGCCGCCGAGCAGGACTATTTCGCGGATGGCATCACCGAGGACATCATCACCGCGCTCTCGCGCCTGCGCTGGCTCTTCGTGATCGCTCGCAATTCCACCTTCTCCTACAAGGGGCGGGCCATCGATGTCCGGCAGGTCGCCCAGGAACTCGGCGTCCGCTACGTGCTGGAGGGAAGCGTGCGCGCAGCCGGGCAGCGCATCCGGATCGTCGGCCAGTTGATCGATGCCCGGACGGGCAAGCATCTCTGGGCCGAGAAATACGACCGCGACCTGACCGACGTCTTCGTCGTCCAGGACGAGATCACCAATGTCGTCGTCGCCACGATCGAGCCTCATCTCTACGCCGAAGAGGGCGCGCGGGCGGCGAGCAAGCCGCCGGGAAGCATCGATGCCTGGGGCCTCGTCGTGCGGGCCATGGGCCTGATCAACAAGGTCGGGCGTCGACAGAACGACGAGGCGCAGGCGCTGCTGCGCCAGGCCATCTCCGTCGATCCCGGATATGCGCGGGCGCATGCCCTCCTCGGCTGGGCGATCTGGTGGGCGACGCTGTGCTACTGGGTGCCGGAGACCAGGGAGGGCTACGCGCAGGCCGCCCGCCACGCCCAGGACGGGGTGTCATGCGATCCGGCCGATCCCTGGGCGCGGATGACGTTCGGCCTGTGCCTGAGCACCGCCGGCCAGCACGAGCGGGCTCTGGCGGAACTGCAGGCCGCACTGGATCTCAACCCCAGCTTCGCGCTGGGCCGCACGGCCCATGGCTGGGCCCTGCTGCGGGCCGGACATTATGACGCCGCCGTCACCGAGACCGGCAAGGCCATCCGCATGAGCCCGACGGACAGCTTCGCCGGGATCTATACCGCGATCCATGGCCTCGCCCTGCTCGGCGCCCGGCGCTTCGCGGAGGCTCTGCCCCATCTGCGCAGGTCGGTCTCCGCCTTCGCCGAATATTCGGGGCACTACAACACGCTGATCAGTTGCTGCGGCCATCTCGGGCTGATCGAGGAGGCGCAGGAGTTCATCGCCGCGCGGTCACGCGTCGGCCCGCCATTGCACCTGTCGGTTCTCCGGCAGAATCTCGGGAAATTCGCGCATTGCGACGTCTTCGTCGAAGGCCTGAAAAAGGCCGGGGTACCGGAGTGACGGCGGCTTCGCTCGAAAATGCCCTATCTCCGCCCGCCCCGCTCCCGGGACAGCCCCTTCTCCGCCAGCGCGTCGAGATAGGCCTGCATCTTCGCCTCGCCATGTTCGCCGAGTTCGCGCAGGTAGTCCCAGCCATAGATGCCGGTATCGTGCATGTCGTCGAAGGCGAGCTTGACGGCGTAATGACCGACGGGCTCGACGCGGATGATCTCGACCTCGCGCTTGCCGGGCACGGTCTGCTTCTGCGTCGGGCTGTGGCCCTGGACCTCGGCCGAGGGGCTTTCGACCCTTAGCAATTCGGCGGAGAGCGCGTAGCTCGCGCCGTCCTCGAACGCGACGTGCAAGGTGCGCTTGTCCTTGGAAAGACGGATTTCGGTCGGCCAGGCTGCTGACATCTTCGTGTTTTCCGCCAAAGGGATGTGACGATTGCCGCTATTGACGTCGCGCGTGGCGATGCCAATGTCTTGGGCACGATATAGCAATGCTGTTGCCACCACGCACGTGCGAGCAGCAGATGGTGGAAACGCGGCAGAGACGAAACCAGACGTGCTTCTCGACCCTCAAAAGCCCTTGATGCGTGCCCCCCTGATCGATCCGTTCGGTCGGGAAATCTCCTATTTGCGCATTTCGGTGACGGATCGCTGCGATTTCCGCTGCGTCTACTGCATGTCCGAGGACATGACCTTCCTGCCCAAGCGCGACCTGCTGACGCTGGAGGAGGTCGACCGCGTCGCCACGGCCTTCGTCGCGCGCGGCACCCGCAAGCTGCGCATCACCGGCGGCGAGCCGCTGGTCCGGCGCGACATCATGAACCTGTTCCGCTCGCTCTCGCGGCATCTCGCCTCGGGCGCGCTCGACGAGCTGACGCTGACCACCAACGGCTCGCAGCTCGAGCGCTATGCCAGCGAGCTCGCCGCCAGCGGCGTGCGCCGGATCAATGTCTCGCTCGACACGCTCGACCCCGAGAAATTCCGCAAGATCACGCGCTGGGGCGACCTCGCCAAGGTGCTGCGCGGCATCGAGGCGGCGCAGAAGGCGGGCCTGCGGGTCAAGATCAACGCGGTGGCGCTGAAAGGCGTCAACGAGGACGAGATCGAGCGGCTCATGAGCTGGGCGCACGGGCTCGGCATGGACCTGACCCTGATCGAGGTGATGCCGCTCGGCGAGATCGAGCCCGGCCGGATCGACCAGTTCCTGCCGCTCTCGATCGTCCGCGCCCGGCTGATGGACAAGTACACGCTCGACGACGACCCGTATCGCACCGGCGGCCCGGCGCGCTATGTCCGGGTACGCGAGACCGGCGGGCTGCTCGGCTTCATCACGCCGATGACGCATAATTTCTGCGAGAGCTGCAACCGCGTCCGCCTGACCTGCACCGGCACGCTCTATATGTGCCTGGGCCAGGAGGATGCCGCCGATCTGCGCGCGGCCGTGCGTGCGTCGGGCGACGACGCCCTGCTCTACCGCGCCATGGACGAGGCGATCTCGCGCAAGCCGAAAGGGCATGATTTCGTCATCGACCGCCGCCATGCCCGCCCCGCGGTCGGACGGCACATGAGCGTGACCGGGGGCTGAGTTCGCACGCATTTTTTCACGCGATCCGCGGGCCACTTCGCTCGAAAATGCTCCCCTTCGTTGAAGCATTTTCTTCACGCGAACCGGTGCCCACTTCGCTCGAAAATGCTCTATTGCCCGACCCCGATGACGACGGCGAAGACCGGGACCGGCTGGTTGAAGCCCTTCAGGAGCCTGGCATCGAGCTCGACGAGCGGCACGGCCGAGCCGACCGCGCTGGCCGCGGAGCGATCGATCAGGATTTCGGAATCGTCGGCGCTGGCGCATAGGCGCGCTGCGAGGTTGGTGACATTGCCGATCGCGGCGTAGTCGAGGCGGCCTTCGGAGCCGATCCGGCCGACGGTGGCAGGTCCCATCGCAAGCCCGACGCCGAAGCCGAGCCGGTGGCCGAGCGCGCGCCAGCCGACGAGGAGCTTCTGCACGCTCATCTGCATGTCGCTCGCCATCGTGACGGCGCGCATGGCCGGGTCCGGGCAGGAGACCGGCGCATTGACGAGCACCATCGCCCCGTCGCCGGTGAAGCTCAGCAGCGTCGCCTCATGCGCGCTGACCACTTTTTCAAGCGCGCCAAAATACTCGCCCAATACGGCCATGACGGTCTCGGGCTCGGACTGGGCCGAGAAGGCGGTGAAGCCACGCAGGTCGCAGAACACCACGACCACCTCGACACGCCGGCCGTCGAGCACGCTGTCATCGCCCGTGCGATCGACCAGCTCGGCCACCTGCGGCGCGAGAAAGCGCCTGAGCCGGCTGATGCGCTCCGAACGCTCCTGCGAGATCGCGAGCTCGCCCGCCATCTCGTTGAAGCGGGTGGCGAGCCGCTCGAACTCGTCGCCGGTCGCGAGGTTGATGCGGTGGTCGAACTGCCCCGCACCGATCCGTGCGACGCCGTCTTCGAGCAGGCGGATCGGCCCGGTCATGCGTTGCGCCAGCCAGTAGGCGAGCAGCGCGGCCAGCGCCGTGCCGGCAATCAGCAGCCCGCCGGTGCGCCAGAGCGCGGCATAGATCGGCTGGAACGCCTCGCTGAGAGGCTGCTTGACGATGACGCTCCAATCGAGGCCGGGAATCTGCGCCATCGCGGCCACGACCGTCGTCCGCGTGGTGTCGCGACCGGTGGCGGACTGACCGGCGCGCTCGATAATGGCGTCGCGCAGGCCCTCGAGCGGCTGCTGCGCGGCCTCCTCGGCCCGCAGCACGAGGCTGATATCGGGATGGGCGACGAGACGCCCGGGCCCGTCGAGCACGAAGGCCTCGCCGGTGCGTCCGACGCGGATGGCCGAGATCACCTCCCAGATGAACTTGAGATTGATCTCGGCGATGGCGACGCCGACCGCCGAGCGATTGCCGGCGACCGCGACCGTCATGAAGGGTTCCGAACCGCCCTGGAAGGTGACCGGACCGAACCAGGCGCGCTCCGACCTCGCTCCGAGGAAGGCGGGTTTCGTGGAATAATCGTCACCCCCCTCGATCCGGTTCAGGCCGATGCGCGAGACGAACAGGCGCTCCTTGCCGGTGGCGTCGACGAGGGTGAGGCTGGCGACGGCCGGAACCTGGCGGAGCAGGCGCAAGGCATCGAGCCTTTGCCTGTCGTCGATATTCTCGGTCCAGGGCAGTTGCACGGTCCAGCCGAGCTGCTCGCGGATGCCTTCGATGAAATCCTGGATCTTGACGGCCGCCAGCCGGGCCTCGGCGTCGAGACGATCGTTCAGCCTGGCGCGCTGGTCGTGATAGCCGAACCAGGTCTCGCTGGCGCTGGCGATCAGCAGCGGCAGCGCCACCGCGGCGAAGAGCGCGCGAAAATACTTCTTGAAGAGCGAGGTGCGCGGGGCGGATGGCGGGTCGGACACCGGATCGGTACGTGCCACGGCCCGCCGGCCTGTCATTCGATCACCCCGTCGGCGCTGCTCAGAAGCGAGGGCGGAAAGGCGATGCCGAGGGCATTGGCGGCCTTGAGATTGATGAAGAGCTCGACCTTGGTGACGCGCTGCACCGGCAGTTCCGACGGTTTCTCGCCCTTGAGGATGCGGCCAGCATAGACGCCGGTGTGTCGATGCGACTGGCCGAAATCGCCGCCATAGCTCATCAGCCCGCCCGCGATCGGGAAATCGCGCGATTGCGTGATCGCGGGAACACCATGTTTCACCGCCAGCGCGGCGAGCTGGTCGCTGCGATAGGCGAAATAGGGGTCGGAACTGAAGACGAGCCCGGCCGCCCGCATTTCGCGCACGGCGGCGAACATGCCCTCGAACTCCTTCTCGTCGCTGGCTTTCAGGGCGACCAGCTCCAGTCCGAGGCTGTCCGCCGCGGCCTGGAGGTTCTTCAGCTGTGAGGCCGAGGTCGGGCTGGTCGGATTGAGGGCAAAGGCGAAGACATTGGTGCCCCGCCGCAGCTCGTTCATGAATTCCAGCCGCTTGCGCGAGACCTCGACGCTCAGGCTCGACACGCCGGTGAGGTTGCCGCCCGGCCGGGACAGGCTGCCGACCAGGCCGAGCGCAACGGGATCGCCCCCGAGCTCGAAGACGATCGGGAGCGTCGCGCTCGCCGCCTTGGCCGCGAGCGCGACCTCGGCGCCGCCGGGCGCGACGATCACCGTCACATTGCGATTGACCAGGTCCTTGGCGAGCGCCGGCAGCTCACGGTAGCGCCCCTCCGCCCAGCGATATTCGACCGAGACATTGCGCCCCTCGACATAGCCGGTCTCGGCCAGGCCTTCGCGGAAGGCCTTGAGGCGGCTGGCATAAGGGCCCGGAGATTCCGAGCCGAGATAGCCGATAACCGGCATCGCCGCGGGCTGCGAGCGTGCCGGGACCGTCCAGACCGCAGCGGCGCCAAGCAACGCGATGAAATCGCGCCGCCTCATCCGGTCGACCGCTTCGGCATAGGTCGAGGGCAGCAAAGGCAAGGCCGTCTCTCCTTCCGACCAACATCATTTTAGCTTGAACCGCCCGATGCTAGCGCAATTCATCGGCCGCAGCATAGCGGTGTAGTGAGCATAAGTGGCCATCGAACAATACAGGCCTGAACGTGACAACTGAGCGAGCAGATCGGTTACAGTCCTCCGACGGTCGACCCTCCGCTACTGTGCTTTTGGTCACGCAGTTTGGGCGCGCGGCTTTACGTCAGCCGCAAGGCAAAGTTGCATCCACCAACTTGGCCTGGGTCGATATTCGACCATGAAAGCGTCCTTGCTGCGCCCCCTCGCCCGGGAGCAGTCTTCCACGCGCAGCATTGCCACCGCCCGGAAGAGGAGGAAATCATGGATGCCATGGCGACCGAGACCTTCAGCAGCCAGATGCGCGGCCCTGTGCTCACCCGGATGGATGCCGAATACGACACGGTGCGCAGCCTCTACAATGGCATGATCGACAAGAGCCCCAAGGTGATCGCGCGTTGCGCCGATGTCGCCGATGTCGTCACCGCCGTGAAATTCGCCCATGACAACGACCTGCGCGTCGCGATCCGCGCCGGCGGCCATAATGGCCCCGGCCTCGGCAGCGTCGATGACGGGCTGATGATCGACCTTTCGCTGATGAAGGGCGTGCGCGTCGATCCTGCCGCGCGCACCGTGCGCGCCGGCGCCGGCTGCACGCAGGGCGATGTCGACCACGCCAGCCACGCCTATGGCCTCGCCGTGCCGGCCGGCATCGTCTCGAGCACCGGCATCGCCGGGCTCACGCTGGGCGGCGGCACCGGCTACCTGACCCGCAAATACGGCCTGACCATCGACAACCTGCTCGAGGCCGATGTCGTGCTCGCCGATGGCCGCATCGTCACGGCCAGCGCCTCGGAGAATCCCGATCTCTACTGGGGCCTGCGCGGCGGCGGCGGCAATTTCGGCATCGTCACCAGCTTCCTGTTCCAGGCCCATCCGGTGAACATGGTCTATGCCGGGCCGGTCTTCTGGGACATCAAGGACGCGAAGCGGGTGATGAAGACCTATCGCGACTTCCTGCCCGGCGCGCCGGAGGAGCTCGGCGCCTTCGTCGGGCTGAAGACGGTTCCGCCGGTCGACCCCTTCCCGGCCGAGCATCAGGGCAAGCGGGCCTGCGCCATCATCGCCTGCTATAACGGCCCGACCGCGCGCGGACAGGCGGTGATGGCCGAGTTGCTGAGCGAGCTGCCGGAGCCGCTGTTCAACTGGATGGGCGAGATGCCCTTCCCGGCGCTGCAATCGATGTTCGATCCGTTCTTCCCGAAAGGGATGCAATGGTACTGGCGCGGCGACTTCGTGAAGGAACTCAGCGACCAGGCGATCGACGCGCATGTTGCGCAGGCGCAGGAGGTGCCGAGCGCGCTCTGCCTGATGCATCTCTACCCGATCGACGGCGCCGTCCGTCGCATCGGCAAGAGCGAGACCGCCTGGAACACGCGCGACGCGACCTGGTCGATGGTGATCGCCGGCATCGACCCCAATCCGCAGAAGGCCGGCGAGATCACGCGCTGGACCAAGGTCTATTGGGAGGCGGTGCATCCCTATTCGGCCAAGGGCTGCTATGTGAACTTCATGATGGAGGATGGCGACGACAGCCGGCTGCAGGCCACCTATGGCGACAATTACGAGCGGCTCATCGCGCTGAAGGCGAAATACGACCCGGACAATTTCTTCCGGATCAACCAGAACATCCGGCCGATGCACGCATAGAGCATTTTCGGGCGAAGTGGATACCGGTTCGCGTGAAGAAAATGCGTTAAAGTAAAGGATTGGAGCGCTTCCGCGCTTCGGAGATGCGCGAAAGTGCTCCAGACCGCCGCGCGCCCTTCCGGACGCGAACGTGGCACAGGCGGCGCGCTCACATCCTGTAGGCCATGCGCACGCCGCCCCAGTGCCGGCCGTTGATGCGCAAGGGTGCGTCGACCTCGCGCATGACATGGGTGACGCCGCCGCCCATGTCGCGGTGATAGGACTGGACCAGGAAAGTCCTGATCGAGCGCGCCGCCATCACGCCGGCGCGGTCGTCGAAAATGCGGCGGTTACGGCTATGGGCCGTGTTCCAGACCGTCTCGCCCGGGCGCTGCTTCTGGGCGAAGGCGGTGTTGTGCACCGGGATATAGCCGCTGCGGTCGATCGGCACCGCGAAGACGAGGCGCGGATCGCTGCCCAGGGTCTCGGCCAGGATCGGCGGCAGCAGCGCCTCCAGCGCCGGCAGGGCGCGATGGTTGAATTGCTGCGGGTCGGTGCCGGCGATCGGCTGATAGTCGATATCGAAGAGGTCGGACTCGCTGACCTTGCCCTCGTGCAGCGCCTGCTCGAACAGCCGGGCGACGCGGGCGGCGAACTGCTGGGCGCGGTCGATCAGCGGGCGATAGGACTGCTCGATCTCGCCGAGCAGCCGGCGCAGCGGCTCATGCTCGCCGACGGCCATCGCATCGAAGGCGACATGCAGCCCGAGCTCGCTCTTCGCCATCAGGCGGCAGGCGAGCGGCGGCAGGTCGGCAATGGTGATCGAGCCGGAGAGGCCGGGCTGCACCTTCGGCGTGCCCTGGCCGGCGAGCAGCGCGCCGCCCAGTCCGAGATCGACGGTCTGCGAGGAGAAGCTGACCGAGCCGAAGCGAGCCTGGACCGGATATTCGGCCGGGAACCGGTCATGCTGGCGGCGATCGGCGAAGGCGGTATGGCGCAGCAGCGGCACGAAGCGCCCGAGCAGGCTTTCCGCCTGGCGCGCGCCATCCGACATCGCGCCGCGCGCCTCGGCGCTGCGCGCGGCGGCGGCGAGCGCCATCTCGTCGATCTCGCCGACCTGGCGCGAGACCGTGTCGATGAAGCGGGCGGTCTCGTCGGCGCTGCGCGAGAGCTCGGCCGCGGCGGCCGCCTGCTCATGCGCGGCGCTGCCGATCGCGGCGATGACCGGGTTGACGTCCCGGACCATCTGCAGCGCGTCGTTGACGATGCCGGCCGAGCCCTGCGCGGTCTGGGCCAGGCGGTCGACGCGGCTGCGGATCGAGTCCACCGCCTCGCGCACCTCGATCGAGAGCGCCTTGACCTCCTGCGCCACGACGCCGAAGCCACGGCCGGATTCACCGGCGCGCGAGGCCTCGATCGTCGCGTTGAGCGCAAGCAGGTTGGTCTGGCGGGCGATCTCGGCAATCGAATCGACGATGGAGCGGATCTCGACCGTGGCGATGGCGAGGCCGGTCATCATCTGGGTCGCCTCGCCGGCCCGCGTCGCCGCGGCCTCGAGCATGTCGCGGGCGCCGTTCATCGAGCTGCCGACCTGTTCGGCTGCGTCGGAGACCTGCTGGGTCGCGGTCGCGAGCGCGCTCGAATTGATGCTCGCGGTCTCGGCCGCCTGCCTGAGATCGCCGGTGCGCTTGTGGATGCCGATCGAGCCGTCCTCGGCCTGGCTCGAGGTGTGCTCGGCCTGGTAGAGGCGCCCGGTCAGCCGGCGCAGGGCGGCGACGACATCCTGTTCGAGGGCGCCGACCGCCTCGCGAATCGAGATCTCGGTATCCTGCGGATCGCTCTCGTCATAGCTCAAAGCCGGAAGACGCGCGGAATCGGCCAGCACATGCGGCCCCGTGGGTATGGCGCGGTTTCGGCCGCCCAACCAGCGCCGGAGCCTGTCGCGAAGCATCAGTAATCCCGCTCAGCAAAGAACCCAGCGTTTATCCTTTCATAACGTTAAGAAAGCCTCACCTAAGGTCAGGCCTGATGGCATGGAGCCCTGCTACTAAAAGCGCTTCGCAACTCCGCGGATCATGCTCTAAAGCTCGGTCCGGCCCGCTTGCCGGCTGAATTTCCCCGCTCCCTGCGCAAGGTCCCGCCATGACGAGCCAGAGCTATGACGTGATCGTCGCCGGCGTCGGCGCCATGGGCTCGGCCGCCTGCTGGCACCTCGCCCGACGCGGGCTGAAGGTGCTCGGCCTGGAGCGCTTCGACCTCGGCCATGCGATGGGCTCCTCGCACGGGCTCAACCGGATCATCCGCCTCGCCTATTTCGAGGGCTCGCATTACGTGCCGATCGTCCGGCGCGCGCATGAGCTCTGGGCGCAGACAGGCACTGAGGCCGGAATGCAGCTGCTGCACGTCACCGGCTCCCTCGACCTCGCGCCAGAGGGTGCTGGCATGGTCGAATCCTCGCTGAAATCCTGCCTCGATCACGGGCTGGCCCATGACGTGCTTGATGGCAAGGAGATCGCCCGGCGCTTTCCAGCCTTCCATCTGCCGGCCGGGCATCTCGGGCTCTGGCAGCCGGATGGCGGCTTCGTCGCCTCCGAGAAGGCGATCTACGCCCATGTCGGGTTGGCGCAGGCGCGCGGCGGCGAGATCCGCACCAGCGAGCCGCTGCTCGACTGGGCGCCGACCGCCGATGGCGGCGTGACCGTGCGCACCGAGCGCGGCACCTATTCGGCCGGACGCCTCGTCATCACCTCCGGCGGCTGGATCACCGACGCCGTGCCGGCGCTCGCGCCGAAGCTCAGGACGGTGCGCCAGGCGATCGGCTGGTTCGCCACGCGCAAGCCCGAGCTGTTCCGGCAAGACGCCTTCCCGGTCTTCATCCTCACGGTCGAAGAAGGCAGTTTCTACGGCTTCCCGCTCTACGAGCATCCAGGCTTCAAGCTCGGCGGACCGCATTTCGCCCGCGAGCCGATGGACCCGCGCGAGCCCGACCGCACACCGAGCCCGCGGCAGGTCGCCATGATCCGGGAATGCCTCGCGCGCTACCTGCCCGATGCCGCCGGCGACCCGCTGACGCTGAAGGGTTGCGTCTATACCGTCTCGCCGGACGAAGATTTCGTGATCGATGCGGTGCCCGGCGTGCCGCAGGCCGTCTTCGCCTCGTGCTGCTCGGGCCATGGCTTCAAATTCGCCAGCGCCATCGGCGAAATCCTCGCCGATCTCTCGACCAGCGGCCGATCGGCCTTCGATCTTTCTCCCTTCTCGCTCGGCCGCCCCGCGGCCTGAGCCGAGATCTCCCGACAGGACGCCGTCTTGGCCAGCGCAGCCCAGAACCGCCGCGGAATCATCGCGATGCTGATCGCGATGACGCTCTTCGTCGGCAACGACACGCTGATGAAGCTCGCGCGCGAGGTCTATCCCGCGGGCCAGGCGATCGCACTCAGGGCGATCTTCGCCATCAGCGCCGGCCTCGCCCTGGTCTTCATCTTCGGCGAGGCGCGCAAGATCGGCATGGCGCTGAAGCCGATCGTGCTGCTGCGCGGCGTGATCGAGGCCATGGTGGCGCTGACCTTCATCTGGGCGCTGGCCGGGCTGCCGCTCGGCGACATCACCGCGATCCTGATGGCGTCTCCGCTGATCATCGTCGTGATCGCAGTCGTGCTGAAGATCGAGCGCGTCGGCTGGCGCCGGGCGGCGGCGCTGGTGGTCGGCTTCGTCGGCGTGCTGATCGTGATCAGGCCGGCGCCGGAAAGCTTCAACGCAGCCGCCATCCTCGCCCTGATCAGCGCCGTTCTGGTCGCGGCGCGCGACCTGATGACCCGCAAGATCGGCAGCGACGTGCCCTCCACCGTGGTCTCGCTGACGACCACTGTCATCGTCGCCGCGACCTCGCTCGGCGTCGGCCTGTTCGAGAGCTGGCAGCCGGCCTGGCGGGTCGAGACCGCCTATCTCGCGGTCGCGGCGGTGCTGGTCACGCTTGGCAGCCTCCTGATCGTCATCGCCTTCCGCGACACCGATGTCGGCATCGTCTCGGGCTATCGCTATTCCGTCGTCGTCATCGCCGTGCTGATCGGCTACCTGGTCTGGGGCGACATCCCTGCCCCCTCGGCCGCGTTCGGCATCGCGCTGATCGTCGGCAGCGGGCTCTACACACTGCACCGGGCGCGCGTGCGGCCGGATTCCAAGCTCAAGCTCGAAAGCGGCCCGACACCATGACCGCCAAGGCGGCAGCGGCCAGGCCGACGCTGCTGGTGCTGGTCGCGATCTCGACCCTGCAGCCGATCGCGCTCAACCTGCTGGCGCCCGCGACACCGGCGCTCGCGCGCGCCTTCGGCGCGAGCTACGCGACGATCCAGCTCACGCTGACGCTGTTCCTCGTCGCGGTGGCGCTGACCCAGCTCATCATCGGCCCGCTCTCGGACCGGTTCGGCCGGCGTCCCTGCGTCACGCTCGGCATCGTGGTCTTCGTGCTCGGCTCGTTGCTCGGCGCGCTGTCGCAATCCACAGCCGTGCTTCTGACCGCACGCGTGCTGGAGGGCGCCGGCTCGGGCATCGCCTTCGCGCTGGCGCGCGCCATCATCAGGGACACGGCGAGCAAGGACCAGGCGGCGAGCCAGATCGCCAGCGTCACCATGGTCATGGTCGTGGCGCCGATGATCTCGCCCTATCTCGGCGGCCATATCGAGACCTGGTTCGGCTGGCGCGCGATCTTCTGGACGATGACCTGCTTCGGCACGGCCGTGCTGCTGCTCGCCACGTTCAAGCTGCCGGAGACGGCGCCGAGCGTCGGGATCCGGACGTCGCTCTTCGGCATCTTCCGCGCCTTTCCGGCGCTGATCGGAGATCGCGGCTTCCTCGTCAACGTCGTGTCGGTGACGATGACCTCCGGCGCCTTCTTCGCGTTCGTCGCGGCGGCGCCCTATATCGTCGTCGAGGTGATGGGCCGCGGCTCGGATGTCTACGGCGCCTATTTCGTCCTGAACGCCCTGGGCTACATGCTCGGCAACTTCTTCATGTCGCGGCGGGTCGTGCGCTACGGCACGGCGCGCATGGTGCGGATCGGGCTGATCATCTCCTTCGCGGCAATGAGCGCCGGGATCGCGTTCTCGTTCAGCCCTTGGTGGACGCCGCTGACGCTGTTCGTACCGCTCGCCTTCAGCGCGCTCGGCAATGGCCTGACCATTCCCGGCTCGACCGCCGCCGCGCTCTCGGCCAAGCCCGAGCTCGCCGGCTCGGCCGCGGGATTGATGGGCGCGATCCAGCTCGGCCTGAGCGCGCTCGCGACCGTGATCATCAGCCGGCTGGTGACGCTATGGCCGCAGGCGCTGATCCTGATGATGTGGGCGATGACCGGGGCCGGCCTTTATTGCCTGCGCTTCAACAGGTTCAAGCGCGGCGGCTGATCCGGGCCCTGTCAGAGCATTTCCGCGCTTCCACGAATCGCTAAAATTCTCTAACCTTTTGTTTTAACGCATTTTCTTTACGCGAACCGGTATCCACTTCGCTCGAAAATGCTCTAGCGATAGAAGCCGCCCTCGTAGCGATCGCGGTTGAGCTTGCCGACCTCGCCCCCGCCGACGAAGACGGCGCGCATCTCGCCAAGCCCGGTATTGCCGCGGGCCTCGACATAGCCGTCAGCCCGGGCGGCGGAGCCGTAGGACGAGCCACGCGTGCTGTAGGAGCGCTTGCCGAACTCGGCCCGCACCTGACCGCCGGCGCGCACGCAGAGCGTCGAGCCCTCGACCTTGACGAAGCCCGGCCCGTATTCCGGGCAGGCGCGCGCGGGCGCATGGGCCTTGGCAGAGGGAAGCCGGCTCTTCGCGGTCGGCTCGCCGCCACGGCCCGGAATGGGCTCGCCGATCGACTGCGCGGCTGCGGGCGCGGCGACGGCAAGCGTGGCGAGCAGGCAGAGGGCGAAGCGCGGCATCGGGGACATCCTCATGTCGAAGCAGTTCGGCACATCGTCATCATGCCGCTAAATCACAAGCACGGCAAAGCGATGGCCGCAGCAATGTGATCGCCCATGAAAAACCCCGGCCTTGCGGCCGGGGTTTTCGAGTTGGCCGGAACCCGGCGATCGCTCTTTTCAGAGCTGATTGGCCGCGCGAGCGCGGATCAGGAAATTGTCGAAGGAATATTCGGCGATCTGGAACCAGAGATATTCGTCGCCGCGGAAGGCCGACATCGCCTCGTAGATCTTCTTGAAGTCGGGGTTCTTGGCGCTGGTCTCGGCATAGACCTCCCTCGATGATTTCAGGCAGGCCTCCAGGATCTCCTGCGAGAATGGGCGCAGCTGCGCGCCGCCGCCGACGAGACGCTTCAACGCCGCCGGGTTGCGGGCATCGTATTTCGCGGTCATGTCGACATTGGCGAGGCCGGCAGCCGTGGTCAGGATCGACTTGTAGACCTTCGGCAGCCCTTCCCATTTCGCCGTGTTGATGAAGAAGTGCAGCGCCGCACCGCCCTCCCACCAGCCGGGATAATAGTAATAGGGCGCGACCTTGTTGAAGCCGAGCTTCTCGTCATCGGCCGGCCCGACCCATTCGGCAGCGTCGATCGTGCCCTTTTCCAGCGCCGGATAGATGTCGCCGCCGCCGATCTGCTGCGGCACGACGCCGAGCTTGCTCATCACCTGGCCGGCGAAGCCGCCGATACGCATCTTGACGCCCTGGAGATCGGCGGCCGTCTTGATCTCCTTGCGGAACCAGCCGCCCATCTGGCAGCCGGTATTGCCGCCGGGAAGCGCGTAGATGTTATGCTTCTTGTAGAATTCGTTGAGCAGGTCCATGCCGCCGCCATGGTAGAACCAGGCGTTCTGCTGGCGGGTATTGAGGCCGAACGGCACAGCCGTGCCGAATGCGAAGGTCGGATCCTTGCCGACATAGTAATAGGACGCGGTGTGGCACATCTCGACGGTGCCGTTGGTGACCGCGTCCGAAGCCTGCAGCGCCGGCACGATCTCGCCGGCAGCGAAGACCTGGATCTGGAACTTGCCGTCGGTCGCTTCGGAGACGGCCTTGGAGAGCACTTCCGAGGCGCCGTAGATCGTGTCGAGCGATTTCGGGAAAGAAGAGGTGACGCGCCACTTCACCTCCGGATAGCTTTGCGCGATGGCCGGGCTCGCAATGATCCCCGCGGCAGCGGCACCTGTGCCGGCCACCTTCAAGAATTGACGACGCTTCATTGGACAGCCCCTCCCAGAGCTGATGGCGCGCCGGTTGATCCGGCTTTGCGCCTCCCCGCTCGCAAGCAAAGCAGGTCTTTCACGCCACGCAAGAGAAAATGCATGGCACCTATGCAAAATTCGCAAGTTTTAAGACTTAAGGCTTAGCCGGCGAGGCAATTTTGCGCGTATCCAGGCCGACGGCCGGCAAAAAAGAAAAAAGCCCGGCTCGCGCCGGGCTTTTCGGATGTCTGGTTCGGCGCGGACGCGCCGAAATGCTCTCGACTCAGCGGGCGCGCGTGCGCACCTGGAAGACGTCGAAGGTGAGCTCGGCGACCTGCCACCAGAGGTACTGGTCGGCGCGGAACGCGGCCATCGCATCGATCGCCTTCTTGAAATCGGGGTTCTTGGCCGAGATCTCGCCATAGAGCTCGTTCGAGGCCTTGAGGCAGGCTTCCATCACGTCCTGCGGGAAGGGACGCAGCTGCGTGCCGGCGCCGACGAGGCGCTTCAGCGCGGCCGGGTTCTGCACGTCGTATTTCGCCGCCATCTGGGTGTTGGCATAGGTGCAGGCGGCGGTCAGCGCAGCCTGATAGGCCTTCGGCAGCGAATTCCACTTCTCGAGATTGACGAAGGCGTGGACGGCCGGACCACCTTCCCAGAAGCCGGGATAGTAGTAGTACGGGGCGACCTTGGCGAAGCCGAGCTTCTCGTCATCGTAGGGGCCGACCCATTCGGCGCCGTCGATCGTGCCCTTCTCGAGCGCCGGGTAGATGTCGCCGCCGCCGAGCTGCTGCGGCACGAGGCCGAGCTTCTGCAGGACCGAGCCGGCGATGCCGCCGATGCGCATCTTGAGGCCCTGGATGTCGGCGACCGTCTTGATCTCCTTGCGGAACCAGCCGCCCATCTGCGCGCCGGTATTGCCGCAGGGCAGGCCGTAGATGTTGAACTTCTTGTAGAATTCGTTGAACAGGTCGTTGCCGCCGCCCTGGAACAGCCAGGCATTCTGCTGGCGGGCATTGAGGCCGAACGGGACCGAGGCCGCGATGGCGAAGGTCGGATCCTTGCCGACATAGTAATACGAGACGGTGTGCGCCATCTCGACGGTGTTGTTGCTGACCGCATCGGCCGCCTGCAGCGCCGGGACGATCTCGCCGGCCGCGAAGACCTGGATCTGGAACTTGCCGTCGGTCAGGTCGGAGACCATCTTGGCCATGACCTCGGCGCCGCCATAGATCGTATCGAGCGACTTCGGGAAGCTGGAGGCGAGCCGCCACTTCACCTCGGGGTTGGACTGGGCCACGGCAGGCATGGCGACCGCGGAAGCGGCGGCGCCCGCCGTAGCGACCTGGATAAATTGACGGCGCTTCATGAAGGCATCTCCTCAGCTTCTGGCAGGACCAAGCGCAGACGGGTTCGTCCCGTCCTGCGGCATGTCAGGACAATGGTGATGGGTTTTGACGGTCAGCAAGGGCCGGTGGCGTTGTTCTTTCGTTGCAACGCGTTGGAGCATGCTCCGCAAAAGTGGTTCCCACGTTTGCGAGCCAGAACATGCTCGAAAGATATACTTGGCGCGAATTCTGATCGTTCGGCCGAAATCCGGCCGACCAGAAAGCGCGCCTCCGGCAAAGAGCGATACTTGCACAATTTGTGCGCACTTCTCCCTAGACGTCATACGACAGACGACCATAGCTCCAAGGCTCGACAATTGCGCCCGAGGCATGGCACGGCTGCAGCCGAAGCGCATGGTACTTTTCGGCGGCGCGGTCAACCTCCGCGCCCGACTCATTGGCCGAAAGACGTAAGGGAGTGGCGAGATGGATCAGGAGAAGCTGGCGAAGCTGAGGGCGCGCTATGCCGATGCGAGCGGCGCCGACATCCATGATCCGCGCTTCGCCAAGGTCGCGGCCGACCAGTTCAAGGGCGACAAGCGCAAATGGCCCTTCGCCGATGTCGCGACCTTCATCAACGCGCCCTACCGGCCGGACGCGCTGAGCCAGCCGGATCTCGGCGAGCTCGACGTCGCGATCATCGGCCTGCCGATGGATCTCGGCGTGACCAACCGGGCCGGCACCCGGCTCGGGCCGCGCGCGGTGCGCGCCGTCGAGCGCATGGGGCCGATGGACCATGTCAACGGCACCGCGCCCTTCGGCATGATCAAGGCGGCCGATATCGGCGACGTGCCGTTCCGCTCGCGCTATTCGCTGGAGAGCTGCCACGAGGATATCGAGGCGACCTTCAAGACGATCGTGAAGGCCGGCGTCTCGACGCTCGCGGTCGGCGGCGACCATTCGATCACCTATCCGATCCTGAAGGCGGTCGGCGAGAAGCGCCCGGTCGGCATGGTGCATATCGACGCCCATTGCGACACGTCCGGCCCCTATGAGGGCTCGAAATTCCACCATGGCGGGCCGTTCCGGCAGGCCGTGCTCGACGGCGTGCTCGATCCCGAGCGCGTCGTGCAGATCGGCATCCGTGGCGGCGCCGAATATCTCTGGGAGTTCTCCTACGAGTCCGGGATGACCGTGATCCATGCCGACGAGGTCGACCGGATGGGGCTCGACAAGGTCATCGCCAAGGCGCTGTCGGTGATCGGCGACGGGCCGACCTATGTCTCCTTCGACGTCGACTCGCTCGACCCGGCCTTCGCGCCGGGCACCGGCACGCCCGAGGTCGGCGGGCTGACGCCGCGCGAGGCGCTCGCCATCCTGCGCGGGCTGAAGGGCCGCGACATCGTCGCCGCCGACGTGGTCGAGGTCGCGCCGCAATATGACGCCACGTCGAACACCGCCCAATGCGCGGCGCAGGTGCTGTTCACCGAGCTGTGCCTGATCGCCGAGGCGCGCGCCGCCGGCAAGGGCAGGCCGTGAGGCGCAAGCCGCTCAGCCTCGACGCGATCGACCGCAGGATCATCGCGATCCTGCGCGAGGAGGGCCGGATCACCAACCAGGCTTTGTCGGAGCGGGTCGGCCTCTCCGCCCGCCCCTGCCTGGAGCGCGTGCGCAAGCTCGAAGCCTCCGGCCTGATCCTCGGCTATGGCGCGCGGCTCGCGCCGGAGCTCGCCGGCCACGCCATCGTCGCCTTCGCGCAGATCTCGCTGCGCGACCATTCGGTCGGACGGCGCGAGAGGGTCGAGAAGGTGCTGAAGGCCGCGCCTGACGTCGCCGAGGTCCAGGTCGTTAGCGGCGAGGCCGATTATCTCGCCCGCATCGTCGCCAGCTCGCTGGCGGAATACGAGGAGCTGACCGGCGCCTGGCTCGCCGACCCGCAGCTCGGCATCGCCAAGATCAGCACGACCTTCGCGCTCAAGGCGCTGAAGGAGTTCGAGGGTTATCCGCTGGCGGAGGAGTAGCGAAGGCGAGCGCGTCGCGGATCGGCCACAGGATCGGCCAAGCGATCGGCTGCGAAGCCGGGAGCCCATGAATAACTATAGAATTCCAAAAGGATTTTGGACTTAAATAAGCCCTCATCTCAGCAGAAATGATCGGCCAATCCAGTGCAGATTCCCCTCGAAACGCCGGCCAGGATCGAACCCGCCCGCTTGGAAGAGGCGACTGAAGCGATCGCCGATGCCGCCGCCGAGCTGTCGGCGAGCTCCGCGATCCTTGGCCGTGCGCTTCATCCGCTGACAGCGGCGAACCTGTCCGGTCTCGTGCGGATCATGAACACCTATTACAGCAACCTGATCGAGGGCCACGATATCAGGCCACGCGATATCGAACGCGCGCTCGCCGGGCAGCTCGATCTCGACGAAGGCCGCCGAAACCTGCAGCTCGAAGCTGCGGCGCATGTGCGGGTCCAGGCGGAAGTCGATCGGCTCGCCACGCTCGATGCCTTGCCGGAGCCAGCATCCCGCGACTTCATTCTCTGGCTCCATCGCGCGTTCTACCAGGACGCGCCCGAACCCATGCTGCGCATCCGGGGAGTCGGGCGGGACATCCTCATGGAGCCTGGCCAATGGCGTTCGGAGCCGGAGCACGACGTGGAAGTCGGCAAGCATGTGCCGCCCTCCAGCGATCGGGTTCCGGACTTCATGCGGTATTTCGAAGCGCGCTACCGCTTTGTTCCGCTCGGCAAGGCGGGGCGCATCATGGCGATGGCAGCCGCGCATCATCGCCTGAACTACATCCATCCATTTCCCGATGGAAACGGCCGGGTCAGCCGATTGATGAGCCATGCCATGGCTCAAAAAGCCGGCATCGGCGCGCATGGCCTCTGGTCCGTCTCGCGCGGCCTGGCACGGGGCCTCGAGAGTCGCGGAGAATACAAGCGCATGATGAGCCATGCCGACATGCCTCGACAGGGCGATCGCGACGGCAGAGGCAATCTGTCGGAGCGAGCGCTCAGCGAATTCGTGTTGTGGTTCCTGCGCGTTTGCCTCGACCAGGTCAGCTTCATGGCCAGCCTCTTCGAGCTTGACGCACTGGCGCGTCGATTGCGCGCCTATGTGGAGAGAAGCGAGGGTCTGAAGCCGGAAAGCGCCCGGCTTCTGGAGGAAGCCTTGATCCGCGGCGAAATCGAACGCGGCGAGGCCTCCCGCATCACCGGCCTGCCGGAACGGTCGGCGAGGCGCGTGCTCAATCAGACCATCGCGGAGGGCCTGCTGGCCTCCGCAACGCCGAAGGGCCCAGTCTCACTACGCTTTCCTGCCGCCACGCTCGAAGTTCTGTTCCCTCGCCTTTACCCGCAAACGTAAGTCATCCCAGCACGTCATGCGCTGAGATCATGCCCCTTTGACTCTCGCCAAGTTGATCGTTTCCATACTTGCAGAGCGCGCATGGCGCCCTCATTGTGCAACGCAATATCGCTGCTCTCCCCGCAGCCCGATCAAGCACCACCCCGAGATCACGCCATGACCTCCGCGCCCTCAAGCGCCAATGCCGCCATTGCTGCCGCACATGCCACCGAGCCGAAGGTGCGGGCCGGGCTGGTGCTGCTCGCGCTGGCGACCGGCGGTTTCGCCATCGGCACCACCGAATTCGCGGTGATGAGCCTCGTGCCCTATTTCTCGGCCGGGCTCGGCATCGACGAACCCACAGCGGGTCATGTGATCAGCGCCTATGCGCTCGGTGTCGTGGTCGGCGCGCCGGCCATCGCCGTGCTGGCCGCGAAGCTCTCGCGCCGCACGCTGCTGATCTGGCTGATGGCGGTGTTCGCGATCGCCAACGGCCTCTCCGCGCTCGCGCCATCCTATGGCTGGATGCTGGTCTTCCGTTTCCTCAGCGGCCTGCCGCACGGCGCCTATTTCGGCGTCGCGGCGCTGGTCGCCGCGTCGCTCGTTCCGCTCAACCGGCGGGCGCAGGCGGTTTCACGCGTCATGCTCGGGCTGACCGTCGCGACGATTCTCGGCGTGCCCCTGGCGAACTGGCTCGGGCAGGCTTTCGGCTGGCGCTGGGGTTTCGGGATCGTCGCCCTGCTCGCGCTGCTGACGGTCACGCTGGTCGCTCTGTTCGCGCCGAAGGACAAGCCGCATCCCAACGCCAGCCCGCTGCGCGAGCTCGGCGCGCTCAGGCACAAGCAGGTCTGGCTGACGCTCGGGATCAGCGCGATCGGCTTCGGCGGCATGTTCGCCGTCTATACCTATGTCGCCTCGACGCTGATGGAGGTGACGCAGGTCGCGCCCTCGATGGTCCCGGTGGTGCTCGCCATCTTCGGCCTCGGCCTGACCGCGGGTACGCTCGTCGCGGCCTGGATGGCCGACCGGGCGCTGATGCCCTCGATCGCGATCATCCTGGTCTGGAGCGCGGCCTCGCTCGCGCTCTTCCCTTTCGCCGCCGGCAATATCTGGGCGGTATCCGTCGTGGTCTTCATGATCGGGGCCGGCGGCGGGCTCGGCATGCCGCTGCAGACGCGGCTGATGGATGTCGCCCATGACGCGCAGACGCTGGCCGCCGCGCTGAACCACAGCGCCTTCAACACCGCCAACGCGCTCGGCCCCTGGCTCGGCGGCATGGCGATCGCGGCCGGCTATGGCTGGACCTCGACCGGCTGGGTCGGGGCGGCCCTGGCACTCGCCGGGCTCGCGATCTGGGGCGTGGCGATGCTCGACGCGCGCGAGCGCGGCGCGGATTCGGCGGCGTTGGCTCCAGGCGAGTAACGCTCGCATCGGCTTTGTCCGAAAGCCGCAAGCCACTTTTCGGGCCGATGCTCATGTTCCCGCATCGGCTCGTCCGAAAACCGCAAGCCACTTTTCGGGCCGATGCGTTATCGCCGCGATCGACCGGTCGGCGCGGCGGTCTTGCGGGTAGTCTCGGCCTGCTGCCGGGCTGCCAGCCAGATCACATGCTTCGCGCCGCGGCGGCTCCGGCTCGCCCGCACCATGAGCTCCTCCACCACGAAACCCGCCCGGACGAGGCGCTGCGTGAAGCGGCGGTCCGGACCTTGCGACCAGACGGCGAGGATGCCGCCCGGCCGCAACGCCGCCTGCGCCAGCCAGAGCCCGGTCTCGCCATAGAGCGCGTCATTGCCGGCAACGGTCAGGCCTTCAGGGCCGTTATCGACATCGAGCAGGATCGCGTCATAGCCCGCGGGCGCGGCGCCGATCACGCTTGCGACATCCGCGACCGTAATCGTTGCGCGCGGATCGTCGAGACAGGCGCCGAAAACCTCGGCCATCGGGCCCCTCGCCCAGGCGACGACGGCCGGCACGAGCTCGGCGACCTCGATGCGCGCGTCAGCGCCCCAGGCCGCCAATGCAGCCCGCAAGGTGAAGCCCATGCCGAGCCCACCGATCAGGATGCGTGGCCTCGGCTTCTGTCCCAGGCGCTCGCGCACCAGCGTCGCCAGCGCCTCCTCGGAGCCGCTGAGGCGGCTGTTCATCAGCTCGTTGCTGCCGAGCATGATCGAGAATTCGCTGCCGCGCTGCTTGAGGCGCAGCTCGCCGGAACCATCAGGCAATTTCGCGGTGTCGAGCAAAATCCAGGGGATCAAGCGCAGGCTCCAGTCAGGGACAGATCGGGACAGCGGGTCATCGGAGCGAGGGCGCCGCGATGAGACGCATCGCCGGCGCGATCGCGGCGCGACCCTCGGCCAGGCGATCGGTCAGCACGTAGTACCAGCTGAAGCCGAGATAAAGCACGAGCCGCATCTCGATCTCGGCGGCGACGATCTGGCCACGCTCGACCGCCTTGACGAAGCGCTCGCGCAACAGCCGCGTCCGCTCCGGCATGAACTTGTCGCGCAAGGTGTCCAGGGCTTCGGGGCTGTCCTGGGCCTCGGCGACGAGCGCCCGGAAGGTCCGGCCCGAGGGCGTCTCGTCCCAGAAATCCCAAAGCGCTTCGGTATAGACGGTGAGATCGCGGGCGAGATCGGCCGTTATCGGCACGGTCAGCGCCGCCTTCTCGGCGGCATAGACATCCATCAGCAGGTCGGCGCGGGTCTTCCACCAGCGGTAGACCGTCGGCTTGCCGGCGCCGGCCCGGCGCGAGACGGCGTCGATCGAGAAGCCGCCATAGCCCTCCTCCGCCAGGACGGCGCGGGCGGCCGAGAGGATCGCCGCCTGCGAGGCGGGATTCCGGCGCGCGCCGATCGAGGCTCGGCGGGTCTGTGGTTCGGCATCGCCAGTCGTCACGATGATGCTCGCCTTCTGCCCCTTGCCCGCCGACGCCGCGGGCGCGGATTCGGATCGCGTCCGGACGGCGCGACCGGGACTTGATATCGAAACGGATCGTATCTATCAATCCATAACGAAACGATACGTTTCGTTATGGAGATCATCATGACCATTGCCACCCGGTCCCCGCTTGGCCGCCTGCGTTTCCTGGGCACGCTGATGCTGGGCGCCTATCTGCTGATCAACCTCATTCTGCTCGCGCTCTCGCCCTTCAGCGACGGCTGGCCGACCTGGCTCGTCACCGCGCTCGCGGTGCCGCCAATGGTGCTCGGCATGGTCTATCTGGTGATGCCGATCGCCCGGCGATGAGCGCGGCTTCGCCGCATCGCCGGGCTGTGCTCGGCAGCGCCCGGCCATGCCGGGGCACGTGATCTGTGCCCGGCAGAGCCGGATCGCCGGGATGCGCTAGCTGGCCGCCTGGTATCGGATCTCGCCGTTGTTCAGGAAGCAGGTCTTGTTGAACAGCGACAGATCCAGCGGGTTCGGCAAGCGCACGTCGCCGATATCCGGACAGGGCTTCGTCGAGGGGTCGTAGGAGCGATGGACCTGGGAGATGAAGACGAGGATCAGTCCCCGCTCCCGGGCAAAGGCCCGCAGCTTGCGGATCTGCGCCATCAAGTCGGGATTCTCCCGGCGCTGATCGAGAAGCTGCAGATAATCGATGACGACCAGGGTCCCGCGCGGCGCCGATTGCAGCGCCGCGATGACGTAGTCGGCGCTGATCAGGTCCGAACTGTCGAATTCGAACAACCCGTCGAAATGCGCCAGATCCACCCCGATCGCGCGAAAGCGCTCCAGGACATCGCTTTTCGTATATTCCAGCGAGAAGAACACGCCGCGATTGCCGGCCTTCATCGCCTCCACCGCGAGCTCGAGGCTCATCAGCGTCTTGCCATGGCCGGGACGCGCGGCGACCAGGATCAGATCGCCGGGCACCAGCCGGGCAAAGAGCTTGCCGGCAGGCGCAGCCGCAGCTGCCTTGGCCGCAAGCAGGCCCCAGCTGCTGAACCCCTCTGCGGCGGCGATGCGATCAAGCGCCGCGTGGAGCGGGATCTTCGCCTCGCGGGACAAGAGCCGGGCTTTGCGTTTCAGGTCATAGATCGGCGCGGACAGCTTCATCAAAACCTCCTATCGCGAGCATAGTTCGCAACCCCTCCTCATGCGCGGCGCTCGAACAGTCGGTTCGACGGTTGGATGGCCCGGCATGGACGATGCTTTCCCGGCGGAGGGGGGAGGCGTGGGCTGCGCCTGACCACGCTATAGCCTGAGTCTTCAGCCTGAGTCCCAGCCGGAGTCTTGGCCGAGCGAAATCTCCGGCGCCGTTGCCCGGCCTGCGGGGGACTGGCGAAGGCTGTCCGATTCTGCTGCGAGCACGACAGAATCGGCTGCATCATCGCGTCTTCCCGGTCCGCTCCGGCTGCATCCAGAGGCCTACCCTGCCCCTGACGAGGGAGAGTTGCCATGAATGCCATCGAGCTCGAACGCCAGGTCTGCGCCGCGAATTACGCGCCGCTGCCGATCATGCTCTCGCATGGCGAGGGAGTCTGGCTGACCGATATCGGCGGCATGAAGCGGCTGGACATGATGAGCGGCTATTCCGCCGTCAGCCTCGGCCATGGCCATCCGCGCATCCTCAAGGTGCTGAACGAGCAGGCGCGCAAACTCGCCGTCACCAGCCGCGCCTTCCATAGCGAGCCGCTCGGGCCGTTCCTGGCCAGGCTCTGCGCGGTCTCCGGGCAGGAGATGGCACTGCCGATGAATACCGGCGCGGAGGCGGTCGAGACCGCGATCAAGGCCGCCCGGCGCTGGGGCTACCGGATCAAGGGCATCGCCGATGGCAAGGCCGAGATCATCACGGCCGCCGGCAATTTCCACGGCCGGACGACGACGATCGTCGGATTCTCCTCCGACGCGAGCTATCGCGACGGCTTCGGGCCGTTCACGCCCGGCTTCGTCAACGTGCCCTTCGGCGATGCGGCCGCGATCGAGGCGGCGATCACGCCCAACACAGCTGCAATCATGATCGAGCCGATCCAGGGCGAGGCCGGCATCGTCGTGCCGCCGGCGGGCTATCTGAAGCGGCTGCGCGCGCTCTGCGACGCCAACACCATCCTGCTCATCCTCGACGAGGTGCAGTCCGGCCTCGGGCGCACCGGACGCTGGTTCGCGCATGAACATGAGGGCATCCGCCCGGATGGGCTGATCGTCGGCAAGGCGCTCGGCGGCGGGGTCTATCCGGTCTCCGCCTTCCTCGCCTCGCGCGATGTGATGCGGCTGTTCGAGCCCGGCTCGCATGGCTCGACCTTCGGCGGCAATGCGCTCGCCGCGGCGATCGGGCTGGAAGCGCTCAAGATCATCGAGGAAGAGCGGCTGGTCGAGCGCTCGGCCGAGCATGGCGCCCATATGAAGCGCCGCCTCAATGCGATGACGCAGGGCCTGGCGCGCGAGGTGCGGGGCCTCGGCCTCTGGGTCGGCGTCGATCTCGACCCCGCCCTCGCCTCGGCCAAGGCGGTCGTCAGCGCGCTCGCCGGCGCCGGCGTGCTGACCAAGGAAACGCATGAGACCGTCATCCGCTTCGCCCCGCCGCTGACGATCAGCCGGGCCGAGCTCGACTGGGGTCTCGACCGCTGCGAGGCGGTCTTCTCCGCCTTTGCCGGGCGCGCCAAGCCCGCCGCAGCCTGAGCCCGGCGCGATCCACAACTCGCAGCAGCGAGGGGCTTCAGCCCGGCAAAGTAAAAATAGTCAATAAAGCCATAGGTTTGCGCTGCCGATCCTTTAAGCGGATACGCTCAGAAAAGCTGCATGTCCCCACTTGCGGGCGAGGCATCGGATCGCACAATCTGTGGGCACAAGCCGGAACAGGGTCGCGAAACGCCCGGCCGGCCAACCTGCGGGAGGTACCATGAAAGGTTTCGTTCGTTTGATCGCCGGCGCTGCGCTGGCGGCCGCTTCCTTCGCGAGCCTCGGCACGACCGGCGCGCTCGCCCAGCAGAAGGAGTGGAAGGAGATCCGGATCGGCACCGAAGGCGCCTATCCGCCCTTCAACAATCTCAACGCCAAGAAAGAGCTCGAAGGCTTCGAGATCGACTACGCCAACATGCTCTGCGAGAAGATGAAGGTGAAATGCACCTGGGTCGTCCAGGACTGGGACGGCATCATCCCGGCGCTGCTCGCCAACAAGTACGACATCATCATCGCCGGCATGAACGCCACCGACGAGCGCAAGAAGCGGGTCGACTTCACCTCGGTCTATACCAAGACGCCGATCTGGGCGATCAGCGCCAAGGGTGCCTCGACCGACATCTCGCCTGCCGCGCTGAAGGGCAAGGCGGTCGGCACGCAGGGCGCGACCATCCACGCCAACTTCCTCGAGAAGTACTACAAGGATTCCAATATCCGCCTCTATCCGACCCAGGAGGAGGCCAATCTCGACCTGCTCAACGGGCGGCTCGACTACATCATCGCCGACTCGCTGGCGCTGCAGGATTTCCTCGACGGCAAGGGCAAGGATTGCTGCCAGAAGGCCGGCGAGGTGACGCGCGATCCGGCGATCCATGGCCCGGGCGTCGGTGGCGCGGTGCGCAAGGAAGACACCGCGCTGAAGGAGATGTGGAGCAAGGCGATCGCCGAATCGCTGGCCGACGGCTCCTACAAGAAGATCCAGAACAAGTGGTTCAAGATCGACCTGATGTGATGGCGCTCAGCGCGTGATCACGCTCTCGCCGGAGCGGCCTCGCGCCGCTCCGGCATCGACGACCGAATAAGCTCAACGACGACCGGACCGGAAGCAGGAGTTGCCATCCCGAGGAGCCAAGCGGCGTCTCGAAGGATGAGGGCTCGCCGGAACCATCGCTTCGCACTGCCAGGGGGCGCATGCTCGACAAGTTCGCATTGCTCGGCTTCGGCGACGGCGGCTGGGGCCCTGCCCTTCTGCAAGGCGCTTTCACCACCATCTCGATCGCGCTCGCGACCCTGCCCTTCGGGCTGCTGCTCGGACTGATCGTGGCGCTGGGCAAGCGCTCGGACAAGGTCGTCCTGCGCGCGCTGGCGACGGCCTATACGACCGTGTTCCGCGGCGTGCCCGAGCTGCTGACGCTCTACATCATCTATTTCGGCATCCAGATCCTGCTGCAGCAGACCTGGCAGGCGCTTGGTCTGCCCGGCGTATTCTCGATGCCGCCCTTCGTCGCCGGCATGGTGGCGCTCGGCGTCGTGCTTTCGGCCTTCTCCAGCGAGGTCTGGGTCGGCGCGCTGAACTCGATCCAGAAGGGCCAGCGCGAGGCCGCCGCCGCGCTCGGCCTCAGCAAGGCGCAGGCCTTCCGCCTCGTCGTCTTCCCGCAGCTGATCCGCGTCGCCCTGCCGGGCCTCGGCAATAACTGGATGGTGCTGCTGAAGGAGACCTCGCTGGTCTCGGTCATCACCCTGCAGGACATCATGTTCATCACCACGCGCGCCAATGTGGTGACGAAGGAGCCGTTCCTGTTCTTCGGCGCGGCGATGATGCTCTATCTGTTCTTCTCGCTGATCTCGGCCTGGGGCGTGGGTAAGCTCGAAGCGCGCTCCAATCGCGGCTTTGCCGCTTTCGGCGGAGCGACGCGATGACCTGGTGCGAGTATCCCGGCTACTGGCTCGGCAGCGAGGTCTTCCAGAACTACGGCTGCCGGATGGCGAGCGGGCTCTGGATCACGTTCCAGCTCGTCATCATCTCGGTCCTGCTCGGTTTCATCCTGGCGGTCGGGCTCGCCATCGCCCGGCTCTACGGACCGAAATGGGCACAGAGCACGATCAACGGCTACACGACGCTGTTCCGCGGCACGCCGCTGCTGTGCCAGCTCTTCCTGGTCTATTACGGGCTCGGGCAGTTCCGGCTGTTTTGGCAGGATATCGGGCTGTGGTGGTTCTTCCGCGAACCGTTCTACTGCGCGATCTTCACCTTCACGATCAACACCGCCGCCTATCAGGCCGAGATCCTGCGCGGCGCGATCCAGTCGATCCCCCGCGGGCAGTTCGAGGGCGCATTGGCGCTCGGCCTGCATCGTTGGGGGACGCTGCGCCACGTCATCATGCCGCAGGCGATGATCCTGGCCCTGCGCCCGCTCGGCAACGAACTGATCGTGATGATCAAGTCGAGCGCGATCGCCTCGCTGGTGACGCTGTTCGATCTGATGGGCGCGACGAAGCTCGCCTTCGCGCGCTCCTTCGACCTGACGATCTATCTCTATGCGGCGGTGATCTATCTTGCGCTGGTCGAGGTGATCCGGCGTGTCTGGGACAAGGTCGAACTCAGGCTGACCCGCCACATGGCGCTGAGGTGAGAAGGCCGGGCCTCAGTCCGCGAGGGTGAGGACCAGCGCACCCGACGGCGTCGCGACCACGGTGTGCTCGTATTGGACGGTCGGCGCGCTGGGCTCGGCATAGAGCGTCCAGCGGTCGTCCTCGCGATGCTCGGCCCAGTCGGCGCCGAGCGACAGGAAGGGCTCGACGGTGAAGACCAGGCCCTTCTCCATGATGCGGCGCTCCGAGCGATCCGGCCAGGTGGCGAGTTCCGTCGGCTCCTCGTGCAGCGAGCGGCCGACGCCGTGGCTCGCGAGATTGCGCACCAGCGTATAGCGGTTCTTCTGCGCGAAGCGGCCGACGGCCTGGCCGATCCCCGCCATCGGCTTGCCCGCGCCGACCTGGCCGATCCCGGCCCAGAGCGCGCGCTTGCCGTCACGGCACAGCCGCTCGATGCGCCGGTCGACCGGCGGCACGGTGAAGGACGCGCCGGTATCGGAAAAGAAGCCCGCCTTCTCGGCGGAGACATCGATATTGATCAGGTCGCCGGCGGCGATCCGGCGATCGCCCGGAATGCCGTGCGCGATCTCCTCGTTGACGCTGATGCAGGTCGCTCCCGGGAAGCCGTAGGCGAGTTCCGGGGCCGGGCGCGCGCCCTCCCGCTCCAGGCAATCGCGGCCGATCGCGTCGAGCTCGGCCGTCGTCATGCCCGGCTCCAGCGCCTTGCCCATGGTGGCCAGCGCGCGGGCGATGATGCGACCGATCTCGCGCAGCGCCTGCAATTCGTCATCATTGGAAATCGTCATGGGCCATGCCTAGAACATTTCCGCGTTTCCTTGAAACGCGGAAATTCTCCAGGCTTTTGTCTAATCGCATTTTCTTCACGCGAACCGGTGCCCACTTCGCTCGAAAATGCTCTGGCGCGGTGGACTGGACGGCTCAATCCATGCCGGGCCGCGACATGGGTCCCCAACGGTTGCACACCTTCCCAGCGGGCGCGCCAGAGGCTAAAGCCGCGGCGAACCTCCAGATATGTCTGCGGAGCACGCTATGGCCAAAGTCGCTTTCCTCGGTCTCGGTGTCATGGGCTATCCCATGGCCGGACATCTCAAGGCCAAGGGCCATGACGTCACCATCTATAACCGCAACCCGGCCAAGGCGCAGGCCTGGGTGGCGCAGCATGGCGGCGTCTCGGCGCCGACCCCGGCCGATGCGGCCAAGGGCCAGGAGATCGTGTTCTGCTGCGTCGGCAACGATGACGACCTGCGCTCGGTGACGATCGGCGAGAACGGCGCCTTCTCCGGCATGGAGAAGGGCGCGATCTTCGTCGACCACACCACCGCCTCGGCCAATGTCGCGCGCGAGCTCGAGGCGGCCGCGAAGGCCGGCGGCTTCGGCTTCGTCGACGCGCCGGTCTCGGGCGGCCAGGCCGGTGCCGAGAACGGCGTGCTGACCGTGATGTGCGGCGGCGAGCAGGCGACCTATGCCAAGGTCGAGCCGGTGATCGCCGCCTTCGCGCGGATGTGCAAGCTGATGGGCCCGGCCGGCTCCGGCCAGCTCACCAAGATGGTCAACCAGATCTGCATCGCCGGGCTGGTGCAGGGCCTGTCGGAAGGCATCCATTTCGCCAAGCGCTCCGGCCTCGATGTCGAGGCGATGCTGGAGGTGATCTCCAAGGGCGCCGCCGGCTCCTGGCAAATGGACAACCGCGGCAAGACCATGAACATCGGCAAGTTCGACTATGGCTTCGCCGTCGACTGGATGCGCAAGGATCTCGGCATCGTGCTCGACGAAGCCCGCCGCAACGGTGCGCAGCTTCCGGTCACGGCGCTGGTCGACCAGTTCTACTCCGAGGTGCAGAAGCTCGGCGGCAGCCGCTGGGATACGTCGAGCCTGATCGCACGGCTCGAGGATTATTGAGCAGGGCTTGCCCGGCTTCTGACGCGAGCACAGCTGCGCAATCTGCGGGGCGAATAATCGGCCGCCTCGCTCACCTCACCAGCCGCGCCACCTCCGCCCGCAACACCGGCAGGAGCTCCTCCTCGAACCAGGTGTTGCGCCTGAGCCAGCCGTTGTTCCGCCAGGACGGGTGTGGCAGCGGCAGCACGCGCGGCATGCGCGGCGCGGCGAGAATCGCGCGCCAGTCGGCGACCGTCTCCGACAGTTTCGCGCCGGCCTTGGGGCCGAGATGCCAGGCCTGGGCATAGCGGCCGACCACCAGGATCAGCTCGAGCTGCGGCAGCGCCGTGAAGACCCGGGAGCGCCAGAGCGGCGCGCATTCGCGGCGTGGCGGCAGGTCGCCGCCATGAGCGTCATAGCCGGGGAAGCAATGGCCCATCGGCACGATCGCGACCTTGCTCTCGTCGTAGAAGACATCCTCGCCCATGCCGAGCCAGGAGCGCAGCCGCACGCCGGAGGCGTCGGTGAAGGGCCGGCCGCTGGCATGGACACGCAGGCCCGGAGCCTGGCTGGCGATGCAGAGCCGGGCCGTGACCGAAGCCTGGATCACCGGGCGCGGCTCATGCGGCAGCGGCGGCAGGTAGCGCGGCTCGTCGCGACAGACACGGCAGGCGCGCAGCTCAAGCAGCACGTCTTCGAGCGTCTCGGCTGCCTGCACCTGCGCCGTCATCGCGCTGCGAGCTGCCGCCGGCTCATCGCGGGCCCCTGCGAGATCAGCCCGTCGCAGGTCCAGGCCTTGGCGCTCTCGGCGAATTTATGCGGATCGCCCGGCTCGATCGTGGCGATGCCATTGATCCGGCCGCTGGGGCGGCTGCGCAGGACGATGAGATTGCCGGTCCGGTCGACATCGAAGCAATAGGTGCGGCGCGTTTCCTGCGGACCGTAATAGTAGCAGACGCCGTCCGGCACAGTGATCCAGCACGCATCCGTATTGGGCACGTTGCGGTTATGGCCGCTCGCACGGCCATCGGCCTGATGATATTCGCTGAAGGGCTGGTTGGTGCCGTTATAGCGGCCCGTGACCGTATTGCCCTCGAAAAGCTTCCGGAGCTGTGGCCCCGTCAACCGCTCGACCGCGGAGGCGGGCGCGTGCGAAGCAAGCAGGAGCGCCGCCGCCATCGCGGCAAAGGCTGGTAGTCCTCTCATCGTGCTGCAAGTCGCCGCGACAGCGGCACTCCCTGTTTCGGTGCCTGCGAGATCAGGCCGTCGCAATACCAGGGCTTGCCGTTGTCGGAATGATGGCGCGGATTGCCGGGCTCGCTCGTGACCAGAGCGTTGGAGCGGGGATCGGTGGTGTGGTGCATGTAGAGCAGCTTGCCGATCGGCTGGGCGCGGTAGCAATGCACGCGGCGCTGCTCGAGCGGGCCGTAATAATAGCAGATCTGGTCGCCCCTGATGATCCAGCAGGCGTCGGTATTGGGCACGGTGCCGTTGAAGCCGACAGCCTGGCCGTTGGGATCATGGTATTCGCTGAAGAGCTTGCCGCTGAGGAAGCGGCCGCCGACCGTGTTGCCCTCGAATTGGCGGCGAAGCTGCTCGCCGCTCAGGCGCTCGGCCGGCTTGGCCGACTGCGCCTGGACCGGCGCCGGCGCGCCGATCAGCGCTGACAGGGCGAGGATGAGAAGCCGCCTCATCGCGCTGCCGCCAGCCGGCGCGACATCGCCATCCCCTGCCCCGGCGCCTGCGAGATCAGGCCGTCGCAATGCCAGGGCCTGCCATGGTCGGAATGATGGCGCGGATTGCCCGGCTCGATCGCTACGGCGCTCGTGAGCCGGCTATCCGTGACATGGCGCAGGATATGGAGCCTCCCCACCGCCTGCACCGTGTAGCAATGAACGACCCGGCCGGTGAGCGGGCCGTAATAGTAGCAGACCTTGTCGTCCCTTACGGTCCAGCAGGCGTCGGTATTCTCGGCCCAGCCACCGTAGCCGAGGGCGCGACCATCGGCAGCGTGGTACTCGCTGAAGCGGTTGCCGATGATGAAGCGGCCGGCGACCGTGTTGCCCTCGAAAGCCCCGCGGATCTCCTCGCCGGACAGGAATTGCTGGGCGAGCGCCGGCGAAGCCAGGGCGAGCAGGTGCAGGCCGAGCGCGCCGAGCAGAAGCCGGAGGCTCATCGGGCCGCCAGCCGCCGCGACATCGGCGCTCCCCGCCCGGGCGCCCGCGAAATCAGGCCGTCGCAATACCAGGGCTTGGCATCATCCGTGTGCTGGCGCGGATTGCCCAGCTCGACCGTGGCGAGCGCGTTGATCTGCCCATCGACGACATTGCGCAGGATATAGAGCCGGTCGGTGAGCTCGACGGTGAAGCAATGGATCGTCCGGTCGCTCGGCGGTCCGTAATAGTAGCAGACCTGGTCGTCCTTCGTGATCCAGCAGGCGTCGGTATTGCGCTGATAGCCGTTATTGCCGAGCGCCTGGCCATTGGCGTCGTGATATTCGGTGAAGAAGCCACCGCGCGTGTAGCGGCCGCTGACCGTATTGCCGGTGAAGGCCTGCTTGATCGCCTCGCCACTAAGGCGTTCGGCCGCGGCTGCAGGCCGCGCCAACGCAAGAGGCTGTGCCAACGCAAGCAACGCAACGAAGCAAACGGCAAGCCGCATCAGGCCGCCCAGCTCGGCCGCGCCGAGAGCTCGCCATGCCAGCGCCGGATATTGGAGAAATCCTCCGGCAGCGGAATGCGCGACGGCTTCATGAAGTCGATGGCGATGCCGGCGGTGATGTCGGCGATGGTGAAGCTTTCGCCGCAGAGATAGGAATTCCCGGCAAGCTGCAGGTCGAGGATCATCAGGTGGTCGTCGATCTGCTCGCGATTGGCGTCGGCCCATTCCGGCACCTGGTTCTCCAGCTCGACCATCGAGGGATGGCTATGGCGGAAGACGGCCATGACGCTGGAGAACAGGCCGAGCTCGACGCGCCGATTCCACATCTCGATCTGGCCCTGTTCCTTGGCATTGCCGCCGAACAAGGCCGGCTGCGGGTGCAGGCTCTCGAGATAGCGGCAGATCGCGACGGTCTCCGCCAGGGCGGTGCCGTCATCGAGTTCGAGCACGGGCAGGCGCCGCATCGGGTTGATGCGGGTGAATTCCGGGGTCAGGTGTTCCTTCCTTGCGATGTCGACCGGGATGAGCTCAGGCAGGGCGACGCCCTTCTCGGCGAAGAAGATGCGGACGCGTCGCGGGTTGGGCGCTCGCCCACCGTCATAAAGCCTCATGCTCACATCCCCTCTCCCGCGCCATGACCCCAGGCGGCATTCACGGTGCAGCAGCAACGCTGTCAAGGTAAAGTCCTGCAAGGTAAAGTCCCGACATCGGCACGATGATGGCGGCTGCCCTCGCCCATGCGGGTGACGGACGCATGACGGGCACGGTACGCCCCAGATCATCGGACGAAGACCGCAATCCACGTTTCGAGCCGACGGGCTCACGGCGCGCCGCGGCTATGGCTCCTTCGCCAGGTCTCGGGCCGCTCGAAGGTCAGCGCCCAGAGGCCGCGCCCGGCCGCCCTCGCCTCCTCCTCTTCGGTGCGATAGCCGCCATAGGCGACCGCCTGGCCCTGGCGGACCATGGCGGCGTTGACGTCGCTCCCGCCCTGGCGGCAGCGGGCGAGGCCGCGGCCGTAGCGGTCGGCCTTGCCGATCTCGCAGGTGACGATGCCGCGCGACAGCAATTCGACCAGCGCGCGGCGGGCGGCGCGGCCGCAATCGACCTCCCGCCCGCTCCGGTCGGTGCAAACCTGGCGGTATTCCGGCGCGTCGATGCCTTCGAGCCGCAACTCCTCGCCCAGGAGCCGCAGCGAATCACCATCGATCGCCTGGGCCGCGCCGACGAGCTGGCGCGCCGGGCCGAGCCGATATTGCAGCACCGCGCCGCCGATCGCCAGAAGCCCAATGATTCCAAGCGCTACAACAAGGTCGGTCAGCCGGCCGACGCGGCGCCAGCCGAAAGGTCCATAGCGGGATTGTCCGAATCCGAAGCGAGCCATCAGGAAGAGCTTAACGATTTTGAGACCATATTGACGAGCCGGGCGTGTGTGCTGCGCTGCCGGTTCAGAGGAAGTTGCGTCGCGACGATGGCCGAAGTCACAGCCGAACAGGTGCAGCGAGGGCGCGGACCCGATCCTTCAGTGCTCGCGCGGCGCAAGCTGGTGACGCGCGAGGTCAAGTCCGTCCGCGAGAAGCTGACCTCCTCGAGCGGGCTGGTGCGCGCCTTCGACTACGAGTTGCTGCGGGTCTTCGCGCAGTACCGGCTGCACGGCTCGGCCGGCGCCATCCTCCTCGCGCTCTGCGTCGGCGCGGCCAGCTGCCTCTGGGTGCCGGCCTATCAGGTCACGGCCTGGCTCAGCGCCGTCATCCTGTCCTGCGCGGTCATGGTCGTGCTGTGCCGGCGCTTCCTGGCGCAGCCGGCCGGCGAGGTGAAAATCCGCTTCTGGCGCAAGCTCCTGCCTGCAGCCGAAGGCCTGCACAGCCTGTCCTGGACGCTGATCCTGGTACTGTTCGCGCCGGTCGCCGCGGCAGGCGCCAAGGTCTTCGTGATGACGACGCTGCTGATCGTCGGCGCGCTGACCGTGATGCTGTCGGCGACGCTGCCGCTCGCGGTCTATTCCGGGCTGATCCCGATCACGATCGGCATCGGGCTGTTCTTCTGGGGCCGCTCCGACATCGACAGCGTCACCATGGCGCTGATGGCGGCCTCGGCCCAGCTCTTCTTCATCTTCCTGGCCAACCGGCTCTATTCGAGCTCGGTCGCGACCATCGAGTTCCGGGCCGAGAAGGATGCGCTGATCGCGGAACTCGAGACCGCCACCGCCAATTCCGACGAGGCCCGGCGCAAGGCCGAGGAGGCCAATCTCGCCAAGTCGCGCTTCCTGGCCACGATGAGCCATGAGCTGCGCACGCCGCTCAACGCCATTCTCGGCTTCTCCGAGGTGATGAAGAACGAGATCTTCGGCGCGCATGCCAATGCCGCCTACAAGGAATATTCCTCCGATATCCACGGCTCGGGCCAGCACCTGCTCAACCTGATCAACGAGATCCTCGATCTCTCGCGCATCGAGGCCGGAAAATACGAGCTCAACGAGGAGGCGCTCAGCCTTGCCGGCATCGTCGAGGATTGCCGGCACATGCTGAACCTGCGCGCCAAGGCCAAAGGCCAGAGCATCCGCGAGGCGGTCGAGCCCGACCTGCCGAAGATCTGGGCCGACGAGCGCGCCATCAGGCAGGTCGTGCTCAACATCCTGTCCAACGCCATCAAGTTCACGCCGCAGGGCGGCGAGATCGGCATCAAGGTCGGCTGGACGGCGAATGGCGGCCAATATGTCTCCGTCATCGATACCGGCCCGGGCATTCCCGAGGACGAGATCCCGGTGGTGCTGCAGACCTTCGGGCGCGGCTCGCTGGCGATCAAGACGGCCGAGCAGGGCTCGGGCCTCGGCCTGCCGATCGTCAAGGGGCTGATCGACCTGCATGGCGGCGGCTTCCACCTGAAATCCAAGCCGCGCGCCGGCACGGAAGTGACGGTGACCCTGCCGGCCGAGCGCGTGATGGACACGCTCGCGGCGCTGCCCGAGCCGGAGGCACGCTCGGCGGCCTAGCCTCGCTCCGTCGCAGGGATCGGACAGCAGCGTGCCTGCGCATCGAAGGCCGACAGTGAGCCAAAACGCGGGCAAGCCCAGCGCCTACGCCTTCCCGCGCCCGCGCCAGCGCTGCATGGTCGCCTCCATCGCCTCGCGGGCGGTCAGGTAGAACTCGGCCATCTCCTCCAGGCGCGCGCGCGCCCTGCCCGCTGCGGCCGTGTCGGCACCCTGGCGGAAGGTCCTGGCCATCGCGTCGAGCAGGCGGTTCTGCTCGCTCAGCATGCCCTCGTAATTGTCGGACACCTCATAGAGCGCGCGCTTGCTGCCGCGCTCGCCGCGGCGGCGCGCCAGGGTGTATTTCTCCAGGAGCCGGGCGGCGACGCTGGCGCTGCTCTTGCTGATCTCCAGATCGGCCGTGATCCGGTCGAGGCTGACCGGGTCCGGGCTCAGCAGCAGATAGCCGTAGAGCCGCGCCGCCAGCGGCGGCACGCCCCAGGGCACCAGCAGCCCCGCGACGCTCTCGATGAAGTCGCGATCGGCCTTATTTGACATATTCGGTATATCTCGAATATTCTGCACTCCAGGAAACATAGCCGCTGGGCGGCGCCGGCGAAAGACGCCACGGCCCGTCACGCGCCGGATGCGCCACCCCATCGCCCGTGCAAGGCCGGCCATTCAGGGCGCCGCGGCATCCGACCTATTCGGAGTGCATCATGATCGCGATCTGGTTGCAGATGATCGTTTGGACGATCTTCATGGCGGCGCTCATCCTCTGGCCCGCCGGCACCCTGGCCTATCCCGGCGGATGGGCCCTCATCCTGCTCTTCACGCTCGGCGGGGTCGCGATGATCCTCTGGCTGTCGAGGCATAGCCCGAGCCTGCTGCGCGAGCGCATGGCCGCGCCGATCCAGCGCGACCAGAAGCCCTGGGACCGCGTCTGGCTCCTGCTCTTTGTGACCGGATATTTCGGCTGGACCGGCTTCATGAGCTGGGATGCCGCACGGACCGGCTTCACCGCCGTGCCGGTCTGGCTCCAGGTGGCGGGCGGGTTCCTGATCCTGCTCAATGCGGCCGGCACCTTCTGGACCTTCCGCGAGAACGCCTTCGCCGCCCCGGTGGTCAAGATCCAGGCGGGCCAGCGGGTGATCGATACCGGCCCCTACGCGCTGGTGCGGCACCCGATGTATGCGAGCGCGCTGTTCATGTTCATCGGCACGCCGCTCCTGCTCGGCTCCTGGCGTGGCCTTGCCCTGTCGGCGATCCTGATCCTCGCGGTCGCCTGGCGCGCGGTCCATGAGGAGCAGACCCTGCGCCAGGAACTGCCGGGCTACGATGCCTATAGCGACCGCGTGCGCTACCGCTTCGTGCCGCTGCTCTGGTAGCTCCTGATCCGGCGCGAGTACTGATCGTTCACCCCAACGGAGAGCGCGCTAGAGCATTTCCGCGTTTCTTCGAATCGCGAAAATTCTCTATCTACTTGTTTTGACGCATTTTCTTCGCGCGAACCGGTATCCACTTCGCTCGAAAATGCTCTAGCTGCGCAGGCCCGGCGCCTCCTGCCCGGTGCGCGCGACATATTCCGTGTAGCCGCCGCCATAGGCATGGATGCCCTCCGGCGTCAGCTCCAGCACGCGGTTCGACAGCGCCGCGAGGAAATGACGGTCGTGCGAGACGAAGAGCATGGTGCCCTCATATTGCGCCAGCGCCGTGATCAGCATCTCCTTGGTGGCGATGTCGAGATGGTTGGTCGGCTCGTCCAGCACGAGGAAATTCGGCGGGTCGTAGAGCATCTTGGCCATGACGAGCCTCGCCTTCTCGCCGCCCGAGAGCACGCGGCAACGCTTCTCGACATCGTCGCCGGAGAAGCCGAAGCAGCCGGCGAGCGCGCGCAGCGAGCCCTGCCCCGCCTGCGGAAAGGAATCCTCCAGCGACTGGAAGACGGTGGCGTCGCCGTCGAGCTGTTCCATGGCGTGCTGGGCGAAATAGCCCATCTTGACGGTGCCGCCGACCGCGACCGTGCCCTCGTCCGGATCGGCCGTGCCGGCGATCAGCTTCAGCAGGGTCGATTTGCCGGCGCCGTTGACGCCCATGATGCACCAGCGCTCCTTGCGACGGACCTGGAAGTCGAGCCCCTCGTAGATCGTCCTGCTGCCATAGCGCTTGTGCACGTTCTTGAGCGTGACGATGTCCTCGCCGGAGCGCGGCGCCGGCTGGAACTCGAACTGGATCGTCTGGCGGCGCTTGGGCGGCTCGACGCGGTCGATCTTGTCGAGCTTCTTCACCCGGCTCTGCACCTGCGCGGCGTGCGAGGCGCGCGCCTTGAAGCGCTCGATGAAGGCGATCTCCTTGGCCAGCATCGCCTGCTGGCGCTCGAACTGCGCCTGCTGCTGCTTCTCGGCGAGCGCGCGCTGCTGCTGGTAGAACTCGTAGTCGCCGGAATAGCTGGTCAGCGCGCCGGCATCGATCTCGACGATCTTGTTGACGATGCGGTTCATGAACTCGCGATCATGCGAGGTCATCAGCAGGGCGCCGTCATAGCCCTTCAGGAACTCCTCCAGCCAGATCAGGCTTTCGAGATCGAGATGGTTGCTCGGCTCGTCGAGCAGCATCGCATCGGGGCGCATCAGCAGGATACGGGCGAGCGCGACGCGCATCTTCCAGCCGCCCGAGAGCGCGCCGACATCGCCGTCCATCATCTCCTGGCTGAAGCCGAGGCCGGCAAGCACCTCGCGCGCCCTTCCGTCCATGGCATAGCCATCGAGCTCCTCGAAACGGCCCTGGACCTCGCCATAGCGGGTGATGATCTCGTCCATCTCGTCGGCGCGGTCGGGATCGGCCATGGCGGTCTCGAGCTCCTTGAGCTCGGCCGCGACGGCACTGACCGGGCCGGCGCCATCCATCACCTCGGTGACGGCGCTGCGACCGGCCATGTCGCCGACATCCTGGCTGAAATAGCCGATGGTGATGCCGCGATCGACGCCGACCTGGCCCTCGTCGGGCGCCTCCTGGCCGGTGATCATGCGGAACAGCGTCGTCTTGCCGGCGCCATTGGGGCCGACGAGGCCGACCTTCTCGCCCTTCTGCAGCGTGGCCGAGGCTTCGATGAAGACGAGCTGCTTGCCGTTCTGCTTGCCGATATTCTCGAGGCGGATCACTGGAGCTGGCCCTTCTGCGAGATCTCCTTCTGCGAGTTCTCCTTTTGCGAGACTTGCGCCTGCTCGAAGGTCGCCATGCCGGAATGGACGGCGGCGGCGGCCTTGACCAGTGCGGCGGCGAGCGCGGCGCCGCTGCCCTCGCCCAGGCGCATGTCGAGCGCCAGCAGCGGCTGCTTGCCGAGCCTGACAAGCGCCTCGGCATGGGCGCCCTCGGCCGAGAGATGGCCGGCGAGGCAATGGTCGATCGACGAAGGCTCGATCGCATGCAGGATCGCGGCCGCGGCAGTGACGACATAGCCGTCGAGGATGACCGGGATGCGCTGCAGCCTGGCAGCGATGATCGCGCCGCAAATCGCCGCCATCTCACGCCCGCCGAAGCGGCGCAGCACTTCGAGCGGATCACTCAGATGGTTGGCATGGAAGGCCAGGCCGGCCTCGACCGCGGCGATCTTGCGCTTCAGCCCCTCGTCGTCGACGCCGGTGCCCCGCCCGCACCACAGCGCTGCCCCGCCGCCATAGAGCGCGGCATAGATCGCGGCGGCCGAGGTGGTGTTGGCGATGCCCATCTCGCCCAGGCAGATGAGGTCGGCGCCACCGGCGAGCGCCTCCATGCCGAAGGCCATGGTGGCGACGCAGGCGCGCTCGTCGAGCGCGTCCTCCCTGGTGAAATCGCCGGTCGGCAGGTCGAGCGCGAGGTCGAAGACCTTGAAGCCGAGATCGAAGGCGGCGCAGATCTGGTTGATCGCGGCGCCGCCGGCGGCAAAGTTCTCGAGCATCTGGCGCGTCACCTCCTGCGGATAGGCCGAGACGCCCTGCGCCGCGACGCCATGGTTGCCGGCGAAGACGCAGACCAGCGGCCGATCGACCCGCGGCGGGGCCTTACCCTGCCAGGCGGCGAGCCATTCGGCGATCTCCTCCATCCGGCCAAGGCTGCCAGCCGGCTTGGTCAGCTCCTTGTCGCGGGCGCGCACGGCATTGGCCGAGGCCATGTCGGGGCCGGGCATACTGGCGATGAGATGGCGAATATCGTCGAAAGGCAGGCCGGAATCGGACATTGCTGGAGGTCTCTTGAAAGCTCTGGAATCCACGGCACATGCATGGCCGCACAGTTGGCGCTGCTGCTATAGGCTTGGGCCGGCGAAGACAATCCGAGGGCGGCTGGCAGCATGGCGGAGATGCAGGGCGAGAGCAGGCAGGACGCGCCGCAATGGCCGGGCTGGCTCGCCGCGACCGCGACCTGCATCCGCTTCTACTCGCGGCTACCGCTGCCGCGCCTGCCGGGCGAAGGCGATCCGCACGCCCTCCCTGATTTCCGCTCGGTGCCGCGGGCGCTGCCGCTGGCGGCCCTGGTCATCGCGCTGCCGGCGGCGCTGGTGCTGCTGGCCGGCGGCCTCGCCGGGATCAATCCCTATCTCGCCGCCACGCTGGCGATCACCGCCCTTGCGCTCACCACCGGCGCTTTCCATGAGGACGGGCTCGCCGACACGGCGGATGGGCTGTTCGGCGGCGCGACGCCGGAGCGGCGCCTGGACATCATGAAAGACAGCCGTGTCGGCTCCTATGGTGCGATGGCGCTGGGGCTGTCGCTGCTGCTGCGCGTCACGGCGCTGGCCGGCATCCTGCAGGCGGCGGGCGACTGGGCCGGTGCGGCTGCGGTGCTGGTCGCCGCAGCCTGGTCGCGGGCCGATGGCGTTCGCCTGCTCGCGAACGAAGTTCCGGCCCGTGCGACGGGCGCTTCCGCGGCGGTCGGACGGCCAAGCAACGAGACCGCCTGGATCGCCGTCGCCCTAGCGCTGGTCCTTGGCCTTGCAGTGACGGCCGCCTCCGGCCTTCCACTCGGCGGATTCGCGCTCGGTCTCATCCTCGCCGGCCTCGCCGCAGCCTGGCTGGCGCGGCTCGCGCGCCGGCTGATCGGCGGGCAGACCGGCGATATCATCGGTGCGGCGCAGCAGCTCTCGGAGATCGCGATCTATTGCGGCTTTGCCTTCATGCTGGGTGCGCGATGAGCGGAATCTCCACGCCCTGCATCAAGATCTGCGTGATCGATCCAGCGAGCAGCCTCTGCGAAGGCTGCGGCAGGACGCTGCAGGAGATCGCGCAATGGGCGGTGCTTAGCGAGACCGAGCGGCTGGCGATCATGGCAGCGCTGCCGGGGCGGCTTGCTAAGCGGAGCGAGGATTCCGTGTGGGGCAAGAGCAGCACGACCGGGTGAACGGTCTCCTTTCCTTCTCCCGGGTGGGAGAAGGTGCCGCGGCAGCGGCGGATGAGGGCCGGCCGCCAAACCAGCGAAATTGAAACGGAGCCGCGGGCCGCTCACAGCAGCAGCGTTTGCCGTCCGGCCCTCACCCTGCCCTCTCCCATCCGGGAGAGGGTTCCCCGCGCTCTACGTCTCCGCATCCGCCCCAAGCCGCTGCAAGGCGTCCCCGGTCAGCCGGTAGAACACCTTTTCAGGGTGGGCGGCGGCGCCGAGCTCCTCGTAGAAACGGCGCAGGCGCTGGTCGTCATGGGCAGCGGTGAAATCGATGCGTCCGAGACCGCGTGAGACAGCAACGCGAGCAAGCTCGCGCATCAGCGCGCCGCCAATGCCGCTGCTCCGCGCGGCCGCCGTGACATAGAGTTCCTTGAGGAAGATGCCCGGCTGCAGGCCGGGGCCGGGATAGATCGCCGAGAAGGCGGCGAAGCCCAGCAGCCTGCCTGCCTCCTCCGCCACCAAGATCTCCGATCCGCTCGGACGCAGCGACAGGCCCGCGAGCATGGCGGCCTCGGCCGGGCATGGCACGGCGTAATGCGCCTGCATCTCCGCGAAGAGCGCGGCGAGCGCGGGGTGGTCGGCGGGCGTGGCGAGGCGAAGCTGGGGCATGGGCGCGAGCTTAAGCCAGGAGCGACCAGATGAAACGGCCGGCGACCGTGAGCAGGAAGATGCCGAAGACCACCTCGAGCTTCCGCTTCGAGAGCCGATGCGCCATCCGCGCCCCGACCGGCGCCATCCAGATGCTGGTCGGGATGAACAGCAGGAAGCCGATGAAGGAGACATAGCCGAGCGAGAGCGGCGGCAGCAGGTCCATTTTCGGCCAGCCGGCATAGATGAAGCCGAGCGCGCCGGGGATCGAGATCAGCACGCCGAGGCCGGAGGAGGTCGCGATCGCCTGGTGGATCGGCCGGCCGTAGAAGGTCATGAACAGGCTGGAGAGCTGGCCGCCGCCAATGCCCATCAGGGCCGAGAGCACGCCGATCAGGCCGCCATAGCCGACCATGACCGGCTTGCCCGGCAGGTCCTCGCCGAACTTCCATTTGTCGGCGGCGAAGAGCAGGCGCAGCGCCGAGAGCACGGCGACCAGGACGAAGATGATCTTGAACAGGTCCGGCGGCGCGAAACGGGCGATATAGCTGCCGGCGAGTACGCCGAGCACCACCGGCACGGCCCAGATCTTGAGGATCGAGAGATCGACCAGCCCCTTGGCCCGGTGCGCGTTGAAGGAGCGGATCGAGGTCGGGATGATGATGGCGAGCGAGGTGCCGACGCAAAGCGGCATGCGTACCTCTTCCGGCACGCCGATGATGCGGAAGATCTCGTAGAGGATGGGGACGATGACCGCGCCGCCGCCGACTCCAAAAAGTCCGGCCAAAATGCCGGTAATTGCACCTGCAACTATCAGGGACGCGGCGAGGAAGGCGAGTTCGCCGGGTGAAATCGCAGAAAACATAAAAACCTTATCCGTCACGAAGGGCGCGCACCCTCTGCGGTATTTTGCATGCCACGGCAAGGCAGGCCGGGCCAAAGCCGTCAGGTCTTGCGTGCAATGCATGACGCGGGAATGGCGACTAAAGTCGAAATCGGGCTCCTGGCTACCGGAAATCCCGGCTTGTGCTACAGAGACTGTCCCGGCTGCGGCGACGCGCTGACAAACCTGCGTCAACGCAACGCAGACACCCATAAGCAGAGATCGGAAAAGGACGACACGCAGGAGGATACGGGCCGCACGACCGGGATCACGTCACAAAAGACTATCCAGGGAGGTATCGATGACAGACCCGCATGCCGATACACAAAGAGATAGCTCACTCTCGCGCCGGACCTTGCTCAAGGCGACCGGGATCGGCGCACTGGCCGCAGCGGCGAGCCCAGCCTTCGCGCAGACGCCGCCCGGCCCGGCCGCGCCGCCGAGCACGGTCACCAGCCCGCCACGAGATTTCAGCCGAGGCGGCGCGCCGACCACCTATTTCAGCGATCCCGACGTCCTGACGATCGACCCGGTCTTCAGCAATTATGCCCAGCCCAACGCGGCGATCCAGCGCATCTGGACCGGCGCACTCTGGGCCGAAGGACCGGCCTGGAACTCGCAGGGTCGCTATCTCCTCTGGAGCGATATTCCCAATAACCGGCAATTGCGCTGGATCGAGGATGACGGGCGCGTCAGCGTCTTCCGCACGCCATCGGGCAACAGCAACGGCAACAGCTTCGATTTCCAGGGGCGGCAGCTCTCCTGCGAGCATCTCAACCGCCGCGTCGTGCGCTACGAGCTCGACGGCTCGGCAACGGTGCTGGCCGAGAGCTTCGAGGGCAAGCGGCTGAACTCGCCGAACGACATCGTCGCCCATCCAGACGGCAGCTACTGGTTCACCGATCCGCCCTATGGCGGCCAGCTCTATGAGGGCGCGCCGGACGCGGCGGGCGGACCGAGCAACACAAGCGGTCGGATCAATCCGCGGCTCGGGCAGTTGCCGGGCATCGGCACGTTCAAGCGCGAGCTGCCGACCAATTGCTATCGCATCGATCCGAACGGGCGGATCGACCTCGTCGTCACCGAGCAGCAGGTGCCGGACCCGAACGGCCTGTGCTTCTCGCCCGATTTCAAGAAGCTCTACATCGCCTCGACCGGCAAGGGACCGGGCGATACCGGGCCGGGCGGCAAGGGCGACATCCATGTCTTCGATGTCGGCGCCGACAACAAGCTCTCGAATGGCAAGCTGTTCTCGGACTGCATGCTCGACGGCGTCAAATGCGGACCGGACGGGCTGCGCTGCGATGTCGACGGCAATCTCTGGTCCGCCAGCAATGCCGGGCGCGCCGTCGGCTATAATGGCGTGCTGGTGTTCAATCCCGCGGGCAAGCTCATCGGCCGCATCCGCCTGCCGGAGGTCTGCGGCAACATCACCTTCGGCGGCCCGAAGCGGAACCGCCTGTTCATGGCGGCGAGCCAGTCGATCTACGCCGTCTATACGGCGACGCAGGGAGCCGGGCCGGGCTAGCCGTCCGTACTGCACGCGCACCGTCATGCTCGCCCTCGTGGCGAGCATCCACGTCTTGAACACGGCCCTCGCCCCAGGAAGACGTGGATGGTCGGGACAAGCCCGACCATGACGGCGAGGTGCCACGAGGCGTGGAGGTGCCGCCGGGAGTGGCCGGCTATTTCGCTGCCGGCGCCGGCAGCCGCTCCGCTGCGCCGTCGTTATCGGAACCATCACCGATATTGCGTAGCGCCAGGAAGGCGACGAGGCCGGTGGCGCAGGCGAGCACGGCGCTGACGGCAGCCGTGAGCGACAGGGAGCGCGTGAAGGCGTCGCGCGCCGCCGCGAGCAGCGCCTCGCCCGCAGGGCCCATGTCATGGGCGATGGTGAGCGCCGCGCCGAGCGTGTCGCGCGCCGCCGCGGCGGCCTCCGTCGGGACATCCGCAGGCACGCTGGCGCCGAGCTGATGCCGGTAAAGCATGGACAGCACGCTGCCGAGCACGGCGATGCCGAGCGCGCCGCCGAACTCGGAGCTGGTCTCGGACAGGCCGGAGGCCATGCCGGCTCGCTCGGGCGGCACGGTGCCGACGGCGAGATCGGTGGTCAGCGTCACGACCGGCGCCAGGCCCAGCGAAAGCAGCAGCAGGCCGGCGACCACGACCAGCGGCCCATCGAAGCGGGCGATGCCGCTCAGGACCGCGAAGCCGAGCGCGGTCAACGCGAAGCCACCGGCCATGACCTGCGCCGGCTTCAGGCTACTGAGGATGCGCGGCGCCAGAATCGAGCCGATGATGAAGCCGAAGGCCGAGGGCAGCGACCAGAGGCCGGCCTCGAGCGGGCCCATGCCGAGCACGAGCTGAAGATACTGCCCGATGAAGAGGAAGCTGCTGAAGGCGATGAAGAAGCCGAGGACATTGACCGTCAGCGCGGCGCTGAACGCCTTCACGCGGAAGATCGAAAGATCGATCAACGGCTCGGCCAGACGGATCTGGCGCACCAGGAACAGCAAAGCCAGCGCAAGGCCGGCCAGGGTCATCAGAACGGGCTCCCAGCCGAGCCCGTCCACTGCGACGTGCTTCAGGCCGTAGATCACCGCGAGCACGGCGGCGAGCGAGAGCGCGGCGCTGGGAAGATCGAGCTTGCCCGCATCCGGATCCTTGAATTCAGGCAGCAGGAACGGTCCGAGCGCGAGCAGAAGCACCATCACCGGCACGTTGATCAGGAAGACCGAGCCCCACCAGAAATGTTCGAGCATGGCGCCGCCGACGAGCGGGCCGATGGCGCCGCCGGCCGAGAAGCTGGCGATCCAGATGCCGATCGCGACCGTGCGCTCACGCGGATCGAGGAACATGTTGCGGATCAATGAAAGCGTCGAGGGCGCGAGCGTCGCGCCGGCCACGCCGAGCACGGCGCGCGCCGCGATCAGCAGCGGCGCCGTATTGGCGAAAGCGGCGACGATCGAAGCGAGGCCGAAGGCGACGGCGCCGATCAGTAGCAGCTTGCGCCGGCCGATCCTGTCGCCGAGTGTGCCCATCGTGATCAGGCAGCCGGCGATCATGAAGCCGTAGATATCGACGATCCAGAGCAGTTGCGCGGCGCTCGGCCTGAGCTCGGCGCTGAGCTGCGGCACCGCGAGATTCAGCACCGTCAGGTCCATCGAATAGAGCAGGCAGGGCAGCGCGATCACGGCCAGACCGATCCATTCGCGCCGGCCCGCGCGGGCGGGCTGGTCGAGCTCCATCATCCGTCTCTCCCTGTCTCGTTCGTTGGCCGAGCCTAGCCCGGTGCCGGACGTCCCCTGTCAGGAGAACAGGCGCTCCAGCTTGTCCATGGAGCCGGTCCAGCCACGGGTATGACGCGTCGCGGCATCCTGGTCGAAGAACTGCTCGTGCAGCAGTGTCAGGATCGTGACGTCGCCATCAGGCTTGAAGGTCACCGTCACGCGCGAGACGCGCTCGGGCGTCGAGACCCAGGCCCAGTCGAAGACCAGGCGCTCGTTCTCGACCACCTCGTGATAGGTACCGGACACCTGGTGAATCTCGCCGTCGTCGCCGCGCATGGTGATGCGGTAGCGGCCGCCGACGCGCGCATCGAGCTCGGCCTCCTGCGCCGTGACATTCTCCGGCCCGAACCAGCGCGCCAGCAAGTCCGGCTGCGTCCAGGCCCGATAGACCTCGGCGGGCGTGGCGTTGAGCCGGCGCTTCATGGTCAGGCTCGGAGTCACCTTCTGATCCATCGACCACTCCTCAGGACTTGTCCTTGTCCTTTTCGCCGCAACCCAGGGCGGGCTTGGGCGGCTCGGGTTTTCGGCGCGAACCGTTGAAAAAGGCTTCCAGCGCGTCGAGCTTCTCGCGCCAGAAACGTTCATAGCGGCGAAGCCAACCCATTGCTTCCTCCATCGCGGCGACACGAAGATGGCATGACGCCATCCGGCCAGCCGCCAGCTTATTTAACTTATTGGTTAAGTTAAGGGTGAGGCGGCGCTGCGTCAAGCCGGTATGCCGATGCGCTCGGCTGCGGAATCGCGGCTATCTGGCCTGTCCTGCGAGCCCGTCAGGCTTCGGCGGGGACGAAGCGCCGGGAGATCTCGTTGCGGTCGTCATAGGAGGCTTCGAAGATCGCCGCCGCCAGAGTGGCACGGACATGCAAGGTCCCTGTGCCGATATTCCTGAAGCTGTGACGGGCGCCGGCCGGGATCAGCACCGACTGGTTCGCGGTCATGATCGCGCTCTCGTCACGCAGGGTGATCTCGGCCGTGCCCTCGATGACCTCCAGCACCTCCTCGACCGCGTGGAGATGCATCGGCGCGCCGAGGCCCGGCTCGCAGAACTGCTCGAAGATGCAGAGCTGGCGGCCCTGGACCGTGGCGGAGACACGCATCCGCGTCATCACGCCGTCGCGCCATTTGTCCAGCGGCTGGCTGGCGTGGTCGAGGATATCCATGGCGCGGCCTTCCCGTCTCGGCTCTTCGGCAGCGCATTGTTAGCGCATCGGCCCCAAAAGTGGCTTGCGGTTTTCGGTAAAGCCGGGAACCTCCCGCTCAGTCCGAAACGCCGTCGCGGCCGGCTATGGTCATGCAGGTCGCGGTCAGCAAGGCACATAACTTGGAAGCGCCGTTCGCCACGGCAAAAACCTCGGCCATGGCCAGCGTCAGGGTGCGCCCGGCCTTGACCACCCTGCCCTTGGCGACGAGGCGCTCGCCTGCCGCCGGGGCGAGCAGGTTGATCTTGAACTCGGCGGTGAGCACGCCTGTACCGGCCGGCATCGTCGTCAGCGCGGCATAGCCCGCGGCGGAATCGGCAATGCTGGAGACTGCGCCGGCATGGACGAAGCCGTGCTGCTGGCAAAGCTGCGGAGAAACCGGCAATGCGATCTCGACCTCGCCAGGCCCGACGCGGATAAGCTTGGCGCCGAGCGTCGTCATGAAGCTCTGCTTTGCGAAGCTCGCCTCGATGCGGGCAGCCACCTCCGTATCCGGGAGCGGGACGGTGGCGGTCATGGCGATCTCCTATGCGGCTGCGGCGGCAGCCCCTTCGTAGCGCGAGACATGCGCCACCGCAGCGCGCAAATCCGCAAGCCCCGCCTCGGCGGAGACGCAATGCTCGGCGAGATGGCGGCGGAACAGGCGCGCGCCCGGCCGGCCCGGGAAGAGCCCGACGAGATGGCGCGTGAAGGCATGCAGCCGCCCGCCCTTCTCGAGATGTGCCGCGATATGCGGCTCCAGCGCCTCCAGCATGGCGAAGGCGTCAGCGACCGGCGCGGCCTCGCCGAAGAGCAGCGGATCGGCCTGGAGCAGGATCTCCGGGTTCTGATAGGCCTCGCGGCCGATCATCACGCCGTCGAGATGGGCCAGATGCTCCTGCCACTCGGCGGGCGCACGGATGCCGCCATTGATCGCGACGATCAGATCGGGATTGGCCGCCTTCAGGCGATAGGCGCGCTCGTAATCGAGCGGCGGGATCTCGCGGTTCTCCTTGGGCGAGAGGCCTTGGAGCCAGGCCTTGCGGGCATGAACGACGAGCGCGTCGACGCCGGCAGCCCGCACACTCGCGGTCAGGGCGTCGAGCGCCGCCTCCGGATCCTGATCGTCGACGCCGATCCGGCATTTCACCGTGACGGGAATCGAGACCGCAGCCTTCATCGCCGCGACGCAGGCGCCGACGAGCTCGGGCTCGCGCATCAGGCAGGCGCCGAAGGCCCCGCCCTGGACGCGATCGGAGGGGCAGCCGCAATTCAGGTTGATCTCGTCATAGCCGAAATCGGCGCCGATCTTCGCCGCCTGCGCGAGAAGCGCCGGGTCATTGCCGCCGAGCTGCAGTGCGACGGGATGCTCGACCGCGTCGAAGCCGATCAGCCGGTTGCGATCGCCGCGGATCACCGCCTGCGCCGTCACCATCTCGGTATAGAGCCGGGCGCGACGCGACATCAGACGATGGACGACGCGGCAATGCCGGTCAGTCCAGTCCATCATCGGCGCAACGGAGAATGTGAGGTCTTCGGCCTTCATCGCGCTGCATATGGCATGCGCCGGGCGTGACGACAAACCGGCCGCAGCGCAAGCGCTCAGCTTAGCATGCGCGTATCGCCGCAAACCGAGATCTCCTGGCCCGAGATCGTCTTGCCGAAGGGCGAGGCGAGGAAGACGATCTGCCTGGCGATGTCCCTGGGATCGACGAATTGCTTGATCGAGACGCCGGCGAAGAGACGCTGGGTCATTTCCTCATGCGAGATGTTGAAGCTGCGCGCCTTGTTGGCGATGACGCTCTGGATGCGCGGGCCTTCGACCAGGCCGGGGCAGATCGCATTGGCCCGGATGCCGAATTCGCCGAGTTCGGCCGAGAGCGCCTTGGTGAAGCCGATGACGCCCCATTTCGCCGCGCCATAGGGCGAGCGCAGCGGAAAGCCGTGCTTGCCCGCCTGGCTCGAGAGGTTGACGATCGAGGCATTGGCCGATTGCTTGAGATGCTGCACCGCCAGCCGCGTGCAGTTGAACTGGCCGGTGAGATCGACGGCGAGGCATTGATCCCAGTCGGCCGGGTCGATCTCGTCGACGCGGCCGGTCGGCCCGGCGATGCCGGCATTGTTGACCAGGCAGTCGAGCCCGCCGAGCGCGGCAAGTGCCTCCTCGAACAAGGCGGCCACCGCCTTGCGGTCCGAGACGTCACAGAGCGATTGCGTGATCGCCGGATCGCTCGCCTTCATCACCGCCAGCGCCTCGCGGTCGACATCGCAAATATGGACCTTGGCGCCCTCGGCCGCGAAGGCGCGCGCGGTGGCGCGGCCAATGCCGTTGGCCCCGGCCGTGACCAGAACGCGCAAGCCTTCGATCTGCAGATCCATCCTCAGCCTCCCATTATGCGTGGATCTTCGGACCGCCGATGACCCAGCTCCTTGTTTCCGCATCGGCTTCTTCCGAAAACCGCAATCCACTTTTCGGGCCGATGCTCCGCTCCTGCTTTCGCATCGGCTTCTTCCGAAAACCGCAATCCACTTTTCGGGCCGATGCTTATTCCGCCAGACCGCCGGCGCTCTCGATATGAGCGGCGGCGCTCCTGATATCGTTTTCCAACGCAGCCCGAGCCGCGGGAGCGTCGCGCCGGCGCAGCGCAGCGAGCAGCGCGGCATGGGCCTGCACGGCGCTGCCGCCGCGCAGCCGGCCCGGCTCGTGGCGCATGTCGAGATTGAGGATCGGGCCGGCCTTGAGCCAGAGCCGCTCGATCATCTCGACCAGGCTCGGCATGCCGGCGGCCTCGTAAAGCGCGAAATGCAGGTCGCGGTTGGCGGCTACGCCCGCGGCGGTATCGGGCGGCTCGGCATTCGCGGCGCGCCCGAATGCCGCCTCGAAGCCGGCGATCCGCTCGATCTGCTCGGCGCTCGCGGTCGTGGCCGCTTCCTCGGCCGCAAAGCCCTCGATAACGAGGCGCAGCCGCGTCAGCTCGCGGAACCCGGCCAGTGTCAGCACCGGCACGCGCACGGCGCGGTTCGGCAGCACCTCGAGCGCGCCGTCGGCGGCGAGCCGGCTGACCGCCTCGCGCACCGGCATCATCGAGACGCCGAGCGCCTCGGCCACGCGTCGCAGCGACAGCTTTTCGCCCGGCGCGAGGCGGCCGGCCACAAGCAGGGCCCGCAACTCGCCGGTGACGCGCTCGCCCAGCGTCTCGCGCGAGAGCGCGCCGATCTCGCCAAGCGCTCCCGAGCGACGCGCGAGCGCGCGCCCAACGGGCGCATCCTCGGCTGGGCCGGCGAAGGGCTGGACAGGAACGGCCATGCCTGCCAACCTAACTGTGATCACAGATCACGACAAGCGGCGACGGAGATCGCCGATCCTCGAGGACGAAACGCTGAGATGAGCAAGATCGCGATTGTCGGCTCGGGCCTGATCGGCCGGGCCTGGGCCACCATCTTCGCCAGCCACGGCTTCACCGTTTCGCTCTACGACCTGAAGCCCGAGGCAGCGAACGCGGCGCGCATCCATATCGGCAAGAACCTGAAGGAGCTGGCCGGGCATGGGCTGGTCGATGATCCCGCCGGGTCGCTGAAGCGCATCACGGTCGCGGCGGGTCTCACTGATGCGCTGAAGGGCGCGGCGCTGGTGCAGGAGAACGGGCCCGAGACGATCGAGGCCAAGCAGGCGCTGTTCGCCGAGATGGACGAGCTGGCGCCGGCCGGCGCCATCCTGGCGTCCTCGACCTCCTTCATCACCGCCTCGCGCTTCAGCGAAAAGCTGAAGGGCCGGGCGCGCTGCCTCGTCGCCCACCCGGTCAACCCGCCACATCTGGTGCCGATCGTCGAGCTCGCCCCTGCCCCATGGACCGATGCGAAGGTCGTGGAAAAGGCGAAGAAGCTTTACGAGAAGGCCGGGCAGGTGCCGATCATCCTGCGCCAGGAGAAGGCCGGCTTCGTGCTGAACCGGCTGCAGGCCGTGCTGCTGGCGGAAGCTTTTCGCCTCGTCGGCGAGGGCGTGGCGAGCGCCGAGGATGTCGACAAGACGATCCGCGATGGGCTCGGCCTGCGCTGGTCCTTCATGGGTCCGTTCGAGACGATCGAGCTCAATGCGCCCGGCGGCATTCCCGACTATTGCGCCCGCTACGGCGCCTCGCTCGCCCAGATGCAGCCGCAGCCGGGCGGCGCCGACCCGTTTGGAGCGGACACCGTCACCAAGGTGATGAGCGAATGGCCGGGGACGCAGACGCCCGAGCGCGTCGCGGCGCTGAGCCGCTGGCGCGACAGCCGCCTCGCCGCCCTGCAAGCGCATAAGCGCGCCTCGAAGCGCAAGCCTGCCTGATCATGCGTGTCGTCATTGCGAGGAGGCGCAGCCGACGAAGCAATCCAGCAGGACTGCGCGAGCCCTCCTGGATTGCTTCGCTGCGCTCGCAATGACGGATGTCGCTCAAAACCGCTGACCTGAAAGGAACCGCCATGGCCAAGAGCCGCAAAGTCATGATCACCTGCGCGGTGACGGGCGCGATCCATACGCCCTCGATGTCGCCGTATCTGCCGATCACGGCCGACGAGATCATCGACGCCGCGGTCGGTGCGGCCGAGGCCGGGGCGGCGCTGGTGCATGTCCATGCGCGCGATCCGGTCACCGGCAAGCCCGACCAGTCGCCCGAGGCGTTCGAGCCCTTCCTCAAGGTGATCAAGCAGCGCAGCGACTGCGTCATCAACATCACCACCGGCGGCGCGCCGACCATGCTGGTCGAGGAGCGGCTGCGGCCCTGCGCGCATTTCAAGCCCGAGGTCGCCTCGCTCAACATGGGCTCGATGAATTTCGGGCTCTACCCGATGCTGAACCGCTTCAAGGAGTTCAAGCACGACTGGGAACTGCCCTATCTCGAAGGCTCGAAGGACCGGATCTTCCGCAACACCTTCCAGGATATCGAGAATATCCTGACGACCTGCGCCGAGAACGGCACCCGCTTCGAGATCGAGTGCTACGATATCGGCCATCTCTACACGCTGGCGCATTTCGTCGACCGCGGGCTGGTGAAGCCGCCCTTCTTCGTACAGTCGGTCTTCGGCCTGCTCGGCGGCATCGGCCCGCATCCCGAGGATGTCGCCCATATGAAGCGCACCGCCGACCGGCTGTTCGGCGACGATTATCAGTGGTCGGTGCTCGGCGCCGGGCGCAACCAGCTGCCGATCGCGGCGATGGCGGTCGCCATGGGCGGCAACCTGCGCGTCGGGCTGGAGGATTCGCTCTGGATCGGGCCGGGCCAGCTGGCGAAATCGAATGCGGAGCAGGTTCGCGCGGCCCGCAAGATCATCGAGGGGCTCGGGCTGGAGGTCGCGACGCCGGCCGATGCACGCGAGGCGCTGCAGCTGAAGGGGGCGGACAAGGTGGCGTTCTAGCGCCGTTCACGCCCAAGCCCTCTCCCCGTCATGGTCGGGCTTGTCCCGACCATCCACGCCTTCCGTCGGGGAAAGCGGTGTTCAAGGCGTGGATGCTCGGCACAGGGCCGAGCATGACGTCGCGGCTGTGATCAGGCCCATTCGCCCTTGCGGAACACCGGCACCCGGCTGCCGTCATCGCGCACGCCGTCGATGTCGACCTCGCCCGAGCCGATCATCCAGTCGATATGGATGAAGCTCTTGTTGCCGCCCTGGGCAGCGATCTGCTCGGGCGTCAGGCTGGCGCCGTCGACGAAGCATTTCGAATAGCACTGGCCGAGCGCGATATGACAGGAGGCGTTCTCGTCGAAGAGCGTGTTGTAGAACAGGATGCCGCCCTTCGAGATCGGCGATGAATGCGGCACCAGGGCGACTTCGCCGAGCCGGCGCGCGCCCTCGTCGGTGTCGAGAACCTTGTTCAGCACCTCCTCGCCACGGACCGCCTTGGCCTCGACGATGCGGCCCGCCTCGAAGCGCACCTGGATCTGGTCGATCAGCGAGCCCTGGTAGGAGAGCGGCTTGGTCGAGGAGACATGGCCCTCGACCCGGCGCGCATGCGGCGTGGTGAAGACCTCCTCGGTCGGGATGTTGGGGTTGCAGACGACGCCGTTCTTGGCCGGTGAGGCGCCCCCCTGCCATTGATGCCCGTCGGCCAGGCCGACCATCAGATCGGTGCCGGGTCCGGTGAAATGCAGCGAGGCGAAGCGTTCGCCGTTCAGCCAGTCGTAGCGGCGGCGCAGCGTGGCGTTATGGGCCTCCCAGGCCGCGACGGCGCCCTCCTTGTCGACGCGCGAGGCGGCGAAGATCGCCTCGGCCAGCTTGGCGACGGCGATATCCTCCGGCTCGTTCGGGAAGACCTGCTTCGCCCAGGCGGTGCTGGGATAGGCGACGATGTTCCAGTTGATGTCGAAGCCGGCGATCTTCTCCAGCGCCGGCTGGTAGGCGATGGAATTGGCCTTGCTCGCACGCGAGACCTTGGCCGGGTCCTCGCCCGCAAGCAGCATCGGGTTGTCGCCGACGATGGCGAGCCGGGCGGTGTTGGCGGCGAAGGCCTTGGCGACGCCGTCGTAAAGCCAGGTCGCCGCCTTGTCGAAGCTGGCATCCGGGCCGAAGCGGTAGCGCGCCAGCGTGACCTCCTCGTCGGAGAGGATCGGCGTGACGAGGCCGGCGCCTGCCTTGTAGGCGTGCTCGGCGATGCGGCGCACCAAGGGCAAGGCCGCGACCGGGGCGGTGAGGAAGAGATCCTGGCCGGCCTGCAGGTTCAATCCGACCCTGACCGCCACCTCGGCGAGCCTGTCGAGCTTGACCGGGTCGATCGTGGCGGAGAGTTCGCGCTGATGGGTGTTCATGAAGCTCGGCCCAATAGGTTCGGGAGCGCCGCGAGGGCGCTCGTGATCATGGTCATGCGTGGTTTAGAGTATTTCTGCGTTTCTTCGAATCGCAAAAATCCTCCATCTATTTGTTTTGACGCATTTTCTTCACGCGAACCGGTGTCCACTTCGCTCGAAAATGCTTTTGCTCAGGTCCCGTGGCCTGCGGTAGGCGCCGCGCCGCTCGGCAGGGCTGCGTCCTTCGGCTTGCGCCTCACCCGCTCGCGCATCCACTGGAAGACGACATAGAGCATCGGCACCAGGAAGATGCCGAAGATCGACGCGAAGAGCATGCCACCGAAGACCGGCGTGCCGACCGCTCGGCGGCTGAGCGCACCGGCGCCGGTGGCGATGACGAGCGGCAGCAGGCCGAGGATGAAGGCGAAGCTCGTCATCATCACCGGGCGGAAACGCAGCCTGGCGCCGGAGATGGCGGAATCGTGGATCGACTCGCCCTTGGCCCGCTGCTCCAGGGCGAACTCGACGATCAGGATGCCGTTCTTGGCCGCAAGCGCGATCAGCACGACGAGGCCGATCTGGGCGTAGACGCCGAGACTGACGCCTGTGAGCGCGATCGAGGCCACGGCACCGAGGACCGCGACCGAGACGGAGAGCAGCACCGCGATCGGCACGTTCCAGCTCTCGTAGAGCGCGACGAGGAAGAGATAGGCGAAGAGTATCGCCAGCGCGAGGACGGCGCCGGTGCGGCCGCTGGCGGCCTTTTCCTGCAAGGCGGTGCCGGTCCATTCGAAGCCGTAGCCGGCGGGCAGCGTCGTCGCCGAGATGCGCTCCATCGCGGCGAGCGACTCGCCGGAGCTCACGCCGGGCCGGCCGGAGCCGTTGATGATCACCGCGCGATAGCCGTTATAGCGGGTCAGCGCCTGCGGGCCGGTGACGAGGCGCACCTGCGCGAGCGCGTTGATCGGCACCATCGTGCCGGCGCTATTGCGGACATAGATCTTGCCGATATCGGTGACGGCGCTGCGGAATGGCGTCTCGGCCTGGACATTGACCTGCCAGGTTCGGCCGAAGACGTTGAAATCGTTGACGTAATAGCCGCCTAGCGTGGCCTGCAAGGCGTTGAAGACGTCGGCGATCTGGACGCCGAGCACCTGCGCCTTGTCGCGGTCGATATCGAGATAGATCTGCGGCGTGTCGGCAGCGAAGGTGCTGAAGACAGCGGCCAGCTCGGGCTGCTGGTTGGCGGCGACCAGCAGGCCGCGCATGGTCGCGGCGATGTCGGTCGGCGACTGGCCCTGCAAGGCCTCGAGCACATATTGGAAGCCGCCGGTGCTGCCGAGACCGATGATCGGCGGCAGGTTGAACGGGAAGACCGTCGCCTGCTGCACCGCGGCGAGCTGCGGCTGCAGGATGCGGATGATGCCGCTGGCGCTCTGCGCCGCCGCCTTGCGATCCTCGAAGGGCTTGAGGCGGACGACGAAGAAGGCCTGGTTCGAGGCCGCGAGCCCGTCGATGAAGTTGAAGCCGACGACCGAGAGCACGCCCTCGACGCCGTCGATCGGGCGGACGATGTTCTCGACCTGCTCGACCACGGCGGCGGTGCGGTTCACCGAGGCGCCCTCGGGCAGGCGCATGGCGATGAAGAAGGCGCCCTGATCCTCTTCCGGCAGGAAGCTCTGCGGCGTGGTGGTGAAGAGCCAGCCGCTCGCGGCGAGGATGCCGCCCAGCACGAAGACCACCACGATGGCGATGCGGACGAGGCGCCGCACGATCGCGGCATAGCCGTCGCGGACCTTGTCGATGCCGTTCATGACGTAGCGCATCGGTCCGCCGCTGCCGTGGCTGCGGGTGATCAGGAGCGAGCAGAGCGCCGGGCTCAGCGTCAGCGCGTTGACGGCCGAGATCAGCATCGCGACGGAGACGGCGACGGCGAATTGCCGGAAGAGCTGGCCGCTGATGCCGGGAATGAAGGCGACCGGCACGAAGACGGCGAGCAGCACGAAGGTGATGGCGATGATCGGGCCGGTGATCTCGGCCATCGCCTTCTTGGTCGCCTCGGCGATGGTGAGTTCCGGCTCCTCCTCGACGACGCGCTCGACATTCTCGATGACGACGATGGCGTCGTCGACGACGATGCCGATGGCGAGCACGAGCGCGAGCAGCGAGACCGTGTTCGCCGTATAGCCGATCACCAGCATGACCGCGAAGGTGCCGATGATCGAGACCGGCACCGCGATCAGCGGGATGATGGTGGTGCGCAACTTGCCCAGGAAGAGGAAGACGACGAGGCCGACGAGGATGAAGGCCTCGCCGAGCGTCTTGATGACCTCGTCGATCGTGGCGCTGACGAAGACCGTGGTGTCGAAGAAGATGCCGTAGGTGAGATCATCCGGGAAACGCTTGGAGAGCTGCTCCATCGTCTCCCGCACCCGCTTGGCGACGTCGATCGCGTTGGCGCCGGGGGACTGGTAGATGCCCATCGCCGCGCCGGGCGCGCCGTTGAAGCGGCTGTAGCGATCGGAGGTGCGCGCGCCCATCTCGACGCGGGCGACATCCTTGACGCGCACCACCGAGCCGCCCGGATTGGTGCGCAGCACGATATTGCCGAACTGCTCGGGCGTGGTCAGGCGCCCCTGCGTCTTGACGGTGAGCTGATATTGCTGGTCGCGGCCGACCGGAGCGGCGCCGATGCGGCCGAGCGCAGCCTGCACGTTCTGGCCCTGGACCGCGTTGATGATGTCGTTCGGCGTCAGGTTGAGCGCCGTCAGCTTGGTCGGGTCGAGCCAGACGCGAAGCGAATAGTCCAGCGGGCCGAACAGGCTGACCTGGCCGACGCCGGGGATGCGCGCCAGCGCATCGATGATGTTGATGGTGGCGTAGTTGCTCAGATAGAGCGAGTCGAAGCTGTGCTTCGGCGAGTGGACTTCGACCACCTGCAGCAGCGCCGCCGATTTCTTGCGGATGGTCAGGCCCTGGCGCGACACTTCGCTGGGAAGCTGCGGCGTCGCGAGCGCGGCACGGTTCTGGACGTTGACCGTGTTGATGTCGGGATTGGTGCCGAGCGCGAAGGTGACGCTCAGCGAATAGCTGCCATCGGCGCCGCTGGTCGACTGATAGTAGAGCGCATTGTCGACGCCGTTGATCTGCTGCTCGATCGGCTGGGCGACGGTGGTCTCGACCACCTCGGCGTCGGCGCCAGGATAGCTCGCCGTCAGCGAGACCTGCGGCGGCACGATATCGGGGAACTGCGCCACCGGGATCGAGAAGATGGCGAGGATACCCGCCAGCGTGATCACGATCGAGATGACGAAGGCGAGCCGCGGCCGGTCGACGAAGACGGAGGAGATCACGTCCTAGCTCCCGCTGGCCGGGGCGATCGGAGTGGCGCTCACCGTCAGGCCGGGACGAACCTTCAGGATTCCGTCGATAATGACGTTCTCGCCCTCGTTGAGGCCGGAATCGACGACGATATCGGCGTCCTGCTGGGTGCCCAGCTTGATCCGGCGCTGCTGGACCTTGTTGTCCTTGTCGACGACGAGCACATAGCTGCCGGCCTGGTCGACCTGGATCGCCGCCTGCGGCACGACGAGGCGGGGCTGCTCGCGCCGCTCGCGCACCTCGACCGTGACGAACTCGCCGTCGATCAGCTGGCGCTCGGGATTGGGCAGCGTCGCGCGCATCGTCACCGTGTCGGTCTGCTGGTCGACCTGCGGGTCGGTATAGTTCCAGACGCCGGCATGGGCATATTCCTTGCCCGTCGGCAGACGCACGGTGATCGCGATCTTGCTCTGGCCGCCATCCTCCTGCTTGCGCTGCTCGCGGATCTCCTCGAGCTGGCGCACGCTGACCTGGAACAGGACATACATCGGGTCCTGGCTGACGATCGTGGCGAGCGCACCGCTATTGGGCCCGACGAGGTTGCCCTGGGTATAGGCCGTGAGGCCGATCCGGCCGGCGATCGGGGCGATGACGTCGGTGTAGCCGAGATTCTCCTTGGCCTGGGTCAGTGCCGCCTGGTTCTGCAGCACCTGCGCATGGGCCATGTCGAGGCTGGCGCGGTTGCTGTCGAGCGTCGCCTGCGAGACGGCCTGCGTCTTCACCAGATCCTGGGAGCGATTATAGGTGAGCTGGGCGTTGAGTTCGGCCGCCTTGGCCGAGGCGACATTGGCCTGCGCCTGGTCGACCTGCGCCTGATATTGCACCTTCTCGATCTGGTAGAGGACGTCGCCGGCCTTGACGTCCTGGCCTTCCATGAACTGCACCTTGTCGAGGAAGCCCTGCACGCGCGCCATCAGCGCCACGCTTTCCGGCGCCTTGATGCGGCCGACGAAGGAATAGGTCCAGGTCACGCCCTTCTTGGTCGCGGCCATCACGCCGACGGAGGGCGGTGGCGGAGCCGCGGGCGCAGCGGCCTGCTTCTCGTTGCAGGCAGCCAGCAGCAGCGCCAGACCTGCGATCGACACCAGAACCCGTCGTCTCATCGCCTGTTCCCCCGACCGTTCGCAACGACCGTTAGGGCAGCATCGTGACAAACTTCTGAGCGGTTGCACAAGAGCGATGATCACAAGTGCCTGAACCGCCTCGGCATCCCCGCCATGCGCACGCAGCTGCTTGTTGTGCGACACGCTGCCGCACTAGCCTAGAGCCAAGGCTGGGCGGGGACACCAAGCCGTCGGGAGGAAAAGATGAGAAGCAACCGTCACGCGCGGGCCCTCGGCCTCGCGCTCGCCGCCTTCTGTTGCGCCGGAACCATGCCGGCGCAGGCCGAACTTTCCGGCGCCGTGCGCCGCACCGAGCAGAACGTCAAGGGGCTGCAGGCGCCGGCCGAGCTGATCCTCGACCAATGGGGCGTCGCCCATATCTATGCCGGTTCGACCCGCGATGCGCTGTTCCTGCAAGGCTACAATGCCGCGCGCGACCGGCTCTGGCAGATCGACCTCTGGCGCAAGCGCGGCCTTGGCCTGCTCGCCAAGGATTTCGGCCCGTCCTATGTCGCGCAGGATCGCGCCGCCCGGCTCTTCCTCTATCGCGACGACATGGCGCGCGAATGGGCCGCCTACGGTCCCGACGCCAAGAGCTATACCGAGGCCTTCGTCGCCGGAATCAACGCATTGGTCGACGAGGTTCGGGCCGGGCAGCGGCCGATCCCGCTCGAATTCCGCATCGCCGGAACCATGCCCGACCATTGGAAGGCGGAGGATGTCGTGCGCATCCGCAGCCATGGCCTGACCCGCAATGTGATGTCCGAGGTGGTGCGCGCCCGCGTCGCCTGCGCCGCCGGCGTCGAGACCGACCGCTTCCGCCGCGTGCTCGAGCCGGCGACGGCGACCAAGGTGCCGGAGGGGCTCGATCCCTGCGCGATCAAGCCGGATATTCTCGACGACTATAATCTGGCGACACGCGAGGTCAGCTTCGCCAAGCCCGGCGAGAAGCGGGCGGCGCTCGATCGCGACGCGATCTTCGCCGCCGCCGGCGACAGCGTCTCGACCATCGGCTCGAACAACTGGACGGTGGCGCCGAGCCGCACCGCGACCGGCCGCCCGCTGCTCGCCAACGACCCGCACCGCGCCCATGGCGTGCCGTCGCTGCGCTATGTCGTGCATCTCAATGCGCCGGGCTTCTCGGTGATCGGCGCCGGCGAACCGGCCCTGCCCGGCATCTCGATCGGCCATAACGGCCAGATCGCCTTCGGCCTCACCATCTTCGCGATCGACCAGGAGGATCTCTACGTCTACGAGACCGACGCGGCCAATCCCAACCGCTATCGCTATCGCGACGGCTGGGAGGAGATGCGCACCGTCAGCGAGACGATCGAGGTCAAGGGCGAGGCGCCGCGACAGGTCGAGCTGCGCTTCACCCGGCACGGGCCGGTGCTGAAGGCCGAGCCCGGCGAGCGGCGCGCCTTCGCCATGCGCTCGGTCTGGTTCGAGCCCGGCACCTCCGCCTATTTCAACTCGGCCGAATACATGACGGCGAAGGATTGGGACGGCTTCAAGAAGGCGATGGCCGAATGGGGCGCGCCTTCCGAGAACCAGGTCTACGCCGATACCAAGGGCAATATCGGCTGGATCGTCGGCGGCCGCTCGCCGATCCGCAGCAATTTCGACGGGCTGCTGCCCGTGCCCGGCGACGGGCGCTACGAATGGCAGGGTTTCCTCAAGGGCAACGAGCTGCCCGAGGTGCTCAACCCGCCGGAAGGCTTCTTCGCCACGGCCAACGAGATGAACATCCCCAGGGATCATCCGGTCCTGGGCCGCAAGGTCGGCTTCGAATGGTCCGATCCGTCGCGGATCACCCGGATCAAGGAGGTGCTCGCCGCCAAGGGCAAGCTCAGCATCGCCGATGCGATGGCGTTGCAGACAGACGATAGTTCGGTCAATGCCCGCAAGCTCGCCGCGCTGCTGGCGCCACTCTCCTCGGACGATCCGGTCACGGCCGAGGGCCTGCGCCTGATCAAGGACTGGAACCGCGAGACGCGCGTCGACAGCCCGGCCGCCGCCCTCTCCGAGGTCTGGATGAGCAAGCATCTCGGACGGGTGCTGACGGCCAAGGCCGTGCCCGAGCCGGCGCGCGCCGTCATCGGGCCGCTCGATACCATCGCCGTGATCTCCTATCTCGAAGCGCCGGATGCCGCGCTCGGCGGCGATCCGAAGGCGGCGCGCGATGCGCTGCTGCTCGAGAGCCTGAAGGCAGCCATGAACGAGCTGCGCCAGGCGATGGGCACGGACATCACGACCTGGAACTGGGGCCGGCTGCACCATGCCCAGTTCGACCACGCCATCGCGCCGATGGCGAACGACGCCGACAAGGCGCAGCTCAATATCGGGCGCCTCGCCATGGGCGGCTCGGCCTTCAGCCCGCGCGCGGCCTCGTACCGGACCAGCGACTTCAAGGTCACGGCCGGCGCCTCCTTCCGGATGGTGCTCGATGTCGGCAATTGGGACGATAGCCGCTTCATCAACACGCCCGGCCAGTCCGGCGATGCCTATAGCCCGCATTATCGCGACCTGGCGCCGCTCTGGGCCGCGGGAGACTATGCCCCGCTGGCCTATTCGCGCGAGGCGGTGGAGCGGGCGGCGCGCTCGGTCATCGCGCTGACGCCGGGCGGCTGAGCCGGGACGATCGGGCGCTCAGGTCGCAAGCAGGCCGAGCGCCCGTTCGATGCGCGAGCAGCCGCCGCGCTGGCGCGCCTTGTCATAGCAGGCCTTGAGCTTGCCGCTGGCATAGGAGCTGACGACGATGGCGTGGACATAGCTCTTGCGGACCACGGCCGGCGTATTGACCAGCCGCTCGGAGATGGCGCGCATGATATCGGCGAGCTGGCGCTTCCGGCCGGTCTCGCTGGCGGCGACATCGCCGGCCAGCAAGAGCTCGGCGGCAGCCGCATTGGCCGCGAGCATGCGCAGATCCTTGCTGCTGATCGGCAGGCCGGTGGCGCGACGCAGATAGGTGTTGATCTCGGCGGCACGGATGCGCGCGACCGAGCCGTCCTCGCGCCGGTATTGCAGGAGCGCGCGGCCCTTGAGCGTCATGATTCGCGCGAGCGCGCGCGCCAGCACCGCATCGTCGGTGGAGCAGGCGATGTCCTTGCCGCTCTTGCCGCGAAACGCGAGCGCGACCTTGCGGCCGCTCACGGCCACATGGCGCTTGAGCAGGGTCGAGGCGCCATAGCTGCCATTGTCGCGCGCATAGGCATCGTTGCCGACGCGGATATGGCAGCGATCGATGATCGCGGCGGCGCAGGCCAGGGCCTTGTCCTGCGACAGGTTCCGCAGCTTCAGGTCGCGGGCGATGGCGGCGCGCAGCGTCGGCAGCGCCTCGACCAGGCGCTGCAGCCGCTTGAGCTTGCGGCGCTCGCGCACCTTTTCCCAATCGGGATGATAGCGGTGCTGGATGCGGCCCGCCTCGTCGCGGCCGGTCGCCTGCAGATGCGCACGCGGATCGGCCGCGATCCGGACATCGCTATAGGCCGGCGGGATGACGAGCGAGCGGATTCGGGCGAGCGTATCGGGATCGCGAATGGCGGCGCCGCCCTCGTCGGCATAGGCGAAGCCCTTGCCGCGGCGCAGGCGGCGAATGGTCAGGGCGGTCGACGGCGTGCGCCGCAGGCGGCCCGATGCTTGCCCGTTCTCGACAAGTGCCATGTCCCAGCCTCCGCCTGATTCACGCCGAATCAATCGGCGTGGAGCGCGAAGGTTCCGCCGCGCGGCAGAGCGCCTCAGGGGACGTGGAGCGTGCGGGTATGCTCCGGCATGGCCTCGTCCTCGAAGAGCTCGGGATGGTCATGGGCGATGCGCGGGAGGGCATTGAGGATCTCGCGCAAATGCTTGCGCATCTGCGCCTCGGCGCCATCGGCATCGCGGGCCTCGATCGCGTCGACAATGGCGATATGCTGGGCGATCAGCAGCGGCAGCGGCGAGGCGCCGGGCAGCGAGAGATAGCGCACGCGGTCGGTCTGGGCGCGGGCGCCCTCGACGACGCGGCCGGCATAGTCGCAATCGACGATCTCGGCGAGGAGTTGGTGGAAATTCTCGTCGAGGACGGAGAAGCCGGCATGGTCGCCCTGATCGGCGGCATGGCGCTGGCCCTCGACCAGCCCCCGCAGCCGTGCGACCTGGGCCGGCGTGATCAGCGTCGTCGCGGCGCGGGCGATGGCGCATTCCACCGCCTCGCGCACGAAGCGGGCATTGGCGACGGCGCGCATCGAGATCTTGTTCACATAGGTGCCGCGGCTCGGCAGGACCTGGACGAGGCCCGCCTCGGCCAGTTTGATGAAGGCCTCGCGCACCGGCTGGCGGCTGACGCCGAAGCGGCCGGCGATCTCCTTCTCGGAAAGCGCCTCGCCCGGCCTCAGCTCGACGGCGATGATCGCCTGGCGCAGCACCTGGACCAGTTGCGGCGCGATCGGGTCCCTCAGCCTGAGCGTGGCGTCCATGTCAAAACCCGCTTGCAGCTTCGCTCATGGCGGCTATCATACCGGTATGGTGCAGAATAACCAACAAGAACATGCTCTTGTGCCAACTCAATTATTGCGCCCCTGAAGCGATCCGGAGCTGCGTTCGATCTGGCGACGCCGTGCGGGGCCGATGGAAATCATTGCAACTGGCAGCCCGGGCCGCTAGCCCGATGACGATCAAACCCCGAGGAATTTGAACGATGGAACAGACCTGGCGCTGGTTCGGCCCGGACGACGTGGTGACCCTTGCCCAGGCGCGGCAGGCGGGCGCGCAAGGTATCGTCAACGCCCTGCACCAGATCCCCTATGGCGTGGTCTGGAGCGTCGAGGAGATCGAGGCGCGCAAGGCGATCATCGAAGCCGACAAGAGCCTCGGACTACGCTGGTCGGTGGTCGAGAGCCTGCCGATCCACGAGACCGTCAAGATCGGCGAAGGCGATCTCGGGACCATCTTCGCCAATTACCGCCAGTCGCTGCGCAATCTCGCCGCCTGCGGCATCGAGGTGGTCTGCTACAATTTCATGCCGGTGCTGGACTGGACCCGGACCGAGCTGGCGCAGCCCCTGCCCGGCGGCGGCACGGCCTTGCGCTTCAACATCCACGAATATGTCGCCTTCGACCATTTCATGCTGCAGCGGCCGGGCGCCGACGAGGGCCATTCGGCGGATGTCATGGACCGGGCCAAAGCCTGGTTCGAGCGCTCGAGCGAGGCCGACCGCGCCAGGCTCCTCGCCAATATCATGGCCGGGCTACCCGGCGCCTATGACCGCTACGACGTGCCGGGCCTCAAGCGCATGCTCGAGCGCTATCGCGGCATGAGCCATGACGGCCTGCGCGCCAACCTGAAGCGCTTCCTCGAAGAGGTGATCCCGACTGCGGAAGAGGTCGGCATCCGCATGTGCATCCATCCCGACGATCCGCCGCGGCCGCTCTTCGGCCTGCCGCGCATCTGCTCGGACGAACCGGATATCACCTTCATCCTCGGCGCGGTCGACAAGCCGGCCAATGGCCTGACCCTGTGCTCGGGCTCGCTCGGCGCCAATCCGAAGAACGATGTCCCGGCGATCGCCAGGCGCTTCGCCGACCGGATCTGGTTCGCTCACCTGCGCAACGTCGCCAAGGACGCCGACGGTTCCTTCATGGAGGCCGAGCATCTCGGCGGCGACACCGACATGGTCGCGCTCGTCGACGTGCTGCTGACCGAGGAGCAGCGCCGCAAGGCCGCCGGCTGGAAGCATTGGCGCATCCCGATGCGGCCCGACCATGGCCACGAGCTCCTCGACGATGTCGGCAAGGGCTCGTTCCCCGGCTATCCGGCGGTCGGCCGCCTGCGCGGTCTCGCCGAGCTGCGCGGCGTGATGACGGCCGTGAGCTCGCTGAAAGGCTACGCCTGACCGTCATTGCGAGCGCAGCGACGCAATCCAGGGGCCGCCGGGCACCCAGTCCTCCTGGATGGCTTCGTCGCTGCGTTCCTCGCAATGACGGGAAGGATCAGCCGAGCAGGCGCTGATCCGCGAGCTGGACCAGCTTGCCACCGGCGACGGTGGCGACGACCCGCGGCTGCGGCGCGTCCTCGACGATGATCAGGTCGGCGCGCTTGCCGGCGGCGATCACGCCGCGATCCGCCAGGCCGAGCGCCGCGGCGGGAGCCTGCGAGACCAGCTTCCAGGCCTCGGCGAAGCCCGCGGTGCCGTTGCGCGCCAGGATGAAGGGTGCGAGCAGCAGCGCGGGATAGTAATAATCCGAGGCGAGGATGGTGCAGAGCCCCTCGCCCACCATCTCCTCCGCTGCCGGGCAGCCGGTATGCGAGCCGCCGCGCACGACATTGGGCGCGCCGAAGACGGTGGGCTCGCCATGCGCGACGGCCTCGCGCGCGGTCGCCACGTTCATCGGGAACTCGGCCACGGTGACGCCGAGCGAGCGGTACCAGCGCCGCATCCCGGGGCTCATGTCGTCATGCGAGAGCGTCGGGATGCCGGCCGCGAGCGAGGCCTTGGCGAGACGCTCGACCGAGCCCGGCACCTCCTCCTTGCGATCGTAGACGTTGCGCGCCAGCACCATGAAATCGGCATGCGAGAGCCCGGTGCGCTCGACCATCTTGGCGACCTTGTCCGGGCGATCCGTCTCCTTGAGGATGCCGCCGGTATGGTCGTTGAAGGCGAGCACGCCGACCTTGCCGCCTGCGAGCCAGTCGATGATCTCGGCCTCGGCATCGAGGTTGAAGGTCTCGTGGCGGAGATGGAAGCGCGTATCGGCGCCGAGCGCCGGAGAGAGCCGCGCGATCGCCTCGATCAGCGAGCGCGCATTCCCCGCGCCGCGCAGGCCGGGCTCCCAGGACCAGGTGACGCCATGGAAGGCGGTGGTGATGCCGCAGGTCAGCATGGCGCGGTCGGCATCGCGCAGGGCGAGATCGATATCGAAGGAGACGCGCGGGCGCGGCATGATATGGCGCTCGAAGGCATCGCCATGGCAATCGACGATGCCTGGCAGGACGAGCAGGCCGGTCGCGTCGAGGCGCAATGCGCCGGGGCGAGCCGGCGCGTCCAGGCCAAGGATGGTCGTTCCTTCGGTCGTCAGTTCGGCGCGCAGCAGATCGCCCGCGAGAACCGTCCCGCCTGTGATGTGAAGACTCAAGCGCCGCCTCCTCGATGTGCCGGAGGCGGGCGCTTGAGCGCCGATGATGACGGCAGGATGACGAAAGCGCGATTTGTCTAGACTATTTTCACGCCCGCGCTGCAAGACGCCTCAATAGACATCAGCCTGGTAGCGCCCGGCCTTCTTGAGCGCGGCGACATAGGCCACCGCCTCGTCGGCCGAGCGCTTGCCGTGCTCGGCCACGACATCGACCATGGCGCGCTCGACATCCTTGGCCATGCGCTTGGCATCGCCGCAGACGTAGAAATGCGCGCCCTGCTCGAGCCAGGCGAAGAGCTCGGCGCCGCGCTCGCGCATGCGGTCCTGGACGTAGATCTTCTCCTTGCCGTCGCGCGACCAGGCCAGCGTCAGCCCGTGGAGGACTCCATCCTGCTTCAGCGCGTTGAGCTCATCCTCGTAGAAGAAGTCGCTGGTGCGGCGCTGATGGCCGAAGAAGAGCCAGTTCCGCCCCGGTGCCTTCGTCGCCTTGCGGTCGTGCAGGAAGGCGCGGAAGGGCGCGATGCCGGTTCCGGGACCGCACATGATCACCGGCGTCTCGGAGTTCTCCGGCAGGCCGAAGCCATGGGCGCGCTGGACATAGACCTTGACCTTGTCACCGGGCGCGACGCGCTCGGCGAGATAGGTCGAGGCGACGCCCCAGCGCGGGCGGGTCCCGATCCTGTAGCGCACCGTGTCGACCGTCAGCGAGATGCGGCCGGGCGTGGCGTTGAACGAGGACGAGATCGAGTAGAGCCGCGGCTGCAGCTCATCCAGCGCCTCGACGAAGGCCTCGGCCGAGAGCCTCGCCGAGGAGAATTTGTGCAAGGTGCCGAGCACGTCGAGCCGGTCGAGATCGCCGTCCGGATCCTCGCCGGCGGCAAGGCGCTTGGCCTTCTGGCGGGTCTCGCCGCCGGTGACATAGGAAATGAGCTGGAAGAGCGCGTCTGGCGCCGGGCCGAGATCGCGGTCGGCGAGCAGGACGTCGCGCAGGCTCTTGCCGCCGATATCGGCATCCGGCCGCGCGCCAAGCAGGGCGATGACGGCATCGACGAGGCGCGGATCGTTCTGCGCGACGATGCCGAACGCGTCGCCGACGACATAGTCGAGACCGCTCTCCGTCAGGTCGAACTCGACATGGTAGGTCTCCTTCTCCGAGCCCTCGCCATTGAGCTTGCGGCGCGACATGAAGGTGGCGAGCGCCGGGTTCTCGCGGGAGCGGCCGACAGGGCCGGCCGGGGCGGCGGGCGCGGCGGCCTCTGCCGGAGCGGCGGCGGGCGCGCTGCCCGCCTCCTCCGTCAGCGCCTTGAGCATGCGCAGCGTGTCCTTGCCGCCGGGCGCGCAGAGGTTGAGCCTGCCTTCCTTGCCCTCGGCGATCGCGGCCGAATAGGTCGCGCAGACATAGCCGCACTGGCCGCAATCCTGCTGCGCCATGGCGGCGAAGAGCCGGCGCGGCAAAGGCTTGCCCTCGGCGAGCTTCATGCGCTCGCCGATCTCCATGGCCGGGTCGTGCCAGGGCGCGCCGTCATCGGCCTCGGCCATCATCGCGGCATTCTCGGCGGGCGAGAGCGCGGTGACACCGGCATTGTCGAGCGAGAGCAGGCCGGCGAAGAAGCCGTTGAGCCAGGAGCGCTGTTCCTCGCTGAAGGGCGCGGTCTCCGGCAGGACCTGGACGAGCGGATTCGGGCTCTGGACGGTCATGCGGCCTCTCCCGTCGCCTCGACCAGCGCCTTCAGCTCCGCGATCTCGTGGCGGCGGGCGAAGGCGACGAAGCTTTCCTCGGGCGAGGCGCGATGGGCCTGCCAGGTGCGCAGCAGCTTCTCGACCAGCGCCGGCGCGTCCTCGGCCTTCACGTTCTCCTGAAAATCACGCGCCATCGCGCCGTCGACGCCATAGCCGCCGCCGACCAGCAGGTTATAGCCCGGCACCGTGTCGCCTTCCTCGTTGACCGGCACCTTGGCGCCGATCAGCCCGAGATCGCCGATATAGTGCTGGGCGCAGGAATGGTGGCAGCCGGTCAGGTGGATATTGACCGGCGTCTCCAGCGCGAGGCGCTCGTCGCAATGGGCGGCGATGGCGAGCGCGTCCTCCTTGGTGTGGGCGGCGGCGAACTTGCAGCCGGTCGCCCCGGTGCAGGCGACGAGCCCGGCCCGCAGCACCGAGGTCTCGGCCGAGAGGCCGCACGCCCCGAGATTGGCAAGGACGTCCTCGACCCTGCCGTCGGGCACGCCGGAGATCAGCAGGTTCTGCCAGACGGTGAGGCGGATATCGCCGTCGCCGCATTGATTGGAAATGGCGGCGATCACCCGCATCTGCGCGGCGGTGAGCTTGCCGACCGGCAGGGCGACGCCGACCCAGTTGAGGCCGGGCTGCACCTGTGCGTGCACGCCGATATGGGCGAGCCGGTCATAGACCGGGCGCGGCTTGACGAAGGCGCCGTCGACCCGGACGAGCCTGCGGCCAAGCTTCTCCTCGACGGCGGCCAGGAACCTGTCGAAACCCCAGGCGTCGAGCACGTATTTCAGCCGGGCCTTGGCGCGATTGGTGCGGTCGCCATTGGCGATGAAGACGCGCACGATCGCATCGGCCACCGCCACGGCATCCGACGGCGCGACGACGATGCCGGTGTCGCGGGCGAGATCGTGATGGCCGGTGATGCCGCCGAGCGCGAGCCGGTACCAGATGCCGGGCTCGACCGGCTGCCCCTCGAAGCTTGCACCCTGCCCGATCTCGACGGCCTGGAAGCCGATATCGTTGGTGTCCTCCAGCGTCGCGATCGAGCCGGCGCCGTCGAAGGCGACGTTGAACTTGCGCGGCAGGCCATAGAGCGAGCGGTCATTGAGAATGTGGTGATGCCAGGCGCGGGCATGCGGCCGCGTATCGAGCAATTCGAGCGGGTCGATGCCAGCCGCCGCCGAGCCGGTGACGTTGCGGATATTGTCGGCGCCGGAGCCCTTGGCGGTGAGGCCGAGATCGGCGAGGCCTTCGAGCAGGAGCGGCGCCTTCGCGGCCGTGATCTCGCGGATCTGCAGGTTGGCGCGGGTGGTGACATGGCTGTAGCCGCCACCGAAGCGCCCGGCGAGATCGGCGACGCCCTCGAATTGCCAGGCCTTGAGGATGCCATTGGGGATGCGCAGCCGGCACATGTAGCTGTCCTGCGCCGGGGCGACGTAGAACAGGCCGTGATAGCGCCAGCGGAAATTATCCTCGGGCTTGGGATAGGAGCCGGAAGAAGCCTGGGTCTTGAAGCGCGCATAGGCATCGAACGGGTGCTCGGCCTGTTTCCATTTCTCCTGGTCGACCAGCTTGCCGCCGCCCGCGACCGTCTTCGCCTGGGCTTCGGCATGCTCCTTGTCCGGGCCGGAGGGCGCGGTGCCGCCACCGCCCGCGGCGCCGCCGAGCGGCCCCAGGCCGCGGGCCGCGCGGGCCGACTGCATGCCGCTCATGAAGCCTTCGAGATAGCGCTTCTGCTCGGGGGTGAAATCGCCGCTCATGATCGGTTCCGAATTGCTCAAGCCGCCGGCTTCGCCGTCTCGGCTGCCGCGATCATCGCGCCCGAGAGCGTGCCATAGGCGGTGGTCCAGGCGTCCTTGACCTCTGGCGTGAAGCCTTCGCCGAGCCCCTGCTCGAGCGTCCAGAGCAGGGCCGCGCCGACCGGCAGGTAATGCGCCGCGCCGACGCCGTAGCCGGCATGGCGCTCGGCCAGCCGGGTCACCGCCGGCATCAGCGCGGGCAGATCGTCGAGGCCGCGCACCACGACGGCGAGCGTCGCCATCAGCTTGCGGCCCTGCTCGCCGATGTCGGACTTGAACAGCCCGCGGGTCTCGGGCGCGATCTCGAAGAGGCGGCCGTAGAACAGCGCGGCGGCCTGGTCGGCAATGGGCGCGACCTTGCCGAAGCTGTCGCGGACGCTGGCAATCTGCTCGGGGGTCATGCAGGCCTCCTCACGCCGCCTCGACGAAGCGGTGGCGCTCGTAGAGGAACTTCAGGACGGCCTCGCGCGCCGCGATGTAGGTGCGGTCGGAGACCAGCTCGAGGCGCTTGCGCGGGCGCGCCAGCCCGACCTCGAGCACCTCGCCGATGCGGGCCGAGGGGCCGTTGGTCATCATCACGATGCGGTCCGAGAGCAGCACGGCCTCGTCGACATCATGGGTGATCATGATCATCGTGTTGCCGAGCGAGGCGTGGATCTGCATCACGGAATCCTGCAGATGCGCGCGGGTGAGCGCGTCGAGCGCCCCGAAAGGCTCGTCGAGCAGCAGGATCTTCGGCTCCATGGCGAGGCCGCGCGCGATGCCGACGCGCTGCTTCATGCCGCCGGAGATTTCCGCGGGGCGCTTGTCCCTGGCGTGACCCATCTGGACGAGGTCGAGATTGTGCATGATCCAGTCATGCCGCTCGGCCCGCGACTTCGAGCCGCCGAAGACCTTGTTCACCGCGAGCCCGACATTGTCGTAGACGCTGAGCCAGGGCAGCAGCGAATGGTTCTGGAAGACCACCGCGCGCTCGGGGCCGGGCTCGCTGACCTCCTTGTTCTCGAGCAGGACCGCGCCCGTCGTCACCGGGGTCAGGCCGGCGATGATGTTGAGCAGGGTCGACTTGCCGCAGCCGGAATGGCCGATGATCGAGACGAACTCACCCTTGTCGATGACGAGGTTGATGTCCTTCAGGACTTCCGTGGTGGCGCCGCCGCGCTGGAAGCTTTTGTCGACATGGTCGATCTTGAGATAGCTCATCCGATCCCCCCTCAGTTCGCCGCAGTGCCGCGGGTGACGACGCTGCCGATGAAGGCGACGAGGCGGTCGAGGATGAAGCCGACCACGCCGATATAGACGAGCGCCACGATGATGTCGGAGAGGCGCGAGGAGTTCCACGCGTCCCAGATGAAGAAGCCGATGCCGACGCCGCCGGTGAGCATCTCGGCCGCGACGATGGCGAGCCAGGACAGGCCGACGCCGATCCGCAGGCCGGTGAAGATGTAGGGCGCGGCCGAGGGCACCATGATCTTGAAGAAGAACTCGACCTGGTTCAGCCGCAGCACCTGCGCGACATTGCGGTAATCCTGCGGGATATTTCGGATGCCGACGGCGGTGTTGATGATCACCGGCCAGATCGCGGTGATGAAGATCACGAAGATCGCCGAGGGCTGGCTGTCGCGGAACGCGGCGAGCGAGAGCGGCAGCCAGGCGAGCGGCGGCACGGTGCGCAGCACCTGGAAGACCGGATCGAGCCCCCGCATCGCCCAGACCGACTGGCCGATCAGCGCGCCGAGCAGCACGCCGACCACGGCCGCGAGGCCGAAGCCGATGGCGACGCGCTGGAGCGAGACCAGGATGCGCCAGCCGAGCCCGATATCCTGCGTGCCGGCCGAGTAGAACGGCTCGGTGATCAGGTCCTTGGCTTCGTCCCAGATCTTGGTCGGCGGCGGCAGCGAGGATTGCGGGCCGGACGCGGCGATCTGCCAGAACAGCAGGATCAGCGCGACCGTGAGCAGCGGCGGCAGGAGATTGACGAGCACGGATTTGAGCCATGGCGAGAGCCGCGCCGAAAGCGGCTTGCCCGCTGCTGCCGGCAGGCTGACGACCTGCGCCTTCGCGGCCGGCAGCGCGACGACCTTCGCCTCGGCCTCCTTCAAGACGGCCTGCCCCATCCCGTTGCTCCTCTCGATCGCTTCGATGCTGGTGATGCTCATGCTGCGGCCTCGCCTGCCGAATTCCCGTGGCGGGTGCTCGCGCCGATGCGCCGGATTTCCGGCAGGCAGGAGCCGCAATTGGTGCCGGCCCTGAGCTGTCGGCCGATATCCTCGGCGCTGACCGTCCCGCCGGACGCAAAGGCGGCGCGAATGGCGTTGAGGCCGACGCCGAAACAGGCGCAGACGATCGGCCCCGCATCCGCCGCGCCGTCGAGCCGTCGTCCGGCGAGGAGCGCGAGCCGATTCTCGGGAGCGAAGTCGGGATCGGCGAAAGCGAGCTTGACCGTGTCCCAGAGCGGGGCGCGATCCGCGGGGCCAAGGAACAGCGCCGCGACCAGCTTGCCGTCCCGTGTCGCCGCGCAGCGATAGATGCCGGCCTCGCGGTCGACCATCTCGACGAGGCCATCCTCGCCGAAGATCGCGCGGCTATGGGCCATCAGCTCGTCCGCCGAGGCGTTCGTGGCGAAGAGCCGACCCTGCCCGCCGTCGACCGCGACCGCGGCCCACCAGCTTTCGGAGGGCAGAGCTACGGGATCGCGCGAGAGCACGAAGCCACGCGCGGCATAGGCCACGGGCAGGATGCGCGAGGGCGTCGCCTTCATCTCGGGCTGGCCGGAATAGGGATCGCAGAACGGCTGTACCGCGGCGCCGATCCGGGCATGCGAGGCGGTCTGCGCCGACCAATGGATCGGCGCGAAGAGCGCGCCCTCCTGCACGCCGGGATCGAGCGCGACCTTGAGCACGACCGCGCCATGGCCGTTCTCGATACGGGCGAAACCGCCCTCGACGAGGCCGTAGCGGCCGGCGTCGGCAGGGTTCAGATAGACCGAGGGCTCGCTGATATGGGCGCCGAGCTTCGGGCTCAGGCCGGTGCGCGTCATCGTATGCCACTGGTCGCGGATGCGGCCGGTGTTGAGCAGCAGCGGAAACTCGTCGCTGACGGCTGAAGCGAGCGCTGGCATCGCCAGCGGCTTCAGGCTGGCGCGGCGATCCTGCGTGAAGAAGCCGCCGTCGCCGAAGAGGCGCGGCGTTCCCAGCGGCCGCCCGGCCGGGACCGGCCATTGCACGGGGTTCAGCGCGTCATAGGCGCGGCGATCGAGCATCGAATGGGCGCCGATGTCGAAATCGCGGCTGCCCTCGTTCTCGAAGGCCGAGAGCGTGGCGTGCTCGGCATAGATCTCGGAGGCATCGGGATAGCTGAAGGCCTGGCCGAAGCCGAGGCGCCTGGCCACCTCGCAGATGATCCACCAGTCGGGCTTGACCTCGCCCGGCAGCGGCAGGAAGGCGCGCTGGCGCGAGATGCGGCGCTCGGAATTGGTGACCGTGCCGTCCTTCTCGCTCCAGGCGGCGGCCGGCAGGATGAAATCGGGCTCGCCGCGCAAGGTGTCGTTGGAGAGGACATTCTCGGAGACGATGAAGAGATCGAGCCCCTTCAGCGCCGAGAGCACATGGTCGGCGCGCGGCAGCGACACGGCGGGGTTCGTCGCCATCACCCAGAGCGCGCGGATGCGCTGCTCGGCGACCGCGTCGAGCATGGCGACGGCCTTCAGCCCCTCCTGCCGGGCCATGTTCGGCGCGTTCCAGAAGCGGCGGACGCGGTCGATCTCAGCCGGGGAATAGCCCATATGGGCGGCCAGCATGTTGGCGAGACCGCCGACCTCGCGCCCGCCCATGGCGTTGGGCTGGCCGGTCAGCGAGAACGGCCCGCCGCCCGGCCGGCCGATCCGGCCGGTGGCGAGATGGCAATGCAGGATCGCCGCGACCTTGTCGGTGCCCTGCGCCGACTGGTTGACGCCCTGGCTCCAGGCGGTGACGACGGCCGGCGTCGAGGCCCAGAGCGCATAGAAGGCGGCGATGTCCGGCATGCCCAGGCCGGTGCGGAGGGCGACGGTCGCGAGGTCGGGCGCGATGGCGCGGGCATTGGCCAGAGTCTCGTCGAAGCCGGTCGTGTGGTTGGCGAGATAGGTCGCGTCGACCAGGCCGCGCTCGGCGAGATCGACGAGCAGGCCGGCGAAGAGCGCGGCGTCCGAGCCCGGCTTCAGAGGCAGGACGAGATCGGCATCCTCGGCGGTGGCGGTGACGCGCGGATCGATGACCACGAGCTTGGCGCCGCGCTCGCTGCGGTTCTGCTGCATGCGCCGGAACAGCACGGGATGGCACCAGGCCGTATTCGAGCCGACGAGCACGATCAGGTCGGCGCAGTCGAGATCCTCATAGGAGCCGGGCACCGTGTCCGAGCCGAAGACGCGGCGATGGCCGGCGACGGTCGAGGACATGCAGAGCCGCGAATTGGTGTCGACATGCGGCGAGCCGATGAAGCCCTTCATCAGCTTGTTGGCGACGTAATAATCCTCGGTCAGGAGCTGGCCGGAGAGATAGAAGGCGACGGCTTCGGGACCATGGCGGGCAATGATGCTGCTGAAGCCGCCGGCGACGGCATCGAGCGCCAGTTCCCAGGAGACCCGGTCGTAGCCGCCCGCGGCGTTGCGCTTCAGCGGATGCAGCACGCGGCTGCCCAGCCCGAGCGTCTCGCCCAGGGCTGAGCCCTTCGAGCAGAGCCGGCCGAGATTGGCGGGATGGGCCGGATCGCCCGCCACCGCCGCGCCGCCCTTGCCGTCCGGCATCGCCAGCACGCCGCAGCCCACCCCGCAATAGGGGCAGGTCGTGCGGACGGGGCTGGAGCTGGAGAGCGGGGCGTCGTGGCGCATGGTCAGGCCGCCTCGCTGACGCAATAGGCCTCGCCGAAAGGCAGGTCGGCGCGGATGGCCGAGATGTCCTGGCCGGAACGGATGAGGCCGAGATAGAACAGCGCGCCCGTGGTCTCGCCGACGAGGATGCAGCCGGCAAGCCTGCCGCCGCGCAGCACGAACTTGCGGTAGATGCCGGCGGCGCGGTCGCGCAGGATCACGGTCTCGTCGCCCGGGCCTGGCTCGAAATCGCCGGCCGAGAAGACGCCGACACCGGAGACCTTGAGATTGGTCGAGAGCAGCGAGCCGGCATAGCTCGCCTCCTTGCCGGCGAGCCGCGCCGCGAGCACGCGGGCCTGCTCATAGGCCGGCTCGACCAGGCCATAGACCTGGCCGCGATGCTCGGCGCATTCGCCGATGGCGAAGATCGACGGGTCGTCGCTGGCGAGGCCGTCATCGACCAGAACGCCGCGATTGACCGCGACGCCAGCCGCCTTGGCGAGGCCGGCATTGGGACGCACGCCGATGGCGATGACGACGAGATCGGCCGGCACCACCGAACCATCGGCGAGCTCGACGCCTTCGACCCTGTCCTTGCCGGTGAAGGCCTTGGTCGCAGCGTTGAGCCGGACGACGACGCCGCGCTTGCCCATCTCGGCGGCGAGCAAAGCCGCCCCCTCGGCATCGAGCTGGCGCTCCATCAGCCGGTCGACCAGGTGCAGCAGCGTGACCTTGCCGCCGGCTTTCGACAGGCCATAGGCGGCCTCCAGACCGAGCAGGCCGCCGCCGATGACCACGATGCGCGAGCCGCGCTCGGCATGGGCGCGCAGCAGATCGACATCGGCGGTGTCACGGAAGGTGGCGACGCCCGGCAGATCGATGCCGGGGAAAGGCGGCTTGAGCGGGCTCGAGCCGGTGGCGAGCACCAGCCTGGCATAGGGCAGGCTCAGGCCATCCTCGAGCGTGACCGTCTTCGCCATGCGGTCGATGGACGACACCGCGCGGCCATAGAGCGTCGAGACGCCGCGCGCCTGCCACCAGGCGGCGGGCTTCAGCTCGATATCGGGCGCGGCGATCTCGCCGGCGAGCAGCGGCGAGAGCAGCACGCGGTTATAGGCGAGCCGCGGCTCGGCGCCGATCACCGCGATGGAATAGCGGCCGAGCGAACGCTGGCTGAGCTCGTCGACGAGACGCGTCGCCGCCATGCCCTTGCCGATGATGATCAGCGGCTCGGCCATCGCTCAGGCGATCCGCTTGATCTTGAGGGCCTTGAGGTAGTCGAGCGGCGCCGCCGGATCGAACTTCACCCCATCGAAGAAGGTCTCGACGCCGCGGCTGTCGGCGGTCGGCGCGCCGGCGACGCCGAGCGTCCTGGCGGCCTCGCGCCAGAGATCGGAGCGGTTGGTCTTGTCGACGAGCGCCTTGATGTCGAGCGTCGGCTCGAACTTGCCCCAGCGGATATTCTCGGTGACGAACCAGGTGTCGAGGCTCTTCCAGGGATAGGAGGTCGAGCCGCCCTCGCCCCAGAACTTCATGTAGAGATTGGTGCCCTTCGCCTCGCGGCCATTGCCGTAGTTGATGTCGCCCTGCAGGCGCTTGTTGATGTCGCCGACCGGCACGTTGAACCATTGCCGCTTGCCGACGATCTCCGACAGTTCCTGGCGGTTCTCCATCTTGTCGGCCCATTGCTGGGCCTCCATCACCGCCATCAGGATGGCCTGCGTCGCCTTCGGATTGGCATCGACCCAATCGGCGCGCATGCCCAGGATCTTCTCGGGATGGCGGAACCAGAGCTCGCCGGTGGTCAGCGCGGAATAGCCGATATTCTGGTTGACGAGCTGCTCGTTCCAGGGCTCGCCGACGCAGAAGCAGTCCATGTTGCCGACCTTCATGTTCGCCACCATCTGCGGCGGCGGAACGACGATGACCTTGATCTCGTTGTCGGGATCGATGCCGCCGGCGGCGAGCCAGTAGCGGATCCAGAGGTCATGGGTGCCGCCCGGGAAGGTCATGGCGGCGGTGAGCTCCTTGCCCGCGGCCTTCTTGCGCTCGAAGGCCTGCTTCAGCGGCGAGGCATCCTTCTGGACGTTGAGGTCCTTGTATTCGTTGGAGACCGAGATCGCCTGCCCGTCCTCGTTGAGGTTGAGCAGCGTGTACATCGGCAGCGGCTGGTTGTTCTGCATCACCTTGCCGGTGGTGTAGAGATGCGTCTTCGGCCGCAGGATGTGACCGCCATCGATGCCGTTCGCCTTCGTGCCGAGCGCCATGTTGTCGCGCGTCGCGCCCCAGGAGGCCTGCTTGGCGATGTCCATGTCGGGCAGGCCGTGCTTGGCGAAGAGCCCCTTCTCCTTGGCGATGATCAGCGGCGCGGAATCGGTCAGCGCGATATAGCCGAGGCGCGTGCCCTTGACCTCCGGGCCGGCAGCCTGCGCGAAAGCGCCGGAGGGCAGCGCGGTCTTCGCCGCGGCCAGGAGCGCGGCCGCGCCGGAGAGCTTGAGCAGCTGACGGCGGCTCGAACCTGGAACTGCGGCCTTCTCAACGGTCTTCGTCATCGATCGCCTCGTGGATGTGGAAGGGTTAGGCCAGCTGCTGCGCTTTCCGTTCGGCCGGTCTCGGCCGAACAAAAGGAACTCGCGCAAAATCAACGTCTTGAGCGTGTTCTTGATCGCAAAAGCGGTGCCCACTCTTGCGGAACATGCTCTACCGCCGAACGCGAAAAACGCCGCGCGAAAGCGCCCGTGCAGGGCCCTATCGACAGCGACGTTGCTGTACGTTCCGGTTCGGAGATGGCGCGGGCAGCGTTGGCCGCGTCGTTAGAAACAATACAAAAGGCGTGCCAGCCGCGCGTAAGCCAGCCAAACCTTTGAATTGCTTTGATTTAAGCCCGTTCCGACGGAGGGGGCGGAGTGGTCAGCTTGCCCTTGTGCGACGCACAATCGCGACGCAGATGCACAAATCCTGGGCAGCCTGTTTTTTCAGCGGCGCGCGTCGAAGAGTGCCGGGCGGAAGATCGAGCGGGCGATGTCCGCCGCTGCGGGATCGTCCCGGAACTGGCCGGCGCGTGCCATGCCGGCGAGGAGCCAATCCGCCCGCGCCGGGTCGGGGCGAATGGCTTCGGGGTCTAGTCGGATATAGTCGGGAACATGGCGCGCCGGGCGGTTGCCGCCCTGCACGATCTCGCCGCGCAGCACGGCCTCGATGATATCGGCGCGGGTGTTGAGCCGCTCGGGCGCGGCGAGCAGTTCGGCGAGATGCGGCAAGTTCGCCGCGCTGCTTGCCCAGCGGCTGGCCTCGATCAGCGCCGCGTTGAGCTTCGAGACCGCCTCGCCGCGGCGCTCGACATCATCGGCGCGCCAGGCCAGCACCTTTTCCGGGCAATCGCGCGCGAGATCGACGCCGCAATGCAGGATGGCGCCGACGCCGGAGGTGACGGCGAGCGTGTTCCAGGGCGCGCCGGCGCAGAAGCCGTCGACCTGGCCGCTCGACAGCGCCTCAACCGTGCGCACCGGCGGCACGACCTCGAAGCGGACGTCCTCACCGAGCTTGACGCCGCCGAGCGCCATCCATTCGCCGAGCAGATAGGTATGACTGGAGAAGGCGAAGACGGCTGCGAAGGTCAATGGCGGCAGGCCGGAGGCCTTGCGGTTCGCGACCAGCATCGCCAATGCCCCGGCCGAGACGGCGGGGTCGGCGAGATCGCCCTGCGCGGCGCGCGACAATTCCTCGAAGCGGCGCTGCGAGACGGTGATGGCGTTGCCGTTGAGATTGAGCGCGAGCGGCACCGCCATCGGCGCCCTTACCCCGTTCAGGCCGAGCGTCGAGGCGATCGCGGCGGGCGCGAGCATATGGGCGGCATCGAGCAGGCGGACATGCAGCTTGTCGCGCAGGTTCGACCAGGAGACGTCGCGGGTGAGCTCCAGCACGAGCCCTTCCGCCTCGGCGAAGCCGCCATCGGCAGCCGCGACGAGCAGCGCGGCATCGACCAGAGGCAGGAAACCGACGCGCAGATGCAGGGTCATTTCAGCACCTCGGCGGCTGTGATGATGGAGCGGGCGATGTCGGCGAGCTTGCGCTTCTCGTTCATCGCGGTGCGGCGCATCAGGGCGTAGGCCTCGTCCTCGGACAGGCCCTTGAGGCGCATGACGATGCCCTTGGCGCGGTCGATGGCCTTGCGCTCCTCGAGCTGGGAGCGGGCCTCGTCGAGCTCCTCGCGCAGCTTGCGGAAGGCGTTGAAGCGGCTGATGCAGGTCTGCAGGATCGGCTTCAGCCGCTCCTTCTTCAGGCCGTCGACGATATAGGCGGAGACGCCGGCCTCGACCGCCGCCTCGATCGAGGCGGTGTCGGACTGGTCGACGAACATGGTGATCGGGCGCCGGACATGGCGGCTGACCAGGAACATGTCGGCAAGCGCGTCGCGGCTCGGGTCCTCGAGGTCGATCACGACGACGTCGGGGTCATGCGCCTCGATCGCGGCGACGAGCCCGGTCGTGCTGGCGCCGATACGCACGAGATCGGTGAAGCCGGCCTCGCGCAGGCCCTCGTCGATGATCGCGGCACGGACCGGATTGGCGTCGACGATCAGGATTTTGAGGTCGGGCTTCATCGACGCGATCTATGCATTGGTCCCGAGGAAGCGAAGGCGCCGCCCGAGAGCATTTGCGCGCTTCTAGCCCGCGAGGATGGCGACCCCGGCCAGGACCAGACCGCCGCCGGCGACGCGTGCCAGCAGCGGCGCACGCGCGGCGAGCTGGCTCGCCAGCACGAGGCCGGCGCCGTGCAGAGCCGCCGTCGCCAGGACGAAGCCGAGGGCGTAGCTGAAGCCGCTGGCGCTCTCCGGCAGTTCGGCGCCATGGGCGAAGCCATGGAAGATCGCGAAGATGGCGCAGGCGAGCGTGCCGGCGGCGAGCGGCGGCGAGGCCTTGAGCGCGATGGCGAGGCCAAGGATGACGACCGAGAGCGCAATCCCGATCTCGACGCCCGGCAGCGAGCCGCCGGACATGCCCCAGAGGCCGGCGACGACCATCATGCCGACGAAACCGGCCGGATAGGCGAAGCGCGCCTTGCCGCCGACGAGGCCGGCCCAGAGGCCGACCGCGACCATGGCGAGGATGTGGTCGAGCCCGGTCAGCGGGTGCATCAGGCCATGGGCGAAGCCCTCGACCGAGCCGTGGCCAGGATGGGCGAGCGCGGGGGCCGCCGCCATCGTCAGGAGAAGTGCGAGCACGCCGGTCATCCGCTTCGTCATCGTCAGTTCCCTCAGCCTTGGGCGGTGGCTCGCAGGCCGCCTGCCGTCTCGATGAAATCCATCACCACATCGACCCCCTCGCCCGCCCGCGTGTTGGTGAAGACGAAGGGGCGCTTGCCGCGCATCGTGCGCGAGTCGCGGTCCATCACTGCAAGATCCGCACCGACATGCGGCGCCAGATCCGTCTTGTTGATGACGAGCAGGTCGGAACGGGTGATGCCCGGCCCACCCTTGCGCGGAATCTTCTCGCCGGCGGCGACGTCGATGACATAGATCGTCAGGTCGGCGAGCTCGGGCGAGAAGGTGGCGGCGAGGTTGTCGCCGCCGGATTCGATCAGGATCAGGTCGAGCCCAGGGAATTTTCCGCGCATCTCCTCGACCGCGGCGAGGTTGATCGAGCAATCCTCGCGGATCGCCGTATGCGGGCAGCCGCCGGTCTCGACCCCCATGATGCGCTCCTCGGGCAGCGCGCCCGCCACAGTGAGCAGGCGCGCATCCTCCTTGGTGTAGATATCGTTGGTGATGGCGCAGAGGTCGTAGCGTCCGCGCATGCGCTTGCAAAGCGCCTCCATCAGCGCGGTCTTGCCGGAGCCGACCGGGCCGCCGATGCCGACGCGAAGCGGGCCGTGGGGGGATGAGGACACGATCAGTTTCCCTTGAGCAGGACGAAGGCAAAGCCGGCGGCGATGACGAGGCAGAGCGGTGAATAGTAGCGCCGATCGAACGTCGAGAAAGGCTCCAGCGTGTGCCGGACGCGCCAGGCAGGCAAGAACCCGGCCAGCCCGCGAAGCAGGAAGACCGCCATCATCGCAAGGCCGATGCCGGCGACCAGCCAGTGCGGCAGGAGATCGCCGGACAGCCGTGCCAGCAGGAGCGGCCAGGCAGCGGTGAGCAGGAGCGCGCCCGCGACCAGCCAGCATAGCCGCGGCGGTGGCATGCGCTTGCGCCGCGGATCGCCGATGACGGTCCTGACCAAGGCCTGCTCGTCCGCCGCAGGCCAGAGGCCGCCGAGCCCCCAATAGGCGTGCAGCAGCGCAATCGCAGCGAGGACCGAGGCGAGCGCCGCCGCGACCGCGGCCGTCACGAGCGGAACAGCCGCGTGTACTGGGTCTCATGGCGCAGGGATGCGATATCCGAGCGCAGCGCGCAGCCGCCGAGATCGTCGAGCGTCGCGTTCTCAGCCCGCGCTGCGGCGTCGTGCAACGCTGGCACCAGCGCGGCGGTGATCTTCTGTCCGTCGGTCTGGCCGACGATGCCGAGCCGGACCGCGGCCGAGATGAGATTGGCGAGGAAGCCGAGACCATAGGCTTCCAGCGCCGGGCGCAGCGGCACGTCATGGCCGCTCGCAGCGGCTGCGACGGCAACGGGATAGGCGATGTCGCCAGTCCAAGCGGCGCGCAACCGATCGAGCGCGGCGCAAGGCCAGGCAGCACGCGTTGCGGTGAGGAAGGCGTTGCCCTGCGTCACCGTCTCCAGCCGACGCTCGCCTGAGTTGGCCAGCGCCAAGGCGAGCTCGGCGATCTCGGCGAGCGCCGCGTCATCGCCCTGCCCGCAGGCGCGCCAGGCGCTGGCGAAGAGCACGAGGTCGTTGTGCAGGGAGCCATGGGCGACCAGCGCGTCCAGCCAGTCGCGCAGCGTCGCCGCATCGGTGAGGTCACCGGCCTCGTGGGCCCATTCGAGCCCATGCGAATAGGCGAAGGCGCCGACCGGAAAGGACGGCGAAAGCCAGACCATCAATGGCAGATGCGCGCCGGACATGGCGACTCAATGATCGTGCTTGCGGCCCTTATGCGCGTGCTCGGCGCCATGGTGGTGGCTGTGGTCGTGATGATCGTGGTCATGATGAGCGTGGTCATGGCCATGGTGATCATGCGCATGGTCATGGCCGCAGCCGGCGCCGTGAGTATGCGCGTGCTCGTGCTTGTGATCATGGCCGTGATCGCGATGCGCGTGCCCATGATCATGTTTGTGATGCGCATCGCCGTGATCGTGCCCGCAGCCGCAGGCCGCGTCATGGGCGTGATGCTCATGACCGTGGTCGTGACCATGATCGTGCCCGTGGTGGTCATGCCCGTGATGATCATGGCCGTGATGATCGTGTCCGCAATTCTCGTGGCCATGATCATAGGCGCCGCGCTCGGGCTGGAACGGGCGCTCGACCTCGCTCATCGCGCAACCCTGGCCGCGGATCATCTCGGCCAGCACATGGTCGTTCTCGATATAGATCGCGTCGGCGGTGATCTCGGCCGGGGTGTGGCGGTTGCCGATATGCCAGGCGACGCGCATCAGGCGCAGCGGGTTCTCGGCGCGGATCTCGAGCAGGCGCTGCGCCGCCGCCTTGATCAGGACGAGGCGGCCATCCTCAAGCTTGACGGCATCGCCATCGTTCAGCGCGGTCGGCTTGTCGAGATCGAGCAGGATGTCGAGCCCGCCATCGCCCTTGAGCGCGACGCGGCGGCGGTTGCGGTCCTCATGGTCGAGCGTCAGCGTCTCGACGACCTTGTCCTGCTTGACCGCGGCCTTGCGGGTAACGGAGGTGGCGCGCAGCATGATCGTGAACCCGTGCTTGATGATCAGAGGCGATCGACCGATCGCGGTTCGATCACTTCGATCACCGGCGGCTCCATGACGCAAGCCCCTGCGACACTGAGGAAGCTCCGGTAGTGCGGCTGCTCGAAATGCCGGTCGACATGCTCGCGATGCTCCCAACTCTGCAGGAACACGAAGAAATGCGGTTCTGTCGCGCTTTCGTGGACATCATAAGCGAGACAGCCATGCTCGCGCCTGGTCACCGCGATGCATTCATGCGCAGCGGTGAGAAAGCGCTCGCGCGCCTCTGGCATCACCCGCGCCCGCGCGATGACGATAACCGGATCGGACATGCAGCCTGGTCTCCCTGTCGGCCGGGGCGGGACGCCCCAGCCAGATACGCACGAGGAGACCGAATGGATGCACGCCTTGGCTGAGCATTTGGCAGGCGGCTGTCGAAGGCAAAGCGGCCGCTGCTCAGCGCGGCAATGCCTTTACCTCGGTATCGAACTTCTTCAGCAGCCTTGAGCGCTCGGCCGGGGTGCCCCAGCGCGGCGTGTCGTAGTCGATCAGCTTGATCTCCGAGAATTTCGGCGCATCCGGCGAGAGCTCGGCATTCCTGTTCGACGGAATCGAGTTGATCTTGAGCTTGGCGTTGATGTTCTGCGCTTCGGGCGAGAGCGTGAAGTCGAGGAACTTGCGGGCGGCCTCCGGGTTCTTGCCGCCCTTGATGATCGAGACCGAGCCGGTCTCGTAGCCCGTGCCCTCACAGGGAGCGAGCGTCTTGATCGGCGCGCCCTGCAGGATCTGCGTCAGCATGTCGTGCATGAAGGCAATGCCGACCGTGGTCTCGCCGAGCGCCGTCGCCTTGACCGGCGCGATGCCGGACTTGGTGTACTGGTTGATGTTCTTGTGCAGCGCCTTGAGGTAGTCGAAGCCCTTGTCCTCGCCGAGCCGCTGGACCGTCGTGGCAAGGAAGAGATAGGCGGTGCCGGACGAGCTGGGATCGGCGATCTGGATCTCGTCCCGGAACTTCGTATCGAGTAGGTCGGCCCAGCATTTGGGCTCGGGCATACCCTTCTTCTTCAGGAGCTCGGTGTTATAGCCGATGCCCAGCGCACCGAGATAGATGCCGGCCGTGCGGAACTTCGACTGCTCGGCGTGACGCTGGGCCCAGTCATGCAGTTCGGCCAGACGCGGCGACTTGTACTCGTCGAGCAGGCCCTCATCCGCGGCCTGAAGATGGGGCTCGCCCGGGCCGCCCCACCAGATGTCGCCGCGAGGATTGGAAGCCTCCGCCTTGACCTGCGCATAGACCTCGCCGGTGCTCTTGCGCACCATCGAGACCTTGATGCCGGTGGCGCGCTCGAACATGCTCGCGCCTTCCCGGCACTGCTCTTCGAGGATCGAGCAATAGACCGTGACTTGGCCCACTGTAGCTTGGCCTTGCGCGAAGGCCGGCACGGCAGAGACGGAGAAAAGCACGCCTGCGAGCGCGACGGAACGAAGTGCAACCACGACATCCTCCCGGGAACGGCTTTTATTTAGCCGTCACAAGAATGTCATGGCGATCGCATGTCAATCGCCGGAGCGCGTTTCTCCGAAGCGCGAAAGCGCTCTATCTCTTTGTATAGACACATTTTCTTCACGCGAACCGGTGTCCGCCTCGCTCGAAAATGCTTTAGCGCCGCCGCAGGATTCAGTGCCGCCGCGTGCGGTCGGGAAGCTTGTCGATCGCAGCGTCCGCGCCCTGATCCTTGCCCAGGACGCCCTCGCGCAGGACCTTGGTCGCGGCGTCCTGCTTCTTCTCTGGCGACGTCTTCAGCGGCTTGGTGTCCGGCGTCGCCTCGAGCCCGATCCGCTCCGGCTTGCGGCCGTCATTGCGGGCGCTGGCGGCAAATGTCGCGAGCGCTTCGGGCCGCTGGCCCTTGGGGCCGACATCCTTGGCTTTGGCCATGTCTACCTCCCTGACGTGATGGGAGAAAACGTGAAGCCTGGCGTCGAGGTTCCGATTGCGCCGAACGGTTCAGAACAGGAAATAGCGCTGCGCCAACGGCAGCTCCTTCGCCGGCTCGCAGACCAGCAGCTCGCCATCGGCCACCACGGCATAGGTCTCGGGGTCGATCCGGATATCCGGCGTGGCGTCGTTGTGGATCATGCTCTTCTTCGAGATGCCGCCGCGCGTGTTCTCGACCGCGACCATTTCCTTGTCGGTGCCGAGGCGCGACTTGAGCCCGTTGGCCATGGCTGCCTGCGAGACGAAGACCAGCGAGGTCGAGGTCACGGCCTTGCCGAAGGCGCCGAACATCGGCCGGTAATGCACCGGTTGCGGCGTCGGGATCGAGGCGTTCGGGTCGCCCATCGGGGCCGCCGCGATCGAGCCGCCCTTGATGACGAGGTCGGGCTTGGCGCCGAAGAAGGCCGGCGACCAGATCACCAGATCGGCGAGCTTGCCGATCTCGATCGAGCCGATATGGCGGGAGATGCCGTGCGAGATCGCCGGGTTGATCGTGTATTTCGCGACATAGCGCCTGGCGCGGAAATTGTCGGCGCCGGTGCCGGTATCCTCCGCCAGCGGGCCGCGCTGGACCTTCATCTTGTGCGCGGTCTGCCAGGTGCGGGTGACGACCTCGCCGACACGCCCCATCGCCTGCGAATCCGAGGACATCATCGAGAGCGCGCCGATATCGTGCAGGATGTCCTCGGCCGCGATCGTCTCCTTGCGGATGCGGCTCTCGGCGAAGGCAAGGTCCTCCGGGATCGACGGCGACAGGTGATGGCAGACCATCAGCATGTCCAGGTGCTCGTCGAGCGTGTTGACCGTGAACGGCCGGGTCGGGTTGGTCGAAGAGGGCAGCACGTTCGGCAGCCCCGCCACTTTCATGATGTCAGGCGCATGGCCGCCACCTGCCCCTTCCGTGTGGAAGGCGTGGATCGTGCGGTTCTTGAAAGCCTTGATCGTGTCCTCGACGAAGCCCGACTCGTTCAGCGTGTCGGTATGGATCATCACCTGGATGTCGTATTCGTCGGCGACCGAAAGGCAATTGTCGATCGCGCCCGGGGTCGTGCCCCAGTCCTCATGCAGCTTGAGCGCGCAGGCGCCGGCCTCGATCATTTCCGTCAGCGCACCCGGCAGCGCCGCGTTGCCCTTGCCCGCGAAGGCGAGGTTCATCGGGAAGGCGTCGGCCGCCTTGATCATCTGGCCGAGATGCCAGGGGCCGGGCGTGCAGGTCGTCGCCAGCGTGCCATGGGCCGGGCCGGTGCCGCCGCCCAGCATGGTGGTGAGGCCGCCCATCAGCGCGTCCTCGATCTGCTGCGGGCAGATATAGTGGATATGGCTGTCGAAGCCGCCGGCGGTGATGATCTTGCCCTCGCCGGCGATGACCTCGGTGCCCGGGCCGACGATGATCGTCTCCGTGGGATCGAAATTGCCGAAGCCGTCCTGGATGTCCGGGTTGCCGGCCTTGCCGATGGCGCAGATGCGGCCGGCCCTGATGCCGATATCGGCTTTCACGATACCCCAATGGTCGAGGATCAGCGCGTTGGTGATGACGGTGTCGACCGCGCCGGCCGCGTTGGTGACCTGGCTCTGGCCCATGCCGTCGCGAATGACCTTGCCGCCGCCGAACTTCACCTCCTCGCCATAGGTCGTGAAGTCCTTCTCGACCTTGATGACGAGATCTGTGTCGCCGAGGCGCACCGTGTCCCCGGTGGTCGGGCCGAACATCGCGGCATAGGCATTGCGCGGAAAGGCGAAGGGCATGGAGGGTTCCCTGGTCTGAGCGTTTCAGGCTCTGGCAATTCTCAGGCCGAAGCGGGCGGCGGCGTGCCCTCGGCCTTGGGCTTGCGAAGCTTCTTCGTGGACGGCTTTCCGGCGGCGACGGCCTTGGCCAGGCGCCTTGCGGTGTCCCGCTGCGTCTCCTGCAGCATTTCGAGCTGGACTTGCTGGATCTCGGCGAGGCGCTGCCACTGCTTGGTGATGAGGTGATCGATCTTCTCGTGCAAATGCCGGATCTCGAGCTCGGCCTTGAGATTGACCTGGTAGTCGTTGGACGAACGAAGCCGGTCCTTATGCTCCTGGCGCTTCTGGCTCATCATGATGATCGGCGCCTGGATGGCGGCGACACAGGAGAGCACGAGATTGAGCAGGATGAAGGGATAAGCATCGAAGGCGCCGGCGCCCTGGAACACGTTGACCGCCATCCAGACCGAGATCACGCAGCCGAAGCTGATCAGGAAGGCCCAGGAGCCGCCGAACGAGGCAAGACCGTCGGAAAGCCGCTCGCCAAGGGTGCGCGCCTCGTCGAAATCATCCTCGACATTGGCCGAGATCGTATCCTGCTTGGCGATGCTCTCGACGACCTCGCGGTCGAGCTGTGAATATTCACCGTGCTCCTCGCGCAGGATCTCCTCGACATAACGCGTGCGGTAGCGCGCCAGCTCGGTCTTGCTGATCAGGCTGTGCTCGTTGAGCTGCGGAAAATCGGCGAGGATGCGCTCGGCGAGCGATGGCCGGAGAGCCTCCAGCGGCACGAGGTTCTTGCGGCTCGTCTCGAGGCCGGTGATGGCGCAGACGCCCCGCTTCTTGCCGTTGCCTTCGCCGGGATGGTGCGGCGGCTCCGTCGCGATCTCCGTCATGAGCTGTTCCTGTAGCGCGCTGTTGGTTGCGCCTACAGCTTACCCATGACCTCCTGCCGGAAGCCATAGACCTCGCGCTTGCCGGCGAGCGCGACCAGCCTGACCTCGCGCGACTGGCCAGGCTCGAAGCGCACCGCGGTGCCGGCCGGGATGTCGAGGCGGAAGCCCCTCGCCTTCTCGCGCTCGAAGGCGAGCGCCGGATTGGCCTCGAAGAAATGGTAATGCGAGCCGATCTGGATCGGCCTGTCGCCGGTATTGGCGACGCTGAGCGTCAGGCTCTCGCGGCCTTCGTTCAGGATGAGGTCGCCCGGCAGGGTCGTGACCTCGCCAGGCTTCAGGCGCCCGGCCGAGCCGCGGATCGGCTCATGCACGGTGACGAGCTTGGTGCCGTCGGGAAAGGTCGCCTCGACCTGGACGTCGTGGATCAGCTCGGCGATGCCGTCCATGACCTGGTCGGCCGAGATGACATGGGCGCCGGCTTCCATCAGCTCGGCGACCGACCTGCCGTCGCGCGCGCCCTCGACCACGAAATCGGTGATGAGCGCGACGGCTTCGGGATAGTTGAGCTTGACGCCGCGCTCCAGCCTCCGCCGTGCCACCATGGCTGCCATGGCGACGAGCAGCTTGTCCTTTTCGCGCGGCGTCAGATTCATGCCTTGGCCTTCTCTTCGTCCTCGTCGGACTCGTCGTCGGAGGTCTCGACCTCGTCGCCGTCCTCGTCCTCTTCCTCGTCGCCTTCGTCTTCGTCCTCGACCTCGTCTTCATCCTCGAGATCGGCATATTCGTAGGCGAAGATGATCTCGCCGGTGGCGGGATCGAAGGTGCTCACGCTCGAATCCTCGAAGGCTTCGATCAGCATTTCCGCATCTTCCGGGCCGTCGATATCGAAACGGCGAACGGCGTTCTCGCCTTCACCGCCGAGAGTCAGCTCCATCGCCCAGCCCCGAGCGCCGGTGTCGTAGATGCATTTCAGCCCATGGATCGCCAGCATGATGCTCTCCTCAAGTTGACCACGTGCGCGGCAGCGCACGTTTCGTCACATGCCGAAGCAGCATGACGAGGGCGCGACGGAGCGCCCCCGCGTCGGTGGAGAGCAGGCGGATCACGAGCAGGCCGGAGGCGATGCCGGCGCCGGCCTCGACCCCGGTGAAATCGGGGCTTTCGGCGAGAAGCGCCCGGATTTCGTCGCGCTGCGACAGATGGTCCGGCCCCGCCGCGATCACGGTCGCGATGGCGCGGGCGCCGGCGGCGATGGCCGGGCGGGCCAGCGTCGCCTCGATGGCGCCGTCAAGGCGCAGATCCTCGGCGAAGACCAGCCTGCCCTCGCGCCGGATGCGCCAGCGATCGCGCAGCGCGCCGCGAACCATGGCCTCGCCCATGGCGCTGCGGCCGAAATAGACGGATTCGCAGGCGACGAGCCGGGACTCGGCCGCGAGATCGATGCTGAGATTGCGTGCGAGCCGGGCGCCCGAGAACAGGATGCTCTCCTGCGGCAGCCAGGCGAGGCTCGCGCCGGCGCCGACCGAAAGCGCCGTCTCGACGCGCGTGTCGCTGCCCTGGCTGCGATAGATTTTCTCGGCCGCCTGTGTGGTGATCACGGCATCGGCGCCCGCCTCGACCACGGCCGAGACGCGCATGGCGTCGCCACCGGCCATGCCGCCACCCGTATTGATCAGCACGGCCTCGCAGGTCTCGTCGAATGTCGTCGGGAAACGGGCGCGGTAGCCGCCGGTTTCGGCAAGCTCGAGCCGCCGCGTCACGCCGCCGACCTTGCCGAAGCGCAGCCGCACGCCGCCATCGGCCCGGACATAGGCCGGCAGGAGCGGATCGGCGGAGGCCGGAATGGGCGGCGCGAACATCAGAGGGCTCGAACGATCGGATGCGCCAATCTTCCGCGCAGCGATTTGCCGGGCAAGGGGTTCAGCCCCCAGGCCTGCCCAAATTTGAGGCAGACACTGCCTCTGCCAGAGCATCGTCGAGCGAAGCGGGCACCAGTTCGCGTGAAGAAAATGCGTCAAAACAAAGGGATAGAGAATTTTCGGAGAAGTGCGAAAATGCTCCAGCCTCAGCCGCGCTCGGAGAGGAAGCGCTCGACCTCATCGCGGCGAGGCGTGCCATTGCGGCCACCGAAATGCAGGCATTTGATCGCGGCCGTGGCCGAGGCGAAACGGATCGCCTCGCGCTCGGTCTTGCCTTCGGCCAGGGCGAGCGCGAAGGCGCCATGCCAGACATCGCCGGCGCCCAGCGTATCGACGGGCTCGATCTCGAAGGACGGGAGATGCGCGAGCACGCCGTTTTCCGTGAAGAGAACGCCGTCCCGGCCGAGCGTGACGGCGAACCAGTTCGGCTTGCCGGCGGCCAGCCGCGCCAGCGCCTCGTGCGGATTGTCGTCCCCCATCAGCTCGCGCAGGGCCTGCGCGCTCAGCGCGACATGGCTGGTATTGGGAATGATGTCGGGATGGGGCGGCGGCCGGTCGCCATCGAGGACGGAGGGCAGCCCGGCCTCGCGCGCCAGGCGGAGCGCGGCGAGCGTGCCCTCGGCCCAGCGGATATCGGCGAGGACGGCGCCCGTCCCGGCCGGCAGCTGCGCCGGAAGCCAATCGGGCGCCGTCGGCGTGGCCGCGTCGGTGAAGGATACGACCTGCCGCTCGCCTGCCGCGTCGACCAGGATCGACGAAACCGGGGAGCGCAGACCGGTGAAGCGATGGGCGAAGCGGGTATCGACCCCGTCGGCCGCGAGATCCGCGACGATGCGGTCACCCGTGACATCGTCGCCGAGCCTGGTCGCGATCCAGCTCGTGCCGCCGAGCCGCGCGATCGCCGCCGATGCCGTGCCGGCGCAGCCGCCACCGCTCAGGGCGAGATCCCGGGCGCGATATTTCTCGCCGCGGGTCGGCAGGTGCTCGACGCTGTAGACATAGTCCAGCGTCGCGATGCCCAGACAGAAAACGCCTGCCATTTGGTTCAAGCGCCGAAGCGATATTCGCTGACCTGGCGATAGACCTCGCCCGGACGCAGCACGGTCGAGGGGAAATGCGGCAGGTTGGGCGAATCCGGCACATGCTGCGGCTCGAGCGCGATGCCGGCATTGGCGCCGTAGGGCTGACCATCGAGGCCGGGCACCGGCGTGCTGATCCGGCTGCCGTCATAGGCCTGCAGGGCGGGCTCCGTGGTCCAGACCTGCATGGCGAGGCCGTTGCGGAGCGAGCGCAGCGTCGCCGCGTGGGCGATCGCCAGCCCGGGCGCCGCGCTCGGCTCGCTGCGGTCACGGCGCAGGATGAAGTTGTTGTCGTACCAGAACAGCCCGCCATCGGGCTTGACGAAGCGGATCGGTCGCGGCTTGCGGAAATCATAGGGCGTGCCGGAAACGCTGACGACCGAGCCGTCCGGGATCAGGTCGGCATCCACAGGCGTCATCAGGTTGGCGCGGATTTCGAACTCGTGATCGAGGATGTCGGCGCCGTCGTCGAGCTTGAAATAGGAGTGATGGGCGAGATTGACGATCGTCGGCGCATCCGTGGTCGCGCCGAGCTCGACCCGCAGGGTCAGGCCGACCAGGCTGTAGCGGCAGAAGACGTTGACCGTGCCCGGCAGGCCGGCATCGCCATCGGGCGAAACCAGTGCCAGCGTCACGCTCGCCTCGTCATGATGGATGAAGGTCCAGGGCCGCTTGCCGAAGCCGTTGGCGCCGCTGTGCAAGGTGTGCTTGCCGTCCTGGTTGAGCGGCATCTGATAGGTCTTGCCGTCGAGCGTGAAGCGACCGCCGGCGATGCGGTTGGCGAAGCGACCCGCGATCGTGCCGGCATGGGGCGAATGGGCGGGATAATCCTCCAGCCGTGGGAAGCCGAGCACGACGCGCTGCCGGCCGCCAGCATGCGGCACGACGAGATCGCGCACCACGGCGCCCCATTCGATGATGCGCGCCTCGGCCCCGGCGGCCGAGCGCAGCACGACCTCGTGGACGGGCGTTCCATCGGCCAGCGTGCCGAAAATGGTCTTGGTCATATCGCCCCGCTCACCTGATCGTGCCGGCCCTGTCCGCAGACAGGCGGCGCACCGGCCGCCTGTCTGTTGAGTCTCCGGCAAACTATTTCACGGCCTTTCGCGAACAGGAAGAGCGGGCGACCGCCTCACCACGCGCCGGTGTTCTGCATGCTGGCCCAGGGCTCGGCCGCCGGCTTGGGATCGCCCTTCTGCAGGATCTCGATCGAGATGTTGTCGGGCGAGCGGACGAAGGCCATGTTGCCGTCTCGCGGCGGGCGGTTGATGGTGACGCCGGCCTTCATCAGCTTGTCGCAGGTCGCGTAGATGTCGTCGACCTCATAGGCGAGATGGCCGAAATTGCGCCCACCGGTATAGGCCTCCGGATCCCAGTTATAGGTGAGCTCGAGTGTCGGGCGGCCGCGCGCACCCTTGGCCTCGGTGGCATCATCGGGGGCGGCGAGGAAGACGAGGGTGTAGCGGCCCTTCTCGTTCTCGATGCGGCGGGTTTCGACGAGCCCGAATTTGTTGACGTAGAAATCGAGCGCCTGGTCGAGGTCGGTGACGCGCACCATGGTGTGGAGATAACGCATGTTCGGGCTCCTCAGGTTGATCTCGCCGCAAAATCGGGCGAGAGGCTTCATGTTCCAGAGACGGATGACAGCTATCCAACCGCCGACCCGGGCATGATCTCGCCCGAGTACGGGTATCCAGTTTTGGGCCTCCCGCTCCAGAGGCCATAACGAGACAGGCCATGACGAAAACGCAAGACACGGGGCCGGCTCGCCTCGATGCCGCGGAGATATCCGGCATCAAGCAGCGCGCCGCCACGCTCTCGGTGATCGCGACGCTGCTGCTCACAGCCGCCAAGGCGGTCGCGGCGGTGATGTCGGGCTCGCTCGCGCTGCTCACCGACGCCTTGCAGGGGCTGATCGATATCGGCTCGACCATGTTCACCTGGTTCGCCGTGCGCGCCGCCGACAAGCCGGCCGATGACGAGCATCATTACGGCCATGGCAAGCTCGAGGCGCTGGCAGCGCTGGTCGAGACTGCGATCCTGTTCACGCTCGCCGGCGCGATCCTCTGGGAGGCGGTCAGCCGGCTGTGGAGCGGCTCCCTCTCCCAGGTCGCGGTGACGCCGGTCGTGATCGGCGTGATCCTGTTCTCGATGGTGGTCGATGCCGCTCGCTGGTGGTCGCTGCACAAGGTCGCCAAGCGCACCGGCAGCGAGGCGATGGCGGCGGAAGCGACGCATTTCTCGGCCGATTTCGTCGGCTCGACCCTGGTGCTCGCCGGCCTGATCGGCGCCTGGGCGGGCTTCGAGCGGGCCGACACGATCGCCGCCTTCGCTATCGCCGCCTATATGGCCTATTGCGCCTTCAAGCTCGGGCGCCGCACGCTCGACACGCTGCTCGACGCCGCTCCGCGCGGGCTGAGCGAGCGGCTGCGCGAGATCGCCGCGGCCGTGCCGGGCGTCGTCGCGGTCGATTGGCTGAAAGTCCGCCCGGCCGGCGGACAGGTCCATGGCGAGATCGGCATCCGGGTCTCGCGCACCTTGCCGCTCGAGCGCGTCGCCGCGATCAAGGAGACCTTGATCGACGCCATGCGCCAGGCCGAGCCGGGCGCCACGATCACCGTCGCCGCCAACCCGATCCAGGTCGATGACGAGACGGCGCTGGAACGCGTGCTGCTGATCGCGCTCAAGCTCCGGATCCCGGTCCACCATGTCACCGTCCACACAATCGGCGGTCGGCTCTCGGTCAGCCTCGACATGGAGGTCGATGCGCGGCTGCCGCTCGGCGAGGCGCATGAGATCGCGACGCGGCTGGAAGCGGCGATCCGGGCGGAATTCGGCGGCGAGACCGAGGTCGAGACCCATATCGAGCCGATGGAAAGCGGCACGCCCGCCGGCCATAACGCGCCCTGGGAGACGGTGGAGGATATCGGCAAGGCGATCGCCAGCGAGGCGGCGAGGCTGGGCGGTCTGATCCATGACGTGCATAGCGTGCGCGTGCGCCAGACCGTGAACGGGCTGGTCGTGAACTACCATTGCCGCGTCGACCCGGCGCTCAACGTCGCCTCGGTCCATGATGCGGTCGACGCGATCGAGCGCGCCGTCCGTGCGGCGCGGCCGCAGGTCTGCCGGCTGGTCAGCCATGCCGAGCCGGCCCATGCCGACGAAATCGCGGAATCATAGCAGGCCGACGAAGTCGCGGAATCGTAACAATCAGCGACAGCCTCCTGGGCATACCCATTCTTGTCGATGGCCATTCACGGCCGGTGCGCGACGCCTCCACATTGCGCTGAGAGCTTGCGCCGCCGCCGGCTTCGCTCGGAAAGCCGCGCTTGAACAAGGACCTAGCCATGAAGATTCTTCTTTCGGCGACCGCTGTCGCCTTCGCCCTACTCGCCGCCCAGGCCGCTTCGGCGCAGAGCGCCGACGACACCAAGTGGATCGGCCAGTGCATGGTCGACAATGCCGGCGGCGCCGCGGATGCCGTGGTCCGCAAGTACTGCACCTGCATGAACAACAAGATGGACAATAACGAGACCCGCACCATTACCCAGTGGGAAAAGGCCAACCCGCAGGCGCGCGCCGCGTGCGACAAGGAAGCCGGCTGGCGTTGAGCCGACAAGGCCGGCTCCGCGAGAGCCGGTACGGCGCGCATGGGTTTTCAGTGGCGGCACTATCGGGCTACAGACGAAGCTCAATAGTAACTCCGCCAGGGTTTTCCATGCGCGCCGAAGACGCTCCCCTGATCCGCCTCGAGGATTACCGTCCCTCCGACTGGCTGATCGACACGGTCGATCTCGATATCGCGCTCGACCCGCGCGAGACGCGTGTGCGCAGCCTGCTCGGGCTGCGGCCCAATCCCGCCGGCCAGGCCGGCGCCCCGCTCGTGCTCGACGGCGACGAGCTCGCCTTCGTGGCCCTGAAGCTCGACGGCGCCCCGCTCGGCGAAGAGGCCTACTCGGTCTCGCCGCAAGGCCTGACCATCCATGCGCCGCCGCAGCGCGCCTTCACGCTCACGGTCGAGACCCAGGTCAACCCGTCGGCCAATACCAAGCTGATGGGGCTCTACCGCTCCTCCAACGCCTATTGCACGCAATGCGAGGCCGAAGGCTTCCGGCGCATCACCTATTTCCTCGACCGGCCGGACGTGATGTCGGTCTATACTGTCCGCCTGGAGGCGAAGAAGGCGGAAGCGCCGGTGCTGCTCTCCAATGGCAACCGGGTCGCGACCGGCGATGTCCTCGGCGGCGACCGCCATTTCGCCGTCTGGCACGACCCGCATCCCAAGCCCGCCTATCTCTTCGCGCTGGTCGGCGGCGCGCTCGACCATGTCCGCGAGGATTACGTCACCGCCGAGGGCCACAAGGTCGAGCTCGCCGTCTATGTCGAGCCGGGCAAGGCGGGCCGTGCCGGCTGGGCGCTCGACTCGCTGGTGCGCTGCATGCGCTGGGACGAGCGCGTCTTCGGCCGCAATTACGATCTCGACGTGTTCAACGTCGTCGCCGTGTCGGATTTCAACATGGGCGCGATGGAGAACAAGGGTCTCAACATCTTCAACGACAAATATGTGCTGGCCGATCCGCAGACCGCCACGGACGGCGACTACGCCTCGATCGAGGCGATCATCGCGCATGAGTATTTCCACAACTGGACCGGCAACCGGATCACCTGCCGCGACTGGTTCCAGCTCTGCCTGAAGGAGGGCCTCACCGTCTTCCGCGACCAGGAATTCTCCTCCGACGAGCGCTCGCGCCCGGTCAAGCGCATCGCCGATGTGCGCACGCTGAGGGCGACGCAGTTCACCGAGGATGCGGGCCCCCTCGCCCACCCGGTCAGGCCGCGCGCCTACAAGGAAATCAACAACTTCTACACGCCGACGGTCTATGAGAAGGGCGCGGAGGTAATCCGCATGCTCAAGGTGCTGATCGGCGAGGACGCCTTCGAGCGCGGCATGGAGCTCTATTTCGAGCGCTGCGACGGCACGGCGGCGACGATCGAGGAATTCCTGGCCTGCTTCGCCGAGAGCTCCGGCCAGGACCTCGGCCATTTCGCCCGCTGGTACGAGCAGGCCGGCACGCCGACCATCACGGCCTCGGGCCGCTACGATGCGGCGGCGCGGAGCTATACGCTCGATCTCGCCCAGAGCACGCCGCCGACACCGGGCCAGCCCGAGAAGCAGCCGGTCGTGCTGCCGGTCGCGCTCGGGCTCGTCGGCAAGGGCGGCGACCTGCCGCTGAACAGCGGCTCGAACGCCTATGCCGGCCACGGCGTCGTGGTGCTCGACCAACCTTCGCTCTCGATCACCTTCAACGACGTCGCCGAGCCGCCGATCCCCTCGCTGCTGCGCGGTTTCTCGGCGCCGGCGCGGCTGGAGCTCGATCTCGGCGATGCCGACCTGCTCAGGCTGTTCTCGGCCGACAGCGATTCCTTCAATCGCTGGCAGGCGCTGCAAAGCGTGGCGACGCGGGCGCTGGTCGAGACCGGACGCGGCGCCACCGACCGGGTCGCGCTCGCGGCCAAGGCGCGCGAGCTGGCAGCCGTGCTCGACCTCTTCCTGCGCGAGCAGGCGGCGGCCGACCCGGCCTTCGCCGCACAGGTCCTGCGCCTGCCGGCCCCGGCCGATATCGCCCGTGAGATCGGCCGGGATGTCGATCCCGAGAAGATCCATGCGGCGCATCGCTGCCTTTCGGCCGAGATCGGCCGTGTGCTCACCTCGCGGCTGACGAGCCTGCGCGAGGCACTGGCCGATTCGGGCCGCTATTCGCCCGATGCCGCCGCCGCGGGCCGGCGCGCGCTGCGCAACGAGTCGCTCGGTCTCATCGCCATCGGCGATCCCGATCCAGGCATGCGGCTCGCCCAGTTGCAGTTCGCCACGGCCGACAACCTGACCGATCGGCTGGCGGCGCTCGCCGCGATGACGCTGATCCCGGGCCCGGCGCGCGAGGAGCTGATCGCGCATTTCGCCGAACGCTATGCCAACGAGCCGCTGGTGCTCGACAAATGGCTGATGGCGCAGGCGCTGATCGCCGAGCCGGGCACGCTCGACCGGGTGAAGGAACTGATGCGCCACCCCGCCTTCTCGCTCGGCAATCCCAACCGGGTGCGGGCGCTGATCGGCGGCTTCGCGGCCAACCTGACGCAGTTCAACCGGGCCGACGGCGCCGGCTACAATTTCGTCGCCGATATCGTGATCGCGCTCGACCGGACCAATCCGCAGGTCGCCTCGCGCCTGCTCGGCTCGTTCCGGACCTGGCGGATGCTGGAGCCCTCGCGCCGGGCACTGGCGCAGAGCGCGCTCGCCATGGTCTCGAACACGCCCAACCTCTCGCGCGATGTCGCCGATATCGCCGAGCGCGCGCTGGCCTGAGCAAGCACGGACGGCTCCATCGTCGTTGCGAGCGAAGCGAAGCACTCCAGGGGGGCAGTGCTCCACGTCCCCCTGGATTGCTTCGTCGCTTCGCTCCTCACAATGACGATGGAGGCTCCCGATTGCGCCGCAATCGTAAACAACCGGGCCCCCTTCCCGATCTCGTTAACGAATTATTACCCGCACAGGATTCATTGTCTTAATTCATGCAACCTGCAGGCGAATTCTGCGCTCTTGATTCAACTCAAGGCTAGACAAACCGATTCGCTCGGATTCAACTGGCTGTGATTCGAGGGGATGCGGCACGTCTCCCGATCTTACTGACGGTACTGATTTCCGAAGGGGGACGGGCATGGCGCGTGCCAACGCAGCCGGCGCATCATTGCGCGCCGGCACGATTCTGGGTGTCGCACGGTCGCTGACGCATCCGCTTTATCAGCGGTTCGAGCGATTCGAGCCGACCTTCCGGAAGGTCATCCCCGCGCTCGTCATCGTCTTCCTCGCCATCTTCAGCGCCGGCGCCATGATCCAGAGCTCGGCCATGCGCGACGACGCGCTGACCGATGCGGCTGGTGATCTCGATCTCGTCGCCGCGCTCATCGCCCGCGAGCTCGACAATGCGGCCCGTAACGACGCGGCGCCGGACGGCGTCCTCGCCGCCCTTTCCTCCCGGCACCTCGCCGCCCATGGCCGCATCGTCCATGTCAGCGACGCCAGCGGCCATGTCATCGCCAGTGAGCCGGTGATCGGCCAGACCCAGCGTTCCCTGGTCGATTTCCTCGGCCAGACCCAGCCGCTCACCGTGTTCGGGGACCGCGCCGGCGTGCTGAAGATCAACCTGCCTGGCGGCCCGGAGGTGTTTGCGACCGTGCGCAACCTCGCCGCCCCGCTCGGCCAGGTCGCGGTGATGCAGCCGGTCTCGCGCGCCCTCTCGCTCTGGCAGGAGCGGCGCCGGGCGCTGATGGTGCTCTTCGCGTCGGGCGGGCTGGTGCTCGCCGCGACCACGATCGCCTTCCTGCTGCAATCGATGCGGGCGCGCGCCGCCGACGAGGATTGCGACTGCGTGCGCGAGCGCATCGACACGGCGCTGAACCGCGGCCATTGCGGCCTCTGGGACTGGGACCTGGCGCGGGGCCGGATCTACTGGTCGGATTCGATGTACGCGATGCTCGGCTATGACCGCGCCGGCGACTTCATGTCCTTCGGCGAGGTCAACGCCTTCATCCATCCGGCCGATGCCGATCTCTATGCGCTGGCCGACATGATCAGCCGTGGCGAGGCCGATTATCTCGACCAGGAATTCCGGGTGCGCGACGCGTCCGGCAATTGGATCTGGCTCAAGGCCCGCGCCGAGCTGGTCTGCGACCGGCGCACGCAATCGCAGCACCTCGTCGGCATCGTCGTCGACATTTCCGAGCAGCGCCGCATGGCCGAGCGCACGGCGACCGCCGACGCCCGCCTGCGCGACGCGGTCGAGGCGATCTCGGAAGCCTTCGTGCTCTGGGACGCCGACAACAGGCTCGTGCTCTGCAACGCCAAATACCAGCAGCTCCACCAGCTCCCGGCCGAGTCGGTGCGCCAGGGCACTGCCCATGACGAGATCATGCAGATCAGCGCCCAGCCGAATATCGACCGCGAGCCGACGCGCAATTCGCGCGGCGAGGCCGGCTCCTCCTCCTATGAGGCCCGCCTCTCCGACGGGCGCTGGCTGCAGATCAATGGCCGCCGCACCAAGGATGGCGGCTCGGTCTCGGTCGGAACCGACATCACCACGCTGAAACAGCAGGAAGAGCGGCTGACCCAGTCCGAGCACCAGCTCCTGATGAATGTCACCGATCTCAAGGCCTCGCGCCAGAAGCTGGAGGCGCAGGCGCAGCAACTCGCCGATCTCGCCGAGCGCTATCTCGAGCAGAAGGCCGCGGCCGAAAGCGCCAACCGCGCCAAGTCCGAATTCCTCGCCAATATGAGCCATGAGCTGCGCACGCCGCTCAACGCCATCCTCGGCTTTTCCGAGATGATGCAGAACCAGCTCTTCGGCGCGCTCGGCGAACGCTATCTCGAATATGTCGCCGATATCCGCGCCAGCGGCGGCAACCTGCTCAGCGTCATCGACGACATCCTCGACATGTCCCGCCTGGAATCGGGCAAGCGCCGGCTCGAGACCGAGGAGGTCTCGCTCGATCTCGTCGTCGCCGAGGCGGTGCGCGAGCAGCAGGTCGAGATCGAGCGCAAGCAGCTCTCGCTCAGCATCGAGGGCGCCAAGCATCTGCACCTCACAGCCGATCCGCACGCGCTCTACCAGATCCTCGGCAACATCATCGACAACGCCGTCAAGTTCACCCCTGCCGGCGGGCGGATCGCGATCCGCACCCGCCAGGTGCCCGACGCGCTCAACATCTATGTCGAGGATACCGGCATCGGCATTCCCAAGGAGAAGATCGACCGGATCGGCCGGCCTTTCGAGCAGGTCGAGGGCGATCTCATCCGCAGCCATGGCGGCTCGGGCCTCGGCCTCGCCATCGCCCGCTCGCTGACCGAGCTGCATGGCGGCTCGCTCAGGCTGCGCTCGACCTCGGGCGCCGGCACGATCGTGATGGTGCATCTGCCGATCAATGGCGGCGCCGGGCGCATCGCCCAGGCGGCGTGAGGCTTACCTTCCGCGTCATTGCGAGCGCAGCGAAGCAATGACGGCTGGTTCCTTTAGCCCGCCTTGGCGCTGCTCAGCACGCGCTTGAAGATCGCGCGCACCGCGGCGCGGGTCTCGTCCAGCTCGGCCTGCAGGACCTTGGCATCCGGCCGGCCGACCGCCGTCGCGATGCGCCGCAGCACCCGCTCCGGCACGGTCTTCACATCGAAACCATCCTCGACCGTGAAGCGCTGCCAGAGCTGGACGTCGCCGATCAGGCGATGCGCCTCGCCGAGCGTCGCCGCATCGCCAGCCGAGAGCAGGCCGGCCGCACCCGCGGCAGCAAGGACCGAGCCGGTATCGCGCCTGAGCAGTTGCGGCTCGTCGCCGGCATGGGCCAGGATCAGGAACTGCGCGAGGAAATCGAGATCGGTCAGCCCGCCGGCGGCGAGCTTCAGATCCCAGGGATCGGCCTCGCCCTTCTCCTTGGCGATCAGCGCCCGCATCTCGGAGACGGCGGCCGCGACCTTGGCCGGATTGCGCTTGCGGGTCAGGATTGCGCGGATCGCCTCTTCGGCGCGCCGGGACAGGGCGGCATCGCCGACGATCGGGCGGGCGCGGGTCAGCGCCATCTCCTCCCAGATCTCGGCCTCGCCGGCATGATAGGCCTCGAAACCGGCGAATTGCGTCGCGACCGGGCTCTTGTTGCCGGAGGGGCGCAGCCGCATGTCGATCTGGTAGAGCGTGCCGCGCCGCGTCGGCACGGTCAGCGCCGCGACCAGGCGCTGGGTGAAGCGCACATGCCAGGTCACGGGATCGAGCGGCTTGCGGCCATTGCTGGCCTCGGCTTCGGCCGGCCGGTCATAGAGCAGGATCAGGTCGAGATCGGAAGACGGCGTCAGCTCGCCGGCCCCGAGGCGGCCGAGCCCGAGCAGGGCGATCTCCGCGCCCTCGACGATCCCGTGATCGGCGGCGAAGGCCGCCTTGGTATCCGCGAAGGCGACGCGCAGGCAGGCCTCGGCCACGGCGCAATAGGCCTGCCCGGCCTGCTGGGCTGGATAGACGCCCGAGAGCAGCCTGGCGCCGACGAGGAAATTCTCCTGCCGGGCGGCATCGCGCAAGCGGTCGAGCCCGTCCTCGACGCTCGGCGGCGGCGCGCCGACCGTGGCGCGGACGCGCCCGGCCACGGCCTCGGCATCGAGCGAGGCCGAGGTGAAGGCGGGATCGATGACCCCGTCGAGCACATGCGGATAGAGCGCCGCGACCTTGGCCAGGCGCGGCGCGCTGCCGAGGATCTCGGCGAAGAGCGTCAGCAGCGAGCCATGCGACCGCAGCAGCGTCAGCAGCTCGACCACGGCCGGCATGCGCACGAAGGCATTGTCGAGATGGGCGAGCGCGCCGTCTGGATCGGCGGTGCGGCCGAGCGCGACGAGCAGCGCCGGCGTCAGCTCGGTCAGGACCTCGCGGGCGCGCTGGCTGGTGACGGCGGCACGGCGGCCGAAATGCCAGCCGCGCACCGTCTCGGCCGCCATCCTGGCATCGCGGAAGCCGAGCTTGGCGAGCGTCTCCAGCGTATCGGGATCGAGCTCCGTGCCGGTGAAGCTCAGCGTGCCGGCTTCGCTGGCGAGGCTCGGCCCTTCCTCGAAGAGCAAGCCATAATGGCCTTCGACACGCCCCGCATGGAAGGTCAGCGCCTTGCCGAAGGCGGCAGCCGAGGGATAGCCGCAGAAGCGGGAGAAGGCTTCGAGATCGTCCTTCTGCGCCGGCAGGGTCTGCGTCTGCTCATCCGCCCGCATTTGCAGCCGATGCTCGATCGTGCGCAGGAAGCGGTAGGATTCGGCCAGCTCGTCGCGGGCCGTGTCGGTGATCCAGCCCTCATGGGTGAGTTCGGCCAGCATGTCGAGCGTGCGGGCACCGCGCAGGGCCGGCCGCCGACCGCCGAAGACGAGCTGCTGCGTCTGCACGAAGAACTCGATCTCGCGGATGCCGCCGCGCCCGAGCTTGACGTTGTGGCCGGCGACCGCGACCGTCTCATGGCCCTTCACGGTCTGGATCTGGCGCTTCATCGCGTGGATGTCGGCGATGGCGGCGAAGTCGAAATATTTGCGCCAGATGAAGGGCGCGAGATCGGCGATGAAGCGGTGGCCGAGCGCGATATCGCCCGCCACCGGCCGCGCCTTGATCATCGCGGCCCGTTCCCAGTTCTGGCCGACCGTCTCGTAATAGGAATAGGCCGAGGGCAGCGCGACCGCGACATGGGTCGAGGCGGGATCGGGCCGCAGGCGCAGATCGACGCGGAAGACATAGCCGTCCGGCGAGCGCTCCTGGATGATGCGGGCGATCTGCTGGGTGAGCTTGACGAAGAAGCTCGAGGGCTCGGCGACGCCGGCCGCCTCGGCGGCTTCCGGATCGAAGAAGACGACGATGTCGATATCGGAGGAATAGTTCAGCTCGCCGGCGCCGTGCTTGCCGAGCGCCAGCACGACCAGGCCGGTGCCGGGGCCTGGATCGTTCGGGTTGGCGAGCGTGATCCGGCCGAGATCGGCGGCCTGGCGCAAAGCGTGGTCGGCGGCGAGACGCACGGCGATGTCGGCGGTCGCGGTGAGCGCGGCCGTGACGGCCTCGACATCCCAGACGCCGCCGATATCGGCGAGCGCGATCAGGAGCGCCATCGCCTGGCGGAAGCGCCGCAGAACGCGCATCAGGTCAGGGGTCTCGCAACCCGGCCCGCCCTGCGCCGCGACCTCAGTGAGGAGCGCATCCCGCCGCGCCTCCGGCGACGAGGTCAGCGCAGCGAGCAGGCCCGCCGGATCGAAGCGCATGATCTGCGTCAGGAAGGGCGAATGCGCCAGAATGCCGGCGACCAGCGCGGCCGAATTGGGATTGGCGGCGAAATGCGCGCTCAGCCTAGCGGCCGCTTCCTCATCATGCAGCCGCTCGATCAGCTCGCACGCAAGCAGGGTTTGCGCCCTCGCCCGGGCGGGCAGAACGGGCGCGGAAGAGAAAAGCTCGCATAGCTGCCCGTTCATCGCTGCTCCACCGGTCAGGCGGTCTGAAGGCCAGCAGGGTCCGGTTGCGTTGTCGAGGGCGGAGGCGGCTCGTTCGAGGCTGTTTCCACAGGCTTAGGTTGCGCTGCCGGCAAAAGCATGACGACACGCAGGCCCGGCTCATTGTCCTCGAGCCTGATCTGGCCGCCATGCAGCCTGACCACCCCGGCCGCGAGCGAGAGCCCGAGGCCGAAGCCGGGCTTGCTGCGGCTCTGGTCGAGCCTGACGAAACGCTCGAAGACGCGGTTGCGATCGGCCTCCGGAATGCCGGCGCCATGATCGGCGACCGAAAGCGCGATCTGGCCATCGGCGCGCGCCGCCGTGACGCAGACGAGCGGCTTCGCCGCGCCGACGGGCTGACCGTATTTCAAGGCATTGTCGATGAGATTGGCGAGCGCCTGGCCGATGAGCTCGCGGTTGCCCGACATCAGCAGGTTCGGCTCGACCACGCTCTCGAGCGCCAGCCCGGCCTCCTCTGCCAGCGGCTCATAGAGCTCGGCCATGCCCGAGACGATCTCGGACAGATCGAGCGGCGCCATGCTGTCATTGATCCGGCCGGTCTCCAGCCTGGCGATCATCAGCAGGGCGTTGAAGACGCGGATCAGGTTGTCGGCCTCGTCGATCGAGGCGTCGAGCGCGTTGCGCAGCTCATCCGGAGTCCTGGCGCTGCGCAGGGCCTCCTCGGCCCGGTTGCGCAGGCGGGTCAGCGGCGTCTTGAGGTCATGGGCGATATTGTCCGAGACCTCCTGCATGCCGGCCATCAATTCGCCGATCCGGTCGAGCATCGCGTTGAGATTGAGCGCGAGCCGGTCGAGTTCGTCGCCGGTGCCGGTGACGGCGAGTCGGCCCTTGAGGTCGCCCGCCATGATCGAATGCGCCGTCTCGCTCATATCGTCGATCCGCTTCAGCACGCGCCTGGCGACGAACCAGCTCGCGAAGATGCCGAGCACGAAGACGAGCAGCAGCGACCAGCCGGCCGCGCGCCTGATGACGACGCCGAGCCGGTCGCGCTCCTCGAGATCGCGGCCGACGAGCAGCCTGAATCCGGCGGGAAGCATGAAGACGCGCACGATGGCGCGGCTCGGCGAATCGATCGTGTCGCTGCTGCGGGCGTATTCGATCTCGCTCTCGCCGGGGTGGTCGAGCGCGCCGGGCTGCAGCGCCTCGACATTGCCGGCGAGGCGCTCGCCGACCGGTGTCGTCACCAGGTAGAGCGAGGCGCCGGGCGCACGCGAGCGGCGCTCGATGATGTTGACGAGGCGCCTGATGCCGCCGAGGCGCTGCTGCTCGGCCAGGCCCTGGATCTCGGCATCGATGGTCGAGCGGATCTGGTCGTCGAGCAGGCGCTTGGCGTTCCAGGCGACATAGCCGAGCACGAAGCCGGCGAAGAGCGCGAAGATGACGAGATAGATCGCCGTCAGCTTGAAGGCGGTGGTGCGGAACAGGTTGGGAAGCAGGCGCTGCTTCCCGCGCGGCGCCGCCGGCGTCCCCGCTGGGGCGATGTCAGCGGGCCGTGTCACGGACCATGTATCCCGCACCGCGAATGGTATGGATCATCGGGTGCTCGAAGCCCTTGTCGACCTTCGAGCGCAGCCGCGAGACATGCACGTCGATGACGTTGGTCTGCGGGTCGAAATGATAGTCCCAGACATTCTCCAACAGCATGGTGCGCGTCACCACCTGCCCGGCATGTTTCATCAGGTATTCGAGCAGGCGGAATTCGCGCGGCTGCAGGATGATCTCGCCATCGCCGCGGGTGACGCGATGCGCCAGCCGGTCGAGCACGAGATCGCCGACGCGATAGGTCGTCGGCTCCGAGGCCGGCGCGGCGCGGCGACGCGACAGCACCTCGACCCGGGCGAGCAGCTCGGAGAAGGCATAGGGCTTGGGCAGATAGTCGTCGCCGCCGGCGCGCAGCCCCTTCACGCGGTCGTCGACCTGCGCCAGCGCCGAGAGGATCAGGGCCGGCGTCGTGTCGTTCTGCTCGCGCAGCGAGCGGATCAGCGAGAGCCCGTCGAGGCGCGGCAGCATGCGGTCGACGACGAGCACGTCGTAGCCGCCGCCCTCGGCCATGGCATAGCCCTGCAGCCCGTCGGCGGCATGGTCGGCGACATGGCCGACCTCGCGAAAGGCCTTGGTGAGATAGGCAGCCGCCTCGGCGTCGTCTTCAACAATCAGGAGTCGCATGGCCCGACACTACCTCAGGAGACGAAAAAACGGCAGGCCGGACTAACTGGTCCGGCCTGCCGCGTGAAGCTGGCTTCCCTGGCGGGGGCGACAGGATACCGGGAAACCCGCCCACAACCCTTTCGGCGTCAAGCCGGCTGCTTGCCGACCTCGAAGCTGATCACGCGCTCCTTGCCATCGCGCCAGACCGTCAGGTTGGTCTTGGTGCCGGGCGCGAAACCACCGATCTTGCGCGACAGGTCGCGGGCATCGGTGATCTTCTCGCCGTTGACGGCAACGATCGTGTCGCCGCGCTTGATGCCGGCCTTCGACGCCGGGCCGTTCGCCTCGGCCGAGGCGACGAGCGCGCCATGGGCGTCCTTCAGGCCGATCGCATCGGCAACCTCACTGGTGACCGGCTGGATCTGCACGCCGATGAAGCCGCGGGCGACCGAGCCGTGATCCTTGAGCTGCTCGACGACGCTCTGGACGGTCGCCGCCGGGATCGCGAAGGCGATGCCGACATTGCCGCCGGACGGCGAGTAGATCGCGGTGTTGACGCCGACGACCTCGCCCTTCTGGTTGAAGGTCGGGCCACCCGAGTTGCCGCGGTTCACGGCAGCGTCGATCTGGATGAAGTCGTCATAGGGACCGGAGCCGATATCGCGACCCTGAGCCGAGACGATGCCGGCCGTGACCGTGCCGCCGAGGCCGAACGGGTTGCCGACCGCCAGCACCCAGTCGCCGATCCGCGGCTTGGCCGGGGCGAGCTGGACGAAGGGGAAGTTGCCGGCGTCCTTGACCTTGAGCAGGGCGAGGTCGGTGCGCGGGTCGGTGCCGATCACCTTGGCTTCGAGCGTCTTGCCATCATCGGTGACGAGCTGGACCTCGACCGCGTTCTGGACGACGTGGTTGTTGGTCACGACATAGCCGTCCTGGCTGATGAAGAAGCCCGAGCCCTGGGCCTGCTGGATGCGCGGCTGCTGCTGGCGGCCCTGCTGGCCCATGCCCTCTTCGCCGAAGCGGCGCAGGAAGCGCTCGAGCGGATGGCCGGGAGGCAGGCCTTCGATGCCGGCCGGGCCGGCCTCGGCATCGTCATTGGCGGCGACGCGGGCCTTGACGCGGACCGAGACGACGGCCGGCTTCACATGCTCGACGACGTCGGCGAAGGACGGGAGCTGGTTCTGGACGCCCGAGAGCTGGATCGGCTGGGCGAAAGCGCTCTGGCTCGACATCACCGTGATGTCGGCGAGGCCAGCCGCGAGGCCCAGGCCAACAACGGCGGCGCCGGCCAGCAAGGCCCCGCGCTTCAGGACGGACTTCTTGGTGTTGGTCGTGGTGGTCATCGTTTGAAACCTCTGCAAGAGCGGGGGCATTCCCTGCTGACTTGCCGAGGACTTTGATCCCCGCCGCCTTACCCGGTTTTCGCGCGAAGATGACGTTTTCGTAAGGTTGGCGGCCGGTACATCCGGCGTTCATGCGCACGCCCCACGGCCGCCCGGGTACGCCTACTCGGCGCGTTCCTCCTGCATCAGCGCCTCCAAGCGCCGGCGCTCCTCGTCGGAGAGCGGGACGGCGGAGGCCAGCGCCGCCTGCTGCCGCGTGCGGCGCCAGAGATAGATCAGGCCCGCGACCAGGATCAGGAAAGGCGCCGCCCAGAGCAGCAGCGTGCGGACATTGACCGGTGGGCGCAACAGCACGAAATCGCCGTAGCGCGCCACGACGAAATCGCGCACCTGGGCATCATTGTCTCCGGCCGTCAGCCGCTCGCGCACGAGTATGCGCAGGTCGCGCGCCAGCGGCGCATCCGAATCGTCGATCGACTGGTTCTGGCAGACGAGGCAGCGCAGCCCGGCCGAGATCTCGCGAGCCCGGTGTTCCAGCGCCGCATTGGGCAGGACCTCGTCGGGCTGCACAGCGCGGGACGGCCCGGCCCAGACGAGACCGAGCAGCAAGAGGGCGAGAAGGCGGCGCATCCAGCTCATTCTGCCGGCTGGACAATGGCGCGCGGCTGAGCCCGGCGCGGCGCCGCCAGCCGGAAACGCCGGTCGGTCAGCGAGAGGCCGCCGCCAAAAGCCATCACGACAGCGCCGAGCCAGACGAGCAGGATCAGCGGCTTGTCGTAGAAGCGCACCGCGATGCCGCCATCAGGTTGAGGGTCGCCGAGCGCGACATAGGCCTGGCTCAGGCCGTCGGTCCGGATACCGGCCTCGGTCGTCGGCATCGCGCGGGCGGTGTAGACGCGTTTCGACGCCTCGAGGATGCCGAGTTCGCGATCACCGGCGGCCAGCTTGAAGCGCGCCACCTCGGCGCGGAAATTCGGGCCGCTGCGCGGGGCGATCGAATCGAGCGTGATCGTGTAGCGGCCGCTGCTCATGCTCTCGCCGACCTTCAGCACGCCGATCGTCTCCGTGCTCCAGGCCGCAGCCGCAATGCCGATGACGCTGAGGCCGACACCGGCATGGGCGAAGGCGGTGCCCCAGGCCGAGCGCGGCAGGCCGACGGCGCGCGAGAACATGGCCTGCACGCCGCTGGCGCGGCCGGCGACGCGCTCGCCGATATCGAAGACCGCGCTGGCGACGAGGAAGACGCCGAGCCCGACGCCAAGCGGCGCCAGCACCGGCCCGCCGCGCGAGAAGGCGATCAGTGCGAGCGCGGCGAGGATCCCGAGGATGAACGCGGCGAGCACGCGCTGGCCCGCGCCGAGCAGGTCGCCGCGCTTCCAGGCCAGGGTCTGGCCGACCGGCAGGAGCAGCAGCAGCGGCACCAGCACCGGCACGAAGGTGGCGTTGAAGAAGGGAGGACCGACCGAGATCTTGTCGCCGGTCAGCATCTCCAGCACGAGCGGGTAGAGCGTGCCGATGAAGACGGTGGCGCAGGCGGTCGCGATGAAGAGGTTGTTGATGACGAGCGCGCTCTCCCGCGAAACCGGCGCGAACAATCCGCCCTGGCGCAGGAGCGGCGCACGCCAGGCGAAGAGCGCCAGCGAACCGCCGACGAAGAAGACGAGGATGCCGAGGATGAAGAGCCCGCGCCCCGGGTCGCTGGCGAAGGAATGCACCGAGGTCAGCACGCCCGAGCGGACGATGAATGTGCCGAGCAGCGAGAGCGAGAAGGTCAGGATCGCGAGCAGGATGGTCCAGACCTTGAGCGCGTCGCGCTTCTCCATGACCACGGTCGAATGGATCAGCGCCGTGCCGGCGAGCCAGGGCATCAGCGAGGCGTTCTCGACCGGGTCCCAGAACCACCAGCCGCCCCAGCCGAGCTCGTAATAGGCCCAGTACGAGCCCATCGCGATGCCGAGGGTGAGAAAGACCCAGGCAATGAGCGTCCAGGGCCGGACGGCGCGGGCCCAGACGGCGTCGATGCGCCCGTCGATCAGCGCCGCGACGGCGAAGGCATAGGTGATGGAGAAGCCGACATAGCCGACATAGAGCAGCGGCGGATGGATCGCGAGGCCGAGATCCTGGAGGATCGGGTTGAGATCCTGGCCATCGGCCGGCGGCGGGTCGAGCCGGGCGAACGGGTTAGAGGTCAGCAGCACGAAGGCGAGGAAGGCGACGGTGACGACGCCCTGCGCCGCGAGCGTCCCGGCGCGCAGGCGCATCGGCAGGGAGTTGCGGGCAAGCGCGACCAGGGCCCCGAACAGGGTCAGGATCAGCACCCAGAGCAGCATGGAGCCTTCGTGATTGCCCCAGACGGAGGTGAATTTATAGATCAGTGGCTGGGTCGAGTGGGAATTGGCGACCACCGTCTCGACCGAGAAATCCGAGCGGACATAGGCCGAGACCAGCGCCGCGAAGGAAACGGCGACCAGCAGGAAGCAGGTGATCGCTGCCGCAGGGCCGACGGAGGCGAGCGCCGTGTCCTGGCGTGAGACGCCCCAGAGCGGCACGAGCGCCTGGACCACGGCGACTCCAAGCGCAAGCGCAAGCGCGAAATGTCCGATCTCGACGATCATCCCGCCCTCACTGCCCCGGCTTCTGCGCGCCGGGCTGCCAATGGCCCTGCTTTTTCAGCGCATCCGCGACCTCGCGCGGCATATAGGTCTCGTCATGCTTGGCGAGAACGGAATCGGCCTTGAACCGCCCTGCCCCCTCGAGCACGCCTTCCGTCACCACACCCTGCCCCTCCCGGAAGAGATCGGGCAGCAGGCCCTCATAGGCGACGCGCACCGTGGTCTTGCCGTCGGTGACGGCGAAGCTGACGCGCTGGCCCGGCCCACGCTCGACCGAGCCATTCTCCACCAGGCCGCCGAGCCGCATGCGCGTGCCGGGCTGCAGCCCCTTCTCGGTGATCTCGGTCGGGCCGTAGAAGAACACGATCGTATCGCGCATGGCGAAGAGGACGAGGCCGGCCGCGACGCAAAGCACCGCACCCGCCGCCGCGATCAGCATCAAGCGGCGTTGCTTGCGGCTCATCCGGCGCGGCGGCGGAAGCGGTCGCGAGGTCGAGGCGGCCGTCATGGCGCTTGCTCCTTGAGATTGAGCTCGCTCGCGAGCGCATCGAGCTGCGTCGTCGCCTCGGCATTATCAGCCAATCTCTGGCGCGCCGTCACCATCGCCTCGAGCGCCGCCGGGCGGTTGCCGAGCACGAGTTGCGAGCGGATCAGGCGCATCCATTCCGGCAAGGTGCCGCCACCCTGCTTCAGGCGCTCCGCCAGGCCCTCGACCATGCCGCGAATGGCGGCCTGCTGATCGGCAGCTGGAAGCGACGCGATGGCCGACCCGGCCGTGCTCCCCGGAGCCAGGCTTTCGAGGCGCTGCTGCACCATGCCGGTCCAGCCGGCATCGGGCGGCGCATCGGCCAGCATTGCGCGCAAGGCGGCGATGGCGCCGTCAGTATTGCCATCCTGCTCCTTCGCGACCGCCAGGAAGAAGCGGGCGCGCGGGTTCCTGGCATCGAGCGCCACGGCCTCGTTGAAGGCCTGGAGCGCTTCGGCCGTGACGACGCCGCCGGCCGCGAGCGTGCGCGCCTCGCCGAGCCCGGCGAGCCTGTCGGCGCTGGTCCCGTCATGCCGGATCGCGGCGGCGAAGGCGCGCGCGGCGTCATCGAACCGGCCCTGGCGCAGATAGACCGGCGCAATCACGGCCCAGCCGCGCCCGTCGGTCGGGTTCGCCGCGAGATGCGTCTCGATGCGCGCAAGCGCGAGCTCGAAATCCTGCTGCGACGGCACCCCTTCCAGCCGCGCCGAAAGCGGCTGGTCGGGATGGCTCGGCGAGCCGAGCGCGCCATAGACGAGCAAGGCGAAGAGCGGCACGCAGGAGAGCGCCAGCGCCGAGGCGGCACGGCGACGGCGCAGGGCCGGCTCGCTCTCGCCCGCGGGCTCCGGCTCGCCATCGGCAGCACGCAGCAGGCGGCGGGCGGCCTCGGCCTTGGCGGCATCGGCCTCGGGCGCTCCGATCAGGCCGCGGCCGAGATCGCGCTCGATCTCGGTCAGCTGGGCGCGATAGAGGCTCTTCGCGTCCGCCGTCTCGGCGAACACGTCAGGACTTCTCCGGCCGAGGGGCCAGAGCAAGGCGAAAACCGCCGCACCGGTCATGGCCGCAAAAATGATCCAGATCAGCATGGCGCGTTCATAGCCAATCGCTCGTTCCGCATCATGTCCGGTGATGGCGACAAAGGGTCACGTGTTCGTTGATCAAACGCAAGGAAGGACGAATCAAACGCTGGGAAGGACGAGCCGCGCCCGCAAACCGCCGAGCGGCGCCTTCTCCAGCGACAACTCGCCGCCATAGAGCTTGGCGAGATCGACGACGATGGAGAGGCCGAGCCCCGAGCCCGGCGTCGCCTCGTCGAGGCGCCGGCCGCGCTTCAGCACGTCGGCCAGCGCATTCGAGGGCAGCCCCGGCCCATCATCATCGATCAGCAGCGCGATCCGCCCGTCCTCCAGGCCGGCGGCCGGCGCGAGGCTGACCTCGACGCTGGACTCGGCCCATTTGAACGCATTGTCGAGGAGATTGCCGAGCATCTCCTCGAGATCCTGCTTCTCGCCACGGAACTTCACCCCCGCCGGCACGCTATGCGAGCCGCCGATGCCCTTGCCCTGCGAGATCTTGGCGAAGGTGCGGATGAGCGCATCGAGCGAAGGCGCGATCTCGGTGACGCCGCCGAGCGCGCCCGACAGCGCCGCCGCACGGGCGCGGTCGAGATAATACTGAACCTGGTCGCGCATGACCGCGGCCTGAGTCCGCACGGTCTGCGGCAGATGCCTATCCTCCGCCTCGGCCTCGTTCAGCATCACGCTGAGCGGGGTCTTGAGAGCATGGGCGAGATTGCCGACCTGGGTCCGCGCCCGCTCCAGGATCTCGCGGTTGGTGTCGATGAGCTGGTTGAGCTCGCCGGCAAGGGGAGCGAGGTCCGGCGGATACTTGCCGGCGATATGGGTCGTCTCGCCGGTGCGCACCGTGCCGACCGCGCTGCGCAGCCTGACCAGCGGGCGCAGGCCGAAGCGGACCTGGACGATGGTCGAGGCGACCAGGGCAAGCCCCAGCGCAAGGAAGGTCATCGTCAGCGTCAGCCGGAAATTGCGGATGTCGTCGTCGATCTCGTCGGAGGGCGCCGCGACCGCGACGGTGAAGCGGCCATCCTCGCCGACATCGATCTCGCGCTCGAGGATGCGCAATTCGCGATCATCGGGGCCGGAGACATAGCTCTCGCGCAGGCCGCGCGCATTCGGGGCGATCTGCTGGTCGAGCAGCTTCGGCAACTGTCCCCCGACCAGCGAGCGCGAGGTCCGCATCACCGGCTTGTCGCCGTCGAGGCGGACGATCTGCCAGTACCAGCCCGAGAGCGGCAGGTCGAAACGCGGCTCGCCGAGATCGCCGATCGACTGGCGCTCGGTCTCCGGCGGCGCCGCGAGATCGGCGACCAGCTCCTTGATGTAGACGCTGAGGCGCTCGTCGAAGCCGCGCTCGGCCGAGCGGCGGTAGAAGGTGGTCAGGCCGATGCCGGCCAAGGCGAGAACGAGCGCGCAGCAGATCGCCGCCGACAGGAAGAGCCGCGCTCCGAGCGAGTAGCGGTGCGGCTTGAACGGCATCGGTCCTCAGACCTTGGCGGGTGCCGCTGCGATATAGCCCAGACCCCGGACGGTCTCGATGACCTCGACGCCGAGCTTCTTGCGCAGGCGACCGACGAAAACCTCGATCGTATTGGAATCGCGGTCGAAATCCTGATCATAGAGATGCTCGACCAGCTCGGTGCGCGAGACGACGCGGCCCTGGTGGTGCATCAGATAGGCGAGCAGCCGGTATTCATGCGAGGTCAGCTTGACCGGGTTGCCGTCGACCACGACGCGGCTGGCGCGGGTATCGAGCCGGACAGGCCCGCAGATCAGCTCGGAGGTGGCGTGGCCGGCGGCGCGGCGCAGCAGCGCGCGCACGCGCGCCAGCAATTCCTCGATATGGAACGGCTTGACGACATAATCGTCGGCGCCGGCGTCGAAGCCCGAGACCTTGTCGCTCCAGCGGTCGCGCGCGGTCAGGATCAGGACCGGCATGGTCTTGCCGGCCCGGCGCCAGCCCTGCAGCACGGCGACGCCATCGACCTTGGGCAGGCCGAGATCGAGGATCACGGCGTCATAGGGCTCGTTTTCGCCAAGATAGAGCCCCTCCTCGCCGTCGAAAGCCTTGTCGACGGCATAGCCGGCATTTTCCAGCGCGGTCGCGATCTGGCGGTTGAGGTCCTTGTCGTCCTCGACGACGAGCAGTCTCACGGTCGACTCACTCCTGTTGACGATGTCAGGCTAGATCGCATCGGCTTTTCCGAAAACCGCAATCCACTTCTCGGGCCGATGTTCTAGCAGAACTCAGCGGATGGCCGAGACCTTGCCGGACTGCCCTTCGAGCGTGACGCGCGCGACACGTCCGTCGCGCTTCAGCGTCGTCACGACATAGACGAAATCGTCGCCCTGGCGGCAAAGCCTGATGCGCACCACCTCGCCAGGCGCGGCAACACGCGCATGGTGCGAGGCCTGAGCCGGCTGCATCACGCGGCCTTCGGCCACGGCCTCGCGGGTCTCGTCTGCCGACAGGCAGGAGATCGGCGCCTGGCTGTCGACATTGACGATTGGCAGAGGCGTAGCCAGCAGGCTCAGGGCAAGTAAAGGTTCGACGGGCATCATCGACATGCGCTAACCCCGAGCAACTGAACGCGCCATGAATATGGCCGTCCCGCTGATTGCGAGGATATGTCAGCGTACCGGCACGCGTCCACGTCATTCCCGCCCTCTACCCATGATTGCACCGGTTTGTGCGATCACGAGTTCGAACGCGACCGGTGAAGTGCCGGAATCGACCTGCCGCTCCGCGGCCCGATGGAGCCAGCACGACGCGCTCGCCGCATGCGACCGAATCACGCGGGCAGCTCGAGCGGTCCGATCCCGGAGCGCTCAGTCCCCTCGCCCGACGGGATCCCCGCCAGGTCCCAGGGACTGCTTCGGCGCAGCCGCTCATCAGCCTGGCGGCGCCGGACACCAGCGTGATGGGTGTCATGATCGTACCGATTGGGGTTCATTCGAGCCGCCCGACGCGCTATCGAGCCTTCAAACGGAGGTCTCGATGACGCTCGGACGATGGATCGCAACTGCCGGACTGGCGCTTTCCCTGATGCCTGCACCGGCCCTGGCCGTGGTCGGCGGGCGCGAGGGCGGGCCCGCCGCCGCCTCGACCCTGATGGTCCTGAACGCCCGCGGCGGCGTCTGCACCGGCATCGTGCTGTCGCCGCGCACGATCCTGACCGCGGCGCATTGCACCGAAGGCGGTGTCGACCTGCGGATCCACTGGAAGGACGGCAGCGGCGAACCGGTGCTGATCGCCCCCACCAACGTAAGCTTCCACCCTGAATTCGAGGCCAAGGCGATCACGACGCGCCGTCGCTCGGTCGATCTCGCCCTGCTGCGGCTGCCCTCGACCCTGCCCGGCCGGTTCGCTCCGGCGACTCTTCTCGACGGAGCGCTGCCGCGCGCGGGCACGGCGCTCACGCTCGCCGGCTACGGCGTCTCGCGCGAAGGCGAGGCACGCACCACCGGCACCTATCGCTCGGCCGCGCTCAGCGCCGTCGAGCCCTATGGTCCCGGCCGGATCCTGATCTGGGCGTCGGACCCGCAAACCGGCGGCAAGAAGCCGGGTGCCGGCGCCTGCCAGGGCGATTCAGGCGGCCCGATCTTCGATGGCGGCGAGGACGTCGTCGCCGTGAGCAGCTGGTCGACCGGGCCGAAAGGCCGCAATTGCGGGCTGCTGAGCCAGGGCGTGCTGGTCGCGCCGCAGCGCGCCTGGATCGACGGCACCCTGTCGCAATGGGGCGAAAGCGCCAGCTGGACGGCAGGCCGTTAAGGTGCCTCGACCAAAACACTGGACTGCCGCGCTCAAGCCCATAGATTAGCAGCAGTGAGAACGGCGGTTCATTCCATGATCTTTCGCGCACCAGCTCTAGTCTTGGCCGTTACGCTCAGTGCGGCCGCTTCTCCCGCTCTTGCCGTCGTTGGCGGCGAGCTCTCGCGGGACATTGACGGCCCGCGCGCCTGGACGGTGCGCGTCGAGACCAGCCGCGGCGAGCTCTGCTCGGGGGCCGCGATTGCGCCCGAGCTCGTGCTCACGGCGGCGCATTGCCTGATGGGCGGCGGTTCGGTCAGTGTCGTCAGCCTCGATCCGCGCTTCCGCGACCGCCGCCTGCCGGTCGTCGCGGTGTTGCCGCACCCGACTTTCGTCCCCGGCACGACGCCGCGCACGCAGCCCGGCGCCGATCTCGCACTCCTGCGGCTGGCCGTGCCGCTACCGGCCGATATCGAGCCGCTCTCGCTCGGCAGCGGGCTCTGGCAGGGCGAGACCGTGACCATGGCCGGCTACGGCCTGGCCATCGAGAACAACAAGCGCACGGCGCGCAAGCTGCGCGAAACGCAGCTCGTCAATGCCGGCAACTACACCACCGCCAACACGGTCAAGGTCGCGGTCGATACCCGCGCCATGGGCGAGGCGCCGGGCGCCGGCGCCTGCCGCGGCGATTCCGGCGGGCCGGTGCTGCGCGGCACCGGCAATTCGCGCGACCTCGTCGGCATCGTCAGCTGGTCGAGCGGCCCGCTCAACTCGCATGTCCGGCGCATTTGCGGCGGCTTCACCGCGATCACGCCGATCAGCGAATACCGCTCCTGGATCTCCGAGGCGAGCGGCCAATTGCTGGCGCTCGGCCGCGAGCGGCGGCGCGGCAGCGAGCCCGTTCCGCCACGCGAGAATTCGAGCTGGAGCTGGTGGTTCAGCCGCTAGAGCATTTCCGCGTTTCTCCGAATCGCGAAAATCCTCTAACCTTTTGTTTTAACGCATTTTCTTCACGCGAACCGGTATCCACTTCGCTCGAAAATGCTCTAAGGCCGTTCGATCGTCCTGCCGGCAGGGCTGCCTGACGCGGCCGGCAGGGCCGGCGCGTCATCGTCCCCGGCCATCGGAAAACCTCGTACCGCAAACGCAAAAGCCGCCGGCTCAGGGAGCGCGGCGGCTTCGGTTCTGGTCACGGCTTCGTTAGAGCATTTTCGAGCGAAGTGGATACCGGTTCGCGTGAAGAAAATGCGTCAAAACAGAAGGTTAGAGAATTTTCGCGATTCGGAGAAACGCGGAAATGCTCTAGCGGGAAGCGCAGCGCGAAGCGCAGCTACACCTCCTCCTTCGCCACCCACTTGACCGTGGCGGTGGGCACGTACTGCTCCATCCGGTCGAGCAAGGTCGCCGGCTCGGTATCGGTGATCGTCATGGCGCGATGGGTCTGCTTGAGGAACCCGGCCTCGACCGTGTTGTCGAGAAAGGTCGCGAGCGGGTCGTAGAAGCCGGCGACATTGAGGAAGGCCAGCGGCTTGGCGTGGATGCCGAGCTGAGCCCAGGTCCAGATCTCGAACAGCTCCTCGAAGGTGCCGATGCCGCCGGGCATGGCGATGAAGCCGTCCGAGAGCTCGGCCATGCGCGCCTTGCGGACGTGCATGGTGTCGACCACTTCGAGCTCGCTCAGCCCGTTATGGCCGATCTCCTTCTCGCGCAGGGCGCGCGGGATGACGCCATGCACCCTCGCGCCCGCTTCCAGCGCCGCATTGGCGACGATGCCCATCAGGCCGACGGCGCCGCCGCCATAGACCAGCGTCAATCCGCGCTTCGCGATCTCGACGCCCATGGCTGTCGCACCGGCCGCGTAGACCGGATCGTTGCCCGGATTCGAGCCGCAGAAGACACAGACTGATTTCATGCTCCGAGGACCTGCAGAATGCGGGCCCAGGAACGCTGGCCCTTGTGGAAGGAGGAGAGATCGTACTTCTCGTTCGGCGAATGCACGCGGTCATCGTCGAGGCCGAAGCCGACGAAGAGCGTGTCGATGCCGAGGATGCGCTTGAAATCGGCCGCGATCGGGATCGAGCCGCCGGAGCCGATCGCCACCGCCTTGCGGCCCCATTCCTCGGTCAGCGCGCCCTGGGCCTTCTGCAACGCCGGCATATCGACCGGCACCGCCAGCGCCGGCGAGGCGCCATGGCTGATGAACTCGGCGGTGACGTCATCCGGCAGGCGCTCGCGCACGAATTGCTGGAAGGCGGCGGCGATCTTCTGCGGGTCCTGCTTGCCGACCAGGCGGAAGGAGATCTTGGCGGAGGCCTTGGAGGCGATCACCGTCTTGGTGCCCTCCCCGGTATAGCCGCCCCAGATGCCGTTGACGTCGCAGGTCGGGCGCGACTGGATCTGCTCGATCAGCATGCGGCCCTTCTCGCCGACCGAATGCTTCAGGCCGATCTGGCCGAGGAACTCCTTCTCGGTCAGACCGAGATCGGCCCAATCGGCCTTCTGCGCGTTGGTCGGCTCTTCGACGCCCTCATAGAAGCCGGGGATCAGGATGCGGCCGGTCTCGTCCTTGAACTGGGCGATGATGTTGGCGAGCACATGGATCGGGTTCGCCGCCGCGCCGCCGAACAGGCCGGAATGCAGGTCGCGGTCGGCGCAGGTGATCGCGACCTCCTGATAGACCATGCCACGCAGCGAGGAGGTGATGGCGGGCGTCTCCCGGTCCCACATGCCGGTATCGCAGACCAGCGCGAGATCGGCCTTGAGCTCCTCGGCATTGGCCTTGACGAAGGGCGGCAGGCTGACCGAGCCCGATTCTTCCTCGCCCTCGACGATGATGGTGAGGCTGATCGGCAGGTCGCCGGTCTCGGCCAGCGTCGCGCGCAGCGCCTCGACGAAGGTCATGACCTGGCCCTTGTCGTCGCAGGCGCCGCGGCCGGTGATGACCTTGCGGCCGGGCTCGATCTCCTTGATCTCGGGCTTGAACGGATCGTTCTCCCAAAGCTCCAGCGGATCGACCGGCTGGACGTCATAATGGCCGTAGAACAGCACATGCGGCGCGCCGGGCTTGCGCCGATGGGCGACGACGACCGGCTGGCCGCCGGTCTCGCGCACGGAAGCATCGAAGCCGAGCGTGACGAGATCGTCCTTCAGCCACTCGGCAGCACGGCGGGTCTCGGCGTTGAAGGCCGGATCGGTCCCGATCGAGGGAATGGCGACCCAGGACGAGAGGCGCAGCAGCGCAGCGTCGAGATCGGCATCGAGCCGGGAAAGGATCGCGGGAAGCTTGGACATGGACTGGCTCTCGATAGGCTGTTGGAAAAACCGATTCAGGTGGCGGCATCATGACAAGCATGGAGCGCGGCGTCAGCAGGCAGTGGCATGCGCGATGCGTATCACCGCCGACCGCAGCCGCATTCCACCGCTGGCCCGGTCATTCTCCCTCGATCCCATCGGGCCACATCCGTGCGGCGTGCAGAATGCGCAGGACACGGATTCTGTCGGCCAATACCGCCTAAACGGCGATGTACGACGTCTGTGGAATGACGAGTTCACGCGTACCGGCGATGCGCCCCGGACGACCGCTCTCGGGAAAATCCACGAGCCGATGCGCAGCGGAGACGATCCTTTCGTCGACCTGGACTGCGGCCCGCGGGTTCTCCGCTTCGACGTAACTGAAGATATCGTCGCGATCGGTCAGCGCGAAGCGCGCCCAAACCAGCATCATGGCTCTTCGCCGGCCGCCTTGCGCAGAGCTGCAGCGCGGCGCCGAGCAAAATGAGCTTCGGCTTCCGCATCGTCGACATCGGGCCGCTGATCATCGAGCACCTGCCTGACCTTGCCGCGGAACCAGGCGTCATAAGCCTCGCTCGTGCTGACGAGTTCAAGCGGCAGCGCTCCCTCATTCGCCGTGCGGGTCAAAAGGATACGAACCACATCCGAGACCGTCAGGCCCATGCTCTCGAGCACGGCGCTCGCGCGCTCCTTCACCTCGGCATCGACGCGCGTCTGGACCAATGCATTCGCAGCCATGGCGAAACCTCCATTCGGCTCGAATGTAATGCAATTGAATGACAACCGCCAGTCTGACTTACCTCTTCCCCCCTGTCAGACTCCCCAGCACGCCGCGCAGGATCGCGGTGCCGACCTGGCGGCCGATCGAGGTCGCGGCCGAGCGGGCGGCGGAAGTGATGATCTTCTCGGTCATGCTCGGCGGAATGCGGCCGCCGCGGCTGCCGGGCCCGGTCTTCGGCCGCTCGCCGGAGCCGCCGCCGATCGCATCCTCGAGCCAGCCGCCAAGCGTGCCCATCAGCCCGCCGCCGCTGCCGCCCTCGGTCGAGGCCTCGACCGGCGTACCGTCGCCGTTCAGGCCCTTACGCTTCATCAGCTCCTCATAGGCCGAGTCACGATCGATCATCGTGTCGTATTTGCCCTTGAAGCCGGAATTGGTCAGGCATTGCGCCCGCTCCTGCGGCGAGATCGGACCGACCTGCGCCATGGGCGGTGCGATATGGGTGCGCTCGACCATGGTCGGCGTGCCCTTGCCTTCCAGCGTCGAGGTCAGAGCCTCGCCAACGGCGAGCTGGGTGATCGCTTCCTCGGTGCTGAATTTCGGATTCTGGCGAAACGTCTCGGCGGCGGCGCGCACCGCCTTCTGGTCGCGGGGGGTGAAGGCGCGCAGCGCGTGCTGGACGCGATTGCCGAGCTGGGCCAGCACGGTGTCGGGAATGTCGAGCGGGTTCTGCGTGACGAAATAGACGCCGACGCCCTTCGAGCGGATCAGGCGCACGACCTGCTCCACGGCCGTCAGCAGCACTTTCGGCGCTCCGTTGAAGAGCAGATGCGCTTCGTCGAAGAAGAAGACGAGCTTTGGCTTGTCGAGATCGCCGACCTCGGGAAGCTGCTCGAACAGCTCCGAGAGCAGCCAGAGCAGGAAGGTGGCGTAGAGCCGCGGATTGGCCATCAGCTTGTCGGCGGCCATGATGTTGACGATGCCGCGCCCGTCGCGGTCGGTGCGCATCAGGTCACTGATCTCGAGCGCCGGCTCGCCGAAGAAGAGATCGCCCTTCTGGTTCTCCAGCACGAGCAGAGCGCGCTGGATCGTGCCGACCGATTGCGCGGTGACGTTGCCGTATTTGGTGGTCAGTTCCTGCGCGTTCTCGGCAATGAAGGCGAGGATGGAGCGCAGGTCCTTGAGGTCGAGCAGCAGCAGCTTCTGCTCGTCGGCGATGCGGAAGGCGATGTTGAGCACGCCCTCCTGCGTGTCGTTGAGATCGAGCAGGCGCGAGAGCAGCAGCGGGCCCATCTCGGAGATGGTGGCGCGCACCGGATGGCCCTGCTCGCCGAACACGTCCCAGAACACGGTGGTGAACTGGTCCGGCTCATACTTGACGCCGAGCTCCTTGGCCCGGGCGACGAAGGGCGGCTTTGAATCGCCGGGCGCGGCGATGCCCGAGAGATCGCCCTTGATATCGGCGGCGAAGACCGGGACGCCGTTGCGGGCAAAGCCCTCGGCCAGCACCTGCAGGGTCACGGTCTTGCCGGTGCCTGTCGCGCCGGTGATCAGGCCGTGGCGGTTGGCGAGCTTGAGCAGGAGGTTCTCCTCCTTCCAGCTCTTGCCGATCAGAATCGCGCCATCGTCAGCCATCGGAACCGCCCATCCATGTCATCGAACTGCCAGGGCCAAGGGTGTAGCGAAACCGACCGGCGGGCGGAAGCCCGGACCCGGCTTGATTTAGATCGTAAACATGTAAACTATCTGCCGCATCGCGCATCGGCGCCACACGCAAGGACCTGAGCCATGGAAGAACTGATTGCACGCGTCGCCGCGGCTGCCGGCATCGATGCGGAGCTCGCGAGCAAGGCGGTCGGCATCATCCTCGCCTTCCTGCAGAAGGAAGGCCCGCAGGCCGAGATCGGCCAGCTCATGGCGGCGCTCCCCGGCGCGCAGGAACTCGCCGCCTCCGCGTCCGGCGGCGGCAATGGCGGCGGGCTGATGGGCATGGTCGGCGGGCTGATGGGCGGTGGCGGCGGCGTCATGGCGCTCGGCGGCCAGTTGATGGGCGCCGGCCTGTCGATGGGCCAGATCCAGTCGGTCTCGAAGGAGATGTTCGCGGTCGGCCGTGAGAAGGCGGGCGAGGACGCGATGGGCGCGATCGTCGGCGCGATCCCGGGGCTCGGCCAGTTCGTGTGAGGGATTGCCCCCGGGCGCGACGAAATCGAAGCCGCCCTGAACGGGCGGCTTTTTTATTGGGCTGCGCAGAGCCGTTCGGATCGGAACCGACCGTTGCTGCCACACCCCGATATCCGCCTTGAGCGCTACGGAGCCTCCAAACTACTGACTACTTCACACCCCCATCCGTCATACGCTCCACCCAGTTCCTTGACGCGGCGCGCAATCGGAATCACCACGTCATCGATAGCGTCGGGCCGATCAGCTCGTTCGAACCTCAGCATCACAGAGCCGCCGCCGACCTCTGGTTCATAGACCGTGAATCCCTGCTCGCCGAGAAGGCCTCGCAGACTTGCTGCTGCGCGCGCGTTCGGAAGATAGGCAAGGTGATCGATGGGGCGCGGCTTGGAAAGCGCATCTCCGTACTTCGCGAGATTGTCGGTGACCCTGCGGTTCATGATTCGTTGCAGATCGTCAGCCGACGGATAGAGGAAATTGAAGTAAATTCCCCATTCAGGGTCGAGTTGCGATCCTGTTTTGAATTTATAATCTGGATGATGCGCCATCGCCATCTCAGCGGATGCCGCGAAAATCTTGGGGTCTTTCGTATAAAAATAGAAATCACGGCTTCCGCTTGACGTATTTCGCCCTGAATAGGTGGTGACATCACCCACTGCCACACCGTCGATCAGAGCATCCTCCAATCTTAAGAGGGCCTCGAACTCTTCGCTGCTCGACAGACCATCCCCTCTTGGGTGTCGCATGAACACACGCACATATCCCATGTGTGGCTGGGTTCTCACTGGCGCAATCTGGGCCAGTCCTAAATCGACATAAATGGAGGCAGGCTCGCTATCGACCAGGAGCGGATAGAAATCCCAATCATCGCTCACCGAAGCCCTCCCAACAGTATTTCCACACCTTATCTGGAAGGGCAGTCTCTGCAATGCCCGCTGTCCCCCCAAGCCGGACCTTCCGTCGCTGCGAATTGCTCGAAGTCGGAGGCATCACATGTTCGCGGAAACGATGCGCTTCGGCTTCCTGCGCATTCTTACGCGACACTGGATCGAACTCCGGCCGTCGACATCGCTTGAATTGAACGCTACGTCATCGAGAGACGTGGTTGGGAATAGAGATGCGCGAAGCGGCGATAAGCTTGGCTGGCACGCTGATTCTGTTGTTTGCCCGCTTCCTGACCGCGGTCCGCGGACAGTGGGACGGCATAGCGCCGACTGACGAACAGCGGATCTACTTCGCCAATCATGCGAGCCATGGCGATTTCGTCCTGATCTGGACGGTTCTCCCGCGTCGCATGCGTTTGGCGAGCCGGCCGGTCGCCGGGAGCGACTACTGGCTGAAGAGCCGCCTTCGGCGCTTCATCGGCCGCGATGTCTTCAACGCCGTCCTGATCGATCGTGAGCGCCCGAGCCGGTCGAATGATCCGATCGCCCTGATGACGGATGCGCTTGATGCCGGCTCCTCCCTCATCGTGTTCCCGGAAGGTACCCGCAACAGCACCAGCGCGCCGCTCTTGCCGTTCAAGAGCGGGCTCTTCCATTTGGCGCGTGCGCGGCCGAAGGTCACCCTCGTGCCGGTGTGGATCGACAATCTCAACCGCGTCATGCCGAAGGGCGAGTTCGTGCCGATTCCCCTGATCTGCACCGTGACCTTCGGGAGCGCCCTCCATATCGCTGACGGCGAGACGAAGAGGGATTTCCTGGCCCGGGCGGAAGCGGCGCTGCTCGCACTGTCTGCGAAGGCGGGCGCGCCATGACGATGCCCCATCCCGATCTCGTCGTCGTGCTGGCCGGGCTGCTCGCCGTCCTGATCGTTGCTTCCGTGATCGGCTATGTGCTGCAGCGCAAGTTGTCGCCCGATGGCTCGAATGCGGTGGTCGAGAACCTCAACCATCGAATCCGCGCCTGGTGGGTCATGGTCGTGCTGATGGGCCTGGCGCTGATCGGCGGCAAGTCCGGCGTAACCTTGCTTTTCGCTTTCTGCTCCTTCGCCGCTTTCCGCGAATTCATCACGTTGACCACCACGCGCCGTGCAGACCACTGGGCGCTGGCAGTGGCGTTCTTCATCGTGTTGCCGGTGCAGTACTATCTCGTCTGGATAGACTGGTACGGCCTCTATTCGATCTTCATCCCGGTCTACGCCTTCCTGCTGATGCCGATCATCGCGGCGCTGCGCGGCGATACCGACCACTTTTTCGTGCGGATCGCCGAGGTTCAGTGGGCACTGATGATCTGCGTCTTCTGCACGTCGCATGTGCCGGCGCTGTTGAGCCTCGACATCAGCGGCTACGAAGGCCGCAACGTGCTCCTGATCACGTATCTCGTCATCGTCGTGCAGATGAGCGATGTCCTGCAATATGTCTGGGGCAAGCTCCTCGGTCGCACCAAGATCGCACCCAAGCTATCGCCTTCGAAGACGGTTGAGGGTTTCGTCGGCGGCGCGCTCAGCGCGACGGCGGTCGGCGCTGGCTTGTCCTGGATGACGCCGTTCACGACGCTCCAGGCCGCTTTCCTGTCGCTGGTCATCGTCCTGATGGGCTTTTTCGGTGGGCTCGTCATGTCGGCAATCAAGCGCGATCGCGGCGTCAAGGACTGGGGCCACATGATCGCCGGCCATGGCGGCTTCATCGACCGGCTCGATTCCGTGGTCTTCTCGGCCCCGATTTTCTTCCACCTGGTGCGCTACGGGTGGTCGGCCACATGACCCTTCCAATCGCGCGCCTGATGCGAAGCAGCGTCCTGCACATCGCTTTCGCCTTCGTTGCGATGGGAAGCTGGGCCGCTTTCGCCAACCGCGCCCATCCGATGCCGGCACCTCTCCAGGCCGGGTTGATCCAGGGCGCTCTTTCGGCCGGTATCACCCTGGTCCTGAAACGCGGCATCGAGGCGCTCGCCAGGCGCTTCGCCGGCCTCACGGCGCTTCTGGCTCCGCCGGTGATCGCCGGGCTCGTCTCGGCCAGCCTGCTGACCGTCATTCATACGATCGGCGGCACGCCCGAAATCGGCAGGACCATTGCGGTCCCTCTCACCGTCGCCACCAGCTATGCGGCTCTCTACAATTTCTCGCTCTGGTGGAACAGGAAGGTCTGAACCGTGACGCAGGACGAAAATCGACGTCCTCTCGCGAGCCGCGATACCGGCTGGGCCCGTTCCGTCGCGCGCAGGCTGAGCCAGGCCGCCATCACCCCTAACCAGATCTCGATGGCGAGCATGGTATTCGCGGCGTTTGCCGGAGCCGGCTTCTGGCTGGCAGGTACCGCGAATTCCGGGACACGCGTCGCCTTGCTTCTGGCCGCCGCCCTGTTCTGCCAGTTCAGGCTGCTGTGCAACCTCTTCGATGGAATGGTGGCGATCGAAGGCGGCAAGCAGTCGCCCGATGGACCGTTCTGGAACGAGTTCCCGGACCGCGTCGCCGATATCCTGATTCTCGTCGGCGCTGGTTACGGGGCCGGCGCGCCGGCCTTGGGCTGGGCGGCCGCCGGTCTTGCGGTCCTTACAGCCTACACGCGCGAACTCGGTCGCGCCTGCGGGTTGCCTGCCGATTTCTCGGGCCCGATGGCCAAGCAGCATCGCATGGCGACGATCACTGCGGCCGCCTTGCTATCGCTCCTGGAGCCAATCTGGCTTGGCCATAACCAGGTGCTGGTCATCGCTCTTTGGCTCATCGCCACAGGAGCCGCCGTGACCGCGCTCAGGCGGGCGGCGAATATCGTCCGGGCGTTGCGTTCGCCTTGAGCGCGCTCATGATCTCGGCAGTCCCTCGGACGAAGATGACGGTTGCGGGATCAGCTCCGCTATCTCGCTCGCGTACGAGGATCCGAGGCATCGCGCAGGGCGTCGCCGAGCAGGTTCAGCGCCAGCACCGTGACGAGGATGGCTAGACTCGGGAAGACCGCGAGCCACCAGGCGTCGAGGATATTCTCGAAGCCCTCGCGGATCATCGCGCCCCAGGTCGGCGCCGGCGGCGGCACGCCGAGGCCGATGAAGCTGAGCGAGGCCTCGGTGCGGATCGCCGAAGCCAGCCAGAGCGAGCTCATCACCACGACGTCCGAGATCATGTTCGGCAGGATGTGGCGGGTCATGATCCGGAACGGGCCGCAACCATAGGAGCGGCTGGCCTCGACGAAATCGCGCTGGCGCAGCGTGATCGTCGGGGCGCGGGCGACGCGGGCGAAGGGCGCGACCTCGGTCACCGCGATGGCGATGATCAGGTTCTCCAGGCTGGCGCCGAGCATGGCGGCGATCATCAGGCCGAGCAGCAGGGTCGGGAAGGCGAGCAGCACGTCGAGCGCGCCCATGACGAGCTGGTCGAAGACGCCGCCGATATAGCCGGCGAGCACGCCGATCGCGGTGCCGACCAGCATCGCGATCAGGATCGCGGCGAAGCCGACGAAGAGCGAGATGCGGGCGCCGTAGATCAGGCGCGAGAGCACGTCGCGGCCATAGGAATCGGTGCCGAGCCAGAACTCGGCCGAGGGCGGCTCCAGCCGCGCCACGATGTTCTGCTCGAGCGGATCATACGGGGCGAGCCAGGGCGCGAACAGCGCGATGCCGACGATCAGCGCCAGCAGGACGAGCCCGACCCAGGCGAGCCGGTTCTGGGTGAAGGCGAGCCAGAGCCCGCCGGGCTGGATCGCGACGGGGGTGTCGGCGGCGCTCATGAGTATTTCACCCTGGGATCGACGAGGCCGTAGGCGAGGTCGGTCAGCGTGTTCACGACGATCACGCAGATTGCGAAGATGATCATCAGTCCCTGCAGCAGGGTGTAGTCGCGGGCGTTGAGCGCGCCGATGATCAGTTTGCCGAGGCCGGGCCGGTTGAAGATGATCTCGGTCAGCACGGAATTGCCGATCAGCGTGCCGAAATAGAGCCCGACCACGGTGATGATCGGGATCAGCCCGTTTCGCAGGGCGTGGGTGACGACGAGTTGGGCCGGGCCGACGCCCTTGGCGCGGGCGGTGCGGATATAGTCCTCGGTCAGCACGCCGAGCATCGCGGCGCGGGTCACGCGCATCACATAGGCGGTCATGATGATGCCGAGATTGAACGCAGGCAGGGCGAGTGCCCGCATGCGCTCCGCGAAGCTGCCGGCGCCGCTGGTGTTGCCGAGCACCGGGAACCAGTTCAGCTGGATCGCGAAGACGATCAGCATCAGGATGCCGGAGACGAAGGCCGGGAAGGACAGGCCGACCAGCGAGACGACGCGCGAGACATAGTCGACCCAGCCATTGCGGCTGAGCGCGGCGGCGACGCCGAGCGGCAGGCCGAAGATGAGCCCGATCGCGATCGCAGCGACGGTGAGCTCGATCGTCGAGGGCAGCACGAGCAGCACCTCGCGGATGACGCTGCGCCCGCTCGACAGCGACTCGCCGAAATCGCCGGTCAGGATCTTGCCGAGGAAGGCGAGATACTGGACATGGACCGGCTGGTCGAGGCCGAGCTTTTCCCTGAGCGCCGCGAGCGAGGCGGCGCTGGCCTGGTCGCCGAGGATGACCGAGGCGGCATCGCCCGGCACGAGGCGGACCAGCACGAAGATCGCGGTCAGCATCACGAACAGGGTGGGGATGGCGAGCAGGATGCGCCTGACCAAATAGCCGATCATGCCACCGCCCTTTCCTGCATCAATCGCCTGGGAGCGAAGGCGGCGATCTCGCGGCGCGTCCTGCCTTCCGTGAGGAGGTCGGCCAGGATCGATCCGACGACCGGGACGAGCTGGAAACCGTGGCCGGAGAAACCGAAGGCATGGACGAGGCCGGGCGCGTTCGGCGAGAGGCCGATGACCGGAATGTGGTCTGATGTCTCCGCCTCGATGCCGGTCCAGCAGCGGGCGATGCGTACGCCGCGCACCGCCGGGAAGAGATCGCCGGCGGCGCGTGCGCCCCTGGCGAGCTGGCGGAAATCGACCGTACTGCGCTCGCGGTCGAGATCGGCCGAGCCCTGCAGGCCGCCGCCGATCACCAGCGTGCCCTGCCCCGCCTGCTTGAAGGAGAGCGGCCGGCCGACGACGCTGACGACGGGATCGAGCAGCGGCGCCAGCCGCTCGGTGACGATCATCATCGAGGCGCGGACGCCGAGCGGGATCGTATCGCCGAACAGGGCGGCGAGCCGGCCCGCCCAGGCGCCGGCGGCATTGACGATCTGGGGCGCACGAAAGCGGCGGTCGCCGCAGACCAGGAGCCAGTCGCTGCCTTGCCGATCGACCGCCTCGACGCCGCAGCCCTCGGCGATGGCGACGCCCCCGGCTTCGCAGGCGCGGCGGAAGGCGGCGATGGTGCGGTGCGGGTCGGCGGCGCCGTCGCGCCGCGCCACCAGCGCGCCGACGCAATGGGGGCTGAGAGCCGGCACGAGGCGGCGCAGTTCGGCGGCGTCGATCAGTTCTTCGTGGCTGTAGCCGAGGGCGCTGGTGCGGGCCTGCCGTTCGATCAGGGACGGCATGTGTTCGGCTGTCTCCGCGATACGCATCTGGCCATGGGCATGGAAGCCGCAATGATCGCCGACGATCGTCTCGATCCGGTGCCACATCTCCATGGCTTCGAGCGAGATCGGGATCTCGGCGATGTCGCGGCCGAGCGTGCGCACACCCGCCGCGGTGGCGCCGGAGGCGTGGCGGCCGGTCCAGCGGCGCTCGACCAGCGCGACCTTGCGGCCGGCGCGCGCCAGATGCAGCGCGGCGGAGAGGCCATGCAGCCCTCCGCCGACCACGACCACGTCGAATGCGGCCTCGCTCATGCCGCCGGTTCCTGTTCGTCGAGGCTGGCGAGCTCGCCGAGCGTCACCGGCTTCAGCGGTGGCCTGATCCGGTAGAAGCCGACATCCTCGACGGGGCGGTTCTGCGCCGCCGCGACGATATGGGCCATGGAGTAGCCGCATTGCCGGCCCTGGCACGGCCCCATCCCGGCGCGGGTGAAGGCCTTGAGCTGGTTGGGGCCGGGCCGCCCTTCGACGGCGCGAGCGCGCAACTCGCCGGCCGTGACCTCCTCGCAGCGGCAGACCAGCGTCTCGTCCGGCGGTGCGTAGAGCTGCGGGCGCGGTGCGTAGAGCGCGTCGAGAAAGGGGCGCAGCCCGAGCGCGCTGGCGAGGGCACTCCGCTCGGGCCCGGCAGCGGCTTCGGCGGTGGCATCGTCGAGCCGCCCGAGCTTCGCTGCGACCCGGAGCGCCGCGAGCCGTCCGCGCGGTTCGGCTGCCTCGGCCCCGCCGATGCCGGCGCCGTCGCCGGCGACGAAGATATTGGCCTGCGAGCACTCGCCCCAGGCGTCGAGCACCGGGACATAGCAATGCTGGCCGGCATGCCAGCTCACGGCGCAGCCGAGCGCCAGCGGCGCATGGATGTTCGGCACCACGCCTTCATGGACGAGCAGCACCTCGGCGAGAACCTCGACCTCGCGGCCGCTTTCCGTCCGATAATGCAGGCGCTGGAGGCGTCCCTCGCCTCCGGCACGCAAGTCCGTGACATGGCGGATGATCGGGACACCGGCCCGGCGCAAGGCCAGTGACCAGGACAGGCCCTTGATGAGATCGCCGAGGCGGCCGAGACCCTGAGGCAGATGGCGCAGGGCCGCTCCGATACGTCCACGCGGGGTGGTGTCGAGGAAGCCGGCGATGCGGCCGCCCGCCGCCAGCAGTTGGGTCATGTAGAGCAGCGGCAGCGGCCCGCAGCCAGCGATCCAGACCGGCTTCTCCGGCACGGAATCGGCGGTCTTCAGCAGGATCTGCGCGGCGCCGACCGTCAGCACGCCGGGCAGCGTCCAGCCCGGGAATGGCGCGGGGCGCTCCTGCGCGCCGGTGGCGAGGATGATGGCCTGCGCGGTGACGGTCCTGGCCTTGCCGGCATGCGTCACGAAGGCGCGGAATCCCGGTTCGATCTGCCAGAGCTGGCTTTCGGGCTCGTACAAGGCGCCGCAGGCGCGGAAGGCCGCGGCGCGCCCGGCGCCGGACAGGTAGCTCTCGCCGAGCCGCCTGGCGCGCGGCGTCGCGGCGACGGTCTCGATGCCGCGCCAGATCTGGCCGCCGGGCGCCGGCTGGTCGTCGACGACGCGGACGGAAAGGCCGTGGCGGCGGGCGGTGACGGCGGCGGCCATGCCGGCCGGGCCGGCGCCGACGATCAGGAGATCCGTGTGATCACTCATGCCGACAGGCTCCGGCGGCCCTGCTGGCGGGCGATGCGCATGCCGTTGGCGACCGGCGTCAGGCAGCTCTGGACCGAGCCCTGGCCGTCGATCTCGACCAGGCATTCGAAGCAGACGCCCATCATGCAATAGGGCGCGCGCGGGCTCTGCGAGACGGGCGTCGTCCGGCTCCAGCCTTCCTGCTGGCGCAGCAGCACCGCGGCGACGCTTTCGCCCAGCTCGGCGATGACGGGGCTCCCGTCGATGAAGATGGTGACCGCCTGCGGCCCCGGATCATGCAGCTTGCGGAACATCGAACCGACTCTGGTGGAAGGGAGAAAAGCGCTCGGGCAGGTTGCCCGCGGCGATGGCCGCGGCGAGTTCTTCGGCGTGGAGAGCGGCGAGCGTCACGCCGGAATGGCAGAGCGCGACGAAGGCACCGGGATGGCTCGGCGACTGCGCATAGATCGGGTAGCTGTCGGGAGTCATGATGCGCAGCCCGGCCCATTGCCTGACGAGGCCGACCTTCGCGAGCGCCGGAACGATCTGCACCGTCTTGCGGCTGAGATGTGCCGCCGCCTCGCCGGTGGTGGAGACATCGAAGCCGGGATCGTCCTTGGTCGCGCCGATCATCACCGTGCCTTCGCCGGTCTGGCGCAGGCCGCTCGCCGGCAAGGGCAGGAAGGGTTCGAGCCGCTCGGTGACCAGCACCTGTCCGCGCTCCGGCCGCAGCGGCACCTCGAGCCCGACCTGGCGTGCGAGCTCCGGCGAGCCGAGCCCGGCGGCGATGACGATCCGCGGCGCTGTCAGCGTCTCATCACCGAGCACGAGCCTGAAATCGGTGCCGACGCGCTCGATCCGCTGGACGCGAGCGCGATGGCGCAGCCCGCCGCCATGGCGCAGGAGACCGGCATGCAGCGCCGCCAGCAGTCGCAAGGGGTTGGCGTGCCCGTCGCGCCGGCCGAAGCTTGCGCCGGCGACATCGGGGCCGAGCACCAGCTTGGGCAGCAGGCGCTGCAGCGCCGCGCGGTCGAGCATCTCCCAATCAGGCTCACCGTGAGCGCGCTGGTTATGGAGGCGCAGCAGGTCGAGCTTGCGCTTGTCGAAGGCTTCCTCGCCCAGGCAGAAGGCGAGGCCGCCATTCTGCTCATAGGTGAGATCGATCGCCGTCTCGGCTTCGAGCCGTTCGGTCAAGCCGCGCCAGAGCGCGATGCTGTCGCGGGTCAGGGCCTGATAGGCCGGCATGCCCAGGCCTTTGCCCTGCAGCCAGACCAGCCCGAAATTCGCCCGTGCCGCGCGAAAATCGCCATCGTCGCCGTCGAGCAGCAGCACCTTCTCCTGCCTGCAGGCGAGGCCGTAGGCGATGGCGGCGCCGACCGTTCCTCCCCCGATGACGACGATGTCCGGCCGCATGAAAATCCCTTTCGCCCTTTGACGTTAGGGAGCGACATTGTATTTCGTCAAAGTCGTTTTTCTCTGCGCTCTATTCCCAGAGGTTATGCCATGGTGAGGCGGCTCAATCTGCGCCAGGTCGAGGCCTTCAAGGCGGTGATCGAATACGGCACCGTCAGCCGCGCGGCGGAGATGATGAATGTCTCGCAGCCGGCGATGAGCAAGCTGATCGCCCATCTCGAGGAGGATACGGGCCTGCGCCTGTTCGACCGGGTCAAGGGCCGGCTGGTGGCGACGCGGCGTGGCATACGCCTCTATGAGGAGATCGACCGGATCTTTGCCGGCGTGCGCCAGGTCGAGAACGCGGTCGAGGCGATCCGCCGCGACGAGCAGAGCCGCCTGCTGATCGGCGTGATGCCGGCGCTCTCCGGCTCCTTCATCCAGGAGGCGACCTCGCGCTTCCTCGCGCGGCAGCCCGGCGTGTTCTGCTCGGTCCAGTCACGCAGCTCGCAGTGGATTTCCGATGCGCTCGTCACCCACAAGCTCGATGTCGGCCTGATCATAGCCCCGGTCGACAACCCCTATGTCGCCGCCGAGCCGATGATGGGCCATCCGGTGGTCTGCATCCTGCCGCTCGGCCATCCGCTGACGGAAAAAGAGGTGATCACCCCACGCGATCTCGCCGGCGTCCCCTTCATCTCGTTCGATCCGGAAAGCCATACCCATCGCAGCATCAGCCGGGTCCTCGAAGCCCATGGCGTCACGCCGGAGGTGGTGATGGTCGCCAACGTCTCGCCGACCTTGTGCGAGTTCGTCGCGGCCGGCATCGGCGTCTCGCTGGTGCATCCGCTGATCGTCGGCGGCCTGCGCGACAAGATCGCGATCCGCCGCTTCGAGCCGGAATTCCAGCTCGATTTCCAGCTCTGCCGCAATCGCGACAGCCGCAATGCCCGGCTGGTCGCCGCCTTCCACGAAAGCACGCGCGAGGCGGCGGCGGAGATCTCGCGGACTATCCTGATGCCGAATCCAGCCTGATCGTCGCGAGCGCGTCGAGCAGGGCCGCGTGATCGCCGCCGCGAAGCCGGTTGCACGCTGCGATCAGCCCGTCTTGCTGGGCGGGCACGGCAGCGAAGCGGCTCGCCTGCCGCAGTTTCCCTTCAAGCTCGGCCCAGGAAGGCGGCGCGCTCGCTTCGCCGCGCGGCGCCGTATCTGGCGAGATCAGTGTGTTCCTGTTGCCGTGGACGGTCACGCGCGCCAGCGTCTCGGCCGGAAAGCGGGCGTCGAGCTCGGGATCGAGGCGCAGCGAGACCTTCTGCGCCAGCGCAACGACATCGGGACGATCCATTGCCGATGGCGTCAACGGCAACAGGGCGTCGGGACCGTCGATCGCGACCAGCGCCAGGCAATAGGGGATGCTGAACTGGATGTCGGTGAAGCTGCTGGGCTGCGGCCGGTTGGCGATGCGCAGCGCACCCGAATAGGTCGCGACCTCGATCGCCTCGATCTCACCGGGCGCGAGCGCGTGCTGGGCGAGCAGGCCGAGCAGGGCTTCGACCGGCGCATGCACGTGCCGGCAGCAGGCGTGGAACTTCATGTAGTTGCGGGCGATGTAGCGCTGCCGGCCGAGGCCGCCGGCCAACCCCTCCAGCCGGAAGTGCTCGGGCTGGTCGAGCAAGGCGAGCGGTCCGCCATGGCCGGCTTCGGCCAGGAGCAGCGCGTTGATGGCGGTCACGCTGGACCAGGCGATGCCTTCCTTGACGTCGTTGCCCTCCTGCGCGGGAAAAAGCGGGCCGGCGCCGGCATGGAGCTGGTTCGGCGCGCTGATGCCGGCGATGGCGGAGGCGTGGGCCAGAACATCCGGTGGCGTTCGCCTGAGAGATCCCAGGGCCGCGACGGCGCCATAGCCCGACCACATCCCGGTATTGGCATAGAAGCGGCGGGCGGCGCCAACGGCGACACCGACCTCGTATCCGACCACGATTGCCCGCAGCAACTCTTCCGTCGTCGCGCCGATCTCTTCGGCTGCCGCGAGAGCCGCAGGGATGATGGCCGCGCCAGGATGGCCGCGGGCGATGCGGTGGCCGTCGTCGAGATCGAGCGCGGCTGCGGCAGAAGCGTTGCACCAGACCGCGCCGGCGAGGCCAGCCCGCTGACCGGTGAACCAGATCGGCAAGGTACCGCCGGCCATCGTCGCAGAGGCGACGCGCCGGACCGCACGCGGTCCCGGCGCGCCGATGCCGGGCAGCGCCGCGGCGACGAGATCGAGCACGGCGCGGCAGGCCGCCTCCCGCAGATCATCAGCAAGCCCTTGTTCGCGCGCGTCGGCGACGTAGTCGGCGAGCCGGCGTACGGTTTCCACGAGCGGCCCCTCAGCTGGCGATCAGCGTGCCTTCAGCGTGGTCGCCTCGGTGATCGGCGGGGCGAGGTTGAGCGCGCCCTTCAGCTCGTAGCCGAAGTCGAGCTTGTCGCTGCGGGCCCAGACCTGGCGTAGCTCGAACAGGGGAATCGCGCAGACATCGTCCATGATCTTGCGCTGGGCTTCCTTCCAGAGCGCTTTCTGCGCGTCGGCATTGGGCGCGACCCGGGCTTCCTCGATCTCCTTGTCGGCGATGGCGCAGTGCGAGAAGTTCGTGGCCGCAGTCGGGGTGTTGACCGTCGCACGCGAGTGGAAGAACTCGCTGAGATAAGTGTCGGCGATCGGGAAACGGGCCGCGCCGTAGAAGACGAGGCCGCTCAGGTCCTTGCGGCTCTGGCTCTGATAAGTCGCGTGGTCGACGACCTGCATCTCCAGCTTGATCCCGGCCTTGGCCAACTGCGCCTGGATGATCTCCATGAAGGGCTGCTGCGCCGAGATGTTGGAGACGATCGCCTTGATGGTGATGCCGTCCTTATGGCCGGCCTCGGCCAGCAGGGCCTTGGCCCTGGCGAGATCGAAGCCGTAGCGGACCGTGCAATCCTCGCCGAGATAGCCCGGCGGGACGACGGAGCAGCCCTTGGGCCCGACATCCTTGCCGACGAAGCGCACGAGGTCGTCGACATTGACAGCAGCGGCGATGGCGCGGCGCACGCGGATGTCGTCGAGCGGCGGCTGGCTGCGGTTGATGTGCAGCAAACGGTATTCGCCGGGCTGGAAGATCTCGACATTGAAGCCGGGGCGGCGGCGAGCGGAATCGACCCAGCGCTGCTCGCGCTTGCCATAGAACAGATCAAGCTCGCCGGAGGTGAAGGCGAGTTCCCGCGCGCTGTCCGAGGGGATGGCGCGCATCATGATCGTGTCGATCTTCGGCTTGCCGCGGAAATAGTCCGGATTGGCGGCGAGCTTCACATATTGCTGGGTCACCTGCTCGACGAACATGAACGGACCGGTGCCGACGGGCTTGGCGCCATAGCGGTCGCCCAGTTCCTCGCCGGCCTTGCGGCTCACGATGTTGCCGCCATGGTAGTTGGAGACACGGCCGAGGAAGTTGACATCCGGGTATTTCAGGGTGACCCGGACGGTCAGGTCGTCCACCTTCTCGACCTTGTCGATCGCGGAGAAGTCGGACGAGAAGGTCGAACGCTTCGGATCACCGGAGCGCTGCAGGGAGTAGACGACGTCGTCGGCATCGAGCGTGCCCCAGTCGCCATGGAACTTGACGCCCTTGCGCAGGTGGAAGGTCCAGACCTTGCCGTCCGGCGAGGTCTCCCAGCGCTCGGCGAGATCGGGCTCGAGATCCTTGGGATCGGCGCTGCCCGGCTTGAAGCGGACGAGGCCATTGTAGAGCCAGCCGACCAGCGCCTTGTCGTCGGTCGCGCTAGCGCGGTGGGCGTCGAGGGTCGAGACGTTGCTGGCGCCGGAGCTGACCCTGAGAACCGTCTCCTCGGCGAGGGCCTGCCCCTGGAGGCCCGCGAACAGCATCAGACCCGCAAGCCCGGCGGCATGCCTTTTCATCGTTGAATCCCCTTCATCGTTTATTGCCACGATAGTGGGGGCCGCCTCCCCAGTCTGTCCAAGTCGAAATCGGGGATGACGTATTCTCAGCGGTTATGGCCTTCCAGCCGAGCCGAGCGCGACCACGGCAGGCTTCGGGGACTGGACCCTGCGCTGCCAGCGCTCATGGCCGACAAGCCTGGGCGAGACGGCATCGAAGCTGCCCTGAACGCGCGGCTTTTCCATTGGAGGAACTCGGGTCGTCATCTCCCGCCATACAGGACTAGTCCCACGCGCAAGCGCTCGCCGTCTCGTTGGACCAGCAATCGCCAGCTCGGATCAGTTGGCCAAGCTCATCACGCGCGATCCAGGTTCGCTGCCTGCCGTTCCAAACGCCCCTTGCCCGCCTCTGACATGCCTGCAATTCGCGTATCAGGTTGATCGGCGACAGGCGTTCTGGCCGTCATCGGTCGGAGGCGGCCTGTTCCGCCAGATTGCAGCGGCTTCGTCGCGCCCGGCATTTGCACACGCCCCTTGAGACGAACTAGGGCTGGCGGTGCGTTCGCGCGCATGGCAATCAGCGTCTCGCGATCGCAGAATGGGCGAAAGAGGAGCGTCAGCGCGCATGGGTTCCGCATCGGCAGCCGATCTTCCCTATCTCGACGCCTTTCCGCAGCCGGACCTCGGCCAATGGCACGCGGCCGTCGAGAAGGTGCTGAAGGGCGCCGATTTCGAGAAGCGCCTTGTCGGCAAGACCGCCGACGGCATCCGCATCGAGCCGCTCTACCCGGCCGCCACGCCGGTCCAGCGTCCGAGGCGGGCCGAAGCCGGCCGCTGGCATGTCGCGACCCGGCTCGACCATCCCGATGCCGCGCAGGCGCAAAAGCTCGCGCTCGCCGATCTCGAGGGCGGCGCGGATTGCCTCGTCCTCAGCCTCGCCGGGGCGCCTGCCGCGCGCGGCTACGGGCTCGTCGCCGACGATGTCGCGGCGCTGGACCGGGCGCTCGACGGGGTGATGCTCGACCTGATCCGGCTCAAGCTCGACCCGGCGCCGGAAGGCCGCATCAACGCCTTGCTTCTCGCTGCGCTTGTCGAGAAGCGCGGCCTGGCGGCGGACTCCACCGCAATCGATTTTGGTCTGGACGCAATCGGCTCCCTTGCGCGCAGCGGAGAACTCGCCGCCTCGTGGAGCGAGGTCGGCAGGCGCCTCGCCGAGACGATCGCAGCCCTGAAGGCGCGCGGCTTTGCCGGCCCCTTCGTCACCGTCGATACCCGCCCCTATCACGAGGCCGGCGCCAGCGAGGCGCAGGAACTCGGCGCGGCCATGGCGACCGCGATCGCCTATTTGCGGACGCTCGAAGCCAATGGCATGGCGCCGGCCGAGGCGCGCGACGCGATCTCCTTCACGCTCGTCGCCGATACCGACGAGTTCCTGACCATCGCCAAGTTCCGTGCCGCGCGCCTGCTCTGGCAGCGCGTCCAGGAGGCCTGCGGGCTCGAGGCGAAGCCGATGCGGCTTCATGCCGAGACGGCCTGGCGCTCCCTCACGAAGCGCGATCCTCACGTCAATCTGCTGCGCGGCACGATCGCGACCTTTTCCGCTGGGATCGGCGGTGCGGATTCGCTGACGGTTCAGCCCTTCACCGCCGCGCTCGGCCTGCCCGACGCCTTCGCGCGGCGCATCGCCCGCAACACCCAGCTCGTCCTGCTGGAGGAAGCGAATCTCTGGCGCGTCGCCGATCCCGCCGCCGGCGCCGGCGGCTTCGAGGCGCTGACCAGGGCGCTGTGCGATCAGGCCTGGAGCAAGCTGCAGGACCTGGAGCGCGAGACGCACGAAGACCTCACCGGCATCGTCGCCGCGCTCGCCAACGGCCATGTCGCCGCCGGGCTCGCCCGCCAGCGCGAGATCAGGCTCAAGGCGCTCGCCACCCGGCGCGAGCCGATCACCGGCACCAGCGAATTCCCCAATTTGGCCGAGGTGCCGGTCGTCGTGCTCAGCGCCGCGCCAGTCCAGCGCGCGAGGGTGAAGGGGCAGCACAAGGCCTCGGACCAGACGCAGGCAGGGCTGATCGACGCGCTTGCCGGCGGCGGCCAGCGCGCGGAGATCCTCGCCGCGCCGGAGGGCGGCATCCATTCCCCGCCCCTGCCCTCGATCCGCTCGGCCGAAGCTTTCGAGGCGCTGCGAGACAAGGCAGACGCAGCCGCGGCCGAACGCGGCAAGCGCCCGCAGGTCTTCCTCGCCACGCTCGGCAGCATCGCCGATTTCACCGCCCGCGCCGGCTTCGCCCGCAATCTGTTCGAGGCCGGCGGTCTCGCCGCGCCGGGGCATGACGGCTTCGGTGGCCATGGCGCGACCGACATTCCGGCCCTGGTCGCCGCCTACAAGGCTTCGGGCGCCAGGCTCGCCTGCCTGTGCGGCTCGGATGCCGGCTATGCGGCCGAAGCCGTCCCGGTGGCGCAGGCGCTCGCGGCCGCAGGCGCGACAATCTGGCTCGCGGGCCGCCCCGGCGATCTGGAAGCTGCGCTGAACAATGCCGGGGTGACCTCGTTCATCCAAGCAGGAGGCGACGCGATCGCTGCGCTCGAAGCGGCGCAGCAGATCGTCCTCGCCTGATCGGAGGCCAATCTTGACCGCAATCGCCCTCACCATCGCCGGCTCGGATTCGAGCGGCGGCGCCGGCATCCAGGCCGACCTCAAGACCTTCGCGGCGCATCAGGTCTATGGCGCCAGTGTCATCGTGGCGCTGACCGCGCAGAACACGACCGGCGTCAGCGCCATCCACGCCGTGCCCGGCGATTTCGTCACCCAGCAAATGGACGCCACCTTCGCCGATCTCGACGTCGCGGCGGTGAAGATCGGCATGCTCGCCACGGTCGAGGTCATCAAGACGGTGGCGGCCGGGCTGAAGCGGCACAATGCCCGCAATATCGTTCTCGATCCGGTGATGGTCGCGGCCTCCGGCTCGCGCCTGCTCGAGGAAAATGCGGTCGAGGCGATCAAGACCGAGCTCTTCCCGCTCGCGACCCTGATCACGCCGAATCTGCCGGAGGCCGCCGCCCTGCTCGGGACCAGCTTGGCCGAGACCGAGGATGCGATCGATGAACAGGCTGTGAGGCTCGCCGCGCTCGGCGCCGCCAATGTCCTGATCAAGGGCGGCCATGGCAGCGGCGACACCAGCACCGACCTGCTGCTGCTCGCGGGCGGCACGCGCCAGCGCTTCAACGCGCCGCGCTACCAGACGCGCAACACCCATGGCACCGGCTGCACCCTCTCCTCGGCCATCGCCGCGAACCTCGCCAAGGGGCTCGCGCTGCCCGAGGCGGTCGGCCATGCCAAGACCTATATCACGGCCGCGATCGCGGCGGCCGATCAGGTTCCGGTTGGCCATGGCCACGGACCGGTGCATCATTTCCACCATTGGTGGGACAGGACCGACGGGAGCAAGCCATGACCGCGATCCCGGATTTCACGACGCTGGCCTTCGACGAGGACAGCCCCGTCCCCGCAGCGCTGTCTGCCGCCGGCGAGCCCTGGCTGACGCCGGAAGGCATCCCGGTCAAGCCGCTCTATACGGCAGCGGACCGCGGCGGCCTGCCCTTCGTCGGCAGCCTGCCCGGCCTGCCGCCCTATCTGCGCGGCCCCTACCCGACCATGTACGTGAATCAGCCTTGGACGATCCGGCAATATGCCGGCTTCTCCACGGCCGAGGATTCCAACGCCTTCTACCGGCGCAATCTCGCCGCCGGGCAAAAGGGCCTGTCGGTCGCCTTCGATCTCGCGACCCATCGCGGCTACGACTCGGACCATCCGCGCGTCGGCGGCGATGTCGGCATGGCCGGCGTCGCGATCGATTCGATCTATGACATGCGCACGCTGTTCTCCGGCATCCCGCTCGACCAGATGAGCGTGTCGATGACGATGAACGGCGCCGTTCTGCCGGTGCTGGCGCTCTATATCGTCGCGGCGGAAGAACAGGGCGTGCCGGCGGCGAAGCTCTCGGGGACCATCCAGAACGACATCCTCAAGGAGTTCATGGTCCGCAACACCTATATCTACCCGCCCTCGCCCTCGATGCGGATCATCGGCGATATTTTTGCCTATACCTCGGCGAATATGCCGAAATTCAACTCGATCTCGATCTCCGGCTATCACATGCAGGAGGCGGGAGCGACGCAGGATCTCGAGCTCGGCTACACGCTCGCCGATGGGGTCGAATATATCCGCGCCGGCCAGCAGGCGTCCCTAAGCGTGGACGTCTTCGCGCCGCGGCTCTCCTTCTTCTGGGCCATCGGCATGAACTTCTTCATGGAGGTGGCGAAGCTCCGGGCTGCCAGGCTGATCTGGGCCAAGCTCGTCAAGGATTTCGGCGCGACCAACGAGAAGTCGCTGCCGCTGCGCACCCATTGCCAGACCTCCGGCTGGTCGCTGACGGCGCAGGACGTCTTCAACAACGTGCCGCGCACGATGATCGAGGCGATGGCGGCGACGCAGGGCCATACCCAGTCGCTGCACACCAATGCACTCGACGAGGCGCTGGCGCTGCCGACCGACTTCTCCGCCCGCATCGCCCGCAACACCCAGATCCTGCTGCAGCAGGAGAGCGGCACGACCCGGATCATCGATCCCTGGGGCGGCTCCTACTATGTCGAGCGACTCACCGCCGAGCTCGCGGCCAAGGCCTGGGGCCATATCAGGGAAGTCGAGGCGCTCGGCGGCATGGCCAAGGCGATCGAGGCCGGCATCCCGAAGCTGCGCATCGAGGAGGCGGCGGCCAAGACGCAGGCGCGCATCGACGGCGGCCAGCAGCAGATCATCGGCGTCAATGTCTTCAAGCCGAGCAATGAAGCGAGCATCGACGTGCTCAAGGTCGACAACGCCTCGGTGCGCGCGCAGCAGCTCGACAAGCTGCGGCGCCTCAAGGGCGAGCGCGACGAGGCTGCGGTCCAGGCCGCGCTGACCGAGTTGACGAATGGCGCCGCCGGCAACGCCAACCTGCTCGATCTCGCCGTCAAGGCGGCGCGCGCCAAGGCGACCGTCGGCGAGATCTCGCTGGCGATGGAACAGGTGTTCGGGCGCCACCGGGCCGAGATCAAGGCGATCTCGGGCGTCTACAAGCGGGAGGTCGGCACGATGAACCCGGCAGTCACACGCGTGCAGCTGATGACCCAGGCCTTCGAGGAGGCCGATGGGCGCCGCCCGCGCATCCTCGTCGCCAAGATGGGCCAGGACGGGCACGATCGCGGCCAGAAGGTCATCGCCTCGGCCTTCGCCGATCTCGGCTTCGACGTCGATATCGGCCCGCTCTTCGCGACGCCGGACGAGGCGGCGCGTCAGGCGGTCGAGAACGACGTCCATATCGTCGGCGTCTCCTCGCTGGCCGCCGGCCATCTGACGCTGGTGCCGGAACTCAAGGAGGCGCTCGCGAGGGCGGGCCGGCCCGACATCATGATCGTGGTCGGCGGCGTGATCCCGCCGCAGGATTTCGAGACGCTGATCGTGGCGGGTGCGAGCGCGATCTTCCCCCCGGGGACGGTGATCGCCGATGCAGCCGAGAAGCTGCTCGAGGAGCTGAACCAGCGGCTCGGCTATGTGCAGCGGACGGCGGCGGAGTAGCCGCCGTCGCGTGAAGGCTGGCTAGAGCATTTCCGCGTTTCTTCGAATCGCGAAAATTCTCTATCTACTTGTTTTGACGCATTTTCTTCACGCGAACCGGTATCCACTTCGCTCGAAAATGCTCTAGCGCCAGCCATAGCGATAATACGGGCCGGGAGGCGGCGGAGGCGCGCGGAAGTCGAAGCCGTCGCGATAGCGCTGCCAGTAGCGATGGCCCCAATAGCCATGGAAGACCGGCGGCTGCGGACGCCAGCCATGGGCGGGCCGCTCGAAGCCCTGATCATGGCGGCCATCATAGGCCTCCGACGAGCCGGTGGAGCTGAGCGTGGCCAGCCCGAGCGCGGCAGCGCCGATGGCGACGAGGGCAAGGCGTGGCGTCGCTGAGATGCGGAACATGGTTCCTGTCCTGTGTCCGGACCGGGAACATCCCGGCCTTGACCGGACCTTCGCACCACGCCGCTGAACGGCATTTGAGAAGGTTATTCAGCTGCAGTTTATCCGCCTGCCAGCCGGTCCCGCTTCATCAGCAGCGAGGCGACGATCACCGCGACCGCGACCGCGCCGATCATGATCGTGCAGGCGGCGTTGATCTCCGGGGAGACGCCGAGGCGGATCGCCGAATAGAGCCGCATCGGCAGGGTCGTCGCCCCCGGCCCGGTGGTGAAGCTCGCGATGACGAGATCGTCGAGCGAGAGTGTGAAGGCGAGCATCCAGGCGGCGGCGACGGCCGGCCAGATCAGCGGCAGCGTCACCGTCCAGAAGGTGACGAAGGGTGTCGCGCCAAGATCCTGCGCCGCCTCCTCTAGCGAGCGATCGAAGCCGGCGAGCCGCGACTGCACGACGATGCAGGCGAAGCCCAGGCAGAAGGTCGCGTGGGCGATGGTCACGGTCCAGAAGCCGCGCTCGACATCGGCGGCGACGAAGAGCAGCAGCAGCGACAGGCCGGTGATGACCTCCGGCATGACCAGCGGCGCCAGCACCATGCCGGTGAAGAGCGTGCGGCCACGGAAGGCGCCATGGCGGGCGAGCGCGAGCGCTGCAAGCGTGCCGAGCGCGGTCGCGACCGTGGCGGCGACGAATGCCAGCCGAATGCTGAGCCAGGCGGCATCGAGCAGCGGCTCGTTGCTCATCAGCGTGACGTACCAATGGGTCGAGAAACCGCCCCAGACCGTCACCAGCCGCGAGGCGTTGAAGGAATAGGCGATCAGCGCCAGGATCGGCAGGTAGAGGAAGGCGAAGCCGACCACGAGCGCCAGGATCAGGCCGGGGCCGAGCCGCTTCATGCCGCCTCCCCGCGCGCCAGCCGGGCGCGCTGCAGCAGGACGAGCGGCAGCACCAGCACGATCAGCAGCACGATCGCCACCGCAGAGGCCAGCGGCCAGTCGCGGTTCGAGAAGAACTCGTTCCAGAGCACCTTGCCGATCATCACCGTGTCGGGCCCGCCGAGGAGATCGGGAATGACGAACTCGCCGACGGCCGGGATGAAGACCAGCGCCGAGCCGGCGAGGATGCCGGGCAGCGAGAGCGGCAGCGTCACTGTGAGGAAGGCTTTCAGCGGCGTCGCGCCGAGATCGGCGGCGGCCTCGAGCAGCGAGCGGTCGAGCTTCTGCAAGGTGGCGAAGAGCGGCAGCACCATGAAGGGCAGGTAGGAATAGACCATGCCGATCAGCACGGCCGCCTCGGTGTTGAGCAGGCGCAGAGGCTCGCTCGTCAGCCCCAGGCCCATCAGCGCGGCATCGAGCAGCCCGTCCGGCCGCAGGATGCCGATCCAGGCGTAGACGCGAATCAGGAACGAGGTCCAGAACGGCAGGATGACGAGTACGACGAGCAGGCCTTGCGCGCGCCTGGAGACCGAGGCCATCGCATAGGCGAGCGGATAGCCGATCGCGAGCGCGATCAGCGTCGTCAGCGCGGCCAGCCGGAGGGAATAGAGGTAGCTCTGCCAATAGAGCTCATCGTCGCCGAGCAGGCGGAAATTCTCGAAATCGAGCCCCGACAGGAACTCGCCGAGCTGCGAAAACCCGTCGAAATGCGGCGCATAGGGCGGCAGGGCGGTCGCCGAGTCGGAGAGCGCGATGCGCAGCACCATGCCGAAGGGCACGAGGAAGAACAGCAGCAGCCAGAGATAGGGCACGGCCACGACGAGGCGGCCAAGCCTTGCGGCGGCGTTGCGCGCGCTCATGGCGGCAGGACCAGCCCGGCCTCGACATCCCAGGAGAGCCAGACCTTGTCCTCCCAGGCGAAGGGCCGCTCGATCCTGCGGCTGCGATTGGCGAGCGCGACCTTGAGCAGATGGCCATCGTCGCCGCCGACCATGACCTGCACCATGGTGAAATCGCCGAGATAGCCGATATCCCAGATCTCGCCGGCGACCTTGTTGACGCCCTGCTCCGGCTCGTCATGCGAGAGGCTGATCTTCTCGGGCCTGAGGCCGACGAAAATGGCCTCGCCCGGCTTCAGCGCCAGCGTCTCCTCGTCGAGCTCGACCGTGCCGGCGACCGGGCTCTCGAGCGTGACGAGATCGCCCGCGACCGCCGAGACGCGGCCCTCGATGACGTTGATATCGCCGACGAATTCCGCGACGTAGCGATTGGCCGGCGCCTCGTAGATCACGTCGGGCGGGCCGATCTGGACGAGCTTGCCATGCGACATCACGGCCATGCGGTCGGCCATGGTCATCGCCTCGTCCTGATCGTGCGTCACGACCATGAAGGTCAGGCCGAGCTCGCTCTGCAGGTCCATCAGCTCGAACTGCGTCGACTCGCGCAGCTTGCGGTCGAGCGCCGCCATCGGCTCGTCGAGCAGCAGCAGCTTCGGCCGCTTGGCGAGCGAGCGGGCGAGCGCGACGCGCTGACGCTGGCCGCCGGAGAGCTGGTCCGGCCTGCGCTTGCCGAGCCCGTCGAGCTTGACCAGCGCGAGCATCTCCTCGACGCGCCTGTCGATCTCCGGTTTTGGCAAGCCCTCGCGCTTGAGGCCGTAGGCGATATTGGCCTGGACGCTCAGATGCGGGAACAGCGCATAGGACTGGAACATCATGTTGACCGGCCGCTGATGCGGCGGGACCTTGGTGATGTCGACGCCGTCGAGCAGGATCTCGCCCGCATCCGGCGTCTCGAAGCCGGCGAGCATCCGCATCAGCGTGGTCTTGCCGCAGCCGGAAGGGCCGAGCAGCGCGAAGAATTCGCGCGGATAGAGCGAGAGCGAGAGATCGTCGACCGCCGTGACGGTGCCGAAGCGCTTCGCGACATTGCGGAAGCTGACCAGCGGCCTGGCCGCCGGGTCGTTCCAGGGCTGGAAGGCGCGGCGCACGCTGCCGGGCGAGGCCTTGCGCTTGCCCGGCCCGGCTGCCGCCGCGTCGTCGCGCGCGCTCATTTGCCGGTTTTGACCCGGGTCCAGAGGCGGTTGACCAGGCGCTGGCTCTTCTGGTCGAAGGGCGTGATCGTATAGAGCCGTCCCATCACCGCATCGGGCGGGTAGATGCCGGGATTGTCGCGCACCGCCGCCGAGAGCAGCGGCTTCGAGGCGATGTTGCCATTGGCATACTGGATGAAATCCGAGTTCTTCGCCGCCATTTCGGGCCGGTTGACGAAGTCGATGAATTTCAGCGCCGCCTCGGGATTGGCCGCGTCCTTCGGGATCACGAAGGAATCGAACCACATCAGCGCGCCTTCCTTCGGGATCGAATAGGCGATCTCGACCTTGTTCTTGGCCTCCTCGGCCCGCTTCTTGGCCTGGAGGATGTCGCCGGAATAGCCGACTGCGAGGCAGATATCGCCATTGGCGAGCGCGTTGATGTATTCGGACGAGTGGAACTTCTGGATATGCGGCCGGATCTTGCGCAAGAGATCGCCGGCCTTGTTGAGATCGGCCTCGTTCTTCGAATCCGGGTTCAGGCCGAGATAGCGCAAGGCGGCCGGGAACATCTCCTCGACGGCGTCGAGCACGTGCACGCCGCAATTGGAGAGCTTCTTCAGCTTCTCCGGATCGAAGACGACGCTCCAGGAATCGATCACGGCATCGTTGCCGAGCCGCTCCTTGATCTTGGCCACGTTGTAGCCGATCCCGGTCGTGCCCCACATGTAGTTCACGGCGTATTTGTTGCCGGGATCATATTTGGCGAGGCGCTGCTGGATCTCCGGCCAGGCGTTCTTGAGATTCGGCACCTTGGCGCTGTCGATCGGTGCATAGAGCCCGAGCGGAATGTGGCGCGGCAGGAAGGAGGCGGTGACGACGATCAGGTCATAGCCGGTCTTGCCGGCCAGCAGCTTGGTCTCGACCGTCTCCATCTGGTCGAACGTGTCGTAGACGACGGTGATGCCGGTTTCCTTCTTGAAGGCATCGAGCACCTCCGGATCGACATAATCCGACCAGTTGTAGATCCGCAGCTCCTTGTTCTGCGCCTCAGCCGGAGCCCCCGCGATCAGCGCCAAGCCAAGCGCCGCAGCCGCCAGCAATCCTTTCAGGCCTCGTCCGACGTCTCCCAATCTGCCCCTCCTGCAGTCGATATGCGATAGCGGCGGCAAGCTAGCAGCTTGCCCGGCAGCCTCAACCACCTTTTCGTGAAGACCTGGCCCCGGCAACCGCCTTGCGATGCAACAAGCCGGCCACATATCCTGTCGCGATGCGCCACGCCCGCCGTTTCCTCTTGTTTTTCGCGCTTTTCTTCCTGCTGCCGGTCGCGACCCATGCGGCCTGGTGGTACTGGCAGCCGCTCGCGGCGGACTGGCGCAGGGCGGACTGGTCGAGCGCGCAGCTGCTGCCGGCCGCCGCGATCGAGCCGGAGGCGTCGATCCATGTCTTCGCCGCCAGGGTCGGGCGCTGGCGCGGCATCTTCGCGCATCATTCCTGGGTGGTGGTGAAGGAGGCCGGCGCGAGCGCCTATACCCGCTTCGACGTCGTCGGCTGGGGCAACCCGGTGCGCGTCAACCATCGCGAGGCCGATGGACGCTGGTTCGGCAACGTGCCGGAGCTGGTCGGCCAGATCAAAGGCCGTGAGGCGGAGGTGCTGATCCCGCGCATCCGCGCCGCGGTGCAGAGCTATGCCTATAGCGGCAACGGCTCCTATTCGGCCTGGCCGGGGCCGAACTCAAACAGCTTCGTCCAGCACATCCTCGCCGAGGTGCCGGAGCTGCACCGGGCCCTGCCCCCGACGGCGATCGGCAAGGACTGGCGAGACTCCGGCCTCTTCGCCGGGCTGACGCCGAGCCGCACCGGCATCCAGGCCTCGCTCTTCGGCGTCGCCGGCATCACCCTCGGCTGGGTCGAGGGCATCGAGATCAACCTGCTCGGCCTCGTCGCCGGGCTCGACCTGCGCGAGCCGGCGCTCAAGCTGCCCGGCTGGGGGCGCGTGGGGATCTGAGCTTCCAGTTCAGTCGCTCAGCGTCGCCCACAGAAAGGCCAGCGTCGCCAATGCGCCAAGGGCCGAGCGAACAGCGTGGAGCGAGCCCCATTTGAGGATGAGCGGCCGCGTGTCAGGGCCGGGCTCGGTCGGATCCATCGCCATCAGCGCGCTGTTGGTCGGCATGATGCCAAGCATGGTCCAGGGCCAGTTCGCGACGATCAGCAGCGCACCGAGCAGGTAGGCGCCAATATCGGTCTCCCACCAGGCGAGGAATCCAAGCAGGAAGCCGGTCGCCGCGAGCGGGGCCTGCATGATGAAGCCGCGCTTGTAGGAGGGCTGCCACTCCGTCAGCAGCGCCTTGTCATCGAGCATCAGGCGTGAGGGCTGCTCGGCGAGGCTCACATAGAGAGCGGCGCCGGTGAAGAGCGCCGCGACGATCAAGGCCAATTGTCCTTCGAGCATGGGCGGCTCCGTGCGTTGCGGATCAGCGACCGCAACTTACGCGAGCCCCGGCATCATTGCGAGCACCCGGGTCTTGCCTTCGGCAAGCCCGAGTCCAGGTCCGCGAAGCGATTCGGCAGCGCTCTACGTCCTCTTGGATCGCTTCGTCGCTGTGCTCCTCGCAATGACGAGGGCGTCAGACCGCCTCGAAGGCCTGCGCCAGGTCCGAGATCAGGTCCTCGATATTCTCGATGCCGACGGAGATGCGGATCAGCGCGTCCGTGAGCCCGATCTCCTCGCGCAGCTCGCGCGCGACGCCGGAATGGGTCATCGCCGCCGGATGCGAGACCAGCGTCTCGGTGCCGCCGAGGCTGACCGCGAGCTTCATGATCTGGAGATTGTCGAGCAGGGCGAAGGCTTCCTTCTCGCCGCCCTTGACGTCGAAGGAGAAGGTCGAGCCCGGCGCGGTGCATTGCTTGTCGAAGACGGGCTTCCTCGGATCGCCATCCTTGAGATCGCCGAGATAATGCAGCTTGGCGACCTTGGGATGGCCGGCGAGATACTCGGCCACGAGCTGGGCATTCTCGTTGGCGCGGCTCATGCGGATGTCGAGCGTCTCGAGCGAGCGCATCAGCATCCAGCAGGAATTCGGGTCGAGCTGGGTGCCGAGCGAGCCGCGCCAGCCCTTCACCTGCCTGACCAGCGCGTCCTTGCCGCTGATCGAACCGCCGACGAGGTCGCTATGGCCGCCGACATATTTGGTCAGCGACAGCAGGGTCAGGTCGGCGCCATGCTTCAGCGGCTTCTGGAATTTCGGGCCGAGCATGGTGTTGTCGACCACGACCGGCGGGCGGTGGCCCTGGCTCTTCTCCAGTTCGTCGGCGATGGTGGCGCAGGCGGCGAGATCGACGAGGCCGTTGGTCGGGTTGGCCGGGGTCTCGACCAGGATCATGCCGACGCGGCCCTTGGCGGCGGCGGCCTTCGCAACGCTGCGCATCTGGGTGACGTCGACGCCGTCGGTGAAGCCGAAGGCGGTGACGCCGAAGGCGCCCATCTGATTCTTCAGCAGGGTCTCGGTACCGCCATAGAGCGGGCGGCTATGGAGGACCGTGTCGCCGGGCCGCAGGAAGGCAAAGCAGGTCGTGGCGATCGCCGCCATGCCGCTGGCGAAGACGGCGCAACGCTCGGCCTCGTCCCAGATGGCGAGACGATCCTCGAGGATCTCCATGTTCGGGTGGTTGAAGCGCGAATAGACCAGGCCCGATTTCTCGCCCGGCTTGAGCTGGCGGCGGCCGGACGTCAGGTCGAAGAAATCCTTGCCCTGCTGGGCATTCTCGAAAACGAAGGTCGAGGTCAGGAAGACCGGCGGCTTCAGCGATCCTTCCGACATGGCCGGCGAATAGCCGTAGCCCATCATCAGCGTCTCGGGATGCAGCCTGCGATTGGCGATACGGTCCCTGTGGTAGCTGTCCTCGCTCATCGCGAACTCCCCTTTGGCAGATCCTGTCGCCGTGCGGCGCCGAAGGACAGGTTAGGACGATCCTCGCGCCATTGCATGACCGATCACGCTCGTCGTAGAGCGTCTTGCGCAGCTTTCTGCTCAATATTGATCAAGAAGGAGTGATCCATGCTCGATAGCACCGATCGCCGCATGCTTGCCGTCCTTCAGGACGATGGCCGCATCACCAATCAGGACCTGTCGCAGAAGGTCGGGCTCTCGCCGACGCCCTGCCTGCGGCGGCTGAAGCGGCTGGAGGAAAGCGGCGTGATCCGGGGCTATTCGGCGATCGTCGACCCGCGGGCCTATGGCCTGCCCTTCAGCGTCTTCGTCTCGATCCGCCTGTCGCAGCAGACGCAGGACAATATCGCCGAGTTCGAGAAGGCGGTCGAAAGCTGGAACGAGGTGGCCGAATGCTACCTGATGACCGGCTCGCAGGATTATCTGCTGCGCGTGCTGACCGACGGGATCGACGGCTACGAGCGCTTCCTGAAGCAGAAGATCACCCGGCTGAAATGCATCCAGTCGGTCGAGTCGAATTTCGCGATGGCGACGATCAAGAAGCGGATCGGCCTGCCGCCGATTTGAGAGGCCTTAATTCGCGCGCTCGAAAGCCCGGGCCACCACCTGCGTCACGCCGCTATTCGACAGGAACAGGCTGTGGCGCAGCACGCTCCAGCCGCGGCCGGAGGTGTCGGCGACGCGCACGCCGAGTGCCTCCAGGCGCGAGCGCTCGGCCGCGCCGGCCCGCGCCACGCCGCCGGCAAGACGCGCCGAGACGGCCAGCGCCCGGTCGCCCGGATCGATGATGACGGTCATGCGCTTCGCCAGCGGGCCGAGGCGGGTCACGATCTGCTCGAACGCGTCGATATCGATATCCGGCGAGGCGAGGACGACCGCGCCGAGCCGGGCGAAGACTTCCGGAGAATCCCGCAGCTCGCGCAAGGTCTCCAAGGTCAGGAACGAGCCCATGGAATGCGCGACGATATGCACGCGCCCCACGGCCGGGTTGGCGGCAAGGGCGCGGAGCGTCTGGGCAAGTCCGTCGCGCGACCAGAGCGCGCTCTCGCGGTCATAGCCATAGCCCCAGAGGCTGTTGCCGGACGGCCAGGTGAACATGGCCGTCCGGCCCTGGAACTCCAGCGCATGCGAGAGCTGCCCGGCGCTCTGAGCCGCGGATTCGAAGCTCTCGTTGAAGCCGTGCACGTAGAGCAGCACGTCGCGGCCGGTCGACGCCTCCGCGAGGGCCTGCGCCGGCGCGGTCGTCGTGGTGCGATCGAGCCCGAGCACCGCCCAATCGCCGCTGACCGTGGACGCGACCTGGCCGACAATGCCGCGCCCGGGCGGCGACAGGCGCACCTCGGCGAAGGTCAGGCCGGAACCGCGCTCCGATCCGAAGAAGGGCGAGCGATTGCCCACGGTCTTGCGCGTCGTCGCGACGAGCAGCTCCGGCTCGCGGCCGATGGCCGAAGCATCGCGTCGCGGCTCCTCGAAAGGGGAGACGGCGGCCTCGGTCTGGGCACAGGCAGCAAGCGCCAGCGACATGAACGGGGTCAGGAGGACGAAGCGGCGAGACAGCATGAGTGCGCGGGCAGAATCGGTGATGTGAGTGGCGAGATGCCAACCTTAAGCGCCGCCTATCGCGGCCAGAATGCGGCATTGGCAAAGCAAATTTGGGAAGCGGGAGGGGCGTGTCTTCGCTGCAACGCGCTCCCAGCGCGCGCTTTAGCGCTGCCCCACGATCGCGGCCGGAGCCGTCACCACCATCTCCAGCGTGCCGCCGACGGTGCCGACGACGCCGCCGGCGATATCGCCGAGGCGATCACCGAAGCCGGGCCCACGCGTCGCGATGCCCTTGTCGGCCTGGAGGCGCTTGCCGATCAGTTGCACCACCTTGGGCGAGGCCGCGAACTTGCCGTGGTTCAGCGAATCGCTGGTCGAGACGTCGGAGAGGTCGATCAGGCTGACATCGAGCTTCTCCAGCTCGGCGATCTCCTGCGTGTCCTTGGAGGACAAGGCGCCGAGCCGCGTCTTGTCGCCGGCGAAGCGGCGGGAGAAGGCGAGCGCGCGATCATCGGCGGAAATGAAGACCGTGACCGGCCGCTTGATCTGGCGCATCTGCGTCTTGAACACGTCGAGATCGAGATCGGGCGCCGCCAGCATGACGTTGCGCAGCTTGCCGCCGAAACTGCCGTCGCCGCGAATGGCCGCCTGGCGCAAGGTCTCGACCGTGAGCAGGGTTCCCATCGAATGGGCGAGCACGTCGATATTGCCCGCGCGAATGTCGCGCGAGATCGCCCTCAGGTTCGCCTCGAGGAAATCGCGCGAATAAAGCGCGCTCTCGCGATCATAGGGATAGGCGAGAAGCTGCCCGCGAGAGGGCCAGGTGAACAGCACCGGCACGCCCTTGAAGCCGGAATCGTAGACGATCTGGGCAAAGCGGTAGGCCGCGTCGGCGGCGCTTGTATTGTAGCCGTGCACGAAGACGAGCACGTCGCGTTCGGTCGAGGGCCGGCGCGCCACATCCTTGCGCACATCGGTCAGGATGACCGGGAGCTCCATGCGCTGGACCGAGCGGACGGCGAAATGCTTGGCCGGGTCGGCAGGGCCGGAATCCGGAAGCTCGAGCTCGCCCGATTTGTGGCCGCGCGGCACGGTCATGTCGATCTTGGCGAAGGCGAGCCTGGGACCGCGCTCGCCGGTGAAATACTGCGGCTCGGCGGCAACGTCGCGCGTGGTCGCGACATAGATGCTGACCGTGCCCTCGATCTCGTCAGAGGTGACCGTGCTCAGCGCCAAGGTTCGCGGCTCTCCACCGCAAGCGCCGAGCGCCAGCGGCACCAGCAACGCCAAGAGCAACCGAAACTGAGCCACCGCCCGCACCATGGTCCATCTCGTCTCACCTTGGGAGGCGATGTTCAAGAGGCGCCCATGACACAGTCATGACACAATCGCACCTGTCGCCGGGGATCGGGGCTTGCCAGAGCATTTTCGAGCGAAGCGGGCACCGGCTCGCGTGAAGAAAATGCGATAGAACAAAAGCCTAGAAGCATTTTCGCGTTTCAAAGAACCGCGAAAATGCTCTAGGTGCCGTTCATGGTCGATGTCAGCGCCTTGGGCGATGCGATTCTGAAGGGGGAGCGGGCAGCTCTGGCCCGCGCCATCACGCTGGCAGAATCGCGCCGCGCCGACCATCGCGAGCAGGCCCGCGCGCTGATCCAGCACCTGCTGCCGCAGACCGGCAAGGCGATCCGGGTCGGCATCACCGGCGTGCCCGGCGTCGGCAAATCGACGACGATCGATGCGCTCGGCACCTATCTCACCGGCCTCGGCCACAAGGTCGCGGTGCTGGCGGTCGACCCATCCTCCAGCCGCAGCGGCGGCTCGATCCTCGGCGACAAGACGCGCATGGCGCGGCTCGCGGTCGATCCCAAGGCCTATATCCGGCCTTCCCCCTCCTCCGGCACGCTGGGAGGCGTCGCGGCCAAGACGCGCGAGACGATGCTGCTGTGCGAGGCAGCGGGCTTCGACGTCATCCTGGTCGAGACGGTCGGCGTCGGCCAATCGGAGACGGCGGTGGCCGATCTCACCGATTTCTTCCTGGTGCTGATGCTCCCCAATGCCGGCGACGAGCTGCAGGGCATCAAGAAGGGCATCATCGAGCTCGCCGACATGATCGCGGTCAACAAGGCCGATGGCGAAGGCGCGACCGCGGCGCGCGCGGCCGCAGCGCAATACCAGGCGGCCCTGCATATCCTCGCCCCCACATCCATGATCTGGTCGACGCCGGTGGTGACGATCTCGGGCCTGACCGGAGCCGGGCTCGATATGCTCTGGGCCAAGATCGAGGAGCATCGCAGCCGGTTCGAAGCCAAGGGGCTGATCGCCGAGAGGCGCCGCCGGCAGGACGTCAAATGGATGTGGGCAATGCTCGAGGACCGTCTGCAGGCGCGACTCCGGCACGATCCGGCGCTGAAGGCGCGCATCCCGGCCCTGGAAGCGGCCGTCGGGGCCGGCGAGATGGCGCCGACCGCAGCGGCGGACGAGATCGCCAGGGCCTTGGGACTTTGAGGGGCGGCTTTGAATTTGAGGGGGCAGCTTTGAAGACGAATGCTGGCGTCGATATCCTGGTCACCGGCTTTGGCCCCTTCCCGCATGTCAGGGTCAACCCGACGACCGAGCTCGCGCGACAGGTGGCAAGGCGGCTGAAGGCTGCATCCTTCAAGGCCGAGGCGCTGATCCTGGAGACGAGCTATGCGGGCGGGCTGCCGGCCTTGCGCAAGCATCTCGATGAAGCCCGGCCAAAGGCGGTGCTCATGCTCGGCCTCGCCGGCCGGGCGCGCTTCGTCCGGGTCGAGCTGTTCGCGCGCGGGCATTCGAGCCGGCTGCATGTCGATGCGACCGGCAAGGTTCCGGCCGGGAACGGCTCCGGCGCCCTTCCTTCCCGCACCACGGCGAACGCCGAAGGCGCGCTCGCGCTTCTGCGCCGGCAGGGGCTGCGAACCCGGCTTTCCCCCAGCGCCGGGCGCTATCTCTGCGACGCCAGCTATGCGGTGAGCCTGGCGGCCGCCGGGCGCGAGGGCGTGCCGGTGCTGTTCGTCCATGTGCCCTGGCTGCGGCCAGGCCCCGGGCGCAAGCCGAAGGCGCGCGTCGCCGGTTTCCGGCCCGCGGTTCCCGCGCTCGTGACGGCGCTGGCGGGCATCGGCGCCGCCATGGCCCGCGCCGGCCGCTAGAGCATTTCCGCGCTTCTCTGAATCGCGAAAATTCTCTATCCCTTTGTTTTAACGCATTTTCTTCACGCGAACCGGCATCCACTTCGCTCGAAAATGCTCTAGACGGCCTTTTTCCGAAAACCGCAAGCTAGTTTTCGGGCCGATGCGCTAGCCGTATCGCAACGGCACAGGCTGGCACGGCACGCCATTTGAACCGGGCCGGCCTCACGGAGGTCACCATGGACGTTTCGCGGCGCTCGCTGCTGACGACGGCTCTTTTTGGCACAGGCGCGCTGATCGGCGGCCCAGCCTGGGCGCAGGCGGGCAAGCCCGGCGCCGCGCTGGCGCTCGGCACGTTCGGGCTCGAGGCCAGCCAGTTCGGCCTGCGCCCGGGCGCGACCGACGACCAGTCGAAGCTGCTGCAGAATGCCCTGGTCGAGGCCGCGAAGCGCAGTGCGCCGCTGATCGTGGCGCCCGGCCGCTATCGCATCGCCAATGTCGTCCTGCCCGAAGGGGCGCGGCTGATCGGCGTCCCCGGCGCGACGCAATTCGTCGCGGCGCAGGCCGCCCCGTTGCTCGTCGCCCGCCGGATCAAGCGCGCGGCGGCCAGCGGCATCGGCCTCGACGGGCTCGACATCCGCGTCGGCCAGCGCGACGGGCTGCTTGCCGCGGACGAGGTCGCCGAGCTCAGCCTCAGCGATTGCGACTTCGCCAATGCCGGCTCGGTGGGACTCGTCCTGAACCGCACGGCCGGCCGCATCGAGACGAACCGCTTCCACTCGATGCGCGAAGCCGCGCTGTTCTCGCTCGACTCGCGCGGGCTGACGATCGAGGGCAACCAGGTCGAGGATTGCGGCAATAACGGCATCCAGCTCTGGCGCACGCAGCCGGGCGACGAGCAGTCGCTGATCCGCGGCAATCGGCTCAACCGCATCCGCTCCGATGCCGGCGGCGACGGGCCGAACGGCAACGGCATCAGCCTGTTCAAGGCCGGCGGCGTGATCATCGAGGGCAACACGCTGCGCGACTGCGCGCTGACCTTCATCCGCAACAATTCCGGCTCGGGCGTGCAGATCATCGGCAACCAGGGCAAGCGCTGCGGCGAGACCGCGCTCTATTCCGAATTCGCCTTCGAAGGCGCGATCATCAGCAACAACCTGGTCGAGGATTGCGCGCAGGGCGCCAACATCACCAATCTCGACCATGGCGGCCGGCTCTCGGTCTTCGCCAACAACATCATCCGCAACGCCCAGAAGGGCTTCGCCCCGAAGGGCAAGGAGCCGGTCGGCGGCATGGGCGTTCATATCGAGGCGGAGGCGGCGATCACCGGCAATGTCATCGAGGGCGCCAGCGATATCGGCATCTCGCTCGGCTGGTCCTGGGGCATGCGCAACCTCGCCTGCACCGGCAACATGGTGCGCAAGACCGGGATCGGCATCTCGGTCTCGGTCGTGCCGAAGGAGCGCAACGCGCTGATCGCCAACAACATCATCGCCGAGGCCAGGCTCGGCGCGGTGCTCGGCACCGAATTCGGCAAGGTCGTCACCGGCGACCTGACGCAAGGCATCGACAAGCGCGCCTCCGGGATCAAGGTCGAGAACAACGCCGTCAGCTAGAGCATTTTCGAGCGAAGTGGATACCGGTTCGCGTGAAGAAAATGCGTCAAAACAAGTAGATAGAGAATTTTCGCGATTCGAAGAAACGCGGAAATGCTCTAGATCATCGGACCGGATATCGTATCCGGTCCGATGATCCAGCTCCTTGTTTTCGCATCGGCTTTTCCGAAGACCGCAAGCCAGTTTTCGGGCCGATGCGCTGAACCGCGCCGTTCAGTCGTCGCTCGGCCCGCTCCAGCCGGGCAGATAGCTCGCGTCCTCCGTCTTGGCCTCGGCGATGGCGAGGTCGAGCGCCTTGTCGAAACTGCGCCGGACCAGACCGCCCTTGATCCGCCGGCGCAGGAAATCGGCCCAGAGAAATTCGCTGAACGGGGTCGTGTCCTTGGCGAAGCCGCCCGCCTTGCGCAGGGCTCCCGCGAGCGAGCGATAGGGATCGTCGACGAGATCGGTGATCGAACCCGGCAAATCCTCGTAGGTGCGGCGCCTGCCCTTCTCGTCGAACGGATGCATCCAGCCGCGGCTGTCGAGATAGATCCAGAACGCCTCCTTCTGCAGGCGGCTCAGATCGCTGATGACGGTGGTCAGCACTTGTTTCTCGCCTTCGAGCAGCAGCGCCAGCGCAAGATGGTGATGGTCGATCAGGTAGGGCCGCTGCTTCGGCCCGAGCACGACCGGGATCATGTGCTTGCCGAGATATTCCTTTTCCTTCCTGCGGCTCTCGTCGCGCCAGCGCGCGCGCTTCTGCGCGACTTCGCGCATGCCGACCGAAATCTGGGTCGGGCGCAGGTCCGCAATAGCGGTCTGATTCAGCAATGGATCGAGGAGCATGGGCGCAGCGACCTTTCAGGCGCGGACGATGGGAGCGTCAGGTCGACGCGCTCCGGTGGGCAGCGCCTGACGCAGCGCGACGACTGCCTCCTCGACGCTGTGGAAGAGATGGTCCGAGCCGAGCTCGGCCGTGATGCCGAATTGCAGGAGGGCCGCCCGGGCACGCACCGATTCGAGGCGCGCGATGGCGAAGCCGATGCCTTGCTCACGGCAAGCCCGCACGAGACCGCTCAGCGCCTGGGCGGCGGTATAGTCGATGGCGGCGATGGCGCTGGCCTCGAGCACGAGAATGGCTGGGCGGCGGGTCTCGATCAGCGCCAGCATCGCCTGGCGGAAGCTGTTGGCATTGGCGAAGAGCAACGGCGCCTGGAAGCCGACGACGAGCACGCCCGGCGTCGGCTCGACCTTCTGGCCCGCTTCCGGCGGCCACCAGATCGTGGTGCCCTCGATCTTGCCGAACTCGATCGGCTGGCTTCGCGTCGTCATCCAGACGCCGTGCAGCAGCGAGATGCCGATGCCGATGGCGACGCCGGCCTCGATCGGCAGGAAGACGATGCCGAGCGCTGTCAGCAGGATCAGCCCGAACTCGGCCGGCGCCTGGCACGCGACGGCCATGATGGTGCCCAGGCGGAAAATGCGCTGGGCGACGAAGAGCAGCACACCGGCGAGCGCAGCCTGCGGCACCTTGGCGAGCAGCGAGCCGCCGGCCAGCGCGAGCGCAAGGACGATCGCGGCGGCGAGCAGGGCGCTGCGCTGGGTGCTGCCGCCGGTCTCCGCGACCACGGCCGTGCGCGGCGGGCTGGCATTGACCGGAAAGCTGCCCGCGAGCCCCGCGACGAGATTTGCCGCGCCGAGGCCGAGGAAGTCGCGGTCGATATTGGCGTCGGCACCGTCAGGATCACGGAAGGAGCGGCTGACGGCGGCCCCTTGCATCATCACGATCAGGCAGAGCACGAGCGCCAGTGGCAGCAATTGCCGGATCACGCTCCAGTCGAGCGCGAAGCTGGGCAGTTGCGGTATCGCTGCCGGCAAGGCGCCGAGCACGGCGACGCCGCGCGCCTCCAGGCCGAAGACCGGCACGGCGATCGTCGCCAGAGCGAGCGCGATCAGCGCGCCCGGCAAGCGCGCCGACATGCGCTCGCAGACCAGCATCGCGGCGAAGACGCCGAGGCCGATCACAGTCGAGATCGGGTTGATGGCGCCGATATGCTGCCCGAGCGCCCGCAATTGCCCGACGACATCATGGGCGCCGCCGGGAATGCCGAGCAGCCCGGGAAGTTGCGAGACCACGATATGGACGGAGATGCCGGCGAGGAAGCCGGTGACGACCGGGGTCGAGAGCAGGTCTGCGACCCAGCCCAGCCGGAGCAGGCCGCCGAGGACCAGGAGAGCACCGACCATCAGGGCGAGCAGCGGCGCCGTCGTGCCCAGGCTCGCGCCGCCGGCTGCCAGCGTGGCGAGGGTGCCGGCGAAGATCGGCGTGATCGTCGAATCGGCGCCGACCGTCAGCAGGCGGCTCGCGCCCAACAGCGCGAAGCCGATCGTCGCCGCGACGAAGGCGAGGAAACCCAGCTGCGGCTCGAAGCCGCCGAGCCGCGCCGTCGCCATCTGCTCGGGAATGGTGATCGCCGCCAGTGTCAGCCCGGCGACGAGATCACGGCCGATCCCCTCGCCGCGTAGCATCCCGCCGGCAAGGGCGGGCTTCACGATCGCGCGCCCGGGCGGCTCCATCGGCATCGACCCATCGTCCCCAGCCAAACCGATAGCCGGCTCAGACTTTCCGGCAATCCAGGCTGGATTCTTGGCCGATTCAAGGCGGTGGTCAGGTCAGGAGCTCATCGTCCAGGTCGCTGCAGGGGCCGTCGGCAGGTCATCACGAAACCTTGCACGCTCTAGGCGGTCAGAAACTCCGTCGCCCGGACGAGCCCGACCTCGATGCCGTTCCAGTTCTTCAGCAGCGTCTCGCGCATCGGCGTGAATTCGGCTGCCTCCATGCCGCTCATCGGCAGGAAGCGCGCGATCAACGCCGCCATCACCATCTCGGAGGCGCGCCCGGCGCCGTCATCGCATTTCAGCGCGATGCCATAGCCGAGCTCGGGGATGGCGCCGCAATAGACGCCCTCGGCGCCGGTCTTGATGAAGATGCGCTCACCGAACAGCCCCATCACGCGGGTGTCGAAGCGGCCGGTGCCGGCGACCATGAAGGGATGGGCGGCGACGGCCTTGCGAATGCGGGAAGCAGCCTCGGCACGCTTCGGCCCGAGCCCCTGCCCCGTACCAATCCGGGCGAAGCCGCGGGCGAGCGCCGTCAGCGGCACGGCATAGCTCGGAATCGAGCAGCCGTCGGTGCCCATGTGATCGGAGGAATGCTTCGCGCCGGTCACCTCTTCCAGCGCGGCGCGGACGGCCTGCTGCACGGGATGGCCGGGCTTCACATAGCCGACCGGGTCCTCGTCGAGGCCGCAGGCGAGACAGACGAAACCGGCATGCTTGCCGGAGCAATTATTGTTGAGCGCGGTCGGCTCCAGCCCGGCCCTGGCGATGGCGCGGGCGGCGGCCTCGTTCATCGGCCAATGCGCGCCGCATTCGAGGCAATTGGCGCCGCGCCCCGCTTTCCTCAGCATGCCGAAGGCGGTCTCGGCATGTTGCGGCTCGCCGGAATGCGAGGCGACGGCGAGCGCGATCTCGGGCTCGGTCAGGCCGTAATGGTCGGCCGCGCCGCTCTCCAGCAGCGGCAGGGCCTGGATCGCCTTCACCGCCGAGCGCGGAAACACCGGGCGGTCGACATCGCCGAGCGAGAGCACCACCCCGCCATCGGCATCGACCACGATCACGGAACCGCGATGGCGCGATTCGACCGTGTTGCCGCGCGTCACCTCGGCGAGAACGGGGTTTTCCATGAAAGCCTCCAGGCGGCGCATATAAGTGGTGAGCGGCCTTGTGGCGTTTGCCGCTCGACCTGTCAAAAGCCGTGGCGCAAACTGGCGCATCCTGCCATCAACGACGCGTCACCCTTCGCGCAGACGAGCCCGCATGCAGCCCGACTACGAGACAGAATACAATAATCGCGCCCGCGTGCCGGAGCATCCCGGCATCATCGCGGGCTGGGCCGCCGACGCCGCCGCCTATCGCGCGAGCTCGGTCAACGAGCTCGGCATCGTCTATGGCGAGGGCGCGCGCCAGCAATACGACCTGTTCAAGCCGGAGACGGTGAAGAGCAGCGCCATCGTGCTGTTCATCCATGGCGGCTACTGGCAGGCGCTCGACCGCTCGTTCTTCTCGCATATCGCGCGCGGCGTGAACGGGCTCGGCGTGCCGATGGCGGTCGCGGGCTACGATCTCTGCCCGCAGGTCGAGCTCGGCCATATCGTCTGGGAGATCCAGCACGCCGCCGCGGCGCTGTGGCGGCAATATAATCTGCCGATCGTCGCGGCCGGGCATTCCGCCGGCGGGCAGCTCGCCGCCTGCCTGCTCGCGACCGACTGGAAGAATGTCGACCCCGAATTGCCGGACCTCGTCGTGACCGCGGCCTATGGAATCTCCGGCCTCTACAATCTGAAGCCGCTGACCGAGACCAGCATCAACAAGGCACTTGGCCTGACCATGGAATCGGCCGAGCGCGAGAGCCCGCTGTTCTGGCCGGCTCCCTCGGGGCTGATCATGGACGCGGTCGTCGGCGGGGCCGAGAGCGATGAATACCTGAAGCAGAGCCGGCGCATCACCGATGTCTGGGGGCTCGAAGGCGTCAGGACGCGCTATGAGGAGATCGCCGGGGCCAACCATTTCACCGTGCTGGCCGACCTGCCGAACCCGGAGAGCGCGATGAGCCGGCGCCTCGCCGCGCTCGCGGGCGCTTGATCTTCCCGCCGGAGCCTCTATCCAGAGCTGACCATTGAGCGGAGGCGGATCAGCCCCCTGAGGGCATCGAGCGATGCCGTCGGAGACGATCCGGCTCCCGGATTTCGGAGTGCGCGATGCAGACCTTCTTCGTCGAGATCAAATGCAAGCTCGGCAAGACCTACGAGGTCGCCAGCGAGCTCGCCGACCGCGAGATCGCCTCGGAAATCTATTCGACCGCCGGCAATTACGACATCCTCGCCAAGTTCCATGTCGCGGCGGATGTCGATATCGGGCATTTCGTCGCGCAGAAGGTGCAGTCGATCCCCGAGATCGCCGACACGCACACGATCATCACGTTCAAGGCGTTCTGAAAGCGGCTGGGCAGCTGGCCGCCCCGGCGAGGGTGCGGCGATCTTGTCATTCCCGTCGCATCATTCTTGCCGCGTCGAAGCTTGACGACACCCCCGTTTCCGCGCGACCTCGCTCTCTGGAAGAGGCGTGCGAGCGCCGCGAAGTCGGGGAAGCGGAGAATGAAGAGCACCTTGTCGTCGGATCTGCGCTCAGGCGCGCTGGTCTACCACCGCACCCCCCGCCCCGGTAAGATCGAGATCCAGGCCACCAAGCCGCTCGGCAACCAGCGCGACCTGGCGCTGGCCTATTCGCCCGGCGTCGCCGCCGCCTGCGAAGCGATCGTCGACGACGCGGCCGAAGCCGCCGAGCTGACCGCGCGCCAAAACCTCGTCGCCGTCATCACCAACGGCACCGCCGTGCTCGGCCTCGGCGATATCGGCCCGCTCGCCTCCAAGCCGGTGATGGAGGGCAAGGCCGTCCTCTTCAAGAAATTCGCCGGGATCGACTGTTTCGACATCGAGGTCGACCAGAAGGAGATCGAGAAATTCGTCGATGTCGTCGCGGCGCTGGAGCCGACCTTCGGCGGCATCAATCTCGAGGACATCAAGGGCCCGGAATGCTTCGAGATCGAGGAGAAGCTCAAGGCCCGGATGAACATCCCGGTCTTCCATGACGACCAGCACGGCACCGCGATCATCGTCGGCGCCGCCATCCTGAACGGGCTCGATCTCGCCGGAAAGCAGATCGGCAACGTCAAGATCGTAGTCTCCGGCGCCGGCGCCGCCGCGCTGGCCTGCCTCAACCTGCTGGTCGAGCTCGGCGCCAAGCGCGAGAACATCTGGGTCACCGATATCGACGGCGTGGTCTACAAGGGCCGCACCACGCTGATGGACCGCTGGAAGGAGGTCTTCGCGCAGGAGACCGAGGCGCGGACGCTGAACGACGTCATCGGCGACGCCGATATCTTCCTCGGCCTCTCGGCCGCCGGCGTGCTCAAGCCGGAGATGGCCAAGCGCATGGCCGCCAAGCCGCTGATCATGGCGCTGGCCAATCCCAATCCCGAGATCACGCCCGAGGACGCGCTCGCCGCCCGTCCGGACGCGATGATCTGCACCGGGCGCTCGGATTATCCGAACCAGGTCAACAACGTCCTGTGCTTCCCCTATATCTTCCGCGGCGCGCTCGACGTGCAGGCGACGACGATCAACGAGGCGATGAAGCTCGCCGCCGTGCGCGCCATCGCGGCGCTGGCGCGCGAGGCGACCTCCGATATCGCGGCCCGCGCCTATGGCGGCGAGGCCCAGACCTTCGGCGCGACCTCACTGATCCCGAACCCGTTCGATCCGCGGCTGATCCTGCGCATCGCGCCGGCGGTGGCGGAAGCGGCGATGACGACCGGCGTCGCCCGCAAGCCGCTGCTCGACATGGAGGCCTATCGCGAGAACCTCTCGCGCTTCGTCTTCCGCTCCGGCTTCATCATGAAGCCGCTCTTCGCCCAGGCGAAGGCCGATCCCAAGCGCGTGATCTATGCCGAAGGCGAGGATGAGCGCGTGCTGCGCGCCGCGCAGGTCGCGCTCGAGGAAGGCTTCGCCGTGCCGATCCTGATCGGCCGCCCGAGCGTGATCGAGAGCCGCATCAAGCGCTTCGGCCTGACGATCCGGCCCGGCATCGATTGCGAGCTGGTCAACCCCGAGGACGACCCGCGCTATCGCGACTATGTCCAGACCTATCTCGACATTGCCGGCCGGCGCGGCATCACGCCCGAGGCCGCCCGCTCGCTCGTGCGCACCAACAACACGGTGATCGCGGCGCTGGCGGTGGCGCGCGGCGAGGCCGATGCGATGATCACCGGGCTCGAAGGCCGGTTCATGTCGCGGCTCCGGCACATCAAGGACATTATCGGGCTGGAAGCCGGGGCGCGCGACATCTCGGCGCTGACACTGATCATCACCAACAAGGGCGCCTTCTTCCTCGCCGACACGCATGTGAAGCATGATCCGACGGCGGAGGAGATCGCCGAGATGACCGTGCTCGCCGCGAGCCATGTCGCCCGCTTCGGCATCGCGCCCAAGATCGCCCTGCTCTCGCATTCGGATTTCGGCGCGGCCGACACCGCCTCGTCGCTGAAGATGCGCAAGGCGCTCGGCCTGATCCAGGAGCGCGCGCCCGATCTCGAATGCGACGGCGAGATGGAGGCCGATTCCGCGCTGGTCGAGATGATCCGCGAGCGTGTCCTGCCCTCCTCGCGGCTGAAGGGCGTGGCGAATGTGCTGATCTTCCCCAATCTCGACGCCGCCAATATCGCCTACCAGTTCGCCAAGGTCCTGGCCGACGCGCTGCCGGTCGGGCCGATCCTGATCGGCGCGGCCAAGCCCGCCCATATCCTCACCGGCAACGTCACGGCGCGCGGCGTGGTCAACATGACCGCCGTCGCCGTGGTCGAGGCACAGGAACGGGCTGCGGCGAAAAAGGCCTGACGCTCGCGAGATTGCGAGGCGCTTTTCCCGCCTGACCATCTTGCCCTTGCGGCAGGCACAGGCGAGAAACGGCGGCGACGTGGTGTTGCGCGAGGGGAGAAAGACATGCTTGCCGCCCTGCGGATCCTCGGGAGGCTGGCCGGCATCTTTGTCCTCGCGCTCGGCGCTGGCGCCGTGCAGGCGCAGGAACCGCTGAAGCAGGAAGACACCTTCCTGCGCATCAAGATCGACCAGCGCGACGTCCGGCTCGAAGCGCTCATCGTCAGGCCCGAGACGGCGCAGGGACGCCTGCCGCTGGCGCTGATCACCCATGGCAAGTCGTCGAGCAGCATCAGCATGGGCGACCTGCGCGCCTCGTCCTATGCCACCGTGGCGCGGGACTTCGCCCGGCGCGGCTGGCTCGCGGCCGTGGTGATGCGCCGCGGCTTCGGCCAGTCCGACGGGCCCTACCCGTCCTCGACCTCCTGCGCCAATCTCGACCTTGCCCCGGTCTTCGGCTCGGATGCGATCGAACTGGAAGGGGCGTTGCAGGCCCTGCAGAAGCGGGACGACGTCGATCCGACCCGCGCCATCGCCGTCGGCGAATCGGCTGGCGGCGCCGCCGTGCTGGCGCTCGCCCGCAGGAAGCCGGCCGGCCTGCGCGGCGTGATCAATGTCGCAGGCGGCCTGAATATCGACAATTGCGTCGACAAGAGCCGCGACGCGCTGGTCGGCACGGTGAAGAGCCTGCAGCAGCCGGGCGCCGCGCCGCAGCTCTGGATCTACGCCAAGAACGACGAGCTGTTCCCGCCCGCCCTGGTCGACCGCATGCGCGGCGCAGCGCTCGATGCCGGGGGCAATGTCCGCTTCGTCGAGCTGCCGGAGATCAAGCCGCGCGGCCATCTCATCTTCCGCCATGGCCAGGCGCGCCTGACCTGGCTGCAGGAGGTCGATTCCTCGCTGCGCGCCTGGCAATTGCCGACCTGGTCGCCGGCGCGCGCCAGGCAGCATTTCGCCAAGCTCGGCCTCACCTCGCGTTCCGATACGTTCGAGCGCTATTTCGCCGCGCCGGGCGAAAAGGCGATGGCGCTGAGTCGGCAGCGCAAGCATTTCCGCTATATTTTCGGCGCGCTGACGCTCGACTCTGCCAAGGAAGGCGCCCTGCGCGAATGCGCCAAGGCCGCCCAGGACTGCGTCGTCGCCTTCGAAAACGACCAGATCGTGCTGCGCGACTGACGCCTGGCCGAGAAAATCGCGACGCCGGGCGCGCCTGGCTCGCCCGGCCGTATCGCGGCGTTATCCCCAACCAGCATTCTGCCTTGGCAGATGGCGCCATGCGCGCTCTACTCTCCGCGTCATGCCTGAAACGGGCAGCAGCATCTGCCGAAGGGGAGTTTCGTCATGCTCGCGATCACGCGCCGCGCCGCGCCTCTGGCGCTTGCCGCCCTGCTCGCCCTCTCGACGGCGTCCGCAGCCTTCGCCGAGATCGTGTTCAACCGCGGCAATGATTCGGATCCGGAGACGCTCGATCCGCACAAGACCTCGACCGTCTCCGAGGCGCATCTCCTGCGCGATCTGTGCGAAGGCCTCGTCATCCACGACATGAAGGGCGAGGTCGTCCCGGGCGTCGCCGAAAGCTGGACGATGAGCCCGGACGGCAAGACCTATACGTTCAAGCTGCGCGCCAATGCCAAATGGTCGAATGGCGACCCGGTCACCGCCTCGGATTTCGTGTTCTCGCTCAGGCGGATGATCAATCCGGAGACCGGCGCGAAATACGCCAATATCCTCTACCCGATCCTCAACGCCGAGAAGATCAACAAGGCGGCCGACAACAAGCGGCTGGAGGACCTCGGCGTCGCCGCGCCCGACGAGCGCACCGTCGAGATCAAGCTGGAGCGGCCGACCCCCTATTTCCTGGAATTGCTGACGCACCAGACCGGCCTGCCCGTGCATCCAGCCTCGGTGCAGAAATTCGGCAGCGACTTCGTCAAGCCGGAGAACTGGGTCTCGAACGGCGCCTATGTGCTCAGGGAGTTCGTGCCCAACTCGCATATCAAGCTGACCAGGAACCCGGCCTTCCACGACGCGGCGAACGTCAAGATCGACACGGTGATCTACTATCCCTCGCCGGATCTTGCCGCCGCGGCGCGCCGCTTCCAGGCCGGCGAGCTGCACATGACCACCGACATCCCGGCCGACCAGATCAAGCAGCTGCGCGAGAAGCTCGGCGACCAGGTCAAGGTCGCGCCCTATCTCGGCACCTATTTCCTGATCATCAACACCGCCAAGAAGCCCTTCGACGATATTCGCGTGCGCCAGGCGCTCTCGATGGTGATCGACCGCGAATTCATCGCCGACGAGATCTGGGGCGGCACGATGCTGCCGGCCTATGGCGTGATCCCGCCCAATATCGGCAATTACGGCATGGCGGCGGAAGCCGATTTCAAGAACGCCTCGCCGCTGGAGCGCGAGGACAAGGCGAAGCAGCTCCTCGCCGAGGCCGGCTTCGGCCCGGGCATGCCGCTCAAGGTCCAGCTCCGGTACAACACCACCGACAATAACCGCCGCACCGTGATCGCCATCGCCGAGCAGTGGAAGGCGCTCGGGGTCGAGACCAGCTTCATCAACACCGACGGCAAGACCCATTTCGCCTTCCTGCGCGACGGCGGCGATTTCGACATCGCCCGCTATGGCTGGATCGGCGACTATTCCGACCCGCAGAACTTCCTCTTCCTGTTCCTGAGCGACAATTCCGGCTTCAATTCCGGCAAGTACAACAACCCGCAATTCGACGCGCTGCTGAAGCAGGGCGCCGAGGAGACCGACCTCGCCAAGCGCGCCACGATCCTGCGCGAGGCCGACAGCATCCTGGCCCGCGAGGTGCCGTGGATCCCGATCCTGTACTATTCCTCGAAGAACCTGGTCTCGCCGAAGCTGGTCGGCTTCCAGCAGAACCTGCGCGGGGCGATCCCGACGCGGTTCCTCAGCCTGAAGCCATGACGAGAGCCCGCCATGGCCGGGCCTGACCCGGTCATGACGAGCCAGCCCCTATGCTGCCCTTCATCCTACGCCGCCTCTTCACCGCCATCCCGACGCTGCTCGTGGTGGTGACGCTGTCCTTCTTCCTGATGCGGGTGGCGCCCGGCGGGCCGTTCGATCTCGAACAGCCGCTCGAGGCCAAGGTGATGGCGAATCTGCGCCGCATCTACCAGCTCGACCAGCCGCTCCACGCGCAATACCTGACCTATCTCGGCGCCTTGCTCCGCGGCGATTTCGGCCCGTCCTTCTATTTTCGGGATTTCTCGATTGCGGAGCTGTTCCGGCAGGGCCTGCCGGTCTCGATGCGGCTCGGCGCCTCGGCGCTGCTGCTCGCGCTCGCCATCGGCGGCCCGCTCGGCGTGCTCGCCGCCTTCCGCCAGAACCATGGCGCCGACTATGCCGTGATGGGCTTCGCGACGGCTGGCATCACCATCCCCAATTTCGTCGTCGCGCCGGTGCTGCAGATCGTCTTCGGCCTGACGCTGGCCTGGCTGCCGATCGCCGGCTGGAACGGCGGGGCGCTGCGCAACAGCATCCTGCCGGTGGTGACGCTGGCCCTGCCGCAGATCGCGGTGATCGCGCGGATGACGCGGGCCTCGATGATCGAGACGCTGCGCGCCAACCATATCCGCACCTTGCGGGCGCAGGGCCTCTCGGGAACGACGATCGCGCTGCATGCGCTGCGCGGCGCGGCCCTGCCGGTCGTCTCCTATCTCGGGCCGGCGGCGGCGGCGCTGCTCACCGGCTCGGTCGTGGTCGAGAACATCTTCGCGATCCCCGGAATCGGCCGCTATTTCGTCGAGGGCGCGCTCAACCGCGACTATACGCTGGTGATGGGCACGGTCGTCGTGGTCGCGGTCTTCGTGCTGGTCTTTAACCTCGTCGTCGACCTGCTCTATGCGCTGCTCGATCCGCGCGTCAGGTTGGACTGAAACGATGAGCGACCAGGCCCTCGCCGCCCCGCCCGTCGCCGGCCGCTCGCTCTGGCAGGATGCGGGCTCGCGCCTGCGGCGCAACCGCGCCGCGATGGCGAGCCTGATCGCGCTCGGCCTGATCGCCCTCGCCTGCCTGATCGGCCCCTGGCTGACCGGGCATGCCTATGACCGCGTCTATCCGGATTATGTCCGGGCGCCGGCCAGCCTGGAGAGCCACCCGCGGGCCGAGGCGATCCCCGCCGCGGTGCAGCGCGTCGCGGCGCGCATCCGGGCGACGCCAGGCGACATCGCGGCGGAAGGCGACTCGGTGCGGCTGACGCTGACGTCGCAGCGCCCGATCGACCAGCGCCTCCTGGTCTATTTCGACCGCTCCGACCAGTTCGGCACAGCCCGGGTCGTCTCCAGCGCCGACGATGGCCGCAGGCTCGTCCTGGAGGTCCCGGTCGAGCACCAGCGCTTCCTGTTCGGCACCGACGGCAATGGCCGCGACCTCCTGACCCGCACCCTGATCGCCGGCCGGATCTCGCTCGCCATCGGCCTGCTCGCCACCGGCGTCGCCCTTGTCATCGGCGTCGTCTACGGCGCGGCCGCCGGCTATCTCGGCGGGCGCATCGACATGCTGATGATGCGCATCGTCGACGTGCTCTACGCGCTGCCCTTCATCTTCTTCGTCATCCTGCTCGTGGTGTTCTTCGGCCGGAACTTCATCCTGATGTTCCTGGCGGTCGGCGCGATCGAATGGCTCGACATGGCCAGGATCGTCCGCGGCCAGACGCTCTCGATCAAGCGGCAGGATTATGTGCTGGCGGCGGAGGCACTGGGCGTTCCGACCGGCGACATCCTGAGGCGCCACATCATTCCGAACACGCTCGGACCGGTCATCGTCTTCGTCACGCTGCTGGTGCCGAAGGTGATCCTGCTCGAGAGCTTCCTCTCCTTCCTCGGCCTCGGCGTGCAGGAACCGATGACGAGCTGGGGCGTGTTGATCTCGGATGGCGCGCGCGCCATCGAAGGCGCGCCCTGGATGCTGGCTTTTCCCGCCGCCTTCCTCGTCACGACCCTGTTCGCGCTGAACTTCCTCGGCGACGGCCTGCGCGATGCGCTCGATCCCCGGGATCGCTGAGGTGGCCGGGCCGATCCTCGCCATTCGCGACCTGCGCGTCCGCTTCCGCTGCAATGACGGCATGGTCGAGGCCGTGCGCGGCGTCGATCTCGACATCAATCCCGGCGAATTCGTCGCCATCGTCGGCGAATCCGGCTCGGGCAAGAGCCAGAGCGTCATGGCGGCGATGGGCCTACTCGCCGCCAATGGCGAATCCTCCGGTTCGGTGCGCTATCGCGGCACCGAACTGCTCGGGCTGAAGCCGGCCGCGCTCAACGCCTATCGCGGCAGCAAGCTCGCGATGATCTTCCAGGAGCCGATGACCTCGCTCGATCCGCTGTTCCGGATCGGCACCCAGATCGCGGCGCCCCTGCGCAAGCACCAGGGCCTGTCGCGGCAGGCGGCCCGCGCCCGGGCGCTCGAACTGCTCAGGCTCGTCCAGATCCCGCGGCCGGAAGCCCGGCTCGACGCCTATCCGCACGAGCTTTCAGGCGGGCAGCGCCAGCGCGTGATGATCGCGATGGCGCTCGCCAACGACCCGGACATCCTGATCGCCGACGAGCCGACCACGGCGCTCGACGTCACGGTCGAGGCCGACATCCTCAACCTGATCGCCGATCTCAGGCAGCGACTTGGCATGGCCGTGATCCTGATCAGCCATGATCTCGGCCTGGTGCGCCGCTATGCCGAGCGCGTCCATGTGATGAAGGATGGCGAGATCGTCGAAAGCGGCAGCACCGAAGCCGTCTTCGCCGCGCCCCAGCATCCCTATACGCAACAGCTCGTCGCCGCCGAGCCCGCCGGCCGCAAGGCTCCGGTGCCGCCCTACGCGCCGGTCCTGCTCGATGCGAAGAACATCCGCGTCTCCTTCGACCTGTCGCGCGGCGTCTTCCGGCGCCAGCATTTCCTGCTGCACGCGGTCGACGGCGTCGATCTCACGCTCCGGCGCGGCCAGACCATCGGCATCGTCGGCGAATCCGGCTCCGGCAAATCGACGCTCGGCCGGGCCCTGCTCAAGCTGATGCCGGCCTCGGGGATGATCCGCTTCGAGGACCGGCAGCTCATGCCGCTCGACCGCGCCGCGATGCGGCCGCTGCGGCGCAGCCTCCAGGCCGTGTTCCAGGACCCCTATGGCTCGCTCTCGCCGCGCCTGACGGTCGGCGAGATCGTCAGCGAGGGCCTGCTCGTCCACGCGCCGCAGCTGAACCGGGCCGAGCGCGACCGGCGCGCGGCGGAAGCGCTGGAGGAGGTCTCGCTCGATCCCGCCCTGCGCAACCGCTACCCGCACGAATTCTCCGGCGGCCAGCGCCAGCGCATCGCGATTGCGCGCGCCATGATCCTGAATCCGGCCCTGGTCGTGCTGGACGAGCCGACCTCGGCGCTCGACCGCACGGTGCAGAAAAGCATCGTCGCCTTGCTCAAGGACATGCAGGCGCGGCACGAGCTCTCCTATCTTTTCATCAGCCATGATCTCGCCGTGGTCCGCGCCATGGCCGACACGCTGATGGTGATGAAGGATGGCCGGGTGGTCGAGAGCGGACCGACCGAGGCGATTTTCGCGGCGCCGAGGGAGGCCTATACGCGCCGGCTGCTCGCGGCCTCGCAGAAGGAGGCGCGGGAGCCCTCTCCTGCGGGGACGGGGTTGGGCGAGATGTAGGCCGTTCGACGCGGCGCCCGGAACTCACCGCGTAATCGCGAGCGCAGCGAAGCAAATCCAGGAGCCGTAGAGCTCTACGAGCCTGGATTGCTTCGCTGCGCTCGCAATGACGGAGTGGGCCTTTCGCCTCACTGGTCCGGCGGCCGCCAACGCTGGCCTCTCCCTCCGAAAGAGGGTTCCCCGCGCCAACGTTGGTTCCGCATTAAGCCGGCATGCTCTAGGAAGGACGTCCTCACCTTCACCAAGAGACCGCACCGATGAGCCGCACCGTCTACGTCAATGGCGCCTATCTCCCCGAGGAAGACGCCAGGATCTCGATCTTCGACCGCGGCTTCATCTTCGGCGACGGCATCTACGAGGTCTCGGCCGTGATCGGCGGCAAGCTCGTCGATTGCGAGGCGCATCTCGCCCGGCTCGAGCGCTCATGCGGCGAGATCAGGCTCGCGCTGCCCTGGTCCAAGGCCGAGCTCGTCGCGATCCATGAGGAGCTGATCAAGCGCAACAATCTCGACGAGGGCGGCATCTACCTGCAGGTCTCGCGCGGCGCGGCCGATCGCGACTTCGCCTTCCCGACTGACGCGACGCCGACGCTGGTGATGTTCACGCAGGCCCGCAACATGAGCGGCGCAGCGGCGGCGAAGACCGGCATCAAGGTCGTCTCCTGCGAGGATATTCGCTGGACAAGGCGCGACATCAAGAGCGTCAACCTGCTCGCGCCGGTGCTGGCCAAGCAGTTCGCGGCCGAGAGCGGCGCGCAGGAGGCCTGGATGGTGGAGGACGGCGTCGTCACCGAAGGCGCCTCCTCGACGGCCTGGATCGTCAAGGGCAAGACCCTGGTCTCGCGCCCGCTCTCGAACAAGGTGCTGCCGGGAATCACCCGCAAGGCCGTGCTCGCCTATCTCGGCGAGACCGATTTCAAATTCGAGGAGCGGACCTTCACGCTGGACGAGGCGCTCGATGCCGAGGAGTGCTTCATCACCTCCGCGACCAGCCTGGTGATGCCGGTGGTGCAGATCGACGGCCACACCATCCATAACGGCGCGCCGGGGCCGACGGCGATCAGGCTGCGCGAGATCTATCTCGACTTCGCCAAAAAGGGCGGCGCGCTGGGCTGACCCTGCTGCCGTTGCGGACCCGCGGCGTCATGCTCGCCCTTGTGGCGAGCATCCACGTCTCGAACACCGCCCTCGGCAAGGGAAGACGTGGATGGTCGGGACAAGCCCGACCATGATGGATGACGCTAGAGCATTCGCGCGTTTCTCTGAAACACGAAAATGCTCTATCCCTTTGTTTCGACGCATTTTCTTCACGCGAACCGGTATCCACGTCGCTCGAGAATGCTCTAAATCGCGCCTTCGGGCTTCCCCGCGCGTTCGCCCGCGACATAGGTCGCAACCACGTTCCGCTCGTCGCCCAGGGTGACGAGCACGAAAAGCTCCTCCGCCAGGTCGCGCGTCGTCTCCAGCCGGTGCGCCATCACCCGTGTCGCGGCAGGATCGAGCACCACGACATCGGCCTCGGTGCCCGGCTCAAGCGTGCCGATCAGATGGTCGAGCCCGAGCGCCAGCGCATTGCCGCGCGTGATCGCATGCAACGCGGCGAAGGCCGAGAGCGGCTGCCCCTGCAAATGCAGGATCTTGTAGGCCTCGGCCATCGTCCGCAGCATCGAATAGGAGGTGCCGCCGCCGATATCGGTCGCGACGGCGACATGCACGCCCTCGCGCTTGGCGCGGGCCCAGTCGAACAGGCCCGAGCCGAGGAAGAGGTTCGAGGTCGGGCAGAAGACCGCAACCGCGCCGGTCTCGGCGAAGGCGCGCCATTCATGCTTGGTGTTGTGGATGCAATGGCCCATCAGGCTCTTGCGGCCGAGCAGGCCGAAATCCTGGTAGATGCCGGTGTAATCGTCGGATTTCGGGTAGAGTTCACGCGCGAAGGTGATCTCGGCCTGGTTCTCGTTGATATGGGTCTGGACGAAGCAATCCGGATGCTCGGCCGCGAGCTGGCCGGAGAGTCGCATCTGCTCCGGCGTCGAGGTCACGGCGAAGCGCGGCGTGATCGCGTAGAGCTGCCTGCCCCTGCCATGCCAACGCTCGATCAGCGCCTTGCTGTCGGCATAGCCGCTCTCGGCCGTGTCCGTCAGAGCGGCCGGGGCATGGCGGTCCATCATCACCTTGCCGGCGATCATGCGGGTGTTGCGGCGCTCGGATTCGACGAAAAAGGCCTCGGCCGACTGGGGATGCACCGAACAATAGACCGCGGCTGTGGTCGTGCCGTTCGCGAGCAGCTCGTCGAGCAGGAAGCGGGAGAGCTTCTCGGGATGGCCCTGCTGGGCGAGTTTCTGCTCCTCGACGAAGGTGTATTTATTCAGCCACTCCATCAGCTGCGCGCCATAGGAGGCGATCACCTGCGTCTGCGGCATATGCAGATGCGCATCGATGAAGCCCGGCATGATCAGGTGCGGGCGATGATCGACGATCTCGCTGCCGGCCGGCAGGGTCGGCAGCAACTCGCTGGCCGGCCCGGTGGCCTGGATCAAGCCATCGGACAGGACCAGCAGCCCGTCCTCGAGATAGCGATGGGCCGCCTCGCCCGCCGTCTCGGGATCATCGGTGAACCAGAGCAGGCGGCCGCGAAGGGCGCGAAAGGCTTTTTTGGTCACGGGCGCAGCCTCCGGCTTAAATCACGGTCATATCTGCACTAAATCAAAGCTTCCGGCCAAGCGCCGAACATGCCTAATCTGGAGGCATGACATTGTTCCAGCGGCCAAGCCGCCATGCGTGAGAGACTGCGCTTCTATTTCGGCGAGGAGCTGATCGAGATCGCCTCGTGCGATCCGACGCTGACGCTGCTCGACTGGCTGCGCCTCGAACGGCGCAGGACCGGCAGCAAGGAAGGCTGCGCCGAGGGCGATTGCGGCGCCTGCACCGTGGTGATCGGCCGGCTCGACGGCGGCCGGCTGCGCTATGAGGCGATCAATGCGTGCATCCGCTTCCTGCTGACACTGGACGGCTGCCATCTGCTGACGGTCGAGCACCTGAAGGGCACGGATGGCAGGCTGCACCCGGTGCAGCAGGCCATGGTCGATTGCCACGGCTCGCAATGCGGCTTCTGCACGCCGGGCTTCGTGATGTCTCTCTTCGCACTCTGGCTGAACGAGGACCGGCCGAGCGTCGCTCGGATCGAGGATGCGCTCGCCGGCAATCTCTGCCGCTGCACCGGCTACGAGCCGATCATCCAGGCGGCGCAGCGCCTGTACGAGCGCGGTGACCGCGCCAATGATCGCTTCGCGCTGGCAAGTCCGGCCATGGTGAAGCGGCTCGATGCCCTGGCGGATGGCGAGACACTGGCGCTTGCGGACGGCTCGCGCCGCTTCTTCGCTCCGGCCTCGGTCGAGGCGCTGGCCGATCTGCTCAGCGTCTATCCAGAGGCCGTTCTGGTCGCGGGGGCCACCGATGTCGGGCTCTGGATCACCAAGGGCATGCAGCAGCCGGCGACGGTGATCTATCTCGGCCGGCTCGATGAGCTCAGGACCATCAGCGACCAGGGCGGCCATCTGCGCATCGGCGCGATGGTCAACCATATCGACACCCGCAAGGCGCTGGCGGAGCTCTCGCCACAGCTCGACGAGCTGATGCGCCGCTTTGGCGGCGAACAGGTGCGCAATGCCGGCACGATCGGCGGCAACATCGCCAATGGCTCGCCGATTGGCGACCTGCCCCCGGCCCTGATCGCGCTCGGGGCGACGCTGGTGCTGCGCCACGGCGACGAAGGCCGCGAATTGCCGCTCGAAAACTTCTTCCTCGACTACCGCAAGCAGGACCGGCAGCCGGGCGAGTTCGTCGAAGCCGTGCTGGTGCCGAAGCTGCCGGAGGATGCGCTCTTCCACATCTCGAAGATCTCGAAGCGCTTCGACGAGGATATCTCGGCCGTCTGCGGCGCCTTCCTGCTGCGCTGGGACGCAGGCGGCATCATCACCGAAGCCCGCCTCGCCTATGGCGGCATGGCCGGCATCCCCAAGCGTGCCGCGGCTGCGGAGGCGGCGCTGCTCGGACAGGAGTGGAACGGGACCAGCGTCGCAGCCGCGATCGCCGCGCTGCCACAGGATTTCACGCCGCTGACCGATATGCGCGCCTCGGCCGGCTACCGGCTCAAGGTCGCCGGCAACCTGCTGCGGCGCTTCCTGATCGAGACCTCCGAGCCGGAGACCGAGACCCGCGTCGCCGGGCTGCTCGCGGAGGCCGCCCATGGCTGACGCGCGCAAACGGCTCGATGCGGCGACGGTCGCGCAGCGCGGCCCGGTCGGCAGCGCCAGCCCGCATGACTCAGCCGCCAAGCAGGTGGCGGGCGAAGCCGTCTATATCGACGACATCGCCGCGCCGGTCGGCCTCGCCCATGCCTATCTGGGCTTGAGCCAGATCGCGCATGGCAAGCTGGTTTCGCTCGATCTTTCCGCGGTTCGCAGCGCTCCCGGCGTATTCACGGTGCTGACGGCCGCGGATATTCCGGGTGTCAACGACATCTCCTCGACCCATCGCCATGATGAGCCGGTCTTCGCGACCGATACGATCCTGCATCATGGCCAGCCGCTCTTCGCCGTCATCGCAGAGACGCGCGACCAGGCGCGCCGCGCCGCGGCGCTCGCCAAGGCGGTCTACGAGGAGGCGCCGCCCCATCTCGACGTCGCCGCCGCGCGTGCCGCCGGCTCCGACCTCGTCACCGATCCGCTGAAGCTCGAACGCGGCGATGTCGCCGGCGCGCTCGCGGCAAGCCCGCGCCGGCTGAAGGCCTCGATGGCGATCGGCGGACAGGATCATTTCTACCTTGAAGGCCAGATCGCGCTCGCCATCCCCGGCGAGGACGAGGATGTGCTGGTGCAGTCCTCGACCCAGCACCCGAGCGAGGTGCAGCACATGGTCGCCGCCGTGCTCGGCATCGGCTCGCATGCGGTGACGATCGAGGTCCGGCGCATGGGCGGCGGCTTCGGCGGCAAGGAGACCCAGGCCAACCTCTTCGCCTGCGTCGCCGCGCTGGCCGCGCGCAAGCTATACCGGCCGGTAAAGCTGCGGCCGGACCGCGACGACGACATGGTGATCACCGGCAAGCGCCATGATTTCGTCTGCGATTACGAGATCGGCTTCGACGACGAGGGCCATATCCTCGCCGTCGATGCGGTCTATGCGGCGCGCTGCGGCTGGAATGCCGACCTCTCCGGCCCGGTCACCGATCGCGCCCTGTTCCACATGGACAATTGCTACTTTTACCCGGCGGTAAGAGGCCGTTCGGAGCCCTTGCGCACGCATACCGTCTCGAACACGGCCTTCCGCGGCTTCGGCGGGCCGCAGGGCATGGTCGGGGCCGAGCGCTTCATCGAGGAGGTCGCCTATGCGACCGGGCTCGATCCGCTCGAGGTACGCAAGCGCAACCTCTATGGCGGCGCCGGACGGGACATCACGCCCTACCACCAGCAGGTCGAGGACAATATCGCCGGCCATGTCATCGCCGAGCTGGAGCGAGGCTGCGACTACCGCGCCCGCCAGGCGGCGATCCGCGCGGCCAACCGCACGAGCAAGGTGATCAAGCGCGGCATCGCGCTGACGCCGGTCAAGTTCGGCATCTCCTTCACCGCGACCTGGTTCAACCAGGCCGGGGCGCTCGTCCATGTCTATACCGACGGGACGGTGGCGCTGAACCATGGCGGCACCGAGATGGGCCAGGGGCTCTATATCAAGGTGGCGCAGGTCGTGGCGCAGGCCTTTGGCATCGGGCTCGACCGGGTCAAGATCACCGCGACCACGACCGGCAAGGTGCCGAACACCTCGGCCACCGCCGCCTCCTCAGGCTCCGATCTCAACGGCATGGCGGCGCTCGACGCCTGCGAGACAATCAAGAAAAGGCTCGTCGCCTTCGCCACCGGGCACTGGCAGGTTCCACCCGAGGCGGTCACCTTCCTGCCCGGCTGCGTCCGGATCGGAACGCAGGAGCTGAGCTTCGCCGAGCTGGTGGCGGCCGCCTATATGGCCCGCGTCCAGCTCTCGGCGACCGGCTTCTACGCGACGCCGAAGATCCATTGGGACCGCAAGGCCGGGCGCGGCCATCCCTTCTATTATTTCGCCTATGGGGCGGCCGCCACCGAGGTCGCGATCGACACGCTTACCGGCGAGTATAGGGTCGAGCGCGTCGACATCCTGCATGATTGCGGCACGTCGCTGAACCCGGCGATCGACAAGGGCCAGATCGAGGGCGGCTTCATCCAGGGCATGGGCTGGCTCACCACCGAGGAGCTGGTCTGGGACGAGAAGGGCCGGCTGCGCACCCATGCGCCCTCGACCTACAAGATCCCGGTCGCCTCGGACCGGCCGCGCATCTTCAATGTCGCGCTGCTGGACAACGCGCCGAACCGCGAGCCGACGATCCACCGCTCCAAGGCGGTCGGCGAGCCGCCGCTGATGCTGGCGATCAGCGTGCTGCACGCACTCTCCGACGCCGTGGCGAGCGTCGGGGATTATCGCATCTGTCCGAGGCTCGATGCGCCGGCGACGCCGGAGCGGGTGCTCGATGCGGTCGACCGGGTGCGCGCGGAGGCGGGAGGGCCATGATCGCCCTCTCCGCCATACTCGATGCCCAGCTCGCCGAGGGCGCGATCCTCGTGCGCATCGAGACGGCCGAGGGCTCGACCCCGCGCGAGGCCGGTGCCGTCATGATCGTCACGACTGAGCGCAGCACGGGCACGATCGGCGGCGGGCAGCTCGAATTCCATTGCATCGACATCGCCCGCACCATGCTGGCGGGCGGCGAGCTGTCGCGCCGGCTCGACATTCCGCTCGGCCCGCAAATGGGCCAATGCTGCGGCGGCCGGGTGAGCGTGACCCTGGAGCGTGGCAGCCCGGCGCATGTCGACATGCTGGCGACGGAGGAGGCCGCGAGGCGCGCGCGCCGTCCGGCCATCCTGATCTTCGGCGCCGGGCATACCGGCCGCGTGCTGGCGCGCACCCTGGCGCCCCTGCCCTTCGCGGTGACCTTGATCGACGACCGCGACGACCAGGTCGGCGAGATGCCGGCGGAGATCGCTCGGCTGCGCCTCGATGATCCCGAGCAGGCCATTGCTACCGCCCCGGCCGGCGCAGCCTTCATCGTGCTCACCCATAGCCACGCGCTCGACTACCGGCTGACCGAGGCGGCGCTGCTGCGTGGCGATGCCGCCTATGTCGGCATGATCGGCTCGGCGACCAAGCGCGCCCGCTTCGCATCGAGCTTCCGGCGACGGCACCCGGCCAGCCCCGCGCTGGCCGATCTCACCTGCCCGATCGGCGGCGATGATGTGGACGACAAGCGGCCGGAGGTGATCGCGGCCTTGACGACGGCCGAGCTGGTGCGCTGCTTGCTTGCGCATAAGCGGGCGTCCGAACGGGTCCGAAGGCGATCAGGGGAGAAGGGCTGGAGATGACGGCATCGCCGCGTGACAGGGCAGATGCGCCACCGCGCCTCGCGCTGTCGCAGATCTCCAAGAGTTTTCCGGGCGTGAAGGCGAACGAGGATATCAGCCTCAGCGTCCGCGCCGGTGAAATCCACGCCGTGCTCGGCGAGAACGGCGCCGGCAAGTCGACCCTGGTCAAGATCATCTACGGCGTGCAGCAGGCCGATGGCGGCAGCATCGCCTGGAATGGCGAGACCGTCTCGATTCCCTCGCCCAAGGCGGCACGGCGCCTCGGCATCGGCATGGTCTTCCAGCATTTCTCGCTGTTCGACGCGATGACGGTGATCGAGAACATCGCGCTCGGCCTGGACGAGGCCGTCGATCGCGACGAGCTCAAGGCCCGCGTCGCCAAGGTGCTGGAGAGCTATTCGCTGCCGCTCGATCCGGAGCGGGAGGTGCATACGCTCTCGGTCGGCGAGCGCCAGCGCATCGAGATCGTGCGCTGCCTGCTGCAGAAGCCGAAGCTCTTGATCATGGACGAGCCGACCTCGGTGCTGACGCCGCAGGAGGTGGACAGGCTGTTCGAGACGCTCCGGCAGATCGCGGCCCAGGGCTGCTCGATCCTCTACATCTCGCACAAGCTGCACGAGATCAAAGCACTCTGCGACACCGCGACGATCCTGCGTGGCGGGCGAGTCGTGGGCACCTGCGATCCGAAGGTCGAGACGACGCGGCGCATGGCCGAACTGATGATCGGCTCGGAGCTCCGCAGCATCGAGGGCGCACATGGTGGGACGGCAGGCATGGCGCGGCTTGCCGTCTCCGACCTCTCCATGCCGGGCGAGCCGCCCTTCGGCACCCATCTGAAGGAGATCTCCTTCGAGGCGCGGGCCGGCGAGATCCTCGGCATTGCCGGCGTCGCCGGCAATGGCCAGGCCGAGTTGCTGACCGCGCTCTCGGGCGAGCGGCTGGCCGCGAGCCCGCAGATGATCATGCTCGATGGCAAGCCGGTCGCCACGACGGGCGCGGGCGAACGCCGCGCCGCCGGCCTCGCCTGCGTGCCGGAAGAGCGCAACGGCCATGCCGCCGTGCCCGATTTCTCGCTGGCCGAGAACGCGATCCTGACCGCGCGCTACCGGCTGCCGCTGGCGCCGCAGGGCTTCATTCGGCTCGGCGCCGTCAAGCGCTTCGCGCAGGCCGTGATCGGCCGCTTCGACGTGCGCACCACAGGCCCCGCCGCGCCGGCCCGCGCGCTCTCCGGCGGCAACCTGCAGAAATTCATCATGGGCCGCGAGATCGGCCAGGAACCCGGCGTGCTCGTGGTCTCGCAGCCGACCTGGGGCGTCGATGCCGGCGCCGCCGCCGCGATCCGCCAGGCGCTGGTCGATCTGGCCGCGAAGGGCTCGGCCGTCGTCGTCATCTCGCAGGACCTCGACGAATTGCTGGAACTCGCCGACCGGCTCTGCGTCATCAACGAGGGACGGCTGACGCCGCCGCGCGCCGTCGCCGATCTCAAGATCGAGGAGATCGGCCTGATGATGGGCGGCATCCACGGCCAGCCGGAGGGAGCGGCCGCCCATGCTTGAATGGCGCCGCCGCCGCGAGCCGAGCACGGCGATGCTCTATCTGAGCCCGCTGATCGCGATCGCGCTCACCATGCTCATGGGCACGATCGTCTTCACTGCGATGGGCTATGACGGGCTGACCGCGGTCTATGATTTCTTCCTGCTGCCCTTGCTCGAGCCGCAGCGCTGGCCCGATCTCGGCGTCAAGGCGGCGCCGCTGGTCATGATCGCGCTCGGCCTCGCCATCGGCTTTCGCGCCAATGTCTGGAATATCGGCGCCGAGGGCCAGTACATCATGGGCGCCATCGCCGGCACCGGCGTCGCGCTCGCGACCTATGAGATGAGCGGCTGGTGGATCCTGCCCGCCATGGCGCTCGCCGGCATCCTGGGCGGCATGGCCTGGGCGGCGATCCCGGCTCTCCTGCGCACGAGGCTGCAGGTCAGCGAGATCCTGACCAGCCTGATGCTGACCTATGTCGCGATCCAGGCGCTGTACTATCTCGTGCGCGGGCCGTGGAAGGACCCGGACGGCTTCAATTTTCCGCAGACGCGGATGTTCACGCCGGACCAGACCCTGCCGATCGTGATCCCTGAATCGCTGGTTCATCTCGGCATTCCCGCAGCGCTGCTGATCGCGCTCGTCACCTGGCTGGTACTGGAAAAGACCACCGCGGGCTTTGCCGTGAAGGTCGTCGGCCTTGCCCCCGCGGCGGCCCGCCATGGCGGCTTCAGCGCCGAGCGCACGACCTGGATCACCATGCTGATCGGCGGCGGGCTCGCCGGCCTCGCCGGCATTTTCGAGGCGGCCGGCCCGTTCGGACAGCTCACGCCGCAATTCCCGGTCGGCTATGGCTTCACCGCGATCATCGTCGCCTTCCTCGGCCGGCTGCACCCGCTCGGCATCGTCTTCGGCGGCATCGTGCTTGCCGCGACCTATGTCGGTGGCGAAATCGCGCAGACGACGGTGCGCCTGCCGCAGGCGGCGACCGGCATGTTCCAGGCGCTGCTGCTGTTCTTCCTGCTCGCGACCAATGTGCTGATCACCTACCGGATCGGGCTGAAGGCGAAGCCGGCGAAGGTCGCACCATGAGCGACGCGATCCTCGTCTCGATCATCATGACCCTGGTCGCCTCCTCGACTCCGATCCTGCTGGCGGCGCTGGGCGAGCTCGTGGTCGAGAAGTCCGGGGTGCTCAATCTCGGCGTCGAGGGCATGATGCTCTGCGGCGCGGTCGCGGGCTTCGCCGTCGCCTTCAGCACGGGCTCGATTGCGCTCGGTCTCGTCGCTTCCGTGCTCGCCGGCATCGCCACCGCGATGGTCTTCGCCGTGCTGACGCTGAGCCTGACCGCCAACCAGGTCGCGACCGGGCTGGCGCTGACCATATTCGGCATCGGCACCTCCTCGCTGATCGGCGCCGGCTTCGTCGGCAAGACGATCGAGCGGCTCGGCCCGGTCTTCCCGGCGGCGCTCTCCGAGCATCCCTGGCTGCGCGCGCTCTTCGGCCACGACATCGTCGTCTATCTCTCGCTCGCACTCGTCCTCGGCGTAAGCTGGTTCCTGAGCCGGACGCGGCCCGGCCTGATCCTGCGCGCCGTCGGCGAGAACGACGCCTCGGCCCATGCGATCGGCTATCCGGTCATCGCCATCCGCTATGCGGCGGTCGCCTTCGGCGGGGCGCTGGCCGGGCTCGGCGGCGCCTATTTCTCGCTGGCGCTGACCCCGATGTGGGCGGACAGGCTGACCGCCGGGCGCGGCTGGATCGCGCTCGCGCTCGTCGTGTTCTCGGCCTGGAAGCCGGGCCGGCTGCTGCTCGGCGCCTATCTCTTCGGCGCGGTGATGACCTTCGAGCTCCAGGCCAAGGCCGCCGGCATCTCCTGGATCGCGCCGGAGGTCCTGGCCATGGCCCCCTACCTTGCGACGATTGCGGTTCTGACGATGATGTCGCTAGGACGGAAGACCGGCCGGCTCGATGCGCCGGCCTGCCTCGGCAAACCTTTCTCGGCGCCCTGACGCCGCCCAACAACGGGGAACGAACATGACCAGCATCATCACCCGCCGCAGGTTCAATTTCGGCGCCGGCGCCGCAGCGGCCGCCGCGCCGCTGCTCGGCCGCTCGGCCCTGGCCCAGTCGCCGCTCGGCGTCGGCTTCATCTATGTCGGGCCGATCGGCGACTATGGCTGGAGCTGGACGCATGACCAGGGCCGCAAGGCGCTGGACGCGCATTTCGGCAGCAAGATCAAGACGAGCTTCATCGAGAACGTCGCCGAGGGACCGGACGCGGCGCGCGCGCTGCGCCAGCTCGCGCAGGCCAATAACCAGCTCATCTTCGCCACCTCGTTCGGCTTCATGAACCCGACCGTGCAGGTGGCGAAGCAGTTCCCGAAGCTGAAATTCGAGCACGCCACCGGCTATCAGCGCGCCGACAACCTCGCGACCTACAATGCCCGCTTCTACGAGGGCCGCGCGGTGATCGGCACCATCGCCGGGCACATGTCGAAGAGCGGCAAGGCCGGCTACATCGCCTCCTTCCCGATCCCGGAAGTGGTGATGGGCATCAACGCCTTCACGCTGGCGGCGCGCAAGGTCAATCCCAACTTCACCACCAAGGTGATCTGGGCCTCGACCTGGTACGACCCGGCCAAGGAGGCCGACGCCGCCAAGGCGCTGATCGACCAGGGCTGCGACGTGATCAGCCAGCACACCGACAGCCCGGCCGCGCTCCAGGCCGCCGAGCAGCGCGGCGTCTTCGCCTTCGGCCAGGCCTCGGACATGCGCAGCTTCGCGCCCAAGGCCCAGCTCTCGGCGATCGTCGACGATTGGTCGGGCTATTACGTCAAGCGCGTGCAGGAGGCGATCGACGGCAGCTGGAAGACCGGCGACGTCTGGGGCGGCATCAAGGACGGTTTCGTCAAGCTCGCGCCCTATAACGACGCGGTGACGCCGGCGGCGCGTGCGGCGGCCGACGCCGTGAAGGAGGGCATCGTCTCCGGCAAGCTCCACCCGTTCACCGGCGAGCTCAAGGACCAGAAGGGCACGCTGCGCCTCAAGGCCGGCGAGACCGCGCCGGACGAGATGCTGGCCAAGATGGACTGGTACGTCGACGGCGTGCAGGCCTGAAGCGCGTCATCCCGTGCGCGCCGCGGCACGAAGCGCCGCTGCGCGGGCACGGGACCGCATGAGGAGACGGCGCCCTTTCGTCAGGAGCGACAGGGGTGCCCGTCCTGAAAACGATCCCGCATCCGCGTCGCGGCCTTGCATGCCGCAGCGCGTGCGGGGGGCACAACCCGACGCAATTCCCCTTGCAGATATTTTAAGCTTGAAACAAAATGCCCGCGGCGCCGGCCTGACGAGGAAGGGGATCCTCGCGTGCACGGTGAGTCGCAGGGCCTCGGGAGGCACATGGACATGAAACTCAAACTCGCATTGTCGCTCGGCGCGGGCCTGCTCGCGCTCGGCATCGCCGGCGCGCAGGCGCAGGAGCCGCTCAAGATCGGCGTCGTCAGCGTTCTGACCGGCCCGCAGGCCGCGCTCGGCCAGCAGGTGCGCGACGGCTTCCAGCTCTCGGTCGATCAGCTCGGCGGCAAGCTCGGCGGGCGGCCGGTGCAGATCACCGTGATCGACGACGAGCTCAAGCCCGATGTCGCGGTCAGCAAGGTCCGCGCCTATCTCGAGAGCGGCAAGGTCGATTTCGTCGTCGGGCCGGTCTTCTCGAACATCCTCGGCGCGATCGCCAAGCCGGTGCTCGATTCCGGCGCCTTCCTGATCAGCCCGAATGCCGGCCCCTCGACCCTCGCCGGCAAGGCCTGCAACCAGAACTTCTTCGTGACCTCGTACCAGAACGACCAGGTCCACGAAGTCCTTGGCAAATACGCGCAGGATCAGGGCTACAAGAAAGCCTATATCATGGCGCCGAACTACCAGGCGGGTAAGGACTCGCTCGCCGGCTTCAAGAACTACTTCAAGGGCGAGGTCGTCGACGAGGTCTATGTCCCGCTGACCCAGCTCGACTTCTCGGCCGAGCTTGCCAAGATCGCCGCGGCCAAGCCGGACGTCGTCTTCGCGTTCATGCCGGGCGGGCTCGGCGTCAACCTGGTCAAGCAATGGTCGCAGGCCGGGCTCACCGGCAAGGTGCCGTTCCTCTCCGCCTTCACGGTCGATGAATCGACCTTGCCGGCGCAGCAGGACGCCGCCGTCGGTCTCTTCGGCGGCATGACCTGGGCGCCGAACATGGACAATCCGCAGACGAAGAAATTCGTCGCGGATTACGAGGCGGCCTACAAGATCGTGCCCGGCTCCTATGCCCAGCAGGCCTATGATGCCGGCCTGCTGATCGACTCGGCGCTGAAGGCGACGAAGGGCGACACCGCCGACAAGGACAAGCTGCGCGCCGCGATCAAGAAGGCCGATTTCACCTCGCTGCGCGGCAAGTTCAAGTTCAACACCAATGGCTACCCGATCCAGGACTTCTACCTGGTCAAGGTCGCCAAGCGGCCGGACGGCAAGTTCCAGACCGAGATCGCCCAGAAGGTGTTCACGGATTACGCCGATCCGCATGCCAAGGATTGCGCGCTGAAGTGACGCGATGAATCCTCCGGGAGCCCCTCTCCTGTAGGGAGAGGGGCAGGCTGAGGTGTCGGCCGTTCGACGCTGGAGCCACCCAGACCGCCGTCATTGCGAGCGTCGCGAAGCAATCCAGCTTCGTAGAGTTCGACGGCCCCTGGATTGCTTCGCGGAGCCTGTACTCGGGCTTGCCGAAAGCAAGACCCGGGTGCTCGCAATGACGCGGTTGGCATTTCGCTTTGCTGGTCCAGCGGCCGTCCCCTCACCCCTGCCCTCTCCATCCGGGAGAGGGTTCCCCGCGCTTTTCCGGGCAGGCAATCGCAAAAACCCCGATGACCACCAGTCTCCTCATCGTCCAGATCCTGAACGGGCTCCAGCTCGGCATCCTGCTGTTCCTGGTCGCGGCGGGGCTGACGCTCGTCTTCGGCGTGATGGACTTCATCAACCTGGCGCATGGCGTGCAGTACATGCTCGGCGCCTATCTCGCCGTGACCTTCGTCTCGCTGACCGGGAGCTTCATGCTCGGGCTGGTGCTGGCGCTGGCGGCGGCGCTGGCCTTCGGGCTGGTGCTGGAGTTCCTGGTCTTCCGCCATCTCTATGAACGCGACCATCTCGACCAGGTGCTGGCGACCTTCGGGCTGATCCTGCTGCTGAACCAGGGCGTCAAGATCGTCTGGGGCGCGGCCCCCCTCTCCGTCCCGGTGCCGGAATTCCTCTCCGGCTCGGTCAGGTTGATGGATGGCATCCTCTACCCGACCTACCGTTTCGCGCTGATCGGCGCCGGCCTCGCCGTCGGCGGGCTGCTCTGGTTCATCGTCGAGAAGACGCGCACCGGCATGCTGCTGCGTGCCGGCGCCTCGAATGCGCCGATGGTCTCCGCACTCGGGGTCGACATCCGCAAGCTGTTCATGATCGTCTTCGCCTTCGGCACGATGCTCGCCGGTTTCGCCGGCGCGATGGCGGCGCCGATCCTCTCGGTCGAGCCCGGCATGGGCGATACCGTGCTGATCCTCGCCTTCGTCGTCATCGTCGTCGGCGGCATCGGCTCGATCCGCGGCGCCTTTGTCGGTGCGCTGATCGTCGGCCTCGTCGACACGCTCGGCCGCTCCTTCATGAACGACCTGCTGCGCCTGTTCATGAGCGCCCCCTCGGCGCGCGCCACCGGCGCGGCCCTCTCCTCGATGCTGATCTACCTGGTGATGGCGGTCGTGCTGTTCGTGCGCCCCGAAGGCCTGCTGCCCTCGAAGGGCCGGACATGAGCGCCGCCGACGCCATCGCCGAGGCTCCCAATGTCGCGACGCCGCTGCCGAAGCGGCGGCCGCTTTTCGCGGCGATATTGTTCGTCCTGATCGCGCTGCTGCCGCTCGCCGTGACCTTCGGGTTGCCGGCGCATTGGATGACGCTGGTGACGCGGGCGATGATCTTCGCCATCGCGGCGCTCTCGCTCGATCTCATCCTCGGCGTCGGCGGCCTCGTCTCCTTCGGCCACGCCGCCTTCATCGGCATCGGCGCCTATGCGACCGGGATCTTGATCACCGAAGGCCGGCCCGAGGCGCTGCTGATCCTGCCGGTGATCCTGATCGCCTGCGCCATCTTCGGCGCAATCACGGGGGCGGTCTCGCTGCGCACGCGCGGCGTCGCGTTCATCATGATCACGCTCGCCTTCGGCCAGATGGCGTTCTTCCTGGCGCAGGCGCTCTCGGCCTATGGTGGCGATGATGGCCTGACGCTCCCTGAGCGCAGCACGGTGCTCGGCTACGACCTCTTCGCCAATCGCACGCGCTTCTTCTACGTCGTGCTGGCGGCACTTGCCGGATGCTATGGCCTGGTCAGCATGATCGTCGCCTCGCGCTTCGGCCGGGTGCTGCGCGCCTCGCGCGAGAACGCGACGCGGGTCACCGTGACCGGCTTCGATGTCGGCCGCGTCAGGCTGATCGCCTATGTGATCAGCGGCATGATCGCCGGCCTTTCCGGCTTCTTCCTCGCCAACCAGACCGAGTTCGTCAGCCCGGCCTTCATGTCCTGGCAGCGCTCGGGCGAACTGATCTTCATGGTCGTGCTGGGAGGCACCGGCTCGCTGCATGGCGCAATCGTCGGGGCGATCGCCTTCCTCTTCGCCGAGGACGTGCTCGCGAGCTGGACCGAGCATTGGAAAGCGATCTTCGGGCCGCTGATCGTGCTCTTCGTGCTGTTCACGCGCGGCGGTATCGTCGGCATCCTCGGCAAGCTCGCGGGCCGGCGCGATGGCTGAGCCCGTGCTCACCCTCGACGGCGTCAGAAAGTCCTTCGGCGCGCTGAAGGTCACCGATGGCGTCAGCCTCGCAGTCGCGCCGGGCGAGCTGCACGCGCTGATCGGCCCGAACGGCGCCGGCAAGACCACGCTCGTGCACCAGATCTCCGGCATGCTGCGGCCCGATACCGGCACGATCCGCTTCCGCGGCGCCGACATCACCGCGCTGCCGCCCGAGAAGCGGGCGCGCGCCGGGCTCGCACGCACCTTCCAGATCACCTCGACCATCGCCTCGCTCTCCGTGCTGGAGAATGTCGCGCTCAGCGTCCAGGCGCGGGCAACGCAACCGCTCGCCCTCTTCAGGAACGCGGCGCGCGACGAGCGGCTGAACGGTCCGGCCTGGAAGGCGGTCGAGGCCGTTGGCCTCGCCGAACGTGCCCATGTCCCGGCGGGGCGGCTCTCGCATGGCGAGAAGCGCGCACTCGAGATCGCCATGGCGCTGACGCTGGAGCCGGCCGCGATCCTGCTCGACGAGCCCCTCGCCGGCGTTGGCCGCGAGGAAGGCGAGCGGCTGATCGCGCTGCTGAAGAGCCTGAAGGGCCGCTACGCCATGCTCCTGGTCGAGCATGACATGGAGGCGGTGTTCGCGCTGGCGGACACGGTCAGCGTCCTCGTCTATGGCCGCGTCATCGCCTCCGGCGATCCCGCCGTCGTCCGCGCCGATCCGGCGGTGCGTGAAGCCTATCTCGGCGAGGAGGGCTGAATGCTCATCGTCGAGAACCTAGATGCCGGCTATGGCGAGGCGCAGATCCTGTTCGGGGTCGATCTCGCCATCAACGAGGGCGAGGTCGTGACCCTGCTCGGCCGCAACGGCATGGGCAAGACCACCACGATCCGCGCCATCATGGGGTTGATCCATCCCAAGGCCGGGCGGGTCAGCGTCGCCGGGACAGACCTCACCGGCGCGGCGCCCTTCAAGATCGCGCAGGCCGGCATCGGCCTCGTCCCGGAAGGCCGCCAGATCTTCCCGACGCTCAGTGTCGAGGAGAACCTGGTCGCCACCGCCGCCAGCCGCTTCGGCAGGAAACGCTGGGACATCGAGCGCATCTACGCCTTCTTCCCGCGCCTCAGGGAGCGCCGCGCCAACCGCGGCAACCAGCTCTCCGGCGGCGAGCAGCAAATGCTGGCGATCGGCCGGGCGCTGATGACCAATCCCAGGCTCATCATCCTCGACGAGGCGACCGAGGGGCTGGCGCCGATCATCCGGCAGGAGATCTGGTCCTGCCTCGCGGCACTCAAGGCCGAAGGCGAGTCGATCCTGGTCATCGATAAGAATGTCGATGCGCTGGCGAAGATCGCCGACCGGCATATCGTGCTTGAAAAAGGCCGCGTCGTCTGGCGCGGCTCCAGCGACGACCTGCGCAGCGACAGCGCGGTCAAGGATCGCTTCCTGCATCTGTAGCTTATGTCTTGTCGCGTTATCGTCACGCGAACCGATATCCACTTCGTTCGATGGCGCTTTGGGAGGATAGATCATGATGAAGCCGCTGACCGCCGGCGTGACCAGGGCCAATCAGGGGATCGAGGGCATCTCCTGGAACATCCTGGGCCAGACCTATGTGCCGAAGACGCTGAGCGAGGACAGCTTTTCCTGGCACGCCACCTTCCCGCCCGGCACCTTCGTGCCGCCGCATATCCACCCGACGCAGGACGAGTTCATCTACATGCTCGAGGGTCGGCTCGATCTCGTGCTCGACGGCGAGGAATCGCATGCGCTGCCCGGCGATGTGATCCGGTTGCCGCGCAACGTGCCGCACGGCCTGTTCAACAAGAGCGACGCCACGGTGAAATGCCTGTTCTGGGTTGCACCGACCGCCCGCCTCTACGACCTATTCTGGGCGATCCACTCGATGCCGGAGCAGAACCCGGCAGAGGTCGTGGCGCTCTCGGCCAAGCATGAGATCGATTTCCTGCCGCCCCCGCCCGAAGGCGCGTGACGCCCGCCAGAATCGGCAAACATAGCCGGCAAATTATCTTCGGCCCCTGCCCGGGGATACTTTGCCGGCACTCGCGCCATCGCGGTGAAAGGCGCTCGGATCCGCCGGCATGCCGCCCGTTAAGGTTAAGGCGCGGTTAATGCTGCAGCCCTCTTCATTCTCGGCAATAAACGCCCAGGTTGTAGCGGCTTGAATGCGCGCAACCGAATCGAGGGGGCATCATGACGACGGAACGCCGCAAGACGCCGCGCCAGCGAACCCTGCTGGGTGGCCGTATCGTATTCAACCAGCGTCGCTCGACGCTCGATTGCGTCGTGCGCAATTTCTCTGATGCGGGCGCCCTCGTGCTGCTGTCCGACTCCGTCGCCCTGCCCGTCGCGTTCGATCTCGAGATCGACCATCGGCAGAGCTCCTATGGCGCGCGTGTGCGCTGGCGCGATGGCGAGCGGATCGGCCTCAGCTTTGCCGACCACGCCGGGGCTGGAAACGAGGTCATCCCGCTCGATATCGCGCGGCGACTGAAGCATTGCGAGCAGAACAACGCGCAGCTCAAGGCGCGGATCGCGCAGCTGACGCAAGCGGGCTGAATCCAGCCGAAATTCCGCCAGCTTCCTCCCCGACATCGCGCCGAGGAGGAAGCGATGAAACGATTCGCGCTATACGTGCTTATGGCGCTCGGCCTGATTGCCGGGCTCGCGGCCTTCCAGAACAGCTCCGTGCTGGCACCGAAGCTGACCGAACGGCCGGTGTTGCTCGCCCATCGCGGCCTGGCCCAGACCTATTCGGCCGAGGGCATCACGGCCGCGAGCTGCACGGCGGCGCGGATCGACCCGCCGGAGCATCGCTACATCGAGAATACCATCGCCTCGATGGAGGCGGCTTTCGCCGCGGGCGCCGACATCGTCGAGATCGACGTCCACCCGACGCGCGACGGGCAGTTCGCGGTGTTCCACGACTGGACGCTGGAGTGCCGCAGCAATGGCTCCGGCACCACGCGCGACAAGACCATGGCCGAGCTTAAGGCGCTCGATATCGGCTATGGCTACACCGCTGATGGCGGCAAGAGCTTCCCCTTTCGCGGCCAGGGCGCCGGGCTGATGCCCTCGCTCGACGAGGTGCTCGGCCGGTTCCCGGACCAACGCCTCCTGATCCACGTCAAGAGCCGCGACGCGCAGGAAGGGCGCAGCCTCGCGCAGCGGCTTTCGCAGTTGCCGCCGGAGCGGCTCGCCCTGCTGATGGTCTATGGCGGAGAACCGCCGGTCGCCGCCCTGCGCGAGGCCCTGCCCTCGCTCGTCACGATGTCGGCGCAGGCCGAAAAGCGCTGCCTCATGCGCTATCTCGCCATGGGCTGGATCGGAATCACGCCGGATGATTGCGCCGGGCAGTTGCTGCTCATCCCCAGCAACTATACCAATTGGCTCTGGGGCTGGCCCGAGCGCTTCACGGCGCGCATGCGCGCCGTCGGCAGCGTCGTCATCGTCGCCGGACCACTGGTCGGCAGCGAGGTCTCGACCGGGATCGACCGGGCCGACGATCTCGCGGGCCTGGGCCAGCCGCTCCCCGGCATCTGGACGAACCGGATCGACCGGATCGCCCCGCTGGTGAAGGCGGCGAAGCCTTAGGGCATTCTCGAGCGAGGCGAAAATGCTCTATCTATTTGTTTTGACGCATTTTCTTTACGCGAACCGGCATCCACTTCGCTCGAAAATGCTCTAGCGACGCTTCGCCAGCTGCTCCGGCGCGAATGCGGCCTTGCCGGCATAGGATTTCACGATCGCCTCGCGCCTGGCATAGCTCATCACCCGCTCGACATCGTCGAAGCCGTTGGGCGCCAGTTCCTCGATCGCGTCGATGACCCGCTCCGGCCCGCCGACGCGGTTCATCGCCACGATCTCGGCCGTGGCCGGCAGGCGCTCTGCCTCATAGGCGGCGAGCGCCTGGCGCGGATGCTCGGCCCGCACCAGCGCATCGGCAAGGCAGCGCGCGTCGAGGATCGCCTGCGAAGCACCGTTCGAGCCGACCGGATACATCGGATGGGCGGCATCGCCGAGCAAGGTGACGCGGCCATGGGTCCAGCGCGGCAGCGGGTCGCGATCGCACATCGGATAATCCCAGAAGCCGGGCGAGGCCTGGATCAGGGCGAGGATGTCGACGCCGGGAACAGTGAAGCGCCGGGCATAGGGCAGCACGTCCTCGAGCCGGCCGGGCTTCGACCAGGCTTCCTTCGGCGGCGGTTTCGCGGGATCGCCGGTGCGGATATTCACCACCCAGTTGGTCAGGCGCGTGCCGGGCTTCGAGCCGGCCGCGATCGGATAGAGCACCAGCTTGCCGGCCATGCCGCCGGCGATGATCATGCTCTCGCCGTCGAGGAAGCTCGGCCAGTCGCAGGCGCCGCGCCACATCTGCACGCCGTTCCAGCGCGGCGAGCCCTGGTTCGGGAAATAATGGCCGCGCACGGTGGAATGGATGCCGTCGGCGGCGATCAGCACATCGGCGCGCGCCGTCTCGCCGGACTCGCCGCGGCGGGAATCGGCGAAATAGCCGGTGACGCCGCCCTCGTCCTGCATGAAGCCCTGCAGGCGGCGGCCGCAGCGCAGCGCATGCGGTCCCAGTCGTTCGATCACGGCATCGCGGATCACGCCCTGCAGCCGGCCGCGATGGATCGAGAACTGCGGCACCGGCGCGCCGGCATGGAGGCCGCGCGGCTCGCGCCAGACGGTCTGGCCGAAGCGGTTCATGTAGATCAGCTCGCGGGTGCGGATCGCGACCGCGTCGAGCGCCGGCAGCAGGTCGAGCCCGGCCAGTTCCTTGATCGCATGCGGCAAGGTGTTGATGCCGACGCCGACCTCGCGGATCTCGCTCGACTGCTCGTAAACCGTGGCGGCGATGCCGCGCGCATGCAGCATCAGCGCCAGTGTCAGGCCGCCGATACCCCCCCCTACGATGACAACCTTCATCTCGCCTCCGCCCCTATATATTTTAAACTTGAAATAACGGGCAGAGGCTTGTCAATCGCCCGCCGACCGCGCTGGGCACGGCATTTTACTGTTATCTCCGGCGGAACGAAGCGGTTTGCTGTGCGTATCTAGGGCCGGCGCCCTCGATTTTTGCGTAACAGCCATGTCAATCGGCGCTTTCGCGTGTAACGGAGTCGTGACCGCCACCGATTCGTGGCCGGTCGCGCACAGGCTCCGCCCGACGCGAGGCCTGTCCAAACACCGTTCTTCAGGAGAATCACAAATGACCAAGAACGAACTGATCGCCGCCATCGCCGACGAGACCGGCAAGACCAAGACGGACGTCAGCGCTATCCTGGGTTCGCTCGCCACTGTCGTCGCCAAGACGCTGAAGTCGGGCGGCGAGGTCACCCTCGGCGGCGTCGGCAAGCTGGCCGCTGCCAAGCGCGAGGCCCGCGAGGCCCGCAACCCCTCGACCGGCGCGACGATCAAGGTGCCCGCCAAGACCGTCGTCAAGTTCAAGGTCACCAAGGACCTCGCCGACGCGGTCGCGTAAGGCGCCTTCTCAAGCAGCATCTGGCCAAGAGGCGCCACGCCCGCGGCCGATGCTGCTTGACCCCCGCCCCGCCATCCGCAGACTGGGGCGATGTTTCTTCGGCTCTTCACCGACCTGCGCGCCGCCAGGGTTCCCGTCACGTTGCGGGAATATCTGGCCTTGCTCGAAGGCGTCGAGGCCGATCTCGCCGAGCACCGCGTCGACGAGTTCTACTATCTCGCCCGCACCTGCCTGGTGAAGGACGAGCGCCATCTCGACAAGTTCGACCAGGTCTTCGCCCAGGTGTTCAAGGGCATGGAGACGCTCGGGCAGGCGATCGAGCAGGCCGGCATTCCCGAGGAATGGCTGCGCCGGCTCGCCGAGAAATACCTGACCGACGAAGAGAAGGCCCAGATCGAGGCGATGGGCTGGGAGAAGCTCTGGGAGACGCTGAAGCAGCGGCTCGATGAGCAGAAGGGCCGGCATCAGGGCGGCTCGAAATGGATCGGCACGGCCGGCACCTCGCCCTATGGCGCCTATGGCTATAATCCCGAAGGCGTCCGCATCGGCCAGGACAAGAACCGCAATTTCCGGGCGGTGAAAGTCTGGGACAAGCGCGAGTTCAAGGATTTCGACGACACGCGCGAGCTCGGCGTGCGCAACCTGCGCGTCGCGCTGCGGCGCCTGCGCCGCTTCGCCCGCACCGGCGCGGCCGAGGAGCTCGATCTCGACAACACGATCTCCGAGACGGCCAAGCACGGCTATCTCGACGTCAAGCTGCGGCCGGAGCGGCGCAACGCGGTCAAGGTGCTGCTCTTCCTCGATGTCGGCGGCTCGATGGACTGGCATGTCGAGCTGGCCGAGGAGCTGTTCTCGGCGGCGCGGGCCGAGTTCAAGCATTTCGAGCATTTCTACTTCCATAACTGCCCCTATGAGCGGGTCTGGAAGGAGAACCGCCGCCGCCACGACCAGATCATCCCGACCTGGGACGTGCTGCGGACCTACCCCGCCGATTATCGCGTCGTCTTCGTCGGCGACGCCTCGATGAGCCCCTATGAGGTCGCGATGCCCGGCGGCTCGGTCGAGCATTGGAACGAGGAGGCCGGCGAGGTCTGGCTGAAGCGGCTGACGGAGCGCTTCCCGAAATCGGTCTGGCTCAATCCGGTCGAGCAGAAGCTCTGGAGCTACACCCAGTCGATCCGCCAGATCGGCGGGCTGATGGGCGGGCGGATGTTCCCGCTGACGCTGGACGGGCTCGACGGCGCGATGAAGGTGCTGGCGCGCTAGACTAGACCATCGGACCGGCCGGTCCGATGATCTAGATCGCCGCGCGTCCTTTCGGACGCGAAGTGGCGATCTATCCCTTTGATATGGCATCGCATTTACCCGAAAAGTGGATTCCACTTTTCGGTCCGATGCTCTAGCTCCTTGTTTCCGCATCGGCTTCTTCCGAAAGCCGCAAGCCACTTTTCGGGCCGATGCGCCAAGCCAGCGGTCGGGATGCCCGCCTATGAGAACGCCGCCAACCGGTCGAGCGCCTGGTCGCGAGACATCACGTCGTCAGCCGTCACCGGCACCGTCCGGCTGGTGATGTAATCCTGGGCGCCCGTCGTCAGCTTGCCGTTCTGCAGCGTGACCTGTCCGTCCAGTCGCTGAATGTCGTTCGCGCGCGTCAGGAAGCGCGTATTCGCCTCTTGGGTCTCATCATCGTTGCGAGCCGCCTTCTTTTCCCGTGCGAGCGCCTCCAGGGCCTGCTGCGTTGCCTGCAGCGTCCGGTACTCGACGATGGCCCGGAGTTCCTTGGCGTCGGCGTTATCCGCGAAATACTCCTCGATCTTCTTCTTGTAAGGGCCGTCGGCCGTGACGCGGCCGAACTTGTCCACCTTCAGCGATATCGTCTCATCGGCCGGGATCCCGGCACGCTTGAGGACATCGGTCAACTTGCCGGCGAGAGCCTCGGTCCGCTGCTGGATATCCTCTTCCGGAGTCTTGAACAGTTGCGGGGTGACGCCGGCAGTCGCAAGCGCCTTCGCTTGCGCCGAAAGCTCGACGATCACGGCCGAACCGAGCGCAGCAGTTGCCCGGGCAGGCTTGGGAGCCGTGTCGTTCCCCGTCGCGGCATCGGATTTCGCCGAGGCCGCCGTGGACGACGCTCCCTGAAAATCCTTCGACAAACCGGAAATGCTGGCCATGTCGCTCCCCCGACGCAGGTCGCGCTCGAAGCATCCCTGCCTCTCGGAGCGTAGGCTGCAATTGCAAATATTCCTTGCAACGATGGCACGGGAGACAAGGGACGTATGAGCCGCTATGGCTCGGGCATGGACAACGCCGAGGATATCGACACTCCCCCGCCCTATTGGCGCCAGCGGCCGCGACCTGTCGGCTTCGAGATCGTCTATCGCATCAAGGGCGACACGCTGGAGATCGACTCGACCCGCAAGGTCGACACGGTCGCGCTCGCCGCGATCGATCAGGTGCGCTTCATCTATGCCCCCAGCAATATTTCCGGGAAGGGCTTCAAGACGCAGCTCAGGCTCAAGGACGGCAAGAGCGTCAGCTTCGGCAACCTGTCCTGGCGCTCGGTCACCGACATGGTGCGCGACGATGCCGGCTATCGCGCCTTCGTCGAGGCGCTTGCGGCCGGCGTGGCGAAGGCGAACCCGCAGGCTCGCTTCGTCGCCGGCAAGCCGCGCTGGCTCTGGCTGGTGCTGAGCGTGGTCAGCGCGGCGCTGCTGGTGATGGTGGCGCTGTTCACGCTTAGGGCTTTCCAGCAGGGCGCGAACCCGGCCGGCTGGCTCGGTATCGCGCTGGCTGCGGCCTCGGTCTGGCAGGTCTGGCCGATGATCAGGCTCAACCGGCCGCGCGAGCTGCGCAGCGGCGAGGCGCCGGACGATCTGGTGCCGCGGCCGTCGACCTGAGCCTCAGGCCTCTAGAGCATTTCCGCGTTTCTTCGAATCGCGAAAACTCTCTAGTCCTTTGTTTTATCGCATTTTCTTCACGCGAACCGGCGTCCACTTCGCTCGAAAATGCTCTAGGCGCCGCGCACGACCAGCACCGAGCATTTCGCGCGGCGCACGATGGTCGAGGCGTTGGAGCCGATGACATAGGCGAGCATGCCGGGCTCGTGCGAGCCGATCACGATCAGGTCCGTGCCGCTCGCCTCGGCTTCGGCCAGCACCTCGCCATGGATCGAGCCGACCAGCACCTTGGCCGAGACGCGCTCCGGCGGCAGCGCGACGCCGGCGGCGATCTCGGCGAGCTTGGCCTCGGCCTCGCTCTGCTGCTCGGTGTCGAACTCGGCCGGCACGAATTCCATGTAGGTGATCGGCACGAGCGAGCGGACATAGACCAACCGGACGGTGCCGCCGGATGTTTCCGCGAAGGAAATGGCGGCCGTGATGGCGGGTGCTGCGAGGTCGGCCTCGGCGAGATCGACGGGAACCAGAATCGACTTGTACATCGCATCCTCCGGCTATGAGCTCAGTCACATCCTGCTTATTCGCGTCCTATTCTCGGTTCCCGTTGCGCTTGAGCTGATCATATCACGAACCGCGCCGCAGCGCCCGGCTGCATGGGCGCCATGAAACCGCCGGAATTGACGCGGCCGCGCCCGGCTCTAAGAGTGCCCTCAATCCAGCCCAAGATGAAGCCGTAGCGGCGGCTGATGATTTCTCCCGCCCGGTAACCCGATGAGCGCCAACCCGCCTGCTCCGCGCGCCCCTAGAGCGCTGCTGCGTTCTCCTGCTGCCTTCCTGATGGTGCTCGCCTTCGTCAACTGGCTCGGCTTTGCGAGCTGGAACGCGCTGCTCAACAATTTCGCCAAGGAAGCGGCGGGCTTCACCGGCCAGGATATCGGCATCCTGCAATCGGTCCGGGAGATTCCCGGCTTCCTTGCCTTCACGGCCATCATCCTGTTCTGGCTCATCCGCGAGCAGATACTGGCCTATCTCAGCCTGATCACGATGGGGCTCGGCGTCGCCATCACCGGATACTTCCCGAGCCTCGGCGGCCTGCTGCTGACGACGATGATCATGTCGCTGGGCTTCCATTACTACGAGACGGCGCAGCAGGCCCTGCAGCTGCAGCTGTTGCCGAAGGCGCAGGCGCCGCGGCTACTCGGCCGGATCGCCGGCGCCTCCGCCGCCGCGCAGCTCATCGCCTTCGGCTCGATCGCGCTGATCTGGAAGCTGTTCCAGCCCGGCTATGTCACCGTCTTCCTCGTCGCCGGCCTGGTCTCCGTCACCCTGACACTCGTGGCCTGGGCGGTCTTTCCGCGCTTCCAGGGAGCGGTGCCGCAGAACAAGGGCTTCGTGGTTCGCAAGCGCTACTGGCTCTATTATGCGCTGACCTTCATGTCCGGGGCGCGCCGGCAGCTCTTCATGGCCTTCGGCGGCTTCCTGCTGGTCGAGCGTTTCGGCTATGACGTCTCGGCGACAGCGACGCTGCTGCTCGCCACCTATGGCATCAACACCTTCGTCGGGCCGATCCTGGGACAGATGATCGGGCGCGTCGGCGAGCGGTTCACGATCCAGATCGAGAATATCTCGCTGATCGTGGTCTTCGTCGGCTATGCGCTGGCGAGCCATGGCCATTTCGGCGGCTGGGGCGCTTCCGTTGCCGGCGCCCTGTTCATCGTCGACGGCATCTTCTTCACGCTGACCCTGGCTCAGCGCACCTATTTCCAGAAGATTGCCGATCCCGCCGATATCGCGCCGACCTCGGCGGTGGCCTTCACGATCAACCATATCGCGGCCGTGTTCCTGCCGGTCACGTTCGGGCTGATCTGGGTGAGCGACCCGGCGATCGTCTTCTATATCGGCGCGGCGGTGGCGACGGTCTCGCTGAGCCTGGCCTTCCTGGTGCCGCGCCATCCGGAGCCCGGCCAGGAGACGGTGCTGTCGCAGCCCGTGCCGGTCGCGGCCGAGTAAGGCGCCGGCTCAGCCCTGGCGGGCCGGGGTGCGGACCACGAGCCCGTCGAGATCGTCGCGGACCCTGATCTGGCAGGAGAGGCGCGAGGTCGGGCGTACGTCGAAGGCGAAGTCGAGCATGTCCTCTTCCATCGATTCCGGCTCGCCCGTCTTCGCGGCCCAGGCCTCGTCGACATAGACATGGCAGGTGGCGCAGGCGCAGGCGCCGCCGCATTCGGCCTCGATGCCGGGAATACCGTTGCGCACGGCGGTTTCCATCACCGTGGAGCCGGTTTCACCCTCGACGGTGCGGCTTTCTCCCTGGGCGTCGATATAGGTGATCTTCGGCATCATGAGCTCCGGCGGGCGATTATGGCCCCGCTTAGAGGAAGCGCGCGGAAAGGGGAACGCCCTTTCCGTCCGGCCAGGTTCGATTTTATCGAATGAGAGGCCAGTGCCGGCGAGAGTCCAGTTCGCTCCAAAATGCTCCGGGGCTCAGGCCGCCAGCTCGAACTTGGAGATCGCCGCACGCGCCTGGGCGGCGGCGAGCGTCAGGGCGTCCATCGCATCTTCGGTGCGGCCGGCATCGTCGGCGGCGAGCTGACGCTCGATCGCATCCGCCGCCTCGGCCACCTGCCAGGCGCCGATCGCGCGGGCGGCGCCCTTCAGCGTATGGGCAGCGTCCATCCGGGTGCGGGTGTCGGCCCCGGCGTGGATGGTCCGCAAGTGGCGGACGCATTGCTGGGCGAACAGGGCCAGCAACTCACGTTCGAGATCATGGTCGCCGCCGGTCTGACGGGCGAGATGGACGAGATCGATTGCGCTCTGGGGCATGGGCAGACTCGAAATACTAGGGTCGCGCGCCGCCATAAGGGCGGCTCTCCGGCCTCTTACAAGCGTCGTCATGGTGAACGAGGCGTTAACGACGTTTGTGAATCAGCCACTCAAATGGGTTTCCATCACAGAGTCGCTCCACTACCCTTCAAACTGGTAAATGATGGGCGCATTGTCTCCCGTCACGCCGGGGGCCAGAGGCGGCTTGCGGCGCGGCGAGCGACTTCAATGACTGCGTCCCATCACGAGTAGCGTTGCGAGGCGGCATCATGACCCGGCAGAACAAGCTCCAGGATCCAACCGAGGCGGCCATGTCCGCAATCGAAGAGGCTCTGCGGCTCGACCAGCCCAAGCCTGAGGCCGAGGCCTCCCCGCCTCCGGACATCAAGCTGCCGTCCACCACCGAGAACGACCTGAAGCTCGACCTTCCGCGCGTCGAGCAGCCGGCCCCGAAGCCCGAGCCGGAAACGCCGCGCGCTCCCGCGCCCCGGGCGGCGATCGCGCCCGACACCAGCCGCGTCGCCAATGACGACCGCCGCGATTCCAGCTCGCTCGTGCAGGCCTTCTCCGCCCGCCCCTCGGGCCGGCCCTATTGGCTCGCCGCGCTCGCCTCGCTCGCCTGGCTCGGCGGTGCCGGCTTCGTGCTGGTCAGCCGCTTCGGCTCCTTCGTCAACGGCCTGCCGCCGGGCCTCGCCGCCTTCGGCCCCGGCGAATGGACGCTGCTCACCCTCGCGATCGGCGCGCCCATCGTCTTCTTCTTCGTGCTCGCGGCGCTCTATCGCCGCACGCAGGAAATGCGCCTTGTCTCGCGCGCCATGACCGAGGTCGCGCTCCGGCTCGCCGAGCCCGAGGTGGTCGGCGCCGATTCCGTGCTTTCGCTGAGCCAGACCATCCGCCGCGAGGTCGCGGCGATGGGCGACGGTATCGAGCGCGCCGTGGCGCGCGCCGGCGAGCTCGAGACGATCGTGCGCGGCGAGATCGCAACGCTCGAGCGCGCCTATGCCGATAACGAGATCCGGCTGCGCTCGCTGATCGACGAGCTCGTCACCCAGCGCGAATCCGTGGTCGGCAATGCCGAGCGCGTGAAATTCGCGATCAGCGGCGCGCATGAAGGGCTCGCCAAGGATCTCGAGAATGCCAGCCGCTCGATCGCCGAGGCGGTTTCGCAGGCCGGCGACCGCGTCACCGGCTCGCTCGGCGAGAAGGGCGACCAGATCACGATCGCGCTCGGGCGCGCCGGCGAGCGCATGATCGACGAGATCAGCGGCCGCGGCCATGAGCTGGTCGAGCGCCTGCAGGTGACCTCCGGCGAGGTCAGCGAGCGGCTCTCCGGCGCGAGCACCAACCTCTCCACCCTGCTCGACGGGCGCGCGCACGAGATCGCCGCCTCGCTGGAGCAGACCGGCTCCGTGCTGACTCAGGGCCTGACCACCAATGCGCGCGAGGTGACGCGCGCGATCAGCGAGATCGGCTCGCAGGTCGCCGACACGCTGGCGGCGCGGGTCGAGACCGTCAACGATACCCTGCGCATGACCGGCGAGAGCCTCGCCCAGGAGATCTCGGCGCGCGGCGCCAATGTGGCCGAGCGCTTCGAACAGAGCAGCAAGACCATGGTCGAGCTGATCGACGGCCAGGGCGAGACCCTGACCAAGCAGCTCGCCGAGACCGGCGAGACCCTGCGCAAGACCATTTCCGAGGAAGGCGAGAGCGTCACGGTGCGCCTCGCCGAGGTCGGCCGCGGCGTCCACGGCCTGCTCAACCGGCAGAACGAGCTGATCGCCACGCGCCTGCAGGAGGTCGGCGACAATGTGCACGGCCTGATCGGCAGCCAGGGCGACAGCGTTATCGGCCGCCTGACCGAAACGGCGCGGACGGTCGAGGACGTGCTGCGCGAGCGCAGCGACGCGATCGTGGTGCGCTTCGACGAGGCGAGCAAGTCGCTCGGCGACACGGTCAGCCGCCATGGCGAGGACCTGACGACCCGCATCACCGAGGTCGGCGCCAGCGTCCACAGCCTGTTCACCGAGCAGGGCGGCAATCTGGTGAGCCGCCTCTCCGAGACCGGCGAGACGGTGCATGTGCTGCTCGACCAGCAGACCGAGAAGCTGGTTTCGCGCCTCGCGACCGCCGGCAACGACGTCGAGAGCGTGCTCGGCCGCCAGGCCGAGACATTGATGTCGCGCGTGACGCAGACCGGCCAGGAGGTCGAAGGCCTGCTCGGCCGGCAGGGCGACACGCTGGTCAGCCGCCTCGGCCAGACCGGTCAGGAGGTCGAGACCCTGATCGGCCGCCAGGCCGACACGGTGGTCGCGCGCCTCGGCCAGACCGGTCAGGAGGTCGAGACCCTGATCGGCCGCCAGGCCGACTCGGTCGTCGCGCGCCTCGGCCAGACCGGCCAGGAGGTCGAGACCCTGATCGGCCGCCAGGCCGACACGGTCGTCGCACGCCTCGGCCAGACCGGCCAGGAGGTCGAGACCCTGATCGGCCGCCAGGCCGACTCGGTGGTCGCGCGCCTCGGCCAGACCGGCCAGGAGGTCGAGACCCTGATCGGCCGCCAGACCGACACGATGGTCTCCCGCCTCGGCCAGACCGGCAAGGACGTCGAGAACCTCGTCGGACATCAGGCCGATACGCTCGTCGCCCGCCTCGGCCTTGCCGGCCAGGAGGTGCAGAGCCTGATCAGCGAGCAGCGCGAGACGCTGGTCAACGGCCTCTCCGAGACCGGAGCCAAGGTGAGCGCCCTGCTGGAGGAGCAGGCCGGCGCCATGACCGTGAAGGTCTCGCAGGCCGGGCTCGAGATGCAGGATCTGCTCAGCGGCCAGAGCCAGGCGCTGGTGACGCGCGTCGCCGATGTCGGCCGCTCCGTCCACAATCTCCTGGCCGAGCGCGGCAGCGCGCTCATCGCCAAGCTCGACGAGACCAGCGAAGCCGTCCACATCAGGCTCGGCGAACAGGGCGACACGCTCGCCGCACGGGTCAGCCAGAGCGTCGAGGGCGCCCGTACGGCGCTGGAGGAGCAGCAGAGCGGCTTCCTCAGCAAGCTCGGCGAGACCAGCGGCCAGGTTGCCGGCCTGCTCGGCGAGCAGCGCGAGAGCATGATCCGCGATCTCGTTACCGCCGGACGCGAGGTCCACAGCTTGCTGGGCGCGCAGAGCGAGGACCTGGCGCGGCGCATGACCGACGCGACCAAGACCCTCACCGAGACGATCAATGTCGACGGCCGCCATGTCGCCGACCGCGTTTCCGAGGCGACGCTGGGGCTGCGCGAGACCTTCACCACCCATGCCGAGGAGGCGCGCACGATGCTCGCCGGCACCGGCAAGGAGATCGTGCTGGCGCTGACCCAGCAGGGCGGGCGCGTCAACGAGGCGCTTGCCGCCAATGCCGAGTCGATGCTGCGCTCGGTCGAGAGCCGCGCCCAGGCGCTCAATGAAGCGCTGGCCGGCCGCCACGACGCGCTGAACCAGCTCTTCGACACGCAGGGCCGCCAGATCGAGATGACGCTCGGCGACCGGCTCAACGCCCTCACCGGGCTGTTCGACACGCAGGGCCGCGATATCGAGAGCGCGCTCGATGGCCGCCTCATCGCGTTCACGAGCCTGTTCGCGACCCAGGGCCGCGACATCAGCGCCAGCCTCGACGAGCGGCTCGCCGCCTTCACGCAGCTCTTCGACACGCGCGGCGGCGAGATCGGCAGGGGCCTCGACGAGCGCCTGGCCGGTTTCACCCAGCTCTTCGACGCGCATGGCAACGAGATCGGCAGAGGCCTCGACCAGCGCCTGGCAGCTTTCACGCAGCTCTTCGATGCGCGCGGCGGCGAGATCGGCAAGGGTCTCGACGAGCGGCTGGCTGCGTTCACCGCATTGTTCGACACGCAGGGCAGCGGGCTCGGCAGCAGCCTCGACGAGCGGCTCGCCGCCTTCACCACGCTGTTCGAGAATCGCGGCCGCGCCGTCGAGACCGGGCTGGATGAGCGGCTCGCCGCCTTCACCAGCCTGTTCGACCGGCAGGGCCGCGAGATCGAGGGCACTCTCGGGGAGCGTCTCGGCACCTTCACCCAGCTTGTCGAAAGCCATGGGCGCGAGATCGACGGCAACCTCGCCGCACGGCTTGCCGCCTTCACGACCCTGTTCGACACGCAAGGGCGCGAGATCGACACGACGCTCGCGGCGCGGCTTGCCGCCTTCGAGGAGATCGTGGTCCGCCAGGGCGGGTCGCTCACGGCCAAGCTCGCCAATGACGCGCGCAGCTTCACCGATGCGGTCGGCATCCGCCTGACCCAGGTCGAGAAGCTGCTGACCGAGGATGGCCACGCGCTCGCCGAGAAGGTCGGCACGCGCGCCGCCGAGGCGGCCGAGATCCTGGCGTCACGGACGCAGGAAGCGGCTGAGGCGATGGAGAGCCAGATCAAGGTGTTCGAGGAGCGCTCCGGCGCCAAGAGCGCCGAGATCGCGACCTCGCTCGACGGTCTCATCGCCCGTATCGACGGCAATCTCGGCTCGCGCGCCACGGCGCTCAACGAGGCGCTGGTCGAGCGCACGGTCGATATCGCCCGCGTGCTGGCCGAGGGCGGCCGCGAGGTCACCCGCGCGCTCGCGGCCAAGGCCGACGAGATCGGCGAGGTCGTCACCTCCAAGAGCGAGTCGCTCACCCGCACGCTCGGCGAGAAGGCCGACGCCATCAACGCCACGCTGGGCGGCCGCGCCCTGCAGATCGCCGATACGCTCGACCAGAGCGTCGCACGCTTCGAGGAGCGGGTCGTCAACCGGCTCGACACGGTCTCGGGCTCGCTCGACACGCGCGGCCAGCAGATCGCCGATACGCTCCAGCTCAAGTCGGAGGCCATCGCCGAAGCGCTCGGCGTTCGCGCCGAGGAGCTCCGTGCCCTGTTCGACGACAAGGGCGGCGGCATGGTCGCGGCCCTCGGTCAGCGCGGCGAGGCCATCGCCCAGGCGCTCGGCGTCCGCGCCGAGGAGCTGCGCGCCCTGTTCGACGACAGGGGCGGCGGCATGGTCGCGGCGCTGGGCCAGCGCGGCGAGGCCATCGCCAACGAGGTCGCCATGGTCGGCGAGACCGTGGTGCGCGCCATCGAGAGCCGCGGCTCCTCGATCGTCCAGGGCCTGCGCGAGCGCGGCGGCGAGATCACCACGGCGCTCGACGCCTCCTCCGCCGGCCTGCGCGAGACGCTGGAGAGCGGCGCACGCCAGTCGGTCGATTCGCTGGTCGCCACCAACGAGCAGCTGCGCGGCGAGCTCGGCGGCATGCTCGGCCGCCTCGGCGAGGCCAACAAGCTGATGCAGCAGATCGTCAGCGGCGCGAACAAGAACCTCGCCGCGATCGAGAATGGCCTCTCGGCCCGGGTCAACGAGCTGCAGACAGTGCTCCACACCGTCATGGACGAGACCAAGAGCGCCTCGCAGCAGGTCTCGGCCCAGGTCGAGGAGCTCAAGGCCTTCTCCGAGGGCACCTTGCGCCAGACCACGGCGCTGGTCGGCCAGCTCGACGGCCAGGGCGCCTCGCTCGGCGAGGTCACGCAGGCCAGCACGGCGGCGCTGCATGCGGTCGCCTCGCGGCTGGAGCAGGTCGAGGCCCGCGTCGGCAAGGCGCTCAGCGACCGCAAGGACTCGCTCGAGGAGCTGCACGGGCTGATCGCCAACCGCACCGACGACATCGAATCGATCACCCGCTCCTTCGCGGCCCTGATCGACGAATCGCTCAGCTCGGCCGAGGCGCGGGCGCGCCAGATCGGCGGCGTGCTGTCCGACTCGGCCGAGGCGACCACGAACGCGATCTCGCAGCAGTTCGAGACGATCCGCTCCACCACCGGCAAGGAGCGCGAGCGCACCGCCCACGCCCTGCGCTCGGCCTATGAGCAGGTCACCAGCGAGGTCGGCAACGAGCTCGCCAAGGTGATCGAGCGCTTCCAGAACGCGGCGCAGGACATGCGCGGCGTCTCGAGCGAGATCCAGCGCGAGCTGGAGACCACCCGCGCCGAGCTGAAGCGCGGCGTACTCGACCTGCCGCGCGAGACGCAGGAATCGACCGCCGCGATGCGCCGCGTCGTCGCCGAGCAGATCAAGGCGCTGAACGACCTCACCGAGATCGTGACGCGCTCAGGCCGCAGCAACGATATCGCCACCCCGGCCGACACGGGCCGGCGTGCCGCTGCCGCCGCACCTGCCGCACCGGCCTACGCCACCGCAGTGACCCAGGCGCGCGTCTCGCCGCCCCCGGCCGAGCAGCCGCTGCTGCGCCCCTCGCTCGACGCCACGCCTGAGCCGGAACGTCCCGAGCCGCCGCGGACCGAGACCCGGCCCGCCCCTGCCCCGCGTCCCGCCCCCGCGCAGGAGGCCCCGCGCCGCGGCAGCCAGCCGGAGACCACGCCGCCGGCCAAGGCCGGTTGGCTCTCCGACCTGCTCAACCGCGCCTCGCGCGAGGACAGCAAGGTCACGGAAGCGACCAAGCCGACCGCGCATTCGATCGAGCGGCTCGACTCGCTCTCGGTCGACATCGCCCGGATGATCGACCACGACGCCGCGGTCGAGCTCTGGGACCGCTACAAGCGCGGCGAACGCAACGTCTTCACCCGCCGGCTCTACACCCTGCAGGGCCAGCAGACCTTCGACGAGATCCGGCGCAAATACCGCCGCGATGCGGAGTTCAAGGAGACGGTGGACCGCTATATCGACGAGTTCGAGCGCCTGCTCGGCGAGGCGGCCAAGGACGACCGCGACTCGATGGTGGCGAAGACCTATCTCACCTCGGAGACGGGCAAGGTCTACACGATGCTCGCCCATGCGAGCGGGCGCTTCGAATAGGCGCCCGCCGGTTCAGACCGGCGTTGGATGATGCTTACGAAAACGGGCACCGCGAGGCGCCCGTTTCTTCATAGGTGCGGCCTGCGCGCCTATGCCCTCCGTGACGCTCGGCTCGCGCCGCGCCCCACGTCCTGAACACAGCCCTTCACCCGGGAAGACGTGGATGGTCGGGACGGGCCCGGCCATGACGGTGCAAGATCGTCCGGGAAACTTACGCGGGGCGTTCCTCGCCCGTTGCCGCGGCCTCAGGCGGCCCAGCGCACGATCTGGATCAGCACCTGCGACAGCGCCTGGTCGAGCGCCTGCGCCGCGCCGGAACCATCGACCGCACCTGCGGGGACGCGCGCGCTGAAGAGCTTCGCCCGCTGGATATGGCCGGTACGGTCGGTGACCAGCTTGGCGGTGATCTCGACCACCGCGCTGCCCGAAGCGGCATCGATATTGAAGGCGCGGATATCGGTGTTGAGCTGGTAGTCGGGGACGATCCGCTCGCCAGGCCGACTGACCGAGGCGATGCGGCTGCCATTCTCGAAGGTCTGGATCAGCCTGATCTGGACCAGCTTGGGCACCCGGTCCGCCCATTGCGCGCCGCCGAGGAAGGAGAGCGAGCCGCTCGAATCCTTGACGATCATGCGGTCGGAATCGAGCGTCTGCACCGTCGTCGGCTCGTTGACGACGATGGCCGCGCGCGACCCTGTGAGCTTGCCGAAATCGCGCGGCGCCGAAAGATCGAAGGTGGTCGGCGTCGGGCCGCCGCCGCACCCGGCCAAGGCCAGCGAGACGGTCAGGACGAGCGACACGGCAAATGGCGTGGAAGGCAGGAGGCGGGGCGACATCGGCATCTGACTAGCGCGATCCGCTATATTGAGGAAGCGAAGGCTTGGCACCGAGGAGGAATTGCTGCGGATTGCGCTCGATATTGCGCAAGGTGCGGTTGAAATCGCCCAGCGTGCGGCGGCCTTCCGCCGCCAGGTTCTCGATGTCGCGCAGGCCGGGACCGGTGAAGCGGTTGATTCCGGTGGTGATCTCGGCGGTGCGCTTGTCGAGATTGTCAGCCAGCGTGCGGACCGAGCGCGCGGCATTGGCGACCTCGGCGAAGGCGCCCTGCCCGTCCTCGCTGTTGAGGAAGGATTGCGCCGCCTTCAGCACGCCTTCGACCTGGTCGGCCGCGCGGTTGAGCTTGTCCGTGATCGAGGCGACGTCCTTGACGACCTTGCCGACATCGTCGCTGGTGCCGCCCAGCGCCGCGGTGAACTTGTCGACATTGTCGACGATGCTGGCGACCTTGCGCCGGTCGACCGAGCGCACGACCTCGGTGAGCTCCTCGCTGAGCACGCCGAGCTTCTGCGAGAGCGGCGCGATCGTATCGGCGATCTGGCCGAAGCTCGCCAGAACCTTGTCGACATTGCCGGAATTGTCGCCGAGGGCGGCCGAGAATTTCTCGACATTCCTGACCGTGTTGCTGAGCGGGCCGGCATTCTCCTTGACCAGCTGGTCGATATTGCCAAGCACCGTGTCGGCCCGGCTGGCGACGGTGCGCACCGTCTCCAGGATGTCCTGGAATTCCGATTTCTCGGCGATGATCGTCGGCATGGGCTGGCCCGGCTGGGCGGTCAAGACCGGGGAGCTCGGATCGCCGCCGAGGAGCTGGACCGCGACGACGCCGGCCAGGCCCTGGGCCTCGATGCGGGCGCGCGTGTCGACGCGCAGCGGCGTCGTGTTGTCGACCTGGACCACGGCATAGATCCGGCGCGGATCGTCCGGCTGCAGCTCGATGCGCGTGACCTCGCCGACGCGCAGGCCATTGAAGAGCACGCTCGACCCGCGGCCGAGGCCGGTCACGGTGCCGCTGAAGATGATCCGGACATCCTGCTTGCGCCCGGCCCCGCCGCTGTTGAACCAGTAGACGAAACCAAACGCCGCCGCGAGCACGGCAAGCGTGAACAGGCCGACCAGAGCATAGTTGGCGCGCGATTCCATGGTTCTGACGCTAGAGCATCAACTCGGACATTCGAAGCTGTATTCTGGCAACATCCTGCGCCAAACCGCTGGCGAAAAGATGTTTTACCGGCCTGCCAGCAGCTTTTTGCCGACCTGCCGGCAGCCTGTTAATGGCCTGACGGCAGCTTGTTAATGGCCTGACGGCAGCCTGGCCCGGGCACGCTGGCCGCCGAAATAGGCCTTCAGCCAGGGATGGTCCGAGGCCAGCATCGTCTCGAGCGTGCCAACCGCGATGACGCGCTTGTCGGCCAGCGCCGCGATCCTGTCGCAGGCGGAATAGAGGCTGTCGAGGTCGTGCGTGACCATGAAGACGGTGAGGCCGAGCGTGTGCTTCAAGGTCATGATCAGTTCGTCGAACTCGGCGGCGCCGATCGGATCGAGCCCCGAGGTCGGCTCGTCCAGGAAGACGATCTCGGGATCGAGCGCCAGCGCCCGCGCCAGGGCGGCGCGCTTGATCATGCCCCCCGAGAGCTCGGACGGCGCCTTGTCGGCGGCATCCGGCGGCAGCCCGACCATTTCGAGCTTCAGCATCGCCATCTCGTCGAGCAGGGCCGGCGAGAGCTTGAGATACTCGCGCATCGGCACCTGGATGTTCTGCTTGACGCTCAGCGCCGAGAACAGCGCGCCCTGCTGGAACATCACGCCGAAGCGGCGCTCCAGGGTGCGCTTCGCCGCCTGGTCGAGATGGTCGATATCCTCGCCGAAGACCTCGATCGTGCCACGGCTCTTGCGGACGAGCCCGAGGATCGTGCGGGTCAGGACCGATTTGCCCTGGCCCGAGCCGCCGACGAAGCCGAGGATCTCGCCGCGGAACACGTCGAGATTGAGCCCGTCCATGATCACCTTCTCGCCGAAGGCGACCCTGAGATCGCGCACCTTGATGACGGCGTCCGGCTCGTCACTACGATGCTGGCCGCCCGGCCGCTGCTCCAGCTCCGTGCTCATCGCCGCCCTCGCCCTCAGAACTCGATCGAGGCGAAGAACATGGCGAAGAGCCCGTCGACGACGATGACCATGAAGATCGATTTCACCACCGAGGCCGTGACCTGGCGGCCGAGCGATTCGGCCGAGCCCTTGACCGCCAGCCCCTCGATCGAGGCGATCAGCCCGATGACGAAGGCCATGAACGGCGCCTTGATCAAACCGACCGCGAAATGCTTCCAGGTGATCACCGATTGCAGGCGGGCCAGGAATGTATCCATGCCGATACCGCCATAGAGCCAGGCCACGAGCCCGGCGCCGGTGAGGCCCGCCATGGCCGAGATGAAGGTCAGGATCGGCAGCGAGATGATCAGCGCCAGGATGCGCGGTACGACCAGGACCTCGATCGGGTCGAGCCCCATCACGCGCAGCGCGTCGATCTCCTCGCGCATCTTCATCGAGCCGATCTCGGCGGTGAAGGCCGAGCCGGAACGGCCGGCGATCATGATCGAGGTCAGGAGCACCGAGAGTTCGCGCAGGATCAGGATGCCGGTCAGGTTGACGACGAAGACCGTCGCGCCGAATTGCTGGAGCTGGAAAATGCCTTGCTGGGCGACGATGCAGCCGACCAGGAACGAGATCAGCATGATGATCGGCGCGCCATTGAAGGCGATCAGCTCGATCTGATTGACCAGCGAGGGGCCGCGGAACTTGCGCGGCCCGAGCACGACGCCGAGCGAGCCGACCACGACCTCGCCCAGGAACATCGCGCCGCCGACCATGTCGCGGCCGAAGCGCACGACCGCCTTGCCGATATTGACCAGCACGTTGACGATGCCGAAATGCCGCACGGTCGGCACGACCGAGCAGTCATGGACATCGACCTCGGCGAGCAGGACCGTGTGCTCCGGCTTCTGGCTGACGAACTCGATCGCACCGCCCGCCTCGGCGCGCTGCGTCTTCAGGCGGCTGAGGACATAGGCGCCGAGCGTGTCGAGCCGCACCACCGCGGAGAGGTCGAGCGTCGCCCGCGAGACTTTTGCGATGCGCTCGCCGATTTCATGGGCGAGTTCCTCGACCCGCGGCGCGCGGTCGGCGCTCCACGAGCCGGCGAGCACGACGGCCAAGGTGCCGGCATCGTCGCGAAAGACCGCTTGCGGTTCGGCGCTGTCGAGGCTCGCCATGATCCTCAGTGATATCCTCTCGGCGGCCGCGCCGCGGCCCGCCACCTGCAACCTGTATCGCCGTGTGCCCTGGGCTTGGCAAGCACCGGCGCAATCCGTGCCGTTGCGGCAGCAATTCCTTAAGCACTCCCGCGGCACGATTTCGAATCACCACCGCGATTGATAGCGTGCTGCATCCGGCGAGCTATCGGAACAGGTTCGTCATGAGCGACGCGCGTTCGCTGACACCGCTGAGCGAAACCGACTACGAGGCGATCGCCTCGGCAGTGATGGAGACCGCGCGCGGACGCTGGTTCATGGCCGAATATGCCAAGCGCAACCGGCAGGCGGACACGGGGCAGGTTCTGGCCGCGATCAACAAGTTGCAGCGCGTGCTGCACGCCGCCCCTGTCGAGCAGCCGGTCGGCGGCGCGAATCTGCGCGATGCGATCGCGCTGATCATGGATCTGCGCACCGATCTCGAGCGGATCGGCGGCGGGCCGGGCGAGCCATCCTCGCGCCTGGCTGCGCGGATCGAGACTGCGGCGAGCAGCATCATCGGCGCCACCGAAAGCATCCAGGAGGCCGCCTGGGGCCTGCGCGAAGCCGGCGCCAGCGATGCGCTCTGCGACACGCTCGACCGGCGCGCGACCGAGATCTACGGCGCCACCGCCGTCGTCGAAGGCACGGCGCAGCAACTCGGCAAGATCGCCGATACGGTCGCGATGCTGGACAGCAGCCTGCGCGCCTTCGCCGAGGGGGCGCATGACACGTTCAACCTCGACGTCCCCGCCGCCGTGCCGCCGCGGCCGGCCTCCACGAGCTTCGAGCTGCGCGAGGCCGCGCCGCTCTCGAGCTACGACGATATCGAGATCGTCGAGATCGAAGATAATCGCTCGGTGATCGACAATCCGAGCCGCATCCGGACCGAGCCTGCCAAGCACCGGCGCTTCAGCTCGATGCAGGTGCTCGACGAGGATCTCGTCTTCGCCGAGACCGGTGAGGACAAGGCAGCGCGGACTCCGTCAGGCACCTCGGAAGAGGATCTGCGCGCCATCGACGCGCTGCCGGCCAGCGGCAAGCTCGCCTATTTCGCCTAGGCTCCGTCATTGCGAGCGTAGCGAAGCAATCCAGGGCCGCCGTGCGCTACGTCCCCTGGATTGCTTCGTCGGCTACACCTCCTCGCAATAACGTTTTGCGTCAGCGCTTCGCGACGAAGCTCGCCATCTTGCCGGGGTTGAGCAGGCCGTAGGGATCGACCTCGTGCTTGAAGCCAAGCTGGTCGGCATCGGCGCGCTTGTGGCGGCTGCCACCTTCCAGCGAGACCACGTGCGGATTGGCGATCATCACGCCGGCCTCTTCGTGCATGGCGATGAGCTCGTTCAGCCGCTCGGGCGTCGTATAGCGCAGGATCGGCAAGGCGCTCGCCGTGACGCGGCCACCGAAGCGGATGAACTCGTGATGCGCCAGCACCTCGTCGGGGAAGCGCGCGATCATCTCCTTCACGCTCGCCATCAGCCGGTCATGCGGGAAAAGGCACTGCAAATAGGTGATCGAGCGGTCGCTCTTCAGCCATTGCAGCGTCGTGTGGTTCCAGGTGTATTCGTAGAGCGGCACCGTGCCCGGCCCCTCCTCCGAGGGAGCCTCATAGGTCACCGTGCCGCGCGAGCCGATGATCGCCTTGAACGGGCCGAGCGAAGCTTCCGCGATCATGCAGATCAGGATGCTCTTGCCCTCCGGGCAATGCTTCTTCAGCGCGCCGAAATAGGGCGTGATCGGCGCCGAGACCGGCGTCACCAGCTTCTTGACGATACCGTCGGCCAGCGCGACCTCGTAGCCGGCCTGGAAGGCGTCCACGTAATCGTCGAAGGCGACGATGACGTCGATCCAGGGCCAGGCCGGGGCGAGCGGCATCTCCAGCGCGGTGATGATCCCGGTCGTGCCATAGGCGCGGTTGACCTTCTGGGCGGCGTCGTCACGCAGTTCGAGGATGCGCGGCTCCTCCTCGACCGTGACGATGCGGGCGGCGAGGATGTTGCCGGGCTCGCGCAGGCCGCCATAGGTCACCGAGCCGACGCCGCCGGAGCCGCCGGCGACGAAGCCGCCGATCGTGGCGGTGCGCTTGGTCGAGGGGTGCATGCGCAGCTCGTAGCCGGAGGGCCGGATCGCCATGTCGATATCGACCATCCTGGCACCGGGACCGACGCGGATCGCGCCGGGCTTCTGCCATTCGGTGGCGGAGAGCGCGGTGATGTCGAGCAGCACGCCGCCTTCGAGCGGCACTGCCTGGCCGTAATTGCCGGTCGCCCCGGCACGCACGGTCAGCGGGATGCGGCGCCTGGCGCAGGCGGCGGCGACGCGCACAACCTCGGCCTCGTCGCGCGGGCTGACGAGGATATCGGCCGACTTGTCCGCCAGTTCCTTGTTGAGGATCGGCGAGTACCAGAAGAAGTCGCGCGAGCGCTTGCGCACGACCTGCGCCTCCGCGATCACCGGCACGCCGTCGATATCGGCGAGAAGGCCGGCAATGTCGTAACGGGAGGGCTGGGACTTGCGGTCAGGTACTGCGCTCATGTCACACCATGCTCTTTGCCGCTCCACCGTCATGCTCGCCCTTGTGGCGAGCATCCACGTCTTGGCCACGGTCCTCGAACAGCGAAGACGTGGATGGACGGGACAAGCCCGACCATGACGTGGCGTTTTGCGACCCCGGGTTGTTTCGTCGTCACGCTCCTCGCAATGACGACGAGGTTCAATTCTCCCGCTTCAGCGCGCTCTCGTGCCAGCGGCGAAGCAGCAGATGCGAGATCCAGCTCGTCGCCAGGAAGATCGCGATGCCCGAGAGCGAGATCATCAGCAGCGCAGCGAAGACGCGCGGGATCTTGAGCTGGTAACCCGCCTCCAGGATGCGGTAGGCGAGCCCGGACTCGGTGCCGCCGGTGCCAGCGACGAATTCGGCCACTACAGCGCCGATCAGCGCGAGGCCGCCCGAAATCTTCAGGCCGGCGAGGAAATAGGGCAGCGCCGCCGGCAGCTTGAGATAGCGCATCGTCTGCCAGCGCGTCGCGCCGTAAAGCTGGAAGAAATTGATCAGGTTGTGATCGGCCGAGTTCAGCCCGAGGATCGTGTTCGACAGGATCGGGAAGAAGGCGACGATCCAGGCGCAGATCAGCAGCGAGAGATTGATGTCGCCGGCCCAGATAATGATCAGCGGCGCGATCGCGACGATCGGCGTCACCTGCAGGATGACCGCATAGGGCAGGAGCGACATCTCCAGCCATTTCGACTGGGTGAAGAGCACGGCGAGCGCGACGCCGACGACGACGGCGGCCGTCAGCGCCATGAAGGTGATGCGCAAGGTGATCAGCAGCGAGCCGGAGAGCGTGCCCCAGTCGGCGATCAGCGTCTGGCCGATCAGCAGCGGGCCGGGCAGGATATAGGGCGGAATCCCTTTCCAGCGGACGACGAACTCCCAGAGCGCCAGCGCCAACGCCCCGATGGCGAGCGGGGCCAGAATGCGCGGCCAGGCGCTTGCCGGCAGGCCGAGGATGCGCTGCTCGGTCAGGAAGACCGGGCGGGCCTCGGCGTCGGTTCCGTCATGGGCGGGATGCGCGGTGTCGAGCGAGGAGCTCATGAGCCGATCGCCTCCTTGAGCTTGCCGGAGACGACACGGCAGAGATGGGCGTAATCCGAGGAGGTGCGGAACAGCTCGTCGCGCGGATAGGGCGCCTCGACGTCGAGATCCGCCATCACGCGGCCGGGCCGGGCCGCCATCACCACGATGCGCTTGGAGAGATAGACCGACTCGAAGACGGAATGGGTGACGAAGACGGCGGTGAACTTTGTCTTCCACCAGAGCTCGAGCAGGTCGTCGTTGAGGCGGTGGCGGGTGATCTCGTCGAGGGCGGCGAAGGGCTCGTCCATCAGCAGGATCTTCGGCCGCATCACCAGCGCACGCGCGATCGAGACGCGCATCTTCATGCCGCCGGACAGCTCGCGCGGATAGGATTTCTCGAAGCCCTTGAGCCCGACAAGCTCGAGCATCTCGGCGCTGCGCGCTTCCGCCTCGCGCTTGGGCACGTGCTTCAGGATGAGCGGCATCATCACGTTGGCCAGGGCGTTCGCCCAGGGCATCAGCGTCGGGTCCTGGAAGACGAAGCCGAGATCGCGCTCGGGCTTGCCGGCGGCGTCATGACTCGTGGTCGGCCACTCGATCGTGCCGGTCGAGGGCGCGCCCAGGCCGGCGATCATGCGCAGCAATGTCGACTTGCCGCAGCCGGAGGGGCCGAGCAGGCTGATGAACTGGCCGGTGCCGAGGTCGAGATTGACGTCGCGCACGGCAATGGTGCCGTTGGCGAACTGCTTGGAGACATGGCGGATGGAGACAAGCGGCTTGCCGCCTCCAGCCCGCTCCTCATGGGGTCTGCTCAGATAGGCCGTGTCCAAAGCCTGATGATCCGTTCTCGTCTTCAGCCGCAACGGTAGACGTCATCCCGGCCGAAGCGCCGGGATCCATCGTAACGTGCGGCGTCCTACGATGGACCCCGGAGCGGCGCGGCTTCGCCGCTTGTCCGGGATGACGGCGGGTCGGCCTTAAGCCTTGCCGACGCCCTTGTTGATGAATTCGAGGCTATAGGCCTTCTTGATGTCGATGCCAGCCGGGAAAACGCCTGCCTCGGTCATCTGCTTGTAGAATTCGTTCCAGCGCGCGTCGGTCATGGCGCCGATGCCGAGCGTCAGCGCATCGCCGGAGAGCACGATGCCCTTCTCGTTCATGACCTTGTGGGCGTAGTCGAGCTTGGCCTGATCCATGTCCGGATTGTCCTTGAGGATCAGCTTGTTGGCCGCCTCGATCGCCGGGCCGCCCTTCATGTATTCGGCCCAGCCCTCGAGCGTCGCGGTGACGAAGCGCTGCACCACGTCCTTCTTCTCGGCGACCATCTTCTGGGAGATGTTGATCGTGGTGTTGTAGTTGGCGAAGCCGGCATCGGCGAGGAGATGCACGACCGGGTTCACGCCGGCCTGCTGGATCGCGAAGGGCTCGGAGGAGAGGAAGCCCTGCTGCGAGATGTTCTTGTCGGCCAGGAACGGCGCCATGTTGAAGGTGTAGGGCCGGATCTGCTCGTCGGTGAAGCCGAACTTGGCCTTGAGGAAGGGCCAGTAGCTGGTGCGGCCGCCGGCGCCGACCAGGATCGGCTTGCCCTTCAGCGCCGGGAGCGAGTCGTTGCCGACGCCCGGATGCGAGATCAGGACCTGCGGGTCCTTCTGGAAGATCGAGGCGATGCAGAGGAAGGGCAGGCCTTCCTGGGCGTAGCGGATGGCCTCGAAGGAGTTCGACATGACCATGTCGACGCGGCCGCCGAGCAGGAGCTGGGACGGGTTCTGCTGCGGACCGCCCATGCGGATATCGGCGTCGATGCCGTGCTTCTTGTAGATGCCGTTGGCGACCGCGAGATAGAAGCCGCCATGCTCGGCCTGGGCGCGCCAGTTGGTCTGGTAGCTGACCTTGTCGAGCGTCTGCGCGCTCACGCGAGCGCCGGGAACGGTGATGAGGGCCGAGGCGGCCGAGCCGCCGATCAGGCCGAGCGCGGCACGACGGCTCACGCGATATTTCATCGACGACATGGACGAGATCTCCCTGGGACGGCGCTGGCCGGCGGCATCCGGCGCCGCGCGTTGCCCACCTGCGAGCAACATATATGCCATGCGGGGCGAAGTCGTGGAAATGCCGCGCAACCCGTTTACGCACAGGGATCAGGCAATTGCCTCAATTGCAGGCAGATGCCTCGACGGCGGGCAATCCCCTGTGATCTTGCCGCGGCGCTTGGGCTTTGACGCTTCGGGGCGCTATGCAGTTCGAACGCTTCCGCATCCGGCGCGTCCGGATATGCTGCAGCCGACGAAAAGATCTGGAAAACGCATGACCCGCCCTGCCCTCGCCGCCTTGCGCGCCGAACTCGCCGACCTGACCATCTATGACGACGCGGCGTCGCTCAGGATGCATAGCCGCGACTTCTTCTGGTTCTCGCCGGTGCTGAAGCCCGATCTCGAGGGCAAGCAGGCGGAGCTGATCATCCTGCCCAAGACCAAGGACGAGGTCCGGCGCGTCGCGTCCGCCTGCGCGCGCCATCGCGTGCCGCTGACCGTGCGCGGCGGCGGCACCGGCAATTACGGCCAGGCCGTGCCGCTGGAGGGCGGCGTGGTGCTCAACCTGACGCGGCTCAACCGCGTGGTCTCGACCACGCTGGGAGCGGGTCGGTTCGAGGCCGGCGCCAATCTGCTCGACATCGACAAGGCGCTCTGGCCCCTCGGCCAGGAGTTGCGCATGCACCCCTCGACGCGGGCGCAGGCGACGATCGGCGGCTTCGTCGCCGGCGGCGCGGCAGGCGCGGGCTCCTGCACCTGGGGCCAGATCGACAATCTCGGCGCCGTCATCGCGCTGGAGGTGATGACCGTCGAGCCCGAGCCACGGCTGATCGAGCTGCGCGGCAAGGAGATCCTCAAGGTGATGCACGCCTATGGCGTCAACGGCATCATCACCGAGGTCGAGGTGCCTCTGGCCCCGGCCCATGCCTGGGCCGAGCGGATCGCGACCTTCGATACGCTCAAGCAGGCGGCCGCCTTCGGCCAGGCCTTCACCGAATGCGACGGCATCGCCAAGAAGCTGGTCAGCATCCATGACCCGCGCATCGCGCCCTATCTGCGCCGGCTCGGCCCCTATCTCGGCGAGAACAAGGCCTTCGCCATCCTGATGGTCTCGGAGCCGCAGGGCGACGAAATCGACCGGCTGATCGCCGAGATGGGCGGCAGCGTCACCTTCTCGCGCGGCGCCGAGGCCGCTCGGCTCGCGGCCTTCGGCGAGCATCGCGAGAAGGGCGCCCCCGGCCCGCTCTACGAATACACCTGGAACCACACGACCCTGCATGCGCTGAAGGTCGATCCGACCATCACCTATCTGCAGCTGCGCTTCCCACCTGTCCGGAATCTCGAACTTCTCGACTGGGCCGAGCGCGAGTTCAATGACGATGTGCTGTTCCACATCGAGTTCCAGCGCCGGCAGGGCAAGGTCTACCATTCCAGCCTGCCGCTGGTGCGCTACAGCACGGCCGAGCGGCTGCAGGAGATCATGGCCAAGGCCGAGGAAGCCGGCATCCAGGCCTCGAACCCGCATACCTGGGTGCTGAACAATGCCGGCTGGAAGCGCACCGACGCGCCGCAGCCGGAGTTCAAGCGCCTCGCCGATCCGCTCGGCCTGATGAATCCCGGCAAGCTGCTGAACTGGCAGGCCGAGGCCGCGGAAGCGGCGGAATAGCAGCTCCTCCGCGGAGGACACGCCGATGAGGGTCCTGATCTTCGGTGCGACCGGCATGGTCGGGCAAGGCGCCTTGCGCGAGTGCCTGCTCGATGATGGCGTGAGCGAGGTCGTCACGCTCGGCCGTTCGGCCACCGGGCAGCGCCACCCGAAGCTGCGCGAGATCGTCCATGCCGATCTGCTGGACTACAGCACGATCGAGGGAGAACTCGCCGGCTTCGATGCCTGCTTCTTCTGCCTCGGCGTCGCTTCGGCGGGGATGAGCGAGGCGGATTACAGCGGCATCACCTATGACATCCCGCTCGCGGCAGCGCAGGCGCTGCTGCCGCTCAATCCTGGCATGACGTTCGTCCACGTATCCGGCGCCAGCGCCGATAGCAGCGAGCAGGGCCGCGTCATGTGGGCGAGGGTCAAGGGCAGGACGGAGAACGCGCTGCTGCGCCTGCCCTTCAGGGCGGTCTATGTCATGCGACCCGGCGCGATCCGGCCTCTGCATGGCATCAAGTCACGGACCATGGCCTACCGAGTGCTCTATGGCGCGCTGGCGCCGATCCTCCCGGCGCTGCAACAATGGCTGCCGCGCTGGGTGACCTCGACCGAGCAGATCGGCAAGGCGATGCTGGCGCTGGTCCGCAAGGGCTGGCCGAAACGCATCGTCGAATGCGACGACATCAACCGACTCTAGCGCATCTCCGCGTTCTCCGAATCGCGAAAATTCTCTATCTCTTTGTATTGACGCATTTTCTTCACGCGAACCGGTCTCCACTTCGCTCGAAAATGCTCTAAGTTTCTGTTTTATCGCATTTTCTTGACGCGAACCGGTCTCCACTTCGCTCGGAAATGCTCTAGAGCCCCTGGGGCACTGCGACCACGACGACAACAAGGACTGATGATATGACCGCGCGTTTCTGGGGCGATCTCAAGACCACCGAATTCGAGGGCCTCTCGGCCGAGAAGACCGTCGCGGTGCTGCCGCTGGCGGCGATCGAGCAGCACGGCCCGCATCTGCCCGTCTCGGTCGACACCACCATCATGAACGCTATGCTCGGCCTGGCGATGCCGCTGGTGCCGGCCGATCTCGACGTGCTGGTGCTGCCGACGCTCGCGATCTGCAAATCGAACGAGCACCTGCACTCGCCGGGCACGCTGACGCTCTCCTGGGAAAGCGCGACGCAGAGCTGGATCGAGATCGGCGAGAGCGTGCTGCGCGCCGGCCTGCGCAAGCTCGTCATCATCACCTCGCATGGCGGCAATATCGACCCGATGAAGGTGGTCTCGCGTGAATTGCGCGTCCGCCACGGCATGCTGGCGGTGACCACGGCCTGGCGCGCCTTCGGTCTGCCGCAGGGCCTGTTCGCCGATCTCGACGCCAATCATGGCATCCATGCCGGCGATATCGAGACCTCGCTGATGCTGCATTTCCGGCCGGATCTCGTCGACATGAGCAAGGCCGGGCGCTTCGAGCCGTCGACAGTCGCGATGGCCGCCGAGGGCTACAAGTGGCTGCGGCCGACCGGGCTGCACGCCCATGCCTGGATGGCGCAGGATGTCCATTCCTCGGGCGCCGCCGGCGATGCCAGCCTCGCCACCGCCGAAAAGGGCAAGGCGACGGCGGCCTTCCAGGCCAAGGGTTTTGCCGAGCTGCTGGCGGATGTGGCGAAGTTTCCGCTGGCGAAACTGCACAAGGCGGGCTGACGAGAGCAACTCCCGGTCTTGCCTTTGGCAAGCCCGGGTACAGGCTGACGCGAAGGCGCATGCCGGCGTTTCACCCGGTCCTCCTGGATTGCTTCGTCGCTGCGCTCCTCGCAATGACGGCTCCGGGGGCTCGATACGGCGCTCAATCCGGATCGAGCAGGCGCGGCCCCGGCCCCTGCTCGCCGAGCTGATCCCAGGGATTGTGCAGCGGGCAGCTCGTCACCGAGAGGCAGCCGCAGCCGATGCAGTCCTCCATATGGTCGCGCAGGCGCGTCAGCCGGTCGATGCGCCGCTCCAGCTCGGCCTTCCATGAGGCCGAGAGCTTGCGCCAATCGGCGACGGTCGGCGTGCGCTCGGCCGGCAACGCCTTGAAGGCCTCGCGGATCGTCTTCAGCGGGATGCCGGTGCGCTGCGCCACCTTGATAATCGCGACACGCCTGAGCACCTCGCGCGGATAGCGCCGCTGGTTGCCGGCGCTTCGGCCGGCACGGATCAATCCCTTCGCCTCGTAGAAATGAATCGCCGAGACGGCGAGGCCGCTGCGCCGCGCGACTTCGCCGACACTCAACTCTCCGCCCAGGCCCGCTCGAACCGTCTCGCTCACTGCCCTTGACCTTAACTATGGTTGAGGTTCTATACAGCCTGCTCCCGATTTGGCCAAATGGCAGGAGCGCCTTCATGCATCGCAAGCTCGACCCCAGGATCAACCTCGCCGTGATCTATGGCAGCACGCGCGAAGGCCGGCTCTGCGAGACGATCGCGGCCTGGACAATCGCGCAGATCGAGGGCGATGGGCCGTTCGCCGTCGATGCGATCGACCCGGCAGAGCTCGGCTCGCCGACGCGGCATCCGCCGCGCGACGACGCCGCCCTGCTCGCGCTCAAGGAGCGTATCGCCCTGGCCGACGGCTTCATCGTAGTGACGCCGGAATATAATCGCGGCTATCCGGCGCCGCTGAAGCTGCTGATCGACTCGGTCGGCAGGGAATGGCGCGGCAAGCCCGTGGCCTTCGTCTCCTATGGCGGCATTTCGGGCGGCCTGCGCGCCGTCGAGCAGCTGCGGCTGGTCTTTGCCGAACTCCATGCCGCGACGATCCGCGACGGCGTCGCCTTCACCAATGCCTGGGATCAGTTCGACGCGTCCGGCCAGCTCGTCGACGCCGACCGGGCCGAGCGGGCCATGGCGACGATGCTGGCGCAGCTGCACTGGTGGGCGAGCGCACTGCGCAATGCACGCGACAGCGTGCCATACGGACAATTCGCCGCGTAATTCCAGCTATTTAGCTCGGATATCGGAGGGGTCATCAAATGGCCCCTTTCGCATGATTATTTATAAGACGGCTAATGAAATTCGGCCTAAGATCGCCGCTTTCGCAGCCCCCTCCCCCAAGCCCGGAGTCTCCCCAGCGGAATGAACGCAGCCGACAGCACCACCTCGATCCTGATCCATCTCGCCGGCGCGGTGGCGCTGCTGATCTGGGCGGTACGGCTGGTCCGGACCGGCGCCACGCGGGCATTCGGTCCCTCGCTGCGCCAGGCGCTCGGACGCTTCACCCGTAACCGCCTCTCGGCCATGGCGAGCGGCACGGTGGTGACGCTGATCCTGCAGAGCTCGACGGCGACGACGCTGCTGATCTCCTCCTTCGCCGGACAGGCCATGATCGCGCTGCCGATGGCGTTCGCGGTTCTGCTCGGCGCCAATATCGGCACGGCTCTTGCCGCCTTCATCGTCTCGCTCGATCTCGGCTGGCTCTGGGGCCTGCTCCTCGCCGTCGGCGTCGCGCTCTATCTCGCCAACGAGGCGATGGACAAGGCGCGCAATATCGGGCGGCTGCTGGTCGGGATCGGGCTCATCCTGCTCTCGCTGGTCGAGCTGAAGACGGCATCGGAGCCGTTGGCGCAATCGCCGACCTTCCGCATCGTGCTCGAGGCCCTGGCGGGCGAGCCGGTCATCGCTGTCGCGGTCGCTGTGGCGGCGACTTGGCTGACCCATTCCAGCCTCGCCATCGTGCTGCTGATCGCCTCCTTCTGGTCGGGCGGGCTGCTCTCGCCGGCCATGGCGCTGACGCTGATCGTCGGCGCCAATCTCGGCAATGCGCTGGTGCCGGTCGTCGACCAGCTCGCCGCGCCGGTGGCGCAGCGGCGCGTCGCTGTCGCCAACCTCATCACACGCGCCGTCATCACGCTCGCGGTGCTGCCTTTCGCCAAGCCGCTGGCGGGCTGGATCGCGACCCTGTCGAGCGATCACGGCCGGCTCGCGGTCGAGATCCATCTCGGCCTCAACATCCTCGGGGGGCTCGTCTTCCTGCCCTTCGTGACGCCGATCGCCAATCTGGTGGTGCGCCTCATGCCCGCCGCGCCGGCGACCGAGCGGGTGACGCGGCCGCTCTATCTCGACCCCGGCGTGCTCGACAGCCCCTCGGAAGCATTGGCCTGCGCCATGCGCGAGACCCTGCATCTCGGCGACCGCGTCGGCGAGATGCTGAAGGATTCGCTGACCCTGCTCGATGGCGACAAGCTCAAGCTCTCGCGCGAGATCGCCCAGGCCGATGACGGCGTCGACGCGATCCACGAGGCGATCAAGCTCTATCTGGTCAAGCTGTCGCGCTCGGAACTCAGCGAGGAGGAAGGCAAGCGCCTCGTCGAGATCATCACGCTCAACACCAATCTCGAGCATATCGGCGACATCATCGACAAGAACCTGCGGGAGCTCGCCGAGAAGAAGATCCGCAGGGGCTATCGCTTCTCGCCGGAAGGGCTCGCCGAGATCAGCGCGCTGCACGGCAAGGTGATGCACAGCCTACGCCTGGCGCTCAACGTGCTCGCCACCCGTGACATCGCGCTGGCGCGCCAGCTCTTCGACGAAAAGCCGGCGATGCGTTCGGCCGAGCGGCAGGCGACAGAGAACCATTACGAGCGGCTGCGCAGCGGCGTGCCCGAGTCGATCGAGACCTCCTCGATCCATCTCGACGTCCTGCGCGACCTGAAGCGCATCCACGGCCACATCACCTCGATCGCCTATCCGATCCTGGAGGCGGCGGACGAGCTCAGGGAGACCCGGCTGAAGCAGGCGGAAGCGCCGGCGCAGGAGGCGAATTTCAACCTGGCGCTGCCGCAATCGAAGGCCTGAATCCTGAGCCGGCAGGCAACGCGGCGGTTATGGCCTCCTTCACAAACCGGCATTGGTCGCTAGCGCCCGGGCGCGGCATGATCGGCACCCGATCAAGCCAGAGAATTTCCGCGCTTCTCCGAAGCGCGAAAATTCTCTACCCCTTTGTTTTGACGCATTTTCTTCACGCGAACCGGTATCCACTTCGCTCGAAAATGCTCCAGCGTCCGGGTTATCCCATGCAGCTCCAGCTCCTGCGCAACGCCTTGCTCAAGCTCGTCTATGGCGGGCGCACGTTGCTGATCGACCCCGATCTGGGGCCGAAGCACAGCCGGCGTTCCTTCACCGGGCGCTCGGAAAATCCGATGGTCGGCCTGCCGGAGCCGATCGAGACCATCCTTGCGGGCGTCGACCAGGTCATCGTCTCGCATCTGCATGCCGATCATTTCGACGAGACCGCCAAGGCGCGACTCTCCAAGGACCTGCCGCTCATCTGCCAGCCGGGAGACGAGGAGACGATCGCGGCCGCGGGCTTCGCCGCGGTGACGCCGTTGCAGAATTTCCTGCGGCTGGGCTCGATCGTGCTCAACCGGCACCCGGCCCAGCACGGCACCGGCGCGGTGGTGGAGAAGATGGGCCAGGTCATGGGCTTCAGCCTGGAGGCGCCCGGCGAGCCGGTGCTCTACTGGTGCGGCGACAGCGTACTCTACCCGCCGCTGCTCGACGCGGTCGCGGCAACGAAGCCGGACGTGATCGTGACGCATTCCTGCGGCGCGAAATGGGACGACACGCTGATCGTGATGGATGCCGAGCAGACGCTCGATCTCTGCGAGGCCGCGCCCGGCGCGACCGTGATCGCCACGCATATGGAGGCGCTCGACCACGCCACCGTGAGCCGGGCCGCACTGCGCGCAGCGGCGGAGGCGCGCGGCATTGGGCCGGACCGGCTGCTGATCCCCGCCGATGGCGAGACGATCGACCTCAGGCTACCGGAGCGGGCCTGAGGGCTGGAGCATTTTCGAGCGAAATGGATACCGGTTCGCGTGACGAAAATGCTCTATTCCGCCCGCTTCGCTTCGAGGCCGAACGAGCGGATCGTGTCCTTGTCGACGATGGTGACGGTCGAGCTCGAGCTCATCGAGCCGAACGCCCCGGTGCTCAGCCGCTCGATGACGCATTGGTCGGCATTGTCCCCGGGCTTCGCCGACCATTTGCCGGAGGCGGTCTGCGTCTCCCACTTGCCTTCGAGGTTGACGAAGCGCCGGATCGCCTTGAACGAGCCATCGGCGTCGTAGCTGTCGCGATTATCGACCTTCACCTTGATGAAGCCCGCATTGACGTCGCCCTGCGTGACCCATTGCCCGGCCAAGGTCGCGGCGCAGTCGGCCGCGATTGACGGGCCGGCGGCGCAAGCGAGCCCGGCGGCGGCAAGGCGGGCGAGACGGCGGTTCATGGGCGGCACCTTTCGGCAGTGATCGGAGCGGGCGGCTCGTGCCGCCTGCCTGCATCATCGCCCCCCGGCCCGCCGATCGCGTCCTTCCTCTGCAGGACGATTGCCTCTGCAGGACGATTGCCTCTGCAGGACGAGCGGCTACTCGCCGGCCTTCATCGCCTTGGCGTAGATGTCGCGATACTGGTCGCGCAACAGGTTCTTCTGGACCTTGCCCATGGTGTTGCGCGGCAGATCGTCGACGATGAAGACCTGCTTGGGCAGCTTGAACTTGGCGAGGCGCTGGTCGAGTGCCTGCGAGATCGAGGCGGCACTGATCTGCGCGCCCGGCTTGACCACGACGACCGCGGTGACGCCCTCGCCGAAATCGGGATGCGGACAGCCGATGACCGCGCTCTCGATCACGCCGGGCATCTCGTCGATCTCGGTCTCGACCTCCTTCGGGTAGACATTGTAGCCGCCGGTGATGATCAGGTCCTTGCCGCGCCCGACGATATGGACGTAGCCGGCCGCGTCGATCTTGCCGAGATCGCCGGTGATGAAGAAGCCGTCGTCGCGGAACTCGGCCTTGGTCTTCTCCGGGTTGCGCCAATAGCCCTTGAACACGTTGGGGCCCTTGACCTCGATCATGCCGATCTCGTCGCGGCCGAGTTCCGCGCCCGACTCGGGATTCGCGACGCGGGCCGAGACGCCGGGCAGCGGGAAGCCGACCGTGCCGGCGACACGATCGCCGTCATAGGGGTTCGAGGTGTTCATGTTGGTCTCGGTCATGCCGTAGCGCTCGAGAATGGCGTGGCCGGTCCGCTCGCGCCATTCGCGGTGGGTCTCAGCCAGCAGCGGCGCCGAGCCGGAGACGAAGAGGCGCATATGGGACGTCGACTCCTTGCTGAGGCGCGCATCCTGGAGCAGGCGGACATAGAAGGTCGGCACGCCCATCATCGAGGTCGCCTGAGGCAGGTGCTTGAAGACCTGCTCGGGATCGAATTTGGGCAGGAAGATCATCGCGGCGCCGGCCAGGAGGATCGTGTTGGTGGCGACGAAGAGCCCGTGCGTATGGAAGATCGGCAGCGCGTGCAGCAGGCGGTCGGCACTGGTGAAGCGCCAGTAATCGACCAGTGCGAGCGCGTTCGAGGCCAGGTTGTCATGGCTCAGCATCGCGCCCTTGGAGCGGCCCGTCGTGCCGGAGGTGTAGAGGATCGCGGCGAGATCGTCCGGACCACGCTCGGCGTCGGCGAACTCGGTCGAGGCGGCGAGCGCGGCGTCGGCCAGCGTGCCGGCCGAGACCTCATGCGAGCGCCAGACGCCCAGCGTCTCAAGCTTGGCGCCGGCCTTCTCGGCATAGGGCCGCAGCGCATCGGCCTTGGCCGGGTCGCAGACGAAGACGGCGGGCTCGGCATCACCGAGGAAATATTCGATCTCGGCCGGGGTATAGGCCGTGTTGAGCGGCAGGAAGATCGCGCCGGCGCGGACGGTGCCGAGATAGAGCATCACCGCCTCGATGCTCTTCTCGACCTGGACCGCGACGCGGTCGCCCGGCTTCACGCCGAGCGCGACGAGCGCATTGGCGAAGCGGGCGGAGATGCCGAGCATGTCGGAATAGAGATAGGTGCGGCCGTCATCGAGCAGCGCGAAGGGAGCGTCGGGCGCCGGAACACGCGCCTTGATGAGGTCGAACAGATGATTGGCCATATTAACGTCTTGGTCCTTCAGGCGTTTGCTTGAGCCGGAGCATATACCGATCCGAAAGGCGCTTCGCACCTTTCGGCGTCGCGCTCCAGAACTATGTCGCGGCCGGACGCAACAGCTTACGCGCGGCGGATGAGGCGACCACCGTGTTGCGACTGGCGAAAGCTTCGTGATTCTCCTCGATATCGGCAAGGTCGTAACGGTAATTCACCATCACCCCGTGCGACTCGCGCAGGCCCCGGGCCGAGAGATTGCCGCCGACATTGATGCGCTCGAGCCTGGCGCCATTGCCAAGATGGAAGCGCGCCACCGGGTCGATGACGCGGCCGGATCCGGTGCGGGCGCGCAGCAGATATTGCGCCGCCATCTGGCCGAGCAGCTTGTCGCGGCGGGCGCGGGCTGCATCCTCGAGCGAGATCGTCTCGCCGAAGGGCCGCGACAGCTCCGAGATCTCCTCGTTGGTCAGGCCGAGCTCGGCCGGCTCGGCCAGAGTGGTTTCGAGCCAGCGCGCGAAGCCCGGCAGCGGCGAGAGCGTGACGAAGGTGTCGAGCCCCGGCAATTCGCGCTTCAGGTCCTCGGCCACCTGCTTGATCAGGAAATTGCCGAAGGAGATGCCGCGCAGCCCCTCCTGGCAGTTCGAGATCGAGTAGAACACCGCCGTCGTCGCCTTCTGCGCCGGCAGGACGTCGCGATCCTCGCTGAGGACGTCGTTGATGGCGCGCGGGATCTCCCTGGTCAGCGCCACCTCGACGAAGATCAGCGGCTCGTCGACGAGCTGCGGATGGAAGAAGGCGAAGCAGCGCCGGTCGGCCGGCTCCAGGCGGCGGCGCAGATCGTCCCAGCCCTGGATCTCGTGCACCGCCTCGTAGCGGATGATCTTCTCCAGCACGTTGGCGGGCGTGCGCCAGTCGATGCGGCGCAGCACCAGGAAGCCGCGGTTGAACCACGAGCCGAACAGGTGCCGGAAATCGCTGTCGACCACGGCGAGGTCGGGTTCCTTGGCCAAAGCCTCGAACAACGCCTCGCGCATGCGCACCAGCACATGCGTGCCGCCGGGCGCGAGGTTGAGCCGGCGGAAGAGCTCCTGCCGGCGCGGCTCGGATGCGAGATGCAGCGCCGCGATCGAGGCCGGGCGGGGATCCTCGCGATAATGCGCCAGCGCCTTGTCGAGCCGCTCGGCATCGGGGCCGAAGCGATCCTGCAGCATGCGGAAGAAGGTCAGGCGCCCGGCTGCGTCGAGCCCTTCCCAGGCATCGAGCACGGCCTGCGCCAGCGCCATGCCGGAGGCCTCGCCACGGCCGGACAGCAGATCCTCGCAGAGTCGGTCGAGCGGGCGGCTACGGCCGTTGCCAAAGCGCTCGAGCCCGATCAGCGCGCGGCCGCGATCGGCCACGCTGGTCAGGAGCTCGCCGAGAAACGCCATGTCCATATCCGCCCCTTCCGCTGGTCGAGACCGATCCTATACGAGTTTTCGTGGATCGGAACGGAGCCGGCGTCAGCGCAGGAGGTTCCATGCCTTCAGGAAGAAGTCGGGAGCGCCGAAATTGCCCGATTTCAAGGCAATCACCATGTCCGGCCCATCGACGACGCGGGTCCAGGGCACGCCGGGGTCGATTTCCGGGCCGATTTCCAGCGTGCGGATGCCCAGCCCCTGGACGACCGCGCCCGAGGTTTCGCCACCGGCGACGAGCAGGCGCGTGACGCCGCCCTCCGAGAGCAGCCGGGCGACCTGGGAAAAGGCCTGCTCGACGATCTCGCCGGCCTTGTCGCGCCCGAGCTTGCCCTGGACGGCCGCGACTTCGGCCGGGTCGTCGCTGGAATAGAGCAGGAAGGGCCGCTCGCCCCTCTGCGCCAGGGCCCAGGCCGCAAGCTCGGCGGCGTTCTGGCTGCCATCGGCAAGCGCCATCGGGTCGACCTTCAGCGCCGGGCAGCCCGCGTCGAGCGCCGCCTTGATCTGCCCGCGGGTCGCGGTCGAGCAGCTGCCCGAGATGATGCCGGCGCGGCCTTGCGGCGCGCTCAGATGCGCGGCGATCTCGCGCTCGGGCAGCAGTCCCGCCTTGCGGAAATTCTGCGGCAGGCCCATCGCGATGCCCGAGCCGCCGGTGAGCAGCACCTGGCCATCGAGCGCCTCGCCCAGCACCATGAGATCCTGGTTGGTGAGCGCATCGGTGACGGCATAGGGCACGCCCTGCGCCACGAGTTCCTCGATGCGCGCCTTCACCGCCGCAGCGCCTTCGAGCACGGTGGCATAGGGCACGAGGCCGACCTTGGCCTCGGTCTGCGCGCCCATCAGGCGCATCAGGTTGGAATCCCGCATCGGCGTCAGCGGGTGGTCCTTCATCGAGCTCTCATGCAGCGGCACCGCGCCGACGAAGAGATAGCCTTGGTAGATCGAGCGGCCATTCGCCGGAAAGGCCGGGCAGACGATGGCGCTCTGCGCGCCGAGCCGGCGCATCAGCGCATCCGCGACCGGGCCGATATTGCCATGCGGCGTCGAGTCGAAGGTCGAGCAGTACTTGAAGAGGATCTGGCGCGCGCCGGCAGCGAGCAGCGCCTCGCAGGCGGCGAGCGATTGCGCCACGGCTTCCGAGACCGGGTTCGTGCGCGATTTCAGCGCCACGACCACCGCGTCCGCCTCCGGCAGCACGGCATTCGCGGCAGGTGCGCCGATGACCTGGACTGTGCGCATCCCGGCGCGATTGAGCATCAGGGCGACATCGGTCGCACCCGTCATATCGTCGGCGATCACACCCAGCAGCATTCATTCCATCCCTGTTCGCGGCGCACGGCAATGGTGCGCGAACCCCGTCTGCATTGGCTCGATATCGTTGAGTGGCGCCCTGACTAGCAGAGATTGTCACTGAAGCGACAGGGCGCAAGGCATGCCCGCCCCGGTTTCACGCAGCCCGCTTGGCCGTCAACTTGCATGCGGGAGGCATCTGGAATGCCAGCGAAAAAGATGCCAGAAATCAAACGAAGGGACCATCGACGGCGGCGGGAACTTGCGCCAACTTAGTACCGGGTGGGACCAAGTCAGGCATTAGCCTTGCATGCCAGCGGCCATGCGAGAGCGGCGCCAGCACCGAGCAACATAGGAAGCGGATCGCCGGATATCGCAATTCCAGGTCACAACGCGCATCATCTCGTTCAAACACAAAAGAGGGGAATACAGATGAAGCTCTTCGCCGCGCTGGCTTCGGCCACGCTCCTTTCGCTTGCCGCCCTGCCCTCCGTGGCGCAGGCACAGGCGCCCTCGACGCTGCGCATCGGCCTGCAGGAAGATCCTGATGTGCTCGACCCGCACAAGGCCCGCACCTTCGTCGGCCGCATCGTCTTCATGGGCCTGTGCGACAAGCTGCTCGACATCGATCCGAACCTGAAGATCATCCCGCAGCTCGCGACCGAGTGGTCGTTCTCGCAGGACGGCCTGACGCTGACGATGAAGCTGCGCAGCGACGCCAAGTTCCATGACGGCGAGCCCTTCAACGCCGAGGCCGCCAAGGCCAATCTCGAACGCGCGATGACCCTGCCGGATTCGCTGCGCAAGTCGGAGCTCGCCTCCGTCGCGAGCGTCGAGACGCCGGACGCGACGACGCTGGTCTTCAAGCTGAAGCGCCAGGATGCGACGCTGCTCTCGCAGCTCACCGACCGCGCCGGCATGATGCTGGCCCCGAAGACTCTGGCGAGCGATATCGGAGCCAAGCCGGTCTGCTCAGGCCCCTACAAGTTCGTCGAGCGCGTGCAGAACGACCGCATCGTGCTGGAGAAATTCAAGGACTATTGGGACGCGAAGAACTATCATTTCGACCGGATCCTGTACCGAACCATCCCCGACACGACCGTGCGCCTCGCCAATCTGCGCTCGGGCGAGCTCGACATGCTCGAGCGGCTTGCGCCGAGCGACGTGAAGTCGGCCCAGGCCGACAAGACGCTGAAGGTCGAAAGCACCGCCAATCTTGGCTACCAGGGCATCACCATCAACACCAATAATGGCGAGATGGCCAACAACCCGATGGGCAAGGACAAGCGTGTGCGCCAGGCGCTCTCGCTGGCCATCGACCGCAAGGTGCTGAGCCAGGTGGTGTTCGAAGGGCTCTACGAGCCGATGATCCAGCCGTTCAACCCGAAGAGCCCCTTCACCAGCGCCGAATTCCCGGTGCCGGAGCGCGACGTCGCCAAGGCCAAGGCGCTGCTCAAGGAGGCCGGCGTCTCCAAGCTCAGCGTCGAGCTCTTCGTCACCAACAACCCGGTCGACACCCAACTCGGCCAGGTGATCCAGGCCATGGCGCAGGAGGTCGGCATCGACGTCCAGCTGCGCTCGACCGAATTCGCCAGCCAGTTGCGCGACCAGCAGGCCGGCAAGTTCCAGATGAGCCGCATCGGCTGGTCCGGCCGTATCGATCCGGACGGCAACATCCACCAGTTCATCACCACCAAGGGCAGCCAGAACGACGGCAAGTACAGCAATGCCGAGGTCGACAAGCTGCTCGACGAGGCGCGCACCGTGTACGATGTCGAGGCGCGCAAGAAGCTCTACGACGCGGCGCAGCGCATCCTCCAGGACGAACGGCCGCAGATCTATCTCTACAACCAGACCGTCTTCTTCGCCCTGCGCTCGAACATCCAGGGCTTCGTGATCAATCCCGACGGGATGATCCGTCTGACGGGGATGAAGCGTCAGTGATCGCTTCGCTCAGCGACCCGATGCCCGCCTGTGGCGGGCATCCACCCACAGCGGGAGCTGCGCCATGCTCTCGCTGATCGGCCGGCGCATCCTGATCGCCATCCCGACGCTGTTCCTGGTGTCGCTCTTCGTCTTCGCCCTGCAGCGCGCGCTGCCGGGCGACCCCTTCCTCGTCATTGCCGGCGAGGAGCGCGACCCGGAGGTGATCGCAAGGCTGCGCGAGATCTACCGGATGGACGACCCGATCGTCGTGCAGTTCTTCGCCTGGCTCGGCCAGGTCGTGCAGGGCGATTTCGGCCGCTCGCTGCGGACCGGCGAGCCCGTGCTGCACCTCATCCTGCAGAAGCTGCCGGTGACCTTCCAGCTCGCCACGGCCTCGATCATCGTCGCGATCGGCATCGGCGTGCCGATGGGCATCATCGCCGCGCGGCGCAAGGGCACGGTGACCGACTACACCGCCAGCGCACTCGCGCTCTCAGGACTTTCCATCCCGAATTTCTGGCTCGGCATCATGCTGATCCTCGTCGTCTCCGTGCAGTGGAAGCTGCTCCCGGCCTCGGGCTATGAACCGATCTTCAAGGACCCGGTCGGCGCGATCCAGCGGCTGATCATGCCCGCCTTCGTGCTCGGTGGCGGCCTCTCGGCCGTGCTGATGCGCCATACCCGTTCGGCCATGCTCGAAGTGATGCGCTCCGACTATGTCCGCACCGCCCGCGCCAAGGGGCTCGACGAGAACACGGTGGTGAACCGGCATGCGCTGCGCAACGCGCTCGTGCCGATCATCACGCTCTCGACCTTGCTCTTCGGCGAATTGCTCGCGGGCGCGGTGCTGACCGAGCAGGTCTTCACCATTCCCGGCTTCGGCAAGCTCATCGTCGACGCCGTGTTCAACCGCGATTACGGCGTGGTGCAGGGCGTCGTACTGTGCACCGCGATCGGCTTCATCCTGCTCAACCTGATGGCCGACGTGCTCTACGTGCTCGTCAACCCACGCCTGAGGGCCGGCTGATGACGACGCTGCCTCTCAGCAAGGACACTACGGACACAACGATGCCGGAGGCCAAGCGCCGCGGCACCTTCGGCAAGCTGATCCGCAATCGCTCGGCCCTGATCGGCGGCACGATCGTCCTCATCTTCGTGCTGATGGCGCTGCTGGCGCCGATCCTGCCGCTCGCCGACCCGCTGAAGTCGAACTTCCTGGCCGTGCGCAAGCCGCCCTCCGCGCTCTACTGGTTCGGCACGGATGAGCTCGGCCGCGACCAGGTCTCGCGCCTTTTCTACGGGGCGCAGACCTCGCTGCTCGCCGGCATCGCCTCGGTCACGATCGCGCTCGGCATCGGCATCCCGTTCGGGCTGATCGCGGGCTGGTATGGCGGCTGGATCGATGCGGTGATCTCGCGCATTACCGAGGCGCTGCTCGCCTGCCCGTTCCTGATCCTGGCCATCGCCTTCGCCGCCGTGCTAGGGCCATCCCTGACCAACGCGATGATCGCGATCGGTCTCTCGGCGGTGCCGATCTTCATCAGGCTGGTGCGCGGACAGGTGATCAACGTCAAGGCCGAGGATTTCGTCGAAGGAGCCCGCTCGGTCGGCGTACCGGAATGGCTGATCCTGTTCCGCCATGTCGCGCCGAACACGCTCTCGCCGATCATCGTGCAGGCGACCCTGTTCATGGCGCAGGCCATCATCCTCGAGGCCGCGCTCTCCTTCCTCGGCCTCGGCCAGCAACCCCCCTCCCCATCCTGGGGCCAGATGCTCAATGTCGCCAAAAACTTCATGGAGCAGGCCCCGTGGATGTCGGTCGCGCCCGGCATCGCCATCTTCCTGGCGGTGCTCGGCTTCAACCTCCTGGGCGACGGCCTGCGCGACGCGCTCGACCCCAAAGAATCCTGACCGCCTAAGGACCTGACTATGTTCACCACCCGCCCGGAAATCCTCGGCACCTTCGGTGTCGTCACGACGACGCATTGGCTGGCGACGGCCACCGGCATGGCCATGCTGGAAAAGGGCGGAAACGCCTTCGATGCCTGTGCCGCCGCGGCCTTCGTGCTGCAGGTGGTGGAGCCGCATCTGGTCGGCCCGGCCGGCGACATGCCGGCCGTGTTCTATTCGGCGAAGACCAAGAAGGTCGAGGTGCTCTGCGCCCAGGGGCCCGCGCCCGAGGCCGCAACGATCGAGGCCTACAGAAAGCTCGGGCTCGACCTGATCCCCGGCTCGGGCCTGCTCTCGACCGTGGTGCCCGGCGCCTTCGGCGGCTGGATGACCCTGCTGCGCGACCACGGCTCCCTGCCGCTGCGCGAGGTGCTGGAGCCGGCGATCGGCTATTTCGAGAATGGCCATCCGATGCTGCCACGCGTCTCGGATACGATCGGCACGCTGACCGACCTGTTTACCAATGAATGGCCGACCTCCGGGGCGGTCTACCTGCCGGGCGGCGAGGTGCCGAAGGGCAAGGAGCTCTTCCGCAACAAGGCGGCGGCCGAGACCTACAAGCGCATCCTGGCCGAAGCCGAGGCTGCCGGCGGCTCGCGCGAGAAGCAGATCCAGGCGGCTTATGATGCCTGGTACAAGGGCTTCGTCGCCGAGGCGATGGACAAGTTCTGCCGCACGACCGAGGCGATGGATTCCTCCGGCCGGCGCCACAAGGGCCTGCTCACCTCCGGCGACATGGCCCGCTGGACGCCGACCTACGAGGCGCCCGCCAGCGTGACCTATCACGGCTGGGAGGTCTTCAAGATCGGCCCCTGGGGCCAGGGCCCGGTCTTCCTGCAGACGCTGAAGATCCTCGAGGGCTTCGACCTCGCCGCGATGGGTCCGGACAGCCCCGAGTTCATCCACCACGTCGTCGAGGCGATGAAGCTCGCCTTCGCCGATCGCGAGGCCTATTACGGCGACCCCGATTTCGTGAAAGTGCCGCTGGCGACGTTGCTCTCGGACGATTATGCCGCCGGCCGCCGCAAGCTGATCAGCGAGAAGGCCTCGCACGAGCTGCGTCCGGGCATGATCCCCGGCTTCGAGGAGCAGGTCGGCAAGATGCTGGCTACACTGCGCATCGCCGGCCAGACCGGCACGGCGGGCGGGGCGACCGTCGGCGAGCCGACGCTCGCCTCGATGGTCGCGTCCTCGCGGCGCGGCGACACGGTGCATATCGACGTGATCGACAAATGGGGCAACATGGTCGCCGCGACCCCGTCGGGCGGCTGGCTGCAATCCTCGCCCGTGATCCCGGAGCTCGGCTTCCCTCTCAACTCGCGCGCCCAGGCCTTCTATCTCGACGAGAGCTCGCCATCCGCGCTCGCGCCGCTGAAGCGCCCGCGCACGACGCTGACGCCGACCATCGCCTTCGAGAATGGCGAGCCGCGCCTCGCCTTCGGCACGCCGGGCGGCGACCAGCAGGAGCAGTGGCAGCTCGGCCTGTTCCTGCGCCGCGTCCATCACGGCCTCAACCTGCAGGAGGCGATCGACCTGCCGCTGTTCCACACCCAGCATTTCCCCTCGACCTTCTATCCGCGCGAGGCCCGGCCGGGCCATCTCACGGTCGAGGAGACCGTGGGCAAGGCGGCGATCGACGATCTCAAGCGTCGCGGCCATGCGCTGGAGGAAGCTCCGGCCTGGACGGTCGGGCGACTGACCGCTGCCGAAAAGAGCAGCAACGGCCTCTTGCGCGCCGCGGCGACCCCGCGTCTGATGCAGGCCTACGCCGCCGGCCGCTAGAGCCGGATGATTTCAGGTCGGGTCGACCTGAAATCTGAATCCGCCTCTCTACCAAGGAGTTAGATGATGATGTCGTCCGAAAACCGGTTCCCACTTTTCGGCATCATGATCTAGGAGACCGCGCCCATGACATGGTCCATCGTCGCCCGCGATGCGGCGACCGGCGCCTATGGCGTCGCGGTCTCGACCTGCGCCTTCGCCGTAGGGGCACGCGTGCCCTATGGCGGCGGACGCATCGGCGCGATCGCGACCCAGGCCTTCGTCAATCCGCTCTACGGCGTCGATGGGCTGAAGCTCCTGCAGGAAGGCCGCTCGGCCGTCGAGATCATCGCGACGCTGACCGCGGCCGATGAGGGACGCGCGCATCGCCAGCTCCATGTCATCGACCGCGACGGCAAGATCGCGGCCTATACCGGCAAGGCCTGCATCGACTGGTGCGGGGCTGTCGACGGGCCGCAGGTCTCGGTCGCCGGCAACATGCTGGCCGGGCCGGAGGTCGTCCAGGAGACGCTGAAGGCCTATATCGCCGCCTCGGCACTCGATTTCGACGAAAGGCTGCTGGTCGCGCTCGAAGCGGGCGAAAGGGCCGGCGGCGACAAGCGCGGCAAGCAATCGGCCGCGATCCGGATCTGGTCGGGCGAGCCGATGCCCTCCTTCGATATCCGCGTCGACGACCATGCCGAGCCGCTGGTCGAGCTGCGCCGGATCTGGCGCATCGCGCATCAGCGCTACGTGCCGTTCCAGGCGGCCTCGCCCTCGCGGGCCCGGCCCGCCGGCGTCACCGACCGCGAGGAGCTCGACAGGCTCTGCGTGGACTATGCCGCCGCATGGAATGCCCGGCATCCGGAGGGGTGAGCCCCTTCCCCCCGGGAGAGAGGGGCAGCGCGTAGGGCTGGCGGATGAAGGGAGAGCCTCATCCGAATGCAAGAAAGGGCCGCTGACGCGACGCGACCCTTCCCTCATCCGTCTGCTTCGCAGCCACCTTCTCCCCCGAGGGGAGAAGGAAACATCAGGTCAGCTTGCCGCGCGCTGCCACCGGCAATTCGCCGATCAGCTTGTCGCCGCGCACCGTGATCAACCGGTCGACCATGTTCACGACGACGCAGACATGGTTCGGGATGATCCTGACGACCTCGCCGACCTTCGGCCGGTCATTGCTGGCGGAGAGATCAAGGAAGCCGTGCTCCTCCGCGAATTTGGCGATCTTCGCCGCCGGGTATTCGAGGATGTAGCCGTGGCCCTCGAGCCCGCCAGTGTCGCTGGTCAGCGTCTTCGAGCCTGAATCGAGGATGCCGCGCTCCGGGCCGGCGCGGCTGACCACCGTCGCGTAGACCGAGAGTGCGCAATCATCGAGCGTCGCCACGCCGGCTGCGACCTGCATGCGGTCGTTGAAGATCGAGGTGCCGGAGCGGTGCTCGGTCGAGCCCTTGAGCTTGCCCATATTGGGGATATTGGGCGAGCCGCCGGTCGAGACCATGCCCGGCGCCTCCAGCCCGGCATCGCGCAGCCCGGCATTGGCGGTGTCGAGGAAGCGCTGCGTGCGCTCCCAGCCATCCTCGGGCGGGTACATCATGAAGCCGGCGAAGGTCAGGCCCTTCGAGCCGGCGATCATCTTCGCCAGTTCGACGGCCTCAGCCGGCGTCTCGACGCCGGCGCGCTGGCGGCCGGTGTCGCATTCGACCACGACCTCGAGATTGCGCCCGGCGATCTCGGCGGCCTTGGGCAGGCCCGAGATCGTGACCGGATTGTCGGCGGCGACGATCATGCGGACGCGGCGCTGCAGCGCGCCGAGCCGGCCGAGCTTCTCCTCGCCGAGGATGTTGTAGCTGATCAGGATGTCGTCGAGCCCGCCATCGGCCATGACCTCGGCCTCGCCGAGCTTCTGGCAGGTGATGCCACGCGCGCCGGCCTCGCGCTGGAGCCGGGCCAGCTCGGGCGACTTATGCGTCTTGATATGCGGGCGGTTGGCGATGCCGGCCGCATCGCAGGCGGCCTGGAGCCGGGCGATATTGGCCTCGACCTTGTCGAGATCGATGACGACGGCGGGCGTGCCGTAGGTGCGGGCGATTTCCTCGGCGAGAGCGGTCATGGCAGGATCCTGACGATGGCTTCGATCTCGACCGTCATGTTGTTGGGCAGCGAGCCCATGCCGACGGCGGAGCGGGCGTGGCGGCCATTCTCGCCGAGCACGGCGACGAAGAGGTCCGAGCAGCCATTGATGACCTTGGGATGATCGGCGAATTCGGGGGCGGCATTGACCATGCCCAGGAGCTTCACGACCTCGACCTTGTCGAGCGAGCCCGCGCCCTTGCGCATCGCCGCGAGCAGCCCGAGCCCGGTCTGCTTGGCGTGCTCATAGGCTTCCTCGATCGAGACGCCGGCGCCGACCTTGCCGGTCGGATAGGTGCCATCGGCGCGCTTCGGCCCCTGGCCGGAGAGATAGAGCATGTCGCCGACCTTCTTGAAGCTGACATAGGTCGCAACCGGCGTCGGCACCTCCGGCAGGCTGAGCCCGAGTTCCTTGAGTTTCTGTTCGGCGCTCATGTGCGCTCCCTTCTGGTCGTCTTGATTATCGATCTGCGGCAACGCCCTCGAGCGTGCGGGTCATGTAGCGGGCGGCATCGTCGTAGCTGGCCAGCTTGCGATCAAGCGCTACGTCATGCGTCTCGCGAAAGCCATGGCGCTGCCAGAAGCCGACCGAGCGGTTGACCGCGACGAGCGCGATGGCCGCAAAGCCGGAAGCGCGGGCCTGATCGGCGAGGCGGTCGACGATCTCCGAAGCCGCGCCCGTGCCGCGCGTGCGCGGCAGCAGCGCGAGATCATGGACGTAGTAGGCGCTCGCACCGGCCGGGATCGCGCCCAGCAAGGCGTTGAGCGCGGGAATGTCGTAAAGCCGCCAGGGATGGCTCAGCACATAGCCAGCCACGCCCTGCGAATCGGCCAGGCAAAGACAGCCGGCCGGATGGAGCGTCAGCCGCTCGGCGAAGATAGCGGCATCCTCGGGATAATCGGGATGCACCTCCTCGGCGACGGCCATGACCGCCGGCAAATCAGCCGGCGTCATGGGGAGCCAGAACGCGGCGCCCTGCCCGTTCGCTTCCGTCACGGCCCGGATTTCGCTCAGCCCTTCACGGGCGCGAATTTCTTCGAGCGCTTCGGGTGCCACCATTTGCCCTTCAGCACGACGCCCTCGGAGGCGATCTTCTGGTTGCCGATCAGGTGCTCGCCGGTGACGTCGACATAGTCGAACTTGCCTTCCTTCACCGTCAGGATGGTGGCGTCGCCGAGCGAGCCGACCTTGAGCGAGCCGTATTCGGGCCGCTTCAGCGCCATGCCGGCATTGAGCGTCGAGGCCGCGATGACATCGTTCAGCTTCACGCCCATGCAAAGGAATTTCGACATGGTGGTGACCTGGTCGAAGGCCGGGCCGTCGATGCAGAGCTTGTGCACGTCGGAGGAGATCGTGTCCGGCATGAAGCCGTTGGCGAGCATGGCGCGGGTCGTCTTGAACGAGAACGAGCCCTTGCCGTGGCCGATATCGAAGAGCACGCCGCGCTTGCGGGCGGCGAGCACCTCGGGCTTCACCGTGCCCTGCGCGGTGGCCGGCGAGTTCGGGAAGGGGCGGAAAGCGTGGGTCAGCACGTCGCCGGGCCGCAGCATGTCGATGACCTCCTCATAGGACGGAGGCGGATGGTCGATATGGCACATCAGCGGCATGCCGACCTCGTTGGCGACCTGCAGCGCGATGTTGAGCGGCACCGCACCGGAAGAGCCGGAGGCGTGCAGGCCGACGCGGACCTTGATGCCGACGATCAAGTCGCGGTTCTTGTCGGCGACCTCGACCGCATCGATCGGGTTCATCATGCGCAGGTCGCCGCTCTCGCCGACCATGACGCGATGATCGAAGCCGTAGATGCCGGCATGCGAGACGTGGAGATAGGCGAGGATGCGCGCCTGGCTCTTCTCGATGACGTGCTTGCGGAAACCGGCCCAGTTGCCGGGACCGGCGCTGCCGGTATCGACCGACGTGGTGACGCCGGAGAGCCGGCAGAACTCGTCGGCATCGATGCCGAGCGAGGTGCCGCCCCAGTAGACATGGGTGTGCAGGTCGATCAGCCCGGGCGAGACGATATAGCCGGAGACGTCGCGGATCTCAGTTTCGGAGCCGCCCTTCAGATCCTTGCCGAAGCCCGAGACCTTGCCGTCGGTGAAGGCGACGTCGAGCACGCCGTCATGGTTCTGCGAGGGGTCGATGACCCGGCCGCCCTTCAGGATGAGATCATGGGACATGACGGTGTGCTTCTCTCAGGCTGCGTTTCGACAAAGATGATCATGCGGTGGCCGGTGGTGAAACCCAATTCTCGGCACGCAGGCCGGGCATGCGGGCTAGTATCCGTACCCTAGGGGGCAACCGCGCCCTTGCGCTCGACGATCAGGCCGTAGGCCTGCGGCTCGCGATGCTTGGCGAAGTTGAAGGTCGAGTTCTTGTAGCTCTTGCCGAGATCCATGTCGCAGCGCGCGACGATGAGCTCGTCGCCCTCGGTCACGGCCTGGGCGACGATCTCGCCGGTCGGGGCGATGATGCAGGAGCCGCCGATCTGGTCGACGCCGGCCTCCAGCCCCGCCTTGGCGACGCCGACGACCCAGGTGGCGTTCTGGTAGGCACCGGCCTGCATCACGAGCTGGTTGTGGAAATTGCCGAGCCGGTCATGCTGCGGCGCCGGCGGATTGTGCTTGGGCGTGTTGTAGCCGAGCACGATCAGCTCGACATCCTGCAGGCCCATCGAGCGGTAGCTCTCGGGCCAGCGCCGGTCGTTGCAGATCATCATGCCGATATTGGCGTCCATGGTGCGCCAGACCGGCCAGCCGAGATTGCCGGTCTCGAAATAGCGCTTTTCCAGGTTCTGGAAGGGGTTCTCCGGCTTGTGGTCGGGATGCCCCGGCAAATGGATCTTGCGGTACTTGCCGACGATGCCGCCGGCCTTGTCGACCAGGATCGCGGTGTTGAAGCGGCGCTTGCGGCCCTCCTCATGGGCGAGCTCGCAGAAGCCGAGATGGAAGCCGATGCCGAGCCTGGCCGCCTCCTCGAAGAGCGGCGCGGTCTCGTTCGAGGGCATGGCCGTCTCGAAATAGGCGTCGATCTCGTCCTCGTCCTCCATCCACCAATGCGGGAAGAAGGCGGTCAGCGCCGCTTCCGGGAAGACGACGAGATCGCAGCCATGGCCCTTGGCCTGGCGCATCAGCGCGATCATCCGGGCGACGGCCGAAGCGCGGCTCTCGTCGCGCTGGATCGGCCCGAGCTGGGCAGCGCCCACGGTCAGGATACGGCTCATGGCTCGACCTCCTCGGCGCTGCGGCCGACAATGCTGCGATAGACGTCCGGATCGGTCGCGCCTTCCGTGCCATAGCAAAGCACGCGGGATGAGGATCCCAGCCCCAGCGCGGCCCGCAGGGCCGGATCACGCGCCGCCTTGATCAGGCCGGCGAGCCCGGCGACGCCGGATTCGCCGCCGACCACGCCGCGTGTCGCGAGCAGGCGCATCGCATCGCCGGCGGCAGTGTCGGCGATGGTCATGAAGGCATCGGCGCCCTGCTCGAGGAGGCGCCAGGCGAGGATGGAAGGCTCTCCGCAGGCGAGCCCGGCCATGATCGTGTCGAGGTCACCGCCCACCGCGGTCAAGATCCCGGCCCTGGCGGATGCGAGCAGGCAGGCCGCATTCTCCGGCTCGACGACGACGAGGATCGGCCGCTCGGCGCCATGCTTTTCCCAGGCATGGGAGAGCACGCCTGCGGCGAGCCCGCCGACGCCGCCCTGGACGAAGACATGGCTCGGCCGCGCGCCCTGCTCTTCCGCCTCCATGGCGAGCAGCGCATAGCCCTGCATCACATCCTTCGGCACGTCCTCATAGCCCGGCCAGGACGTGTCGGAGACGATCTGCCAGCCATTGGCGGCGGCGGCCTCGGTGCAGGCTCGGACGCTGTCGTCATAAGTCCGGCCCTCGCGCACCACCGTCGCGCCAAAGCCCCGGATCGCTTCGGCCCGGCCCGCGCTGACCGTCTCATGGACATAGATCACGGCCTCGATGCCGGCGCGCTGCGCGCCCCAGGCGACCGAGCGGCCGTGATTGCCATCGGTGGCGCAGGCGACCGTCAGCCCGGCCTTGCCCGTTTGGGCGACCAGCCGGTCGACCGCATAGGCGCCGCCAAGCGCCTTGAAGCTCTTCAGGCCGAAGCGCTTGCCTTCGTCCTTGTAGAGCACCTGCGCGATGCCGAGCGTCTCGGCGATGGCCGGGAGGTCGCGCAGCGGCGTCGGGGCATAGCCCTCCCAGCCCGTGACCGCGGCCCGCGCCTCCTCCGCCCGCTCGAGCGACAGGATCGCGCGCAGGTCGCCGCCATAGGCCAACCCGCGGTCTAATCGCGGGTTGGAAACAAAACCGGGCGTGACATCTGTGGGCATGGCGGTCGTCGGCTCAGCAGCCGCAAGTCCTCACGGCATCGACCTCACAGGCTCTTGGCGATACGGGGATCGAGCGAGTCGCGCAGGCCGTCGCCGAGCAGGTTCACCGCGAGCACGGTGAGCGACAGGAAAATCGCCGGGAACATCACGATATGCGGCCTGACCTGCCAGAGCGCCCGGCCCTCGGCCATGATGTTGCCCCAGGATGGCGTCGCCGGCGGAATGCCGGCGCCGATGAAGGACAGGATCGCCTCGATGATCATGGCGCTGGCGCAGATATAGGTCGCCTGCACCATCATCGGGGCCATCGTGTTCGGCAGGATGTGCCTGATGATGATGCGCGGCGTGCGGGCACCGAGCGCCACCGCCGCCTCGACATAGGGCTGCTCGCGCAGCGAGAGAACGACACCGCGCACGAGGCGGGCGACGCGCGGGATCTCGGCGAGCGTGATGGCGATGATGACGTTGCCGACCGAACCGCGGGTCAGCGCCATCAGCGCGATGGCGAGCAGGATCGGCGGGATCGACATCATGCCGTCGATGGCGCGCATGATGATGCCGTCGGCCCAGCGCACGAAGCCGGAGAGCAGGCCGATCGCCAGCCCGACCACCGAGGAGAGCAGCGCCACGGTGAAGCCGACGACGAGCGAGACGCGGGCGCCATAGACAACGCGCGAATAGATGTCGCGGCCGAGCATGTCGGTGCCGAACCAGTATTGCTCGGACGGCATGCGCGTGCGCCGGGCCGGCGAGATCGCAGTCGGATCGACGGTCCAGAGCAGCGGCGCGAAGACGCCGATCAGGATCATGATCAGGAGCAGGCCGCCGCCGACGGCGACCGAGGGGTGGCGGCGCAAGTAGCGCAGGAAGCGGCGCAGCCGCGTCGGCTCGGCGGGATCGCGGGCGGCAGTGATCGCGCCCGTCGCGTTTTCGGTCTGGGCGGTCAATAGCGTATCCTCGGGTCGACGAGCGTGTAGGCGAGGTCGATGAGCAGGTTCACCAGCACGTAGACGAAGCTGAACATCAGGACGACGCCCTGGATGACCGGGTAGTCGCGGCGCAGGATCGCATCGACCGTGAGACGGCCGAGGCCAGGAATGGCGAAGACGCTCTCGGTGACGACGGCGCCGCCGATCAGGAGCGCGATGCCGATGCCGATGATGGTGATCACCGGCACCGCGGCATTCTTCAGCGCGTGCAGGAAGAGGATGCTGCGCTGGCCGAGCCCCTTGGAGCGGGCGGTGCGGATATAGTCCTGCTGCAGCACCTCGAGCATGGTGGCGCGGGTGATGCGGGCGATCAGCGCGATATAGACGAAGCCGAGCGTGACGGCGGGCAGGATCAGGTTGCGCAGCCAGGGCCAGAAGCCCTGCGAAAGCGGCGTGTAGCCCTGCACCGGCAGCCAGTCGAGCTTCAGCGCGAACGTATAGGCGAGCAGGTAGCCGACGACGAAGACCGGCACGGAGAAGCCGAGCACGGCGAAGGCCATCGCGAACTTGTCGATCCAGGTCCCGGCCTTCCAGGCGGCGATGACGCCCATCGGCACCGCGATCACGATGGCGAAGATCAGCGTCAGCACCATCAGCGAGAGAGTCGGCTCGATGCGCTGGCCGATGAGCTGCGTCACCGGCAGCGAGGTGAAGATCGAGGTGCCGAGGTCGCCCTGCAGCACCCGGAAGAGCCATTCGCCGAAGCGGACGAGATAGGCCCGGTCGAGCCCGAGGCTCGCCCGGATCCTCTCGACATCCGCCGGCGACGCCTGGTCGCCGGCGATGACAGCAGCCGGGTCACCCGGCGCGATATAGAGCAGCGAGAAGACAAACAGCGCCACGAAGGCCATCACCGGGATGGTCGTGATGATGCGTCTGATAACGAAAGCCAGCATTGCGACGCTGTATCCCTAGTCGTTGCGGATCAGGCCTTCGACACCCCCCAGGAGAAGGGCAGCGGGCCACTGACGACACCCGAGACGTTCTTCCGCCAGGCCTGGTAGCCGAGATAGAAGCCGGTCGGGACGTAGACGACGTTCTCGACCGCAGCCTTGTTGATGGCGTCGATCGCGCTCTTTTCCTGGGCCTCGTCCTTGGCGCTGAACCAGTCGGTGACCCCGGTCTCGACCGAGGGCACGTCCGGCCAGCCGAACCAGGCCTTGTCGCCATTGGCGCGGATCGCGGTGTAGGAGGCCGGGTTGATGCAGTCCGCACCAGCATGCCAGGTGTGGAACATGCTCCAGCCGCCCTGGCCGGGAGGCGTTTTCTGGGCGCGGCGGGCGCCGACCGTGCCCCAGTCCGTGGCGACGAAATCGACGTTCATGCCGATGCTCTTCAGGAGCTCGGCAGTGACGTCGCCCATCGACTTGGTGGCGGACATGTCCTGCGCGACGACGCAGACCACGGGCTCGCCCTTGTAGCCGGACTCGGCCAGCAGCTTCTTCGCCGCCGCGACGTTCTTCATCTTCATCATCTCGCCGCCGGCCTCGGTGTAACCGGGGGTGCCGGGGGTGAAGAAGCCCGGCAGCGGCTTCCAGAGCTTGTCGTCGTCGCCGACGATGGAGCGCATGTAGTCTTCCTGGTTCAGCGCGGTCATCACCGCCTGGCGCACCTTCAGATTGTTGAAGGGCGGGAAGAGATGGTTCATGCGGAACGCGCCGATATTGCCGAGCGGATCGCCGATATCGACGTTGATGTCCTTGTGCTTCTTCAGCACCGGCACGAGATCGGCGAGCGGGGTCTCCCACCAGTCGACCTCGCCGTTCTGCAGCGCGGCGGCAGCCGTCGCCGGGTCGGGCATGATCACCCATTCGATGCGGTCGACCAGCATCTTCTTGCCGCCGGCGAGCCAGGAGGCGGGTTCGGACCGCGGCACGTAATCGGCGAATTTCTCGAAGACGGCCTTGGCTCCGGGCACCCATTCGCTGCGGGCGAATTTCATCGGGCCGGAGCCGATATATTCGGTGATCTGGGTGAACGGGTCGGTCTTGGCGATGCGCTCCGGCATGATGAAGGAGCAGGGCGCGTTGTTCTTGGCGAGCGCCAGCAACATCTTGGGATAGGGCTGCTTCAGCGACCATTTCCAGGTGCGGTCGTCGACCGCGACGATCTCGTTCTGGATGCCACGGATCATCAGGCCCATCGGATCGCGGGCCGACCAGCGGATCAGGCTCTGGACCACGTCCTTGGCGAGAACCGGCTCGCCGTCATGGAACTTGAGGCCGGGGCGCAGCTTGAAGGTCCAGGTCAGGCCGTCGGAGGAAACTTCCTCGCTCTCGACCATCTGGCGCTGCGGCTGGAACTTCTCGTCGATGCCATAGAGCGTATCCCAGACCAGGGCCGCCGCGTTGCGCACGACATATTGCGTGCCCCAGATCGGATCGAAATTGGCGAGATTGGCCTGCGGCACGAAGCGCAGGGTCTTGGCCGCAGCCCCTTGCGACAAGGCCGGCATGGCGATGCCACCCGTGGCGGCAAGCGTGCCGGCACCGGCGGCGGATTTCAGAAACGTCCTGCGGTCCATCACTCACTCCCCTAAGTGTCAGCCTCTGAACGGGCGACTGACGGGGAGTGTGTGGGAGAAAAACCTCCCTGACAACACGCCTGTACCGCCGGTTTCCGTCGGCGCCTGGCTTGCAGAACCCGTGCCAGACGGAACCGATGGCGGCGCCAACGGCAATCTTTGCCGGCATCAAGGCGAGGAAAGCAGGAAAATTGCGCGAGACCAGCCTAAATCGATTTGATCGGCGCATCGACCCGGGCGAATGGTCGCAATGCCTCGAATGCGGCCGCGGCGCGCAGCACGAGCGCATCCTGTGCGAAGGCGCCGACGATCTGCAACCCGGCCGGCAATCCCCCGCCGGTGAGCCCGCAGGGCAGCGAAATCGCCGGTTGCTGGGTGATGTTGAAGGGGTAGGTGAAGGGCGTCCAGCGCGTCCAGTCCTCACCATAGCCGCCATGGGCGGGCGTGTTGCGACCGGTCTCGAAGGCCGGCAACGGCAGGGTCGGCGTCAGCAGCAAGTCGAAACGTGCATGAAATTGCGCCATCTGGTGAGCGAGCGCGTTGCGCTGGTTCAGGAGGGCATCGACATAAGTCGAACCCGGAACCTGCTCGCCCGCCTCGGCGACCGCGACGAGGCCGGGATCCATCCGGGTGCGCCCGTCCGGGCCGATGCTGCGCAGCGCCAAGGCCGCGCCTGCCGACCAGAGCACCATCAGCGTCTCGATGGGATCGGCAAAGCCGGGATCGACCTCCTCGACGCTCGCGCCGAGCTCGCGGAAGGACAGAGCCGCCTCGCGGGCGAGCCTGGCGACATCGGCATCGACCGGGACATCGCCGCCGAGCCCGGCGGAGTAAGCGATGCGCAGGCCCTTCACGCCCCCGCTCAGCGCCGCGACATAGTCGATCGGGTCGGCGATGATCGCGGTCATGTCGCGCTCGTCGGGGCGGGCGATCGCGTTCATCGCCAGCGCCGTGTCGGTGACCGTGCGGGTCAGCGGGCCGAGATGGGCGAGGAAGCCCATGGTCGAGACCGGCCAGGCCGGCACGCGGCCATAGCTGGGTTTGAGGCCGACGACACCGGTGAAGGCGGCGGGGATGCGGACCGAGCCGGCACCATCCGTGCCGAGATGAATGCAGCCGAGATTGAGCGCGGCGCAGGAGGCCGCACCGGCGGAGGAGCCGCCCGGCCCGGTGCCGATATTCCAGGGATTGCGGGTGATGCCGGAGAGCGGCGAATCGCCGACGCCCTTCCAGCCATATTCCGGCATGGTCGTCTTGCCGAGGAAGACGCAGCCCGCTTCGCGCAGCCTGGCCGTCGCGGGCGCATCCTCCGTCCAGGGCGCATCGGACGCGACGGCCGAGCCACGCTTCATCGGCCAGCCGGCGACGGCGATATTGTCCTTGATCGTCACGGGCACGCCGTCGAGCGGACCGAGCGCCTCGCCTTTCAGCCAGCGCGTCCCGGCCGCCTCGGCCATGGCGAGCGTGGTCGCCTCGTCGCGGACGACGAAGGCATTGATCTCCGGTTCGAAGCGCTCGATGCGATCGAGCGCGTCCCTGGCGACCTCGACGGGGGAGAGTTCGCGCGCGGCATAGAGCGCGCCGAGCTCGGCGGCGGACAGGGAGGCGATGGCGGTCATGGCGGGTCCCTGATCAGGCGTTGGCGACGCGCCAGGCGGCGCTGAGCAGGACATTGGCGCCCTTCACCATGTCCTCGTCGGTGCTGAACTCGGCCGGGTTGTGCGAGAGCCCGCCGATCGAGGGAATGAAGACCATCGCCGTTGGGCAGAGGCGCGACATCATCTGCGCGTCATGGCCGGCGCCTGAGATCATCCGCCGGATCGGCAGGCCAAGCTCCGTGGCGCTCGCCTCGACGCCGGCGATGAGCTCCTCGGCAAAGGGCGTCGCCGGGAAGCGGGCGAGATCGCGGAAGCCGATCTCGATGCCGTCGCGGGCGGAGAGTTCAACACAGAACTTGCGCAAAGCGGCCTCCGCTTCGGCGAGCGGAGCATCCTTCGGATTGCGCAGGTCGAGCGACATCACCACGCGCTCGGGCACGACATTGACGTTGCCGGGCTCGACCCGGATGACGCCGGAATTCGCAAGCTGGCCGGGAATGGTCTTGGTCAGCTCGTTGGCGAAGATATTGATGCGCGCGGCGGCGAGGCCCGGGTCCTTGCGATAGGCCATCGGCGTCGTGCCGGCATGGCTGGGCCGGCCCTTCAGCGTCAGCTCGAGCCAGGTGATCGCCTGGATGCCGGTGACGGCGCCCAAACCCCCGCCCTCGCCTTCCAGCACCGGGCCCTGCTCGATATGGAGCTCGAGATAGGCATGAGCCTTGAGGAAGCCCGGCTGCTCCGGGCCGTGATAGCCGATGCGGTCCAGCTCCGCGCCGAGCCCGACGCCCTCCGAATCGACCTCTGCGTGGGCCGCCTCGACGCTCATCCCGCCGGCCCAGACATAGGAGCCGAGCATGTCGGGATGGAAGCGGGCGCCTTCCTCGTTGGTGAAGGCGATCACGGCCATGTCGCGCTTCGGCGTGAGGCCGGCATCGCGCAGGGCCGCCAGCACCTCGACGCCGGCGATGACGCCGAGCGCGCCGTCGAAGCGCCCACCCGTGCCGACCGTATCGATATGCGAGCCGAGGACGACCGCCGGCCCCGCCTGCTGGCCTTTCAGGATGCCGACGATATTGCCGATCGAATCGACCTTCACATCGAGCCCGAGCGCCTGTATCTGGCCGACCAGCCAGTCGCGCCCCTCCTTGTCCTCGTCGCTGAGCGCGAGCCGGCGGCAGCCGCCCTCCGGCGTCGCGCCGATCTTCGACAGCGCTTCCAGCCGCGAGACCAGCCTCGGGCCGTCGATCCGCAGGTTCGTGCTCATTCGTCAGCTCTCCGGTCAGGCATGGGCATCGTGTGCCGTCAAAGCACGAACGATGCCGTCCGCTCAGCCGGCAAGCAAGGCCGGCTTGCGCTTCTCAACCCAGCCGGTCGCGTCCTCATAGGCCTGGGCGAGCTCGAGCAGCAGACGCTCGGACTGGTTCGGCCCCCAGAGCTGCATGCCCATCGGCAGGCCCGCCGCGTTGAAGCCGACCGGGACGCTGAGCGCCGGACAGCCCGACATCGTCACCGGAACCACCACCTCCATCCAGCGATGGTAGGTATCCATGGCGCGGCCCGCGATCTCCCCGGGCCAATGCTGCTCGACCGCGAAGGGGAAGACCTGCGCGCTCGGCAGCACCAGGACATCGTAGCGCCCGAACAGGCCATGGACATGCTGGTACCAGGCCGAGCGGATGTTCGAGGCCTTCATCACGTCGAAGGCCGAGAGCGTCAGCCCCTGCTCGACCTCCCAGCGCGCCTCGGGCTTGAGGAAGCCGCGCCGCGCCTCGTCTTCGTAGATCGGCCTGAGATTGGCGCCGACTTGCCAGGCGCGCAGCTTCGTCCAGGCCTGCCAGATGGTCTCGGGATCGAAGCCGAGCGCGGCGTCCTCGACCTGCGCGCCCATATCCTCGAAAGCCGTCAATGCCGTACGGCAAAGCGCGAGGATGCCGTCCTCGATCGGCAGGTGGCCACCGAGATCGCCGAGCCAGCCGATGCGCAGGCCGGCGATGTCGCGGTTGAGATTGCCGAGGAAGATGGCCGGCTCGTCGCGAAGCGAGAGCGGCACGCGCGGATCATAGCCGGACTGGACCGCAAGCAGCGCCGCGAGATCGCGGACCTTTCGCGCCATCGGACCGGCGACGCCCATTTGCGGAATGAAGACCTCCTCCGTGCCGGAGGGTACGCGGCCATAGGCCGGACGCAGGCCGAGCACATTGTTGAAGGCCGCCGGGTTGCGCAGCGAGCCGGCATGGTCCGAGCCGTCGGCGACCGGCAGCATGCGCAGGGCGAGCGCCACCGCCGCACCGCCGCTCGAACCGCCGGAGGTGCGCGACTGGTCATAGGCATTGCGGGTCGGCCCGAAGACCGGGTTGTAGGTCTGCGAGCCGAGGCCGAATTCCGGTGTGTTGCTCTTGCCGATGATGATCGCGCCGGCCGCTTTCATGCGTGCGACGAAGATCGCGTCCGCCTCGGCGATCTGGTCCTTGAACAGCGGCGAGCCCTGCGTGGTGGCAAAGCCCTTGGCGGCGGCGAGATCCTTGATCGCCTGCGGGAAGCCGTGCATCCAGCCACGCGAGCGGCCGGCCGCGAGCTCGCGGTCGAGCTCCTCCGCTTCCTTGATCAGGTCGGCGCGATCGCGCAGGGCGACGAGCGCGTTGACGACGGGGTTCAGGTGCTCGATCTGGTCGAGATGGGCGGCCATCACCTCCGCGCAGGACAGGCTGCGGGCATGGATGGCGTGAGACAGGGCTACTGCATCCAGCGCGACGATCGCGCTTCCGGCTGCATGGCCGTCCGGGTCAGGCATGGTCGGTCGTCCTCAAGTCATGGCCGTTGTCGGCCGCGCGGTTGGTAGCACCGTTTGCGCGCGCCAGAGCCCTGCAATCGCGTCATGGCTAATGGCGGGCACTAAAACCGGACTGCACTTTTACTGGGCATGGTCTAGAAGCGACAGCCCAACTGCGATCTTGCCATGTCCGATCTCGCCCTCCCCGCCCGCATTGCGCAGCCCTGGCTCATAGAAGCCAAGGCCATGCTTGCGCTGAGCTGGCCGATGGTGCTGACCAATGTCGCACAGACGGCGATGACCACGACCGATGTGCTGATGATGGGGCACCTGGGACCGGACGCCCTGGCGGCCGGTGCGCTCGGCGCCAATCTCTACATGGCGGCGCTGGTCTTCGGCATCGGCGTGATGAGCGCGGTGACGCCGCTGCTCTCGATCGAGCTCGGCCGCAACCGCCATGCCGTGCGCGAAGTCAGGCGCACCGTGCGCCAGGGGCTCTGGGCTGCGATCACGCTGGCCGGGCCGATGTGGCTCCTGCTCTGGCAGGCGGAAGCGATCCTGCGGCTGCTGGGCCAGGACCCAGCGCTCTCGTACGCGGCGACGGGCTATCTCCACACGCTGCAATGGGGCCTGCTGCCCTTCTTCGGCTATCTCGCCCTGCGCGGCTTCCTCGCTGCCCTGCAGCGACCGTTCTGGGCCTTCGTCGTGGTGTTGATCGCCGTCGCGTTCAACGCCCTGGCGAACTGGTGCCTGATGTTCGGCAAGCTCGGCTTTCCGGAGCTCGGCCTGCCCGGCTCGGGCGTCGCCACCAGCCTGTCCTCGGCCCTCATGCTGCTGGGCCTGATCATCGTGGTCAGCCTCGACCGCCGCTTCCGGCGTTTCCGCCTGTTCGGTCGCTTCTGGGTGGCGGACTGGCCGCGCTACCGCGCCTTCTGGCGGCTCGGACTGCCGATCGGCGTCACCGTCGCCTTCGAGGTTCTGATCTTCAGCGGCGCCGCCTTCCTGATGGGCCTGATCGGCGCGACCTCGCTTGCCGCCCATGCGATCGCGATCCAGATCGCCTCGCTCACCTTCATGGTGCCGCTCGGCATCGGTCAGGCCGGCACGGTGCGTGTCGGACGCGCTTTCGGCGCCGGCGACCGCGGCGGCATCGCGCGGGCCGGTGCGACGGCGCTCACCCTCTCGACCGCCTTCATGACGCTGATGGCGCTGATCATGTTCCTCGCGCCGCAGTTCCTTGTCCGCCCCTTCCTCGACGCCGGGAAGCAGGGCGCCGAGGCGGTGGCCGGGCTCGCCATGCATTTCCTGGTCTTCGCCGCGATCTTCCAGATCGCCGACGGCGCGCAGGTCGTGGGCGCGAGCATCCTGCGCGGGCTCGGCGACACGCGGGTGCCGATGATCCTCGCCGGCATCGGCTACTGGGGCATCGGATTGCCGCTCTCGGCGACGCTCGGCCTGTGGACGCCGCTTGCCGGCAGCGGCATCTGGATCGGACTCGCGATCGGGCTTTCGGTCGTGGCTGTGCTGATGCTCTGGCGCTGGCGGAGGCGCGAGCAGCTGGGCTTGATCAAACTAGTCTAATTCGAACTTAGTAGCTGCCCGGCTCAACCTCTGATAAGCTGACCGTCCGCAGCATTGCACGGAAGCGCGTAGTCAGGCTCGCGCCAGCATGAGCCGCCACGCGCCTTCCGTTCGCATCGACGGGGGTGGGGCGTGACTCCACGTGAGACAGAACTCATCAGGGAAAGCTTCGCGCATCTGCATCGCCGCAAGGCCGAGACCGCCAAGCTGTTCTACGACCGTCTCTTCGCCATCGCGCCCGAGACCCGCTCCCTGTTCACGACCGACATTTCCGCGCAGGGCGCCAAGCTGATGGAGACCTTCTCCGTCGCGCTCGCGACGCTCAACGATCGCGAGGGGCTGGACATCCTGCTGCGGCGCCTCGGCCGCAACCACAGGAGCTTCGGCGTCGAGGACAGGCACTATGCCAAGGCCTGCGAGGCGTTGATCTGGACGATCAAGACCTCGCTCGGCTCGCGCTACACGCCCGAGATCGAGGGTGCCTGGCAGGCGCTGTACGACCATATGGCGAGGGTGATGATCGAGGCTTCACCCGCGCCCTGACGGCAACGCCGCTTCTGTTCAGAATTCCTCCCAGCCCGCATCGGCGTCCCGGCTGTTGGCGACCTTCCGCGCCGGCGGGCGCGGCGCGGCCACCTTCGACTGGGTGAAGGCGGCCTCGGCAAGCTGGCGCAGCGCGGCCGGCGTCCGGTCGTTGGTGACGATCTGCGGACGGGCGACGGGCGCGGCCTCGTGCTCGTGCCCTGTCTTGAACGCGGCGACGAGGGTGTTGAGCTCGCCGATGCGGGAGGAGAGGGAAGCGGCCGAGGCGGCGGACTGCTCGGCCAGCGCCGCGTTCTGCTGGGTCATCTCGTCGAGATGGGCGACGGCCTGGCTCATCTCGTCGATGCCGTTGGCCTGCTCGCCGGACGCCGTCGAGATGTCAGCGATGGTGGCGGCGACCTTCTGCGAGGCCTGCAGGATCTCGGTCAGCGCGGCGCCGGCCTGGCGCACCAGGGTGACGCCCTCGTTGACCTCGGCATTGGACGAGGAGATCAGGGCCGAGATGTCCTTGGCCGCCTCGCCCGAGCGCTGGGCGAGCGTGCGCACCTCGGAGGCGACGACGGCAAAGCCCTTGCCGGCATCGCCGGCGCGGGCCGCCTCGACCGCCGCGTTGAGCGCCAGCAGGTTGGTCTGGAAGGCGATGTCGTCGATCACCCGGATGATGTCGGAGATCTTCTTCGAGGCGCTCTCGATCCGGGCCATGGCCTCGACGGCCTGGCCGGCAATGGCGCCGCCCTGCTCGGCCGCGCGCATCGCCTCGCCCGAGATGGTCGAGGCCTGTTTCGAGGCCTGGGCGCTCGCCTTGACGGAAGCCGCGAGCTCCTCGGTGGTGGCGGCGGTCTCCTCGAGCGAGGAGGCCTGCTCCTCGGTGCGCTTGGAGAGATCGTCGGCGCCGAGATTGATCTCGCGGGCGGCGAGGCCGACATCGGAGGCGGTGACCTGGATGGTGCGCACCGTGGCGGAGAGGCGGTCGACGGTCTCGTTGATCGCGTCCTTGAGATTGGCGAAGCGGCCGCGATAGCCGGTCTCGATCCGGCTGGTCAGGTCGCCGGCGGCGACGGCCTGGAGGGCCTCGGCAAATTCGGTGGTGGCGCTGTCGACGACGGCGTTGATCTCGTTGATGCCGGCGATCAGCTGCTGCATCTGCTGGTCGGCATCCTCGATCTGCAGCCGTGCCGAGAAATCGCCCGCCGCAGCCGCAGCGACGACCTCGCCCACATCCGTCACGACCAGCGCCATGCTCTCGGCCTGGCGGATTCGGCGTGCCGTGCTTTCGCGTTCCTCGGCCTGGAGAATCGCGACCTGCTCGGTGCTCTGGCGCAGCACGGCGACGGCGCGCGCCATGGTGCCGATCTCATCCTTGCGGGCGACATGCGGGACCTCGACCTGCGTTTCGCCGGCCGTGAGCCGCTCCATGATCTTGCCGAGATCGACCAGCGGCCGAGCGATCGAGCGCTGGGCGAAAAGCAGCGCCGTGGCGAGCGAGGCCGCAAGCGCCGCAAGCAGCACGCCGGGAAGAATCCACTCGATCTGCTTGGTGAAGGCCGCGGCCTCGTCGCCGAGCGCATTGCCGGCATCCTCGTTGCGCTTGACGAAGGCGACGAGGAAATCGTTCAGCGCCTTGCGGTTCGCACGGTTCTGATCGTTGTTGCCCTGCGCATTGGCGGCGGCGCTCGAGACCTCGCGGCCGAGCCGGATGGTCTCGGTGCGGAAGGCGATGAAATCCTCGACCGCCTTCTCGATCTGGCCCATGCGGTCGTGCTCGCTCGGCGGCACCAGCCGCTTCAGGTCCACGACCAGCTTGCGCATCTGCGGAAAGCGCGCCTCCGCGCCCTTCGCATAGCCATCGAGTTCCTGCGGCTTGGCCGCCATGTAGATGCCACGCGATTCCATGACGACGCCGACCACGTGCGAGTTGAGCCGCTCGGTGAAGAGCGCGATGTCGCCCTGCGTGCTCGAGCGCGTGTTCAGGTCATTGGCCTTCCACAGCGCGTAGAGGCTTAGGCCCGCCGAGGCGATGGCGCCGCCGGCGATGATGGCCAGCATGGCCAGGATCTTCATGCGAATGGATGTCATCGGTTTGCCCCCCCGGGCTTATATCGCGGGGAACCGGCAACGCTGGAGCGCGCCGACTGCCGGCCGTATTGAGGAATGGACAGGCATAGGCAGGACCGCACGCCCTGCGGCAGGGCGGTCAAAGCGTCGGGACGGGAGCCTCGGATCACGCCATTTCGCCATGCAGCCCGCGAAACCCAGTCGAGATCTTGCGGCGCATGGCTCAGCGGAAAATCCAAGCTCACCCCCTGACGCCTGGTAATTCCTTCCTGAGCCGATTAAAATTTTACTTAAATTTCCTCCGAACTGACCGCGAAATGTGCATTTCGCGATGTTTCTGATAGAATTTTTCGCAGCTCATCCCGCCTTGCGATGGATGAAGCTCCACGCAAGCTGGCGATGACTACGCTGTTGCCGATTGGGCACAGATTTCCGCCGCCATATTTTCGCCATGTCGTATTCACCTCGCGGCCACGTGATCCGCCTTGAAGCGATTGACGACGACGCGACCGGAACCAAGTGCCTGTCCGGTCGTTGACTGCCCCGCAAGACCTGAAGACGTGCGAGCTCCATACATGTCCCCCGCCCTGCCGACCTTTCGCCGCCTGCTGACCCGCCTGGCCATCCTGCTGATCCCGCTCGCCCTCGCGGCCTGCGTCAGCGCCCGCCCGCAGCCCTACGAGGTCTCGGCCGCCCGCTTCCACCCCAATGCGGCGGCGATGGCGATGTATGCCGAGATGCCGGAGGAGGCGCACCCGCTGCCGGCGACCGATATCTCCGAGGTCAATCCACGCTTCCTGCGCCAGGAGGTCTCATACCCGACGCGCGAGCAACCCGGCACGATCGTCGTCGACACCAATAACCGCTATCTCTACCTCGTCCGCGAGGGCGGCCAGGCCATCCGCTACGGCATCGGCGTGGGCAAGCAGGGCATGTCCTGGCGCGGCCGCGCCACGGTCGGCCGCAAGGGCTCCTGGCCGCGCTGGACCCCAACCGCGGACATGATCAAGCGCGATCCGGAGAAGAACGGCCCCTGGGCCGGCGGCATGGCTGGTGGCCTCGACAACCCGCTCGGCGCCCGCGCGCTCTACCTCTACCAGGGCAATCGCGACACGATGTACCGCATCCACGGCACGACCGAGCCGTGGTCGATCGGCAAGGCGGTCTCCAGCGGCTGCATCCGGATGTTCAACCAGGACATCATCGATCTGCACAGCCGCGTACCGGTCGGCACCCCCGTGCTCGTCCTCAACCGCGACCCGCTGCTGAAGCTCTCGCCGGAGGAAGCGACCGACGAGTTCGGCGAAGATCCCGAGATGTACTGACGCATCGACGGACGGCCGCCGCCGGCGCAGCCGTCATCGCAACGACATCGACGCGCATCACCACGCAAGCAGGCGCGGTGGTGCGCGTCGCGTTTTGCCGGGGCCTGCAAATTGCGATAGGCGGTGCCGCGGCAAGGCCCGGCACAGCTCCGCTTCGGGCCTGAGACAGAGAAAGACCGCCCCATGCGCGTGACGATGATCGGTTCGGGCTATGTCGGCCTGGTCTCCGGTGCCTGCTTTGCGGATTTCGGACATGTCGTGACCTGCGTCGATACCGACGCGGCCAAGATCGAGGCGCTGAATCGCGGCGAGATCCCGATCTTCGAGCCGGGTCTCGACGACCTCGTCGCCAAGAATGCGCGCGAGGGGCGGCTCTACTTCACCACCGAGCTCGACGAGGCGGTGGCGCGGGCCGACGCAATCTTCATCGCCGTCGGCACGCCGGCGCGGCGCGGCGACGGCCATGCCGATCTCTCCTATGTCTACCAGGCGGCGCGCGACGTCGTGGCCAAGCTCGACGGGTTCACCGTGGTCGTCACCAAGTCGACCGTGCCGGTGGGCACCGGCGACGAGGTCGAGCGGATCATGCGCGAGACCCGGCCCGAGGCCGATTTCGCGGTGGTCTCGAACCCGGAATTCCTGCGCGAAGGCGCCGCGATCGCCGATTTCAAGCGACCGGACCGGATCGTGATCGGCACCGAGGATGCCCGCGCCCGGGCCGTGATGGAGGAGCTCTACCGGCCGCTCTATCTCAACGCCGCGCCGCTGCTCTTCACCTCGCGGCGAACCTCGGAGCTGACGAAATACGCCGCCAACGCCTTCCTCGCCACCAAGATCACCTTCATCAACGAGATGGCGGATCTGTGCGAGCAGGTCGGCGCCAATGTCCAGGAGGTCGCGCGCGGCATCGGCCTCGACAACCGCATCGGGTCGAAGTTCCTGCATGCCGGACCGGGCTATGGCGGCTCCTGCTTCCCGAAGGACACGCTCGCGCTGATGAAGACGGCGCAGGATCTGGCCGCGCCGCTGCGCATCGTCGAGACCGTCGTCGCGATCAACGACCAGCGCAAGCGCGCCATGGCCCGCAAAGTCATCACGGCCTGCGGCGGCTCGGTCCGCGGCAAGCGCATCGCCATTCTCGGCCTCGCCTTCAAACCGAATACCGACGACATGCGCGAGGCGCCCTCGATCGCGATCATCACCGCGCTGCAGGATGCCGGCGCCGAGATCGTCGCCTATGATCCCGAGAGCATGGGCCCGGCCCAGTCGCTGCTGCCCGACATCAAATACGCGGCCGACGCCTACTCCTGCCTTGAAGGCGCCGATGCGCTGGTGATCGTGACCGAATGGGACGCCTTCCGCGCGCTCGATCTCGCCCGCGTCAAGACCGGGCTGCGTGAGCCCGTCGTGGTCGACCTGCGCAATATCTACCGCTCCGAGGACATGCGCCGCCGCGGCTTCCAGTACACCAATGTCGGGAATGCATGACGCGGGGCATGGCGACCTTTCCGCAAGCTTTCGATCGGGTGAAGACGACACCGCGCCGCAGCAAAGCGCCTTGATAGCGTCACAGCCCGTCCCCACCTTTCGAACGGCGGCGCAACCGCTCCGCCCAAACGAGAGGAGATGACGATGACGCCGCAGGAACGCGACGTGATCGCCGGGATTTTCGACCGCCTGAAACAGGCGGCCAACCAGCCCCGCGACCCCGAGGCTGAACGTTTCATTGCCGACCGACTGCGCGAGCAGCCCTATGCGCCCTACGCCATGGCGCAGGCGGTCTACGTCCAGGAACAGGCGGTGACCAATCTCCACGCCCAGGTGGAGGAGTTGCAGGCGCAGGTTCGCGAGCTGCAGGAGCGCGCCGCCCAGCCCGCACCGCAGCCGCAGCAATCCGGCGGCTTCCTCTCCGGCATTTTCGGCGGCGGACAGCAGGCGCCGGCGCGGCCAGGCTCCGTGCCCTCCTTCCCGCAGCGTGCCGGACAGGCGCCGTCCAGCGCCTGGACCAACCAGCAGCCGATGCAGCCGGGACCGCAGCAGGGCATGATGGGCGCGGCTCCGCAGCCCGGCCCCTGGACCAACCAGGCGGCACCGAGCGCGGGCGGCGGCTTCATGGCTTCGGCCCTGACCACGGCGGCCGGCGTCGCCGGCGGCATGATGCTGGGCAATGTGCTGAGCAACGCCTTCGGCGGCGGCTCGGCCAAGGCGGCGACGCCCGCGGCGGAGAGCACCCAGGCCAAGGACGACACGGCCAAGGACGACACGGCGAAAAGCGACAGCGCCAATGGCGACACCGATTCGCAGCAGACCGCCTATGACCAGGGCGCTTCCGACCAGCGCGCCTATGACCAGGGCCAGTCCGACCAGTCGTCCTACGAGCAGGCCAACAATGATGAGCCCTACGATCCCGACTATGATGACGGGATGGGCGACGACGGCGATTGGACCTAGTCGCAGCCGCGCCCGAAATGCAGTTCAGGCCCGCCGCTTTGGCGGGCCTTTTTCGTGGATTGTGCCTTGCACAACGGCCCTGCCTCTACTTTATAATATTTCTAAAGTAAGAGGCCGCCATGAAACGCTTCGACGATCTGACCGAGTCCGAGATCCTCGCCCTGGCAATCGCCAACGAGGAAGAAGATTCACGCATCTATCTCGCGCTCGCCAGCAGGTTGAGGCCGCTCTACCCGCATTCGGCCGAGGTGTTCGAGGCGATGGCGAGGGAGGAGCAAGGTCACCGCCACGGTCTGCTCGCGCTCTACGGGAAGCGTTTCGGTAGCGACCTGCCCTATATCACGCGCCAGGACGTGAAAGGCTTTCTCAAGCGCAATCCCGTCTGGCTGGCGGAGGGGTTGAGGCTCGAGACCGCCCGCCAGCAGGCCGAATTGATGGAGGCCGAGACGGCGCGCTTCTACGCCAAGGCGGCCGAGCGCGCCCATGACGTCGAGACGCGGTCATTGCTGGCCGACCTGTCCGAGGCCGAAGCCAGGCATGAGAGCCTCGCGGCCAGGCTGGGCGAGACCTTGGTCACGCCGGACGTCGCGGCCGAGGAGCAGCAGACGCAGCGCCGCCTCTTCGTGCTCCAGATCGTGCAGCCGGGGCTGGCCGGGCTGATCGACGGCTCGATCTCGACATTGGCGCCGATCTTCGCCGCCGCCTTCGCGAGCCATGATTCCTGGACGGCCTTCGTCGTCGGGCTCGCGGCCTCGATCGGCGCCGGCATCAGCATGGGGCTGACCGAGGCGCTCTCGGATGACGGCGTGATCACCGGGCGCGGCCATCCCTGGATCCGCGGCGCGGCCTGCGGCATCGCGACCGCGGTGGGCGGACTCGGGCATACCCTGCCCTACCTGATCCCCGATTTCTGGACCGCGACAGCGATCGCCGGGATCGTGGTCGCGATCGAACTCGCGGCCATCGCCTGGATCCGGTGGAAATATATGGAGACGCCTTTCACCTCGGCGATCGTCCAGATCGTGCTCGGCGGCCTGCTGGTGCTGGCCACCGGCATCTTCATCGGCAGCTCGTGAGGCTGGAGCCGCCCCTCCCGTCATTGCGAGGAGCGTGAACTCCGAAGCAATCCAGGAGGGCGTAGAGTGCCGCCGCGCCTGGATTGCGTCGCGGAGCCCGTACCCGGGCTTGCCGAAGGCCAGACCCGGCTCCCGCAATGACGTTACGGTCAGATCACGAGCACCTTGGCGCCGACCCTGACCCGACCATAGAGATCGATGACGTCGTCATTGGTCATGCGGATGCAGCCGGAGGAGACGGCCTGGCCGATCGTATGCGGCTCGTTGGTGCCGTGGATCCGGTAGAGCGAGGAGCCGAGATAGAGCGCACGGGCGCCGAGCGGATTCTCCGGCCCGCCCTCCATGAAGCGCGGCAGGTCCGGCCGGCGCTTCAGCATCTCGGCCGGCGGGGTCCAGCTCGGCCATTCGGCCTTGCGGCTCACCGTCTTCATGCCGGCCCAGGAGAAGCCCGGCCGACCGACGCCGATGCCGTAACGCAGCGCCCGGCCGCCGGGCTGGACCAGGAACAGGAAGCGCTGCGGCGTGTCGATAATGATCGTGCCCGCTCCGTGCGGACCGCTATAGGCGACCTCCTGCTTCTGGAAGCGCGGATCGATCACCCGTTCGATCGGCCGGCTCGCCTCGACCGGCTCGCCGAGCGCGGCGACGCGGCGCCCGGCGCGGGGCGCGGCCTGCTGCTCGAAGGGGTCGTTCTCATAGCCCGGGGCCGCGCGCACGGCGCGCTGGCCATAGGCGGAATAATTGCCCGGCCGGTTATAGACCGCTCCGCCCCGGCCATAGGGCGTCGGATCGCGGCCGGTCATCAGCATCTCGATGAAGCCGCCGCCATATTGGCCGCTTGGCGGGGGCGGCGGCGGAGGCAGATCATTATAGTATTGGGCGGAAGCAGCGCCCGGAATGAGCAGGCCGCCCAGGATGGCGAGCGGAACGAACAGTACGGGACGCATGGCGCAACTCTCTCGACGCAACGTAAGGGAGAGCCTGCCGGGTGCTTTCAAACGAATGGTGAAGCGTTGACTCTAAATCCGCGACTTGCCCGTAAACTGCGGGATTTCAACGAATTAACCTTATCAGATCCCCTAAGGACAGGGTGAATGAAGGGTTTTTTACTGATCAGCGTCGGCGCAGCGCATACCAGAGCTTAAGCTTGCTGCGCAGGCGCGTGACATCGAGGCCGAGCACCACCGCGGCATAGACGGCGATACCGATCGCGATCTGCAGGGCGAGCTCGAGCGGCGCGGCCAGGCGCCCCGATAGCGGCCAGACGGCGGCGGCCATCAGGATGACGGCCAACACCACGCAGAGCATGTCGCGCAGCGGCGGCGATTTGGGCATCGAGCGCAGCGCCGCAATCGCGGTCACCGCGAGCGCGACGAGGAAGGCGCTGGTCTGGGCATAGGCGTAGCGCTGCGGCCCGTTCACGATGCCGACGACGAAGGCCAGGAACAGGTTGCAGGCGAGGCCGAGGCCGGTCGCGAGCGGGGCGATGCCGGTGCGCTTGCCGAGCAGGAAGACCGGGATGAAGGCCGCCTGCGAAATCGTCAGCGCCATGAAGCCGGGCAGCAGGATGGTGAGATAATCCGAGAAATGGCCGCGGAAGCTTTGCGGCACCAGGAGCCGCTCGAAAGCCGGGAGCACCAGCCAGAGCCCGGCCGCGATCGGCAAGGTCACCATCAGCACGATGACGACATTCTGGGCGATCTGCCGCAGGGCGGCCTCCCGGCCGCGATGCTCGTCGAGGCGGATGACCTCGCGCAGCAGCACGATCTCCAGGGTCGAGGCGAGCGTGCCGAAGAGCTTCAGGCCCATATCCGAGGCGAGCGAGAAATAGCCGGCCTCGGCGAAGCCATGGGCGCCGGCAAGCAGCGACCGGTTGATCAGCGGGATCAGCGAATAGATCGCGTTGCTGCCGATCAGCGGCACCGAATAGAGCAGGAAGCTCCAGGCGACCTCCTTGCGCGCGCCGGAGAGCGAGAGCGGCGCATCGGCCAGTGCACGCCTGACCAGAAGCAGCGCCACCGCGACGCTGAGCAGCCCGCCGAGCAGGACGGTGGTGGGATCGCCGGTGATCCAGGCCCCGCCGACCATCAAGACCAAGGCCAGCAGGTTCTTGACGAAGATCAGCTTGGCATAAACAGCATCGAGAAAGCGGGCCCGGGCGATGGCGCCGTGATAATCGAACAGGCCCGCCCCCATGCCGCCGAGCACGGATGCGGCGAGCAGCATCGCCGGCAGCCTGAAATCGATGCCGGCAGCGATCGCCGCGACCAGCAGGCCGGACAGCGCGATGCTGATCCCGGCCGCCAGCAGATCGAGCGTGGCGCGGATCTCGGGCTGCGTCTCGCGTGCGCTCAGCGAATAGAAGCGGATGGCCGATATGCGCAGCCAATCTAGCAGCGTGGTATTGACCAGCACGACAATGGCCGCGCCAATGGCATAGAGGCCGAAGGCGGCCGGGCCGAGACAATAGGCGATGAGCAGTCCCAGGACGAAGTTCAGCCCGGCATTGACGACGAAGGGCAGGAGAACGGTCATGGCGCCATCGCGAGAGGACCGGGCGATTCGCGAAATCGCTTCGGGACGCTTCTGGCCTAGCGGCAGGGCAGCGCTTTTCCAAGCGGAAGCTTGGTTCGCCCAGGCGGCCGGCGCCGGGCGCAACTGATGCCGACAGATCCGCTATTCTACCTCGTCGGCTGGGCGACGACGTTGCTGATCGCGATCGGCAAGGGCGCCTTCGGCGGCGGGCTCGCCATCCTGGGCATCCCCTTGCTGGCACTGGTCACCGACCCGCTCTCGGCCGCGATCATGGTCGCCGTCCTGGTCTCGGTGATGGACCTCTTCGCCCTGCAGAGCTTCGGCATCTCGACCTGGTCGAAGCCGGACCTCGTCTGGCTGCTGCCGGGGCTCGTGGTCGGCATCGCGATCGGGTATGTCGTCTTCGTCGAGGTCGACCCGCGCATCGTCACCTTGATCATCGGGCTGACGACGCTCGCCTTCACCTTGCACTGGTTCGCCAAGGGCAGGCTCGCGGCGGCAGGCTCGCGCCCGGTCTCGCCGCTCTGGGCGATGATTGCCGGCACGGCCTCGGGCTTCACCACCTTCGTCGCCCATGCCGGCGGACCGCCGGTCTCGATGTATCTGCTGGGACGCGGCGTGCCCAAGACCCTGTTCGTCGGCACCACCGTCGCCTTCTTCACGCTCGGCAACTGGCTGAAGCTGCCGCCCTATCTCTCGCTCGGCCTGGGCCGGCCGGAGACGCTCTGGGCCGCCCTCGCGCTGGCCCCGGCCGCACCGCTGGGCATCTGGCTCGGCCGGATCGTGCATGAGAAGCTCGAGCAGAAGACGCTGTTCTTCTGGTGCTATGTCCTGCTCAGCCTGGCGGCGCTCAAGCTCGTCGTGGATGCGGGGCTCGCATTACTACGCTAAGGCATTTCCGCGTTTCCTCGAAACGCAGAAATGCTTCAAGCCTTTGTTTTATCGTATCTTCTTCACGCGAACCGGTGTCCACTTCGCTCGAAAATGCTCTGGAGGTCATGCGCGCAGCGATTGCCCCGCCTCTTTGCGCTTGCAGGGATTGGCCTTAAGCGCTTCCGCATGATCTCTCCCCTGCCCCCGCTCCGCGATGCGCGTGACAGCGATTCCGAACCGCTTGCCGCGCTCGTCGCCGCGAGCTTCGCCGAATATCCGAACTGCCATTTCGTCTGGGAGGAATTTCCCGAGCTGCGCCAGCCGGCGAGCCATTACGCCGCCAAGGGCGGCCGGCTCTGGATCGCGGATGCGCCCGATGGCAGCGTCGCGGGCTCGATCGCCGTTGCGCCGGTACCGGAGCAGAACGCGGTCGAGCTGACCAAGGTCTATGTCTCCCCGCAATGGCGCGGTGCAGGCCTGGCGCAGGTGCTCTTCGCCAATGTGCTCGGGTTCGCCGAGGCCGGCGGCTATGGCGAGATGATGCTCTGGTCGGATACGCGCTTCACCCGCGGCCATCGCTTCTACGAGAAGCTCGGCTTCGCGCGCTGGCCGGGAGAGCGCTATCTCGCCGACATCTCCTTCACCTGGGAATATCATTTCCGCAAAGCGCTCGCCGGCCAGCCGGCATGAATTCGGAGACGGCGCTTCGCGCCATCATCGGCATCGCCCTGCTCACCGCCATGGATGCGGTGATCAAGGCGCAGATGCAGCAGCACCCCTTCCTGCTGGCACTGTTCATGCGCTTCGCCGCCGGCGGCCTCTGCGCGCTGGTCGTGCTGGCCGTGGTCAGGCCGAAGCGGCCGACGCGCGACAGCATCATCGGCAATCTCGTGCGCGTGCCCATCGTCGTGCTGACCGCCGGCAGCTTCTTCTATTCGATCTCGCAACTGCCGCTGGCGGAGGCGCTGACGCTCTCCTTCCTGGCCCCGGTCTTCGTGGCGCTGCTCGGAGCGCTGATGCTCAAGGAGAAGCTCGACCGCCGCATCTTCGAGGCGCTCGGCTTCGGGCTCGCCGGCATGCTGGTGATGGTCTGGCCGCGGCTGCAGGGCGGCATCACCGGGGCCGAGCTCGGCGTCGCGGCGGCCCTGTTCTCGGCGGTCGCCTATGCCTTCAACCTGATCCTGCTGAGACGGATCGCGGTGAAGGAACATCCGGCGGTGATCGTCGTCTTCCAGAATTGCGGGCCGGCGCTGATGCTGGCGGTCCCCGCCTGGTTCGTGATGATGCCGATGACGGGGGCCGACCTCCTCGGCTATCTCTGCGCCGGGCTGCTCGGCGTCTCCGGCCATATGACGCTGACCTCGGCCTTCGCGCGTGCACCCGCCTCGCGGCTGGCGCCGATCGAGTACACCGCCCTGGTCTGGGCGAGCCTGCTCGGCTTCGCCTTTTTCGACGAGGTGCCGCTCTGGACAACCTATGCCGGGGCGCTGCTGATCGTCGCCGGCGCCTTCGTCATCAGCCGGAAATAGCGAAGGCCGCAAAATCGCCGGGTTGATCGGCCTGTTGCTCGAATAAGGGAGCAAAGAGGCAGCCGGTGAGAACGAACCTGACCAGCGCCGCGCCCTGAACCATGCGACCCTCCCGCTCTTCGCCGAGCAGGCCCGCGGCCCTTGCGGTCATCGTCTCGCTCGGCCTTCACCTCGTGCTGCTCGGCGCGCTGGTCCTGCTGCCGACGATCGAGCGGCTGCGGCCGGAGCCCGACGAGGGCATCGAGGTCGAGCTCGTCACGCCCGAGCAGATCGCACCAAAACCCGAAGCCCAGCCACCCGAAACCCAGCCGCCCGCGGTGCAGCCGACGCCGCAGACGCGGAGTGTCGCGCAGCCCGAAGCCGCTCCCGCGGAGCCAGCGCCTCCCGCCCAACCCACGCCGCCAGCGCCGCCGCCTGTCCCGGCGGCGCCCGTCATGGTCAGGGCGCGGCGCCTGCTCTCCGAGGACGTGCTCTCCAACCCGCGCAGCCGCGGAACGCGGGCCGCCCTGCAGCAATTGCAGGAGCCCGAGCGCATCGAGCAGCTCTGCAATCTCGAGGCGATGGGCCAGATCCATGCCTGGAAGACGGAGTTCGAACCGGACCGCGTCGTCGCCTATGCGATGGAGGGCGTAAGGCTCTCGCGAACGGCTCTGCAGGCGGACGGCGCGGTCTTCCGCAGCAGGCAGCAATGGTATCGCATCAAGTTCAAATGCGAGCTCACGCCGGACCGCAAGACGGTGTCCGGCTTCGAATTCGTGGTCGGCGAGCCGGTGCCGCGCCAGGACTGGCGCGCTCTCGATCTGCCGGCGGTGCACTAACCCCGGTCAGGCGCGGCGGGCGCGGAAATCGGCCTGGAGCCGCCAGGTCGCGCCATCCGGCGAGACCTCGCCGAGCCAGCGGAAGGAGTCCTGCGTGATCTCGGTGAAACGCCAGCGGGTCGCGGTGCCGTCGTCGAGCTTGCCGAGCTGGAGGATGTCCTGGCCGTCGGCGCGGCCGAGCTGGCGCGTGTAATATTGCTTCAGCGGATCGCTCCAGATGATGTGCCAGGCATCTTGGCCGGGATCGTAGACCCGCAACGTCGTGCCGTGGAAGAAGCCGGGGAGGATCCAGATATCCTGGATCGCGCGGCCGGCGAGCACCCAGCCGAAATGGATCTCGCCCTTGCCTTCGTGACGCGTACCGTCATCGGCGTGGATCACGGCATCCATCGTCCAGTCGCCGATCAGCGGGGCATAGAGACCCATCCTGTCGGCATGATCGGGCGCCGGTCCCACGGCGCGGAGCAAATCATGGAAGCGGGTGGTCGCCGTCATGTGCTGGCTCCCGTGCAAGCCTATAGAACGGGACGCGCGCGGGAACGTTCCGTCGATGGCTTCAGCGACGGGCTTCGCCTCGCAGCACCATGCAGGTCTCGGTACCATGCGCCAACAGCTTGCCGCGCGCGTCGACGAGCTTGCCCTCGCTCGTGATGATGCTGCCGCCACGGTGGATCAGCCGGCCCTCGCAGCGCACGATCTCGCTGTCCGGCATGACCGGCCGGACATAGTTCAGCTTCATCTCGAGCGTGGTGTAGCCCTCGCCGGCCCTCAGCGTGCTGTGGGCGGCGCAGGCCATGGCGGAATCGAGGATGGTCGCGGTCCAGCCGCCATGGATCGTGCCGAGCGGGTTGAAGAAACGGGCCGAGGGCTTGCCGACGAAGACGACGCGGCCCTCATCGGCCTCCGCGAGATCGAAATCCATGGCATCGGCGAAGGGCGGGCCGGGATGGCGGCCCTCGATGATCCCGCGCAGGAAGGACAGACCGTCCTCGGCCAGAAGCACATCGCGCGACACGACACCGACATTGCGCGACATGCCGCGGCTCCTCGTATTGTGTAGATACACGATAAGGATCTGAAACTGCGCCCGTCAAGCACCGCCACCTTCGGTGATGACGCGGAGGATGGAGCCGGCCGCTCAACCCGCCCCACGCGCCACCCGGCGCAGCGCCTTGAGGCCGTCCCGGGTCTCGCTCCAGCGCTCGCGGCCGAGGCCGCCCTCGATGCGCTCCTGCGCCGCCTGCCAATAGGGGATCGCCGCTTCGATCGCGGCGCGGCCCTTGTCGGTCACCGCGTAGACCAGCGCCCTGCCCTTGCAGTCGACCGGCTCGATCAGCGCCTCGGCCGCGAGCAGCTGCAGGTTGCGGGTCAGCGAGGTCCGCTCCAGCGCGAAACGGTCGGCGAGCTCGGTGACCGACTTGAACACGCCGGTGCTGAGCGCCGAGAGCAGCACGAATTGCGTGATCTTGAGGCCGCTCGGGCGCATCGCCTCGTCATAGGCGCGGGTGACCGCGCGCGCCGTCATCCGCACATGCAGGGCCACGCAGGAGCGGGCGATATCGTCGAGCCTGGGGTCGTGGGACGGCGCTGTCATAGGCTAAGAATACTGCGCCGCGGCCCGCGCCGCAGCAATGGCTTGCAGGGTGCGACAGCGATTCACTTTCCGGCGCGATGATTCCTTGACTCGTCAAGGGCGCGCGCCTATCTCCGCCGCATCCGTTAGCACTCAGGTTATGAGACTGCTAACAGATGCCGGTCGCGGGGTTTCCGCCCTGACCGCCAGCTTCAATTAGACCGAGAGGAAGACAGAACCATGAAGTTCCGTCCGCTGCATGACCGCGTCGTGGTCCGCCGCCTTGATGGCGAGGAGAAGACCAAGGGTGGCATCATCATCCCCGACACCGCCAAGGAAAAGCCCCAGGAGGGCGAGATCGTGGCCGTCGGCCCCGGCAACCGTGACGAAGACGGCAAGCTGATCAAGCTCGACGTCAAGGCCGGCGATCGCGTGCTGTTCGGCAAGTGGTCCGGCACCGAGGTCAAGATCGATGGCCAGGATCTCCTGATCATGAAGGAATCCGACATCATGGGCGTGATCGGCTGATCGCCGCCCCCATCTCGTCCCTTTCCATTTTCAGTAAGGAGTAGCTTCCATGGCTGCTAAAGACGTCAAGTTCTCCACCGACGCGCGCGACCGCATGCTGCGCGGCGTCGAAATCCTGAACAACGCCGTGAAGGTCACGCTCGGCCCCAAGGGCCGCAACGTCGTGATCGAGAAGTCGTTCGGCGCTCCGCGCATCACCAAGGACGGCGTCACCGTCGCCAAGGAGATCGAGCTCGGCGACAAGTTCGAGAACATGGGCGCCCAGATGGTGCGCGAAGTGGCCTCGAAGCAGAACGACGCTGCCGGTGACGGCACCACCACTGCCACCGTTCTCGCCGCCGCGATCATGCGCGAAGGCCTGAAGTCGGTCGCCGCCGGCATGAACCCGATGGACCTGAAGCGCGGCATCGACCTCGCCGTCGAGGCCATCGTCGCCGACCTCAAGAAGAACTCGAAGAAGGTCACCTCGAACAGCGAAGTCGCGCAGGTCGGCACGATCTCGGCCAATGGCGACGAGTCGGTCGGCAAGATGATCTCGACCGCCATGCAGAAGGTCGGCAACGAGGGCGTCATCACGGTCGAGGAAGCCAAGACCGCTGAGACCGAGCTCGATGTCGTCGAGGGCATGCAGTTCGACCGCGGCTACCTCTCGCCGTACTTCATCACCAATGCCGAGAAGATGGTCGCTGAGCTCGAGGATCCCTACATCCTCGTCTTCGAGAAGAAGCTGTCGTCGCTCCAGGCGATGCTGCCGATCCTCGAGGCCGTCGTCCAGACCGGCAAGCCGCTCCTGATCATCGCCGAGGACGTCGAGGGCGAGGCTCTCGCCACGCTCGTCGTCAACAAGCTCCGTGGCGGCCTGAAGGTCGCGGCCGTCAAGGCTCCGGGCTTCGGTGACCGCCGCAAGGCCATGCTCGAGGACATCTCGATCCTGACCGCCGGCCAGATGATCTCGGAAGATCTCGGCATCAAGCTCGAGACCGTGACGCTCAACATGCTCGGCCGCGCCAAGAAGGTGCGCATCGAGAAGGAGAACACCACGATCATCGACGGCGCCGGCAAGAAGAAGGACATCGAGGGCCGCGTCTCGCAGATCAAGGCGCAGATCGAGGAGACCACCTCGGACTACGACCGTGAGAAGCTCCAGGAGCGTCTGGCCAAGCTCGCCGGCGGCGTCGCGGTCATCCGCGTCGGCGGCGCGACCGAGGTCGAGGTCAAGGAGAAGAAGGACCGCGTCGACGATGCCCTGAACGCCACCCGCGCTGCGGTGGAAGAAGGCATCCTGCCGGGCGGTGGCGTTGCGCTCCTGCGCGCGCTGTCGACCGTCAAGTCGATCAAGACCCAGAACGACGACCAGAAGACCGGCGTCGAGATCGTCCGCCGCGCCATCACGGCCCCGGCTCGCCAGATCGTCGACAACGCCGGCGATGACGGCTCGGTCGTGGTCGGCAAGCTGCTCGAGTCGAAGGACTACGCCTACGGCTACAACGCCCAGACCGGCGAGTACGGCGATCTGGTCAAGGCCGGCATCATCGACCCGACCAAGGTCGTGCGCACGGCGATCCAGGACGCGGCTTCGGTCGCCGGCCTGCTGATCACCACCGAGGCGATGATCGCCGAGCTGCCGAAGAAGGACTCCCCGATGCCCCCGATGGGCGGCGGCGGCATGGGCGGCATGGACTTCTGATCCAGAAGTCCTTCGCACCCTGCGAAGTCTATGGAGGCCCGGCGCAAGCCGGGCCTTTTTCATGAGCGGCAGATGACAATTTGCTCATCTGGGCGCATCGCCATTGAATGGCCCCATCCTGTGGGACATGGTCCGAATCTCGGAGCGCCCGCCTCAAAGATCATATCCCGTAGGAATTCCGCCAATGCGTCCTCTTAGTTTCGCCATCGCGGCGCTAGCGCTCATTGCTCTTGTCATGGGGCAACAAGGTGATAGCGCCGGCGTGATTGGCATGGGTATCGTCGGTCTATTGCTGGCTGTGGTGACCTTCCGATCGCCGGCGTTGCCATTTTTTCTTATGATCTTCTCTGGCATTTTCGGTGCGGAGTATGTCGTCTTCGGCGCAGGCTCGCTGCTCGCACACATCGGGGCTTGGCCAACTGCTTTGCAGGCTGCAACTCCGCCGACCAGCCTTGCCACTACAGTTGGTGTCTTTGGCATCCTGATCTACGCGATCTCATTCCTGCCTGTAATCGAACGCATTGCGCGCTTGGCCTCCCCCTATTTCCAGTCGAGCGACATCACCACTGCTAAGCTATGGCCAATCGGCACGTTCAGCATTCGCCAGGGCGTGCTTGGCGTGATGCTCCTCACTTTTCTAATTGTCCTCAACCAAACGCAGGTTGGCATTTCGTTAAGATTGAGTTTCTTCAACCGCGATATGTACGACGCCCTTCAAAATAAGGATGCGGCCTCCTTTTGGTATCAGCTATTTTATGTCTTCTGCTTTTGGGCGGCGATTTCCGTTATCTCGAACTTAATTGAGACCTTCGCAAACTACACCGTTCTCATTAGGTGGCGTCGTTGGATGACGCTCGACTACACACAACGCTGGCTCGGGCGTGGAGAACATTATCGAATTGCACTGGCCGGATCGGTAGACAACCCTGATCAGCGCATTGCGGAAGATACGCGCGCATTCGTCAACTCGACATATAATTACACACTCCCACTTCTCACCCAAGTCTCAACTCTCGTCTCCTTTTCAATCATTCTTTGGAATATTCCAGTCAGCTTCACGTTTCCGGGCACAAGCATACCTGCCCCCGGCTATCTTTTCTGGATTGTCACGATCTATGCTGTAGTTGCGACATGGCTCACACACCTAATCGGCCGACCGCTCATCGCCCTCGAGTTCGAACAAGAGAAACGTGAGGCTACGTTCCGATTTTCACTGGCTCGCTTGCGCGAGTATTCGGAACAGATTGCGTTGATGGTTGGGGAACCGACCGAGCGGGTACACCTCGCACACCGCTTTGGCGACATCGTTATCAATTTCTATCGTATCGTTTGGGCACGGCTGAAACTTGGAAGTTTTACGTCCTCTTATAACCAGATCAGCGTTGTTCTTCCATATATCGTACTTGCGCCATATTATTTTGCGGGCACAATTACACTTGGAATCATGATGCAGGTGGCAGGGGCCTTTGATCGAGTTCAAACTGCGCTATCATTCATCATCGACCGCTATCAATCACTAGCGTCTTATCTTGCCTCAATCGATCGTCTCACCACATTTGAAGCGGCAATCGTGCAGGCTCAAGCCTTGCCAATCGGCGACCGGGACATCCACCACACGCTAGTTCCCGGCGCGCGGCTCGACGTCACCGGCGCGACGCTCGCGCTACCCGATGGACGGCCGATCGTGCGCGTCGACAATCTCAGCCTGGGCGATGCGCGCTCGACCCTGCTGATCGGCCCCTCGGGCTCAGGCAAGTCGACCCTGTTCCGAGCCATCGCCGGCATCTGGCCCTTCGGCGCAGGCAAGGTCGAGGTGCCGGAGGGGGCCCATATCATGCTGCTGCCGCAGCGCCCCTACCTGCCGCAGGGTACCTTGCGCGCCGCCCTCGCCTATCCGGCGACGGAAGACGCCTATTCCGATGCCGAGGTGAAGGAGGCGATGGCCAAGGTGAAGCTCGCCCATCTCGCCGACAAGCTCGACGAGGTCGATCTCTGGGGCCAGCGCCTCTCGGGCGGCGAGCAGCAGCGGCTGGCCGTGGCGCGGGCGCTGCTCGCCAGGCCGGACTGGCTCTTCCTCGACGAGGCCACAGCCTCGCTCGACGAGAAGCTGGAAGGCGAGATCTACGACGTGATCGACCGCACGCTGCCGAATACGAAGGTCGTCTCGATCGGCCATCGCTCGACGCTGCGCCAGATGCATGACGAGGTCGTCACGATGCAGCCGAATACCGACGGGACCTATAGCCCGAAGGCGATGGCGGCCGAGCCGGCGTGAGGGGGCCGCGAGGCTGTTCCTCGTCATTGCGAGCGTAGCGAAGCAATCCTGTATGTTGTGAGTTGCTCCGGGTCGTCCGGGGCCAGGCGGATGGGGCGCGTAAGCAATCCCGGCTCATCGCCGCCCTCTGG
>NZ_SLZF01000007.1 GCF_004341515.1 Allobosea sp. BK604
AGTCTCTACTCGACTTAGCCCTAAGACCAAGTCCGCAAGAACTCCGCCGTCCACGTTTCTCTTTCTGTCTTCAGTTGTCAAACAGCAAGGCTTCAACCATTCAAGACAGCTAGCCGGCCCGGATGAACTCTCCGGACCAAACGCCCTGCCAGTCAGTGAAGCGCGTCGGCGGCCCCGCTCAGCGGCGGCGCCGTCTCGATGGGTGGCTTATAGGACCCCTCCATAAGCCGTGTCAACAGGCCGATTCGAAAATTTTGATGACGATGTTCAAAACGCCTGTAAGGCCCCTGCGAGGGGCAGGGGCCGCCAGCCGACTCACTATGGGGAATGAATAGCAGATATCGGCCGTGCGGGCGCGGAAAACGCGTGTCCACCGACACGCATCGCGGCCGGCCCGCGCCGATCTCGAACGCATCGGCGTGCCTGGATTGCTGCTCGCGACGGTGAGACCGACCGAAGCCGGGCGCTGCCCTTGCATCCGGCAGGACGCGCGGACGCTACAGGGACAATCGAGATCAAGGCCGGAGCCGCGACCGCGCTCCGACGATACGGTTGCAAGATGCTCGCGAGTGCCTACTGATTTCAGCGATCTGAATGTCTTTCCCATTGAGTTGCCGACCAAAAGCGGCTGTTCTCCTCGCCCACGCCCGAAGCTCTCCAGACAACGGATGCCGATGATGCCGCAGTTTGCCCTGACGCCTGAGAACACCTTGCCGGTCGATGCCGCGACGGCGACGCTTGCCGGGCGCGTCTGGCTGCCCGCGGTCGGCGGTCCGGCCGTGGTCACCCTGCGCGGTGCCGAGCTCATCGATGTCACCGCCAGCTTCGCCACGATGCGCGACCTCTGCGAGCAGGCCGATCCGGCCGCCGCCCTGCATGCGGCCAAGGGCGAGACGCTTGGCTCGCTTGCGCAGATCCTGGCGAACACGCCTGTGGATAAGCGCGACCCCAACAAGCCCTGGCTGCTCTCGCCGCTCGACCTTCAGGCCGTGAAAGCCGCCGGCGTCACCTTCGCGATCTCCATGCTGGAGCGCGTCATCGAGGAGAAGGCGCGTGGCAATCCGGGCGCTGCAGCCGCGATCCGCGAGGAGATCGGCAAGCTCATCGGCGATGACCTCTCCAAGCTCAAGCCCGGCTCGCCCGAGGCGATGAAGCTCAAGGAGGTGCTGATCGCGCAGGGGGCCTGGAGCCAGTATCTCGAGGTCGGCATCGGCCCCGATGCCGAGATCTTCACCAAGGCCCCGCCAATGTCCTCGGTCGGTACCGGCTTCGATGCCGGCCTGCATCCGATCTCGACCTGGAACAATCCCGAGCCTGAAGTCGTCATCATCGTCGCCTCCTCGGGCGCGGTGGTCGGTGCGACGCTCGGGAACGACGTCAACCTGCGCGATGTCGAGGGCCGCTCGGCCCTGCTGCTCGCCAAGGCCAAGGACAACAATGCCGCCGCGACGGTCGGCCCGTTCATCCGCCTGTTCGACGGCAAGTTCAGCCTTGACCATATCCGCAAGGCCACGGTGACGCTGACAGTCGAGGGCGAGGACGGCTTCAAGCTCGAAGGCTCGTCCTCGATCGCCAAGATCAGTCGCGATCCGGCCGATCTCGCCGCCCAGATGCTCAACAAGAACCATCAATACCCGGATGGCGCCGGGCTCTATCTCGGCACGATGTTCGCCCCGATCGAGGATCGCGACACGCCCGGCGGCGGCTTCACCCATAAATACGGGGACATCGTCACCATCGCCGCGCCCGAGCTCGGCGCGCTGATCAACCGGATGCGCCGTTCCGACGAATGCGAGCCCTGGACCTTCGGCACCTCGCACCTGATGCGCAGCCTGGCCAGGCGCGGTCTTCTCTGAGCCCGCAGCGCGCATTCCGGTCGCGCCGCCTCCGATCCGCCAGCAAGTGAGGGCAAGCCATGCGCCTGGGCTATCTCGACTACCACACTTGCGGCGAGCCGGTCCGCATCGTCACCGCCGGCTATCCGGTGCTGACCGGCGCGACCATTCTCGACAAGCGCCGGCAGGCGCGCGACCAGCACGATCGTCTCCGCCGGGCGATGATGCTGGAGCCGCGCGGCCATGCCGGCATGTATGGTGTCATCCCGGTGAAGGCCTCGCTTCCCGAGGCCGCTTTCGGCGTGCTCTTCACGCATAACGAGGGCTACTCGACCATGTGCGGCCACGCCACCATCGCGCTTGGCCGCTACGCGATCGAGCATGGGCTGGTGCCGGCGGTGGAGCCTGTCACCCGTTTCGCCATCGAGGCGCCCTGCGGCCTGCTGCGGCTCGAGTGCAATGTCGCGGGCGGCAAGGTCGGCCAGGTCCGCTTCGAGAGCGTCCCGGCCTTTGCCTTCGCGCGGGATCTCGTCCTCGACGTGCCGGGCTTCGGCAAGGTCACCACGGACATCGCCTATGGCGGCGCCTTCTACTGCATCCTGCCGGCTTCGCAGTTCGGGCTCGACCTTTTCCGCACTCCTGTCGGCAAGCTGACCGATGCCGCCGCGGCGCTGACCGACGTGGTGCGCGCCACGATGAAGATTTCGCATCCGACCGAGCCCGATCTCGGCTTCCTCTATGGCACGATCGTCACCGACGAGGCCGGGCCGGAGGAGACGAGCTTTAACCTCTGCATCTTCGCCGAGCGTCAGATCGACCGATCGCCGACCGGCTCGGGCGTCACCGCACGCATGGCGCTCGACCATGCCAAGGGGCTCGTCCAGACGGGGAAGGGGCGGTTGTTCCGCAGCATCACCGGCGGAACCTTTTCCGGGCGTGTTGCCGGTCCGGCGGATTATCCGGCCGAAGGCGCGGTCACGGTCGAGGTCGGCGGCACCGGCTATTTCGCCGGCGAGGGAAGTTTCGTCATCGAGGAGGACGACCCACTCGGCTTCGGCTTCACGCTGCCGGAGCGCTTCGCCGATATCGCCAGGGATTAGCGTGTCAGTCGGGCTTCGGTCGCTGGAAGTTGAGTGTCACGAGGCGCCAGCGCTCGTAGAGCTCGGGATAACGGGTGAGTTCGGGATAGGGCGCGCAGCGGTTGACCGCCCGCAGGGTGCTCTCGGCCAGCGCCTTGAAGGTCGGATCGGGTTTCGGATTGAGCAGCGTCGGCGCCTGCGCCAGTGAACCGTCGCTGTTGAAGGCGAGCTGGAGTTTCACGGTCTCGGCTCGCGCTCCCTTCTGGATGGGAGCGTTCCAGCAGGCAGTGATCCGTTCATGCAGCAGGCGCGCGATCGCCTGGAGCCGCTCCTGCCGGCTCGCGTCCTGCGACCGGGCGGGCGCCGGGGCCAACGCACCCAGCGATAGCGCGAATAGGACTGCCGGATAGATCCGGGTTCGCAGCTGCCTTGCCATGCGCATCGACTCCAGGGATCCGCTCAAACAAGCCGAAGCGGGCCTGCACGGCAAGCCGCGACCGCGCGGGCGGCCGGACATTCCGAGACGAAAACAGGAACCCGGTAAGGTTTCTCTGTCAGCCTGCGCCGCTGCGGAAGGAGGCGGGTCGTGGTGATGGACGGAGTTGAACCCAAGCGGGCAGGGACCGGCTCCGGCCTTCTTGCGGGCATCCGGCGCCTGCTCGGCATGCCCGCCTTCTGGTTCATCGCCTTTGTCGCCCTCGTGTTCGCCGGTCTCTCGCTGCGCCTGCGTCTGCCGCTCGGTCCGAATTATTGGGACACGGCCGTCTATCTCGACGCCATCCAGCGCATTCGCATCGGCCAGATCCCGAACGTCGATTTCTTCGCGCCGGTCGGCCCGCTCGGCTACTATCTCGCCGCCGGTCTGGAAGAGTTCTTCGCACAGGCGCAGCCGATGCTGCTGGTCAACTGGGCCGTGCTGCCGGTCGCGCTGCCGCTGCTGGCGCTGCTGGTCGCCCATGTCGGACGCCGCTCGCGCGCGCAGGCCCTGCTCCTGCTCCTGCCCTTCCTGCTTTTCGCCTCGCTGCCGGTCAATCTGCATGGGCTCTACCCGATGCCCGGCTTCGACGGCTACGGCCATTACAACCGCCATGTCAGCCTGCTGCTTTACCTGCTGATCGCGACGCTGCTCTTCGTCGAGAGCCGGCGCCTGCTGCTCGGCCTGGTCGCGGCGCTGATGCTCACGCTCTTCCTGGTCAAGATCACCGGCGCCGTCACCGGCACCATCCTCGTCGGCTATGCGATGCTGGCCGGGCGCATGCGCTTTCGCGATCTCGCCGTCGCCGCCGGGCTCGTCGTCGCGGCGCTTGCCCTGCTGGAGCTGGGCACCGGCATCGTGAGCGCCTATCTCGCGGATATCCTGACCCTGCTCGGCCTCAATACCGGCGCGCTGCTGCCGCGCTTCCTCACAGTCGCCTCGGTCAAGTTCAATGTCGTCGGCCCCGGCCTGCTTCTGCTGGCAGTGCTCGCTTTCGCCGCCTGGCGCGAGCGGGCGCCGTTCTCGCTGGAAGGCCTGCGCGCGCTCCTTGCCTCGCCGCTCGGCTGGTTCGCGGTCGCGCTCGTCGCCCTGACCTTCTTCGAAACGCAGAATACCGGCTCGCTCGAATTCATCGGGCTCTGGCCGATCGTGCTGCTCGTGCTCGGCGACTGCTGGGGTCGGCGCGACCGGCTGAGCCAGATCGTGCTGGTCCTCGCCCTGGCGGTGTCGCTGCCGACAGCGCTGATCTTCACCCAGCGCGCCGCCCGCGCCATGGTCGGCGGGCTGAGCTATACCGGACTGAACATTCCGGATCTCGGCCCGCTCGGCCGCGTCAGCCTCAAGCCCGATATTGCCGAGCGCGCCGCCGGCATGCTCGATCACTATGCCGCCCGGCAGGAAACCTATCGCGACCTCGTCCGCCGCAATCTCCTGCCCTCCTATATTCTCTATTCCGAGACCGACTATCAGGCGACATGGCTGCTCGAGGTGCAGCAGGGCATCACCGCGCTGCGCGACTGGGAGACCCGGAACAAGCGCCGGCTGGGCAGCCTGTTCACGCTCGATTTCGTCGATCCGTTCAACGACCTGCTCGATCGCAATCCGACGCCGAACACACCGATCGGCATCGACCCGGGCCGCAGCACGCCCGCGATCGATCAGAAGACATTGGAAGGCCTCGCCGAGGCCGATGCGATCCTCCAGCCGAAATGCCCGCCGACGACGGCGCGCGCCGCCATCGCCGAGCATTTCGCCGAGGCACTGAAGGGCCGCCGGCTGGTTGCGCTGGCGCCCTGCTGGGACATGTACCTGAAGGATTGAATGGCGGGACCCGAGGCTCGCCGTCTTTGCGGGGAGCGCGGCGAGGAGACAATCCAGAGACAGCCCGACGGCCTCCGGATTGCTTCGCCACGCTCGCGCTGACGCTGCAGCTCGACCGTGCCCCTACATGCCGAAACGACGGCGATAGCTTTCCAGATAGGCATCCTTGGACGGGATGATGTGCTCGACCGCGAGCCGGACCAGATTGGCCCGGTCAGCGGTCTCGAGATAGTGCACGATCTGCGCATGCTCCTCGACGGCGCGCTTCAGGAGCTTGGGATCGCCGACCGTCAGGGAGCGCGCGATATGCGCCTTCAGCGCGAAATGCTGGATCGCATCGGCCAGATGCGGATTGCCGCAGGCCGCGAAGAAGGTCTTGTGGAACAGCAGGTTGAGCCGGAAGACATTGGTCAGTTCGCCGGCCTCGGCCGCCTTGGCGTGCCGCTCCTGGATGTCCTTGAGGCGCGCCACCACCTCCGGCTTGGGCGGCAGCTCGATCAGCTCGGCCGCCTTGCCTTCGAGCAGCTCACGCACGGCGTAGATATTGGTCACGTCCTCGGGCAGGAGGTCGCGGACGGTGGCGCCCTTGTTCTTCTGCCGGGCGATCAGCCCGATCGTCTCGAGCTCCATCAGCACCTGGCGAATGACGTGCCGGTTCACACCGAAGCGAAGCGCCAGCTCCTCCTCGATCAGCCTCTCGCGCGGCAGGATGCGCCCAAGCGCGATGTCCTCTTCGAGCTTGTTGGTGATCACGCTCGGATCGATAGCTGCCGTCACCTTCGCCTTAGCTACAGCCATGCCCCTCTCGCCATGATTCTTGCCGGCATTCTCCAGAGCACGATGCCAGCAAGAGCGCGCTGATGCGAATTTACACTGCGCCAGAACCGACTTTAGCACAGGAAACTCACCAATCAAGATGGTCTACAAGATCATCGACGTCATTGTTGACAATATTCCAATGCAAAGCCACCTTGCCGTCATGGTCGCCGGCCGGCCAGCGGCATGATAGGCCGGCACGCCATGCCGGCGCCGGAGGAAACAGCCTGATGACTCTCACTGCGGAACTGGTTCTCGACGCGCGCGACGAAACCGGCGAGGGGCCGGTCTGGGATCGCGGCGCGCAATGCCTGTGGTGGACCGATATCCCCGGCAAGCGCCTGCATCGGCTCGATCCATCGAGCGGGGCCCACAAGACCTACGACATGCCCGGCCGCGTCGGCTGCTTCGCCCTGCGCGAGGCCGGCGGGCTGGTGCTCGCGATGGAGCAGGGTTTTGCGACCTTCGATCCGGCGAACGGCAAGATCGAGATCCTGTCCGAGCCGGAAGCCGGGCTCGCCGATCACCGCTTCAACGATGGCCGCTGCGATCCGGCCGGGCGCTTCCTCGCAGGCTCGATGAACATGGCGCGCAGCTCGGTTTCGGGCCAGCTCTGGCGCATGACCCGGGACAAGGAGGTCACCCGCATTGCCGGCGACGTCACCATCGCCAACGGCCTCGCCTTCAGCCCGGATGGCAAGCTGATGTACTGGGCCGACAGCCCGGCCGAGAAGGTTTATCTCTTCGATTATGATCTCGACACCGGCACGCCGAGCAACCGGCGCGTCTTCCTGGAGAAGGGTCCGGCGCCCGGAAGGCCCGATGGCGCCGCGGTCGATGCCGATGGCTGCTACTGGAGCGCGCGCTGGCTCGGCGGTGCGGTCGTGCGCTTCACACCTGCGGGTGCGATCGACCGCATGATCAAGCTGCCCGTCAGCCGGGTGACGATGTGCGCCTTCGGCGGCCCCGACCTGCGCACGCTCTACATCACCACGGCGCGCGAGGGCATGACGCCGGAGGAACTCGCGGCCGAACCGCTGGCCGGCGGCCTGTTCGTCGCCGAGCCCGGCGTCCAGGGCCTGCCCGAGCCGTCCTTCAAGGGCTAGCGCGTCGGCCCGAAAACTGGATTGCGGCTTTCGGAAATACCGATGCGAAAACCCAGCGCATCGGCCCGAAAAGTGGATCGCGGTTTTCGGAAAAGCCGATGCGAAAACAAGAAACCAGATCATCGCAGCGGATGCGACATCCGGCCCGATGATCTGAACCTCTACGCGAAAGGGATCGCCATGCATGCCGCTGTCACCGGGCTTCTCGGCCGCCGCGTCCGTCTCGGCCTCGTCGGGGGCGGCGGCGCCTCGCTGATCGGCCCGGTCCATCGCGTGGCCGCACGTTTCGACGATTGCTTCGAGATCGTCGCCGGTATGCTCTCCTCGAAGCCGGAAAAGGCGTTGGCCGAGGCGCAGGCGCTCGGCCTGCCGCGCGGCTATGCCGACATGGCGACGATGCTGGCGGAAGAAGCGAAGCGTCCTGATGGCATCGACGCCGTCGCGATCATGACCCCGAATGACAGCCACGAGCACCATGCCGAGATGGCGCTCGCAGCCGGGCTCGACGTGATCTGCGACAAACCGCTGACCAATGACCTGCCGAGCGCGCTCAAGCTGGTCGAGAACGCCCGCTCGCGCGGCCTCGTCTTCTGCCTGACGCATAATTATTCCGGCTATCCGATGATCCGCGAGGCGCGCTGCGCCGTCGCCGAGAACGAGCTGGGCCCGCTGAGGGTCGCGACCGTCTCCTATGTCCAGGGCTCGCTCGGCACCCGTGTCGAGGACAAGCCGGAGGCGATGCTGGAGCGCACGCGCTGGCGGCTCGATCCGGCGCGCGGCGGCCTCAGCCACGTCATGGGCGATATCGGGACCCATGCGCATCAGCTCCTGTCATTTGTCACCGGCCGCAAGGTCGAGGCGGTCCTTGCCGATGTCGGCGCGGCGATGCCGGGGCGTGAGACGCATGACACCGCCTCGGTCATCCTGCGGCTCGAAGGCGGGGTGCGCGGCATGATGTTCGCGACCAAGGCCGCCACCGGTGCCGAGAACGCGATGTCGCTGGAGGTCTATGGCGAAGCCGGCGGCCTGCATTGGGCCCAGGTCGCGGCGAACGAGCTCAGGGTAATGCGCAATGCCCGCCCGGCCGAGATCCGCACCCGTGGCCTGCCGACCCTGCACGAATACAGCCGTCGCGCGGCGCGCATTCCGCCCGGCCATCCAGAGGCCTTTTTCGAGGCCTTCGCCAATATCTATTCGGATTTCGCCGTGCTGGTCGCCGCGCGCCGGGCCGGCAAGGCGCCCGATCCCTTTGCCGCACTGGCTCCAACCGCCGCTGACGGAGCAGAGGGCCTCGCCTTCATCGACGCCTGCCTGGAATCGACGGCAAGCGGCACCTGGGCAAAGGTTCGCCAGCTCTAGGAACTGCGAAGCCCGCCGCCTCGCAGCGGCGGGCAGCCTCGCATCGGAGCCCGGTCAGGCCGTGGCATGCGGTTCGTGGCGATAGTCCCAGACTGCCCAGGCCGATACCGCAGCCGTCAGCGCGCCGAGGACCACATGGGTCCAGAACGCGTTGTAGTTGCCGGTGAAGCCGAGCATCCAGGGTGCGATCATCAGCCAGATGCCGAGCACCACGTTCACCCATTCCTCCCATTCGGCGAAAGCCGACAGTGCCGCGAGCGCCACGATGGCGAGCACGGCGCCGACGATCCAGGCATTGCGCGTCGGCATGACGTCGCCGACGAAGCCGAGGACCCAAGGAGAGATGAACAGGAGCACGGCAATCATCAGGTTGCAGATGTCCTGAGGTCGCCTGCCTTCAGTCGCGGTCAACATGATCACCTCCATGAGTGTCGATCATCTAACCACCGCGCCTCGCGCCCGAGGCGCTTGGTATTCCCTATTTTACGCCTCGCAGCGCGCATGTTCAAGAAAAGCAAAAGGCCGGCGATGAGCCGGCCTCCGCACGAAATCGTGTCCGTGAAAGCTTGGAGACCACATGAAACTCGTGGCCGCTGCTTTTCCGCTTACTTGGCGTCGAGCAGTTCCTTGACCGAGAGCAGCACCAGCTCGTCGTCATCCGCCTTCTTCGGGTCGCGCGACGAGGAGAAGGGCAGGTTGTTGTCGTTGCCGACGACGATCATGCCATTGGCGCGGTCGACTACGTCGACATTCTCGATGGTGAAGAAGGGGAAGGGCAGCACGCCGTCAATGGCGCCCTGCTTGGCCTTCTTGTCCGGGTCCTGGATCTTGAGCAGATCGATAAAGCCGATCTTGCGCACCGGCTTGCCGGCATTGGCGTCGGTCATCTCGATCTTCCACACGCGCTTGAACTTGGCGATGTCGTGGAAGCAGTCCGGGCCGCGCTGGCCGGCGGGGCAGGCCTTGTCGGCGGTGCCTTCGCCATCGTCGCGCTCGATGATCAGGCCGGTCGTGGCATCGATCATGTTGAAGTCGCCGATGGCGTTGCCCTTGGCTTCCAGCGGGAAGAACCAGGAGCGGCCGGTCCATTTCTCGTTCTTGACGTCGAACTCGAGGATGCGCAGCACGGCCTTGCCGTCGACTTCCTCGAAGCCCTTGGTCTCGGCGTTCCAGAGCGGGCCTTCGAGCAGCGGGTAGAGGAAGGCGCCGTCCGGCGACTGGGCCATGCCCTCATAGCCCTTCGAGCGGCGCACGTTGAACTCGACCGGACCGCCCGGCATGGCCGGGGTGGTGACGGCGAAGTGGTCGGGCGAGCGGGCGGGCTTGCCGTCGACCGTGGTCTCGAACACGGCCTCGACCTTGCCGTTGCGGTCGGTGCGGATCAGGTAGGGGCCGAACTCCTCGCCGAACCAGATCTTGTCGCCGATCGGCTGGATCGACTCCGGATCGAAATCCGAGCCGGTCAGGTAGCGCTTCTCGGTGCCCTCGTTGGCGATGCGGAACGGCACCTTCTTGTCGGGATCGTGCAGGAAGGTGGTCTCGGTGCGCTCGATCTTGCCGCCGGCAAAGTCGGTCTTGAGCTTGTGGAAGAACAGCATCGCGTCCGGCGAGTTCGCCTTGGCGCCGAAGCCGTTATCGGTCAGCACGATGAACTCGTTGTTCCCCAGCGAGCGGATGCCGGAGAAGCCCTGCACCGGCTGGCCGGCGAAGGGGGTGGAGAGGCCGGTCGGGCGGCCGCCCGAGACGCCCATCACGGTGCCGACAGCTTCCACGCGCTTGCCGGGCGTGGTGAACTTGCCGGAGACCTTGAGGTCGGCCGGGGCGTCGGTCGGAGCCGGGACGAGGGTGTTGGCGGGCAGCAGGGCATGGCCGAGCAGCTTGGCCGGGAATTCCTTGGCCTCCTGCGCGGCGGCGAGGATGGTCGAGGAGAGCAGCAAGGCAGCAGCGAGGTGCAGACGCATAGGAGAGACCTCCGGGTTGAAGATGGGAACCCGGCGGGCTTCGCCTCGCAGCATTTCAGTCGCGCGACATCCTCATGACGGCGCCATGACGCGCGCGGATGTCTGTCAATAACCCTTAGCCGGATCGACGACATGCTCCAGCGGCTCGCCGGCCTGGAGCCGCCTGATCTGCGCCGCGATCAGCCCGGCGACGGCCTCGGGCTCGGACATCGCCGCGTTGTGCGGCGTCACCGTCACCGCCGGATGGTTCCAGAGCGGCGAATCCGAGGGTAGGGGCTCGGTCTCGAACACATCGAGCGTCGCGCCCTTCAGGGTGCCGGCCGCCAGCGCGGCGAGGATATCGGCCTCGACCTGAAGCCCACCGCGGCCGGCATTGATCAGGAACGCGCCGCCCAGCCGGCCATCCTGCGCCAGGCCCGAGAACAGCCAGGCATTGAGCACGCCGCGCGTATCGGTCGTCAGCGGCAGCAGGCAGACCAGGATATCGGTTCGCGCCAGAAAGGTGACGAGCCCGTCTTCGCCGGCAAAACTCTGCAGGCCGTCGACATCCTTGGGCGACCGGCTCCAGCCGGCGACGTCGAAGCCCACCATCTGCAGCTTGCGGGCCGCGTCGAGCCCGAGCTCGCCGAGCCCCATGATGCCGATCCTGACCGAGCGCGCCGCCGGCTGGTGGCGATCATCGTCCCAGACAGCCTCGCGCTGCTGGCGGTCGTAGCGGCGCTGCTGGCGCAGATGCATCAGGCAATGCAGCACGATATATTCGCTCATGCGGTTGGTCAGGTCGGGATCGACCACGCGGGCGATCGGCACGTCCGGCAGCCTGCTATCGGCGAAGAGATGGTCGACGCCGGCGCCGAGCGAGAAGATGGCGTCGAGATTGGGCAGACCGGCGAGGCTGCCCTCCGGATGCTTCCAGCTCGCGACGTAATGCACCGCACGTCGGTCGAAGGGCTCGCCCAGCACCACGACGGGCAGCTCCGGCAGGAGCGCCTGGAAACGCTGGCGCCAGTCCTCGACATGCCAGCCGGTCATCGCGATCAGCAGCGTCATCGTCCCGCACTCTCCGTGATCCGCTCCGCGATCAGCGGGCCACGGCCGACTGTCGCCTCTCCGATTGAATAGGCTTGCCGCAAGCGCGCCTGCGCCCGCTCGAACGCCGCCGCATTGCGTGCGTGCACGATGCCGAGCGGTCGCTCCGGCCCCACGTCATCGCCGAGCCCGGCAAGCTCAACCAGTCCGACCGCGTGGTCGATCGGGTCCTGTGGCCGCGTGCGCCCGCCGCCGAGCGCGACGACCGTGAGCCCGACGCCGCGTGTGTCGACCGCCTGGACGATGCCGGCGGCGGCCGGGTAGACCGGCCCCACATGCGTCGCGGCCGCGAGGTGCTTCGCCGGCTTGTCCAGCAGATCGTGCGGGCCGCCCAGCGCCGCCACCATAGTGGCGAAGCGTTCTGCCGCCGCTCCACTCGCGAAGGCCCGCTCGACCTTGCCCCGCGCCTCCTCGATCGTGCCGGCGAGCTTGCCCAGCACGAGCATGTCCGCGGCGAGCGCCACCGTCACGTCATGGAAGCGCGTCTCGCGCTTGCGGCCGGAAAGATGGTCGAGCGCGTAGGCGACTTCGAGCGCGTTGCCGGCGACGGAGGCGAGAGGCTCGCCCATATCGGTCAGCAGCGCCGTCGTCGGCAGCCCGGCGCCGTTGGCGACGCTGACCAGCGCATCGGCCAGCGCCCGCGCCTTCTCATAATCCGGCAGGAAGGCGCCGGAGCCGAACTTCACGTCCATGACGAGCCCGTGCAGCCCGGCCGCGAGCTTCTTCGACAGGATCGAGGAGGTCAGCAGCGGGATGGTCTCGACCGTCGCGGTGACGTCGCGGATGGCGTAGAGGCGCTTGTCGGCCGGGGCGAGGTCTTCGGTCTGGCCGATGATTGCGCAGCCCACGTCCCGCACGACCTTGCGGAAAAGGCCAATGCCCGGCTGCGTCACATAGCCGGGCACGGCATCGAGCTTGTCGAGCGTGCCGCCGGTATGGCCGAGGCCGCGGCCGGAGATCATCGGCACATAGCCGCCGCAGGCCGCGACAACCGCCGCCAGCGGCAGGCTCACCGTGTCGCCGACACCGCCCGTGGAATGCTTGTCGAGGGCCGGGCCGGGCAGGTCGTTCCAATCCAGCACCGTGCCGGAATCGCGCATGGCCAGTGTCAGCGCGACGCGCTCCCCGGCATTCATGTCGCGGAAGAAGATCGCCATCGCGAAGGCGGCGGCCTGGCCCTCGGTGAGGGAGCCGTCGGTCAGCCCGGCGACCATCTGGCGGATATCCGCCGCCTCTAGCGCGGCCCCGTCGCGCTTGGCGGCGATGATCTCCTGCGGCAGCTTCATCAATAGGCCCCGTCGACGCGCTCGCCGGCGACCTTGCCTTCGATGATGTCGACCAAGGCCTGATGCAGCCCGCTGGCGCCGAAGCGGAAGCTCGTCGGCTTGGCCCAATCGGGCCCCATGATCTGGTCGGCCAACGCGAGATAGGCGTTGGCGTCGGCGAGGGTGCGGATTCCGCCGGAGGGCTTGATCCCGACCGGCCGCTTCGCCGCCTTGATCGCGCCGAGCATGGTCTCGACCGCCGGCAGGCTTGCCGAATGCGCCGTCTTGCCGGTCGAGGTCTTGATGAAATCGGCCCCGGCCGCGATCGCGAGCTCCGAGGCCGCCTTCACCTTGGCGAGATTGGGATATTCGCCGGTCTCCAGGATGACCTTGAGCAGCTTGTCGCCACATTGATCCTTGGACGCGGCCACCATCTCGCGGGCGATGTCGCGGTCACCCTCGAGAAAGGCCCGCCAGGGCAGGACGAGATCGATCTCGTCGGCGCCGTCAGACAGCGCCTCGGCGATATCGCCTGCGACCAGCGAGCATTTGCTGCCGCCGGCCGGGAAATTGACCACGGTCGCGATCTGCACCGACGAATCCCGCAAGGTCTGGCGGGCGACGCCGACGAAGCGCGGCCAGATGCAGATCGCCGCGACCGGACCGGGCGCGGCGACGGCGCGCGCGCAGAGCTGCAACGTACCTGCCTCGCTGGCCTGGTCCGAGAGATCGGTCAGGTCGAGCAGGGCGAGGGCTCGGGCGGCGGCCTGTTTCTCGCTCATGGCATCAAAGCTCCGACAGGAAGGTGCGGAAGAGCCGGCGCAGACCCGTCGTCGCCGCCATCGCGACGTCGCGCGTCTCGCCATGGTTCGGCGCGCCGCCATGCAGCCCGGCACCCATATTGGTGATGATCGAGATGCCGGCGACACGGATGCCGTAGCGCCGCGCCAGGATGACTTCGGGGACGGTCGACATGCCCACAAGATCGGCACCGAGTGTCTTGGCCATGCGGATCTCGGCCGGTGTCTCGAAGCTCGGCCCCGAGAACCACATATAGATGCCCTCCGCCAGATTCGCGCCGGAGGATGCTGCCGCCCGCTTGAGCCGATTCCGCAGATGCTGGTCATAGGCATCGACCATCGGCACGAAGCGCCCGTCGCCGGTATCGCCGATCAGCGGGTTGAGGCCGTTGAGGTTGATGTGATCGGTGATCAGCACAAGCCCGCCCGGTCTGACATCCGGCCTGAGCGAGCCGGCGGCATTGGTCAGGATCAGCGGTGGCGAGCCGAAGGCGGTCAGCATGCCCAGCGGCACGCGCATCACCGCCGGATCGCCGCTCTCGTAATAATGAGCCCGGCCCTGGAAGATCAGCACCTTCTTGCCGTGTAGCGTGCCATAGCTCAGCGCACGGGCATGGCCGGAGACCTCGCCGTCCGGGAAGCCTGGAATCTCGGCAAAAGGGATGGTGACAGGGTCGACCATGTCCTCGACGATGCGGCCGAGACCGGTGCCGAGCACGATGGCGCAGTCGATCGGTCCGTCGACGCCGCGGTCGATCAGCGCTTCCGCCGCCTTGTCGAAGCTTGGATCAGCAGCCATCGGGACGTCTCGGCCATCAGGTTCTGCGGCTGCGGGCAGGGGCACGCGACCGACGCAAATCAGCTCCGCAAATTGGCCGGTCCGAAGGAGGCTGGCAACAGCTCGGCCAGCGAAAGCCGGGCGCGGATGCCGCCGGGCCCGGCAATGGCGACGGGGGTCTCGGGTGCGGCAAATTCGCGGATGCGCTGCCGGCAGGCGCCGCAGGGCGTGACCAGCTCCTCGCCATCGCCGAGCACGAGAACGGCGTGGATCGCGCGCCCTCCGCCCGCGATCATCGCGGAGATCGCGCCCGCCTCGGCACAAACGCCGACCGGATAGGCCGCGTTCTCGACATTGCAGCCGGGATAGATCGCGCCGTCATCGCCGAGCACGGCGGCGCCGACCTTGAAGCGCGAATAGGGCGCATAGGCGCGCGCCTGGGCAGCCCTGGCTGCGGCAAAAAGCCCTTCGAAATCCACGGCCAACTCAACGCTCCTTCACATAGGGCAGGCCCGAGGCCCTGGGTGGCACCGCCTTGCCGATGAAGCCGGCGAGCAGGATCACCGTCAGCACATAGGGCAGCGCCTGGATTGCCTGCACCGGCACCTGGCCGAGGCCGGGCACGATGACGCCCTGCAGGCGGATGGCGACCGCGTCGAATACGCCGAAGAGCAGGCAGGCGCCGAGCACCGGCCAGGGCCGCCAATTGGCGAAGATCACAGCTGCCAATGCGATGAAGCCCTTGCCCGCGATCATATGCGGCAGGAATCCGGCCGATTGCGACACGGCGAGATAGGTGCCGCCCAGCCCGCACAGCGCTCCGCAGATGATTACCGCGCCATAGCGCAGCCACGCCACGGAGATACCGGCGGTATCGACCGCGGCCGGGTTCTCGCCGACGGCGCGCAGGCGCAAACCGAAGCGCGTGTGCTTCAGCACATAGGCGGTGACGAGCACGGCGAGGAAGGCGAGATAGGCCGGCGCGGCATGGCCGGAGATCGCCTCCTCGTAGAGGCGCCCGAGCACCGGCACGTCGCGCAGCGTCGCTGCCAGCGGCAAGGTGAGATCGGGGAAGCGCGCCGCGCCTTCGAGCGGTGGCGTGCGCCCGCCCTGGCCGTACCAGGCATTGCCGAGGATGACGGTGAGCCCGGCCGCCAGCATGTTGATGGCAACGCCGGAGACGATCTGGTTGCCACGCCAGGTGATCGCGGCAAAGCCATGGACGAGGGCGAGCAGGACGGAAGCGAGGATGCCCGCGCCGAGGCCGGCCCAGGCCGATCCGGTCGAGAAGGCCACGACCGCGGAGGCGAAGGCGGCGATCAGCATCTTGCCCTCGAGCCCGATATCGACGACGCCCGCCCGCTCCGACCAGAGCCCGGCCATCGCGGCGCAAAGCAGCGGGACCGAGAGCCGGATCGCGGAATCGAGGATGACGGCGATGGTCTGCACCCACTCCATCGCTAGCCCTTCCGCGCCAGCGCGAGTCCGGCCGCGGTGAAGCGGCGGAACAGCCCCTCCAGCGCTCCGGCGAAGAGGATGATCACGCCGCCGATGACCACGACCATGTCGCGCGTGATCTTCGGCTGGTCGAAGGAGAGTTCTGTCCCGCCCTGGTAGAGCACGCCGAAGAGCAGGGCGGCGAGGCCGACGCCGGCGGGATGCCCGCGCCCCATCAGTGCGACCGCGATGCCGACGAAGCCGTATCCCGCCGTGAAATCGAGCGTCAGCCGGTGCTGCACGCCCATCACTTCGTTGACAGCGAGCCCGCCGGCAAGCGCGCCCGAGATCGCCATCGCGATCATGGTGATCTGGGCGGGCGAGATCCCGGCATAGGCCGCCGCGCGCGGATTGGCGCCGACCGTGCGGATCTCGTAGCCGAGCCGCGAGCGATAGATCAGGAGCCAGACCGCGAAGAGCGCGGCCAGCGCGAGCAGGAAGGCGCTGTTCAGCGGCGTATCCGGCAGCTTCAGGCCGAGCGGCGCCAGCAGAATATGCATCGGCGTCAGGATGGCGTGCCGCGCGAATTCGGCGGATTCCGGCTGCATCGAGCCCGGCTTCCGCATCACCTCGACCAGCAGATAGACGCTGAGATTGGCCGCGATGAAGTTGAACATGATCGTGGTGATCACGACATGGCTGCCGCGTGTCGCCTGGAGCCAGCCCGGCACGAAGGCATAGAGCGCCCCGCCTGCTGCCGCCGCCAGGATGGCGAGCGGGACGAGCAGGAAGCCGGGCAGTGGCGCCAGCCCGAGACAGGCGAACGTCAGGACGATGCCCGCGACCGAGGCCTGCCCCTCGCCGCCGATATTGAACAGCCCGGCATGGAAGGCGACGGCGACGGCCAGGCCCGTGAAGATGAAATTCGTCGCGTAGTAGAGCGTGAAGCTCAGGCCCTCGACGCTGCCGAGCGCGCCCTTGAGCAGAAGCGTCGTCGCCAGCAGCGGGTTCTCGCCGATGCCGATCACGACGAGCCCGGCCACCAGCAGCGACGCCGCGACGCTGATCAGCGGCACGAGCGCGATATCGGCCCAGCGCGGCAACTCGATCGGCGCGGCGCTCAAGCGCGCACCGTCATGCCGGGTCCTGCACCAGGCATCGACGTCCCGGACATTGTCCTCGACGAAGGACTACAGGGCCGACCATCACGAGGAGGGGCATCGCTCAGCCGGCTCATCACGCCGCCTCGCCGACGCCGGCCATGAGCAGGCCGATATCCTTCTCGTCCGCTGTCTCGGCCTGGCGCTCGCCGGTGATCCGCCCGCCGCACATCGCGAGGATGCGATCGGACAGCGCCATCACCTCGTCGAGCTCGACCGAGACGAGCAGGATCGCGACGCCCGCGTCGCGCAGCGCGATCAGCCGGCGATGGATGAACTCGATCGCGCCGATATCGACGCCGCGCGTCGGCTGGCCGACCAGCAGCACCTTCGGCGCCCGTTCGATCTCGCGGGCCAGCACGAGCTTCTGCTGGTTGCCGCCGGAGAATTTCGCCGTCTTCAGGGTCGGGTCGGCCGGGCGCACGTCATAGGCTTCGATGCCGGCAAGCGCATGCGCCACGATCCGCGACGGCGAAAGGAGCGGCCCCCGCCCGAAGCTCGGATCGCGGTGATAGCCGAGGATCGTGTTCTCGGCCGCAGGGAAGGCGGTGACCAGCCCCATCCTCTGCCGATCTTCAGGAATATGCATCAGCCCCAGCCGGCGCAGCCTGGACGGCGTCCGGTCGCCGGCGTTCAGGATCGCGCCGCCGAGCCGGATGACGCCGCGCGACGGCTGCATGAGCCCGGCCAGCACCTCGAGCAATTCGCTCTGGCCATTGCCGGCGACCCCGGCGATGCCGACGATCTCGCCTTCATGCAGCGTCAGGCTCGCCTCGCTCAGCCGCTCGACACCCCGTTCGTCGCGGACGCTCAGTCCGGCCACCTCGAGCACCGGCCTGCCGCGCTGGCGCGGCGCCTTCTCGACGCGCAGCAGCACGCGCCGCCCGACCATCGCCTCGGCAAGTGCCGCGGGCGAGGTCTCCGCCGTGCGGACATGGGCGATCATCTCGCCGCGCCGCATCACCGAGACCGTGTCGGTCGCGTCCATGATCTCGCGCAGCTTGTGGGTGATCAGGATCACCGTCTTGCCCTGCGCCTTCAGCGCGCGCAGCAGGGCAAAGAGCTGGTCGGCCTCGGGCGGTGTCAGCACCGCGGTCGGCTCGTCGAGGATCAGGATCTCGGCGCCACGATAGAGCGCCTTCAGGATTTCGACGCGCTGCTGCAGGCCGACGGAGAGCTCGCCGACGATCGCGTCCGGATCGATGACGAGGCCATAATCCTGCGCGAGCCGGGCGAGCTCGGTCCGTGCCTGGCTGATGCCGGCTTTGAGCCGCGCCCCGCCTTCGGCGCCGAGCACCACGTTCTCGACGACGCTGAGCGGTTCGACCAGCATGAAATGCTGATGCACCATGCCGATCCCGGCCGCGATCGCATCGGCCGAGGAGCGGATCGAGACTGGCTTGCCGCCGACCCTGATCTCGCCGGAATCGGCCTCGTAGAAGCCGTAGAGGATCGACATCAGCGTCGATTTGCCGGCGCCGTTCTCGCCGACGATGCCGTGGATCGAGCCCGCGGCGACGCTGAGCGAGACATCCTTGTTGGCCTGGACCGGACCAAAGCTCTTGCTGATCGCGACGAGCTCGATGGCGGGTGCGGGCGCGTCGCTCATGGCTCGAGCACCATGCCGTCATGCGCCCGCTCCTCGGGCAGCGCCGCCTGATGCGCCAGCATCCCCGGCCCCATATGGGTCAGCACGATCCGCGGCGTCCTGAGGTCGGCCCGGCGTGCCCTGAGCGTCAGGTAGTCGAGATGGTTCACCAGCGGCTTGTCGAAATTATAGCACTCGACAAGCAGGAGATCGGCGCCGTCGGCGAGCGGGATCAGCGACTCGCTCCAGGCCGTGTCGCCGGAGAAGGCGAAGATCTTGCCGTCCCGCGCCAGCCGATAGCCCTGGCATGGCCCGGCGCGCTCGTCATGGACCATCGCGAAGGCCGTGACCGCGAAGCCGGCGACCGTCGCCGGCTGTTCCGGCGTCACCTCGACGAAGCTGATCGGGAAGCGCCAGGGATTGCTCGACGCTCCCGAAAAATCGGTTTCGAGCGCGTGCAGCGTGCGCTGCTCGATGCCGGCTGGCCCGGCGATGGTCAGGGGCTCCTTGCGGCGCGAGACGAATTGCGCGTCGAGCAGGAAGGCGGGCAGGGCGCCGAAATGGTCGCCGTGGAAATGCGTGAACAGCAGGGTCGAGAGCCTGTTGCGCGCGATCTCGGCGCGGTTGAGCGCGACCATGCTGGAGGAGCCGCAATCGAGCAGCATCCGGTCGGCGCCGGCCTCGACATGCAGGCAGGTATTGAAGCGACCGCCCGAGCCGAACGCGTCGCCGGAGCCGAGAATGGTGATCTTCATGGGGCAGCGATGCGCATCACCTCACATCGTGCATTTCGAATCGGTCATGTAGTCATGCACTTTGATGGTGCCGGCGATGATATCGGCCTTGGCCTTGTCGGCCGCGGCTTTCATCTCTGGCGTGATCAGCGCCTTGTTATTGTCGTCGAGCGCCCAGGCGATGCCGTCCTCCTTCAGCCCGAGCACCTGGACGCCGGGCTGCCAGGTGCCGTCGCGGGCGGCCTTGAAGGAATTATAGGCGGCGACGTCGACGCGCTTCAGCATCGAGGTCAGCACCTTGCCGGGCTGCAGCCCGTTCTGGTTGGAATCGACGCCGATGCCGAGCTTGCCCGCATCGGCGGCGGCGCGCAGGACGCCGATGCCGGTGCCGCCGGCGGCGTGGTAGATCACGTCGGCGCCGCGGTCGATCTGCGACTTGGCGAGCTCGCCGCCCTTGACCGGGTCGTTCCAGGCCGAGGGGGTCGAGCCGGTCATGTTCTGGAAGATCTCGGCATCGGGCTTCGCCGCCTTGACGCCCTGGATATAGCCGCAGGCGAACTTCCGGATCAGCGGCACGTCCATGCCGCCGACGAAGCCGACCTTGCCGGTCTTCGAGGCCATCGCGGCGAGGAGCCCGACGAGATAGGAACCCTCGTGTTCCTTGAACACGATCGACTGCACGTTCGGCAGCTCGACCACCATGTCGATGATGGTGAACTTCAGATCGGGGAACTCGGCCGCGACCTTCTGCAGCGCAGTCGCCTGCGAGAAGCCCACCGCGATGATCGGCGAATTGCCGTCGCGGGCGAAACGGCGCAGCGCCTGCTCGATCTGCGCGTCGTTGTTCGGCTCGAAATCGCGGAACTCGACGCCGGTCTCCTGCTTGAACTTCTCCGCGCCGATAAAGGCCGCCTCGTTGAAGGATTTGTCGAACTTGCCGCCCTTGTCATAGACCACGGCCGGCTTGATCGCGGTCTGCGCCATGGCGACAGCCGAGAAGGCGACGCCGGCCAGCGCCAGCGCGAGAGCTTTCAGACGCATGAACTATTCCCCTGTTCCGCGCGCGGAGCGTTCGTCACCCCCTGCTTGTCGATACGATGACATGGCTTGCCGGCATGGCCAAGCCGCCCCCAACCAAAGAGTCAGGGGCGCGGTGTCGCCTGAAAATCGCCGCGCATTCTCCCCGTTCATGGCGCGGACGATTGCCCACGGGCCATCGCGCGCTTAACTCTTGTGCATGGGCCTGAACGACGACGAGATCGAACGCTATGCGCGCCACCTGGTGCTGCCGGAGATCGGCGGCCCGGGCCAGGCCAAGCTGAAACGCGCCAGCGTGCTCGTCATCGGCGCCGGAGGGCTCGGCGCCCCGCTGATCCAGTATCTCGCGGCGGCCGGCGTCGGCATGATCGGCATCGTCGATGACGACCATGTCTCGCTCTCCAACCTCCAGCGCCAGACCATTTTCTCCACCGCCGATGTCGGCGCCAACAAGGCGGTCGCCGCCGCCGCCTTCGTCAAGCGCCTCAATCCGCATGTCGCGGTCGAGGAGCATGTCCACCGCATCGACGCGCATAATGCCCGTGCCATGATCGCCTTCTACGATGTGGTCGCTGACGGCTCCGACAATTTCGAGACGCGCTATGCGGTCTCCGATGCCTGCTTCCACGAGAAAAAGCCGCTCGTCACCGCCGCGCTCGGCCGCTTTGACGGCTCGCTGACGACCCTGCGCCCGCACGAGAAGGGGCCGGACGGAAAGCCGAACCCGACCTATCGCTGCATCTTCCCCGATCCGCCTCCGCCTGGCACGATCCCGACCTGCGCCGAAGTCGGCGTGCTCGGCGCGCTTGCCGGCATGATGGGCTCGCTGATGGCGCTCGAGGTCATCCGCGCCATTACCGGCTTCGGCGATCCGCTGGTCGGCCGGTTCCTGCTGATTGACGCGCTGACCATGCGCTTCGATATGATGCGCTATGGCTGGGATCCGGCCAACCCGCTCAATGGAACCGCCGTTGCCAACCCCACATCCTGACGTCAGCCATCCCTTAACCTCTGCCACCTAGGGTTTTAGCCGGTTTCTCAGGGCAGGGCATGACCGACAGATCGCTGGAGACAAGGCAAGTCCAGGCTGCGTCGCGCTGGTCGGTCGGGTCTTGGCTGAAGCGGCTGCGCTGGCCCTCGCCCCTGCTTTTGCTCGCTTTCGCGATCCTGGCCTGCATCGGATTGCTGACCCAGCCGCTCGTACTGCCGCTCGGCCCGATGTACTGGGACCTGACGGTCTATCTCGACGGGGCCAGGCGCATCGCCGATGGCCAGCAGCCGCTGATCGATTTCTTTACCCCGGTCGGCCCGCTCGGCTATTGGCTCTTCGCCTGGCTCGACGGGCTGTTCCCACAAGGCCAGCCGCTGCTGATCGCGCAATGGTCGCTGCTGCTCGTCACCGCGCCGCCGCTGGCGCTGGTCCTGCGCGATCTCGACAAGCGGTCCCGCGCCACCGCCTTCGCGCTGCTCGGACCCTATCTCGTCTTCCAGCTCCTGCCGGTGAATGTCGAGCACTACTCGTTCTTCCCCGGTTTCGACGGCTACGGCATCTATAACCGCCAGGTCAGCATCACGCTCTATGTCCTGGTCGCCGCACTGGTCTTTCTGCGCGACCGGCGCCTGCTCACAGGCGTGCTGGTCTGGACCATGCTCGCCCTGCTGCTGATCAAGATCACCGGCTTCCTCGCCGGCGGCCTGATCTGCGCCTTCGCACTGCTGGCGGGGCGCATCGATGCGAGGCAGGCCGGCATTGCCGCGGCCCTGGCCTGCCTGCCGCTGCTCGTGCTCGAAATCGCCAGCGGCATGGTCAGCGCCTACCTCGCAAGCATCGTCGAGCTCATCTCGATGAATGCTGGCGGCATCCTGCCGCGCTTCCTTCAGGCAGGCTCGCTGCATCTCGACATTGTCGGCGCGGCGGCGTTGCTGATCGCGGCGCTGCTGATCCTGACCCGAAGGCAGCTTCGGGCGGCGATCGTCGGATTCGCGAGAGCGCCCGGCTTCGCCGCATCGCGCGGCCTGCTCGATCGCGAGTCCTTCTGGCTTGCGGTCACCTTGTTCGCCGGCCTGTTCTTCGAGACGCAGAATACGGGCGGCCAGGCCTTCATCTTCATCTGGCCGGTGCTGCTGCTGATCCTGACGAACTGGCTCGGCGGCGGCCGCCGCGGCGCTGTGCTGGTCCTCGCCCTGGTCGCCGCGACCGCGATTCCGCCGCTCGAAACCGTGCTCCAGCGCGCTGCCCGCACCATGCTGGCGCAGACCGGCTATAGCGACCTCCCGCATTCCGCGCTTGGCAAGCTCGGCCAGGTTTCGCAGCATCGCGATGTCATCGCCCGCGCCCAGGCGATGCAGGCGATCTACGCCTCCGACCGGCCCACCTTCGAGGCCATCGCCGCCAAGGGCATGCTGCCGAGCCAATCGCTTTATTCAGAGCTCGATTTCCAGGCCGGCTGGCTGCTGGCGATCGATGCGGGCATTGCCGCGATACGCGCCTATGAGGCGCAGCACGGCGTCCGCTTCGAGACCATCGTCAACCTGAACTTCGCCAATGCGTTTCCCTACCTGATGGAGCGCAGCGCCGTACGCCATATCGCGATCGGCGCCGATCCGTTCCGGGCGGTGCCGGAGCTAGACGGCGAGACCATGGCGGCGGTCGCCGATGCCGACCTGATCCTCTATCCGCTCTGCCCGGTCACCGTCGCGAACGAGGCGCTGCGCGAGCGCTACGCACCGGCCATGGTCGGCCGGCGCTGGATCGATCTCGGCCCGTGCTGGCAGGGTTCGGTGAAGGCGGACGCCAGCGTTCTCTATCGATAGTCTAGAGACGGATCCGGCTCTAGCGGCCGAGCTTCGCTTCGATCACGTCCCAGACCTGCGCCGCGATATCCGGGCCGCCGAGCTTCTTGATCGCGCGGATGCCGGTCGGCGCGGTGACGTTGATCTCGGTCAGGTTGCCGCCGATCACGTCGATGCCGACGAGCAGCAGGCCGCGCTCCTTCAGGGTCGGACCGATCGCCTCGCAAATCTCGAGCTCGCGCTTGGAAAGATCTGTCGGCTTGGCCGCGCCGCCGCGCACCATATTGGCGCGCAGGTCGCCATCGGCCGGCACGCGGTTGACCGCGCCCGCCGCCTTGCCGTCGACCAGGATGATGCGCTTGTCGCCGGCGCTGACCTCCTTCATGAAGCGCTGGACGACCCAGGCTTCCTTGAAGATCCCCGAGAACAGGTCGAACAGCGAGCCGAAATTCGGATCGCCCTTGCCGGTCTTGAACACCGTCGCGCCGCCATGGCCATAGAGCGGCTTCATCACGATCTCGCCGAACTCCTCGCGAAAAGCCTCTATCTCGGCCTTGTCGCGCGTGATCAGCGTCGGCGGCATCAGCTCGGGGAAATGCGTCACCAGGATCTTCTCGGGCGCATTGCGCACCTGGCTGGGATCGTTGACCACCAGCGTCTTCGGATGGATGCGCTCGAGCATATGGGTCGAGGTGATATAGGCGAGGTCGAAGGGTGGATCCTGGCGCAGCAGCACCACGTCGAGCGTCGAGAGATCGGTGCGTTCCTCGGCGCCCAGCGTGAAATGGTCGCCCTCGATGTCGCGCACCTCGACCGGGCGGATCGGCGCGGTCACCTTGCCGTCGCGCAGCGAGAGCTTGTCGGGCGTGTAGGTGTAGAGCGTGTGCCCGCGCGCCTGCGTTTCCAGCATCAGCGCGAAGCCTGAATCCCCGGCAATCCGGATGCGCTCGATCGGGTCCATCTGGATGGCGACTTTGAGGGTCATGGGCAAAGGCTCCTGTTCGCGGCCTCATATCGGCGCCCCGCCCCCGGGAAGGCAAGAGGGGCGCCGCGCGTCAGAGGAGAAGCTCGAAGGCGCCCGGCACATGGCGCGGCCGCCGCCAGGGCGCCAGGAAGACCGCGTCGGCGCGCAGGTTGTGGTCCATCGCCCATGGATTGCGGGCCAGCCATTGCCGTACTCGCATCTCGATCAGCCGGCGCTTCTGCGGCGTGATCGCGGTCAGCGCGTCGTCGAGCGTGCCGCGCGCCTTGACCTCGACAAAGGCGACGGTGCGCCCGCGCTTGACGATCAGGTCGATCTCGCCGCCCTTGCCGCCGAAGCGCCGCGTGAGCAGCCGGTAGCCCTTGGCGCTGAGCCAGAGGATCGCCAGTGTTTCGCCGCGCCGGCCGGTCGCGCCGGAGCGCTTCGCCCGTTCGCTGCGTGCTTCGATGCTCACGGCTCGCGCGTCAGTTCGAGCGCCCGCGCATAGACTTTTCGGCGCGGCTGCCCGGTTTCGGCTGTCACCTGCGCTACCGCCTCCTTGAGCGAGAGCCGCCCGAGTGCCTCGCGCAGCCGCGCGTCGATCACGTCTTCCGCCGGCAGCAGCGCGTCCGTGCCGGGTGGGCCGATGATCACGACGATCTCGCCGCGCGCCTCTTCTTCGCCGCCGTAATGCGCCGCCAGTTCAGCGAGCGAGCCGCGCCGCACGGTCTCGTGGAACTTGGTTAGCTCACGCGCCACGGCTGCGGATCGTGCTCCCAGGGTCGCCGCCGCATCCTCAAGCATCTCGGCGAGCCGGCGCGGTGATTCGAAGAAGACGAGCGTGCCGGGAATGGCGGCGAGCTCGGTCAGCCGCCCGCGCCGCGCCGCCGATTTCGGCGGCAGGAAGCCCTCGAAGAAGAAGCGGTCGGTCGGGAGACCGGCCAGGACCAGGGCGGCGAGCACGGCCGAGGCGCCGGGAATGCCGGTCACCGGCAGCCCCTCGGCGACGACATCGGCGACGAGCTTGTAGCCGGGATCGGAGACCAGCGGTGTGCCGGCATCCGAGATCAGCGCCAGCTTTCCGCCCTCGCGCAGCTTCGCCAGGATTTTCGGGCGCATCTGCGCGGCATTATGCTCGTGATAGGGCAGGAGCGGGGTCGAGATGCCGTAATGCGCCAGCAGCGTCTTGCTGGTGCGGGTGTCCTCGGCCAGCACGACATCGGCTGCCGCCAGCGTCGCCAGCGCGCGGAAGGAGATGTCGCGCAGATTGCCGATCGGTGTCGCGACGATATGGAGTCCGGGCGCCAGCGGCTCGGCCTCGGCCCTGAGCCCGAAGGCGGTGTAGCTTGCTGCACGCTGGGGATTGCTGGACGGCGTCGACATGGCCGGCACGCTGCCACAAGCGTTCGGCTCGCGCCATGGTGGGGCGAAGGTTTACGCGTCTTCACGCAATCGCAACACGCAGTTAACAACTTGAAAATACCATTGCGGGCTGGCAGGACTGCTCGCGACCGCGGCTCGTCCTTGCCGGGCGCGGCCGCTTGGCCGCCCTCTGCTGGCGTCTGGAGATGAAACCGTGCGGCTTCAACGGCTCCCATTCTCGTTCAAGAAGCTGCGCTGGCCGGCTCTGGCCGCCGGTGCACTGCTCGGCTTGTCGGCCTGCGTCGGCGGCCCGTCCGGCTTTCCTGGCCTCGACAGCGGCTCGCCCCCGGCCGGGACGACGGCCCAGGCCCCGGCCGGCCAGACGCTCGGCACCGGCAAGGTCCGCGTCGGCCTCATCCTGCCGCTCACCGCCGAGGGCGCCGGCGCGACTGTCGGCAATTCCTTGAAGAACGCTGCCGAAATGGCGCTCGCCGAATTTCCCGGCGCCGATCTCACCGTGCTGGTCAAGGATGATCGTGGCACGCCGGAAGGCGCGCGCGCCGCGGCCCAGGAGGCGATCGGCGAGGGCGCCGAACTGATCATCGGCCCGCTTTTCGCCCCCTCCGTCCAGGCGGCGGGACAGGTCGCCCGCTCGGCCAACCGGCCGGTCATGGCCTTCTCCAGCGACACCAATGTCGCAGGCCGTGGCATCTATCTGCTCTCCTTCCCGCCGGAGAACGACGTCAACCGCGTCATCGCCTACGCCTCCCAGCAGGGCCGCAGGTCCTTCGCCGCCCTGATTCCGGACTCGGCCTATGGCAAGGTCGTCGAAGCCGCCTTCCAGCAGGCCGTCGCCAGCCAGGGCGCGCGCGTCGTGGTGATCGAGCGCTTCAGCAGCGACCAGAACAACATGCGCGCCGCGGCGCAGCGGCTGGTGCCGGCCCTGCAGCAGGCCGACGCGCTCTTCGTTCCGGCGGCGGCGGATACGATGCCCTCGCTCGGCCTCATCCTGCAGCAGGCTGGCTACGACCCCGCCAAGGTCAAGCCGCTCGGCACCGGCGTCTGGAACGATGCCAGCGTCGCGCGCGTCCCGGCGATCCAGGGCGGCTGGTTCGCCTCGCCGGATACGGCCGGCTTCAACGCCTTCGCCGGCCGCTATCAGGCCCGCTTCAACAGCGCCCCGACCCGTACAGCGACGCTGTCCTACGATGCCGTCTCGCTCGCCGCTGCTCTGGCGCGCACGCAGGGCAGCCAGCGCTTTTCCGAGCAGGTGTTGACCAATCCGCAGGGCTTTGCCGGCGCCGACGGCGTCTTCCGCTTCCGCCCCGACGGCCAGATCGACCGCGGCCTCGCCGTGCTCGAATTGCGCAACGGCCAGATCGTCACGGTCAACGCCGCGCCGCGCGATCTCGGGCCGCGGACGCAGTAAACCTGCGCCGACCTCTTCGTCATGGTCGGGCTTGTCCCGACCGTACACGTCTGCGTTGATCGAGTGCGGTATTCAAGGCGTGGATGCTCGCCACAAGGACGAACATGACGGCGTGACCCTACGCCGCCAGATCCGCCACCACCGCGTCCAGCACCAGCGCGCCATCCGGCGTCGCCGCTAGCTTGCCGCCGAGCTTGTAGGTCAGCAGGCCCTGGTCGACGAGGCTGTTGACGCGCGAGGTCTTCAACGTCCGGCCGGCCAGCGTCGCGAACTTGGCCGGGTCGATGCCCTCGACCAGCCTGAGCCCCATCAGCAAATATTCGTCGCCTTGCGCCTCGGCATTGAGCAATTCGTCCTCGATCAGCGCCTGGCCCTCGGCCTCGACGCGTTCGAGCCAGAGTTCCGGCGCCTTCTCGGTCGACTGCGCCATGCGGCCGGCCTCCGTCACCAGGCGGCCGTGAGCGCCGGGCCCGACACCGGCATATTCGCCATAGCGCCAGTAGACGAGATTATGCCGGCATTCGGCGCCGGGACGGGCATGGTTCGAGATCTCGTAGACGGGCAAGCCGTGCTTCGCCGTGATCTCCTGGGTGATCTCGTAGAGAGCGGCGCCGGCCTCGTGATCGGGGATGCTCAGCTTCCCGGCGCGGTAGAGACGCTCGAACATCGTGTCGGGCTCGATCGTGAGCTGGTAGAGCGAAAGATGCTCTGCCGCATGGCTGATCGCCAGCTCCAGCTCTGCACGCCACAGCTCCGGCGTCTGCCCGGCCGAGCGGGCATAGATCAGGTCGAAGGAATAGCGTTCGAAATAGCGCCGGGCGATCGCGACGGCGTCGAGCGCTTCCTGCGTCGAATGCATCCGGCCGAGCGCCTTGAGATCGGCATCGTTCAGCGCCTGCACGCCGAGCGAGACGCGGTTGACGCCCGCTGCCCGGAAATCCTGGAAACGTCCGGCCTCGACGCTGGTCGGATTGGCCTCCAGCGAGACCTCGCATTTGGGATCGACAGCCCAATGCTCGCCGATCGCATCGAGGATGGCGCCGACGGTGCGGCCCTCCATCAGCGAGGGCGTGCCGCCGCCGAAGAAGATCGAGGACACCGTGCGGCCAGGCGCAAGCGCGGCGCGATGCGCGATCTCGCGGCGGAAGGCCGCGATATAGCGGGCCTGATCGGGCGGGGAATGGCGGACATGCGAGTTGAAGTCGCAATAGGGGCATTTGGCCAGGCAGAACGGCCAATGCACATAGACCGCGAAGCCGGCATCTCCCGTCGGATGCTGCGGCACCCGCGGCTCGCGTTCGGCCATCGCGGTGAGCGCGCTCACGCCGGCTTCCTCAGGCAGGCCGAGGCGAGCAGCTGGAAGGCGCGGGCGCGGTGCGAAAGGCTCGCCTCGCGATTGCCCCAGTCGATGCCGTGCTTCTCCTGGCTGCTCATCTCGCCGAAGGTCCGCTCATGGCCATCGGGCTTGAAGATCGGATCGTAGCCGAAGCCGGCCATGCCACGGGGGGCGTGCACGATCTCGCCGAAGACCCGGCCCTCGAACAGCTCCTGATGTCCGTCCGGCCAGGCGATCACCAGCGCCGAGACGAAATGCGCCCGGCGCTTGTCCGATGTCGTCGCGCCCCGTTTGGCGAGCTCTACCTGCACCCTCGCCAGCGCCGGCGCGAAATCCTTGCCCGGGCCGGCCCAATTGGCCGAGAACAGCCCGGGCGCGCCGTCCAGCGCGTCGATGCAGATGCCGGAATCATCGGAGAGCGCCGGCAGGCCGCTCGCATTCGCCGCCGCCACGGCCTTGATCGCGGCGTTCTCCGCGAACATGTGGCCGTTCTCCTCGGGCTCGGGCAGGCCGAGTTCGCCGGCCGAGACCAGCGCGACGCCATAGGGCGCCATCAGCTCGCGCATCTCGCGCAGCTTGCCCTGGTTATGGGTCGCGATCACGACTTTGCCTTCGAGGTGGCGGTGTCCGCTCATCTCAGGCGACCGCCGCCTTCTGCAGCTCGACCAGCTTGGTCACGCCGCCCTTGGCGAGCTTCAGCAGCGCCAGCAGCTCCTCCTCGGAGAAGGGCGCGCCTTCGGCCGTGCCCTGGATCTCGACCAGGCCGCCCGAGCCGGTGATGACGAAATTGGCATCGGTCTGGGCGCCTGAATCCTCGACATAGTCGAGATCGATCACCGGGTTGCCGGCGACGATGCCGCAGGAGATCGCGGCGACATTGTCCTTGAGCGGGTTGGCGCCCTTGAGCAGACCGCGGCCTTCCATCCATTTCAGCGCGTCGTGCAGGGCAACCCAGGCGCCGGTGATCGAAGCCGTGCGGGTGCCGCCATCAGCCTGGAGTACGTCGCAATCGACCACGATCTGCCGCTCGCCGATCGCGGTGAGGTCGACCACGGCGCGCAAGCTGCGCCCGACCAGGCGCTGGATCTCCTGCGTACGGCCCGACGGCTTGCCGGAGGTGACCTCGCGGCGGGTGCGCTCATGGGTCGCGCGCGGCAGCATCGAATATTCGGCGGTGACCCAGCCCTTGCCGGTACCGCGCAGCCAGGGCGGACCCTTCTCCTCGACAGTGGCGGCACAGAGCACCTTGGTCTCGCCGAAGGTCACCATGCAGGAGCCTTCGGCATAGCGGACCACGCCGCGTTCCAGCGTGACCTTGCGCATCTCGTCGGCCGCGCGTTTGGAGGGTCGCATCGTCTTTTCCTGATGTCTGAGGTTGGCGGCTTGTAGGCCCTTCCCCCAAGGGCGGCAAGGTAAAGCTCCCCTGCTTCGGCAAGGTGAGAAGGAAGCTCTTGATCCGCCGCGACGTGGCAGGGACAATAGCGCATGCGCAAGCTGGACCTGTTATCGCGATGAGCGCGCATTCGAAGCCGGAGACGATCGGAGGCCTGGTCGATATCGACCAGCGCTCGCGCGAGATCTTCCGCCAGATCGTCGACGGCTATCTCGCCACCGGCGAGCCTGTCGGCTCGCGCAATATCTCGCGCCTGCTGCCGATGGCGCTCTCGCCGGCGACGGTGCGCAACGTCATGACCGACCTCGAATTGGCCGGGCTGATCTACGCGCCACATACCTCGGCCGGGCGCCTGCCGACCGAGCGCGGCCTGCGCTTCTTCGTCGACGCGATGATGGAGGTCGGCAACCTCACCTCGGACGAGCGCACGCAGATCGAGGCGCAGATGCGTGCCGCCGCCAGCGGCCGCACCTTCGACAATACGCTGACCGAGGCCTCGACGCTGCTCTCCGGCCTCTCGCGGGGCGCTGGCGTCGTCGTCACCACCAAGGCCAATGCGCGGCTGAAGCATATCGAGTTCGTCCGGCTCGATCCTGCCCGCGCACTCGTCGTGCTGGTGGCGGAGGACGGCACGGTCGAGAACCGCCTGCTGGCGCTGCCGCCCGGCCTACCGGCTTCGGCTCTGACCGAAGCGGCGAATTTCCTCAACGCCCGCATCGTCGGCAAGACGCTGGCCGAGCTCCGCCAGGAGGTTGCCGGCTATCGCAACGCGATGCAGCATGAGCTCGACGAGCTTACTGCGAAGCTGGTCGAGAGCGGCATCGCGACCTCGTCCGGTCCGACCAGCGACCGTCACCTGATCGTTCGCGGCCAGGCCAACCTGCTCGAGGATCTCAAGGCACAGGACGATCTCGAGCGCATCCGCCTGCTCTTCGGCGACCTGGAAACCCAGACCGATGTCATCGATCTGCTAACCCGGGCCGAGGAGGGCGACGGGGTGCGCATCTTCATCGGCTCCGAGAACAAGCTCTTCTCGATGTCTGGCTCCTCGATGATCGCCGCGCCTTTTCGCGATGGCGAGCAACGCATCGTCGGCGTCGTCGGCATCATCGGCCCGACGCGGCTGAACTATGCCCGCATCGTGCCGATGGTGGACTACACCGCGAAGGTGGTCGGGCGGCTGCTGGAAAGCGGGCGGTGAGTGGCCCGCCACGCCGCATGTTCGCGGCGATTCTCGGAGCATGGCTGATGGCAGGTTCGGCAAGTGCGGCCGATGGCGAACTTCTGGCGGCTGCCAAGGCTGGCCATAGCGCCGAGGTTTCGCGCCTGATCGCTGCGGGCACGGATCTCAATGCACGCGATGCCCAGGGACAGACGCCGCTTCTGCTCGCCGTCGCCGGCAATCACGTGGCCGTTGCCAAGGCGCTGCTCGCAGCCGGCGCCGATCTCAACGCCCAGGCGGCCAATCGCGATACGCCCTGGCTGCTCGCCGGCGCCTCCGGCCGCAGCGAGATCATCGCGGCGATGCTGCCGCTGAAACCCGATCTCTCGATCCGCAATCGCTATGGTGGCAACGCGCTGATCCCTGCCTGCGAGCGCGCCCATGTCGAGACGGTCAGGCTGCTGCTGACCAGCGGCATCGATCTCGACCATGTCAATGATCTCGGCTGGACCTGCCTGCTGGAGATCGTGATCCTCGGCGATGGCGGTCCGCGCCATCAGGAGGTGGCGAAGTTGGTGCTCGATGCCGGCGCCAACCCCAATCTCGCCGACAAGGACGGGGTCACGCCGCTCGCCCATGCCCGCCAGCGCGGCCAGCGCGCCGTCGCGGCCCTGATCGAGAAGGCCGGCGGCCGCTGATCGCGGGAGCCGATTTGGCATTGGCGCGCCGAGGCGTTACCTGTGCGGCAAAGGTGGCTCGCGCCGCTGCCAGACCAAGGCTCCGAAAGACCATGACCGACACGCTTCCCGACCGTCTCTCCGTCAATCCCGACAGCCCCTATTACGACGCCGAGGTGCTGTCGAAGGATGTCGGCATTCGCTTCAAGGGCGTCGATAAGACCAATGTCGAGGAATATTGCGTCAGCGAGGGCTGGATCAAGGTTGCGGCCGGCGCCGCAAAGGACCGCTTCGGCCGTCCGATGACGATCACGCTGAAGGGGCCGGTGGAGCCTTACTTCCGCAAGGCGGAGTGAGGCTTTTCCATCTGTTCCAGCAGATAGGGCCTGCGCTCCGGCGCAGCGAAGCCGAGCAGGATCGCGCTGGCGCCGATGGCGAAGGAATCTGCGAGCTCGTGATTGTCGAGCTCGCCTGCGATCCAGAATGAGACACAGCCGCGGAAGCTGAACGCCAATTGCTCGGCAAGCACCCTCTGCCCAAGCTCGAGGGATGCGGCCTCAATGCCGCTGAAATCGCCCAGCGCCAGCGCCCATAGCCGCTGCGAATGCGCTCTGACTGCGCTTGGGACCGGGCTGACCACGCCGAGCGATCCGACCACCGCCTTGTAGACGTCCGGTCGCTCGAGCAGTAGCGCGACGCTGATGCGGCCCATGGCCAGCACCCGGTCGATCGCGTCGCCAATCGGCGCCTCCTCGGCAAAGTGCGAGGCCATCCGCTCGATCAGCCGCGCCGACAGCGCCTGCATGATCGCGTTCTTGCTGCCGAAATGATTGAACGGCGTGGCGAAGCCGACTCCGGCCTCGGCCGCGAGTTGCCGCATCGAGAAATCCGCGGTCTCGCCCCCGCGAAGCAGACGCTCGGCCGCGTCCAGCACGGCATCGCGCGCGGCTTTCCTGTTTCTCTCCCGCAGCGATTCCCGTTCCTTGCCCGTCATGCTCCGTCCGATCCCGCGTCTGCCGCGACTTGAAAAATCAATATCACGATATAAAATCAATATCACGATATAGATTTCGTGCGCGCCGCTCCGTGGGGCCGGCGCGCCATAACGTCGTGAGGACCGACATGCGTGATATCAAGACTTTCCTGATTACGGGCGTCAGCTCAGGTTTGGGCAGAGCCTTCGCGGAGGGGGCGCTGGCTGCCGGTCATCGCGTGATCGGAACGGTGCGTACCAGCGAGGCGGCGACCGAGCACCGCGCGCTGGCTCCGGGGCAGGCTCACCCCATCATGCTGGATGTGACCGAGTTCGACGCCATTCCGGCCGCAATCGCCATGGCCGAGCGCGAAATCGGGCCGATCGACGTGCTCGTCAACAATGCCGGCTACGGCCATGAGGGCATTCTGGAGGAATCCTCCCTCGACGACCTGCGGCGGCAATTCGACGCGAACGTGTTCGGCGCGGTCGCGATGATCAAGGCGGTGCTGCCCGGGATGCGGGCGCGACGCTCCGGCCATATCGTCAACGTCACCTCGATGGGTGGTTTCATCACCATGCCCGGTATCACCTATTATTGCGGCAGCAAGTTCGCGCTGGAGGGCATTTCCGAGGCGCTGGGCAAGGAGGTGGCGCATCTCGGCATCCATGTGACCGCGCTCGCTCCGGGACAGTTCCGAACCGATTGGGCCGGCCGTTCAATGGATCGGACCGCGCGCAGCATTGCCGATTATGATGTCGTCATGGACCCGATCCGGGCCGCGAGGCAGGCAAAGAGCGGCAATCAGCCCGGGGATCCGGCCATGGCGGCGCAGGCATTGCTTGCCGTGGTCGCGTCCGAGGATCCGCCGGTGCGCCTTTATCTCGGGACCGACGCCCTGAAATTCGTCGGGGACAAGCTACGGTCCATGACGGCCGAGATCGCGGCCTGGGAGCCGTTGTCCCGCTCGACGGACTTCGCCTGAATGGCCGGAGCATTTTCGAGCGAAGTGGACACCGGCTCGCGTGAAGAAAATGCTCTATCCCGCCGGCGCGTCGATCCGGCCTCATTCCAGGCTCTTGTAGAAGAAGGTCGAGCCGCAATCGCTGCCATCCGGCATCAGCGCGTAGCGCGGGATCGTGCCGATCTCGGTCCAGCCCAGGCGGTTGTAGAGCCGCCGCGCCGCGCCGAACTCGTCGGTGTCGAGGCAGAGCAAGGTGCGGCCCGCCTTGAGCGCAACATCCTCGGCCACCCGCATCAGCGCCTCGCCGATGCCGCGCCGCTGCGCCGAGGAATGCACCAGAACCTTGGCGACATCGGCCCGGTGCGGCTGGTTCGGCTTGCCGGCCGGATGCACCTGTGCCGTGCCGACGATCCGCCCGTCGAGCCGCGCTACCAGCAGCAGGATCTGCCCAGCTGCGACGCCCTCGGTGATGCCGGCCCAGAAACGCTGGTAATCCTCGCGTTGGTTGAAAGCCATGAAGCCGACCGAGGCGCCATTCGCAACGACGTCCTGCAGGATATCGCTGAGCGCGGGCAGCGCCTCGCGCGCGCCCTCGGCGTCAAGGAGCTCGATCGAGAGCGGCTGGGCCAGTTGGGTCGTCATGGTTCGTCCTGGGGTCAGCTATCGGCCATGGTCAGCACGACGGCATAGCGGGCCGGCTCCGTGCCGGGATTGTGATAGGTAATCGGCCCGTCGAGCAGCATGTGCAGGCAGTCGCCGGCGGCGAGCCTGTGGGTCTGGCCGCCGACGGTAAGCTCGATCGCGCCTTCTAGGACCCAGACCTGCTGGTCGAGCCGGCTCGCGGCGCGGGCCGAGTCGAGCAGCACGCGCGCCGCGGCGGGAATGGTCACGTCGACGATCTCGATCTTCGAGCCCGTGCCCGGCGGCGAGACGTTGCGCCGGACATAGCCGCTGCCGGGATCGGTCCAGACCGGCTGGTCGGCGAGCCGCGCCACCGGCCCGGCATGGCGTTCTTCATGGAAGAGCGCCGACAGCGTCACGCCGAGCCCCGCGCAGAGTCGGTCGAGCAGGGCGGCGGTCGGGCTCGATTCGCCGCGCTCGATTCGCGAGATCATCGCCCGGCTGACCCCGGCGCGCTCGGCCAGCGCGTCCAGCGTCAGCTCCCGCCGCTGCCGTGCCGCCTTCAGCCGCGCGGCCAGGCGCCTGTCGAGGTCGGTCGCATTGGTCTGGTCCATCTTAGTAGAAAAATTCTTATATCATGGAATGTCAAGGCGACACTCTCCACCGATCTCTCCGCAAACGCTTGGCCCGGCACAGCTTCGCTGCTATTGCGCGGCCATGAGCACGCGCAGTTTCGACAACATCCGCAATTTCTCGATCGTGGCCCATATCGACCACGGCAAATCGACCCTCGCCGACCGGCTGATCCAGCAGACCGGCACGGTCGCGGCGCGCGACATGAGCGAGCAGATTCTCGATTCGATGGATATCGAGAAGGAGCGCGGCATCACCATCAAGGCCCAGACCGTCCGGCTCGATTACCGCGCCCAGGATGGCAAGGACTACATCCTGAACCTGATGGATACGCCAGGCCATGTCGACTTCGCTTACGAGGTCTCGCGCTCGCTCGCGGCCTGCGAGGGCTCGCTGCTGGTCGTCGACGCCTCGCAGGGTGTCGAGGCGCAGACGCTGGCGAATGTCTATCAGGCGCTCGATGCCAACCACGAGATCGTCACCGTCCTCAACAAGATCGACCTGCCGGCGGCGGAGCCTGAGCGGATCAAGCAGCAGATCGAGGACGTGATCGGCCTCGACGCCTCCGAGGCCGTGCCGATCTCGGCCAAGACCGGCCTCAACATCGAGGGCGTGCTCGAGGCAATCGTCCAGAAGCTGCCGGCCCCGAAGGGCGATCTCGAAGCGCCGCTCAAGGCGCTGCTGGTCGATTCCTGGTACGACGCCTATCTCGGCGTCGTCGTGCTCGTGCGCATCATCGACGGCGTGCTCAAGAAGAACATGACCATCCGCATGATGCGCGCCAACGCCTCCTATGGCGTCGACCGCGTCGGCGTGTTCAAGCCAAAAATGCTCGAAGTGAAGGAACTCGGCCCGGGCGAGGTCGGCTTCTTCACCGCCTCGATCAAGGAAGTCGCCGACACCGCCGTCGGCGACACGATCACCGACGACCGCCGTCCGATCGCCGAGCCGCTGCCGGGCTTCAAGCCGGTGCAGCCCGTGGTGTTCTGCGGCATCTTCCCGGTCGATGCCGCCGATTTCGAGGTGCTGCGTAGCGCCATGTCGAAGCTGCGCCTGAACGATGCCTCCTTCAGCTACGAGATGGAGACCTCGGCGGCGCTCGGCTTCGGCTTCCGCTGCGGCTTCCTCGGCCTGCTGCATCTGGAGATCATCCAGGAACGGCTCGAGCGCGAGTTCAACCTCGACCTGATCTCGACCGCGCCCTCGGTCGTCTACCATCTCAAGCTGCGCGACGGCGCGACTCTTGAGCTGCACAACCCGGCCGACATGCCGGATGTGATGAAGATCGAGGCGATCGAGGAGCCCTGGATCCGCGCCACGATCTTCACCCCGGACGAATATCTCGGCTCGGTGCTGAAGCTCTGCCAGGACCGGCGCGGCCTGCAGATCGATCTCGGCTATGTCGGCTCGCGGGCCAAGGTCGTCTACGACCTGCCGCTGAACGAGGTGGTGTTCGATTTCTACGACCGGCTGAAATCGATCTCGAAGGGCTACGCCTCCTTCGACTACCAGATCACCGACTATCGCGAGGGCGACCTCGTGCGCATGTCGATCCTGGTCAATGCCGAGCCCGTCGATGCGCTCTCGATGCTGGTCCACCGCACCCGCGCAGAGGCGCGTGGCCGCGCCATGTGCGAGAAGCTCAAGGAGCTGATCCCGCCGCACATGTTCCAGATCCCGGTCCAGGCCGCGATCGGCGGCAAGATCATCGCGCGCGAGACCATCCGCGCCCTGCGCAAGGACGTCACCGCCAAGTGCTATGGCGGCGACGCCACCCGAAAGCGCAAGCTTCTCGAGAAGCAGAAGGAAGGCAAGAAGAAGATGCGGCAGTTCGGCAAGGTCGAAATCCCGCAGGAGGCCTTCATCGCCGCGCTCAAGATGGATTCGTGATCGCGGAGCGAGGGCCATGTTGATAACCCGCCGTCGCGCCACGACACGTTAGCGCAGGCCGCGTAGCGTCCCGAAATGGCCTCGCGCTCCCTCACGCTCTATCGTCCGCTGCACCCGAGCGTGCATCGCGAGCTCGTCGAGCTGCTCTACACCTCGTTGCCGCAGGTCTGCGCCAGTGCGGGCACGGCCTTCATCGGAGCCTTCGCCCTCGCGCTCCAGAGCGGCGATCGCGGCTATGCCGTCATCACCGTGCTGATCGGCCTCGCCGCCCTGCTCCGGCTCTACTGGCTCCTCGGCTATCCTCGGACGCGCGCGCTCGACCAGGCCGAGGTGCTGAAATGGGAGCGTCGCTACGGCATTGGCGGCTCGGCCTTCGCCTTCGCGCTCGGCCTGCTCTCGCTGCGGGCGCTCGACCTCGACGATGCTCCCGGCGCCTGGATCGCCTTCGGCCTGGCCCTGGCCTTTGCTGCCGGCATGGTCTCGCGCGCGGCGGTGCGGCCCTGGATCGTGCTGGTCGCCGGCGCCTTCCTGCTGGCTCCGATCATCCTGGGCGGGCTGATGCGGCCGGAAATGCCCTACAGGCTCGGCGCGATCATGCTCTTCCTGTTCTGGGCGACGATGCGCGAGGCGTCGCGGCATCTCAGCACGGCCTTCGTCGAGCGATTGGAGGCCAAGCGCGAGCTCGCCCATCAGGCGAACCACGATGCCCTGACCGGCCTGCCGAACCGCCTGGCCTTCTCGTCGGCCTTCAAGCCGGCGGTCGAGGGCGCTGATCGCAGGGCCTTCGCGGTGATCGCGCTCGATCTCGACGGCTTCAAGCCGGTGAATGACCGCTTTGGCCATCCCGCCGGCGATGCGCTGCTGCGTGCGGTCGCGGGCCGCTTGCGTCTTTGCGCCGATGCTGGCGCGCTCGTCGCGCGCGTGGGCGGAGACGAGTTCATGGTCCTGCATCGCTTCGACGGACTGGCGGCCGATGATGCGGCTGCCCTGCAGCTGGCGCGGAAGATGGTCCAGGCGCTCGGCCAGCCCTTCGAGATCGACGGCACCCGTCTTTCTATTGGCGCCAGCGCCGGCATCCTGCTGTCTTCGCCCGAGATGGCGCGGCAGGATTGGGAAAGCCTGCTCGAGCGTGCCGACGAGGCGCTCTACGGCGCCAAGCGGGCGGGCGGGGCGCGCTGCCATTGGGCCGCGCCGCGGCATGCGGCCGATGGCGAGATGACGGCGGCCTGAGCTCAGGCCAGCGCGACCCGCTTGGTCTCGGCCTTGATCAGGAAAGCAGCCAGCGCGCCAACGAGCAGCAGCGCCGCGAACATGCCGACCGCCGCGGTGAAGCTCTGCGCGATCACCAGCGCCACCGCCGACGGCGCCAGCAACCCGCCGAGCCGCGCCATCGCGCCAGCTGCGCCCATGCCGGTGCCGCGCAGCTCGGTCGGGTAAAGCTCGGGAGTATAGGCATAGAGCGCGCCCCAGGTGCCGAGCAGGGCGAAGCTCATCAGCAGGATCGAGCCTCCGATCAGATAGGCGTCGGATGCCGCCACGAAGAGCGCGCAGCCGGCGGCGCTGAGCAGCAGGAAGCCGATCAGCGTCGGCCTTCGGCCCCATTGCTCGACACCATAGGCCGCCAGCGCATAGCCGGGGATCTGCGCCAGCGCGACCACGACCAGGAAGCCGTAGCCGCGCACGAAGCCGAAGCCTTCGCCCGCGAGCCTCGCCGGCATCCAGGTGAAGACGCCGTAATAGGACACCGAGACCAGGAACCAGATCGCGAGGATCGAGACGGTCCGGCGCAGGAGCATGGGCGAGAACAGGCTGGCATGTGCCCCGCCTTGCGGCACCGCGATCGTCGCGCCGGACGGCAATTCAGCTTGCCCATTCGCCCGCAGCATCTGGTTGAGCACGCCGCGTGCCTCCTCGGCTCGGCCCTCCTTGAGCAGGTAAAGCGGCGATTCCGGCACCCAGAAGCGTAGCCAGATGCCGATCAGCGCCGGGAAGGCGGTCACGGCGAAGATCCAGCGCCAGGCGTCGGCGACGCCGGCGGCGCTCGCCGCCCAGGCCGCAAGCGCGACGATGATCGTGCCGATGGCCCAGAAGCCCTCGAGCATGACGAGCCAGCGCCCGCGATTCTTCGGCGGCAGGAACTCGGCCATCATCGCGTAATCGACCGGCAAGGTGCCGCCGACCGCCATGCCGGTGAGGAAACGCAGGGCAAGCAACGTTGCGAAGGAGGGCGCGAACACCGAAAGCAGCCCGAATACTGCGTCGCAGGCCACCGTGACGAGCAGCACGCGTCGCCGTCCATAGCGATCGGCCAGGCGGCCGAACAGCGCTGCGCCGATCAGCATGCCCAGGAAGAACAGCGTGCCGGTCTGCAGCGCTTCCGGCACGGTGAGTTTGAACGTCGCCGCAATCGAGGCCGCGGTGAAGCCGACGGCGAGGACCTGCATCGCATCCGCGGCCCAGACCAGCCCGAATATGCCGAGCAGCTTGCGCTGGAACGGGCCGGTGCCGGCGGTGGACAGGACGCTCTCGACGGGGATGCTCATGCTGTTCAACGCCTCTTCGGATAGCCTCGGCAATCGCCTCAGAGCGGGACGCCGAGCTCTTTCAGCTCCGCCCGCAGATCGATCGGCTCGACGAAATGGATCGCCTGCATGCCGACGGCGCGCGCGCCTTTGATGTTCTTCTCGCTGTCATCGACGAAGATGCAGTTGGCGGCGCTGAGCCCGTAGCGCGTGAACAATGTCTGGTAGATCGCCGGATCCGGCTTGATCAGCTGCTCATGCGCGGAGACGATGACGCCATCGAACGTGCCGAGGAAGGGGAAGCGGATCAGGCTCTCCGCCCATTTCTCCCGCGAGAAATTGGTGATGGCATAGACCTTCTCGCCCTTGTCCTTCAGTTCCGCGAGGATCGCGACGCTGTCTTCGATCACGCCGTCCACGGTCTCGTGCCAGCGCTCGTCATAGGCGCGGATCTCGGTCTCCCATTCCGGATGCTGCTTCACCAGCAGCGCCACCGCATCGGCCCAGGGCCGGCCACGATCCTGCTCGATATTCCAGGCGGAGGTGCAAATGTTCTGCATGAACCAGTGCATCTTCTCCTGGTCCGGGATCAGCTGGCGGTAGAGATGGCGCGGGTCCCAGCGGAGCAGGACATTGCCGACGTCGAAGACGACTGTGGGGGTGGTCGTAACCATGGCGTTCCCGTCTACGAATTCTGGTTGGCTGGCAGAGGGCTCACGCCCTTGTGTGCAGAGCGGCGAGACAGACGCAAGCCGCTTCGCGTATCACCAGCAAAGCATTTTTGGGCAGGCCGGACACCGACCTGCGCATGGAGAATGCATCGGAGTCGCATCCGAAGACGGAGACGGGCATGAACGACTGGCTGCCATGGCTTGACCGGAAGGGTCGTTTCTCCGGGTTGCGCGCCGGCACTTTCGCGCTGATGCTGGTTCCGGCCCTTTGGCTCGCCTATGACGCCTGGATGGGCCAGCTCGGCTCGAAGCCCTGGACGCAGGCCGTGCACGATACCGGCACCTGGGCGGTGCGCATCCTCGTCCTGACGCTGGCGATCACGCCCTTCCGCCGCATCCTCGATTGGCCGAAACTCGTCGGCGTGCGCCGGATGGTCGGCCTCTTCGTGATGTTCTACGCCCTGGCGCACCTGACGCTCTATTGCATCGACCTCGCCTTCGACTGGGGGCTGATCGTCTCCGAGATCGTCAAGCGCTTCTATCTGGTCGTCGGCTTCACCGCGCTCACCGGCCTCGTCGCGCTCGGCATCACCTCGACCGACGCGATGATCCGCCGGCTCGGCTCGGCCAATTGGCAGCGCCTGCATAATCTCGTCTATGTCATCGCGGCGCTCGGCCTGCTGCATTTTGCCCTGCAATCGAAGCTCGACGTCACCCAGCCTGTCCTGGTCACCGGGCTCTTCGCGCTGCTGATGGTCTACCGGCTGATGCAGCGCTTCGGCATTCCCTATGACACGCCCCGGCTCATCGCCGCGGCGATCGTCACCGGCCTCTTGACCGCGCTTTGCGAAACCGCCTGGTACGCACTCACCACCGGCGTCTCGGCCTGGCTCGTCTTCCAGGCCAATTTCGACGCTTTCACCTATGGCGACATCAGCTTCCTCAGGCCCGGCCATTGGGTCCTGCTGGCGGGGCTCGTCGTCGCGGCTGCCCATGCCTGGCGCGCGCCCGCTCCGCGCAAGCCGCGGCGGGAGCGCAATGCCGTGCCGGCGCAGGCGCGGTCATAATCTTTCAAGCAAAGCAGGCTTTCGAAGAAGAATAGTCTCAAGCTGGTTGGCAGCCCGGCATTGAGTGTCTAACCCTTGTTCTATGCCTGACGACGCAAGAGCACAGCCCACCGCCGACGTCGCCGCCGCCGAGGTGGCGGCCGAGGGGCTGGCTCCGCCGGGCGGCGGCTCTGTCTCGCCTTTCCTGCCGCTGCGCCAGCCGATTTTCCGCGCCGTCTGGTTCGCGAGCCTGGCCTCCTATTTCGGCGGCATGATCCAGAATGTCGGCGCCGCCTGGCTGATGACCTCGATCGCCACCTCGGCCGACATCATCGCGCTGGTCCAGGCCTCGACCACCTTGCCGGTGATGCTGTTCTCGCTCGCAGCCGGCGCGATCTCCGACAATTACGACCGGCGCAAGGTGATGCTCACCGCCCAGAGCTTCATGTTCGCGGTCTCGATCGGGCTCGCCGTCTGCGCCTGGCTCGACGTGATGACGCCCTGGCTGCTGCTCGCCTTCACCTTCCTGATCGGTTGCGGTACGGCGCTCAACGGCCCGGCCTGGCAATCCTCCGTCGGCGAGATGGTGCCGCGCTCCGACCTGCCGGCGGCGATCACCTTGAACAGCGTCGGCTTCAACATCGCCCGCAGCGTCGGCCCGGCGCTCGGCGGCATCATCGTCGCGGCGGCCGGCGCCGTCATCGCCTTTGCCGTCAATGCCGTCAGCTATATCGGGCTCATCGTCGTGCTCTCGCGCTGGCGCCCGCCGGTGGTCGAGCGGCTGCTGCCGCGCGAGACGCTCGGTATCGCGATGAGTGCCGGCATCCGCTATGTCGCGATGTCCCCGAATATCCGCTCCGTCCTGCTGCGCGGCTTCGCCTTCGGCTTCGGCGCCATTGCGGCGCAGGCGCTGCTGCCGCTGGTGGCGCGCGACCTGGTCCAGGGCGGGCCGCTGACCTTCGGCCTGCTGCTCGGCGCCTTCGGCATCGGCGCAATCGCCGGCGCCTTCCTGAGCGCCCGCCTGCGCGCCGCCTACTCAACCGAGGCGCTGGTACGCGGCTCCTTCATCGCCTTTGCCGTCGCGGTCGCCGTCACCGGCTACAGCACCGTGACCGTGATCAGCATGGCGGCGATGGTGATCGCCGGCGCGAGCTGGGTTCTGGCGCTCTCGACCTTCAACGCCACCGTCCAGCTCTCGGCTCCGCGCTGGGTCGTCGGCCGGGCGCTGGCGCTTTACCAGATGGCAACCTTCGGCGGCATGGCGCTGGGCAGTTGGGTCTGGGGCACGGCCTCGGCCGCGTATGGCACCGAATGGGCGCTGCTCTTCGCCGCCATCGCGCTCGTCGTGGGGGCGGCGCTGGGCCTGCGCTATACGCTGCCGCCGCTCGAACAGCTCAATCTCGATCCGCTCAGCCGCTGGCAGGAGCCGAAGGTAGCGGTCGATATCGAGCCGCGCAGCGGGCCGATCATCGTCACCATCGAGTACATTATCCGCGAGGAGGACGTGGTTCCGTTCCTCAATGTGATGGCCGAGCGCCGCCGCATCCGCCGCCGCGACGGTGCGCGCCACTGGGCGCTGCTGCGCGACCTGACCGACCCCAAGCTCTGGATCGAGCGCTATGACAGCCCGACCTGGGTCGAATATGTCCGCCAGAACCAGCGCGTCACCCAGGCCGACGCCGCCATCGGCGAGCGTGTCCGCGCCCTGCACCAAGGCCCGGAGCCGCCGCGCGTCCATCGCGTCATCGAGCGCCAGACCGACTCGCTGCCCTTCGCCCCGGCCAGGCCGACGCAGGACATGGCGAGCCCGATGACGGATCCGCGCTCGGCCTGAACGAATCTCGCGGTCATTGCGAGCGCAGCGAAGCAATCCAGGTGGACTGTGCTCAACGCCCTTGGATTGCTTCGTCGCTACGCTCCTCGCAATGACGGCGGAGCTTCTCTCAAGCCTTCAGATGCAGCGTCACCAGCAGGGTGATCTCGACCCCCTCCGGCAGATCCGTTGCGACGCGCAGGAAGTTGCCGAAATGGGCGACGCGCTGGAAGGTCACGGCGTCGGTCGCGGCCGGCAGGTCGAAGCTCGAGCCTTCCGGCACCCAGTGCATGCCGTCGCCGGAGATCTCGATGCGTGCCTTCGGCAGCTTGCCCTTGGGGGGCTTGAGGGCGCGGACGAAGACGATCGCCTCCTTGGCCCAGCCGCCCTCATAGGGCTCGGTGGCGGATGCGCCTGTCCAGGTCTCGTTGCGGGCGATGATGGCGGTGAGGTTCTCAGGCAGCATCAGAAGTCCCCCGAAAGGCAGACCGAGTCGAGATAGGCGAAAGTGCGCTTGTCGGTGTCCGTCTCCGCGAAGAAGCAGAGATTGAGCATGCACCAGAGATTCTTCATCGCGGGGATGCGGATGCAGTCGAAGCCCGCCATGTCGAACTGGCGGTCGTTCACCTGGAAGCCGGTCGCCTGCATCGTCGACAGGTCGAAGTCGAAGCGCAGGTAGTGCCAGTTAATCTTGGTCGGGATCTCGTTGTAGCAGAGCTTCTGCTCCCCGCCGGGAAGGTCCTCCCAGTCGGAATCGGCGAGGTGGTAATGCGAGATCGTCTTGCCGACATCGCCGATCGGCTTGATCTCGGTGGTCTTGCGCTTGAACTGCCATTTCTGCAGGTGCTTGCCGTCGCGCGCATTGAGGAAGCGCAGATGCGGCATCACGCGCTCGCCGCCGGTCCCGAACTGGTCACCGACCTGGAGGTCGTAGAGGAAGCCGAAGGAGCGCACGTCGGTCTCCATCAGCTGCAGTTCCGTCGCCTCCGGCTTGAAGGTGAAATAGCACTCCATGCGGATCGGCCCGGCCTTTCGGAAGGTGAGCCGCTTCAGCGTGACGTTCTGCGCGCCACGCTTCGGCCGCGTCGCGAGCTTCAGCGCATAGGAACCGTCGACGCCGCCATGCGAGCCGAAATCCCAGTTCGGCAGGGTCGAGAGCATGGCATGGGTGTGCTGGGCATAACCCGGCAGCATCTGGTCGAGCGTGATCTCGTAATTGCCGACGAGCTGCGTGTAGCCGCACATGCCGCGGTCGAAATCGTCGAGGCAGATGATGCGTGGCAGCGGGTCGAAGCGGCTGAGCTGCGGATCGGCCTCGCGGATGGCGCGGCGCATGTCGTCTAGCTGGGTCATGACCTATCCTTTCACCGCGCCGGCCGTCAGGCCCGCCACGAGATGCTTCTGCATGAGGATGACGAAGGCGAGCACGGGCAGGAGCTGGATGGCGGAGGCCGCGAACAGCACTCCCCATTCGACGCCCTCGACCGCGCCGATCATCTCCGCCACGACCAGAGGCGCGGTCTTGGCCTTGGTGGTGGTGAAGATGAAAGCGAAGAGGAACTCGTTCCAGGCGTAGACGATGACGAAGACCGCGACCGCGAGCATGCCTTGCGCCGCCAGCGGGAAGATCACGCGCCGGATGATCTGGAAGCGCGAGGCGCCGTCGATCATCGCGGATTCGTCGAGCTCGCGCGGGATCTGGTCGATGAAGGTCCGCATCACGATCGTGCCGAGCGAGACGAAGAAGGTCGCGTAGAGCAGGATCAGGATGAAATGCGTGTCGTTGAGCTTCAGCCAGTTCACCACCGGGAAGAGCGGCAGCGTGATCACGATCGGCGGGATCAGCCGGATGAAGATCAGGAAGAAGGCGCTGGCCTGAAGCGCCTTGCTGGCATGGCGCGAATAGGCGTAGCCGGCGAGCAGCGAGACGGAGACGGCAAGTACGGTCGCCCCCGTCGTCACCAGGAAGCTGTTCCATAGGCCGGTGAAGAAGTCGCCCCAGCGGCTCCAGAGCTGGATGTAGTTCACCAGCGTCGGCTCGAACTTGAAGCGTGAGGCGACGGAGAAGATGTCGCGGTCGGCCTTGAAGGACGACATCACGATCAGGACGATCGGCACCAGCGACCAGGCGGCGATGACGAGGACGCCGAGGAGCTTGAGCAGGGCGAGGGGGAGCGAGCGCTTACGCATGCTTGCCGAACATCTCCCTGTAGAGGCCGCGCAGGTAGACGACGGCGAGGAGGAGCGAGGCGAGCACGAGCAGCCAGCCTGTGGCGGCTGCTGCGCCGAAGGAATTGTATCGGAAGGCCTCGAGATAGAGATAGACCGCCATCACCTCGGTCGTGCGCGCCGGCCCGCCGCCCGTCATCAGCCAGACCTCGGAGAACAGGCGGAAGGCGAAGATGTAGCGGAACAGGGCCGCGATCAGCAGCGCCGGCATCAGCAGCGGCAAGGTGATGCGCCGGAAGGCGCGCCAGCCGGTGGCGCCGTCCATCGAGCCGGCCTCGTAGAGCTCACCGGGAATGGCGAGGCGGGCGGCATAGAGGATGACGAAGCTGAAGGGCAGGTGCAGCCAGATCGAGAGCAGGCAGACCATCAGCAGGCCGTGGCTGGGGTTCACCGACCATTCGATCGGCGGCAGGCCGATCGTGGCGAGAAGCTGGCTCATCATCCCGACTTCGGGCTCGAACAGGTAGCGCCACATCACCACCGCCGAGACCTCGGAGACGGCGTAGGGGGCGAGCACGACCGCCAGCATCAGCGCGCGGAAGGGGATGCCCGAGGCGAAGAACAGCGCCATCAGCAGGCCGAGCAGCAACTCGACATGCACGACGACCGCGACGACGATCACCGTGTTGACGAGCGCGCGCCAGAAATAGGGATCGCTCAGGACCTTGGCGTAGTTGGCGAGCCCGACATAGGTCGCCGCCTGGCCGAACGAAGACTGGTTCAGGCTGAGCCAGAATACGTAGATCGCCGGCAGGAAGATGATGCCGCCGACCATGAGCTGCACCGGCGAGACCAGCGCGAAAGCAGGAAGGGCCGAGCGTTGGCTCATGCTCTCACGCGATCCGGTGGCGCATGAGCATGTCGCGGTCGATCTCGATGCCGAGCCCCGGCCCCTGCGGCACGACGAGCTGTCCGTCGACCAGCTGGCTGCCTTCGCCGACGACCGGATGCGTGAAGGAATCCCGCAGCGGGTTGGCGTAGACCATGCACTCGAAGGTGCGCAGCGTTTCCGCCGCGGCCGCCAGCTGAAGGCTGGCGGCGACGCAGATCGCGCCCGACCAGCCGACATGCGGCGCGTAGGCCGTGTTGAAGCTCGCCGCGAGCTCGGCGATGCGCCAGGTCTCGGTGATGCCGCCCGCGCGCGAGACGTCAGGCTGGATCAGCCCGAGCGAGCGCTCCTGCAGCATGGCCAGCGCCTCGGAGGCGACATAGTCGCTCTCGCCGGCCGCGAGCCGGATCGGCAGATGCTGGGCGAGGCGCTTGTAGCCGGCGCGGTCATTGGGCGCGATCGGCTCCTCGAAGAAGCCGTAGCCGAGATCGGCCAGCGCCCGGCCGACGACCAGCGCATCGTCGACATCATAGGCCCAGTTGGCATCGACATAGAGCGCGATGTCGTCGCCCGCGAGTTTGCGGATGAATTTGGCCCGGGCGATCGCGTCCTTGAGCGGATGGCCGAGCTTAACCTTGATCTCGCGGAAGCCGGCCTTCAGCGCGGCCGCCACCTCGGCCTCGACCGTGGCGTCGTCGAGCCAGTTGATCGAGGAGGCATAGGCCGGAACGCGCGTCCGCCCCATGCCGCCGAGCAGCTTGTGGATCGGCTCGCCGGCCGCCTTGCCGGCAATGTCCCAGAGCGCGATGTCGATCGCCGAGATCGCCTCGACGATCTGCCCGCCCGGATGGCCGGAGAGCGCGCCGCGCATCGCCTTCCACAGCGCCCGCCGGTCGGCCGGGTCCTTGCCGATCAGCCGCGGGATCAGCGCGTCCTCGATGAAGCGCGCATAACCGGCGGCGCCGCGCCGGCACAGCCCCTCGCCATAGCCGATGATGCCGTCGCTGGTGGTGACCTCGACGACCACGATCTCGATGGCCGGATAATCGCCCTGCGAAGTGCGCTGGGCCTTGGCCAGCACGGCGCGCAGCGGATAGGCAACGATCTGCTGGATGTTGCGAGCCGGCATAGCGATGGCGCCCTCCCCAGGACGGTAACTTATCTGATAGGTTGAACAGTTGCCAACTTGCCTGGCTTCTGTCAATCATGTCGTTGGAGCTTGTGAATGACCGAAGCCGCTGCCGCCCTGATCGAGGACGACCCGTTCGCCGATGCGGATGTGGTGCCGACGCGGCTGGGCGACGCCCTGATCCAGCGCATCACGCAGGCGATCCATGATGGCCGCCTCAAGCCTGGTGACGTGTTGCCTTCCGAGGCGCGCATGGCGGCCTCCTTCGGTGTCAGCAAGCCGATTGCGCGCGAGGCCATCCGCCAGCTCGCGGCCATGGGTGTCGTCCATATCCAGCAGGGCAAGCCGACGCGCGTGCGCGCGCTCGACGCCGCCCCGCTCGACCGCTTCTTCCGTTTCGCCGTCCGCGGCAGCAAGACCGGCCTCACCGAGGCGGTGGAGCTGCGCCGCATCCTCGAGCCGCCGATCGCGCGCTACAGCGCCGAGCGCCGCTCCGAGGCCGATGTCGCCAGGCTCACCGAAATCCTGAAACGCCTCGAGGTCTCCTGGACCGACGTGCCGCGCTGGATCGAGGCCGATCTCGATTTCCACGAGGCGATCGCGGCCTCGGCCGGCAACACCTTGCTCGATCTGCAGATCCGGGCCCTGCGCCCGTTGAACCGGGAGATCATGGAGCTCTTCAACTCACGCAGCACCCGCAATACCGGCGATTGGCGCAAGACCTACGAGCGCCATGTCGAGGTGGTCGAGGCCATTCGCGCCGGCGATCCCGATTGGGCCGAGCGGGCCATGCGCAAGCATTTCGAAGCGGCAGAAGTCGCCATCGCGGAACTCGCGACATCACGGGAGGAAAACAACAATGACGTCAGGGAAGGAACCGGACCGTAGGCAGGTCCTCGGGGGTTTTGTCGGCCTGAGCCTTGCGGGATTGGGTGCGCCGTCCGCCTTTGCGCAGACGGCCCCGCTCAACCTCTTCGCCCATCGCGTCATGCAGACGGTCGCGACCGGCGCGCAAGGCGGCGACATCACCAAGCCGTGGTGCGAGAAGAACGGCACCACGGTGCAATGGACCACCTTTGACACCGGCCCGCTGCAGGAGCGCCTGTTCCGCGAGGCGAGCCTGGGCGAGACCTCGGTCGATGTCGGATTCCTGCTCAATACCCAAGCCGTGCCGCGCGCCGCCAGCCTGTTCGAGCCGCTCGACGAGTTCATGAAGCGCGATCCGCTCGATGACGCGGCGGACATCTTCCCCGGCCTGATGGACGGCATGAAGGTCGGCGGCAAGCAGGTCGCTATCCCCTTCCGCCACGCCTCTTCCGGCCTGCACTACAACGAGGAACTGCTGGCCGAGAAAGGCTTCAGCAAGCCGCCGGCGACCATCGAGGAAATGGTCGAGATGGCCCGCGCCTGCACCTACCGCCGGGCCGACGGCACCGCTGTCACCGGCCTGTGCATGCCCGGCGTCACTTATCCGAACGTGATCGACATCGCCCGCGCCTGGGATGGCGACTTCATCACGCCGGACTACAAATGCGTCGCCGACCAGCCGCCGATGCTGAACGCCATCAAGCTGCTGCGCGAGCTCTTCCAGGCCGGCGCCTTCCCGCGCAATTTCGCGACGCTCTCGACCGAGGACGTCAATGTCTGGATGCAGACCGGCCGTGCCGCGATCAGCCTGCAGAGCATGGGCCGCAACCGCATCTACAACGACCCGCAGAAGTCGAAATTCGCGGGCAAGATCAAGACCATTGCCGTCCCCGCGTCGAAGACGCTCGCGAGCAAGTACAGCGCGGCCCCGGCCAAGGTCGAGTTCTGGGGCCTGTGCATCCCGAAGAATTCCAAGCGCAAGGACCTCGCCTGGAGCTTTATCAAGGCGATGGCCTCGAAGCCGGCGACGCTGGGCGCCGCGCTCAACGGCAATGGACCGGTCCGCGCGTCGACCTATGCCGATGCCAGCTTCGCCGCGACCGTGCCTTATGCGGCGGAAGAGCTGAAAGTGCTCAAGGTCGCGCGCATCCCGCTGCCGGCTTTCGACGAGGCTGCGCGCGCCGGCGACCTCTTCAAGGAGGAGGCCGAGGCCGCCGTGCTCGGCATGAAGACGCCGGAGGAGGCGATGGCCTCCCTGGTCAAGCGCGTCCAGCCGCTGCTTCCGGCATGAGGAGGACGACATGGACAAGCTCCATCAGCCGTCGCGCCGCGCTCTGCTCACGGGTACCGCGCTTGCACTGCCCGTTCTTGCCATGCCCGCCATCGTGCGGGCGCAAGCCAAGTCGCTCAACATCATCAGCCACCGCGTCCACCGCAACGTCCTGACCGGCGAGGGCGGCGGCAAGGGCGGCGACATCATCGGTGATTGGTCGAAGGCGACAGGCACCGGCGTCAACTGGTCGACCTTCGACGTCGCGCCCCTCCATGAGCGCCTGCTGCGCGAGGCCAGTCTCGCCGAGACGAGCTTCGATCTCGGTTTCGTCGTCAATACCCTCGCCGTGCCCCGCGTGCTCACGTTGATGGAGCCGCTCGACGCGCTCCAGAAGAGCGACCCGATCGAGGATTTCGCCGGGGTCGCGCCGGGCATGGTCAAGGCGCTTAATGCTGGCGGCGCGCTCAGGGGCGTTCCCTTCCGCCATGCCACGACCGGGCTGCACATCAACGACGCCATCCTGGCCGAGCGGAAGATCGCGGCGGCGCCGAAGACGATCGAGGAGATGATCGAGGTCGCCAAGGCCGCGACTTTCACCAACGCCGCCGGCGTGCCGGTCAGCGGCTTCGCCATGGAAGGCGTCAGCTATGTCAACATGGTGACGCTGTCGCTCGCCTGGGACGCGCCCTTCATCAGCGAGGACCTCAAGGTCCTGCCCAACGAGGCAGGCATGCTGCGGACCTTCGAGGTCTTCCGCGATCTCTATGCCGCGCGCGCCCTGCCGCGCAATTTCGCGACGCTGAAGCAGGACGAGGTCATCACGCAGATGCAGACCGGCCGGGCGGCGATGTGCCATTTCGCCTTCGGCCGCTACTTCGCCTTCAACGATCCGCAGAAGAGCCAGTTTCCCGGCAAGATCAGCGCCGTGCCGCCGCCAGCCTCGCGCTCGCTCGGCGACGGCGCCATCGTCGGCACGACGGAGTTCTGGTCCTTCGTCATACCCCGGAACTCGCGCAACAAGGAACTCGCCTGGTCGCTGGTCAAGGCGATGACCGCGAAGGAGGCGGTGATCCGCGCCGCGCTCAACGGCAACGGTCCCGTGCGGGCTTCGGCCTATGACGACCAGCGCGTCAAGGACGCGGTGCCCTATGCCGCCGCAGAGGCGAAAGTCCTTGCCGTCGCACGCCCGCCGCTGCCCGCCTTCGACCGCGCCGTCGAGGCCGGTGATGCGCTCGCCCAGGCCGTCCAGGCGGTGGCCCTCGGCCAGGTCACGCCCGAGCAGGGCCTCGCCGATCTCAAGCGCCGCGTCGAACCCATGGTGAAATCCTGATGGCTACAACCTTGTCTCCCACCGCCCGCATCGGCTTCATCGGCATCGGCACGATGGGCCTGCCGATGGCGCTCAACGTGCTGCGCGGCGGCTATCCGCTGACGGTCTATGATCTCAGCGAAGCCGCCCTCGCGGAGGCGCAGAAAAGCGGTGCCAAGCGCGCCGCGAGCATCGCCGAGCTGGTGCGGGACAGCGACGTGGTCATCACCATGCTGCCCGATGCGCCTGACGTCGAAGCCGCGGCGCTCGGTCCGGATGGTACCGAGGCGAATGCCAGGCCCGGCTTGATCTATGTCGACATGAGCACGATCGATCCGGTCACCAGCCGCCGCGTTGGTGCACGGCTGGCGGCGCGGGGTATCAGGATGATCGACAGCCCGGTCGCGCGCGGGGTCGAGAATGCCCGGGCCGGCACGCTGGCGCTGATGATCGGCGGCGATCTCGCGACCTTCCAGGAGGTCGAGCCGCTGCTGCGCCGGATGGCCGACACGATCACGCATTGCGGCGAGCTCGGCAACGGCACCGCGATGAAGCTCGTCAACAACTTCCTCTCGGCCGGCATCGTCAGCGCCATCGCCGAGGCCATGACCATCGGCCTGAAAGCCGGCCTGCCGCTCGACCTCATGGTCAGGATCAGCGGCGGCACGGGCACCAACAACGCCTGGCTGCACAAGCTGATGCCCGGCAAGGCCTTCCTCGGCGATTTCTCGCCCGGCTTCATGTCGCGCCTGGCGCGCAAGGACCAGCGCCTTGCGACCACGCTTGCCGCCGAGATCGGCGTGCCGCTCACACTCGGCGCCGCCGTGCTCCAGCTGCTCGACGAGACGACCGAGAAATATCCGCGCGACGATTTCACCAGCATCCTGCGGCTGGTCGGCGAGCGCGCGGGCGTCGAGATCCGCCTGAGCGAACAGAACGCTGCAGCCTGAAACGAACCAGTCGGAGTCCGGCACCATGCACGCAATCACCCGACGTTCCCTTCTTGCCGGCAGCGCTGGCGTCGCCGCGTTTTCGGCCTTGCCCGCCTTCGCCCAGGGCAAGACGCTGACCGCGCTCGGCCACCGCGTCCACCAGACCTGCGCCACGACCGGCCCGGGCGGCGACGCCACCGAGGCCTGGCGCAAGCAGTCCGGCGCCAGCATCAACTGGGTCACCTTCGGCGACAACAACGCCATCCATGAGCGGCTGCTCCGCGAGGTCGCGCTCGGCGAGACCTCGATCGATGTCGGCTACCTGCTCAATGGCCGCGCCGTGCCGCGCAACCTCAAGCTCTTCGAACCGCTCGACGGGCTGATGAAAGAGGCGGCGCTGGAGGCACCGGAGGATTTCGCGCCGGGCCTGATCGAGCCGCTGAAGCTCGATGGCGCCCTGCACGGCATTCCCGTCCGCCACGCCACCAACGCGCTGATCTACAACGAGGCGCTGCTCGAGGAGCGTGGCGTCAAGCTGCCGACGAGCTTCGAGGAGCTGGTCGAGGCTGCCCGCAAGCTCACCTTCAAGCGTGACGACGGCACGCAGGTCTACGGTCTCGCCTTCACCGCCGTCTTCGCCTCGAACTTCCTGACGCTCGCCCGCTGCCTCGGCGGCGACTACATGACGCCGGACGGCAAGCTCGTCGCGGCCGAGCCCGGCATGGTCAAGGCACTGACGGTGCTGGCCGAGCTCTACAAGGCCGGCGTGCTGCCGCGGAACTTTGCCACGGTGAACAACGAGGAGATCACCACCTGGATGCAGCAGGGCAGGGCGGCGCTGACCATCAATCCCTTCGCCCGGCTGGTGACCTATAACGACCCGAGCAAGGGCAAATATGGCGGTCGCTTCAAGTCGCTGCTGCCGCCGATGGCGGCCGATCTCGCCGGCAAGATGGCCTTCGCGCCAACGGTCGAATATTGGTCGCTGGTCATCCCGAAGAACGCCAAGCAGAAGCCGCTGAGCTGGGATCTGATCCGCACGCTCTCCTCCAAGGCCGGCACCAAGGCGATGGCGCTGAACGGCAATGGCCCGACCCGCATCTCGACCTATGCCGACCCGGCCCTGATCGCGGCCATGCCCTATGCCGCCGACGAGGCGGCGGCGCTGAAGGCGAGCCGCATCCATCTTCCGGCCTTCGACGAGCAGGCCCGCGCCCATGACATCTTCATCGAGGAGACGCAGGCCGCCGTGCTTGGTATCAAGCCGGTGCAGCAGGCGATGGACGATGCCGTCAGGCGCGTGAAGCCGCTGCTGGGCTAGGATGGTTCAACCCGTCATTGCGTGGAGCCGAGCGACGAAGCGACCCAGGGGACGTAGGGCGAGACCCCCCTGATTGCTTCGCGGAGCCTGCGCTCGGTTTGCCCAAGGCAAAAACTCGGGTGCTCGCAATGACGGCTTTTGCGGGCGGCTTCATCTCCACAGAAGGCACTTTGGCAATATGGCTTCACTTCACGGGCGCACCGCGCTGGTCACCGGCGCGGCGCGGGGCATCGGGCTCGCCATCGGCGAAAGCCTCGCACAGGCCGGCGCGCATCTCGTCCTGCACGATCGGGACGCGCCGGCGGCCGAGCAGGCGCTGGAGCAGCTCAAGGCCGCCGGCCTCTCCGCCAGCCCGCTGATTGCCGATCTCGCCGAGCCGGCCGCGCCCGCTCGCATGCGCGAGGCCCTGGAGGCGGAAGGGCATCGGCCCGATATCCTTGTCCTCTGCGCCTCCGTCGAGACCCGCGAGACCTGGGACAAGCTCTCCGAGGAAGCGATGGCGGCGCAGACCGCGATCAACCTCCACGCCACGGTCCGCCTGATCCAGGCCTTCCTGCCGGGCATGATCGCCAGGGGCTTCGGGCGGATCATCGCCATCGGCAGCGTGCAGGAGGCGCGGCCGAACCCGACGCACTTCTATTACGCCGCCACCAAGGCGGCGCAGACCAACATGATCCTCAACCTGGCGCGGACGCTGCGCGAGCCGGACATCACCTGCAACATCATCCAGCCCGGCGCGATCCTGACCGACCGCAACCGCGCGGTGCTGACCGAGCCGGCCAATGAATCGGCCGTGCTCGCCCGCATTCCGCTGGCGCGGCTCGGCAAGGCTGGCGACTGCGCCGGGGCGGCGCTGCTGCTCTGCTCCGAGGAGGGCGCCTATATCAACGGCGCCGAGATCGCCGTCGATGGCGGGTTGCGGTTGTAGCCAGGGTTGGGCGGGATTCTCTCGTCATTGTCGGGCTTGTCCCGACCATCCAGGTCTTCGCCGATCGCGGGTCGCGTTCAGGACGTGGATGCTCGCCACAAGGGCGAGCATGACGGCGGAGGGGAAGGCCTCGCTCAGCCGAACACCCAGAGTCCCGCCAGACCCGCCGCACCCACGATGATCCGCCACCAGGCGAAGAGCCCGAAGCCGCGGCGCGAGACATAGTCGAGGAAGGTCTTGACCACGACGAGCGCCGCAAAGAACGCCGCGATGAACCCGACTGCGATCAGCGTCATGTCGTCGCCGCTGAGGTTCTTGTAGTTCTTCAGGAGGTCGTAGGTGAAGGCACCGGCCATGGTCGGCATTGCCAGGAAGAAGGAGAATTCGGCCGCCGCGCGCTTGTCGGCCCCGAGCAGCATCGCGCCGACGATGGTCGAACCCGAGCGCGAGACGCCGGGGATCATCGCCAGGCACTGGATCACGCCGATCTTGAAATACATTGGCAGCGGGAATTTCGTGGCGTCGTCATGCTTCACCTCGAGCTCGAGCTCGTCGACGACCAGAAGTACCAGTCCGCCAGCGATCAGCGCGCAGCAGACCAGGAACGGATTGAACAGAACCCCCTTGATGAAGCCGCTCGCCAAGGCGCCGATCACCGCCGCCGGCAGGAAGGCTATCAGCACGCCCAGTACGAAGCGCCGGGCGCTCGGATCGGTCGGCAAGCGCAGCGCGATATCGAGCAGGCGCCTGAAATAGACCAGCAGGATCGCGAGGATCGCGCCGAGCTGGATCAGGATCTCGAAGGTCTTGCCGTTCGACTCGAAGCCGAGGAAATGCCCCAGCAGCAGCAGGTGCCCCGTGGATGAGACCGGCAGGAACTCGGTGAGCCCCTCCACGATGCCGAGAACGATGGCTTCGATCAGGTTTTGCATGGGCCGGATTCCTACTGGCGACTCAGCGCCGCGCTGGCACTGGTAAACCGCTCTGCTCTATGGAACCAAGCCCTTTGCAAATTGGTTACCACTCTCCCAACGCAACCCTGTCTAATCGCCGCAATAGTATTTCCGCGGGTTGTGACGCCTCTTAGCCGGGATTATAGGAAGCGCCAACGCTGAGCCCCGACGCCTACCTTCCCTCCGGCCCTGCTTCAGCCCCATCCTTCTGCTCCAAGACCGGCAATGGCGATTCTTCATCACTATCCCTTGTGCCCGCACTCGCGCTTCATCCGCCTCGTGCTCGCCGAATACGGCTTCGATGCCGAGTTGATCGAGGAGCGCGTCTGGGAGCGGCGTCGCGAGTTCCTCGAGATGAACCCGGCCGGCACGACGCCGGTCTTCCGGGAAGATAGTGGCTTCACTGTGCCGGGTGCGGGGCCGATCGCCGAATATCTCGACGAGACCCGTGGCCTCGGGCTTGGCGACCGCCGGCTGCTGCCGGAGGGACCGGCGGAACGTGTCGAGGTTCGCCGGCTGCTCGACTGGTTCAACCTGAAATTCGATGGCGAGATCACCAGCCCGCTCGTGCTGGAGAAGGTGATGAAGCGCTTCATGAGCCGGGACGAGGGCGGCGGCCCGCCGGAAATGAGCGCGATCCGCGCCGCACGCAGCAATGTGCGCTATCATCTGCGCTATATCGCGTGGCTCACCGCCAAGCGGAACTGGCTCGCCGGCAATGAGCTGAGCTATGCCGATCTCGCCGCCGCGGCGCATGTTTCCTGCGTCGACTATCTCGGCGACGTGCCCTGGGAAGAGGATGAGGCCGCGCGCGCATGGTACGCGAGGATCAAATCCCGGCCGAGCTTCCGGCCGCTGCTGAGCGACCGGGTGCCGGGCATGGCCCCGAGCGCGCATTACGACAATCTGGACTTCTGAAAGACCGGGCCATTACCCATCGCCCTCATCCGGAGGAGCCGACACCTCCCGGTCTTCGCGAGGAGCGCAGCGACGAAGCAATCCAGGGGGGCTGCGCGGGCCCTTCTGGATTGCTTCGCTCCGCTCGCGATGACGTGCGCGCTGAGCGCCTGAAGCAGGCCGTGGTCGAGCGTGCCCGTGCCGAGGGCTTCGTCGTCGCCCGCGTCGCCTCCGCCGATGCCATTCCTGACGCCCCGCAACGCCTGCAGGCCTGGCTCGATGCCGGCTATCAGGGCGATATGAGCTGGCTGGAGGAGCGCATCGCCGAGCGCTCCGATCCACGGGCACTCTGGAGCGAGGTCAGGAGCGTCGTCATGCTCGGCATGAACTATGCCGGCGAGGGCGACCCGCTCGCCATCCTCGCCGAGCCCGGCAAGGCGGCGATCTCGCTCTATGCCCGCCGCCGGGACTATCACGACGTCATCAAGGGCAAACTGAAGAGCGTTGCCGGCTTGCTCGCCGCCCGCGCCGGCGCCGACGTGAAGGTCTTCGTCGACACCGCCCCGGTCATGGAGAAACCGCTCGCGGAGGCGGCAGGGCTCGGCTGGCAAGGCAAGCACACGGTGCTGGTCTCGCGCGAGCACGGCTCCTGGCTCTTCCTCGGCGCGATCTACACCTCGGCCGAACTGCCGCCCGACGCGCCCGAGAGCGACCATTGCGGCTCCTGCCGACGTTGCCTCGAGATTTGCCCGACCGACGCTTTCCCCGCGCCCTATCAGCTCGATGCCCGCCGCTGCATCGCCTATCTTACCATCGAGCATCAGGGCCATATCGACGCGGAGCTGCGCCCCGGGATTGGCAACCGGGTCTTCGGCTGCGACGACTGCCTCGCCGTCTGCCCCTGGAACAAGTTCGCGGCGGCCGCGCAGGAAACGCGCCTCGCCCTCAAGGACGAGCTCGACGCCCTGCCGCTGACGGATCTGGCCAGGCTCGACGATCCGGCTTTCCGCGCGCTCTTCGCCGGCACGCCGGTCAAGCGCACCGGCCGCGACCGCTTCATCCGCAATGTCCTGATCGCGATCGGCAATAGCGCTCGGCCGGAGCTGGCGGGGAGCGCCGCGGCGCTCGTCGCTGATCCCTCGCCGCTGGTGCGTGCAATGGCCGCCTGGGCGCTGATCAGGCTCGCGCCCGAGGAGGCGCGTCGCCGTGCCGCTGCTGCGCTCGCCGCCGAATCGGATGAAGACGTGCGTCGCGAGTGGCTCGCTCTCGATGCAGAACCGGAAATTGCCGCATGAAGCTCGTCATCTTCGGCCTTGGCTATAGCGCCGGCTTTTTCGCGCGCGCCGCGATGGCGCAGGGCTGGGACGTCACCGGCACGGTGCGCTCGGCCGAGAAGGCGGGCGCCCTGAGCCGCGAGGGTATCCGCACCCTCGTCTTCGGCGGCTTCGCCGTCTCCCGCCCGCTCTCGCTCGCCGTCGCGGAGGCCGATGCCGTGCTCGTCTCGATCCAGCCGGACGAGGAGGGCGATCCCGTCCTGCGCACGCTCGCGAACGAGCTTGCGGCCGCCCCGAACCTGCGCTGGATCGGCTATCTCTCGACCATCGGCGTCTATGGCGACCATGGCGGCGCCTGGATCGACGAGACCGCCGAATGCCGCCCGACAAGTGCCCGCTCGAAGCTCCGGCTCGAAACCGACGAGGCCTGGCTCGATTTCGGCGCGCGCAGCGGCAAGCCGGTGCAGATCTTCCGGCTCTCGGGCATTTATGGCCCCGGTCGCAACGCCATCACCAAGCTGCGGAACGGCACCGCTAACCGGCTGATCAAGCCCGGCCAGGTCTTCAACCGCATCCATGTCGACGACATCGCCGGCATCCTGCTGGCCTCGCTCACCAGGCCGCGCAACGGGGCGGTCTACAACACCACCGATGATGAGCCGGCGCCGCCGCAGGACGTGGTCAGCCTTGCCGCCGAACTGGCCGGCCTCACGCCCCCACCGGAGACGCCCTTCGACCGGGCCAAGCTCTCGCCGATGGCGGCGAGCTTCTATGGCGAGAACAAGCGCGTCTCGAATGCGCTGGTGAAGCGCGAGCTGGATTATGTGCTGCGCTATCCGACCTACCGCGAGGCGCTGCGGGTGCTGGTGGGAACGGAGAGGTGACTTGGTTCCCGTCGTTGCGAGGAGCAGAGCGACGAAGCAATCCAGGGAACCTCGAGCGAGGCAGCTGGATTCATTTACGCCGGCAATGACGGACGCGGGATAGCGCCGCTCAAGCCGCGAAGCGCTGGCCCTCGTCGCCGAGATAGGTGAGGTAGCGCTGGTCGATCGCGGCGGTCGGCAGGATGACCAGCACGTCGGTGGTGCCGAACTGCCTGTCGACCACGGCGCCGGTGCCGAAGCGCGCGCCGAGCCTGAGATAGCCCTTGATCAAGGGCGGCATCTGCTTCAGCGCCATCTTGCTGTCGATCATCTCGGCCGGCAGCCGGTCCATCGCGACGAGGCGCTCGGGCCGGGCCTGGGCCAGCCATTCGCCCTGCGAACGGGCATGATGGTGCAGGAAGCTCAGCGGCAGGGCGAGCGCATCCGGGTCGGTGCCGTCGAAACTGGCGCAGCCGAACATCGCGTCGATCCGGTGATGCCGGACATAGGCCCAGATGCCCTTCCAGAGCAGCTCCACCGTCTTCTTGGTACGGTAGGGCTTCAGAACGCAGGAGCGACCAAGCTCGAGGAAGCGCAGCTCGGGATGGCGGGCGGTCAGCGCCGAAAGCTCGAATTCCGACTGGGTGTAGAAGCCGCCGAGCTTCGCGGCCGCCCCCTCGCGCATGAGGCGGTAGGTGCCGACGACCCTGGGCTTTATGCCGCCGAAACGGCCGCGCGCCGCATGGTCGATGACGAGGAGATGGTCGCAGGCGGCGTCGTAACGGTCGGCATCGCGGCGGAACATCCGCGAGACGACGTCCGGCTTGGCCGACATTTCCTGGTAGAACACTCGGTAGCGCAGGCGCTGCGCCCGCCAGATCTCGCGCGGGCCGCGCGCCAGCCTGACCTCGAGCGAGCCGAGACGGCCGAGCGAGCCATCGAGCCCTTCCTGGTTCCGGCCGAAGCGGCGCACCGTATCGCTGGTGATCCTGGCGAGCGGCGACAGCCAAGGATGTCCGGCCGGCAACTGCTTTGCCGGCTGCCGCAATCCGCGGAAGACATCGAACGCCATAGCCCGTTTCGTCCCTGTGCCGTCGATTCTTGCCATTGGGAACGCTAGCGCCGCCGATCTTACAGGATCGCGACAGAACTACGTCAGAGTTATGACGTTTCGGTCAGGCACTCAAGGCCCGGGTGGTGCTGCCCACAATTTGCTCGATCCAGCGCCGCAGCGCCTCGCGCTCCAGCGGCTTAGCCAGGCAATCATCCATCCCGGCCGCGAGGGCGGCGCGGCGGTCGGCTTCCGCGGCGTTCGCGGTGACGGCGAGAATGGGCAGGCGTTGCGCCGCGCCGCGCCCGGCTTCGGCCGCGCGGATCGCGCGGGCGGCGGCGAGACCGTCGAGTTCGGGCATGCGGATGTCCAGCAGAATCAGGTCGAAACCCGGGCCCGCACCGGCGAGCGCGGCCTCGGCGCGTTGCACGGCCTCGCGCCCGTCGCGCGCCCAGATCGCGGCGCAGCCGAGCCGCTCCAGCGTTCGCGTCGCCAGCAGGGCGTTGATCTCGTTATCCTCGGCCACCAGCACGGTGAGGCGCGGCGCGGCGGCCTCGACGGCCCGCGCGGCGGGCGCTGCCATGGCCGGAGCATCCGGCCGGTACGGCCTGACGACGGGAGAGAGGCGCTCGTAGAGCGAGCGGGCCCGCACCGGCTTGACCAGGAAGCCGGTGAAACCCGCTGCCAGCGGCGAGCCAAATTGCCGGCGCTCGAATGGCGACAGCACGATCAGGCAATCGGCGACGCCGGCCTCGCGTGCCGCTGACGCAAGCATGCGCGCATCCTCGCTGCCGACCTCCTGATCGATCAGCGCTGCCTCAAAGCGTTGATCGCTCATCAGCGCGTCGCGCGCCGCTTCCGCGCTCTCGGCATGCGTGACCGTCGCGCCGGCATTCTCGATCGTCTCGGCGAGATAGCGCGCCCCGAACGGGGCGGCCGAGACGAGGAGGACGCGCCTGCCGCGCCAATCCGGGGGTGCGGAGGCAGGCTCGCTACCCGCGGCCGCCAGCAGCGGCAGGACGACCCGGAAAATGGCGCCGTTGCCGGGCGTGCTCGCGACAGAGACCTCGCCGCCCATCAGCGTCACCAGCCGGCGCACGATCGCGAGGCCGAGCCCGGTTCCGTCATGCCGGCGCGCGGCTGAATGGTCGGCCTGCTCGAATTCCTCGAAGATCGCCTGGATGCGATCGGGCGGAATCCCGGGGCCGGTATCGGCGACCGTGATCTCGATCGCTTGCCCGGCGCGGCCGACGCGAAGGCCGACGCCGCCGCGCTCGGTGAATTTCACGGCGTTGCCGACAAGGTTGAGCAGGACCTGGCGCAGCCGGTCGCGATCCCCGATCAGATGCGAGGGCAGGTCGGGCGCGAGGAAGCTCGCGATCTCGATGCCCTTGGCCTGGGCGCGCGGCGCCATCAATTCGCTGACGGTCTCGATCAGCAGGCTGAGATCGAAGCGCTCCTCGACGAGCTCGAGCTTGCCGGCCTCGACCTTGGCGAAGTCGAGGATGTCGTCGACGAGCGAGAGCAGCGCCTCGCCCGAAGTCCGGAGCGCCCGCACATAGGTGGTCTGTTCGGGATCGAGCCGCGTGTCGTTGAGGAGATCGGCCATGCCGAGAATGCCGTTGAGCGGCGTGCGGAACTCGTGGCTGACGGTGGCGAGGAAGCGCGATTTCGCCTCGCTCGCGCCTTCCGCCCGGCTGCGCGCTTCCATCAGCGCCTGCTCACCGGCGATGCGCGCCGAGATATCGCGCCCGACACGCTGCAGCACGGTCTTGCCGAGTGCGACCGGCACCACCGTCTCGACCCAGGAGATCCAGCGTTCACCACCATCCGGCGAGGCGATGCACTCGTCGAAGACACGCGATCCGTCATCGAGCGCCTGGGCCGGCCGCGAGGCTATGAGGCGCGGCTCGATGCGGCTGCCGACGATCTCGGTCTCCGTGGCGCCGAGCAGCGTGGCATAGGCCGCATTGGCATAGATGATCCGCCCTTCGTTCCGTCGCACGATCAGGTCGCCTTGCGCCTCGATCAGGCTGCGATAGCGCTCCTCGCTATCGGCGAGCGCCCAGAGCCGGTCGTTGAGCTTGTCGAGATCCTCGGTCAGTTCGGCGGCCTGCAGCAGGACGCGGTCGCGGGCGCGCACCAGCAGGAAGGCGGCGGTCCCAGCCAGCACGGCGGCGGCACTCGCAAGAATGGCCCAAAGCAACGGCAGGACGGAGGCGGGTTCCATGAGCCATGGTCTTAGCAGCCGCGAGTTGAGGAACCCTTGGGAACAACGCCAAACTTTCCGGTTTCCGGGTGGGCTTGCTTAACCATGCCGCGTGGGCCGGGCAGTCACGCTGCCTGCGCCACCTGGTCGATGCGCGAGCGATAGGACAGCGCCTCCGCCAGATGGATGCGGCCGACCTTGGCCTCGCCGTCGAGATCGGCGAGCGTGCGCGCCACCTTGAGCACGCGATGATAGCCGCGCGCCGTCAGCCGCATCGCCTCGGCGGCATCGCGCAGCAGGTTCAATCCGGCGCCGTCCGGCCGCGCGATCTGGTCGAGCACCGGTGCGGGGCAGGCGGCATTGGTCGTGACATTCGGCAGGTTCAGCGCCTCGAACCGTGCCGTTTGCGCCTGCCGCGCCACGGCGACCCGCGCCGCGACCTCGGCCGAGCCTTCGCCCGCGGCCGGCAGCAGCAGATCGGCGGCGGTCACCGCCGGCACGTCGATGACGATGTCGATCCGGTCCAGCATCGGGCCGGAGATCCGGGTTTGATATTGCGCCATGCAGCGCTCGTTCGGCTGGCGCCGGCAGGCATAGCCCGGCTCGGTCGCCTTGCCGCAGCGGCACGGGTTCATCGCGGCGACGAGCTGGAAACGTGCCGGATAGACAGCGCGGTGGTTGGCGCGCGAGATCAGCACGTCGCCGGTTTCCATCGGCTGGCGCAGCGCATCGAGCGCCTGCGCCTGGAATTCGGGCAGCTCGTCGAGGAAGAGCACGCCGTGGTGCGCCAGTGAGACCTCGCCCGGTTTCGCTTGCAGGCCGCCCCCGACCAGCGCCGCCATCGAAGCGGAATGATGTGGCGCGCGAAACGGCCGCCGGTCGGTCAGCGCGCCTTCAGCGAGATGGCCGGCGACCGAATGCACCATCGAGACTTCCAGCAATTCGCGCGGCGACAGCGGCGGCAGGATCGAGGGCAGGCGGCTCGCCAGCATCGATTTGCCCGCGCCTGGAGGCCCGTTCATCAGCAGGTTATGGCCACCGGCAGCCGCGATCTCGAGCACGCGCTTGGCGCTTTCCTGGCCGCGGATATCGCCGAGATCGGGCAGGGGGCCGGCCTGCCGCGCGACGGAGGGCTGCGGCCGTGCCAGCACCTGCGTGCCCTTGAAATGGTTGGCGAGCTGGATCAGCGAACGCGGCGCGAGGATGTCGATATCGGCCGCGGCCCAGGCGGCCTCCGGCCCGCAGGCCGCGGGGCAGATCAGCCCCTGGCCGCGGGCATAGGCTGCGATCGCGGCCGGCAGCACGCCGGCGACGGCGGTGAGCGAGCCGTCGAGCGCGAGTTCCCCCAGCACCGCATAGCCGGCGAGCGCGTCCGGCGGTATCGCGCCGATCGCGGCCATGACACCGAGCGCGATCGGCAGGTCGTAATGGCTGCCTTCCTTCGGCAGGTCGGCCGGCGCGAGGTTGACGGTGATGCGCTTGGCCGGCAGCGCCAGGCCGGAGGCGATCAGTGCGGCGCGCACCCGCTCGCGGCTTTCCGCGACGGCCTTGTCGGGCAGGCCGACGAGAATGAAATTGACGTTGCCCGAGGTGACCTGGACCTGCACGTCGACGCTGCGCGCCTCGATGCCCTCGAACGCAACCGTCGCGACCCGCGTCACCATCAGCGCCACCCCTGCCCATGCGGAAGCTAGCGAAAGCTCGGCTCCAAAGCAAGAACATATAGGGAACTTAATGCGCCCGCCTCGCCGTTTACCATCCACCGTCTGTGACGCAGCTCATGGAGATGGACCTCGGAAGACAGCTAGGGCTGTATCGCCCGGGCCAGTTTCCATCGTTCGGCCGACGAGGGGCGCGACAAGACTGTTTTTTCAGCAATCGCCCAATTCGGCGTTTGTTCAAAAGGGTTTATCGCAAGTTCTTAATAGTGTTGGCTCAAATTGAAGTTGGTAGTGTCTTGCCGAACTTGCGTATTGATATTAGAGAAATTCGATGATGCCGCGTTGAAGAACGTATTAGTAAGATTTGTCGATATTTTTCGATAATCACCATGGTGCCGATCATGGTGAGGCGCGGCTCATGCGAAGGCAACGGGGATTTTGGGGGACAATCTTTCACGTCAAAGGCGTCGAGGCGCCCAAAGCGACAGGAGATTTCCATGCCTGATACGATGACTTTGCCTCCAGTGACCAAGGCCGGCACCAGCCTGCCGGTCGAATTGCTCAAGGCCACCACCGCCAAGGCCAATGCGGTCAAGGTCACGCCCGGCCATGGTGTCGCCGGCCGGCATCCGACCCGCGAATTGCTCGATGCGCTTTCGGGCAACAAGGACCCCGGCATGTTCGGGCGCATGTTCCCGAAGCTGCCGCCGCTCCAGGTCGCCGATGCCAAGCTCAAGGCGCTGGCGGAGGCGATGCTCGATGCGACGCCGGCTGACGCCAGCAAGGACAATCCCAACGTCCCGGCCGGCTTCACCTATCTCGGCCAGTTCGTCGACCATGACATCACGCTCGACCTGACCTCGCTCGGCGACAAGCAGAAGGACCCGCTCGGTGTGGAGAACTTCCGCACGCCGAGCCTCGATCTGGATTGCCTCTATGGGCTGGGGCCCGATGGCTCGCCGCATCTCTATTCGCGCAACGGGCCGGATTTCAAAACCCGCGGCCCGAAATTCGTCATCGGCAAGAACATCAATGTCGGCTTCGGCGGCGTCACCGGCAATTTCAGCAATGATCTGCCGCGCTCGCCCGAGGGCATGGCGCTGATCGGCGACCATCGCAACGACGAGAACCTGCTGGTCGCGCAGACCCATCTCGCCTTCCTGAAGTTCCACAACAAGGTCTGCGACATCCTCGCGAACGGGGCGAAGCCTCCGGCCGATCTCTTCGCCGAGGCGCGCCGCGTCGTCACCTGGCACTATCAATGGATGGTGCTGCACGATTTCGTCGAGCGGCTGACCGAACCCGGCATCGTCGCCAAGATCCTGCATGACGGGCGCAAGTTCTATCGCTTCAAGCGCACGCCCTATATGCCGGTCGAGTTCTCGGTGGCGGCCTATCGGCTCGGCCACAGCATGGTCCGGCAGACCTACAGCCATAACCGCGTCTTCCCGGATATCGGCTTCGACCTGCTCTTCGGCTTCACCGGCCTCTCCGGACAGATCGCCGGCGATCTCGCCCCCAATCCGCCGACCGGGCCGCTGCCGGTCTCGGTGCTGCCGAGCAACTGGATCATCGACTGGCGCCGCTTCCATGATCTCGGCACGCCGGCGGGCACGCCGGGCTTCACCTTCAACCATGCCAGGCGGCTCGATCCGCTCCTGGTCAAGGAACTGCACGAGCTGCCGGGCGGCGGCGGCAATCTCGCCTTCCGCAATCTCAAGCGCGGCGTCATGCTCGGCCTGCCCTCGGGCCAGGACGTGGCGGCCCATATGAAGGTCAAGAAGCCGCTGACCCCGGCCGAGATCGCCAGCGGGCCGGACGGCGTCGTCGCCAAGCAGCAGGGCCTCGATAAGGCGACCCCGCTCTGGTACTACATCCTCAAGGAAGCGCAGGTTCGCCATAACGGCGAGCGCCTCGGCCCGGTCGGCTCGACCATCGTCTCCGAGGTCTTCGTCGGCCTCGTCCATGGCGATCCGCAATCCTACATCTGGCAGGTGAAGGACTGGAAGCCGACCTTGCCCTCGGCCAAGCCGAACGACTTCACCATGGCCGATCTGCTCAGGCTGGTGAACGATATCAACCCGATCGGCTGATCGCGCACAAAGGAAAGGGCGGCCGAAGCCGCCCTTTCCGTCCTGGACCAGGTTCTTTGGACCAAGCTCGTGAGATTACGCGGCGACCCCGGCTTTCACCGTCTTGTGACGATGCCGATCTTCGGCTTCGGCCTGGCGCCGAGCCAGAGCAGCAGGAAGCCGAGCACGAAGCAGGCGAGCGCCGTCGGCGCCTTCAGCAGGTTGATCAGGACCGGGTCCCAGAGCAGCGGGTGGATATTGCGCGCGACCATGGGCTGGATCAGCGCATAGCGCTCGCGCAGCAGGGTCGTCAGCGTCTCGCTCAGCGGCGTGAACAGCAGCGTCGAATTGGCGATCGAGCGCGCGCCGTCGAGCACGAGCACGACGAAGCCGGCGGCGACGCTCAGATAACCCAGCAACCGCACCAGAAATCTCAGCATCGCATCCCGTCCCGCGCCGCCGGCGTCCGCACACCGACGGCCGCCGCAAGCCGGCTCGCACCGGCCTGTTCCACCAGCCCCCGCGCCGATGTGCCCATTCGGCCGCCGGATTGCAACATCGCTTCCGGCACGCCAGGCGCGCCTCCTTCATTCGCAGGAGAGGCCCGGCATTCGCAGGGGAGGCCCGGGCCGCGCTCCCGCTCTCGCCGCCATGCGCGAACATGTCGCGAGCATGCCGGGACGAGAGATGGTGAGGAATTGCACCTCGACGCGTTTCAGCCCTTGAAAGAAGCCGGCTCGGCGGTCATAAGCAGCGCGCCGGACAGGTGGCCGAGTGGTTGAAGGCGCACGCCTGGAAAGTGTGTATACGGGAAACCGTATCGCGGGTTCGAATCCCGCCCTGTCCGCCAGCTGATTTCAGTCGTCGCTCATGAGCGGGTTTCCGCGCTCAGTCCTCGGGCCGTCGTCGTCACGGCGCGGTACAGCCACGGCATCCTCACCGATTTCAAGACGGGTTCGGGCTTCTGGTCGGCCCGTCGCGACTTCCATTTGCTGCGAAGCCGCCTTCCGGCTTGCGCTTGCCTCTCGATCAGAACCTCACGGCGAGGTTGGCGTTGAAGGCCTCGTCCTGCGCATTCCCGGCGCCATCTGTCCGACGTCGAAGCGATGGCCGAGTTCGCCGAAGACCTGGGTTGTGCCTGCACCCGATGATGCTCGCATAGCGCCGCCGCGGCATCGCGGACTTGACCGCTTGTTGGCTTGAGGCTTCGCTGCGCGTGGCTGCCGTTCGACTGTCGTTTCCCGATACCGCGAGGCTGATCCTGACCAACCCGGCAAGACCGGCCCGGACTCGTCCGGCCCGACTTCAACGCGCGATCAGCCCTCGCAACCTGGAGAAAGCCATGAAGATCTCCGACGTGCGTGCAAAAGCCTTCGCCATGCCGCTCAACGATCCGGCCTATCCGAGGCCGCCCTATCGCTTCTACAACCGCGAATTCGTCGTCATCACCTATCGGACGGATCCCGAGGCGCTGCGCGCCGTCGTGCCCGAGCCACTCGAGGTGATCGGCGACACCGTCGCCTATGAATTCATCCGCATGCCCGACTCGACGGGCTTCGGCGACTACACCGAGACCGGCCAGGTCATCCCCGTTCGCTTCACCGCGCCCACGGGCGAGGTGCAGGAGGGCGGCTATGTCCATGCCATGTATCTCGACGACAACTCCCCGATCGCGGGCGGGCGGGAAATCTGGGGCTTTCCGAAGAAGCTGGCGACGCCGAAGCTGGCGCATGAGCAGGAGACGCTCGTCGGAACCCTGCATTACGGTTCGGTGCTCTGCGTCACCGCCACGATGGGCTACAAGCATCGCGAGATCGATCTCGAACCGATCGCCAAGGCGATGGCCAAGCCCGCCTTCATGATCAAGATCATCCCGCATGTCGATTGCACGCCGCGGATCTGCGAGCTCGTCCGCTACTATCTCGAGGATGTGACGTTGAAAGGCGCCTGGAGCGGCCCGGCCGCGCTGCAGCTTTTCGCGCATGCGATGTGCGACGTCGCCCGCCTGCCGGTTCGCGAGGTTGTCTCGGCCAGCCATTATGTTGCCGACCTGACGCTGGGCCTCGGCGAGGTCGTCTTCGACTATCTCGACGAAAAGTAAGTACAGGCAAGTTCGAACGGAGATGCAGGAATGAGCCATTCGCCAATGCCTTCATCTCCGGCGGCCATGGAGCGCGGCGCCTATAACCGGAACTCCTCGGTCCAGGAGAGCGGCTCGGCGCCGGCGCTTCCCTTGTTCGAGAGTGCTGCGCGGGCGGTGGACCTGCCGGCACCGCCGGCGCCGATCGTCATTGCCGATTACGGCGCCTCGCAGGGCCACAATTCCTTCGGCCCGATGGCCGCGGCCATTCGCGCGCTCCGCGAACGGACCGCTCCCGAACAGGCGATCTCGATCGTCCACACCGATTTGCCGGGCAATGATTTCAGCGCCCTGTTCCAGGCCCTGGCGTCCGATCCGCAGAGCTATCTCCGCGCCGATCCCTACACCTTCGCCTCCGCCGTCGGGCGAAGCTTCTACGAGCAGTTGCTCCCGGCAGCGAGCGTGACGCTTGGCTGGAGTTCCTGGGCCGTCCAGTGGCTGAGCCGCGCGCCGGCCGCGATCCCGGACCATGTCCAGGTCGCCTGCAGCCGCGACGCCGCTGTCAAGGAGCAATACCTCCGGCAGGCAGCCGAGGACTGGCGGATGTTCCTGCGCCAGCGTGGGCGCGAGCTGCGCTCGGGCGGGCGTCTCGTCATTCTCACGATGGCGCTCACGGATCAGGGAGATTTCGGCTACCGACCCGTGCTTGCGGCATTGTACGGGGCTCTCCAAACCCTTGTCGATGCCGGCTTCCTGAAGGCGGAAGAGCTGCACCGGATGGCCGTTCCCACGGTCGGCCGCGGCAAATCGCAACTGCTGGCGCCGTTCCAGGACGGGCGCTTCGAAGGGCTGGAGATCGAGCAGGCGGAGGTCTTCCTCGAACCGGACGCGATCTGGGAGCGCTATGAGCGCGACGGCGACGCCAGCGCTTTCGCCGCTCGCTGGGCCGGCTTCTGCCGCGCCTCGGTGATGCCTACCCTGGCGCTCGCCCTCGACGGCGCGTCCGGCGCTGGCAGGGAAGCCGAGTTCCTCGACAGGGTCGAACACGGGATGGCCCGCATTCTCGCCGAGAAGCCGGAGAAAAGCGTCATTCCGCTGGCTTCGATCTCGCTGCGCAAGCGATGACAAGAAGGCTGGGGCGATGGTCCCTGACAGCAGGCATTGAGCCGGGGTGAGCCGCATGGAAGAAGCTGTTGGCCTTATCCAACCCTATCTCGCGTCCTACGGCGTCGCGGCGCTGTTCGTCCTGGTCTTCCTGGAAGCGCTGGGAGCGCCGGTGCCCGGCGAGACCGCGATCATCGCGGCTTCGTCCCTCGCGGCCGAGGGGCAGCTGAGCCTGCCGCACGCTCTCATCGCGATCTTCTGTGGGGCCGTTCTTGGCGATTGCACGGGATATGTGATCGGCCGGACCGGCGGCCATGCCCTGCTGACGCGCTATGGTCCGCGCTTCAAGCTGACGCCCGAGCGCCTGAAGCAGCTCGAGGATCTCTTCCGCAGTCGCGGGATCTACATCGTCATGACCGCCCGCTTCGTCGTGATCCTGCGACAGCTCAACGGCATCATCGCCGGCTCGGTGCGGATGCCCTGGCAGCATTTTCTGCCCGCCAACATGGTCGGCGCGCTGCTGTGGACGCTGGTCTGGGGCGTCGGCCCCTATGTCACGCTCCACGTGATCCAGCCATTCGTGACGCGTTGGTGGGGTTGAGCCTTGGCTTTCTGGCCGTGATACGGTCGGCTACGCGACAGGTTTGCCGGCAGGGTCAGGGATAGCCGGCCCTGCCGGATTGTCTTCAATAAGATCTCGGCTTCCGCAAGGGCGGTGCCGGCTTTGTCGGACGCAATGGGCGCAGGGCGGCACGCCGCCGCTCGTTCACCTCGTGTCGCCGGCTCTGAGCTGCCGGCGATATTCCGGTACGGTGACGCCGCCGACGCCCCAGCTTTCCAGCTCGACCTCGTCGATGACGACGAAGGTCGAGTTCAGCGGCTTGCTGAGCACGTCGAGCAGCAACTCGCTGACGCCTTTGATTAGCGCGGCCTTTTGCTCGGGCGTCGTGCTGGAGGCGCCGGGCGCCGTCCCTTCGCGCGTCACCTTGATGTTCACGTAGGGCATGATCGGTTCCTCCGGTTCTAAACGATTGATAGTGACGTGCGATCAGATCGGCGCGTGCTCTAGCGACCGGCGTGCTGGCCGCCATCGACATGGATCGTTTCGCCGGTCACGAAGCCGGCGCGCTCGAGATACAGGACGGCGTCGACGATCTCCTCGATCTCGCCCAGCCGGCCCATCGGGTGCTGCCCGGCGAGAAATTCATGGGTCGCCGGCGCATGCATCGGCGTCCTGATGATGCCGGGAGCCACGGCGTTCACGCGGATGCCCGTCTTGGCGTATTCGATCGCCAGCCCGCGCGTGACCGCATCGAGCCCGCCCTTGGTCAGCGCCGCCAGGCCCGATGGAATGTCGGAAAGCGGCTGGTCCACCAGCGCGGTGGTGATCTGGACGATGTGGCCGCGTCCCTGCTTCAGCATCTGGCCGAGGGCGAGCTGCGTGACATGGAAGAAGCCGGCGACATTGACGTCGAGGACGCTGTTGAAATCCTCCTGCGTGTAGTCGGTGAAGGGCTTGCCGATGAAGATGCCGGCATTGTTGATCAGCGTGTCGATCCGGCCAAAACGCTCAATCGCCGTGTTCACGACCTGCTCGGCGATCCGGCGGTCGCCGATATTGCCGGGCACCGTTACGACGCCCTCGTCCGAAGACGGCTTGATGCCGCGCGAATTGGCGACGACCGCGTAGCCGTTCTCGCGATAGGCCTGGACGAGGCCGGCGCCGATGCCCTGCGAGGCGCCGGTGACGATGGCGACCTTCTGTTCCTTGCTCATGGTGGTGGTTCTCTCTTTGGTGGTCGCGATGGTCAGGCGCGCTTGCGCAGTTCGGCGGCCACCCCGTCCATTCGAAGTGCGTACTGGTTAGCTCCATTCCCAACTGTGGAAAATTCGCTAGTATCGCTCAATGGCTGATAAAAAACGCACAGAGCCCGACTGGCAGGACCTTCGCGTCTTCCTCGCGCTGGGACGGCACGGCAGCCTCTCGGCTGCGGCCCGGGCGCTTTCAGTCAATCACGCGACGATCGCGCGCCGGATCCATTCGCTCGAGGCGACATTGGGCGAAAAGCTCGTCGAACGGCGCGCCGAAGGCTATGTCCTGACGCCGGCCGGAACCCGCGCGCTTGCGGCGGCGAGCGACATGGAAACCGCCATCCAGACGCTCGGCCGGGCCGGCGCAGACGATACGCCGCGAGGCCTCGTGCGCGTGAACGCGCCGCCTGCCCTCGTGCATGGCTTCCTGGTCGCGCGCCTGGCGCAGGTGCCGGCGCAGCATCGCGGTCTCGATATCGATCTCGCCACCGATTTCCGCTCGGTCAGCCTCGAGCGCCACAAGACCGACATCGCGATCCGGCTCAGCCGGCCGGAGGATGGCGACATCATCGCCAGGCCGTTGGTGACGGTGGGCTACGGCTTCTACGGCACGCCCGATCTCTGCGCGCGCATCGAGGCCGGCGGCGAGCCTGTCTTCGTCAGCTTCGACGAGGTGAATGCCTATGTGCCGGAGGCGGCCTGGTTCGCGCGCCAGTTCCCCAAGGCGCGCCGCTCGTTCCGGACGAGCAATCAGTTCGCCCAGGCGATCGCTGCCAGGGCCGGGACAGGGTTGGCGCTGCTGCCGCACTATATCGGCCGCACGGATCCTGGCCTGCGCCACTGGCGGCCCGATCTCGCCCCGCCGCCCCGCGAGCTCTGGCTGCTCACACGCCGCCATGACCGCAAGGACCTGCCGATCCGCACGGTCGTCGAGCATCTGACTGAGGTCTTCGCTGGGGAGAGGGCCCTGTTCGAGTCAGCCGCCGCATGAGCGGGCCCACTTTCCTGCGTGAGAGCGAGCGGGCGGGCTCGGTGGAAGGTCCATGACGCTCTCTATTTGTCGACACTTTTGAATGCGGGTGAGTGCGGCAGTCTCGCTATCGGGCGCGTCGACTGCCTCGGTCGGATGCGTTCGCCGGGGCGGGAGTGCGTCCGGACATTGCCGTCGGCAAATCAATCGGTGCGGCTTGTTGGCGCACCGGCGCCCCGATGAGACGCCTTCATGAGGGCGGGCTTGCCCTTCTGGAATTCGGAGGTTTCGGGCCTCCCTGCATGATCGCGCGTAGTTTGTGCTGAAGCTACGGCAACTTCGAGGCCGCTCCGGCTGTCGCTCGCATCCCGCCGGAATGCCCGCGTCATCCGGCGCGAGCCGACTGGGACCAATTGCGCGTTGACTCGTCCCGTTGCGCTCAATAATGTCGACACATTGAGTGAAACCAGAACAGACCGCATGGTCCGCAGCCTCCTGGCGAGCGCCGGACCGCAAGCGTGCATGGCGAGAGTGGAAACGTGCTAAGCAAGCAGGCGATTGCGCCCGCCGAGACCATCCTGCAGGTCAGCGACGTTCATCGCCGTTTCGGCGGAGTCGCGGCCGTTGCCGGTGCCGATTTCGCCGTTCGGCGTGGTTCGATCACCGGCCTGCTCGGGCCGAACGGAGCCGGCAAGACGACGCTGTTCAACATCGTCGCCGGATCGATCCCGCCATCGAGCGGCAGCATCCTTCTCGAAGGTCGCGACGTCACCGGTCGGCGGCCCGACGAGCTCGCGCATCTCGGCCTGACCCGGACCTTCCAGCTGGCGCGCGGCCTGTCCGATCTCACGGTGCTGGAGAATTTCGCGCTCTACGCCAAGGCGCATCCGGGCGAGACGCTCTGGCGCGTCTTCCTCGATGCCGGCTCCGTCAAGCAGCGCGAGGAGGCGGTGCTGGAGGGGGCCTGGGAGCTGGTGCGGCAGCTCAACCTCGCCCATGTCGCGAATAACCGCACCACCGACCTTTCCGGCGGCCAGAAGAAGCTGGTCGAGCTCGGCCGCGCCCTGCTCGGCCACCCGAAGCTGCTCCTGCTCGACGAGCCCATGGCCGGCGTCAACCCGGCGCTCGCGGTCGAGATCGGCAACTACCTCCTGTCCATTCGCGATCGTGGCGTCACGATCCTGGTCATCGAACACAACATGAGCTTCATCCGTCAGATCTGCGACCATGTCATCGTGCTCGCCGCCGGCAAGGTCATCGCCGAAGGCAGCTTCGAGGAGGTCCGCGCCAACGAGACCGTGCAGGCCGCCTATTTCGGGAGCTCGCTGTGAGCTTCCTCAAGGTCGACCAGGTCGTCGCCGGCTATGGCGCGCATGACGAGATCCTGAAAAAGGTCGACATGGTGGTCGAGCCGGGCGAGATCGTCTCGATCCTCGGCCCCAACGGCGCCGGCAAATCCACGCTACTCAAGACGGTGGCCGGGCTGGTCGCGCCGCGCTCCGGCACCGTCGAATTCGTCGGGGCGGATATCGCCGGGCTGCGGCCGCGCGATGTCAGCCGCCGCGGCATCGTCTTCGTGCCGCAGGAGCACAACATCTTCGCCTCGCTGTCGATCGAGGAGAATCTCGAGATCGCCAGCTACCTCGACAAGGCTGAATACCGGACCCGCCTCGCGCAGGTCTATGCGCGCATGCCGGAATTGGCCGATCGCCGCCGGCTCACCGCGGGCGCCCTCTCCGGCGGCCAGCGCCAGTCGCTGGCCATGGCGATGGCGCTGATGGTCGGGCCCCGGCTGATGCTGCTCGACGAGCCGACGGCAGGGCTCTCGCCCGCGGCCGCGGAAAAGCTCTTCGCGCTCGTCCGCGCCATTCGCGACGACGGCGTGACCATTGCCATGGTCGAGCAGAACGCCTTGCGCTCGCTGATGGTCTCGGACCGCGCCTACATCCTGGTCGATGGCCGCAATGCCCGCAGCGGTTCGGCTCAGGAACTGATCAACGACGCCGAGATCCGCCAGATCTTTCTCGGCGAAAAGTGACCGAACGGCCCGGAAGGCCATACGAGGGGAGGAGATCATGACCATGACAGGTTCGAGCATTTCACGGCGCAGCTTGCTCAAGACCGCAGCCGGTGCGGGAGCGGTGGCGTTGTTTGCTCCCGGCATCGCGCGGGCGCAGCTCACCGAGCCGGTCCGGATCGGCGCGCTGATGTCGCTGACCGGCGCCGGCGGCACCTGGGGGCCGATCATGGCCAAGATTCAGCAGCAGATCGTCGCCCAGGTGAACGATGCCGGCGGCGTCCTTGGCCAGAAGGTCGAGTATTTCGTCGAGGACGACCAGACCAATCCCGATGCCGGCGTCCTGGCCGCGCGCAAGCTGATCGATGTCAACAAGGTCTGTGCCATCACCGGCGTCTGGTCCTCGGCCGTGGCGATGCCGACCTTGCCGATCTGCTGGCAGAACAAGGTCGCGATGCTCGGCATCGCTGCCTCGGATACGCTCGCGGAGCTGCCGCACCAGGGTTATTTCCTGCGCACCTATGTTCCCGTCTCGCTTCAGGGCAAGGCGATCGGCCAGTTCGGGCTGGCGCGCGGCGCCAAGAACTTCTTCGTCATGCTGGCGCAGAACCCGTTCAGCCAGGCCATGCTCAAGGGCCTGAAGGACGAGGTCGAGCCGAAGGGCGCCAAGGTCAACCACGTCATCTATGACGGCACCAAGACCTCGTTCCGCTCCGAGGTCGACCAGGCGCTGAAGGCCAAGCCCGATTTCATCATGCTCGGCGGCTATCCGCAGGATAGCGGCGCGATCATGAAGGACCTCTACCGCAACAGCTATAGCGGTACGATCTGCGGCTTCGGCACCGCGATCACCGGCGAGTTCATCGCCGCCGCGGGCAAGGATGTCGCCAACGGCGTCTACACGGTCTTCCCCTCGGTCGCCGAGAACTCGCCCGCCTATAAGAGCCTGCAGAAGCTCGTCGGCTCGACTGATGTGCTCGATACCAATCGCTGCCAGGCCTATGACCAGATCAACCTGGCGATCCTGGCCGTCGCCGCCGGCAAGCAGGCCAGCGGCGAGTCGATCCAGAAGACCATCCGCTCGACGATCGGCGGTCCGGATGGCGAGCCCGTCGGCGACGTCCTGACCGGCCTCAAGCTCCTCTCCGAGGGCAAGCGGATCAATTACGAGGGCGCCTCGAGCAATTGCGAGTTCCTGCCGAACGGCAACCTGCCCAACGCCTATTTCAAGACGATGCAGGTCAAGGACGGCGTCCTCACGACCGTCTGACGACAACCGGCCCGGCCGCCACGGCCGGGCCTTGCTTCAGCCAAGATAGATCTTGCCGGCACCCGAGCTGAGCGTCCCGTGCGGATTTTTCGCCGGGATGCACCGCCTCCCGGCCGTGCGACATTGGGAACGAGTATGGAATTGCTGACGGAGATCATGCAGCTGGTGGTGAACGGCCTGATGGCCGGCGCCATCCTGGCCGTGCCCGCAATCGCCTTCAGCCTGATCTTCGCTGTGCTCCAGATCAGCAATTTCTCGGTGGCGGCCCATATCGCGATCGGCGCCTACACGACCTATGTGGTGAACGCGCTGTTCGGCCTGCCCGAGGCCGCCGCCGTCGTCTGCGCCTTCCTCGTCAGCGGCTCGGTCGGTGTCGTCAGCGACCATCTCGCCCTCAAGCCGCTACGCACTTACGGACCGCTGACCGTCGCGATCGCCTCCATGGCGCTCAACCTCGTGCTCGAGAACCTGATCCGCTTCGGTTTCGGCAATGCCGTGCAGGCGCTCGACCTGCCGGTCTATCGCAACTGGGTCTTCGCCGGCGTTCACGTCGCACCGCAGCAGTTCTTCAACTTCCTGATCGCAGCCGGCGCCATGGTCGCGCTGTTCTGCCTGCTCACCTTCACCTCGATCGGCAAGCAGATGCGGGCGGTCGCCGACAATCCGACGCTCGCCGACATCAAGGGCATCAGCCCCGAGCAGATCTCGCGTCTGGCGGTGTTCATCGGCATGGGCCTTGCCGGCGTCGGCGGCGTGCTGATCGCGCTCGAAGCCGCGATCGAGCCGAATATGGGCTTCCGCGTCATCCTGCCGGTCTTCGCCGCCGCGGTGCTCGGCGGACTCGGCAATATCCCCGGCGCCGTCGCCGGCGCCCTGATCATCGGCGTCGCCGAGGAATTGTCGCTGCTGGCGCTGCCGGTCGCCTATCGCTCGGCGGTCGGCTTCATCGCCATCATCGTCGCGCTGCTGTTCTTCCCGCGCGGCATCCTGGGCAAGCGGTAAGGAGCCGGCCATGACGACCTATGTCCTCAGCGTCCTGACCTTCGGCAGCATCTACGCGCTGCTCGCGCTCGGCCTCAACCTGATGTGGGGCATGACCGGAATGGTCAATCTCGGCATCCTCGGCTACTACGCCATCGGCGGCTATGTCTCGGCCCTGCTGACGGTGAAGCTCGGCCTGCCGGTCTTCGCCGGCATGCTGGTCGGCACGCTCGCCGCCGCCCTGCTGGGCGCCGCGACCTGCGTCGGCCTCGTCAAGCTGCGCGACGACTATCTCGCCATCGCCACGCTCGGCTTTGCCCAGGTCATGGCGCTCATCGCCCAGAACGAGATCTGGCTGACCAACGGCACCGACGGCATCGGCCAGGTGCCCCGGCTCGGAGATGAGCTCCAGGGCCAGAGCTTCGGCATCCTCTACCTGCTGATCTGCCTGCTCATCGTCGCGCTCGTCTTCGTCGGCACGGAAGTGCTGCGTCGCTCGCCCTTCGGGCGCGTCCTGCGCGCCGTCCGCGACGATTCCATGGTGGCAGCCACAGCCGGCAAATACGTCTTCGGCTACCAGATGAAGGCGCTCGCGGTCGGCGGCGGCATCATGGGCCTCGCCGGTGCCTCCTATGTCCATTATATCGGCTTCATCTCGCCCGAGGTCTTCCAGCCGCAGCTGCTGATTTACATCTTCCTGGCGCTGATCCTCGGCGGTCGCGGCAATAATCTCGGAGCCGTGGCCGGCGCCTTCTTCGTCGTCATCATCGTCGAGGGCACGCGCTTCATCGCCGAGATCGTCCCGTCGCTCTCGGCCGTGCAGATCGGTGCGATCCGCCAGCTCATCATCGGCATCGGCTTCATCGTCGTCCTGCAGAACTGGCCGCGCGGCCTGATCCCCGAGCCGCTGCGGCGCTACCGGCCGCCCGCGGACCCGGCAGCGGGACAGGGCAGCGAGCGGGCCGGCTGAGCATGCGCCGCTTTCCATCGAGACGCGTCGGCGCGCCGGCCTGACGGAGATTTTCATGCGCAAGCAGCTCTTCCATCGCATCCAGGGGCAGGGATCGCCGCTCGTCCTGCTCCACCCTGTCGGGCTCGACCACAGCTTCTGGGGCCCGCTCGTCGAGCAGGCGGCGAGCCTGCATACGGTCGTCAGCGTCGACCTCATGGGTCATGGCGCCTCGCCCTCCGCCTCGCCCGATCGCGGCATTGCGGCCTTTGCCGCCGATGTCGCCGCGCTTCTCGACGATCTCGGATTCGCCCGCGCCGGCCTGCTCGGCCTTTCCTTCGGCGGGATGATCACGCAGGAATTCGCCCTCGGCTTTCGTGAGCGGCTCGCCTTCATGATCGTCGGGGCCTGCGGCCCGCGCATTCCGCCCGAGGCGCGCGAGGCCGTCCGCGCCCGCGGCGTCACCGATCCCGCGACCGGCATGGCCGGGATCGTCGATGCGACGCTGCAGCGCTGGTTCACCGCACCGTTCCTCGGCACCGAGCCGACACGGCGCGTGGCAGCTCGACTGCTCGCCAATGACCCCATCGGCTGGGCCGCCGGCTGGAACGCGATTTCCGGCTTCGACGCCCTCGACCGCCTCGGCACGATCAAGGCCCCGGCGCTGGTCATTGCCGCAGAGCACGATGCCGGCACGCCGGTCGCCGCGACCAGGATGATCGCGGACGCGATCCCCGGCGCCGAATTCGCCCTGCTGCCCGGCGCGCCGCACATGATGCAGATCGAACATGCCAAGGCCTTCACGGCGCGCGTGATGACCTTCCTGCGCGCACGCGCCGCTGCCGGACAGGCCTGAGCAGAGGGAACCGAACATGCCGCAACTGGGACTTCTGTTCGTCATCAACGAGCCCCCCGCCGCGATGGAGGAGGAGCTCAACGCCTGGTACGACACCGAGCATATTCCCGAACGGCTCGCCATCGACGGCTTCCTGTCGGGCGAGCGCTATGTCTCGGCGGTGCGGCAACGCCGCTACCTCGCGCTCTACGACCTGACCGATGTCGAGGTCCTGCGCAGCCCGGGCTACATGGCCTTCGTCGGCGACCGCTTCACGCCTTGGACCAAGCGCATCCTCTCGCGGACCAGGGTGACGCGCTACGAGGCGGTGCAGCTCTACCCCGGCGATGCCGTGGCCATCCCCGCGCCCGGCCACCTCATCCTGCGCTGCACCGGCATCGCCGCGCCAGGCGAGATCGAGGAGCGGGCGAAGCGCTGCTTCCTCGGCAAGCCGGGCGTGGCCCAGTTGCGCATCTACGCCGGCAGCGGCGCTAATGCCGGCTCCGCCTTCATCCATGTCGCCGGAACGGGCGATCTCGCCGCGCTTGCCGATCCGCAGGTCCTTGCGGGCATGCAGGGCCGTCTGGAGTTGATCGAGACCTACCTTCCGTATTAAGCGCGCTCATTAAAGTGGCGACATTTTAAATCGGAGAGAAAGACTCCGCTCTGTTGCCGTTCCATATATTATTGAATTCACTAGGAAATGAAGAGATCAGCTTTCAGGCGGAATGTCGACATCGCTTGACGGCTTAAAAAATGTCGACATTATTGCCGTTAACACGATGGGCGCCCTTCATGCGAGCGGTGTCCCGAAAAAGGAGAAAAGACATGAACAGGGGCAGCTTCATCGCTGGGACGCTCGACTATCTGCGCCGCCCGCTGGTCGCCAACATCACCAAGGGCAAGCGCGTCCTCGTGCTGTCCGACTTCGATCACGACCCGCGCGTCTGGCAGGCCGTGATGACGATCCTGGCCGATATCGGCGCGGACGCGACGCTGTCGCTGTTCGAGCGTCGCCCGGCCGATTATTACGATCCGCCATCGGCCGTGGTCGAAGCGATGATGAACTCAGATTTCAACATCCTGCTCGCCTCGACCGGCATGTTGCACTCCTCGGCGAGCTTCAACGCCATGGCGGCCGGCATCCCGTCGATCTGCATGGATGGTGGCATGACGCTGGAGATGTTCCAGTCGGGCGCCGTCACCGACGACATGAAGATGATCGCGCTGCGCAAGCATTACGTCTCGAAGAACGTGTTCGGGCCGGATCCGAAGATGTGCCGCGTCACCTCCGATTACGGCACCGACTTCACCTATAGCGTCGATGGCCGCATCACCTGCCCGCCGCTGCCGGGCCCGGATTTCGATCCCTACAAGATCATCAACTTCGCCAAGGACGAGAACCGTCCGGGCAACAACCTGCTCTACTACCTGTTCCCGACCGGCGAGTTCAACGTCGCCCCGGTCGAGGGCAGCGCCAATGGCAAGCTCGTCATCGACCTCACCATGCACCATATCGGCCGCGTGCTGACGCCGATCGAGCTGACGGTGAAGGACGGGCGCGTGATCGATATCGACGGCGGCCCGGAAGCGCGCATCCTGCGCGACTATCTCGAAGTCTATGGCGACGAGAACGCCTATATGTGCCCGGCCGAGGCCTCGGTCGGCGTCAACGCCAAGGCGGTCGTGCGCGGCATCCAGCGCGAGGACAAGAACATCTGGGGCACGCTGCATTTCGGCCTCGGCACCAATGTCGATGTCGGCGGCTCGGTGAAGTCGAAGATCCATATGGACGGCGTCATCCTGCATCCGACCCTCGAGGTCGACGGCGTCACCAAGATCAAGCGCGGCAAGTTCCTGGTGCCGATCGAGAAGGATATCGGCGCGTAAGAAGGGAACGACGATGATCCTGGCGCATCGCGTCGAAGGTCCGGCCGGCGGCTTGCCCCTGTTCCTGATCCATCCGCTCGGGGCGGATCAGGGCTTCTGGGACGAGTGCCGCCGTCATGTCGGGCCGGATGTCCTGACCGTGAGTTGCGACCTGCGCGGCAGCGGTGCCTCGCCCGATCTCGGCGAGCCGCTGACGTTCGCGACCACGGTCGCTGATATCGAGGCGCTGCGCCTTCATCTCGGGCTCGATCGCATCGTGCTCGCCGGCTGCGCCGTCGGCGCCATGGCTGCTACGGCTTACGCCGCGCGCCATGGCGCGCATGTCGCCGGCCTCGTGATGTCCAATCCCGGCATCCGCATCATGCCCGCCGGCGTGGAGAACCTGCGCCAGCGGGCCGAGGCGGTGCGCCGCTCGGGCATGGCGAGCCTGCTGCCTGGCGCGATCGAGAATGCCTTCATCGGCTATGGCGATACGCCGGCTCGCAAAAGCTACGAGGCGAAGTTCGTGGCGCAGAAAGCCGAGAACTACGCCTTCGCCTGCGAGGGCGCCGCGCTCTCCGATATCACCGGGGATTGCGCCTGGATTGCCTGCCCGGTCCTGCTCGTGCCCGGCCGCAACGACCGCCTGTTCCCACGCGAGCATACCGACGCGATCGCCGCGATCCTGCCGCGCGCGAAGGTCGACGAGTTCGAATCGGGCGCGCATTTCATCCCCTATCAACAGCCGCGTGAATTCGGCGCGGCGCTGCTGAATTTCGTCACCCAGGCCGGATTACTGCCGCGCCAATCGGCCTGAACATGGCCGAATGGCGGATTTGAACACGCCCTGGAATCCACGTAGGCATGAACGCATAACCGAGGAACACGTTTGCCCGATCATGCGATGATGACCGCCGAGGAAAGCTTGTCGCGGGCGCAAGGTGTCATCCGTGGCATCATCGCCGCACGTGACGATCGCAACTCGCTGGTGACGCAGATCGCGATCGAGGTCGGCGCCGAGATCATCGAGGGTGTGATCCTGCCCGGGCACGATCTCAACTCGGTCGAGCTCGCCCGCCGCTACAAGACCAGCCGCACCCCGATCCGCGAGGCGCTGATGCTCCTCGAGAAGGAGGGGCTGGTCGATATCCCGCCGCGGCGGCGTCCGCGTGTCCTCGTCATGGATACCGGCACGATCCGCGAGATCTACCGGATCCGCGCGGCCATCCTCGAGCTCGTGGCCGGCGACGTGACCAAGAACGCCACGGACGATGAGCTGGCCGAGCTTGCCGGCACGGTCGCCGACATGGCGGCGGCCTGTGGCAATGACGACCGCCGCGCCTATGTCTGGGCGAATATCGCCTTCCACGACATGAATCTCGCGGTCTCCAAGAACATGACGGCCAAGCGCCTGGTCGAGGCGCTGCTCCTGCGCACCTTCCCGCTGCGGCGTGTCTCGCTATCCCAGCCGGGGCGGCTGGCGGCTTCGCTCGACGACCATCAGCGCCTGATCAAGGCCTATCGCGACCGCGACGCCAATCTCGCCGCCGCGCTGATCCGCTCCAACCATTTCAACGCGCTGCGCAATATCGAGCAGTCGGCAACATGGCGCGACCGCGCTGACCGCGACTGACAACTTGCCGGCTACATATGGACGTCGAAGGACTTGTCCATGATCACGACGCGGCTGTCGAACAGCCAGCGTCCGTCGACGCGGGTGAGGTCGCAGACATATTCGCCGGGCGAGAGCAGTTCCGTCACGCCTTCGCAGGTATAGAAGTCGAGCAGGTAGCAACGCGCCTTGGCCTTGTCGCCCTCGACCTCGGCCGTGACATTGCTGACCACATGACGGAACTGCGCCTTGCGCTCGCGCGTGACGCGCTCGGTCCGTTCGGCGAAATCGCGGATGCCGGCATGCCCCTCGAAGCGCCCGAGCACCGGGCTCTCGATGAAGGCGTTTTCGCTGAAGCAGCCGACGACGGCCTCGACATCGCAATGGTCGAGGCTCGTCGCATAGCGAATGAACAGGCTGTTGATCTCGAACCAGTCCTGAAGGGACGCTTGCTTCATCGAGGGTCTTCCGCGTTTGGCCGGGCGTAGTCGGGTCGGCATGGCGAGGGCGCCGGAAGCATGGCTTCCGACGCCCGCTCTTTCAGCTGATCAGGCGCCCTGGAGCGCGGCGGCGCATTTGTCGAGCCAGGCCTTGCCGATCTTGCCCTCGAACTGGGCGCGGACCGGCTCGGTCGCCTGGACGAAAAGCTTCTTGTTCTCAGGCGTGATCTCGTTGACCTTGGCGACCTTCTCCAGCGTCGCACGCGCGCGCTCGATATCCTTGGGCTGCGCCTCCCATTGCCAGTCCATCGCCTTCTTCATGGCCTGGTTGATCATGGCCTGCTCTTCCGGCGCGAATTTCTTCCAGGTCGCCGGGCTGGTGGCGTTGAGGAAGAAGTCCATCGTATGCGCGTCGAGCGAGACATATTGCGCGACCTCGTACATCTTCTGGTCGACGACATCCGGCAGCGGATATTCGAAGCCGTCGACGACGCCCTGCTGCAGGGCGAGGTAGAGCTCGGACGGGTCCATCGCCACCGGGCTCGCGCCGAGCGCCTTGAAGGTCGCCATATAGACCTCGCTGTTGATGACGCGCAGCTTCAGGCCCACCGTATCGGCCGGTTTCTGCACCGGGCGTGTGCGGTTGACGATGTGACGCGGCCCGAGCAGCCAGTAGCCGAAGACCTTGAGGCCGACGGCCTCGGTCATCTTCGAGATGTCGGAGCCGATCTCGCCCTCGAGCGCAGTGCGCAGCTTGGTCGGCGAGTCGATCATGTAGGGCAGCGTGAAGACGTCCATCGGCTTCACGAAGTTCGAATACCAGGCCGGCACGGCCATGCTGAAGTCGAGCGAGCCGGCCTGGACCGATTGCAGCATCTCCGAGATCGGGCCGAGCTGCGAGCTCGGGAAGATCTGCAGCCTGTACTTGTTCGAGGAGAGTGCCGCGAGCTCATCGCCGAAGCGCTGGATCGCCTGATGGTAGACGGTGTTGGCCGGGACCATATGGCCGAAGCGCAGGCGCACCGGCGACTGGCCGATGGCAGGTGAGGTGATGCCGAGCGCGCCGGCTGCTCCGGCCGCGCCTGCGGCCGCGGCGAGCTTCAGCGCGTCGCGCCGGCGGATACCCTTGGTCCGAGGCGTGGTCTTCTGAGTCATGGTTTCCTCCCAGGTTTTTGAGCCATTCATGACCGGAGGTCTGGAGCGGTCCGTTCCAGGCCTCCGGTGCGTCGTTCCCGGTTGCCCCGGGTTGTTCAGAATTTCAGCACGGCCGGCAGCCAGGTCGTCAGCGGCGGGAACAGGATCATCAGGACGACGACCAGGATCAGCCAGAAGACGAAGGGCAGGATCTCGAGCGAGAGCTTTTCGACCGAGATGTTCATCAGGCTCGAGGTCATGAACAGGATGACGCCGGCCGGTGGGTGGACGATGCCGACCATGCAGGCGATCACGAAGATGATGCCGAATTGCACGTCCGGCACGCCGTACTGGGCGGCGATCGGCGCCAGCAGCGGCGCGACCGCGACCATGATCGGCACTGCGTCCATGACCATGCCGAGCACCAGCAGCGCGATCATGACCAGGAACAGGAACACGGTCGGGCTGTCCGTGACCGAGGTCAGGAAATCGGCGAGCTGCTGGGTGACGCCGTCGAAGGCGAAGAGCCAGGAGATCAGCGCGCCGGTGGCGAGCAGCATGCCGACGACCGAGCTGATGATAGCGCTGTAGATGATCGCGTCGTAGATGTCCTTCAGCTTCAGCCGCGGCCGCGACAGGAAGCCGATGATCAGCGTGTAGACGACGCCGATGCCGGCCGACTCGGTCACGGTGAAGATGCCGCCGACGATGCCGCCGACGATCACGACCGGCAGGAACAGCAGCGGAATGACGGCGATCGTCTGCTTGACCAGTTCGCGGAAGGGCGGCCGCTCCAGCACCTTGCCGTAGTTGTGCTTCCGCGTCGTGTAGAAGGTCATGACCAGGAAGCCGGCGGTGAAGAGCAGGCCGGGGATGATGGCTGCGATGAACAGCGCGCCCACCGAGACGTTGCCGACCGACATGGCGTAGATGATCATCGCCAGGCTGGGCGGGATGATCGGGCCGATGACGGCGGTCGCGGCGGTCAGCGCGGCGCTGTACATCACCGGATAGCCGGCGCGCACCATCAGCTGGATCTGGACCCGGCCGGTCGAGGCGATGTCCGAGACCGCCGTGCCGCCGGCGCCGGCGAAGACCAGCGATTGCAGCACGTTGAGATAGGCCATGCCGCCGCGCCAGCGGCCGAGCAGCATCTGCAGCCAGACGACCATGCGTGGCAGCATATGCGCCCGGTCGGCCAGGATGCCGAGCATCGTGAAGAGCGGGATGGCGAGCAGCGGGAACGAGCCGAGCGACGAATAGAAGCGCCGCGTCAGGATGGTCGGCTCCATGTTCTCGAAGAAGAGCATGAAGGTCGAGGTCGCGAAGCCCATGCCGAACGCGACCGGCATGCCGATCAGGATGGTGAGCAGGAAGAGGATGCCGACGACGGGCAGCATCATAGCGCGGCACTCCCGGTTGCGGGCATCGCGCGCCGGTCGAGCAGCATGAGCACGAGCTGGTGGTAGATCAGCAGCGCGAAGCCGACCGGGATCGCCAGGAAGCCCCAGACCAGGCTGAGATTGAGGGCAGGGTCCATCTGGCCGGCGGCCGGCCCGAGCGAGACGATGCCGCTCCACAACATCTCGGCGAAGAAGCCGAGCGCCAGGAACTGCCCGATGATGCGCACGGCCTTGCCGATGCCCGTCGGCAGGCTCTTCACCAGCAGCTCGAAGCCGACATGGCCGCCCTGGCGTAGCGCGAGCCCCGCGCCGAGCAGGAAGAACCAGAGCAGCAGGAATTTCGCCCCCGCGCTGACGAAGAACGAGGATGAGCCGAAGACGTAGCGCGAGACCACGTCATAGGCGATGAAGAAGGTGAACAGCACCCCGGCCGCGACCAGGATCCACTCGGTCGCCTTGATGATGATGAAGTCGATCCGGTAGAGCGCCGCGGGCAGGGCCGCGAATTGCTCGCCGATATGCATTTCCCAGGTCTTCTCGTCCGAGTCCCATGACTCGGCGTCGTCGTTTCTTGCGACGTCCGGCATGCTTCCTCCCAAAGCTCTTCTGATTCTTGTCGTTGCCAGGCTGCGGCCTGCGGTTGGAGCATCCGCTCCTGCCATCTCCCTTCGTCGCGCTTCTTTTTGAGGCGTCGCCGCCATGTCGCGAGTGCACCAATTCAGGCGCCTTGGCCTCGACGACTAACCCAAACAAGCAGGGCGCACAACGCTTTTTATTGATCTATAATTAGGAAGTGAGGGGGCTGAGGGTTTTTCCTATCATCTTGATAGGCATAAGTTTTTATGGCGCCTTCATTTGCGTTTCCCCGACGCTCGGCGGTTGACACGGTCTTCTGACGGCTCTTATTTATATATCTAAAATTAAGAGACGAAACCCGTCGAAAGCCGACCGATGGACCGAGCCTGGGCCGAGCGCCGCGGCGGTCTCACAGCCGGCTGAGGCGAGGTTCGCTCGGGAGGAATGTCTTGGCCCTTGCCGCAACGATATGCGGAACGGTCGTTGCCGGTGACGGCCGCGATCGTCTGCCGCTCGACCATTTCAGAAACCTGCGCCGCCGAAGGGGCCGGGACCGCGCCTCGTCGCCTTCACGCCAGGCTGTCGGTGCCGCGCGCCGCGCTCCTGCCGTCCAGCTCGACCCGCAAACCTGATCCGCTCGCAACAGAGGCCAACAGAATGCCCGGAATCTTCCCTCGCAATAACGTCAAGGACAAGCTCGCCAGGGACGAGGTCGTCACGTCGATGACTGTCCGGCTGGTCGACCGGCCGGCCATCGCGACGCTGGCGGCCGCCGCCGGCTATGACACGATCTATGTCGATCTCGAGCACAGCCCGCTGTCGCTGCAGGCGACGAGTGATATCTGCATCGCCGCGATGGCTGCGGGCATCACGCCATTCGTGCGGGTGCCGAACGTCTCCTCCGTGGTGTCGCGGATTCTCGACGGTGGCGCGCTCGGCATCATCGCCCCGCATGTCGAGAGCGCGGCCGCGGCGCAGGAGGTCGTCGATCTCGTGAAGTTCGCGCCCTGCGGTCATCGTTCCGAGGGCGGGCCGATGCCGCATTTCGGTTATCGCAACCCCTCCGTCGCCGAGACGCGCAGCATTTTCAACGAGACGACCAGTGTCGTGATCATGGTCGAATCCGGGGCGGCGCTGGAGCGGCTCGACGAGATCGCCGCGGTTCCCGGTGTCGACCTGCTCTTCATCGGCAGCAACGACCTGTGCAGCGATCTCGGTATTGCCGGTGATTTTGATCACCCGCGCCTGCGCGAGGCGTTCGAGCACACGATCTCCGTCAGTCGCAAGCATGGCAAACATGCCGGCATCGGCGGTCTCGCCGGCCGGCACGATCTTATCGCCGATTTCGTCGCCAAGGGCGCGCGCTACGTCTCGGTCGGTGCCGATCTCTCCTTCCTCGCGGCCGAGGCAAAGCGCTCGGCCGAATTCGTCCAGGGCCTTGCCCGCTGACCATCCCGGAGACCAGCAGACATGTCGCAGAACAGCAGCGAGGTAGGCGCCGTCAGGGCCGCGGAAAGAGCGCTTTACGACGCGATGATCGCGGTCGATCTCGGCGCGCTCGAAGAGATTCTCAGCGCCGATCTCAGCTATATCCACTCCACCGCCGTGGCTGAGGGCAAGGCCGAGTATCTCGAGCGCGTGAAGGCGCGGCATTACGATTACAGCTCCATCGAAAGCCGGGACGTCACCATCCGCATCCGTGACGATCTGGCCGTGATGGACGGTACGCTCGACATGGGCGTGGCCACCGCCGGTGGCCCGGACCTGATGATGAAGCTGCTCTTCGTGCTGATCTGGACGAAGCAGGACGGACGCTGGCGCCTGTCGCTCAGGCAATCGACCAATGCCGGTGCGGTCTGAGCGGGGAGGGCGCCGCGCTGTCCCGCACAGCGCGGCGGCCCGCGAGGGCCTGCTTGACATGGTCGATTTATTTGTAGATCAATAAATAAGTGATTTCCCTATTTTGATCAGCTACTTGCGATCAATTTCGGCCGCGCGTGCCGCTGCCTGGCGGAAACGATCAGCAAGGACCTGGCCTGAAGGCCATGGCATGGGAGGATGAGCCGTGAGCACGCCGAATGGACGTGGCTTGATGATCGCGATGATCGATGTCGAGCCGGAATGGGAGGAGGAGTTCAACCGCTGGTATGACGAGGAGCATTTTCCCGATCGGGTGAATTGCCCCGGCTTCCTCAGCGGCCGGCGCTTCGTCGCTGTCGACGGCTCGCCGAAATATCTCGCGGTCTACGAACTCGAGAGCCCCGAGGTGATGCAGTCCGAAGCCTACAAGAAGATTTCGCAACAATCGCCCTGGACCAAGCGCATCCACGAGCACCTGACCAGCGTCAAGCGCAACGTCTATGTCGAGATCACGCCGAAACCGAAGACCGCCAAGGCTGAGTGAGCCGAAGAGCGCTCGCCACAGACCTTGCGGCACAAGATCGGAACTCCAGCCATGAATCTCTGCCAGCCACCGCGTGCCGTCACGCGGCGTCCGACCCTCATTGCCCCGGCCGGGACCTGCGACAGCCACTGCCACATCATCGGGCCGGCGACGCGCTATCCCGTTTCGCCCAACCGCAGCTTCACGGCGCCCGACGCCCTGGTCGACGACTATCTGCGCATGGCCGGAACGCTCGGCATCGAGCGCATGATCATCGTCCAGCCGAGCTTCTACGGCGCCGATAATTGCTGCACGGTCGACGCTATCGCCGCGCTCGGGCAGCACAGGGCGCGTGGCGTCGCCATGGTCGAGCCCACCATCTCCGAGAACGCGCTCGCGGCGCTCGATGCGGGGGGCATCCGCGCCGCCCGCTTCATCACCACCGCCGGCGGCGGCGCCTCGATCGCCGATCTCGAGACCGTTGCCCGCAAGATCAAGCCCTTCGGTTGGCATGTCGAACTCTATGTGCCGCCGGCCTCCTGGCCCGAGATTCTGCCCGTGCTCGACCGGCTGCCGGTCCCGGCCGTGCTCGACCATATGGCCGCGCTCAGCGCCGATCCGGCCCGGAACGACCCGGCCGTGGTCAAGGCGATCCTGCGCCTGCTCGACGCCGAGAAGGCCTGGGTCAAGCTCTGCGGCTACCGCGCATCAGTCGCCGGTCACCCCTATGCCGACGTCGTCGGCCTGGCGAAATCGCTGATTGCTCATGCGCCGAGCCGCTGCGTCTGGGGCACCGACTGGCCGCATACCAACATCACCGGCCACATGCCGGATGATGGCGACCTGCTCGACCTGATGCTCGATTGGGAGCCGGGTGAGGCGGTCCGCAAGGCGATCCTGGCGGATAATCCTGCTCGGCTCTACGGCTTCGAGGACTGAACCGAAGCGGCCGAGCGAAACCCCTTCCGGCAAGCATTCCGTGTCCGGATTTGCTTGACTCGCGGATGGGGATACTCAATTCCGGCGGATCGTCGCGGCAGGCTGAAAGAGGCTGGATGGTCATCGTCAAGGACAAGCGCCGTCGCGGAAGGACCTCGCCGGAAGGCGAGGCGCCACCGCCGCGCCGTCGGCGCATGGTGCCGGCTGACCGCGAACAGATGATCGTCGCCGCGGCGCGGCGCTATTTCGCCGACCATGGCCTCACCGGCAGCACGACGGAGCTCGCCCGGCGCCTGGAGATCACCCAGCCGCTGCTCTATCGCTATTTCCCGACCAAGGACGCGCTGATCGCGCGCGTCTTCGACAGCCTCTTCCCACAGGACAAGTCGCTGGAATGGGAGCAACTGCTCGACGATGCGGCGATTCCCCTGCGCGAGCGGCTGAAGCGCTTCTACCAGGAATTCTCCCACCACGTGTTCACCTACGAGCACGTCAGGCTGTTCCTGTTCAGCGGCCTCGCCAAATACGAGTACAACGCGCAGTACTATGAGCTCCTGACGAAGCGGCTGTTTCACCGCATCGCGCTCGGCCTGCGCCAGCACTTCGCCATAGATGGCGCCCGCGACGACCTGCTGCCGGTCAGCGCGGCCGAGCTGGAACTGGTCCAGAGCCTCCATGCCGCGATCTACCATGTCAGCTTCCGCCGCTGGGTCCACACGCCCGGCTTGACCGGCGATATCGACCGGTTGATCGATTTCAAGGTCGACAGTTTTCTCGACGGCGCGGCGGCGACGCAGAGCCGGCTGTCCAATGATTGGCCGGCGGGCACCATTTAAGCGCCTCGCTACGCGGGAGCAGAGCGGCTTGCGAGCGCCCTCCGGAATCAGGCGCGGGCGACCCATCCACGGAAGGTGAAACCCACATAGAACAGCGTGACCTCGTCGAAGCCGGCGTCGCGCAGAAGCTTTTCGTCCTCTTCAGGCGAGAGGATCGACAATCTCGTCGCGATCATGCCTTGCGCGTCCTTGGCCTTCGCCGGTTCGACGCCTGAAGCGGCGGCATACGCGGCATAACGCGCGAGCCACCGCTCGCGCTCCCCTGCGTCCTGCGGAAAACTATGGTGGGCAACGACGAAGGGGGCGTCAGGCTTCAGGCGCCGCCGAATTTCCTTGAGCGTCCAAAGGCGCTCTTCGGGCTCGACGAAATGCAAGGTGAGGATGCATGTCGCCGCGTCGAAGGGTCCATCGGGCGCGACATCGATCAGCCCCTGGTGCAAGCTCGTGCGCGAGGCGAGCGGGCCGAGCGTGATCGCGGCGAGGCGCAGCATCTCGCCGGAGGGATCGACCCCGTCGAAGCGCCAGCCGGGCTGGGCCTCGGCGAACGCCTTGATCTCCAGGCCGCCGCCGGCGCCGAGAACCAGCACCCGCGCATCGTCAGGGGCCTGCTCCGCGAGGAGCAGCATCGCCATCTTCTGCAGGCTGGCGAAGCCTGGGACGAGACGTGGCGGCGCTTCGGCATAGCGGGCTACGGCCTGCGGATCGGAGAATGCATCCATAGAGCTCCGCTAGCACGTCTGAAACAGTGTTGCAGTGGCCCACGCGGTCGCGGCGCCGGACAAGGCCTGTCCGACGCCGCGACCGCGGATCGCAAATGCGCCCTGCTATCAGCCTCTGGCCAGGACGCGCTCGGCTTCCGTGACGAGTTCGTCGGCGGCCTGTTTCGGCGTCAGTTGCTTGAAGCCGGTCTTTTCCGCCGCCTGCCGGATCAGGTTCGTGACCTCGCCCGCGCCCTTCGGCGGCGCCGGCGGCAGGGGGGCGGGGCCGCGCTTGCTGAGCGCGGAAAGGTGATCGACCTGGATCCTGCCGGTCTCGTCGAGCTCGCCCGTCAGGAGGTCGCGGATCTTCGCCGAGGGCGAGACGCCACGCTCGACACCGAGCAGCTTGGCGCCTTCGGGCTTGAGGACCATGAAGTCGATAAGCGCGGCGGCCATTTTCGGATCGGCGGCCTTCGCCGAGACGCACAGCATCATCGAGGGCTTGAGGTATTCGCCGGGCTTCTCTCCCTTCGGATGGAAGGCCATGCCCAGCTTGCCCTTGTTCGCCGACTGGTAGCCGACGATCTGGTTACTGTTGGTGAAGGTGATCGCGGCGTGCCCGGTCGTCAGCAGGTCGGTGTCAATGGTGATCTTGTCGGTGGCGGCAATGTCGGAGGGCGCGATCGCCCCCTTGGCCCGCATCTCCGAGCAAAGCGTCAACCAGGATTCCGCGTCGTCGCGGTTGAAGCCGAGGCGGCCTGATGCGTCGTAGAGCGTGCGCCCGCGCGTCAGCACCCAGTATTCGAGCTCGGGCTCCATCACGCTCGGATCGGCGGCTCCGTAATAGCCGCGCCGATTGGCCTTCTTGGTGATGCTTTCGCCGAGCGCGGTGAACTCGGCCCAGCTCATCTCCGGCGTCGGCGCCGGCAGGCCGAGCTTGTCGAGCATCGTCTTGTCATAGAGCAGGACGTCGCTGTTCATGCCCATCGGGATGCCATACTGCTTCCCATCGATCTTGCCGGCCTCGATGACCGACGGAACATAGTCGCTGGGATCGATCACCGACGGGATGAGGTCGTCGAGCGGCCGCAAGGCGCCGCGGCGCGCATATTCCGGCAGGTAGCGATAATCCATCTGGATGATGTCGGGGGCGCTGCCACCGGCGACCTGGGTCGCAAGCTTGGTCCAGTAGGCATCCCAGCCCACGGTCTCGTAGGCGACCTCGACACCGCTATTGGCGCGCTTGAAGGCGTCGATGGCAGCCTGGGTCCGCTTGGCACGGTCGGCCCCGCCCCACCAGGACATCCTGAGGCGGCCCTCCTGCGCTGCGGCGGGGGACGAAAGGATGTCGGCGCCCGCCAGCTTCAGCACGGCCGGTGCCGCGATCAATGAGCCGAAGCGCAACAGATCGCGCCGTGAAACCTTGTTCGCCATTGCTGATCTCCTTGGAACCCTTGCTCGCCGTCCCTGCGACCGGGCATCTTGTTGATAAGAAGTGCCCATCTGGCGCGAACCTTTCACAATTCCCGCTTTAGTGCAACGATATACCGGAGGTTAACAGGGCATCTTCCATGGCGACGATCCTCGATGTGGCCCGCGCCGCCGGCGTGTCGGCGTCCAGCGTTTCCAACTTCCTGAACGACCGGCGCGGCAAGATGGCTCCGGCCACGCGCGAGCGGATCGAGACGGCGATCACGGAGCTGCGCTACCGGCCGAGCCGGGTGGCGCTGCAGCTGAAGACGGGCAAGACGGCGACGATCGGCCTGCTCGTCCCGGCCGTGGCGAACCCGTTCTTCGGAGCGGTCGCGATGGCGATCCAGCGGGCCGCGCAGGCGCGGGGCTACCAGGTGATCCTGTGCAACACCTTCCGCGATCCGAAGCGGGAGCGGGAATTCGCGGAGGATCTCGTGGCGCTCGGGGTGCGCGGCATCATCACCGGCGCGTCCCTGCTCAACCCGGGACATCTCTCCGAGCTCGCGTCGAAGGGGCTCTCCGTCGTCGCGTTCGAGGGGGATGCCGGCGCCGCGGTGCCGGGCATTCATGTCGTGTCGGTCGACAATGCCATGGCGACGACGCTCGCCGTCGACCACCTCGTGACGCTCGGCCATCGCCGCATCGCCTATGTCACCGGCCCGGCCCAGACGGCCGCCCGCGTCGCCCGGCTGAAAGGCTTCAGGACGGCGGCCGAGAGGCACGGCCTCGGCGAGGACGCCTCTGTCCATGAGATCTCGCTGCCGCCGAATGACTATGGCGACGATATGATCGCGGAACTTGGCGTCGGCGCCGCTCTGGCGCTCGCGAAGGCGCCCCGGCGCCCCACGGCGCTGATCGCGATGAACGATCTGCTGGCCATCGGTCTTGCCGCCGGGCTGCGCGAGCACGGCATCACGATCCCGGACGATATCGCGATGGTCGGCATCGACGATCTGTTCCTGGCGCGCCTGATGAACCCGCCGATGACGAGCCTCAGACAGCCTCTCGCGGCGATGGCCGAGGCGGCCATCGCCTGCCTGGTCGGCGATGCCGGGGAGGCCGCGCCGACGACGGCATTGATCTTCCCGCCGGAACTGATCGTCAGGCAGTCGACGGTTCCGGCCGCAATCTGAGCGGAAGCCCGGTGGTTTTCGCGTTCAGCCCGCCGCCGGCACGCAGCTCGCAACGCCCAGGCAACAAGGTTGAGCCAAGGCGGCCTCGCCCCCGCAGCCCTAGGCCAGCATCGCCTTGAGCGCGGCCAGATCGGCCTCGGCGACGGCGACGCCTTCGTTCTTCTGACGGGCATAGATCGTCAGCTCGCGCTCTCCCGGCGCCAGCACGGGCGCGGCCGGGTCGGCCGGCGGGGTGCTGTTCAGGATTTCGCGGAAATCATCCATGCGTTCGTGCAGCCAGGCCTGCGAGCCGAGCTTCTGCGTGTCGATCAGGATGAAGACATGGCCAAGGTTCTGGGCGAGGCCCGGATTCTTGTCCCAGGCCTCGACCTGGGTCAGGTAGGCCGCGCCGGATAGCAGGCCGGCGAGCAGGTCGACCATCACCGCCAGCCCATAGCCCTTGTGGCCGCCGACCGGCAGCAGGAAGCCGTCCAGCGCCGCGCGGGCATCGGTCGTCGGCTTGCCGTCCTTGTCGGCCGCCCAGCCCTCCGGGATGCTCTCGCCCTTCTGCAGCAGGCTGCGGATCTTGGCGCGCGCTGCGACGCTCATCGCCATGTCCAGGATGATCGGCTCGCCGCCCGGATTGGGCATGCCGATGCCGAGCGGATTGTTGCCGACCCGGGTTTCCTTGCCGCCCCAGGGCGCGATCGTCGTCGTCGCGTTGCTGGCGATGATCGAGGCGTAGCCCTCCTGCGCCGCCAGGAAGGCATAGGGCATGATCGGCCCGAAATGATTGCTGCCCCGTGCGAAGGCGGCGCCGATGCCGACCGCGGCAGCGCCTTCCTTTGCCGCCTGGAGCGCGCGGGCGCCGACCAGCGGCCCCATGCCGTTCCGGCCGTCGACGCTGGCGAGGCCCGGCGCGACGCGGGTGACCGCGACCTCCGCGGCGATGTCGATGCCGCCGACGCGCACCCGCTCGGCATATTGCATGACGCGGCTGATGCCATGCGTGCGCAGGCCGAACATGTCGGCGAGCACCAGGATCTCGGCCGTCGCAGCCGCATCGTCTGGCCGCAGGCCGGCAGCGGCGAGGGCGCCGGTCGCGAGCGTGAGCAGTTGCTGGTGCGGGATGATTGCGTCGGACATCAGGCCTTGCCGTTCAGGTTGATCAGGGAGGTGTCCTCGAGCGTCTCCGAGAACCAGGCGCGGATGCCGGCTTCGCGCTCGCCGACATAGACGGGCCGGCCGGCCTCATCGAGCAACATGCTGAGATCATGGCCGGGGATGAGCAGCGTGCCGGGAACCGCTTTCCACAGTGCCCAGATCGCTTCGATCGAGGCCGTGCTGGCGGCGTCGTCCTCGCTCGCATCGACCGCGCGGGACAGGAGCTCGGCGCGGTTCTTGGCGGCGTCGCCGGTGAAGATCACCGGCGTCTCATTGGCCGTCAGATGGAAGATCAGCGAGCCCGGCGTATGGCCGGGCGCCGCGATGGCGGTGATGCCCGGCAGGAATTCCTCGCCGGAGGCGACGCGCCTTACGCGGCTCTCCGACGCGAGCGCGTCGACATAGAGCTCGGGGAGCGGATTGAAGCCGGGCGGCTGCGCGCTCGCCCAGTCCAGCTCCTCGCGCCCGATCCAGACCGTCGCCTTGTCGAACAGCACGAAATTGACCGAGTGGTCGTAATGCGCGTGCGTCAGCACGACATCGGTCACGTCGCCCGGCGCGACACCATGTGCCTTGAGCTGCTTCTCCAGCGGCTTGCGCATGCCGAACGAGCCGACGTCGACCAGGATCGTCCGATCGGCCGAGCGCAGCAGCGCGATCGTGCTCCAGCCGAGCCCGCCATGGCAGACGGCCTTGCCGGGAAAGCCCTGGATCAGGATGTCGATACGATACATGGCCGGATCGCCCTCAATTGCCGAGCGTGATGTTGGCGTCCTGGATGATCTTGGCGAACTTGTCCGATTCCGAGCGCACGAAGGCGCGCAGCTCGGCATCGCTCATGTTGCGCGAGACGATGCCCTGGATCGCCAGCTGCTCCTTGATGTCGGGCCGCTGCATGATCTTCGGCATCACATCGGTCAGGCGGGCGAGGATCGGCTGCGGCGTCGCGGCAGGCGCGAACATCGCGAACCAGTTGAGCAACTCGTAGCCGGGTAGCGCATCGCTCAGCGGCGCGACATCCGGCAGTTGCGGCATGCGCTCGCGCGAGGTGACCGCGACCGGACGGATCTTGCCGGCCTGGATCAGCGGCAGCGCCGCGCCGAGGCTGCTGAAGCTCATCGTGACCGCGCCCGCGGCGATATCCGTCACCGCCGGGGTCGAGCCGCGATAGGGCACGTGCTGGACATCGGTGCCGGCCATCTTGTTCATCAGCTCGCCGGCGAGATGCTGCGGGTTGCCGACGCCGGAGGACGAATAGGTCAGCTTGCCCTTGTTGGCCCTGGCATAGGCGATCAGATCGGCCGGCGTGCGCACCGGCGAGGTGTCGGCCACGACGACGAGGCAGGGCACGATCCCGGCGAGCGCGATCGGCACCAGCTCGGTCTCGGGCTGATAGGTCATCTTCTCCTTGTAGAGATGCTTGTTGACCGCGATCTCTCCCGCTGCCGCCATCAGCAGCGTATGGCCGTCACTGCCGGCCTTGGCGACAGCCTGCGCCGCGATCATGGCAGCGGCCCCGGCGCGGTTCTCGACGATCACGGGCTGGCCGAGCGCGTCCCGCATCGGGTCGATGACGAGCCGCGCGACGATATCGACGCCGCCGCCCGCGGGATAGCCGACGACGAGGCGCATGTTGTGGTCGGGATAGCCCGATTGGGCCAGTGCCGCCTGGCCTGAGGTCAGCGTGGCTGCACCGGCCGCGAGGAACATGCGCCGTGAAATCATCGTCGTCTCTCCCAATCGCTCGCTCTTCCGGGCGAATTTCCGCAGCCCTTAGCCGCATCCGATGCAGCAAGTCTCTTCATTGCATGTTTCATCCAAAACATGCAATACAGATCGAGCCCGAGAAGCGTGACGCCGGGTCCGGGCGTCAGCGCTTGAACAGTTCCGGGCTCTCCCGATGCGTCAGCGTCACCGACAAGAGATGTGTGCGCAGGGCCTCGGCGGCCTCCTGCTGGCGGCCCTGGTCCAGCAGGTCGAGAATCTGCAGATGCTCCTGCGCCTGGCGATAATAGCGGGCCCTGTCGATCATCGAGCGATAGACCAGAAGGCGCCTGATGCGGTTCACCCGCCTGAGAGCATCGAGCAGGAAGGGATTCTGCGACGCGCCCACGATCGCTTCATGGAAGCGCACGCCGCGGTCGTAGAGTTCGGCCGGCGGGATCGTCTCGATCGCCCCGGCGAGGAGGCGCGTCTCGGTCGCGCGCAATTGCCGGCTGGTCTCGGCATTCCAGCTGAAGCCGGGATCGAGAATGGCGGCGGGCTCGATCGCGATGCGCAGGTGATAGGTCTGTTCCAGCGCTTCGGGCGTGGCCAATACCGGCGAGAAGATCCAGCCATAGCCGGTGCGCCGCTCGACCCAGCCCTCCTGGGCGATCCGGCTCATCAGCTCGGAGAGGGATGTCCGCGACAGCCCGTAGGTCTTCTGCAGATAGGTCTCCGAGACCTGGTCGGGCAAGGCGCCGTCGAGCCGGTCCTCGGCGATCTTGAAATAGGCCGCCGAGAGGTGGTCCAGCGTGGTCAGGCCGGCATCCTCGGCCCGCCGGATCGAGGAGGAGGCGACGAAATAGCCCTGGTTGGCACGATGCTCGACCAGCCCCTTGTCGAGCAGGAGTTTTAGCGCGCCATTGATCGGCCAGCGCGACACGGTGAAGCGCTCGGCGAGGTCCTGGGCGACAAGATGCGTCCCGGCGGCGAGATTCTCCGAGGCGATATGCTCGACGATGCGCGCGGCCAGGGTCGCTGACGCATCCCGGCGGCGATGGGTCCCCGCTCTCTCATCCAGCGTGGCGGTCATTGGCATTCGCCAGCATAGGGGCGAACGCGCATTTGTCCGACCTTCGCTCTGCAATGAAACAAGACGGTTTTCCTGGGCTCGCCGACGATCGATAAGCCCAACCTAGACCAGGATTCGGCACGTGAGGACCCCGTGCCGGACAGTTGCGCTGGCTTGACATCCACCAGGCATGCGGCCGCCGCTTGCGCGAGCGACCGCCTATCATCATCAGCTCGACTTTTCGCCCGAGAGCTCGAGCGCGACCTATTTGATGTAGCCACGCCGGCGCATGAACTGCGTCGCCTTGGCCTGAAGGTCGGCGGCGGCCTTTTCCGGTGTCTTGGTCTTGGCGCAGGCGGCATTGGCCTCGTCGGCGACCATCAGCAGGATCTGCTCGGCCTCCTTGACCGGGATGTAGCCGAAGGTCTCGCCGGTGAAGGCCGCGCGCACGGCCGGGTAGTGCGGGTATTTCTTGACGAGGTCGGGATCGTCGAGGAGCGAGAGCCGGGCCGGCGACAGGCCGTTCTCGGCATTGCGCTTGGCGATCGCCTTCGAGGTCATCCAGGCGACATAGAGCCTGGCCGCTTCCGGATTCTTGGCCTTGCCGTTGACGCCGATCGAGGTGCCGCCGAGCAGCGCGCCCGACGGCGGGGAGGCGGCGGCGAATTTGCCGGCCACCTGCGATTTGGCGGGGTCGGCGAGCGCGGCGAGGCCGCCCGCCCACATGATCGCGTGTGCCGACTTGCCGGTCGAGAAGCTGTTGAGCACCTCGTTATAGTCCCAGGTCAGGTTGCCGGGCGGGCTGCTCGGCTGCAACTGCTCGGCCATGAACTTGAGCGCCTTGACGCTGGCCTCGCCGCCGAGATCCGGCACGCCGTTGGCGTCGACATAGGTGCCGCCGAAGGCGTGGTAGAGCAGCGACCACATCACGTAGCATTGTGGCGTCTTGCCCGCGGGCAGGGCGTAGCCGTAATTGCCGTCCCCGGTCAGCGCCTTGCTGCGCGTGGCGACCTCGTCCCAACTCGTCGGGGCCTTGGCCTCGATGCCCTTCGTCGCATAGGCGGCAGTGTTGTAGAGCAGGAAGGCGACGTCGCCGAGGATCGGCAGGCCGACCAGCTTGCCCTCGTGCCGGCCGTAGATGTCGAGCACCTTCGGCGCGTAATCGTCGAGATCGAGCGCGGGAGCGCCCGGCACGGCCGTGGCCAGCGAGGAGAGATCGGCGAGATAGGGCGCCAGGTCGTTCTTCCACTGGTAGACGAACAGGCTCAGATCATAGGAATTGGTGCCGCTCGACCAGTCGAGCATCAGCTTGGCGTAATGGTCGCTCGGCGCGATGCGGGTGACCTGGAGCTTGATCCCGGTCGCCTCGGTGAATTCCTCGCCGATCTTGATCGTGGGATCGAAGGGCGGGCTGGTGCGCGAGAGCACGTTCAGCGTGGTGCCCGCATAGGTCTTGGGCAGCGCGTCGGCGGCGAAGGCCGGGCCGGAGGCTGCGAGCGTGCCGGCGGCGAGGCTGCCGGCGACGAATTGACGTCGATCGATGCCGTTCATGGTTGGTCCCTCCCTGGAACAGGTTCTTGTCGGAAGGCCATGCGGCGCTCCCGTCTCATCCCTTGACCGCGCCCATGGTGAGACCCCGGACAAGGTATTTCTGCATGACGACGGCGAAGGCGACGACCGGCGTCGAGATCATCACGGCGGCGGCGCCGATCGCGCCCCATTGCACGCCGTATTCGTTGCGGAAGCCGATGACGGCGAGCGGCGCCGTCGCGGCGTTGGACTGGGTCAGCGCCAGCGCGAACAGGAACTCGTTCCAGGCGCCGATGAAGACGAAGACGCTGGTCGCGACCAGCCCGCCGCCGACGAGCGGCACCATGATCTTCCAGAAGACCTGGAATTCGGAGCAGCCATCGACGATCGCGGCCTCGCGCAGCTCGTTCGGGATCTCGCGGAAGAAGCCGCGCAGCAGCCAGACGGCGAAGGGCAGGTTGAAGGCGCAATAGACCACGATCAGCGTCATGCGCCGGTCGAGCAGCCCGGCCCGAGAGGCAGCGAGGTAGAGCGGGATCAGGATGGCGATGCCGGGCACCATGCGCGCCACCAGGACCGAGCCGAGGAAGAGCTTGCTGCGCTTGTTCAGGTGGGCGAGCGAGTAGGCGGCCGGCGCCGCGAGCAGCAGCACGAGGATCGTCGTCGGGATCGCCGTCAGCAGGCTGTTCTGCAGGTAGAGCTGGAAATTGCTGTCGATGAAGATGGTGCGGAAACCGTCGAGCGTCGGCGTGAAGACGAAGCGCATCGCCAGCGTGTCAACCGGCTGGCGGAAGGCGGTCAGCACCATCCAGGTGTAGGGGAAGAGATAGACGAGCGCGATGATGGTCCAGAGCGCCGTCATCGCCGCCATGCGGGCCTTGCCCGTCTGCTGGGGATCGCCGCTGCTCATCCGCGATCCTCCAGAGCACTGCGGAACAGACGGATCAGCAGCGGCGAGCTTGCGACCAGCACGATCACGACGAAGATGCAGGCGATCGTGGTGGTGCGGCCGATATCGAAGGCCGAGAAGCCGGTCTTGTAGGCGAAGATCGTGATCGTCGTCGTCTTGTCGCCGGGGCCGCCGCCGGTCAGCAGCCAGATCTTGTCGAAATCGCCCATCGCCGCGATGGCGCGGAACGAGGTCGCGATCAGCATGTAAGGCACGAGATGCGGCAAGGTGATGTAGCGGAAGAGTTGCAGCGCGGTGGCGCCGTCGACCTTGGCCGCATCGACCGTGTTGCGGTCGAGCGCCTGCAGTCCGGCGAGGATCACCAGCATGAAGAAGGGCGTCGTCTGCCAGACATCCATCAGGATGATCGAGGGCAGGGCCATGGCGAGGTCTAGCCAGGAGAAGCCGGGCAGGCCGAGCCCGCGCAGCGCCGTGTTGAAGACGCCGGAATCCTCCTCGTAGAGCAGCTTCCAGAAGATGCCGATCACCGAGGGCGTGATCACCATCGGAATGATCATGATCGAGCGGAAGAAGGAGCGGGCATAGAACTGCGTGTCGAGCAGCAGCGCGAAGATCGTGCCGAGCGTCAGCCCGCAGCAGATCGAGGCGAAGGCGTAGATCAGCGTGACCTGCACCGCCGACCACAGCTCCGGGCTGGTCAGCACGTCGCTGTAATTCTCCAGCCCGACATAGATGTTTTCGCTGCCGGGGCTGGTGAAGATCCAGGCCGTGAAGCTCGCCCGTAAGGCAAAGAGCATCGGCCCGAGATAGATCAGGATCAGCACGCAGGCCGCCGGCGCCAGGAAGAACAAGGCGTTGCGGCGCTGGCGGCGCGCCGAGGCGGAGACATTCATGCGGCGGCTCGGCCAGGGCCGGTCCCGCGTCCGGTTACCGGATAGAGCGGGTCGGTATAGCCAGGCGTCGAGGCATGGCCGGGCGGCACCAGAGTGTCGAGAAAGGCGTCGTCCTCGGCGCCGAAAGGCTCGTCGAGCGCGACGATATAATCGGCCCATTGCGCATCGGTCTTCGGCCCGGCGATCACGGCGGGAACGGCCGGGTTGGCCAGGACCCAGTTGAGCGCGAAGCCGATCATGCTGCCGCCGCGTGCCTCGACATGGGCCCGGATACGCTCGGCGATGGCGAGCGATTCCGGCCGGAACTCGGTCTGGAGCAGGCGCGGATCGTTGCGGCCGGCGCGCGTGTCGGCGCCCGGCGCAACGCCCGGCCGGTACTTGCCGGTCAGGACGCCACGCGCCAGCGGGCTATAGGGCACGACGCCGATGCCGTAATTGACGCAGGCCGGGATGTACTCGACCTCGGCCATGCGGGTCATGGCGTTATAGGGCGGCTGGCCGGCGACAGGCTTCGGCGTGCCGACGAGGCCGCAAAGCCTGACCAGCTCGGCGATGCGCCAGCTCGCGAAATTGCTAACGCCCCAGTGCCGGATCTTGCCCTGGCGGATCAGGTCGCCGAGCGTCTCGACGATCTCCTCGCTGGCGACGGCGCGGTCGTCCATATGCAGGTAGTAGAGGTCGATATGGTCGGTGCCGAGCCGCTTCAGGCTCTCCTCGACGCCCTGCATCAGCCAGCGCCGGCCGAGACCGCCGCGGTTCGGCCGGGACAGATCGATGGTCGCGCCGATCTTGGTGGCGAGGATCCAGTCGTTGCGGTCGGCCTTGATGGCGCGGCCGACGAGCTCCTCGGAGCGCCCCCTGGTGTAGCTGTCGGCGGTGTCGATGAAATTGACCCCGGCCTCGCGGGCGCGGGCGACGATGCGCTGCGCCTCGTCCTCCGCGGTCTGGTCGCCGAACATCATCGCGCCGAGGCACAGGCGCGAGACCCGCATTCCGCTGGAACCGAGACGCCGATAGTTCACGAGAGCTCTCCTTGGTCGAGATAGGATGTCGGGCTCAGTCCGGATCGGACTGGCGGCCGAGTGCCTGAAGGGCGGATCGAAGGTTGAGCGATGATTGCGGCAAGGCCGATCGACGGAGGTCGCACCTCGCAAGCGCTCTCGGCGGCGAAGGCGCACGGCGCGAGCTAGCCACCCGAGCATCCCGTCATCGTCAATCCTCCCCGATCGTTCTTGTTGGGAGGCAAGGACAACAGACCGTGGCCTTGCTCAATCGGCTTGTGCGCGGCGTTGAGTAAGAATGGGTAAGCGGGCGCGCGGCGGAGCCGAAGCAGTCATTCATTGCCACGCGCGCGACGTTGGGCTGCCGCTCGCGCGTGGCGCCGGGACAAGGCCGTGAGGTTCGAAGGATCGGATTGACAGCGACCTGTGGATTGCTCATCAGGTCCGCGAGGCAACGTCCTCGATCCCCGCACGGGATTGCAATGTCCGGGAACGGCCCGGCCCATTCTTCAGGGCTGGTGCATGGCGACGTCGGCAATCAGGACATCAAGCGCAGCCTTGCTGTATCGCTGGTTCATTTCGTCCGCGATGTTTACGGTTCCGCAGGCGGCCGGACCGGTTGCCTTTGCGTTGGTCGCCCTGGCGCTTACCGGTGACACCAATGGCGGCGCGGCGATGATCCTGGCCATGACCCTCGCCCAGGTCATCGGAGCGGTTCCGATCACGCGGGCCGGGCGAGGCTTGCCGCCGACGGCGTTCCTGCGCGGCCTCGTGGCCTTCCGGTCTGTCGCCCTCGGCGCTGTCGGCTTATTCGCCTATCTCTCGCTGCCTTTTGCCTGGCTGGTCGCATTTTCGGCCTTGGCGGGGGCGGTCAACGGCGCGGCATTCGGCTATCTGCGGACGGTGCTGAACCAACTGGCGCCGGCCGCCAAGTTGCCAAGGGCGCTGGGCATCGCGGCCACGCTCAACGAGTTGACCTTCGTTCTGGCTCCGGTCGCTGCGTCCGGGCTCGGCACCATCTCGCCTGTATTTGCCGTGCTTGCCCTTGCGGGCCTCGGTGCCCTTCCCGTCCTGTTGATCCCAACCGTGGCATCGGCGCCGATGGAAGACGTGCATCAGCCCGACGCATCGATCATCAGGCCAGCGATCCTGCTCTGGTTGATGTGCGCGGCGGCGGGTAGCGCGACTGTTGCCGCCATCGAGATCGGTGCCGTGGCCTTGGCCTTGCACTTCGGATATGCCCCCGCCCTGGCTATCCTGTTCACGGTCCCGCTCTGCAGCGCGTCTGTGGCGGGCGGCATCTGGGTCAGCGTACGGAACCGGATGGCGAGCCGGCGCGCTGTTCTCATCCAGTTGGCCATCATGGCGGTCGGAGCCGTTCTCGCCGCGCTCCAGATTTCATTGGCGGTCACGGTGGCTGGCGCCGTCCTGATCGGCGCAGTCCTTGCGCCTCTGGGCACCTATTATTCGCTCGTGCTCGATTCGCTTGCCCCTTCGCAGAAGCGTCCGGAGGTCTTCGCGCTTCTCCGAACCGCGAACGCGACCGGCATCATCATCGCCAGCGCGGTGATGTCTGCCGTCTCGTTGTCCACCGCGCTCGTCGTCGTCAGCTGCCTGATGCTGACCGTCGTCATCGTGGTCAGCATCGCCTCGCACCGCACGTGAGCTGAGTCGGAACGGGCGGTACGGCATATCCATGAGGGCGTGTCGTATCGGGACGTTGTCTATCTTCACGGGATGCGTTTGCTTCACGCCTGTTTCGATAGCCGGCCACAGAGCGTGTCGACTGGATGAGTGCCAGCAGGATCGGCGGTGCCAGTGGAGAGGCTGCGTTACCCGAAATCGAGATGTGCTCCCCTTTCAGGGTCTGACCCGGCACGCGGACGAAAGCCCAGACAGGTTCCCAAGGTCCAGGGGCATCTGGGCTTTCGCGTTACGCACCCATCACATGAAACGTCTCGCGGTCGGAGACAGTCCATGTGATCGAATATCGCTCAGATCGTGCCGGCCGGCGCGACGGCGGGGAAGTCCTTCTCGGGATCGAACACGTTGTTGAAGAAGTTCGTCAGCGAGTACATCGCCACCAGCGCGACGATCTCCATCACGTTCGCATCGGTGTGCCCGGCAGCGCGGACCGCATTCAGGTCGGCCTCGCTGACCTGCCCTCGGGTCTCGATGACTTTGCGGGCAAACTGGACGGCGGCATGACGTTTCGGGTCGGTCGCACGACCCTTCCGGGCGAGGAGGACCTCATCGGCGGGCAGCTTGGCCATGTGCTCGGCTGTAAAGCTGTGAACCGTCAGGCAGTAATCGCAGCCATTCACTTCGGAAACGGCGAGGCCGATGCTGTCCCGCGTCCGCACGTCGAGTGCCTTGCTCAGGGAGCCGAGAAGGTTGGCCCATGCGTTGAATGCGATGGGGCTCTTCGCGAAGGCCGCCATCATGTTGGGAGTGAAACCGATGGTCTTGGTGAACGCATCGAGCGTCGGCTTCGACTCGGCCGGTACCTGGTCCGGCGTCGGCAATACGGTTCTTGTCATCTCAACCTGCATAAATCGCTGATTTCACGGAAGGTCCGAATTAGACGAGGTGCAGCACCTCGGAGACCGGACGGCGCGGCTTCTGCGCCCAGTTTCCCGGCCGCTCCGGCCCGACCGACAGGAGCAGGACCGGCACTTCGTCCTTGGCCAACCCGAACTCGCGATGCACCGCTACGTCATCGAAGCCGATCATCGGCGTCGAACCCAGGCCCCAGGAGCGGGCGACATAGATCATCGCCGCTGCGCCAAACGTCGCGGTGCGCACGGCCTCGTCGCGCTGGCGCTGCGGGTAATCCTGATAGAGACCACGTGCCGGGATTTCCCATTCCGGCACCATCTTCGCCGGCATGATGCCCGCTTCCACCAGCGGAGCCAGGCGCGCCGGCACGACGCTGGAATCGGCCAGCTGGCCAACCACGATAAAGGTAACGGCAGCTTCTGTGATCGGCGGCTGGTTCCAGGCGATCGGGCTCAGCCGGGCCTTTGCCTCAGGCGTGCGCACCGCGATGAAGCGCCAGTTCTGCAAATGGAACGAGGTCGGCGCTGTGGTGCCGATCCGCACCAGCTCGTGGATCTGCTCGTCGCTCAAGGCAGCGGCAGGGTCGTAGTACTTGGCGGCGGTCCGGCTCAGAATGCAATCGATGACGGCGTTGGTCATTGCGGCTCCTAGGTGTAAGGGCAGAATTAGGGACCGATTGGTACATTATCACGCGCGACAGCATTCGCGCCGACGCGTCACGCTCGGTTCCATCTCTGCTTTGTGCGAACGCCGGCTCTGGCACCGGCGCGGCGTTATGTACCAACTGGTCCCAAACGAGTAAAGTTGGAATCGGGACCAACTGGTCTATAATCGCGGGACGAGCGTATGAGGGAGCACGATGGCCCGTCCCCGGGAGTTTGATGAAGACGAGGTTTTGCAGGCAGCCCTTCGGCTGTTCTGGGAGAAGGGCTATGAGGGCACGTCGTTGAGCGACCTGATGGACGCGACGCGGCTGACGAAATCAAGCCTCTACAAGGCCTTCGGCAACAAGGAGACCCTGTTCTGGCGCGTCGTCGAACGCTATCAGCGCGACTTTCTGGATTTTCGACATGGTGCGCTCGCGGAGCCAACGCCACGCCGGATCGCGGAACGGCTGCTCGATGGAATCGTCGAGCTGCATGGCGGTCGGGTGAATCCCGTAGGCTGCCTCGAGCTCAACACCGCGCTGGCCGGTTCCACGGATTCCGAGCCGATCAGGCAGGAGCTCATCCGTGGCCGCGAGCTCTTCAGGCAGCGGCTGCGTGATCGATTTGAAGAGACGATGGCAGCTGCCCCGCTCCCGTCGGGCATGACCAGCGACGACGCGGCCTCTTTCGTCATCTCGCTCATCCAGGGCCTGGCGGTGCAGGCCAAAGGCGGCGTCCCGCCGGAAACGGCCCGCCGGGTCGTTCATGCTGCCTTACTGTCCTGGCCCGAAGCCTGACAGTGCCTTTGCATGGCGCGCGTTTCCTTCCGGGCGGATCGATGGCGCCGGGGGCGCCGATATCGGCCATGCGCCCGATCAAACTCCGATGGCCATGCCGTCCCGCTGCGGATCGGCCCCGCCGGTCCAGCCATCGCCCTCGATCTTGACGCCATGGGGCGCACCGAAGGCGAAAGACTGGTACGAGCGCGCGACGGCATAGCCCTGCGCCTGGAGCGTGTCCGTCACCCGACGCTCGACGCGGTTTGAGACGTCGATCGTGTCGCTCAGGCAGACGATGCGCGGCGCCGCCACCGCCTCGGCCATGCTCATCCCGAAATCGATGACGTTGCTCAGCGCCTGCGCCAGCGCCGGCACGATGAAGGTGCCGCCGGGCGCGCCGATTGCCAGCATCGGCTTGTCGTCCTTGAAGACGATGGTCGGCGCCATCGCGCTGCCGCGCGCCTTGCCCGGAGCAATCGAGCCCGCCCGGCCGGGGCGCGGGTCGAAGCCGCTCATCGAGCCGTTATACATGAAGCCGAGCCCGGAGGTGATGCCCCCCGAGGGCTGGCCGAGCGTATGCGTGATCGTCACCGCATTGCCCTGCTCGTCCATCACGCAGGTGACGGTCGTGTCCGGCGGGTCCTTGGCCAGCTCGGAGCGCGGGACCCGGGCTTTCACTCCCGCCTTGATCTTCGCTGCGTGCGCGGCGGCATGAGCCTGCGAGAGCAGCATCTCGACGGGCACATCGACGAAATCCGGATCGCCGATATGGGCGTCGCGATCGATCGTCATCCATTTCATCGCCTCGGCGAGGATGGTGAGATGCTCGGCCGAGTTATGGGCCAGACTGCCGAGCTCGAACTCCTGCAGGATATGCAGCAATTCGATCAGCGAGACGCCGCCCGCCGCTGGCGGATTGCCGGCTATGCCGAGGCCACGATAGGAGCCCCAGACCGGCGCCTTCTCGCGCACGCGATATTCGGCGAGGTCGCGCCTGGTGATCAGCCCACCATGGGCTGCCATGTCGGCGGCGATCTCATCGGCGATCTCGCCGGTATAGAAGATCTCGGGGCCCGCCGCGGCGATGCGCTCGAGTGTGCGGGCGAGATCGGGATTGGCGACGATGTCGCCGGGCCGCTTGAGCGTGCCGTCGGGGCGGAAATAGATCGCCCGGCCTGTCTCGCTATGGCGCAGCTTGTCCTCGGTATTGATCTGGCCTGCGCCGCGCTGGTCGATCGTCCAGTAATAATGGACATAGGGGCGCACCATGAAGCCAGCGCGCGCCTGCCGGATCGCCGGCGCCATCACGTCCTTGAGCTCCATCGTGCCGAAGCGCGCCAGCGCCTCGGTATAGCCCTTGACGTTGCCCGGCGTGCCGGCGGCCAGATGGCCGAGCTCATTGGCATGGTCGCTGAGCAGGAAGACGAAGCCGTCCCGCGTCTGGCCGACGAAACGGTCGGCCCACATCTCCGCGTTCGCCGCGAAGGGCGCCAGCGCCAGGAATTCCAGCACGGTATGCACGCCGCGCTTCGGCATGCTGATCTGCATCGCTCCGAAGCCGCCAATGCCGCACATTTGCGGGTCGACCACACCCTGGCTGAAGGCGCAGGCGATCGCGGCATCGACCGCATTGCCGCCCCGGCGCAGGATATCGGCCCCCGCTTCGGCGGCTTCCGGCTGTGCCGCGACGATCATTCCGCGCATGACGTGGTCTCCGGGCGCCGGCAGCCGGCGCGAGCTGGTCGAGATGCGGGAGGTTAGGCGAGCGCAATGGCCGCTGGTCCCCTCGCCAGTGCAGGGCGCCCCTGTGCCAGGCTCAGTGCGGCTGGGGGGCGAAGAAGCTTCCGGTACGAAAAAGCGTCATCCTGCAGTCACTTGCAGGTATTCAGCCGGCACCATGGCTCGTTTGTTTCACGGCTCGCGCCGATCCGTAATTGCATAATGGCGATTTTATCCAATTGACAGACCGGCCTCGCTTCCGCTTTTCTTCGGCGGATTTTTGGGGGCTAGCTTGGCGGTCACGAGCGTCCGGCCTCCTGGTGCAGCGCCGCCAGGCGCAGTGAGGTTCCGTGCCCATGACCGATGTTCAGCCATCGCGCTCGCGGCTTCCGCAGTTCCGCCACACCATCGCCGGTGCTGCGGTGGCCGAGCTGCGGCGGCGTATCCTGAGCGGAACGGTCTCGGCTGGCGAGGCGCTGCGGCAGGATGCTCTCGCCAAGGAATTCGGCATCAGCCGGATTCCGATCCGCGAGGCCTTTCGTCAGCTTGCCGCCGAGGGGCTCGTCACCATCCATCCGCATCGCGGCGCCGTCGTCACCGCGCTCTCCGCCGCCGATATCGCGGAGCTCTTCGACCTGCGCGCCATGCTGGAGCCGGATCTGATCCGGCGCGCGGTTCCCCATCTGAAGCTGGGCGATTTCGCCGCTGCCGAGAGCATCCTCGCCGACTATGCGACCGCGATCAGCAATGGCGATGTCGATGCCTGGGGCGAACTCAACACCGAATATCACCTCTCGCTCTACGGCCCGGCCGGGCGCTCGCAGACGCTCGAGCTCGTGCGCATGCTGCTCGTCAACACCGACCGCTACACCCGCGTCCAGCTTGCCATGTCGGCGGGGGCGACGGCGCGCGCCAAGCAGGAGCATGCCGCCTTGCTCGACTTTTGCCGCAAGGGCGACGCCGAGGGTGCCGCCCGCCTGACGCTTGAGCATGTGCTCGCGGTCAAGCAGGACCTGCTTCTCCTTCTGCCGTCCGACGACGCGGACGAAACCCTTTGACCACTTGGCCATCACTGCAGCTGCGAGGACTAGGAACATGACGATCGGCGTGGGCGGATCGAGCTTTGCGGAAGAGCTCGACAAGTTGAAACCGATGACCGACGGCATCGAGCCGATCGCGGTCAGCGAATTCAAGGCGCGCATCGCCAAGGCCCAGGCGCTGCTGCGCGAGCAGGGCCTTCAGGCGCTCTATCTCGATACCTCGACCAGCCTCGCCTATTACACCGGCATCGCACTGAACCTGACGGAGCGCCTGCATGGCGCGATCATCCCGGTCGAGGGCGAGATCGTCTATCTCAGCCCGGCCTTCGAGGAGCCGAAGACGCGCGAGTATATGAAGTTCGGCGACGACGTGCGCTGCTGGGAGGAGCATGAGGATCCGACCGCGCTCGTCGTCGAGACCATCCGCAGCATGGGTTATGAGAGCGGCCAGGTCGCGCTCGATCCGCATACGCCCTTCTTCATCGTCGATGGCCTGCGCAAGGCCGGCAACCGCTACAGCTTCACCAGCGGCAGCCCGATCACCGCGACCTGCCGGCAGCTCAAGTCTTCGGCCGAGATCGCGCTGATCCAGCGCGCCATGGACATCACCATGGAAGTACACCGGGCCGCGGCCCGCGCGCTCCAGGTCGGCGTGACCACCACCGAGACGATCGACTTCCTCGGCCGCGCCCATCGCAAGCTCGGCATGAGCTGGACCAGCGGCACCGCCCAGTTCGGCGAGGCGACCGCCTATCCTCATGGCGTGCCCTACCCGCAGACGCTTGCCGATGGCGACATGGTGCTGATCGACATGGGCACCAAGGTTGGCGGCTACCGCTCCGACATCACCCGCACCTACATCTTCGGCGAGGCCAATGCGCGCCAGCGCGAGATCTGGGAGCTGGAGAAGAAGGCGCAGCTCGGCGGCTTCGCTGCCGCCAAGCTCGGCGCGCCCTGCGAGGCGGTCGATTACGGCGCGCGCGGCGTCATCGAGGCGGCGGGCTTCGGCCCCGGCTACAAGGTGCCCGGCCTGCCGCACCGCACCGGCCATGGGCTCGGCCTCGACGTCCACGAGGAATCCTTCATGGTCAAGGGCAACATGACGCCGCTCCAGGTTGGCATGTGCTTCTCGATCGAGCCGATGATCTGCATCTACGGCGAGTTCGGCGTGCGCCTCGAGGATATCGCCTACATGGCTGAGGACGGCGTGCACTGGTTCACCGAGCCCGCCCATTCTGTCGACGACCCATTCGCCTACGAGGCCTGATGACGAGCAGCGCCCTCTGCTTCCCGGGCTTGCGCGGGAGGCAGGGGTGCTGCAGTGACTGGCCTGACTTGCAGATACACGAAACGCTCCGGCGGATGTCCCGTCGGAGCGGGCCGAACCAACTTCCCGATCACTCGAGCTTCCTGGAAACGAAAGAAATTCTCATGGCTTCGGATGTTTTTACCGGCACTATCCCGGCTCTCATGACGCCGTGCAGGGCGGACCGGAGCCCGGACTTCGATGCGCTCGTCCGCAAGGGCAAGGAGCTGATCGCGGCCGGCATGTCGGCCGTGGTCTATTGCGGCTCGATGGGCGACTGGCCGCTGCTGACCGATGAAGAGCGTCAGGAAGGCGTCGCGCGCCTCGCCGCCGCCGGCGTGCCGGTGATCGTCGGCACCGGCGCCCAGAACACGCAGCGCGCGGCGGCTTTCGCCCGCCATGCCAGCGAGGTCGGCGCGAAAGGCCTGATGGTCATTCCCCGCGTGCTCTCGCGTGGCCCCTCGGCCTCGGCCCAGCAGGCGCATTTCATGGCGATCCTGGAGGCTGCCAACGGCCTGCCGGCCGTGATCTACAACAGCCCCTATTACGGCTTCGAAACCCGCGCCGAGCTGTTCTTCCAGCTGCGCGACAAGTTCCCGAACCTGATCGGCTTCAAGGAGTTCGGCGGCGCCGCGAGCCTGACCTATGCCGCCGAGAACATCACCGGCCAGTCCGACGACATCACGCTGATGGTCGGCGTCGATACCCAGGTCTTCCATGGCTTCGTGAATTGCGGCGCCAGCGGCGCGATCACCGGCATCGGCAACGTGCTGCCCAAGCCCGTCCTCAAGCTCGTCTCCCTGTGCGAGCAGGCCGCGAAGGGTGATGTCACCGCGCGCCAGAAGGCGCTCGAGCTCGACAGCGCGCTCGCGGTCCTGTCGAGCTTCGACGAGGGGCCGGACCTCGTGCTGTTCTACAAGTACCTGATGGTCCTCGAAGGCAACCCCGAATACGAGCTGCATTTCAATGCCTCGGACGCGCTCAGCCGCGGCCAGATGCATTACGCCAAGACCCAGCTGGAGCTCTTCAAGACCTGGTACGCCGCCTGGTCGGCCTGAAGTCACGCCAGATCATCGGACCATCATATCCGGTCCGATGATCCAGCGTCCCGTTTTCGCATCGGTTTTTCCGAAGAACCGCAATCCACGTTTCGGGCCGATGCGGTAAACTGGGACTCTTGCATTCAGCGGCGCCGATCGTCGAAGAGACGGTTGGCGCCGTTTGTCGTTGCTCCCTGCCAATGCAAAACTGTCGTTCTTTTCGAATACGGGTTCAACATCCGCGCCGGCCGCTCCGGCGCGATGGTCGATGAAAGATCTTATGCGCCCAACCGTCGATGAATTTCGGCTCTGCGCCATCATACCGAGCCGCAATCATTATCGGGTCCTGGGCAGCATCGTCGATGTTCTGGTGGCGCGGCGCATTCCGGTCTTCATCGTCGACGACGGCAGCGAGCCGGATGCCGCGCAGGCCATCGCCTCGCTGCAGGATCCGGCGAAGAACGTTGAGGTCATCCGCTTGCCTGAGAACCGGGGCAAGGGCGGGGCGCTCAGCGTGGCCATGAAGGCCGCAGCCGCCGCGGGCTATAGCCATGCGGTGCAGGTCGACGCCGATGGCCAGCACGATCTGAACAGCCTGGATGCGTTGATCGCGACAGCGCGGGCGAGGCCGGAGGCGCTGATATCAGGCATTCCGGTCTACGATCACTCCATTCCGCGAGGCCGCGCCATAGGCCGCTGGCTGACCCATGTCTGGGTCTGGATCGAGACCCTGTCGCTGCAGATCAAGGACAGCATGTGCGGCTTCCGGGTCTATCCGCTCGCCCTCGCCTTGAGCGTGATCGAGGAGGAGCGGGTCGGCCATTACATGGATTTCGACACCGAGATCATGGTGCGGATGTTCTGGCGCGGCGCGCCTGTCGTGCATCTCCCGGTTCGCGTCACCTACCCGGATGGCAACGTGTCGAATTTCCGGTTGTTCAAGGACAACTGGCTCATCACCTGCATGCACACCCGCCTGTTCTTCGGCATGCTCTGGCGGCTGCCGGCGCTGCTACGGCGACGCCTTTCCGCAAAGGGGCAAGCCAGCCATTGGGCGGGAATGGCGGAGCGCGGCACCTATTGGGGCATGCGCAGCCTGCTCGCCATCTACAGCTTTTGCGGCCGGCGCGCCTGCCTTCTCGCGATGCGGCCCGTCGTCTTCTATTTCTTTCTCGTCGGGGCAGAGCGCCGCAAGGCGTCCCTGGACTACCTCGTGCGTGTCCGCGCGCTCAAGGGTGAGCCCCCACCGACCTGGCGCGACGGCTTCCGCCATTATTTCGATTTCGCCACCAAGGCGCTCGATACGATCATCGGTTGGGCGCGCCCGAGCGATATCGGCCCGGTCGAGATCGTCGGCGGCGAGGCTGCGCTCGCGCCCATCGCCGATCGGCGCGGCGCCCTGCTCATCGTCTCGCATCTCGGCAATGCCGAAATCGCCCGCGCCGCCCTCGCCAGCCATGTCGGCCGGCCTGTGCATGTGCTGATGCACACGGTCCAGGCGCGGCGCTACAATACGATCCTGCGCTCGCTCATGCCGGGCGTCGGCTCCAATGTCATCGAAGTCACGGATATCGGCGTCGATACGGCGATCGCCTTGTCGGAGCGGATCGAGCGCGGGGAATGGCTGGTGATCGCCGGGGACCGCATTCCGATCATGAGCCAGAACAGGGTGAGCGAGTGCCCGTTCCTCGGGCAGGCCGCGCCCTTCTCGCAGGGGCCGTACATCCTCGCCGCACTGCTGGATTGCCCAGTTCTCACCCTGTTCTGCCTGCGCGAGGGCAACGGGCATCGCGCCTATTTCGAGGCCTTTGCCGACAGGATCCTTCTTCCGCGAAAGGAACGGGCGGAGGCCCTGGCCGGCTACGCCGGTCGCTATGCCGAGCGGCTCGAGCATTATTGCCTGCGGCAGCCGCTGCAATGGTACAATTTCTTTGATTTCTGGGCGGTGCCAGCGTCTGCAGAGCCCGCCAAGGAAAAGCCAGCCACGCCGCGGGGCATGACTGGCTGAAAGGCCGGATTGGACCTTGCCTATCGTCCGATCGTGACCACCGTGCCGGTCAGGCGAACCGCGGTTTTGACGTTGCCGATGCCGCACAGATACTGGCTGGTGCTCTTCAACGGCACGTCGCCATGCACGCTGTAGATATTGATCACGGCATTGCCGCCCTCTTTGAGCGCTCGCTTCTGCAACTGCTCCAGGGCCTCGGCAAAGGCGTAGTGGCAGCCGCTCCGCGTCTCCGCGGCGTCACGGCCGGCGCTGCCCCTGCGCTGGCTGCTCCATTCGCCGATTGTCTGGCTGACGCGCGGATGCCTCTGGTTGCCGAAATAGACCCGCACGTCGCTGTTCAGGGCCGCGACCTGCGGCGAGCTCATCGCCTCGTCGAGCGGCTGCACAGAGCGGTCATTGCGCGCCATGGCGGAAGCGGAAGCGAAGCAGACCGCGCCTGCCAGGAGAATGCGGCATAAGACTTTCATGGTACCCCCCAAATGTTCAGGCCAGTTGAAATACTAAGGACGTGTTGATCCCGCCGAAGGCGAAATTATTGCTCATCAGGTAGTTCGTCTCGATCTTGCGCGCGTCCTTCATCAGATAATCCAGAGGCGCGCAGCGCGGATCGACAGATGTGAGATTGGCCGTCGGCACGAAGCTTTTCTCGCGCATCATCTCGATACCGAGCCAGGCCTCCAGCGCTCCGCAAGCGCCCAGCGTATGGCCGAAAAAGCTCTTGAGCGAATGGATCGGCATGTGCTCGCCGAAGACCGCGTGGGTCGCCTGGCTTTCGGCAATGTCGCCCGATTCCGTTGCCGTGCCATGACCGCTGACGAAGCCGATTTCCGCGGCGGGCAGGCCGGCATCCTCCAGCGCAAGGCGCAAGGCGACCTCCATGGTCGAGGCCTGCGGATGGGTGGCGTGATGGCCGTCGCAATTCGTGCCGAACCCGACGAGCTCGGCATGGATCTGCGCGCCGCGTGCCAGGGCGTGCTCGCGCTCCTCGAGGATGAAGGTCGAGGCGCCTTCGCCGATCACCAGCCCGTCGCGCGCGCTATCATATGGGCGCGGCGTCAGCTCCGGTTTGTCATTGTTGGTCGAAGTCGCGAACAGGGTGTCGAAGACCGCGACATTGGAGATATCCAGTTCGTCGGCTCCGCCCGCGATCATGATTTCGGCCTTGCCGCTCTGGATCGCCTCATGGGCATAGCCGATTGCCATGCTCCCCGACGTGCAGGCCGTCGAGGTCGGAATGATGCGGCCGGTCATGCCGAAGAACAGCGCGATATTCACGGCGGCCGTGTGGCTCATCACCTGGACATAGCTGGTGGCATTGAGCGACTTGGAGAGCCCGTCCTTCATCAGCTCGGCAAAGCTGAGGATGGGCGGGACCGAGCCGAAGGAGGAGCCATAGGCGACGCCGCAGCGCCCGGTCGTGAGCTCGGCCGCACTGATCAGCCCGGCCTGATCGAGCGCCTGTTCCGTCGCGCGGACCGCAAGGCGCGAGACCCGGCCCATCGTGCGCAACTGCTTGCGGCCATAGCGCTGGTCGACCGAGAAATCGTTGATGGGCGCGGCGAGCTTGGAATTGATGCCGGTATAGAAATCCCAATCCATGCGCCGGATGGCTGTCTCGCCGGCATGGAGTTTTGCACGAATGCTCGGCCAATCATGGCCGAGGGCGGTGACGCCGCCCATGCCGGTGATGACGGTACGGCGCCTCAAAACATGCCTCCGTTCACCGAAATCACCTGCCGCGTGATATAGGCCGCCTCATCCGAGCAGAGGAACGCCACCACGGACGCCACCTCCTGCGGCTGGCCGACGCGCTGCATCGGCACGGTCTTCAGCGCTTCCTCAAGAAACGGGTGGTCGAGCATCTGCGTCTCGATCAGGCCGGGCGCGACGCAGTTCACCGTGATCTTGCGCTTGGCCAGCTCGACGGCGAGAGCCTTGGTCGCGCCGATGATGCCCGCTTTCGCGGCGCTGTAATTGACCTGTCCGCGATTGCCCATGATGCCGGAGACCGACGAGATGGTGACGATGCGGCCGCCCTTGCGGTTGCTCACCATCGGCATCGTGATCGGCTTGAGCACGTTGTAGAAGCCGCCGAGATTGGTGTCGAGCACGCTGTCCCAATCGACATCGCTCAGCGCCGGAAAAGCATTGTCGCGCGCGATGCCGGCATTGAGCACGGCGCCGTAATAGGGGCCGTGTTCGGCCATGTCGGCTTCCAGCGCCGCCTGCGTGACCTCGCGCTGCGAGGTGTCGAACGAGATCACGCGCCCCTGTCCGCCTGCCCCGACGATCTCGGCCAGAGTGCTTTCCGCGCCGGCACGGTCATTGGCGTAATGCGCAACGACCGTGAAGCCGTCTCGCCCGAGGCGAACCGCGATCGCCCGGCCTATGCCCTTGCTCGCGCCCGTAACAAGCAGCGTGCGCGTCATCTCTCGCGTTCCGATGTTTGACCGTCTACCAGGCTGGCAAGATCATCGGGCTGATAAACTGTCAATTGCGCTTTCGCCAGCTCGTCCTTGCCGCCATGGCGATACACTGTGCAATCGAATTGCCCCATGCCGGCCTCGCGATAGACCGACCTCGCAGTAATAGCGAGGCTCTCTCCTTCGCCGAACCAGTCGAGAGCCGCAGAAAAGTTGCGGGTACCCAGCAGGAAACCTACCCTGACCGGCCTCCGCGCCTGAATTGCCTCGATGCCGACAAAGGCGGCGCAGCTTTGCGCCATCCATTCCATGGCGACATGCGCGGCGATGCCCTTGCCATCGATGAAGAACGGGCAGGACGGGCCGATCGTCAGATAAGTCCGGATCTCCTGGCCGTTCCAGCTCTCGATGCCGTCGATCAGGATCATCGGCGCGCGATGCGGCAGGACAGAGTCGAGCGGGTAAAGCGTCTGTCTCATGACGCCGCTGTCCCTAGGACGAGCGCGACGTTGCTGCCGCCAAAGGCGAAAGAATTGCTCAGCATCGCGACGGTCTTCTGCGCAGGGAAGCTTTCACCCGGGCCAGTCAGGCGCAATGGGGCGATCCCGCCATCCTGGGCCTCATCCCAAAGATGAGGTGGCAAAAGACGCCCCGGATTATGATGCTGTGACAGCGTCAGCCACAGGAACGCAGCCTCGCAGGCGCCTGCCGCGCCCAAAGTGTGCCCGGTCATCGCCTTGGTCGAGCTGCATGGCGTGTCCGCCCCGAAGATCTGATGGACCGCCCGACCTTCCATGACGTCGTTCAGGGGCGTCGCTGTGCCGTGCAGATTGACATAGGCGATGTCGCCGGCCCCACACCCGGCATCGCGCAGTGCCGCGCGCATCGCGCTTTCCGCTCCTGTTCCTTCCGGCTCGGGGGCGCTGATGTGATGGGCGTCCGATGTCTCGCCGATGCCCATGAACACGATCTCGCCCGGCTCCTTCTCCAGCAGGAACACGGCCGCAGCCTCGCCGATCGTGATGCCGTCGCGATTCCTGCTGAACGGATTGGCAGGTTTGGCGGAGACCGCGCCGAGCGCAGTGAAGCCGCTCGGCGTCATCCGGCACAGGGAATCGGCGCCGCCGACAATGGCCGCATCGACCAGGCCGAGGCGGATCAGCCGCCGCGCCGCGCCAAAGACCTTGGCGCTCGACGAGCAGGCCGTCGCGATCGTATAGGCCGGGCCGGCGAGGCCGAGAAACGCCTTGACGAATTCGCTGAGGCCCCCGGCTTCCTGCTGCGCGTAGTCAAACGCTTGCGGCCATTCTCCCGTCTTCACGCGCTGCGCGAACGCGGCCTCGCCCTCGGCGATGCCCGAGGTGCTGGTGCCGAGGATGACGCCGATGCGGCTGTTCCCGTAGCGCGCGATCGCACGCTCGAGATGGGGGCGGATCTGCTCGAGCGCGACCGCCATCATCCGGTTGTTGCGGCAGTCCCATTTTGCGAATTCGGCGGGCAATCCGGGAATCTCTCCCATCGCCTCGCCGACCAGCACCTTGCGCTTGGGAATGAGGTCGTCGCGGCTCCGAAAGCCGCTCTGGCAGCCCTTGAACAGGTTGCCGGCGGTCTCGGCCTTGCCGTTGCCGATGGGCGTGATCAAGCCCATGGCGGAAACGCTGAGATAGTCGTTCACCGCACCACTTCCGCGGATTGAACCTCGACCTCGTAGCCCCAGGCCAGATTGGCATAGTGCAGGGAGCCGTTGAGCCGCTTCGGCGATTTCAGCTCATACTCGGCCCGCAGCACGTCCTTGTCATGGCAACGCAGCAGGCGCGAAGCTTTGCCCAGCTCCAGCGTGCAGCCCGAGCCGCTGAGCGCAGCCTGCAAGGCGGCGGGCTGGCCGTAGAGTACCATCATATCGGCGAAGATCGCATCGGCGCGAACGCCATAGGGCAGCCAGGGGGCGAGCTCGGACTCGAGCCTGCCGTCGCGCCAGACCAGGGTCACGCCGCGCCGCCCCAGCGAATCGAGCAGGATCAGGCGGGTTTCATCCTTGCTCATGGCGAGCTGGGCTTCGAGGCTGATCGACTGCTCGCCGAAGCGCATGGTCAGGACCTGCGTGACCTGGCCCTTGAACGCGAACTCGGCGGGAGAAATCGCGCGGATCGGCAGGCGCGGGCCGATCAGCATGGTCGCTTCGTTCGTCTTCGCTGAATTCAGATCCGATGCGCAGCCGGCCAACGCAAAGAGCAAGCCGCCTATCAGCCAATCACGCCACAACCGCATCAAATGCCCTTTTCGCCCCGCGGGGCTTATAACACAGGGATTGCAGGCTTCTAGAACGCACCCACAGCTTTGCGAGTTCCGCGCTGCGCCGGCTCGTCACCGCGCCCTGTGCCGGGCTGAGATGGGGGCGAGCAGGCAGGCGACGGCGACGCCGAGCAGCACCGTGAGGCCGAAGCTCGCCACGGCGGGCGTGCTGGAAAGCCCGAGAACGCCGAAGGACAGGATCGTCGCCAGCGCCGCGAGCCACACCGCCAGCAAGGTCACGAGCCGGTCATCCGCTTTGCCCTCGGCGCAGAACACCGAATAGTCCATTGTGAAGGAGAGCAGCAGCACCAGCGCCATGGCGTTGAAGAAGGTGAAGGAATAGCCGAGCAGAGCCAGCGCGCAGGGGGCGACCAGCAGGGCGGCGAAGGAGGGCACGAGCGCCCGCACGGCACCGCGCCAGCCGTAGCGCCAGGTGGCGAGCAGCGCGATGACCGCGAGAGAGCACCCTAGCAGAACCAGCGCGCGAAAGCGGTAAAGCCCGAGCAGCGCGCTCAGATCCGCCGTCGGATCGACGAATTTGACACCCGCGAGATCCGCGACCCCCTGCCTGACGCGCTCGGTGCTGGCGACACCCTGCAAGGTGACGACATGCAGGCCGGGCCCGAGCACGAGCTCGTTGAGGAAGGGAATGGCGCGGCTGCTTAGCGCCGCCGCGAGCTCGAGTTTTCCGTCCGGCGCCTCGTTGAGGTCGCCAGCCTGCAGGCCGACAGCCTCCAGCAGCTCAGCTCGAAAAGGTTCGACGAGCTTCTCGCGCTGGAGCAGCCGGTTCTCGTCCTGCCGTGCCGGAGACGGCACATAGGCAGCAGGAAATTGCGCGGTCGTAATCAGGCCGGATTTCCGCCAGGCATCGAGCATCGGCGCGATCTGCTCCTCGATCTCCAGGGCGCGCTCGTCGTCTGCCGCTTCGATCAGCAGATATTGATTGGTGAGGTTGAGCCCGGTGACGGCCGTGATGGCGGCTTGATCCGCCGTGAGCGAGTGATCGAGCGGTTGCAGCTTGCGGATGTCGTCATCGAAATCGATGCGCGCGAAGCCCGCGATGACGATCAGCGCAAGGCATGCGCCAAAGCCGAGGCGAAGCGCCCGCCATCTCCCCTCGGTCCAGAGCCGGGAGAGCCCCGCTATGAAGCGCAGGGTTTGCGGTGTATGCGCCGGCACCTTTCGCCTGTCGGCCAAAGGCAGCCAGAGCACCGTAGAGACGAAGGCGCCGGCCAGGCCGACGGCGGAGAAGACGGCGATCTGGCGCAGCCCCGGAAAGGGCGCGATCGCCAGCGCGCCATAACCCATAACGGCGATCAGCAAGGCCATCGAGATGCCCGGCAGGATATCGCGCAGACGTCGCTCCGGCGTCTTGTCGCCGGCCATGAAGATCGTCGCCGTGTAATAGAACCCGTAATCGACGGCGACACCGATCAGGCCGATCCCGAACAGCAGGACGGCGACATGGACCTGGGCGAAGATCAGCAGACAGGCGGCGAGGCCGCAGACCACGCCGGTCGCGATCACCAGGAGATTCTGGAACAGCGGCCGCAAGCCGCGAAAGGCGAGAAGAATGAGCAGGATGGTCCCGGCGAGCGAAAGCCCGGCCAGCCAGGCGGATTCGTCGATCGCCTTGCGCGCGCCGGTCTCCGCGAAAAACACCGCGCCGAGGCGGCGGATGACCGGCGCATCCTGCCCCGCCAGCGCGGCCTCAAAGCGGTTGAAGGTCGAGACGATGGTCTTCTGGACTTTCAGGTCGAACGGATCGGCGAGAAGCCTGGCCGATAAGAGAATATGCACGCCGTGTTCGTCCGTGAGCGACAGCATGCCCTCGTCCAGCGTCAGTTTGGTGGACGGGAAGGGGAGGCTGAGCAGGAAGGAGGGCAGCAGCAGGAACGGGTCGGCCTTCAGCAACCGTGCATCGGCGACCGCGCCCGGCCCGACGATCTGGGCCATGGCCCGCTCCGCGATGTCCTGGCCCTGGCCCGCCAGCAGAGCCTCCCGGTCGGCCTGCGAGAGCAGGCCGGCGCGATAGGAAAAGTAGAGCGTGCCGAGCTTCCTGAATTGATCCGTCGTGAAATCCTCGCCGATCGGCCCGACGAGGCCGGTCTCTTCGAGCGCCTTCGCCAGTTCGGCGGCGCGGGCCCGTGCCTGCGCCCGGTCCTTGTGGCTGACCAGGATGACGAAGCGTTTCGCCAATGACCGGGAAATCAGGTCATTCGCCTTCTGCCGCGCCGGATCCTGCTGTTCCAGGGGCAGCAGCGCGGTGAGATCGGTGCGCAGCGGATTGCCGCTGCGGAAGCTGAGGACAAGAAAAATGCCCGCGGCGATCACCGCGAGCAACCAGAGCAGGCTGGCCCGGGAACGCGTCAGCGCTGCGCCCTCGTCAGCAGTTCCTCTTCTTCCGGCGTCGGCGCGCCGCGTTCCAGCTTCTGGCTGGAGAAGGTCAGCACATCGCGGTCGTCATTGGTCTTCACCACCTCGACCTCGTCGAGAAGCTTCTGGCCGCGCGCATTGATCGCCTTGATCGGCAGATTGGGATCATCTGCCCTCAGGCTCTCGAGATGGATGGTCCAGGCATTGCCGCTCTGCCGGCGCGTCAGGGCGAAGGCGCTCTGCATCGCATCCCAGTTCCCGGTCAGCGCCGCGCCGAACATCGAATAGAGTTTCGACATGATCGGCAGCTTGCTGGCGGCCAGGCGCAAGGTCTCCTTGCCCTTCACATCCTGGACGAGGCCCGCCTCGGTCATGATCGTCGTCGTTGCGAACGGCTTTTTCGTCGTCCAGATCAGGCCTCGGCCGGCAACCAGCGTGAAGACGCCGGAACTTCTCACCGGATTGTTCAGCCCATTGAGATAGCGCTTCTGCTCGAACTGGCCGCGCAGCAGCTGGCCGTCCTGCAAGGTCACGCTCTGCGCCTGCAGCGGCATGGCGACGAACAGCATCGCGCAGCAGGAGAGCAGCAATGCGCAAGCCGACCGGGCCAGGCCGCGTGCGCTCAGCCGGCGGCAGACGGTGCTCGAAACATGCAAGCGGGAAGTCCACGAGCCGGTTGAGCTAGTCTTGTCCATGAAGCGCTTCCACTTTTCGGATGAAGTCCGGCGGGCAGTCGAGCCGCAATTCGCCGGTTTTTGCATCGACGCAAAGCTGGGTCGTTTGTGCTTTCGTCAGCAGTTCGCCGCTCGGATCAGCGCTGATCCGATAGCCGATCTTGATGCGGTTCTCGTATTCGAGCAGCGTCGCGCGGATGCAGAGTTTCTGAAACAGGCGCGCAGGCTTGACGTATTTGATCTGCATGTCGACGATCGGCCAGATATAGCCTGAGGCCGCCATCTGCGGGTAATTATAGTCGAGCCTGTCGAGGAGCGCGCAGCGCGCCAGCTCGAGAAAGCGCGGATAATTGCCGTGCCAGACGATCTGCATCGGGTCGAGATCGTAGAACTGGACCTCGGCTTTGGCTTCGGCGAACAGAGCCATGTTACCGCTCCTTCGCTGGCTTCAGCCGGATGGAGCCGGAGGACAGCATCTCGCCCTGGTCGGCATAGTCGAAGCGGAGGAATTCGCTCTTGATATGCAGCGTCAGGATGACGGGCCTGCCGGGCAGGAAAATCCGTCGATACTTCACCTGGAAATGCGTCCCGGCCTCGATATCGAGGTGCAAATAGCGTGCGGCCAATCGAATGGCCCAGTCGATCTGCACGACGCCGGGCACGATCGGCGTTTCCGGGAAATGGCCTTCGAGATAAGCGAGATCATGCGGGACGGTCAGGTCGATTTGCACGCCGTCCTGGATCGGACGCGTGGCCGAGATCTCGGGCTCGATTGCGCCAGACAGCTGCATCGGATCGGCTTTAGTCATCGAACAAGGTTTCAACGTCGCGCTGGCTGATTTTGCCCAGGGCGCCGCGTGGCAATTGCTCAACGAAACACCAATGCCGGGGCAGGCTGGCCGCTTCAAGATGAATTGCCAGAGCGGCGCGTATCCGGCGGTTAAACCGGAAAGCGCCATGATTGGCAAGGAACTCGGCCCCTACGGCGCTCGGCACGACACAGGCGGCAAGCCGGGCCGGGCGGCCGCGCAGGATGACGAAGGCTTCCTCGACATCGTCGAGGGCATGCAGCTGCGCCTCGACCTCATCGAGGCTCACGCGCGCACCCTCGATCTTGGCGATGCGGTCGCGCCGCCCCAGCAGGTCGAAACCGCCGCCCTCGCGCATGCGGATCTCGTCGGCAAGCTCTGCCGCCCCGCCGGGAAGATGTGGCGCCTTGGCCGTGGCTTGGCCGGATGAGCCCTGCACGAACTGCACCGAGGGCAGCGTAAGCCAGGGCTGCCCGGAGCGGTCGTGTCGTCGACAGGCGAGCGCCCCGGTTTCAGTCGAGCCGTAGATTTCCGTCACCGGGCAGCCGAAGAGATCTTGCGCCTGCTTCGCCGCGCCATCATCCAGAGGCGCGCCCGCGCTGAGGACGCAGGCGGGGCGCTTCGTCGGTGGCAAGGGAGCGAAGCCGTCCAGACGATGCAAATGAGCCGGACTGGTGACGAAAACAGCGCCCTCTTCGAGCTCTGCCAATGCATTCTCGAGAAAGTCCGGCGTTTCATCCGAGAAGGGAATGCCAGTAAGGAGCGGCCAGATCAGGCGAAAAGCCAGGCCATAGGCATGGTGATGCGGCACCGTTCCGCAAACCGATCGGAAATGCTGCTGCGTGCAGAATAGCTCGGAGATGGCGTCCGCCTCAGCGACGAGATGCCGGAGCTGCTTGTCGATTCTCTTGGGGGCGCCGGTCGAGCCCGAGGTGAAGAAGCTGAGCGGAGAGGCCATGTCCATCTCGGGCCATGCTACATCCGGGACATCACGGCCAGGCACGATAAGCTGCTGCAGGCCGGCGAAAAGCCTGTCCCGATCGCTGACGATGAGCCCGGCATGGTCACCGAGCCGCGCCAGGCCCGCCGGACGATCATTGGCAGCGATGATGACGCGCTTGCGACAGGCGATCAGCGCGAAAAGCCCGATGGCAAACCAGTAGAGGCTGGTCGTGTACAGGATCGCCGCCTCACCCGGCAGCTGCCGCAGCAGCCCGATATTATGGTCGAGATCGCCGATGAATTGCCGCCGTGTGAGAAGCTCGCCGGCGCGCAGCGCGACGGGCCGGCCCATGTCGTCGCGCCAGCTGGCAGGAATGGAAAGGAGGCTGCCTGCACTCATGTCGGCATATGTCTGATACGACGAAACAGCCATTCGCCGCCGAACAGGCCGCCGCTGACGAGATAATTGAGCAGGCTGGTCCAGAGCAGCCACAGCTCCATTTTGTGGCTGAAGGCCAGCGCGGCGGCGATCACGCCATTCGCAATGAGCCAGACGGTCCAGAGCAGGGTCACATTGGCGCAATAGGCCTTGGCTGCGTCCGGCAAGTCCGGATTCCGCGCACGGGCGAAGCGCTCGATCAGGCTCGGCGGATACCGGAGCGACAGGCCGAAGACCGAGGCGAAGGCGAAGCTGATCAGGCTCGGATAGGCCAGCGAGGCCAGCGACTGATCGACAAGGCTCAGGGCGAGCAGCGCCCCGCCGACGATCAGCACGGTCGGATGGCTCAGATGGAGCGGCCCGGCGGGCGCGAGCACGTAACGGAGCGCGATCAGCAGCAGGGCCGCCAGAATGAAGGTCGTGGGAGGAAGGCTGCCATGGCCCCAATAGACCAGGACGGGATAGGCCAGGCCCAGCACGATCAGAAACGCGCGCATCGCGGGCCCAGCGAACATGTCCGCTGCTGCTTTACGCCTGCGCCTTCATCATCGCATCGACCCGGTCGACCACATCGGTGACGGTCAGGGCCGATTTGAAGTCTTCCGGCGAGAATTTCTGGCTGGTCAGGTCCTGCAGCTTCACGATCAGGTCGACCGCATCGATGGAATCGAGATCGAGGTCTTCATAGAGCCGCGCATCCGGCGTCACCTTCTCGGCCGGGACTTCGAAAATCTCGATCAGATAGGACTTGATCTGGTGGAGGAGCTCGTCACGCGACATGGTGCTCGATATCCTTCTGCTGCGAGCGCACGAACTCGGCCAGCGTGCTGACGGTTCTGAAATGAAGCTTGAGATCGTCAGTCACGGTTTCGATGGTCAGCCCGAATGTCTTGCGCAACGCGACGCCGAGTTCGAGCGCATCGATAGAGTCCAGACCGAGCCCTTCGACGAAGAGCGGCTCGTCGCTGGCGATATCGTCCGGCGTGAGATCTTCGAGTTTGAGGCTGTCGATGATCAGCCTTTTGATCCGTAGTTCCAGCTCATCCATTCGCTAGTCTGTCCTCGTAATAGGCCGCCACCGTCCTCACCAGTTTGCGGGCGGCCAGAGGTCGCGCATGGTCGTTCAGCAGGTGCGCCACCGATATCACCTGGCCCACATCGACGCAAAACACCGGGCGGCGCGCCGGAATCTCATACCATTTCTGTCCCTTCAACAGCGTCGGCGGCGTGCAGGTGATGGTGACCAGCTGGATGTCGAGGCCGAGCAGGAGCGCGATATTGGCAAAGCCGCGCTGCAGCTGGATCGGCGCGCCGGGCGTGCTGCGCGTGCCTTCCGGGAAGACGATCAGGCAGGCATCCAGCTCGATCGCCTGGCGACAGGCGGCGAGCAATTGCTCGGAAGGCAGGGCATTGCTGATATAGCCGGCGCCCCGCACCAGCCGGCCGAGATAGGGGCTTTCCCAGAGCTCCTGCTTGACGATGCACTGGGCGCGCGGGATCAGCGACATCAGCAGCACCACGTCGAGCAGGGACGGGTGATTGGCGATCACCAGCTTGCCCGGCGCATCGCGCAGTTTCTCCAGGCCCCGGAACTCGAAGAAAGCCAGCCGCATGAAGCGCATCAGGCCGATATAGAACCTGAACAGCAGATGGATGATGTACTGCTTGCGCGCCCAGCGCCGCTCTGTGTTCCGGGTCGTCAGGCTGACGATCGGGAAGGCGATGGTCGCGATGACAGCGCCGCCGCCGAACAGGATGGCGAAGAAGAAGCCCGTGCCGAGGGTGCGGTAGATGCGGGCAAGCCAGTCAAGCATGCCGCCAGGTCCAGTCCCAGGATTCGCCGTGCGAAACCGCCTGCCTGCTGCCGGAGAGCAGGAACCGCAGAAAATCCAGCGCAGCCGAGGGCGTCGGCGCCTCGGGCCGGCTGGTTGGCTGCTGCGCCAGGAGAATGTCGCCCTCATCCATTTGCGGCGCCGTCAAGCCGAGCACCATGACACAGGGCAGGGCGCTTTCCGGGCCGGCGAGCCCGGTAAATTCATGCGGCAGCTTTTCATCGGCATAGAGCAGCAGGATGGGCGTTTGCGGATTCTCGGCGATGCAGGCCGCCGCTTCGAGCAAACCGCAGGCGAAGGATTCAGTTCCCGCCGCCAGCGCGGTATGGCCTTCGCGATTGCGTGCGTGGATCGACAGGAGCCCCGCAAGCCCGTGATGGACCGACATGCTGAACTCGGCCGGCGAGAGCTCTTCCTCCTGCGCCAGGGTCATGAGAGTCTGGCGCGCGCGGCTGAATTCGCCATGGCGGGAGGCCAGGACATAGCGCGCCCGCTGCACCATATCGCCGAAGCCCAGGGCGCCCGCGAGCAGGGTCTGCCCAATCGGCGTCGCCCGCCGGCGCAGGGACAGAGGCAAGGCGACCGGAGCGATGAAATCCTCATGGCGGCACGGACCGCCCCAATCCCGCCATTGCGCCGCCGAGACGCGCTCGGATGTCCATGCGAACCAGTTTCGAACCGCAAATCTCATAAAGGTTTCGCTTGGCATTTCGGACGGCTCTCATAGCTTGGCTGCCTTCCGCCGGCCATCCTGTTTCGTGCATGTTCGAAATTCCGGGCTTCTCCCTGCCCATCTCCTTTCCTGATCGTCGCGAGTCGAAGCGTCGGATCACGCTGGCACTGCTCGATCAGGACGGCGATATCGCGAAGGAACTCCTGGCGGGCTGGTCGCATGCGACGGATGCCGCCTATTCGCCCGCTTCCCGCTGCGCCAGGGCGCTGCTGCGCCACATGCTCGAGAGAGAGATCGAGACTTCGCGCCAGCGCGCCATTTCGCGCGACGCCAGCGGGCGACCGGTTCTGGAAGCCCGCGCAGGCGAGATACTGCCGATCATCTCGATCTCGCATGCGGGCAGGTTCATTGCCGCTGCCTACGGCTTTGTCGCCCGCCTGGGGCTCGATCTCGAAAGCAGTGCCAAGACCCGCGATCTCCAGGGCATCGCAGAACTGGCTTTCGGTCCGGCCGAGCGACGGCAGGTCGAGCAGCATGGGCCTGACGCATTCTATCGCATCTGGACGGGACGCGAGGCCTTGGCCAAAGCCACGGGGCGGGCCTTCGCCCAGGTCATGGACCGCCGGGACTATATTTCTGAGGCCCTGTCGGAGGGCGTGGCGCAGCTGTATCTTGACGGGGAGGCTTGGTCCCTCGCGCATGCCAGGCCGCTGGAGCACCTGTTTCTTGCGGTCGCGTGGCAGGACTGAGCGGCCTATCGGTCCATGATCGCATGCGCCGCATGGATCCCGGACAGCACCGCGGCTTCCACTCCGGGGCCCGTCGCCGTTCCTGCGCCGGCTAAAAATAGACCGGGCACGGGTGATTTGACGCCGGGGCACCATTGGCCGCGGGCGGCGCCGTAGATGCTGCCATTCTCCGCCTGGATATAGTGGCGAAAGGTTGGCGGCGCGGCGACCTCATGATGCACGATGTGCCGGTCGAGATCAGGGATCACCTTGCCCGCCGCCGCGATCAGCGTCTCGGCACAGGCTGCCTTCGCGCTTTCATACTCCCTGTCACCGAGCTCGAACCAGGAACTCGCCTCGTCTTCGGGCAGCAGATGCAGCAGGCTCAAGGCGGCATGGCCAGGGGGCGCCAAGCTGGGATCGATGGCGCTCGGATTGCCGAGGCCGAAGATCAATCCATCCTGCTCGACAAAGACCCGCGCCGGCATGTCCGGAATCCGGTCCAGGCCAAAATTGATCAGGATCGCAGTCGGGCCACGTTTCAATTGCTTCAATCTTTGGCGGTAGCGCGGCGGCAGTTGATAGGGACCGAGCATCGCGCCATGGCTGGCGGCGATATCGGCGTTGCTGATGACGACGGGCGCATGGACGGATTGGCCGGATGCCAATTCGATGCCTGCTATGGCGCCGTCGCGAAGGATGAACCTCTCTGCCCGGCATTTGAGACGGATCTCTCCGTGATGTCGGCGAATGAAGCCGCACAGCAGATCCGGCAGCTTCTGAGCCCCGCCCGCCGGATAAAACCCTCCGCCGATATAATACCCGAACAGCGGCACCATATCGGTGAGGCTCAGGCAGGCCGGATCATTGGTGACATATTCGGACAGGATGCTGAAAAGACTGATCAGCGTGGGATTGCGGATATGGCGCCGCAGGAGCTCGACATAGGGCTGCCCCGCAGCCTGCGCTGCGTATCTGAACTGGCGAGACCAATCCGCTTGCGCCAACGGCGTCAGCTGCGCGACGGGGCGATAATCCGCGGCCCGCATTCCGGCATAGAGTTCGTCGTAGATCAGCCTGATCTCGCGCAGGAACGCGCTGATGCCCTGCGCCTCATCGGCAAAGCGCGAGCAAAGAAGCTGCTCCAGGGCAGTCCAGTGTCTCGGAAGATCGATACTGGTGCCATTGATCACATAGCGATGCTGCACCGGCAGCCACTGTAAGCCATTCTCCTCGTCCAATTGGGCCAGCAGATGCTGCACGGGAGCTTGCGCGCTCAATCCGCTGATGTCCTGCACGCCGGCATCGAAGACGAAGCGTCGGGCGATCCGGCCTCTGTCCCGCGGCTTGCGAACCCAGGACGTCATGCAGCCGCCCGGCCGGTCGTGATGCTCGACGACCAGGATTCTGTAGCCCTGTTGCGCCAGCAAAGCCGCGGCAGAGAGCCCGGCCATCCCTGCGCCCACGACGATAACGTCGACATGCTGGTCGTCGGAGGGGCGGCGGCTCATTCGCGCGGCTATATAAATGGCCACGGCAGGATTCAAGCCGACCCAGGGAGCGGCAAGGCGCGCTAGCCGGAAATGATCAGCTCGCAGCGCGCATCGCGGATCATCTGAGCCGTCGCCTGATTGGGCTGGCGGTCGGTGATCAGCGTGCTCACCTCGCTTAGATGCGCCAGCCGTGCCATGGCGACCCGGCTGAACTTGCTATGGTCGGCAAGCAGCACCGAGCGGCGCGCGTTGCGCATCATCGTCCGGCCGACGATCGCCTCGTCGTCGCGATATTCGAGCAGGTTCCCCTCGGCATCGATGCCGCCGATGCTGGTCATGTGCAGGTCGCAGCGATAGTTCTCGATGAAGGCGGCGGCGTGCATGCCGCCGCAGGCACGGTTCTGCCCGAGCCAGTAGCCGCCGGTGATCAGGATCGAGATCTCCGGGCATTTGTCGAGGATCGACGCCGCCACCGTGCTGTTGGTCACCACGCGCAGCCCGCGCGGGCGCCGTTCCGCGATCGCCTTTGCGAGCGCGTCCGTCGTCGTGCCGGGCGTGATGAACAGCGAGCTTCCCGGCGTCACCAGATCCGCCGCCGCACGCGCGATCGACGCTTTCTCCGCTGCCGTCTCGACATGGCGCAGGCCGTAATCGGTGTTGGCGGTGCTGAGATTGGCGCTGGCGCCGCCATGATGGCGCCGCAGCAGCCCATGGTCCGCCAGTTCCTGGAGGTCGCGTCGCAGCGTTTGCGGCGTCACGTCGAAGGCGGCGACCATCTCCTCGATCGCCGCGTAGCCGCGCCGGGAGAGCATGTCGAGAATGTCGCTGTGGCGTTTGGTGAGGGAGGCCATGTCGGGGCTCTGACTACGATCGGCAGGTTATACAAGACAATGCGCGATTACGAAAATGGTCATTGCGGAAAGGAACATTTGGTGCATCATCGGCCATCGCCGCGCCTGAAGCCGTGACAAGCGGAGCGGGCGCCCTGCAAGGCGAAGAGAATGATGGCGGGAGGAATCATGAAGCAGCGGCGGGGCCGGCGCGGGGCGGCGTCTTCATGACCGGCAGGATTATCTGTGCCGGCAACCTCGTCCATGACGAGGTCTTCCATATCGACGCCCTGCCGACGGCCGGCATCAAGACCGGGGTGCTGCATTACGACCAGCGCTATGGCGGCCCGGCCGCGACGGCCGCCGTGGCGATCTGCCGTCTTGGCGGGGCGGCCTCCTATTGGGGCCGGGTCGGCGCCGATGCGGCCGGCGATGCCGCAATCCGGATCATGCAGGAGCATGGCGTCGATTGCGCCGGGGTCGCCCGGCTCCCAGGCCGGACCTTGCGTGCCATCGTGCTGGTCGATGCCCGCGGCGAGCGCAGCATCGTCTCGGACCGGCGCAGCCTGCCGACCGATGCCGCCGCGCTGCCGGACGATCCGCTCGACGATGCCGGCGTCGTCCTCGTCGATACGCGTTGGCCGGCCGGTGCCGATGCGGTTCTCGAGCGGGCCCGGACGCGGGGGATACCCACCGTTCTCGACGCCGATGGCGGTGCGCCCGAGGATAACCGGCGCCTGATCGACAAGACCGACCATGTCGTCTTCTCCAGCGAAGGCCTGAAGGATTTTGCGGGAGAGGGCGAGCCCGCGGACCTGCTGAGACATTGCGCCGCCGAGCGGCCCGGCAAGGTTTTTGCCGTCACGCGCGGCAGCGCCGGCAGCCTCTGGCTGCTGGATGGCGAACTCGTCTCGATCCCGGCCTATCGTGTCGAGGTCGTCGACACGACCGGCTGTGGCGACGTCTTCCATGGCGCCTATGCGCTTGGCCTTGGCGAGGGGCGCGCTCCGGTCGAGGCGGCGCGTTTCGCCTCGGCTGTGGCGGCGCTGAAGGCCGAACGTGCACGCGGCTGGGATGGCATGCCGGATCGGGCGGCGGTCGAGGCGCTCATGGCGAATGGCGAGGTTCGCTAACGCCTCCCGTCATTGCGAGCGAAAGCGAAGCGATCCAGGGGTCGCCGGGCGCCCAGTCCCCCTGGATTGCTTCGCTGCGCTCGCAATGACGGGATCGGTGCTCATGCTGCGATGCACTAAAAACGAAAATCAGACTTGCGATAACGAAAATATCATGCATCATTCCCGGCGATAAAAAGAAAAACGTTGCTCCGGGGAGGTCCGATTTTCCGCGCCGGAAGGCGACGAGATCGCGCGGCATGGATTCGCCATCGCTGGCCGGATCCCGTTCCATCGAGCGCCCGTCGTCTCGCCCGCAACGCTCATTCATATCGAACCGGACTGAGAAGGTGTGATCATGGCATGCTCTTCGCTCGCTGAGCTCAAGCAGGATCTGGCGGCACTTGGTGTCGACCTGTCAGGGCATTCGCCCGATTTCTCCAGGGCGAAGCGCCCCCCGGACGAGATGATCGACCGCTGGGCCGAAACGGCGGCGCTCGCCGAGCCCGAGGCGCGCTCGGTCGCGATCTGGGCGATCCGCGAGGCCGCACACGCCGCCGGCATCGTGCCCTCCTCGGTGCAGGAGCTTTATCTCGCCTGCGCCGCCGGTACATGGGGCGGCAAGACCGTGCCGGCGATGAACCTGCGCGGCTGGACCTACCAGACCTGCCGCGCCGTCTTCCGCGCCGCGAAGGAACTGGACTCGCAGCTCTTCATCTTCGAGCAGGCGGTCGGCGAGGCGATCTACGCCCAGCAGCCGCCGCTGGAATATGCCGCCGGCGTGCTCGCCGCCGCGCTGCGCGAGGGCCATAAGGGTCCGGTCTTCCTCCAGGCCGACCACGACCAGATCAACGCCAAGGCCTATCTCGCCGATCCGAAGGCCGAGCTGCGCCGGCTTGAGACCGTCATGCGCGAGCAGATCGCGGCCGGGCTCTACAATGTCGATATCGACGCCTCCACGGTGGTCGACCTCTCCCTGCCCACGGTCGAGGACCAGCAGCGTCTCAATGCCGAGCTCACTGCGCATTTCACCGAGTTCGTGCGTGGCATCGAGCCGAAGGGCATCACCATCTCGCTCGGCGCCGAGATCGGCGAGGTCGGCCACGAGAACACCACGCCCGAGGAGATGCATTGCTTCATGAAGGTCTATCAGCAGGAGCTGAAGGCCAAGGGCAAGCCGCTCGCCGCGGTCAGCAAGATCAGCATCAACTCGGGCACCTATCACGGTGGCAAGGTCCTGCCGGACGGCACGCTGGCGGCGGTGAATGTCGACTACGACCTGCTCAAGACGATCTCCACGCTCGGCCGCGAGCAATACAACATGGGCGGCGCGGTCCAGCACGGCGCCTCGACCCTGCCCGGCGAGCAACTCGCCAAGTTCCCGGCCACCGGCGCCGTCGAGATCCATCTCGCGCTCGGCTTCAACAACCTGATCTTCGATCATCCGCGCCTGCCGCAGGCGATCAAGGACCAGATCCGCGAATACACCTTCGCCAACCATGCCAATGAGCGTGGGCCCGGCGAGACCGATGCGCAGTTCTTCTACAATACGCGCAAGAAGTCCTGGAAGGTGATGAAGGGCCCGTTCTGGGCCATGCCGGCGGATGTCCAGGGCGATATCATGAACTCGCTCCAGGGCATGTTCCGTGACATGTTCACCTGGATGAATGTCGCCAACACCACGAAGCTGGTGCTCGACAATACGACGCTGGTGAAGGTCGTGCCGCCCGTGCCGGACGCCCTGCGCAAGGCGCTTGCCGCCTGATTGGCCGATCGCGACCCCGCATCTCCGCGCGCCCGCCCAGGGCGCGCGCCCGAAGCAAGAGGATAAGCCCAAGCAACAACAAGTCGAAACGACAAAACAAATAATCAAACCGGGAGGAAAACGTTCATGGATAGGAACCGTAGGTCTTCGTTGCTGAAGCTCGCGGCGCTGGCGCTCGCGTCGGTCGTCAGTCTGCCCGTCCTGGCCCAGGCCCAGCAGCGCGAGGTGCGCTGGGGCCAGTGGAAGGGCACCGAGGTCGGCGAGAAGTTCATGGCCGAGTTCAAGGCGGCCTTCGAGAAGGACCATCCCGACATCAAGCTCGTGCCGGTGGATTCCCCGTTCACGGGCTTCCATGATCGCGCCGTCGTGCTGCACCAGGCCAAGAAGCTGCCCGACGTGCTGCTCGTCCAGGTCGACTGGGTCGCGGAATTCGCCGATCTCGGCATGATCGAGCCGATCGACGAGCGCATCGCCAAGGAGCCGAAGGAGTTCTTCGCCAATATCCCGGTCACCTTCCACCAGCAATGGAAGGGCAAGCAATATTACCTGCCGATCGAGTCGGGCGCGGTCGCGCTGTTCTGGAACACCGACCTGTTCAAGGCCGCCGGCCTTTCCAGCGCGCCGAAGACCTGGGACGAGTTCGCCGAGTATTCTCGCAAGCTGACCGTTCCGGACAAGCGGCAATTCGCCGTCACCGGCACGCTCCAGGGCGAGCCGCCGACCAACATGACTTATGACATCTACCCGCTGCTGCTGCAGAACGGGGCCAAGCTGATCGACACCTCGACCAACAAGGCTGTCTTCAACAGTCCCGAGGGCGTCGCGGCGATCGAGTGGTATGCCGACCGCATCAACAAGGACAAGATCTCGGTTCCCGGCGTGCTCAGCAACGGCGAGAAGGAGAAGCGCGCCAATTTCGCCTCCGGCAATGTCGCGATGATGTTCGAGGGGCCCTGGGGCATCGCCATCCAGAAGCAGCTCAACCCGAAGCTGAACTACGACATCGCGCCGCTCCCGGTCGGCAAGACCAGCGGCACCATGGTGCGCGGCTCGCTCAACACCTTGACCAGCCAGGCGCAGGACAAGGAAGCGGCCTGGACCTTCATGAAGTGGATGTCCGGTCCCAAGGGCATCGAGCTCTGGTCGAAGGGCACGGGCGGCTTCCCGGCCCGCACCGACGTCTCCAGCCAGGACTGGTTCAAGGAGCTCAAGCTCTTCCAGGCCTTCGTCACACAGATGGGCCGCGACAACGCCCAGTCGCCCTTCCTGGTGATGCCCAACGCGGTGCAGATGAACAAGGTGATGAGCACCGAGGTGCAGAACGTCATCCAGGGCAAGAAGTCGGCCAAGCAGGCGCTGGATGACGCCGCCGCCGAGTGGAACAAGGTGCTCGCCTCGGCGAAGTGAGCCTGTCGACGAGCATTTTCGAGCGAACTGGATACCGGTTCGCGTGAAGAAAGTGCGTTAAACAAAGAGATAGAGCATTTCAGCGATTCAGAGAGACGCGGAAATGCTCCAGCCGGGCAGGGGAGGTCCGTTGAGCCGATCCCTGCCCCGGCGATCCGCCCGGAGGGCGTCCGCGCCCTCCGTCATCGCTTAAGGGGCCATCTTGCCGAGTGGCCGGCCCCGCATCGATTGGCGAGCCATGCACGCATTCAGACAGAAATATCGCGAAGAGGTTCTGGCCTTCTCGTTCCTGTGGCCGTCGCTGCTGATCCTCATCGCGCTTCTGATCTATCCGCTCATCGACGTCATTCGTCTGAGCTTCTACGACAGCAACCTGCAGCGCGAGACCTGGGTCGGCCTCGGCAATTACGCCACCTTGGCCATGGATCCGCTGTTCTGGCGCGCGTTCTGGCAGACGGTGGTCTTCACCGTGTTCAGCGTGGCGCTGCATCTCGTCATCGGTCTGGCGCTGGCGGTGCTGCTCAACATGCAGCTCAACCAGACCTTCCGCACCATCGCCCGCGGCATGCTGATCGTGCCCTGGCTGCTGGCGCCGACGGTCGCGGGCATGATCTGGGTGCTGATGCTGCAGCCCTTCGGCGTGGTCAACGGCCTCTTCGCCTGGCTCGGCCTGATCGACGCGAACTTCGCCATCTCCTGGCTGGGAGATCCCTCGACGGCGCTGGGTTCCGTCACAGCCATGAATGTCTGGCGCGCCTTCCCCTTCTTCATGGTGATGCTGCTTGCCGGCCTCCAGGCGATCCCGAAACAGCTCTATGAAGCGGCGGAGATCGACGGGGCCACGCTCTTCCACCAGTTCTGGCACATCACCATCCCGCAGCTGCGCGGCGTCATCACCACGATCGTGCTGCTCGATTCGATCTGGACCTTCCGCGCCTTCGATCCGGCCTATGTCATGACCGGCGGCGGCCCGGCCCATTCCTCGGAAGTGCTGGCGACGGCGATCTATTTCGACGGCTTCCAGAAGCTCAAATTCGGCTACGCCTCGGCCCAGGCCGTGGTCATGTTCGTCGTCCTCTTCATCGCCAGCGCCTTCTACGTGCGCCGCGCCATGAGCAACGCGCAGTGAGGGGAAACGCCCAATGACGATCGCACTCCACCCCGCTGCCGCCGCGCATCCGCGCCCCTTCCTCGGCCGTCACATCGGCACGCGCGGGCGCGAGCGCCTGCTCAATCTCTTCGCCTACGCGCTGCTCATCGTGGCGATCGGCATCATCTTCTTCCCGCTGCTCTGGATGTTCAGCGTCTCCGTGCGCCCGAATATCGAGGTCATGCGCATGCCGCCCGATTGGCTGCCGCAGGTCTTCACGCTCGAGGGCTACGCCAAGATCTTCCAGAACAAGAAGTTCCTGGTCGTCTTCCTCAACACGATGGTGGTCTCGCTCATCGTCACCGCGCTGTCGCTCTTCCTGGGCGCGATGGCCGCCTATGCGCTGGCGCGGTTCAATTTCATCGGCCAGCGCGCCGTGCTGATGTTCCTCATCACCACGCAGATGTTCCCGCTGGTGCTGCTCTGCATTCCCTATTTCAGGATCTTCATCACGCTCGGGCTCTACGACACCCGCACCTCGCTGGTGGTCGTCTACCTCACCTTCACCTTGCCCTTCTGCATCCTGATGCTGCGCAGCTATTTCATGAACATCCCGCGCGATATCGAGGAGGCGGCGATGGTCGATGGCTGTTCGCGGCTGAAGGCGATCTTCAAGACGCTGGTGCCGATGTCCTATCCCGCCTTCATCGGGGCCGGGCTCTACACGTTCCTGCTTGCCTGGAACGAGTTCCTTTTCGCGGTCGTCCTGATCGAATCCTGGGAGAACCGCGTGCTGACCATGGCGATCTACAGCCTGATGGCCGAATTCGTCACCGACTGGAACACGATGATGGCCTTCTCGGTGCTGGCGAGCCTGCCTTTGGTGGTAGCCTTCATCTTCCTGCAGAAATTCATGGTGCAGGGCATGACAGCCGGCGCCCTGACGTCGTAGCGCTGGGCGAGAGCGGGTCGGAGCTTGGCCCGCCTAAAGCATTTTCGAGCGAAGTGGTCCCCGGTTCGCGTGAAGAAAATGCGTCGAAACAAGTAGATAGAGCATTTCCGTGTTTCTCCGAAACGCGGAAATGCTCTAAGAATCAGCCCTGTTCCGCCACGGCCGGCTCGATCTCCGCAAAAATCTCCCCGTTATGCTCGCCCAGCCGGGGCGCGGGATAGCGGACGCGGCAGGGCGACCCGCTCATCCTGATCGGGAAGCCGAGCATGCGCACCGTGCCATGGCCGGGATGCGGCACGTCGATCGCCATGTCCTGGCTCAGCACCTGCGGATCGGCGAAGACGCCATCGACGCCGTAGACCGGGCCGCAGGGCACTCCGGCTTGGTTGAGCACCTCGATCCAGTGCGCGCAGTCATGCTCGGCGAGCTTGGCGGTGACGAGCGCGTTGAGCCGCACGCGGTGCTTCACCCGCAGGACATTATTGGCGAAGTCGGGCTCGGCCTTGAGCTCGCTCAGGCCGAGCGCGTCCATCAGCCGGCCGAAGAAGGTGTCGTCGCTGGGCGCGATCGCGATGTCGCCGTCGCGGGCCTTGAACAGGCCATAGGGCGAGGAGATCGGGTGGTCGTTGCCGCTGCGCGGCAGCACCTCGCCGGTCGCGAAATAATGCGAGGCGATATAGGCGAGCAGGCTGACCATCGAGCTGGTCAGGCTGACATCGACCCGCTCCGGCTTGCCGCTCTTCTCGCGCCCGAGCAGGGCAGCGGTGACGCCGAGCGCGCCGTAGAGGCCCGCGACGAGATCGCTGATCGGCAGGCCCGAGCGCAGGGGCGGGCCATCCTTCTCGCCGTTGACGCTCATGAAGCCCGACATCGCCTGGGCGATGAAGTCGAAGGCCGGGCGGTTGCGATAGGGCCCGTCCGGGCCGAAGCCACTGATCGCGCAGGTGATCAGGCCGGGCCGGAGCTCCTGCAGCCGCGCCTCGTCATAGCCGAGCCGGTCGAGCACCCCCGGCCGGAAATTCTCGACCAGCGCGTCCGAGCTCCGGACCAGCGCCTCGAAGCGCTCGCGCCCCTCAGGCGATTTCAGGTCGAGCGTGATCGAGCGCTTGTTGCGGTTGAACGAGGCGAAATACCAGCTCAGCCCCTCGCGCCCGGCGCCCTGCAGCCGCAAGGGGTCTCCTTCCGGGATCTCCGCCTTGATCACGTCGGCACCGAGATCGCCGAGCAGCATGGTGCAGAAGGGGCCGGAAATGATCCTGGTCAGATCGAGGATCCGAAATCCGCTCAAAGGCATTCCGCTTGGTCCTTACTTCATCACGAGATTAGGGAGCCAGACCACCAGCCCGGGAAAGGCCGAGATCAGGATCAGCACGACGATCGACCAGCCGAGGAAGGGCAGCACCTCGACGGCGACCGACCAGATCGGCGTCCGGCCGATCGCGCTGGTGACGAAGACGAGCAGCCCGACCGGCGGGTGCAGCATCCCGATCATCAGGTTGACGATGACGACCGTGGCGAAATGGATCGGGTCGATGCCGAGCTGGGCCTGGATCGGCAGCAGCGTCGGCACGAACATCACCAGGGCCGGCAGCGGCTCGAGGATCATGCCGACGGCGAGCAGCAACAGGTTGACCACGACGAGCACAGTGAAATGGTCGGTCGAGATGCTGAGGATCGCCTGCGAGATCGCGGTCGCGATATGCGACTCGCTGAGCAGCCAGGCGAAGGGGCCGGCGGCGGCGAGCAGGAACAGGATCACCGCCGAGGTCCGGCCGGCATGGTAGAAGACCGCGCCGAGATCCTTGTATTTGAGGTCGCGGTAGACGAAGAGCCCGATGACCAGCGCGTAGACGCAGATCATGCCGGCCGCCTCCGTATCGGTGATCAGCCCGGAGCGGATGCCGCCGATGATCAGGAGCGGCATCATCAGCGCCCAGATCGAGGCGCGGGTGACCTTGATGCGCGTGCCCCAGCTCGCCTTCTCGCGGGCCCGGTAGTCACGGCGCCGGGCGATGATGCCGCAGATCACCATATAGCCGGCACAGAGCAATATCGCCGGCACCACCCCCGCCAGGAAGAGCCTGAGCACCGACAGGTTCGCCATCACGGCGTAGAGGATCATCGGAATCGAGGGCGGCAGGATCGGACCGAGCATCGAGCCGGCCGCGACCACGGCCGAGGCATAGCCCGGCTTGTAGCCTTCCTTCTTCATCTCCGGGATCAGGATCGAGCCGGTCGCGGTCGCATCCGCCACGGCCGAGCCGGTGATGCCGGACATGATGAAGTTGGTCATGATCGAGACCTGCGAGAGGCTGCCGCGGAAATGACCGACCATCGCCGCCGACCAGTCGATCAGCCGGCGCGTGACGCCGCCGCGATTCATGATCTCGCCGGCCAGGACGAACATCGGGATGGTGATCAGCGCGACCGAGTCGACGCTGGAGACCAGCGTCATCGGCGCCATCACCGGGTCGATGCCGGCGCCGCTGCGCAGCACCATGCCGATCAGCGCCGCCAGGATCATCGAGAACCCGACATCGAGCCCGATCAGCAGCAGGGCGAAAAAGACGAGCGTGCTAATAATGATCATGGTCGTCGCTCGCCTTCTCATCGAGGCCGTAGCGCCCGCCGGTCAGCACGTCGGCCAGCCGCAGCACCAGGAAGAGGCAGATCAGGATCAGGCCGGCGAGCCCGGCGCCGTACATCACGTCGTAGGAGAGCGGCGTATCCATCAGCGCCTGGAAGGTGCCGACCTCGAGCAGCGGCCAGCCGAACCAGATCAGCGCGGCCGCCACGGCGAGGATGATCAGGTTGAGCAGGAACTGCTGCGGGGCGACGAGGCGCTTCGGCAGGAAATGGTCGAGCAGGTCGATCCGGATATTGGCCCGCTCGCGGAAGCCCATGGCGATGCCGAAGAAGGCGAGCCAGACCAGCCCGACACGGGAATACTGGTCGAAGGCGAAGCCATGACGCAGGAAGTGCCGGTCGACCACCTGCAGCACGGTCAGGATCAGCACCGCTGCCAGCGTGAGGATCACGCCGCCCCGGACCAGCCAGGTCACCGCGCCGATCAGCCTCGCCGGCCAGCCTGGCGCTGCCCCCGCTTGAGCGGGGGCAGGTCCTGACGCAGCCCTGTCGAGCGTGCTTTGCGTCATGGCGCTTCCTGCAGCTTGCGGATGCGGTCCGGGAAGCCCTTCGGCCAGGACTTGCCGTCGAGCGGTTCCTCGACGCCGGCCACCGCCTTGCGGAAGGCCTCGACATCGGGAACGACATAGGTCGCGCCGGCAGCCTTGAGGATGTCGATCGCCTCGGCGTCGAGTTCCTTGGTCAGCTTGGTCGTGACCAGGCCCGCCTCCTTGGAGGCCTTGGCGAAGATCGCCTTGTCCTCGGCGCTGAGCCCCTTCCAGAAGCGCTCGGAGACGAAGAAGCCGACGAGCTCGATGACATGGTCGGTCGCTGACCAGTACTTGGCGGCCTCATGGTATTTCGGCGGGATCGAGAGATCGAAGCCATTGTCCTGGCCGTCGATCGTGCCGCGCGAGAGCGCGTTGTAGATCTCCATCATGCCCATCGGCGTGACCTGGGCGCCGAGCTTCTCGAACATCGCCTTGAGCACGGGGATAGCGGGGATGCGCAGTCGCAGGCCCTTGACGTCCTCGGGCTTCATGATCGGTCCGCGGGTCGACTGGATGGCGCGCGGCGAGCGCTGGCCCCAGGCGCCGAAGACGCGCACGCCGGCGGTGGTCGCGACCTTCTCGAAGATGCCCTGGAACTCGGGATCGGTGTTGATGATCTTCTCGGCGTCTTCGGCGCTCTTCCAGAGATAGGGCACGTAGCAGACGCTGAGCGCCTCGCCGCCCTTGATGAAGGAGAGCGAGGACAGGCCGAAATAGGAGAACTCGATGGTGCCGAGCTGCATCGCCGAGATCAGCTGCGCGATGTCGCCGAGCTGGCCGTCGGTATAGACGTCGACCTTGTAGCGGCCGTTGCTGTCGGCCTCGACGACATCCTTGAAGCGCAGCAGCGCCTTGTGCCAGGGGCTGTTGTTGAGCGCGATCGTCGCCATCTTGACGGTACGCGGCTGCGTCTGCGCCTGAGCAGGCGCCATGCAGCAGAATGCGGCGAAGGCGAGCGCCGCCAGGCCGGCCAGAATCCGTTTCATCTTGTCCTCCCCATCAGAATCGTTCGGCCCGCTCGAGCGGGCACTTGTCGTTCAGAAGTCCCAATGCACCGGCGCGGCTCCGGCGACGGGCGAGCGGAACGTCGCGAGCCGCGAGCCGAAGAGCGAGCCGAGATAGACGGTCTTGAGGTCGGGGCCGCCGAAGGAGATGCCGGAGAGGTTGGCGAGCTGGCGCTTGCCGCCGGTATCGAGCTGCGGCCGGCCATAGCGATCGTTCTGGAAATCGTCCTCGATCTCGGCGAGCAGGGCCGGATCGGCATCCTCGATCAGGATGTGCTGCCTGCCGTCCGGCATCGCCCGGATGACGCGGTTCGAGACGACGCTGACGATCCAGACCGCGCCCTCGGAATCGAAGGTGAAGCCGTCCGGGAAGGTGCTGGGCTCGCGATACTCAGCGAAGACCTCCTTCTCGCCGAGCGTGCCGTCCGCCCTGATCGGGAAGCGGCTGGTGCGCCGGGCGATCGTCTCGGCGACATAGAGCCAGTGTCCGGTCGGGTCGACGATCGCCTCGTTGGTGAAGCCGATATTCTCGGCGACGACGCGCGGACCCTTGCCGTCGATCATGATGATGTAGCCGTCGCCAAAGCCCTTGCGCATCGACTGCTCGCGCGGGATCTGCTTGGTCGAGACGGTGACCCAGATGCGCGACTTGCGGTCGATGCCGACGAAATTGGTCGGCTCGAGCTGCCTGCCCTCGATCTCGAGCAGCTTCGGCGTCAGCGTTCCGTCCATGGCGAGATGGTAGACGCCACCGCTCGGGCCGAGATTGGCGATCAGCACGGAGCGATCGGGCAGGAGCGCGATGCCGTTCGGCAGGAAGCCTTCAGGGGCGTTCCTGGCCAGGATATGCTCGGTGCGGCCATCGGCCCTGACGATGCTGATGCCGCCCTGCTTGTTGGGCGTGAACATGTCGCCCGAGCGTGTCGTCATCACGCATTCCGGGCGGTCGAGACCATCCCCCACATAGTCCAGGTCGCTGAGTTCCAGCCGCTGCATCGGCACGCATGCTCCTCGTCGTCTCTCCTCGGTATCGAGGGACGAAGCCGGACCATTCCAGAACGCGCCAAAGCGCTCGCGTGCCGGTGCGATGGCACCGGTCATGCGCTTGCGGCGGAAGGGTGGGCCGGGTGGGTCGTTTCCTCGATCGGGCCGCGATCGTTTCGATCTTGTCGGCCGCCCCATGCGGGACCTGAAAAAACTAGACGCAAGGATTGCGCGGTGCATAGCTGAAAGTTGGAATGCCCCCGTTCGCGCTTCGCGAACTCAAGGTCTTCGAGCGCGTACCGCCGAGAGGTGCCTGGACGTTGATCAGAACAGACCTGACCACGCTGAGGATGTTCCTCGCGGTCTATAATCTCCGCAACCTCACCAAGGCGGCCGAACGCGAGCACATCGCGCCTTCAGCCATCAGCAAGCGCCTGCAGGACCTGGAGTTCGAGCTCGGCACGCCGCTCTTCTACCGGCACACGCGCGGCGTCACCCCGACGCCGGCCGGCGAGGTGCTCGCCGGCCATGTCTACCGGCTCTTCGACGATGTGAACCTCATGTCGGCCGAGCTCAGCGAATATGCCTCGGGCGTGCGCGGCCAGGTCCGCATCCACGCCCATACCTCGGCGATGGTCGAATTCCTGCCCGATGATATCGCGAGCTTCGTCCAGGCCTTTCCCGAGGTCCGCGTCGCGCTGCGCGAAGAGACCAGCCCGAACGTGCTGCAATCGACGCTCGACGGCGTCGCCGATCTCGGCATCTTCGCCGGCAACCTGCCCGTGCCGCCCGGGCTCCAGGTCAGGCCCTATCGGCAGGACCGGCTGGCAGCGGTCCTGCCCGCCAATCACGCGATGGGGGGCCGCGCCAGCGTGACCTTCTCCGAGATCCGCGACAGCGACCATATCAGCCTGGAGAGCGGCAGCTCGCTCCAGGTCCTGCTGGCGCGACAGGCGGATTCGCAAGGCTTCGAGCTCAACACCCGCATGGAGGTCACGACCTTCGAATCGGCCTTGCGCATGGTCGATGTCGGGCTGGGCGTCGCGATCGTCCCCGAGGGTGTCGTTCGCATCTATGCCGGCAATCTCAATGTCCGCGCCGTGCCGCTGGAGAACGACTGGGCGGTGCGCGAGCTGATGGTCTGCGTCCGCGACGAGGAGAAGCTGACCGCGACCGCGCGGCTGATGCTGCATCATCTCCTCGGCGAGGCCGCGCCCCGCTCTTGTCAAAAGACGAAGGCCCTCCTGCCGAATCGATAATGGCCGCTCCCGGCGGGTGCGGCTAAGCCTTCCCGATACAGCCGGCGGACGCACCGCCGCATGCCGAGGGAGCGCATTGATGGACAAGGTCGAAATCGTCGAGGTCGGGCCGCGGGACGGCCTGCAGATCATCCCGCAATTCGTGCCGACCGCGACCAAGATCGCCATGATCCGCGCGCTCGTCGCCGCCGGCTTCAAGCGCATGGAGCTCGGCTCCTTCGTCAGCCCCAAGGCCGTGCCGCAAATGGCCGATATGGACGAGGTCGTCGCCGGGCTCGGCCCGCTGCTGGGCGTGCGCGGCATGGTGCTGGTGCCGAATTCGATCGGCGCCAAGCGCGCCATCGCCGCCGGCATCACCGACCTGATCTTCGTGATCTCGATGTCGGATTCGCATAACCGCAGCAATGTCCGCCGTCCCACGGATGCCTCGATCGAGGATCTGCGCGCGATGCTGGCCGAGATCGACCCGGACAAGCGCCTGAAGCTGCGCATCGGGCTGGCCACCACCTTCCATTGCCCGTTCGAGGGCGTGATGGACGAGGGCAAGGTCTTCGCCACGATGGAGCGCATCGCCGCCCTGCGCGACGGCTTCGAATTCTCGCTCAGCGACACCACCGGCATGGCGATGCCCGACCATGTGAAGCGCTTCTCGAAGCGCTGCCTCGACGCCTTCGGCTCGCGCGCGACGTTCTGTTTCCATGGCCATGACACGGCTGGCTACGGCATCGCCAATGTGCTCGCGGCCTGGGAGGCCGGCATCAAATCCTTCGACGGCGCCGTCGCGGGCCTGGGCGGCTGCCCCTTCGCGCCGGGCGCGACCGGCAACATCGCCAGCGAGGATATGGTGACCTTCTTCCACCGCATGGGCGTCGACACCGGCATCGACATCGACAGGCTGCTCGAGGCCGGCAAGATCGCGGCGTCCCTGCCGGGCGCAGTCACCAGCGGCCATGCCCGCGCGATCCCGCGTCAGCGCCTGATGGGTGACGGCGTCCCGCTCAAGGACGCGGCCTGAGGGGGCTACCAGTAGCCGTAGCGATAGCCGTACCAGCGCGGGCCGAAGGCGGTCTCGAGCTGGTAGCGTCGCACCGCCGAGCGGTCGAGATCGACGCTGAGCAGGCAATTGGCGAAGGCGTCCGTGTTGCGCCGGAAGCCATAGGAGCTGCAGCGCGTCTCGTCGGCGGCGCGCTGCTCCGCAGCCGTGACGCAGCCGCTGGCTGTGAAGGCGAGGAGGGCCAGGGCTGCAAACGTCCGGAACTTCATGGCGTTTCGACCTCCCTCGCCGGCATAGGCCCGCGTCCGATGATCCAGATTGCCATGAACCGACGCGATTGCGTCAAGATTTCGGACGCTGGCGCAGCGGCCCGAAAGTAGATCGCGGTTTTGGGAAAAGCCGATGAGACGGGCGCCTGACGCCGCTACGAGATCCGCGTCATCAGCTCGTGCGAGATCGCCTTCGCCGCGGCGCTGACGGCGAGGTGCAGCTTCTCGATGCGCGTCTCGTCCTGGCTGGCGAGGAAGGGGATGCTCACCGCCGCCACGATCGCGCTGTTGCGGTCGCGGATCGGCGCAGCCACCGCCATGACCCCCGCTGAATACTCGCCATTGTCGAGGGCCCAGCCCTGGCGCCGGATCTGGGCCAGGCTCTTGCCGATCGTCTCGGCATCGCACAGCGTCTTGTCGGTATAGCGCGGCAGCGGACCGTTCAGGATGCGGGCGATGTCGTCGCCGTCCATATAGGCCAGCAGCACCCGGCTCGCCGCGCCCGCATGCAGCGGCAATTGCCGGCCGGGCCGGACGGTGAGGCCGTATTCGCCGGAGCTATGCGCCACCGCGATCACCAGCACCGCATCGCCGTCGCGCACCGAGAGCTTGCTCGCCTCGCCGGTGGTCTGGGACAGGCGTTCGAGATGGTTGTTGGCGATCTCGACCAGGTCCGAATCGCGCGCATTGACGACATTGGCGGCGAAGGCGAGCAGCCGTGGCCCGAGCACATAGGAGCCCGACAGGCTGCGCTTCACCACCTGGCGCGCTTCGAGCGTGTTGAGGATGCGATAGACGGTGGAGCGCGGCATGGCCAGGAAGTCGCTGAGGTCGCGGATGCTGGTCCCGGCCGGGCGCCGCTCGATGATCTCGAGCAGATCGAGCATGCGCTCGATCACCGGGACCTGGTTGCCCTCCCGGCGCTTCGAAACGGCGTCGTCTGATTCGATCGTCATTGGCCCATGTCCGAGTTCCGCCTGACCATCCGCGGTATCGCATCGATAGTCGGCTGACCAGCCTGCGACCCGCCGCAGGAATCTCTCGCAGCACCGCTCCGGACGGAATGTCCGGCCGGTGCGATTTCCCCGATTGACAGCATCGCGAAATGCCCCGAAATTATATCGGAACAAGAGTTGTTCAAATAGGAATAGATCGGAGCGACACGCTTTGCAAGCGGTTCCGCGCCCAGCGCGCAAACGGATACCGCGAGCAGACGTCCAGCCGGTCAGCCCCAGGGAGACGAGATGTCGGGCAATTTCAGGATCATGCACACGATGATCCGGGTCGGTGACCTGGATCGCTCGGTGGATTTCTATTCGAATCATTTCGGCATGAGCGTCGTGAAGAAGGTCGACGTCCCCGAAGCGAAATACACCAATGTCTTCATCGGCTACGGCAACGAGCACGACGATCCGATGATCGAGCTCACCTATAATTATGGCGTGCCGGCCTATGAGCTCGGCACCGGCTTCGGCCATCTCGCCATCGGCGTGAAGGATATTTACGGCGTCTGCGAGAAGCTGCGCGCCGCCGGCGTGAAGATCGTGCGCGAGCCCGGCCCGCTGAAATTCGGCACCGTCCACATTGCCTTCATCGACGATCCCGACGGCTATCGCATCGAGCTGATCGACATCGACACCGGCGAATACGCGCAGGGTGGCAAGGCCTGAGACTGTCAGCCGGCGCTCGTCGCGCCGGCCCCGGCGACCATTCATCGATCGAAGACCGAGCCCGGACAGGCCGGAGCGCCTGCGCATCGCGGCGGGCTCCCCGCCTGCGGGCAGGCCGGACCATATGAGGACGAGACCATGACGGCTTGCAGCCCGGAAACCATCGAACTCCTGAAGAAGGTGCCGACGGCGGCGATCACCGGCCTTCTGCTCAAGAAATACGGGCTGCGCATGCGGGCCATTCCCGGCATCAGCGCCATCGACCCGGCCAATTGCCGCTTCGTTGGCCCGGCCTTCACCCTGCGCTATGTGCCGATGCGCGAGGACCTCGCGCTCGCCATCGATATCGGCAACCCGGCCAATGCCATGCTGCAGGCGACGCAGCAGATTCCGGCCGGCTCCGTCTTCGTCATGGACATGTGCGGCAATGGCGCTGTCGGCGGCCTCGGCGACGTGCTGACCACTCGCATGCAAGTGCGCGGCGTCGTCGGCGTCGTCGCCGATGGCGGCATGCGCGATGTCGCAGAGATCCGTACCCTGGGCATGCCGACCTATTGCAAGGGCCCGGCCGCGCCGGCGAGCCCCTCGGCCCTGATCCCGATCGCGATCCAGCAGCCGATCGGCTGCGGCGGCGTGCTGATCTATCCCGGCGACATCATCGTCGCCGACGAGGACGGCGTCGCCGTCATCCCGGTGCATCTGGCCGAGGAAGTGGCGAAGCAGGCGATCGAAAAGGAAGCGCTCGATGGCTGGGTTCGCGAGCGTGTCGCTGAAGGAGGCGACATTCTCGGTCTCTACCCGCCGAACGAGGCCAATCTCGAGAAGTTCAGGGCCTGGAAGGCGGGGCAGGGTTAAAGAGCCCACCAGCCTTCAGGAGCAGAGCATGCGCGTCCATATCCAGAACCATCAGAATGACGGCAATCCCCGTGCCACCCTCGAGCAGTGGCACGCGGCGGTGGCGCGCGCCGGCGAGAAGGGCAGGGGGCTGGAGATCAGCATCGGCCAGAGCGAGGCCGATTTCGCCGCTGCCATCGGCGAGGTCAACGCGCTGATCACCTCCTCGCGCGTCGTGCAGAACCTCCTGCCCGCAGCCGATGCGGCGAAGCTCGAGCTGATCTTCCTCACCCATGCTGGCGTCGACTCTCTGACCAAGGGCGATTTCATTCCGCCGGGCGTGACCTTGCTCAACAATAGCGGCGCCCATGGCGCCAAGGCGGCCGAGTTTGCGCTGATGGCGGTGCTGATGCTCGCCAACCATATGCCGCTCTTTGCCGATCAGCAGCGCGAGGAACTCTGGCAGCGCAAGCTCGCCTCGGCGCTCGACGGAAGGCGCGCCACCATCATCGGCATCGGCGCCATCGGCGGCGCGATCGCGCAATGGCTGAAAGCCTTCGGCATGCATGTCACCGGGGTCCGGACCTCGGCCGAGCCGCACCCGCATTGCGACCGCGTCGTCGCCAATACCGGTCTCGACGCCGTCCTGCCGGAGACCGAGTTCCTGGTCATCGTCGCGCCCTCGACGCCGCAGACCTTCCAGATACTGAACCGGCACCGCATCTCCCTGCTGCCGGCCCATGCCGGGGTGGTCAATATCGGCCGCGGCGAGCTCGTCGAGCAGGACGCCCTGCTCGATGCGCTCGATCAGGGCGCGCTCGCCGGGGCGGTGCTCGACGTCACCACGCCCGAGCCTGTCCCGCCCGGCCACCGGCTCTGGAAGACGCGCAATCTCATCCTCACCCCGCACATGTCGTCGGGCGATCCGCTGACCTATATCCCGCGCAGCCTCGACATCTTCCTCGACAATATCGCCGCGCATCGCGCCGGACGGCCCCTGCCGAACCGGGTCGATCTCGCGCGCGGCTACTGAACAGGTCCTTCAGAGATGCGTTTCATCCCCTTCGGCAAGACCGGCCTCGAGCTCTCGCAGATCGTGCTCGGCGGCCATGAATTCCTCAAGAGCGGCCTCTCGCGCGGCTTCAACGAGGATTTCGCCAGGGCGGTGACGCCGGGCTTCATCGCTCCCGATTTCGGCGGGCCGAAGCGGCTGGAGATCCTCAAGGCCGCCTATGATCTCGGCATCAACGTCTTCGACGTCACCATCGACTCGGAGAAGGAGGCGCTCGGCCGCAACTTAGCCGAGCTGCCGCCGCCCTATCCGGTCTATATCCAGACCCGGCCGGAGGGCATGTGCTACGGCTATGACGAGGGCAACCGCAAGATGCTCGATTACGGCCTGCTCAAGGCCGAGATCGAGCGCGGCCTCAGGCTGATCCGGCGCGAGACCGTCGACTTCCTCAACATCGGCCTGATCAACTGGTCGATCGACGGGACACCGGACTATATGGCGCGCCTCGCCAACAATCTCGCCCGCCTGAAGCAGGACGGCCTGATCCGCTTCGCCGTCGCCGATTCCCACGCCGGCCAGCGGCTCTATCTCGCCGAGCTCGATTCCGGCGGCTTCGATGCGGTCAATCTCGATCTCAGCCTCGGCGAGTTCGACGGGCTGGACAAGGTTGTGCCCCGTGCCCGCGAGCTCGGCCTCGGCGTCATCACGCGCGAGGTCTTCTTCAAGGGCGAGCTCTTCACCATTGCCGAGAGCGTCGGCCTGACCGACCGCGGTGCAGTCGCCCGCACCGCGCTGGCTTGGCTCGGCCAGCAGGATGCCGACCTGATCATCCTCGGCGTCGACAATGCGGCGCAGCTGCGCGCCAACGCCGCGACGCTCGATGCCGGCTCCTCCGCCCTCGATCCCGAGCTGCAGGCCAGGATCGAAGCGAGCGAGGGCTTCAAAGCCTACAAGGACAAGCGCACCCAGATCTTCTTCGAAAGGCCGTGACGGCGAGGTCCGGAGCACGAAATGCCAAGGTTTCATGCCCCTGACAGCCGCTTTTCGAACGGAAATCTTGACAGGATGCAGGCAACCCGTCACGATCACATCAGAACATATCTTGTTCAAATAGGAACAACTAGGGCTGTCTCGCCACAGGATGACCGGCCCGGACGAGCCGGTCCGAACGGGGGCGAGACCCGCAACCAGCCAATAAGAAACGATCAGACAGGGAGGACGAGTAAGTGACGAAATCGACGTTCAAGGTCCGTCTGGCGACAGCCGCCGCGGCCCTCATGCTGAGCGCCTCCGCCCATGCGGGCGAGGTCAACTGGTGGGTCTCCGAGCCCGGCCGCGCCAAGGCGCAGCAGCTCGCCGCCGAGTTCGAGAAGGAGAATCCCGGCATCACCATCAAGCTCCAGGCCAATCCCTATGGCGGCCTCGAGGGCAAGGTGATGATCGCGGTCAAGTCCGGCATCCCGCCGGATATCATCGAGGTCCAGAATTCCTGGATTCCGTCCTATCAGGCGACCGGCGCGCTCGAGGATGTCGGCGCCACGATCGGCCAGAGCGTGCCGCTCTCCGATTTCGTCCCCGCCACGCTCGCGGCCTGCTCGGTCGACGGCAAGATCTACGGCCTGCCCTTCCAGGCCGAGGCGCTGGCCATGCTCTATCGCAAGGACCTGTTCCGCGAGGCCAAGCTCGATCCCGAGAAGCCGCCCCAGACCTGGGACGAGATGATCGAGGTCTCGAAGAAGCTGACCTATACCGGCCCGAACGGCCAGCGCCGCTATGGCTACGGCATCGCCGGGGGCGGCGCCGAAGGCCAGGGCAACACGCTCTACCGCTCGCTGCCCTATATCTGGATGAATGGCGGCGACATCCTCTCCGCCGACATGAAGAAGTCGGTGCTGAGCTCGCCCGAGGCGGTCGCCGGCGTGAAATTCTACACCGACATGTACACCTCGCTGAAGGTCGCTCCGCCGTCGACGCTGGAGAATGGCGGCCTCGAGCTGCGCCGCCTGTTCATGGCCGGCACCATCGCCATGTACCAGGGCACGCCGACCGAGCTGGAGCGCTTTGCGCAGGACGCGCCGAATCTCGACTATGGCGTCGCGATCATGCCGCATCCCAAGGGCAAGCAGACCTCCGCCCTGCTCGGCGGCTGGGGCTTCATCGTGCCCAAGGCCGGCAAGAACAAGGCCGAGGCCATGAAGCTGCTGCAGTTCCTCGCCAAGCCCGAGCGGCTCGCGCTCTACACCCGCACCTTCCCGACCACGACGACGGCGATGAACCTGCCGCGCTTCGCCGATCCGAAGCTCGACGCGTTCAAGGAGATGCTGAAGCATGCCCGGCCGCAGCCGCCGATCGGCACCTGGCTGGAAATTTCCAGCGCCTACTACAAGAACATCCAGGAAGTCCTGATCGGCGGCGCCTCGCCGCAGGCGGCGATGGCCGCCGCCGACAAGGCGATCGAAGCCATCCTCAAGAAGGCGAACTGAACGCCGTCATCCGCCCCGTCCCTGCCACGGCATGGGCGGGGCGGCCTGACGCAGGCGGCCTCCGCGAGACCGAAAAATGTCCGACGCAGCAACAGCCATGGTCCAGACAGAAGCCTCATCGAAAGCGCGCAGGGCGCAGCCGGAGGCCGCCGCGCCGCGCGGCCGCCTCGCGCGCTATCTCGCCGCCCACAAGGACGGGCCGACCTTCTTCATCCTGCCCGCCATCGCGTTGCTCGCGACCTTCATCATCTACCCGATCATCTCGACGCTGATCATGAGCGTCACCAATGGCAACGGCGTCTTCGTCGGCGCGCAGAACTATATCGACATCATCGAATCCGACCGCACGGCGCGGGCGACGATGAACACGGTCTATTTCGTCGGCGCCTCGATCATCCTGCAGCTCATCCTGGGCACCGCCGCCGGCATCGTGCTGAACGAGCAGTTCCGCGGCCAGGCCATCGTGCGCGCCCTGACGCTGATCCCCTGGGTCATCCCCGGCATTGTCGGCGCCATGACCTGGGCCTGGATGTTCCACACCGATTACGGCGTCATCAACTATGTGCTCTCCTCCTGGGGGCTGATCGACGAGCCGGTGCGCTGGCTCACCAACCCGACCATCGTGCTGCCGGCGCTGACGGCGGTGAATGTCTGGAAGATGTTCCCCTTCGTCGCCATCATGGTGCTCGCCGGCCTGCAGTCGATCCCGGTCTCGCTCTACGAGGCGGCCAAGGTCGACGGCGCCACCTTCCGCGACGAGGTCATCTACATCACGCTGCCGCAGCTCAGGCCGATCCTGGCCTCGATCACGCTCCTCTTGATCATCGCCGGCGTGAACTCGATCACGATCATCTACGCCATGACCAAGGGCGGCCCGGCCGACCGCTCGCTGATCACCTCGATCCAGATCTTCGTCGAGGCGTTCCAGTACTTCAACTTCAACCAAGCCAGCGCGCTCTCGGTGCTGTTCTTCCTGGTCTCGACCCTGTTCATCGTCGCGCATATCTGGCTCGACGGCCGCCGGAAGGAGCGCTGACATGAAAGCGCGCAGCCCCTGGGTCTACCTGCCGGTCCTCATCCTGCTGGCGATCACCGTGGTGCCGTTCTTCTGGATGATCGTCTCATCCTTCAAGAGCCTTGCCGAGCTCTACCACATCCCGATCACCTGGCTGCCGAAGCAGGCGACGCTCGCCAACTACCAGAAGGTGCTCTTCGACTCGAACGTGCCGCGCTATTTCTGGAACAGCACGATCGTCTCGCTCGGCTCGACCATCGTCGCGCTGATCTTCGCGACGCCGGCGGCCTACGGCTTCTCGCGCTTCGAGTTCAAGGGCCGCTCGGTCTGGCAGATGCTGATCCTGATGTCGCATCTGCTGCCTTCGGCGGCGCTGATCGTGCCGCTCTACATCTTCCTCGGCTATCTCAACCTGCTCAACACGCTGATCGGGCTGATCCTGGTCTATCTCGTGCTGACGCTGCCGCTCGCGATCTGGATGCTGACCGGCTACTTCAAGAGCATCCCGGTCGAGCTCGAGGAGGCCGCGATCATCGACGGTGCCTCGCGCTGGGTGATCCTGCTCAAGATCATGCTGCCGCTCTCGCTGCCGGGCATCGTCGTGATCTTCCTCTATTCCTTCGTCGCGACCTGGAACGAGTTCATCTTCGCACTCAGTTTCGCCAATGATTCCTCGGTGAAGACCCTGCCGATCGGCCTCGCCGAGTTCTCGACCGAGTACGACACCGACTGGGGTGCGATCATGGCCGCGTCCGTGATCATGAGCCTGCCGATCGCGGCGATCTTCCTCGGCCTGCAGAAGGTCTTCGTCGGTGGCATGATGTCGGGCGCGACGAAGGGCTGAGCGTCGTCCGATGTCGGTTCACCTCATGCTCGACCTTCGCCCCAGGGAGAGGGGAGCGCTTCTCCGGGGTGGGAGAGGGGCAGGGAGGAGGGCTCGCCCGCAACCGCAGGCCCTCCAGAGCCCGTCCCGTCATTGCGAGGAGCATAGCGACGAAGCAATCCAGGGGGACGTAGAGCAAGGCCCCCTGGATTGCTTCGCTGCGCTCGCAATGACGGAGAGCTTGCCGCCCCAGTCGTTACGGCGGACGCCGCTCGCACCTTTCGGTAGCCATAGTCCATCGCCCCACTCCTCTCCTATCCGGGAGAGGGGATCCCGCGCCTCATTTTGATACCGGCCGCCATGATCATCGCGGCCTCTCGGAGCAGCGTCACATGAAGATCTCCTCGATCACCCCCTGGATCGTGAAGGCCGAAGGCACCTTCTTCGGCGAGTTCCTCTTCGTCGAGGTCCAGACCGACGAGGGTGTCACCGGCTGGGGCGAGGTCACGACCTCGACCCGCCTCGCCAACCGCACCGTCGCCTCCTCGCTGCGCCACCTGAACGAGCTGCTCGTCGGCGCCAACCCGCTCGATATCGAGAGCATCTGGAACCGCACCTATCGCAACTTCACCTATATGGGCAGCCGCGGCGCCGCCGCGCTTTGCCTCAGCGGCGTCGACATCGCGCTCTGGGACATCAAGGGCAAGGTTCTCGGCCAGCCGATCTACGAACTGCTCGGCGGCAAGGTCCGTGAGGACGTGCTGCTCTACACCCATCCCGACCAGAGCAAGTTCACCACCAGGGAGGGCGTGGTCGAGGAGATCATGGGCATCGTCAATTCAGGCCATACGGCGCTGAAATTCGACCCGTTCCCGCATCTCAACGGCCTGCAGATCCGTCGCAACGGCTATCTCGACGGCGAGCTCTCCCGCAAGGCGGAGCGCATCGCCGCCGAGCTGACCGCGCTGATCCGCGAGACGACCGGCCCGGATATCGAGATCCTGATCGACGCCCATGGCCGCTTCAACGTGCCGACCGCGATCCGCCTCTGCAACACGCTGGAGGATGCCGGCCAGATCGACTGGTTTGAGGAGCCGGTGCCGCCGGAGAGCTATCACGCGCTGAAGCAGGTCCGCGAGAAGATCAACGTGCCGATCTCGGTCGGCGAGCGCCTGCACACGCGCTGGGAGTTCGTGCCCATCCTGGAGAAGGAGCTCGCCGACTACATCATGCCTGACGTCACCTGGACCGGCGGCATCAGCGAGCTGAAGAAGATCTCGACCATGGCCGAAGCCTATTACATCCCGGTCTCGCCGCATGACGCTTCGGGGCCGATCAACGTCGTCGCCGGCGGTCATGTCATGATCACCGTGCCGAATTTCTACCGCATCGAGACCTCGATGCACGACCTCTCCTGCTACAACCGCTTCATCGAGACACCGCTCGACAATTCCGGCGGCAGCCTGAAGCTGACCACGAAGCCCGGCCTCGGCATCGAGATGGATATGGACTTCCTGCGCGGAAACATCATCGACGATTTCGGCCGGAAGGCTTGAGCGGCCGTCGGACGGCCTCTCCCGTCATGGTCGGGCTTGTCCCGACCATCCACGTTTTCCTTGATGCAGGGCGGAGTTCAAGACGCGGATGTTCGCCACGAGGGCGAGCATGACGCCGCCGCCGCTCATGCCGCCGCAGGCTGAGCGACGCTCACCCCCGTCAGCCGCTCCGAAACCGCCCATAGCCGCTGCCAGGCGTCGCGGTCGAGCGCGGCCTCGACGATCTTGGCGCGCCGCGGCGAGCCCTTCATCTCGTAGAACCCGTCCGGTCCGTAGAGCACGCCGCCCTCGGCCTCCGGTGACGTCGCCGCATAGAGCGTCGGCAGGGCGCCGGCGGCAGCCGATTGCGCGACGAACGGCCCGAGCAGCTTGCCGGCCAGTTCCATCATGCTGGGTCCGTCGCGGCCCATGCGCGGCCCGGCGCTCTGCAGGCCGGTCAGGGCGAAGCCGGGATGGGCGGCATTGCTCATCAGCGACCAGCGCGCCGCGCGCGCCCTCCGCTCCAGTTCGAGGGCGAATATCAGCGTCGCCAGCTTGGACTGGCAATAGGCGGTCCAGGGGCGGTAGCGCTGCTGCGACTGCAGATCGTCGAAATCGATCCGACCGGAGCGATGGGCGAGGCTGCTCAGCGTCACCACGCGTGGCGCCGAGGCGGCGAGGATACGCGGCAGCAGCCGCAGCGTCAGGGCGAAATGGCCGAAATAATTGGCGCCGAGCTGCATCTCGAACCCGTCCACCGTCTCGTGCCGGTTCGGGATCGCCATCACCCCGGCATTGTTGACGAGCAGGTCGAGCCGCGGCGTGCTTGCGGCAATCCGCTGCGCGCAGGCCTCGACCGAGGCGAGGCTGGCGAGGTCGAGCGGCTCGAAGCTGACCTCGGCTGCGGGGTATGCCGCTCGGATCCGGGCCAGCATCTCCGTGCCCTTCGCCGCGTTGCGCGAGGCCAGGACGACCCGCGCGCCGGCTCCGGCGAGCGCCAGCGCCGCCTCATAGCCGATGCCGCTCGTCGCCCCGGTGATGACGGCCGTCCGTCCGGCCTGGGCCGGGATCTGTTCGACGCTCCAACCTGACATGATCCGTGCTCTCCCATTGCGATGAATGAGGCTGCGCAATCGCGCCGCCCTGCCGGCGCGGGGCCATTGCCTCGGCGCTCGGCATGCCCTATATCTGCATCAAGTGCAAATTTGCAATAGATACAAAATTGCAACTTGTGCGACACGAATCCCTTCACTCGCATCGATCCACGGACCCCATGACCTCAGCCGCAGCCAGTTGCTCCGACTTCGTCCAGTTCTTCCGGCTTTGGGCCGCCAATCCCCTGCAGGTCGCGGCGGTCGCGCCTTCGGGCGATGCGCTCGCCCGGGTTATGACGCAGGAGATAGGCCCGGAGACCGGGCCGGTGCTCGAGCTCGGTCCCGGCACGGGCGTCTTCACCCGGGCGCTGCTGGAGCGCGGCGTCGCCGAGAGCGATCTGACGCTGGTCGAATACGGCTCGGATTTCGCGCGGATGCTGGAGTTCCGCTTCCCGCAGGCCCGCGTGCTCTGGATGGATGCGTCGCAGCTCGCGCGCTTCGATCTCTATGGCGACATGCCGGTCGGCGCCGTGGTCAGCGGCCTGCCGTTGCTCTCGATGTCGCCGCGCAAGGTGGTCGCGATACTCTCCGGCGCCTTCACCTACATGCGACCGGGCGGCGCCTTCTATCAGTTCACCTATGGCCCACGCTGCCCGGTCCCCCGCCCGATCCTCGATCGGCTCGGCCTAAAGGCGACCCGCACCGGCCGCGCCCTGCGCAATATTCCTCCCGCCGCGGTCTACAAGATCACGCGGCGCCAGCCGCTCGGCGCCGGCCGCCGGCGTTTCGAGGCGCTGCCGGCCTGACCGGCACGAGATTGCCTCGGCAGGCCATGGGGGCTAGGCCTGTCCAAGGGAAATGACCGACTGACGAGTTCGATGCGCGTTCCAGACGATCCGACCAGGACGAATGAAGGCCTGCGCGAGCGCAAGCGCCGGCAGACGCGGGAGCGCATCGCCCACGCCGCCCAGACGCTGTTCCTGACGAACGGCTTCGACGCCACCACAATCGACGAGATCGCGGCGGCGGCCGATGTCTCGAAACGCACCTTCTTCGACTATTTCCCGAGCAAGGAGGATGTCATCGCCGCCTGGCAGGACAGGTTCGGCGAGGTGATGGCCGAAGCCGTCGCGGCCCGCCCTGCCGGCGAACCGCTGATCAAGGTGGTGGAGGAGGCGCTGATCGGCTCGGTCCTGGCCTCCGCCGCCGATCCGCAGGCGCTCGCGCTCGGCAAGCTCATCCGCGAGACGCCCGCCCTGCGCGGGCGCGAGCAGCTCAAATACGTCAAGCTGGAGCAGAAGCTGGCTGCGGCGCTCGCCGCCCGCGCTCCGAACGACCCGGCAAGCCGCCTGCGCACGCGCCTCCTCGCCATGATCGTCGTCGGCGGCATGCGCGTCGGTGGCGAGTGCTGGCACGAGGAGGGCGTGCCGGATGATGTCGAGGGTTTCGCCCGCAGGATCTTCGCCGCGATCTGGGTGGAGCTGGCGGAGTTCGGCCGGCTGGGCGGGGGCGGGACGCGCTGACATCGTCCAACCGGCATTGCGAGGAGCTTCGCGACGAAGCAATCCAGGGGACGTAGAGCGCTACCGCCCTGGATTGCCTTGCGGAGCTTGGAGCTTGTACTCGGGCTTGCCAAAGCCAGGACCCGGGTGCCCGCAATGACGAGTGGTGCGCCGTGCTCTTGCCCTCCGCTCCACGCCTATGCCAGATGGGAATGGGCATCAGGGCGGGTAACCCATGGCTTCGACGAAGCGCCGCAAGGCCAATGGAGGCGACGGGGACCGCGAGGTTCTCGATCTCACCGGCTATGTCCCTTACTTCCTCACCGCGATTTCCAACACCTGGTCGCGCAGCTCCTCGCGGCTCTATCTCGAATGCTTCGGCGTCGGCGTCACCGAATGGCGCATCATCTCGCAGCTTGCGATCGAGCCTCGGATCGGCGCCCAGCGCATCTGCGAGGTCATCAGCCTCGACAAGGGCGCGGTCAGCCGCGGCGTCGCCGCTCTGGTCGCCTCCGGCCATGTCCATGAAGCCGCCGATGGGCGCGATGCGCGCCGCCAGGTCCTGGAGCTGACGGCGGAGGGCTATGCCCTGCATGACCGGCTGATCGCGCTGGCGATCGAGCGCGAGCGCCTCGTCCTCGCCGATTTCTCGCAAGCTGAGGTCGACCAGCTGCTCGCGCTGCTGCGGCGCATCCACGTGCGGCTGCCCGAGCTGCGCGAATTCACCCCCGCACCGGAAAAGCCCGCCAGAACCGGCAAGCGTACCGCGCGTCGCTGACAGGTCCCGGCCGTAAGGAGAATAGTTCTATGAGCTGGTCAGCCCGGCAATACACCAAGTTCGAGCACGAGCGGAACCGGCCGATCCACGATCTGCTGGCGCAGATCCATAGCCTGCCTGTCGCGAACGCCATCGATATCGGCTGCGGCCCGGGCAACTCGACCGAGCTGCTCCAGGCCCGCTTTGCCCAAGCCACGATCATCGGCATGGACAGCGACGCTGACATGATCGCGGCGGCCCGCAAGCGGCTGCCTGCGATCCCGTTCGAGCTCGCCGATATCGCGACCTGGCAGCCAGAGGCGGCCTATGATGTCATCCTGTCCAATGCCGTGCTGCAATGGCTGCCGAAGCACGAGACGCTGATGCCGTCCCTCGTCGGGAAGCTGACGCCAGGCGGCAGCCTCGCCGTGCAGATGCCGGATAATCTCGACGAGCCGGCCCATGTGCTGATGCGCGAGATCGCGGCCGATGGTCCCTGGGCCGGCAAGCTCGCCAAGGCTGCCGGCTCGCGCGCTCCGCGCCACCATGCCGACTGGTACTATCGCGTGCTGCGCGACAGCGCGGCCTCGATCGATATCTGGCGCACGACCTATCATCACGTGCTTGAGGGCGGGGCTGGCGCGATCGTCGAATGGTTCAAGGGCAGCGGTCTGCGCCCCTTCCTCGCCCCGCTCGACGAGGCCGAGCGCGAGGCGTTCCTGGCGCGCTATCAGGACGCCGTCGCGCGCGCCTATCCGGCGATGCCCGACGGTACCGTGTTGCTGCCCTTCCCGCGGCTGTTCTTCGTCGCCACGCGCTGATCCGGCCTTCAGGCGTAGCGCCGCGCCGCCAGTCCGTGCGAGCGCCTGAGCGCCGCGAGGTCCAGCCCCGGCACCGCTCCGTCGACGACACGCCAGTGCCCTCCGATCATCACCCGGTCGGCGCGGTTCGCGCCGCATAGCACCAGCGCCGCTACGGGGTCATGCGCCCCGGAGAAGCGCAGCTCGTCGAGCTTGTAGAGCGCCAGGTCCGCCTGCATGCCCGCGGCGATCGTACCGATGTCGGAGCGCCCGAGGCAGCGTGCCGAGCCCTCGCTCGCCCAGCGGATCACGTCGCGCGCTGTCACCGCACTCGCGCTCTGGTAGTGCAGCCGGTTGGTCAGCAGCGCGTGGCGCAGCTCCTCCATCAGGTTGGAGCCGTCATTCGAGGCCGAGCCGTCGACGCCCAAGCCCAGCGGCGCTCCGGCCCGCTCCAGTTCGCGTGTCCTGCAGAAGCCGGAGGCGAGCACGCCGTTCGAGGTCGGGCAATGGCACACGCCGACACCGGCCTTGCCCAGTCGCTCGCATTCCTCGCAGGAGAAATGGATGCCATGGGCCAGCCAGGTTTTTGGCCGCATCCAGCCGACCTCCTCGAGCAGGTCGAGCGGGCGTCTGCCATAGACCTGGAGGCAATAGGCCTCCTCATCCGCGGTCTCGGCGAGATGGGTGTGCAGCGGCGCGTCGAAGCGCGCTGCGAGCTCGGCGCTTTTCGCCATCAGCGCGGGCGTCACCGAGAAGGGGGAGCAGGGCGCGAGCGCGATCTGGATCATGCTGCCCGGCCGGGGATCGTGGAACAGCGAGAGCACACGTTCGCTATCGGCCAGGATCGTGTCCTCGTCCTGCACCACCTCGTCCGGCGGCAGCCCGCCATCCTTCTGCGACAGGTTCATCGAGCCGCGCGACACCGTCATGCGGATGCCGAGCGCCCGTGCCTCTTCCACGGCGATGTCGACCGCGCCCTCCAGCCCCTTCGGGTAGAGATAGTGATGGTCGGCCGCCGTGGTGCAGCCCGACAGGAGCAACTCCGTTAGCGCCACGCGCACTGCGAGCCTGAGATCGTCGGGGTTGAGCCTGGCCCAGAGCGGGTAGAGCGCCTTCAGCCAGGGAAACAGCTCCTGGTCGATCGCAGCCGGATGGGCCCGTGTCAGCGTCTGGTAGAAATGATGGTGCGTGTTGATCAGCCCGGGGAGCACGACATGCTCCGAGGCATCGAAGACCTCGCCGATTGGGAGCGAAGGCGCGCCTCCCGCTGGCACCAGCTCGGCGATGACAGCGCCATCGGTGACGATGCCGCCACCGGCGGCCTCGGCGACGATGCCGAGCGGGTTCCTGATCCAGAGGCGCATGAGTGGGTCCAGGCTGTGCGGGAGGCGGGGTGATCAGCCAGCGAAGCGGGCGGGTCGACGTGCGTCAAGCCGTCCTTGTCCCCGCGCCGGTCGCGTATAAGATCACCTCGTCGTTATGCGAGTTCGCCCGCGCGAGGGCATGCCTGCTTCTGGATTGGCGCTGCGATGCGGATTCTCCCGCCGCGGCCAGGAGGCTGACACCATGGCAGACGATGTCGAGAGCCACTATGGCGGCGACGGCGACCTCGCCAATGCGATCGCCGAGAGCCTGCGCAGGGCCGGCAAGGATATCGAGACGCTGACGACGGCCGATCTCGGTACGGTCGACGAGTTCCATATCCGCGGCCGCAAGGCGACGCTCGAGCTCGCTCAGATGCTCAACCTGAGCCCGGCCTCGCATGTCCTCGATATCGGCAGCGGCCTCGGCGGCCCGGCCCGGACCCTGGCCGAAACCTATGGCTGCCGGGTCACCGGCATCGATCTCACCCAGGCCTTCTGCGAGGCGGCGACGACGCTGAGCGACTGGGTGCACCTGAGCGACCGCGTCAGCTTCCAGCAGGGCGACGCCACCGACCTGCCATTTGCCGATGCCGCTTTCGACGCAGCGATCACCATTCATGCCGGCATGAACATCCCGGCCAAGGAGAGGCTCTACGCCGAGGCCAGGCGGGTGCTCAAGCCCGGTGCCCGCTTCGCCGTCTACGACATCCTGCAGGGCGAGGGCGGCGAGCTGTTCTATCCCGTGCCCTGGGCGAGCGAGCCGGCCATCAGCCATCTGGCGACGCTCGTCGCCATGCCTCCGCTCCTCGAGGAAGCCGGCTTCAGGATCGTCGACATGCGCGACTCCACCGAGGAGAGCCAACGCTGGTTCGAGGCCATGGCGGTGCGGCTGGAGCGGGCAGTGCCGGCCGTGACCTTCCAGGCCTTCCTTGGCCATGATTTCCCGCTGATGGCGCGCAACCAGGTGCGCAATCTCCAGGATCGGCGCATCCGCACCGTCAGCTATATCTGCAAGGCCTGAGCGGGGCGCAGCGGTTCCGCCACGCAGCTCGCCTTGACGCCGCCGCCTGCATCCGCCATCGCTCGCGGCGTCATCTGAACGCCGGAGCCGCTCCATGTCCCTGACCGATCTCGCCGCCACCATCGACGCCGCCTGGGAGAACCGGGCCGAGATCGGCATCAACACGAAAGGTGCGGTGCGTGACGCCGTCGAGCAGGCGATCGAACTGCTCGATGACGGCAAGGCCCGCGTCGCCGAGAAGATCGACGGCGACTGGGTCACGCATCAATGGCTGAAGAAGGCCGTGCTGCTCTCCTTCCGCCTGAACGACAACAGGATCATGGCCAACGGCCCGGGTGAGGGCGTGTTCTGGGACAAGGTCGCCTCGAAATTCGAAGGCTGGGGCGAGAACCGCTTCCGCGCCGCCGGTTTTCGTGTCGTGCCGCCGGCCGCCGCTCGCCGCGGCGCGTTCATCGCGCCGAACGTCGTGCTGATGCCGTCCTACACCAATATCGGCGCCTACGTGGATTCCGGGACCATGGTCGACACCTGGGCGACGGTCGGCTCCTGCGCCCAGATCGGCAAGAACGTGCATCTCTCGGGCGGCGTCGGCATCGGCGGTGTGCTCGAGCCGCTCCAGGCCAATCCGACCATCATCGAGGATAACTGCTTCATCGGCGCCCGTTCCGAGGTGGTCGAGGGCGTGATCGTCGGTGAAGGCTCGGTGATCTCGATGGGCGTCTTCATCTCGGCCTCGACCAAGATCGTCGACCGCGCCACCGGCCAGGTCCATATCGGCAAGGTGCCGCCCTATTCGGTGGTGGTCTCCGGCTCGCTGCCGGGCAAGCCGCTGAACGACGGCACGCCCGGCCCCTCGCTCTACTGCGCCGTCATCGTCAAGACGGTCGACGCCCAGACGCGGGCGAAGACCGGCATCAACGAGCTGCTGCGGGACTAAGCAACATCTCCATCGTCATGGTCGGGCTTGTCCCGACCATCCACGTCTTCCTTGATGCAGGGCGGTGTTCAAGGCGTGGATGCTCGCCACAGGGGCGAGCATGACGGAGGCCGCTGAGCCCCGCGATTGAGCCAGGCGTTCTGCTGCCTCTGATCGGGATGCCGGTTCCGCAAAAGCAGCGGTGCTAGCCGCAGCTCAGGCAGATATGAGGGTGGCCGCGGCAGCAGGACGGCTTGGCGCAACTGCCGAGACTCGTCGCCATTGCGGCCAGCCCCAGCATGAGGGCGAGGCTGGCTCGCGGCGGACGCTTGCGCCGCATGGCGTTCCGCTCAGCCCACCGGCGAAGGCGCGCCGGTTCCGGCAGGCACCGCGCCCGGCGTCGAGGGATGCTCGACCGCGCCCGGCGAGGCCGAGATCGCGTCGCGCAGCGCCTGCTCGCGGGTATGGTCGAGCGAGGTCTTCAGCACGACGCCGCCCGTGCCCTTGATCGCCTCCAGCACCTTGTCGGCGGTCATCTTGCGCACCAGCACGAAGAGCGCGGCATTGCCCGGCTGCAGGCTGGACGAGAGCTCCTTCATGAAGCCGTCATTGACGCCGTAATCGGTCAGCGCCCCGCCAAGGGCGCCGGAGGCGGCGCCGAGCGCCGCGCCGAAGACCGGCATCAGGAAGATCGCGCCGATCAGCAGGCCCCAGAAGCTGCCCGAGACCGCGCCGAGCGCCGTCGTGTTCATCAGCTGGTTGAGCTTGATCTTGCCGCCTTCGTGCATGACCGCGATGGCGGCGTCGCCGATCTCGATCAGGTATTCCTTCTGCAGCTCGAGGAGCTTCTGGCGCATCTCCTCGGCCTTGGCCTCGGTCGGATAGACGATGACGACGAGATCGGACATGGGGCTCTCCTGATTTGAAGCGCGGCCGGCACCGGCCCGCAGGGAGGACGCGTCAAGACAAAGCCAAAGCGTTCGGCGACGCAAGAGTTGCTGGACGCAGAGTTGCGGAATGTCTCGCCCGACCATGCCGCAATCATGTGACGGTTCATCCCGGCCGCAGGCTGAACCGTCCCGGCCCGAAGGCGAAGAGGACGAGCAGCCCGCCGGCGATCGCCAGATCCTTCTCGAAATGCTGGAGCTGGTTGCCGTCGGAGAGCGCATTGTGGAACAGCACCGCGGCAGCGATGCAGAACGCGGCCAGGGCCAGCGCCGCGTGGCGGCTGCCCCAGCCGATGACGAGCATGAGCCCGCCGCCGAGTTCGAGCGCGATCGCCCCCGGCAGCAGCAGGCCCGGTACACCGAAGCGCTCCATATAGACCATGGACGGGCCGATATTCGTGAGCTTGACCCAGGCTTCGTGCAGGAAGAGGGCGGCCATCAGCAGCCGTCCGAGGAGGACGGCTGCGTCGAGGATGATGGGTCGCGGCATGATGCGTCCCTTCCGGGTGAGGTGAGGTCAGTTCGTCTTCGGTGCGGCGGAGAGGGCCTTCTCGAGGTCCTCGCGTTCCTCGCAGCCGCCCGGGCAGAGCTTGACCAGTTGGGCGAGATTGGCCTGCGCCTTGGCGATCTCGCCGGTCTCGACATAGAGCTCGCCCTGGTATTCGAGCGCGCCCTTGTGGTTCGGGTCGAAATCCAGCGCCTTGCGGTAATAGGTCAGCGCCGTCTTGTGGTCGCCGCTCTTGCGCAGGCTGAAGCCGAGCAGGTTGTAGACATCCGGGTGCTGGACGCCCTGATCGATCATGCTGTTGAGGTCGGTGATCGCGACCTTCCAGTCCTTGGCCTTGATCGCGGTCCGGACGGCGGCGAGATCGGGCGAGGTCACCGTCGGCGTCGTATCGACGGCGAAGGCGGCGTTGGCGAGCGTGAGGCTGGCTGCGAGCGTGGCCAAGGCAAACATGCGGTTCATGTCGATCTCCTGAGTGTTGGTGTGTCGCGGGGGAGTGTGGGCGGCAGGGCTCCGCCGCCCGCTGGCGGGTTCAGGCCTTGGCGGGCGTGAAGGCGTAGGCGGCGCCGTCCTTGGCGAAGCTGCCGAGGCCCGGGAACGGGAAATGCGCGCCGCAGATCAGCATCTTCTCGGCCAGGACCCGTTCGATCAGCCCGCGGCGCGTCTCGACCGCGAGGGCGCTGTCCTGGTCATAGGTTCCCTGCCAGTCCGGGTGCGGCGCGAGCAGGGCCGGGACATAGAAAGTGTCGTTCGACATCATCAGCTGCTCGTTGCCGGAGCTGACATGATAGGCGGCGTGGCCCGGCGTGTGGCCCGGCGCCTTGACCAGCCTGACGCCGGGCGCGACCTCGGGTTCGCCCTCGACGAGGCGAAAGTTCTTCCAGCCGGGGAAAACGGCGTTGATGCGCTGGCCGAGCGCCTTGCGTGCTTCGGGCAGCGCACCGACCCGGCCGGGCTCGGTCCACCATTTGTACTCGGTGGCGCTGACGACGATCTCGGCCTGCGGGAAGACCGGCGCGTCGGTGTTCCGGTTCATCAGGCCGAAGATATGGTCCGGATGGAAATGCGACAGCAGGATCGTGTCGATCCTGGCCGGATCGATGCCTGCGGCCGCCATGTTGCTGGCGAGCTTCGTCGCCGTCGGTTGCCATTGGCCGGCGCCCGAGCCGGAATCGACCATGACATAGCGCTCGCCGAGCTTGAGCACGACGACGGTGAGCGGGATCGAGACGAAGGCGGTGGTGAGCCCGGCCTTGGCGAGGGCCTCCTTGGTCTCGTCGATCGAGGCATTCTTGATGAAGGCCGGATCATGCGGCTTTTCCCAGATGCCGTCATAAAGCGCGGTCACCTCGATCGAGCCGACCTTGTAGCGATGGAAGCCGACGGCAGGATCGGGCGTTGTCTGTGCCTCCGCCTCGTCGATGAAGGCGAAGGGCTTGTCCAGGCCAAAGGCAGCAGCCAGCGAAGCCGCGACGAGGGCGTCGCGACGAGAGGGATGGAACATGGAACGCTCCCGAAGGTGGTGTGGCGAGCGCCGCAGCGGCGTCGCAACATCGGAGATTCAGGAAGACGGCGATTTATTCCCGCGATCTGCGTCGCCCGGAAATTGCAGCGCCAAGGGAATAAAGCGGCCGCGATTGGGATAGGATGCCCGAGGGGCCACGTTCCGCCCCGAGCGCCACAGGCATCGGCTGACCCATGGCTTCCCCCTCGCGCTTCGAAGAGCTGGCGCTGCCGCATATGGAGGCGGCGTTCAATCTGGCGTTCTGGCTGCTGCGCTCGCGCTCCGATGCCGAGGACGCGGTCCAGGAAGCCTATCTCCGGGCATTCCGCGCCTTTGACGGCTTTCGCGGCGACGAAATCCGGCCCTGGCTCTTCGCCATCGTCCGCAACGCCGCCTATCGCAGCCTCAACCTGCGCCGACGCGCCGCCAACGTCGTCTCGCTCGACGAAGCCTTGCCGGGCGCCGGCGGCGAGCCCGGTCCGGCCTTCCAGATCGCCGCCGACGAGCCCAGCGCCGAGGAGGCGATGATCGGCGCCGACGAGCGCGACCTGGTGCGCCGTGCTCTCGCCGAATTGCCGCCGGCCTTCCGCGAGGTCGTCGTGCTGCGCGAGATCGAAGGGCTCGGCTATCGCGAGATCGCCGAGATCACCGGCACCGTGGTCGGGACCGTGATGTCGCGCCTCGCGCGTGGCCGTGAACATCTGCGCAAGACGCTTGCCCGCAAGGCCGGGAAGGACCAATCCAATGCCATGTGACCAGCCCTTCGACCGCGTCAGCGCCTATATCGACGGCGAGTTGCCGGCGGAGGAGCGCCGGGCCTTCGCGCTCCATCTGGAAACCTGCCCCGCCTGCGCGAGCCTTGCCACCGAGCTGCGGCAGATCGGCCGCTCGCTCGCCGCCTCGGGCCGCGAGCCGATGCCGTCCGAACTCCCGTCCCGCATCAGGCTTGCCCTGGCGCAGGCCGCCGATAGGCCGGAAGAGCCTGCCGCGCCGGCCCCCCGGCTGCGGCGCTGGCCGGTCCCGGTCATGCTGCGCCAGGCGGCGGCGATCCTCGTCGCCTGCCTCGTCTCCTCGCTCGCGACCTTGTGGTTCGTCACCGGCGCCTCGCAGGGACGGCTCCTCGAGCAGGACCTGCTCTCCGCGCATGTCCGTTCGCTGCTGCAGGACAGCCCGATCCAGGTCGCATCCTCCGACGCCCACACGGTCAAGCCCTGGTTCGCCGGCAAGGTCGATTTCTCGCCCGAGGTGCGCGATCTCGCGCCCCAGGGCTTCCCGCTGGTCGGCGGCCGGCTCGATTCGATCGGCGGCAAGCGGGTCGGCGCGCTCGTCTACAAGCGTCGCCTGCACCTGATCAACGTCTTCGCCTGGGCGACGCAAGGTTCTGACGCGGCACCGTCCCTGTCGACGCGTAGCGGCTATAATTTGCTGACCTGGACGCGCGGCGGCGTCGCCTATGCGGCGGTGTCCGATCTCGACGGCAAGGAACTCGAGCGGCTTGCCGAACTGCTCTGACGCATCGGCCCGGACAGTGGCTTGCGGCTTACTCTCCCGCCGCTTCCTTCGCCGCCTCGATGGCGCTGCCGCGCAGCGGCATCTCCTTCATCATCAGCAGGAAGGCGAGCGCCAGCGCGAAGCCGAGGCAGGTCGCGGCGAAGACGTACTGGAACAGCGTCACCATGGTGGCGCGGTCGACCGAGCCGGCCCTGAGCGTCTCGGCCGAGAGGCCGGCCCCACTCGAGCCCATGCCGCCGAGCACGATCGCGCCGAACACCGCGACGATCAGCGCGCCGCCGATCTGCCGGAAGAAATTCGCAGTCGCGGTCGCGGTGCCCAACTGGTGCGGCCTGACCGCGTTCTGGATCGAGACGGTCGCGACCGGCAGCAATGTGCCGAGCCCGAGGCTGATCACCGCGAGCAGGCAGACGAAGGGGATGAGCGGCAACGTGCCGGCGCCATAGGCCAGCAGCGCCGTGCCGATGACCGCGACGGTGAGGCCGATCATCGGCACGCGCTTGTAATGCGTCAGCTTGGTCATGGCGCGGCCCGACGCGGTGGCGCCGATCACGGTGCCGCAGCTCAGCGGGATCAGCCCCATGCCGGAATTGGCGGCGGAGAGGCCGGACACGGTCTCGAAATAGAGCGGAAGGTAGATGGTCAGGCCGATGAAGGTGCCCATGCCGAAGCCGGCGGCGATCGTGCCGGCGCGTACCACCGGATTGGCCAGCACGTCGAGCGGGATCAGGGGCTCATCCGCCCGCTTCAGCCGCGCCGCGAAGCCGATCCAGAGCAGGATCGAAAGGCCGACCAGCCCGAAGATCTGGGCGGAGAGCCAGGGATAATGCGTGCCGCCCCAGCTCAGCGCGAGCAGCAGCGTCATGGTCGCGCTGGTCATCAATAGCGCGCCGAGCAGGTCGAGCTGGTGCGGCCGCTCGTGCCGGGGCAGGCGCTTCAGCGCGGAATTGGTCATGTAATAGGCGAAGAGGCCGATCGGCAGGTTGATCCAGAAGATCACGGGCCAGCCCACTGTCTCCGAGATCACGCCGCCCAGCACCGGGCCGAGCAGCGAGGAGGAGACGAAGACGCCGGCGATATAGACCTGATATTTGCCGCGGTCCTTCGGTGGGACCATGTCGGCGATGATCGTCTGCGCCAGCGAGATCAGCCCGCCGCCGCCGAGACCCTGGACGAAGCGCGCCATCACCAGCAGCCAGAGCGAGGGCGCCAGCGCACAGGCGACCGAGCCGATGATGAAGACCACGATCGCCGTCAGCATCGTCACGCGCCGGCCGTGGATATCGGCGAGCTTGCCGTAGAGCGGCGTCACCGCGGTCGAGGCGAGGAGATAGGAGGTGACGATCCAGGGCAGATGGGCGACATCGCCGAGTTCGCGCCCGATCGTCGGCATTGCGGTCGCGACAATGGTCTGGTCGAGCGCCGCCAGGAACATGGCGAGCACGATGCCGATCAGGATCGAGCGGATATCGGCCTCGGTGAGGGCCGGCCTTGCATGGGCGCCATGAAGCTCGCCCGGTTCGACCCGCTTATCCATCGGTTACCGTAATCCGTCCTGTCTCAGGGGAATGGCTTTAGTTTATTATCAGCGCCAGCCATGCGCCAGCGTCGGGGGTGCAGGGCGGCACTGCGGCAGGCGAGTGAGCAGGTGCAGCATGCCGCCACAGCGCCGCCCTTTTGCTTTGCTGGCATCCTGCTACGCTTGAGCGCCGGACTGGAGGGTGGAAGCCGGTTTTCGGAAAGATCGGCAGTGTCTCAGTATGAAATCTCGCGTCGTTGACGCGCCTGTCGCCAGCCCGGCTTCGTCCCTATATGCTTAGCGGGAAGTATGGGGGCGACATGGAAACGATCACGTTCACCACGAGTGCGATGTTCATGCGATGGGCTCGTCTCATGGTTAGGGACAAAGCAGAGTATTATGATCGGAAACCGGTTTCCAGGCAGCTCTGGATTTATGGTGATGGTCACGTCGAGGAAACGGGATACGTAAGCAAGGCGGAACGATGCTTGCGAATTTCGAATTCGTCATCAAGACCGGCATGGGGGAACTGGAACACTCTAAAGAGCGCCGGCTCGTGCAAGATATCGATGCTCGCGGCGGCGTAGCCATAACAATACGCTGGCCCGACGCGGCAAAGGGCGACCTGTAAATGCCTAAAGGCCCCAAAGGCGAGAAGCGCCCCGCAAGGCTGGACCAAATAGAGCGGCCATCTTTCCCGCCCGTGAGCGCAAGCTGCATGGCCTCCCCAAATTTGGGATACGCCCGATTAAGACCCCGCTACTACCGAAAGATTCGATGCGTTGACAATGGCCTGGATGGGTGAGGACGGATGCGCCGGTTTCTCCTGCTTGCGTTCGCCGCCTGCCTGCCGGCTTCCGTCGACGCGCTCGAGCTCACCGGCAATTACGGCTATGCCGGCGAATGGGGCCTCAGCGCCAGCCTGAGCGAGATCGGTACCGGCCGCGGCCAGGCCCGCTACTATTCCGGTCCGATCCGGCTCAAGCATCTCGCGATCTGCGGCCCAGGCGAGGCGCCGGAGAAATCCGGAGAAATCCGCATGAGCCGCGTCGGCAGGGACCGCTATGCCGCCAGCCTTACCGTCGATGGCGAGCAATGCAGCGTGGCCGGCGCGCTCTCGCCGAACGAAGTGGCCTTCGCGCGCTGCGGTGAGAAGGCCCAGGTTCCGCTGCGGCTTTGGGAGAAGTAAAGTGGCTGAGCGACTGTGCCTTGTCTGCGATCATATCTTTCACAATACCCGCCCTATCTGCCATGTCGTCTTCCTTGAGGGCGGCGACATTCAGGTGGATTGCGGTGAGGACGACCACGGAGACGATGAGAATTTCTACAAGAGCTTTCGTCCGGTTGGTCTGAACCACCTCATCGATCGGGACGAGGATATCGCTGATCTATTGCTTCACGAAGCACCGGGTTTCAGCTTTGGCCGCGAGGCCCCGGGGCATGCTTGGACGCGATATTATATTTGAGCTTGTATTGCGGAGACGATCATCCAAGAGCCTCGTCCAGTCGTTCAGAACGTGCCGGCGACCTCCCTGAACACCTGTTGGCCATCGCCCAGGAACGGACAGCAAGCCCCGATCAGGCGGGAGAAGAGACCTCAAACCAGCTCCCCGAAGCTCTTCAGGTACTTCATTCCCGTATCGCACATCACTGTCACGATGGTCGCTCCAGCCGCCATCTCCTCGGCCAGTCGCAGCGCCGCGACGACATTCGCGCCGGTCGAGCTGCCGCAGAACAGGCCTTCCTCACGGGCCAGTCTGAGCGCCATCGCCCGCGCCTCCTCGGTCGAGACCCGCTCGATCCGGTCGGCGGTGCCATCCTGCCAGAGCGGCACGACGAAGCCGGCGCCGATGCCGTCGATCTTGTGCGCGCCCGACGGGCCGCCCGAGAGCACTGCCGATTCCGCCGGCTCGACCGCGACGATGCGGATGCGCTCGTCATGGCCGCGCAGCGTCTCGGCCGTGCCGCGCAGCGAGGCGGCGGTGCCGACGCTCTGGACGAAGGCGTCGATCCGGCCTTCCCTCTGGCGCCAGATCTCCTCGCCCAGCCGGTGATAGGCGGAGAGCTGGTCGCAGTTCCTGAGCTGGTCGGTCCAGAAGGCGCCGGTCTCCGCGGCGATGACCCGCGCGGCCTCGATCATGTCGCGCGTCAGCTTCTCGGTCGTCCGGCCGCCCTCGCTCGGGATCACCTCGAGCCGGGCACCGAGCAGCCGCATTTGGTCGAGCTTCTCCCTGGCGAAGGCATCGGACGTGACGATGTGCAGCGGATAGCCCTTCACCGCGCAGACCAGCGCAAGGGATACGCCGGTGCTGCCGCCGGTATATTCGACCACCGCCCCGCCGGGTTTCAGCCGGCCATCGGCCTCGGCCGCCGCGATCATGGCGAGCGCCTGGCGGTCCTTCAAGCTGCCGGTCGGGTTCTCGCTTTCGATCTTCAGCAGGATGCGCGCGCCCTTTGCCGGCGTGATCCTCCGCAGCGGCAGGAGCGACGTGTTGCCGATGCGGTCGAGTATGGTCGGTTGCGTCTCGCTCATGCTGCCTGCTCCGGTGTCGGTGCAAGGCTTATGGCCGCATAGCAGGCGTTCAGAGGGTACGGAATCCGGACCGCCGGCTCACGCGATCCTGGCGCCGCGCCCGGCCAGAAGCTCGCGCAGCACCGAGCGGTGACAGCGCGCCTCGTCCTCGCAATAGCAGCCGACCGAGAGATCGCTCTTGTGTGAGAGCGTCGCCACCAGATCGAGCGCATGGCGCGCCGCAGGCTCACTCATCTCGGCCTTGAAGGCGCGGGTGAAGTGGCTCCACTCCTTGTCGGTGGTCGCGCCCTGAGCCTCCTTCACCAGCTCGGCACTGGGGGAAAGTTGCGGATACCAGACATCGAACCAGTCATCCGCGGCATAACGCTCCTTGCGCACGCCGCGCGGCAGTCGCCGGACAGTGCCGATGCGCGTGCCCTCCTGCGGGTGGCGCGGCGTGCCGAGCCGGACGATGCGGAGCGTCATGCGGAAAGCTCGCTGGCCGGCCGGGAGGCGGGGGCGACATGGGCGAAGAGATAGCGCTCGAACCAGGTCGGGAAAGCCCGCGCGAGCGCTCGCGGCCCTTCGACTGCCAGACCCAGCCGCTGCGCCTCGACGAAACTCACATCCCCGCGCCACCACGCGACGAGCGCCGGCATTCTGGCCCGGACACAGAGCGGCTCGGGAAAGCCGAGATTCTGGGCGCAGAACGATGCCTCGGTTGGCTTCAGCAGCATGAAGCGCGGCCGGCTTCCCTCGATCTCGAAGCGGATGACGGTCGGCTCCTCCGGCAGGGCGGCGAAGTTCACCCGCCTCTGCATATCCAGCAGCAGCGGCTCGATATCGACGATCTCGCCCTCCGCTTGGCGTGGCAGCCAGCGTTGGCCCCAGGTACCCAGGGCGCCGACCAGAGCCGCCAGTTCCTGCCCCGCCTCGGTCAGCGCATATTCCGGGCCATGCGCGCCCTCGCTGCGGTTGATCGCGCCGACCAGGATAAGTTCCTGCAGCCGTTCCGAGAGCATCGTGCGCGAGATGCGCGGGATGCCGCGCCGGATGTCGTTGAAGCGTCGGCTGCCGCAAAGCAGCTCGCGCACGACGAGCAGCGTCCAGCGGCCGCCGAGAACCTCATGCGCCCGCGCCACCGAGCAGAACTGACCGTGAGCCGTCATGGCGCGAGCCTAACATGCTCATGCCCAATTGGCGGTACGGATTCCGGACCGGCCGGGAGGGTCAGCGCTCGCGCCGGAAGATCATGCCGCCATGTTCAAGCACATCCTCCGAGACGAACACGCCATCGGCGCTGAAGCCGGTATCGTCGACATAGTCGATCTGGTTGCCGGTGATGGCGTAGCGGCCCCGATAGGCGCTCTTGCGATTGCCGCGCTGTTCGTCATAGCGGCCGTTCGGCAGCAATTCGTGGCGAATATGGCCGTCCTCGGTCACCCACATCCCGACATAGCGGTGGGGCGCCGGCTGGGCCGGGCGGCTGCTGTTCTGGGCTTGAGTGGTCATGGCTCTCTCCTGAGGCACGGCGGGCCCGGTCGCCAAAACGGCAAGGGCGGCGAGCCAGATCAGTCGATCGCTGGCGCGCCTCATGGCCGCGCCCCCGGCGCGGCCCGGCGCTCGGCGAACAACGCGCCCAGCGTCTGCGCCGCCTCGATCGCGCGTGGGAAGCCGGCATGGACCGTGGTCAGATGGACGATCTCCTTGAGCTCGGCCTCGCTGACGCCGAGATTGAGCGCGTAGCCGGCATGGACCCTGAGGAAAGGCTGGTTGCCGAGCGCGGCGAAGGCCGAGACGGCGGCGAGCTGGCGCGTGCGATGGTCGAGCCCGGGCCGGCCCCAGACATCGCCGAGCGCATAATCGGTGATGGCGTCGGCGAGATCGGGGAAATCGCGGCGCAAGCCCTCGAGGGCCGGTTGTGGCTGGCCCTGGTTGAGCGTGCGCATCACGTCCTCGCCGCGCCGACGCCGTTCTTCGCCCGACGCCTGGGCGAGTGCCGGTTCGGCCGAGACCATCGCCAGGGCGGCAAGCGCGGGCTTGAATGAAAACATCGTTCCGAGAGTCAAAGCATCCTCCTCCTGTTCGGAGGAGGCAGGCTGCCGCCGGAGTGACGTCCGGCGGTAGATCGTTCCTGCGCGATGATTGCACGATCCTCCAGAGGAGCCGTGCAATCATCCGGAGGCGCGGCCCTACTGTGCCGGCTGCGGCAGGTTCTTCTGCTTCAGCCAGGCGCGCATCTCGCCGATCTCATGCGTCTGCGCGGCGATGATCTCCTGCGCCAGCTTGCGGTTCGCCTCGTCGCGGCCAAAACGCAGCTGGATCTCGGCCATGTCGATTGCGCCCTGGTGATGCGGGATCATGCCGAGCACGAAGGCGGCGTCGGGATCGGGATGGGCGACGCCCTGCATCATCGGCCCGTGCATCCGCTCCATCGCCTGCTGGTAGGCGGCGAGCGCGGGCACCGGCACGGTCGCGGCAGTGGCCGCCTGATGCCCGGCATGTCCGGCATGGCCGGCCGCATCGGCGCCGGTCCGCGGCGGGGCGCCGATGCCGCCGGGCGCCTGCGGGCCATGCGGGTATTCCGGACTATGCGAATGCGTCGCGATCTCGCCGGTGGGCTGGCCGACGCGGCCCTCCGGGCCGTAGAGCGCGATATGCAGGCCCCAATATCCGGTCGCGAAGATCACGAGCGCAGCGGCAAGCCCGGTCGGGACGCCGGCGAGCTTGCGCTTCAGCGCCGGCAGGAAATGCACCTCGCGGGTATGGTCGGCGGCGATCGCGACGATGATCGCCATGATCAGCGCATGACCGATCAGGTCGACGCGGCCGAACGGATAGACCGCCGCATTGAAGATGACGAAGAGCGCGATCGCCGAGAGCCGGCGCACCAGCGGCGTCCAGATCATGCCGAAGCCCATGGTGAACTCGGCGACCCCCGCCATGGGGATGAAGACGTCGCGCGGCATGCCGAAGGTCAGGAAGGGCTTCTCCTCGACCAGCGGGTAGAACCAGTCGGGATAGGCGAATTTCTCAAGGCTCGACCACATCAGCGCGATCGCGACGCCCCAGCGCAGCACCTCGAAACGATGCTTGCGCCATTCCGGATTGCTGGAGGCCTCCAGCACGAGATAGGCGGCGACGCCGACGCCGAGCGCGAGATAGTCGAGCAGGTGGAAGATGTCATAGTCGCGCAACGCCAGCAGCCAGAGGCCGATGATGCCGGCGGCAGCCAGCGGGCGAGTCGCCTGTGGGATGACCAGGGCCGCGATCAGCAACTGCGTCCAGGAGACCCATTCCGCCGGTGTCTTCAGGTCCGGCGTCAGGTAGACGCCGCCGACCGCGAAGATCGCTACGAAGAACGCCGCGATGACGAGCCGGACGAATTCGTCGAGCCGCTGCCAGAGCGGATCGGTGATCCGGTCCATGCCGGCGAGGATCCTCTCGCCGAGCGGCGATTTCTCGATGGCGCGGGTGGCGAGGAAGAAGGCCAGCACCAGCGCGATGCCGGTCCAGAACCAGGTATTGGTCAAGGTCGCGCCGATCGGCTGCGGCGGGGCGCCGACGATATAGGGCGCGAACCATTTCACATGAGCTTGTGCCGGGAGGGAGGCAGCGAGGAAGCCGGCGGCGCCGGCCAGGCGGATCGCGTGGCGTAGGGGCGGGCGGGCAAGGGCAGGGAGCATGACAGCACTCGTCATTCGGCGCCGCGAAGCTGGGCGCGTAAGGGAAATCGGACGGTCGGAGAACTGTATGGATGTGGTCGTCGTCGGCGACGGCGTGGCTTGCGGCGAGCGGTCATGACGCGCCCCCAACGGGACGCGCCTCGCTCGGCAGGCGCAGCGCCTTCGTGCCGATATTGAGCCCGATCTGCAGGCTCTCGGCAATCCGGTGCGCACGGTCGATGAAGGTGGCGGCAGCCGGCCCGGAGCAGAGATCTGCGACCGTCGTCTCGAACAGGCCGAGCCAGCGCTCGAAATGCTCCGGGGTCAGCCCGAGCATCTGGTGCTTCTCATGCGGCCTTCCGCGATAGCGGCCGGTCAGCAGCACGACCGAGGACCAGAATTCGATCATCTGGGCCAGATGCGCATCCCAGCGCCCGGCGAGGCGGCGCTCGAAGATCGGGCCGAGCTCGGCATCGTCACGGATGCGGGCGTAGAAGAGCTGGACCAGCCGCGCGACGAGAGCCTCGGACAGCTCGGCAGGCAGGGCGCGGTCGGTCACGGCATCCTCAAACAGGTATTTTCAGTACCTCTTTCACTAGTGAGAAAAATAGGTATTGTAAATACCTGTTTTAAGAGCTCTGCAGCCAGCCATGAAGTTGACCGCCCATACCGATTACGGCCTGCGCATGCTGATGGCCCTGGCCGTCGCCGGCGAGCGCCGTGTCACGATCGAGGAGGTTGCCGACAGGCACCGGATCTCACGCAACCACCTCATGAAAGTGGCGCAGACGCTGGTCGGGCTCGGCCTGATCAGGAGCACCCGTGGCCGCGGCGGTGGCCTGACGCTGGCGAAGCAGCCGACTGATATTCGCATCGGCGCGGTGGTCCGGGCGCTGGAGACCGATACCGATCTGGTCGCCTGCCTCGGCGACAATCCGGCGAGCTGCGTCTTCAGCGGCGCCTGCCGCCTGACCGGTGCCTTGCGGCAGGCGCTCGAAGCCTTCTTCGCCGAGCTGGACCGGCTCACCTTGGCCGATGTCGCAATGAACCGCGCCGATTTGCGCCAGCGCCTCAGCCTGCCGGCCTGATCGCGCGTTTGTCATGGCGGGCCTGGTTTGCGCGACCTTGCCCTGCCCCTGGTTCAGCGCGAACCTCGTCCTCGTAGGGAGGATCGCCCGGCAGCAAGCCGCGGCGGCGCAAAACGAGGACGTCACCGATGAGCATACGAGACTGGGCCCGGCGCGGAACCGCGGCCACGATCCTGTTTATCGCCTTCACCGCCACGGCAGCCGAGTATCCCGCGCCGAAGCGCGGCACCTGGGTCGCCAAGGATTTCCGGTTTCATACCGGCGAAGTGATGCCGGAGCTGAAGCTCGGCTATGCCACGGTCGGCGACCCTTCCGGCGAGCCGGTCGTGATCCTGCACGGCACCGCGGGTTCGGCCGCGAGCATGCTCAATCCCGCCTTCGCCGGCGAGCTTTTCGGCGCCGGCCAGCCGCTCGACGCTGCCAAATATTTCATCATCCTTCCCGACGCGATTGGCACCGGTCAGTCGACGAAACCCTCCGACGGGCTCAAGGCGAAGTTCCCCAAGTACAATTACGACGACATGGTCGATGCCCAGTACCGGCTGATCAGCGAGGGGCTCGGCCTCAAGCACCTGCGCCTCGTGCTCGGCAATTCGATGGGCGGCATGCAGACCTGGATGTGGGGCGTGAAGCATCCCGGCTTCATGGATGCGCTGGTGCCGATGGCCTCGCAACCGACCGAGATGTCGAGCCGCAACTGGATGATGCGGCGCATGATCGTCGATGCCGTCCGCAACGATCCGGACTGGAAGAACGGCGATTATACCACCCAGCCGCCCGCGTTCCGTACGGCCAATGTCTTCTTCGGCATCGCCACCAGCGGCGGCACGCTCGCTTACCAGAAGCAGGCTCCGACGCGCGAGGCGGCCGACAAGCTGCTCGACGAGCGGCTGAAGGCGCCCTTCACGGCCGATGCCAACGACTTCCTGTTCCAATGGGATTCATCGCGCGACTACAATCCCGCGCCCGGCCTGGATCGCATCAAGGCCCCGCTATTGGCGATCAACGCGGCCGATGACGAGCGCAACCCGCCCGAGACCGGCATCATGGAGCGCGAGTTAAAGCGGCTGTCCAATGGCAAGCTCCTGCTGATTCCCGCGAGCGAAGACACGCGCGGCCATGGCACCACCGGAAACGCCAGGTTCTGGGCCAAGGACATGGGCGCCTGGCTGGCGAACGTGCCCAGGCGCGCCGCGGATTGAGCGGCTGGAGTGCGCCTGACATCGTGCGGCGCTGCGTCGCAGATTGTGGTTGCACGAAAGCGAAACCACGCTAATCTCCCGACCCAGCCGCCACGCGGCCAAAGAAAAAGGGCCACGCAGAAGCGCGGCCCAAGTCTAGGGAGGAAACGCCCAAGGAGGGCGACGCAGCATCTCTGCTGCGGTCCGCATGACGTAGGGTGTGTTCCGATATATCGCAAGAGGAAAAGGGCAGCAGCGCTGCCCTTTTTTAATGCGGGTGGTTTGTAATCCGTTGACCTTGCGGCATCGACCCGAACAGTGGAATGCCCGTTCCGGGTCGACGCGATGCCTGAGGCAAGGAGATAGGTCGTCATGGCGCGTCCGACGGGACGCGCGGCGAAACAGGGTCAGTTCTGCTGCACAGCGGCCGGATCCATCCACATCACCTCCCAGATATGGCCGTCCAGGTCCTGGAAGCCGTGGCCATACATGAAGCCATGATCCTGCGGCTTGTTATAGGTGGAGCCGCCGGCCGCGACTGCGTCCGCGACGATCTTGTCGACCGCTTCGCGGTTCTCGCGTGACAACGCGATCAGCACCTCGCTGGTCTGCGTCGCGTCGGCAATCGCCTTGGGCGTGAATTCCTTGAACTTGGGATGGGTCAGCAGCATCGCGAAGATCGTGTCGCTGATCACCATGCAGGCGGCAGTCTCGTCGGTGAACTGCGCGTTGAAGCTGAAGCCGAGCGCCTTGAAGAAGGCCATCGACTTGTCGAGATCCTTCACCGGCAGGTTGACGAAGATCATCTGGGGCATTGTCGCTCCTTGGGTCTTGTTGGTCGGGGCTGGAGGACGGAAAGCCGCTGCGGCAGGCAGCGGCCGGCGAAACCAGCGAATTTCCGCGTTTCCTCGGATCGCGAAAATTCTATAAGCCTTTGTTTTATCACATTTTCTTCACGCGAACCGGTGCCCGCTTCGCGCGAAAATGCTCTAGGACAGTGCCATCAGGTCCTGCCGCAATCGGTCAGGATCGGCCCCCGGCAGCCCGGCCTCGACGGCGTCATGCGTACGCTGCCAGATCGGCACTGCGCTGGCGAGCAGCGCAATTCCCTCCGGGGTAAGCTTCAGCCGCCGGCTGCGCCTATCCTTCACGTCCTGCATGACGATGACGAGACCACGCCGGGTCAGCGGCTTCAGCGCCGCCGTCAGCGTGGTGCGGTCCATCGCCAGCAGATTGGCGACCGGGCCGAGCGGCGGCGGCTCCGGCCGGTTGAGCGACATCAGCAGCGAGAACTGTCCGTTGGTCAGGTCGAGCGGGCGCAAAGCCTCGTCGAAGCGCCGCGCCAGGGCGCGCGCGGCACGCTGCACATGCAGGCACAGGCAACAATCGCGCACATGCAGGGTTGTCTCGAAGGGGATGGAAAGGGGTTTTGACATCCGAACTTTATGTTGATATCAACGTATTTAGTCAAGCGGTTAAATACGAGCAAGGAGGATGTGCCATGCAACAACACCCCATCGTCTCCCGCGAGGAATGGCTCACGGCCCGCAAGGCGCTGCTGGCCCGCGAGAAGGAAGAGACGCGGCTGCGCGACAAGGTCCGGACCGAGCGTCAGGCGCTGCCCTGGGTCAAGCTCGACAAGGACTATGCCTTCGAGACACCGGCCGGAAAGCGCAGGCTGGCCGATCTCTTCGACGGCCGCAGCCAGCTCCTGATCTACCATTTCATGTTCGGCCCGGACTGGGATGCGGGCTGCACCGGCTGCTCGTTCCTGTCCGATCATCTCGACGGCACCTTGCCGCATCTCAACAATCACGACGTCACGCTGGTTGCGGTCTCGCGCGCCCCGCTCGCCAAGATCGAGGCCTATAAGCGCCGCATGGGCTGGAAATTCCCCTGGGTCTCGTCTGATGGCAGCGACTTCAATTTCGACTTCCATGTCTCCTTCACCAGGGAGGAACTGGCAGGGGAGGCCGTCGATTACAATTTCCGCCAGACGCCGTCCGGTGACGCGCATGACGAACTGCCGGGCCTCAGCGCCTTCTTCCGCAATGAGAAGGGCGAGCTCTTCCATACCTATTCGAGCTATGCGCGCGGTCCGGAAGAGCTGATCGGCACGCTGATGATCCTCGACCGCGCGCCGCTTGGCCGCAACGAGGGGTCGACCATGAATTTCGTCAAGCGTCATGACGAATACGAGGCGGCGCCGAAGGCGCATGTCTGCTGCGCCTGATAAGGGGCGCTCGAGCCTGGAAGGAACAGGCGTGGGGTAGGTAAAGGTGTAGGCGGGATGTTGCGGTCTCGCCGGCGGCATGGGTTGGCCAGGGTCTGAAAGGTGCAATTGGCAAAGCTGCGGCTCTCGTTCAGCTTCCTCTGGTGTTCTCGCCTTTACCTCACACCGCCCTCTTCTTCAGGAGAGGGTGCCTGCGCCTTCCTTGCGAGGCCCGCCATGCTCCTGCTCGACCCGGCCAGCACCCATCTCGTGGTGATCGACTTTCAGGCTCGGCTCATGCCGAAGATCCATGACGGCGCCCGCATTCTCGCCAACGCGCGCCGGCTGGTCGCGATCGCCGAACTGCTCGACATCCCCGTCCTGTTGACCGAGCACAATCCGGCCGGACTGGGCGACACCGTCCGCGAGCTCGCCGAGAGCGGGCCGGTCGTCGCCAAGATGAGCTTCGATGCCTGCGCCGATCCAGATTTCATCGACGCCTTGCCGGATGACGACGAGGAACTCGTCCTATGCGGCTGCGAGGCTCATGTCTGCCTCGGCCAGACCGCGCTCGGCCTGCTCTCGCTCGGTCGGCGCGTCATCGTGGTTCAGGATGCGGTCGGCTCGCGCACGCCCGAGAACAAGGCTGTCGCTCTGCGGCGTCTCGAAAAGCACGGCGTCGAGATCGTCACCACCGAGATGGTCGCCTTCGAATGGCTGCGTAGCGCCGAGCATCCGCGCTTCCGCGATGTCCTGAAGCTGGTCAAATAGGCGCCGCCACCGGAACCCCATCGCGGCGGCTCAGTTTCATCATCTTGTCGGCCTAGTTTTTCCAGGCGCGCTTCCGCGCGGACCGACAAGGGGAGACGTCGATGCTGCGCCGTTCCGTCCTGCAACTCGGCCTTGCCGGGCTTGCTTTCCCGGCCATCATTGGCCGTGCTGCCGCGACCGGGGCGTCGACGCCCGGAACACGGTTCGACGTGACCTATTTCGATCTGCCTGGGATCAAGGGGCCGCATGGCCTCGCCGCCACCGGCGATGGCGCGATCTGGGTCTGCGGCAACAAGAACGGCACGCTCGGCCGCTTCGACCCCCGCACGAGCGAGATCAAGCTCTTCGAGCTCGGTCAGGGCTCTGCGCCGCGCAGCCTGCTGCTCGCTGGTGACGGGGCGTTCTGGCTGAGCGATGCCGGGCAGAACGCGATTCTGCGCGTCGATCCCGCCAGCGGGGCGGTCCAGCCCTTCAAGCTGCCGGCCGAGCGCCCGCACGCCGATCTCGATGCAGCGGTGCTGCGCGACGAGATGCTCTGGTTCACCGGGCAGGAGGGCGTGATCGGCCGCCTCAACACCAAGACGGGCAAGGTCGATCTCAAGGAGGCGCCGCGCGGGCGTGGCGTCGCCGGCATCGTGTTGACGCCGTCCGGCGATCTCTGGTTCGCCTCGACCATCGGGAATTACGTCGCCGAGATCGCGGCCGAGACCTTCGAGGTCATCCCGGCCGAATTGCCGAAGCCAGATCAGGGCCCGCGCCGGCTCGCATCGGATTCGAAGAGCCGCATCTGGGTCACCGAGACCAATTCCGGCAATGTCTCGGCGCTCGACACCAAGAGCCGAAGCTGGAAGAGCTGGAAGCTGCCCGGCGACCGGCCACGCCCGCACGCGGTTTATGTCGACGATTCCGACAAGCTTTGGCTGAGCGACTTCGCCACCAACGCCATCGTGCATTTCGATCCGGTCACGGAGGCCTTCAACAGCCTGCCGAGCGACAAGCCGGGCGCCGAGGTCCGCCACATGCATGGCCGCTCCGGCGAGACCTGGGCCGCCGAGAGCGGGCACGACCGGCTGGTGCGCATCCAGACGGTGAAGCAGGCTTGAGCCGACATCCCGGACGCGCCAAGGCGCGCTGCCGCGCGCTCGCGATGACGCGCTTATAGCGGGCGCTTGATCGCCTTCGCGATGACGCCGACGATGCCTTCGCGGAACAGCAGCACGCAGACCACGAAGATGCAGCCCTGGATGACGGTGACCCAGGCGCCGAAGGATGCCAGGTAGTTCTGCATGGAGACGATGACGAGCGCGCCCGCGATCGGCCCGAACACGGTGCCAAGCCCGCCGACCAGCGTCATCAGCACGACCTCGCCCGACATCGACCAGTGCACGTCGGTCAGCGACGCCAGCTGGAAGACGATCGCCTTGGTGGCGCCCGCCAGTCCGGCGAGCGTCGCCGAGAGCACGAAGACCGCGAGCTTGTACTGGTTGGCGCGGTAGCCGAGCGAGATCGCGCGCGGTTCGTTGTCCCGGATAGCCTTGCAGACCTGGCCGAAGGGCGAATGGATGATGCGGTAGATCAGCAGCAGGCCCGCCATGAAGATCACCGCGACCAGCCAGTAGAGCGCCCGGTCGTCGGCGAGGCTGACGAGGCCGAAGAGCTTGCCGCGCGGCACCGCCTGGATGCCGTCCTCGCCGCCGGTGAAGCGCGGCGTCTGCAGCGAGAAGAAGAACACCATCTGGGCCAGCGCCAGCGTGATCATGGCGAAATAGATGCCCTGGCGGCGGATGGCGAGCGAACCGAACACGGCCCCGAGCGCCGCCGCGATGATCGTTCCCGACAGGATCGCCAGCTCGGGCGTCAGGCCCCAATGCTTGGCGGTATAGGCCGAGACATAGCTCGCCATGCCGAAATAGGCGGCGTGCCCGAAGGACAGCAGGCCGCCATAGCCGAGCAGAAGATTGAAGGCGAGCGCGAACAGCGCAAAGCACATCACCTTCATCACGAAGACGGGATAGGCGACGAAGGGCGCGACCGCGAGAGCGACGGCGAGCCCGATGAAGATCGCCCGGTGCAGCCGCTCGGTGCCCTTGCTGGTTTCGGAAATCGAGAGGCCGGCAGCCGGCGCGTCGGCCGAGATCACGTCTGCCATGGTCAGTTCCTCTCCTTCTCGACGGGCCGCGCGCTCATGCCGTCCTCCCGAACAGCCCGGCCGGCTTAACCAGCAGCACCAGCACCATGATGATGAAGATCACCGTGGCGGAGGCTTCCGGGTAGAACACCTTGGTCAGTCCCTCGATCAGCCCGAGCGAGAAGCCGGTGATGATCGAACCTAGGATCGAGCCCATGCCGCCGATGACGACGACCGCGAAGACGACGATGATCAGGTCCGCGCCCATGTTCGGGTTGACCGAGTAGATCGGCGCCGCCAGCACGCCGGCGAAGGCCGCGAGCGCGACGCCGAAACCATAGGTCAGCGTCACCAGCAGCGGCACGTTGATGCCGAAGGCCTGGGTCAGGGTCGGGTTCTCGGTCGCGGCGCGCAGATAGGCGCCGAGCTTGGTCTTCTCGATCATGAACCAGGTTGCGAGGCACACGACCAGCGAGGCGATCACGACCCAGCCGCGATAGTTCGGCAGGAACATGAAACCGAGATTATGCCCGCCGGCGAGTTGCGGCGGGATCTGGTAGGGCAGGCCGGAGGAGCCGTAGGAATTGCGGAACAGGCCCTGGACGATCAGCGCCAGGCCGAAGGTCAGCAGCAGCCCGTACAGATGGTCGAGATGGGCGATGCGCTTGAGCAGCAGCCGCTCGATCACGACGCCGGTGAAGCCGACAACGATCGGCGAGAGCACGAGCGCGGCCCAATAGTTCAGCCCGAGATAGTTCAGGCCCATCCAGGCGACGAAGGCGCCCATCATGTACTGGGCGCCATGGGTGAAATTGATGATGTTGAGCAGCCCGAAGATCACCGCCAGCCCAAGGCTGAGGATGGCGTAGAACGAGCCATTGATCAGGCCGAGCAGAACCTGGCCGAACAACGCCTGCGGGGGGATTCCAAGAAGCTCGAACATGCCATTCAAACCGTTTCTGTGCGGCAAGGCCGGGGCCGGCTGGCGGCCCCGGCATGGTCGTATCGTCCTGGCTCAGGCGCTCACTTCTTGATGAACGAGCAGCCGCCCTCGGAGAGCGGGCGGAAGGCCTGCTCCGCCGGCAGCACCGCGATCTGCTTGTAATAGTCCCACGGACCCTTCGATTCCGACGGCTTCTTGACCTCGAACAGATACATGTCGTGCATCTTGCGGCCGTCCTCGCGGACCTTGCCCTTGCCGAACAGCGGATCGTCGGTCGGCAGTTCCTTCATCTTGGCCATGACCACGGTCGGGTCCTTGCTCTTGGTCGCCTCGACCGCCTTGAGATAGTGCAGCAGGCCCGAATAGACGCCGGCCTGGACCATGCTCGGCTTCTTGCCGCCATTGAGCTTGGCGAAGCGGTCGGACCAGGCGCGGGTCTGGTCGTTCGTGTCCCAGTAGAAGGACTCGGTCAGCACGAGGCCCTGCGCCGTCTGCAGGCCGAGCGCGTTGACATCGGTGATGAAGACGAGCAGCCCGGCGAGCTTCTGCCCGCCCGCGACGATGCCGAACTCGCCCGCCTGCTTGATCGAGTTGATCGTGTCGCCGCCGGCATTGGCGAGGCCGATCACCTTGGCCTTGGAGGCCTGGGCCTGCAGCAGGAAGGAGGAGAAATCGGTGCCCGGGAACGGCGTCTTGACCGCGCCCAGCACCTTGCCGCCGTTCTTGGTGACGATCGCGGCGGTGTCGCGCTCGAGCGCATGGCCGAAGGCGTAATCCGCGGTCAGGAAGAACCAGGTGTCGCCGCCGGCCTTCACCATGGCGCCGCCGGTGCCCTGCGCGAGCGCATAGGTGTCATAGGTCCAGTGGATCGTGTTCGGCGAGCAGGCCGAGCCGGTCAGGTCCGAGGCGGCGGCGCCCGAGTTGATGAAGATCTTGTTCTTTTCCTTGGTGATCTGGTTGACCGCGAGCGCGACCGAGGAGGTCGGAACGTCCATGATCACGTCGACGCCGTCCTGGTCGTACCATTGCCGGGCGATGGTCGAGCCGACATCGGGCTTGTTCTGGTGGTCGGCCGAGATGATGTCGACTTTGATGCCCTTGTCGGCCGCCTTGAAGTCCTCGACCGCCATGCGAGCGGCGATCACCGAGCCCTCGCCGGAGAGGTCGGCATAGAGGCCGGAGCGGTCGTTGAGCACGCCGACCTTGACGCTGACCTGCGCGAAGGCCGTGCCGCTCATCAGCGCGGCGAAGGCGCCGGCCAGAAGCAGTGACTTGAATTTCATGCCGTTTCTCCCTGAGGATGTCATCGATTGGGATGCGTTTCTTGTTGTTGGGACGTAAGCGATCAAACCCCGAGATAGCCGTGGAGCTTGTCGATGTTCCGGTCGAGCTCGGCATTGGGGATCATGTCGATCACCTTGCCCTGCTCGACCACGTAGTGCCGGTCGGCGACCGTCGCCGCGAAGCGGAAATTCTGCTCGACCAGGATGATGGTGAAGCCCTGTTGCTTCAGCTGTGCGATGGTCCGGCCGATCTGGTCGATGATCACCGGCGCGAGACCCTCGGTCGGCTCGTCCAGGAGCAGCAGGTTGGCGCCGGTGCGCAGGATGCGGCCGATCGCCAGCATCTGCTGCTCGCCGCCCGAGAGCTTGGTGCCCTGGCTGTTGATCCGCTCCTTCAGGTTCGGGAAGAGCGTGAAGATCTGGTCGAGCGAGAGTCCGCCCGGCTTCACCTGCGGCGGCAGCAGGAGGTTCTCCTCCACGCTGAGCGAGGAATAGATGCCGCGCTCCTCCGGCACATAGCCGATGCCGAGCCGGGCGATGGCGCGCGAGGGCAGGCCGATCGTCTCCGTGCCCTCGAGCTTCACCGAGCCCTTGCGCTTGCCCATGATGCCGATGATCGACTTCAGCGTCGTCGTCTTGCCGGCGCCGTTCCTGCCCAGCAAGGTGATGACCTCGCCTGGCGCGACATCGAAATCGATACCGTGCAGCACATGTGATTCGCCGTACCAGGCTTCGAGCCCGCGCACCTGCAGAAGCGGCTGCGTCACCGCTCCCGGCCTCCCGGCGCTCCTGGCCTCAGTGAGCATGGCCGCCTCCCGAGCCGATATAGGCTTCGATCACGCGTGGGTCCTTCGAGACCGTGGCGTAATCGCCCTCGGCCAGGATCTGTCCGCGCGCCAGCACGGTGATGCGGTCGGAGAGCGAGGCGACGACCGAGAGATTGTGCTCCACCATCAGGATGGTGCGGTTGGCAGAGACCTTGCGGATCAGCGCCTCGATGCGCTCGACATCCTCGCGGCCCATGCCGGCCATCGGCTCGTCGAGCAGCATCATCTCGGGGTCGAGCGCCAGCGTGGTCGCGATCTCGAGCGCGCGCTTGCGGCCATAGGAGAGCTCGACCGCCGGCAGCTCGGCGAAGGCGGAGAGCCCGACGGCGTCGACCAGGCGCAGCGCCTCGGCATCGAGCCCGTCCAGCGCCTTCTGCGAGCGCCAGAAATCGAACGAATCGCCGCGCTTGCGCTGCAGGGCGATGCGGACATTGGTCTTGACCGAGAGCTGCGGGAACACTGCCGAGATCTGGAAGGAGCGCACCAGGCCGAGCCGCGCGATCTCCGCTGGCTTCTGGCGGGTGATATCCTTGCCATTATAGACGATCGAGCCCTTGGTCGGCGGCAGGAACTTGGTCAGCAGATTGAAGCAGGTCGTCTTGCCGGCACCGTTCGGGCCGATCAACGCGTGGATCGAGCCGCGCCTGACCTTCAGGTCAACGCCGTTGACGGCGGTAAAACCGCCGAATTCTTTCGTGAGACCTGAGGTTGAAAGAATAATATCCTCAGACATACCACGTATCCATGGCCGTCATCTTGGTCCATTCTTGGCGTGTTCGTTTCCCCTTGGAGGCATGCTGCACCGCGCATATCGTCCATGTCAACGGCGCAGGGATGGCGGCTTTTCCAAGGTAGTAGCCCCAAAAAGGCAAATGCGACCAAAGGCGTAAGCCTAATGTCTAGGGCGCGTGGCGCGCCGGCGCGGTCGCTCTTTCGTGACCGGGGACGCGGCCGCAGGTTAGCAGGAAATCAGCCGGCTCAGCAAGGAGTCGGCACCGCTCCGCCGCGCTTTACCTCGCGTCGCAATCCGGGCGTCGTCATTCAAATGGAGGGTGACGTAGATCACGGAGCATTCTATTGGTCGGGGCTATGTTTCTTTACTTTAGCGTCACGTTGCTGTGTAGTGTAGTCAGCAAGTTCCTTATGTGTCGTTCGGCGGCTACGGCTCGAAATAAACCACGCTGAGGAGCCCTGGCCAGCCCTGCGACGCGGACTTGAAACCAAGGGGGTATGGCCGTGAATACCGTCGTCGTGTCCTGGCTTTCCGCGCTTTGTGCCCGGATCGTCGTCGTCATCGGCGCTTTGCTTTGCCTGGCAAGTCTTGCTGTCCCGGCCCAGGCGGCCCCCGACCGCCGCGTGGCCCTGGTCATCGGCAACAGCGCCTATACCAGCGTCACGCAGCTGCCCAACCCGGAGCGCGACGCCAAGGCCGTCTCGGCCGCGTTGAAGCGGCTCGGCTTCGAGGTCGTCGAAGGCTACGACCTGAAAATGGACGACATGACCATGGTCGTGCGCCAGTTCGCCGAGAAGCTCGACGGCGCGAAGGCGGGCGTCGTCTACTATGCCGGCCATGGCATCGCCGTCGGCGACGAGAACTATCTCCTGCCGGTCGATATCTCGCTGAAGTCGGAGGCCGATCTCGATTTCAAGGCGGTCAATGTCCAGCTCATCCTGCGCCAGATGCAGCGTGACGAGCGCGTCAACATCGTCATCCTCGACGCCTGCCGCGACAATCCCTTCATGGCCCAGCTTGCCGGCAAGTCGCGCGCGATCTCGCGTGGCCTGACGCCGATCGAGACCCAGTCGGCCTCGGGCATCCTGATCGCCTTCGCGACCGACCCGCGCGCCGTGGCGCTCGACGGCACGGCCGGCGCCAACAGCCCGTTCACCACCGCGCTGCTGCGCCATATCGAGACCCCGGACGTCTCGATCACCACGGTGATGGACCGCGTCCGCGCCGATGTCTGGGAATCGACCAACAAGAAACAGAAGCCATGGACCAACTCGTCGATCATCGGTGAGTTCAAGATGAACCCGACCCTGAAGCTCGCCGCGGTCGATCCGTCCTTGCAGGTGCCCTCGCAGGGCGGCGCGGGTGCCGCGGGCACGGCGGCGATCGCCGCTGCCGGCGCGGCCGCCCTCGCATCCGTCCCGGCGGTGCAGGGCCTCGACCGCAGCCAGGTCGACGTCAAGATGTGGGAAGCGGCCGAGCGCGGCAATTCCGCCTCGGATTACAAGGCCTATCTCGAGAGCTTCCCGACCGGCCAGTTCGCCGTCTTCGCCAAGAACCGTCTCGCCAAGCTCGAAGAGCCGGCCGCGCCGGCGAGCACGCCGGCCACACCTTCGCGCCTCGCGGGTGCGGCGGACGAGTCGCTCAAGGGCGAGACCGGCAGCCAGCAGACCGAAACCGCGCTCAAGCTCGGCGCCAAGGATCGGCGCGAGCTGCAGGCCCGCCTGCGCCTCAGCGGCTTCCAGGGGGGCGCGGCCAGCGGCAATTTCGGCCCGGCCCAGCGCATGGCCATCACGGCCTGGCAGAAATCGCGCGAGATCCCGGCGACCGGCTTCTTCACGGCCGCGCAGGTCCAGGCGCTGCGCCTGCAGACCGAGGCCGCCTATCAGCGCTCCCTCGTTGCCGACAAGCCCGTGCCCAAGGCGTCGACGAAGGCTGCTGTCAAGCCGGAGGCCCAGCGCAAGACGCGCAGCGCCGCCCCGAGCCGGGACGAGTACGAGCCGAACAGCTACCGCGCCTCGGCCCGCGAGCGCGGCGGCTATGTCGGGCGCGACCGCAGCTATGACGCCGATCGCTATCAGCGGCAGCAGGACAATTCGGCGGCGGCAGGCGCGATCGGCCAGATCATCGGCGGCGCGGTGCTCGGCGGCTTCGGACGCGGCTTCCGGCGCTGAGGCGCTGCCTTCGGTGGGGGAATACCCCCACCGTCCTTGCGAGCGCAGCGAAGCAATCCAGGAGGTCTCGCTCCACGTCCCCTGGATTTCTTCGCTGCGCTCGCAATGACGGTAAGGGCTAAGGCGCCACCGCCGCCGCGAACACTTTCGCGATATCGTCAAGTCGCTCGGCATAGCCCTCGCAGCTCGGCGTCGCGCCGAGCTTGGCGCCGGCCGCCGCGAACATCAGGCTTCCGATCAGCATGTCGATGCCGATACCGGCCTTGGCCAGCGCGATCTCGCCTGCCTTATCCGCCTCCGTGAACAGGCGCTTCGCGAAGCCGGTGAAGATCTGCTCGAAGGCGATCAGCTCCGGCCCGGCGATGCTGGACATCACCGCCTTCAGCTCGGGCAGGTGCTCGCCGGTGCCGAAACTGGCATAGGCCGTGCCGAAATGGCCGCGCAGCAGCGCCGAGAGCCGGGCCGGGAAGGGCGCTGCCATCACCAGCACGTCACGGCAACGTGCTTCGACACGCTGACCGAGCAAGTGCAGCATCGCCCGGAAGACATCGTCCTTGCCTTTGAAATGGAGGTAGAGCGTCGCCTTGGCGAGCCCGGCCTCCTTGGCGATGTCATCCATGGAGGTGCGCTTGAAGCCGTAGCGGGCGAACAGGCGCAGCGCGGCATCGGCCACCTGCTCGATGCGGTTGGTGCTCTCCTCGGCGGCTGCGCCGGAACCTTCGCTTCGGTCGGACATTGCAGTCTTGACAAGATCCAATCTGCGCGCCACTCTACTGATTAGACTCAAAACGTCTAATCAGTCCAGTCGCGCGACCCAGGACTACGGATCCATAGCCCGTATCTGATATGTCAGATCGGGCCGTCGAGAGCGAGCCTCTCGATCCGCACCATGGTGCCGCGCTGCGTCTTGCCAGCATTCGGAGGCAGCCATGGTCTCACTCAAGGTCAACGGACAGGCGCATAGCGTCGACGTCGACGACGACACCCCGCTTCTTTGGGCGATCCGCGACAATCTCGGCCTCACCGGCACCAAATTCGGCTGCGGCGTCGCGCAATGCGGCGCCTGCACCGTCTATGTCGACGGCCAGCCGGTGCGCTCCTGCGTCACTCCGGTCTCGGCGGTCGGAGACAGCGAAATCACCACGATCGAAGGCCTGTCCGGCAAAGAGGCCGAGGCGGTCCAGGCCTCCTGGACGAAGCTCGACGTGCCGCAATGCGGCTATTGCCAGTCCGGCCAGGTGATGAGCGCCATCGCGCTGCTCAAGGAGAACAGGAAGCCGAGCGATCGCGACATCGATCTCGCGATGAACGGCAATCTCTGCCGCTGCGCCACCTATGTCCGCATCCGCGCCGCGATCCACGACGCGGCCCGCGCGCTGGAGATCTGACCCATGACCGCGCATGACCCGAACCTCTCCCGCCGCTCGCTGCTGAAGGGCGCCGGCGCGCTCGTCATCGGCCTGCACCTGCCGCTCGCTGCCCGCGCCCAGTCCGGCGCCGCCTCGGCGTTCCGTCCCGGTGGCAATGCCACTTTCGCGCCCAACGCCTTTATCCGGGTGGCGCCCGACTCGACCGTGACCGTGCTGATCAAGCATATCGAGTTCGGCCAGGGCCCGTTCACCGGCCTCGCCACCCTCGCCGCCGAGGAGATGGATGCCGACTGGGGCCAGATGCGCAGCGAGCACGCGCCCGCTGACGTCAAGCTCTACGCCAATCTCGCCTTCGGCGCGCAGGGCACTGGCGGCTCGACCGCCATCGCCAATAGCTGGGAGCAGATGCGCAAGGCCGGCGCCGCCGCGCGCGCCATGCTGGTCCAGGCCGCTGCCGAGGCCTGGAAGGTCCCGGCTGCCGAGATCAAGGTCGACGCCGGAGTGATCAGCCACGCTTCCGGCAAGCAGGGCCGCTTCGGCGATTTCGCCGAGGCCGCATCGAAGCTGCCCGTGCCGGAGAACCCGCAGCTCAAGCCCGCATCCGCTTATAAGCTGATCGGCAAGGAAGGCGCGGTGAAGCGCCTCGACTCCTTCGACAAGGCACGCGGCAGGACGCAGTTCACCATCGATATCCATGCACCGAACATGCTGACCGTCGTCGTCGCGCGGCCGCCGCGGTTCGGCGGCAAGGTCGGCAGCTTCGACGCCTCCAATGCGCTGAAGATCAAGGGTGTCGTCGACGTCAAGCAGATCGGCTCCGGCGTCGCCGTCTACGCCACCGGCATGTGGCCGGCGCTGAAGGGCCGCGAGGCGCTGAAGGTCACCTGGGACGAGAGTGAGGCCGAGAAGCGCGGCAGCAAGGAGCTGATCGCCGAATACCGCAAGCTCGCCCGCGAGCCCGGCCTCGTCGCCGGCGCCCATGGCGATGCCGAGGCGGCGCTCGCCAAGGCCGACAAGGTCATCGAAGCCGAGTTCATCTTCCCCTATCTCGCACATGCGCCGATGGAGCCGCTCGACGGCTACCTGGAATGGGATGGCGAGAAGGCGCTCGCCCGCTTCGGCAGCCAGTTCCAGACGACCGAGCACCAGACCATCGCGACGATCCTCGGCCTGCCGCTGGAGAAGGTCCGGCTCGAGACCATGCTCGCTGGCGGCAGCTTTGGCCGGCGCGCCCAGGTCAGCCAGCATCTGGCGGCCGAACTCGCCATGGCCGCCAAGGCCATCGGTCCCAACCGCCCGGTCAAGGTGGTGTGGACCCGCGAGGACGATCTCACCGGCGGCTATTACCGCCCGCTCTTCGTGCACCGCCTGCGCGGCGCGGTGAAGGACGGCAAGATCATCGCCTGGGCCAATCATATCGTCGGCCAGTCCTTCTTCCTGGGCACGCCTTTCGAGGCGATGGTGGTGAAGAACGGGCTCGACGCCACCATGGTCGAGGGCGCCAACGAGATCTTCTACGAGGTAGCGGATTTCCGCTGCGACGTGCACAGCCCGAAGGTCGGCGTTCCCACCCTGTGGTGGCGCTCGGTCGGCCACACCCATACCGGCTATGCCGTCGAGTGCTTCGTCGACGAATTGCTGCAGGCGGCCGGGCAGGATCCGCTCCAGGGCCGGCTCGCCATGATGGGCGACAAGCATCCGCGCGCTGCCGCCGTGCTCAAGGCGGTCGGCGAGATGGCGAACTGGAAGGGCCCTGGCCCGGTCGATGGCCGCGCTCGCGGCGTCGCCGTGGTCGAGAGCTTCGATTCCTTCGTCGCCCAGATCGCCGAGGTCTCGATGGGCCAGGATGGCGAGCCGAGGGTGCACAAGGTCTGGTGCGCGGTCGATTGCGGCGTGGCGGTCAATCCCGACATCATCCGCGCCCAGATGGAGGGCGGCATCGGCTTCGGCCTCGGCCATGCGCTCTATGGCGAGATCACGCTCGATGCCGGCAAGCCGGTCCAGACCAATTTCGACAGCTACCGCTCGCTGCGCATCCACGAGATGCCGGAGGTCGAGGTCAGGATCATGCCCTCGACCGAGAAGCCGACCGGCGTCGGCGAGCCGGGCGTGCCGCCGATCGGGCCCGCCGTCGCCAATGCGCTCGCCGCGCTCGGTCACGGTCGCCCGCGCCAGCTCCCCGTCAAGGGAGGGACGGTCTGATGCGGCGAAGTCTCGTTCTCTCCGCCGCTGCCGGCATCGGCCTCTGTCTAGCCGGCAGCGCGCTGACATGGGCCCAGACGGCGACGCAGTCGCAGCCCGGCGGCGCCTCGCTCAGGCCCGCCGCGAGCTTCAGCAGCATCGCCAACCAGCGCGACCGATCGGTCGCGCTCTTCACCGAGATGGGCAAGGTCATGCAGCATCCGCGCTGCATGAACTGCCATCCGGTCACCGATCGTCCGCGCCAGGGCGACGCGAGGAAACTGCACGAGCCGCTGGTGGTGCGCGGCAAGGACGGGCACGGCGCGCCCGGCCTGCATTGCTCGACCTGCCACGGCAAGCAGAACTATGACCCCGCCCGCATTCCCGGCGACGGCCACTGGGCGCTCGCCCCGGCCTCGATGGCCTGGGAGGGCAAGTCGCTCGGCCAGATCTGCGAGCAGCTCAAGGATCAGAACCGCAATGGCAGCCGCGACCTCGCCGCGCTGGTGAAGCACGTCACCACCGACACGCTGGTGCTCTGGGGCTGGCGTCCGGGCGCGAGCCGCGAGCCGGCGCCCGGCACCGCGGCGCAATTCGGTGAACTGATGCAGGCCTGGGCGGATACAGGCGCGGCCTGCCCGGCGACTTAGCTTTCCCTCTCCCCCTGCGCCCTGAAGGGGCGGATGAGGGGTCGCGCTGCCCTATCCGGTGATTGGGTCTCCCGCAGCCGACACTGCCATCGTCGCGCGACCCCTGATCCGTCTCGGCTTCGCCGAGCCACCTTCTCCCGCAAGGGGAGAAGGCAGGCCCGCGGTTGCTGCACCTTCTCGTATTCGCGCTGCGCCATTTCTCCATGTTGCAACTGCACCATCCGCTCGGCTAGTGCTTGAGGCCGGAGGCAACTTCCCAGCGGCAAAGGCTCTAGCGATGAAGAAGGTTTATCCCGATGCGGCGGCTGCGCTCGCCGGCATCGTCAAGGATGGCATGACCATCATGGCCGGCGGCTTCGGCCTTTGCGGCATTCCCGACAAGTTGATCGAGGCGATCCGTGATTCCGGCGCGAAGAACCTGACCTTCGTCTCCAACAATGCCGGCATCGATGGCGCCGGCCTCGGCATCCTGCTCGAGACCCGCCAGATCAGCAAAATGATCTCGTCCTATGTCGGCGAGAACAAGCTCTTCGCCCAGCAATACCTCGCCGGCGAGCTCGAGCTCGAATTCACCCCGCAGGGCACGCTCGCCGAGCGCATCCGTGCCGGCGGCGCCGGCATCCCGGCCTTCTTCACCAAGACAGGCGTCGGCACCAAGATCGCCGAGGGCAAGGAGGAGCGCGAGTTCGACGGCGAGCGCTATATCATGGAGCGCGGCATTTTCGCCGATATCTCGATCGTCCATGCCTGGAAGGGCGATACCGAGGGTAACCTCGTCTACCGGAAGACGGCGCGGAACTTCAATCCGATGATGGCGACCGCTTCGCGCTTCACCGTGGCGCAGGTCGAGAACCTCGTCGAGGCCGGCGAGATCGATCCTGACCACATGCACACGCCCGGCATCTTCGTGAAGCGCATCGTCCATATCGCCGATCCGGTGAAGCGCATCGAGCAGCGCACCACCCGTCCGCGCACCGCCGCCTGAGGAGCATCGACATGGCCTGGACCCGTGACCAGATGGCCGCCCGCGCGGCCAAGGAACTCAAGGACGGTTACTACGTCAATCTCGGCATCGGCATCCCGACGCTGGTGCCGAACTTCATCCCGGACGGCATGAGCGTGCAGCTCCAGTCGGAGAACGGCATGCTCGGCATGGGTCCCTTCCCCTATGAGGGCGAGGAGGACCCGGACCTGATCAATGCCGGCAAGCAGACCATCACCGAGCTGAAGACGACGAGCTATTTCTCCTCGGCGGATTCCTTCGGCATGATCCGCGGCGGCCATATCGACCTCTCCATCCTCGGCGCCATGCAGGTCGCCCAGAACGGCGACCTCGCCAACTGGATGATCCCCGGCAAGATGGTGAAGGGCATGGGCGGCGCGATGGACCTCGTCGCCGGCGTCAAGAACGTCATTGTCGTGATGGAACATGTCGCCAAGAACAAGGACGGCTCGGAATCGGCGAAGCTGCTCAAAGCCTGCGACCTGCCGCTGACCGGCACCAAGGTGGTCGACATGGTGATCACCGATCTCGGCGTCTTCACCGTCGACAAGGCCAATGGTGGCGGGCTGACGCTGATCGAGCTGGCCGATGGCGTCACGCTCGACGAGATCAAGGCGAAGACCGAGGCCGAGTTCAAGGTCGCGGTCTGAGCGATCCCGCAATCGTCATGGTCGGGCCTGACCCGACCATCTCCATAGGAGAGGCGCCTCGCGCTTAGCCATCTGGGGTGGGAGTTTCACGCCCCCGCCCGACCTCCCAGCCATGCCGAATAAGCTCCGGATCGGCATGTTCCTCCTGCGGGTAGCCGACACAGAGCCAGGCAATCAGCTTCCAGTCCGGCGGCGTATCCAGCGCGGCACTCACCGCCTCCGGCTCCAGGATCGACACCCAGCCGACGCCGATGCCGCGCGCCCGCGCCGCCAGCCAGAACTGCGTGATCGCCGTGACGACCGAATAATCCAGCATCTCCGGCATGGTGCGCCGGCCGAGCCCATGGCCCTGGCCGGTGCCATGGTCGCAGAACACGGCGAACTGCTCCGGCGCATCGCGCAGCCCCTCGAGCTTGAGCCGCGCGTAGAGCGCCGCCTGCTCGCCCTGGTAATCGTCGAGCGCTTCCGCATTGCAGCGCGCAAAGCTCTCGCGCACGGCCTGACGCCGCGCCTCGTCACGGACGCGTATCCAGCGCCAGGGCTGCGAATGGCCGACCGAGGGCGAGAATTCGGTGAGCGCCAGCAGATGCGCGATCGACTCCTCCGGCAACGGCTCCGGCCGGAAACGGCGCACATCGCGCCGCCAGGCGATCAGCTCGTCGAGCTTGCCTGCGAACGCCTCGTCGAAGATGGGCGGCGTGCTCATGCCGGCACGCTGGCGATGGCGTGGAAGAACGAGCCGGTGACGTTCCCGCGGCGGCCGCCGGCGGGCGCGGGAGCCGAGCCATGCGGATCGGTCACCATGGCGAAGGGGGCATCCTCGCCCTGCGAGACGGTGGTGGCGTAGTGGAATTCATGGCCGGTCAACGCCCGCCCGGCCGGGCCGAGTGGCCCATCCGCTTCCAGGACGGCGCGACGGTAGCCCAGGTTCATCCTGCGCTTGGCGAAGGAGGTCTCGACCGAGAGCAGCCCGGCCATCGCATGCGAGATGCCGTCGGCATCGATCAGGCCCTTGCCCAAAACCATGTAGCCGCCGCATTCGCCATGGACCCGCCGCGTCTCGGCGAAGCCGCGCAGGCCGGAGAGGAAGCGGCTCGCAGCCGCCAGTCTTGCCGCGTGCAGCTCCGGATAGCCGCCGGGCAGCCAGCAGGCGTCGCAATCCCCGGGGGGCGCCTCGTCCGCGAGCGGCGAAAACGGCACCAGCGCCGCGCCGGCCGCGCGCCAACCGGCCTCGACATGCGGATAGACGAAGCTGAAGGCGGCATCGCGCGCGATGGCGATGCGCCGGCCGGGGGCGGGCAGGGCAGGCGCGGCAGGTGTCTCGATCGGCAGCACTGTTGCCCCAGCCACTGCGACCACCGCGTCCAGATCGACCGCCGCCGATACCGCTTCCGCCAGCGCATCGAGCCTTGCGTGCAGGCCTTCCGTCTCGCCGGCCTGCACGAGGCCGAGATGGCGCTCAGGCAGGATCAGGCTCGCCTCGCGCGGCAGCGCGCCAAGCACCGGCAGGCCGATCCGTTCCATGCCGGCGCAGGCGAGGCGGCGATGGCGCTCGCTCGCGACCTTGTTGAGGATGACGCCGGCGACCCTGATGCGCTCGTCATAGCGGATGCAGCCGAGCGCCACGGCGCCGGCCGATTGCGCCTGTCCGGAGACGTCGACGACAAGCAGGACCGGCCAGCCGAACATGGCTGCGATATCGGCGCTCGCGCCAGTGTGACCTTCCGGGCCGGGCACTGCGTCGAACAGGCCCATCGAGCCTTCGGCGATGACGATGTCGGCTTCATCAGACGCGTCCCGTGCGATCTGCCCGAGCAGGGCCTCCGGCATCGCGTAGGAATCGAGATTGGCGCTCGGCGCAGCCGTGGCGGCGGCGTGGAAGGCCGGGTCGATATAATCCGGCCCGCATTTCAGCCCGCGCACGGTGAGCCCGCGCTTGACCAGCGCCCGCTGCAAGCCGAGCGTGATCGTGGTCTTGCCCGAGCCGGAGCGCGGCGCGGCGATCAGCAGCCCGCGCGCGCTCATAGCCCGCCGCCCGGCCGGAAGCGCCGATCATAGCCCGTCGAGTAAAGTGCGCTTTCGCCGAAATCCTCCGAGCCCAGGGCAGGACCGACCAGGATCAGCGCGGTGCGCTCGACGCCGGATTGCTGAACCAGCGTCGCGATGCTCGCGAGCGTCCCGCGCAGCACGCGCTCATCCGGCCAGGAGGCGCGGAAGACGATCGCGACCGGGCAATCGGCGCCGTAGAATGGTGTCAGCTCGGCCACCACCTGTCCGACCACATGGATCGAGAGATGGATCGCCAGCGTCGTGCCGGTGGCGGCAAAGGTGGCGAGCCTTTCCTTCTCCGGCATCGAGGAGGCCCGGCCCGATGTGCGGGTCAGCACCAGCGATTGCGCCACGCCGGGCAAGGTCAGCTCACGCTTCAGCGCCGCGGCCGCGGCGGCGAAGGCAGGCACGCCGGGCGTCACCGAATAGGGGATGCCGAGCGCATCGAGCCGGCGCATCTGCTCAGCCGTTGCGCTCCAGATCGAGAGATCGCCGGAATGCAGCCGCGCCACGTCTCGCCCGGCCGCATGGGCAACCTGGATTTCCACGATGATCGCATCGAGATCGAGCGGGGCGGTGTCGACGATGCGCGCGCCCGGCGGGCACCAGTCGAGCATCGCCTTCGGGATCAGCGATCCCGCATAGAGACAGACCGGGCAGGCGGCGATCAGGTCGCGCCCGCGCAAGGTGATCAGGTCGGCGGCGCCGGGGCCGGCGCCGATGAAATGGACGGTCATGGTGCGTCGGGCTCCGCGCTTCTGGCCAGAGCGCAGGTGACGCGCGCTGTCGCGACGCGTGGCTGGATGAGCTCGCCTCCCGGTCCGGCTGCGGCAAGCGCTGCCGCTTCCGCGACGGAGCCGACGCCGTAGAGCGAGGCGATCCTTGTCGAGCGCGTGGCGCAGGCGGCCTCGAAGCCTTTCAGCGCCTCGTCGGGAATGGCGACGAGCTCGGCTTGGCGCGAGCGCGCTGCCGAGACGATGCCCGGCTCTTCGAACCGGCTGGCGAGCGTCGCGAGGCGCAAGCGCCCCTCGGCCGGCAGACCAGCCGCAGCCAGAGCATCATCCAGGCAGGCGAGGATATCGGCCTCGCTTGTGCCCGGGCGCAAGCCGATGCCGGCGACGAGCGTCACCGCTTCACCGCGCGCCATTGCGTCACCGGCATGGCCGAACGCCAGCCATGCATCCCGCCGACCGCGTCGAGATGGCTGATGCCGATACGCCTGAGTGAGCCGCCATGCTCGGCATAGAGCGCTGCCAGACGCGCTTCGCCCTCGATCGTCACGACATTGGCGACGAGCCGCCCACCCGGCTTCAGCGCCGCCCAGGCCGCCTCGAACACGCCGGGATCGGTGATGCCGCCGCCGATGAAGACGGCATCTGGGCTCGCTTTACCGGTAAGTATGTCCGGCGCTGTGCCCATGACGATCTCGACCGCGAGTGCCCCCAGGCTCATGCGGTTGCGGCCGATGCGCTCGGCGCGCTCCGGCTTCCGCTCGAAGGCGATCGTCCGATTTCCCGGATTGCGCAGGCACCATTCGAGCCCGACCGAGCCGGAGCCGGCGCCGATATCCCAGAGCAACTCGCCGGCTCGGGGCTTCAGCGCGCTCAGCGTGATCGCGCGGATTTCCGACTTGGTGATCTGGCCGTCATGCTCGAACCAGTCCTCCTCGAGACCCGTCGCGAGTGGCAGCACGCGCGCCTCCGGCCCGGCGACGAGATCGAGGGCGATCAGGTTTAGCGGGTCGACCGTGCCGAAATCGAATGTATCGGCGGTGCATTCGCGGATCTGCTCGCGCGGCCCGCCCATCGCCTCCATCACGACCATGCGGGACGAGCCGAAGCCGCGCGCCTTCATCACCTCGGACAGGCGTTGCGGTGTCGTGCCGTCCCAGGCCAGCGCCAGCACGCGTCGGCCCGGCTGCAGGAACGGGATGATGCGCTGGAGCGCCCTGCCGTGGAGCGAGACCCGGCCGCATTCCTCCTGCGGCCAGCGCAGCCGGTTGCAGGCGAGCGCGAAGCAGGAGAGCTGCGGAAAGATCTCCATTTCCTCGGCCGGGATCGCCTTCGCGAGGCCGGCGCCGATGCCGTAATGGAACGGATCGCCGGTCGCGACCACGCAGACCTTGCGGCCGCGTTGGCTCAGGATCATCGGCAGCGCGTTGCGGAAGGGCTGCGGCCATTCCGCCGCCTCGCCCGGCACCGCGCCGATCAGCGCGATATGGCGCGCCCCGCCATAGACCAGCTCCGCCCCGTCCAGCGCCGCCGCAGCCTGCGGCGAAAGTCCGGCCCTGCCATCCTCGCCGAGCCCGACCAAAGAAAGCCACGGTTCAACCGAAACTTGGGCGGTTCTCGACAGTTCATCGATTTCAGGCGACAAGAATACCATGACGGTTCTGATCCTAGGCGGTACTAGCGAAGCTGCCGCGCTTGATCAGCTTCTGGCTGAACAGGCGCCGGATATTCGCGCGCTCATTTCTCTTGCCGGACATACGGTCGATCCGAGGCCGTTGAACCTGCCCGTGCGCACGGGCGGTTTCGGCGGCATCGACGGCCTCAGGCGCTATCTGGTCGAGCAGGGCATTGTGGCCGTGGTCGACGCCACCCACCCCTTCGCCGCCATCATGCCCTTCCATGCCGAGGCGGCCTGCAAGGCCGAAGGCGTGCCGCTCCTGGCGATTCGCCGCGGTTCCTGGAAACCGCAGAACGGCGACCGCTGGAAGTCGGTTCCGGACATCCAGGCGGCAGTCGGGGCGCTCGGCACGGAGCCGCGCCGCGTCTTCCTGACGATCGGCCGGCTCGAGCTGCCGGCCTTCGCCGATGCGCCGCAGCATCGCTACCTCGTTCGCGCCATCGAGCCGATCGGCGACCGCCTGCCGCTGCACGGCGTCACCGTCATCCAGCAGCGCGGCCCGTTCGACACCGATGACGAGGAAGACCTGATGCGCCGCGAAGGCGTCGAGGTGCTCGTCAGCAAGAATTCCGGCGGTTCGGCGACGGCGGGCAAGCTCGTGGCGGCGCGCCGGCTCGGCCTTCCCGTCATCATGGTCGAGCGGCCGCCGAAGCCCGATGTCGAATATGTCGACCATATCGATCAGGTCCTGCCCTGGCTGGTCGCCCAGGGGCTCTTCGTCACCGAGCGCGGCGTATAGACGATCGGGCGCTGGCCCGGTCGCTCGATCAGCCGCGTCGACGACGCGCCGATCATCACCAGCGTCGCCATGTCGGCGGTTTCGGCCGCCGCGACCGCCTCGCTCATCGCCAGCACGCGCAGGGCCTCGTCGCGCCGCCCGACGGCGCGGGCGAAGATGACGGGCGTCTCGGGTGGACGATGCCGGGCCGCGAGCTCGAGCGCCGCGCCCAGCTGCCAGGGCCGCGCCTTCGAGATCGGGTTGTAGAGAGAGATCACGAAATCGGCCGCGAGCGCAGCCTCCAGCCGGGCCGTGATCACCTCCCAGGGCTTCAGGTTGTCGGAGAGCGAGATCGCGCAGAAATCGCCGCCGAGCGGCGCGCCGGCCTTGGCGGCCGCCGCCAGCATTGCGGTGATGCCGGGCTCGACCGTGATCGGCAGCGCAAGCCAGGTCGGCTCGCCCGCCTCCAACGCCTCGAACACAGCCGCAGCCATGGCGAAGACGCCGGGATCGCCGCCCGAGACGACTGCGACCTTGCCGCCCCGCGCCGCGAGCCCGAGCGCATGGCGGGCACGATCGAGTTCGACGCGGTTGTCGGAGCCGTGCTTGACGCAATCCGGTCGGTCCGGAATGCGATCGAGATAGGGGCCGTAGCCGACGAGGTCGCTCGCGCTCGCGAGGGCGTGCTGCGCCGCTGGCGTCAGCCAATGCGCTTCACCCGGGCCGAGCCCGACGACGGTCAGCGATCCCAGCCCGGCGCTCAGCCGGGTCGGGCCGGCATCGGGCAGGTCGAAATAGATCGGGCGCTCGCTCATAGCCGCCGCCCCTCGCCGGGCACCAGCACCATCGAGAAATAGGGCGCGGTGTCGTCGGGCTTGTCGGCGAGCCGCGTCACCATCTGTCCGGCCATGGTGGCGCGCTCGACATAGATAGCGCGGCCGATCAGCCCGGCGGCCTCGAGTGCGCGCCGCACCTTCGGCAGGTTGCGGCCGAGCTTCATGATCACGGCGGCGTCGGTGTCCTTCAGCCGGCGCGTCAGCTCGGCCTCGGCGAGCGTGCCGGGCAGCACGGTCATGACGTCGTCGCCCCAGGTGATCGGCGCCTCGGCGCGAACCCAGGCTCCCGCCATGCCGGTGACGCCGGGCACGACCTCGGTCGGGAAGCGATGCGCCAGGCGGCGCCAGAGATGCATGAAGGAGCCGTAGAAGAACGGATCGCCGTCGCAGAGCACGGCGACGGTGTGTCCCGCCGCCATCTCGCCGGCAAGCTGCTCGGCGGCTTCGTCATAGAACGCGGCGATCGGCCCGTCATAGGCCTCCTCGCCGACCTTGGCCTCGGTCGTGACCGGGAAGGCGAGCACGATCTCGCGCTCCGGGTCAGGCGCGATCACTGCGTCGGCCGTGGCGCGGGCATTGCCGCGGCTACCCTTCTTGCAGAAATGCACCAGCCTGTCGGCGCTCGCGATGATGTCGCGTGCCCTGACCGTCATGTAGTCGGGGTCGCCAGGGCCGAGCCCGACGCCGAACAGCAGGATTCCCGAGCGATCCGAGCTCACCTGATCATTCTTTCTCTCGCTCATTCTTTTTCTTGGGCCAGCGCATTGACGGCTGCGGCCGCCATGGCCGAGCCGCCGCGCCTGCCATGCACCACGAGGAAGGGCACGCGCCCGTCCCGCGCCAGCGCGTCCTTCGATTCCGCCGCGCCGACGAAGCCGACGGGGATGCCGATCACGGCGGCCGGCTTCGGCGCGCCGGCATCGAGCATTTCCAGCAGCCGGAACAGCGAGGTCGGCGCGTTGCCGATGACGACGAGCGCACCGGCAAGCCGGGGGCGCCACAACTCCATCGCGGCGGCCGAGCGGGTCAGCCCCATCTCCTTCGCGAGCGCCGGCACCTGCGGGTCGTCGAGCGTGCAGAGCACGGCATTGTCCACCGGCAGGCGCGAACGCGTGACGCCATTCGCAACCATTTTGGCATCGCAGAGGATCGGCGCGCCGGCCTTCAGCGCCGCCTCGGCAGCTGCCGCGAAATCCTCGGACATCGCGACGTCATCCGGCAGGTCGGTCATGCCGCAGGCATGGATCATGCGGACGACGACGCGCGAGGCCGCGCCGGAAAAGCGCGAGAGATCGGCCTCGGCCCGGATGATGGCGAAGGAGCGCTCATAGATCGCCGCGCCGTCGCGGATATAGTCGTAACGCTCGCTCAAACCTTTGGTCCTGAAGCCCGGCCCGATGTCAGGCGGGTGTGAAAATCCTGTCCCGGCTGCAGACGCTGCACAATCTGCGAAAGGTCAAGCCGCCCGGCCGGCTTGTCCCGTGTCGTGCCGCTGAAAACCGCGTCGTAATGACCCTCATGGCCGACTAGGGTGAGATCGGCCGGGCCGGGATTGGCGCAGGATTTCACGCAGCCGGAGACGTGGAGCTTGAGGCCCGCGGCGAGCAGCGGCGCCGCAGCTTCGGCCAGGGTGGCGGCATCGCGGCTGGCCCGCGTCTCGCCGCGCAGGCAGGCCGGCGCGCCGGCGCAGGCCTGTACCGAGAGGCGCGGATCCGTGTTTTGGGTGATCAGGCCGAGTTCGTCCGCGAGGCCGACGAGAGCCTGCGCTTGAATCCAGTCGAGGTCGACGAAGGCAAGGCCGCGCCAGGGCGAGAAGCGGATTGTCGTGCTGCCGCGCGCTTCGGCGGCTGCGCCGAGTTGCGCCAGCGTCGCCGCATCGGAACGGCCGAATGGCAGGCCGATCAGGACCGCGAAACAGGACGGGCCGAGGCTCGGAACTCCCGCGCGCTTCGGCGCAGGGCGTCGCGCCGGGGGCTGGGTTTCCGCGAGACCGCACTTGGCGATCATCCCGCTAAGCCCGGCCTCCGGCAGATCGCGCATGCGGCGGACCGCCGCGAAGGTGGGAAGTCCGGCTGCGAAGCCATGCAGCAACGATGCGACGATGTCGGGAACAGCGGCAGGGGCGGCCGGTCCCAGCCAGCGGCCACGCGGCGTGCCGATCGCGACTTTGCCGGAACCGATCGCGACGACCCGCAGATCGGCTGCGACATGATCGAGCGAAAGCGTCCCGCCGCCATCGACGACGATGCAGGTCTTGGCCGGGAGGCCGGGGATCGACCGGCTGCTGGCTTCGATGGCAGCCGCCAGCGCCGCGGCATCGATCAGGTCGCTCGGATCGTGTCCGGCGAGCGGTGAAGTCAACGTCAGGCGCTGCGGGCCGTCACCTTCGGCTTCGTCGACCAGCCCTTCGCTCAGAAGCGCTTCGACCAGCGCCGGATGCGTTTCCGCGGTCACGCCGCGGAGCTGGAGATTGCCGCGCGCGGAAATCTCGACGAGGCCGTTACCGTGCTCCTGCGCCAACTCCGCGATCCGCCCGAGCTGGCGCGGCGAGAGCGCGTTGCCCGGCGGGTGCAGCCGTACCAGCCAGCCATCGCCGGTCTCCATCGGCCGGAGCGTGCTCGGACACCAGCCGCGGCGGAGTGCCTCCTTCGGCAGAGCGCTCATTCCGCCGCCTCCCGCCCCTGCAGGAAAGCCGCGACCGAGTTGCGCCGGCTCGTCCAGAAGCCGCGTCGCTCGGCCTCCGCGAGGCGGGAGCGGATCGAGGCGGCGGCCGGGGCATTGGCGGCTTCGAGCGCGGTCCACACGGTCGGATCGGCGCAATAGGCCTGGAATACGGCATCGAACAGGGCCTGCGGCACGGCATCGGTGCTGGCGGCATAGACGAAGAGCGTGTCGACCGTCTCGGCCAGTTCGGCCGCGCCGCGCCAGCCATGCTTGAGCTGCCCCTCGATCCAGCGGGGATGGCAGATGCGGCCATGGACGATGCGCGAGATGTCCTCGGCGAGCGCGCGCGCTTTCGGCATCTCCGGCTTCGAGCTGTCGAGGCTGTAGAGCGCCGCCTGCGAGCCGAGGCTTTCAGCGGCTGCCGCGAAGCCGCCGATCACGTCGGCGGCGCTGGACGCTTCGAGGATGTCGCGGCCGGGTGTGTCGCTGACATGGACGAAGGCGTCGGCTTCGGAAATCCGCTGCGCGAAGCCGGCATCGGCCTGCGCCGTTCCCTCCGGCCCGCCATAGGCGTGGCTGCTGGCGGCCAGATACGCCTCCGCGAGATCGGCGCGACCTGCCCACTCCCCGTCGAGCGCGCGATCGGCCATGGCTGCGCCGTAGCGGCCGGGCGCAGCGCCGAAGATGCGGGCACCGGCTTCGCCGCGGCGACGTGCGGCGGATGGCTCGTTCCATTCGTCCGGCTCGTCGAGCGCCGCGACAGCGCGGGCGGCGGCATCGAGCAGGGCGATCTGGCCTGGAAACGTATCGCGGAAGGCGCCGGAGATGCGGACCGTCACGTCGGCACGGGGCTGGACGAGTTTTGGCTGCGGGATGATCGCGAAGCCGGTCACCCGCGTCGAGCCATGGTCCCAGAGCGGCTCGACGCCCATCAGCGCCAGCGCATGCGCGATATCCTCGCCGCCCGAGCGCAGCGTCGGCGAGGCCCAGAGATCCATGACGACGCGGCGGGGGTAATCGCCGTGATCCTGGAGATGGCGCTCGACCACCGCCTTCGCCGCCAGCGCGCCGAGCCTTGCCGCCGAGCGGGTCGGGATCGCGCGCGGGTCGAGCGTCGAGAGATTGCGGCCGGTCGGCAGCACATCGGCCTGCCCGCGATGTGGCGAGCCGGCCGGGCCGGGCGGGATGAAGCGGCCGTCGAGGGCACGCAGCAGGTTCCGGCGCTCGCTTTGCGAGGAGGCGGGATCGTGCCCGGCCTGCCCGAAGACGTGCAGCCCGTCGCGGAAGGGCAGCTCGGCGATGTCGCAGAGATGCGCGTCGAGCGCGGTCAGGGCGCTTGCCATGTCGAGCTCGGGCGCGACGCCGCAGGCCTGAGCCAGCCCGCTCGCCTCGGCCCGTTCGCGAATCTCGCGCGCGACCAGCTCGGCCCGACGCGGATCGAGCACCTGCGCCTGCGAGAATTCCTCGACGAGATCACGTAGCAGGCCAACCTCACCGGCCGCCTCCGCCTGCATGATCTGCGGCGGCAGATGGCCGAGCGTCACGGCCGAGAGGCGGCGCTTGGCCGGAGCGGCCTCGCCGGGATCGTCGACCACATAGGGATAGATCACCGGCAGGCTGCCGATGGCGAGCCGCGGCCAGCAGGCTGCCGAGAGCGCCACCGCCTTGCCCGGCAGCCACTCGGTCGTGCCATGCGTGCCGAGATGGATCAGCGCATCGATCCCGGCGATCTCGCGCAGGCCGAGATAGAAGGCGAGATAGGCGTGGCCGGGCGGGCAATCGGGATCGTGATAGCGCGCCTTGCGGTCGGGCGATGCGTCGCGCGGCGGCTGGAGCGCAATGGTCAGCTCGCCGGCGGTGACGGCGCGGAAGTGGAACGCATGCCCGTCGCAGGCGGGGTCGGCTTCGGGCGCGCCATGGCTGGCGATGAGGGTGTCGCGGGCGGCTTGCGGGATCGTGCCGAGCCAGGCGCGGTAGGTCGCGAGCGGGGTGGCGAAGGTGGCTGGGCCGCCGGTCAGGGCCTGCATCAGCTTCGAGCCCTCATCCTGCGTCTCGAAGGGCGGTTCAGGGCGCGCCGACTCGGCTTCCTGCCTCGTCATTGCGAGCGTTGCGAAGCAATCCAGATTCGTAGAGCTCGACGGCCCCTGGATTGCTTCGCTCCGCTCGCAATGACGGCCGACATCGTAGCCCGCCTCGGCCAGCAGCTCGCGGATCGCCGCGACGCTCGCCGGCGTGTCGAGCCCGACGGCGAAGCCGGCCCGGCCGCCGCGCGCCGGGTAGTCGGACATGACGAGCGCCAGCCGGCGCTCGGCGGCGGGCTTGCGCGCCAGCGCGATCCAGCTCGTGGCGAGATCGGCCAATGCCGCGACGCCCTCCGCATCCGGTACGAGCCGGCGAATGGTCAAGCCGGTCGCTGCATCGCTTTCCTCCGCCTTGAACGCGACGGGGATCGCGCCCAACCGTCCGTCGAACTCCGGCAGCGCCACCTGCATCGCGAGATCGACGCCGGAAAGCCCGCGCGGCGAGGCTTCCCAGGCCTCGCGCGGACTGCCGACCGGCACCGCCTGCAGGATCGGACAATCGGCGGCGTCGAGGACGAAGCCGGCGCCGTCGCGGGACGAGAAGGCGGTCGTGGTAACGATCGCGGCCGGTTTGCGGACGGAGATCAGGGCCGTGAGCTCGGCTGTGACGATCGGGTCCTTCAGGCTGGTCAGCGCGAGGACGAGCGGGGCAAGGCCACGTGCGGCGAGCGCGTCCGCGATGGCCGCGCCGAGGGCCGTGTCGCCGGCGCTGACCGCGGAGCGATAGACGAAGACAGGGACGAGCGAGCGAGCTGTGGGGAGGGCCGCAAGGGCGTCCTGCCAGGATCGGGGCCCGCCCTCGGTGCCAAGCGCGAAGAGTGGGGGCAGATGGACGGGGTGCAAGCGTTGACCGGAAGCGTCGCGCGACCCCTCATCCGTCCCGGCTCCGCCGGGCCACCTTCTCCCGCAAGGGGAGAAGGGCGAAGCGGCCGACGTGGTCCTCTTCTCCCCTTGGGGGAGAAGGTGCCGGCAGGTGGATGAGGGGTCGCGCGACGCTTCCAGGTAATCGTGGATCAGTGCCAGCAACCGCCTCATATTCTCCGCGCCGCCCCCGGCGAGGAAATAGCCCAGCAGCGTCTCGGCGAATTCCGGCGCAACCGTCCCATATTCCGCCAGCCGCGCATCCGTCCGGTCGTCGCCGGGCAGCACGGCGAGCGCCACGCCCTCGCGGCGGCATGCCTGCGCCAGCTGCTCGATGCCATAGCGCCAGTAATCGAGCCCGCCCAGGCAGCGCACCAGCACGAAACGGCTGCGCGCGGCGGTCTTCTCGACCAGCAGGTCGACCGAGAGCGGGTGCTTCAGCCACCGCAGCGAGGCGAGGCGCAGGCTCAGCCCGCCGGCGCCAGCCGCCGCCAGCGCCGAGAGATCGCTGTCCGAGAACGAGAGCACCAGCACATCCCCCGGCGGCAGGGCGAGATCGACGGCGTCTTCGCCGTCGTCGAGCCTGATCTCGCTGGAGGGGAGGAGGTGCATGCCGGATCAGTCCGCGAGCGCGGCCTCTACGGCGGCGCGATCGAAGCCCTTCAGGCCGATCACCACCAGGCGCGCGTCGCGCTTCTCCTCCGCGCCCCAGGCCCGGTCGTAATGATGCCCGACGCGCCGGCCGACGCCCTGCACGACGAGCCGCATCGGCTTGCCGGGAATGCCGGCAAAGCCCTTCAGCCGCAGCACGCCCTCGGCCTCGGCCGCCCTGGCGACGCGCGCCGTCAGCTCCTCCGGCGTCGCGACATCAGGCAGCGGCAGCGAGATCGAGTCGAAATCGTCGTGGTCGTGATCCTCGCCCTCGCCATGATGCGAAGGACGCGCGGCGAGATCGCTCTCGGCGGCAGCGCCGAGGCCGACGATCAGCGCCGGCTCGACCTTGCCATGCGCGGTCTCGACGATCTTGATCGCCTTGGGCAGGTGCTCGGCGATCTCGGCCTTGACCCGCTCGCGGCCGGCGGCGTCGACGAGGTCGCTCTTGTTGAGCAGGATCAGGTCGGCGCAGAGGATCTGGTCCTCGAAGACCTCCTCCAGCGGGTTGTCGTGATCGACCGAGGCGTCCTCGGCACGCAGCGTGGCGAGCGCCTCGGGATCATCCGCGAACTGGCCTTCGGCCACCGCCGGGCCGTCGACCACGGCGATGACGCCGTCGACTGTGACGCGCGCGCGGATCGCCGGCCAGTTGAAGGCCGAGACCAGCGGCTTCGGCAGGGCGAGGCCGGAGGTCTCGATCAGGATGTGCTCGGGCGGGTTCGGCCGGTTCAGCAGCTTTTCCAGCGCCGGCACGAAATCATCGGCGACGGTGCAGCAGATGCAGCCGTTGGGCAGCTCGACGATGTCCTCGGCCGTGCAGCCGGAGATGCCGCAGCCCGCGATAAAGGAGCCGTCGAAGCCGAGATCGCCGAACTCGTTGACGAGCACGGCGAGGCGCTTGCCCTCGGCATTCTCCAGAAGGTGGCGGACGAGCGTGGTCTTTCCGGCGCCGAGGAAGCCGGTGATGATCGTGCAGGGCACCTTGCCCAATGACGGGGTGGGAGCGTTCATGGCTTATCCTTGCTGTGGCGCGGCCGGCAGGGGTGGCACGCGCGCGACCACGCCCTTGCGGAACGAGGCCGGTCTGTCCTTCCAGGCGACGATGCCGTTCGTGCTCGCGGCGTAATGCGTCGCGGCGCTGACGATCTCGTCGGGGTGAGTGGCGCTGTCGAGATCGCCGATCAGGTAGGTCCATTTGCCACCTGCCGCGAAGGCGACGGTGCAGGGCCGGTTGCAGACGGCGAGGCAATCGACGGGCTCGACCGGGATTGTGCTGCCTGCCGATGCGATGCGCTGGCGCAAGGCCTCTGCGAGCTCGGGTCCCGGCTTGTCAAAGCCCTCGGGGAGGTCGGCCCGCGGGCGCTGGCAGGCGACGCAGACGAAGATCGTGAGGTCGCCCTCCGACATGTCCGGTTCCTTAGCGTTCGGCCTGAAACTCAGGCCGTAGCGGGTGCAGCGGCTGCGCGGCGGCTCATCCAGGGCCAGAGCACGCCGACCGCGAAGCCGGTGACCAGCCAGAGCGCGGCCTGGATGCCAAGCGAGAGTGCGGTGAAATGCGCCGCGATCTCGGCCGGGACCTTGCTCTCGGGAGCGGCCGGATGCGGCGCGCCGATGACATGCGGAGCGAGTATCGCCAGCACGGCGAGCGCCCGCAGCCAGGGCGCTTCCATGCGCAGGAAGACGAAGAGCCCGCCCGCCGTGACGAGCGCGGTGGCGATCCACCAGATTTGCCGGTGCACCAGTTCGGCCGCGGCGCTGCCGGGTAGTTCCGGCGCCAGCCCCGCCGCGGGCACGAGCCCAAAGGCGAGGAAGCCGCAGGCGGCCCAGGCCAGCGCGGTGCGATCGTCGATCCGGTCGCCGGCCGCAATCATGCCGCCGAGCAGCAGCGCGGCGAAGCCGATCGCGGTCGCGATGGTGACGAGCGTGGTGAGGGCGGTGCGCTGGAACCCGTCTTCCGGCTTCCATTCAGGATGCTCGCCGCCCTCATGGCCGCTATGGGCGAGGACAACCTTCGCATCGCCGGAGAAGGCCGCCTGCTGCGCCTCGAGCGCACGCATGGCTGTCTCGAAGGTCTCTGCCTTGAGAATCAGCGGGGTGGTGGTGACGTGCTGGAGTGCGCCGATCAACAGCCCAGCCAGAAGCCCGGCCAGAAGACTGACCGTGAGAACACGATTGACCATGATGCTTTTCCCTCAGTGGCAGGGAAAGGCGAGGGTGTGGCGCGTGTCGTGAGCGGCGTTGTGGACGCTGGTCGAGTGGGCGAAACCGACCGTGAAGACCAGCACCGAGCCGAGCACGAGTGCCGCGGCAGCGGCCTTCACCCGTTCGGAAACGCTGGCCTGGCTCGAAATCGAAGCCGTATTCGTGTTCATCGTCGTCTCCTTGGCCACCCCACCGGCGGCCGATTGGATTGCAGCACTAGGACGGCAGGTCTCCTGGCTCGCGGGTCCCAATCTCGTGCCGCCTTCCCGGTGTCACCCAGTGGCCGATGGCGCGAAACTCGCCGCTTACAGTTGCGGGGGCAGCCGCGGTATCGCACCGCGTTCCCTTTTCACCTCGTTGCCGAGGCACCGTCGGGATGATCATTAGCCATCTGTGTGGCGCTGTGCAATGCAGTGCGCCGTCATTGCGAGCACCCGGGTCTTGCCTTCGGCAAGCCCGGGTACAGGCTCCGTGAAGCAATCCAAGGGGGCTTGGCGCCCGGTCCACCTGGATTGCTTCGTCGCTGGGCTCCTCGCAATGACGCATTTTCGCTTTAAAGGCCCCTGTCGTGGCGACGATTCTTCCTGCTCTTACCCTCGTTCTCGGCGGCGCCCGCTCGGGCAAGAGCCGGCATGCCGAGGCGCTGATCGAGGCCCTGCCGCCGCCCTGGACCTATGTCGCGACGGCGCAGGCCTATGACGAGGAGATGGAGGCGCGGATTTCCGAGCACCGCGCCCGGCGCTCGGACAACTGGATGACTGTCGATGCGCCGCTCGCCTTGCCTGAGGCGATTCGCGGGGTCCCGGCTGGCCGGGCGGTTCTCGTGGATTGCCTGACGCTCTGGCTGACCAACCTGATCCTGGCCGAGCGCGACATCGTGGCCGCGAGTGCGGACCTGATCGCGGCCTGCGCGGTGGCCTCAGGCCCGATCGTGCTGGTCTCGAACGAGGTCGGGCTCGGCATCGTGCCGGAGAATGCGCTCGCCAGACGCTTCCGTGACGAGGCCGGACGGCTGCATCAGCAGCTTGCGGCAAAGGCCGACCGCGTGATCCTCATGGTCGCCGGGCTGCCGATGCAGGTGAAGTGAGGACATCATGACGATCGACGCCGACGAGGTCGCCCGCCACAAGGCCAAGATGGCAAAGCGCAAGGCGGTGCAGGATGCAGAGGTCGCTGGCAAGAGCATCGAAAAGGGTCTGCTCATCGTCAATACCGGGCCGGGCAAGGGCAAGTCGACGGCAGCCTTCGGCCTGATCCTGCGGGCGCTCGGCTATGGCTGGCGCATCGGCGTCGTGCAGTTCATCAAGGGCGCCTGGTCGACCGGCGAGCGCAAGGCGCTGGAGGCGTTTGGCGACCAGGTCGTCTGGCACAGCATGGGCGAGGGTTTCACCTGGGAGACGCAGGACAAGGCCCGCGACATCGCCGCCGCCGAGCGCGCCTTCGCCAAGGCGCGGGAGCTGATGGCCGATCCGGAGATCCGCCTGCTGGTGCTGGACGAGCTGAACATCGCCCTGCGTTACGACTACCTTCCGCTGGCCGAGGTGGTCGAGGTGCTCAGGAGCCGACGTCCCGACCTGCACATCGTCGTCACCGGCCGCAACGCCAAGCCGGAACTGATCGAGGCGGCGGATCTCGTTACCGAGATGACGCTGGTGAAGCATCATTTCGCGGCGGGCGTGAAGGCGCAGGAGGGGATTGAGTTTTAGGCGAAGAAGGTGAGTACGATGGCGGTACCGGCCGCGGCCATCCCCCACAGCAGCGCGCACGCCTTTCGATAAAGCCGCAGCGCGCGCCTGATATCCGCTGCGTTGGCTTCGGCCCGGCCATCCCCCATCCAGCCATCCTCGACGCGGACAGCGCCATAGATGCGTGGCCCGGCGAGCCTCAAGCCTAGCGCCCCCGCCATGGCAGCCTCCGGCCAGCCGGCATTGGGCGAGCGGTGATGGCCGGCATCGCGCTTGACCGCACGCCAGGCCTCGGCAGGGCTCGCATCGCGCTCGAGCGCGGCGGCCCCGATCAGCAGCAGCGCTGTCAGTCTTGAGGCCGGAAGGTTCACCAGATCGTCGAGCCGCGCCGCCGCCCACCCGAAGGCGAGATGGCGCGGCGTCTTGTGGCCGATCATGGAATCTGCGGTGTTCACCGCCTTGTAGAGCGCCGCGCCCGGCAGCCCGCCAATTCCGAGCCAGAAGGCCGGGGCGGTGATGCCGTCCGAAAAATTCTCGGCCAGGCTCTCGATCGCGGCCCGCGCCACCCCGGCTTCGTCGAGGCTCTCGGGGTTGCGGCCGACGATCATCGAGACCGCCTTGCGGCCCTCGGCCAGTCCGCCGATCTCGAGCCCCTCGGCGACGCGCGCGACATGCTGATGCAGGCTGCGCTGCGCCAGCAGGCTGGAGGCGATGAGCGCCAGCGGTAGCAGGCCGAATGGGCCAAGCGCCCGGCAAAACGCGGTCAGGGCGAGGGAGGTGGCAAGCGTGATTGCCAGCAGCACGAGCAGCGCCAGAACGCCGGCAAGCCTGCGCTGTGCAAACGAATCGCCGTCCCGGTTCAGCCCGCGGTCGAGCCGTGCGATCAGCGCGCCGATCCAGGTGACGGGATGGCCGATCCGTGCGTACAAGCCCTGCGGATAGCCGCAGGCCGCCTCGATCACGAGCGCGGCGAGGAGGAGCGGCAGGGTTTCGGACGGGCTCATGCGGGCGGAGAAGGCTTTGGTTGAGGGCGAGGTCTGGCATGGCGGCGATCTGGCGACAGCGAAGGCGCTGTTCCCGGAGGCGCCCGAGCCCTGGATCGATCTCTCGACCGGGATCAATCCCATCCCGTATCCGGTTCCGGCGCTGCCGTTAAGCCTGTGGCAGCGCCTGCCGGGCAAGGCGGAGGAGGCGGCGCTGCTCGAAGCGGCCCGCAAGGCCTACCGCGTGGCTGCTGGGGCGGGCCTCGTCGCGGCGCCGGGCACGCAGATCCTGATCGAGGCGCTGCCGCGCATTGCCGGCGAAGGGCCGGTCGCGGTGCTCGGCCCGACCTACGCCGAGCACGCCCTGTCCTGGCGCAAGGCCGGTGCATCGGTGCGGGAGATCGCGACTCCGGACGACGCCGGCGACGCGCCTGTGGTCGTGCTGGTCAATCCGAACAATCCCGACGGCCGCGTCATCGGCCGCGAGGCGCTCGCCTCGCTCGCGCGCCGGCTTGCCGAACGCGGCGGCCTGCTGATCATCGACGAGGCCTTCGTCGACTTCACGCCACGGGACAGCCTCATCCCCGAGCTGCCGCCTTCGACCCTTGTGCTGCGCTCCTTCGGCAAGACCTATGGGCTCGCCGGCTTGAGACTGGGTTTCGCCGTCGCCGAGCCGCGTCTGACCGATGCCCTGCGCACGGCGCTCGGGCCGTGGTCGGTGGCCGGACCGGCCTTGCATGTCGGCGCGCTCGCGCTGGCGGATCGAGCCTGGCTCGACGCTGCCGCCCGAGCGCGCGCGGCCGATGCCATCAGGCTCGACACTCTGCTCGCGCCACACGGCCGGATCGTCGGCGGCACCGCGCTCTACCGGCTGCTCGCCACGCCGGACGCGTCCGCGCTCTTCGCCCATCTTGGCCGCAACGGCATCTATGCCCGCCGGTTCCAGAACGATGCGAGCTGGTTGCGCTTCGGCCTGCCGGGCGATGAGCCGGCCTGGGTGAGACTTGGCGAGGCTCTGGCCTCGTTCGTGCCGGCGCGCCATGGCGCCGCGTAGCGGCCGCATGCGCCGAACGCGGAGACGAGCCGGATTTCCACCGATAAGCTTGCGACCAACGACAATCAGGGGATGACGAATGCAGCCTTTGCCTGACGAGCGCGATCTGACGATCGGCTTCGCCCATGCCGCCTATCAGCTCGAAGCCGAGTTCGCGACGCGCGGGCGGGCGGCGAAGACCTTCGAAGTCCGCTCGCTCGACGAGTTCAAGACTCGTGCCCCCGAGGCGGATGTGATCGTCGTCTCCGGCCTCTGGCGCAACGAGCTGATCGCGGCCTGTCCCAAGCTGCGCTTCGTCCAGTCGATCAGCGCCGGCACCGACCAGTTCGACAAGCCGGCCTTCGCGAGCGCCGGCCTGCGTCTCGCCAGCGCCCAGGGCGGCAATGAGCGCGCCGTCGCCGAGCACGCCATGGCGCTGATCCTCGGCCTCACCCGCCAGATCCATCTCTGCCGCGACAACCAGAGCGCCAAGTTCTGGCGGCCCATGATCGGCGATCGCGGCAAGCGCGAGGACGAACTCGGCGGCAAGACGCTGGTCATCGTCGGGCTCGGCCGCATCGGGCTGAGGCTCGCCGCGCTCGCCTCGGCCTTCGGCATTCGCGTCGTCGGCGTGCGCCGCCAGCCGCGCAAGGAGCCGAATGTCGACGTCGTCGTCACGCCCGATCACCTGCACGAGGTTCTGGCCGAGGCCGATCTGGTGGCGCTGACCTGCCCTCTGACGCCGGAGACCGAAGGGCTGATCGGCAAGGCCGCGCTCGCCGCGATGAAGCCGGGGTCCTTCCTGATCAACGTCGCGCGGGGAAAGGTCGTCGATGAGCAGGCGTTGTTCGGGGCGCTGACCTCGGGGCGAGTGGCCGGCGCCGGACTCGACTGCTTCCACGACGAGCCGCTGCCAGCCGACTCGCCTTTCTGGGCGCTGCCGAACCTCATCGTCACCCCGCATAGCGCCGGCGAGACCCGCGCCTACGAGACCAATGTCGTCGACATCCTCCTCGACAATCTCGGCCGGCTTTCGCGCGGCGAGACGGCTCTGCGCAATCAGATCGTGTGAGCAGACCAAATCTGCCCGCCGGAAGTTGCCGAAAGGTCACGTGGATGACATTCCGACGGGCTGCGAACGGCCGTCAATTGGCGAACCAGTGACCTTGCGGCATCATATTCGGTGGACTGGGGAACGGGTCGGTTTGGCGTGTTGATTCGCCGCCGGGGTGAGGTTCGTGCCTTGCCTGTCGTGTCGGGTGCTGGTCCGCAGGGCGTTTGGGGGCTGGCATGGGTGATCGCGGGCAGTTTGCAGTCGGGCGGCTGATCGCGGCTTCGCGCCTTTCATTTGGTCCGCACCGCTCGCTGCTATCGATGCGTACCAGCCTGTTCGCCTTGATGGCGGCGCTCGCGCCCGCCACCGCCGCTCGGGCGGACGGCTTCGCCACGGATACAGCCTCGCTCAACGCGCAGATCGCCGCGGCCAACGTCTCGGCGAGCGCCTACACGATCACCATCCAGAACGACATCACGCTGACCTCGGCCCTGGCGGCGATCAACAACGCCTCGGGCGCCACCGTCACCGTCAGGAGCGCCGATGGCAGCGCCTTCACCATCAATGGCGCCAATAGCTTCCAGATCTTCACCGTCAATGGCGGCCTGGCCTCCTTCGAGAACCTCACGCTCACCAACGGCCTGGCGCGGGGCGGCAACGGGGCGATTGGGCAGGACAACATCGCCGGTGGCGGCGGGGGCGGTGGTGGCCTCGGCGCGGGTGGCGGACTCTTCGTCGCGGCCGGGGCGAGCGTCGACGTCGCAGGTGTGAGCTTTGCTGATAATCGTGCCGTCGGTGGAAACGGTGGGTCCGCAGCGTCCTCATCGTCCAGTGTCGGAGGTGACGGCGGTGGCTTGAATGGCGCCGCGGGCGCAGCGGGGGGCGCTGCCAATGGCGGTTCGGGCGCTTCCGGAGGCTTCGGTGAGGGCGGCGGCGGTAGCGGCGGCAGCACGGTGGGCCTCTCCGGAAACGGGGGAAGCGGCGGCTTTGGTGCCGGCGGTGGCGGCGCGGGTGGAGGAAGCTCGAACGGAACGCCGGGCCTTGGCGGCACCGGTGGCGGAAACGGAGGCGCTGCCGGAGTAGGACTATATGGCGGCGGCGGCGGTGGCGGCGCCGGCTTCGGCGGTGCGCTCTTCGTCGATCAGGGTGGCTCGCTCACGCTGCGCGACACGGGAATCGTCTCGAGTGATTTTGCCAATGCTGTCGCAGGTGGTGCAGGCGGGGCTGAGCTTGGCACGATTGCCGGTGCTCAACCGGGTTCTGCCGGCTCGGCCGCGGGGCAGGCGCTCTATCTGCGCGGGACAACCGCGACCATTTCCGTCGACGCGGCGGCGTCGCCGTCCGGCCGGACCTATGCCGGCACGATCAGCGGCGATGGCGGCCTCATCAAGCAGGGCAGCGGCCTGCTCGCGCTGACCGCGGCCAACAGCTTCACCGGCGACTTCACCCTCGACGGCGGCACCGTCAGCGCCGGCCATGCTTCTGCTCTCGGCGGCGGAACATTCATTGCGAGGAGCGGCACGCTCGACATCCAGAACGGCATCACGCTCGGCAACGCCGCCAGTCTCGAAGGCAATATCGCCATCAACGTGGCATCGAGCGCGTCGGGCAGCTATGCCGGCGTGATCGGAGAAAGTGGCGGGGCTTTCGGGATCGCCAAGACGGGCGCGGGCACCTTGACGCTCACCGCCGCCAATACCTTCACCGGCGACTTCACCCTCGATGGCGGCACCGTTCGCGCAGAGAATGACAGCGCGCTCGGCGGCGGCCTGCTGCTGGTCAAGAACGGCACGCTCGACATCGCGCCTGCCGTCAGCATCGGCAACACCGCCGTCCTGGAGAACAACTTCACCATCAATGTGGGGCCCGGCCCGGCGGCCACCTATAGCGGCGACATCCTGGAAAGCACCGGCTCGTTCGGCGTCACCAAGACGGGCGACGGCACGCTCGCGCTGAGGGGAGCCAACAACTATTCGGGCGCCACCATCGTCAATGGCGGCACGCTGCTGATCCAGTCCGACGGCGCCCTGCCCAACGCCAGCGACGTCACGGTGAATGCCGGCGCCACGCTCCAGATCGAGGACGGCTTCGTCGAGCCCTGGATCGGCTCGCTGGCCGGCGCCGGCAACGTCGTCATCGGCTCCGACTCGACCCTGACGATCGGCTTCAATCCTGTTGCCACTGTCTTTTCCGGCTCGATCACGGGCAATGGCTCGCTCGCGATGGAAGGCCCGGGCCAGCTCAAGCTGACCGGCACAAGCGCCATCGGAGGCGCACTGATCATGTGCGGCAGCTGCGCCAGCGCGCTGCTCGAGATCAGTGGCGGCTCGCTGAGTGTCGGCGACCCCCTCAGCTTCAGCGGTGGCGGCGTACTGATCGGCGGCGGCACCTTGCGCGTGAGCAATGGCGGAACGCTGACTCTGGTGAGTCCGGGTGACGTTCTCTCCGTCCAGTCCAAGCTCGAGGTCACGGGCGCCGGCTCCAGCGTCACGGTGGAAGGCCTGACCCAGATCGGTGGCCCCGACCCGACGACCATGGCGATCAGCGCCGGCGGCGTCGTGAACAGCAGATCCGGCGTCATGCTGGAGGGGCTCTTCAACAACGCCATTGTGACGGTGGACGGCGCCGGCTCGACCTGGAATGTCGATAACGTCCTGTTCGTCGGAGGTTTTATCGGCGTCGGTACCGGAACGGTCGTCGTTTCCGCGGGCGGCATCGTCAATTCCACGGGTTTCGTAGAGATCGGCTCGGATCCCGATCCCCTGCTCGGCCTCGCCACCGCGAGCGTCACGGTGACCGGGGCCGGCTCGATCCTGAACGCCGATAACGGACTCACCGTCGGCCATCCCGGCTGCGGCTGCGGCAGCGCCGACTATGCCGGCATTCTGACCATCGCCGATGGCGGCGCAGTCAATGCCGCTGCGGGTATGGAGATCGGCGTCGCCGGCACGCTCAATCTCGGCATAGGCGGGCTTGCCGGTTCTCTGGTCACGCCGACGCTCAGCAATGATGGCCGCATCGTTGCCGATTTCACCGACAGCGCGACGCTTGCCGCCGATATCAGCGGTAGCGGCACGCTGACCAAGCAGGGTTCCGGCACGCTCGTCCTGACCGGCAACAACAGCTATACCGGCACGACTTTCCTCAACGGCGGCAGCCTCAGCATTTCCTCGAACGCCAATCTCGGCGACATCTCGAGCACGCTTGCCATGAACGGCGGCATCCTGCGCGTCACCGGCACGGGGCTCGCCTCGCTCGGCACGCGCGCCTTCAGCTTCGGCGGGTCCGGCGGTGGCTTCGATATCGCTGAGGCCGCCAACAGCTTCACGGTCGCGCAGCCGCTCTCGGGGGCCGGCTCGCTTGAAAAGCTCGGCGCTGGCACGTTGCTGCTGACGGGCGCGAATTCCTACACGGGCGCAACCCATGTCGCTGGCGGCACCTTGCAGGCCGGCGCGGCCGGCGCCTTCTCGGCCGGCTCCGCCTTCACGGTCGATGCCGGGGCGCGCCTCGTCCTCGCCGGGCTCGACCAGAGCGTCGGCTCGCTTGCAGGCGCCGGCTCCGTCGATCTCGGCACTGCCCGGCTGAACACCGGCGGCAATGGCGCCTCGACCCTGTTCTCGGGCGTCATCTCCGGCACCGGCTCGCTGGTCAAGGAGGGGGCGGGCACGCTGACGCTCACGGGTCCCAACGCCTATACGGGCGGCACCACGATCAGCGGCGGCACGCTCATCGGCAATACGACGAGCCTCCAAGGCGCGATCCTGAACAACGCTGCCCTGGTCTTCGATCAGGCCACGGCGGGAACCTTCGCCGGCGCCATCTCCGGCACAGGCGCGCTGACCAAGCAGGGCGCGGGCGCGCTGAACCTCACCGGCACGAGCACGATGAGCGGCCCGACCATGGTGACGGGCGGGTTGCTCTCGGTGAACGGCTCGCTGGCCAATTCGGTGGTGACGCTGAACGGCGGCACGCTCGGTGGCAATGGCACGGTCGGCGGCATCAATGTGCTGAATGGCATGGTCGCGCCGGGCAATTCGATCGGAACGGTCAACGTTGCCGGCAATGTGAGCTTCGCTGCCGGCACAACCTATCAGGTCGAGCTCGATGGGACCGGCGCCAGCGACCGGATCGTCGCGACGGGCACGGCCACGCTCAGTGGTGGCCAGGTCCAGGTGCTGGCTGCGACCGGCAGCTATGCGCAATCGACCAGTTACAGCATCCTGACGGCGCAGGGCGGGATCAGCGGCCAATTTGCGAGCGCCACGTCCGATCTCGCCTTCCTGACACCGTCGCTCAGCTACGGCCCCACGGCCGTCGTGCTGACGATGATGCGCAACGACACCGATTTCGGGCCGCAGCCGGGACCGCGCGCCTTCGTCGCCGCGACCCGGAATCAGGCCGGCGTCGCCAATGCCGCGCAAGCGCTTGGCAGCGGCAACCGCGTCTATGAGGCCCTGCTGGGAACCACGGCCGATCAGGCCCGTGCCGGCTTCGACCTGCTCTCCGGCGAGGTGCATGCGCAGGCCGTCTCGGTCGCGATCGAGAACAGCCATCTCATCCGCGACTCGATCCTCAACCGGCTGCGTGCGCCCTATGGCAGCACGGCGGCCGGCGGCAGCGTCTCCGGCGGATTCACCGCCGATCTGCCCGGCCGCAAGTCGGTCACGGTCATGCCGGCCCCGGCTTTCGACACGCGCCGCTTCACGCTCTGGGGCGAGGCCATCGGTGCGCAGGGCTCGGTCGACCGCGATGGCAATGCCGCCTCGCTCAGCTATCGCGGCGGCGGCATGCTGTTCGGCGCCGAGCTGGAGCAGGGGCAATGGCGGCTCGGCGCCGCCGGCGGCTATACCAACACCGATTTCGATGTCGATGCGCGCCGGTCGAATGGCGAACTGTCGAGCTTCCACGGTGCGCTCTATGGCGGCGCCCGCCTCGGCGCCTTTGCGTTGCGGGCCGGTGCCGCCTATTCGTGGAACGATGTCGACGTGAAGCGCAGCGTCGCCTTCCCCGGCTTCTCCGATTACCTGAAGCTCGACGGCCGCAGCGCCACGGCCCAGGCCTTTGCCGAGATCGGCTACGGGCTGACGCTCGGCCAGGTCGCACTCGAGCCCTTCGCCCAGATCGCCGCAGTCAATATCCGCAGCGAGCGCGAGGCCGAGCAGGGCGGCGCGGCCGCGCTCACGGTGCTCGGCCGCGACCAGACGCTGGGTTTCACCACGCTCGGCCTGCGTGGCGAGATGCAGTTCGGCTCCCTGCCCTTGGTGGCGCGCGGCATGCTCGGCTGGCGCTATGCGTTCGGCGACATCACCCCGACGGCAGATCTGGCCTTCGTCGCCGGCGGCCTGCCGTTCCAGACCTATGCCGCGCCGGTTGCGCGCAACACGCTCGTGGCCGAGGCGGGCCTGGCCTGGAAATTGTCGGGTTCGACGACGCTGGGTATCAGCTACGGCGCGGCGGTCAGCGACAAGGCCCGTAACCAGGCGGTCAAGGGCCGGATCGACATCGCGTTCTGATTTGCGCTCGGTCCGTCATGCTCGGCCTTGTGCCGAGCATCCACGCCTTGAACACCGCCCTCGACCAGCGAAGACGTGGATGGTCGGGACAAGCCCGACCATGACGGGGAGCGGCGACCCCGAGGCCGCCTAAGCCTCGTGCAGCCGCCGATAGATGCCGTCGGCCTTGACCAGGTCGGCATGGCTGCCCTGTTCGGCGATGCCGTTGGTGTCGACCACGACGATGCGGTCGGCATCGCGGATCGTCGCCAGCCGATGTGCGATCATCAGCGTGGTGCGGCCCTGCGACAGCTCGGAGAGCGATTGCTGGATGGCGCGCTCGGTCTGCGTGTCCAGCGCCGAGGTCGCCTCGTCCAGGATCAGGATCGGCGGGTTCTTCAGAAAGATGCGGGCGATGGCCAATCGTTGCTTCTGGCCGCCCGAGAGCTTGACCCCGCGCTCGCCGATGATCGTGTCGAGCCCCTCCGGCATTGCGGCGATGACCTCGTCGAGCCGGGCACGCCCTGCGGCATCCAGGATCTCGTCCTCCGTGGCCTCGAGCCGGCCATAGGCGATGTTCTCTCGCAGCGTCCCGGCGAAGAGGAAGACATCCTGCTGCACGATGCCGATCTGCCCGCGCAGCGAGCCCAGCGTCATGTCGCGGATATCGATGCCGTCGATCGTGATGCGCCCGCCTGTCACCTCGTAGAAGCGCGGCAGCAGCGAGCAGATCGTCGTCTTGCCGGCGCCGGACGGGCCGACGAAAGCGATGGTCTCGCCCGGCTTGATCGTCAGGTCGATGCCGGCCAGCACCTGCCGGCCGGTCTGATAGGAGAACGAGACCTTCTCATAGGCGATCTCGCCCTTCAGACGCGGCACGTCTTGGGCGCCCGGCCGGTCGGCGATGTCGGGCTCGGTATCCAGGAACTCGGTATAGCGGCGAAAACCCGCAATGCCTTTCGGATAGGTCTCGATCACCGAGTTGATCTTCTCGATCGGCCGGAAGAACACGGTGACGAGCAGCAGGAAGCCGACGAAGCCGCCCTGGCTGAGCGAGCCGGTGATGACGAAATAGCTGCCGGCGACCATCACCACCATCTGGGTCAGGCGCATGCTGAGATAGCTCAGCGAGGTCGTCGCCGCCATGATCCGGTAGGCGTTGAGCTTGGTCTCGCGGTATTTCTGGTTGTCGCTGGCGAAGAGCCGGCGCTCATGGTCCTCGTTGGCGAAGGCCTGGACCACGCGGATGCCGCCGACCGCCTCCTCGATGCGGGCATTGAAGCTGCCGACGCGGCGGAAGAGCTGCTGCCAGTTCTGCGTCATGCGCCCGCCATAGCGGCTGGTCAGCCAGCCGGTCAGCGGCACGACGCAGGCCGTGATCAGCGCGAGTTCGACGCTGACCATGAACATCAGCGCGAAGGCGCCGAGCAGCGTCATGATCGCGATGAACAGGTCTTCCGGCCCATGATGCGCGACCTCGCCGATCTCCTCCAGGTCCTTGGTCAGCCTGGCGACGAGATGGCCGGTCTTCTGGTTGTCGAAATAGCTGAATGAGAGCTTCTGCAGATGGTCGAAGGCCTTGCGGCGCATCTCGGTCTCGATGTTGATGCCGAGCATGTGGCCCCAATAGGTCACGATCGCCATCAGCCCGCCATTGAGCAGGTAGATCGCCATCAGCCCCGCGGCGCAGGCGAGGATCAGCCCCCAGTTCTGGCTCGGCAGCAACTGGTCGATGAACAGCTTGACCGCGATCGGGAAGGCGAGCTCGAGCACGCCGGACAGGACCGCGCAGGAGAAATCCAGCACGAACAGCCCGCGATGCGGCGCGTAATAGGCGAAGAAGCGGCGAAGCATGGTTTTTCGGGCCTCGTCTCGTCCAGCGTAGCCGGCGCGAACGGCGTTTTGCCTTCTATAGGCGGCGCGACCGCGCTGCGAAACATATCTGCACGCATGGTGGGGCATTCTGCGAGCAGTGTGGCCCGGGTGCTCGCAATGACGTGGACGTGTCGATCCTAGCGATTGAACCGGACCGGCACTGCCAGGGCGATGGCGCCGCCACCACCGACGCCGGCCGGCGGGGCCGGGACCGGGCTGGCCCGACGGACCATCGAGACGGCCTCGTCATCGAGCGCCGGATCGCCAGACGAGCCGGTGAGCCGGGCCGACAGCACGCGCCCGCCGCGATCGATGCTGAAGGCGACCTGCACCGTGCCGGTGCGCGCGCCCGGCGGGAAGCGCTTGTAGCGGTTGAGATGCGCGATCAGCAGGCCACGCCAGGAAGCGGTGGACATTGACGGCGCAGTGGACGCGCCGACGGGCGCGGACGTGGGCGCGGCCGCCGTGGCAGGCGCGGGCGGCGGCGCGGCAGCACGTTCGGCCTTCGGCTTTTGGCGCTCGACCGGCTTGCGGCGCTCGACGACCTTCGGCCTGGGCGGCTTCGGCTTGGGCTCGACGATCTTCGGCTCCGGCTTCTCGATCTTGGGCGGCGGCGGCGGCGCCAGCACGGCGGCTGGGTCCGGCAGCTGCGGCAGTTCCGGCAGCTTGATCTCGGGCTCCGGCAGCTTCACCGGCTCGGGCTCAGGTTCGGGCACAGGCTCGGGCGGCGGCGGCTCGGGTTCCGGCTCCTTGACCGGCTCGGGCTCCGGCGGGGGCGGCTCCGGCTCGGTCTGGGTCGGCTGCGGGGCCGGCGGCAGCTCCTCCGGCGGCGCTTCGGGCGCCACCGAAACAGCAGCGAGCTCGATCATCACGGCCGGCTCGGGCGCGCCGGCCGCCGCTTCGTTCGGGCGCCAGCTCAGCGCGAACCAGGCGAGGCTGCCATGGGCGGAGACGACGACCAGCGCGGCCATGGTCCACCGCAGCAGCGCCGGCCAGATCCGCCGCGGCGTGCTCTCGCTGCCGAGCATCATGGCTTTGCACCCGCGCTCGGGGCCGGCGCGTTGCCCTGGCCGGTATCCTCGAGCCCGACCAGCGCGATCTTGAGGTAGCCGGCATTGCGCAGGAGGTTCATCACCTCCATCAGGTCGCGATAGGCGACCGTGCCGTCGGCGCGCAGGAAGACGCGCTGCTCGCGGTCGCTGCCGGTCTGCTGGTCGAGCACTGCCTGCAGCGCCTCGCGCGGCACGCCGTCATTGCCGAGCGCGAGGGAGAGATCGCCCTTCACCGTCAGGAAGACCGGCTTGTCGGGGCGCGGCTGCGGCCTGGCGTTCGAGACCGGCAGGTCGACCGCGACATCGACGGTCGAGAGCGGCGCGGCGACCATGAAGATGATCAGCAGCACCAGGATGACGTCGATGAAGGGCGTGACGTTGATATCGGCGACTTCGCCGAGATCGCCATCCTGCGGATCCTTGAGCGAGACGGCCATGGCTCACTCCGCCGGCATCAGCCGCGGCATGGCGGTGACGGCCTGGGCAGGCTGCGCCGGCCGTTGTGCGGCACGGTGCGCGCGTTCCAGGTCTCGCGAGAGATGGCGCAGCACCTCGCCCGAAGCGTCAGAGAGCACGGCGCGATAGCCGGTGATGGCGCGGGCGAAGACGTTGTAGATGATCACCGCCGGGATGGCCGCGACAAGGCCGATCGCCGTCGCCAGCAGCGCCTCGGCGATGCCCGGCGCCACAACGGCGAGGTTCGTCGTCTTCGACTGCGAGATGCCGATGAACGAGTTCATGATGCCCCAGACCGTGCCGAACAGGCCGACGAAGGGCGCGGTCGAGCCGATCGTCGCGAGCAGGCCGGTGCCGCGTGCCATGTTGCGGCCGGCGCGTGCCTCGATCCGGGCGAGCGCGATCGCGACGCGCTCCTTGATGCCGTCTTCCGACAGATCGGCCGAGCGTGCGGTCTCGCGCCGCGCCGCCTGAACGAGATCAGCCACCGCGCCGCGGCGGGTGCGATGCGCCGCGATGATCTCGGCCGCAGCCTCCAGGCTCTCGGCCTTTTCCAGCCGGCGCGTCGCCTTGTGGGCGCGGCTCTTGGCCGACATCAGCTCGAGCGCCTTGGCGAGCCAGATCGTCCAGGTCACCAGCGAGGCGAAGGCGAGCCCGACCATCACGGCCTTCACGACGATATCGGCCGCCATGAACATGCCCCAGGGCGAGAGGTCATGCGGCAAGGTCGCGGTCACGACCGGGGCAGGACTGGCGGCCGGCGCCGGGACCGGTGCAGCGGTCGAAAGGCCGGCATCGGGGGCGGGCGCCGTCGCTGCCGGCGGCGCCACCGGGGCGCCAGGGGCCGGCGCGGTCACGGCGGGAGCGGCAGGCTGAGGCGCGGGAGCGGGCTGGGCGAAGGCGGAAACCGACGAGACGATCAGCGCGACGGCCGGCGCAAGCAGCCGCAGGGCCAGGCGAGCCGGATTGGACTCTCCGCAGCAATGAGCCGAAGCAGGATCGCGATGAGGGGTGTCCCTGTCAGTCATTCCGATGAACTCTCTGTCACGCGCAGGCAGATGAGATTCAAGATTACGAAGCATTCGAGCAGATTAGTTTCTCTTTAGAAGAAATCTAAACAGATCAAATCTCATCTTTGGCGTTACTGGCGAGTTGAGTGCCCATTGTCAAAGCGAAACATCAGTCTGGCGATGACGCGACGCGATTGTTTCCTTGCAGAGGGCGCATAAGGTGCGAACTGCGCGCTGCGCATGCCACCACGGACACTGCGCGGCAGGCCCGGCGCAAACGAACGAAAAGGCTTGCATCTCCCGCACGGGAATGCTGCGACAGGAGGTCCCGCCGCCTTTGCGTCGGAAGGAGACCGCCGCAAGACGATGCCCAGCCTGCCAGCACCGCTCGGCCGCCACGGCCTCAGCCTCATCATCGCCCTCGGCATCACCCAGGTCGTCGGCTACGGCGCCCTCTACTATGCCTTCGCCGTGCTGGCGCCGCGCATGACCGAGAGTTTCGGCTGGGCTCCGGAATGGACCTATGGCGGCTTCGCAACCGGGCTCCTGGTCGGCGGGGCCATCGCCCCGATCACCGGGCGGATGATCGATCGCCATGGCACGAGGCTGGTGATGACGCTCGGTTCGGTCCTGGCCGGGCTGTCATTGCTGTTGCTCGCCGAGGCGCGCGGGCCGGTGAGCTATTTCGCTGCGATGATCGCGGTCGCGGCCGTATCGACCATGGTCTTCTACGAGGCCGCCTTCGCCGCGCTGACCCAGGCGCGTGGCGCCGGTGCCCGGCGCGCCATCAGCCAGCTCACCCTGATCGGCGGCTTTTCCTCCACTCTGTTCTGGCCGTTGACCACGGCGCTGCTGGCTTATCTCGACTGGCGCGGAATCTACCGCGCCTATGCGCTGCTGACGCTGGCGCTTTGCGTGCCACTCCATCTCTTCCTGCTGCCGGGGCGGGTGAAGCGCTCCACTGCGCCAGCGCTGGCAGGCGCCGGCGTGGCGGCGCCTGCCGCGACATATCTCGAGGGCGGGGAGCGTCGCCGTGCCTTCATCCTGCTCGCCTTCGCCTTTTCGTTGCAGGGCTTCGTCGTCTCGGCCATGTCGGTGCATCTGCTGTCCATGCTGCAGGGGCTCGGCCTCAGCGCCGCAGTTGCAGTAACGATCGGCGCCATGGTCGGCCCTTCGCAGGTCGCGGGGCGGCTGTTCGAGATGCTGTTCGGCGCCGAGGTTTCGCCGGTGACGACCGCCTGGCTCTCGGCCCTGCTGATGCCGCTCGGCTTCCTGCTGCTGATGCTCGGCACCACCACGGCGACGCTCGCAGGACTCTTCGCCATCGCCTATGGCATCAGCGTGGGGTTGGGCTCGATCGTGCGCGGCACCGTGCCGCTCCAGCTTTTCGGCCCGGCCGGCTACGGTGCCATGCTCGGCAAGCTCGCTGCGCCCGGCCTCGTCATCAAGGCAGCCGCGCCGCTCGCCTTCGCCATGCTGATCGAGCGCGCCGGGCTGATGCCGGGCAATGGCCTCTTGCTGCTTTTGTCCGCCCTTTCCGCCGGCGCGCTGTTCCTGCTGGCACGCAAGATCCACTGAGCCGGACTCGCCATGGCGAAGCGGGATTACGGTCTATAGAATTCCCCTCCCACCTTGGGCGGGCGGTGGGTTCGCCACGCGACTTTGGAGACCGACCATGAATGAAGACCGTTTCAACATGGCTGTCCGCAAATTCCTGAAGGAAGTGGGCGTGACCTCGCAGCGCGAGATCGAGCGCATCGTGCGGGAAGGGGCGGGCGAAGGACGCAGCCTGCGGCTGCGCATGACCCTGACCTCCGAAGACGCACCCGCGCTCAAGCATGTCGTCGAGACGACGATCGATCTGCATTGACCGGCTCCGGAGCCGGGCCTTCGGTCAGGCGCGGCTCTCGCGCCACCAGCGCCGCACGGCATCGCGCATCTGCATCGCGGCGGCATAGACCGCGCTCGCCCTGAGCCAGGCCAGCAGCGTCTCGCGCAGCGCGACCACGTTGCCCATCGTCCAGGCGAGCCAGCGATAGGTCAGCAGCTTGTCGCGCCCGGCATGGTAGATGCGCTCGACGATCAGGAAGCTTGCCAGATAGGCGAAGATCAGGATGACGGCGCCGGAGACGATCTTGCCGTCCGCGACCAGCAACAGGCCGATGAGCTTCAGCGGCTCGGCGACGGCGAAGGGCACGGCCAGGGTGAGCAGGATGGCGAGGCGCGGCATCCGGGCGATCGCCGCTTCCGCCTGCGCGACGAAGCGTCGCTGCGCCACCCAGTCCGCGATCGGCCGGTAGAGCGGACGGACCAGCTCGTCGAGCAGGATCAGGACGGAGAGCACGCCCTGGACAACGAGCAGGACGGCCCGGCGCAGGCCGAATTGTCCCGGTTTTGGCGGTGGCGCTGCAGTCATGGCGCTCTCTTACGCTGTCGCAGGCGCTGGATGAAGGGCCGATATGCGGCTCCCCCGCTCGCGCCGGCCTGACAGGATCGTGAAAGATCGGAGCTACGAACTCTTCCAAAAAGAAGCTTAGTTCCGTGGCATCGCTGTCTGCGTCGGTTGCGGCGCGCGGTGTCGGTGGGCGAAGCGAATGCTGCGAAAGGGTGTCCGGTTGAACGACGGCTGGAGACAGGGGCGCGACAGGGAAAGCCCGCCGGCGGGCTCCGCCCTGCTGGTCGCTGCCCTGCTGGCGGCCGTGCCCGCGCAGGCGGCCGGGGACAAGGCGCTCGGCGAATATCTCTCCTCCGAATGCACCTCGTGCCACCAGCTTTCGGGCCGCTCCACCGGCGGCATCCCGCCGATCATCGGCTGGCCGCAACAGCAATTCGTCGCCGTTCTCGAGGCGTATGGCCGCAAGGAACGTGAGAACCAGGTGATGCAGACCATTGCCGCGCGCCTGAGCCGCGACGACATGGCCGCGCTCGCCGCCTATTTCGGCGCGCTGACGCCAAAGCCCTGAGACCGATATGCGGAGGACAGGCAGATGACACTCACCCGACGCGATCTGGCTGCCGGTTCCGGCGCCCTCCTGGCCGCGAGCACGCTCACGGCGCCCGCCGTGCTCGGCCAGGCCAAGCCGCGCGTCGTCGTGATCGGCGGCGGTCCGGGCGGCGCGACCGCCGCGAAATACATCGCCAGGGACGCAGGCGGCGCAATCGCGGTGACTCTGGTCGAGGAGGACGAGACCTACCAGACCTGCTTCCACTCCAACCTCTATATCGGCGGCTTCAAGCCCTATGACGCGCTGGTCCATCGCTATGACACGCTCGTCTCGGCTTATGGCATCATCCTCGCCCGCACCCGCGCCACCCAGGTCGATCGCGAGAAGAAGGAGGTCGTGCTGAGCGATGGCCGCCGCCTTCCCTATGACCGTCTGGTGCTCTCGCCCGGCATCGACCTGAAATATGATTCCGTGCCCGGCTGGTCGCAGGCCGCCGAGGAGATCATGCCGCATGGCTGGAAGCCGGGGCGGCAGACACAGCTGATCAGGGAGAAGCTCGACGCGGTGCCCGATGGCGGCACCATCGTGATGATCGCGCCGCCCAATCCCTATCGCTGCCCGCCCGGCCCCTATGAGCGTGCCTCGATGTTCGCGCATGTGCTGATGCAGACGAACCGCAAGCAGGCCAAGATCGTCATTCTCGATCCGAAGGAGAGCTTTTCCAAGCAGGGCGTGTTCCAGCCCGATTGGGAAAAGCGCTATGGCGCGATGATCGAATGGCTCGGCCCGAAGGTGCATGACGGCATCAAGTCGGTCGACCCGAAGACCGGCACGGTCGTGACCGGCTTCGAGACCTACGAGAACTGCGCCTTCGTCAACGTCATTCCGGCCCAGATGGCCGGCCAGATCGCGCGCGATGCGGGGCTCGCCCCGGCGGGCGGCTATTGCGCCATCGACCCGGCGACGATGAAATCGACCGCCGATCCCAGCATCTTCGTGCTCGGCGATGCCTGCAATGCTGGCGACATGCCGAAATCGGCCTTCTCGGCCAATAACCAGGCCAAGGTCGCGGCAATGATCGTGCGCAGCGAATTGGCCAATGGCCCGAGCTTCCCGGCCCGCTATCTCAACACCTGCTGGAGCCTGGTCGACACCGACGACGCCATCAAGGTCGGCGGCCGCTATGAGCCGAGGGACGGGCGCATCGCCGCGATCGATACCTTCATCTCGCAGCCCGGCGAGAGCGACGAGGTCCGCAAGCAGACCCAGGCCGAGAACACCGCCTGGTACGCCGCCATCACCGCGGACATGTTTACGTGATGGCCGCAATTGCCGCTTAGAACGATTCGAACTTATGTGAACCCCGCACGTTTGTGTGCGGGCTTACTCGCCGACGAAGGACAGACGATGAAAGCGATTCTTGCCAGCGCCACGCTCCTGACCGCCGCAATGCTGCTCGGGACCTCCGCCAACGCCCAGGACGTCGCCGCGGGCGAGCGCTCCTTCAACAAGTGCCGCGCCTGCCACCAGATCGGCGAGACCGCGAAGAACACGGTCGGCCCGGTCCTGAACGGTCTGTTCGGCCGGCATACCGGCGCGGTCGAGGGCTACAGCTATTCCAACGCCAACAAGGGCGCCAACATCACCTGGGACGAGGCGACCTTCGCCGAATACATCAAGGATCCGCGCGCAAAGATCCCCGGCACCAAGATGGTCTTCGCGGGCATCAAGAACGAGCAGGAGATCAAGGACCTGACCGCCTTCCTCAAGCAGTTCGACAAGGACGGCAAGAAGATCTGAGCAGCCGGATCGCCATCCCGGACGCAGCGAAGCGGCGCCGCCGCAAGGCTAGAGCATTTCCGCGTTTCTTCGAATCGCAAAAATGCTCTATCTATCTGTTTTGACGCATTTTCTTCACGCGAACCGGCATCCACTTCGCTCGAAAATGCGCTAGAGCACGCGCCGATCTGATCGTGAGGCGATCGGATCGGATTCGGCTCTTGTCCGGGCTGACGTGGTCTTGACTACAGCGTCCCCTTGTAGGGCGCGGCCACGATCAGGCAGCAATTGCCCGGCCTGACCCTGCCCGGCTGGCGGCGGCCGTAGAGGATGCCGTCGGCGGCGTAGTGCAGCAGCTCCGGCGGCCGCGTCGGGTCCCAGGTGCAGTGGATGCGTCCCGCCGGCTGGCCGGTGCTGACCTTCTCGCCATTGGCGTGGAACGGCTCGAAGATGCCGTCGGCCGAAGCGTAGACATAGGCCGCGGTTCCCGGCAGCTCGAGGATGGTGCTGTCGCCGCGCTTCGGCTCCGGCGTCTCGTGGGCGACGATGCCGAGGTGGTCGAGCACATTGGCGACGCCGCGCCGGCAGACCTTGAGCGCCTCCAGCGAGACCGTGCCGCCGCCCGCCATCTCCGTGCCGACCGTGACCAGCCCCTGCCGGCAGGCCGTCGCGGTCGCGGTGCGGGGCTCGCCGAGATTGCTGATCACCACCGTCATCGGCGCGTCGAAGGCCTGCACGGCCGCGACATTGCGCTTGTGCAGGGTGGGGTCGTCCGTCGGCTCGACGATTGCGCTCGGGATGATGTCGAGCGAGGAGCCGCCCGAATGCAGGTCGAGGAAGGCGTCGCCGAGCGGCAGGATATGGTCGCTGACATAGGCTGCGATCTGCTGCGTGATCGTTCCGCGCGGATCGCCCGGGAAGCTGCGGTTGAAGTTCAGCCCGTCGACCGAGGAGGTGCGTTTTCCTGCGATCACCGCATGGACATTGTTGGCCGGCATCAGGATGAGCCGTCCTTGCACCCGCCCGGGATCGAGATCGCGGATCATGTCGCAGATCGTGATCGGCCCCTCGTATTCGTCGCCATGGTTGCCGCCCTCGAGGATCGCGGTCGGCCCCGAGCCGTTCTTGATGACAGCGACGGGAATGCGCGTTGCACCCCAGGCATCGTCATCGGGCGAATGCGGGATCATCAGGAAGCCGACCTGCTTGCCGTCGCGCTCCGGATCGACCGTGAGGAAGGCGGAGGAGGGGCGGGGCGTAGGCTTTGGGCGGGGGCTAGTCATGGCGGGCTCGTGGATATGATCGCGTTTCAGGGATGAGCACGGAGAACCCCCTCCCATAGGAGGGGGCGGCTCGGAGTGCGTCTTGGTCGGGCTTGACCCGACCATCTCGGGACGGAAGAGCGCCCCGTTCTGAAAGGGATTCCCGGGTCCGCGCTTCGCTACGCCCGAGAATGACGCTCTCGGCCGTTCACAGCGTCGGCAGCGGGTCCATCGGCATGTCCAGGTACTTCCTGTGCAGCCGGTCGATCTCGCCGTTCATCGTGTTGAAGAAGATGAAGCTGTCGAGCCAGCGCACCAGATTGTGCTGGTCCATCTGCACGGCCATATGGGCCGGGCTGCGGCGAATGACGAATTTGCGCTCGAATTCCTTGTTTGGATTCTGCTTGGCGAGCGCTTGCGCGACGATGCTGTTGGTGGCGATCAGATCGGCCTGGCCGGTGATATAGGCCGCGGCTGCGGTGGCGTCGTCCTCGGTGCGCATCAGGTTGGCCTTGGGCGCGGCGGCGCTGATCGCGAGTTCCTGCGTCGTGCCCTTGGCGGCGGCGATACGGGTCGAGCCGAGCGTCTCCGGGCTGGTGACGTTCGAGGATTTCGGCCCGAAGACGGCGAGGAAGGTGTTGGCATAGGGCGCGGTGAACATCACCTGCCGGGCGCGCTCGGGGGTCAGGCCGAGCACCGAGATGACGATGTCGACCTTGTCGGTCATCAGGAACGGGATGCGGTTGGCGCCGGTGATCTGCTGCATCTCCAGCTTCACGCCGAGACCCTTGGCGACCATCTCGGCGAATTCGATATCGAAGCCGATCGGGTTGCGGTTGGCGTCCTGCGCGCCGAATGGCGGCGCGTCGAGCGGCACGCCGATGCGGACAACGCCCTTTTGCAGGATGTCCTGGAGCTTGTCGGCATGGGCCTCGACCGAGCCGAAGGCGGCGACGGCCAGGGCTGCGAGACCGGCGAAGAATGAACGCATGATGTTTCTCCCCTCGTTAACGACTGATACGAAACGGCTTCCTCAGTGCAGGACCGCGCTGAGGAAGGTCTGCAGTTCGGGCGTCTTCGGCTCGGCGAGCACCGCCGCGGCCTGGCCTTCTTCGTGGATTCTGCCCTCGTGCATGAAGACCACGCGTGAGCCGAAGCGGCGCGCGAAGCCCATCTCATGGGTGACGAGGATCATGGTCATGCCCTCCTTCGCCACGGATTCGAGCACTTTCAGCACCTCGCCGGTCAACTCGGGATCGAGCGCCGAGGTGACCTCGTCGAACAACATGACCTTGGGCCGCATCGCCAGCGAGCGGGCAATGGCGACGCGCTGCTGCTGGCCGCCCGAGAGCTGCGAGGGGAAGGCGTCGAGCTTCTCCTCGAGCCCGACCCGGCGCAGCACCTCGCGCGCGACCTCGCGGGCCGCATCCGGCGCCTGCTTCTTCACGACGCGCGGGGCGAGGGTGATGTTGTCGCTGACCGAGAGATGCGGGAACAGGTTGAAGCTCTGGAACACGATGCCGACCTCCTGCCTGAGCTTGCGCAGGTTGGTCCTGGGATCGTTGACCTTGACGCCGTCGACGCTGATCGAGCCGGCCTGGATCGGCTCCAGCCCGTTGATGCAGCGAAGCATCGTGCTCTTGCCGGAGCCGGAGCGGCCGATCACCGCCACGACCTCGCCCTTGGCGATGTCGAGCGAAACATCCTTCAGCACTTGAACGGTGCCGTAGCTCTTGCTGATCCCGTGGATTTCAACGAGCGACATCGAGCCTCCGCTCGAGCGAGCGGCTCCATTGCGTGAGGGGGAAGCACATCGCGAAATAGATGCAGGCGACGGTGATATAGACCGCGAAGGGCTTGTAGGTGCCGGCTGCCGTGAGCTGGCCCTCGCGGGTGAGCTCGACCAGGCCGATCGTCGCCGCCAGCGAGGTGTTCTTGATCAGCTGGACGAGGAAGCCGACCGTCGGCGGGATCGCGACGCGGATCGATTGCGGCACGATGACGTGGCGGAGTTGCTCGTAGAGCGAGAGGCCGAGCGAGGCGCCGGCCTCCCATTGCGTCTTGGCGATCGAGATCAACGCTCCTCGCCAGATCTCGCCCAGGAAAGCGCTGCCATAGATCGAGAAGGCGACGGCGGCCGCGAGCCACGGATTCACCGAGATGCCGATCAGCGGCAGGCCGAAGAAGATCAGGAACAGCCAGACCAGCAGCGGCGTGCCCTGGACGACATGGATATAGGCGGCGGTGAACCAGCGTAGCGGCGCGATCGGCGAGATCCGCGCGAGGGCGAGGATGAGCCCGATCACGGCCGAGCCGGCGAAGGCGGCCGCGGTCAGCGCCAGCGTCCAGCGCGCCGCGGCGATCAGGTACAGGACATCGATGGTGCCGAATGTCCTGATCATCGCCTGACGAACGCCATGTAGTAGATGCCGGCGAAGAGGCCGCGGAAGGCGAAGGCCAGGCCCAGATAGAGCACCCCGATCACGGTATAGACCTCGAAATCGCGGAAGGTGCGCGACTGCACGATCGAGGCGGCGTGGAACAGGTCCTGCACCGAGATCTGCGAGACCACGCTGGTCGCCAGCATCAAGAGCACGAACTGGCTGGCGAGCGCCGGGAACATCGCCTTCAGCGCCGGGAACATCACGATATAGCGGAAGACCTGCAGGCCGGAGAGCCCGAGCGAATGCCCGGCCTCGACCTGCGCCTTCGGCACCGCCTCCAGTCCGGCCCGCACGATCTCGGTCGTATAGGCGCCGAGATTGATGACGAGCGCGATGATCGCCGCCGTCAGCCCGTCGAGCCTGAGGCCGAAGCTCGGCAGGCCGAAGAAGATCAGGAAGAGCTGCACCAGGAGCGGCGTGTTGCGGATGACCTCGACATAAACAGTGACGATCCGCTTCAGCCAGCCCGGCCCATAGACCTTCGCTGCCGCGCAGGCGACGCCGATGACGAGCCCGCCCACCATGGTGCAGGCCGAGAGCAGCAGCGTGGTGAGGACGCCGTCGAGAATGGACTCCCAGGCCGCAAAGATGTCGCGAAACTGCAGCCCGTATTTCATCGCGTTCAGACCGGCCGGATCATGGCTGCGGCGCTCGCGCAGGCGGATTCGTGGCTCGGAATGGCAGGCAGTCGCGTCATGTTTCCCCTCTTTACGGAGAGGCTAGGTTGGCTTCTTATTTGATGTCAAGCTTCATATATGAAACAAGACGACATGGCCGATCTCCCGGACAGCGACAACGGCGACAAGGCCTCCTACGCCGCTCCGGCCCTGGAGAAGGGTCTCGACATCCTCGAATTGCTGGCCGAGGTCGGCGAGCCCTTGTCGACGCGGACGATCGCCGAGCGCCTGCAGCGCTCGAAGAGCGAGATCTTCCGCATGGTCTTCGTGCTGCAGCAGCGCGGCTATCTCGTGCGCGAGGCCGGCACCGACCGGCTCGCGCTCTCGCGCCGCCTGTTCGATCTCGGCATCAGGTCGCCGAGCGGGCGCCAGCTCACCTCGGTCGTACTGCCGCTGATGGAGCGTTTCAGCGAGGAGAGCGGGCAGGCGGCCCATCTCGTCGTGCTCAGCCGGGCGCAGACCGTGGTGCTCGCCACCACCTCCGGCCATCTCGACGCGACCGTGACTGTGCGGCCGGGCTATGGCCGCCCGGCGCTCGAGGCCAATTCCGGCCGGCTCATCCTCGCCTTCCAGCCCGAGGCGCGCCGCCGCTCGCTGATGCGGGACGATCCGGCCGAGCAGGCGAGGCTCGATAGGCCCGAGATCAAGGAGGCGCTGGCCCTGATCGTCACGCAGGGGCACCAGATCGCGCCGAGCCGCGACATTCTCGCTGTCACCGACATCGCCTGCCCGGTTATCGGGCCCGCAGGCCAGGCGCAGGCTGCGATCCTCGTGCCCTGCCTGCAGCGCCACGGCGTCACGACCGACGAGAAGGCGATCCTGACGGCACTCAAGGCCTGCTGCCACGAGGCAGGCCTGCGCCTCGCCTATAGCTAGGCCGTCGACTCACCAACCCAGCCGCAGCTGAACCCGGCACGCTCGGCCCACTTGCGTGCGGCCCGTTTGCGCGCTAAATACTGAACCATATGGTTCAGTATTTGACAGCCCGTCTCGACGCCTCGTTCGCCGCGCTCTCGGACGCCACAAGGCGCGGCGTCCTGGAGCAGCTCGGGCGTGCGGACGCTTCGATCACCGAGCTTGCCGAGACATTCCACATGACCCTCACGGGCATGAAGAAGCATGTCGGCGTCCTCGAGCAGGCGGGGCTCGTCACCACCAGGAAGGTCGGGCGCGTGCGGACCTGCAAGCTGCGTCCGGGCGGGCTGGAGGAGGAGGCGGCCTGGATCGAGGGATATCGCCAGCTCTGGGCCTCACGGTTCGACGAGTTGGACACAATCGTCAAGGAACTGAAACAGAAGGAAGAGGTCGATGGACGCAAAGGGAATGAGTGAGCCCACCTCCGGGAAGAGTCCTACGACGGTCGAGCGGGCGTCCGAGCGTGAACTGGTCGTCACGCGGACCTTCAACGGCCCCGCGCGCATCGTGTTCGAGGCCTGGACCAGGCCCGAACTGCTCCAGCGCTGGTGGGCGCCGAAGTCGTTCGGGATATCCTTCATCTCCTGCGAGGCCGATGTCCGCACGGGCGGCACCTACCGTTTCGTATTCGGCCATCCGGCCTCGGAGCAGCCCATGGCGTTCTTCGGCCGCTACATCGAAGTCATACCGCATTCCCGCCTTGTCTGGACGAATGAGGAAGGCGGTGACGGAGGGGCGGTGACCACGGTGACCTTTGAGGAGCGGGCCGGACAGACCGTCGTCACCTTGCACGATCTCTATCCGTCGAAGGAGGCTCTCGACGCCGCCATCGCCTCCGGAAGCACGAGCGGGTTCAGCGAGACCTTCGAGCAGCTGGACGAGCTTCTCGCGACCCTAGGCTGAAGCGTGGGGCGGTCATGAGGTCGATCTCATGGCCGGTTCCTTGCGCTGCCCCGCCGCTTCGCCTCACGCCGCGATTCACGGTGCGGAAATGATGGTGTCGGCGATTAGCTCAAGTGGGCAGCGTTGCTCTTAAGCTGAGAGGGCGACTGGCCGTAGCGCTTGCGGAACGAGCGGTTGAAATAGGAGAGGTCGCCGAAGCCGACCTCATAGGCGATGCCGGAAATCGTCAGCCCGGACTCGTCCGACGCGATCAGCTTGTACCAGGCCCGTTCGAGCCGGCGTTCCAGCACATATTCCGAGAAGGTGCGCGCCTCGCTTTCGAACAGCTTCTGGATCGAGCGCGCGCTGACGCCATAAAGGCTGGCGATCGTCTCGATGCTGAGATCGCGCCGCTCCAGCCGCGTCTCGATATCGGCCTTGACCGCCCCGAGCCGCGCCGCGCGCCGGTCGAGCGGATTGGCCGGCTGGGCCGGGCTGCGGTCGCGCAGCATCGCGCCGATCAGATCGTGGATATGGGCGATGGCGAGCCCCTGCAATTCGGCCGAGTTCAGCGGCAGCAGGCCGCGCAGCAGCAGTGCGCCGTAATTGGCCAGCGCCTGCAGCGCGCGGTTGCCGCGCGCGACCGGCTGCATCAGCCGGGCTTCCAGGGGCGTGATGAAGCCTTGCAGCCGCTCCGTCTCGAGCTGGATCAGGTCGAGCCGGCCGACCTGGAGCAAGGTGAAGCGCAGCTCGCTCCGGGCTTCGGCGATCAGCGCCTCGCGCGCCCGCAGGATGGTGCGGCGGCCGTCATGCTCGATGATCACCCGCCCGTCGGCCGGCCGCAGCAGCAGATAGCGCGAGACCTGGCCGAGCGCGGCGTCCGGCCAGCGCCAGTGGCCCGCCGGGTGGAAGCAGGACATCAGGCCGAGCTCCGGCCGCGTCGTCAGGACGCTGCTGGCGCCGAAGGGCAGGATCGCCCCGGCCGCCATGGTCTCGCGCGCCGCCGAGCGTCCGAGGAAGCGGTGCGACAGGGCCTGCGCTTCCTGGCGGCTGAGGCTGTCGGAGATGCGCCAGAGCGGCGCCAGCGCTTCATCATCCTCTTCGGCAAGGCCGGGCCGTGTCGCGTCCGCCACATCCATCGTCGTCGTTGCTTTGCTTCGCTGCAGTCCAAGGACGAGTTCGCGCCCGTCCAAGATTAAGCCTCTATCGCGACGATACAAGAATTCACTGGAGGGCGCTACGAAGCATTACTAGACTCCGTATCAGGAATGGGATTGCTAATTTAAAACAATTCCAAACAAGACTGAATACATTCGAGTGAAAGTAATTCTTTGCTGCGGAGACCGCCGCTTTATTTGACTGGCCGCTTACATGGCCTCGCAGGTTCGAGATCGATGCGCAGCACCTTTGCTTTTTCCTCCAGCCTTCTGGCCCTGGTCGTCTCCTCCGCCGCGCTGGCGCAAGCCCAGCCGCAGGCGCCGATCGAGCTCGACGAGATCACCGTGACCGCCGCGCGTGCCGATCGCGCCATCGCCGACGTGCCGCAATCGGTCCAGGTGCTGAACCGAGAGCAGATCGAGGACCAGCTCAAGCAGAGCTCGAGCGCCGCGGCCGCGCTGGCCAAGCTCGTTCCGGGCTATTCGATGCCGACCCAGACGGTCTCCAGCGCCTCGGAGAATTATCGCGGCCGCGACCTGCTGGTCCTGCTCGACGGCGTGCCGATGAACACGCCGTTGCGTGACGTCTCGCGCATCCTCGCGCTGATCGACCTCAACAGCGTCGAGCGCATCGAGGTCGTCGCCGGCGCCTCCAGCCTCTATGGCGCCGGCGCCACCGGCGGCACGGTCAATTTCATCACCAAGAAGGCGACCGACGGCAAGCCGACGGTCTCGGTCAACACGGCGATCCGCGGCTTCACCGAAAGCCTCGGCCGCTCGCTCGCGCCGGAGGCCTCGGTCACGGTATCCGGCAAGGTGCCGAATGGCTTCGACTACATGATCACCGGCACGGGCAAGGGGGCGGGTCGCACCTATGACGGCGCCGGGCGGGAGTTGCCGTCGGACGGCCTGCTCGGCCAGGGCGGCGGCGACCGCTATCGCCAGGGCAATTTTTTCGCCAAGCTCGGCTATGATTTCGACGCCTCGAAGCGGATCGAGGGCTCGGTCAACTGGCTCTATTTCAACCAGGATCCGAAATATCTCACCAATTACACCCCGCCCTTCGCCCGGCCCGACCGGACGGCGCCCTATACCGGCGACAGCGTGCTGGAGGACACCAAGTCCTTCTCGCTTCGCTACAGCGACAGTGATTTCGCGCTCGGCAAGCTCAGCGTGCTCGGCTTCTACAACGACATCGAGAAGCGCTTCAATTTCTCGACCTTCTCCTACCCCTATAATTCCCAGGTCTACTACTCGTTCAACCCGGCCTCGCCGACGAGCCCGGCCAACCAGACCACGCTTTATTCCCAGCGCGGCGGCGTCAACGTCACCGTCGACACGCCGCTCGACCGGCTCCTGCCCGGCGCGAAATTCACCTGGGGCGGCGACTACATCAAGGAAAAGACCTGGCAGACCCTGACCAACGGTCAGGACGTCTTCACGCCGCTGCAGCAGGATACGCTCGCCGGCTTCGGCCAGCTCCAGATCCCGATCGGCGAGCGCGTCGTCGTCCGCGGCGGCCTGCGTTACGAGCATTTCGCGCTCTCGGTCAGCAATTATACCCGCCCGGCCGCCTATGCCGCGGTCGCCGCCCGCACGCCGCTCGGCTACCAGGCCTTCGTCCTGCCGGCGCTCAACGTCATCGGCGGCGATTTCGACTATTCGGCCCTGACCGGCAATCTTGGCGCGACCGTCAAGCTGACCGAGACGAGCGAGCTCTTCGGCGGTTTCTCGCAGGGCTTTGCGCTGCCGGATGTCGGCGCCTTCACCCGCCGTGCCGGCATCTCGACCGCCTATGCCTGCCCGGTTGCGACGCCGAACTGCCTGCCCACGAGCCGCAGCACCGTGAGCTACGCCTCGATCGCGCCTGAAGCGCAGATCGTCAACAATTACGAGATCGGCATCCGCGGCAGCTATGACCGCTTCAAGGGCTCGCTCTCCGGCTATATCAGCACCTCCGACGAGGGTGTGACCTTCGACCAGATCACCAACACGCTCTCGCAGCAGAAGGAGCGCATCTGGGGCGTCGAGGCGACCGGCGACTATGCCGCGACCGATAATTTCACCCTTGGCACCGTGCTTTCGTTCCGTGAAGGCCGCTACGACACCAATGGCGACGGTAGGCTCGACAGCAGCCTGCCCAATAACCGCATCGGCTCGCCCTGGCGCGGCATGCTCTACGGCAGCTACAAGTTCGTGAACGGCATGCAGCTGCGCGTCGAGGGCGAGGCCTTCTCCGACCGCAATGTCGCGATCGACCTGAACGGCACGCGCTACAGGCTAAAGGGCGCCGCGACGATGAATGTCGCGCTGACCGCGCCGGTCTGGGCGGGCGAGGCCTATCTCGCGGTCAACAACCTGTTCGACCGCACCTACCAGAACCCGACCGGCACCTCGGTGCGCAACCTCGCCAATTATGCCTGGGGCCGCACCATCACCCTCGGCTTCCGCAAAACGTTCTGAACCATGGTCAGCCTCGAAACCGGCGCCGATTCGGTCGTCACCCTGCGTTACCTGCCGCCCTATGAGGCGGAGGACGAGCGCGCCTATCTCGATGCGCTCGCCGAGATCGGCCGGCGCGACGAGCCCTTCCTGCTGCTCACCATCTTCGGCGGCGGCGGCAAGCTCTCACGCGAGGGCGAGCGCGAGCAGGCGCTCTGGTTCAAGGCGACCCGGGCGCATTTCGGCCGGCTCTGCGGCGCCTGTGCCATCGTGCGGCCGGGCGCCAACGAGCAGATGGCCGAGACCTTCCGCAAGCTCTGGCCCTTCCCGATCAGCCTCGAGCTGGACGAGGCGGCGGGCCGCGCCTTCCTGCTCCGGCACAAGGCGAAAGCGGCATGAGCGCGACCGGTATCGCCATGGCCGGATCGGCTTCGACAAGGGCCCGCTACCGGCTCTTCGCCGTGCTCGGCGGGCTTTATCTGGCGCAGGCGATCCCGTCCTATCTCTTCGTCGCCGCGCTGCCGCCGATCATGCGCGAGCTCGGCGTCTCCCGCACCGCCATCGGCTATATGAGCATCCTGCTGCTGCCGCTGGTCATCAAGTTCTTCTGGGCGCCCTGGGTCGACCGCATCCGCCCCTTCGCCCGGGCTCACCGCGCCGGCTGGGTCCTGATCACGCAGACCGGCGTGATCCTCTGCATCCTCGGCCTGCTCGCCATCACCCCCACCAATGTGACCGGCATCATCGCGATCGGCTTCATCGCCTCCTTGCTGATCTCGACGCAGGACATCGCCACCGACGGCTATGCCGCGAAATACCTGCCGGAGTCCGACCGGCCGATCGGCAACGCCATCCAGGGCGGCTCGATCGCCTTCGGCGTCGTCATCGGCGGCACGCTCGGGCTGGTGCTCTACCATCACATCGGCTGGACCGGCATGCTCCTCACCATCGCCGCGATCTCGCTGCTGCCGCTGATCGCCGCGGCGGTGATGCGCGAGGACGATCCGGTGCCGGATGTTGCCGCCAGGCGCCCCTCGATCCGCGCTTTCCTGAAGCGCCCTGAAGCACGGCAGATCCTCTGGATCGCGCTGATCTACCGGGCGAGCGAAGGCCTGGTGAAGGCGATGGAAGGGTCCTACCTGGTCGATGCCGGCGTGCCGCTGACCCAGATCGGCTATCTCTCCGGCATCTCGGCGACGACGGCTGGCCTGGGTGGCTCCGTGTTGGCGGCCTGGCTGCTGAAGAGGCGCGGTCTTGGCTTCGTGCTCGCGCTGCTCGGCAGCCTGCGCACGCTCTGCTTCCTGCTTTTCGCCTGCCACGCCTTCGGCGCGGTGGTCGGCGCCTGGCCGCTCTTTGGCGCCGCCGGCTTCCAGACGCTGATTCGCTATATGGAGATCGTCGCGCTCTATTCGCTGTTCATGGCGGTGACGAGCTCTGACCAGCCCGGCACGGATTTCACCATTCTCGCCTGCGCCCAGCTGCTGGTCTATCTCGCGGGCTCGATGCTGGCCGGGAAGCTCGCCGATACGCTCGGCTATGGCGTCCTGTTCTCGCTCGCGACCGCGATTTCGGCGCTGGCGGTCCTCGTCACGCTGCGCCTGATCGCCAGGACCGGGGCCGCGCGGCACGCGCCTGCCTGATAGCGGCCCGTCCCCACAGACCTTCCGGCCCCTGTCGTAACGGAACGATATGTCGCAGGGGGAAGAACTGCCGTCCGCGCCATTGCAACATAACAGTTAAAAACCGCTGCTAAGCCAGCTTTCCATGCGTCATGTGCTGCTGGTGACGCATCCGGGCCGAAGCACGTCGAAACACGTCGCCATTCACCCGAAACTCCGCACAGCGTCTGGAGCATGATGCCGAAAAGTGGGAACCGGTTTTCGGGCGACATCATGCTCCAAATTGTTGGTGAGAGACGGATTCAGACATGACATGAAACCGCCCCGTCGCGGCTTCTTTCCATGTCATCCGGCTCTGGTGTTTTGGAGCCGAGAGTGGGCGGTTCGGTCGAATCCCGGCGCGAGCAGGGCGAGCAGTCGCTGCTTTGGGCGGGCGGGCTTGCCTTCGCGGCTTTGCTCTGCCTGGTGGCTGCAGCCGGGCTCTTGCTCTCGCAGCGTGGCCGCATCGAGCGCGCGAGCTTCATCGAGCCGCTCTCGCATGAACGGCTCGAGACGGGCTTCGCGCTCTATCGCCAGCATTGTGCCTCCTGCCACGGCGCCTTCCTCGGCGGCGCGCCGGGCTGGCAGGCCGATGCCCAACGCGCGCCGGCGCTCAACGAAACCGGCCATGCCTTCAATCACAGCGATGTCGATCTCTATCAGCGGGTTGCGGCCGGCTCGCGCGCGCCGGGAGGCCGTATCAGCATGCCGGCCTTTCGCGGTGCGCTGTCGGATGAGGAGATCGTGACCGTGCTCTCCTATATCGCCGCCTGGTGGCCCGAGCAGGAGCGGCTGCGACGCCTCGATCCCAACTGGGTCTTCCCCGCGACCTGCTCTCCGGGCGAGGCGGGTGCCGCCGCTGCGGCAGGTCGAAGCTGATGCTGCTTGCCGCATCGAGACGCCGCGTCGATTTCGCGGCTCTGCCTGCCGCGCCTGCAAGCCTGTTCGGACCGCCGCGCGGCATCGGGCGCGGGTTGCTCGGCGCCCTGGTCCTGCTGCCTGCGCTCGGTGGCCGGGCCGAGGCGCATGTGAAATGGTTTGCGGCTTATAATGTCGCGGCCAGCCCGCTGCCGCTGCCGGAAGTCTTCTCGGGCGCGTTCCTGATCGTGCTTGCGCTGTCCGCCCTCTTCATCCTGACGGTCTATATTTGCGACCGCACGATCGAGGCGTTCCTGCCCGAGGAGATCATCGAGAACCTCTTCGTGGCGGTGAAGCCGCTCTCCTCCGACATCCTCAGGATCTGCCTCGGCGCTTTCTTCCTCTGTCTCTGGGTGCTCGGCGGCATCATCCTGACCCCGGAGCTGAAGACCGATATCGAGGCGATCTCCTGGTTTCAGCTGGTCCTGGCGCTGTCGACACTGTCCTGGCGGACAGTTTGGATAGCCGGCTTAGGTATTTTCGTCCTTTACGCAATCGCGATCGCGGATTATGGCGTTTTCCACCTGATGGACTATCCGCTCTTCCTCGGGATTGCGGCCTATCTCATCATCGAGTCGCTGAAGATCGAGCGGCTCCAACCTTACGCGTTGTCGATCCTTTACGTCGCCATGGCTCAGACACTACTCTGGGCTTCCGTCGAGAAATGGGCCTTTGGGGCGTGGACCATGCCGTTGCTCGCGCAACATGAGCGCATCACTCTCGGCATCGACCATCGCGTCTATATGATATTAGCCGGCTTTGTAGAGTTCGTCGCATCCTTCCTGCTCTTGTACGGACGCACCAGTCAAAGGCTGGTCGCTGCGATGCTTCTGGTGATTTTCCTCGCCGCCATCATCGATTTCGGCAAGATCGACGCAGTTGGGCATAGCATGATCATCGCCTCGCTGGCGGTCATGGTCATGAACGGCAATACGATCGTCAATCGTGTCCTCCAGAACCATATTCCGTCTTTCATGATCGGCGGCGCGGAAGCGGTCGTGACCTATCTCGGTTACCTGCTGCTGTTCTTCACGATGTACTACGGCCTGCACGGCTTCATTTACGGCAGCTGGGGCTGAAGGCGGGGGATCGACGGCCGATGGATCAGCAGCTCAACGGTGCGGGACAGGGCAGGGGCCGCGGCGCGGCCCGGCGCCGGCATGTCTCCATGCTGGCCGGGGCGCTGCTGGTCTCGCTCGTCGCCGGCTGCTCGACCTTGGAGGACATTGTCGAGGATTCGCAGCCCGAGGTCGCGCAGGCGAGCCTGGCGCTGACCCCCGAGGCGCAGGAGCAGAGGGCGCGCGCCCTGGCGCGCCGTCCGAGCACGGCTGCCCTGCGCGCCGCCTATCGCCGTCCCGCTGCCCTGCCATCCGATGCGCATGCTTCCGAGGCGATCGTCAGCCTCGGCGACAAGCTCTTCCGCTCCCGCGAGCTGTCGCGCCAGCGCAGCATTTCCTGCATGAGCTGCCACGAGCCGCGCGCCGCCTGGTCGGATCTGCGCGCCAAGCCTGTCGCCGATAACGGCGTGCCGATGCCGCGCCGTTCGCAGACCCTCTACGACATGGCCTGGCAGAGCAGCTTCCTCTGGGACGGGCGGCAGGACTCGCTCGAGAGCATGGTCAACGGGCCGATCGCCTCGCCAGACATCATGGGCCTGCCGCTCGACGCCATGGTCGCGCGCCTGCAGGGCCTGCCCGAATACGTCGCGGATTTCCAGAAGGCCTATCCGGATTACGGCATCACGCCGGAAACCGTGTCGCATGCGCTCTCCGCCTTCATGCGCACGCTGCGTTCGCCCGCCACCCGCTTCGACCGCTGGGTGAACGGCGACGACAAGGCGCTCAGCCCCGCCGAGCTGCGCGGCTTCCAGCTCTTCAACGGCAAGGCCAATTGCTTCGCCTGCCATTCCGGCTGGCGCTTCACCGACGAGGGTTTTCGCGATATCGGCCTGCCCGCGACGAGCGATCGCGGCCGCGGCAAGATCAAGCCGCAGATCGAGAGCCTCGCCTTCGCCTTCAAGACGCCGACGCTGCGCGGCGTCGCCGACCGGCCGCCCTATATGCATGACGGCTCGGTGCGCAGCCTGGAGGCGGTGGTCGAGCATTATGATCGCGGCGGCGTCCGGCGCCCGAGCCTGTCGCCCGACATGTTCCCGCTCGGCCTGACCGCGCAGGAGAAGAGCGACCTCGTCGCCTTCATGCGCACGCTTTCGCCCGGCCCGCGCGACGCCAGGACGGCGAGCACGGCCGGCACGGCAACCACGGAGGAGGCGCAACAGCCATGACCAGAACCGGAGTTTTCGTTGCGGCCCTGCTCGCCGCCGGCACCATTGCCCTCTCGCCCGCGCTGGCAAAGGAATTCACCGTCACGCAGAAGGGCCAGCAATTCACGCCGCGCACGCTCACCCTCAAGGTCGGCGACGAGATCGTCTTCATCAACGACGATACCGGCACCCATAACGTCTTCTCGGAAAGCCCCGGCAACGCCTTCGACCTGAAGGCCCAGCGTCCGGGCTCGAAGACCAACGTCACCTTCTCCGCGGCCGGCCAGGTCGATGTCCGCTGCGCCATCCATCCGACGATGCGCCTCTCGGTCACCGTCGAATAGGCCGCGGCGCACAGCAAATCATCAGCTTACCCGGTGAGCGCGCATGTCCATGCGTGCAACTGTCATATTCGTGCGGTCCTGTGCCCGGCTGGATACGTGCCACGAGGATCATCGGTGAAAATGACGGTCAAGCGTAAACTCTACGGCCTGGTCGCGCTCGGGATCTTCATCGCGGCGCTCGTCGCCTCGGTCGCGGTCTATGGCGTCGCCTCGATGTCGCGCGCCAGCCATTCGATTTTCGACAATGCGCTCCTCGTCAACAAGAACGTCTCGACGCTGGTCGTGCTCTTCGAGCAGAGCCGCTCGCTGGTGCGCAGCGTCTCTTCCGATTCCAACACGCAGGCGGTCGAGAAGGCCTTCGCCGCCTTCGACGCGATCGACCAGAAGCTGGCCGACACCTCGATCGACGTCTTCCGCTCGATCACGAACGAGGGCGTCCGCGAGGTCGTGACCTCCTTCATCGCCAGTCTGGACCGTTCGCGCCAGGTCTCGCAGGATATTTTCAAGGCCTGGCTCCAGGGCGACAAGGCCAGCGCCGCGATCCTCAGCAATGTCGACGAGACCCGTAACGAGGCGGCGATGCGCGAGTCACTGGCGACGCTGACCGCCTTCGTCGACCGCCTGGCTGCGGACGATCTCGCCGCGCTCGAACGGACGCAGCGCGTCACCATCATGGTCGCGGTCGCGGTCGCGGCGGTGATGCCCTTCCTGATCTATCTCGCGTTCCTGGTCGCAAGGCAGATCGCGCTGCCGATCGCCTCGCTGACCTTCGCGGCGCGTGATGTCGAGCGCCGCAAGTTCGAGCCGGTCTCGATCGAGCATGTCGCGGTCCAGCGCAACGAGCTCGGCTCGCTCGCCCGCGTCTTCCAGAAGATGGCAGTCGACGTGCAGCGCCGGCAGGAAGAGCTCGAGGCCGAGGTCGAGGCGCGCACGCATGATCTTGCCGCCAAGAACGAGCTTCTCGAGAAGTCGCAGCATCGCATGGAGACCGAGCTCGACATCGCCCGCTCGCTCCAGGGCGCGATGCTGCCACAGCGCATGCCGAAGCATCCGAGCTATTCCGGCCGTGCCATCATGCGCCCGGCTCGCGAGCTCGGCGGCGATTTCTACGACTTCTTCATCATCGGCGAGGACGAGATCGGCCTCGTCATCGCCGACGTCTCCGGCAAGGGCGTGCCGGCCGCCTTCTTCATGGCGATCTCGCGCACGGTGCTGCAGGCGAGCGCCCGCGAGCGCCGCTCCGCCGGCGAATGCCTGGCCGAGACCAACAGCATCCTGTGCGAGCAGAACCCGCTGGAGATGTTCGTCACCGTCTTCTACGGCATCCTCAACCTGCGCACCGGCGTGCTGCAATACGCCAATGGCGGCCACAACCCGCCGGTCGTGGTCAAGGATGATGGCGAGGTCACCCAGCTGCCGCAGACCGGCGGCATGGCGATGGGCATCATGGCCGGCCTGACCTACCAGGAAGGCAGCGTCACGCTTTCGGCCGGCGACACGCTCTTCCTCTATACCGACGGCATCTCCGAGGCGATGGATGGCGAGGGCCATGAATTCACGGTCGATCGGCTGCTCGCCTCGCTCTCTGAGAGCCATCGCCAGTCGCTCGATATCGTCGTCTCCAACGTCACCGACGCGGTCAGCGATTTCGTCGGCGATGCGCCCCAGCATGACGACATGACCTATCTCGTCGTGCGCTATAAGGGCCCGCCCGTGGCGCCGATGGCGGTCGCTGCCGGCCGCGACGGCGCCGAACTCGCCCAGCCGGTCTGACCCTAGCAAATCGAACGGCTATTCATGCCGCGGCCGTAAAGCGGCCGGGGTGTCGTAAAGTCATATAACAGTCATCGAAGCTTCAAGAACGAGCGTCATCACTGTCCGGCGCGGCCGAGCTTGCGCGTCTTGCGGCCGCTGTGGGCGTCGATGTCAGAAACCGAAACTCCCTTCGATCAACGCATCCTGATCGGAGCGGCGGCTGTGTCCGAGGGCGCACCTGCCGGCGCCGACCCGCGTGGTGGTCCCGAGTTCGAGGAGCTCGAGACCGAGCTGCGGCGGATGGAGACCGACGGCCCGGCTGCGGTGAACTGGCGCCGCGTCATCGACAATTCCAGCGCGATCATCGGCGCACGCGGCAAGGATCTGCTGATCGGCGTCTGGCTCGCCTATGCGCTGACCCGCGAGGAGCGTTATCACGGGCTCGCCACCGGCCTCGGCGTGATCAGGGGCATGGTCGCCGAGCATTGGGACGGCATGCAGCCGCCGGTGGCGCGTGAGCGCGCCCGCGTCGGCGCGCTCGAATGGCTGGTTGGCCGCGTCACGCCCTTGCTCGAGGGCGAGGTCGCCGAGAGCGACTGGCCGGCCGTCCTCTATGCCTATGACCAGCTGGGCGAAATCGACACGCTGACCAGCGAGAAGCTGAAGAAGGAGCAGGTCGCCTATGGCGACCTCCTGCGTGCGCTCCGCCCGCATCGTGATACCGCCCGCCGCGGCATGGAAGAGGCCGCGCAGAAGCTGGCGCAGGCCGAGGCCGAAGCCAAGGCACGCGAGGAACAGGCGGCGCAGCAGGATGCCGCTCCCGCAGAGCCGGCAGCGCCCGCACCGGCGGCAGCGCCCTCGGCCGCGCCCGCTGCGGCCTCCACGCCTCTTGCCCAACCGGCCGCGGCGCCCGCTTCAGCCAGTTTCGACCTGTCATCGCTCGATCAGTTGCCGGACACGCTGCGCAATCTCGCAGCCGCCATGATCGCGCGCAGCACGGCCGATCCCGGCGCCTATCTGTTGGCGCGAGTCGCCTCCTGGTGGCGCATCCGCCAGCTGCCGCTGAACGAGGGCGGTCGCACGGCGGCCATGCCGCCGGTCGACGAGTTCGCCGCAGTCACCACGATGCGCGGCGCCGGCCAGAACGCCGAGGCTCTGCGTGCCCTGAACGATCTGGTCTGGACGGCGCCGTTCTGGCTCGAAGGTCATCGCCTCACGGCCGAGATCCTCGGCTCGCTCGGGCCGGACCATGCGGCCGCGCAGGCGACCGTGGCCGGCGCGATGCCGCTCCTGCTCGCGCGCTTCCCCGAATTGCTCGATCTCACCTTCGGCGACGGCCGGCCCTTCGCCGATCCGGCGACGCGCAGCTGGATCGAGGAGACCGGCGGCGCCGGCGGCGGCGGTTCGGGCGGCCCGTCCGATGGGGTCGATCGCGCCATCAGCGAGGCGCGCGCGCTCGTCGCCAATGGCAAGGCGCCCGATGCGCTCGAACTCCTTGCCGGCCTGACGCGCGGCGAGATCGGCGGGCGCGCCCGCCTGGTCCGCCAGGTCGCCCAGGCCCGCTTCTGCCTCGATGTCGGGCTGATCGGCGCGGCCCTGCCGCTGCTCGACCATCTCGAGGCGATGCTGAAGACACATGATCTCGAATCCTGGGAGCCCGCGCTCGCGGTTCAGGTCGCGGAGCTCCGCTTCCGTGCCCTGACCCATTCCGACGCGACGCGGCTGATGCTCGAGGAGCGTCGCAGGACTGCTCTGGAGGAGACGCGCCTGCGCCTCGTCCGGCTCGATCTCGCGACGGCCGCGAAACTGTTCCGCTGATCCACCATTGAAGCTGGGGAGATAGTCATGTCGAAGGAAGTCTCGGTGGCTCCGAAAGAGCGCGTCAACATCAAGTTCAAGCCCGCCACGGGCAACGCCAAGGAAGAGGTCGAGCTCCCGCTCAAGCTGATGATGGTCGGCGACTTCACCGGCCGTCCCGATGACCGCACGGTCGAGGAGCGCTCGCTGGTCGACATCAACAAGGACAATTTCGACGATGTCCTCAAGGGCCATGAGCTCAAGCTCGACCTCGCCGTCACCAACAAGCTCGAGGACGGCGCCGATGCGCCGGACGTGAAGGCCAATCTCTCCTTCGGCAAGCTCAAGGATTTCGAGCCGGAGCAGGTCGCCCGCCAGGTGCCGGAGCTGCGCAAGCTGCTCGAACTGCGCGAGGCGCTGGTCGCCATGAAAGGCCCGCTCGGCAACGTTCCCGCCTTCCGCAAGGCGATCCAGAACGTGCTCGACGACGAAGGCGCCCGCGAGCGCCTGCTCAAGGAACTGACCGGCCCGGCGCCGGACAAGACGCCCTGATCTGCTGACCAACAGGACATCGCCATGAACAACCCGCAACTCCAGTCTGAGGGCGCTACGCTCGTCCAGACCGAGGACTCGATCCTCGACCAGATCCTCGGCGAGACCAAGCTGCAGCCGAGCGACGAGGGCTATGACGTCGCCCGCCGTGGCGTCGCCGCCTTCATCGCCGAGCTGATGCAGCCGTCGCGCAAGGACGAGAAGATCAACAATGCGGTCATCGACCAGATGATCGCGACGATCGACCAGAAGATGTCGGCCCAGCTCGACGTCATCCTGCACGACGAGACGTTCCAGAAGCTGGAATCGGCCTGGCGCGGCCTGAAATTCGTCGTCGACCGCACCGATTTCCGCCAGAACATCCGCCTCGAGATGCTCAACGTCTCGAAGGACGAGCTCCTGGCCGATTTCGAGGACAGCCCGGAAGTCGTCAAGTCCGGCCTCTACAAGCACATCTACTCGGCCGAGTTCGGCCAGTTCGGCGGCAAGCCCTACGGCGCGGTCATCGCCAATTACGAGATGTCGGCCGGCGCCCAGGACGTCAAGCTGATGCAGTTCATGTCGAGCGTCGGCGCGATCTCGCATGCGCCGGTCATCGCCTCGGCGGGCCCGCAGATGTTCGGCGTCGAGAAATACGAGGACATCGCCAACCTCAAGGATCTCGAGTCGATCTTCGAGGGGCCGAAATACGCCAAGTGGAACGCCTTCCGCGAGACGGAAGATGCGCGCTATCTCGGCCTGACCGTGCCGCGCTTCCTGCTGCGCCTGCCCTACGGCCCGGAAACCGTTCCGGTGAAGTCGTTCAACTACCAGGAGACCACGGCCGGCGACACGGACCGCTATCTCTGGGGCAACGCCGCCTATACCTTCGCGACCCGTCTCACCGATTCCTTCGCGCAGTATCGCTGGTGCCCGAACATCATCGGCCCGCAATCGGGCGGTGCGGTCGAGAACCTGCCGGTCCATACCTTCGAGTCGATGGGCCAGACCCAGTCGAAGGTGCCGACCGAGGTGCTCGTCACCGACCGTCGCGAATACGAGCTGGCGGAGCAGGGCTTCATCGCGCTGACCATGCGCAAGGGCTCGGACAACGCCGCCTTCTTCTCGGCCAACTCGGTCCAGAAGCCGAAGAACTTCGGCAACACCGCCGACGGCAAGCAGGCTGAGCTGAACTACAAGCTCGGCACGCAGCTGCCTTACATGATGATGATCAACCGCCTGGCGCACTACATCAAGGTGCTGCAGCGCGAGAATATCGGTTCCTGGAAGAGCCGCGAGGAACTCCAGGACGAGCTCTCCAAGTGGATCAGCCAGTATGTCGCCGACCAGGAGAACCCCTCTGCCGAGGTGCGCTCCCGCCGGCCGCTGCGCAAGGCCGAGATCCGCGTCGAGGATGTCGAGGGCGAGCCGGGCTGGTATCGCGTTGGCATGTCGGTCGTCCCGCACTTCAAGTACATGGGCGCCGACTTCACGCTCTCGCTCAAGGGCAAGCTCGACAAGCAGTGAGACCGGCGCCGCGGCGCGTGACATGCGCGCCGCGGCATTCCGGCTGAATCTTAGGCCCGCCGTCGCGGCGGGCCCGCTCCCGTCATGGGCGAGATCATGTTTTCGAAGAGCCTGTTCGACCGCCTTGAGACCGCCACGGAGGGGATGCCGTCCCCAAGCGGTAGCATCGACCGCTGGGAGCTTGCCGACAGCGTTCTCGCCAGCGTGCGGCGCATCCTCAACGCGCGCCAGGGCTGCTGCGAGACCCGCACCGATTTCGGAATGCCCGATCTCAACGACATCTCGAACGAGGCCTCCGAGACGGTTCCGGCGATCGCGCGGGCGGTGAAGTACCAGCTCGAGACCTTCGAGCCGCGCCTGTCGCAGGTCCAGGTCCGGGCGCTGGCCGAGACCGATCGGCCGGGCGACTTCGCCTTCACCGTCAGCGCCACGCTCAAGGTCGGCGAGGATGGCGAGGCGATGAAGTTCGATACCGTGCTCGGCAGCGACCGGCAGATGCGGCTGCGGACCTGAAGGCACCTGGACGATGTCGCTCAACGCCTATTACGAAGACGAACTCTCCTATTTGCGCGAGCTCGGCCAGGAATTCTCGCTGGCCAATCCCAAGCTCGCCGGCTTCCTCTCGCGCGAGGCCAATGACCCGGATGTCGAGCGTCTGCTGGAGGGCTTCGCCTTCCTCGTCGCGCGCCTGCGCCAGAAGCTCGAAGACGAGATGCCGGAGCTGGTCCATGGCCTGATCCGGCTGCTCTGGCCGCATTATCTTCGTCCGCTGCCGCCGATGAGCGTCGTCGCCTTCGACGCCGCGGCGAGCGCCGGCCAGACCACGATCCGCGTCGCGCCCGGCACCACGCTGGCCGCGCGCCCGGTCGATGGCGTCAGCTGCCGGTTCAGGACCTGCTATCCGGTCGATGTCCTGCCCTTCGCCATCGCCAAGGTCGAAACCGAGAACCGGCCGACCACGGCGCGGCTCTCGCTGACTCTGCAGGCGGTCGGGCGCGGCACCTTGCACGCACTCGATGGCGGCCGTGTCCGCCTGTTCTTCAACACCGAGCGCGAGCCGCAGATCGGCCGCACGCTGCTGCTCTGGCTGCAACGCTCGCTCAGGAGCATCACCGCGACCGTCGAGAGCGGCGAGAGCCTGACCTTGCCGGCCAATTCGGTGCGCGCCGTCGGCTTCGAGGATGACGAGGGCGTGCTGCCCTATCCGGCCAACGCCTTCATCGGCTTCCGCCATATCCAGGAATATCTCGCCTTCCCGGCCAAATTCCTCTTCGTCGATATCGAGAACCTCGCCGGGCTCGCCCAGTTCACCGGCCGCCAGGTCACGCTGAACTTCGAGTTCTCACGGCCCTTCCCCGACCAGATCCGCATTGCCGACGGCCATGTCCGGCTGAACTGCACGCCGGTCGTCAACCTCTTCGGCCATGATGCGCATCCCCTGCGCATCGACCGCTCCCGCAGCGAGTATCGCATCGCACCCGGCGGCCATCAGGGCGCCGCGATCTACAGCGTCGACAAGGTTGTCGGCTATGTGCAGGGCAGGGCGGAGCGCATCGAATACGAGCCCTTCGAGGCCTTCCGCCACGATATTCCCGGCCAGGCCGATCAGAAGCTGTTCTATCGCGAGCGCCTGCGCCCGGCGACGGTCGGGCGCGGCGTCGACCACTACATCTCCTTCGTCTCGCGCGCCGACAAGACGGTCAATCCGCCGGCCGAGATCATCTCGGTCGCGTTGACCTGCACCAACGGCGCGCTGGCCGAGCGCCTCGCCATCGGCGCCATCGACCAGCCGACCTCCGAGACGCCGGCGACGGTGACCTTCGCCAACATCATGTCGGTGAGCGCGCAGGTGCCGCCGCCGATCGGCGAGAACCTGCTCTGGCGGCTGGTCTCGAACCTGTCGCGCAATTTCGGCTCGCTGGTCGATGTCGGCGCGCTCAGGACCATCGTCGCCAGCTACGATTTCCGCGCCGTGCACGATGCCCAGGCCCGCCGGCGGCTCGAATTGCTGCTGGAAGGGCTGGAGAGCTTCGAATCGCATGTCGAGGACGGGCTCGTCCGCGGCATGCCGGTGCGGGTGCGCCGCATCACCCTGAGCGCAGCCGAGAGCAAGGTCGGCGGCGAGCCGGAGCTCTTCCTGCTCGGCTCGGTGCTTGAGCGCTTCTTCTCCGTCTATGCCAGCATCAACAGCCTGCATCGCTTCGCGATCAGGGGCTCGGAAAGCAAGGTCGACTATCTATGGCCGCTGAGAACGGGGACGACGAGCGCGATCTGAGCGGGGTCGAACCGCTCGACGCGGCCGCGATCCAGTTCTTCGAACTCTGCGTGCGTCTGGAAGAGATGTACCCGCAGGCCGGCGGCATCGGCGGCACCGCTGCGCCCGGGCAGGAGACGGTGCGCTTCCGCGCCAATGCGACGCTCGGCTTCCCACCCGAGGAGGTCTCCGCCGTCCAGCTGCCGGCAGCCCCTGGCGGGCGGGTCGAGGTCGTCGCCAACCTGCTCGGCCTGCATGGCCCGTCCTCGCCCATGCCGCCATCCTATACGGAGCGCATGATCTTCGCCGAGGATGGCGGCGCGCTTCGCGATTTCTCCGATTTCTTCAACCATCGCCTGCTGGCGCTGCTGTTCCGGGTCTGGAAGCATTACCGCCATCATCACCGCTATGTGCCCGGCGCCACCGACCCGATCTCGGGCTCGGTCGCGGCCCTGTTCGGCATGCACGGAACCAAGGCCGACCATGAGCTGCCGGCGCGCACCTTGCTCCTGCCCTATGCCGGCATTCTCGCGCTCTACAGCCATTCGGCGCCGATCGTCGCCGGCGTCGTCCGCCATTATTTCGGCATTCCCTGCACGATCGAGGAATTCGTGCCGCGCGAGATCACGATCCCGCCGGAGGACCGCTTCATGCTCGGCGGCGAGAATGGCGAGCTCGGCATCGGCACCGTCGCCGGCGAGACCATGCGCGACGTCATGGGCAAGTTCCGCATCCGGCTCGGCCCGCTGACCGCGGCGCAATGCAACGAGCTGCTGCCGGATGGCGACGCCTTCCGCACCTTGCAGGATCTGATTCGGTTGTCGATCCGCGAGCCCTATACCTGGGATCACGCCTACGTCCTGGCGAAGGGCGAAGCGGCCCCGGCCAGGCTCGGCGAATCCCGCCTCGGCTGGTCCGGCTGGCTCGACCCGGATTCGACGCAGGATATTGAATTTGTCGTATAAGCTGACCTACCGTCACATCACTGTCTTTCAACTGTCCCAAACACCTCCAGGGCGGCGGATTTTGACGCGGTGACGCGAACGAACCCGCATGCTCCGAGCGCTGTGAAGCGCGGCGAACCCCGGTTCGCCGCGGATGGCGCGTCGGGGCGAAGGCAGCGGGCAGTGATCCGGATCGCGAGGTTCGGGGAGCGCGTCGGCGATATCGTGAGGGGGGCGGAATGAGACTGTTGCTGACCGTGCTCAGCGCACAACGCAGCAACCTCGGAGAGCGCTCCACCCACGCCTTCGACATGGGCGGCGGCATCATCGGCCGCAATTCCGGCTGCGAGTGGAGCCTGCCCGATGCCAGCAACACGCTGTCTTCGCGGCACGCGACGATTTCGCATAACGGCCATGGCTTCGTCGTGACCGATACCAGCACGAACGGCGTCTATCTCAACAGCGTCGATACGCCGATCGGGCGTGGTCAGTCGGCGCCGCTCTCGAACGGCGATACGCTCTATATTTCCGACTACATCATCTCTGTGGCGTTGCTGAGGGACCAGCCGCAGCAGGCTTCGCCGCTGCATATGGCGCCGCCTGCACCGGCGCCGTTCCTGTCTGCCTCTCCGCTGCCGGGCACGGTGTCGCCGACATTCTCGGCCCTGCCGACCTCGATCGGCACCATGCCGGCCGCGGCCCCATCGCGGCCGTCCGTGGACCGGATCGGCCTTTCGATGGAGGACCTCCTCGGGCCCGCCCCGACGCCAGCCACCCAGTCGCCCGCTGCCACGGTCGCCCTGCCGTCCTTCCCGGCCGCGCCTGCCGCTCCGCCGGTTCAACTGCCGCCGCTCGCTCCCGCGGCTGTCGCGCCGCCATCGCCGCCCCCGGCTGCGGTCATCCCGGACGATTTCGATTTCAGCGACCTGATGCCCGGGGGAGTTCCGGCTACGGCGCCCCTGGCGCCACCGCCTCCGCCGCCGGCGGCCGCCACGCTGACGAGCCTCAACGCGCCGCGGCCCGTGCCGCAGGCTCCGCCCGGCCCTCCGGCGGCGATCCCAGCCAATTTCTCCCTGATGGGGGAGGTGGCCGCCCCGGCACCTGTCGCGACGGCGCCGGAGCCGACCGGCTTCGCGCTGCCGAATCTGCCGCCGCAGCCCGCGCCGCCATTTCCCGCGTCGCCCCCTGTGGCCATGCCCGCACCGGTACCTGCTCCAGAGGCCGCGCTTGCTCCGGCGCTCGATCCGCTCGCGATGCTGCGCCATCGCGCCATCGCGCGCGCGGCTTCGATCGACCTGTCGCGGCCGAATGGCGAGGCCGCGCCGCGCATGCCGGAGCCCGCTCCGGCAGCAGCGCCCCGTCCTGCGATCGGCGCGGTCGCCATGCCCGGCGGCATGGCTGCCGATGCGGGCTCGGATGCAGAGGTGTTCTGGCAGGCACTCGGCCTCGATGCCGACGCCATCCCCGCCGCCTCGCGCCAGGACATGCTGGCCGAACTCGGCCGCGCCATGCGCGAGACGGCCTCAGGACTCGTCGCCATCCTCTCGGCGCGCAAATCGCTGAAGGACGAGTTCCGCATCGACCAGACCAGGCTGGCGGCGCTGGAGAACAATCCGTTCAAGTTCTTCCGTAGCGGCGACGACGCGCTGCGCCGCGTCATCGTCGAGGGCAAGCCCGGCTATCTGCCGCTCGATCGCGCGGTCAAGCAGGGCTTTTCCGACATCCAGGCGCACGAGGTCGCGACCGTCGTCGCGATGCAGAGCGCCTTGCGCAAGCTCCTCGCCCGCATGGCGCCTGTCGCGATCGAGAGCGGCACCGAGCCCGGTCTGCTCGGCCGCCGGCCCGACAAGGGCAAGCTCTGGGACCGCTATGTCGAGGCGCATGGCGGCCTCTCCAGCGATCTCGACCGGACGACGCGTGAGATGCTGGCCGAGGAATTCGCTCGTGCCTATGCCGAGCAGACAAAAGGCGATGCGGCGGAGACCGGACGATGATGCAACGCCCTGGCCTTCTGCCCATGCCGACGCGACGCCTCTTCTGCCGAAACATCCTGATCCTGCCGGGCCTTGCTGCACTCGGCGGCTGCGGCGGCGCCGCCAGCGTCAAGACCAACTCTCTGGAATTCACCATCCAGGCTGATCAGGAGATCAACCTCAACGAGAACAACGAGCCCTCCCCGATCGTGATCAGGGTCTACGAGCTCAAGACCAAGACGGCCTTCGAGCAGGCGAGCTTCTTCGAGCTGCTCGACAGCGACACGACCAAACTCGGCGCCGAACTCGTGGCCAAGCGCGAATTCGAGGTCAAGCCGGGCGACAAGAGCACTTTCACCCGCGATTCTCCGACGGATGCCAAGCATATCGGCGTCATCGCCGGCTTCCGTCAGATCGAAGCGGCGACCTGGCGCTCGGTCGTGGACATCGTCCAGGACCGCAACAACAGCTTTGTAATATCAGTGACAGCACTCGCAGTGAAAATCGAACTCGCGGGCGCCACGCGCTCGGTCCCCGGCCTGTTCTGACCCTTGGGGCAGGGCGGGCAGGGCACAGCATTGAAGCAGACGATGAGCATGGACAGGCGCGAGGGTTCCCGCTGATGACGCTGATGAGCAAACCGCTCTGGTCGGAAGGCATGCTGATCCGGCCGCAGCATTTCCAGCAATATGACCGCTGGATCGAGCATGTCATCGAGGGGCGCGCCGCCGGGCTCGACGCCTTCGGCTGGGGCCTGCGTTCGCTCTCGCTCGCGAGCGAACTGCTGCCACTCGGCCGCATCGGCATCACCGGCATCGGCGGGGTCATGCCTGATGGTACCGTGCTCGGCAACGCCTCCCATGCCGGCTTCGAGGCGCGCTCGATTCCGCCCAACACCAAGAATGCCCTGATCAAGGTCGCGGTCTCGGTGCGCGGCCTCGACGGCGCCGAGATCGGCGCCGACGGACGCCAGCGCCGCTACGAGTCGATCGAGCAGCCGATGCGCGACACCACCGCCCCGGGCAAGGGCGCGGTCTCGCTACGTGTCGCCAGGCTGGTTCCGCGCATCCTGATCGAGGGCGAGTCCGAGGACGATCTCGTCACCATGCCGATCGCTCGCATCAAGGAGCTCGATGCGACCGGCGCGATCATCCTCGACGAGAACTACATCCCGCCCTGTCTCGATTTCCATGTCTCGCAGCGCATGGTCAGGATCGTCAACGAGATCCGCTCGCTGCTGCGCAGCCGCGCCGAGGCGCTCGCCGGCCATGATCCCGCGCAGGCGACCGCCGAGAGCGGCGGCCTCGTCGACCTGATCATCCTCTCGATCGTCAACGGCCAGGAAGCGGTCTTCGACCATTTCGCCGCGACGCCGGGCCTCCATCCCGAGACGGTCTATCGTGCCGCGCTTTCGCTCGCCGGCCATCTCTCGACCTTCACCCGCACGCGCCGGCGCAGCGCCGATTTCCCGGCCTATCGCCATCCCGATCTCGACGCCGCCTTCGCACCGGTGCTCGACCAGCTCAGGCAGCTCCTGGCGACCCTGGTCGAACGCAACGCCATCGCGCTGCCGCTGCAGGATCGCGGCTATGGCATCAGGCTCTCGACCATCTCCGACCGGACCCTGTTCCAGGATTGCCGCTTCGTCCTGATCGCGGTCGCGAGCGTGCCGACCGAGAGCCTGCGCAGCCAATTGCCGATCTCGATGAAGATCGGCTCGGTCGAGCAGATCCGCGACCTCGTCAACCTGCAATTGCCGGGCATTCCGCTCAGGGCGCTGCCGGTGGCGCCGCGTGAGCTGCCCTTCCTGCAGAGCGGCGTCTATTTCGAGCTCGATCAGAGCGTCGAGCTCTGGCGCAACCTGACGCGCTCCGCGGCCGTCGCCTTCCATGTCAGCGGCGACTATCCCGACCTGCATCTCGAATTCTGGGCGATCCGCGGGAAACGTTCGTGAAGCAGGTCCCGGATCCGAGCCTGGACGCTCCCACCGTCGTCGGTCACAAGCCGACGGGGCTGCTGCAGCCACGCGCGCCGTCGCCCTCCGTGCTCGATATCCCGACCACGCCGATCATACCGCCGCCGCCGCGGCAGATGGCGCCCGCGCCGGGCAACGCCATGCGCGCCCAGACCGTGCCCGGCCTCGCCGGCACCGATCTCGCCGCGCGCCAGTCGCGCGAGCCGGCGCCGCGCGAGGCGGGCGGCCGCAGCGTCAGCATGCAGCTCGCCAGCGAGCCGGCCGGGCCCTCCGACGCGATCATCGCCGCCGCCGGGCCGCTGCTCGTGCTGGTGGCGCAACTGCGTGACGCGGTCGAGTTCGCCGATGTCACGACCCTGCGCAACGAGGTGGTCAACCAGATCCAGAAATTCGAGGAGATGGCGGTCAAGTTCGGCGCCTCCGCCGGCGATGTCAGCGCCGCCCGTTACATCCTCTGCTCGCTGATCGACGAGACGGTGATGACCACGCCCTGGGGCAGCGCCAGCACCTGGAGCACGAGCTCGCTGCTCAACCGCTTCCATAACGAGACCTGGGGCGGCGAGAAGGTTTTTGCCATCCTCGACAGGGTCAAGGCCGATCCGAAGAAGAGCCTCGTCCTGCTCAAGCTGATCGACATGGTCCTCGTCCTCGGCTTCGAGGGCATGTACCGCGTGCTCGATGGCGGCCGCGAGCGCCTGGCCGATCTGCGCGACGAGGTCGGCTCGCTGGTGGCGCAGCATTCGCCGCCGCCGCCCTCCGAGCTCTCGGCCGAATGGCGCGGCTTCAGCGGCCAGAAATCGCTCAGGACCTTCCTGCCGCTCTGGGTCGTCTTCGCCGTCACCGGCGTGCTGCTGGTCTGCATCTACGGCTACCAGCGCTACAAGCTGACCAGCAATCTCTCGCCGGTGGTCGAGCAGTTGCGCGGCCTCAACGCCTCGATCAGCCCGATCGGAGGCGCTGCGCCATGATCCGCTCCTTCCTGATGGGCTTCCTGAGCTGGCGCGGCATCGTCACGCTGCTCGGCCTCGCCGCGCTCTGCGCGGTGATCTGGTTCGCCGGTCCCTTTCTCGTCTTCGGCGACATGCAGCCGCTGGCGCCGATCGAGAACCGTGTCACGACCATCGTCGTCCTGCTCGGCGGCCTCTTCGCCCTGGCCCTGATCCGGCTCTGGCTGGCACGGCGCGCCAATGCCCGGATGATCAAGTCGCTGCTCGACACCGAGGGTCTGGCCTCGATGGCCGATAGCGGCGGGGTCGAGGAAGTCGCGATCATCCGCGAGCGCTTCGAGGAGGCCCTGACCACGCTGCGCGACACGGTCTTCGAGGGCAAGAAGGGCAATGGCTATCTCTTCGAATTGCCCTGGTACGTGATCATCGGCCCGCCGGGCGCCGGCAAGACCACGATCCTGAAGAATTCCGGCCTCGATTTCCCGTTGGCGCGCAAATTCGGCTCTGACCCGGTCGCGGGCCTCGGCGGCACCCGCCATTGCGACTGGTGGTTCACCGAGCAGGCCGTGATGATCGACACGGCCGGCCGTTACACCACGCAGGATGCCGGCAATGTCGTCGATCGCGCCGCCTGGCGCGGCTTCCTCGACCTGCTCAAGGCGCATCGCCGCCGCCGCCCGCTCAACGGCATCATCATCGCGATCAGCCTCTCCGACATCCTGCTGCAGAGCGAGGCCGAGCGGAAACGCCATATCGCTGCCCTGCGCTCGCGCCTGCAGGAGCTGACGCAGACCTTCGGCATGGAGCTGCCGACCTATCTGCTCATCACCAAATGCGACCTGATCGCCGGCTTCACCGAGTTCTTCGACGGGCTCGGTGAGCCACAGCGCGCCCAGGTCTGGGGCATGACGCTGCCGCACGACCAGAACCTCAACACCAAGCTCGCCGAGATCTTCGACCAGGGCTTCCGCGGCCTGGTCGAGCGGCTCGAGGCCTTGATGCCGGAGCGTGCCCATTCCGAGCGTGGCCTCGCCCGGCGCGGGCGCATCTTCACCTTCCCGAAGGAATTCGCCAGCCTTCGCCGCGATATCGGCAGCTTCGTCCACGAGGTCTTCAAGCCCAGCCGCTTCGAGGCCCATTCCAAGCTGCGCGGGGTCTATTTCACCTCGGGCACGCAGGAGGGCACGCCGATCGACCGCGTGCTCGCCGCCTTCGGCCGCAGCTTCGGCCTCTCCGGCAGCCAGCGCGCGCCCTTCTCGGGCCAGGGCAAGGCCTTCTTCGTCAACCGCCTGCTGACCGATGTCGTCTTCGAGGAGCAGGGGCTCGTCGGCGTCGACCGCAAGCTCGAGCGCCGGCTCGTCGTCGCCCAGAGCGCCGGCTATGCCGTCGCGGCCGCACTGTTCCTCGGCTTCTGCGCGCTCTGGTGGGGCGCGGCGAGTCGCAGCGAGGCCCGCATCAACGCCACCGCACAGGCCACGGCGGCGGCGCAGTCGCGCATCGCCGAGATGGGCCAGCGCCCGACGCTCGCCACCATCCTGCCGGCGCTGAACGCCGTCGAGGCCGTGCGCGACGCCACCGGCCATGCCGATTTCTTCGCCTGGCTCGACGGGCTCGGGCTCGCCGCGACGCCGACGCTGGCGCCGCTCGCCGACGGGCTCCGCGACAAGCTCCTGACCGACCGGCTCCTGCCCGGCGTCGGCAGCCGCGTCTCCGAGCGCCTCAACGGCCTGATCCAGGTCGGCGGCGACGCCGAGGCGACCCGCGATCTGCTGCGAAGCTATCTCATGCTCGGCGATCCCTCGCGCTATGACCGCGCCGCGGTGCTGAAGACGCTGAAGGAGGAGGCGCAGCTCGCCTTTCCCATCGACCGCAGCAAGCTCGCCGAGATGAACGGTCATATCGAGCATCTGATGAACCTGCTGCCGCGGCCGATGATCCTCGACGCGAGGCTGGTCGACTATGTGCGCTCGCGCCTGACACGGACGCCGCGGACCGAGCAGGTCTATGCCAGGCTCTTGCGCGAGGCGGCGCAGAACCCGCGCCTGCGGCCGGTCAACCTCGCCTCGGTGATCGGGCCGGGCAGCCTGCAGATCGCCTCGGCCCGCTCGAGCGACGCGGTCTCGGTTATTCCCGCCGCCTTCACCCGCGAGGGCTTCTACGAATTCGTGCTGCCGCGCTTGCCTGTGCTGATCCGCGAGGAGCTCGGCGTCGACTGGGTGACCGGCGGCGACAAGGCGAGCGACGGCGTCGTCCAGACCATCGCCAAGGAGGTGATGGAGCGTTACGTTGCCGATTACACCCGCTCCTGGCAGGCGGCGATCGCCAATGTCGGGCTTGTGCCGTTCAGCGATCTGCAGCGCGGCCTCACCGCCGTCCAGGCGCTGGCCGGCGCCAATTCGCCACTGGAGCGCCTGGTCGGCGTCGTCCGTACCAATACCGAGCTGCCCCTGCCGGGCGATCAGGCCGCCGCGGCGGCCAATGCCGCCTCGCCGATTCCCGGCGCGCTCGGCGGCGGGCTGATCGCGCAGGCCGCGAGCGGCGCCGCCAATGCCGGCGTCGCGGCGGCGCTCGGCGATGCGCCCTGGCCCGGCATCGCCATTGGCGCCCCGTTCAAGCCCCTGATCGAGCTGGTCGCACCGCCAAGCGGCGCCCAGCCGCAAATGGCGCGCGTGCGCGAGCTCTTCAGCGGCGTCTACGGCGCGCTCAGCAATGTCGCCAATGCGCCCGACCCACGCCAGGCCGCCTATCAGCTGGTCGTCAGCCGCAAGGGCTCGGGGCCTGACCCGCTGGCGCAGCTGCGCGCCGATTCAGCGCTGCGGCCCGATCCGGTCCGCGGCGTCATGCGCGATGTCGCCAATGCGAGCTGGGCCGCGGTGCTCAGCGGCGGTCTCGGCCATGTCAACGAGGCCTGGCGGCGCGATGTGCTGCCGGTCTGCCAGGGCGCGCTCGACCAGCGTTACCCGATGTTCGGCGACGGGCGCGACGAGGTCTCGCTGCGTGATTTCGGCGATTTCTTCCGCCCCGGCGGGCTGATGGACGATTTCTTCCAGAAATACCTGTCGCCCTTCGTGACCGACCAGCGTACCGGCTATGCCCCGGCGGTGGTCGATGGCACGGCGCTGCCGCTGCGCAGCGAGGCCTTGCAGCAATTCGCCCGGGCGCGGGCGATCCGCGGCGCCTTCTTCTCCGGCACGGGCTCCGCCCCTTCGGTCAAGTTCAGCTTGCGGCCCTCCTTCCTCGATCCGCGGCTGCTGCGGGCCACCATGTCGATCGACGGGCGCGATCTCGTCTACCGCCATGAGGCGACGCGTGCCTACGACCTGGAATGGCCGACCCGCAGCGAATCCAGCTCGGTCTCGGTGACGCTGACCGATCTCAACGGCAAGGACACCCGCATCGAGAAGACCGGCGCCTGGGCCCTGTTTCGTTTGGTCGATGCCTCCAACATCGCCGCGCGCGGCGGCGCCGATCAGTTCAGCATCACCGTCACCGGCGAAGGCGGCACGCGCGTCTCCTATCAACTGCGCGCCTCCAGCATCAACAACCCGTTCAGCCTGGGGGTTCTGCGCGCCTTCAGATGCCCCGATTCACTGTGATGACGACGCGGCCCGCGGTCGGCCTTTTCGGAAAGCTGCCTTGGGAGGGGGATTTCATCCAGCGCGGCCTGCCCTCGCGCTTCGTCCGCCCCTGGGACGAATGGCTGTCGCAGGCCATGGCGGCAAGCCGAGAGGCGCTCGGCCCCAGATGGTCCGATGCCTATCTGCTCAGCCCGCCCTGGCGCTTCGTCATCGAGCCCGGGATTCTCGGGCCTTCCGGCTGGGCCGGAATCCTTGCCTCCTCGGTCGATCGCGTCCGGCGCTTCTTCCCGCTGACATTGGCGCTGGAACTGCCTGCCGGACTCGCAGCGGTCGAGGGCGCGGTTTCGCTCGGACCGCTCTGTGCGATCCTGGAGGAGGCCGCGCTGTCGCTGATCGATGCCGACCAGTCGCTCGATCTCGCCCTGGAGCAGACGGCGCTGAGGGCCGAGGCCGCGCTGATCGTGATGCGGCCGCCGCTACCGTTCAGCGACGGTGCGAGCGCCGCAGGCGCATCCGCCCTGCTCGCCGCGACGGGAGACGATGCGCCATTGCAGGCTCTGGCCGGTGCCGCGACCGGGGACGCCGAGAGCGGCTGGTGGCATGATCGCTGGAGCGGGCATGCGCCTGCCGCGATCCGCTGCGAGGGGCTGCCCGACCCTGCCGGCTTCGCCGCCTTCCTCGATGGCGACTGGCCGCGTCATGGCTGGAGCACGACCATGATCGAGGCCGGCCGATGACCGCGCCGCTGATCTGGGATGTCTCTTCCGCCACGATGCAGGGGCCGAACCACGACGACAACCAGGACGCCTATGCCGCCTGGCCGGAGGCCGGGCTCTTCGTCGTCGCAGATGGGATGGGCGGCCATACCGATGGCGGCCTCGCCAGCCGCTCCATCGTCGAGATCCTGCAGACCGTGCTCGAGCCCGGTGTCGAGCTCACCGTGCGCGTGGCGCTGGCCGAGGAGGCGATCGAGGCCGTCAACACTGCCCTGCGCGAGAAAGCCGATACCTTGCCGAGCCGTGACATCATCGGCTCGACCGTGGTCGCGCTCCTGGTTGGCGACGATCTCGCCGTCTCGCTCTGGGTCGGCGATTCCCGCATCTACCATTTCAGCCAGGGGCGGCTGCGCCGGCTGACCCGGGACCATACGCTGGCCGAGGATAGCGACGTCACCGAGGGCAATCTCAACGTGCTGACGCGCGCTGTCGGCTCGACCCGACATGTCGAGATCGAGCGCCTGGTCACCGAGGTCGCCGCGGGCGATACCCTGCTCGTCTGCAGCGACGGCCTGACCAAGGCCCTGAGCGAGGAGGAGATCGCGAGCTTCCTGGCCGAGCCGCTGCCGGGGCTGGCGGAGCGCCTCGTTGCCCGCGCCGTGGTCAGCGGCGGGCGCGACGACACCACGGCCGTCGTGGCTCGCTGTCGATGAGGGCGCCCTGACGGCATCATGAAGCGCATTCGGGGAAAGATACCGCATCGGCCGGTCGAGCGAGCGCTCCCCGTTCCTCTCGGCACCAAGGTGCGCGGGCGCTTCAAGATCATCGACGTCATCGGCCGCGGCGGCATGAGCACGGTCTATCGCGCCATCGATCTCGTACGGGTAAGGGCGCGCGCCGCCGATACCGACATCGCGCTCAAGGTCATCGATGTCGACGAAGGCTATCGGCCGGACGCGATCGCCCTGCTGCATCGCGAGGGCAGGCGGCTGCTCGAGTTGCAGCATCCCAATATCGTCCGCGTCTACGATTCCGACGAGGACGGCTCGCTGCATTTCCTGGTCATGGAGCTGCTGCGCGGCAAGACGCTCGCCAAGGTGATGGAGGAGCGCGATGGCAGGCCGCTCGATGCTTCGCTCGCCATGCGCGTGATCCGCGGCGTCGGCGACGGGCTCTCCGCCGCGCATGCTCAGGGCATGATCCATGGCGACGTCAAGCCAGGCAACGTCTTCGTCACCCGCGAGGGCATGGTCAAGCTGATCGATTTCGGCACCGCCCAGGGCACGGCGCGGCGCGATCACGATCCCGACGAGGATGCGACCTCGCATTATGTCGACCGCATGCGCGCGGTCACCCCGGCCTACGCTTCGCTGGAGATGCTGGCCGGCGAATTGCCGGACGAGCGCGACGACGTCTTTTCCTTCGCCGTCATCGCCTATCTGATCCTGTCCGGCGCCCATCCGTTCGGCGGCAAGACGGCCGAGCAGGCGCGCAGGGAAGGGCTGGCGGCGACGCGGCCGCCAAAGCTCGCCGGCGCACGCTGGGTCGTGCTGCGCGAGGCCCTGGCGCTGGCGCGCGCCGACCGGATCGCGACGGTCGCGGCCTTCTCCAGCCGGCTCGCGCGGCCGACGCTTTCCGATTATTGGCGGGCGCTGCGGCCGCAGGCGCGCCGGCCCATCGCGACGAGCGACATCTCCGTTCCGGCCAGCGGGGAAAAGCCGCCGACGCCGTCAGCGTCGTAAACCTGTCAACAGCGCTGCCTAGTTTACGCTACGTCCCCTTTCTCCGTTCCGGCGTCTGCCACGGGCAAGCCAGCCGGAAATACATTCGCGCTTGATCAACCTGCTTTCCGAGGCTGCGCCGCCATGGCTGACACCACCCATGATCTGACGATCGAGCTCGAGCTGGCCTCCGGCCAGATCAAGAGCGGCATCCATGTCGAGTCGCTGCAGGGCCGCGAGGAGATCTCGCATCCCTATCTGCACCGGGTCACCTTCCGCTCGACCAACGAGATCAAGCCGGATGATGTCGTCGGCGAAGGCGCCAAGGTCACGGTGAAGAGCGAGGCCGGCGATCTGGTCGTGAACGGCGTTGTCGTCGAGTTCTCGGCCGATGATCCGCTTGGCGATCAGGGCTTTCTCTACGTGGTCGAGATCGCGCCGCGGCTCAAGCTGCTCGATCTCAGCCGCCAGAACCAGGTCTACGGCACCAACAGCAAGGTCACGGTCAAGGACATCATCAAGGCCGAGGTCGACGGCACGCTGACCACTGCCAGCGACTCGCCCAAGATCGAGGCCGAGATCAACCTGAACGCGACCTATCGCGAGCGCGAATTCATCGTTCAGTACGACGAGACCGACCTCGCCTTCCTCTCGCGCTGGTGCGAGGCGAACGGCATCTTCTATTACTTCACCCAGGGCGACAGCACCGAGACGGTCGTCTTCGGCGATTCCAACGTCGCCTTCGGCCAGGCCGCGGTACAGCGCCTGCCTTACCGCAACGGGCACAACCTCCTGGTCACGACCCAGGCCGCTGTGACCTCCTTCCGGTTCTCGGCCAAGCCGGTCACCAAGTCGGTGATCCTGCGCGAATACAATCCCGACAAGCCGGCTCTCGTACTGCGCTCGGCCGCAAGCGTCGAGCAGGGCAAGATCGGCACGATTGTCGAATACGGCCAGTATTTCCTCGAGCCGGACGAGGGCGATTACCTCGCCCAGGTCCGCGCGCAGGAGATCGCCTGCCGCCGCCAGATCTTCCGCGGCACCAGCAATGCGCCGCAGCTGCGCCCGGGCCTGTTCTTCGATCTCGACGGTCATCCCTCGCTCGACGGCCGCTACCTGATCATCTCGGTCGAGCATTCGGTCGCGACGCCGGCACCGTCTGGCTTCGGCACGGCCGAGGCCAGCGGCGGCCAGCCCTATGTCAACAATTTCGAGGCGATCCCCTTCGCCACCGATTTCCGCCCCGCGCGCAAGACGCCGCGCCCGCTGGCAGCCGGCCTCTTCACCGCCCATGTCGACGGCGAGACCGATGGCTCGCGCGCCGAGGTGGACGATCACGGCCGCTACAAGATCAAGCTGCGCTATGACGAGGGCGACAGCAGCGACGGCAAGGCGAGCGAATATATCCGCAAGGCCGAGCCCTATGCCGGCCCCTCCGATACCGGCATGCATTTCCCGCTGCTGAAGGGCACCGAGGTCGTGCTCTGCTGCGTCAACGGCGATATCGACCGGCCGATCATCGTCGGCGCCGTGCCGAACCCGTTGACCCCGAATGTCGTCGCCAGCCGCAACCAGACGCTCAATCGCTTCCGCTCGCCGTCGGGCACCCTGTTCGAGATGAATGACGGCCCGTCCTCGTGACAGTCGGGCGCCGATGCGCCGGGCATGACGACGTGATCGAGTGAAGAAGGCTGCGTGAGATGACGACGATCTGGCAGGCTCCCACGCAGGAGATCGACCCGCTGACCGAGGTCGTGCTCGAAGCCATTCGCAGCCAGGTCTTTCCGGTTGCGCCGGTCGGTGTCGCCATCGAAGCCGTGCCCGGCGCCGCCTGGCGCGAGGCACGGCTCGCGGATGGACGCACTGTCCGTCTGGCGCTGACGGTCGCGCCCGGCGAGCAGGCTCGTTTCGGTGTTCGCGCCTGCGCCAATATGCGGGTCTCCGGCGAGGTCGCGGTCGATGATCACGGCTACCGTGTCGCCTCCGACGTCATCGTCGACCTGAAGACCCGCGCCGTCCTCTCCTGCGATTGCAGGATGGAGAGCCTCGGCCGCATCGGCGGCTGACGCCAGCCGCACGCGGCTGGAGCCGAGCGCTGTCTCGGCCGTAGGGAAGCCAGCCGCGACGAGCTATCGCGCTGCGCCGGGCCACTGCCGGCCGCCCCCCCGAGCGCTTTCGAGCACAGTAGAACCAGCTTCGCGGTGGCCGTCGCCGCAGCGATCCGATGGTCGCGCGTGGGCGGCGAAAACCCTGACCGGGGCCGGCCGAATCTCGCTTCCGGCTTTACTCGTTTCTGCGCAACGCCTCCGGCACCCTCATGGAGTGCCCTGTCGTGACGTCATCACGTCGGCATGCCGTCGCGCCTCATGTCGAAATCCCCAGGCAAAAGCCGAGTTCCTGTTGCTGGTTGTTCACGTTTCGGCGGGGTTCTTGCGGCTTCGCTAACGCGCTCCGCGACAGCTCGCGCAGCCGGTTAACCTTCTCGTGGGTCTCGTTCCGCTCCAAGCCTCCCCGACGCTGAGAACGGGCCTGCGCAAGACGACCTGACCGCGCAGGAATCTGCGCAGTCACAGGGCTGACATCTTGATTGAAAATACAACCATTTCAATGGGTTGATGATTGTTCGGAGGTTGGTACGGCGCTTGCGGTACTGATGGTGCCGGCGAGGGCCGGTTCTCATACCAAGGGTTAAGACAATGGCACTCGACGCCTATATGACCATCAAGGGCCAGAAGCAGGGCGACATCTCGTCCGAGGCCAGCACCATCAAGAGCGCCGGCGCCGGCGCCAAGTACGACAAGCACGGCAACGAGATCACCATCCTCGCTTTCACCAGCGGCGTGATCAACCCGCGCGATCCGAAGTCCGGCACCACCACCGGCGCCCGCATCCATCAGCCGGTCACCTTCACCAAGGTGTTCGACCGTTCCTCGCCGCTGCTGTGGCAGGCTCTCGCCACCGGCGAGACGCTGACCGAGATCGTCTGCAAGTTCTTCCGTCCGGACACCAGCGGTCTCGGCGAGCCGGAAGAGTTCTTCGAGTACAAGTGGGAAAACGCCAAGCTCTGCGAGGGCAAGTCCTACCTGCCGCTGACCGTTGCCGCCGGCAACGATCACATGCGCCCGATGGAAGACTGGTCGTTCACCTATGAGAAGGTGACCTGGAAGCACTCGAAGGCTTCGACCGAAGGCACCGATTCCTGGCAGGCCGCCTGATCATCCGACCTTTCGTCGCCGCCCCGGCCCCGGGGCGGCGATTTGTTGCCCGGCAATCATATTTTTCAAGATTTCCCTTCGGGAAGCTGGCGGTGTCATCGCAGGGTCATTCAGCCCCTGTGAGGTTGCGCCCAAGTCGGTTGCCGGCTCGATCAGGATTGCACCGGTCAAGCTGCGATTCGCCGGCTCTTTCGACAGCGGGGGCGTTTTCATGGTTCAAGTCGATCTCAAGCAGCTTCTCGGCCGCCTCAATCCTTATGTGAAGCGCGCTCTCGAGACCGCTGCGGGTCTCAGCGTCGGGCGCAGCCACTATGAGGTTGCGGTCGAGCACATGCTGCTCGTGCTCGCCGATGACGAGCAGCGCGATCTCGGCGTGATCCTGCGTCATCATGGGCTCGACGCCTCCGGCCTGAAGCGGGGCCTGACCCGCGCCACCGAATCCTTCAAGACCGGCAATGCCGGCCGCCCCGTCTTCGCGCCCGGCCTGATCGAGCTTCTGACCGATGCCTGGCTCGTCGCCTCGGTCGAGCTCGGCCAGCAGCAGATCCGCTCCGGCGCCATCCTCGCCGCGCTGCTCTCCAGCCCGAGCCGCTATGCGATGGCCGACTGGTTCGAGGAGCTGCGCGCCATTCCGCTCGGCGAGCTCAAGGCCAAGTTCCGCGACATCGTCGCCGCCTCCGCTGAAGAGCCGACCGGCGCCAAGCCGGGTGAGGCCGGCGCCGCCGCCAAGGGTGGCGAGGTCATGCCGGCCGACGGTGCGCTCGCCCGCTTCACCGTGAACTTCACCGAGCAGGCCCGCGCCGGCAAGATCGACCCGGTCTTCGGCCGCGATCGCGAGATCCGGCAGATGATCGACATCCTCGGTCGCCGCCGCAAGAACAACCCGATCTGCGTCGGCGATCCCGGCGTCGGCAAGACCGCGGTGGTCGAGGGCCTCGCGCTCAAGATTGCCGAGGGCGACGTCCCGGACTTCCTCAAGAATGTCGAGCTGATCAGCCTCGATCTCGGCATGCTCCAGGCCGGTGCCGGCGTGAAGGGCGAGTTCGAGAACCGGCTCAAGGGCATCATCGACGAGGTCAAGGCCTCGCCGAAGCCGATCGTCCTCTTCATCGACGAGGCGCATATGCTGGTCGGTGCCGGCGCCTCGGCCGGCGGCGGCGATGCCGCCAACCTGCTGAAGCCCGCGCTCGCCCGCGGCGAGCTCAAGACCGTCGCTGCCACGACCTGGGCGGAATACAAGAAATATTTCGAGAAGGATCCGGCGCTCGCCCGCCGCTTCCAGCTCGTCAAGCTCGACGAGCCCTCTCCGCTGGAAGCAATCACCATCGTGCGCGGCCTGCGCGCCGCCTATGAGAAGAGCCACGGCGTCTATGTCCGCGACGATGCCGTCGCCGCCGCCGCCAATCTTTCGGCCCGCTACATTTCCGGCCGCCAGCTGCCCGACAAGGCGGTCGACGTGCTCGACACCGCCTGCGCCCGCGTCAAGCTTTCACTCTCGACCAAGCCGGCGACGATCGACGACCAGGAGCGCCGTATCGCCACGTTGCAGCGCGAGCTCGGCGCCCTCGAGCGCGACCGCACCACGCTCGGCCGCGACAACCCGCGCATCGCCGAGATCGAGGCAGAGATCGCCAGGATCGAGGCCGACAAGGCCGAGGCGATGGCGCAATGGGAGCGCGAGAAGGCGCTGGTCGACCGCATCGTCGAGCTGCGCCGCGAGCTGGGCATCGGACCGGAGGGCATGGCCGAGATCGAGGCCAAGGCCGCGAATGACGATGGCGACGACGCTCATGACGATCGCGACGAGGATGCGACCGGCGAGGCCGACGACTCGCGCAAGGCGGCCGAGCAGGAGTTGCAGCAGGCCGTCGCCGAGCTGGAGAAGGCCCGCGGCAAGACCGCGATGATCCATTATGAGGTTACCGCCGATGCGGTCGGCCAGGTCATCTCGGACTGGACCGGGATCCCGGTCGGCAGCATGGTCAAGGACGAGGCGGCTGCCATTCTCGGCATGTCCGCGAACCTGCGCCAGCGCATCAAGGGCCAGGACCACGCCGTCTCGGCGCTGGACGAGGGCATGCGCGCCGCCAAGGCCGGCGTCAACAATCCCGGCCAGCCCATGGGCGTCTTCCTCTTCGTCGGCACCTCCGGCGTCGGCAAGACCGAGCTCGCGACCCAGCTTGCCGATCTGCTCTTCGGCGGCGAGCGCTTCCTGATCACCATCAACATGTCCGAGTTCCAGGAGAAGCACACCGTCTCCAAGCTCGTCGGCGCCCCGGCCGGCTATGTCGGCTATGGCGAGGGTGGCCTGCTCACCGAGGCGGTGCGCCAGCGGCCCTATTCGGTCGTGTTGCTCGACGAGTGCGAGAAGGCCGATCCGGAGGTGCTCAACCTGTTCTACCAGGTCTTCGACAAGGGCACGCTCGCCGACGGCGAAGGCCGCGTCATCGACTTCAAGAATACCGTCATCATCCTGACCTCCAACCTCGCCACCGACATCATCACGGCGATGGGGACCCAGGAGGAGAAGCCCTCGACGGCCGAGCTGACCGAGGCGATCCGCCCCGCGCTCTCGCGCCATTTCAAGCCGGCGCTGCTCGCCCGCATGCAGATCGTGCCGTTCTACCCGCTGATGCCCGACGTGCTCGGCGAGATCGTCCGGCTCAAGCTCAACAAGGTCGGCAAGCGCCTGCGCGAGAGCCAGAAGATGAGCTTCTCCTATAGCGACGCGGTGGTGGAGGCGATCACGGCGCGCTGCACCGACGTCGATACCGGCGCCCGCAATATCGACCACATCGTCAACCGCACCCTGCTGCCTGAGATCGCGACCGAGATCATCAGCCGCATGGGCGACGAGGCTGCGCCCGACAGCCTCTCCGTCGATATCGATGCCGACGGCAACTTCACCTACAGCTTCGGCGGTTCTGCGCCGGAGCCGGTGGCGGAGGCGGCCGAGTAAGCAGGCGCCGGATATCGGGGCTGACCATGCAGGACCCGCTAGCGGTCGCTGAAGAGCTGATCGAACTGACGACCACGCTTGCCACCGAGCGGCGCCTCGAGGCGCTGCTCGGCGCGGTGGTCTCTTCGGCGCGCCGTCTCACCCGGGCCGAGGGCGGTCGCGTGCTTGTGCTCGACCGGACCGGCCGGCACCTGCACGGGCTGATCGGCCAGAACGATGTCGTGCCCGAGGCGGCCGCCTTTCCGGATACGATCCCGGTCTATGCCGAAGGCAACGCGTTCAACATGCGCGACGCCAATGTCTTCAGTGCCGTGACCGGGCAGATCGTCAATCTCGCCGATCTCTACGACTACACCACCTTCGACGTCTCGGCGCTCTACGCTCATGACGCCAGGACCGGCTATCGCAGCCGCTCCTTCGTCGTCGCGCCGCTCTGGAATGTCGAGGGCGTCACACTCGGCGTGCTGCAGCTCATCAATGTCCGGCAGACGCCGGATGGCGAGATCGGCGCCTTGCCCAAGGCGTTCGAGCGTATCGTCGCCTCCTTCGCCGCCCATGCCGCGGTCGCCATGGCCAATGCCAGGCTGTTCGAGGAGAACCGCCAACTCATCCGCCAGCTCGACCGCAAGAATGCCGATCTCGCCCAGGAGAACACCCGGCTCAAGGTCATGGCGACCATCAATGACGATCAGGTCGTCGGCGAGAGCCCTGTCTTCCAGGCGGCGCTCGATCTGGCGCGGCGGGCGGCCTCGTCGCCCGTTGCGGTGCTGCTGCTTGGCGAGACCGGGACCGGCAAGGAGGTTTTTGCCCAGGCGATCCATCGTTTCGGCAAGCGGCAGGGCCGTCCCTTCGTCGCCCAGAACTGCGCTGCGCTGCCCGAGACGCTGCTCGAAAGCGAGCTCTTCGGCCACCGCAAGGGCGCCTTCTCCGGCGCCGTCGCCGATAAGAAGGGGCTGGTGCACGAGGCCAATGGCGGCACGCTCTTCCTCGACGAGATCGGCGACATGCCGCTCGCCCTCCAGGCCAAGATCCTGCGCCTTCTGGAAGAGGGCTCGGTCCGCCGGCTCGGCGACACCAAGGTCGAGAAGGTCGATGTCCGCATCGTCGCCGCGACCAATGTCGACCTGCCGCAGAAGATCGCCCAGGGCACGTTCCGCGAGGATCTCTACTATCGCCTCAGCGTCTTCCCGGTGCAGATCCCGCCGCTGCGTCAGCGCCCCTCCGACATTCCCAAGCTGATCGATTTCTTCCTGACCCGCATCGCCAACGCCCATGGCCGCACGCCATTCGCGCTGACGCCGCGCGCGCTCGATGCGCTCTGCCGCTGGCGCTATCCCGGCAATGTCCGCGAGCTCAAGAACATCGCCGAGCGCGCCGCGCTGCTCGTCGATGGCGAAGAGCGGATCGACCTTAAACATTTGCCGGCAAATCTATCGGCGACGCAGGCGCCCGATATCGTCGTGCCCTCCTCGTCGCCAGGCGCCGATCATGCGAGCCTGCGCGCCGCGGTGCGCCATTACGAAGCGATCGTGATCGAGAACCGACTGCGTGAAACCGGCTGGAACCAGAGCCGCGCCGCCGAATTGCTGCAAATCTCGCGGCGCAGCCTGGTCGAGAAACTCCAGCGCTATGCGATCAGGCCGCCAAGCTGATATGACAGCGATTGATCGCATCGAGGCAGCCCGAGGACCACATGGATAGCGTCGCGGAGCTCGACCGCTGCCTGCAATCATTCTTCGCCGGCCGGCTGCCCTTCGACAAGCTCGTGATCGCTTTGAAGAGTTTGCGGGCGCAGGGCGATCCGCATGGTGCGATCCCGGAGCGCCTGCAATATTGGGTCGAACTCGGCCGCCTCCCGGCCGATCTCAACGCGCATCTGCTCGCCGAGTTGCAAGCCAGCGCTCCCGCCGCGCCGCAGGACTATCTCGACCAGCCGACCGTGCCGCTCGCGCGTCCGGCCGGCGCGCAGCCTGCGCCGAGCGTGGCCCTGCCCAAGGCCGACACGATGCGCGACAAGGTCGACGAGGTCGTCGTCAACGCGCTGATCGGCGGCTTCACCGGCTTGCGCGGCCGCGGCCGGGAGACGGCGCCGCGCCAGGACGCGGCGCTCGACGCCAGCCTCGCCGATTTTCGCAGCCTGCGTTTCCGCCGCGACGCCAGCAATGCCGAGGCCGGCCGGGCCCGCCGTTTCGAACTCGACCCGCGCCAGGAGAGCCGGGCCATCGGTACGGGCGCGATGCTGAAGGACCGCTTCATCCTCGACAGCGAGATCGGCCGCGGCGGCATGGGCGTGGTCTATCGCGCCGTCGACCGGCGCCGGCTCGAGGCGATGCACCGTCAGCCCTATGTCGCGATCAAGCTGCTTTCAGGCGATTTCCGCTACCATCCCGAAGCGCTGCGCACGCTCGAGGCCGAGGCGCGCAAGGCGCAGGAATTGTCGCATCCGAATATCGTCACCGTGCATGATTTCGAGCGCGACGGCACGCATCTCTTCATCGTCATGGAGTTGCTGGAAGGCGAGCCGCTCGACAACCTGCTGGCTCAGGCCGGCGGCGCCGGATTGCCCTCAGCCCAGGCGCAGGCGATCCTGCTTGGGCTCTGTGGCGGGCTTGGCCATGCCCATGCCCGCGGCGTGATCCATGCCGATCTAAAGCCGGCTAATATATTCGTGGCCGCAAATAGCGAGGTCAAGCTGCTCGATTTCGGCATTGCCAGCGCGACGCGGGACAGCGGCTTCGACCCGGCTTCGCTCGGTGGCCTGACCTTGCCCTATGCCAGCCCCGGCATGCTGGAAGGTGCGGGGCGCAACGCCCGCGACGATGTCTATGCCCTGGGTTGCGTCGCCTATTTGCTGCTGAGCGGCCGGCATCCGTTCGACATGACCCCCTCCGTCGAGGCGCGCGAGCGCGGGCTCGTGCCGGCGCGGCCGGCGGGGCTGCCGGAGCCGACCTGGGCTGCGATCGCCGCGGCCCTCGCCTTCGATCCGGATCTGCGGCCCGCCGATGCGATCGCCTTCCAGCGCGCTTTCTTTGCAGGTGCCGCGGTCTGATTGCGCGGTCGCCCGTCCAGAGCAGGGCGAAGCAGGTAAAGGGGTTGGGTGGCAGAGGGCCGGTCAGCCCACGTTCTGCGCCGGCGCGTCCGTGAAGGGCTGGTCGACCAGCGCGCCGATCGCGGCGATGCCCTCGGCATAGGCCGTCTCGGGCGCCAGCAGCGAATAGAGCCCGCCGCTGCCCAGCCGTACCATGTCCTCGGTCAGCGGCAGCACGGCGGCGACCGGCACGCGATAGGTGCTGGCGATCCGGTCCGACAATTGCCGGAAGTCGAGCGAGGGCAGCACCTTGTTGACGATCAGCAGCAGCTGCGGCACGCCGAGGCGGCGGGCGAGATCGAGCGTCACCGCCGTGCCCTGATAGTCCTGGTGATCGGGACGCAGGATCAGCAGAAGCGTGTCGGAGATCGCGATCGAGAGCAGCGTCTCCTCGTTGACACCGGGATGGGTGTCGATCAGCAGGTAGTCGAGCTGGAGGCGCCGCGACAGGTCCTGGAAGCCGTCATTCAGCAGGTTGACGTCATAGCCTTCCTTGATCACCCGCGCGATCTCGCCCGGCCTGATGCTCGAGGGCACCAGCACGACCGAGCCGCCGGACGAGGACGGATGGATTCCGGCATTGGTGACCAGCCGGTCGCTCACGTCATGCGCCGCTTCCTCGATCCGGCAGCGGCCCCAGAGAAAATCGTTCAGCGTGTAACGCAGCTGGTCCGGGTCGACATTGAACAGCACATGCACGCCGGGCGACTGGATATCGGTGTCGACCACGCCGACGCGCCGGCCCTTATGGGCAAGATTGGCCGCGATATTGGCGGTTGTGTTCGATTTGCCGGTGCCGCCGCGATAGGAATGCGTCGAAACGATCACGGTCATGAGCTGGCGGCCTCGGTTGTCTCGCCGTGACGCTGGCGCTGGCGCATCGCCTGTGCCCGCTCCTGCAACGTCCGGAAATAGTCGGTCTCGACGATGGCCGAGACCTCGCGCTCCTTGCGCGTCTGGTCGATCTCGATGGTCAGGCGCTGCACCTGGCTGCGCAGGGTGTCGTTCTCGTTCGTGACCGTCCGGTTGGCGTCCTCGAGCCGGCGATTGGCTTCCTTGAGCTCGGCCAGCATCTCGCCGAGACGATATTCGCGGGCCTCGATCTGCACGGCCATGCTGGCGAAGGCCTCGGCCAGCTCCTGCAGCACGGCGGGTGCGCCGGCGTCGATGGTCATCGCGAAGAGGCTGTCGATCTTGCCGTAATCCCCGCGCGCGAGCTCGCCGCAGAGGTCGCGCAGCCGCCGTTGAAATTCACTCGTCTCGTCTTTCACGCCGCTCTCCCAGAGCCGGATGACTTCAGCCGCTGTCGCCGGCGCCGCCATCTGAAGTCCAGATCCGTCTCTCACCAGGTCATTCGAGCATGGCCGCGCCCGAATCCCGGGCCCAATTCTGCCGAACATGCTCCAGCCGCGCACCTTAGAGGATCGATCATGACAGAACGAGGAAGGTTACTCGTCCGATCTGGCCGCCGAATCGTGCAGACGGTTTCGGTTGGAGATCGCGCCTTGTGCCCGGCTGGAATAGCGGTTCATCGCCGGATTCGACAAGATGTGCTGTGAACGGGCGTTACGTAACCGTAATCGAATCTTCGCAATAGGACTCTAGTCTCGTTAATCGAATAAACAGATTAAGGGTTCGGGGCGCCGGCATGTTGGCTCGCGGAATTCATGTCGTGCTGCGCAGCGACACTCACGAAATCCGCAAGCTGGCGGATGCAATCGAGTATCTCTCCGATTCGCTGCAATTGCCGCCGCCCATGGTGTTCCGGCTCAATCTGGCCCTCGACGAGCTGATCACCAACACCATCGCCTACGGCTATGCCGAGCGGAAGGATGGGGAGATCGACATCGAGATGCGCCGCCACGACGACCGGGTCGTGGTCAAGCTGATCGACCACGCCATCGCTTTCGATCCTTTCGATGTCGATGTCGCCGACACGACCTCCGCCCTGGAGGAACGGCCTGTCGGCGGGCTCGGCATCCATTTCGTCCGCACCCTCATCGACGAGGTCAGCTATAGCCGTGACGACGACCGCAATGTCATCACCCTGACCTTGCTGTTCCCGCCGCAGCTTGCCAGCGCGGCCGATGCCTGACATGTCAACCGTTGAACCGGGAGCGCCGGTTTCCCGCACTCTCAAGATGATGGAGATCGTCCGCTCATGATCGAGTCGGATTGGGTTGAGGAAGTGCTGGTGCTGGCTCTCAAGGGCCGGCTCGACAGCGTCAATGCGAGCGCCGTCGAGCTGTCGATCACGGACGAGATCAAGCAGGGCGCCAATCGGCTCGTGCTGGATTTCTCCGAGGTGCCCTATGTGTCCAGTGCCGGCCTGCGCGTCGTGCTCGTGGTGGCGAAACGCCTGAAGGAGGTCGGTGGCAAGCTCGTCCTCATCGGGCTGACTCCCTCCGTCCATGAGGTTTTCTCGATCAGCGGCTTCCTCCAGATCCTGACGGTCTGCGAGGATCGCGACGCCGCCATGGCCAAGCTTGGCGAATGAGTTCCGCGCCGGCCCCGTGGCCGGTGCCCGCCGCTGATTCCCGATGGCTTAACTGACCGCGGTGTCGCGGAAATTCGCGCTCGCGATTCCCTTTCGTCACGTCCATGTCATGCGCAGGCGGGACGGTTGAAATCTCTGGATTTCCGTCGTTGTCTCGGGCGTCGCCTTACTCATGGCCTTGATCATCAAACCGCGCACTCTGGGCTTGTTGGCCAAGACGGAGCGTCGAGCCGTGGGCGCGAGCTACATCGTCTCGGCCTTCGGCATGTTCGACCTGGCGCAGCCGGATCCCTACCGGCTCGAGGGCGAGCAGGCGATGTGGATGATGACAGCGAAGGAGCTGCCGTCCGGAGCGGTTTTCGATCTCGGCATGCCCAAGCCGACGGCGGAGGTGATGATCGCCGGTCATGCCGCAGCGCTCGGCGGCGAGCCGGTGCAGCGCATTGGCCTCGCCTGGGCGATCGGCAATCTCCAGAAGCAGCTGCTGGTCACCGGTGACCGCGTCTGGCGGATGGCGGGCGCGACCGCGGTGCCGACCGAGCCGCAATCCTTCCTGCAGATGCCGCTGGTGCCGCAGCGCTGCTTCGGCGGCGAGGGTCATGGCTCCAATCCCGCAGGCATCGGCTTCAGGGCGCAGGAGCGCCTGATGGCGCGCGAGACGGTCGCGCTGCCCAATATCGAGACGCCGGAAGTCGCCATCCGCTCGATCGGCGATACGCCGCCGCCGCCACGCTTCGGACCGATGGCGGTCGATGCCAAGGAGCGGCTGCAATATTCCGGCACCTATGACGATCACTGGATCAAGAACCTCGCGCCGGCTCTGGCGGAAGATGCCGACCCCAGGCTCTTCCTATTTGCGCCGCCGGACCAGCGCCTGCCGCAGCATCTCGAAGGCAACGAGGGCTATGGCCTGCGCAATTTCGCCGCCGATGCGCCGGAGATCCAGCAGCATCTGCCCGGCTTCCGGGTGCGCTGCTTCATCGGCTGGACCGATCCGCAAAAGCCGATCGTCGAATTGCCGATGCGGATCGACACGCTCTGGTTCTTCGCCGGCGCACGCCGCGGCGTCATGGTCTATCGCGGCGCGACGCCGGTCGAGGATATCGAGGCCGCCGACATCGCCGATGTCATGCTCGCCTATGAGCGGATGGGCGAGGAGCCGCGCCCGCTCAGCCATTATCTCCAGGTCCGGGCGCTGCGCACCAATCCCGAGACCGCCTTCAAATACGCCTTCTCCGAGCATCAGCTGACGCCGGAGCTGCCGCAGGAGGAACGCGACCGCCGCACCGCCAAGCGTCAGGCGCTCGCGGCCGAGCGGCGGCAGAAGCGGCGCGAAGCCATGGAGTGGGGCATCCAGAGGGAACTGGAACGCTCCGGCGTGCGCAAGGAATTATGGCCCGCTTTCGAGATGGGGGAGGCGGAGGACGAGATCCTCATGCCGCTTCCGGAGGAACTCGAGAGCGGCGAGGTCGACCTTGCGGAACTGCTCGACGGAATCGAGGCGCTCCAGGTCAAGAAGGAGGCCGAGCTCGACGCGATCGTCCAGAAGCAGCAGCCCCTTCTCGCCGCTATGAACGAGATCGCGTCGGGCGAGGCCGAGCCCGAGGCCATCGACCGCTTGCTCGCGCTGCTCGACAAGCCGGAAATGGCGGCCCAGGTCGACAGCGAGCTCAGTCAGCTGCCATCGGCCGCCGATCTGCCGTTCGATGTCGCCACGCCGGAAGGCACGCAGGCCGATGCGGCGCTGGCGCGCGCCGGGGATTGGCGCCGGGCCATGCTCGACGCCGCCGCGCCGAAGGTCGACGAGGCCGAGCAGCTGGCTCTGGCTCGCGGCCGTTTCCTTGGCCTGCCGGAGGGGCGCCCGCTCGAGCGCACGCGCCGGCAGCTGACGGAGGAGCGCTTCTCGATGCCCGATCTGCCGGGTATCCCGGCCCTGCCGGACGGGGCGGCCGCTGCGCCGGAGACCGTATCGCTCGACGACGCCTTGCGTGCGCTCGAGGAGAACCCGTTCGCGCCGGCGGGCGCGGCGAAGCAGGTCAGGGACGCGCTCGACAGCGTCGACGCGAAGCTGGCGCAGACCCTGCCCAACCTGGCTCCGGGCGGCGGCTCGGCGCTGCGCGCGCTGATCCCGGCCGCCCCGCCGCCGCCGGCCTCTGCCGAGGACGCCTTGAGCGAAACCGGCGCCAGGCTGAAGCAGGCCCATGCGGAGATCCATGCCGGGCTCGATGCGGCCGAGGCGCAAATGATCGCCGGGCTTGCCGAGATGCGCCGGACATCGCCGCTGCCGCTGAAGCCGGACGTGCCGTTGACGCCGGGCGTGGCCAGGGCGCTGGGCGACCTGGTGATGGAACAGGCAGCTGCCGGCCTTGCTCTGGCCGGCCGGGATTTTGCCGGCGCCGACCTGTCCGATCGTGACCTCTCCGGTGTGGATCTCAGTGGTGCCCTTCTCGAGAACGCCAAGCTGGACCGCGCCCGCCTGGTCGGCGCGAGGCTGGTCAACGCGACGCTGGCCGGCGCCTCGCTGCGCGGTGCCGATCTCAGCGGCTCCGATCTGACCAATGCCAATCTCTGCAAGGTCGACGGCGAAGGCGCCCGCTTTGAGAGCGCCCGGCTGAGCGAGACCATGTTGCTCGAGGCCAGGTTGCCGGGCGTCTCGTTCGACGGGGCGGAGCTCAGCCGCCTGCAGATCATGATGACGCCGCTCGCCGGCGCCAGCTTCCGCCAGGCCCGTGTCGCCGACACGATCGTGATGCGCGCCGACCTCGCCGACACCGACTGGCAGGCTTCGGTGCTCGAGCGCGTACAGGTGCTCGATACGCCGCTGGAGCGTGCCCGCTTCGCTACGGCGTCGCTGCATGAAGTCTGCATCCTGATGGCCAAGGCGGCCGGGATCGACTTCAGCGCCGCGCGCCTGTCGAGCGTGCTCTTCGCGGGCGAGGTCGACCTGCGCCAATCCTCCTTCGCACGGGCGACCTCCGCCGGCCTGACCTTCCAGAAGGCGGACCTGTCGCTGGCGGATTTCGCCAGGGGGCGGTTCGAGCGCCTGTGCTTCGTTGAAGCCGGGCTCGCCGGGGCCAGCTTCCGCGAGGCGACGCTGAAGCGCGGCATCTTCTCGCGCAATACGCTCACCAGCACCGATTTCTTTGCGGCCGACCTGCTGGAGGCGCAGTTCAATCGCGCCGACCTGACCGGCGCGAGCCTGCGCGCCTCGAATCTCTTCGGTGCCGACCTGATGGACGCGACGCTGTTCGGCGCCGACTTCAGCCGCGCGAACCTGACCCGAACGATCCTAGCGGTGGCCAGCGATGCCGGTTGAGACCCTGTTCGAGCATTTGCGGCACAATTGGCCATATCGCGACGGCGTGCTCGACGGCCAGGACCTGTCCGGCACCAGCCTGGTCGACGGCACGCTCATGAAGTGCTCGTTCCGCAATGCGTCCTTCGCCGGGGCGGTGCTGCGCGACATGACCTTCCTCGAATGCGATTTCAGCGATGCCAGCTTTGCCGGCGCCCGCATCGAGCGCTGCACCTTCGCCACCTGCATCATGCCGCAGACGGACTGGCGCGAGGCCGCCTTCGACCAGACCACGGTGATGGCCGGCGACGTCGCGCGCGGCACCTTCGTCGGCATGACCTTCACGCGCAGCTTCTTCATGAAGGCGGACCTGAGCCAGGCCGTCTTCGCCGAGGCGCAATTCACCAAGAGCTGCATCATGCATTGCAGGCTCGATGCGGTCGACCTGACGCGCGCGAGCTTGAACAATACCGGCATCATCCAGGCGGACCTGCGCCAGGCGGTGATCGACGGCCTGCGCTGCGACATCGCGCTCCTGACCGAGTGTGATCTCACCGAGCGTGACCTGCGCTCAATGACGCTCGCGCGTGCCAACCTGACCGACGCCAGGCTCGACCGGGTGATCCTCTCCGGCGTGGACCTGAGCGGCGCCATGCTGTCGGGCGCGAGCCTCACCGGAGCCGATCTCTCGGGCGCCACCGCGCCGGGCGCGATGTTCCTCAAGGCCGATTTGCGCGGCGCGACGCTGGCCGGCGCAAGACTCAGCAATGCGGTGTTCCAGGAGGCCAATCTGGGCGGGGCCAATCTCGATGGCGCACAGCTCGATATGGCGATCTTCACCGGCGCCGATGCTCGGGCGACCTCGTTCCGGCGGGCCCGCCTGGATTACGCGCTGTTCGACCATGCGGCGGTCGACAGCAGCGACTTCAGCGGCGCGCGTTTCCTGCGCACGGATTTCCACTGCGCCTCGACCGAGGGCGCGATTTTCATGGGGCAAACCGGCAGCGCGCTCGAAACCAACATGGCGCGGGCGGTCGGCGAACTCTACGATCCGCGCAAGGTTAGACCATGGTTGACGTAGGGGCAGATTAATGTTCATGAACGCCAACGGCCCGATGCCGTGCATGAATTTCGCCTTCCCGGACGTCTGCCTGGTGCCGACACCGGCCGGGCCGATTCCGACCCCGTTCCCGAACATCGCGCTGATGCCCACTGCGATCCCGAGCCAGTTCAAAGTGCTGACGATGTGCATGCCGGCATCCAACCTGATGACCACCGTCCCGATTTCGAACGGCGACAATCCGGGTGTGGCCATGGGCGTGGCCTCGGGCATGGTGATGGGGCCGAGCTCGGCGATGATGGGTTCGACCAATGTCATGGTCGGCGGGCCGCCCGCGGCCAAGATGACGATGCCGGCCAAGCAGAACGGCATCAGCCCCAACACGATCGGAATGACGATCAGTCCGGCCCAGATCACGGTCCTGGTCCTGCGCTGAGGCCGTCCAGATAGCGCGCCCCCGGAGAAAGCCGATGTCCAATACGCCTCCTGGATCTCCCAATTCCGGCCCTGGTGGGTCGGGCTCGGGCCCGAATTCCAATTCGGGGAATAACACGCCCGCCAATCCCTATTTCCGGGTGTTGCAGCCACAGACTCCGACCTCGGCCTTCACCGCGTCGAGCTATTTGCGCCTCGGCAACTATGTCGCGGACGAGACCGGCCTGCCGACCGGCCTGACGACGTCGACCAGCACGGTCGGTGTCGACAGCTCCAAGGGCGGCGCCAAGGAACAGGCCGAGGCTGCGGAGCTGAACGAGAAGAACGATCCCGCCAAGCAATATACCGCGACCAGCCAGTCCTCGACGGCCTACAAGACGACGCCGACCGCTGTCGCCGCGACCGACCATGCCGGCATCCTGATCTATTCCGACGGCGAGCTGAACGAGAATATCGCCGGCGCGGCGCTGCAGAAATTCGGCAAGGGTCATGTCGTCGAGGTGACGACCGCCGATGCCAAATACGGCGTCGTCGAGGGCAAGCTCGACATCTCCGCGTCCAACGGCATCTTCGTCAAAGCAGGCCTGGTCGACACCAATACCGGCTCGGTGAGCCGGGCGGCGAATCTGGAGCTGACGGCGAGCGGCTATATCAAGCAGACCGCCTACGGCCCGCTCGACGAGATTACCTACGGCACGACCCGGAAGAACTTCCACGGCGACGCCTATGACGAGTTCCACGGCTTCAAGGAATCGATCTTCCACGGCCGCGAGCACACCTATAAAATGAGCGGCGTCATGCAGTTGACGCTGAGCGGCGAGCTCATCATCAAGCTCTCAACCCAGTTCGCGCTGACGGCCGGCATCGACACCGGCATCCGCCTGGCGCTCGACATCAAGATGTTCATCGGCGGCAAGTTCGACATCGTCGTCCTCGAGGACGCCAAGATCGTGCTCGGCTTCTCCGAGAAGCTCGTCGTCGGCTCCGACTGGAAGATGGCGGGATCCGACATGAAGATACTCTCGACGGTCGATATGAAGTTCGCACCGGTAGCCGACATGAAGAAGGTTGGTTTCAACGTCACGATCTGCGATTTCGACTTCAAGAAGCAGTTCATCAAGGCGGAATCGAGCGAGGCCGAAGCGCTGAAGAAGGCGTTCGAGGCCGGCATCAAGGACCTTAAGGCCGAGGGCGGCATGACCGAGGCCAAGGTCAAGCAGCTGACGGCGATGTTCTAGTCCGCCCGTGGCTGAGATGGACAGGATCGCGCCCCTCCCGGTGCTGGAGAGCTTGCTCGCGGCCGAGCCGGCGCAGGCGGAGCCCGCAATTGCCGGCCTCGCGACGGCGGTGGTCGCGGCCGTCGATGAGGATGCTGCTCATGCCGATCTGCAGCTCGGCGGCGCATCCCTGCGCGCTGCCGTTGCCGTGAGCTGCCTGGTGCGGCCGATCCCGGGCGACAAAGTGCTCGCCTTCCGCGGGGATGGGGAAGCCTTCGTACTCGGCGTATTGGAGCGCGAGGCGCCAAATTACGCCACGCTCGCGCTGCCGGGGCATGGCAATCTGGCGATCGAGGGCGAGACGCTCTCGCTCACGGCCCGCCAGCGGCTGGCCCTGAAGGCCGACGGGCTCGATCTCCAGGCGCGCACACTCGCCTTCATTGCCGACAAGGCGACCTGGCTCGGCAAGGCACTGACGGCCATCGTCGAGCGCTGGCACGTTTCGGCGAAGGCGCATGAGGTCAGCGCCGAGACGATGACGGCCAAGGCCGAGAACCGGATCGCGATCGTCGACCAGGTCGATACGCTGCGGGCGCAGACCCAATCCATCAAGATCGCCGGCATCGTCAGCGAGACGGCCCAGAGCAAGGTCATCGCGGTCAGCGACGATTTGCGGATGGACGGCAAACGCATCACGATGGGTTAGGGCGTGACGTCGATCCAGTCCTTTCCGCCGATCACGCTCAGGGATCGGATCGCCAGCGCGCATGAACTGATCGTCGGCCGCCGCTTCGACGAGGCCGAGGCGCTTCTCGACGAGGTGCTGCAGGCCGATCCCGGCCATGCCGAGGCGCTGAATGCGTTGGGCGGTGTCGCGCTCGCCCGCAAGGACGGCGCGCGCGCCGGCGAGATCCTGTCGGCCGCGGCGACGGCCTTTCCTGATGATGCGGCCATCGTCAACAATCTCGGTCTCGCGCATCAGATGCTGGGCCGGCTCGACGAGGCGATCGTCTGCTTCGAGCGTGCCACGGCGCTGACGCCGCAGGCCGACGGCCCGCTACACTCGCTCGCGACCGCCCGCTTCATGATGAACAACCTGCCCGGGGCGCGCATGGCCGCGGAGCAGATCCTTGCGCGCTCGCCGGATGCACCGGAAGCGGTCAGCCTGCTCGGCATGGTCGCCCTGGCCGAGGGGAACAAGGAACAGGCCGAGCTCCATCTGAGCCGCGCGCTTGCGCTCAATCCCAACGATGCGGCCGCGCTGCGGACGCTGTCGATCTGCTGCTACGATCGCCTTCGCTTCGATGAGGCCCTGCATCTGGCCGAGCGGGCGCGGCTGGCCGCGCCGCTGGATATGGATATCGTCGAGCATCTCGCCCGCTGCGAAGCGGCGCTCGGCCTTTATCCGCAAGCCGAGGCGTCCTGCCGCAAGCTCCTCGCCTTCGCGCCGAACCATCTCGGCGTGCGCGAATTGCTGGCCCGGGTGCTGGTCATGACCGGCCGGCCGGACGCTGGGATCGCGGAACTGACCAAGCTGGTGAAGGCCTCCCCGAAATCGGTGGAGCCCCTGCTCGGTCTTGCCGCGACCTTGCGCTTCGCCGGCCGTCTGACCCAGGCGCTGCCCTTCGTGCAGCACGCGCTGAAGCTCGATCCCGACAACGCCTCGGCGCTGGACGTGAGGGCCGAGCTCTCTCTCGCCATCGGGCGTTTTCTGCCGCGGCTCGAAAGCGGCGGGGTGCAGCCGGAGCAGGTCAATGTGCCGCCGGGCATGCGTGCGGCGGATTTCATCCTGTTCTCGCGCTTCCTCGCGCGGTTGAGCGAGGGCGGCGCGCCGGTTCGGCTGGGGGCCGACGAGCGTTTCTGGCCGCTCGCGGCGCATCTGCGCGTGCCGATCGAGATTCCACCGCCCGATTCCGAGGCTCCCGCGGTGGCCCTGCCGGCGCTGATGCGCCGCTTCGACCTCGACGCCACGACCGTCGCGCAGAGCGTGCCTTATCTGCAGCCCAATCCCACGCTCGAGCAGCGCTGGCAGCAGGCGCTCAGCGAGTATCCGCGTCCCTGGATCGGCGTCGTCTGGGAAAACCATGCCTCCGGCCTCGGCATGGACCAGGTCCGCGCCGCCATGCCGGGACGCGGCACCGTGATCAGCCTGATGACCGGCCAGGCTCGCCACGACCTCGCGGCATGGCCGGAAGCGATCGATGCCGGGCGCCATATGGATGGCTTTGACGAGATGATCGGCGCCATCGCCAATCTCGACGCCGTCATCGGGCCCGACGTCTCCGCGCTGCATCTGGCAGGAGCGCTAGGGCGACCCGGCTTCGTCGTCGTCTCCGCGGGCTATCCCTGGTATTGGGCGGCGCAGGACGGGCACTCGCTCTGGTATCCGAGCATCGAGGTCATGCCCCAGGAGCAGCCCGGCCAGTGGTCGCAGGTCGTCGCTGACCTGCACCAGCGCCTGTCGCAGCGCTTCGCGGATCTCAGGAACTAGAGCATTTTCGAACGAAGCGGGCACCGGTCCGCGTAAAGAACATACGATAAAACAAAGGCCTAGAGAGTTTTCGCGATTCGAAGACACGCGGAAATGCTCCAGGATCCGCGACTTCTCCGGAACCGGCTCAGCGCCGCTCGAAATCGCGATGCACGTCATGGGCGACGATGCCGGCGCCATCAGGCGGGATCGTCAGCCAGTCCTTGCGGGTCAGCGTCTGCTTGGTGTCCTCGTAGCCGGAATGCCAGTGCTCCCGCATCGAGGTGCGCGAGAACTCGTAGTCCTTGGCGTGTCCCTCATAGGATTTCTGCTGGTAGATCAGCTGCAGGATCGTGTGCTCAGGCATCAGCGAGAGGTCGTCGCGCAGCTTGCGGTCGTCCTCGGTCAGGTCGGCATCCGGAATCTTGGTCAGCGCCTGATGCGTCTTCTTCTTCCAGTTCTGCAGCAGCTGGAACAGGTCGGTGGTGAGGCGCGTGCGCGAGGAATACATGATGTCCTTGTGCCGGCCCATCACGTCCTGCAGCGTGCGCGGCAGCGAGCCGCGCGCCGAGAACAGGTCGACCTGGAAGATCAGCGAATTCAGCGTGTCTTCCTGCGCCAGCAGATGCTGCAGCGGCGTGTTCGAGACGATGCCGCCATCCCAGTAATGGTCGGTGCCGATCTGCACCGTCGGGAAGGCCGGTGGCAGCGCGCCCGAGGCCATCACATGCTCGGGCTCGATATGCTCGCGCATATTGTCGAAATAGACGAAATTGCCCGAAAGCGCGTTCACGGCGCCGACCGAGAAATGCACGCTGCGGCTGTTGATCAGCTCGAAATCGACGAGATCCAGCAAGGTCTCGCGTAGCGGCGCGGTGTCGTAGAAGCTCGTCGCGTCGCTGGCGCCGGCCAGCGCGAACCACGGATTGGTCTTGCGCGGCTCGAAGAAGCCGGGCTGGCCGAGCAGCATCGTGTAGAGCGAGCTCGTGGCATTGCGGGCCTGACGGAAGACGTCGCCCTCCGGCGTGTACCACCAGACCTTGCGGTCGGTGATCCGGTTCCAGAAGCTCTCCAGACGTTCCAGCCGGCGCTCGCGCGGGTTGCCGGCGATGATCGCCGAGTTGATCGCACCGATCGAGACGCCCGAGACCCAGTCCGGCTCGATATCGGCCTCATGCAGCGCCTGATAGACGCCGGCCTGATAGGCGCCGAGCGCTCCGCCGCCCTGCAGCACGAGGGCGACGCGGTCGCAGCGCTCGGGGCGCCAGCCCAGATAGCGGCTCGCGGACAAGGATGCTTTCGGCGGAGCATTCATGACGCAAGTATCCTTGAGTTATCGCACTGCGGCAAAGACAATTGGAGAGGACTGCGAGGTGACAGCCATGTGACGCGGGCAATTGGCGCAGCGGTTGTCATCTTTCCGTCAGACAAGCTTCATCGCTGCGTCAGCTTGCTCTTCCACGCCAGAAGGCATGGTTTTTGCGCCGCACACAAGTGTTCGCCGCGCAACTCGGAGGAGAGCAGGATGCTTAAGGGCAAGACGGCCGTCGTCACGGGCTCGACTTCGGGGATAGGGCTCGCCATCGCCCGCGCCTACGCCGCGCAGGGCGCCAATATCGTCATCAACGGCTTCGGCGCGCCTGAGGATATCGAGAAGGAACGTGCCGGCATCGAGAGTGAGTTCGGCGTCAAGGCGCGCTATTCCGCCGCCGACATGGCCCATGGCGGCGCGATCGCGGCGATGATCGCCGAGGCCGAAGCCGAATTCGGCTCGGTCGACGTGCTCGTCAACAATGCCGGCATCCAGTTCGTCTCGCCGATCGAGGAATTCCCGATCGAGAAATGGGACGCGATCATCGCGATCAACCTCTCCGCCGCCTTCCACGCCATTCGCGCCGCGCTGCCCGGCATGAAGCAGCGGAAATGGGGCCGCATCATCAACACGGCCTCGGCCCACGCGCTGGTCGCCTCGCCCTTCAAGAGCGCCTATGTCGCCGCCAAGCACGGCATTGCCGGCCTGACCAAGACGGTCGCGCTCGAAGCCGCCACGTTCGGCGTCACCGTCAACGCGATCTGCCCCGGCTATGTCTGGACCCCCCTGGTCGAGAAGCAGATCCCGGACACGATGGCGGCGCGCGGCCTGACCCGCGAGCAGGTCATCAACGACGTGCTGCTCGACGCCCAGCCGACCAAGCAATTCGTCACCAGCGAGGAAGTGGCCGATCTCGCCGTCTTCCTCGCCTCCGACTCGGCCAAGTCGATCACCGGCGTCATCCTGCCGATCGACGGCGGCTGGACCGCGCATTGAGGATCTGACGATGAACCGCCAGCAGATCCTCGACCTGCCTTCGATGCCGCTCGCCGGCCCGAGCTACCCGGCCGGCCCGTATCGCTTCATCGACCGCGAATACATGATCATCAGCTACGAGACCGATCCCGAGCTGATCCGTCACCATCTGCCCGAGCCGCTGGAGCCGATCGATACGCCGGTCGTCCATTACGAGTGGATCAAGATGCCGGATTCCTCCGGTTTCGGGAACTACACCGAGACCGGCATCGTCATCCCCTGCAAGTTCGGGGACGAGGAGGTCAATTTCGTCTCGCAAATGTATCTCGATGTCGAGCCGCCGATCTCGGCCGGTCGCGAAATCTGGGGCTTCCCGAAGAAATACGCCCATCCCAAGCTCGAGCTGGTCAAGGATACGCTCACGGGCACGCTCGAATATGCCGGCCAGCAGGTCGCCATGGGCTCGATGGGCTACAAGCACGAGAGCCTCGCCGGCAACGGCGTCAGGACGACTGCGATCCTGACCAAGACCCAGGTCAACCTGAAGATCATCCCGGGCGTCGATGGCGAGCCGGAGATCTGCCAGCTCGTCGCGCTCAACCTGACCGACATCACGGTGAAGGGCTCCTGGATCGGCCCCGGCCGGCTCCATCTCATCCCACATGTCAACGCGCCCGTCGCCGACCTGCCGGTGCGCAAGGTCATCGGCGCGCATCACTTCATCGCCGACCTGACGCTGCCCTTCGGCCGCAAGATCCACGACTACATGAAGGGCTGAGGCCTTTCAGCCATTGGGACTGACTCAACCCTGATCCTGAGACGCGGGCCTCGCCCGCTCCTCGGGACAGGGTTGAGACTTAAGGCGACGCTCCCGATCCCTCAGCGCACTTCATTGATGTAGCGATGGTGCTCCGTGCTGGCCCGATGCCAGCCGAGGATCGTCGGAGCGCCGGCCTGGTCATAGGCGATCTCCTCGATCGTCAGCATAGGCGCCGGCAAGCTCAGGTTCAGCAGCCGCGCATCCTCCGCATCGGCGAAATCGGCTGTGAGCTGCTCACGCACTGCCGAGATCCGGATGCCGTAGCGCTCCAGCAGATGGATATAGAGCAGCTCCGGCAGTTCTGCCGGCTCGTGCGGCAGCCCAGGCACGCGCTCGGCCGCGAGCACGAGTCTGTCATGCATGACCGGCCTGTCGTCGACATGGCGGATGCGGTGGATCTTCACGACCTCGGCCCCGGGCGCGATCTGCAACTGCTCGCTCTCGCGCTCGCTCGCCTTGAGGAGGCCGACGCTCAAGACCTCGGCACGTGAGCGCACCAGGGTGCCGTCGGCCCGGTGCAGTCGGAAATACTGGAAGAAGATGCGCATGCTGTGATGCGGGCTGCGTCCCGTCACCACCGTGCCGGTCTTGCGCCGCCGCGAGAGCAGCCCCTCCGCCACGAGATCGCTCATCGCCCGGCGCACCGTGCCGACGGCGATGCCGAACATTTGCGCAAGCGCCGTCTCGTTCGGCAGCACCGTGCCGGGCGGCCACTCGCCCATCAGGATGGCCTCGGACATGTGCCGCTTGGCCTTTTCGTAAAGCGGAAGCGCCTCGGTCGCCGTCAGGTTCGGGATCGCGCCGCTCGGAATGCCGAGCGGGCTGCCCGCCTCCGAGGCAGGGCTCGACTTTTTTTTGGCATTGACAGCCGGCATGCGCTGCTTCCTATTTCTATATAGTTTATATGAAAGTGGGTTGTCGCCGCAATGGCGTTGTCGTTCTCATCCTCGTCTGTGCCTCGCAGATTGTGGCTGCCAGCCACAATCACGGCCTTGGCCAGCTGAGCGATGGCTCTGCCGGGCCCAGCGCCGATGACCGCGCCGCTCGATGCGGCGCTGGCTGCGATCGGCGAGATCTCTGATGGCGCGATTGCCGATCTCGGCCGGATGATCGCCGTCGACACGACCTTTCCGCCGGGGCAGGGCTACGATGCCTTCGCCGAGCTGATGCAGGAGCTGAGCGCGCCGCTTGGCTTCGTCTCCGAGCGGGTCGTGGTGCCCGACGCGCTCTGGCATGTGCCGGGCGGCCCGGCGTCAGGCCGGCGCACCAACCTCATTGCGACGCGACCCAGCGGCAAGCCGGTCTGCGGCCTCTATTTCCATGTCGATACCGTGCCGGCCGCCCCGGGCTGGTCCTCGGATCCGTTCAGCCTGATCCGCGATGGCGACAAGCTGGTCGGCCTCGGCGCGGCCGACATGAAAGGCAGCATCGCCGCGGTGCTGCTGGCTCTGCAGGCGGCGCGCGAGCATGGCGTCGCGCTGGCCTATGATCCGATGCTGCTCTTCTGCACGGACGAGGAGGGCGGGCTCTATCCCGGCATCCGCTATCTCGCCGAGCAGGGCAGGCTCGAAGGCCATATCCTCAATTTCAACGGCAGTGCCGAGGCGCGGATCTGGGCCGGCTGCTTCGGCCTGTTCAACCTGCTGGTCAGCGTGCGGGGAGAGGCCGTCCATGCCGGCGAGGGCAATCGCAGCGGCGCCGGCCTCAACGCCATCGAGGCGGCTCTTCCGCTGCTGCAGGCGCTGGCCGAGCTCAAGCCGCGCATCGCCGAGCGGGTCTCGGCCCTGCCACCTCCGCCTCATGCGGCCGGGCCGCTCAGAGGCCAGCTCAGCATCGTCACCGCCCATGGCGGAACCGCCGGCGGGCAAGTGCCCTCCCTGTTCGAGATCACGCTCAACCGGCGCTACGCGCCTGAAGAGCGCTTCGAGGACGCGCTTGCCGAAATCCAGGCGGTGATCGATGCGGCGGCTGCGCAGATGCCCGGCCTTGGCATCGAGACCCGGCTGATCGGTCATTTGATCCCGACCGATGATCCGGCTGGGCCGCATTGGCCGCGCTGGCAGCGCGCCATGGGGCAGGGCTTCGGCTATGCGGCAGACCAGTTCCGCAAATGGGGCGCGGCGAGCTGTTCCGATTTCGGCTATGTTCAGCGCACCGGCATGCGCGAAATCCTGCTCGGCGGCCTGGGCCGGCCCAACCGCAACATCCACGCGCCCGGCGAGCACACCACGGTGTCCGATCTCGTCGCGCTCGCGCGTAGCGTCCTTGCCTATCTAGCCGCCGATTTCGCGCCTGAACTGATCCCTGAACGAAGCCACAGCTGAAAGGAGCGCCCCATGCCGACCGTCGATCGTCGCAGTTTCCTGGCCGCCTCCGCCGCCCTAGGCGGCCTCGCCATCTCCGGCCTCGACGTCGGCGCGCAGACGGCGCCACGCCGTGGTGGCACCTTGCGCGTCAGCGTCGACCAGGCCGTCTCCAAGCTGAACCCGCTGCTGACCCGGGTGAATCCCGAATATCTCGTCGCCGAGCTGCTCTATTCCGGCCTGACCCGGCTCGCGCTCGACATGAGCGCCGAGCCCGACCTCGCCGAATCCTGGACCAATTCCGCCGACCTGCTGGAATGGACCTTCAACCTGCGCAAGGGCGTGACCTTCCATGATGGCAGCCCCTGCACGGCGGCCGATGTGGTCGCGAGTTTCGAGGCGATCCTCGACGCCAAGACCGCCTCGCCGGCGCGCCAGAATGTCGGGCCGATCGCCAAGATCGCCGCCAAGGATGACAGCACGGTCGTCTTCACCCTGTCGGCGCCGTTCGCCGACCTGCCTGTGACGCTGGCCTACACCAACGCCAAGATCGTCCCGGCCGCAGTGCTCAAGTCCGGCCTCGAGAAGCTCGACCGCGAGGCTGTTGGTACCGGCCCGTTCAAGCTCGTTTCCTTCGAGCCCGAGCGCCAGATCGTCGTCACCCGCAACGACGCCTATTACGACAAGGCGCGGCCCTATCTCGACCGTGTCGTCGTCGTGGTCTACCCGGACAGCACCGCCGAGGGCTCGGCCCTGATCGCGGGCGATACCGACCTGATCTCGACCGTGCCGCCGACCGAGTTCGCACGGATCAGCAAGGCCTCGGGCGTGAAGGGCTTGCGTGTCGCCTCCGGCCAGTTCTGCAACGTCAATTTCGGCTGCGACCAGAAGCCGTTCAACGATGTCCGTGTCCGCCAGGCGCTGGCGCTGACCGTCGACCGCAACGCCATGGTCGATTTCGTCACCGAGGGGCTCGGCACGGTCGGCAACGACGTACCGCTGAACAGCGCCTATCGCTTCTTCGCCGATCTGCCGCGCAAGGCGCCCGATCTCGCCAAGGCCAAGAAGCTCCTGGCCGATGCCGGCTATCCCAACGGGCTCGAGGTGACGCTGATCGCCTCCGACCGGCCGCCGCTGCGCACGCAGCTCGCCGTCGCGCTGCGTGAGATGGCCAAGCCCGCGGGCTTCACCATCAACGTCCAGACCATGCCGCACGCGACCTATCTCGACCAGGTCTGGAAGAAGGGCTCCTTCTATGTCGGCTTCTACAATATGCAGCCCACGGCCGACGCCATTTTCGCGCTGCTCTACACCTCGAACGCCGCCTGGAACGAAACGCGCTGGAACAACGCGGGTTTCGACAAGCTGGTCAACGAGGCGCGTGCCACCGTCGACGAGGCCAGGCGCCGCGATCTCTATGCCCAGGCGCAGAAGCTGATGCACGAGGAGGTGCCCTCGATCATCCCGGCCTTCTTCGATCTGCTCGCCGCCCAGCGCGACTGGGTCGAGGGCTACAAGCTGCATCCGCGCGGCGCCGTCTTCCGGCTCGACTACGTCTCGCTCGGCGCCGGCGCGCCGAAGCGCGGCTGAGCCGAGGGCAGGGCGGCAGGCGTGTCACCGGCCTATGTTCTCAAGCGCATCGCGCTGATCTGCTACACCCTGTTCGTGGTGTCGCTGATCGTCTTTGCGATCACGCAGATCCTGCCCGCCGACGCGGCGGTGATGCTGCTCGGCGAGAACGCGACCCAGGAGGCGCTCGCCGCCGTGCGCGAGCGGCTCGGCTTGGACGCGCCGCTCTGGCAGCAATATCTGCACTGGCTCGGCGGCGTGGTGCAGGGCGATTTCGGCACCTCGATGCGCACCGGCCAGCCGGTCGGGCCGGCGCTGTTCGAGGCGCTCGGCCGCTCGCTGCTGCTCGCCCTGTTCTCGATCCTGCTGATGCTGGCCCTGGCGCTGCCGCTCGGGATCGTCGCCGCGATCCGGCGCGGCCGCATCGCTGATCTAGTGGTCGGCGTGATCTCCTATATCGGCGTCTCCTTGCCGGAATTCGTCACCGCGACCTTGCTCGTGCTCGTTCTGGCCGACTGGCTGCAATGGCTGCCGGCGACCGGCTATGTGCCGCTGACCGAGAATTTCGGCCGCGGCTTGCTCCATCTCGTCCTGCCGGTGCTGACCGTCTCGCTGATCCTGATCGCCCATGTCTCGCGCATGGTGCGTTCGGAGCTCGTCGACGTGCTGCACACCGACTATATCCGCGCCGCCCGGCTGAAGGGGCTCTCGAACCGCACCGTGTTGTTCAAGCACGGGCTGCGCAACGCGCTCCTGCCGACCATCACCATCGTCGCGCTCGATATCGGCTACCTGCTCGGCGGCGTCATCGTCGTCGAGGAGATTTTCGCGCTGCCGGGGATTGGCCGCCAGCTCATCGTCGCGATCCAGAGCCGCGACCTGCCTTCGGTCCAGGCCGGCGCGCTGATCATGGCGACGACCTACGCCATCGCCAATTTCCTCGCCGACATCGCCTATGCCTGGCTCGACCGGAGGATCCAGTATGACTGAGACCTTCCGCCGGATGCTGCGCTCGCCGCAGGGCGCGCTCGGCCTCCTCATCGTCGGACTGATCCTGCTCGTCGTGATCCTCGGGCCGGCGCTGGCGCCGTACAACCCGGATACGATGGCGCCATTGCAGCGCTACAAACCGCCGAGCGCGCAGTTCTGGCTCGGCACCGACCAATATGGCCGCGACATCCTCAGCCGGCTTCTGAATGGCGCTCGCGCCACCGTCGTGCTCGCCCTGATCGCGACCGGGCTCGGCACACTCGCCGGCGCCATGATCGGAACCGTCTCGGCCTATCTCGGCGGGCGGGCCGACGAGGCGATCATGCGCACCATCGACGCGGTGATGTCGATCCCGAGCCTCCTGATGGCGCTGCTGATCGTCAATCTGCTCGGCAAGAGCAGCCTCAACGCCGTCCTTGCAATTGCCATCGCCTTCACGCCCGGCATGGCGCGGGTGACGCGTTCGGTCGCGCTCGCCGTGCGCAAGCAGGACTATGTCAACGCCGCCATCGCCCGCGGCGAGAGCGCCGGCTTCATCGTCTGGCGCGAGATGCTGCCCAATGTCGTGGCGCCGATCATCGTCGAGATGACGATCCGCGTTGCTTTTGCCGTGATGCTGTTCGCGACGCTGAGCTTCCTCGGCCTCGGCGCCCAACCTCCGGCCTCGGAATGGGGGCTGATGGTCGCGGAAGCCCGCCGCTTCATGCATCTCAGCCCCTGGATGATCCTGTGGCCGAGCCTCGCGGTCGCCCTCGTCGCCATCGGCTTCAACTTGCTCGGCGATGGGCTGCGCGACGTGCTGAACCCGCGGACCTGAGGCCATGGCGACGATCCTAGACATCGCCGGCTATAACCTCGACTACGCGACGCCGACCGGCTTCACCCGCGCACTCGACGCCGTGACACTCAGCATCGGCGGGGGCGAGGTGCTCGGGCTCGTCGGCGAGTCCGGTTCGGGCAAGACCTCGCTCGCCTGGGCGATCATGCGCTACCTGCCGCAGAGCGCGCGCGAGGCGGGCGGCATCAGGCTCCGCGACAAGGACCTGATCGCGGCGAGCCCGGCCGAGATCGGCGCCATTCGCGGCCGCCGCATCGGCATGGTCTTCCAGGATCCGAGCACCTCGCTGAACCCGACCCTGCCGCTCGGCGAACAACTCGCCGAGGTGCTCGAGCGCCATCGCGGGCTGAGCCGGAAACAGGCCTGGGCCGAGGGCGAGGCCATGCTCGCCAGGGTCGGCCTGAAACTCCCGGCGCAGATGATGCGGCGCTATCCGCACGAGGCCTCGGGCGGCGAGAAGCAGCGCGTCGTCATCGCCACCGCCTTCGCCTGCCAGCCGGAATGCATCATCTTCGACGAGCCGACGACGGCGCTCGACGTCATTACGGCCTGCCAGATCCTCGACCTCTTCGCCGAGCTCCAGGCCGAGACCGGCGTCGCCTCGCTCTATATCTCGCACGATCTCGCGCTGGTCTCGCGCGTCGCGACAAGGGTCGCGGTGATCCATCGCGGCCGGATCGTCGAGCAAGGCGCGGTGGCGCAGGTCTTCGCCGCGCCGAGCGACGCCTATACGCAGAAGCTCCTCGCTGCCGTGCCGCGTCCCGACCATCGCCTTGTCGAGACCACGCCCGACCCGGCGGCGAAGCCGCTGGTCGAGGTCGAGAAGCTCAGTGTCCATTATGGCCGCAAGCCCTTCCTCGCCAAGCTCCTCGGGCGCGAAGGCACCCGCTTCACCGGCAATCGCGAGGTCAGCCTCGCCGTCCAGCCCGGCGAGATCCTCGGCATCGTCGGCGAATCCGGCTCGGGCAAGTCGACGCTCGCCAAGGCGTTGACGGGGCTGAACCCGTTCGAGGGTGGCTTGCGCTTCGATGGACGGCCGATCGCCGGTATCGGTGATATGGACCGGGCCTATCGCCGCGATGTCCAGATCATCTTCCAGCATCCGGATTCATCGCTCAATCCGCGCCAGCGCATCCGCGAGATCCTGTCGCGCCCACTGGCGCTCTACGGCAAGCCGGGGCAGGGGCGGGGCGCAGAGGCGATCGGCGATCTGCTCGAGCAGGTCCGCCTGCCGCGCAGCTACGCCGAGCGCTATCCGCACCAGCTCTCCGGCGGCGAGAAGCAGCGCGTCGCCATCGCCCGCGCCTTCGCCTCGCAGCCCAGGCTCGTGATCTGCGACGAGATCACCTCCGCGCTCGACGTGTCCGTGCAGGCCTCGGTGATCGAGCTGCTGGTCGATCTGCAGCGCCGGCACGGCACGGCCTATCTCTTCATCACCCACGATCTCAACCTCGTGCGCCAGATCGCGCACCGGATCGCGGTGATGTATCGCGGCGACCTCGTCGAGCTGGTCGATGTCGCCGCCCTCCCGGCCGGCGCGAGCCATGCCTATACCCGCTCGCTCCTCGACGCGGTTCCCGCCCCGGCCTCTCCCAGCGCTTGAAGGACATGACGATGGATCGCGCCCAGCTTCTGGCCCGCCTCGATGAGAAGGCCGCCCTCGACTTCCTCAGCCAGATGGCCCGTCACAAGAGCTATTCGGAGACCGAGGGTGAGCGCGTGCTGGCCGCCTTCATGGACAAGCAGATGAAAGCGCTCGGGCTCGATTCCGAATTGCAGCCGGTGGTCGGCGAGCGCGTCAACGCCATCGGCCGCTGGAAGGGCACGGGTGGCGGCAAGAGCCTGCTCTTCAACGGTCATCTCGACACCAATCCGGCGACCGAGGGCTGGACCGTCGATCCCTGGGGCGGGCTGGTCGACGACAAGTTCATCTACGGCATCGGCGTCTCCAACATGAAGGCGGGCGACGCCGCCTATTTCTGCGCGGTCAAGACGTTGATCGATGCTGGCGTGAAGCTGAAGGGCGATGTCGTGCTGACCTATGTCGTCGGCGAGCTGCAGGGCGGCGTCGGCACGGTCGCCGCGATCCAGAACGGCGTGACCGCGGATTACTTCATCAATTCCGAGCCGACCGACCTGCAGGCCATCACCATGCATGCCTGCGCCTTCACCTATGTCATCGAGCTCACCGGCAATACCCGCCATCTCTCGAAGCGCGAGCAGGCGGTCGACGCCATCATGGCCGCGACCGACCTGATCCCGCGCCTCAACGCCATGAAATTCTCGGGCGCGCTGAGCGCCGAGCATGAATCGATCAATCGCGTCCATGTCGGCGTCGTCCATGGCGCGCTGGGCAAGGAGCTGCACGAGTGGCGCGCGCCGCAGGTCGCCGATTTCGCCAGGATCAAGGGCTCGGGCCGCTATGCGCCGGGCCAGGACCAGGCCGGCGCCGTCGCCGACATGCGCCGCGAGCTTGATGCGCTCGAGGCGCGCTTCCCCGGTCTCAAGGCGACGATCCGCATCGAGAAGCAGGAGGGCCATCGCTCGATGCCGGCCTTCGAGGTTGCTCGCGGCGCCCGCATCGTCAGGACGATCAACGCCGCCTATGAGACAGTGCGCGGCACGCCGCAGCCGACGGGCGCGATCGCGCCGCCCTGCTTCTTCGGCACCGATGCAGGGCATTTCTACGCGGAGCTCGGCATGGAAGGCATCGTCTGCGGGCCGGGCGGGCGCTACAACACCATGCCCGACGAACGCGTCGACATCGCTGATTATCTCGACATGATCCGTATCTACATCCTCTGCATACTGGATATCTGCGAGCCGGCCTGAGCCGGCTGAAGTGGCCGTGGCCACAACCGGCACGCGATTAACGGAAAAATATCACTGCCAAAGTAGAAGCCCCGCAGGCGCTGATCCACCCTTGCCGCAGCAGTCCTAGGCCTATAGTCGTTGCCCCGACGTAACGTCCGCAGGCCCGCTCGACCGGGTTGTTTCGAAGAGACGCGCATGACGGAATCCGCCTGACCCGACCGGGGATCGGGTGGAAGGATCGCCCATGCCGGGCGATCCCAGCGGGGAGTTCGATGGGGCGCGGCAGTCATCTTCTGGAGACGATGAAGTTCATCGCTCCACTGGCCTTCCTGGTCGCCGTCTGGGCGATCGTCATACCCGTTTTCCAGGTCAATCCGCAGATCTTCCCGAGCGTTCCCGCCGTCGTTAAGGCCGGAATCGAGAGCATCCTCAACGGCACGCTGTTGATGCATGTCGGTGCGAGCATGGGCCGTGTCATCCTCGGCACGGTGCTCGCCGTCATCGTCGCGGTGCCGCTCGGCATCCTGATGGGCATCAGCAAGGGCGTCTCCGACTTCCTGACGCCGCTCCTGCGCTTCTTCTCGGTGCTCGCCGGCATCGCCTGGATCCCGCTGGCGACGCTCTGGTTCGGCTACGGCTTCGGCGCCATCATCTTCGTCATCTTCAACGGCGTGTTCTTCATCGTCGTCTACAACACGCTGCTCGGCGTCTCGACCATTCCGATGTCCCTGCGCAACGCGGCCTATTCGCTCGGCGCCGGACGCTGGTCGGTCTTCACCGAGGTGCTGCTGCCCGGCGCGCTGCCGAACATCGTCACCGGCGTTCGCACCGGGCTCGGCTTCGCCTGGCGCGGGCTGATCGCGGCCGAGATGATCGCGACCAATGTCGGCCTCGGCTACATGCTCTTCGTCGCCCGCGACTTCTACCAGACCGAAGTCATCGTCTTCGGCATGATCGTGATCGGCGTGCTCTGGCTGCTGATCGACCGGCTCGTCCTCGTCCCGCTCGAGCGCGCGACCATCGAACGCTGGGGCCTGGTGCGCTGATGAACCCGCTTCTCCCGCTCTGGTCCTTCTGGGTCCGCGCCTCGAAACTGTTTCCGTTGCTCTCGACGCTGGCGCCCTTCGTGCCGGTCGTGCTGCTCTGGCAGGCCGTGGCGACCTGGGGGCCGTTCCCGCCGGCCTTCTTCCCCGCGCCGATGGATGTCATCCGCAACTTCCAGATGCTGATGTACAAGGGCATCCTGCCCGAATATCTCGGCGACAGCGTCGCGCGGCTCGCGGCCGGCGCCGCTGTCGGCATGGCGATCGGCATCCCGCTCGGCCTGCTGATCGGCCTGAGCAAGCGCGCCTATGCCGCGCTCTGGCCAGTCGTGCTGTTCTTCCAGGCCATCGGCGACATCGCCTGGCTGCCGATCCTGATCATCTGGTTCGGCTTCGGCCTGACCACGATGGCCTTCGTCATCGTCTATACCGTGGTCTTCCCGGTGATCTTCAACACCGTGCTCGGCGTGCGCTCGGTCAAAGTCGACCTCTACCGCGCGGCGCAGAGCCTCGGCGCCCCGCCCTGGCGCATCCTGACCGAGGTCGTGATCCCCGGCGCGCTGCCCAACATCATCACCGGGCTGCGCAACGGGCTGGGCTATGGCTGGCGCGCCCTGATCGCGGCCGAGATGATCGTCGGCACCAGCGGCATCGGCTTCATGATGTTCGATGCCCGCCGCGCCGGCTCCGTGACTGAAATCGTGCTGGGCATGATCGTGCTCGGCATCCTCTGGTACATTGTCGACGCCTGGGTGCTCGCGCCGATCGAGCGCGCGACCGGCCGGCGTTGGGGACTGGTGACACAGTGAAGACGCTGAGCCTCAAGAACCTCTCGAAGACCTATTTCGACCCCTATGCGGGCAGCCATCACACGGCGCTGCACGACATCTCGCTCGACATTCCCGCCGGCGATTTCGTCTCGGTCGTCGGCCCCTCCGGTTGCGGCAAGTCGACCATCCTCAACATGGTCGCCGGCTTCATCCCGCATTCCGGCGGCGACATCCTGGTCGGCGGCCAGCCGGTCAAGGGGCCCGGCCCGGACCGCGGCGTCGTCTTCCAGTCCTTCGCGCTCTTCCCGTGGAAGACGGTGCTCGACAATGTCGGCTTCGGCCCGAAGATGCGCGGAGTGCCCAAGGCCGAGCGCGACGAGATCGCCCGCGAATACCTCGCCATGGCCGGCCTCTCGCATGCCGAGAACCGCTATCCAAACGAGCTTTCGGGCGGCATGCAGCAGCGCGTCGGCGTCGTCCGCGCGCTCGCCAACAAGCCCGACATCCTGCTGATGGACGAGCCCTTCGCCAGCGTCGACGCGCAGACGCGCATGACCTTGCAGGACGAGCTCAGCCGCATCTGGGAGGAGCGCCGGCCGACCGTGCTCTTCATAACCCACGACGTGCCCGAGGCGGTGTTCCTGGCGAACCGCGTCGTCGTGCTCTCCAAGGGCCGTGTCCTTGCCGACGTGCCGGTGCCGATCGCTCGTCCGCGCGTCTGGGACAAGCTGGTCGAGGACGAGGAGTTCAAGGACCTCTCCAACAAGGTGCTCGCGCTGGTGAGGTCGGCATGAGCGTGCTGCGCGCCGCGCTCGGCAATCGGCGCGGTCTGATCCTGCTCGCCTGTATCGCCGCCTGGCTCGCCTGGCAGGCCTGGCTCTTCGCGGTAGCGCCCGCCAAGATCGCCGCAGGCTTTCCGGATCGTCAGCGCGTCAGCGCGCTGATCACCTTGCCGTTCTCGCCCGAGCGCTTCCACGTGCTGATCTTCCAGCGCTATGGCCGCGTCTCCGGAACGGACGGGAATACTGTCGAGCTGCGCAATATCGACAAGGACCAGCTCGGCGCAATCGCCCGGTACTATTGGGTCCAACGCATCGAACCTTTGCAGTAGGGAGGATGGGAATGCTGACACGTAGGACAATACTGGCGGCGGGCGCGGTGCTTGCCACCCCGCACATCGCGCGGGCGCAGAATCTGGTGAAGATGAAGGCCGGCATGGTCACGGCGATCGACCAGCTCGGCCTGCCGATCGCGCTCGAGCGTGGCTTCTTCGAGAAATGGGGCCTGGATGTCGACATCGCCCGGCCCTACGCCACCGGCGTCGATGCGCTGAACGCGCTGCAGGCCGGCGAGAGCAACATCGTCCAGGTCGGCGTGCCGATGATCGGCGCCGTGCTGCGCGGCATGGATCTCGTCGCGCTCGCCAATTACTCGGGCAATGCCACGACCCGCGGCGCCGACGCCACCATGGCGCTGATCGCCGGTGCCGGCTCGGGCATCGCCAAGGGCGACCTTGCCAGCCTCAAGGGCAAGAAGATCGCCGCCTCCTTCGGCACGATCAACCATCTCTACATCCTCGCCCTGCTCGAGAAGGGCGGCCTGACCCCGGCCGACGTCACCCTGGTCAACACCCCGCCGCCGGACATGACGGTCGCGTTGCTGGCCAAGGGCATCGACGCCTTCGTCGGCTGGGACCCCTGGCCGATCGTCGCGCTGAAGGATGTTGCCGGTGCCGTCGAGGTCGTGCGCGGCGGCGGCGTCATCGCCTATGTCGGCTACAATGTCGGGATGCGCTCCTGGGTGGCGGCCAACGGCCCGACCGTCGAGAAGTTCCTCGCGGCGCTCTCCGAGGCCGATCAGTGGATGCGCAAGGAACCCAAGCGCGCCGCGCAGGTCGCGACCCGCTGGATTCCGGGCCTGAAGCAGGATGTTGCCGAGGCCTCGATGGAGTTCAACATCCAGCAGGCCGACCGCCGCCTCTCGGCCAATAACTACCGCGCCCTCTGGGCCGCGACCGACCGGCTGAACCGCCTCGGCTTCGTCAAGGAGACCTTTGACGTCAACAAGCACTTCGAGCCGAAGTACATCCTGAAGGTGATGGCCGACAATCCCGCGCTGTTCAGCGACCTGCCGCCGATCCCGGCGGATGTCGCGATTGGCCCCGGCTTCACCTTCAAGCCCTAAGCGTTCAGCTCCTCGAGAACACGACAGCGGCCGGTCTCCAGGCCGCTGTTTTCGTTTGCGGGGACAGCTCATCCGTCATGGTCGGGCCTGTCCCGACCATCCACGTCGTCCTTTGTCGAAGGCGGTGTTCAAGGCGTGGATGCTCGGCACAAGGCCGAGCATGACGACGCTTCCCAGTTGGCTCAGCGCTCGACGAAGGCCTTCTCGATGACGAAATGGCCGGGCTGCGCGTTGCTGCCCTCGCGGAATTCATGCCCCTTCAGCCAGGTCGTCATGTCCGCCAGCATGGCCGGGCTGCCGCAGAGCATGAAGCGGTCGCGGCTGAGATCGATCGCCGGCAGGCCGATATCATCGGGCAATTGCCCGGTCTCGAAGGCGTGGGTGATGCGGCCGCGATTGCGGAATTCCTCGCGCGTCACCAGCGGGTAGTAGATCAGCTGGTTCGCGACCAGTTCGCCGATGAACTCGTCCTGCGGCAGGACCTCGGTGATCAGCTCCTGATAGGCCAGCTCCGCCTTGAAGCGGCAGCCATGCACGAGCACGACCTTGCTGAAGCGCTCATAGGTCTCCGGGTCCTTGATCACGCTCAGGAACGGAGCGAGCCCGGTGCCGGTGCCGAGCAGGTAGAGCGTCTCGCCGGGCTCGAGCGCGTTATGGACGAGCGTGCCGGTGGGCTTGCGGCCGACGAGGATCTGGTCGCCGGACTTGAGGTGCTGCAGCCGGGAGGTCAGCGGACCCTGCGCTACCTTGATGCTGAAGAACTCGAGCTGCTCCTCGTAATTGGAGCTCGCCATGCTGTAGGCCCGCAGCAACGGGCGGCCCTCGACCTCCAACCCGATCATCGTGAACTGGCCGTTGAGGAAGCGGAAGCCGGGATCGCGCGTCGTCTTGAAACTGAACAGGTTGTCGGTCCAGTGGTGGACGTCCAGCACGGTCTCGGTATTCAGGTTGCTCATCGCAGGTCCGTCATCTGTACCGCGCCAACAGCTCGTCGTCGCGCCGGAGCGCGTCCGATCGATGCTGGCGCGGGGAGGGAAGGCGCCGGGCGGCCGATCACGGCCATCTGCCTGGACGGCGGGGGAGCCGTCCAGCGGATTATCTATGTAATATAGGGACTAATTCGTCAAACCGGCATGAGTGGTACACATGGCCGCATATGCGACGACGATGGACGGATCTTGAGTGACCCGGCAAGGCTAAGGGGAAAGGGCGGAGCGCCGCGCGATCTCGCGGCTGACGGCGTGCCAAAACACCCTGCTTTTTCGGTCGCGGCGTTGCCGGGCGAGGCGGGCGACCTGTTGCGCAACATCATGGGCTGAAGTTCCATGCTGCTCCAGCAAGATGCGTGCTTCCTCTTCCACGACGCATCTCCGGCGATATCGGTATTGCCGGAATTCGAGCGCCATTTCGGCGACGTTCAAAACGAACTGGAGGGTATCGAGTATCCCGGCCATCGAACCCTTCATCCGCTAGGCAATCACGCGCAATCTCGCTGAAGTTGTAGGGCGAGGCAATGATGGCCGATCGATTAGCCAGCCGCATAAAATTCGCGCGTTGGCTGCCGGAAGAAAATGCGTTTCGAAGCGCTCTTGCGTCTTGGCGGAAATGCAGATTGTATAAAATCATCTCCCACGAATGCTGAGATGGGGATGCCGGAATGGTCTTTGGCGCGCCGACACCTGCAAAGAGCGAGATGCTCTCAGGCGAGGGAAAGCGCGTCGGCAAGGGCCTGCTGCACAAGACCATATCGGGCGCCACTGCGGCCGAACTGCGCCAGCGCATTCTCGATGGCGTTCTGCCTGCCGGGCTGGCCTTGCGCCAGGCTGCCCTCGCCGAGGAGTTCGGCATCAGCCGCATTCCCCTGCGCGAGGCCTTGCTCCAGCTCGAAGCCGAGGGCCTGGTCAGGATCGCCCCGCATCGCGGCGCGGTCGTTTCCGAAATCTCCAAAAAGGATGTGACCGAGGTCTTCGAGCTGCGCCTGCTGCTCGAGCCGCGGCTGCTGAAATGGTCGGCGCCGAAGCTCAGGCCGCAGAACTATGCGCGGCTGCGCGCCATCCTGGCCGAATACAGCGCCGAGCTGCGCTCCAACAATCCCAGCCGCTGGGGCGAGCTCAACACCGCCTTCCATTGCGAGCTCTACAGCCAGGCGGGACGCCCTCGCTCGCTCGCGATTTCCACCAATCTGATGCAGGAAAGCGACCGGCTGACCCGCATGCAGCTTGCCCTCACCGATGGGCGCGAGCGCGCCGAGATCGAGCATGCCACGCTCGTCGACCTCTGCGAGGCCGGGCAGGTCGGCGGCGCGGTGACGCTGCTCAAGTCACATATCGAGAACGTCCAGCGGACCTTGCAGGCTTTCCTCGGAAGCCGTCGGCGGGCTCCGGCCGATGACGAGGCTCAAGCCGCCCAAGCCCATCGTTCAACCGACAATAAGGGGAACATGCGATGACTATCCTGACCAGGCCCATTTCCCGCCGTTCGGCCCTGAAGGCCGGCTCGGCCGCCCTGCTCACGCTCGGCATGCCCTCGATCCTGCGGGCGCAGTCCGAGCCGCTGCGGCTCGGCGTGCTGACGCCGCTGACCGGCGCCGGTGGCTTCGACGGGCCGCGCATGCTCAAGGCGATGCAGGCCGTGGCCGAGGAGATCAACAGCGCCGGCGGGCTGCTCGGCAAGAAGATCGAGCTCGTCGTCGAGGATGACCAGACCAATCCGGAAGCGGCCGTCCGCGCCGCCCGCAAGCTGATCGACGTCAACCGCGTGCCGGTGATCATGGGCACCTGGGCCTCGGCCGTGACGACCGCGGTCGCGCCGGTCTGCTGGGAGAGCAAGACCTTCCTGACGACGGTCTCGGGCGCCGACACCATCACCCAGCTGCCGCATCAGGGCTACCTGATCCGGACCCAGCCGAACAACGCGCTCCAGGCGGCCAAGCATGGCGAGTTCATGCTCGGGCTCGGCTGCAAGCGCATCCACATCATGTCGATCCAGTCGCCCTTCGCGGCGCCGACCCAGGCCAAGCTGAAGGAGACCGTGGAGAAGGCCGGCGCCGCCATGGCCGGCAGCCTGATCTACGAGAAGGACAAGACGACCTATCGTTCCGAGGTCGATCAGGCGCTGCGGACCAAGCCGGACATCATCTATGTCAACGGCTATGCGCCCGATGTCAGCGTCATCCTGCGCGACCTCTACCGCGCCGGCTTCACCGGCCCGCGCTTCGCGCAATCCTATTCCGTCACCAGCAAGGTGCTGGAGGCGCTGCCGCAGGAGGTCAGCGAGGGCGTCTACACCGTCGCCCCTTCCGCCGACATCGAGTCGCCGGCCTTCAGCCTCGCCGCCAAGCGGCTGAAGATCGACGCGCCCGATTCCTACGAGACCCAGGCGACCGACTGGATCAGCCTGGTCTCCCTCGCCATCGCCAAGGCCAAGCAGGCCGACGGCACCGCGCTCAAGGACACCGTGCGCAAGATCTCGCAGGGCTCGGGCGAGAAGGTCTACTCCGCCGTCGATGGCCTCAAGGCGATCGCGGCCGGCAAGGAGATCAATTACGAGGGCTCCAGTGGCCCCTGCGACTTCAACGAGATCGGCGACATCATCGACTGCAAGTTCCGCTTCCAGCTTGTCGAGAAGGGCCAGTTCAAGTTCATCAAGGTCGCCTGAGCGCACCTGCTTCCCTTCGCAACTTCCCGGGAGCGCACCCGCGCTCCCGCCTCCGCTTTCTCGTGAGGTGAGATGTCCCTGCTGGAAGTCCGCGGCGTCACGCGCAGCTTCTATGGCGTGCACGCGCTCAACGGCGTCGATCTCGATGTCGAGCCCGGCCGGATCACCGGGCTGATCGGCCCGAACGGCGCCGGCAAGACGACGCTGTTCAACTGCATTTCCGGGCTGGTCCCTGCCGATGGCGGGACGATCCGCTTCGGCGGCACCGATATCACCCGCCTCAGGCCGGATCAGGTCACGCGCCAGGGCCTGGTCAAGACCTTCCAGATCGCGCGCGGCTTCCCGCGCCTCACGGTCCTGGAGAACCTGCTGCTCTACGCGCCGGACCAGCCGGGCGAGCATGTCGGCGCGGCGCTGCTGCGCTCGAAGGCGTCGCTTGCCCGCGAGCGCCAGATCATGGAGCAGGCGACCGGGATCGCCGCCATGCTCAACCTCACCCGCGTGCTCAACGACAAGGCCTCCGACCTCTCCGGCGGGCAGAAGAAGCTGCTCGAGATCGGCCGCGCCCTGATGAGCGATCCCAAGCTGATCCTGCTCGACGAGCCCGCCGCTGGCGTCAACCCGACACTGGTCCGCGAGATCGGCGAGAAGCTGCGCGAGATCGTGGCGCGCGGCGTCACCCTGCTCCTGATCGAACACCAGATGGATATGATCGCCCGCCTCTGCGACCACGTCATCGTCATGGCCGAGGGCCGGCGCCTGCTCGAAGGAACCTTCGAGGAGGTCGCCAGCAACCACGAGGTCCAGCAGGCCTATATGGGGCGCCGCGCATGAGCGTGCTCAGCGTCTCCGGCCTCGTTGCCGGCTATTCCGCCGCCGACGAGATCCTCAAGCAGGTCGGCTTCGAGCTCCAGGCCGGCGAGATCGCCTGCATCATCGGTCCGAACGGCGCCGGCAAGTCGACCTTGCTCAAGGCCATCGCCGGATTGGTGAAGTCCTCGAAGGGCTCGGTCGTGCTCAATGGCGAGCCGATCAATGGCCGCGCCCCGCGCGAGATCACGCGGCTCGGCCTCGCCTATGTGCCGCAGGAGCACAATGTCTTCCCGAGCATGACCATCGTCGAGAATCTCGAGATGGGCGGCTATGTCGAGCCCGGCCGCATCGCCGCGCGCATGGACAATGTCATGCAGCGCTTCCCCGTGCTGCAGCGCAAGCGCAGCCAGGCGGCGCGCACGCTCTCTGGCGGCGAGCGCCAGATCCTCGCCATGGGCATGGCGCTGATGGTCGAGCCCAAGGTGCTCCTGCTCGACGAGCCCTCGGCCGGCCTCTCGCCAGTGGCGGCGCATCGGCTCTTCGAGGACATCCGCGCCATCAACCGCGAGGGCGTCGCCATCGCGCTGGTCGAGCAGAATGCGAGCGATGCGCTCGATATCTCCGACCGCGCCTACATCCTCGTCGATGGCCGCAACCACCGCACCGGTATCGCCAGCGACATCGCCAATGACGCCGAGATCCGGCGCGTCTTCCTGGGAGGCTGAGGACGCATGTCGCCCTTTCTCGCCGAGTTCCTGCAGCTCATCCTCAACGGCGTCATGGCCGGCACGATCCTGGCCGTGCCGGCGATCGGCCTGACCGCCATGTTCGCCGTGCTGCGCTTCCCGAATTTCGCGCTCGCCTCGCATGCGACGGCGGGTGCCTTCGCCGGCTATGTCGCGAATGTCACCTTCGGGCTGCCGCTGATCCCCTCGCTGTTCTTCGCCTTCCTGGTCGCGGGCGCGCTGGGCATCGCCAGCGACGAAATCGTGCTGAAGCCCTTCCGCGCCATGGGCGCGATCACCACCGCGATCGGCTCGATCGCGCTGACCATCGCGATCGAGAATCTCGTCCGTTTCTTCTTCGCCAACGAGCTGCGCGGCTATGACCTGCCGATCGCCCGCGACTGGATCTTCGGTGGCGTCCGCGTCGGCCCGCAGCAGATGCAGAACCTCGCCGTCTCCGTCGTGGTCATGGCGCTGGTCTTCGCCTTCCTGACCTTCACCCGCATGGGCAAGGCGATGCGCGCCGTCGCCGACAACCCCGCGCTCGCCGACATCAAGGGCATCAATGCCGATACGGTGGCGCGGATCGTCTCGTTCGGCGGCATGGGATTGGCGGGCCTGGGAGGCATGCTGATCGGCCTCGACACCTCGATCGACCCGCTCACTGGCTTCCGCTCGATGATGTCGATCTTCGCCGCGGCCGTTGTCGGCGGGCTCGGCAGCATTCCCGGCGCCGTGGTCGGCGCGCTCGTCATCGGCATCGGCGAGGAGCTCTGCCTGCTCGTGCTCTCGCCGAGCTATCGCAGCGCGGTCGGCTTCCTGGCTATCCTGCTCGTCCTGGTGCTGCGCCCGCGCGGCATCCTCGGCCAGCGCGCTTACTAGGGGGCGACGAGATGGAAAACTACCTCATCGCGATGTGCGTCACGGCCGGCGTCTATGCGCTGATGGCGCTCGGCATGAACATCATCTGGGGCATGGCCGGGCTGATCAATCTCGGCCTCGTCGGCTTCTTCGCGGTCGGCGCCTATACCTCGGCGCTGCTGACGGTGAAGCTCGGCTTCCCGATCGTCGTCGGCGTCATCGCCGGCGGCATCACGGCGGCGCTCGTCGGCGTCGTCGTCTCGCTCGTCACGGCGCGATTGCGTGGCGACTATCTCGCCATCGTCACGCTTGGCTTCGCCGAGACGATCCGCGTCTTCGCCACCAACGAGATCTGGCTGACCAATGGCAGCGACGGTATTTCCGGCATTCCCGGTCCGTTTCGTGGCGATCTGACGCCGGTCCAGTTCAATTCGCTCTATCTCGCGATCATGGTCGCGGTGGTCACGATCGCCTTCGTGCTGGTCGAGCGCCTGAGCTATTCGCCCTTCGGCCGGGTGTTGCGCGCCATTCGCGACGACGAGCAGGTCGCCGCCGTCGCCGGCAAGCAGGTGCTTCTCTACAAGGTCCAGGCCTTCGCGCTCGGCAGTGTCGCGCTCGGTGTCGCCGGCGCGCTCTACGCCCACTACACCTCCTATATCGCGCCCGACATCTTCGTCCCGCTGCTGACGCTCTACATCAAGCTCGCGCTGCTTGCGGGCGGTGTCGGCAACAGCAAGGGCGCGGTGCTCGGCGCGGTCGTCGTGGTCTTCTTCCTGGAGAGCACGCGCTTCATCGTGCCGCTGATCCCCTATATCTCGCCGGTCCAGGGCGCTGCCCTGCGCGAGCTCATCGTCAGCGTCTCGCTTCTCGTCATCCTGCGCTTCCGGGCGCGCGGACTCCTGCCGGAGGCGCGCTCGCATCTGGTCGTGCCGGCGGCTCTTCCCGCGCCGGCTCGCGGCTAGATCATCGGGCCGGATATCCGATCCGGCCCGATGATCCAGCACTTTGAATCTGCATCGGCTCTCTCCAAAAACCGCAATCCACTGTTGGGCCGATGCCCTAGCCCAAACCGGCCAACCCTGAGGTCCCAACATGTCGAACCAGAAGCATCCGATCACCGCCGAGGCGATCGCCAAGGTTGCCGAGCTCGTCGCGACCGCCCAGCCGGCCGTGGCCTACAAGGCGATCGATGACCTGGCCCAGCACGTCTTCGGCCATTTGCTGCTGACGATCCTGGCCTATCGGCCCGAGACCGTCGAGGTTGAGCGGCTCTATTCGAGCAACGAGACCGCCTATCCGGTCGGTGGCCGCAAGCCGAAGAAGGGCACCGCCTGGGGCGCGCATGTGCTCGACAAGGGCCAGTTCCACATTTCGCACAATGCCGAGGACATCAAGGCGACCTTCTTCGACCATGAGCTGATCGCCAGCCTCGGCATCAGCGGCATGATCAATATCCCGCTCGTGCTGAGCGGCCGCTGTGTCGGCACGCTCAACATCTCGAATGTCGCCGGCCATTTCGGCGAGGCCGACTTCCCGACCGCGCGCATCCTGGCGGCGCTCGCCCTGCCGCTCGTGCTCAGCCAGGCCTGAGACGGCGTCGAGGCGGCACCTGCCTTACAGCGCTTTCCGGGCCTCGATCATTGTGCGAGCTCCCTCGCGCAAGCCGGCCCGGGACGCGTCGCGCGAATAGAACATGTGGCCGCCGGGAAAGAGCGCGAGCTTCACGCGTTCGGGATCGCCGAGGGCAGGCAGCTGGTCGAGCAGCAGCTTGCTCTCGAAATAGGGCGTGACGAAATCGGTGAAGCCATGCGCTACGATGACGTCGAGGCGCGGATCGAGCGCCAGGGCGCTGCGCAGCTCGCGCATGGATTCGCGGTCGCCCCGGCCCTGGCCGTAGCTCCAGCGCCGGCCGACCTCCTCGTTGAGCAGGAAATAGCGCCCGTCCGGCCGCCAGTTCAGGTCGCTCGCATAGTGGCTGAGCATGGCGCTGGTCAGCGGCGCAGTGATCGCTTCGAGCACCGCATCGGGTGCACGGCTGCGGGCGGCCTCGGGATCGGGATCGAGCGCGGCGACATTGCCGTCATAGGGGCTGCCGACGACGCCCTTGCCGCGGTCGCGCTCGCGCAGGAAGGTCGCCATGTCGATCTTGCCGCCCATGCGTTCCACCAGCCCGCGGTCGAGTCCGGTCAGCGCCGAAACCCGGTCGGCCATGCGCCTGACGGCGTCGCGGTCCCGCGGCCCTTTGAGAAGATCGGCGAGATATTCGCCGGAGGCGTAGGTCTCGGACTCGGCGAGCGCCTGACGCGTAAGCTTGCCCTCGCGCTCCAGCTTGGCTGCAGCCATCGCGGGCAGCGACACCACCCAGCGCAACGGCGAGCCGCTGGCATCGCGCTGATAGGTGAAGTCGAGCACCGGGGAGAGCATCACCATGCCGGAGATGCCGACACCGTCGCTGGTCTGCAGCTCGCTGGCGATCTTGGGCGCGCGGAAGCCGCCATAGCTCTCGCCGACGAGAAACTTTGGCGAGGCGAGGCGGTCGTTCTGCCGCAGCCAGTTGGAGACGAAGCGCGACAGCGATTTGTAGTCGCCCTCGACCGACCAGAGCAGCCCGCGCGCATCGTCATTGCCGGGCGCGAAGCGGCTGAAGCCGGTACCAACCGGGTCGATGAAGACGAGATCGGTGAAGTCGAGCCAGGTATCGGCATTGTCGACGAGCACGGGCGGCATCGAGGGCGTGTCGCCCTGCCGGCCGAAGGGCAGGCGCTTCGGACCCATCAGGCCGAGATTGAGATAGGCCGAGGCGGCGCCCGGCCCGCCATTGACGGCGAAGGTGACGGGACGTGCCGAAGCCGGAGCGCCCTGCTCGCGGTCGAGCACATAGGCGACATAGGCGATCTCGGCGAGCGTCCGCCCGGACTGGTCGCGCACCGGCAGCGAGCCGGCTGTGGCCGTATAGCGCAAGGTGCGGCCGGGAAGGGCAGTCTCATGATGCGTGACCGAGGGCGCCGGCAGGGCCTGGCCCTGCGGCGCCGCGGGACGTGAATCCTGTCGCGCGTCCTGTCCGCGCTCCTGGCCCGAGCCGGGCCGCGACGGTCCGGCCTCCTGCGACCAGCTCGGGTCGATGGCGGCAACGGCCGTCAGGACGAATAGCCCGGCGAGCAGAAATGCCGAAAGTGCGCGAAATCGCATGGTCAGCCTCAATGATCGGTCGGTTCAGCGAAACCTACCCTGCCAACGAGGCGGAACTGGACAAACATCCCATCACGAAGCCGTCAGCACTTGGCTTACGCCGGATCCGGGCTTCCCGCTCAAGGTGCCTGCAATTGGCCGAGCTCATCCAGCAGCGCCGCGCCGGTGCGGATCCCGCTATGGAAACAGTCGAGCGTCAGGTTCTCGTTCGGGGCGTGGTTCGCTTCATCCGGATTGGCATAGGGCGTGACGAAGGCGGGGATGCCGAGGATTTTTGTGAAGACATAGCCCGGTAGGCTGCCGAAGCCGGCCGGGATCAGCAGCGGCTCCACGCCCTGCGCTGCGACGAAGGCACGAACCAGCGGCGCGGTGAAAGGCGAGGCGATCGGCGTCTTCGAGGGCTGCATTCCCATATCGGCCGCGATGAACTCGACCTCCGGCGCATGCTTCGCCACATGCTCGGCGACCTTGCGCAGGATGTCCTGCGGGTCCTGATTGTGCACCAGCCGGATGTCGCATTTCACGAAGGCTTCGTTGGGCAGCACGGTCTTGGTGCCAGGCCCGCCATAGCCGCCGTGGAAGCCGTTGATGGTCAGCGTCGGGCGGAAGCAGAGGCGGTCATAGAAGGGCCGCTCCGCCGGTGCGTCGAGCCGCGCGAGCTTGAGGCTCCCCTTGAACGCTTCGATATCGAGCGGCAGCCGCTCGATCGCGGCGAGCTCCTCGGGCGAGGGCGGCTCGATCCCATCCTCGAAACCGGCAATGGTGATCTCGCCGGCTTCGTTCTTCATGGTGCCGAGCAAGTGCACCAGCGTCCAGATCGGGTTCGGCACCACGCCACCGAAATTGCCGGAATGGACGTCGCGGCTGGCATGGCGGCAGCGCAGCTCGAAGGAGACGACGCCACGCGATCCGAACTTGATCGCAGCCGCTCCGCTCGCATGGCGCGGGCCGTCCGCGGTGACCGCTAGGTCGGCCTTGAGTGCATCCTTGTTGGCGCGCACGAAGCCGGCAATGTTCGGGCTGCCGACCTCCTCCTCGCCTTCCAGCAGCAGGATGACGTTGCAGGGCAGCGCGCCATGCACCTTCAGATGCGATTCGAGCGCCAGGATCTGGGCGAAATGCTGGCCCTTGTTGTCGCCGACGCCGCGCGCATAGAGGCGCCCGTCGCGGATTGTCGGCTCGAAGGGCGGCGAGAGCCATTTGTCGAGCGGGTCGGGCGGCTGCACGTCGTAATGGCCGTAGAGCAGCACCGTCGGCTTGCCCGGGGCCTTCTCCCAGCGTGCCACGACCATAGGGTGCCCCTCGGTCGGCATCAGGCTGGTCTCGAGCCCGATCTCGGTCAGCATCTTGACCAGGAGCTCGCCGACCTCGGTGATGCCGATATTCTCGGCGCTGATGCTGGGATGGCGGAGATAGGCGATCAGACGGTCGAGGAAAGCCGACCGGTTCGTGTCGATGTGCTCGAAAACCGGGGTCAGTTTGTCGGAGGACGCCATAGGCCTGTACCTGTCGGAGATGGACAGCCGGAGGCAGGGGGGCCCTGGCTGGATCTGGATGTTCGGACACGCCCTCCGGTGGAGTGCGCTCATCGGGCCTCGGAGCCTACACTCCGAGCGCCGCAAACTGGAAATGCGATCGGGCTGGCCGGCTCATTCTCGACGCGCAACCCACAGCGCCTGGAGGGTAGACTAACCCCGGCAGATGCTTATGATTGTCGACAATAGGCAATTAGACGACTGGGAGCGAGATCACCGATGAAGACATACAGGATTGCCGCCATTCCCGGAGACGGGATCGGCGTCGAAGTGATCAACGCCGGGATCGAGGTTCTCTCGCTCTGCGCCGCCCGCTCCGGCAGCTTCGCCTTCGACTTCACCCATTTCGACTGGGGCTCGGACTATTACAAGCGTCACGGCCGGATGATGCCCGAGGATGGGCTCGACCAGATCCGCAATCACGACGCGATCTATTTCGGGGCCGTCGGCGCACCCGACGTGCCCGACCACGTCACCTTGTGGGGCCTCCGGCTCGCCATCTGCCAGCCCTTCGACCAATACGCGAATGTGCGCCCGACACGCATCTTGCCGGGCATCCAGGCACCCTTGCGCGGCGTCGCCACGAGCGATCTCGACTGGGTGATCGTGCGCGAGAATTCCGAGGGCGAATATGCCGGGCAGGGCGGGCGCTCGCATCGCGGCCAGCCGGAGGAGATCGCGACCGAGGTCTCGATCTTCACCCGCGGCGGCGTGGCGCGCATCATGCGCTTCGCCTTCGAGCTGGCGCGCTCGCGCCCACGCAAGCTCCTGACCGTCGTGACCAAGTCGAACGCCCAGCGCCACGGCATGGTGATGTGGGACGAGATCGCGGCCGAGGTGGCACGCGAATTCCCCGACGTGACCTGGGACAAGATGCTGGTCGACGCGATGACGATCCGCATGACCCTGAAGCCGCAAAGCCTCGACACGATCGTGGCGACGAACCTGCATGCGGATATCCTGTCGGACCTCGCGGCGGCGCTCGCCGGCTCGATCGGCATCGCGCCCACGGCCAATCTCGATCCGGAACGGCGCTTCCCCTCGATGTTCGAGCCGATCCACGGCTCCGCCTTCGACATCACAGGCAAGGGCATCGCCAATCCGATCGGTACCTTCTGGTCATCGGTGATGATGCTCGAGCATCTCGGCGAGCCTGCCGCCGCGGCGCAGCTGATGCGCGCGATCGAGCGCGTCACGGCCGATCCGGCGAACCACACGCCGGACCTCGGCGGCAAGGCGACCACGCGCTCGGTGACCGACGCGGTGCTCGAAGCGTTGCGCGGCGACAATCTCGCCAGCGCGGCCGGCTGACCGGCAGCTAGCGCATCGGCCCGAAAAGTGGATTGCGGTTTTGGGAATAAGTCGATGCGACAACAAGGAGCTGGATCATCGGACCGGATACGATATCCGGTCCGATGATCAGGCTCAGGCAGCCAGCCGCACCGTCGCGAGGCGGCTGGCGAGTTCGATCGCGGTCTGGAGCGCGCCGGGCGAGGCGACGCCCTTGCCGACAATGTCGAAGGCCGTGCCATGGGCGGGCGTCGTGAACACCACGTCGAGCCCGGCCGTGACCGTGACGCCGCGATTGAAGCCCTTCAGCTTCGTCGCGATCTGGCCCTGGTCGTGATACATGGCGACGACGCTGTCGAATTCCCCGGCGAAGGCGCGGATATAGACCGTGTCGGCCGGATAGGGGCCGGTGCAGGCGATCCCCCCGGCCGCGATCCGCTCCACGGTCGGGCGGATCAGCTCGATCTCGTCGCGGCCGAACAGGCCGTTCTCGCCGGCATGCGGATTGAGGGCGGCGACGGCGATGCGCGGCTGCGCGATCCCGGCGCGCTTCATCATGCGGTTGACCAGTTCGACAGCATCGGTGATCGCGCGCGCATCGATCAGGTCGAGCGCCTCGCGCAGCGAGACATGCGAGGTGACGCGCGACATCCACTGGCCGTCGAGCACGTTCATTTCCGAGAAATAGCCCTCGTGCTTCAGCAGATGGGCGAACATCTTGTGCTCGTCGGGAAAGCGCCAGCCGCCGGCGAACATCGCCGCCTTGTTGAGCGGCGCGAAGGTGATGGCGTCGAGCTGCCCGGCCTGTGCCATGCCGATCGCATGGGCCAGCGTCTCGCCGGTGATCTTGCCGGATTCCGGGGACATCTTGCCGCGTCCGAGCGCGGCCGGATCGGCATTGCCGAGATCGATCAGCGGAACCTCGAGGGAGTCCCAGTCGATCTCCCCGCCCTCCGCGACCTCGGTCCAGCGCAGCTCCACGCCGGCATCGCGCACGCCCTGTTCCAGCACGCGCTTGTCGCCGATCGCGACGAGCCGGACATGCTCGCGATAGCCGCCTTCGGCCAGTACCTTGGCGGCGATCTCGGGGCCGATGCCGGTGCTGTCTCCGAAGAGGAGGCCCAGGCGAGGCTTGTCCTGCATGACGGCCATGACGTTCCCCAATTGCAAGATGCTTATTGTCGACAATATGATATTCATCGCATGGGATTTGGCGAGGAGCAATGCCGATGATGCTGGAACGATCAGACGCTGGCGCGAGCCGGCCGCCGCTATTGCCACATGGCCCGGTGCTGATGGCGGGCTTCGAGCGGCGCAAGATCAGGACGCGCGGCGCCGAGATCGAAGTGGCGATTGCCGGCAACGGCCCGCCGCTGCTGCTGATCCACGGCAATCCGCTCAATCTCGCGAGCTGGCACAAGATCGCGCCGTCGCTGGCGCAGAGCTTCACGGTGGTCGCGACCGATCTGCGCGGCTATGGCGACAGTTCCAAGCCAGATGGCGGCGATGATCATGCGGCCTATAGTTTCCGCGCCATGGGCGAGGATAATTTCGACGTGATGGACGCGCTCGGCTTCGACCGCTTCGCGGTTGCCGGGCATGACCGCGGCGCGCGCGTCGCCTTCCGCATGGCGCTCGACCAGCCGCAACGCGTGACGGCGCTGGCGGCGCTCGACATTGTGCCGACCCATCACGTGCTGACCAATGTCAGCCTCGGCTGGGGGCTCGAATCCTATCACTGGTTCTTCATGGCGCAGAAGGCGCCGTTCCCCGAGCGGCTGATCTGCGCCGATCTCGACTATTACATCCGCTACAAGCTCAACAAGAAAGGCGTCGGCCTGGAGATCTTCACTCCCGAGGCGCTGGCGGACTATGCGCGCTGCACGACCCCGGAGCAGATCCATGCCGTTTGCGAGGATTACCGCGCCACGGTGACGCTCGATCTCGCCATGGACACGGCCGATTACGGCAAGCGCAAGATCGCATGCCCAGTCCTTGTCCTGTGGGGCTCGAACAGCCATTGCGGCCGGCATTTCAAGCCCATGGCAGCGTGGGGCGAATGGGCCGATACCTTGCGCGGCTGGGCGGTCCCGACCGGCCACTATCCCGCCGAACACCGGCCGGACCTGATCTACGCGGCTTTCCATGACTTCTTCTCGGGGCGCGAGCCGGTGCCCTATAGCGAAGCCGCCTGATGCCGGGGCTCGATCCGCACGAAGCGAAGCGGCTGCTGCATGCCGGCGGCGAGATCGCCTGCCTCGATATGCGCGAGCACGGCCAATACGGCGAGGGCCATCCCTTCCTCGCCGTGCCCTGTCCCTATAGCCGGCTTGAGGCGACGGTCGGGGCACTCGTGCCCCGGCGCGACGTGCCGCTCGTCCTGGTGGACGAAGGCGACGGGGTGGCGCAGCGCGCGGCTGAGCGGCTGGCGGCCATGGGGTACGAGCATATCGACTGGATCGAAGGCGGCGCGCCGGCCTGGGCGGCTGCTGGCTACACGCTGTTCAAGGGCGTCAACCTGCCGAGCAAGACGCTCGGCGAACTCGTCGAGGAGCATTGGCACGTGCCGGCCATTGGCGCAGGCACGCTCGACGAATGGCAGAGGCAGGGCCGGCCTTTGCGGGTGCTCGATGGCCGGTCGGCGAGCGAATACGCCAAGATGACCATTCCCGGCTCACGTTCCTTCCCGAATGGCGAGGCGGCGCATCGCTGGGATGCGCTCGCTCCGGGCGGAGCGGCCGTCATCATCAATTGCGCCGGACGCACGCGTAGCATTATCGGCGCTGCCGGCCTGGCGCTGGCGCAGCCAGGCGTGTCGGTTCTTGCCCTGGAGAATGGCACGCAGGGCTGGGCGCTGTCCGGCCGCAGGCTCGCCCATGGCGCCCAAGCGGCCCCCTTGCCGCCGGCTGATCCCGACGCGAGCCGCCTGCGTGCCGACGCCTTCATGCAAAGACATGGCATCCGCCGGATCGATCGGGCCGAGGCCGAGCGTCTCGCCGCCGAGCCCGGACGCACGATCTATCTCCTCGATGTGCGCGATCCTGCCGAGCATGCCGCCGCGCCGCATGCCGCCGCCATTTCCGCGCCCGGCGGCCAGCTCGTCCAGGCGACGGACCAGTGGATCGGCGTGCGCCGGGCCCGGGTCATCCTGGCCGACGATACCGGCTTGCGCGCCGCGCTCGCGGCCTTCTGGCTGCGTCAGCTCGGCTACGAGAGCTATGTGCTGGCGGATATCGACGCCTGGCCGGCCGATTGGCGTCTGCCAGGCTTCGAGCCGCCGCTCGATCTCGCTACGCCGCCAACGATCGGGGCAGTCGAGGCGATCGAGAGAGCACGGGCCGGCGATCTGCCGCTCGACCTGCGCGGCTCGCTGATCTACCGCGCCGGCCACCTGCCGGGCGCCGTCTGGGCGGTCCGGCCACGCCTGCCTGCCGTGACGGGTCGGCGTGTCCTGCTGGCCGGGGACGAGACAGTGACCGCACTCGCCAGCCGCGATCTCTTGGAAGCGGGCGCGACATCGGTTCACCGGATCGAGGGCGACCTGCGCGAATGGCGCGCCGCCGGGCTTACGCTCGACGCCTCACCCGAGGATCCCTCGGACGCCGACGCGATCGACTATCTGTTCTTCGTGCATGACCGGCACGACGGCAATCTCGATGCCGCCCGGCGTTATCTGGCCTGGGAGATGGGGCTGATCGCCCAGCTCGATGCCGCCGAGCGCGGCGAATATCGGCTGGACGCTTTCGATCTCAGCTCTGGCCGATCGCCCTGACGATCGCCTCGGTCATGCCCTTGGTGCCGGTCGTGCCGCGGATGTCACGCGTGCGCGTCTCCGGCGCCGAGAGCGCCGAGGTGATCGCCGTTTCCATCGAGCGGGCGGCGGCGAGCGCCTGCGGCAGGTTCCTGACACGGCCGAGATGCTCGATCAGCATCCGGGTCGACTCGATCATCGCATAGGGATTGGCGATGCCCTTGCCGGCAATGTCGGGGGCCGAGCCATGCGTCGCCTGCGCCATGGCGAGGCCGCCCTCGCCGATGCAGAGGCCGGGCGCCATGCCGAGCCCGCCGACCAGGCCGGCCGCCTCGTCGGTCAGGATGTCGCCGAACATGTTCGTCGTCACCACCGTGTCGAAGCTCTGCGGATCGCGGATCAGGCGCATCGCGAAGGTATCGACGATGACCTCGTCGACGGTGACATCAGGATAGTCCTTCGCCGCCTCGTAGCAGCTCTCGACGAACATGCCGCAGCCGAGCTTGAACACCGTGTTCTTGTGCACCAGCGTCAGGCGCTTGCTTCGCGAGCGGGCGATGTCGAGCGCGGCGCGGGCGACCTTGCGGCTGCCCTTGCGCGAGATCACCCGTACGGAAATGGTGAGATCGTCATTGGGCCGGAACTCGCCCGAGCCCATCACCACGTTGCGGTCCGGCTGGAAGCCCTCGTTGTTCTCGCGGACGATGACGAGGTCGACATCATCATAGATGCAGCCGATCCCGGGATAGGAGCGTGTCGGACGGACATTGGCGAACAGGTCGAAATGCTTGCGCAGGATCGGGTGCGGATTGATCGCGCCCGGACCCTTCGGATAGGCCTGATGCCCGATCGGGCCGAGAATGAAGCCGTCGAAGGTCGCGAGCGTCTCCAGCGTGCCCTCCGGCATGGTCGTGCTGTGGCTGTCGAGCGCGGCACGGCCGATCGGCATCGGCCGCCAATCGATGGCGAGCCCATGCTTGGCGGCCGCCGCGCGCGTCACCTCGACCGCGGCCGGGACGATCTCGTGGCCGATATCGTCCCCGTTGAGAATGCCGATCGTCAGCTGGGTCATGGTCAGAGCCTGAGCTGCGCCATCAGGCGTTCGATCGTGGGCAATGTCTCCAGATCGCGCACCATCCCGATCACGTCCTCGATCCGGTCCTTGCCGAGCCTGGCGAAGCCCGCCGTCTCGCGGAACTTGTCGGAGACCTCGTCATAGCTCATCGGGTTCGCCGGGCTGCCCTTGCCGAAATCGGCCCGGCCCGAGATCGTCCGGCCGTCCTTCAGCGTGATCGTGATCAGCGTGGTCATCTTGTCGTAGCCGGCAGCTTCCGCCTCCTCGTCCACCACGAAATCGACCTTCTCGATCATCGCCTTGACGTCGGGGCGGTTGACCACCTCGTCGGTGAACTCGGCGAGTCCGGCCTTGCCCTCCAGCAGGAGGATTGCCATGCAGAACTCCATCGAGAACTTGGCCTGGAGCTCGTTGGTCGGGCGATGGTGAATCAGCGCGTTCGGCATATTGTGGTTGGTGCCGATGCGGACCTTCGCCACCATATCCGCCGTGAGCTTGTTCTCGCGGATCAGGCGCAGCATCTCGGTCATTCCGGGATGGGTCAGCGAGCCCGAGGGGTGCGGCTTGATCGAGATGCCCGGCTCCGCGAAGGTCCAGGGCGCCCCGAGCTGGTTCAGGATCGCGCCCTCGTCATAGCCGCCGCCGGCGGCGCGGAAGAAGCCGCGCGGCGCCTCCAGGATCTTGTCGGTGGCGCTCCAGCCATATTCGGCGAACTGCGCCGCCGCGACGCCGCTCTCCGACGAGCGCCCGGCATGGAAGGGCTTGGTCATCGTGCCGAAATTCTCGCGCAGCCCCGCCGACTGGCTGCCGGCGATCGAGAGCGCGCGCAGGGTCTGGTCGAGGTCGAGCCCCATCAGCTTGGCGCTGGCGGCTGCCGCCGCGAAGGTGCCGCAGGTGGCGGTGGCGTGGAAGCCGGTCTGGTAATGGCGCGGGTTGATCGCCTCGGCGATCTTGCACTCCACCTCGACGCCGAGGTGATAGGCCAGCATCACGTCGCGCCCGCTGGCGCCCTTCGCCTCGCCCACGGCGAGCGCGGCCGGCAGCGCGGGGGCGGTCGGATGGGTGAGAAGGCCGTAGACCCGGTCCTTGGCCACTGCGAGCTGGGTGTCGTCATAATCGTCGGCATGGATGCCGACGCCGTTGGCGAAGGCGGCGAAGCGCGGCGCGACCTTGAGGCTGGAGCCGATCACCGTGGCGGCGCCGGGAGCGAGGTTGAGATCGGCGAGGTGCCGGCGGACATATTCGCCGCTATGGGCGACCGAGCCCGACAGCGCCAGCCCGAGCCCGTCGAGGATCGATTTCTTGCCGAGCGCGACGACGTCGGCCGGCAGATCCGCCGGCGAGGCCTTGCAGACGAAGGTCGCCACATAGCGCGTCAGGCCGTTATCCGAGGGCGAGAGATTTTCGGGCGTCTTCATGGCGTCCTCCAGTGTGATGATCAGCGTCTAATTGTCTTTTGCTGATTGTCAACAGTTTAAGATCCAGTGGCTTCCGTCTGCGGCGGCTGCTAGATTGTGGCGGCACCACGGAACCCATTGCATGAGTCTCGACATCGATTCCGCCCTGCAGCTGCGCCGCAGCCAGTCCCTCACCTCGATCATCCGACGCGAGCTGGAGCAGATGATCGAGCGCGGCGAGCTGAGCGCCGGCGAGCGCCTCAACGAGAATGCCCTTGCCGCCAAGCTCGGTGTCAGCCGTGGGCCGATCCGCGAGGCCTGCCGGGGGCTGGAGCAGAGCGGGCTGGTCAACGTCATCGTCAACCGCGGCGTCTTCATCCGCGCGCTCGACGGGCGCGAGGCGGCCGAGCTCTACGAGATCCGGGCGGCGCTTTACGGCCTGGCGGGCCGGCTGCTGGCGCCGATCGTCACCGACGAGCAGGTTGCCACCCTCGCCCGCTATGTCGACGAGATGGATGCCGCCATGGCGGCGGGCGACCTCAACAGCTTCTATCCGCGCAACCTGCGCTTCCACGAATCCATCGTCGAGTTCGGCGGCAATGGTCGCCTGGCGGCCGAATGCGCCGCCATCCATCGCGAGATGCATCTCCTGCGCCGGCGTACCCTCGACATGCCCGGCCGGATGGAGACCTCCAATGACGAGCACCGCACGATCCTGGAGCGCATCGCAGCGCGTGATGCGGCCGGGGCCGAGGCGGCGCTGGAGGAGCATGTCCTGATCAGCCGGAATGCGCTGTTCGGCCCGCTCGGCCATTATCCGGAGACCTGACGCTCAGCCGCGGACCGGCCCGACCTTCGCCCCGCCCAGCAGCGGCAGGCGATTGGCGAGGAACACGACCGCGAAGGACACCATCAGCAGCATGATCCCGAGCACCGAGATCGCGCCGAGATCGCCGGATTCGTTGAGGTCGTAGATGATGACCGAGACGAGCTTGGTGTCGGCCGTGGTCAGCAGGATCGTGGCCGAGAGCTCGCGGATCGTGCCGATGAAGACGAAGCACCAGGCCGCCACGACATTCGAGCGCAGCAGCGGCGCGGTGATGGTGCGCAGCGTCGTCATCCGCGTCGCGCCGAGGATGCGCCCCGCTTCCTCCAGCTCGACATGCACGCTCTTGAAGGCGGAGGAGAGCTGCTGGTAGCCCGCCGGCATCTCGATGGTGAGGAAGGCGATCAGCAGGATCCAGAGCGTGCCGTAGAGCGGCAGGATCGGGCTGGAATAGCTGAGGAAGAGGCCAACGCCGAGCACGATGCCGGGGATCGCGACCGGCGCGGTGGCGAGATAGCCGAGCAGCGGCGCGCCGCGCGAGGTGCCGCGGGTGACGAGATAGGCGACGACGAGCGCGATCGCCGTGCCGATCGTCGCCGTCAGGAAGCCGAGCAGGAACGTGTTGCGCAGCGCGAGCTGCGTCGCCGAGAACTCGAAGAAGACGAACCAGATATGGTGGAGCGTGAAGCTCTCGAAGGTCAGCGGCTCGGCCACCGTGCGGGTTAGCGCGGTCTTCACCAGCGCGGCATAGGGCATCAGCACGGTCAGCGACAGGATCAGGAAGGTGAAGCCGAGCGCCAGCCATTTCCAGCGCCCGAGTTCCGTGATGCGCGCCGAACCGCTCTTGCCGCCGACCGTGGTGTAGCCGCGCCGGCCGAGGATGCGTCGCTGCGTCCAGAGCAGCAGGATGGTGACGAGGAGCAGCGGCAGCGCCGCCGCGGCCGCGAGCCCGGGCTTCGGCGGATACTGGAACAGGCTCCAGATCTTGGTGGTGATGACGTGGAAATTCGCCGGCAAGGCGAGGATCGCTGGCGAGCCGAACATGGTCAGCGCCTGCAGCACTGCGATCAGCGAGCCGGCGAGCATGGCCGGCAGGACGAGCGGGACCGTCACCTTGCGCAGCGTCGTCCACAGCCCGCCGCCGAGGATGGCGGAGGCCTCCTCGAGATCGGTCGGCACGCGCTCGAGCGCGTTCGTCACCAGGGTGAAGACATAGGGAAACGTGTAGCAGGCGATGGCGAAGACCAGGCCCGACAGCGTGTAGATGTCGACGAGATACTCGTAGGGGTCGAGGCCGAACAGCCAGCGATAGATCACGTTGATGATGCCGCTATTGGGCGCGGCCAGGATTTCCCAGGCGATGGCGCCGAGGAAGGGTGGTGTCACGAAGGAGGCCATGACGAGCCCGCGCACGAGGGTCCGGCCGGGCATGTCGGTGCGCGCCACGATCCAGGCGAGCGGGGTCGCGATGGCGCAGGAGAGCGCGCCGACGCTGAGCGCCATGGTGATGGCGACGATGAAGGGCCGGCGCAGCGTCGCGTCGGTGACCAGCGCCCTGAAATTGGCGAGGCTCAGATTGCCGGCCTGGTCGGTGATCGCGTAGTAGCCGAGCCAGGCCAGCGGCAGCACGACGAGCACCGACAGGACCACGCTGAGCAGCACGAAGATCGGCCGCGACCAGTCGATGGCGACATGGCGCGCGGGAACCCCGGCCTCGAGCCCAGTAATCGCAGTCATGAGCATCTCCGTGCGCAGCCGCGCTCGACGCGCGGGCGCCGGGCGCAGATCTCGTCATCAGGCGAAGACGCGGCGCGGACCTCCGCACCGCGGGGGTTGGCTCGGAGCCGGATCAGGTGCCGAAATACTCTTCGTATTTCTTCTTGATCATCTCGATATTGGGCTCGAGCTTCACCGGGTCGGAATAGAGCAGCTTGATCTTGGAGAGCGGCGTGCGCGTCTCCTTCTCCTTGACCCGCGGGTGGAAGGAGCGGAGCCCGCCGAAATCGCTGGCGAGCTGCTGCGTCTCCTGGTCGTAGAGGAAGGAGTAGAACAGCTTCGCGGCGTTGGGATGCGGCGCGTTCTTCAGCATTCCGGCATGGCCGATGGCGATCGGCGTGCCCTCGGTCGCGTAGACGATCTCGACGGGAACGCCGCTCTCCTTGAGCATGAACATGTTGTATTCGTTGCCGTCGGCCTCGATGGAGCGCTCGCCCTGCGCCAGCTTCTTCGGCGGTTCGGTCGAGGACTGGACCTGCATGATCCGCTGCTTGCCGAGCTTCTCGAAGAAGTCCCAGCCGAGCGCCTGGCTGAGTACGTCGGTGCCGGTCATCACCGTGCCGGAATAGCCGGGGTGGGCCTTGACGATGCGTCCCCGCCATTTCGGGTTGAGCAGATCGGCATGGCTCTTCGGCGCGTCTTCGGGCTTCACTTGCTTGGTGTTGTAGCCGATGACCGAGAGATGCGCGCGATAGGCGGCGTAGTAGCCGTCCGGATCCCTGGCCTCCTTCGGCCAGTCCTTGGCGACCTCGGCCGGCACGGCCTGGGCGAGCCAGCCATTGCGCTTGAACAGGACGAAATGCACCGCGTCCGAGGTTTCCACCACATCGGCGTTATAGATCGAGCTGCCATATTCCTGGCTGAGGCGCTGGAACACGCGTTCGGAGCCGGAGCGCTCGACCTTCACCTTGATGCCCGGATATTTCGCCTCGAAGGCGCTGCCGACCTTTTCGGAAACCGCCACGTCGGTCGCGGTGTAGAAGGTGACGGTGCCTTCCTTCTTCGCCGCCTCGATCAGCTCCGGCGTCACGTCATAGGGGGCGGGCGCCTGTGCGAAGGCGGGCAGGCTGCCGAGCGCGGTCGAGAGCAGAAGGCCTGCGATAACCGATCGTCTGTCGAACATTGGGCGTGTCATTCTCGTTCCTCCTCATTGTTATGATGTTGGCGAGATGCTTCCGGAGGCCCTCGGTTCAGCGGGAGAGGGCGCGGCAGTGCTCCTGTGGAAAATGCAGCCAGACCGGCTGGCCGCGATCGATGGCGAGATGGGGTTCGGCGACGGTGCGGACCTGCGCACCGCCCGGGAGCTCGATCAGGTAGTCACGATGCGAGCCGAGATAGACCTGGCGCAGGACTGTGCCCTGGGTGCGGTTGAGCCCCTCGTCCTGCGGCTTTGCGTCGAGCACGATATCGTGATGGCGCACGGAGACGACGCCGTCCTCGCGGGCTGAGAAATCGCCGGCGCCGCAGCGCAGCTTCAGCGGGCCGCATTCGACGGTGTCGGCATCGAGCCAGCGGCCCTTGAGGATGTTGGTGCCGCCGAGGAAGCGCGCCACGAACTCCGATTGCGGCCGCTCATAGACCTCTTCCGGACTTCCGACCTGCTCGATCCGGCCCTGGTTCATCACCACGATGAGATCGGCCGTGGTCATCGCCTCGGCCTGGTCATGCGTCACGTAGACGGTGGTGTAGCGATAGGCATCGTGCAGGCGCCGGATCTCGAAACGCATCTCCTCGCGCAGGTTGGCGTCGAGATTGGAGAGCGGCTCGTCGAGCAGCAGGATCTCGGGCTCGACGACGAGCGCGCGGGCGAGCGAGACACGCTGCTGCTGGCCGCCCGAGAGCTCGCCGGGATAGCGATCCGCGAGGGGTTTAAGCCTGGTGACATCGAGGATTTTATCGACCAGCCGCTGGATCTCGGCCGCAGGCATCTTCCGCAGCGCCAGGCCGTAGCCGATATTCTCGCGCACGGTCATGTGTGGCCAGAGCGCATAGCTCTGGAAGATCATCGACATGCCGCGCCGCTCGGGCGGCTCGCTCCAGCCGGCTGACGAGATCGTGCGGCCGCCGACATGGATTTCACCGCCCTTGGGCGTGATGAACCCGGCGATGAGGCGCAGCGTCGTCGTCTTGCCGCAGCCCGACGGACCGAGCAGGCAGACGAGATCGCCCTTCTCGACATTCAGATTGACACGATCGACGACGGTCATTGCGCCGTACCGCATCGTCAGATCGGCCAGTTCCAGAAACGCCATGCACCCTCCCAGACGCGCGATTTTGCCCGGACATCAGCGGTCCGGACTTTGTTCTTCTGGGCCGGCGGCGAGCAGGAACGCCTGCTTCCCCACCGGCACGTGCAGGCGAAGCTAAGGGGCAACTCGGAGGATTGTCAACAATAAGCATTCTTCAATGCGACGTTGGCGGCCGGAGTTCTCGCGCAGGGGTTGAAATTGGTGGTGCAGTGGCCTTTCCGGGGTTGACCTCGTTTCGCGGCGCGACGGCCCGCCGGACAAAGGCATGCGGCCTCCGGTGGGTGGCCAGAATGGCCGCTTGCCGGGTCGGTGCTATACCGAGGTAAGGGGAGCCTAGCGCTCGAGGATGTGAGCCTTGCCGACCACGTCGAGGCGCACGCGCGTGCCGGGCGCGGGCAGCTCGAGGCTCGAGGCGTGGACGAGGATGCGCTGCCTGGCGCCGTTGGCCTCGACCACGACCGTGATGGCGCAGAGCGAGCCGCCGAACTCGATCTCGTCGACCTCGCCATGGCAGGCTGCGGCCTCGCCCTGGCCGATGCCGGCAGGGGATAGCCGGATCTGCTCGGGCCGCAGCATGATGGTTACGGTGCCCGGACGTGCATCGGCCTCGGTCGGGATGCGCCCGAGCGCACAACTGACGAAGCCGTCCCGGAACTCCGCCTCGAGCACCGCCGCGTCGCCGAGGAAGAGCGCCGTATCGCGATCCCTGGGCCGCCAGTAGAGCGCATGCGGTGTGCCGGCTTGCGCCAGCCGCCCTTGCCTGAGCACTGCGACCTGATCGGCGAAGGAGAGAGCCTCGGCCTGGTCATGCGTGACCAGGATCGTGGTGATGCCGGCCTGTTGCAGCACCCGCGCCACCGATTTGCGCACCGCCTCGCGCAGCCCGGCATCGAGCGCGGAGAATGGCTCGTCGAGCAGCATCAGGGCAGGGCGCCGCGCCAATGCCCGGGCCAGCGCCACGCGCTGCTGCTGTCCGCCGGACAATTCGTGCGGCCGGCGTGTGAGCATGCTGCGGTCGAGCTCGATCATGTCCATCAGCTCGGCGATACGCGCACCGCGCCCGGCATCCCCGGCCTCGATGCCGAAGCCGATATTCTCGGCGACGCTCAGATGCGGAAACAGCGCCCCGTCCTGGGGGACATAGCCGATGCCGCGCCGATGCGCCGGGGCGATCAGCGGCCCGTCCGCCAGCACCTGGCCATCGAGCGCGACGCGGCCGGAATCGGGCGTCTCGAAGCCGGCGATGATGCGCAGCAGCGTGGTCTTGCCGGAACCGGAGGGGCCGACGATGGCGGTGCGGCTGCGCGAGGGGACGGCGAGATCGACGTTGTCGAGCGCCGTCTGCTGCCCGTAGCGTTTGCTCAGGCCGGAAATGTCGAGCAGGCTCACTGTCCGCTCGCCCGGCGCGATTGCGCATGCAGGAGTGCGGTGAGGGGCAGGGACAGCACGATCATCAGCGCGGCATAGGGCGCGGCCGCGGCATAGTCGAGTTCGCTGGTCAGGGACCAGAACTGCGTCGCGAGCGTGGTCGTGCCGTTGGGGGCGAGCATCAGCGTCGCGGTCAGCTCGGTGGTGATGCCCATGGCGACGAGCGCCATGCAGGCAGCGACGCCGGGCGCCGCGAGCCGCAACGTCACCGACAGGATCGCGAGCAGCGGCCGGCGGCCGAGGCTGACCGCGGCGCGCTCCAGCTCGACCGGCACCTGCGCGATGCCGGAACGCAGGCCGACGAGCGCACGTGGCAGGAACATCAACGCATAGGCGATGAGCACGGTCGCGACGCTCTGGTAGAGCGGCGCGATCCGGACAGTGACGGTGACCAGCGCGAGCGCGACGACGACGCCGGGCAGCGCGCCGACATAATAGTGGCTGCCTTCCAGCGCGCGCTGCAACCGGCCGGGCGCCCGCACCGAGAGCCAGGCCATCGGCACGGCCGCGAGCGTCGTGACCACTGCGCCGCCCACGGCATAGATCAGCGTCTCGCCGAAGGCCGACGCCAGTTCCGGCGCCTGCCAGACCGCGCCCTGGCCGGCCGCGAGCCAGCGCGCAAGCGCATAAGAGGGAATGCCGAGGCCCAGCGCCGCGAGCGCCAAGGGCAGCAGCAGAGCCGGCAAGGTGGCCCGCCGGAGCTTTCGGAGACTCACCGGGCGCGGCGCGCCGGAGCCGAGCCGGGCATAGCGCGCCTCGCCGCGCAGCACGATCTCCAGCGCGAGCAGGCCGAGGCAGGACAGCACCAGGACGCCCGCCAGCATGTTGGCGGCCGGGCCGTTATAGGACGACTGGAACTGGTCGACGATCGCGGTCGTGAACGTGTCGAAGCGGATCATCGCGTAGAGCCCGTATTCGGCGAGCAGATGCAGGCCGATCAGCAGCGAGCCGCCGCAGATCGCGATCCGCAATTGCGGCAGCACCACGCGCAGGAAGACCCGCCATGGCGCCAGGCCGAGCGAGGCGGCGGCATCCTCGAGAGCCGGGTCGAGCCGGCGCAACTGTGCCGAGACCGGCAAATACAGGAACGGCAAATAGGCCAGCACCGAGACCAGCATGGCCGCGAAGAGCCCGTGCATGCCGGGCGCGACGCCGATCCAGGCATAGGAATGCACGAAGGCCGGGATCGCCAGCGGGGCGACTGCGAGCCAGGACCAGAGCCGCGCGCCCGGCAGGTCGCTGCGCTCGGTCAGCCAGGCCAGCGCGACGGCGAGCACGATGCAGGCCGGCAGCGTCAGCGCCTCCAGCAGCGCGGTATTGAGCAGCAATTCGGCGACGCGCGGCCGGAAGATCAGGCTTGAGGCCGTCTCCCATCCCGTCTGGATCGTGATCCAGATGATGAAGCCGAGCGGCAGCAGCGTGACGAGCGAGACCAGGCCCGCCAGTCCGAACAGGGACTTGGCGCCGAGCTGCCGGTCGCGCCGCAGCGGCAGAGGCTGCGTCGTCAGGGCACGGCTGGCGGGAAAGGGCGGCGTCTGGACACTCATGATTTGGACCGCACGGCTGCGGCGAAACGCAATGGAGGCGGGGGAGCGCCCCGCCTCCTGATGATTGATCTGGCCTTGGCTTTAGAGCAGTCCGGCCGCGGTCATCAAGTCGGAGACCTTCTTGCTGTCGAGCGTGGAGGGCTCGACCTTGGGCGCCTGCAGCTTGGCGATCGGCTCCAGCTTGGCGTTCGAATCGGCGCCGTTGCCGATGGCGTATTCGAAGGAATCGCCGTCGCGCAGCACGGCCTGGCCCTGCTTCCCGCTGACCCATTTCACGAAGGCCTCGGCCTCCTTCTTGTGCTTGCTCGAAGCCAGGACGCCGGCACCGGAGGTGCTGAGGAAGGCGCCGGGGTCATTGCTGCGGAAATAGTGCAGGCCGACATTGGCGCTGTTCTCGGCCGTCTTCGCCTGATCGCCGAAATAGTAATAGTGATAGATCACGGCGCCATCGACCTCGCCGGCATTGACCGCCTTCATGGCGACGCTGTTGCCGCGATAGGCGGTCGAGTTCGCCTTCATCGCCTTCAGCCAGTCCGCCGTGACCGCCTCGCCCTTGAGCTGGAGCAGCGCTCCGACGATCGCCTGGAAATCGGCTCCCGCCGGCGCGGCGGCCCAATGGCCCTTCCACTTGGCATCGGCGAGCTCGAGCAGCGACTTCGGCAGGTCGGCGTCCTTCAGCTTGCGCTTGTCATAGGCGAAGACGGTGCTGCGCGCGGCGACGCCCATCCAGTGGCCGTCCTTCGGCCGGAAATTCTCCGGGACCTGGGCGAGGACATCCTGCGGCAGCGTGGCGAACAGTCCGGCCCGGTCGACCAGCACCATGGCCGGCGAATTCTCGGTGACGAAGACATCGGCCGGCGAGGCGGAGCCTTCCTGGACGAGCTGGTTGGCGAGTTCGGTGTCGCCGCCCTGGCGCATCGTGACCTTGATGCCGGTCTCCTTGGTGAAGCCCTCGGCCCAGGCCTTGGTCAGGCTGGCATGCTGGGCGTTGTAGACCGTGATGCCGGCGCTGTCGGCGCTCTGAGCATTCGCCATGCCTGCGGCCGCGAGCGAGAGGCCCAGCGTCGCGACGCGCGCCAAGGATGCAATTGCGTTGTTCATAGGGGTAGCTCCGCTTGGGCCCGGCAAAGATGGGCCAAGTAACCGCGGTTAGATTCTCATGGCGGCGGGCTGTCAAACGCTCTGTTTTCAAATTAGAAGAATTACAAAGAAGGCATATTGCCAGAATGGCTTGGTCACGGCGAAGAAGAGTGCGCCCCGAAACACGCTGAAAAGCGCGGCGCAGCGTCGCATCGCTTACTGGACTTCGCTGCGGCGGCCGCGCCACGACATTCGCATGAGCCGTCTTGGCTTCGGTCGGGTCCTTGGTCCGCACTGAGCGCAGCAGCTCGCGCCCCCCTCGGCGGCCCGAACTGCATCGGGAACGGCCTTGCGGAACCAGTAGGCGCCTGTCTTGGGATGCTTGAACGGCCGGGCCCTTGAAAGGACCATGTGGATCACCCGGTTGTATCGCTCCGGCGTCCACTAAGCCATCGACGTCAGCTAAGGTGCTGACAAACCACCACTCTGGTAGATGAGTGGTGCCCAGGAGAGGACTCGAACCTCCACGCCCTTGCGAGCGCCAGCACCTGAAGCTGGTGCGTCTACCAATTCCGCCACCTGGGCAACGGCGGTCCGTGTACGGGGGCGGGCGGAGGCTGTCAACGGCGTTGTCGGCATTTTGTCATCGAATTGTGGATGGTCGGCGTTTCCGGCATGAGCGCGGTGCCGCCTGCGACAAGCTTGGTTGCGATTCAGCCGCCAAATAGCGGCGGTTCCGCTTCCCTTTAGAACGATCACATTCTAGGACAGCGGCACGTCCCTAGACGGAGCTTGAGCATCATGGCCACCCTGACCCCGTCCTCGCAGTTGATCACGGTCTTCGGCGGTTCCGGCTTCCTCGGCCGCCATGTCGTGCGCGCGCTGGTCAAGCGCGGCTATCGCGTGCGGGTCGCCGTGCGCCGGCCGGACCTTGCCGGCTTCCTCCAGCCGCTCGGCGTCGTCGGCCAGATCCATGGCGTGCAGGCCAATCTGCGCTATCCCGATTCGGTCATGGCTGCGGTCAAGGGCGCCGCCGCGGTGGTCAATCTCACCGGCATCCTGCAGGAGGGCGGCCGCCAGACCTTCGCCGGCGTCCAGGCCAATGGCGCGCGCGCCGTCGCCCAGGCTTGCGTCGCCCACGGCATCAGCCGGCTCGTCCAGATCTCGGCGATCGGGGCCGACAGCGAATCGGCCTCGGCCTATGGCCGCAGCAAGGCCGAAGGCGAAGCCGCGGCGCTGTCCCTGGTGCCGAGCGCCGTCGTCCTGCGCCCCTCGATCATGTTCGGGCCGGAGGATACGTTCTTCAACCGCTTCGCCGCGCTCGCCCGCATGCTGCCGGTGCTGCCGCTGGTCGGCGCGCAGACCAGGTTCCAGCCGGCCTTCGTCGGCGATGTCGCCGAGGTGATCGCGCGCGCCGTCGACGGCACCGTCCAGGGCGGACGCGTCTATGAACTGGGTGGCCCCGAGGTGAAGACCCTCGAGGAATTCGTCGCCTATGTCTGCGAGGTCACCGACCGCAAACGCTTGCTCGCGCCGCTGCCCTTCCCGCTGGCGCGCGTGCAGGCGCGCATCCTCGAGATCATCCACGCGGTCTCGCTCGGCCTGTTGCCGGCAGAGTTCAGGCTGACCCGCGACCAGGTCGCGATGCTCGAGAGCGACAATGTCGTCTCCGAGGCCGCCAAGGCGGAAGGCCGCAGCTTCGAGGGAATCGGCATCGCGCCGGTCTCGGTCGAGGCGGTCGTGCCCTCCTATCTCTGGCGCTTCCGCAAGACCGGCCAGTTCGACACCGCGCGCGCCGGCGGCTGAGGCGGTCAGGGTATCAGCACGAGCTTGCCGGTCGTCTGCCGGCTTTCGAGCGCCTGGTGGGCTGCCTTGGCCTGTTCGAGCGGATAGCTGCCCCCGGGCAGAACCTCGATCTCGCCGCGCGCCGCCAGCCCGAACAGCTCGGCCAGGTCGGCCTTGACCTCGTCCTGGCGCAGCAGCGGCAGCAGCGTGAAGCCGGCCAGCGACTGGTTGCCGGCGACGAGCGCCTTCAACTCGGGCAGGCCGAGCGCGAAATCCTGCAGGTTGAGGGCGCCAAAGGCCACGATCCGACCGAGCGGAGCAAGCAGCCCGAGACAGGCCGACATCACCGTGCCGCCCGTCGATTCATAGATAATGTCGAAGCCGGTACCTCCGGCAATGGCGCGCGCCTGTCCGGTCCAGCCGGGCTGCGAATAATCGACGCCCTCTTCCGCGCCGAGCCGGCGCGCGACGGCGAGCTTCTCGGCCGAGCTTGCGGCTGCGATGACGCGGGTTGCACTCGCACGCCCTGCGATCTGCACCAGCAGGCTGCCGACGCCGCCCGCAGCGGCGCTGACGAGCACCGACTTGCCGGCCGGCGGCGCCTGCCGGACGAGATGAAGAGCCGTCAGCCCCTGCACCATCAGGGCGGCCGCCCTCGCGAAGGGAAGCTCGTCGGGCAGGGGCACGAGCCAGTTGGCATTGACAGCGACATAGTCGGCATAGCCGCCCGAGAAGTTGCCGGCGGCGAATAATGGCGCCGCGACGCGCTCGCCGATCCGGACCGTGTCGACCCCGGCACCCAACGCCTCGACCGTGCCGGCGACCTCGACGCCCGGGATCATGGGCAGGGTCGGTGTGCCGCCATAGCGGTCCTGCCGCTGCAGGGTCTCGAAGAAATTGACTCCCGCCGCGCCGACGCGGATCAGCGCCTGGCCGGGGTCGGGAAGAGGTCTGGCGACCTCGGCGGGTTCGAGCACCTCGGGGCCGCCAAAGCGGCTGATCTGGATGGCCTTCATGGCTCTCTCGCGGCAGGAGTGATCGTGCCGCGGGTTCTGCGCTATGATCCCGATTGGTGACTACACACCGATTTGTTCCATACAGACCGGAAGGTGACCATGGCTGATCCGATGAAGCGCCTGCCGATGCAGCCGGTCGAGCGCGCGCTCAAGGTGATCTCGGGACGCTGGAAGGCGATCATCCTCTACCAGCTCTTCGACGGGCAAAAGCGCCTGTCGGAGTTGAAGGGGCTGGTGCCGCGCATCAGCCAGAAAGTGCTGATCCAGCAGCTGCGCGAAATGGAGGAGCACGGGCTCGTCCATCGCGAGATCTTCCGGCAGGTGCCGCCGCGCGTCGACTATTCGGCGACTGCGCTGGGGCTGAGCCTCGAGCCGGTCATTCGCTCGCTGTGTGACTGGGGCCGCAAGCACGCGGCCGATCTCGACGAGCTCGACAGCCTCTCAGAGTGCCGGCTGCCGCCGGTCGCAGCGACGAACGAGGCGGCTTGAGTACCGGGCGCGGGGCCATTTGCCCCGCAGCCCTTATCCGTGGAGATGCGATCTTCGATCGCGCGTCGGGATGAAGGCCGAGGGGCCGTCTCCTCAGAGCATGCTGGGCAAGACACGGTCCGGTGGCTTGTGCCCGTCCATGAAGGTCTTGATGTTGACGATGACCTTCTCGCCCATATCGGCGCGGCCCTCATGCGTGGCCGAGCCCATATGCGGCAGCACCACCACCTTGTGCTGGCGCGCCAGCTTGAGCAGGCGCGGGTTCACCGCCGGCTCGTGCTCGAACACGTCGAGCCCGGCCCCGGCGAGCTCGCCTGCCTCGAGCATGCGGGCGAGGGCGGTCTCGTCGACGATCTCGCCGCGGGCCGTGTTCACCAGGATGGCGTCGGGCTTCATCAGCTTGAGCCGGCGCGCCGAGAGCAGGTGATAGGTCGCCGGCGTATGCGGGCAGTTGATCGAGACGATATCCATGCGCGCCAGCATCTGGTCGAGCGAGTCCCAATAGGTGGCGTTGAGCGCCTCCTCGGTGCGGGCATCGACGCGGCGGCGGTTGTGGTAGTGGATCGAGAGCCCGAAGGCGGCGGCGCGGCGCGCCACGGCCTGGCCGATGCGGCCCATGCCGACTATGCCGAGCCGCTTGCCGGTGATGCGCCGCCCGAGCATCCAGGTCGGCGACCAGCCGGCCCATTCATCGTCGGGGATGACGCGCGCGCCTTCCGAGATGCGGCGCGCGACCGCGAGGATCAGCGCGATCGTCATGTCGGCGGTGTCGTTGGTCAGCACGCCCGGCGTATTGGTGACGGTGATCCCGCGCTGCACGGCGCTGGCGACGTCGATATTGTCGACGCCATTGCCGAAATTGGCGATGAGCCGGAGCTGGTCGCCTGCCTGGGCGATGACGGCGGCGTCGATCTTGTCCGTCACGGTCGGCACCAGCACGTCGGCCGACTTCACCGCCTCGACCAGGGCGGCCTGGCTCATCGGCGTATCGTCGATATTGAGCTTGGCGTCGAAGAGTTCGCGCATGCGTGTTTCAACCACGGCGGGCAGCTTGCGTGTGACCACGACCAGCGGCTTCTTCTTCGTCATCGGCGGCTCCTCTCCTGCGAGTCCCCGCGACAATGCCGCCATTCCGCCTCAACCCCTCATTAACCGAGGCGCTTCAGGAATGAAGGCAGCGTGATCGCGCGCGCTGACACGTTGTTAAGTGGCGCCGTGCCGGATGACAACATGACCCTTCGGCGGGCGCATGCCGTCCCGGCCGGGCGGAACAGGACGAGGATTGAGCGGATGGGTGGCCCTGCGATGCGTGTTGTTCTGCTTGCGACGGCGCTCCTGGCCGGCTTGGGTTCTTCCGCTTCGGCCCAGGATATGACGGCGGGCTCGGTGACCGGCCTGCCGATCCCGCGCTATGTCAGCCTCAAGTCGGACCGCGTGAACCTGCGCGAGGGGCCCTCGAAGGAGCATCGCACCCGCTGGGTCTTCCAGCGCGCCGGCCTGCCCGTCGAGATCACCGCCGAATTCGAGACCTGGCGGCGCGTGCGCGATGCCGATGGCTCGGAAGGCTGGGTGCTGCACAGCCTGCTCTCGGGCCGGCGCACGGCACTGGTCGCGCCCTGGTCCAAGGTCAAGGACGAGACTTTCCCGCTTTTCGGCAGCGCCAATGACGGCTCGTCGGTGGTCGCCCGGCTGCAGCCCGGCGTCATCGCCAACGTCACCTCCTGCGCCAATGCCTGGTGCCATGTCACCGTCGCCAAGATGGATGGCTACATCAAGCAGGAGCGGCTCTGGGGCGTGTATCCGAACGAGAAGGTAGACTGACGCGGTCCCCGCTGCGGAGTTCACAAGGCTCCAACGTCATTGCGAGGAGCATAGCGACGAAGCAATCCAGGGGGCGTAGAGTTCTGCCGCCCTTGGATTGCTTCGCTTCGCTCGCAATGACGATGGAGCTGTAGCTATTTGGAGTGATTCAGCCGTCGGTCTTGCGCAGCCGCACCACGACATCGACCCGGGCGATCTCGTAGCCCTCCGGCGGCTCCGGCAGCGCGGCGACATCGACGGCCGAGGCGGGGATGTCGATCACCGTGTTCTCGCCGTCGACGACGAAATGGTGGTGCTCGCTGTTGTCGGTGTCGAAAAAGGTCTTGGCGCCGTCGATCGCGAGCTCGCGCAGCAGGCCCGCTTCCGTGAACTGATGCAGCGTATTGTAAACCGTCGCGAGCGAGACCGGCACGCGCGCCTTCATCGCCTCCTCGTAGAGCATCTCGGCGCTGATATGCCTGTCGCCCTTGGCGAAGAGCAGCCAGCCGAGCGAGACGCGCTGCCGCGTCGGGCGCAGCCGGACACGTCGCAGCCGCTGGCGCACGTCATGGAACGGGCAACCCTGGCGTCCGCTCGATCCGTAGCCCTGCTCGGGAGCGATCTGGTCGGTCATGCGTCGGGTCGGCCTTTCCGGTTGCTGGCGCCATGTCGCCAGGCTGGCGACGCGAATTCACAGCTCAAATGTAAGGCCTGGGCCCGACAGCCGCAAGCATTGGCGGGCGGCCTCTCGCCATGACCTTCCGGTGAATGCCGCGCCTTGCGCCCTTTTGTTTCGGCGCAAGCCCGTGTTACGCACGCACCGGGATAGGACCGCCGTTGCTGCCATGTGAGAGCAGCGGCGGGCGGCCGATACGGAGCGAGGAAGTATGGAGCGGCAGTCGTCATTCAGCTACGAGGAGATCCTCGCATGCGGACGCGGGGAGCTTTTCGGGCCGGGCAATGCGCAATTGCCGCTGCCGCCGATGCTGATGTTCGATCGCATCACCGAGATCTCCGAGGATGGTGGTCCGCACGGCAAGGGCTTCGTGCGCGCCGAGCTCGATGTCCGCCCCGATCTCTGGTTCTTCGACTGCCATTTCAAGGGCGATCCGGTGATGCCGGGCTGCCTCGGGCTCGATGCGCTCTGGCAGCTCACCGGCTTCTTCCTGGGCTGGCTCGGCCTGCCGGGCCGCGGCCGGGCCCTCGGTGTCGGCGAGGTCAAGTTCGCCGACCAGGTGCTGCCATCGGTCAAGAACGTGGTCTATGGCGTCGAGTTCAAGCGCGTCTTCAAGTCCAAGCTCGTGCTCGGCATCGCCGATGGCTGGCTGGAAGCCGACGGCAAGCGGATCTACACGGTGGCGGACATGCGTGTCGGCCTGTTCGTGCCGCAATGAACTGATCGGCGGCGGGACTTCGAAAGGTGATGGCCCGCGCGTCCGATCTGACCGGCGTCTGGCACGGCCTCTACACCTATGAGATGGCGGCCGAGCCGATCTATTTCGTCGCCACCCTGATCGAATCGGGGCGATGGCTCACCGGCTCGACCCATGAATCGGAGATCGGGCGCAATGGTGCGCCGCTGACGCTCTTCGCGATGCTCGAGGGCGGGCGTGACGAGCTATCGGTCCGCTTCACGAAGACCTATGATGGTACGGGTGGCTGGTCGCACAGCGTCGCCTATGACGGCACGCTGAGCGCGTACGCGACCGAGATCGAAGGCCGCTGGACGATCGGACGGGAAGCCTCGGGCCGCTTCCTGATGATCCGCTCCGCGGGAGCGAGCGAGAGCGTCGTCAGGCGGGCTTTTGCCAAGGTTTGAGTTGGACGCGAACGCGGTTCATTGTGGTGAAGAGCGGCGTTGCCCTTGCGTCTGCGTCATTCCCGGTCCATCTCCGGGGCGCAAATTGATCGGAACGGGCGCTTGAGCAGTCCCGACATGCGAAGCGGAGTGAACGGTATGAGGCGCGTAGTGGTCACCGGGATGGGCATCGTCTCGTCCATCGGCAACAATACGCAGGAAGTGCTGGCCTCGCTGCACGAGGCCAAATCGGGCATCTCCTTCGTGCCGGAATTCGCCGAGCACGGCTTCCGCAGCCAGGTCGGCGGCGTGCCGACTCTCGATGCCGCCAGCGTGCTCGATCGCCGCGCCATGCGCTTCCACGGTGGCGGCTCGGCCTGGAATCAGGTCGCGATGGAGCAGGCCATCACCGATTCGGGGCTGGAGCCGGGCGAGATCAGCCATGAGCGCACCGGCATCATCATGGGCTCGGGCGGCCCCTCCACCCGCGCCCTGATCGACGCCTATGACAAGGCGCGCGAGAGCGGATCCTCCAAGAAGGTCGGCCCCTTCGCCGTCCCCAAGGGCATGTCCTCGACCGCCTCGGCGACGCTCGCCACCTGGTTCAAGATCAAGGGCGTCAACTATTCGATCTCCTCGGCCTGCGCGACCTCGAACCATTGCATCGGCAATGCCTATGAGCTGATCCAGTGGGGCAAGCAGGACGTCATCTTCGCCGGCGGCTGCGAGGAGCTCGACTGGACGCTCTCCGTCCTGTTCGACGCGATGGGCGCGATGTCGACCGATTTCAACGCGACCCCCTCGGTGGCCTCGCGGGCCTATGATGCCAAGCGCGACGGCTTCGTCATCGCCGGCGGCGCCGGCGTCGTCGTGCTGGAGGAGCTGGAGCACGCCAAGGCGCGCGGCGCCCGCATCTACGGCGAGATCGTCGGCTACGGCGCGACCTCGGACGGCTACGATATGGTCGCTCCCTCCGGTGAGGGCGCGGTGCGCTGCATGAAGATGGCGCTCGAGACCGTGAAGACCAGGATCGACTACATCAATCCGCACGGCACCTCGACCCCGGTCGGTGACGGCAAGGAGATCGAGGCGATTCGCGAGGTGTTCGGCGCAGGCGAGAAGAGCCCGCCGATCTCCGCCACCAAGTCGCTGACTGGCCATTCGCTCGGCGCGACCGGCGTGCAGGAGGCGATCTACTCGCTCCTGATGCTGAACAACGACTTCATCTGCGAGAGCGCGCATATCGAGGAGCTCGATCCCGCCTTCGCCGACATGCCGATCGTGCGCAAGCGCATCGACAATGCCGGCCTTGGCACCGTGCTCTCCAACTCCTTCGGCTTCGGTGGCACCAACGCCACCATCGTGATGAAGCGCCTGGAAGCCTGAGCGCCATGCTCTTCATGGTGATCGAGCATTTCGACCAGGCGCGGGTGAAGGAGATCTATGCCCGCTTCCATGAGCGCGGCCGGATGGCTCCGGATGGCCTGCGCTATGTCGACAGCTGGATCTCCGCCGATTTCGCCCGCTGCTTCCAGATCATGGAATGCGATGACGTCACCCTGTTGCAGGAATGGGTGCTGGCCTGGGGCGATCTCGCCCGGTTCGAGATCGTGCCGCTGGCAACCTCCAAGGCGACCGCCGCAGCGGTGAAGAAGCATCTCTAGAGCATTTTCGAGCGACGTGGACACCGGTTCGCGTGAAGAAAATGCGTCGAAACAAATGATGGAGAATTTTCGCGATTCGAAGAAACGCGGAAATGCTCCAGCCGCTGGCGGGGAGAAGATTGTGGTTGAAGAGCTTCAGCCCGCCGTTGCCGAATTCGTATCCGCCCTCCTAAATTCCTGAATCAGTCGCCGAGACAGGCCCATGCCCTCCCTGATGCACAAAAAGCGCGGCCTCGTCATGGGCGTCGCCAACCAGAACTCCATCGCCTGGGGCATCGCGCGCACGCTGCACGAGCACGGCGCCGAGATGGCCTTCACCTATCAGGGCGATGCGCTCGGCAAGCGCGTCAAGCCGCTGGCCGAGAGCATCGGCTCCAAGCTCGTGCTGCCCTGCGATGTCGAGGATGTCGCGACGGTCGATGCCGCTTTCGCCGCGATCGACGAGGCCTGGGGCGGCGATCCCGAGCGCAACACGCTCGACTTCCTGATCCATGCCATCGGCTTTTCCGACAAGAACGAGCTGAAGGGCCTCTACGCCGACACCACGCGCGAGAATTTCTCGCGCACCATGGTGATCTCCTGCTTCTCTTTCACCGAGGCGGCCAGGCGCGCCGCCGAGCGCATGCCCAAGGGCGGCAGCATGATCACGCTGACCTATAGCGGCTCCACCCGGGTGATGCCGAACTACAATGTCATGGGCGTCGCCAAGGCAGCGCTCGAGGCGAGCATGCGTTATCTCGCTGCCGATTACGGCCCGAAGGGCATCCGCGTGAACGCACTCTCGCCTGGACCGGTGCGCACGCTCGCCGGCGCCGGTATCTCGGATGCGCGCGCCATGTATTCCTGGCAGCGCGCCAACTCGCCTTTGCGCAAGTCCGTGACGCTGGAGCAGATCGGCGGCTCGGCGCTCTACTATCTCTCCGACCTCTCCGGCGGCGTGACCGGCGAGATCCACCATATCGATGCCGGCTATCACATCACCCAGATGCCAGTGCTCGAGGGCCTGCGCGCGGCCGACACCGGCAACGGCGAGTAGGCGGCTTCAGAGCATTTTCGAGCGAAGTGGATACCGGTTCGCGTGAAGAAAATGCGTCAACACAAATAGAGAGAGCATTTCCGCGATTCGGAGAAACGCGGAGATGCTCTAGCGCTGGGTGAAGAAGGTCAGGAGCACCTTGCCCTTCTCGCCCAGCAGGCAGAGGAAGCGCCGCGGCTTGTCGGATCGGTCGGTGCGCAAATAGGCCTCGCCCATGATGATGCGCGTGACCGGGATATCCTCGATCTTGGTCTCGGAGACTGCGATCGTCAGCCCGTCTTCATCGATAAAGATGTCCTTGATCTCGGGCTCCCGCGCCGTGATCACGGTCATCGCCGCCGATTTGCAGGAGGCGACCTCCGGAGAGGCCGGCTTTTCGCTTGGCGTCGGTGCCTGGGCCAGCGCCGGGGCCGCGAGCAGGAGAAGCGAGAAGGCGAGGGGGGCTTTGCGGAGCATGTCAGGGCCTCTGTTGAGATAGAGGCTCAACGCTTCGAAGAAGGCGACGGTTCACCGTGGGGTGTAATCCCGTGTCTGCGCAGCGGCATTTCATGCCGCAGCGCGCACGGGATGACGCCCTTCACGAGCGGCTCAGAGCCCCAGCTTCTTCTTGCGCTGGCCGAGCGTCCGCAGCCGCAACGCGTTGAGGCGGATGAAGCCGGCTGCGTCGCGGTGGTCATAGGCGACGGCGCCCTCTTCGAAGGTCACCAGATCCTGGTCGTAGAGCGAGTAGGGGCTGGAGCGCCCGACCACATGCACGCCGCCCTTGTAGAGCTTGAGGCGGACCTGGCCGGCGACGAATTCCTGGCTCTTGTCGATCAGTGCCTGCAGCATCTCGCGCTCGGGCGAGAACCAGAAGCCATTATAGATCAGCTCGGCATATTTCGGCATGATCTCGTCCTTGAGATGCGCCGCGCCGCGGTCGAGCGTGATCGACTCGATGGCGCGGTGCGCCACGTGCAGGATCGTGCCGCCGGGCGTCTCGTACATGCCGCGCGACTTCATGCCGACATAGCGGTTCTCGACCAGGTCGAGCCGGCCGATGCCGTTGGCGCGGCCGAGCTCGTTGAGCTTCGCCAGCAGGGTGGCCGGCGAGAGCTGCTCGCCGTCGATCGCGACGGCATCGCCCCTCGCGAAGTCGATGGTGATGTAGGTCGGCTTGTCCGGCGCGTCCTCGGGCGAGATCGTGCGGGAATAGACGTAATCGGGCACTTCCTGCGCCGGGTCCTCCAGCACCTTACCTTCCGAGGAGGCATGCAGCAGGTTGGCGTCGACCGAGAACGGCGCTTCGCCGCGCTTGTCCTTGGCGATCGGGATCTGGTGCTGCTCGGCGAAGGCGATGAGCTGCTCGCGCGAGCGCAGGTCCCATTCGCGCCAGGGCGCGATCACCACGACGTCGGGCTTCAGTGCATAGGCGGTCAGCTCGAAGCGGACCTGGTCGTTGCCCTTGCCGGTCGCGCCATGGGAGACGGCGTCGGCGCCGACCTTCTCGGCGATCTCGATCAGCTTCTTGCCGATCAGCGGCCGGGCGATCGAGGTGCCCAGCAGGTAGACGCCCTCATAGGCGGCATTGGCGCGGAACATCGGGAAGACGTAGTCGCGCACGAATTCCTCGCGCAGGTCCTCGATATGGATGTTCTCGGGCTTGATGCCGAGCAGCAGCGCCTTCTGGCGGGCGGGCTCGAGTTCCTCGCCCTGGCCGAGATCTGCGGTGAAGGTCACGACCTCGCAGTTATAGGTGGTCTGCAGCCATTTCAGGATGATCGAGGTGTCCAGCCCGCCCGAATAGGCGAGCACGACCTTCTTCACGTGCTTGTCGGCCATCGATGGTCTTCCTGCTGCGGCGGCATGAACATGCCGATTGGATAAGGTTCTGCGTGCCGTGTTTTCGGCTCAATGGCGCACTATCGCAGGCCTTGGGGCGACGCAATCGGAACCTTCTGATCGGTTCGACGTCTCCATGTGATGGATCGTGTCGGGGCACGGGTCCTGGGGAGCAAGGCCGCATTGTGCTTGCGGTCGTGCTGCGACGGGACGAAGCTGGGCTTGCGACTCAAATATCCGATGACTGACCTGGAGGCTGAATGCCGAATCGTCCCGTCCTCGACTTCTGGTACGAGTTCGCCTCCCCTTATTCCTTCCTGAGCGCGTTAAGGGCTGAAAGCTTGGCAGAAGAGGCTGGCGTATCCTTGCGCTGGCGCCCGTTTCTGCTTGGGCCGATCTTTGCCGGACAGGGCTGGACGACATCGCCGTTCAATCTCTTCCCGAACAAGGGGCGTTATATGTGGCGCGACCTCGAGCGCCAGACCGCACGCTCCGGCGTCAAGCTGGTGCGGCCCAACCCGTTCCCGCAGAATTCGCTCGTCGCCGCGCGTGTCGCGCTGGCCGGCCGCGAGGCCGGCTGGATGCCCGCTTTCTCTCAGGCACTATTCAGGGCTGCCTTCTGCGAGGGGCGCAATATTGCCGAGGAGGCGGTGCTGGTCGCTGCGCTGAAACAGGCCGGCGCCGATCCCAGCCACGCCCTGCCGGCTTCGCGCAGCGAGGAGGTCAAGGGCCGGCTCAAGGCGGAGACCGAACTCGCAAAATCGCTCGGCATCTTCGGCGCGCCGACCTTCGTCACCGGCGACGGCGAATTGTTCTGGGGCGATGACCGGCTGGAGGAAGCCCTCAACTGGGCCCTGCACGGCCGCTGAGGCCGATAGCCGGTCTGGTCTTGTCTCCATCGGGCGCGGCGCGCGCACCCGATGGAACGTGTTTGCGGGCCTGGCCTCAGTAGCAGGGTGGGTAGGGGTAATAGCCGCAGGCCGGCCGGGCATAATAGGGATAGGCTGCAGCCGCTCCGATCGCGGCGCCGGCAGCCACCGCTCCGACCGGATAGGCGGGGTGGGCATACCAGGCGCCGTGATAGACCGGCGCGTGCCAGTATGCGCCGCCGAAGCCGCCGACATGGGCATAGCCACCGCCCCAGCCGCCGACATGCGCAAAGCCGCCGCCGCCAGGGCCACGGAACGCGAAGGCGTCGATGAAGACGGCGGCGGGGCCGCCACTGATCGTCGAGCCCTCCAGGACCGACACGTCGAAGCTCAAAGTGGTGCCGTCGAGCTTGGGGGCTTTCAGCACGACGACCGCATCCGCGACTTCGCCCGGCTTGGCGCCGAGCACCGAGACCGTGGCGTTGGGCGGATCCTTGGCGAAGCTGTCCTTGCCCTCATCCCATTGCTGAAGGAATTGCTGGATCATCTCATGGCCGGCCGCGCGAGTGGGGCGGTCGGCGAAGACGATGATGTTGGGCGTGACGCCGGTCAGGACGAGCTTTCCGCCCTCCAGCTTCGCTCCGGCGGCATTCATGACCGCGAGGGAGGGGATGGGGCGGCTCGCATGTGCTTGCCCGATCGTCTTTTCGAGCGGCACGTGAGGCGTGGGCGAAGGTTGCTGTGCCCAAGCACTGCATATGGATAGGGCGAGGGTCACGGCCGTACCGAGAATAAGATGCGGGCGCTTCGACATGCGTTTGCTCCCAATTTGCAAAAGGTTGCGAATGAACACCGACGGACCCGTCGCCCTGGGAATGATCTGCTTGAAGACTGTGTCGTGAAGCGATGAGGATCGTCCGGCCACAGGTGTCGGCGATCGCTAGGCGATAAGTAGGCGCGAGGCTGTCGTCCGAGACACTTCGAAATTCGACGGTCAAAGCCGACGGGAATTCATCCCGGCGGGTCGTAACGCGAGGCATTCCGGACCCGGCCCTCAAGTGCGGTGCATTGCCGGCACCTTGCCAGATCCGGGCGCCACTCATCCATAGCACGGCACCTAAAGCAAGATGTGAGCGCCGCGACTTTGCCTATACTTGCGAGCGGCCAGGGCCTGCCCGCGTCATCGATGTCAGGGCGAGGGCATTTTCGAGCGAAGTGGGTACCGGTTCGCGTGAAGAAAATGCATCAAAACAAATAGATAGAGAATTTTCGCGATTCGGAGAAACGCGGGAATGCTCTAGGACGATCCCCCCGTCGGCCGTGACCACGGTCCGCCGCGCGCCGATTCCTCGACCATGGTCGGCAGGTCCGGCCGCTGCGCGACTTTCGGTGGATGCGGCGGCATTGCCGGCATGCGTCCTCCCGCCGTCTCGACCAGCGCCTGCACCCGCTTGGTGATCGAGGGATGGGTCGAGAACAGGTCGGCGAAATCGTCGGGATCGTTCTCGAAACACATGTCCATCACGCCGGAGGGCACGCCGTCGATATCGGCGCGGCCGGAGATCTTGAGCAGGGCCGAGATCATCGCATCCGGGTTCTTGGTCAATTCGACCGCGCCGGCATCGGCGAGATACTCGCGCGAGCGCGACAGCGAGAGCCGGATCAGCACGGCGAGCAGCCAGGAGATCGCGATCACCGCGATGCCGATGACGATCGCGACGCCGCTGCCCTTCTTGGCGTCGTCGGAGGAGATGCGCACCCGCCCGAAATTGCGGAAGACGATCTCGCCGACGAAGGAGATCACGCCGGCGATGACCACGGCGATGATCATCAGCCGGACATCGCCATTGCGGATATGCGTCAGCTCATGGGCGAGGACGGCCTCGACCTCGTCGTCGGTCAGTGCCTCCAGCAGGCCCGAGGTCACCGTCACCGTGAACTGCTTGTCGTTGACGCCGCTGGCGAAGGCGTTGAGCGCATCGTTCTGGACGATCGCGAGCTTCGGCATGGTCAGCCCGCGCGAGATGCAGAGGTTCTCCAGCATCCGGTAAAGCTTCGGATTGGCCTCGCGCGTCACGCCCTGCGAGCCGGTCACCGCGCTGATCAGCCCGACATTCATCTTGAAGCCGATGAAGACCCAGGCTCCGGCCGCCATGGTGATGAAGGGCAGCCAGTTCCAGAACAGCCGCCAGGTTTCGCCGGAGACGGTGCGCCCGCGCGGCACCCCGCCATAGCCGTAGCCCATCAGGATCAGCCCGTAGCTCGTCAGGTAGACGAGCAGGAACAGCCCGGCGATCAGGAAGCCTGACCTGATCCGGTTGTTGCGCTGATGCGTGTAGAGCCCGAAGGCCTGGCCGACCATCGCGACTGCTCCCCGCCGCCGTCAGGCGACGTCAGAACTTCACGCTCGGCGGCGCCTCGAGCTGGGTGCGCGCCTGCTCGCCGACATCGAAGAACTCGCGCGGCGAGAAACCCATCTGCGGGGCGAAGAACACCGCCGGGAAGGCCTGGATCGCCGCGTTGAACTCGCCGACCGCGTTGTTGAAGAAGCGCCGGGCCGCCGCGAGCTTGTCCTCGACATTGCTGAGCTCGCCCTGGAGCTGCTGGAAATTGGCGCTGGCCTTGAGGTCCGGATAGGCTTCGGCGAGGGCGAGCAGCCGGCCGACGGCGCCCGATAATTGCTGCTCGGCCTGGGCCTGGGCCTGCGGGCCATGCGCGCTCTGCGCGTCGTTGCGCGCCTTGATCACCGCATCGAAGGTCTCGCGCTCATGGGTCGCGTAGCCCTTCACCGTCTCGACCAGGTTGGGGATCAGATCGTGGCGCTGCTTCAGCTGGACATCGATATCGGCGAAGGCCTGATTGGTGCGCTGGCGCATCGAGACCAGGCCGTTATAGGTCATGATCAGGTAGATGGCGATGGCTGCAATCAGCCCGAAAACAATCCAGCCCATACTCGGCTCCTTCCCCCGGCGAAACCCGGCCGCAAGGTGGCACGAAGCGCGACCGCGGGAAAGCCGGTTTCCAGGTTGGGCAAGGCTGGAAGAGACCTGAGCTGCCCTCTCCCGGCAAGGAGAGGGCAGGTGAGATGTCGATCCCGTGACCTGAGCGGCGACGCCGCCCCTCAGGGCCGCTTCGGGATCTCCAATCCGCGCTGCACGGCGGGGCGGGCGAGGCCGCGCTCCAACCAGGCCGGGACGTTCTTCAGGCTGGCGAAATCGACCAGCTCGCCGGCTGCGTAGAAGCCGTTGATGTTGCGGACCCAGCCGAGCAGGGCGATGTCGGCGATCGTGTAGTCATCGCCCATGATCCACTGGCGGCCGGCGAGCCGGGTCTCCAGCACGCCGAGCAGGCGCTTGCTCTCGCTGGCGTAGCGATCGCGCGGGCGCTTGTCCTCATATTCGCGGCCGGCGAACTTATGGAAGAAGCCGAGCTGCCCGAACATCGGGCCGACCGCGGCCATCTGGAAGAACACCCACTGGATGGTCTCGTAGCGCTGGGCCGGATCGGCCGGCAGCAGCTTGCCGGTCTTCTCGGCGAGATAGAGCAGGATCGCACCGGATTCGAAGAGGCCGAGCGGCTTTCCGCCGGGGCCGTTGGGATCGATGATCGCCGGGATCTTGCCGTTTGGATTCAGCGACAGGAATTCCGGCCCCCAGGTCTCGTTCTTGCCGATATCGATGGTGTGCGGCTCGTACGGCAGCCCGAGCTCCTCCAGGGCAATCGAGACCTTCACGCCGTTCGGGGTCGGCAGGGAGTAGAGCTGGATGCGGTCGGGATGCTGCGCCGGCCAGCGCTTGGTGATCGGAAAGGCGGAGAGATCGGCCATGGGGTATCCTCGAAGCTGAAGCGCAGGCTTGCGCCGTCGCGGCATGTGTAGCGGTCGCCACCGACGAGAGCGAGCGACGCTGCTCGTGCCCGACGCGCCTCTGCTGCATGGCGCCGATCATTCCCGCCGCAACGCCAGGGCGTGTCAGGGGTCCGTCAGTGACCTCCCTCACAGTCCGCTGGCGGCCACGGCCTAAGGTGGTCTGGGTCTTCCAGCATGATCGGGGCGAGCGGCTGATGGGCAATGTTGTCGACCTAGGGATGGTCAGGTACCTGATCCAGCAATTCGGCCTGCCGGTCGCCGAGGCGGTGCGGGTCGACATGGTGATCGCAGCCGAATACGGGCTCGTTCCCGCCCCGCCGCCGCCCGCGCGCGATCAGGGAAGCCGCCGCGGCTTCAAGCCGGCACGGAGGGTGCGGGCGTGACGATGGCGGATCTGGCCTTCTACCTGTTCAGCTTCTTCAATGGACTGCGGGTCTTCTCCTATTTGCCGCAGATCGTCAGGGTGATGCGCGACACCCAGGGAGCGGTCGCGATCTCCTATTCGACCTGGGGACTCTGGACGGCGGCGAACGCGTCGACCTCGCTCTATGCCGCCGTGAGCCTTCACGACGTCGCCCTGGCGCAAATCAACGCGCTGAATGCCCTGTTCTGCACGATCGTGATCGGCGTGACCGCGTTCAAGCGTCACCAGCTGCGCCTGGCCTGCGCGAGGGCGACGCCGACGAAGCTGCGGCCCCTGACGGATGTCGCGCGATAGTTTCGTCCGCGTCGGCCCGGCTTTGGCCATTGATGCAGGCAAGCGCCCCATAGCGGCAGCGCTCGCCGCTAGAGCACCCGCCAATCTGATCGCGAGGCGAGCAGATCGGAACATGCGTTCTCTATCAATCGTTGAGAGGCGGATTCACCGATCGGGTTGGTTCAACCTGATCGGTGAATCCGCGTCTTGCGGAAGGAAACCAGATGCCTTTGACCTTACGCGGCTCGTGCCGCTGCGGCGCGGTCGGCTTCTCCCTGGAGAGCCACACGCCCGTGCCCTATCAGCTCTGCTATTGCTCCATTTGCCGCAAGACCGCCGGAGGCGGTGGCTACGCCATCAACATCATGGGCGACGCCGGCACCCTGAAGGTCGAGGGCGAGACGTCGATCGGCGTTTTCCGGGCCGAGCTTTGCGACGATGACGGCGCCTGCGAGACCTCGAGCGGCCAGCGCCGCTTCTGCACGGGCTGTGGCACGGCGCTCTGGATGTACGATCCGAGCTGGCCGGAACTCGTCCATCCCTTCGCCTCGGCGATCGATACCGACCTGCCGGTGCCTGAGGAGAAGACCCATCTCATGCTGCGTTTCAAGGCGAGCTGGGTCGAGCCGGATATCGGCCCCAACGACCAGCGCTTCGACGAGTATCCCGTCGAGTCGATCGAGGCCTGGCACCGCAAGCGCGGGCTTTGGATCGACTGAACGGCGGTCAGCTTCAGCCGGATAGATGCTCGTGCAGGAAGGCGCCGACGGAAGCGATGGCCATTCGTCCTGCCGTCAGCCGTTTCGCCCAGAGCGGCCATGCGTGGATCATCTCCGGCCAGATCTCGACACGGGTCGAGACATCCGCCGCACCCAGCCGGCCAGCGATGCGCACGGCGTCGTCGAGCAGCGTTTCGGCCGAGCCGACGATGATCAGGCAGGGCGGCAGGCCGGACAGATCGGCATGGAGCGGCGAAGCCAGCGGATCGACGGCGCTGGTGCCGTCCAGATAGGCCGCGGCCAGCTCTTCCAGATATTCGCGATGGATCAGCGGGTCGATCGCCGCCTTGCTCGCCATGCTCGCCCCGGTCATGGCGAGATCGACCCAGGGCGAGGCCAGCCAGGCGCAGCCGGGCAGGGCGCGGCCGCCATCCCGCAGCCGGAGCATTGTGGCGAGCGATAGTCCCCCGCCGGCACTGTCGCCGCTGATTGCGATGCTGCCGGCGGGAATGCCGAGCCCGAGCAGATGGTCGAAAGCCGCAAGCGCATCCTCGATCGCCGCGGGAAACGGATGTTCCGGCGCCAGCCTGTAGCCGAGCGCCAGCGTCCGGACCTTGGCTGCCCGTCCAACCTCGGAGACCATGCCGCGATGGCTCTTGATCGAGCCGGAGCAATAGCCGCCGCCATGAAGGAAAAGCAGCACCTTCGATGCGTCGCTGCCGGGGGCGAGCGACCACTCTGCGTCGCATGGGCCGATGCGGACCTGTTCGAAGCTGATATCTGCGGCGACACCGTCGATGGAGGCCACGGCATCGAGCCGTTCCCGCCGCTGCGCCCAGCCGACCGGCCGCGGCTGAGAGCTCAGCAGCGCCCTGACCGCCTGAATCTCCTGATCCGCCATCATGCCCCCCGCTTCCTGATGTGGACGATCCGTCGTTACCCGGTCGCCATGTCAATCGTCGCTGTAGCGCTGCTCCGCCCAGGGATCGCCGCGGTCGTGATAGCCGCGCACCTCCCAGAAGCCGGGCTTGTTGCGCATCACGAACTCGATGCGCTTCAGCCATTTCGCGCTCTTCCAGAAATAGAGCTTCGGCAGCACCAGCCTGACCGGCCCGCCATGCTCTGCCGCCAGCGGCTTGCCCTCCCAGCTATGGGCGAGCAGCGCGTCCTCGCTGGCGAAATCCTCCAGCGTCAGGTTGGTGGTGTAGCCGTCATAGCTGTGCAGCACGACGAAATCGGCGCCGGGCTTGGGCCTGACGACATCGAGCAGATGCTGCGTCGAGACGCCCTGCCAGCGATTGTCGTAGCGCGACCAGGTCGTGACGCAATGGATGTCGGAAATCTCCTCGACCTGCTCCTGCGCCAGGAAATCGGCCCAGCGCCAATGCATGCGCTCGCCGACCGCACCGTCGATGTCGAGCGTCCAACTCGGCAAGGCGATCGCGGGCTGCAGGCCGAGATCGAGCACCGGCCATTCCTTCACCAGGTGCTGGCCCGGCGGCAGCCGCTCCTCCTCGGGCCGGGTGATCCGCCCGGTGATGAACTTGCCCTCGACAGCCCATTTCTGCTTGGTGCGGGTGAGCTTGCTGTCCTCGGGCGTTTCGGGATCGTCGGTCATCGCCATCTTCCGCTCGCTAGAGCCGTCCTGTCCGCAAGGATCGGCCTGCGGAGCGGCGATCGCAAGCGCAATTGCCCGGGTTGGGTCGAGGAACGACACTTGCCCTCGACCGGCCTATCGACTACATCCCGCTCGTCCGAAGGGCCGTGATCGATCACAGCCGGGGGCGGCCTTCCTGGTCGGCTCCCGTTTCGTGTTGGGGCGAGCCTTGCGGATGCGGATCATGTCCGGCGGCTCAGCGCCGCCCATCCTCGCCCGATGCAACGGCATCGCGGCATGGACGCCTCGATGAGGCGCCGTCGGAGACGGTCCGGATCGCAGCACCAACCCAAGCGGCGCTTGCCGGATCGCGCGAGACGCGACCGGCCCCAGGAGAACATATGTCAGCAGTTGAAAGCTATCACGCGGGCCGCGAGGATTTCGCCGCTCTGCTCGAAGAGTCCTTCTCGCGTAACGACGCGCTCGAAGGCTCCGTCATCAAGGGCATCGTCGTCGCCATCGAGAAGGATATGGCGATCATCGATGTCGGCCTGAAGACCGAAGGCCGCGTCGCCCTCAAGGAATTCACCGGCCCCGGCCGCGACCAGGACATCAAGGTCGGCGACGAGGTCGAAGTCTATCTCGACCGGATCGAGAACGCGCTCGGCGAAGCCGTCATCTCGCGCGACAAGGCTCGTCGCGAGGAGAGCTGGGTCAAGCTCGAGAAGGCCTTCGAGGCCCGCGAGAAGGTTACCGGCGTCATCTTCAACACGGTCAAGGGTGGCTACACCGTCGATCTCGACGGCGCCGTCGCCTTCCTGCCGCGTTCGCAGGTCGACATCCGCCCGATCCGCGACGTCGGCCCGCTGATGGGCCAGCCGCAGCCGTTCGAGATCCTCAAGATGGATCGCCGCCGCGGCAACATCGTCGTCTCGCGCCGCACGGTTCTCGAAGAGACCCGCGCCGAGGCTCGCTCCGAGCTGGTCGCCTCGCTTGAAGAGGGCCAGGTCATCGACGGCGTCGTCAAGAACATCACCGAGTACGGCGCGTTCGTCGATCTCGGCGGCATTGACGGCCTGCTGCACGTGACCGACATGGCCTGGCGCCGCGTCAACCATCCGTCCGAGGTCGTGACCATCGGCCAGACGGTCAAGGTCAAGATCATCAAGATCAACCAGGAGACGCACCGCATCTCGCTTGGCATCAAGCAGCTGCTGGCCGATCCGTGGGATGGCATCGCTGCCCGTTATCCGGTCGGTGCGCGCCTCAAGGGCCGCGTCACCAACATCACGGACTACGGCGCGTTCGTCGAAGTGGAGCCGGGCATCGAAGGCCTCATCCACGTCTCCGAGATGTCCTGGACCAAGAAGAACGTCCACCCCGGCAAGATCGTCTCGACCTCGCAGGAAGTCGACGTCGCGATCCTCGAGGTCGATCAGGTCAAGCGCCGCATCTCGCTCGGTCTCAAGCAGACCCTCCGCAATCCCTGGGAGGTCTTCGCCGAGCAGCACCCGGCCGGTTCGGTGGTCGAGGGCGAGGTCAAGAACAAGACCGAGTTCGGTCTGTTCCTGGGCCTCGAGGGCGATATCGACGGCATGATCCACCTCTCCGATCTCGACTGGAACCGTCCGGGCGAGCAGGTCATCGAGGAATACAAGAAGGGCGACATGCTCCAGGCTGTCGTTCTCGATGTGGACGTCGAGAAGGAGCGTATCTCGCTCGGCCTGAAGCAGCTCGCGGGTGATCCCTTCGTGGATGCCGGCGAGTTCAAGAAGGGCCAGGTCGTCACCTGTGAGGTGATCGAGGTCAAGGAAGCCGGTCTCGACGTCAAGATCGTCGGCACCGACATGACCACCTTCATCAAGCGCGCCGAGATCGCCCGCGATCGCGCCGAGCAGCGCCCCGAGCGCTTCGCCGCCGGCGAGAAGGTCGATGCCCGCGTCATCCTGTTCGACAAGAAGGCTCGCAAGATCCAGGTGTCGATCAAGGCGCTGGAAATGGCCGAGGAGAAGGAGGCGATCGCCCAGTACGGCTCGTCCGACTCCGGCGCCTCGCTCGGCGACATTCTCGGCGCGGCCCTCAAGAAGGCCAACACCGAGAAGAAGTGATTGTCGGGCCGCGTCACGCGGCCTGACCAGACCATCGGCCCGCGCGGAGAAATCCGCGCGGGCTTTTGTTTCGGTTCCACCCGTCCCCCGGGCGGAGCGAAGCGCAGGCCCGAGAAACTCAAGACCAGAGTGCACTGGTTTCCGAGTTGGTCGGGTCAAGCCCGACCATGACGGTGAATCCAGGAGCTCCGACAATGACCCCCGCGGCGATCGGCATCGATTTCGGCACCACCAACAGCGTGGTGGCGTTGGCGCGGGCTGACGGCTCGGTGACGACGCGGAGCTTCCCGACGAAGCAGGGCGCCGTCGATGCCTACCGCTCCGCGCTGATGTTCTGGCGCGAGGGCCGGCCGCCGCAGGCGAAGATCGTCCATGTCAGCGGCCCCGACGCGCTCGACATGGCCTTGGGCATGACGACCGAGCACCGCTTCCTGCAATCGCTGAAGACCCATCTCTCCAGCCGCGCCTTCCAGGAGACGCGCCTCTTCGGCAAGCTCTACCGGCTCGAGGACCTGATCGGCACCTTCCTCTCCGACCTCACGACCGGCCTCGACGGTGTCGGCTCCGTGCCGCTGGTCTCGGGCCGCCCGGTCGTCTTCGCCGGCGATCGCCCGGACGAGGAGCTTGCTGTCGGCCGCCTCGCCACCTCCTATGCCAAGGCCGGCATGGCCAAGGTCGATTTCGCCTATGAGCCGCTCGGCGCCGCCTACTGGTACGCCCGCGACCTGAAGGAGCCGCAGACCATGCTCGTCGCCGATTTCGGCGGCGGCACCAGCGACTTCTCGGTGATGCGCTTCGAGCCCGGCGGGGCAGGGCGGCTGGAGGCGATCCCGCTCTCCCATGCCGGCGTCGGCGTCGCCGGCGACACGTTCGACTATCGCATCATCGAGCACGCCGTCTCGCCGCGGCTCGGCAAGGGCACGCAATACCGCTCCTTCGAGAAGCTCCTGCCGATCCCGGCGCATTACCACGCCGCTTTCGCGCAATGGCACCGGCTCTCGCTGATGAAGAGCCGCGAGACCATGGCCGAACTCAAGGCGCTGATCCGCGACGCGGTCGAGCCCGGCAAGCTCGAGGATCTGCTCACCGTGATCGAATACGATCTCGGCTACGAGCTCTACCGCGCCGTCTCCGCCGCCAAGATCGCGCTCTCCGGTGCGGACGAGACCCGGTTCAGCTTCCGCCAGATGGATGTGGCGATCGAGGGCACGATCAAGCGCACCGAGTTGGAGCGCTGGATCGCCGAGGATGTCGGCGCGATCGAGACAGCGCTCGACAAGGCGCTGGCCGAAGCCGGCATTGCCGGCAGAGAGGTCGAGGCCGTGTTCATGACCGGCGGCACCTCGCATGTCCCAGCGGTGCGGGCGCTGTTCGACCGGCGCTTCGGCGCCGAGCGTGTCCATATCGGCGATGCCTTCCGCTCGGTGGCGAGCGGCCTTGCATTATTGGCGCTCGACCGGCAGCGGGCGGCCATGCCAGCCTGAGTGTTGTTGTCGCCTTGCCGGGCCGAAGGCGGGGGGCTACATCACGGCACCGCGGAAGCATCCCAGTTCACTGGAGCCCCACCATGTCATCCGATGCCGATATGCTTGCCGACCGTCGCAGCTTGAGACGCAAGCTGACGGCCTGGCGGCTCCTGGCCGTGCTCGCCGTCATCGCCGTCGCGGTCACCGCGGGCCTCGCCTGGAGCGGGCGCACGCCCGGCTCGCTCTCCTCGGCCCATATCGCGCGCATCACCATTTCCGGCTTCATCTCCGGCGACCGGCGCACGCTCGACCTGATCAAGTCGCTCGAGGACAGCAGGGCCGAGGCCGTGCTGGTCAAGATCGACAGCCCCGGCGGCACCGTGACCGGCTCTGAAGCGCTCTATGATGCGCTGCGCAAGCTCGCCGCCAAGAAGCCGATGGTCACCGTCGTCGACGGGCTCGCGGCCTCCGGCGGCTTCATCGCCGCGATGGGGGCCGATCGTATCGTCGCGCGCCAGACCTCGCTGATCGGCTCGATCGGCGTGCTCTTCCAGATTCCCAACGTGGCGCGCCTGCTGGATACGGCTGGCGTCAAGGTCGAGGAGATCAAGTCGAGCCCGCTCAAGGCCGCTCCGAACGGTTTCGAGCCGACTTCGCCGGAGGCGCGCGCCGCGCTGCAGGAGGTCGTCAACGACAATTACGACTGGTTCAAGCGGCTGGTGCGCGAGCGCCGCAAGCTGGCCGAGGCCGATATCCCGGTCGTCTCCGATGGCCGCGTCCATTCCGGCCGCCGCGCGCTCGATCTCAAGCTGATCGACCAGATCGGCGGCGAGCCGGAGGCGATCGCCTGGCTCGAGCGCGAGAAGAATGTGGCCAAGGATCTGCCCGTGCGCGACTGGCGCCGCCGCAGCGAATCCTCGTCCTATGGTCTCTGGAGTGCCAGCGAAGCGCTGGCCCGTGCCGCCGGCCTTGATGCCGTTGCGACACTCATTGCCCGCGCTGCGGACCAGCCGGTCGGTTTGCGGCTTGACGCGCCCTTGGCGCTCTGGCAGCCTGTCGCCGAAAAATGATGTTGATACAAGCGGTTATACTGGACACATGATAAAATCCGAACTCGTTCAACGCATCGCCGAGCGCAACACTCACCTTTACCAGCGCGATATCGAGAACATCGTCACGTCGATCCTCGATGAGGTCGTCAAGGCGCTGGCGCGCGGGGACCGGGTCGAGCTGCGCGGCTTCGGCGCATTCTCCCGCAAAGCCCGCGCCGCCAGGGTGGGCCGCAACCCGCGCACCGGCGATGCGGTCGAGGTCGAGGAGAAGTACGTCCCCGTCTTCAAGACGGGCAAGGAGCTCCGCTTGCGGCTCAACGGCAAGCACTGATAGTCCTGACGGCGCTGACGCCGCAGGACTCGGGAAGACCGATGAAAACCTTCTTCAAGGCGCTGATCCTCGTGCCGATCGCCCTCGCGATCGTGCTATTCTCCGTGGCGAACCGCGGCGCGGTGCAGGTCTCGCTCGACCCGATCAGCCGTGACGCGCCGCAACTCGTCTACAGCCTGCCGCTCTTCGCCGTCGTGCTGGGCTCGATCGCCATTGGCGTGCTGATCGGCGGCCTCGCCTCCTGGATCGCCCAGGGCAAGCACCGCAAGGCCGCCCGCCGCAGCCGCCGCGAGGTCGAGGCGTTGCGCAGCGAGACGCAGTCGCTGCGTGCTGCCGTGCCGGATTCCGCCCTGCCGGCCCTGACCCGCGGGAACGGCTGATGCGGCTGTTCGACGCCGCGCAGATCGACGCGGCCCTCAGCTTCCCCGCCCTGATCGATACGCTGGCCGAGGCCTTTCGCAGCGACGGCGTCATGCCGCCACGCAACCATTACACGGTCGAGCGCCCGACGGAGAAAGGCGTGCTGCTGGTCATGCCGGCCTGGAGCGCTCCGAACGCCGAGAAGGGCTATATCGGCACCAAGGTCGTCTCGGTCTTCTTCGAGAACGGCAAGCGCAACCTGCCGGGCGTCATGGGCGCCTATTTGCTCATGGATGGCGATACCGGCCAGCCGCTTGCGGTCTTTGACGGCAACCGTCTCACCGTCTGGCGCACGGCCGCCGCCTCGGCGCTGGCCTCACGCGCCATGTCCAACGAGCACGCCTCGCATATGCTGATGGTCGGCGCGGGTGCGCTCGCGCCCTTCCTGATCAAGGCGCATCGCAGCGTCAGGCCGCTGACCGATATCGCCATCTGGGCGAGGCGGCCGGAGGCGGCGATCGAGCTGGCGGAGAAGCTGACAGCCGAGGGCATTCCGGTCCGCGCCACTACCGATCTCGAGGGCGAGGCGCGTACGGCCGACATCATCTCCTGCGCCACCAATGCGACCGAGCCGCTGATCCACGGTCACTGGCTGAAGCGCACCGCCCATCTCGATTTGATCGGCGCCTTCACGATGCAGATGCGCGAGGTCGATGCCGACGCGTTGCACCGCGCCCGCGTCGTGGTCGACAGCGCCAAGGCGATCGAGGAGGGCGGCGATGTCGCCGTGGCGATCAAGGAAGGCAGCTACAGTGCGGATCAGGTTGCCGGCACCCTGACCGATCTCTGCCGCGGCACGATTGCCGGACCGGCGGAGGATGGCGGCATCACGCTGTTCAAGTCGGTCGGCGTCTCCATCGAGGATCTCGCCGCCGCGACCGCCGTCTGGGAGAACAGCCAGACCGGCTGAGCGGTCTGGCTGTTGGTTACGAGATGATCGGACCGGATACCGTATCCCGCCCGATCATCCAGCTTCTTGTTTTCGCATCGGCTTTTCCGAAAACCGGAATCCACTTTTCGGGCCGAGGCACTAGAGCATTTCCGCGTTTCTTCGAATCGCGAAAATTCTCTATCTACTTGTTTTGACGCATTTTCTTCACGCGAACCGGTATCCACTTCGCTCGAAAATGCTCTAGACCCTGACCGGCGCTCCGCCGATAGCGCCGAGCAGCCATAGGACCAGCACGACGACGAGCACGAGGCCGACGACGCCGCCGAGGCCGCTCGGACCATAGGCGCGGTGGCCGTAATATCCGCCGCCGCCGAGCAGCAGAATGAGTAGCAGAACGATCAAAAGAGTGGACATCTGACGCCCTTCCCGCATTGGGTACGGTCTTCGCGACCGGGAATGCGGGAAAAACGTCAGAGGCGCCGCTCTGGTTCCGGCGCCGTTACTTGCGGCGTTCTACTCCGCCTTCGCGCCAACCTCGCGGATCAACTCGCCCCATTTCTGCATCTCGCTCTGCAGGAAGGCTCCGAGCTCGGCCGGCGTGTTGCCGACCGGCTCGGCCGCGAGCGCATCCATCTTGCCGCGCAGCACCGGGTCCGTGAGCCCGGCCTTGGTGTCGGTATGGATCTTCTCGATTACGGCCGGCGGTGTCTTCGCCGGAGCGAAGAGCGCGAACCAGGAGGAGACGTCGAAGCCCGGCACCGTCTCGGCGATCGGCGCGAAATCCGGCGCGGTCGGCGCGCGCTTGGCGGTGGTGATGCCGAAGCCGCGGATCGAGCCGGCCCGGACATGCGGCAGGGCTTGGGTGATATTGTCGAAGATCAGGTCGATGCGCCCGGCGATCAGGTCCTGCGTCGCCTGGGCCGTGCCGCGATAGGGCACATGCACCATCTTGGTGCCGGTCAGCTTCTGGAACAGCTCGCCGCAGAGATGCACCGAGGTGCCGATGCCGGAGGAGCCATAGGTCAGCTTGCCGGGATTGGCCTTGGCATAGGCGATCAGCTCGGCCGTGTTCTTCACCGGCAGCTGGTTGTTGACGATCAGCAGGTTCGGCACCAGCGCGATCATGGTGATCGGCGCGAAATCCTTGACCGGATCGTAGCTCAGCTTGGCGTAGAGATATTGGTTGGTCGCCATGCCGACCGAGGCGATCAGGAAGGTGTCGCCGTTGGGCTCGGCCTTGGCGACGGCGTCGCTGCCGATATTGCCGCCGGCGCCCGGCTTGTTCTCGACGACGATATTGGTGCCCCATGCATGGCCGAGCTTGTCGGCGACGAGCCGCGCCAGCACGTCGGTGGCGCCCGCCGGCGGGAACGGCACGACGAGCCTGAGGGTGCGCCCCTGCGGCCAGTTGCTCTGGGCCGAGCCGGCGCGCGGGACGGCAAGGCTCGCGCCGAGGCCGCCGAGCAGCGCGCGGCGGTCGATCGTCATCATCGTCATGGTCCGTCCCCTCCGGTCACGCAATTTTCGCTGCGGGTCAGGCCCGATTGCTGTGATGGGTGGGAAGCTGCCGTCTCGCGCCGGGATTGTCCATTCGCCATCCGGCTGAGGCCGCTTGACCCGGCTCGCCAGCCATGGCGATCTGCTGCCATGCCTCGTTCGTACCGCCGATTCGTCCTTGCCGCCGCGCTGGCGGTGGCCGCGCTGGCGCCATGCCTCGCCCGCGCCCAGGATACAGCGTCCGAGGAGTCCAGGCGCCGCGCTGCCAATCTCGCCGCCTATCCCGAGGCGGCGCGGGCGCTTTTCGGCCAGAAGACCACGCCGGCGCATATGCCGCCGCAATCGATCGGCTCCTATGCCCGCGGCTGCCTTGCCGGCGGTGCCGCCCTGCCGCTCGATGGCGATGCCTGGCAGGTGATGCGGCTCAACCGCAACCGCAACTGGGGCCATCCCGAGCTCATCGCCTATCTCGAGAAGCTCGCTCGCGACGTTCCCAGGATCAATGGCTGGCCGGGGCTGCTCGTCGGCGACATGTCCCAGGCGCGCGGCGGCCCGATGCTGACCGGCCATGCCTCGCATCAGATCGGGCTCGATGCCGATGTCTGGCTGACGCCGATGCCGCGCGACCGACTCGATCGCGACCAGCGCGAGAACATGCCGGCGGTCAACATGGCGCGGGCCGACTGGCGCGACGTCGACCCCAGGAACTGGACGCCGGCCCATACCAGGCTGTTGCGCGCGGTGGCGGCCGAGCCGCGCGTCGAGCGCATCTTCGTCAACCCGGCGCTCAAGGTCGCGCTCTGCCGCGAGTCAGGCTCGGACCGGGACTGGCTGAAGAAGGTCCGGCCGATCTGGGGCCATAACTATCATTTCCACATCCGCCTGAGCTGCCCGCGCGGCATGGAGAGCTGCTCCGGCCAGGAACCGCCGAATTTCGGCGATGGCTGTGGCGCCGAGCTCGATGGCTGGATCCATCGCCAGCACGAGGCGATCTTCAACCCGCCGAAGCCCAAGCCCGGCCCCAAGCCGAAGCCCAAGCCGCCGATGTCCCTCGACGCCCTGCCGCCGGAATGCCGGCAGGTGCTGAACGCGCGCTGATCAGTAGCGAGGCCGGCTCGGGCCGCGCTGGTTTGCGCCATAGGCGAACGGATCGCTCTGCGGCGTGATCTCCTCGGCCTGTTCCTGACCGGGCACGTCGACGACGCCGTTGCCATCGTCGTCGCCGACGATCAGCTCTTCGGTCGGTGGCACTGAGCCCGGCAGCATCAGCGGCCCGCGCGCCTCGCTCGGCAGAGCCTCCGGCTGGTAGCGCGGTGTCATCTGCTGGGTGCGTTGCGGCGCTTGCTGGAGATAGCGGCGCTGCGTGTCGAGATTCTGCGGCGCATCCTGATGCGCGATCGGATAGCCGCCATTGCCGCCATTGACCGATCCCGGCGGGCGCAGGCCCGAGCTCGGCTGGCGCAGCAGCCCGCCCGAGGTGCCGGCGACCATCGGCGGCGGCAGGGTCTGGCGCGTTGCCGGCTGCTGCTGTTGCAGCGCCATCCGGTCCGGACGCGCCGGATCGGGCGGCGGCAGGTTGTAGTTCGGCTCGTATTTGATGATCGGCTTGCAGATATGCCGGCCCTTGGAATGGCGGGCGAGGTCGATATGGATATGGTCGTAATGCATCGGATCCGCGCCCGGCCCGAGCACGGTCGAGAAATGCTGGCAGGCGCCGACGAAGACCTCGCGCAGGAAGTTCTGCTCCTCGGGCGAGCCACGCCAGCCATCCTTCACGGTAACGACGCGCCCGTCATTCAGCCGGAAGGAGAAGACGTCGACGGCATTGCCATAGGCGTGCTCGGAGGTGCGGGTCGTCGCCGTGCCGTTATTCATGGCGCGGCAGGAATAGGATCCGGCGCGCAGCTCGATCACCTGGGCGCCGAGGACGTTCATCGCCGCAGGCTGCACCACCTCGGCCAGCCATTTATCGGTGGTCGCCACCACCGGGCAGCCGAGCGTGGCGTTGCTCGTGAGATGCACGCCGCCCCCGGAGAAGGCCGAGACCTTGAGCGGCTGCGTCATGCCGCAGGTGCCGGGACCGTCGATCGGCTTGTCGCGCAGGCTGACATAGGAGGAGAGCTGCACCTGCCGCGAGGAGAGGCAGGCGGCTTCCGCCTGGTCGCGCCAGGCCGCACGCTGCGGCTTCTGGAACTTGCCGCAGCCGGCGAGACCGGCGCCGATGACGCCGAGGGCGATGAGGGCGAGGTGTGAGCGTCGCATGACCATTCAAATGCGAACGGTCAGATGAACGGTTTATTGACCGGGTGAGCCCCGGCCGCCACAGGCGGGCTATCTTTGCCGACGCGGTTAAGCCAGCGCTAACGGCCGGCTTCCGCCATTAAGTCGTGAGATGGCTGCTGCGTTGAAATCACAGCATTTTCCGGCGCATCCGCCCTATTCCTTAATGCCGCTTGGCCGGCTTCGCCTTGCCGTGCCAGATAGGCCGGACAGCAGGGATGGCGGCGAGCCCTGCTGCCCAAGGGGGATCGGAGAGCGGAATGCTGAGAGCGCGTGAGATCGCCCGCCGGGCTGCGGTGGGACAGGATGCGGCTGCGGCCGAATTGAAGCGCAGCGCCGAGTTGATTTCCGCGAAGGACGGCGATGTCCGCGCCTTCGCCAGCCGGCCGGCCATGCTCGCGCCCGGCACAGGCCCGCTTGCCGGCATCGCCTGCGGCGTCAAGGACATCATCGACACCGCCGGCCTGCCGACCGGCATGGGCTCGCCGATCTATGACGGCTGGCAGCCGCGCGCCGATGCGCCGATCGTCATGGCCCTCAAGGCTGCCGGCGCCACAGTCGCAGGCAAGACCCAGACGACCGCCTTCGCCTTTCTCGATCCGGCCCCGACCCGCAATCCTCATGAGCTCGACGCGAGCCCGGGTGGTTCTTCCGCCGGCTCGGCGGCTGCGGTCGCGGCCGGCATGATCCCGCTCGCGCTCGGCACGCAGACCGGTGGCTCGGTCATCCGCCCCGCCGCCTATTGCGGTGTCGCCGCGATCAAGCCGTCCTACGCGCTGCTCCCGACCGTCGGCGTCAAGCCCTTCTCCTGGTCGCTCGACACGGTCGGGTTGATGGCGGCGAGCGCCGACGATCTCGGCTTCGCGCTGGCAGCGCTGACCGGCCGCTCGGACCTTGATGCCTCCCCCGCAGAGCTCAAGGGCCTGCGCATCGGCATCTCCCGCCAGGACTTCGCCGGCGCGTCCGATCCGGCCTCCGATGCCGCGCTGAAGCGCGTCGCCGATCTCGCTGCCTCGGCCGGCGCCAAACTGGTCGACCTCGCCAGCCCGGCGGCTCTGGCCGAAGCCTTCCAGGCCCATGGCCCGCTGCAGGATTTCGAGGCGGTGCAGGCGCTGGCCTGGGAATATGCCGAGCATCGCGCCAGCCTTCCGCCCAAGCTCCGCGCCTATCTCGAAAGCGCCCGGGCGACGACCCCGCGTCAATATGACGAGGCGAGGCGGCTCTCGCGCCGCGGCCGCGACGCCTGCCGCGATGTCTTCGCCGAGGTGGATGTCGTCATCAGCCATGCCGCACCCGGCGAAGCACCAGCCACTCTGGCCTCGACCGGAGATTCGAAATTCAACCGGCTCTGGACCTTGCTGGGTACTCCCTGTGCCACAATTCCCCTGATGAGGGGTCCGCGGGGCCTGCCCGTGAGCTTTCAGATCATCGGACGTTTTGGCCATGATGACCATGTCATTGCAGTGGCGAAGGCCCTGGAAAAGCTTGTCGGTTCAATCGGCTGAGTGCTTTTATCCCCAAATCAATTCAATGATTTAACCAAGAATTAGGCATACTCTAGGCTCCGCTGCTGCACTGCCACATGTTTGCCCCCTTGCGGCCATCGCCAATTCTGCTAGCGTCGGTGACAGGTCAATGACAAAGGAGGATGAGATGAGCCTCACGCTAAGTCTCGACCGGTTGGCGATGGGCGCGGCCTTCGTGTTCATGATTGCCATTGTGTTGGGAGCGTTCTGACAGACGTCAGTCTCAAGTCGAAAAGACCGCAGGAGCCATTGAACAGAACGCCGCCGGACAAGGGTCCGGCGGCGTTTCTCATTGTTCGGCTTGTTCCGCCCCAGCGGGCGATCAGCTCTCGGGGCAGGGGTTCTCGGTCACCTCCCAGGACATCATGTTGATGACCCGGCCGCAATTGGCGAGCCGCCGGCCTTGGTTCGTCCGGATGCAGGCGCTCGCGCCCTCGGCGATCTTGCGGCCGTCGCTCCAGCAGAAGCAGAGCGGCTCGGGCGCTTGCGCCAGCCGCGGCGGATCGACCGGAACCGGCTGCTCCTGCGCGGGACTTGCCGTGGCGGGATTTGCCGTGAATGAGGCCAGCGACAGAGCGCTGGCGAGAGCGAGGCTGCGCAGCATGCGCGGTCCGTCGCGGTGTGGCCTCGGTGCGATCCTTGTCATAGGCTCACTCCCCTCGCCGATAGGGCCAACGGCGAGACTTGAGCGTAGCACGGCCAACGGAATCGTCCAGAAAACAAGTTGTAACATTATAACTTCGACTTAAGTCGATAGACCTTGTCCTCTTCGAAAGTAGAGGCCATATTCGGCGCGCAGAGAGCCCAGGGGGGGCTCCGGGAGGAAACATGTCCCTGATTTCGCTTGCCCGTCATGGTCGCTTCGTCGCCTTGCTCGCCGGCGCACTTGTACTCGTTCCAATCATCGCCGAGGCGCGTCCCGGCGGCGGCCGTAGCGTCGGCAGCCGCGGCGCCCGCACCGAGTCGGCCCCGGCCCCGACCAATACCGCGCCGAATGGCGCCCAGACCTTCCAGCGCAGTGCGACGCCGTCTCCGGCGCAAGCTGCTCCGGCGGCTGGCGCGGCTGCCGCTGCTCAGGCAGCCCGGCCGTCCATGGCCCGTAACCTGATGATGGGTCTCGGGGCTGGCCTGCTCGGCGCCGGCCTGTTCGGCATGCTTTCGGGCTCCGGCTTCTTCAGCGGTCTCGCCTCGTTCGCGGGCTTCCTCGGCTTCCTGCTGCAGATCGGCCTAATCGCCGGCCTGATCTTCCTGGCGGTGCGCTTCTTCCGTCGGCGCTCCGAGCCGCAGCTCGCCACGGCCAACGGCCCGATGGCGCGCGAGGCTTATCAGCCCCAGCAGCCGCAGGCTCCGCGTCCGATGTTCGGCGGTCTCGGTGGCGGCATGGCGCGCGCGCCGAAGCCGATCGAGTTCGATCCGGCCCCGGAGGACTTCAATAGCTTCGAGCGCCTGCTCGGCGAGGTCAACGCGGCCTATTCGAACGAGGATCAGCAGGCTCTGCGCCGGCTCCTGACGCCGGAAATGGTCGGCCACTTCGCCGATGACCTGGCCGAGAACGCCCGTAAGGGCCTCGTCGACCGTGTCTCGGACGTCAAGCTGCTCCAGGGCGATCTCGCCGAGGCTTGGCGTGAGGGCAACGTCGAGTACGCCACTGTCGCGATGCGCTTCAGCGTGATCAATGCGCTGACCGAGCGCACCACCGGCCGCGTCGTCGAGGGCCATGCCAGCATCGCCCAGGAGGCGACCGAGCTCTGGACCTTCGTGCGCGAGCGCAGCGGCGACTGGAAGCTCTCGGCGATCCAGTCCGCGGGCTAAAGGCGGCACATTCGGAATAACAGGACGGCCGGGGCAACCCGGCCGTTTTTGTTTCGTGGGTTACGCGACCTCTTGTTTGGACGCGCTGGCGGGTCTTCCCTGCGCTCTATCGCAATGGTCGCCAGCTATCGGGTGGTTCCGCTCCCCGGCCGCTTGTTCTATAGCCGCTGTCCGATCCTTGCCTTGCCCGGAGTGAATTCCCCATGAGCGACATGCGTCTCGTCGTTGTCGGCGCCGCCGGGCGCATGGGCCGGATGCTGATCAAGGCGATCGCCGCGACCGAGGGCTGCACGCTCTCCGCCGCGATCGAGCGCCCGGGCTCGAACGCGCTCAGGCAGGATTCCGGTGTGCTCGCCGGCCTGCCGGCCAATGGCATTCTCGTCAGCGACGATGCGCTCGCCGCCTTCGTCGAGGCCGAGGGGGTGCTCGATTTCACCGCGCCCGAGGCGACGGTCGCCTTCGCCGGGCTCGCGGCGCAGGCCCGCATCGTCCATGTCGTCGGCACGACCGGGATGGAGCCGAGCCATCTCGCCAGGCTCGAAGCCGCCGCGCGCCATGCCGCGATCATCCGCTCCGGCAATATGAGCCTCGGCGTCAATCTGCTCGCCGGGCTGGTGCGCAAGGTCGCGGCGACCCTCGGCACCGACTGGGACATCGAGATCGTCGAGATGCATCACCGCATGAAGGTCGATGCGCCCTCCGGCACCGCCGTGATGCTCGGCGAGGCGGCGGCGCAGGGCAGGACGGTCGAGCTCGCGCAGCATCGCGTCGCCTCGCGTGACGGCCAGGTCGGCGCCCGTCCGCCCGGCGCGATCGGCTTCGCCGCGCTCCGCGGCGGCACGGTTGTGGGCGACCACAAGGTCGTCTTCGCCGGACAGGGCGAGCGGCTGGAATTGAACCATATCGCCGAGGACCGCAGCCTGTTCGCCCAGGGCGCGGTCAGGGCGGCACTCTGGGGGCGCGGCCGCAAGCCCGGCCTCTATGCGATGACCGACGTGCTCGGCCTCGACAATCTCTGACGGGACGATGACGCGCCTCGCCGTCGCACCGGGCGTCGTCCATTGGCCGGCCTATCTGTCGGCGCAGGCCCAGGCAGCGCTGGTGGCCGAGTTGCGCGAGGTCGCCAGGCAGGCGCCGTTCTTCGCGCCGCGCATGCCGAAGACGGGAAAGCCCTTTTCGGTCCGGATGACCAATTGCGGCTCGCTCGGCTGGGTCTCCGACGTCAATGGCTATCGTTACCAGCCGCTCCATCCCGAGACCGGCGCGCCCTGGCCACCGATGCCAGCTGTTTTGCTCGACGCCTGGCGCGAGCTCGCCTCCTACCCGCACGAGCCGGAGGCCTGCCTGGTGAATTTCTACGAGTCCAGCGCGAAGATGGGCCTGCATCAGGACCGCGACGAGCAGGATTTCGAGGCGCCGGTGCTCTCCCTTTCGCTCGGTGACAGCGCGATCTTCCGGATCGGCGGCAGCACGCGCGGCGGCAAGACCCAGTCGCTCAAGCTGAGTTCGGGCGATGCACTGCTCTTCGGCGGCGAGGCCAGGCTGGCCTATCACGGCATCGACCGCATTTTGGCCGGCTCATCGGCGCTGCTGCCGCAGGGCGGCCGGATCAATCTGACGCTGAGGCGCGTGACGAAGCCGGTCGGCTGAGTTGCTCTCGCCTGCGAGGCCGGCGCATCGGCCCGAAAACTGGATTGCGGTTTTCGGAAAAGCCGATGCGAAAACAAGAAGCTGAAGCGACGTTCACGCCTTGTCGGGGCCTGAGCCCGGCAGGCTCGGAAACGACCAGCCGAAGAGGATCGAGCCGGCGCGCAGGCCGAAGCCGGCGGCGATGCCGCCGAGCATCACTACCGTCGGATTGACGTCGAAATGGGCAAGGGCGGCCGTGACGGTCGCGCCGGTCGCCGCCGCTGTGACATAGAAATCCCGGCTCCACAGGACCATCGGGCGATCGCCGGCGAGGATGTCGCGGATGATGCCGCCGAACGCGGCCGTGATCGCGCCGAAGGCGATGGCCGAGGGATTGGGCGCGCCGACCGCAAGCGCCTTCTGCGTGCCGATCACGGCAAAGAGCGCCATCCCTGCCGCGTCGGCCCAGATCAGCAGCCGCTTTCCGCCCCAGCCGTCGAGCATGCCCGGCCGCCGGTAGGCGAGGGCCCAGCATGCCAGCGCCACGAGCGCGCAGAGGATCACGTCGAACGGATCCTGCACCCAGAACACGCCGCGCCCGAGCAGCAGGTCGCGCAAGGTCCCGCCGCCGACGCCAGTGACGGTGGAGAGCAGGATGAAGCCGAATGGGTCCATGCCCTTGCGGGCCGCCACCAGCGCGCCAGTCAGAGCAAAGACGGCGACGCCAGCAGCTTCGAGCACGGTCTACTGGCTCTCGGCCGAGCCGTTTCCGGCATCGCCGGCCGGGGCCTCCGGCTGCTTCGGCGCGCCGGCCGAGACGCCGACCAGCGCCGGCCGCAGCACGCGCTCGCCGATCTTGTAGCCGACCTGGACGACCTTCGAGACCAGCCCCTTGGCGAGAGCCGGGTCTGGCGCCTCGAACATCGCCTGATGCAGGTTCGGATCGAATTTCTCGCCCTGCGGGTCGATCAGGCGCACGCCGTGACGCTCGAGCGTCTTGAGCAATTCGCGCTCGGTCAGCTCGACGCCTTCGGTCAGCGTCTTCAGTGCGGGGCTGCCATCGCCCGCCGGCACGCTCTCCAGCGCCCGGCGCAGATTATCGGCCGAGCCGAGCATGTCGCGGGCGAAGCTCGTCACCGCATAGGCCTTGGCGTCGGCGATCTCGCGCTCGGTGCGGCGGCGCAGGTTCTCCATGTCGGCAAGCGTGCGCAGCAGCTTGTCCTTCAGGTCGTCGCGCTCGCTCTCGATATTGGCGATCAGCGCCTCGACTGCCTCGCGCGGGGCCATTTCGTTCGTAGCCTCGGCGGCGGTATCCGGGTTCGGTTCGCCCGTCGCAGGTTTCTGCGTCATTGCCTCATCCAATGTTTTCAAATGGCTGGCCGGGAAAGTCGCGCAAGACCGCCGCCGTCAGCGTTCGTGGCCGATATCGGACTTATGGCGCGTGAAATCAAGCGCGAGCGGGTGCGCGTGCCTTCTGCGGCTGCGCCTTTTCGTGGTCGAAGACGAAGACCTCCATCAGCGCCTTGCGGATGGAGAGCTGGCGCGCCGTGCCGGTGATCTTCGCATTGGTGAGATCGGTGACGTAGAACACGTCGACCGCCTTCTCGCCGAAAGTGGCGATATGGGCCGAGGCGATGTTGAGGTTGAGCTTTCCGATCGCAGTGGTGAGATCGTAGAGCAACCCCGGCCGGTCGAGGCCGGAGACCTCCAGCACCGTGTGGCGGGCCGAAAGCACATTGTCGATGATCACTTCCGGCGCGACCTGGAAGGTCTGGCCGCGCGGTGGCGGCGCCCGGCGCTGCGCCACGAGGTCGGCGATCTTGATCTCGCCCTTGAGCGCGCGCTCGATCGCGGCCGCGATCCGCTCGGCCCGGCGCAACTCGTCGTCGTCGCGCTCGAAGGCGCGCGAGATCGAGATCGTGTCGAGCACCAGCCCGTCCGTCGTGGTGAAGATCTGCGCATCGGCGATGTTGCCGCCGGCAGCCGCGCAGGCGCCGGTGACGATGGCGAGCAGGCGCGGATGGTCCGGCGCCAGGATGGTGAGTTCGGTGATGCCGCGGAACTGGTCGGTCTCGACCATGGTCGCGGTCGTCCGGCCCTCGCTCTCGGCCTGGCGCAGGAAGCGGGCGTGTTTCTCCTGGCGCGGCAGGTCGACCTTGATCCAGTAGGCCGGGTAGTGCCGGGCTAGATAGGCGTCGCGCTCGGCCTCGCTCCAATCGGCGAGCCGCTCCTTGAGCGCATCCTGCTTGCGCTCGACCCGGGCCCGGCGCTCGATCGCGGAATGGCCGCCGGCGAGCACGATCTCGGTCTCGTAATAGAGCGTGCGCAGCAATTGCCCCTTCCAGCCGTTCCAGACCCCGGGGCCGACCGCCTTGATGTCGGCGACGGTCAGGATCAGCAGCAGCTTCAGCCGCTCCAGCGTCTGCACCGTGGCGGCGAAACTCTCGATCGTCTTGGGGTCGCCGAGATCGCGGCTCTGCGCCACCGTGGACATGTCGAGATGGTGCTCGACCAGCCAGGCGGCGGTCTCGGTCTGAGCCTCCGTCAGGCCGAGCCGCGGCCCGAGCTTGCGGGCGATCCTCGCCCCGGCAACCGAATGGTCCTCCGGCCGCCCCTTGGCGATGTCGTGCAGGAAGAGCGCGACATAGAGCGCGCGCCGGTTGCTGATCGTCGAAACGATCGAGTTGGAGAGCGGGTGCTCGGCCTCCAGAGCGCCTGCGTCGATCTCGGCCAACACGCCGATCGAACGGATCAGATGCTCGTCCACCGTATAGTGGTGATACATGTTGAACTGCATCATCGCGACGATGCGGCCGAAATCCGGAATGAAGCGGCCGAGCAACCCGGATTCGTTCATCCGCCGCAGCACGGCTTCCGGAGAGCGACGTGCCGTCAGGATTTCCAGGAAGATGCGGTTGGCATCGGCGTCGTTGCGCAACTGGCCGGTGACGAGCCTGAGCGACTGCGTCACCAGCCGGCTGGTATCGGGGTGGATAGCAAGGTCGTCGCGGCTCGCGATCTCGTAGAGCCTGAGAAGGTTGACCGGGTCGCGCTCGAAGGCGTCGTCGTCGATCACCGCGAGCCGCTGGCTCTTCAGCGTGAAATCGGGATGGCCGAGCGCGCGCACGCGCTTGCGCTTGGTGAAGCTGCCGATCAAGCGCGTCAGCGTCGCACGCGGCTTCTGCTGGCGCGCCTCCAGCGCCGCGCAGACGATCGCGGTCAGGTCGCCGACATCCTTGGCGACGAGGAAATAGGCCTTCATGAAGCGCTCGACCGGCGCCTGACCGCTGCGGCCGGCATAGCCGATCGCCGCAGCGACCTGCCGCTGCAGATCGAAGGAAAGCCGCTCCTCGGACCGGCCCGTGATGAAATGCATCCAGCAGCGCACGCGCCAGAGGAACTCCTCCGAGCGCTGGAACACTTGCATTTCCTTGCGGTCGAACAGCCCGGCCGCAACCAGATCTTCCGGATCCTCGACGCGATAGGAATATTTCGCGATCCAGAACAGGGTGTTGAGGTCGCGCAGGCCGCCCTTACCGTCCTTGACATTGGGCTCGACCAGATAGCGCGAGGTGCCGGCTCGGGTAACGCGGGTCTCGCGCTCGGCGAGCTTGGCCTCGGTGAAGGCCTGCGCAGTGCCCTCGACCACCTCGGCCCCGAAGCGGCGCTTCATCTCCTCGAAGAGCGGGCGGTCGCCGCACAGGAAGCGCGCCTCCAGCAGCGCGGTGCGGATCGTCATGTCCGCCCGCGCCTCGCGGATGCAGTCATCGACCGAGCGCACGGAATGGCCGACCTTCAGCTTCAGGTCCCAGAGCGGATAGAGCATCGCCTCGACCACGCTCTCGCCCCAGGCGGTCTGCTTGTGCGGAAACAGGAAGAGCAGGTCGACATCGGAGCCCGGCGCCAGCGTGCCGCGGCCATAGCCGCCGACGGCGACCACCGCGATGCGCTCGGATTGCGAGGGGTTGATCGCGGGGTAGAAATGCTCGCTCGCCGCGGCATGCAGGCAGGCGATGATGCCGTCCATCGCTGCCGAGAGGCGCTTGGCGCAGGCGAACCCGTTACGGGTCTGGATCAGGATGTCCTTGGCCGAGGCATGGCCTTGATCGAGCGTTCGGCGCAGGCCGGCGACCAGCTCCTGCCGCAACTCGCCGTTGGAGGCCTTGCCCATCCCTTTGGCCAGCCGTGCGACGGCGCCGGTCGGGCTCTCCAGGACTTCGTCAAGCGCGAGATAGGGCTGATCAACCACGGTCGACACGGGCAGCGGCACTTTCGATCTTCGGGCGGAGCGGAACTCTGCCACTGCCGCTCCTAGCATGCTGAAGGGATTCACAGAAATCGCAATTTACACGAAGAATATGTGTGAAATTGGCTATTCAACATGCCCCTTCGGATTGTTTGACATACAGAACGGGCGGACCTAAAAGACGGATACGCGCCGATTTGAGCCAGCAGCTTGCGGGCGCGAAACAAGTGCAGCTAAAGCGTGGGGCGCCGGAGTGGCCAGGCCTTCTCCCGATCCCTTCGCCCAACGAAGAACAAAGGGATCGATCATGTCCGTCATTGCCAGTCTCAGCCGCCGCCTCGTCCTTGCCGGCCTCGCCGCGACGACGCTCGCCTTTGGTGCCGCCGCGCAGGCGCCCAAGGAAATCCGCATCGACTATGCCACCTATAATCCGGTCGGCCTCGTGCTGAAGGAGAAGGGCTTCCTCGAGAAGGCGCTCGCCGCAGACGGCATCACGGTGCGCTGGGTCCTGTCCGCCGGATCGAACAAGGCGCTCGAATTCCTCAATGCCGGCTCGATCGATTTCGGCTCGACCGCCGGCGCCGCGGCGCTGATCGGCAAGATCAACGGCAACCCGATCAAGTCGATCTACGTCTATTCCCGTCCCGAATGGACCGCGCTCGTCACCGGCGCCAAGAGCGAGATCACCAAGGTCTCGGACCTCAAGGGCAAGCGCGTCGCCGTCACCCGCGGCACCGATCCCCATATCTTCCTGGTCCGCGCGCTCGCCGATGCCAAGCTGACCGAGAAGGACGTCAAGCTCGTCCTGCTCCAGCATGCCGACGGCCGCCTCGCCCTCGAGCGCGGTGATGTCGACGCCTGGGCCGGGCTCGACCCGCTGATGGCAGCGGCCGAGGTCGAAAGCGGCGCCAAGCTGTTCTACCGCAAGGCCGAGGACAATACCTGGGGCGTCCTCAACGTGCGCGAGGCCTTCGCCAACGAGAATCCGGCGCTCGTCCGCAAGGTCATCGCGGCCTATGAGGAGGCGCGCGCCTATGCCATCGCCAATCCGGCCGAGCTCAAGAAGATCCTGGTCGATTACACCAGGCTCTCCGAGCCCGTGATCGAGCGCCAGCTCCAGCGCACCGAGCTGACGCATTCGACCATCGGCCAGGCCCAGGCGGACACGATCACCGCCGCCGGCCTCGCGCTGCAGCAGGCGGGTGTCCTGCCGGCCGATGCCAATATCAAGTCGGTGGTCGACAACCTGCTCGACCGGCGCTTCCCTGCGGCCGCGGCCAAGTAAGCCCGATCGAGGCATGACCGGAGGCCGATGAGCGCGCTCGAGATCGAAGCGTCCGCGACCGGGGAGGGACGGCCGACGACTGGCCGGACATCCCGCCGCTTCGGGCTTGCCGGCCTGCTCCTGCCGATCGCGCTCGCCGCGCTCTGGGAGTTCCTGGTCGGCATGGGCCTCGCCAATGGCCGGCTGATGCCGCCGCCCAGCGTGGTCGGCAAGACGCTCTGGCAATTGGCGGCTTCGGGCGAACTCCTGACCCATGCCACGGCGACGCTCTGGCGTGTCGCGGCGGGTTTCGGGCTCGGCGCGGCCGTCGGCACGGTGCTCGGCGCGTTGACGGGGGCTCTACCCATCGCCCGCAGCCTGCTCGATCCGACCTTGCAGGCCCTGCGCTCGATCCCCTCGATCGCCTGGGTTCCGCTCTTCATCCTCTGGTTCGGCATCTTCGAGGCCTCGAAGGTCGCGCTGATCGCGGTCGGCGTCTTCTTCCCGGTCTATCTCGGGGTCGCCGCCGCGATCCTTTCGATCGACCGCAAGATCATCGAGGTCGGCCGCGTCTTCCGGCTCAGCCGCTTCGCCATGGTCAGGCGGGTGCTGCTCCCGGCGATCCTGCCGGCCTGGATCGTCTCGCTGCGCTCCGGCCTTGGCCTCGGCTTCATGTTCGTGGTCGCGGCCGAGATCATGGGGGCGAGCGAGGGCCTCGGCTATCTCCTGGTGGACGGCCAGCAACTCGGACGTCCCGACACCATCATCGCGGCCATCATCGCCTTTGCCGTGCTCGGCAAGCTGGCTGACGGCCTGCTTCTCGCCATCACGCGGCCTTTCCTCACCTGGCAGGATCTCGGTCGCGACAAGCTCTGAAAGCCGACGTCGATGCTGAGCTTCGACAATCTCTCGAAATCCTATGCCGACGGCACGCATGCGCTCTCGGCCATCACCACCAAGGTCGCGCCCGGAGAGATCCTTGCCCTCGTGGGCGGCTCCGGCTGCGGCAAGACCACGCTGCTGCGCCTCGTTGCCGGGCTCGACCATCCGAGCGCCGGTAGCATCGTGCTGAATGGCGAGACGATCATCGAACCGCGTGCGGATGTCGGTGTCATCTTCCAGGAGCCCAGGCTCTTTCCCTGGCTCAGCGTCGCCGACAATGTCGCCTTCGGCCTCTCGCATCTCTCGGCCTTCGAGCGCGAGGGGCTCACCGCCAACGCACTCGTGCGCGTCGGCCTCGGCGGCTACGAGAAGCGCTGGCCGCGTGAGCTCTCCGGTGGCCAGCAGCAGCGCGTCGCCATCGCTCGCGCGCTGATCACGCGGCCGAAGCTGCTGCTGATGGACGAGCCCTTCTCGGCGCTCGACGCCACCACGCGGGCGAGCCTGCACGGCCACCTGCTCTCGCTCTGGGAGGAAAGCCGGCCGACCGTCGTCATGGTCACGCATGATGTCGAGGAGGCGGTGAGCCTGGCCGACCGCATCATCGTGATGCAGCCGCGCCCCGGCCGCATCTTCGACGAGCTCGACAATCCGCTCGCACGTCCGCGCGATCGGCTCTCGCCGAGCTTCGAGGCCGCCAAGCGCGAGGTGCTGCGTTCGCTCGACCGCTCGCTCAGCGATGGCGAGCCGCAGCAGCACAAGGCCGCCGAGACGGCAGGCATGTGGTGGTAGGCCGCATCGCCGGCCCTCGCGTCGCGATGCTGGTGCGGAGCGGCAAAGGCGCTTAAGTCAGCGGCGACATCGCCCGCATCTCCCGCAGAGGTAACAGACATGGACGTCACCGCTCTTCGCGCCCTCCAGGCCCCGCTCAAGGACAAGTATCGCGAGACGCCCGACGCCGCCGTGATCACGCTCAAGGCCCATGGCGAGCTCGACGATCAGCACATCGCCTGCAAGGTCGAGACCGGCCGCGCCATCGCGCTCGCCGGCCTGCACCCGGCGACGGGCGGCACGGGCGCCGAGCTCTGCTCGGGCGACATGCTGCTGGAGGCGTTGGTCGCCTGCGCCGGCGTGACGCTCAAGGCGGTCGCGACCGCGCTCGAGATCGAGCTGAAGAAGGGCACGGTCCGGGCCGAGGGCGATCTCGACTTCCGCGGTACGCTCGGCGTCGCCAAGGACGCGCCGGTCGGCTTCAAGGCGATCCGCCTCTCCTTCGATGTCGAGACCGACGCGCCGCAGGAGAAGCTCGACAGCTTGCTGAAGCTCACCGAGCGCTATTGCGTCGTTTTCCAGACGCTCAACGTCAAGCCGGAACTCTCGGCGGCGCTGAATCGCGGCTGAGCACGCCCCGCGCAATCTCCCCACCGAATCCGCGTCTGGACGGATCATGGAACTGTAAAGCCGAGAGGCTAGGTCTCGTCGCCGAGAGAGTGGCGAGCCCGCAAGAGCTGCCGGAGCGGCCTGTCTTGGGCTCCGGTGGCTGGTTTCATGGTGGAGAGATTGCAATGCCCGTTCTTGCCGCGATCGTGACCGCGATCATCAGTGGTGTGGCCTACTGGCTGGTCTGGGGCAGGGGGATGGAGCATCTCGACCACTGGCTGAGCGACCGCCGCAACAGCAAGCGCCGCCTCGTCGCCAGGGATCAGCAGCAGCGGGCGCCGCTGAAGGCGATGACCGAGAGCCGCGAGGGCGCCGTCGCCCTGATGCTGCTCGTGGCCAAGGATCGTGGCGAACCGACGGTCGAGCAGGTCGAGGCGATCAAGGCCGAGATGCGCGGAGTGCTCGAATTCGAGAGCGAGATCGAGACGCGGCTGATCCTTGCCGGGCACGCCGTCGACTCGGTTCCCTCGGCCCAGACCGCTATCGACGACCTCAAGGATCTCTTGCGCAAGAACCTGTCCAAGGCCGAGCTCAACGAGCTCTTCATCATGCTGCGCAAGATCGCGGCCCTGCATGGCGGCCCGACCGAGGGCCAGGAGCGCATCATCGGCTATGCCGAGCGGGTGCTGCGGGCGCCTCAAGGCTAGAGCATTTCCGCGCTTCTCCGAACCGCGAAAATCCTCTAACCTCTTGTTTTGACGCATTTTCTTCACGCGAACCGCTATCCACTTCGCTCGAAAATGCTTTAGCCGCCAAGCTCATGCGGCGACGGCGCGGGGCGTGCCGTCCGCATCCGTGGCCTCGGGCTCCTGCGAGATCGGTGCCGCCAGCGGGTCGATGATCTCGAAGGGCCGCTCGACCCGCTCCGGCGGCGCCTTGACCCGGATGCGCAGGATGACGACGGCGGCGAGCAGCGCGGTCGCTGTCGCCATGAAATAGAGCAGCCCGTTGATGTCGAACCGCGCCATCACGCCGGCGCCGACGATCGGCCCCAGTGCCGAGCCGAAGCCGCTGACCAGGATCAGCCGGCCGCTGACCGCGACGACCCGGTCCGCCGGCATGCGGTCGAGCGCATGGGCGACGCAGACCGGGTAGAGCGTCGACATGAAGCCGCCCAGCAGCGCCGCCACAGGCAGCACGGCCGCAAGCCGCGTCGGGAGCAGCACGAGCAGGATCGCGGCGGCCGAATATCCGAGCGCCAGCCCGGCCAGGACGATGCGGCGGTCGCCGCGGTCCGACAGACGGCCGACCGGCACCTGCAGCGCCAGCCCGCCCAGCACTGCGACCAGCATGAACAGGGCGATCGTCTCCTGCGGAATATGGTTGCTGAGCATCCAGGCCGGCACGAGTGCGTAGAAGGCGCTGCTGATCATGCCGCTGATGACGCAGCCCGCGACGGCGACCGGCGCCTGCCGTGTCAGGTCGCCATAGCGCAGCGAGGCCTCCGGCGTGATCATCGGCGCTTCCGCGCGCGTCGTGCTCACCATCACCAGCGCGAGCGCGAAGAGCGCGATGATCATGTTGAACGGCGTCGCCGACTGGATCGCGAGCTTGCCGATCAGCAATTGTCCGGCCGCGAGCGCGAGGAACGTCCCGACCATGTAGATCGAGAACACCCGGCCGCGCTGGTCCGCCTGCGCCTTGGCGTTGAGCCAGCTCTCGGTCGTGATGAACAGGCCGACGCAGCCGATGCCGATGACGGCGCGGCACAGGATCCAGGCCAGCGGCGAGATGAAGAGCGGCATCGCGGCGGTCGCAACCACGACCATACCGGCAAAGGCCGTATAGGCGCGGATATGGCCGATCCGCTGGATCACCCCGCCGCAACCGACCGCGCCGATGGTGAAGCCGATGAAATAGGCGCTGAGGACGATGCCGGTCAGCGTCGCGCCGAAATCCTCGACGGTCAGGCGCAGCGACAGGAAGGTGTTGAAGAAGCCATTGGCCAGCTGGACGAGGCTCGTGGCGGCGATGAGCGTTCCGATCTGCACGAGCATCCGTCGTTCCCTCGCAATGCCGGTTGCAGGAACGACTAGCCTCGAAATGTGGATGGAGTGCGGTCCCTTGCGGCCCGGCTCACTCGGCCGCGGCCTTCAGCGGCAAGCCCTTCGCGAAAGGCAAGGACGGCTCGCCCTTGGCGTCGTCGAATTCGAGCGCGCCGATCTTCTCCGCCCGGCTGGTGACCTTGCCGGCCGAGGTCTTGATCTGGCCGACATCCTCCTGCGCCTGGCGGAAATGCGTGTCGAGCTTGTCGACGCGCTCGCCGAGCCGGCGCACGTCGTCGAGCAGCTTGCCGACCTCGCTCTGGATCACCTGCGCCTCCTCGCGCATGCGCGCGTCGCGGATCAGCGACTGCATGAGCTGGATCGCCAGCGCCAGCAGCGAGGGCGAGACCACCATGACGCGGGCGCGATGCGCCTTCTGGATGACGTCGTCGAAATGCTCGTGCAGGTCGGCATAGATCGATTCCGACGGCACGAAGAGCAGCGCCATGTCCTGCGTCTCGCCCGGCAGGAAATAGCGCTCGGAAATGTCCTTGACGTGCTGGCCGACATCGCCGCGCACGCGGGCCGAGGCCTGCTTCTTCGCCTCCTCGCCGCGCGCCTCGCGCAGCATGGTGAAGCTCTCCAGCGGGAATTTCGCGTCGATCACCAGGCCGCGCCCGTCGCCCGGCAAGGTGACGAGGCAGTCCGGCCGCTTGCCATTGGTGAGCTGCGGCTGGAAGGCGAAGAATGCGGCGGGCAGGCCGTCGCGGATGATCGCCTCCATCCGGCCCTGGCCATAGGCGCCGCGCGCCTGCTTGTTGGCGAGCACGTCCTTCAGCGTCACCACTTCCGAGGTGAGGTCGGTCAGGTTCTTCTGGGCGGCGTCGATGACGGCGAGCCGCTCCTGCAGCTTGCCGAGGCTCTCGGTGGTCTGCTTGACGTTCTGCTCCAGCCCGCTGCCGACCTGCTGGCGCAGCCCGTCCATCCGCTCGGCGACGAGCCGGGCGAGGTCGCCCTGCCGGGTCGAGAGGATTTCGGCCATGGTCTGCATCCGGCCGGTGAGCTCCGCCTGCATGCGGTTCATCTCGGCGACCTTGTCGTCCATCTCGCGGGCCCGTTCGGCCGCCATGCCGGCTTCCACCGCCCGCCGCCGCGAGCTTCGCCACAGCGAAAGCGTGACGCAAGCGAGCAGGAACAGGCTGATGCCGGCGAAGCCGAACGCGGCCTCGGCCCAGGTCACGGGCCGCTCGAGCAGGACGAAGGCGATCTCTTTCATGGTCGAACACTACCCGATTCGCCTGGAATTTCCGAACGAAAGCGGAACAGTTTGACCGCTTGCCCACAAGCGCTTATGTCCGCCAAATCAGCACGAAAACCCAGTTCGAGCCCCTTATGGCCATCCGTGACCTTGTAATCCTGCCTGATGCCGTCCTGCGTCAGGTATCCGCCCCTGTCGAGGCGATCACGCCCGAGATCAAGGCGCTCGCTTCAGACATGCTGGAGACGATGTATGACGCGCCGGGCATCGGCCTGGCCGCGATCCAGATCGGCGTGCCCACGCGCGTGGTGACGATCGATCTCGCCAAGCAGGATGAGGAGAAGACCCCGATCGTCTTCATCAACCCGGAAATCACCTGGTCCTCCGAGGAGATGAACGTGCATGAGGAGGGCTGCCTCTCGATCCCCGAATATTACGAGGAGGTCGAGCGGCCGGCGCGCGTGAAGATCCGCTATCTCGATCTCGACGGCAAGGAACAGGAAATAGAGGCCGACGGGCTGCTCGCCACCTGCATCCAGCATGAGATCGACCATCTCAACGGGGTGCTCTTCATCGATCATCTCTCGCGCCTCAAGCGCGAGCGCGTCACCAAGCGCTTCGCCAAGCAGGCGCGGCGCGAGAGCGCGGCCTGACTGGGGATGGAAGCGGCACTGAACGCATGAGTTTGCGCGTCATCTTCATGGGCACGCCCGACTTCGCCGTGCCCACCCTGACCGAGATCGTCGGCCAGGGCCACGAGGTCGTCAGCTGCTACACCCGCGCTCCGGCCCAGGCTGGTCGCGGCCTCGATCTGAAGCCCTCGCCGGTGCACCGCGCCGCCGAGCGTTTCGGCATTCCCGTCTTCACGCCGAAGACGCTGAAGAGCGAGGAGGCGGCCGAGATCATCGCCTCGCACGAGGCCGATGTCGCGGTCGTCGTCGCCTATGGCATGATCCTGCCCCAGGCGATCCTCGATCTCCCCGAGCTCGGCTGCCTCAACCTTCATGCCTCGCTACTGCCGCGCTGGCGCGGCGCCGCGCCGATCCAGCGCGCCGTCATGGCCGGCGATGCCGAGAGCGGCATCTGCGTCATGAAGATGGAGGCCGGGCTCGATACCGGCCCGGTCGGCATGGTCGAGAAGGTCGCGATCGACCGCGACATGACGGCCGGCGAACTGCATGACCGTCTCGCCTCGCTCGGCGCCGACCTGATGGTGCGTGCGCTTGCCGCGCTCGGCCGCGGCGGCCTGCGCTTCACGCCGCAGCCGGAGGCGGGCGTCACCTACGCCGCCAAGATCGCCAATGCCGAGGCCAGGCTGAACTGGGCGCGGCCCGCGCGGCAGGTGCATGATCTCGTGCGCGGCCTCTCGCCCTTTCCCGGCGCCTTCGCCGAGGTCGATCTCGGCAAGGGGCCGGAGCGGCTGAAAGTCCTGCGCACGGCGCTTGCCGGCGGCGCGGCCGAGCCCGGCACCTTGCTCGACGGCGAGGGCACGATCGCCTGCGCCGAGGGCGCGGTGAAACTGCTCCAGGTCCAGCGCGCCGGCGGCCGCGGGCCGATGAGCGGCGCCGAGTTCCTGCGCGGCGCCCGGTTGGAACCGGGCCACAGGTTTTAGGGCATGCCAGTGCCAGAAAGCCGGTTCCCTCTTTTCGGCATCATGCCCTGATGCCCCGCTACAAGCTCGTCATCGAATATGATGGCACGCCCTTCTCGGGCTGGCAGCGCCAGCTCAACGGGCCGTCCGTGCAGCAGAGCGTCGAGGAGGCGATCGAGGCCTTCTGCGGCCATTCCGTGCGCCTGCACTGTGCGGGGCGAACCGATGCCGGCGTGCACGCGACGCACCAGGTCGCCCATGTCGATCTCGACAAGGAGTGGCGCAGTGACGTCGTGCGCGACGCCAGTAACGCGCGGCTGAAGCACATCCCCGTCGCCGTGTTGAGCGCCGAACCGGTGCCGGACACGTTCGACGCCCGCATCTCGGCGACGCGGCGCTATTACATCTACCGCATCCTCGACCGGCGGGCGCAGCCGGCGCTCGAGTTCAACCGTGTCTGGCATGTGCCGGTGAAGCTCGATCACGAGGCGATGGACCGCGCCGCCAAGGCGTTCATCGGCCATCACGACTTCACCACCTTCCGCGCCGCCGAATGCCAGGCCAACAGCCCGCTGCGCACCATCGATCGCTTCGACGTCAGGCGCGAGGGCGCGGAGATCGTGGCCTATGTCCATGCCCGCTCCTTCCTGCATCATCAGGTTCGCTCCATGGTCGGCTGCCTCAAGATGGTCGGCATGGGCCGCTGGCCGGAGAACAAGGTCGGCAAGGTGCTGGCGGCGCGCGACCGCTCGCAATGCGCCGCACTGGCCCCGCCCTGCGGGCTTTATCTCGCCGGCGTCGACTACTGAGCCTCTTCCCTCAGGCCTCCCCAGGATAAGCGCTGGGAAGCGACAATGTCGCGCGTGTCCAGCTCGCATCACGTCTTCCGAACAGCCTTCACGAGCCCGTGAGAACGGCTGGCGCGAGCGCCGGCATTTTTCAACTCTGCGACCCATTCGGAACAGGTCGTAGAACTTTTGTCGCGCGACTCAGTTTGCTTCCGATCCAGGCTTGAGCGGGGAAGCGCATGACGAGCGAGACGATGTCGGCACCGAAGCCGACGCTCAACGTAATCGACGCCGTGGCCATCATGGTTGGGATCGTCGTCGGCATCGGCATTTTCAAGACACCGCCGCTGGTTGCGGCCAATGTCGGGAGCGAGGCCGCCTTCATCGGCGCCTGGGTCTTCGGTGGTTTCGTCACGCTGATCGGCGCGCTCTGCTATGCCGAGCTGGCCTCGGCCTATCCTCATGCCGGCGGCGAGTATCACTTTCTCTCGCGGGCCTATGGCCGCCCGGTCGCGGTCCTGTTCGGCTGGGCCCGGGGCGCGGTCATCCAGACCGGCGCGATCGCCGCCGTCGCCTTCGTCTTCGGCGATTATGCCGCGCAAATCCTGCCGCTCGGCGCCAACGGCCCGGCCATCTACGCCGCGCTCGGCATCGCCATCCTGACCGGGCTCAACGTGCTCGGCACCTTGCAGAGCAAGACCGCGCAGAACGCCATGACCGTCCTCACGGTTTTTGCCGTCGCGCTCGTCATTGTCGCTGGCCTGTTCGGTGGGGCCGAGCCGGCAGCGACGCCGGCGCCGGTTGCGCCGAGTTCGGCCTCGGGAGCCTTCGGCATGGCGATGATCTTCGTTCTGCTGACCTATGGCGGCTGGAGCGAGGCGGCCTATCTCTCGGCCGAGCTCAAGGATGCGCCGCGCAACATGAGCCGCGTCCTGCTGATCGGCACGGCCGTGCTCGTCGCCATCTACGCGCTGGTCAATCTCGCTTTCCTCACCGGCCTCGGTCTCGAAGGGCTGCGCGGCTCCAGTGCCGCCGGAGCGGACCTGATGCGCGCCGTCGCCGGCGATTCCGGTGCGCTGATCCTGAGCCTGATCGTCGTGGCGGCTGCGCTCTCGACCCTCAACGGCACGATCTTCACAGGCGCGCGTGTTTACTACGCCATGGCGCGGGATCTGTCCGTGCTGCCCCAGGTCGGGCAATGGGACGATCGCGGCGGCACGCCGGCGAACGGGCTCCTGCTGCAAGGCACGGTCGCGCTGGCGCTGGTCGGCATGGGGGCTGCGGCCCGCGACGGTTTCCAGTCGATGGTCGACTACACCGCGCCGGTCTTCTGGTCCTTCCTGTTCCTGGTCGGGCTGTCGCTGATCGTGCTGCGTTGGCGCGAGCCGGGCCGGACCTTGCCCTTCCGTGTCCCGCTCTATCCGCTGACCCCGATCCTGTTCTGCCTGACCTGCCTGTTCATGCTCCATGCCAGCCTTGCCTATACCGGCATCGGCGCGCTGATTGGGCTGGCCGTCATCGCCGCCGGTACGCCGCTGCTGCTGCTCGGCCGGGCCGAGCGTAAGACCGCGGACGCCAGCGAGCAGGGTGCGGGCGGGGCCTGAGCATCATCCGAGACTGCCAACCCAGGAGAATGAGATGAGAATGTTCCGCACCATGGCCGCGGCCGGCATCGCCTCGGTTCTTTGCATCGGCCTCGCCGCGGCCCAGACGGCCGCGAAGCCGGCGCCTGCCTACGAGCCGCAATCGGGACAGGCCGGCAAGGATGTCGTCTGGGTGCCGACCCATCAGGCGCTCGTCGACCGCATGCTCGACATGGCCAAGGTCACGGCGGCTGACTACGTCGTCGATCTCGGCTCGGGCGATGGCCGCACCGTGATCACCGCGGCCCAGCGCGGCGCGCGCGCGCTCGGCATCGAGTACAATCCGGATCTCGTCGCGCTTTCGCAGCGCAATGCCGCGAGCGAGGGCGTCGGCGACAAGGCCCGCTTCGTCCAGGCCGACATCTTCGAGAGCAATTTCTCGGACGCGACCGTCGTGACGCTGTTCCTGCTGCCCGATCTCAACGTCAAGCTGCGCCCGATCATCCTGAAGATGAAGCCCGGCACGCGCGTCGTCTCGAACTCGTTCAACATGGGCGAATGGACGCCGGACGAGACCATCCAGGCCCAGGGCGAATGCCGCAACTTCTGCCGCGCACATTTCTGGGTCGTGCCGGCCCAGGTCGGCGGCACCTGGAAACTGTCCGATGGCGAATTGGTGCTGCAACAGGACTTCCAGATGCTGGCCGGAACGCTGAAGCGCGGCGGCAACGAGATGTCGATCACCGATGCCAAGATGAACGGCACCGAGATCGTCTTCACCGCCGGAGGAAGGCGCTTCACCGGCAAGCTGGAAGGCGGTCGCTTCGAAGGGCAGAGCCAGGCTGCCGATGGCGGCAATCAGGCCTGGAGCGCGGTGCGCGGGAACATGTGAGCCGCTGCGGCCGAGGAAACGGGGCGGGGCGTCTCAGAACCCCGCCAGCCCGAACAGCCGCACGATCGAATAATCCGCGATCACGCTCGCCAGCACGATCACCCCGGCGCCGCCGCCGGGGCCGAACGCGGCCTTGGCGACGCAATAGCGCAGCCGCAGCACGATGGCCGCGAAGCCGAGAGTCTGCACGATGGCGAGCGTCGGCGGGGCCCAGCCGATGGCGAAGATCGTGGCGGGCACCGCCATCAGGCTCACCGAGACGATGCCGGCCCAGTTCCAGGCGATGACGAAGCTGGTGAAGCGGGGCGTCTGGACGAGATTGGGCGCAAGGCCGATCAGCAGCACCGGCACGAGGATGACGGCGAGGCTCTCCGCACCGATGACGCTGGCGACGAGCCAGGGTGAATCGAACAGGTTGCCGGCATTGGGCAGGCCGTCGATGACCCGCTCCGCCGCCAGGATCGTCACCATGGCCGGCAGGGTCAGGATCAGCGCCGCGAAGGACCGCCAGAAACCTTTCGAGCTGAGATCGAGCTCCTTGAGCGCCTCGGCTCCCTGCGTCATCAGGCGCCAGGACCCGCGCAGGGAACGCGTCACATCATCGGTGGCCAGCCACATGACAGATTACCCGTATTAGACTTTCGTCTAACTGGATTAAGCGCCCGATGTTCCGCCAGCGTCAAGTATGTTGCGCTGCGGCAAAATAGTCCGTCAGCAGCCGATGCGTGATCCGCTCCAGTGCAAGCAGATCGGCGATGGCGACGCGCTCGTCGACCTGGTGCATGGTCTGGCCGACCACGCCATATTCGACGACCGGGCAATAGTTCTTGATGAAGCGGGCATCCGAGGTGCCCCCGGTCGTGGAGAGGGCCGGGCGCTTGCCGGTCACGGCCTCGACCGCCTCGGTCACCATGGTCACGAATGGGCCGGGCTTGGTCAGGAAGGCGACCGCATTGGTCGGCTCGAAGGCGATCTCGTAGCGCACCTTGTTGCCGGCCGCGTCGCGCAGGCGCCGCTCGATCTCGGCGGCGAGCGTCTCCGGCGTCCAGAGATCGTTGAAGCGGATATTGAACACGGCTTTCGCCTGGGCCGGCACGACATTGGTCGCGGGATTGCCGACATCGAGCGTCGTCACCTCGAGATTGCTGGCGTCGAAATGCTCGGTGCCGGCATCGAGCGGCGAGGCGTCGAGCGCCGCCAGCAGCCGCACCATGCCGCGGATCGGATTATCGGCGAGATGCGGATAGCCGACATGGCCCTGCGTGCCGTTGACGGTCAGCTTGCCGGTCAGCGAGCCGCGCCGGCCGATCTTGATCATGTCGCTCATCGTCGCCGGATTGGTCGGCTCGCCGAGCAGGCAATGGTCGAAGCGCTCGCCGCGCTCACGCGCCCATTGCAGCAGCTTGACCGTGCCGTTGATCGCCGAAGCCTCCTCGTCGCCGGTGACCAAGAAGACGATCGAGCCGGGCGCATCGGGCTGCTCGCGCCGGAAGCGCAGCGCCGCCGCGATCATCGCCGCGAGCCCGCCCTTCATATCGCAGGCGCCACGGCCATAGAGGATGCCGTCAACGATCTCGCCGCCGAACGGCTCATGGGTCCAGCGCGCTGTGTCGCCCGGCGGCACCACATCGGTATGGCCGGCGATCACCAGCACGGGACCTTCGCTGCCGATCCGGGCGTAGAGGTTCTCGATCTCCGGCATGTCCGGTTCCGAGAAGCGCGGACGCTGCACCGCAAAGCCCTCCGCGCTCAGCACGGCGTCGAGCAATGAAAGCGCGCCGCCTTCGGCAGGCGTCACCGAGGGGCAGCGGACCAGCGCCTGGGTCAGGGCGACGGGATCGCGGGGGTCGAAGGCGAGGGAGGAAGGCGTGTTCGGGCTCATGGCGCCGGTTTAACAGCACGCTCCTGCTCTGCAAGCTCTGCCTCCGGGTCGATGCCGGGCATCAGGCCGAGATCGATCAGGGCGATCAGCCAGGCGATCGTCGATATCGCGACCAGCGAAGGCTCCCAGAGCGAGCCGAGGACAGGTCGCAGCTCTCCCGGCAGGACGATGGCACAGACCAGGAGGATGCCGAAGAGCGAGGAGCTGCCGCGGTCGGTGGCGCGCTTCGCGGCGAGAGCAGCCCAGGGAAACAGGGCGAAGGCTTTGGCGAAGGCAAAGATCATCGCTCCCGTGTACCTGTCGGTCAGGCGCGGCGCGCCCCACTGGATCGCCAGCAGGCAGAGCGCGAGGGCGATGCTGCCGAGCCAGAACTGGCGCAGGCCGATGCGGCCATCGAAATCGACGAACAGGCGGATGGGAGACATGGGCGAACTCCGATCCTGCATCGTCGCATGCGACGGCGCTCGAATGAAGCTTATGGTGAAGAAAAGGTTAACGGCGCCGCAGACCACTCCGTCCACGGGCAGAAAAGGCTTGAACCCCGTCCGGCTGGCCGCTAGCTGCGGGCAGGCCGTCCTTGCATCGGCCGAGAAAGGTTTTCGACATGACCATCCGTCTCCATCGCGGCGACCTGCCTGACGATTTCCGGGCTGCTCCCATCGTTGCGATCGACACGGAGACTCTCGGCCTCAATCCGCATCGCGACAGGCTTTGCGTGGTGCAGCTCTCGAACGGGGATGGCTCGGCCGAGGTCGTGCAGATTCTGCGGGACGGCCCGGCGCCGGCTAATCTGATCCGGCTCCTCACCGATCCCTCGGTCCTGAAGCTGTTTCATTTCGCCCGCTTCGACGTCGCCGTGCTGCGCCAGGCCTTCGGCATCGTCACCGGCCCGGTCTATTGCACCAAGATCGCCTCCAAGCTGGTCCGCACCTATACCGACCGGCACGGCCTGAAGGATCTGGTGCGGGAGCTGCTCGGGATCGAACTCTCGAAGCAGCAGCAATCATCCGACTGGGGGGCGGAGACACTCAGCGACGCACAATTGAGCTATGCGGCATCCGATGTGCTGCATCTTCATGCACTGCATGCGCGGCTGGAGAGCTTGCTGGTGCGCGAGAACCGCACGCATCTGGCCAAGGCCTGCTTCGACTTCCTGCCGGTCCGCGCCGAGCTGGACCTGGCCGGTTGGGCGGAAACCGATATCTTCGCTCATACTTGACAAATTCTAAGTCTTCTTGCGTCAGTCTCGCGCGAGCGGATGGCATAGGGGCTGCAAGAGCATCCGCAGGTCAGCCGGCAATTCGAGGTTTCCTCTGGCGGTTTGGCCGATGGCTACCCAGTTGAGGGCTCGAGGGGCTCTGACACAAAAAGGCCGTTAGCGGCTGGCATTGCGCGGGGCATGACAGTGGCGATGACATCTGGCGATTGGGTCGCTCCCGAACCGAGGCGCGAAACCCGCAGCCGTGCGGCCTTCCGGGCCGCGCGCCGGCACACGTTTCTCGTGCGCTTCCTCAGGCGCGCGATTCCGATCGGCTCGGTCGTGGCCGTAGTCGGTCTGATCGTGACGCCGTTCCTCACGCCGCTGCAGTCCGTGGGCGGCCTGTCGATCAGCTCGGTCGGCATCACCGGCGGCAAGGTCAAGATGGAATCGCCGCGGCTGACCGGCTATCGCAAGGACAACCGGCCCTACGAGGTCACCGCCGAGACGGCGCTGCAGGACATCCGCAACCCCACGCAGATCGAGCTCGCCACCATGACGGCGCGCATCCAGATGCAGCAGGAGGGCTGGGTGACCGTGAACGCGCGCACCGGCTTCTTCGACTCGCAGAACGAGAAGCTCAAGCTCGTCGACGACGTGAAGGTCCATACCGAGTCCGGCTACGACATGTTCATGCGGACGGCGGACATCAATTTCAAGGCGGGCACGGTCAATTCGCAGGAACCGGTCAAGGTCAATCTCGGTTCGACGAAGATCGACGCGAACACGCTCGACGTGAAGGATAACGGCGCGCTGATCGTTTTCGAGGGCCGTGTCCGCGTCGTCATCGAGAACGCGCCGGCGCGTTCGCTGGCCGGGCCCGAGCGCGAAGGCAGCACGCCGGCGCCGGAATTGCTGAGATCGGGACTTGCGCCCGCCGCCGGCACGGCGCAAACGCAAGCGACCGAAGCACCCGAAACCGGAACGAGGCGGTGACATGACCTGCGCCATCGAGCCCTTCCCCGCCGATGCCGGCTTCACCCGGAGCCGTGGAGCCACGGCCCTGCTGCTGGCGGCCGGGCTCGCCTTTGTCTCCATCGCGCATGAGACGGCGCAGGCTCAGCAAGCGCGGCCGGGCGTCGCTCAGGCCCAGCCCGCCCAGCCGCAGGGCGGGCGAGGTGGCCGTGGCGGTGCCGGCGGGGCTTTTGGTGGCCTCGGCGGCGACAGCAAGGAGCCGATCAAGATCGACGCCGACAAGCTCGACGTGCTCGACAAGGACAACAAGGCGATCTTCACCGGCAATGTCGTGGCGGTTCAGGGCGAGACCACCGTGCGCTGCTCGGTCATGACCGTGTTCTACGAGGGGCGTGGCGGTGGCCAGGGCGCGCGCGGCGCTGCCGCGCCGGCGCCGGCTGCCACGCCTGCTCCCGCCGCGGGCGGCCAGTCGAACGACAGCAGCATCAAGAAGATCGATTGCGCCGGTCCGGTCACGGTCGTCTCGAAGACGCAGGCCGCGACCTCCGATCATGCCGAGTTCGACCGTGCCAACAACCAGGTCATCATGACCGGCAATGTCGCGCTGAACGACGGCCCGAACATCACCCGCGGCGACAAGCTCGTCTACAATACCCAGACCGGCATCGCCAATGTCGAGACCAAGAAGGGCGGAAGGGTGCAGGGCTTCTTCGTGCCGAACTCCGACGCCGCAAAGCCGGGCAGCACGCCGGCGGCCCCGGCCCGTCCGGGCGCGACGCGTCCCGGCACGCCGACCAACTGATCCAGCCGGCAGCATCCGCTTTGACCGCTTCCTACCCGTCGCAATCCCAGGCTGAGGCCATGCCGCTCCAGAGCGGCACGGCACGGCGCGGTTTGTTCGGCCGGCTCTTCGGCGCGCGAGCGCGCAAGGAGGAGGCGACGGGAGCGGCCACGAGCGCGGTCGGCGGCCAGGGCGTCCTTGCTGTCAGCGGCCTGCGCAAGAGCTATGGCGGGCGCAACGTCGTCAGCGAGGCGAGCCTCTATGTGCGCCAGGGCGAGGCCGTCGGGCTGCTCGGCCCCAACGGCGCCGGCAAGACCACGATCTTCTACATGATCACGGGACTGGTCGCGGCCGATCTCGGCGTGATCTCGCTGGAAGGCCATGACATTACCGGCCTGCCCATGTATCAGCGCGCCCGGCTCGGCATCGGCTACCTGCCGCAGGAGGCCTCGATTTTTCGCGGCCTCAGCGTCGAGGACAACATCCGCGCCGTGCTCGAGGTCGTCGAGCCGAACCGCAAGAGCCGCGAGCGCCAGCTCGATACGTTGCTCGAGGAATTCAACATCGCCCGCCTGCGCAAGGCGCCCTCGATCGCGCTCTCCGGCGGCGAGCGCCGCCGCTGCGAGATCGCCCGCGCGCTCGCCGGCCGCCCCTCCTTCATCCTGCTCGACGAGCCTTTCGCCGGCATCGACCCGATCGCCGTCGGCGACATCCAGGCCCTGGTGCGGCAATTGACCGATCGCGGCATCGGCGTGCTGATCACCGACCACAATGTCCGCGAGACGCTCGGCCTCGTCGACCGCGCCTATATCATCCATTCCGGCCGCGTGCTGACCGAGGGCTCGCCGGCCGAGATCATCGCCAATCCCGATGTGCGCCGGGTCTATCTCGGCGAGGATTTCCGGCTCTAACAGACTGCTCCAGCCGATCGGGGAGGGCGATTGCGCAGCTTTCTTGCGCGGTCGGGGCCTCGACGCGACATTATGCTGCACTGCATTAACTTCTTCGACGAAACCTGCCGCAAGGGCTTTGACGCGCTCCGGCGCTGACGCTACGGTTCCTGCCAACGCAAGAAGCGTGCCGAAAAGCTTGGGGATCGGAGTGGGGTCTTTAGCGTCATGGCGATGATGCCGCGCATGGAGCTGCGCCAGGGCCAATCCCTGGTAATGACGCCGCAGCTGCTGCAGGCCATCAAGCTGCTTCAGCTCTCGCATCTCGAACTGCAGAATTTCGTCGAAGGCGAGCTGGAGCGGAACCCGCTGCTGGAGCGCGACGACGCGGCCGATCTGCCTGTTCATGCCAATGGCGGCGACGGCCCGCACGCCGCCGATGCCGAGAGCTTCGCCCGCGCCGAGAGCCTGAACACCCAGGACGGCATGGAAGGCAGGCTCGGCACCACGCTCGACAATGTCTTCCAGGGCGAGCAGCCGACAGTGGCGCGACTGGACACCCAGGGCGCCGACAGCCTGCCGGTCACCGGTGGGTCTTATGGCGGCTCGGGTGGCTCCTTCGACGAAGGGCAGGAGGGGTTCGAGTCGAGCCTGACGGCCGAGCTCTCGCTGCACGACCATCTCGGCGCCCAGCTCGACCTCGCCGTCACCGACCCGGCCGACCGCATCATCGGCCAGCATCTCATCGATGCGGTCGACGATTCCGGCTATCTCGGCGAGCCGGTCGGCGAGATCGCCGAGCGGCTCGGCGTCGCCCCGGCGCGCATCGAGCGTGTGCTCGGCATCATCCAGGGCTTCGATCCCTCCGGCGTGGCCGCGCGCGACGTCTGCGAATGCCTCTCGATCCAGCTGCGCGACCGCAACCGCTTCGACCCGGCGATGCAGGCGCTGGTGGCCAACCTGCACCTTGTCGCCAAGCGCGATTTCGCCGCGCTCAAGCGCATTTGCGGGGTTGATGACGAGGATATCGCCGACATGGTCGCCGAGATCCGCCGGCTCGACCCCAAGCCCGGCCGCGCCTTTGGCAGCTCGGCGGCGGAAACCGTGGTGCCGGACGTGTTCATTCGCGCCGCGCCCGATGGCTCCTGGCTGGTCGATCTCAACCCCGACACCTTGCCGCGCGTGCTCGTCAACCAGACCTATCATGCGCGCGTCTCCAAGGCCGCCCGTAGCGACGAGGAGAAGGCCTTCATCGCCGAATGCCTGCAGACGGCGAACTGGCTGACGCGGTCGCTGGAGCAGCGTGCCCGCACCATCCTGAAGGTCGCGAGCGAAATCGTGCGCCAGCAGGACGGCTTCTTCGCCCATGGCGTCGAGCACCTGCGCCCGCTCAACCTCAAGACCGTCGCCGACGCGATCGGCATGCATGAATCGACCGTCTCGCGCGTGACCTCGAACAAGTACCTGACCTGCTCGCGCGGCGTCTTCGAGATGAAGTATTTCTTCTCGGCCGCGATCGCCGCGACCGGCTATGGCGAGGCCCATTCGGCGGAAGCCGTGCGCTTCCGCATCAAGCAGATGATCGACGACGAGAAGCCGGCCGAGGTGCTCTCCGACGACGCGATCGTCGCCCGCCTGAAGGATGGCGGCATCGATATCGCCCGGCGGACGGTGGCGAAATACCGCGAGTCGCTGCGCATCCCCTCCTCGATGGAGCGACGCCGCGAGAAGGTGGCGATGGCCGCCGGAGGGCGGTGAACTCGGCCGTCATTGCGAGCGGAGCGAAGCAATGACGGCTGCGGTCAATCCCCGCCGAACATCAGGTTCGGCACGAACAGCACGATCTGCGGGAAGAAGATCAGCAGGAAGCTGACCAGAGAGACCGCGATCAGGAACGGCATCGACTCGCGCGTGTACTCGCCGATCGGGCAGCGCAGCACCTGGCAGACCACGAACATCGCCGCGCCCACCGGCGGCGTGTAATTGCCGATCGTCGCCGCGATGATGAAGACCAACCCGAAATGCACGGGGTCGATGCCGTATTCGGTGACGAGCGGCAGGAAGATCGGCGTCAGCATGATGATCAGCACCGAGCCTTCCATGAAGGTCCCGGCAATGAGGATGAAGGCGACGATCAGCACGAGCACGACGTTCCGGCTATCGGTCAGGCCCAGCATCCATTCCGAGATCACCTCGGGAATGCGCTCGAAGACGATGCCGTAGCCGAAGATCGCGGAGAGGGCGAGCAGGAACATCACCGCCCCGACATCGACCAGGCTGCCCTCGACCGCCTCGATGAAGCTGCGGAAGGTGAGCACGCGATAGGCGAAGAAGCCGATCACCACTGCATAGATCACCGCGAAGGCGCCGATCTCGGAAGGAGTGAAGATACCGAAGCGCAGGCCGAGCAGCAGGATGATCGGGAACAGGATCGCCCAGATTCCGCCCCAGGAGGCGAGCGCGACCTCCTTCACCGTCGGCGCCTTCTCGCGCTCCGGCCCGTAGCCGCGGCGCTTGGCCGTGATCGAGATCGCGATGGCGAGCGCGCCCCAGAGCATGAAGCCGGGGATGATGCCGGCGGCGAAGAGCCGGCCGATCGAGACCTGGCCGACCGTGCCGTAGAGGATGAAGCCGATGCCCGGCGGGATGATCGGCGCCATCAGCGAGCCGTAGGACAAGACGCCCGCCGCATAGCCGCGCGAGAAGCCGCGCTTCAGCATCTGGTGGCCGAGGATGCGCGCGTTCATCGCAGCATCCGCGATCGAGGAGCCGGTGACGCCGCTCATCAGCGTCGAAAGAGCGATCGAGACCTGCGCCAACCCGCCGTTCAGCCGCCCGGTCAGCACCGTCGCGAGCTTGAGCAGGTTCTGCGAGATGCCGGAATTGTTGAGAAAGTTGCCGGCCAGGATGAAGAGCGGCACCGCCAGAAGCGCGAAATTCTGGGTCTCGGTGACCGTGATCTGGATCGGAATGGTCGAGGGCAGGCTCGGATTCTGCAGGAAGAAGACCATGCCGGAAATGCCGATGGCGAAGGCCATCGGCATGCCGATCACGACGAGGATGGTGAAGGCGATCAGGACGAGGAGCATCGCTTGCGGCCTCGCTCAAAGCACGTCGACGGCGCGGTTGGCGTCGTGTAGCCCGCGCCATTCGTCGCGCAGCTTCAGCACCGTCGTGATCAGCAGAAGCGCTGCGCCGACCGGCAGGCTCATCGTCACCCAGGAATAGCTGATCTCCGGAATGCCCTGGAAGCTGCGGATGCGGCTGATCCAGGAGAGATAGAGCCCCATCGCGATCAGGTAAATCAGGAAGGCGAGGATCAGCGCATAGTTCACATAGCGCAGCGCCACTTGCAGGCGCTGCGGCAAACGCTCGGTCACCACCTCGATCGCCATCAGGCTGTTCTTGCGCCAGGCGATGTCGGCACTGAGGAAGCAGGCCCAGGCGAAGAGGCAGGTCGCGGCATCGCCGGTCCAGTTCAGCGGCTCGCCGAGCATGCGGGCGATGCCGCCGGCGAAGATCAGCACAACCATGAGGACGAGGAATGTCCCGGCGATGATGGTTTCGAGCTTCCAAACGAGGTGCAGGGCGGATTTCATCGGTAGGCCTTGGAGCTTCGATCGCAATAGGCGAGGCGCGGAGATTCTCGCCTGCCCGGGACAGGCGGCGTGATCGGGCGGTCTTCCCGCTCTCTCTTCCCCTCTCCCGTCCGGGAGAGGGGGGCGCCTCGTTCGACGAGGGTCGCGTTCGCTACTTCCCGATCTCCTTGTGGATCGCGGCCTTCACATCGGCGATCTTCAGCACCTCGTAGGCCTTGTCGCCGGCCGCCCGGAACGCCGCGAGATCGACATCCTCGACGATGGTCATGCCGCGCTTCTTGAGCTGCTCCTCGACCTCGGCCTCGAGCTTGAAGATGCGGTTGGAGGTTGCTTCGCCCGCCTTCGCGCATTCCTCGGTCAGGGCCGCCTGGTAGTCGGCCGGCAGGCTGTTGAAGAAGGCCGAGCTGACCACCTGGAAGTTGATCAGCATGATGTGCTTGGTTTCGTTGGCGTATTTCAGCACCTCGTAGAAGCGCCCGCCCGGGATGTTGTTGTAGACCAGCTCGACCCCGTCGATCGCCCGCTGCTGCAGGCCGGGATACATGTCGCCAAAACCCATCGCGACCGGGGCGGCACCGAGCGCGCGCACCGATTCCTGCCAGATCGGCGCCGGCGGCGTGCGGATGCGCTGGCCACGTAGGTCCTCGGGCTTCTTCACCGGCTTGTTGGTGAAGAAATGCCGGTAGCCCTGCACCCAGTTGAAGCAGACGACCTTGAGCCCGTGCTTGCTCGCGAGCTCCTCCTGGAACTTCACGATGGTCGGCGCCTTCTGCAGCTTGGCGACATCCTCGAGCGTCTCGGCGAAATAGGGGCCGTTCATCACGGCGATGCCGGGCACGTAATTGCCGAGCCGGGCCGAGTCGGTGTTCTGGCCGAGATTGGCACCCTGGCGCAGCTGCTCGATGATGTCCTCTTCCTTGCCGAGCTGCGAGGAATGGAACACCTCGATCTTCAGCCCGCCATTGGTGCGTTCGGAGACGCGCTTGGCCCACTCGTTGAAGCCGTCATGGAACGGCTCTTTCGGACCGAGCACGTGGTTGAACTTCAGTGTGAAACTTTTCGCCTGCGCCAGCGCGGGCGACTGCCCCGCAAACAGCAGGCCGAGCGCGGCCTGCGCCAGAACGAGCGTCTTCGTCAGCGTCTTCATCAAGTCCCTCCCGGATCTGCCTGTGCGGGCCGCGCGATCGTTCGTCGATCGTCTCCGGCATCTCGCTCATTTGGGATGTCCAGTGTGTACACTATACATAAACCTCGGTGCTGCAACCGTGCAGACGCGCATTGCCGGCGGAGGAACGGCGCGCCATGGTGGTGATCGAGCGGGGAGAAGCGCGTGAGTCGGGGCATGGACGAGACACCGCCGGCCGCTGGCAATGTGGTCGCCGCACAGAGTGGCGCGGCGCCACGGCTTTATGAGCGCGCCTTCCGGATCCTCGCCGGCCGGATCGCGCAGGGCGCCTTGGTTTCCGGCGAGCGCCTGCTCGAATCGCGCGTCGCGCTCGAATTCGGCATCAGCCGCGCCCCGGCCCGCCAGGCTTTGGCGGAGCTTGAAGCGGCAGGCCTGGTTCGCAAGATCGACGGTCACGGCTATGCCGTTGTCGATGCGCCGGCCGCGCTCGCCTCTGCGGCCGTTCCTCATCCTTTAGCAGGGGGTGAGCGCCTGACCGCGGCTCCGAGCTGGGAGCGCATCTATCGCGACGCCGAGGCCGAAATCGCCGCGCGCATCGCCTTCGGCTCATGGCGCATCACCGAGACCGAACTGGCGGCAGCCTATGGCGTCAGCCGCACCGTGGCGCGCGAGGTCCTGGCCCGGTTGCAGCAGAGCGGCCTCGTGCGCAAGGACGACAAGTCGCGCTGGTTCGCGCCGGCCCTGACGCCCGATTATGTCGCCGAGCTCTATGAGATGCGCCGCCTGCTGGAGCCTGTCGCCTTGACCAAGGCCATGCCCCGGGTGCCGCCGGGCACGATCGGCGCGATGCGCGGCCATCTCGATGCCGCGCTCGCCCAGGCTACGACCATCGACAGCGCGGTGCTCGATTCGCTGGAGGAGGAGCTGCATGTCGGCCTGCTCGGCCATTGCGGCAACGGCACGCTGATGGAGGCGCTCGGCCGCTACCAGTCGCTGCTGATCGCGCATCGCTTCCTCTACGGCGCCGCGCCGCGGCTCTACGAGATCGAGCCTTTTCTGCCGGAACATATCGCCATCGTCGAGCGTCTGGAGATAGGGGCCGTGGTCGCGGCGGCAGAGCTTCTTGCCGAGCATCTGGCCTGTGCCAGCGAGCGCGCCATCGCGCGAATCGCCCTGGTTGCAGGCAGCTTCGATCCGCAACCGCTGCCCTATCTCGAGCCGCTCTAGCGGGCGGCGATATCTCCTGCGGCATCCTGCGCCGCGCATTGACAAGCCGGACTCGCCGTCCTTACCTCCCTAAGATGGCCGGCTACAGGTCATGACTACGATAAGGGGAAGCACTCAATGAGCTTGCGCATCTCCGGCAAGAACCTCGATGTTGGCGAAGCCCTGCGGGGACAAGCCGAAACCCGCGTCGCGGCAGCGCTCAGCAAATATTACGAGGGTGGCTACCAAGGGCATGTGACGGTCGACAAGGACGGCACGGCGTTCCGGACGGATGGCGTGCTCCATCTTTCCTCCGGCATCACGCTGGAGGCCTCGGCGATCGCGCATGATCCTTATGCCAGCCTCGACAAGATGGCCGAGCGCATCGAGAAGCGGCTGCGCCGCTACAAGCGCCGGCTGAAGGACCGCTCCGCCGCAGCGGCGAATGGACGCGAGCCGGTGATGGAAATCCCCAGCTATGTGATCGCCGCCCCCGATGACGAGATCGAGGAGATCGACGGCGCAAATCTGGGCGATCATCCCGTCATCGTGGCGGAATCGACCAAATCCCTGCATGAGATGACCGTCAGCGACGCGGTTGCGGAGCTGGACCTGACCGGAGCGCCCGTCGTGATCTTCCGTCACGCTGGCAATGGCCGAATGAACGTCGTATACCGCCGCCGCGATGGCAACATCGGCTGGATTGACCCGCCGGCCTCGCTGTCTTGAGCCCCGGCCGGCGATAGCCCCGGTTATCACTCATTGACCCGAGGCCGGGACGCAGAATTCCGGCACGGGACATGCATGGACTGGCGCATGACGCTCACCGACCTCCTCGCGCCCGCAGCGGTGATCTCGCCGCTGAGGGCCAATGGCAAAAAGCAGGCGCTGCAAGAGCTGGCTCAACATGCAGCCCTGCTCACTGGCCTACCGGAGCGAGAACTCTTCGAGGCGCTGCTGCAGCGCGAGCGGCTCGGCTCGACCGGGATCGGTGACGGCATCGCCATCCCGCATGGCCGCATGCCCGGCATCGAACGGCTGGTCGGGCTCTTCGCCCGTGCCGAGAAGCCGATCGATTTCGAGGCGCTCGACGGCCAGCCCGTCGACATCATCTTCGTGCTGATCGCCCCTGAAGGGGCCGGCGCCGACCATCTCAAGGCGCTCGCCCGCGTCGCCCGCGTGCTGCGCAATCAGTCGGTGCTCGAGCAGGTGCGCCATGCCCACGACCCGGCGGCGATCTACGCCATCCTCGCCGAGTCGGCCGCCAAGGCGGCCTGAGACTGGAAGCATTCCAAGCCTGCACTTGGAGAGCGCGCCCTGAGGCGCTAAGACGCCCGGCGAAATGGGGCGTCACGCAGCGGCGAACTGCGATCACGCCCGTCGCTTCGGAGCCGCATTCATGGCCTATCAGCATGTCGATCTCTTCCCGCTCGGCGAGGACACCACGCCCTATCGCAAACTTGGCGACGGGGGCGTCTCGATCGAGACCATCGCTGGGCGCGAGGTCCTGACCGTCTCGCGCGAGGCCATCCGCCAGCTCAGCGAGCAGGCTTTCATCGACATCAACCACCTGCTGCGCCCCGGCCATCTCGCCCAGCTCGCAAAAATCCTCGATGATCCCGAGGCGACCTCGAACGACAAGTTCGTCGCCTACGACCTGCTGAAAAACGCCAATATCGCCGCCGGCGGCGTGCTGCCCATGTGCCAGGACACCGGCACCGCGATCATCATGGGCAAGAAGGGCCGCAAGGTCTGGACCGAGGGCGAGGACGAGGCAGCGCTCGGCGAGGGCGTCGCCGACGCCTATTTCAAGCGCAACCTGCGCTATTCCCAGCTCGCGCCGCTCTCGATGTTCGAGGAGAAGAACACGGCGACCAACCTGCCGGCGCAGATCGACATCTATGCCGAGGGCGAGGACGCCTACAAATTCCTCTTCGTCTCCAAGGGCGGCGGCTCCGCCAACAAGACCTTCCTGTTCCAGGCGACGCCCTCGCTCCTGACCAAGGACCGCATGATGGCGTTCCTGAAGGAGAAGATCCTGACGCTCGGAACGGCGGCCTGCCCGCCCTACCATCTCGCCATTGTCATCGGCGGAACCTCGGCCGAGCAGAACCTCAAGACCGTCAAGCTTGCCTCGACCCGCTATCTCGACGCGCTCCCGACCAAGGGCTCGCCCTCCGGCCACGCCTTCCGCGACCTGGAGATGGAGGAGGAGGTCCACAAGCTGACGCAGGCGCTCGGCGTCGGCGCGCAGTTCGGCGGCAAGTATTTCTGCCATGACGTGCGCGTCATCCGCCTGCCTCGCCACGGCGCCTCGCTGCCGATCGGGCTCGGCGTCTCCTGCTCGGCCGACCGCCAGGCAAAGGGCAAGATCACCCGGGACGGCATCTTTCTGGAGGCGCTGGAGACCAACCCGGCCAAGTACCTGCCGGAGGTCGAGGACGCCTCGCTCGGCGGCGACGTCGTCAAGATCGACCTGAACCAGCCGATGAGCGAGATCCTCGCCACGCTGAGCAAGCATCCGGTCAAGACCCGGCTCTCGCTGACCGGCACCATCGTCGTCGCCCGAGACCTTGCCCATGCCAAGATCCGCGAGCGGCTGGAGAGCGGGCAGGGCATGCCCGACTATTTCAAGAACCACCCGATCTACTATGCCGGCCCGGCCAAGACGCCGCAGGGCATGGCGTCCGGCTCCTTCGGCCCGACCACGGCCGGGCGCATGGATTCCTTCGTCGACCAGTTCCAGTCCTTTGGCGGCTCGAAGGTCATGCTCGCCAAGGGCAATCGCTCGTCGGCCGTGCGCGAGGCCTGCGCCCGTCATGGCGGCTTCTACCTGGGCTCGATCGGCGGGCCGGCGGCGCGCCTGGCGCAGGACTGCATCAAGAAGGTCGAGGTCCTGGAATATCCGGAGCTCGGCATGGAGGCGGTCTGGCGCATCGAGGTCGAGGATTTCCCGGCCTTCATCGTCATCGACGACAAAGGCAACGACTTCTTCAAGGAGTTGAACCTCGGATGATCCGCCTCGCTTCCGCCCTCGCTCTGGTGCTGCTCTCGGCCGGCACGGCCGCCGCGCAGGGGCGTCCCGCGACCTGTTCGCGCGATCTCTTCCAGAACGAGGCGGCGATGCGCCTGCGGCAGACCAGGATGCAGCAGGTCGCCACGGCCGATCAGGCGACACAATGCAAGGCCTGGCGCGATCACGTCGCCTTCCTGCAGAGCTCGCGGGCGGTGTTCGCGACCTGCCAGACCGGTCGCGAGCGCGAGGAGAATGTCGGCCAGATGGACCAGGCGCTGTCCGAATACAGGGTCCTGATCGGCAATCGCTGCAAGACCCGCTGAACCCGTCATTGCGGGCGCAGAGAAGCAATCCAGGGGGACGTGGAGCGCTGCCGCCCTGGATTGCTTCTCTGCGCTCGCAATGACGGCGAAGCTGCGCTCAAACGACGAAGGTCACACTCGGAAAGGTCAGCTCATGTCCGAACAGGTTGCCGCCCCGCTCAATGTCGCCGTCGTGCCGGTGACGCCTTTCCAGCAGAATTGCTCGATCGTCTGGTGCACGCTCACCAAGGAAGCGGTGGTGGTCGATCCCGGCGGCGATGCCGACCGTATCCAGGGCGCGCTCAAGGAACTCGACGTCAAGCCGGTCGCGATCTGGCTGACGCACGGCCATCTCGACCATGCCGGCGGAGCGACCGAGTTGTCGGAGGCGCTGTCGCTGCCGATCATCGGGCCGCACGAGGCCGACAAGTTCCTGCTCGACGACCTGCCGACGCAGGGCCTGCGCTTCGAAATCCACGGTATGAAGGCGGTGACGCCGTCGCGCTGGCTCACCGAAGGCGAAACCGTGCAGGTCGGTCAGTCGAATTTCTCGGTCCAGCACGTGCCCGGCCATACACCCGGCCACGTCACCTTCTTCAACAAGGAAGCGCAGTTCCTGCTGGCCGGCGACACCGTCTTCGCCGGCTCGGTCGGCCGTACCGATTTTCCCTATGGCGACCACGATACCCTGATCAGGGGCATCAAGGAGAAGCTGCTGCCGCTCGGAGACGAGGTGCAGTTCCTGCCGGGCCACGGCCCAGCCAGCACGCTCGGCGAGGAGCGTCGGAGCAACCAGTTCCTGCAGGGCTGAGGCTTGCAAGGGCTAGCACTGGCTGCCCTGAGCAACTCGCCGTCATGCTCGCCCGTGCGGCGAGCATCCCCGTCTTCACCACGGTCCTCCACCGGCAAAGATGTCGGTGGTCAGCACGAGACCGGCCGTGACGGAAGAAGCGGGCGCTGGAAATGCCAACGGCCATGTCCGGAACGGTGCGCGTACATCCGGCGTCACACGTTCGGCCCATGGCCGTCTTCAAACGGCGCGGAGGACTGTGGAACGCCCTCGACACGCCGCGATGGATGGTAGATGGGGATGCCCTTGCGAATTGCAAGGGCCAAGATCGCAAGGCGAAGCCTGGATCAGGCTTCGAAGACGTCGCCGAGGAAATCCATCTTGCCGATCTGGATGCCGTTCTCGCGCAAGATCGCGTAGGCGGTAGAGGCGTGGAAATAGAAATTCGGCACCGCGAAGCGGGCCATGTAGACTTCGCCCTTCATCACTGCCTCGCCCTTGCCGCGCGGGAAGGTGATGTCCTTGGCGAGGCCGGCATCCAGCGCCGCCTGATCGGCCTTCTGGATGAAGTCGAGCGTCCAGGCGATCCGCGCCTTCAGCTCGTCGAAGCTCTTTTCCTCATCCGGCTTGCGCGGGTTCTCGATGCCGCTGAGCCGGGCGGCGACGTTCTTGGCGAAGTCGCAGCAGAGCTGAATCTGCTTGCTGAAGGGCAGCATGTCGGGCGCGAGCCGCGCATTCAGCAGCACCTCGGGCGCGATCTTGCGGGCTTCCGCCTGCTCGACGGTCTTGTCGAGGATGGTGTTGAGCGAGGTGAGCGTCTGGATGAAGCCGGGGAAGGCGGCTGCATAAGCGGAAAGCGGCATGGCGCGATGTCCTGTGAAACGACAACGGGCCCGGAAAGGGCCCGCCGCAGATCGCTATAGAGCATCGCCTTCCAAATCGGCGTGCGTTTTTAGATCAATCTTTCGCGCGCTCGACATAGGAGCCGTCGGCGGTCATCACGACGATCCGGGTGCCGACGCCGATATGCGGGGGAACCGCGGTGCGCACGCCGTTGGAAAGGATCGCCGGCTTGTAGGAGGAGGAGGCCGTCTGGCCCTTGGTCACCGGCTCGGTCTCGGTCACCTCGAGCGTGACGCGCTGCGGCAGCTCGATCGCCACAGCCCTGTCGTCGAACACCGAGAGCGTGACCTTCATGCCTTCCTGGAGATAGGGGGCGACATCGCCGACCACGTCGCCATCGACATGGAGCTGGTCATAGGTCTCCGGGTTCATGAAGACGTATTGCTCGCCGTCCTGGTAGAGATAGGTGAAGTCGCGGTCCTCGACATAGGCACGCTCGACCTGCTCGGTCGTCTTGTAGCGCTGGGTCACCTTCACGCCGTCGGCGATGCGGCGCATGTCGATCTGCGTCGTCGGCGTGCCCTTGCCCGGGAAGAAGCTTTCCGCCGAGAGAACCGAGCAGAGATGCCCGTCGACTTCGAGGACGTTGCCCTTGCGGACGGAGCTGGCGATGACCTTGACCACGTGACGGCTTCCTTGCTGGTGCGCGCTGCTTTCGCGCGCTATGCGAATTCGTTGCCGCGCAACTACCGCATTTGCGCCGGAAACGGAAGCCGAAGAGCAGTTTCAGCAGAGGATCGATGAGCGAGGCTCCTTCGCCCTTTTGGCGGCCGGACATCCATGCCGATCGCAGGCCGGCGCTGCTGGCGCGCGCCCGCATCAAGGCGGCGTTCAGGCGCTGGTTCGAGGCGCGCGAATTCGTCGAGGTCGAGGCGGCGATCCTACAGGTCTCGCCGGGTAACGAGACGCATCTGCACGGCTTCGGCACGGCGCTGATCGACAATGATGGCGCGAGCCATCCCTATTACCTGCACACTTCGCCTGAATTCGCGGCGAAGAAGCTGCTCGCGGCCGGGGAGTCGCGCATTTTCGATTTCGCCCGCGTCTTCCGCAATCGCGAGCGCACGGCGCTGCACCACCCCGAATTCACGATGCTGGAATGGTACCGGGCAGGTGAGGGCTATGAGGTCCTGATGCGGGATTGCGCCACGCTGCTGGCTCAAGCGGCGCGGGCTGCCGGGGCGTCCACACTGCAATGGCGCGGTACGATCGTGGACCCTTTTGCCGAGCCCGAGCGCCTGACCCTGCACGAGGCCTTCGCCCGCCATGCCGGCATCGACTTGCTCGCGACCGTCGCTGCCGATGGCTCGACCGATCGCGCGGCCTTCGCCGCGGCGGCGCAGCGCGCCGGCATCCGACTCGCCTCCGACGACACCTGGTCGGATATCTTCAGTCGCATCCTATCCGAGAAGATCGAGCCGCAACTCGGCCGCGGCCGGGCCACCATCCTCTGCGAATACCCGATCTCGGAGGCGGCGCTCGCACGCCCGAAGCCCGGCGATCCGCGCGTCGCCGAGCGCTTCGAGCTCTATGCCTGTGGTGTCGAGCTCGCCAATGCCTTCGGCGAGCTGACCGATCCGGCCGAGCAGCGCCGGCGCTTCGAGGCCGACATGGACGAGAAAGCCCGCATCTATGGCGAGCGCTATCCGATCGACGAGGATTTCCTCGCCGCACTCGCACAGATGCCGCAATCATCGGGCATCGCGCTCGGCTTCGACCGGCTGGTCATGCTCTGCACCGGCGCGCGCCGGATCGAGGATGTGCTCTGGACGCCGGTCGCGGAACCGGGCAACAGGCAGCGATGAACGCCATCACTCCCCTGCGCAGCATCGCGTCGCTGGTCGAGCGCGGCCTCGTCGCGCCCGAGAAGCGCGAGGCGCTGGAGCAGGTCGCGGCGCGCTATGCCGTCTCGGTAACGCCGGCATTGGCCGACCTGATCGACCCCGCTGACCCGGCCGATCCGATCGCACGCCAGTTCATCCCCGATCCCTCCGAGCTGGAGACGCAGGCCGAGGAATTGGCCGACCCGATCGGCGATGACGCCCATTCGCCGGTCGAGGGCGTCGTGCATCGCTATCCCGACCGGGCGCTGCTGAAACTCGTCCATGCCTGCCCGGTCTATTGCCGCTTCTGCTTCCGGCGCGAGATGGTCGGCCCTGGCGGCGCCTCGCTCTCGGGCGAGAAGCTCGACGCCGCGCTCGCCTATCTCGCCTCCCGGCCGGAGATTTGGGAGGTGATCATGACCGGCGGCGATCCGTTCATCCTCTCCGCCCGACGCGTACGCGAGGTGGCGAAGCGCCTCGCCGCGATCCCGCATGTCAAGGTCACGCGCTGGCACACGCGTGTGCCGATGGTCGATCCGCAGCGGGTCTCGACCGAATACGCCCGTGCCCTGCGTATTCCCGGCAAGGCGAGCTATATCGCGATCCACGCCAACCATCCGCGCGAGTTCACGCCGGAAGCCTGTGCGGCCATCGCCAATCTTGCCGATGCCGGCCATGTCCTGCTCAGCCAGAGCGTGCTTCTGCGCGGCGTCAATGCCGATATTGCGACGCTCTCTGCCCTGATGCGCGCCTTCGTCGAGAACCGGGTGAAGCCCTATTACCTGCACCACCCGGATCTCGCGCCGGGCACTGCACAGTTCCGGCTGTCGCTGGAGGAGGGGCAGGCCCTCGTCAAAAGTCTGCGCGGCAACCTTTCCGGCCTGTGCCAGCCGACCTATATCCTCGATATCCCCGGGGGCGCCGGCAAGGTTCCGGTTGGCCCCGCCTTCCTCTCCAGTTGCGAGACGCCGGGAGAGCAAACCGTCGAAGACCGTTTCGGCACGCGGCACCGCTACCCGCCGGCCTGAACGCGCAAGCATCGCGAAGGAGCGATCATGCAAGAGAAGATGCCCATCGCGATCGTTTCGGACGTCGTTTGCCCCTGGTGCTTCATCGGCAAGGCCCGGCTGGAGACGGCGCTGGCCAATCACGGCCTGACCGACCGCGTCGCCATCACCTGGCTGCCCTATGAGCTGAATCCGGATATGCCGCCGGAAGGCATGGACCGCACGGCCTATCTCAACGCCAAGTTCGGCCCGGGCAAGCGCAAGGAGATCGAGACCAGGCTGTCCGAGGCTGCGCTCGAGAGCGGCGTCACCTTCAACTGGGCCAAGGTCACCCGGAGCGTGAATACGCGCATGGCCCATATGCTGATCGCCGCCGCATCGACGGTGCAGCGCGGCTCCGAGATGAAGGCCGCCCTGTTCAAGGCTTATTTCCAGGACGGGCGCGATATCGGCGATCTCGACACCCTGGTCGCGATCGCCGGCGAGCTCGGCTTCGACCAGAATGCCGCACGCGACGAGCTCAACAGCGACGAGCTGCGTGAGAGCATCATCGGGCTCGAGGCCCATGCCCAGCGCGTCGGCGTCACCGGCGTGCCCTTCTTCATCGTCAACGGCAAGCTCGCGGTTTCCGGTGCGCAGCCGCCGGAGGTCTGGACCCAGGTGTTCCAGCAGGTGATGCAGGGAGCGGCGTGATCCTCCCGTGAGGGGCGCAGGGTTGCGCCTGCTTCCGAATCGTGCGTTTCCCTCCCCGACATAAAGGGAGGGAGCCGATGACCAACGCTAAGATCAACGATATCCGCGACCGCCTCATCGTTGCCCTCGACGTCCCGACGATCTGGGACGCCTACCGCATCGTCTCGGCGCTGGGCGACCAGGGGACCTTCTACAAGATCGGCTACCGCCTCGCCTTCGCCGGCGGGCTCGATCTTGCCCGGCAGCTCGTCTCCGAGGGCAAGAAGGTCTTCCTCGATCTCAAGCTCCACGACATCGGCAACACCGTCACCGAGGGCGTCGAATCGCTGACCAAGCTCGGCGTCACCTTCCTCACCGTCCATGCCTATCCGCAAACGATGCGCGGCGCCGTCGAGGGCCGCGGCGATGCCGCCCTGAAGCTGCTCGCCGTCACGGCGCTCACCTCCTACGACGATACCGACCTGCGCGATGCCGGCTACAAGCTCGCGGTGCGCGATCTCGTGCGCCTGCGCGCCGAGCAGGCCCGCACCACCGGCATCGACGGCATCGTCTGCTCGGCGGCCGAGACCGAGATCGTCCGCGACGTCATCGGCAAGGACATGGTCATCGTCACGCCCGGCATCCGCCCGGCCGGCAGCGCCGCCGGCGACCAGAAGCGCACCCTGACGCCCGGCGAGGCGATCCGCGCCGGCGCCGACCATCTCGTCGTCGGGCGTCCGGTCATCCGCGCCAGCGATCCCCGCGCGGCAGCCTCCGCGATCATGGACGAGATCGCATCGGTCTCATGAAAATCGGGCTGATGATATCGGCCGAAAACCGGGTGCCCCTTTTCCGCGTCATGCTCTAAGTTCGCGCCCTCTGTCACCAACACGGATGCCAAATATGCCCAAGGGTTATGTCGTTGCGCGTTGCAAGGTCACCAACGCAACGCTGTGGGCGGCCTATGCCGCCAAGGCCTCGGAAGCGATCAAGCAGTACGGTGGCAAGCCGCTGGTGCGCGGCGGCCAGATGACGGTGGCGGAAGGCGAAGGCCGCGCCCGCAACGTCGTCATCGAGTTCGAGAGCTTCGAGGCCGCCAAGGCCTATGCGTTCTCGCAGGAATATGCCGTCGCCCGCAAGGAGCGCGAGGGCGCCGGCGAGATCGACATCGTCGTCGTCGAGGGAGTCTGAGCCATGGCGAAGGGCTACTGGATCGCGCGCGTCGATGTCGAGAACGACGCCGAATATGCCAAGTACCGTTCGCTGAACGCCATCGCCTTCGCCAAATACGGCGCCAGGTTCCTGGTTCGCGGCGGCGAGTACAAGCTCGCGCGCGGCGAGGGCCGCAAGCACAATGTCGTCATCGAGTTCAAGGACGAGGCGACCGCCCGCGCCTGCTACGACTCGCCTGAATATCAGGAGGCGGTGAAGCACCTGGCCGGCGCCGGCAAGTCCGACCTCGTCATCATCGGCGGCTATGACGGCGCCCAGCCGGGCGATTGAGCAGCAGGTCCAGACTGAGCGGTAGGTCTAGGCGAGCCCCACTCTTTCCCTTCTCCCACCCATCTTGGGCTTGCCCGAAATGGGGGGAGAAGGGTGAGTGGGCTACTCCGCCGCCAGCGGCAGCTCGTGCTGGTGGCCGCCACCCTTCTGGTCGTCATTCGCCGCCGGCCGCTTGCGCTTGAACATTCCGCCGAGTCTCAGGAGCCCCTGCGACAGCCGCTCCATGTAGAGATAGAGCACCGGCGTGATGAACAGGGTCAGGATCTGCGAGATGGCAAGGCCGCCGACCACCGCGATGCCGAGCGGCTGACGCAGCTCGGCGCTGGCGCCGGCTCCGATCGCGATCGGCAAGGTGCCCATCATCGCCGCCAGCGTCGTCATCAGGATCGGCCGGAACCGCATCAGGCAGGCCTGGTGGATCGCCTCCTGCGGCGGCTTGCCCTCGCGCTGCAGCACGAGCGCGACGTCGATCATCATGATCGCGTTCTTCTTGACGATGCCGATCAGCATCAGCAGGCCGATAATCGCGATCACCGAGAGATCGAGCCCGAACAGCCTGATCGCCCCGAGTGCGCCCATCGCCGCCGCCGGCAGGCCGGTCAGGATCGTCAGCGGGTGGATGAAGCTCTCATAGAGGATGCCGAGCACGATATAGATCGTCACGATCGCGCCCAGGATCAGCAGGCCCTGGTTGGCGAGCGAATCCTGGAAGGTCTTGGCCGTGCCCGCGAGCGTGGTCGAGAGTGTCGCCGGCAGCTTGATCTCCTGCTTGAGCTCGTTGATGCGGGTGACACTGTCGCCGAGCGCTGCGCCCGCCGGCAGGTTGTAGGAGATCGTCACGGCCGGGAGCTGGCCGAGCTGGTTGACGGTGAGCTGGCCGGCGGTGCGCTCGACGCGGGCGACCGAGCTGAGCGGGATCAAGGTGCCGTTGCCGGCGCGGACGCGCAGGCTGTCGAGCTTGTCGGCCGACCAGTTATGCGACGGGTCGAACTCGACGATGACGGCATAATTGTCGCCGGTCTTGTAGATGGTCGAGATCTGCCTGGCGCCGAAGCCGGAATAGAGCGTCGAGCGCAGAACGTCGGCCTGGATGCCGAGCTGGTTGGCCTTGTCGCGATCGATCACGATCGTCGCCTGCAGAGCGTTGTTCTGCAGGTCGGTGGTGACGTCGACGAAATGCGTCCGGTCTTGCGACATCGCGTCTGCAAGCCGGATCGCCCAGTCGTTCATCAGCTTCTGATCGAGGCCCTGCACCACGAGCTGGTACTGGCTCTTCGAGGAGCGGGCGCCGATGTTCAGGTTCTGCACCGGCGTCATGTAGGTGTTGATGCCGGGGATCTGCGCGAGCTGGCGCCTGAGGTCGGTAAGCACCTTCTGGAGCTTCGGCCGCTCATCCTGCGGCTTCAACTCGACGAAGAGCCGGCCGGCGTTGAGGCCGCCGGCGCTGACATTGGAGTTGCCGGTCGAGGACGCGACATGCGCGACATAGGGCGACTTGCTGAAGGTCTCCGCCACCTGCTTCTGCAGGAGCTGCATCGCCGGGAAGGAGATGTCCTGGCGCGCCTCGGTCGAGACCTGGAGCTGGCCGATATCCTCTTGCGGGAAGAAGCCCTTCGGCGTGGTGTTCAGCATCCAGACCGTGCCGTACACGGTGGCGAAGAAGACGAGCAGGATGACCGGCTGGAAGCGCAGGCAGAGCTTCAGGCCGGCATCGTACCAGTCGACCAGCTTGTCGAAGCCACGCTCGAGCCAGCCGTTGAGCCCGGTCTCCTGCTTGCCGTGATGCGCGTCGGCGGACGAGAGGAGGCGCGAGCACAGCATCGGCGTCAGCGTCAGCGAGACGAAGGCCGAGGCCAGGATCGCGACCACGACGACGACGGCGAATTCGTTGAAGATGCGGCCGATCACGCCGCCCATCAGCAGCACCGGGATGAACACAGCGACGAGCGAGATCGAGATCGAGAGGATGGTGAAGCCGATCTCGCCGGAGCCCTTGACCGCCGCGTCATAGGCCGAGAGCCCGTCCTCCTCCATGTGTCGGACGATGTTCTCGAGCATGACGATGGCATCGTCGACGACGAGGCCGACGGAGAGCGTCAGGCCGAGCAGCGAAATATTGTCGATCGAGAAGCCGAACAGATACATCGCCGCCAGCGTCGCCATCAGCGAGATCGGGACCGCGACCGCGGGGATCAGCGTCGCGGCCAGCCGGCGCAGGAAGACGAAGATCACCATGACGACGAGCACGATGGTCAGCGCCAGCGTGAACTGCACGTCCTCGACCGCGGCGCGGATCGAGCGCGAGCGGTCGTTGAGCTGGTAGATCGTCGCCGCGGCCGGCAACTGCGCCTGGAAGGTCGGCAGCATCGCCTTGACCTTGTCGACCACGTCGACAGTGTTCGCGTCGGGCTGGCGCTGCACGGCGAGCACGATGGCGGGCGTGCCGTCATAGGTGCTGGCGGTCTGGTTGTTCTCGACGGAGTCGATCACCTTGGTGACGTCGCCGAGCCGGACCGGCTTGCCGTTGCGGGTAGCGATGATGACCTTGGCGAACTGCGCCGCGTCGAAGAGCTGGGTATGCGCCTCGATCGTCAGCTGTTGCGCCGTGTTCTGCACGGTGCCGACGGGGGCGTTGTCGTTGGCCGAGGTGATCGCCGCCTGCAGCTCGTCGACGCCGATGCCGCGCGCGGCGAGTGCCGTCGGGTCGATCTGGATGCGCACCGCGTATTTCTGGCTGCCGAAGATCTGCACCTGCGCGACGCCGTCGACGGTCGAGAGCGCCGGCGAGATCACCTGCTGGGCGAAGGCGTCGAGCTGGGGCAGCGGGATGACGCTGCTGGCGATCGAGAGCAGGATGATCGGGGCGTCGGCCGGGTTGACCTTGCGGTAGCTCGGCGGGTTGGTCATCTCGTCCGGCAATTGCCGCTGCGCGCGCGTGATCGCCGCCTGCACGTCGGCAGCGGCGGCGTCGATATTCCGCGTCAGCACGAACTGGATTGCGATCGAGGTCGAGCCCTGCGAGTTCGTGGTCGAGATCGAGTCGATGCCGGCGATGGTGGCGAACTGCTTGATCAGCGGTGTCGCGACCGAGGTCGCCATCGTGTCGGGCGAGGCGCCGGGCAGCTGGGCGGAGACGTTGACCACCGGGAACTCGGCGCGCGGCAACGCCGCCACCGGCAGGAACTTATAGGCGAACAGGCCACCCAGGATCAGCGTCACCGACATCAGGATGGTGGCGACAGGGTGGCGGATGCAGTAGCCGGGGAGGTTCACGAGCGCTCTCCCGTCACCTTGGTGTCGTTGGCCGCCGCGGGCGAGGCGGTCGGTCCGGGCTTCATGCCGCTGGCATTGCTGTCATTGACGCGCACGCCATCCTTGAGGCGGATCTGCCCGTCGGTGACGACCTTCTCGCCCGGCTTGAGGCCGTCGCTGATCGCGCTGCGCTCGCCATAGCTCAGCGCCACCGTGACCTGCCTCAGCGAGACGCGGTTGTCGTCGCCGACGACATAGACATAGGGACCCTTCTGCCCGGCTTGAACCGCGACGGTCGGCACGATCGTGACGTCCTTCAGTGTGCCGGCCTCGAGGTCGACATCGACATATTGGCCGGGCCAGAGCGAGAGGTCGTCATTGCTGAAGGCGGCCTTGGCCGCGATCGTGCCCGAGGCCTGGTCGACGCTTGAATCGACGAAGTTGAGCGTGCCGACCGGCGGCTGGCCCTTGGCGCCCGGCACTAGCGCCTGGACCTTCGGCGCCTCGCCGGACGCCAGCGACGCCTTCAGGTTGTCGAGCTCGCTCTCCGGCATGGTGAAGGTGACGCGGATCGGCTTGATCTGGGTGATGGTGACGAGCCCGGTGCCGCTCGTGCTGTTGGCGCTGACGAGATTGCCCGGTGTCACCTGGATCGCGCCGATGCGTCCGGCGATCGGCGCGGTGATCTTGGTGTAGCCCAGCTTGATCTTGTCGGCGTCGAGCGTCGCCTGGTCGGCGAGCACGGTCGCGGCCGCCGATTTCTCGTCGGCGACGGCCTGGTCGACCTGCTGCTGCGTGCCGGCTTCCTTCGCCAGCAACTGCTTGTAGCGGGTCAGGTCGGCCTGGGTGCGCAGATGGGTCGCCTGGTCGCGGGCGATCATCGCCTCGTCCTTGGCGATCTGGGCCTTGGTGTCGCGATCGTCGAGGGTGAAGAGCAAATCGCCCGCCTTGACGAACTGGCCGTCGGTGACGTGTTGCTCCATGATCTGGCTGTCGATGCGCGAGCGCACCGTGACGCTGGCCGGCGTCTCGACGAAGCCGATCGCGCGCTTGCGCACCGGGAAGTCGCCCTTCTCGGCCACGGCCGTCACCACTGCGATCGGCGGGCCGTCGCCTCCGCCGCGTCCGCGCCGGCCTGAACCCTCGCTGGCGGCGCTCGCTGCCGTCGCGCCCGGCGCCTTGGCCTGATGCTGCGACAGATACCACCAGCCGGATGCGGCGCCGGCGGCGATGACAAGCGAGACCAAAAGAACTTTCGAGCGCGACATAGATGGGGTCTCAGGCAGTTGGAAGGGCGTCGTGAAGGGTGGAACGCCGAGTTACCTCGGTAGTAGTGTCGGCCGAATCTGCGGCCGCTTGATGGACGCGCTCGCGGATGCCGGCGAGCACCGAGAGCGCCGCCGCGATCGCGGCCTCGTGCTCCTCCGCGACCACCTCGTCGGCGATGTCCTGTCGGAGGGCATCGAGCCCATCGACGAAATTGCGGCCGGCAGGAGTGAGGTGCAGGCGGTAGGCCCGGCGGTCCTTCGGATCGGGACGGCGCTCGACAAAGGCCTGCATTTCCAGCTTGTCGATCAGCCTTCCCAGCGAAATCGGCTGCATTTCCATCGAGTCGGCCAGCGCGACCTGCGTCTGCCCGTCGCCGCGGCGCAGCCGCGCCAGCACGCTCCATTGCGCCCGGGTCGTGCCGTGGCGCCTGGCATGCTGGTCGATATGGGTGCGCAGCAGCCGGGCCGTGTCGACCAGTTGGAAGACCAATTCCCGCTTCAGGGGGCGATTCACGCGATCTCCTATCTAATAAGCATGCTTATTATATACATACATGTTCCGGCGAAATTGCGGCAGTGCAGCAAAACAGCGCACCTTGCCGAATGCGGCTAACTAGCGCACAGCAGTGCAGGGTAGGGAAAGCAGCATGTCGGATTTGACCAAGCCGGTTTTGACGGCGATTGGCGTGATCAGCGGCACGTCGATGGACGGAATCGACGTTTCCATCGTCGAGAGCGACGGTCGCGACGAACTGCGTTTCGGCCCTGGCGCCTCCTATCCCTACCCGGAGGAAACACGCGCCGCTCTCCAAGATTTGATCGGCCAGCCTGAGCGGGCGCTCGACGATCCGCTGACCGAGCTCGAGGCCGCGGTGACGAGCGCACATCTTGGCGCGGTCAAGCGCTTCATCGCCGAGCACAAGCTCGACCCGAAGGGCATCGATCTCGTCGGGCTGCACGGCCAGACGGTCTATCACCGGCCCGATCTGCGCTTCACCCGCCAGCTCATCGACGGCCCCGCCGTGGCGCGGGCGCTCGGCATCCCGACCATCGACCGTTTCCGCCATGCCGATATCGCCGCTGGCGGCGAGGGCGCGCCGCTTGCGCCGCTCTATCACCGCGCGCTGGCGCAGGGGCTGGAGCAGCCGCTGGCGGTGCTCAATCTCGGCGGGGTCGGCAACATCACCTATATAGACGGCGACACCGTCATCGCCTTCGATACCGGCCCGGCCAGCGCCATTCTCGACGATTTCGTCTGGCACCGGCTCGGCATCCCCTATGACGCCGATGGCGCGCTGGCAGCGAGCGGGCGCGTCCATGAGGATTTCGTCGCCGGCTTCATGGCGAACCCCTATTTCGACCGGCCCGCGCCGAAATCCCTCGACCGCAACGATTTCCACCGCCGTGCCGAGGTCGTCGAGGCGCTCTCCGATGCCGATGGCGCGGCGACGCTCGCCGCCTTCACCATCGAGAGCGTGGTCGCGGCCTTGCGCCATGTGCCCAGGCAGCCGAAGCGCTGGCTCGTCACTGGCGGCGGCCGGCTCAACCAGCATTTCATGTCACGTTTCCGCGAGCGCCTCGGCGTGCCCGTCGAGTCGGTCGAGGCCGCGGGCTGGGCCGGCGACGTCATCGAGGCGCAGACCTTCGGCTATCTCGCCATCCGCTCGCTCAAGGGCCTGCCGCTCAGCCTGCCCGGCACGACCGGCGTGCCCTCGCCCTTGCCGGGCGGACGGCTCAACCTGCCGCAGAGCTGAACCCGCGTCGCGGCTCACTGCGCCCGCAAGATCTCACTGCTCGCGCAAGACGCGGAAGCCGTTGGTGTAGAAGCGGACATCGGCCTCGTATTTGAAGCGGGCGGCCGAGCGCAGGTAGCGCGGATCATTGTTGAACGAACCGCCGCGCAGCACGCGCTCCCGACAGGCGGGCGCGGTATAGGCGCTGCCGTCTCGTGGTGTCGTGCGATAGCTTTCGCCCCAGCAATCGGCGACCCATTCGGCGGCGTTGCCCGCCATGTCGTAGAGGCCGAAGGCGTTGGGCGGATACTGGCCGCTTTCGATCGTTTGCCGGCGCTGCTGCGCATTGCAGCCGAGGCAATTGGCCATCTCCTTGTCGAGGTTCCGGCCCCAGGGATAGGTCGTGTTCGAGCCGGCGCGCGCCGCATATTCCCATTCGGCCTCGGTCGGCAGCCGATAGCGCTTGCCCGTCTTGGCCGAGAGCCAGGCGGTATAGGCGTTGGCATCCTCCCAGGAGACGTCGGTCACCGGGCGCCGGCCGCGGCCGAGATTGCGGTCGCTCGGGCGCTGGCTGCAGCCGCCCTGGTCGACACAGGAATCCCATTCCGCGAAGCTGACCTCGCGCGTGCCGAGATAGAAGGGCGCGCGGATCGTGACCTGATGCACGGGCTTCTCGAACTCGAACATCTCGTTCGAGCCCATCTCGAAACTGCCGGCCGGGATCAGTGTGAGCTCGGGGCAGAAGCTGCAGTCGCGCAGGGTCTTCGCCTGCGCCTGGGCGGCGGCCGGCGTCGCGGCGGGCGCCTGGATCGGCGCCGGCGCAGCCGCTGCTCCCGGCTTCTGCCGGTAGAGCTGCTCGCGCGCGCGGGCGAGCGCGGCGAAGCGCCCGTTCGGATAGGCGTCGAGATAGGCGCGGTACTCGGCGGAATTCTCGCTGTTGCGGATCGTGTCCCAGAAGGAGAGCTCGAACGCGTCGGCCTGATCGCCGCTGCCGCTCTGAGGCGGGGCCGGCGAGATCACCGTGCGCGAGGCGACGGCGGCTGGACGGTTGACGGGCGTCACGATCAGTCCTGCCGCCGGCGCGGCCGAGACCCAGACCTGCTGGCCGCGGCGCGTCAGCCGCGTGACGGCGTCGCGGGTGCGGATCAGCGCCGCCGCCATGTCGAGGCCGGGCGTACGGATCGCCTTCAGCCATTCATCGGCGAAGGCGTTGCTTCTGCCGGGCCCGGCGGCGACGGTCCGCCCGGGCGGGGCGGCGAAGACTGCGGCAATATTCTCGATCGCCTCGATTGCCGCGAGCCCTTTCACGCCCTTGGCGATGCCGTCCTGCCAGGGATTGTCGAGGCTCGCATCGAGCACGATGACCGCGCTTGCGGGGCGCGCCACGATCAGCGGATCGAGGATCCGGTCGAGGTCGAGCGCCTCGCGCGGTACGTCCTGCGCGGAGCGCAATTGCGCCTCGGGCGCGACCAGGAAGTTGCGGTTGCGGAACTGGACCGCATGGCCGGAATAGAAGACCACGACCTGCGCGCCGCGCCGCAGCTTGCCGGCGAATTCCGCGGCGGCCCGTTGCATCGCGGCCGTGTCGGCATTCTCCGCCGCGACGACATCGAAGCCGCCCTGACGCAGGGTTTCCGCGACGGAGCGCGCATCGCTGGCGGCCTCCGGCAGAGCGGCCTGGCCGTAGCTGGAATTGCCGATGACGAGGGCGATCCGGGCCGGCTGTTCAGCCGCGCCTGTTTGAGCCAGGGCCGGCGGCGAGAGCCAGGCCAGCGCACAGGCGAGCGTGGCGCCAACAAGCGAAAGGCAGCGATGCAAGGCCATGCAGTCGATCACCCTCACCAAGCCGGACGCATCGGCGCGGCCGGAGTCCGCCACTCATCGGAGACCGTTTGAGAATTCGCGAACGGTCTCCTAGCGAACATACACCGTAATCTTCTTCGATATCACCGGTGGATTATGCGGTGTGTGGGTGGAGTCGCCGAGCAGGAGCTGCAGCGTGTGCGGGCCCTTCGGCAGGGTGACCACGACTTCGGTCTGGCCGTTGCCGAGATGGATATGGTTGTAGTCGGAGGGGATCGGCTGGTCGCTCGGCGGCGCGTCGACATCGATCAGCAAATGGTGATGGCCGGTCAGCGGCCGGTCGATGCCGGCGGGCGCGACACCCATCTCCTTCAAGCCCATGCGCACGGTGAAGCGCTCCGGCACGCGCAGCCCGTCGAGCGGATAGTGGAAATAGACCACGGCATTGCGCGGCGCCGGCTTGCGTTGCGCGGTCTGCGCGACGACGGGAACAGCGAGCAGCAGCGCGGCGAGGCAGGGGGCACTCAGGCCAAGAAGCGGCGCAATTCGCATGGTCCTGCTCCGGCGGAGGGCGAGAGGGCTCATCGGCGCCGGCCCGGCTTTTTGATGCGGGTGGCGACGATGACCTCGATGCGCTCGGACACCACCGGCGGATCGTGCGGGATATGCTGGTCGTCGCCGAGGATGAGCTGCAGCGTGTGCTTGCCCGGCGGCAAGGTGATGCGCCGCTCGGTCTGGCCGCCGCCGAGATGGATATGGTTGAGATCGGCCGGGATCGCGGCGTCGAGCGGCGGCGTCGGCACGTCGATGAGCAGATGATGGTGCCCGGTATTCGGCTTCACCACGCCGGCCGGCGCGACGCCCATGTTGCGCAGGCCGAAGCGGATGGTCGAGTTCGGATAGATCGTCTCGCCATTGCGCGGATAGACAAAATAGACCGCGGCGTCGTTCGGAGCGGGCGTGCGCCCCGCCGGCTTCTCGACGGGAGGAGGGGCGATGACGGCGCGCGTTCCGTCGACGGGGCCCGCCACGACCCGGACCTTGATGCGCGGCGACATAATCGGCGGATCATGCGGCACGTGCTCATGGTCGCCGAACAGCAATTGCAGCGTATGCTCGCCCGGGGGCAGGCTGAGCTCGGTCTCGGTCTGGCCACGGCCGAAATGGATATGGTTGAAATCGCTCGGGATCTCGCGGTCGAGCGCCGGCAGCTCGGTATCAACCAGCAAATGGTGGTGGCCGCCATTCTCGCTCTTCGTGCCGGCCGGAACGAGCGCGATGCCCTCGACGCCGAAGCGGATGATCGCGCGTGTCGGGATCGTCGCGCCGTCCTGCAGGTCGCGGAAGAAGACCCTCGCACCCGGCGCCGCGGCGCTGCGGGCCTTCTCCTCGGGAGCGTCGGCAACCTCGACGAAGATCTTCTCCGACATCACCGGCGGGTCGTGCGGGACATGGTCCTGGTCGGCGAAGAGCAGCTGCAGGCTGTGCCGGCCTGGTGGCAGCGAGATTTCGGTCTCGGTCTGGCCGCTGCCGAAATGCAGATGGTTGAAATCGCTCGGGATCGGCTGGTTGAGCGCCGGCAGGTCGCTGTCGATAAGCAGATGATGATGGCCGGAATTGCGCCTGACCGTCCCGGCGGGAACGACCTCCATGCCGCTGACGGCGAAGCGCACGGTCAGCTTGCTCGGCACCTTGGCGTTGTTCTCGAGGCCGACGAAGGAGAGCTTGGCATCGGGCGGCGCGGGGCTGCGCTGGCGCGGCCGCTCCTGCGCGAAGCCGGATAAGGTCGAGGCGGCGAGACAGGCGATCGCACCCAGAACCAGGCTCAGCCGAACCCCTAGCATCGGCACCGTCTCCGCTTGCGCCGGACTGTGACGAAGTTAACAGCCGCTAGTCTTGGGAGCAAGCAATACGCCTATGGCGGGCGCAGTAGAGTTCCCGAAAGCCGGCTCCGGAATGCGGCTTTGTTCTGGATTGTTGCTGGGATTGTCTGTTACGCTGAGGCAGGAATGGTGTCATGGCCGCAATCATAAGATTTTGCGCTCTGATCGCGCTCCTGGCGCTGGTCGCTTCGGTCCCGGCGCTGGCCGAAGAGCGCCGCGTCGCGCTGGTCATCGGCAATTCCGCCTACAAGAACGCGCCGGCCCTGCCCAACACCGTCAACGATGCCCGCGACATGGCCGCATCGCTGCGCCGGGTCGGCTTCGAAGTGGTCGACGGCATCGATCTCGACAAGCGCGGCATGGACAGCGCGCTGACCCGCTTCGCCCGGCTGGCGCAGGACGCCGAGGCGGTGATGTTCTACTATGCCGGCCACGGCTTCCAGTTCAATGGCGAGAACTATCTGGTGCCGATCGAGGCGCGCGTCGATGACGAGGTCAGCGTCCAGTACGAGACCACCCGGCTCGCCGATGTCGTCACCGCGCTCAACTTCGCCAAGGGCGTCAAGATCATGGTGCTCGACGCCTGCCGCAACAATCCCTTCGTCAGCCAGCTCGCCAAGAAACAGGCGACGCGCGGCTTCTCGGTCGGAAACGGCCTTGCCCCGGTGGCGCGGGCACAGGGAATGGTCATTGCCTACGCGACGCAGGCCAACGACGTCGCTGCCGACGGCGCCGGCCGCAACAGCCCCTTCACCGCCGCCCTCGTCCAGGAGATCCAGCAGCCCGGACTGGAGGTCGCGACCCTGTTCCGCCGCGTCCAGAAGATCGTCTACGACACGACCGGTGGCCGCCAGACGCCGGAGCTCTCGCTCTCCCTGCTCGGCGATTTCTACATCAATCGCGAGGAGACGGACGCCGATGTCTGGCGCCGCATCCGCGCCAGCGACGATGCCACCGCGCTGAAGGCCTTCATCCAGCGCTATCCGCAGAGCTTCTTCGTGCTCGATGCCCGCACCCGGCTCGATCTGATCGAGCGCCGCTCGCTCGAATCCGGCGAGCGCGAGCGCCTCGCCCGCGAATTCGCCGAGCGCGAGCGCGTGCTGCTCGAACGGCTCGAGCGCGCCGAGAAAGAGCGCAGGCAGGCGGCGATCGATCTCGCCAAACGCGACAGCGGCGAGGCGGCCGCCCCGGTCGAGCGTCCGCAAGTGCCGGGCGTGCCGCCGGCAGCTCCTCCGGTCGCAGCCAGGGTGGATGACAAGGCCGAGCGCGAGCGCCTCGCCACGGAATTGTCGAAACGCGAGAGCGAGCTCGCCGCGCTCGAGACGGAGCGGGCCCGACTCGCCGACGAGCGCCGCGCGCAGGAACAGGCCATGGCCGCAAGGCTCGGCACCTTGATCATCGCGCCGCCGGCGCAGGAGGTGGTGCCGCCGCCGGTGCCGCTGGTCGCGCCGCAGCGCCCCGACCGTCTCGCGACCGAGCGCAAGCCGAGCGAGCTGCTGGTCAATCAGGAGAGCAAGCCGAAGGCGAGCCTGTGCGCGGAGATCCTGCTCAAGGCCCAGCTCGGCGAGATCTCGGCCGCCAGTCGCGAGCAGCTCAAGCAGTGCCGCTGACCGGCTCCGGACGCTCGTCTTTCGCCGAGCGACCCGGTGCCTCCTCCGAATGAAGGACGAGATTTCGGGCGGATCGTGATGGAGTGAAGGCGATGACCGATCGGACACCTATGCTGTCAGCCTTGCTCGCGCGCTGCGGAGCGCTGTCCCTCGGTCTTCTGCTGGCCGGCAATGCGCTGGCCCAGCCCGCCCCGCCGCCGACGCCTATCCCCTATCCGGAGGCCTTGCAGCGGGCGGCGACCGACCTCTTCGCCAAGGCCAATATCGCCGGGGACCGCGTCGAGCTCGTCATCGACCCGCTGATCGACGGCATTTCCGGCGCCCAATCGGCCGCGACCCGCTCGATGCAGCAGACGCTGACCGAGATCGTGCAGAAATCGCATCCGCGCTTCGTCGTGCAGCCCTTCTCCTCGGAGGTGCTGGCGCGCGAGCCGATCGTGCTGATCGGCACCTTCACTGCGGTCAACAACGCGGGTGACAATGCCGGGCCGCGCGACGCGTTCCGCATCTGCCTGACGCTCGCCGATCTGAAATCGAAGAGCATCGTCTCCAAGGGTGTCGCGCGGGCGAAGCCCGATGGCGTCGATGTCACCCCGACACAATACTATCAGGACGCTCCCGTCTGGGCGAAGGACCAGGCGACCGACGCCTATATCAAGACCTGCCAGGGCACGAAGCTTGGCGATCCGGTCGACCCGGTCTATGCGGAGCGGCTGCGCGCCGCGGCGCTGATCAGCGACGGCATCGTCGAATACGACGCGAAGCATTATCGCGAGGCGCTCGCCTTCTATCATACGGCGCGCGGCCTGCCGGGCGGCGACCAGCACCGCGTCCGGATCGGCACCTATCTCTCCGCCTCCAAGCTCGGCCGCCGCGACGATGCCGTCGATGCTTTCGGCGAACTGATCGATTACGGGCTCGCCAATAACCAGATCATGGTCAAGCTGCTGTTCAAGCCGGGCACGACCCAGTTCATCGACAGCCCGCAGGTCACCGAGCCCTATCCGATGTGGCTCAGCCAGATCGCGACCCGCGCGCGCGTCAAGGGCTCCTGCCTGGAGATCGTCGGACATACCTCGCGCACGGGCATGCCGCAGGTGAACGAGCGCCTCTCGGTTCTGCGCGCCCAGTTCGTGATGGAGCTGCTCCAGATCGGCGCGCCCGACAGCCGCAACCGCATGATCGCGACCGGCATGGGCTTCAAGGAGAACCTGATCGGCACCGGCCGGGACGATGCCAGCGATGCGCTCGACCGCCGGGTCGAGTTCAAGGTCATCGGCTGCTGAGCGGGGAGGCGGGATGAACGACGTCGCATCCAATCCCTACGACGCCGTCGCCTATCCGGGGCATGCCTTCTCGCAGACCTTCCCCGACAAGCTCGGGACGATCGCGCATTTCCACGGCATGGACCCGGCGCCGCTGGCGAGGATGCGCGTGCTGGAACTCGGCTGCGGCAGTGGCGGCAACCTGATTCCGATGGCGTTCCAGTATCCCGGCGCGCAGTTCGTCGGCATCGACCTGAGCCTGAGTGCCATCGCGCTGGCGCGCCGCAATGCCGGCGAGCTCAGCCTCGCCAATATCGTCTTCGAGCATCGCGACATCATGAATGTCGCGGCGGAGCTCGGCCGCTTCGACTATATCATCGTCCACGGCGTCTATTCCTGGGTGCCGTCGCAGGTGCGTGACAAGATCCTGGCGATCTTCGGCGAGCTGCTCGCTCCGCAGGGCGTCGCCTATGTCAGCTATAACGCCCAGCCCGGCGGCCATCTGCGCGATATCGCGCGGGACGTCATGCTGTTCCAGACGCGCGATGTCTCCGATCCGCAGGAGCGTGTCCGCGTGGCGCGCGCCTCCCTGAAGCGTTTCGCGGAAGCGAGTGACCCGGATTCGTTCTATGGCGCCGCGCTGCGCCTGCGCCTCCAGCAGATCGACGAGCTGCCCGATGCGGTGCTCTACCATGACGATCTCAACCCCGACGCCCGCGCCTTCACCCTGCGCGAGATCCTGGCCGATGCGGCCCGTCACGGCTTGAAATTCCTGGCCGAGGCCTCCTTTCCCAACCAGCTCGGCGCCGCGCGTGGCCCGGCCCAGCAGCTCCTGGCGACGATCACCGCCGAGGATCCGCTGGAGCGGGAACAGTCGCTCGACCTGCTGATCGGCCGCCCCTTCCGCGAGACCCTGCTATGCCGCGACAACATCGTCGTGCGGCGTGGGATCACCGCGGCATCCCTCGCGCCCTACCATCTCGCTGCCGATGTACGACCGGTCGAGGTCGCCGAGGAGGAAAGGCGGCCGGGCGTCGATCGCTTCCAGTTCGGGGCGGGTGCGCGGCTCTCGATCGATCTGGCTTCCTGCAAGGCGGCGTTGCGCGCGCTGGGCGCCGCCTGGCCCGGCAGCATTCCCCATGCCGAGCTGGTCGCGGATGCCCTGCGCGAGAGTGGCGCTGCCGGTGAGCGCGAGGCGGCCCGGCTGAACGACGCGCTCGTTGCGATCTTCAGGGCCGGCTTGCTCGACATCCATCGCGAGGCGCCGCGCGTCGCGAATGTGATCAGCGAACGGCCGGTCGCCAGCGCGGTGGCGCGTTGGCAGGCCGAAACCTCGGCCTATGTCACCGATCTGCGCCATCGCTCGGTCGAGCTCGACAGCCTGATCGTCCGCAAGTTCGTCTGCCTGATGGATGGCACGCGCGACACCGCGACCCTGCTCGAGGATCTGAACCGCTTCCTGGCCGAAGCGAAGGCCTCCGGCCGCGCCCCCCCGGGCCTGCCGGAGCGCGTGACCGAACAGGAGGTGCTCATGCATTCGCAGGATGTGGCGCGGCTTGCGCTGCTGTCAGGCTGACATTGTCGGGTTCCGGGTTCGCGCGTATCCTTCCTGACCCGCGCGAGGGACCATCTCCATGCGGTCGCCAGGGATGAGCCAGCGCTTCGAGCAGTTCCGGGTCGCATTTCAGGAGGATGCCTGCCTCGACGCGCTGATGCGTGCGCGGGAAGGCGGCGTCAGCATCACCTGCAAGGCCTGCGGCAAGCCCTCCACTTTTGCGCCCCGGCCGAAGCTGCGGGCCTATGCCTGCGAACACTGCCATTTTCTGATCTATCCAGCTGCCGGCACGCCGCTGGACAGCCGTCGCACCTCCCTGCAGCTCTGGTTCTTCGCGATCAAGGCCGTGACCGAGCAGGGCGCCAAGGCGGCAAGCGGCCAGCTGGAGCGCGAGGCAAAACTCTCGGCGCTCGCGGCCCGGCGGATGGTCGATGACCTGACGGCGCTCAAGGACAAGGCTGGTGGCGACGGCCCGGCCTGGCTGATGGCCATCGCCAGGCGCGTCGCGGAGCGACAGGAACCGATTGCGGCAGCGGCTACGGTTGGCGCGAAGGGAAGCAGCCCGACCAAGCCGATCGGCAAGCCGGCTTCGGCGCCGAACGTTCAAGCCGCGCCGCAGGCGCCGACCTCATCCAGGCGCACCGTGCTGGTGGCGCTCGGCGCCGGCGGCGGTGCGGTGGCCCTCGTGGTCGCTGCCGGCTTCGCCATCGCGACCTTGCGGCCTGAACCCGCGCGGGAGGATGTGCTGCCGGCCGAGGATGCGCCGGCGCTGCAGGCTGTGGCGCGCCCGACGCTCATCCTCTCCTCGGTCGAGAGCGATCTCGAAGCCGCGCGCCAGGCGACGCAATTCGCGCTGCGCAACGATCCTTCGCTGGCCAATATCCAGGAGCAGCAGGGCAACGCGCCCGAGGTGCCCGCGATCGCGCCGCCGCCGGTGCTGCCACCTTCCAACATCATCCTGGTGCCGCCCAAGCTGCCGGCCGGCCCGGGCCCGCTGAAGAGCCAGATCCCGCAGGCCCCTGTCGTTGCCGGCGGCGATCCCGATCAACTGCTCACCTTCGGGCCGATCCGCATCCGCCGCCATCTCGTCGATATGATCGTGCGTGCCGGCCGGGTCGTCGGTGCCGATCCGACCTTGCTGATGGCCGTCGCCGACAAGGAATCGGCCTTCTCGACCGCGGTGCAGGCGAAAACCTCATCCGCCACCGGCCTCTATCAGTTCATCGAGCAGACCTGGCTCGGCGTGATCTACGAGTTCGGCCCCCGCCATGGCCTCGCCAACGAGGCGCGGCTGATCGGCCGGTCCGGCCGGCAGTTCACCATCGCCGACGCCAATGAGCGCCAGCGCATCCTCGATCTCAGGCGCGAGCCTTATATTTCGGCGCTGCTGGCGGGGGAGATGCTGAAGCGCGACACGCTGCGCCTGGAGAAGGCGATGGGCCGGCACCTGACCGGCGGCGAGATCTACCTGATCCACTTCCTCGGCCCGGATGCGGCCCAGACCTTCATCGAAACCATGGAAGAGACGCCCGGCGCCAAGGCCGCCGAATTGCTGCCGCGCCCGGCCCAGGCCAACCGGCCGATCTTCTATGCCGATGCCGGCGGTGAGACCAAGACGCTCTCCCTGTCCGAGGTGCACAAGAAATTCAACGACATGATCAAGGTCCGGCTCGATCGCTATGGCGATGTCCGCAAGCTCTGGGGCGCGCAGGCGGCGCAGCGGCCGGGCGGAACGAAATAGGCTTTCACCCGCCCCGACCGGGGCGTCTTAAAGGAGGTTCAGGCATGGCTAACCGGTTCGAGCAGGTCGATGAGCCGCAACCCGATGCGATCACGCTGAGTCTGGCCCGGCACGAGGGCAAGACCATCGGCAAGATCGCTTGCCCCGCCGACCTGGCCCACGGCCATCTCGACGAAGATTTCGTCAGCGACGAGATGGACGCGGTCGATGCCTTCCGGGTCGCGATCAAGCTCGCCAACGAGATCAAGGCACCGATCGTGGTCGAGGATGCCGAGGGCCTCTGGCAGGATCAGTGGGGTGTGCTCTACCGGGAGAATTGAGGCGTCTCGTCTTTGCGAGCAGCCGGGTCTTGGCGAGCACCCGGGTCTTGCCTTTGGCAAGCCCGGGTACAGGCTCCGCGAAGCAATCCCGGGGCGGCCGGGCACCCGCCCCCCTGGATTGCGTCGTCGGCTGCGCCTCCTCGCAATGACGGTCAAGCCGTCACTCGATCCGGAAATACTTCACGCCGAGCCCGAGCTTGCCGTCGAGCCGGGCGATGTCGCGCGAGAGATTGGCGAAGAACTCCGTCGCCGGCGCAGGATTGGGGCCCGATAGCGTCGGCAGCGGCGCCGGGCTGACCAGCGCGAGCACGGTCTGCGGCTTGGCCCCGGTGCCCGTCGCCTCAAGCTTCAGCCCGAAATTCGCCTTGCCGCCCTCGCGCTTCAGGAAGCTCGCGAGATTGTAGACCATCCCGTCGTCGCCGATCAGGACGACGTCGAGATTCTGCTTGCCGTCGGTCTCGACCGAGCCGCTCAGCACGTCGCCGCTCTTCATCGTGAAGGCGCCGATCTGGAGCCTGGGATTGCGGTCGATCCGGCTGCCGAGCTGGCGCAGGAAATCGACCATCGGGCATTGCGCCGCCGTGACCGGGCGCAGGCTGATCTGCGCTTCGAAGCCCTGCGCCTGCTTGAAGGCGGTGTCGAAGGTGACGAAGGGCTCGGCCCCGCTGCCAAAGCCTTCGAGATCGGCCTTTTGCGCGGCGACGTCAGTCGGCCACAGGAAGAAGCAGGGCCCGCCATCATAGCTGCTGATATAGCGCTCGATGCGCTCGGCCGGCGTGCGCGGCTCGGGATCGATCCTCGGCGGCGGCGGAGCTTCGGTGTTCGAGGCCTGCTTGGTGCCGGGCTTGTCGCCGGTGACGGGGGGCGGTGTGACCGGGGGCTTTTCGCCCGCAGTGTTGCCGGCCGTCGAGCTGGGGCCTGTCACGACCGGTGGCGGCGTGACAGGGGGCGGCATGACCGGCGGCTTCTCGCCCGCGCCAGCGGTCGAGCCCGGGCCGGTCAGCACCGGGGGCGGCGTGACCGGAGGCTTTGCGGAGCTTGCTCCCGCGCTAGGCCCCGGACCGGTCGCGACGGGCGGCGGGGTTACAGGCGGCGTGACAGGAGGCTTTGCGGAGCTTGCTCCTGCGCCGGGCCCCGGGCCGGTCGCGATCGGCGGCGGGGTTACGGGCGGCGCGACTGGCGGTGCGCTCTGAAATCCGCCCTTCGGCTGTTCCGTCTCGGTCCTCACCGCGACTTGTGTGTTGGATGACCCGGGGGAGCTGGGCTCCTGCTGGCTCTGCTGCTGGGTCGAGGCCGGCTTCTGCCCGCTCTCGGTCAGTGGCGGCGGGCCGGAGGAGGCCTGGCCGCTCGCTGCGGCGGATTGCGAGGCGGGCGTGCCGCCGCCCACGCTGGTGCCGCCCCCGCCGCTATCTGCGCCGGTCAGCATGGGCGGCTCCTTGCCGCCACCGCCCGCCACCGTCTCGGGCTGCATCAGCGTCCAGGCATAGAAGCCGCCGCCTGCGAGCAGCAGGAGCGCGCCGAGGCCGGCGACCATCGGCCAAGGCGAACGCCGGGAGGCGGCATTGCCTGTTCCGGCGGCCGGTCTCGACCCTTTCGGCATCCAGGCCGCGACCTCGGCCATGTCGGCCGGGCGGTCGTCCGGGTTCGGCGCCAGCATGCGCGCCAGCAGCGGCCGCATGCGGGAATCGACGCCGCTCAGGTCCGGCACGCGCCGGCGCTTCTCCAGCACCAGCATCTGCGTGCCGCCCATGTCGAGCGCCCGGCCGGTGAGCGCGCCGGCCAGCACCAGGCCGAGGCTGTACATATCGGATTTCGGCGTGACCTCGCCGCCTTCCAGCCCGAGCTGTTCCGGGGAGACATAGTTGTACTTGCCGGCGAAGCCGCTGCCGATCACCGTGCCTTCACCCATCAGGCTCGATTTGGCGATGCCGAAATCGATGATCTTGGCGCGGGCGACATTGCCACCGGGCAGGATGATGTTGTCGGGCGAGACGTCGCGATGGGTGATGCCGATCAGATGTGCCGCATGCAGGCCATTGGCGATGCGCCGGCGCAGGATATCGACCTCCTCGAAATCCATCGGCCCCTGTCCGATCCGGTCGGATAGCGCCTGGCCGTCGACGAATTCCATGGCGAGATAGGGGGATTGCGTCGCCGGATCGATGGTGAAGACGTAATAGCGGACGATCGCCTCGTTATAGAGGTTGTGCAGCGCCGCCGCCTCCTTGCGGAACAGCGTCAGCGCATTCTCGTTCTGCGCCATCTCCGGCCGGATCATCTTGATCGCCACGGCGTCGCCGGTCTGGATCGCGCGGCCCTTGTAGACCTCGCCCATGCCGCCGGTCGCGATCAGCCGCTCGATCTCGTAGATGCCGTTCAGCCTCGTGCCGATCACGATGCCGGAGCGGGGCGCGATCACGGTGCGGTCGGAGTCGCTCATAGCTTCTCGCTCCTCTTGTTCGGCACCCAGCGCGTCTTCGTGCCGTCATCGCGCCGGTAACGCACGACGATGACGGTGACGTTGTCGCGCGCGCCGCGCTCCAGCGTCAGCGCGAGCAGAACGTCGCAGGCGGCCTGTGGAGCGGCATCGCTCACCGCCCGCAGGATTTCCTCGTCCGAGACATGTTCGGTCAGCCCGTCCGAGCACAGCACGAAGATGTCGCCGCTCTCGAGCTCGCCATTGTTGAGATCGAGCTCGGGCAGGTCATGGACGCCGATCGCATGGGTGATGATGTGCCGGCGCGGCGAGTGCTTCGCCTCGTCCGGCGTCAGCACGCCCTTGTCGACCAGGTCCTGCACTTCGGTATGGTCGTGCGAGACCTGCAGGATGCGGCCGCCACGCACGAGATAGATCCGGCTGTCGCCCGACCAGATGCAGGCGAAGTGGCGCTCGTGCACGATCAGCGCCGCCAGCGTCGAGCCCATTGGCGCGCCGCCCTTCTGCGCGATGATCCCGCGCAGCTCCGCATTCGCCTTGAGCACGCCGCCTTCCAGCCGCGCCAGCAGGTCGGGCGCGGAGCTGGCAGTGCCGATGCCCTCCAGCGCCGCCGCCACGGTCGCGCTGGCGAGCGCGCCGTTCTCGTGCCCGCCCATGCCGTCGGCGACGGCCCAGAGGCCGAATTCCGGCCGCGTCACCAGATGGTCCTCATTGGCCTTGCGGACCCGGCCGGGATGGCTGATCGCCCCGGTCTCGAACGCTGGCGTGGTGGTGCTGACATCGTTCATGAGCACGGACCCTACTTGAGGAACGCGTCGAAGCGGCCGGTCAAAAGCCCGCTGAACAGATAGGGATTAGGCAGCGCCTGGCCGACAAGGGCAAGCGGTTCGAAATGCTCGCCACCGATCGTCCAGAAGTAGCTCGCATGCGCATAGGAGCGCGCATGGTCCTCCAGGCGCAAGGCGGTGAGACGTTCGGGAAAGCCGGAGGAGGTGAGCGCGCTGACGATGGTGCCGTCCGAGAGCCGCACCATGTCCTTGGGCGGCGTGGCCTTGACCTGATCGTTGGGCGCGGGCAGCGCCGCGAGCCTTTGCGTCACCGCCGCATAGGTCGCGTCGGGTTCGAGCGCCTGCAGCAGGAAATCCTCCGCCTGCGCGTACCAGGCATCCTGCGGATCGAGCTCGGGCGCGGGGATGGCGCCGCCGGTCCCGGCGAGCGCGAAGACCGTGAGCGGGAAATAGCGGCCGACTCCGTCGACCGAGGGCATGAAGGCGCCTGCGACCGTGCTGCCGCAATAGGCGGAGCCCAGCCAGAAACGCCAGATCGGCGCATTCAGGAACGCGTCCTGCCAGCCGGCGCCGAGTTCGAGCCGGCTGGCGCTCAGGCCGCCCTGCAGCCAGGGCTCATAGGCCTTGAGGAAGGCGCCGGGAGCGTTGACGGCGATGAAATCGCGCTTGTCCGGAAGCTTGCCGAACAGCCCGCAGCTCATCTCAGATCCCCGAAGGGCAGCGGATCTCCCGCAAGGCCGGCAGCACGAGCGGGTTCTTCAGCGAGCCGACGCCGAACTGATAGGCGACCTGCCGCCCGCCGCCCGTCAGCGTCAGCACGACATTGTCGCCCTGCTTGAGCGCCGAGCCGGCATCGAGCAGGCGGAAGAAGGACCAGACGCCGTCGCGCTCGAACAGCTTCGCTTCGCCCTGCGGCTGCGACGACGAGCCGCCGGAGAAGAAGCCGCCGCCGAACAGCCCGCCGGCATTGTTGCTGGCGCCGCCGAGGGTCAGCGTCACCGCGGTGCGCCCGACTCCGGCGCCCGGCCACATCACCGGGGTCGGGGTGTTGACGCCCTGCTGGCTCATCACGCTGAAGCCGTTGATCTCAAGCTTGGCGCTGGCTGCGTCGGAGGAGAGCGCGGTCGGCATCACGATCATCTGGAACGAGGGCAGGTTGCCGCCGGTCGGGAAGAAGGCGTCCCTGATCTCGCCGGCGCGCTGGAACTCGCGCAACGTCGTCGGCGAGAGCGCCCGGGCGACGCGGCTGTCGACCCGCCAGCTCCACTGCTCCTTGGAGCTGTCGACATAGGGTTCGAGCCGCTCCTTGTAGAACTTGTCCATGATGCCGCCGGGCGCGAACAGCCGGGCGAAATCGGCCAGCGGCACGTCACGCGCGCTCGCCTTCACGAAGGGGTAGCGGTTGGTGACGATGTCGGCGCAGACGCGCGAGACCTGGTCGCCAAGCGCCTGGCGCAGCAACGCGACCGTCGCGCCCGTCGCGTCGCCCTCGAAATCATTGACCGCCTGGACGATCATGCCGTCGAACGGCGCCGGATAGCGCGAGGAGTTCGCGCGCAGGGACGCGATCAGCGGCACCAGCGCGGCGTTCGCGGCGGCCGATTGCGCCGGGGTCGTCGCGGCGATGGCGAGGTTCTGGTTGATCTCGGCGAAGATCTGCAGGAGCTGGTCGACCGGCCGGCGGCCGAGATCGCCATCGACCAGCACATGGTACTGCTTGAATTGGCTCTCGATATTGGCGCCGAGCGCCTCGTTGCCGCCGCTGGCGAGGATCCGGTCGACGCCGGGCGCTGCCAGCGGCAGGTTGGCCCCGAGCCGCCCGAGCGCATCGCTCGCCCGCTTGTCCAGCGCTTCCGCCGCGGCCTGGCCGGCCTTCGCGGCGGCGGCCTTCGCGCTTGGCCGTTCCTTGGTGAGTTGCGTCTCGTCGCGCACCGATTCCAGCAATTGCTTAAACGGCGAGGTCGGCGCCGCGATGGCACTGAGCGCGACATATTTCGGCTTGTCGGCATTGAGCGGGCGCAGCTTCAGCCGGCGGAGCGTCTTCTGCCAGGTGGCGGTGAAGTCGCGGGCGTAGAGTTTCAGCAGGTCCTGGAACAGGGTCGCATATTGCGCGGTGATCGCCGCCTGGTCGACATTGTCGCCGAGAACCCAGCGCTCCTTCTCGATCCGCTCGCCGATATCGCCGAGCCGGTCGACGAAGGCGTTCTGGAAGCCGCCATAGGTGTAGAAATAGGGCACGCGGATCGCATCGAGATCCTCGCCGCCGACACCTTCGAAGGCGAGCCGGACATCCGAGCCACCGCGCTGCGACGCTACCCAGTCGCGTTGCTCGCCGCGCGCCTGGGTGCGCAGCATCTCATAGGCGCGCTCGGCGATGCTCATCCGGCGCAAGGTGCGCTGGCAATTCTCGATCAGCGACTGGTTGAGCTTGACGATCGGCTCGCGGTCGCCCTCGTCGAGATCGAGCATGGCGACGAGATGCTCCTCCAGGGCCTCGCGCCCCTTGGCATTGGCCGCGCCCGGGAACAGGTTCTCGGCCCAGTCGAGCCGCATCCAGGAGATCACCAGGTCGCGGTCGAGCTTCGCCTGGCCGCCGACCATCAGGTAGACCTTGAGCGCCTCGTAGACGAAGCCGGGATTGTTGATATTGGCCTCGAGCTGCTCTTCCAGCCGGAAGATGATGCGCGCGCGCAGCATGCGCTCCAGCGCTTCCTGGTAGCTGACCAAGGTCGCGGCTTCGAGCCGTTCGCGCTGGCTGAGTCCGAAGGTCGCCGTCACCGGCGTCGGCTCGTCCTTGACCGCATAGCCGGCCGGCATGTGCCTGAGCTTGTGCAGCAGCGGCAGGATGCGGCTGAAATTGCGGTCGGAAATCGTCGTCTCCTGCAGCACCGGCGCGGCGCTCGTCCGATAATCGGCGAGCCCGTAATTGGTCGCGGTGATCAGGTCGCTATTGCGCGAATAGCTCATCCACCACAGTCCGGCGGCCGTCAGGGCCGCGAGCGCGATTGCGGTGAAGCCGGCGACGCGCAGCAGCGTGCTGCGCCTGGCGGCGCCGAGATCGGTCGAGACCCAGCCGGATTCGCCGATGATGACCTTCTGGATCAGATCGGTGAGGAAATAGCTCTTGCCGCGCCCGGAATAGGCGCCGGCCGCCGCATGGTCGCTGCCGAAATTGCGCGAGAGCGCGCCGATCAGCTGATCGATCGGCGTGCCTTCCTGCGTACCGGAGGTGAAGTAGAAGCCGCGTAGCGTCGCGTTGGCGTGATAGCGCGTCGGCTCGAAGACACGGCCGAGGAAATCGACGATCTTCGGCCGCAGCGCTGCCATCTGGCTGGGCAGGCCGAAGAGCAGGGCCCGGGCATTCGGATTGTGCTCGTCCTGCAGCCGATCGGGCAGGCGCTCGTTGAGCCGCTCGATCAGCGCATCATATTCCGGCGGCACGTCGCCGATCATGTTGCGCGTCTTGTCGAGCGTCTGGAAGGTATGGCCCCAGACCATGCGCCGTTGCGGCTCGGTCAGGTTGCCGAAGAACTCGTTGAAGCCGGCGATCAGGTCGGCCTTGGTGAAGATCGCGTAGACCGGGAAATCGACCTTGAGCCGCTCGTTCAGCTCGAGCAGGCGGCTGCGGATCGCGTCTGCATGGTCCGCGACCTGCTCCGGCGTCGCGGTCAGGATATCCTCGACGCTGATCGCGACCATGACGCCGTTGATCGGCTGGCGCGGCCGGTTCGTCTTGAGCAGGTCGAGGAAGGCGAGCCAGCTCGCGCGCTCGGCCTTCGTGTCGGTGTCCTGCGTCGTGTAGCGGCCGGCCGTGTCGATCAGCACGGCCTGCTCGGCGAACCACCAGTCGCAATAGCGCGTGCCGCCGACGCCGGCGACGGCGGCCGGGGTCGCGCCGCGCGCCAGCGGGAATTTCAAGCCGGAATTGACCAGTGCCGTGGTCTTGCCGGCGCCGGGCGGCCCGATGATGACGTACCAGGGCAGGTCATAGAGGTAATCGCCGCCATCCTTGGCGCGGGCGCGCTTGAGGGTCGCGAGCGCGTCGCGCATCGCCCCGGCGAGCGCCGCGCCGTCGCCGCTGGATTCCTCTTCCTTGGCGAGCGCCTCGCTCAGGGCCGCCATCGCCCGCCGGCGCTTGATCACGATCCAGGCGATCCAGGCGAGCGCGCCGAGCGCCATCAGCAGCACCAGCGGCAGCCTGACCCAGAGCGACTCGAACGGGCGCACCTCGCCGACGGCGATGAACGGGCCGCCGAACCAGACCAGCGCGGCCAGCGCCAGGGTGCCGATCACGATCGCGGCTATGCGCAGCCAAATCGCGAGGGTCATCGTCCGTCATGCTCCAGCATCAGCGCATCTCCTCAGGTGTTGCGCTGGATCAGAATCTCGACGCGCCGGTTCTTGGCGCGCCCGTCGGCAGTCGTGTTGGGGGCAATCGGCACATCCGGCCCCTTGCCCTCGAAGCTGATGCGATCCTGCTTGGCGAGCTTGCTCTTGAGCAGGTCTCCGACCGCCTTCGCCCGCTCCTGCGAGAGCTGCAGGTTGGACGGGAAGCGTGCGGTCCGGATCGGCTGGTTGTCGGTATGGCCGACGACCTTGATCGCGCCGCCTTCCTCGTTGAGCACGGCGGCGATGCGCTCGATCAACGGCCGGAACTCGGCGCGAACCTGCGCCTGTCCGGGCTCGAACAGGGTGATGTCGACGAGCCTGACCAGGATGACGTTCGGCGTGACCTGGCAGACGATCGGCGGCTGCACGGTGGCGCAGACCTTGGCCTGGGTCGGGGCCGGGGGAGGCGGGGGCGGCGGTGCGGAGAAGACCTTGCGCACGATGCCGAGCTCGCCCTTCGGATGCACCGAGAGCAGCTGCGCCGCCGAGACCTCGGCATTGCCGCCGAGCAGCATGCGGAAGACGAGGTAGAGCCCGAGCACCGCGAGGGAGGCGATCGCCGCCACGGACCAGACCGGCACCTTGAACTTCTGCACCTGCGAGGCGATGGCCTGGCCCTGCCAGCGCGGCGAGAGCTCCGGCTCGGGCTGCTTCACCCGGCGCAACGTCTCGAACAGGTTGCGCTGGATCATCTGCAGGTTTGCCGCGCCGCCCGAGGATGTCCGGTGGATGCCCTCGAAGCCCAGCGCCAGGCAGGCATGCATCAGCTCGAGCAGGTTGTAATTCACAGAAGGATCGGCCTTGGCCTTGTCGAGCTCCTCGAAGAAGCGCACGCCGCCGACGCGCTCGCCGAAAAAGCGCGAGAGCATGCTGTACTGTGTCCAGACATGCCGGTCCTCGCCGGGAATATTCTGGACGATGTCGTCGGCTGCCGCGCACAGCACGTATTTGGCGACACGCGCCTGCTCGGCCGAGGCGCCGGTGGCCCTGACCTCATGCTCGAAGGCTTCGATGGAGTCCCCGACCTGGCCGATCAGCTGCGTCGCCGAGGCGCTGCTGAGCGAGGCCCTGAGGCGCCCGAGCAGCAGCAGCAGCGGCCCCGCCGCCTTGAGCAGCGGGTTGGCGTTCGGCGTGATCATCTGCTCGCGCTTCGGCAGCCCGACCGGCGGGCCGCTCGGAGGCGGTGGGGCCTGCGGGCGTGGCGGCGCCGGTTGCGGCGTCGACATCCACTCGTCGCCACCGCCGGGCACGCCCGGCGAAGGCACGGATGCGGACGGGCTGGGGGGAGGCGCGCTCGGCTGGACTGGGCGCGAGGGCGCGATGCGGCGCCCGGGGTTCGGCCGGATGATGGTTCGGTCGGAGCGGCCGAACGGATCGGAGGGCGAACCCTGGTCGCTCATCGCCTGCCCTCCAGCACGGCCCAGAGTTCCATCTCGAGATCGGGCCAGTCACCCGAGAAATGCATGCCGATCGAGCTCGCCGTACTGAATTCCGGCCAGAGCGGCGAGGTGCGGTCGAGATAGAAATAGACGTGGTCGGTCAGCGCCCGGATCTGCGGCGGCGGCGTCGGCAGGTGCACGAGGTTGATGCCCGGCAGATGGGCATGCACGATCTCGTTCATCTTGGTGTTGGGGCCGACCTTGAAGAGCTGCGGGAACTGCGCCTGGATCTCGGTCAACGGCCGGCGAGCCGCCACCTCCAGCACCAGCGTCGCGTTGCGCACCAGCGACCGGTCGCGGATCGTCGACATGAAGGCGTTCGGCGCCCGCTCGATGATCTCGAGCCGGATCGCGCGGCGGCCGAGCTGCGCCGACAGGAAGTCCTGGATGTCGCGCACGACCGGCATGAAGCAGCCTTCGAGGTCGTCATGGTCATAGGCCGGGTAGTCGCGGGCCCGGCGCTCGGCCGTGGTGAAGGTCGCGAGCTCGCCGGCAATGGCGAGGAAGATCTCGAATAGCCGCTCGGGATGGACGAAGCGCGAGCGCCGCATGTGCCTGAGCACCGGGATGTGCCGGTTGAGCATCTGCAGGATGAAATAGTCGGCGCTTTGCAGGCCGCCGCCGGCGGTCGGGTCGGCGGCGTAGCGCGCCAGTTCCTCGAGCTTGTTGTCGATCCAGCCGATCACCCGGTCGAGCCAGCCCTCGACCACCGGATGCGCTGCGCAGACCAGCACAGGCGGCGCGAATTTCTCGTCGAACAGCACGGCTCGGTCGCGCACCTCGAGGATGCGCCCGAGCGCGAGGCCGACATAGCCTGCCTTCGCGGTCTTGCGCAGCTCCAGCGCAAGCCGGGGATGGGCGACGTCGATCTCCTCCTCGATCCGCAGCGAGGCGGTGGAATCGATCAGCATCTCGCTCGCCGGCAAATAGCGGCTAGCGCTGCCGTTCAGGCTGTCCTCGACCTCACGCGTGTTCGAAGCGGCGAGCGGCAGCGACAGCCAGGCGATCTGCCCGGCCGCATTCTCCGGCACTTCGATCGCTGCCGGCAACGGGCTGTTGTCCGGCAGCGAGAATGGCGTGCCATCCGGCATGATTCCGGCGGCGCGGCGCAGGCCGATGCGGCTTTGCTGGGCCAGGTCGCGATCGAGCTCGAGGACCGAGAAGCCCCAGGGATAGGGCGTGACGTGGCGGACCCGGCTTTCAAGCAGATTTTCGAGATAGCGATCCGCCTGCTGCAGATGATGCGGCCGCAGGAATAGACCTTCCGACCAGATGACCTTGCTGTACCACGACATCCGGTTCTCTCGATCTTCAAACTGCTTTCAAAGCATATACGAAAACGGATTCGCGCGACACCAAGCGAATGCCCCCGCCACGCTTGGGACACCGCCTGATTCACGCTTCACGGCAGGCTGGCATGGTCGTCGCCAAGCTGGCATCCTCAACATGAATGATGCCGAGGCGAAACTGCTTCGGCCATGATGGTGCGGGACGCCTGACAGGCCGTAGCGGAGCGCCAGCAGCAGGAACATGGCTATGACGCAGGCCCAGCAACCGGACTATGATCGCAGCGGCCGCTTCGCCGTTGACGACGATGGCTGGCAGGTCGTCGATCTCGCCCGGATGCTCTATCCCGGCGGCCCGCACGCGCTGCGGGTCTACTCGCCCGACTATCCGCCCTTCCATGCCGGCTGGCGCTTCGCCTCGCTCAATCCGACCGCCGAGGACAACCGCGTCGTCATCTCGCATATCGGCGCCAAGCTCGGTGGCTCGAGCCTGCCCGCGGTGCGCTTCTCGCCGGCCATGCTGGCGCGCGTCCAGGAGCGGCTGCGCGCCTATGTGATGATCCATCCCGAAGCCCTGTTCGGCGAGAGGATCACCGGCGTCGACTTCAAGGCCGACGATCCCCTGGCCGAGATCTTCTGAGATGGCTGGTCTCTCGCCCTCCGACGCCCTGTCGCGGATACCGCCCGGCGCGACGATGGACCAGCTCAAGGCGCTTGCCGGCCAGGTCGCGGCCGACCCGGCCAATGCCGACATCATTCTCTACTCGGCCGTGTCGGACGAGGTCCGCCGGCGCTGCCAGGAGGCGACGGGCTATTCGCTGATCGACGACACGGACCGCGCCGCCTTCCTGTCCGACGAGCGCTTCCTGGTCGCGGTGGCACGTGCCGCGGGCATCACCGTCGCCAATCCCAAGCGCGCCGTGGAAAAGCTGATGCAGGGCGCGCGGCTGCCGGACACTGATCCCGACAAGGCGGCGGCGACTGTGGCCAATGCGGCCATGTTCGGCGTGGAGGGCGACGCGGCTGCGCTGCAGAATTCCTTCTGGGGCGAGGCTTCGCGTGCCTTTGCCGACGCGGCGTCGGGCCAGGTGATCGTGCTGCTCGGGCGCGTCGCGAAGAAGGTGTTCTGGGCGGTCGAACTGCCGGCGCTGCTGGAGGCCGAGGCGGCGGGCAAGCTTCCGGCGACGACGATCAACGGCACCCCGATCGCATCGCTGCCGAAGAACGCCAATGCTGCGTTGGCCGCGATCGCGCCATCGGCCGAGGCCCGCGCCAAGGCCCTGTCCACGCCGCCTCCGAGTGCGGGTGGCGGCGGCGGCGCTGGCCGGGCGGCGGCGCGCATCACCGACCCGGTGCTGCACCCCTTGCCGGGTATCCTTCAACCGGGGCCGGGCAGCCCCAACACGCTGATCGGCAACCTGCTGGCCTGGCGCGGCGTGCCGGCTGCCGCCGCTGCCGCGATCCAGAGCGCCAAGGCGACCTCGGACGCCACGATCAAGACCGCGGAAGCCGCGACGCTCGCCGCTGCCGGCACGCCGGGCGCTCCCGCGGCCAAGGCGGCCGAGGAGACTGCGAAGGCGGCTGCCGCGGCGGCGATGGGCTCGATGATCTCGGGGGCGGCCGGCGGCGCCGATATCCATATCTGCGCAACGCCGCTGCCTCTGCCGCCGCATGGGCCGGGCGTCGTGATCGACGGCTCGCAGACCGTGCTGATCAACGGCCTGCCGGCCTGCCGTATGGGCGACACGATCATCGAGGCTGTCGGCCCGCCCAACAAGATCGTCATGGGCCTGCCGACGGTGCTCATCGGCGGCTGACGCAACCCGCTGGGGAGGGGGCGATGGGAACACGGTACGTGCCTGATCGGGCGGAGGCGGCGATCGAGCGCTTCCGGCATTTGCGGGTGGAACGCTCCAGCTCCGACCCGGCCTCAGCCCTCGGCCATAGCCGGGCCCGCAACGGCCATGTCGTGAAGGTGCTCTGCCATCTCGCGCTGATGCGCGATCCCACGCAACTCGCGCGCCCGCTCTCGGCGCAGCGCAATGTCACCTGCACGGCGGCCGAGCGGCAGTTCTTCAGCGCGCCGGATGGGCTCCAGGCCGCTCATCTCCTGCCGGGCCAGATCAAGATCGATGCGGCCCTGCCCTGGACCTTCCTGCTCGGCCCGCCATCGCGCCGGCTGGAGAACCTGTTCGGCTATGTCGAGCCGCTCCATGCCAACTTCAACAAGGCCGATTCCGCCGCCGAGTCGAACGGCCTGACCGAGGCCTTCGCGGCGACCTGCCGGCAGGTCCTCGTCGGCACCGGCAGCCCCGAGCGCGATATCGAGGCCGCCTATGCCCGCGTCTGGGTGCCGGGAGCGCGCGCGGCCTTCGACGCTGCCGCAATGCAAAAGCGCAGCAAGCCGGTGCCCCCGCCGATCATCTATGGCGAGCCCGGCACTCCCGATTTCGGCAACATCCTCAATCTGGAGGAGCGGGCGGAGGCCTTTGCCGACGAAGCGCTCTGGAATGTCCACGAGCAGCTTAGCGTCCTCGACTATTACCGGGCGAGCCTCGACGACACGCCGCCGGAACTGCGACCGCGCAAGATCGCGGATATCATGAGCGGCGCGGGCTGAGATTCAGCCTTCGCGATTGTCCCAATCGCTGCGCAGCAGCGTCGTGACATGCTCGATCGTTTGCCGTCCGTCGGCCATGCAGCGGCTTGTGACTTCGGCCACGCGCCGATATCCCAATTTGCGCTGCATCGCCCAGGAATCCTCATTGCCGTCGAAATAGCCGTTGACCAGCTTCTTCAGCCCCAGTTCGCAAAAAGCGAAGCGGATCTTGGCCTCGAACGCTTCGCGCCCGTAGCCGCGTCCCTGATAATCGCTGGCGATCCAAATCCCCCCGCCACCCGTCCCGGCCTCCATGTCGATCTTATTGAGACTGACCCCTCCGATCACGCGCCGCTCAGCTCTGAGTTCAATCGCAAATTCATAGGCGGTCGGCCGAATGGTCGTGCTCGAAATCTCCTGGCATCGCCTGATCCAGTTTTGGGCGTCCGACGTCGAATAGGGGTGGGGGACGAAGGCGAGCCACTTCGCGAGCCTGAGATCGTTCAAGCCTCGCGTGAGCGCTTCGATGTCGTCCTCCCTCCAAGCGCGGAGCGTGAGGCCCGACGTTTCGATCTTGGTGCTTTCCGTCACGTTGCCACTCGCCGGGTCTGCGACCTAGAGCATCTTCGAGCGAAGTGGCTACCGGTTCGCGTGAAGAAAATGCGTTAAAACAATAGGTTAGAGAATTTTCGCGATTCGGGGAAACGCGGAAATGCTCTAGCTCTCGCCACGGCCGCCGCGATCGTAGCACTCGGCGAAATAGAGCATGAAGGCATCGACGAGGCCGTCCTCGTAGGGAGCGGTCTTGGCGTCCCAGCGCGCCACATAGGCATCCCACATCTTGCCCTTGCGCGAGCCGATCAGCGCCTCGAGTCCACGATCGGCCGCGACGCTCTCAGCCACCGCCTGCGGGTCGAGATCCTCGACCAGCATGCGCAGCGCATGCTGCATCGCCGAATAGGTCTTGATCTGATGGACCTTCAGGTCCCGGAAGCTCTCGTCGAAGGCCTTCTGCGCGTTGAGATAGCCGCTGGTCGGCCGGCCGAAGATCAGCTGCAGCGCGTCCTCGATCGTCGGCGAGAATTTCAGCGGGTTGTTGTCCTGCGCCTGGATCATCGTCTGGTTGGTGCTGCGGGCGATGCGCTTGCTCTCGGCCCGGGCGGCCAGCAACTGCTTCAGCTCGACCGCGACGAGCCGCATCAGCGAACCGAGCTGCTCGGCGAACGCGCCGGAATCCTGCCAGGCGAGAGCCTCGGGCGGCAGGCCGAGTCCCTTGGCGAAACGCTGCACGAATTCGGCCGGCGAGACCTGGCCGGCCTGCGGCTGCGGTTGCAGCTGAGGCTGCGGGCGCGCGGGTGCCGGAGGAGGCGGCTCGAAGGGCTCCGGCTCCGGCGCCGGGTGCGGGGAAGCAGCTGGCGGATCGTTCCAGGGATCGGCCGCCGCCGGTGCGGAGGCAGGCGGGCGTCGCGGTGTCGGGATCGGCGCGATCGGTTCGGGCTCCGCCACAGGCGGCGGCTGGTAGGGCGCCCAGGCGAAATCATCCGGCTGCTGCGGCTGGAAGGAGGGGGGCGGGCTGGGTTCCGGCACGGATGCGCCCGGCGCCGGGATATCCGCCGCCCAGTCGATGAAGCCGGGATGGACCGGCCGGAGCTTGTTCGGCGGCAGCAGGTCGCGGCGAGGGATCGGCGGCGCCTCGTCGCCGCCGGAATCCCAAAGCGATTCCGGTTGCGGCGCAGGTGCATAGGCAGGCGTATAGGACGGTGTCGGAGTCTCGGCGCTGCCCGCCTCGGCCGGAGCGCCGTCGATCGCGACCGCGATGATGTAATGGCCGATCTCGAGCCGGTCGCCATTCTGCAGCCGATAGGGCGACTGCACGCGATGGCTGCCGCCATTGACAAACGTTCCGTTGGTCGAGACGTCGCGCAGCCAATAGGCATTGTCGCGGAAGCGGATCTCGCAATGCCGGCCGGAGATCGCGCGGGTCGGGTCGGGCAGGCACCAGTCGAGATGCTGGTCGCGGCCGATATCGATGCCGCGCGTTCCGCTCAGCGTCACGCTGAGCGGCCCGCCATCCGGCAGCGCGGCCTCGTTCTCGATGGTCAGCGTCAGCGCCATGATCGAAACCCGCCGCTACGCTCTCGTCTTGCCGCCATCGTCATTGGCCAAACGAATGCACGCTTCGACGCAGCTGCGCAATGCGGCGTCGCGCTGCTCCCGCGGCACCTTGCCGAGCGCACTGAGGATGGCGATGCGCGCCATCTTCGCAGTGAGGTCGGGCGGGCAGGGCACCGCGTGGGTCGCGACCATGCTGCCGCCGGAATAGCCCGCCGCCCAGGCCACCCAGGTCGAGGGCTGCTCGGCATCGCCGGCATCGCCGGCGGCGAGCGCTGCCCGTCGCGTCGTGTCGTCGGGGGCGCGCACCCAGGCCTCGGCGGCGGCGAGCGCCGTATCCTGCGGGCTTGCCGCCTGCAGCGCGCGCAAGCTCTGCACCACCCACCAGACGGTCTCCCGCCGTGGCAGCAGGAAGGCGCAGAAGCTCACCGCATCCTTCGGCTCCGCCCCCTGCACGAGCTTGGCCAGGAAGGCGAGGGGCGGCTCGCTCGTCGGCACTGCCGTGACGAGCTTGAGCGCGGATGGGAAGGCCTCGAAGACCTCTCGTGCCGTCGTGAAGCGCAGCCGCGACATATCCGCCTCAATTGATCTTCACGACTTGGCCGTTGACGATGACGATCGCGTCGCTCAGCACCTGGGTCTTGGCGGTGCTCTTGATCGTGATCGTCGGAGAGCTGATCTCGATGCTGGCCGGCAGCATCCTGATCGTGCTGTCGCCGACCTTCAGGATGATCTCGTCGCTGGCCTCGACATCGAGCTTGCCCTGCTGGATGTCGAGCTTGTCGCTGCCCTTGAGCAGCGTGGTCTCGCGCGAGAAGACATTGCCGACGAAAGCGTCGCCGATCTCGCGGGTCTCGATGTTGCGGATGACGTTCTTGTGGTCCTTCTCGGCATGGATGCCGAGCACCTCATTGTTCGCCTTGTCCTCGAACATGATCTCGTTATAGGCGCCGGTGAAGCCCGCACCGTCGGTCGATTCCGACTTCAGGCCAGACTGCGTCTTGTTCTCCGGCAGCGTGTATGGCGGCATGTGCTGGTCGTTGACAACCGTCCCGGTCACCAGCGGCTCGTCCGGATTGCCCTCGAGGAACTCGACCACGACCTCCTGGCCGATGCGCGGGATGATCTGGCCGCCCCAGTTCTTGCCCGACCAGCGCTGCGCGACGCGGACCCGGCGCGAGGTCGATTCATCCTCGCGATCCCAGTGGAAGCGCAGCAGGATGCAGCCATATTTGTCGACGTCGATATCGCCTTCCTCGCCCTGGTTCTTCTCACCGACGACCTTGGCCGTGTGCGGCCCATAGATCACCGGCCTCGGCGTGATGATCGGCGCGCGGAAGCGGCGCTCGCTTTTCTGCAGCTCGAACGAGCCGTGATAGATGCCCTCGTCGGCGCGCGTCGCCGAGCGGTAGCTCTGGACGCCATAGGCGTGCGTGGCGCGCACCACCAGGTATTCGGCATTCTCGCTGCCGGTCGGGTAATCCGCGAGGGTCATCAGCCCGCCCGGGTGCAGGCTGGGTGCTTCGCCGGCCGCATAGCGTCGGTCGTCATGGGCCTGCACCGCCTGCGCGCGGACCTTGGCGAAGCGCTCGCCATCGCTGCGCTTGGTATAGGCGCCGGGATAGTCGAAGCTCTCGTAGCTCTTGGTCTTCTGGAAGCCCTCTTCGGCCCGGCTGGTCAGGTCGGAGGTCGATTCCTTGAAGTCGTAATCGCGCAGCTCGACCTTGCCCGTGCGCAGCCGCCGCTGCGTCGACCAATGCGTCATGTGCTCGATCACGCGGGGCATCGTGCTGGTCTTCGGCATGAACGGGTAGGCCGTTCCGGCGCCGGCGAAACTCGGTTCGGCCGCGGCCTTGACCGGATCATGCCCGGATTTGGAATCGGCCAGGATCATCGTGTGGTTGGAGTCGGTATGCTTGAAATAATAGTAAATCCCGTATTGCTCCATTAGCCGCAAAACGAATTCCAGGTCGGTTTCCCTGTATTGGACGCAATATTCAACTTCCGCGGGCTTTTCGCTGACTCGGTCCTCGAAGCTCGCCTTGCCTTCCTTCTTGAAGATCTCGCGGATGATGTCGAGCGGTGCCTTGTTCCTGAAAATCCGACAATCGGTCCGTTGCGACAGCAACCAGAGCCAGGGCCGCAGCACAAGCCGGTAAACGTGCAGATCGTAGTCCTGGCCCAGCCATTGCGCGTCGGCGAGGATGCCATTGAAGATTCTCTCCTGGCCATTCTTCAATGTCATGCTGACGAAGCATTTTTCGCCGATCATGCTTTCGAGATCGGCGTTCTCCGTTTTGCTCGTGGCTTCTATTTTATAGGTAAATAGTTCGCTCAAGCCCTCTTCAGCCTCGAACTTGACAAGCGAAAATTTGTCTTTGCCGGCTGATGTCGTGAGCGAGGCAAGTCTTTGGAGTTGTCGGAGCTCGGCGGGCATCAACGGAACCTCATGGCTTGCGGCGAAGGTTTCTTCTTGACGCGGCGGACAAGCGGAGGCATAGTCAAAAGCCTGTGCTCAACAACTGAAGCAAAGCTAAACGGGAGGGAGACCATGCGCAAGCAACCTCGCATCGTCACCACTTTCGCCGTCGTCATGGGGCTGTCTCCGTGGGCTGCAGGGCCCGTCTGGGCGCAGGCCTCGTACAAGGCCGAAGATATCGTCAAACATTTCGGCACGGCCGCGCCGGCGCCGACCATGGGCGTGACGCGGGGGCTCTGCGTCGGCACCGAGGCCGAGTGCAACCGCGCCGGCCATGTCGTGAAGCCGCCCAGCGCCTTCGACCTGGTCGTCAAGTTCAAGTACAATTCGGATGTGCTCGAGCCCGAGGCCAGGCTCAATCTCGATGAGTTCGCCAAGGCCTTGAAAAACCCGCAGCTGGCTAAGAGCAGCTTCCTCGTCGAGGGGCATACCGACGCTGCCGGCACGCCGAACTACAATCAGGAGCTCTCCGAGCGCCGCGCCAAATCGGTCGTCCGTTACCTCAACGAGCAGGGGGTCGACACGTCCAAGCTGCTTGCGCGCGGCTACGGCCAGAGCAAGCCGCTGGTGCCGGATCCGTTCTCCGGCGAGAACCGCCGGGTGGAGACGCGGCTGCGCGTCGAGTGACGGGCTGCCGACGGCGATCATGACATCACCTGCGGGCGGCAAGCCGCCGGGGCAGTGACCGGTAGGGGCGGCATGGCGGCTTTGAATCTCGCTGAGGTGGCGCAGGCGCTCTCGCCGGACGAACCCTGCGGCCCCGATCTCGAATACGATCCGGACTTCATGAACGTCATGGCGCGCCTCGAAGTGGCGCTGCCGAGCGCCTATTTCCGGCGCGACGACGAAGGCCGGCAACTTCCCTTCGACCGGACCACGATCGATTTCGCTGCTGCTTTCGCCGATCTCGGCAAGCTGCTGGCCCGCACCAGGGATTTGCGGGTCTTCGTCCTCGCCGGCAAGCTCGCGCTGCTCAACCGGGACCTTGCCGGCTTTTCCGGCTGCCTCGGCAGCGTCGCCAGCATCCTGTCCGAGCATTGGGACGAAGTTCACCCGAGGCTCGAGGATGGTGATCCGATCATGCGCGCCGTGGCGCTGCAGAGCCTCGACGACATGCCGACCGTCGTCCTGCCGCTCCAGCACGTGCCGCTCTTCACCAGCCGGCGCACCGGTCCGCTCGCCATGCGCAGCCAGCTCGTCGCCAATGGCGATGTCCGGCAGGTCGAAGGGGAGGAGCATCCCGACGCAGGCGCCATCCAGGCCGCGCTGACCGATGCGGATCTGGACGCCCTGATTGCGGTGCTGGGACAGGCCGGAACGATCAAGCAGGCGCTCGCTCAGATCCAGACGCTCTGGATCGAGAAGGCGGGCTATGATCAGGCTGTGAGCTTCCCGCGCCTGTCGGTGCTGGTCGATCAAGTCATCGCCTTTCTCGATGCGGCCGTCAGCCGCCGCGCGCCGGGTCAGGGCGCGGGCCTGGCTTCATCCGCAACGAGCGAGCCTGGCAGCGTGCCTGCGCCGACGGTTGCATCAGACACTGGCTCGGACTGTTCCAGCATCCTTCAAGTGAAGGATGCGCTGGCCTCCTGCCTCGAATATTTCCGGAGGATCGAACCATCGAGCCCGGCCGTTCTGCTGATCGGCCAGGCGCAGCAATTGATCGGCAAATCCTTGCTCGAGGTCATCCAGATCATGTTCCCTGATCATGTCGACAAGGCGGTCATCGAGCTCGGCGGCAACGTGAAGTTCCACCTGCCGCTCGAGCGACTCGCCCAGGGCAATGGTGCCTATGAGGAGCCGGTCGAGGATTACGGATCTGCAGCCGAGGAAGCCGATGACGGCGAGATTCCGGCGGGAGACGAAAGCGCCCCGGCTCCTGCAGCCGCAATGACCCCGGTCGCGACGCGTGCCGAAGCCATTAGCCGGATGAAGGCCGTCGCGGCCTTCTATCGCAAGGTCGAGCCGTCGCATCCGACGCCACTTCTGATGGAAAAAGCCTGCGCTCTCGCGCAGCAGGACTTCCAGTCTCTGCTTGGCGACATCTTGCCCGAGGTCGGTTTCCGGCCCGACAGCGAGAGTTGAACGCCCGGCGAATTCTATAGGAACTGTCAAGCCGTCGACAAAGGTGTATGGTGCACTCGACGTAAGAAGCGCATGATGGCATCGCGCGACTTTGCGTGATGCCGGTTGGAAGGGGGAGCTCTCCAATGGCCGGTGACTCAGGACAACGTTTCATTCGTCGCAACAGGCCGCCGCGGGTCCATATCACGTACGAGGATCCCTATAACGCGGATCAAAAGATCGAGCTTCCCTTCGTCATGGGGGTTATGGCCGATCTTTCGGGCAATGCCTCGGCGGTCGAGAAGGCCGAGATTTCCCAGCGCAAATTCCTCGACATCGACATGGATAATTTCGATCAGCGCATGGCCGCGATCGAGCCGACCGTGTCGTTCAACGTCGCCAACAAGCTCGGCGACAGCGACAACGAGAAGATGTCGGTCCAGCTCAAGTTCAAGAAGTTCGACGACTTCAATCCGGCCACCATCGCCCGCCAGGTTCCCGCCATGGCAAAGCTCCTGGAGGCTCGCGAGCAGCTCGCCAATCTCCTGCGCTTCATGGACGGCAAGATGGCCGCGACCGATCAGGTCAAGGCGCTGCTGGCCGATCCGCGGCTGATGGCTGCGCTCAAGGACAAGCTCGGCGACAAGACGTCCGAGGCGACCACGTCCGAGCCCAAGGCTCAAGACGGCAACAGCTAAGCAAGCGAGGCGGCAATGGCGGAAACCCAGATCCAGCAGCCCGGCGGCGGGGCTGTCGAAACCCGTGACCCCGACGAGTTCGCGTCGGTCCTCAAGCAGAGCTTCAAGCCCAAGACCGAGAGGGCTGCGACCGAGGTCGAGAACGCGCTCTCGACCCTGGTCAACCAGGCCCTGGCCGATTCCACGCTGATCAAGAACGACGTGCTCGACACGATCGAGGAGATGATCGCGCGGCTCGACGCCAAGCTGACCGAGCAGATGAACGAGGTGCTGCACGCGCCGGAATATCAGCAGATCGAGAGCGCCTGGCGCGGGCTGAACTATCTCGTCTTCAACTCCGAGACCGACTCGCAGTTGAAGATCAAGGTGATGAACGTCTCGAAGAACGAGCTCTATCGCAATCTCAAGACCTTCCCCGGCGCGCGCTGGGACCAGAGCCCGCTCTTCAAACAGGTCTACGAGCAGGAATTCGGCCAGCTCGGCGGCCAGCCCTTCGGCTGCCTGGTCGGCGACTATCATTTCAGCCATGTGCCGACCGACGTGCAGCTGCTGCGCGACCTGTCGAAAGTGGCGGCCTCCGCCCATGCGCCCTTCTTCACCGGGGCCGACCCGGCGCTGATGGGCATGGACGCCTGGACCGAGCTCTCCAATCCGCGCGATCTCGGCAAGGTCTTCGACACGCCCGATTACGCGGCCTGGAAGTCGCTGCGCGACGCGGCCGATTCCCGCTATGTCGGCCTGTGCCTGCCGCGCGTGCTTTCGCGCGTGCCCTATGGCGCGAAATCGGAGCCGGTCGAGGAATTCGCCTTCGAGGAGGATACCGACGGGCACAAGGGCGAGAAATACGCCTGGATGAACGCAGCCTATGCCATGGCCGTGAACATCAACCGCGCCTTCAAGGAATATGGCTGGTGCACCCGCATCCGCGGCGTGGAATCGGGCGGCGAGGTGCTGAACCTGCCCACCCATACCTTCCCGACCGATGATGGCGGCATCGACCTGAAATGCCCGACCGAGATCGCGATCAGCGACCGCCGCGAGGCCGAGCTGGCGAAATCGGGCCTGATCCCGCTGGTCCACCGCAAGAACACCGATCGGGCCGCCTTCATCGGCGCCCAGTCGCTCTACAAGCCGAAGGCCTTCTCTGGGCCGGACGGCGTGGCGGCGACGGCCTCGGACAATCTGTCCTCGCGCCTGCCCTACATGTTCGCCGTCTCGCGCTTCGCGCATTACCTGAAATGCATGGTGCGCGACAAGATCGGCTCCTATCGCGAGAAGGAGCCGCTGCGGCGCTGGCTGCAGGAATGGATCACCGACTATATCGACGGCGATCCGCTCGGCTCCAGCGAGGAGACCAAGGCACGGCGCCCGCTCGCCGACGCGCGCATCGATGTCTTCGAGGACGAGGAAAACCCAGGATATTATTCGGCTAAATTTTATCTCCGGCCGCATTTCCAGCTCGAGGGCATGGATATCGGCATGAGCCTCGTTTCGCGCCTGCCCGCGCCAAAGCAATAGCCCGTTTTGGGCTCGACCAGGGGCAGGAGGACGGCTGGCCCTCCTGCATATTGATGACGACGCCGCTGCACATAGGCGGCAAAGTCCAGGTCAAGTCAGTTCATCAGTTGAAAATTCGAAATCTTTTGAATCCCAACTTCGGAGGGCATCATGGCGAGCGACTATCTGCTTGAGATTGACGGTATCGAAGGCGAAAGCAACGATTCCAAGCACAAGAATACCATCGAGATCCAGTCGTTCTCCTGGGGGGCGAGCAATCCTGGTTCGGCGGCCGCGGGCGGCGGCGGCGGCGCCGGCAAGGTCAGCTTCCAGGACCTGCACTTCACCTCGTCGGTGAACAAGTCCTCCCCCAAGCTCATGCTGCATGCAGCGAACGGCAAGCACCTCAAGAAGGCCGTTCTCTTCGTCCGCAAGCACGGCGGCAAGCAGGAGGAGTTCTATACGATCACGCTCGAGGACCTGATCGTCTCGAGCTACCAGTCCGGCGGCAGCGAGGGCTCGGGCGCCCTCCCGGTCGACCAGTTCTCGCTGAACTACGCCAAGATCAAGTTCGAGTACAAGCCACAGAAGGAAGACGGCTCGCTCGGCGGCGCGATCGAAGGCAACTGGAACATGAAGACGAACGCAGAGAAGTGAGGCCGGAGCGGCCGGGCCGTCGCCGCGACTGGAGCGTGGCGCCGGGATCCGGCAACCGGCAGCGACATCGCAGTGGCGGGGCCCTCGCGGGCCCCGCCGCCGCAGGTGGGCCGGGTTCGGCCGATGCTTTGCCTGTCTGTCGTGCGGACCGCATTTGACGACCGGCTTCGTCCGAGTTCGCCTTTTGTGGAGAGGCAAGATGATCGAGCGGGGAAACAAGAACAGGCTGCGCCCGCCGCTCATGTTCGCCTTTCGCGAGGCGCATCGGAACAAGGATGCCAGGACGGCGCTCGACCTGCGCGATGAGGGCGGCGAGCGCATCATCGCCAGCCGCCGCGCCGCACCACGTGCCGCGATCACCGAGCCGAAACTGCGCCGGGAGATCGCGATCGACCTCGACGCGCTGGTGAACACGATCAATCTCGCCTCTGCGATCGATCTGTCTCGCCACGAGCACGTCGCGCGCTCCGTGCTCAATCACGGCTTCCCGGATCTCTCCAAGCTCTCGATCGACGAACACCGCGTCAACGTGATCAAGGACGATCTTGCGGCCGTGCTGATCCGTTACGAGCCGCGGCTGATCAAGCAATCCATTGCGGTCGAGCGCGACGAGACCCTCGACAGGGCGGAGCTGAAGATCCGCTTCATCGTGCGGGCCGATCTCAACTGCGAGCCGCTCAACGTGCCCGTTCAGTTTGTCGCCGATGTCGAGCTCGATACCGGCAAGATCGCGATCAAGAACTCCTGACAGAACCTGGGATGGCCGCAGATGGGCTTTGGAAGAGACGGATGCCGGGAGAAGCGTACAGGCGATGCCGCTGGCATCGGCAGGCGCTTCGACGCCGCGGGCGTCCTTCCAAAGCCCATCTGCGGCCATCCCAGGTTCTGTTGTGAGCTCCAAGGCGGCTGACGCAGATGAATCAGGAATTCCTGGACTTCTACAATCAAGAGCTGCGGCTCTTCATGGAGCATACCAAGGAATTCGCGGAGGAATATCCGGGGATCGCCGAGCGGCTCGGCGGGCTGGTCGGCGACCGCATGGACCCGATGGTCGGCGGGTTGCTCGAGGGCGCAGCCTTCCTCGCCGCGCGCGTCCAGCTCAAGCTGAAGCACGAATTCCCGGAATTCACCAATAACCTGCTCGAGCAGCTCATTCCGAACTATCTCGCGCCGACGCCCTCCGCGCTCCTCGCCGGCGTCAGGCCGACCTTCGGCGATCCAGCCCTGCGTGAGGGTACGCGTATTCCCCGCGGCTCCTATCTCGACGCGACCTATCTCGAGCGTGACCGGCGCGTCGCCTGCCGCTACCGGCTCGGCTCGGACCTGATGCTCTGGCCCTTCGATCTCGTCGCTGCCGAATACATTCCCGCGCCCGGTCCGCTCCAGGCACTCGGTCTTCACACTGGCGCGCGTGTCCTGTCGGGCCTGCGCCTGTCGCTGACGCATCGCACCGTCGCCAATGCCGAGGAGGAGCCCACGGCCGCGCAGGCTGCCAAACAGCCGACGAGCTGGTTCGCCGGCTGCCGCACCAGGGAGCTGAAGCTGCACCTGCTCGGCGCGGAGGCCGATGCGATCGCGCTTTACGAGCAGCTCTTCTCCGATTGCGTCGGGGTCTATTTCCGCCATCTCGATGCTTTCGGCGATCCGGTCATCACCTCCGCGGCCGAGTGCCGGCTGGAACAGATCGGCTTCGACGAGGACGAGGCCTTGCTCCCGGCCGACACCCGCGTCTTCCGTGGCTTCGAGCTGCTGCGCGAGCTGTTCTGGTTCCCGCGCAAATTCCTCGGCTTCAAGCTTGCAGGCCTCGCCGGGATCATGCCGCAGCTCAAGGCGAAGTCGGTCGACATCATCTTCGTCTTCGACGAGGTCAATGCCCGGCTCACGGCTGCCGTGCAGCGCGACATGTTCTCGCTCTATGCAGCGCCGGCCGTGAACCTGTTCGAGAAGACGGCCGACCGCATCCCCGTGCGCAGCAACCAGCACGAATATCATCTCATCCCGGATCGCGGCCGCTATCTCGACTACGAGCCGCACAGCATCCTCGACGTCTACGCGCATTACGTCGGCGGGCGCGAAAAGCAGCCGGTCCACCCGCTCTATTCCGCGCCGGAAGGGGCCTCGCCGACGCAGGGCCTGCTCTACACCCAGCGCCGCCTGCCACGCCGCCGCTCGGCTGCCGAGCGGCGCTATGGCCGTGCCTCTGACTATACCGGCACCGACATGTTCATATCGCTGGTCGAGCCGGCCGGGATCGACGATGCCAGCTCCGTCGCCGAGCTCAGCGTGCGGGCGCTCTGCTCAAACCGCCATCTCCCCGAGCATTTGCCGACCGGCGCGGGCGGCGCCGATTTCCGGCTGATCGACAATGTCGTGCTCGACGTCAGCTGCCTCGCCGGGCCGACACCGCCGCGCGAGCCGATCGTCTCGCAGCTCAAGCTGCGCGCGGAGACGGCGAGCACGGGCGTCGTCACCTGGCGGCTCATCAACCTGCTCAGTCTCAACCAGCTCGGCCTGGTCCAGCGCGGCGCCGGGCAGAATGCCGAGGCCCTGCGCGAGATGCTCGCGCTCTTCGCCGATCTCGCCGACAGCGCCACCGAGCGCCGCATTCGCGGCATCAGGAGCGTCGACAGCCGGCCGGTGATCCGCCGCTTTCCGCAACGGGCCGGCACGGGGGCGGCGCGGGGGCTCGAGGTCGCGGTCACGCTCGACGAGAAGGCCTTCGAGGGCAGCGGGGTCTTCCTGCTCGGCGCGGTGCTCGACCGCTTCCTTGCCGAATACGCCGCGATGAACCATTTCACCCAGACCGTGATCCGCACGGTCGAGCGCGGCGAGGTCATGCGCTGGCCGCCGCGCGCCGGCGCGAGGCGTATCCTGTGACCGGCGAACCCGCCTTCCAGGACGCGGCTGTCCTGCCGGATCAGCCTGTGCCGCAGCCGCAGCCGCAGCCGGAGCCGCTGCCGCAGCTGGAGGGCTCCTTGCAGAAAGAGCCGAGCTTTGCCGCGCGGCTGCAGAACGAGCCCTGGCGCTTCGATTTCTACGCCACGCTCCGACGGATCGAGCGCAGCTTTCCCGAGCGTGCCCGCATCGGCGACGCGGCGGCGCGGCGCGATGAGTATCTCGCCCTCGGCGAACCGGCCTATATGGAATTCCCGGCCTCGACCATCGCCGAGGCGGACCACGACCCACAGGGACGCCTGCGCCTTCTGGTCAAGTTCCTCGGCCTGCTCGGACCGCAAGGCGCGCTGCCGCTGAGCACCACCGAGGAAACCTATCACTGGCAGCTCGAGCGGGACGATGCCTTCCCGCGCTTCCTCGATATCCTGAACCACCGTTTCCTGCAGCTCTTCTACCGGGCCTGGGCCGATTCCCGTCCGATCGCCCAGCATGACCGGCCGGAGATCGACCGCTTCGCCGCCTATATCGGCAGCATGATCGGCCTCGGCTCGAAGCCCTATCTGGGCCTGGATGCCGTGCCCGACCCTGAAAAGCTCGCCCATGCCGGCCTGATCGGCGCGCAGGCCAAATCCGCTTCGCGCCTGCGCAGCTTCCTTGCCGGCCTGTTCGAGGCGCAGGTCGATATCGAGCAGTTCATCGGCATGCGGCTGGTCTTTGATCCGGCGGACCGCACCCGGCTCGGCCATGGCCATTGCACGCTCGGCGGCGACGCGCTCGTCGGCGCCAGCGTCTACAGCGTCGAGGACAAGTTCCGCGTCCGCATCGTCGCCCGCGACATGGAGCAGTTCCGCCGCTTCCTGCCCAATGGCGACCTGTGCGAGCCGCTGTCCGATGCCGTGTTCTATTATCTGGGCGAGCAGTTCGAATGGGATGTCGAGCTTGCTTTACCGGTGAGTGAGGTTGAGCCTGTCCGGCTCGGCGGCTTCGGCAATCTCGGCTGGACTAGCTGGATGGCACCGAACTGGGGCGAGGCGAAGGGCGCCTTGCGCCGCGACGCGCGCTTCCATCCGGCCGAGCGCATGCGTGAGAAGCGCGCCAATCAAGGCAAGAGCGGCAAGCAGCCAAAGACCGGAAAACCGTCGCCGACCGGGAACCGAAAGGGGTAGCCATGGCCGATATCAGCCTCGAAGCCGTCACAGGCAAGCTCAACCGGGTCGGCTATGAAGCCTTCATCCAGGCCCTCAGGCAGGCCAAGGGCGCCGGCAACCGCAATGTCGAGCTCGCCCATTGGCTTGCGCAGATCCTGCTCCGGCGCTCGACCGATATCGGCCTGACCGCGGCCCATTACGGGCTGGATATGGGCCGGCTCGCCAGCGATATCGGTGGCGTCATCGACGGCTTCCGCAAGAACGAGACGGAGATGCCGGGCGTCGCCAACAATGTGGTCGATGTGCTCGACCGCGGCTGGCACTACGCCACGCTCTTCTTCGGCGAGACGCAGATCCGGACCGGGCATGTCCTGGTCGCGGCGCTGAAATCGCTCGAGTTGCGCCGTGCGTTGACCGCGATCTCCAAGGAATTCGGCAAGATCCCCGTCGACGAGCTCGCGATCGGCTATGCCAAGATCTGGGAAGGCTCTGAGGAAGAGAACCTGCGCCCGATGGACGGCTCGGGCCTGCGCGCTGCCGGAACGCCGGGTGCAGAACAGGCCGAGGGGCCGAAGGGCACGACGGCGCTCGACCGCTTCTCGCAGGACCTCACCGTCAAGGCGCGCTCGGGCACGATGGACCCGATCCTTGGCCGCGACGACGAGATCCGCCAGGTCATCGACGTGCTGATGCGCCGGCGCCAGAACAACCCGATTCTCACCGGTGAGGCCGGCGTCGGCAAGACCGCGATCGCCGAGGGTTTTGCCCAGCGCGTCGCCTCGGGCGACGTGCCGCCGCCGCTCCGCGGCGTGCGCGTCTGCGCCCTCGATATCGGCCTGATGCAGGCCGGCGCCTCGATGAAGGGCGAGTTCGAGCAGCGCCTGCGCTCGGTCATCGACGAGGTCCAGTCCTCGCCGACCCCGGTCATCCTGTTCATCGACGAGGCGCATACGCTGATCGGCGCCGGTGGCCAGGCCGGCACCGGCGATGCAGCCAACCTGCTCAAGCCTGCTCTTGCGCGCGGCACCTTGCGCACCATCGCGGCGACGACATGGTCCGAGTACCGCCAGTATTTCGAGAAGGACCCGGCACTAACCCGACGCTTCCAGCCGGTCCAGGTCGACGAGCCCGATATCGCCCGCTGCTGCACCATGCTGCGCGGGCTGATTGCGCCGATGGAGAAGCACCACAAGGTCCGCATCTCCGACGCCGCGATCGTCGCGGCGGTTCAGCTCTCGCACCGCTACATCCCGGCCCGGCAGCTTCCGGACAAGGCGGTCAGCCTGCTCGACACCGCCTGCGCCCGCGTCGCGATCAGCCAGAGCGCGACGCCCGCCGCGATCGAGGATGCGCGCGTCGGCATCTCCGCGCTGGAGCAGGAACGGGTGGCGCTGACCGCCGATGAGGATCTCGGCAGCAGCACGGCCGAGCGCGTGAAGGAGATCGATGCCGAGATCGCCGAGCGCAAGGAGAAGCTCGAGGAGCTGGAGCAGGCCTGGGCCTCGGAGCTCGCGCTGGTCGAGGAGATCAAGACGCTGCGCGCCAGGCTCGGAGAGCCGGCGGCCGGCGACAAGGGCAATGGCGCCCAGGCTGAAGCGGCTGGCGAGCCCGAAGCGGTTGGCGAGGCCGAAGCAGCCGACGAGGCGCCGGTCGCGCCCGTCGCGCCCGAGGCCGATCCCGCTGCGACCCGCGCCACGCTGGGGGAAAAGTTCCAGACGCTCGGCGAAATCGATCCGGCCAACCGGATGATCTATGCCCATGTCGATGAGCAGTCGGTCGCCTCCGTCGTCTCGGATTGGACCGGCATTCCGGTCGGCCGCATGGTCAAGGACGAGATCGAGACCGTGCTCAACCTCGCCGATGTGCTGAACAAGCGCGTCGTCGGCCAGGGGCACGGCATCTCGATGATCGCCAAGCGCATCGAGACCAGCCGTGCCAGGCTCGACAACCCGAACAAGCCGATCGGCGTCTTCATGCTTTGCGGCCCTTCCGGCGTCGGCAAGACCGAGACGGCCCTGGCGCTGGCCGAGGCGCTCTATGGCGGCGAGCAGAACGTCATCACCATCAACATGAGCGAGTTCCAGGAGGCTCACACGGTCTCGACGCTGAAGGGCGCGCCTCCCGGCTATGTCGGCTATGGCGAGGGCGGCAGGCTGACCGAGGCGGTCAGGCGCAAGCCCTATTCGGTCGTGCTGCTGGACGAGGTCGAGAAGGCCCATCCCGATGTGCACGAACTGTTCTTCCAGGTCTTCGACAAGGGCCAGATGGAGGACGGCACCGGCCGGCGGATCGACTTCAAGAACACGCTGATCATCCTGACCTCTAATGTCGGCACCGACGAGATCATGCACATGGCCGGCAAGCCGGAGAGCCGGCCGGACTCGGAGGAGCTTGCCGTCGCGTTGCGTCCGGCGCTGCTCAAGGTCTTCCCGCCGGCACTGATCGGCCGCCTGGTGACGATCCCCTATTACCCGCTCTCGCCCGAGATGCTCGGCGGCATCGTCCGCCTTCAGCTCGGCCGCATCGGCAAGCGCCTGCGCGACAACCACAACGCCGCCTTCAGCTATGACGACGCGGTGGTCGAGCACATCGTGGCGCGCTGCAACGACCCGGATTCGGGCGGGCGCATGATCGACAACATCATCACCAACTCGATGCTGCCGGCGCTCTCGCGTCAGATCCTCAATCTCCAGCTCGAGAAGAAACCGTTGACCGAGGCGAGCGTCGCCGTCGTCGACGGCCAGTTCGAGTATCGCTGCGCCTGAGGCGCCCCCTCCGGGGGCGTTCATCGGGTTGATTTGTCTAGGCCGTCGGAGGCGGAGATGGCGACGATAACGGTCAAGCCCAAGGATCTGGTTGATGGCTTCGAGGCAGCCGGTGGCGGCAACATGCCCTGGCAGCTGATCGAGCGCGGCGGCGCGCGCGGCCTGATCGTCGGCGGCGCTGGTGATATCGACTTCCAGGTCTTCGCCGCGAATGGCGATTCGCGTGGGCTGGTGGTCGCGGAGGTCGAGCTCTACGGCATGCCCCACCGCGAGATCTGGCTGCAGGGGCACAAGCAGGGGCTCTACACGCTGAACTTCGTCAGCCGCACCTCCGGCGCGGTCGTCTTCTTCATGGGCGTCGACGTCGTGAACGAGGTCGAGGTCGTGGCGGCGTTCTACTACCTGCCGGGCGTGCGCAAGAAATTCAACGTCGAGCAGATCGTCAAGAAGGTGAACGCCATCTGGAACCGCAGCGCCAATGTCACGATCAAGAGCCTCGGCATGTTCGACGAGGGGCTGGGACAAAGGCTCGACATCAACGATCCCGAGATCTCGCTGAACAATACCAAGCACCTCTCGGCGCTGATCGACTACGGCAACCACGCCTCCGCCAACTGGCACGTCTATCTCGGCTGGGGCGTGCAGGGGAACATCCCCGGCGAGACTCTCGGCAGCCGCACCATCATCGATACCGTCAGGCGCAAGGAGACGGAACTCGCCTTCGTCTCCCACACCATCGCTCACGAGCTGGGGCACCGCATCTGCCGCGCCCCACCCTCGCACGACACGCAGACGGGCGACCTCATGCTCGAGAAGACCAGGGATGGGACCAACAACAAGATCCGCCGCCCGCGCGTCAGGCTGGTCAACCGGCCGACGCCGTAACCCGCACTCCAGACAAGGAGCTGGCACATGGCTCTGAAATCACCGCGTTTCGCCTCTAATAGCCGCCTTCAGCAGGCGGCCACCAATACGGCGCCGATCAGGCGCGGCTCGACCGGACCACATGTCGCGATCGTCCAGAAAGCCTTCATCGATCTCGGCCTCGCCATGGCGATCACCACCAAGAAGGGCGCGCCCGACGGAATCTTTGGCGGTGAGACGGAAAGCCGGGTCTGGCAATTCCAGGCCAGGACCGGCCTCACCAAGGACGGCGTCATTGGCCGCGAGACCATGACGAAGCTGGACGAATTGCTGCCGACCAACGATCCGCCGCTGAAGCCGCTGCCGACGCCGGTGATGACCCACAAGATCAATGTCCATATGCGCTCGATCGACAATCCCGTGGTGCCGGAATTCACCCAGCTCAACGTGATGAAGGAGGTCTTCGCGCAATACATGATCGACGTGGTGATGATGTCCGGCGAGAGCATCGGCCTCCAGCCGGGCGAGCAGCTCACGCTCAACGTCGTCGACGGCGATTGCGAATGGGACCAGGTCTCCGACGAGCAGAAGCTGCTGCAGAATTCCGGCAGCAAGCAGAATGTCGGCGTGAACGACATCACCGTCTATTTCGCCACGGTCCTGCGCGAGAAGAACGGCAGCACCTTGCAGGGCTGCGCCGGCCATGCGCCGGACCGCCCGGCCGTGATGATCGCGGCCTCCGCCATCGACAGGACGACCATGGCGCATGAGGTCTGTCACGCCCTGCTCGGCTCGACCTTCCGGCCGGTCCATACCGGCGACAGCGCCAACCTGATGTGCGAGGCCGCTGTCTGCACCGGCCAGCCGGCCTACCTGACGGTTGCGCAGCTCAACCGGCTCTTCGCCAGCAAGCTGGTCCAGAAGCTGCCGGCCTAGGGGCTGTCTGTCATGCAACCCGCCCGGCTGAAGAAACGCCCTGACGAGTCACCGGCGGGATCGCTCCGGCCCGAGCCCGGCAGGCGCGTGCGACGCAGGGGACGCCTGCTGCGGCGGGTTGCACGGTTCCTCTTCATCATCCTCTGCCTCGTCGCTCTGCCATGGGCAGGGCTCGCGACCTGGTGGCTCTATCAGGAGCGGGGGGCGATCGCCACGCTGCGCGAGGAGCAGGCCTTTCTGCAGAAGAGCTACGAAGAGCGGCTGCGCGTGATGACGCGCAGGCTGGTCAGCGCCGTCGCCACCCAGCAAGGCGGCCAGGCGCAGGGCTCGATCGGGGAGGGCGCCGACGACCGCCTTGCGGATCTGATCGCGCGGCAGGTCGAGCTCGAAACGCGCCAGACCCTGCTCGGCGGCCTGACCGGGCAGGCCATCGCGCCGGTCCTGCCCGGCGGCGGTGCGCAGGCCCCGGCGGGCGGCGTCGATTTCGCGGCGGGCGAGGCGCTCCTGGAGCGGCTCGATCCGACCCGCTCCACGCCGCAGCGCCGCCAGATCGCGGCGCTCAACCGCGCCGGCGAGAAGCTGCCCCTGCAGGAGCGGCTCGGGGTGCTCGAGCAATCGCTCGGCCGTGTCGACGCCGAGCAGGGCCGTCAGCTGTCCGCGCTCGGCCGCCATCTCGTCGTGCGGGTGCAGGCGATCCGCGGCGCGCTTTCGGAACTCGGTCTCGACGTCGCCAAGGTCAAGCTGCCGCCGGCCCAATCCGCGATGGGCGGCCCGCTCGTGCCGCTTTCGGCCGCCCAGCGTCCCGGCAGCTTCGAATACGGGCTGAAGCAGCTCGACGAGGCCAGGCGCGCCTATGGCCGCTGGCGCGATCTCGCGACCATCGTGCCGCTGCAGCGCCCGCTCGATGGCGACGATACGACCACCAGCAATTTCGGCACGCGCACCGATCCCTTCACCGGCGCCCCGACCATGCATGCCGGCATGGATTTCCGGGCCGAGACCGGCACGCCGGTGCGCGCGCCCGGCGCCGGCAAGGTGCTGCGGGCCGAGGTCGCCGGCGGCTATGGCAACCTGATCGAGCTCGACCATGGCAATGGCCTGACGACCCGCTACGGCCACCTGACCTCCTTCGACGTGAAGCCGGGCCAGATCGTCGCCGCCGGCACGGTCATCGGCCGCGTCGGCTCGACCGGGCGCTCGACCGGCCCGCACCTGCACTACGAGACGCGGCTCGACGACGACGCGCAGAACCCACTGAAATTCATCCAGGTCGGCGCCAGGCTGTCGCAGGGACTCACCGTCAACGCGGCGCAACGCTGAGGGCGACCTCCGCAGCCGTCATTGCGAGCGTAAGCGAAGCAACCCAGGGGGACGTAGAGCTCTGCCGCCCCTGGCGACTGTGTCTGACGTCAAGTCTTGGAGGGCGGTTTGTCTTGCCATGGCCTGTTCTGGCGGGCCATTGAGCTGAGGGCGACGAGAAGCT
>NZ_SLZF01000008.1 GCF_004341515.1 Allobosea sp. BK604
CGTGGCCCGGGATGGCCGTTCCGGGCCACGGCGTCCCCTCAAGGGCTCAAGGGGACCACCAACACCCTCGCACAAATCAAAGAGACAATTGCGAGCGCAGCGAAGCAATCCAGATTCGTAGAGCTCTACATCCTCATGGATTGCCTCGCTTCGCTCGCAGTGACGGGAGCTGTGAGTAGGTCACGGCTAGAGCCTCGGACAGTCCACCCCTCCCGGCGCTCTCCTGACAGGAAGGGCTCCCGCGCCTGCTCATCGAAGCTCTAAGTTTCTGCGGGGACCTCCAACAGCAAGCTGACGGAACGACCTTGAAGTCCCAACCGGCCAACAACCCGCTCGCCCCCAGCCTTCGGCTCCGAAGACGATAGCAGGCGCTGCCAAGCCCCGCCTTTAGCCGGCTCGGGCAGGATGAATTCCGCGTCCTGGCGCGACCGATTGACCAAAATCAGCATCGCCTCGTCCGGCCCGGCGAGCAGCATCCCGAACGTGTCGAGCCCGTACCAATCGCTATCGCGCAGGGACCGTCCATCCGGGTGCAGCCAGGTCACGTCCGGCCGCGCGCCGGCTTCGCCGGCCTGCCCGGTCAGGAAGCGATCCGCGCGCAGCAGGCCATTCTCGCGCCGCAGTGCCGCCAGCTTCGCGACATAGGCGACCAGGCCCTGGTCCGCTTGCTCCCAATCGAGCCAGAAGGCCGTGTTGTCCTGGGCGTAGGCGTTGTTGTTGCCGAACTGGGTCCGGCCGAGTTCGTCTCCTGCTTGAAGCATCGGCGTGCCCCGTGAGAGCAGGAGCGTCGCAAGCAGGGCGCGGATGTCGGCGGCGCGGCGGGCATTGATCGCGGCGTCGCCGGTCGGTCCTTCGAGGCCGCAATTCCACGAATGCCCGTCATTGTCGCCGTCGCGGTTGCCCTCGCCATTGGCCTCGTTGTGCTTGCCCGCATAGCTGACGAGATCGGCGAGGGTGAAGCCGTCATGGGCGGCGATGAAATTGACGCTGGCCCGTGGGCCGCGATGGCGTGCGGCATAGAGGTCGGAGGAACCGGCGAGCCGCGTCGCGAGAGCGCCGGCCATGCCCTGGTCTCCGCGCCAGAACCGCCTGACATCGTCGCGGTAGCGGCCGTTCCACTCGGCGAAAGGCGCCGGGAATTCGCCGAGCCGATAGCCGCCCGGGCCGATATCCCAGGGCTCGGCGATGAGCAGCGCGCCGGCGAGGTCCGGGTCCTGAAGCATTGCTCCGAAGAGCGGCGCGTCGGGCGTGAAGCCCGCCTCGGTGCGGCCCAGCACGGTGCCGAGATCGAAACGGAAGCCGGAGACACCGCAGGCGCGCCAGTGCCGGAGCGCATCCGTCGCCATCTGGACGACCGGGACGCGGTCGAGCGCCAGCGTGTTGCCGCAGCCGGTGTCGTTGACCAATCGGCCGGGATCGTCCGCAGCGTGGCGGTAATAGACGGCGTTGTCGAGGCCCCGCAGGCAGATCGTCGCGCCGAACGCGTCGCTCTCGGCGGTGTGGTTGAGGACGATGTCGAGGATGATCGCGACGCCGGCTTCGGCATAGCGGGCGCAGAGCGCGCGCAGATCGGCCTCACCCCCGGGCGCAAGCCGCGGATCTGGCGCGAAGAAGTTCAGCGGGTTGTAGCCCCAGGCGTTGCTCAGGCCGAGCGGCGGCAAATGGCGCTCGTCCATCCAGGCCGTGATCGGCATCAGCTCGACATGGCTGATGCCGAGTTGCTGGAGATGATCGATGATCTCCTGCTCGCCGAGCGCTGCGAGCGTGCCGCGCAGCCCCTCCGGAATCGCCGGATGGCGCATAGTGAAGGATTTGACGTTCAGCTCGTAGACGAAGGCCGGTTCAGCTTCTCGGCCGGGTCGCGTCAACTCGGCCTCGGCTGCGGTCACGATGCTGCGCGGCACGAAATGGGCGCTGTCGCTGCCGGCCGAGGGCGGGCTCGCCAGGATCGGATCCCAGCGGAAGGGCCGGTCGATCCGCTTCGCATAGGGGTCGACCAGCAGCTTGCCCGGATCGAAGCGATGGCCCTGGCGGGGATCGAACGGACCAGCGGCGCGCAGGCCATAGCGCAGGCCTGGCCCGGCGCCGGGCAGGAAGCCGTGATGGATGTCGCCGCTGCGTCGGGGCAACGGCAGCCGCGCGGTCTCGCGCTCACCGGCCTCGTCGAACAGGCAGAGGTCCACCCGCTCGCCATTGCGGGAGAAGACGGCGAACTCGACGCCGCCCTCGACCGCCGTCGCGCCCATGCGGTCAGGCAGAGGGCAGGGTTCGAGCGCCGGTTTTAGCGGCAAGGCGCTCAGCCCTTCGCGGCGTAGCCGGCCGGCACGTGCCAGATGCGCTCGGCATATTCGCGGATGGCGCGATCGGCGCTGAACCAGCCGCAATGGGCGGTGTTGGTCAGCGAAATCTTCCACCATTTCGCCTGGTCGCCCCAGAGCGTGTCGACGCGGCGTTGCGCCAGCCGGTAGCTCTCGAAATCGTTGAGCACCATGAACCAGTCATTGGCGCGCAGGCTGTCGATCAGCCCGGCATAGCGGCCCGGATCGCGCGGCGAATAGGAGCCGCCTGCCACCGCATCGAGCACACCCTCGAGATGCGGGGTCGCCTCGATGACCTCGCGGGTTGGACGCGGGTTGCGCCGGGCTTCCTCGACCTGCTCCGCCGTCTTGCCGAAGATGAAGATGTTCTTTTCGCCGACACGCTCGCCGATCTCGATATTGGCGCCGTCGAGCGTGCCGATCGTGATCGCGCCATTGAGCGCGAATTTCATGTTGCCGGTGCCCGAGGCCTCCATGCCGGCGGTCGAGATCTGTTCGGAGAGGTCGGCTGCCGGGATGATCACCTCGGCGAGGCTGACATTGTAGTTCGGCAGGAAGACCACCTTCAGCCTGTCGCGCGTGGTGATGTCGTTGTTCACGACGCTGGCGACGTCGTTGATCAGGTTGATGATCAGCTTCGCGGTGCCGTAATTCGAGGCGGCCTTGCCGGCGAAAATCTTCAGGCGCGGCGCCCAGTCGCGGTAGGGCTCGGCGCGCATCGCATCATAGAGGGCGATCGTCTCCAGGATGTTGAGCAATTGCCGCTTGTACTCGTGGATGCGCTTGATCTGGACGTCGAACAAGGCGGCGGGGTCGACGACGACGCCGGTCTCCTGGCGGATGACCTGGGCGAGCCTGCGCTTGTTCTCCTGGCGGATGGCGGCGGCGCGCTCCTGCACGGATGCGTCGCCAACCTTTGAGGTGAGCCCCCTGATCTTCTCGATATCGTCGCTGATATCCTCACCGCAGACATCGGAGATGAGCTGGGTCAGGCCGGGATTGGCGCCGAGCAGCCAGCGCCGCGGCGTGATGCCATTGGTGACATTGGTAATGCGGCCGGGGAAGACGGCATTGAGCGGGGCGAAGACCGTCTCCTGCATCAGGGCCGAGTGCAGCGCCGAGACGCCGTTGACCGTATGCGAGCCGATGAAGGCGAGATGGGCCATGCGCACGCGCCGCCCATGCGATTCATCGATGATCGAGAGCTTGGAGAGATCGGCATTCTCGCCGCCGGCCGAGCGGCGCACGCCGTCGAGGAAGCGGGCGTTGATGCCGAAGATGATCTGCATGTGGCGCGGCAGCAGCCGCTCCATCAGCGCGACCGGCCAGGTCTCGAGCGCTTCCGGAAGCAGGGTGTGGTTGGTGTAGGAGATGGCGCCCTGCGTAAGCGGCCAGGCCTCCTCCCATTGCAACCCGTGCTGGTCGATCAGGAGGCGCATCAGCTCGGCGACGGCAAGCGCCGGATGGGTGTCGTTGAGCTGGATCGCGACCTTGTCGGGCAACGAGGACAAGGTGCCGAACTGGCGGTAATGCCGGCGCACCAGGTCCTGCAGCGAGGCGGAGGTGAAGAAATATTCCTGCCGGAGGCGCAGCTCCTGTCCGGCCGGCGTGCTGTCATTCGGATAGAGCACCTTCGAGATCGCCTCGGCGCGGTTGCGCTCGGCGACGGCGCCGATCAGGTCGCCCTGGTTGAAGGCGTCGAGCGAAAGCGGATGCATCGCCCGCGCCCGCCAGAGCCTGAGCGTGGTGGCGTCGTGGCCGCGCCAGCCCAGGATCGGCGTATCGTAGGCGACGGCGAAGACGGTCTCGCCCGGCGTCCAGACGACCTCGCCTGGCGTATCGGTGCTGACCACCGTACCGCCGAAGCCGATCTTGTAAGCGCTCTCGCGGCGCTCGAATTCCCAGGGATTGCGGAAGGAGAGCCAGTCTTCCGGCACCTCGACCTGCTTGCCGCCATCGATGCGCTGCTTAAACAGGCCGTGGTCGTAGCGGATGCCATAGCCCAGGGCCGGCACGCCGGTGGAGGCCATCGCCTCCATATAGCAGGCGGCCAGCCTGCCGAGGCCGCCATTGCCGAGCGCGGCATCGGGTTCCAGTGTCTCGATGGCGGTGAGATCGACGCCGAGCTCGCGCATGGCCTGCGTCATCGGGCCGGTCAGGCCGAGATTGTTCAGCGCATCGGCAAAGGAACGGCCGATCAGGAACTCGAGCGAGAGATAATAGACGCGCTTGCGGCCGGTCTCGTAGCTCTCGCGCGTGGTGCGATGCCAGACATCGACGATATGGTCGCGCGCGGCGAGAATACCGGCGGTGAGCCAGTCATGCGCCTGCGCGACTGTGGGGTTCTTGCCGAGCGAATAGGCCAGCTTCCGGACGATCTCGGCCTTGAGCTGCTCGACCAAGGTGGCTGAAAAGGCTGCGCCCGTGGCCTGAGGCTTGAAGCTGGATTCGTTCACGCTGCGGCATCCCATCCGTTTCGGTGCCGGAAGTGTCCAGCCAACACTTCCGGCTGTCCAGTCGAAATGCTGTGCGCCCCGGCCGGCAAGACTGCCTTCGGCATAGGCGGCGTCATTCGGCCGTCACATGGCCGGATCGGCGCCATCTAATTGTTCTGCGTGCGATTTTCCTCGCGTGCATTCTGGACGAGCTGCTTTGCCCCCTCGGCGGCGGAATTGGTGAAGCTGACCAGATTCGTCCAGAGATTGCGGGTGTAGACGCCCTGATGGACGACGGCGTCGTAGCCGATCGCCAGCACGGCGAGGACGAGAAGAATTCGGAACATGGTGAAACCTCCTTGAAATGCCGGAATTGAAACGTCCGCTTCCAGGCGCGGTTCCGAAGTTCCGCTATGGCACGCCGGCGCGGCAAAACGTCATGGCCTCGGCGCTGGCCTCGCCGGCAAAGCGATGGTATGAGAACGTATCATGAACAAATTGGAAGGCCGATGGCTCAACTCACCGTTCAGGAGAAGCTGGAGATCTTGAGCGACGCCGCGAAATACGACGCGTCCTGCGCTTCCAGCAACACGACCAAGCGCAATTCGCTCGGCGGCAAGGGCATCGGCTCCACGACCGGCTCTGGCATCTGCCATTCCTACGCGCCGGATGGGCGCTGCATCTCGCTGCTCAAGATCCTGCTGACGAATTTCTGCAGTTTCGATTGCGCGTTCTGCATCAACCGCTCGTCGAGCAATGTCAGGCGGGCGCGATTCAGTGTCGAGGAGGTCGTCGAACTCACGCTCAATTTCTACAAGCGCAATTATATCGAGGGGCTGTTCCTCTCCTCAGGGATTATCCGCTCGCCGGATTATACGATGGGCGAACTGGTGCGGGTGGCCGAAAGCCTGCGTCGCATCCATGATTTCCGTGGCTATATCCATCTCAAGCTCATTCCGGGCGCGAGCCAGGAGCTGACGGCGCGGGCCGGGCTTTTCGCCGACCGCGTCTCGATGAATGTCGAGCTGCCGAGCGAGGCCTCGCTCCAGCGCTTCGCACCGGAGAAGCGGGCGCGCGAGATCGGTGCCGCCATGGGCAAGCTCAAGCTCAGCATCGAGGAGAGCAAGGAAGAGGGCGCCAGGAGCAGGCATGCGCCCGCCTTCTCACCGGCCGGGCAAAGCACGCAAATGATCGTCGGTGCGGACGGGGCGAGCGACGCCGCGATCCTGACGCGCAGCGCGCAGCTCTATGCGGCCTTCGATCTGCGGCGGGTCTATTATTCGGCCTTCAGCCCGATCCCGGATTCGTCGTCGCAACTGCCGCTGGTCGACCCGCCGCTGATGCGCGAGCACCGGCTCTACCAGGCCGACTGGCTGACGCGCTTCTACGGTTTCGAGGTCGGCGAGATACTCGACCGCGATGCCGGCGAGATGCTTGATCTTGCTGTCGATCCCAAGCTCGCCTGGGCGCTGCGGCATCGCGAGCGCTTCCCGGTCGATGTGAACCGGGCCCCACGCGAGGCGCTGCTGCGCGTGCCAGGCCTTGGAACGCGCAGCGTCGAGCGTATCCTCGCGATGCGGCCGCTGCGGCGCTTGCGGCTGGCGGATATCGGCAGGCTGGCGCGCTCGCTCGGCACGCTCCGGCACTTCATCGTCGCGTCGGATTGGCGGCCGGGTGCGCTTCTCGACAGCGATCGGCTGCGGCAGCATCTGATGCCGAAGCCGCAGCAATTGGCGCTGTTCTGATGGTGGTCGCGCGGCTCGCCCATCCCGCCGATTTCGAGGGCTGGCGCGAGCAGGCGCGTGCGCTGGCACAGCGCTGGGTCCTTCCGGAGGACATTGCCTGGCATGTGGCGGGCGAGGGCCCCGATCTCTTTGCCGCCATGCCGCGACGCGACCGTGAGGATCTGCGCGCCGTCTCGGTGCCGCGCGCCTTTCCGGACTTGGCAGAATCCGTGATCTGCCATTCCGACCCCGGGCGTTTCGCGCTGCTCTATCGGCTGCTCTGGCGCCTGCAGGCGGAGCGCGACCTGCTGAAGGTCGTGACAGATCCCGACATATACCGGGCCGAGGCGATGGCGCGCTCGGTGCGGCGCGACATCCACAAGATGACGGCCTTCGTCCGCTTCCGGGAGGTCGCGGACGAGGAAGGCGCGGTGACATATGTCGCCTGGTTCGAGCCGGAACATCACATCGTCGAGCGCGCGGCGTCCTTCTTCGTCGAGCGCTTCACGGGGATGCGCTGGTCGATCCTGACGCCGCGCCGCTCGCTGCACTGGGACGGCGAGACGTTGCATGTCGCCGCCGGAGCGTCGCGCCTGGAAGCACCCGGCGACGACGCCGTCGAGGCCTGCTGGCGCACCTATTATGCCAGCATCTTCAATCCGGCCCGGCTGAAGGTGAAGGCGATGAAGGCGGAGATGCCGGTGAAGTACTGGCGGAACCTTCCCGAGGCCGGGCTGATTTCCTCCCTGATCGCCGACGCGGACAAAAGGACGCAGGAGATGGTCAGGCAAGCCCCAACATTGCCGCCGGAGCGGCACGAGCGCATGGCGCGACGGGCTCCGGCCGTGTCGGCCGAGTTGCCGGAGGAGATCGGCTCGCTCGCCGAGGCGCGGATCGCGGCGGCCGATTGCCAGCGCTGCGGCCTTTATCGCTGCGCCACGCAAACGGTCTTCGGCGAGGGGCCGCAGGATGCGCCGGTGGTTTTCGTCGGCGAGCAGCCGGGCGATCAGGAGGATCTGGCCGGAAAGCCCTTCGTCGGCCCGGCCGGCAAGCTGTTCGACCGGGCGCTGGCGGAAGCCGGCCTCGACCGCTCGCGCGCCTATGTCACCAATGCGGTGAAGCACTTCAAGTTCGAGCAGCGCGGCAAGCGCCGCATCCACCAGAGGCCGAATGCCGGCGAGGTCAGGGCCTGCCGCTTCTGGGTGGCGCAGGAACTGGCTTTCATCCGCCCGCGCCTTGTCGTCGCGCTGGGCGCGACGGCGCTGCAGGCTCTGACCGGCAAGGCCGGCTCGCTCACGGTCGCGCGCGAGCTGGAGCTCAAGCTGGAGGATGGCACGGCGCTCGTCGCCACCGTCCACCCCTCCTTTCTGCTGCGTGTGCCTGACGAGGAGACCAAGGAGCGCGAGCTCAAGCGTTTCATCGCGGATCTGCAGCGCGTCGGGCAAATGGTGCCGGAGATGCGGCGCGACGAGGCGGCATGAGCCTTTGGGCGGCATGAGACCTTGCGCGGCATGAGACTTGGCGCGGCATGAGACCTTGCGCGGATTGACCCCATCGGCGTGGCATTGTCCCTTCGTCTGGACGAAGCGAGGAAAGCATGTTCGCCGATCTGAAGGGCAAGCGCGTTCTGGTCACCGGGGCCTCGTCAGGGCTCGGCGCGCATTTCACCAGGGTGTTGGCGGCGCAGGGTGCGCATGTCGTCGCCGCGGCGCGGCGCATGGAGCGGCTCGAGGCGCTGGCGGATTCCTGTGCCGAACTGCCCGGCAAGGTCGTGCCGCTGGCGCTCGATGTCGGCTCCGTCGCAGCGATCGCGGCCGGCCTGAGCGCGGCCAGGGACGCGCTCGGCGGGCTCGACATCCTCGTCAATAATGCCGGGATTGCCGAGCCGGCCCGAGCTCTCGATCTCGGCGAAGCGGACTGGGACGCCCATCTCGACGTCAACCTGAAGGGCTGCTTCTTCGCGGCTCAGGCGGCGGCGAGGATCATGGCCGGGCAGGAGGGCGGCGGCGCCATCGTCAACATCGCCTCGATCCTGGGCGAGCGTGTCGCCGCCAGTGTCGCGCCCTATGCGGTGTCGAAGGCGGGGCTGATCCAGATGACCAAGGCGCTGGCGCTGGAATGGGCGCGCCACAAGATCCGGGTCAACGCGCTGGCGCCCGGCTATATCGTCACCGATCTCAACCGCGATTTCTTCGCGAGCGATGACGGCAAGTCACTGCTCCGGCGTATTCCGATGCGCCGCGCCGGCAAACTGGAAGACCTCGACGGTCCGTTCCTGCTGCTTTGCTCGGAGGCCTCGCGCTACATGAGCGGTGCCGTGATCGCCGTCGATGGCGGGCATCTGGTGAGCGGACTGTAGGGTCTGACCTCCAGAAGAAAGATCCTGGCCCGCCCGCCAAGGCCGTTTCACACGGTCGAACGGACCAGATGGCCGGAGAGATCGACGCCGATCCTCTGGGCGGCGAGCATGTTCATCGCATCGGTATCGGCGAAGCGGTAGCCCTGCTCGATCAGGCGCGTCGTGTACTGCTTGTTGTACAGGAAGGCGACGATGAACTGCCACAGGCCGAAGGTGAACATCGTAAAGAGCAGATGCAGCGCGGCGACGGTCAGTTCGCCGCGGATCAACGGAACCCAGAAGCCAAAGAAAAGGTAGGTCCAGGAGAAGCCGACAAAGCCCTTCTTCACGAGACCTGTCCGGTCATTCTTCATCATTACTACTTGAGCCATGACATCTCTCGTCGGCAGGCGTCGCGTGACCCTGCGTTAAGACGGGAGACAATGGCGCGCAATCCCGGTTTTCGGGTTTGTGGACAGTGGTTATTGCGATTGTAGGCTGTCGTTCAGACGCAGCAGCACAATCCGCTCCACTTGCTGCAGGGCGGTCTCGAATTCCTGCTCGGGCGTGCTTTTCAGGCGCTGCTCGAAGGAGGTGACGATCTCGTCCTTGCTCAGCCCCATGACCGCGAGGATGAAGGGAATGCCGAAGCGGGCCTTGTAGGCCTCGTTCAGCGCGGTGAAACGGGCGCGCTCGTCGCTGCTCAGCCGGTCGAGCCCGGCGGAGGCCTGCTCGGCCGTCGACTCAGGCGTCAGTTCCTTCGCGGCGGCGAGCTTTCCGGCAAGGTCGGGATGGGCGAGGAGGAGGGTGCGCTGCTGGTCGTGGGAGGCGGCACGCATGGCCTTGACCATCGCCCCGTGCAGGCCTTCGGCGCTGTCTTCCGCTGCCGTCAGGCCGGCGTCGTAGGTCGCCTCGGCCACCCAGGGCGAATGCTCCCAGACCCGGCCATAAACCTCGACGAAGAGTGCCCTGGAGATCCGGGACGGCCTGTAGCCGGCGGCCGGCGGATGAAGCTTGATCCAGTGCCGGGCGATGTCGAGCCGGGTCGCGACCCAGACGTGGCTATGGCTGCGGACATAATCGAGGAAGCGCGCCAGGGCGGCGGCGCGGCCCGGCCGGCCGACGAGCCGGCAGTGCAGGCCGACCGAGAGCATCCTGGGTGCGGTCTCGCCCTCGGCATAGAGCATGTCGAACGAGTCCTTCAGATAGGAGAAGAACTGGTCGCCGGCGTTGAAGCCCTGCGGCGTGGCGAAGCGCATGTCGTTGGCATCGAGCGTATAGGGCACGGTCAGTTGCGGCCCCTTCGATCCCTCGATCCAGTAGGGCAGGTCGTCGGCATAGGCGTCGGCGGTGTAGAGGAAGCCGCCTTCCGCCATCATCAGCGGCGTCGTGTTCTCGGAGGTCCTGCCCTGGTAGAAGCCGAGCGGCCGTTCGCCGGTGATCTCGCGCTGGATGCGGATGGCCCCAGCGATGTCGGCCCTCTCCTGCTCGGACGGGACGTTGCGATAGTCGACCCATTTCAGCCCGTGAGTGGCGATCTCCCAACCGGCTTCCTGCATCGAACCGGCGATCTTGGGATAGCGCGCCAGCGCGCTCGCCACGGCGAAGACGGTGACCGGCATGTTCCGCTCGGTGAACATGCGCCAGAGCCGCCAATAGCCGGCGCGCGAGCCGTATTCGTAGATCGACTCCATGTTCATGTGGCGTTGGCCGGGCCAGGGCGCGGCGCCGACGATCTCGGAGAGGAAGGCCTCGGAGGCGGCGTCGCCATGCAGGATGTTGTTCTCGCCGCCTTCCTCGTAGTTGATCACGAATTGCACGGCGATGCGGGCATTGCCCGGCCAATGCGGGTTCGGCGGGGTGCGGCCATAGCCGGCGAGATCGCGAGGATAGGTCTTGTCGGTCATGGCGTGACGCAGGCCCTTGCAAAGTGATTCATGTGGCAGTGGCGACCGCTCGGAAATGTCGCTCAACTGCCGCGGTAGGTCGAATAGCTCCAGGGCGATGCAAGAAGCGGTACATGGTAGTGCCCACCGGGATCGGCGATGCCGAAGCGGATCGGCACGATGTCGAGGAAAGCCGGCTCGGGCAGCTCCGTGCCGAGGCCGCGAAAATAGGCGCCGACGGCGAAGGAGAGCTCATAGGTGCCGGGCGTGAGCGCATCGCCGCTGAGCAGCGGCTGGTCGGTGCGGCCATCGGCATTGGTCCTGGCCTCGGTGACGCGCCGGCGCGAGCCGTCGGGGGCCAGCAGATCGAGCGTCAGCGCGACGCCTGAAGCCGGCCTGCCGCTGACCGTGTCGAGCACATGCGTCGAGAGACGTCCCATTGGCGATCCCGGGTCTTGCGAGGATGACGGAGCCGCATCCGGAACGGCGCTTGCCTTCGCGAAAAGGCAGCCCCTAGTCTGGACGCGTCATGACAGTCCCATCCCGGATTCGCCCCTGTCAATTCCATGGCTTCGGCAAGCTGCCGGAGGCTCGCGATGCTTGACGCTTATCTCTGGGAATGGGGCAGCCTGCTTTTGCGCTGGCTGCATGTGATCACGGCGATTGCCTGGATCGGCTCATCCTTCTTCTTCATCCATCTCGACGCCTCGCTGCGGCCGGCCGACGACATCCCGCCGGGGACGGGTGGGCGGGCCTGGCAGGTCCATGGCGGCGGCTTCTACGAGATGCGGAAATACATGGTCGCGCCGGCGCGCATGCCGGAAGAGCTGACCTGGCACAAATGGCAGAGCTACTGGACCTGGATCTCGGGCTTCTTCCTGCTGGTCTGGGTCTATTACGCCCAGTCCGAGCTCTATCTGATCGATCCGGCAGTGATGCAGCTCTCGCCCTTCGCGGCGGGCGCGATCGGCATCGCGGCGCTCGTCGTGGGCTGGCTGTTCTATGATTTCATGTGCAGGTCGCCGCTCGGCAAGAACGACGTCCTCCTCGGCCTGCTCGGCTTCGGCTATGTCGTTGCGGCGAGCTGGGCGTTCTCTCAGGTCTTCTCCGGCCGCGGCGCGCTGATCCATACCGGCGCGCTGATGGCGACGATCATGACCGCCAATGTGTTCTTCAACATCATGCCCGGCCAGCGCAAGGTCATCGCCGCGCTGACGGCGGGCGAGAAGCCCGATCCGAAATACGGCAAGCAGGCCAAGCAGCGCTCGACACACAACAACTACATCACCCTGCCGGTGCTGTTCCTGATGCTGTCGAACCACTACCCGGTGACCTACGCCAATTCGGCGGTGATCCCTGCGCTGGTGGCGCTGATCATCATCGCCGGCGCGCTGATCCGGCATTTCTACAATGTCCGTCATGCCGACCATGCCAAATCGCCCTGGTGGACCTGGGCGGTGGCGATCCTGGCACTCTGGCTCGCCTTCTGGGTGGCGATGGCCTCCTCGCCGGGCGGGCGCGAGCGGCTTGGCCTGTCGCCGCGCGAGCCGGGCAGGCCGGTCCTGCTCGCCGGCATGAGCCTGCCGCCCGTCGAGGTCAGCAACATCGTCACCGGACGGTGCGCCATGTGCCACGCGCCGGAGCCGTCCTGGCCCGGGCTCCAGATCGCGCCCAAGGGCGTCTGGCTGCACGAACCTGAACGGATCGCCGCCGAAGCCCGCGCCATCCGGACGCAGGCGGTGATGACCCATGCCATGCCGCCGAACAACCTGACGGGCATGACCGAGGCCGAAAGGCATGTTCTTGCGGCCTGGCTTGCGCAGGCGCGCTGAGCTGGGAGCCTTTGCGAAGCGTTCAGGCTGTTCACAGGCTGAACACGGAAACGTGAACTCATTCAGTTTCGGTTCATATCGCGATCCCCATTGTCCGGGTCACTGACAGGGCTGGAGACAGGTTCCCAAACCGGGGCCGTCCGTGCCGAGGGACCCGGGGGTCCGCTTGAGACGCTTGGATGTAAGGGGCGCCAGCTACCTGCTGGCGGCCATCGGATTTGTTTGTGCGTGGAGCATCCTGTGCTGGCCCTGGCTGTCGGGGGCGGTGACGATTCCGTTCGACGCCAAGGCGCATTTCCAGGCGCAGATCCAGTTCCTCGCCCAGGCCCTGCATTCCGGCCAATCGCCCTTCTGGAATCACAATGTCTTCGGTGGCTCGCCGCAGGTGGCCGATCCGCAATCCTTGATCTTCTCGCCTGCGATCCTGCTGGCGCTGATCAGCCCGTCGCCGAGCTTCCGCGAGGTCGACGCCTATGTGCTAGCGCATCTGCTCTTCGGCGGCCTGGCGATGCTGATGTTCTTCCGCGACCGCGGCTGGCATCCGGCCGGAGGCCTGATCGCCGCGCTCGTCTTCGCCTTCGGCGCCTCGGCTGCCTGGCGCGTGCAGCATGTCGGGCAGATCGCCAGCCTCGCCTTCTTCGCGATCGCCTTCTGGCTGACGGCGCGGATGCTGCAGCGCGGCTCGCTGCTTTCGGGCATCTTCGCCGGCCTCGCGGCAGGCTTCATGGTGCTCGAGCCCGATCAGGTCGCGCTGCTCGGCGGCTATGTCATCATCGGCATGGTCGTCGCACATTGGATCTCGGGCGGCTGGCCGGCGATCCGCACGACCTTCGTCCCCTCGGTCGTCGCCGCCATTGCCGGCCTCGTCACGATCCTGCTGCCGCTGCTGCTGACCTGGCTCTTCGCCGAGGCGACCACGCGTCCGGAGATCGACTTCGGCGTCGCCGTGCGCGGCTCGCTCCACCCGCTCTCGCTGCTGACCGCCTTCGTCGCCGACCTGTTCGGCGCGCGCGATCCCAATGTCGAGTTCTGGGGCCCTTATAGCGCGGACGGGTCTGTCTATCTGTCGCAGAACATGGCGCAGGTCTATGTCGGCGCTCTGCCGGTCCTGCTGCTGATCGTGCCCGGCCTGACGCGGGGCTGGCTCTGGGACAAGGCGGTGCGGCCGCTCTCGTTGCTCTTCGTGTTCATGGTGCTGTTCGCGCTCGGACGCTACACGCCGGCCTTCCACGTCATCTACGAGTACCTGCCGGGGGTGAAGCAGTTCCGCCGCCCGGCCGACGCCACCTTCCTGATCGGCGCGCTCGGCGCAGTGCTCTCGGGCTATGTGCTGCACCGGCTGCTGAGCGAGGAGAGCCTCGGCTCGCTGAAGCGCGACTTCGCCATTGGCGGCGCCGTCCTGGCCTCTCTCCTCGCCTTCGCCATTGGCGTCGCGGTGACGGAGGGCCATTTCGCGGATGCCTGGTGGCCGAGCCTCTCCGCCACCCTGTGGTTCGTCGCTGCGGCGCTCGTCGTCGTCGCGCTGACCCGCTGGCGCCACGCGGTCGGCCCGGTTGCCGGCCTGCTGCTCGTCACGGGCGTCGTCGGCGCCGATCTTGGGGTGAACAATGGCCCGAACGAGTCCACCGCGCTCCCGCCGCAGATGTATGATGTGCTGCAGCCGGAAACGAAGAACGAGACCATCCGAATCCTGAAGACGCTGGTGGCGCAGCCGGAAGGCTCGCCGCGGCGCGACAGGGTCGAACTGCTCGGCATGGGCTTCGAATGGCCCAATGCCAGCATGGTCCACGGCTTCGACCATACGCTTGGCTATAACCCGCTCAGGCTCGCCGACTTCTCCGATGCGGTCGGGACGGGCGACGGCATCTCGCGCTGGGGCGAGCGCAAGTTCCCGCCGCTCTTCCCGTCCTATCGCTGCCGCCTCGCCGACCTGCTCGGCCTGCGCTACATCGCGACCCGGGTGCCGATCGACCAGGTCGACCACAAGCTGCGCGAGGGCGATCTCAAGCTCGTCGCCTTCACCGGCGATGCCTATATCTACGAGAACCCCCGTGCCCTGCCGCGCGCCCAATTCGTCGCCGGCTGGCAGCTCGCCGATTTCGAGGGCATGAAATCAGCCGGGCAATGGCCGGACAGCGATCCGCAGCAGGTCGTGCTGCTCGATACCGTGCCGCCCGATGCGGTGCCGGAAGGGCCGATGACGTCGAATGCCGACGTCAAGCTGACGCGCTACGAGAACACCGAGGTCGAGATCACGGTCACGACCGACAAGCCCGGCTTCATCGTGCTCAACGATATCTGGCATCCGTGGTGGCGAGCCGAGCTCGACGGCACGGAGGTCGAGATCCTCAAGGCGAATGTGCTGTTCCGCGCGGTGCAGGTGCCGGCGGGCACGCACAAGGTCCATTTCAGCTTCCGCCCGGTCGAGGGCGCCATCGCCGAGCTGCGCAACCGGGTCGAGGAGCCACGCATCGAGGATGCGCCGACGACCGCGCCGCCGCTGGTCGCCACCGGCCCGGGCGCCACGAGCACGAGCCCGAGTGCGGCAGAGGATGGCAGCTGGCACGAGAGCCGCGATATCCGGGACGAGCCGGAGCCGTTCGCTCAGGGCGCATCGAGCCTGCCGGTGTCGTCGGCGCTCGTGCGGTAATCCCTTCTCCTCTCGGGGAGAAGGTTGTTACACAGCAGACTGATGAGGGAAGGGTCGCGCGAGCGGCCCTTTTTCTTGTTTCGGATGAGGCACTTGCCTCATCCGTCTCGGCTTCGCCGAGCCACCTTCTCCTCCGCCAAAGTCGGGTGTTCCCGACTTTGGCCCGGATATCTGCCCATCTCGCGCAAGCCAGAGATGGGTGGGAGAAGAGTTTAGAGCATTTTCGAGCGAACTGGATGCCGGTTCGCGTGAAGAAAATGCGTTAAGACAGATAGATAGAGCATTTTCGCGTTTCGAAGAAACGCGGAAATGTTCTATGCCACGCCGAGCTTCTTCTGCAGGCTCGTCGAGGAGGTGGTGTACTGGAAAGTCAGCCGCTTCTCCGGATAGACGTAGCGGTGCACCTTCTGTGCGGCGAGCGCGCCTTCATGGAAGCCGGAGAGGATGAGCTTCAGCTTGCCCGGATAGGTGTTGATGTCGCCGATGGCGAAGATGCCGGGGATGTTGGTCTCGAACTTCTCGGTGTCGACCGGGATCAGGTTCTCGTGCAGGTTCAGGCCCCAGTCGGCGATCGGGCCGAGTTTCATCGTCAGGCCGAAGAAGGGCAGCAGGGTATCGCAGCCGACTTCGAAGGTCTCATTGGCATTGTCGCGGCAGATCGCGGCCTCGAGCGTGGTGCCGTCGCCCTTCAGGCCGGTGACCTGGCCGATCTTGAGGTCCATCTGGCCCGATGCCACCAGCGCGCGCATCTGCTCGACGGAGTGGGGCGCGGCGCGGAAATCGTCGCGGCGGTGCATCAACGTGACGCGCTTGGCGATGGGCTGCAGGTTCAGCGTCCAGTCGAGCGCGGAATCGCCGCCGCCGACGATCAGGATGTCGCGCCCGCGGAAGGCATCCATCTTGCGCACAGCGTAGAAGACGCTGCTGTTCTCATAGCCCTCGATGCCGGGGATCGGCGGCTTCTTCGGCAGGAACGAGCCGCCGCCGGCCGCGATCACGACCACCTTGGTCTCGAAGATCATGCCGGCATCGGTCCGGACGCGGAAGCGCGGCGCCTCGGCGGTGCCGATCGGCTCCAGCGATGCGATCATCTGGTTGAGATGGAAGGTCGGGCTGAACGGCTTGATCTGCTCGATCAGGTTGTCGACCAGGCCCTGGCCGGTGACGAGCGGGAAGCCGGGAATGTCGTAGATCGGCTTCTCCGGATAGAGCTCGGCGCATTGGCCGCCGACCTTGGGCAGGATGTCGACGAGATGGGCGCGGATATCGAGCAGCCCGAGCTCGAACACGGCGAACAGGCCGCAAGGCCCGGCGCCGACGATGACGACGTCGGTCTCGATGGTCTCGCCTTCGGCGACATTCTCGTTGGCGGTCTCGACACTCATTCTAAACAGTCCTCGGGGTGATTTTTGCCCCGTTGCCGCAAATCGCGCCTCGATGCAATGAGAACTGCCGGGCGCGATCAGCCTTGAGCCGGAGAAGAGAATATTCTTCTGTTTCAGGCTCCCGTGTCAGCAACAAGGCCTAGCGCGGCGATGCCCGCCGTGGCGGCCGCTTCGTCATTGTCGGAGGTGTCGCCGGAAATGCCGATGGCGCCGAGCAGGGCGCCGGCCGCGTCGCGGATCAGCACGCCGCCGGGAACCGGCACGAGCGAGCCGCCGACGGCATGCGTCGCGGCCTCGACGAAATAGGGGCGCTCCATCGCCATCTTGTGGATCGCGCGCGAGCCGATGCCGAGCGCCACCGCGCCATGGGCCTTGCCGAGCGCGATCTCGCCGCGCTTCAGGCTGGTGCCGTCCTGGGCGGCGAAGGCCTTCTGCGCGCCGCGCGAATCGAGGATCGCGACAGCCAGCGGCTTCAGCTCCTTTTCGACGGCATAGGCGAGGGTGGCGGATAGAAGCGTCTGGGCCTGGGCGAGGGTGAGCATGGCGGCATCCCGGTTGCGATGGCGTGCTTGTGCCAGTGCCGGCCCCGGCGGAAAAGGGGCCTGACGCCGAAGCTGCTATGCCGCTTTGCGACGAATGAGGCCTGAAGTCGCATCCTGCGCTATGCTGGCCGGCGTTTCGGCGTGAAATCGTCTTGAACTTGTCGCCCCGAGCGGGCTTCATGCCTGCTCCTACTCAGGAGGAAATGCGATGGGTCTCTTCAGTTTCATCAAGGAAGCTGGCGCCAAGCTCTTTGGCGGCTCTGCCAAGGCGGCGACATCCGACGATCTGCAGAAGGAACTGGCCGGCCACGGCCTGCCCTCCGACGTCAAGATCGATGTCAGCGGCGACAAGGTGAAGGTCTCCGGCAAGGCGATGTCCACCGAGGAGGCCGAGAAGATCATTCTCGCGCTCGGCAACACCTCCGGCGTGGCGCAGGTCGAATCGGACCTGATCGTCAACAAGGAGGCGCCGGCCGCCGTGTTCTATACAGTCAAGAAGGGCGACACGCTCTGGAAGATCGCGGAAGAGCATTACGGCAAGGGCCAGGGCGCCAAGTATACCGAGATCGTCAAGGCCAACACGCCGCCGGTCAAGAATCCCGACCTGATCATGCCGGGCTGGGTGCTGCGCATTCCGGGTGCGGAAGCAGCGAAAGCCTGACATTCGGCGGCGCTCGCGTCGAATGCGAGACACTTGCGTCGGCAACGATTTGACGCTCAAGTCATACGCATAACTCAGATGAGCCATTCCCGCTGGGAATGGCTCATCGCATTGCGGCAGCGGAGCTTCGGCCAACCGCTCTCCTGGGGAGGGGATCATGACTTTCGACCGCCGTACTTTCCTGACGCTCGCCGGCTCGGCTGTCGCTGCTCCGGCCGTGCTGCGTGCCACCCGCGCCAATGCGCAGGAGGTGACGCTGAAGATGCATCACTTCCTGCCGCCAGTCTCGAACGGCCATGCCAAGTTCCTGAAGCCCTGGGCCGACAAGGTCGCGGCCGAATCGAGCGGGCGCATCAAGATCGACATCTTCCCGTCGATGCAGCTCGGCGGCACGCCGCCGCAGCTCTTCGATCAGGCCAGGGACGGCGTCGCGGATCTGGTCTGGACATTGCCGGGAAATACGCCGGGCCGCTTCACCGGCATCGAGGCGTTCGAACTGCCCTTCGTGCCGAACAAGCGCGCGTTGGTGAACTCGTTGGCCCTGACCGACTATGCCGAGCAGCATCTCAAGGACGAGTTCAAGGAGGTCAAGCCGATCTGCTTCTGGGCGCATGATCACGGGCTGATCCATGCCAACAAGCAGGTGAAGACGATGGAGGACCTCAAGGGTCTGAAATTGCGCTTCCCGACCCGTCTCGCCGGCGAGGCGCTGCGTGCGCTCGGCGCCAATGCCATCGGCATGCCGATCCCGCAGGTGCCGGAATCGCTGGCGCAGCGCGTCATCGACGGCTGCGTCGTGCCCTGGGAGGTGGTGCCTTCGATCAAGGTGCAGGAACTGGTCAAGTACCACACCGAGATCCCGGGCTCGCCGACACTCTATGTCGCGACCTTCGTCCTGGCGATGAACCGGGCGAAATACGATGCGCTGCCGGCCGATCTGAAGGCGGTGCTCGACAAGAATTCCGGCCTCGCCGCTGCGGCCATGGCCGGCAAGGTCTGGGACGAGCAGGCGGTCGTCGTCTCCGAGATGGTTCGCAAGCGCGGCAACACGATCACGGTGCTGGAAGAGGCCGAAGCTGCCCGCTGGCGCAAGACCACCGAGCCGGTGATCGAGGGCTGGGTCAAGACCTGCAAGGACAAGGGCCTGGACGGCACAAAGCTGCTCGAGAGCGCCCGCGCCGCCCTGGCCAAGCACGAGAAAGCCGCCTGACGGCACGCGAATGGCTGAGCCGAAAGACCAGAGGCCGCTGTCGGGATTCGACAGGGCGGTGGAGGCGGTCGCCCTGATCGGCGGCCTGCTCCTGATTGCGCTTGCGAGCATGGTGGTGGTCAGCGTCACCTTGCGCAGCGATCTCGTCGGGGAGGCCGGCGTTCCCGGCGATTTCGAGCTGGTGCAGATGGCGACGGCGGTCGCCGCTTTCTGCTTCCTGCCCTACTGCCAGCTCAAGCGCGGAAATATCTTCGTAGACACGTTCACGCTGAGGCTGCCCGCTCGCTGGCACAACGGGATCGACGCGGTCTGGGATGTCGTCTACGGGCTGGTGATGACGCTGATCGCCTGGCGGCTCGCGGTCGGCGCCCGTGCGGCGCTCGCCAGCGGCGAGAACACGATGGTCCTCGGCTTTCCCAGCTATATCCCGATCGCGATCTGTGCCGTGCTCGCCGTGCTGGTCGCCGCCGCCGCCTTCGTCAGCGCGCGCCGGCTCGTCGGAGCCCGCACGTGAGCGGGGCCGCCCTGGCGATCATCGGCTTTGCGGCATTGCTTGCGCTGATGGCGCTGCGCCTGCCGATCGGACTGGCGATGATGCTGGTCGGCGGGCTCGGCTATATCCAGCTCAACGGGTTCGAGCCCTTCCTGAACTATATCCGGACCACGCCCTACCAGATTTTCGCCAATTACACGCTCTCGGTGATCCCGCTCTTCGTGCTGATGGGTGCCTTCGCCGAACGTTCGGGATTGGCGGCCGACCTGTTCAAGGCGGCTTCGGCCTTTGTCGGGCATCGCCGCGGCGGGCTCGGCATGGAGATGATCGGCGCCTGCACCGGTTTCGGGGCGATCTGCGGCTCCTCGGTCGCGACCACCGCGACCTTCGCGCGCGCGGCGCTGCCGCAGCTGCGCCGCTACAATTACGATCCCGGCTTCGCCTGCGGCGTCACCGCGGTCGGCGGCACGCTCGGCATCCTGATCCCGCCCTCGGTGATCCTCGTGGTCTATGCGATCTCGACCGAGCAGAACATCGCCAAGCTGTTCAAGGCGGCGCTGATCCCCGGCCTTATGGCGGCGGCGATGTATTGCATCACCATCGCGATCATGACGCGGCTCGACGGCACGCTCGGCCCGGCGCATGAGCGCATCCCGTGGCGCGCACGCTGGCGGCCGCTGCTTGGTGTCGTTCCGGCGCTGCTCGTCGCACTCATCGTGGTCGGCGGCATCTATGGCGGCGTCTTCACGCCGACCGAAGGCGCTTCGGTCGGCGCCTTCATCATGCTGCTGATCGGGCTTCTGCGGCGCACGCTCGGCTTTTCCGAGATCAAGCAGGCGATCCTGCAGACGGCCGAGACCTCGGCGATGATCTTCGCCATCCTGCTCGGGGCGGAAGTGTTCAATGCCTTCCTGGCCCTGACCCAGGTCCCGACGGCGGCGGCCGAGATGATCGCGGCCTCCGGCTGGCAGCCCTATACGGTGCTGATCGGGCTGCTCGTCTTCTATATCATCCTTGGCGGGGTGATGGACGAGCTCGCCATGATCCTGCTGACGCTGCCGGTCTTCTTCCCGATTGTGACCGCGCTCGATTTCGGCATGCTGCCTGATGATGTCGCGATCTGGTTCGGTATCCTCGTGCTGATCGTGGTCGGTATCGGCATGACCTGCCCGCCGATCGGCCTCAATGTCTTCGTCGTCGCGTCGCTGGCGCGCGACGTGCCGGTGACCCGGATCTATCGCGGCGTGCTGCCTTTCGTGCTGTCGGACATCATCCGGCTCGGCATCGTGGTGGCATTTCCGGTGCTCACTCTCTATCTGGTCAGGTTACTGGACTGAGAGAAGCGTGAGGCTCGCCCCATGACCGTGAATGACCTCGACATCGACGACATCAAGGCCGGGCTCGCCGATGACAGCATCCTGATCGTCGACGTGCGCGAGCCGCATGAATTCGCGGCCGGGCATATTCCCGGCTCGGTCTCGCGACCGCTCTCGCAATTCAATCCTGCCGACCTTCCCAATGAGCCGGGCAAGCGCATCGTGCTCTCCTGCGCTGCCGGCGTGCGTTCGCTGCGCGCGCTCGAATTCGCCCAGTCGGCGGGGCTCGATATCGACAGCCATTACCTCGGCGGCTTCAAGGACTGGGTCATGCAGGGCGAGCCGGTCGAGCATTGAGCATCGCCGGTGCGGCGCCGCCGGACGTTGCCAGGCCGTGCGCCAGGGCTGATACACTTCGCTCGAAAATGCTCCGGGGTCTCGCGATGACTGCCTCCCGCCTGCTTACCCTGTCATTGGCCGCTCTGTTGGGCACCGCCGCGGCGGCACCGGTCGCGCTTGCTCAGGTGCCATCGCAGGAGGCTCGCCGTCCGGCTGAGGATGCCGAGCTGCAGGCGGCCATCGCCAAGGCGAATGCCTATACGGCGCTCGCCAACCGCACGCTGCGCGCAATCGATTCGTGGAACCGCTACAAGAGCTGGGTCGACATGAAGCGCGGCCCGACGGGCAAGGAGCGCTATATCGATTACGGCATGTACAGCCTCTACGACGTCACCGGAGAGATCGCCAAGGCCGAGGCCGCCACCGCGAATCCCCCGGCGCAGCCGGAGCTCGACGGCTCGGTCCGGCGCTACATCAAGGCCTATCAGGAGCTCGCGCCGCTGGTCACCCGGGGCGAGCGCTACTACGATCGCAAGGACTACCGCGACGACGGCGCGGCGGAGGGGCGGGAGCTCCATGTCAGGATGGTGCCCGCGGCCGAGATTTTCCTGCGCGAGCGCGCCGCCTTCGACCAGCAGCTCAACGCCTACAAGAAGATGGTCGATGCCCGCGACCTCGCCGCAATCGAAGCTGCCGAGGGCCGCTCAGCCCGCTGGCAACTCCGCAACATCATGATCAATGCCCGCGCGGTAATGGACACGATGCCGAGCAACGAAAAGCCGATCGTCGACCTCAAGGCCTTCGACGAAGCTCTCGCGGGCTATGCCGCAGCCATTCGCGAGATGGACCGCTTCAAGGACGCCAATCCGTCGGGCGTGCCGATGATCGAGAGCTCGGCCGGTTCTTGGCTGGGTTCGCTGCGCGATTTCCGCGACAAGCTCGGCCGCGCCAAGGGTGATGTGCGCAAGGGCGCCGCCAGCGATGCCAACCGGCTGGTCTCCAGCTACAACATGATGATCAGCATGTCGGAAGGCGCTGCGCGCATGATCCGCTGAGCCGTAGCGCAACCTGCGCCCGGCGCATCGCAGCCCGCGCCCGGGCCGGGGTGACGCAACGCCTTTCCTGCTTCAGTTTTCTCATTCGACTTATCCGAAGGAAGTTTGCCGATGCGTCCGATGAAGTTCGGAATGGGCCAGCCGATGCGGCGGGTCGAGGACCAGCGCCTGACCACGGGCTCTGGCCGCTATACCGACGACACCGCCGTCGAGGGCGCGCTGCACGGCTATGTGCTGCGCTCGCAATATGCGCATGCGAAGTTTGCGATCCGCGACAAGGACGCTGCCAGCAAGATGAAGGGCGTCAAGCTTGTCCTGACCGGCGAGGATGTCGCTCATCTCGGCGGCCTGCCCTGCAAGGGGCTGATCGCCAGCATCAGCGGCGAGCCGGTGGAGCCGATGCCGGTGCCGGTGCTGCCGCTCGATATCGTGCGCCATGTCGGCGAGGCAGTCGCCTTCATCGTCGCCGAGACGCTTGATCAGGCGCGTGATGCGGCCGAGGCGATCGACATCGCCTGGGATCCGCTCCCCTCCATCACCGGCATCGAGGAGGCGCTCTCCGACGGCGCGCCGCTGGTCTGGCCGGATCGCGAAGGCAATGTCGCCTTCGAAGCCGGGCAGGGCGATGCCGAGAAGACCGAGAAGGCCTTCGCCAAGGCCGACCGCACGATCTCCGTCACGGTGGTCAACAACCGGCTCGCCTCCAACTACATGGAGACGCGCGCCTGCGTCGCCGAATACGACAAGGCCACCAAGCGCTGGACCCTGACCATGGGGAGCCAGGGCAGCCATAACATGCGCGAGATCCTGGCCGACTACATCCTCAAGGTCGATCAGTCGCGCATCCGCGTGGTCACGCCGGATGTCGGCGGCGGCTTTGGCACCAAGCTGTTCATGTATCGCGAATACCCGCTGACCATGGTCGCGGCCGAGAAGCTGAAGCGGCCGGTGCGCTGGGTCTCCGACCGCACCGAGCATTTCCTCGCCGACACGCATGGCCGCGCCAATCTGGCGACCGCGACGATGGCGCTCGACAAGAAAGGCCGCTTCCTCGGCCTCAAGGTCGATCTGCGGGCCGAGATGGGCGCCTATCTCTCGCAATACGGACCCTTCATTCCCTGGGTCGGCACGACGATGACGCCGGGCTGCTACGATATCCCGGCCGTGCATGTCCGCATCCGCGGCGTGCTGACCAACACGACCCCGGTCGACGCCTATCGCGGCGCCGGGCGCCCCGAGGCGGCCTATCTGATCGAGCGGCTCGTCGATGCGATCGCGCGCGAGCTCGGCAAGACGCCGGATGCGGTGCGCGCGCTCAACTTCATCAAGCCAGAGAATATGCCGCACAGGACGCAGACCGGCCCGGTCTACGATTCCGGTGAGTTCGAGGGCCATATGCGCCGCGCCATGGACGTGGCGGATTGGACGGGCTTCAAGACCCGGCTCAAGTCGTCGAGCAAGTCCGGCAAGATCCGCGGCATCGGCATGGCCTGCTATATCGAGGCCTGCGGCGGCGGCGGTCCGGAGAGCTCGACCGTGATCCTCGAAAAGGACGGCACGGTTACCGTGCTGATCGGCACGCAATCGAACGGGCAGGGGCATGAGACCGCCTATTCGCAGCTCGTCGCCCAGCATCTCGACATCCCGCTCGATCGCGTCCGCGTCATCCAGGGCGACACCGACCGTGTCGCGACCGGCGCCGGCACGGGTGGCTCGCGCTCGATCCCGGTGGGCGGCGCGGCGCTCGACAAGGCCTCGGGCATCCTCACCGACAACCTGAAGCAGCTCGCCTCGGAGAAGCTCGAGGCCGGCATCGGCGATCTCGAGATCGTCGAGGGTGCGGTGCGCGTCGTCGGCACGGATCGCGGCCTCGATCTCACCGCCATCGCGGCCCTGCCGGGCGCGACGCCTGAGATGCTGAAGGTGCATCAGAGCTGGCAGCCGCCGGAGGCGACCTATCCGAACGGCACGCATATTTGCGAGCTCGAGGTCGATCCTGCGACGGGTGGCACCGAGATCACGAACTATGTCGTGGTCGATGATTTCGGCGTGACGCTGAACCCGATGATGCTGGCCGGCCAGGTCCATGGCGGCGCGGCCCAGGGTATCGGCCAGGCATTGATGGAGGAGATCCGCTTCGACGATTCCGGCCAGATGCTGACCGCGACCTTCATGGACTACGCGCTGCCACGCGCGGCGGATATCCCGAATTTCCATTTCGAGACCCGCAATGTCCGCTGCGTCACCAACACGATCGGCGTGAAGGGGGCGGGCGAGGCCGGTGCGATCGGCTCCTGCCCGGCGGTGATGAACGCGATGGTCGACGCGCTCAACCGCGCTGCCGGCATCAGCGCCATCGACATGCCGGCGACGCCGAACAAGGTGTTCGGCATGCTGAAGGACGCCGGCTACCCGCTTTGACGCAAGGACGGGTTTGCTTTGCCGCAAACCCGCTCGCGAAAATGCGACTTGGCGATGTCGTGATCATGAGTTGATCTGGAAGCATTCCAAACGGCGTCGTCCGGCGCCGTATCTCAAGCCCTTGGAGTGCCCGAGCTCATGATCCGCGTTGCCTTGGTCGCCGCCTGCCTGACGATCGGCCTTTCCGCCGTCGTCGCCCAGACGAATCCGATCGTCGAGCGCCAGAACACGATGAAGTCAATCGGCGCCGCGACCCGTGACGGTGCCGCCATCGCCAAGGGCGAGGCGCCGTTCGACGCCGCCAAGGTGCAGGCGATCTTCAAGACCTATTCCGACTCCGCTAAGAAGATGGCGACGCTCTTCCCCGATGGCAGCCAGACCGGTGACAAGACCACTGCCGCGCCGAAGATCTGGGAGGACCAGGCCGGCTTCAAGGCCTCGCTCGCCAAGTTCGACAGCGAGGCCAGCGCCGCCTCGGCCGCCGCGACCGACCTCGCCAGCTTCCGCACCGGCTTCGGCAACGTGACCAAGAATTGCGGCACCTGCCACGAGACCTACCGCGTCAAGCGCTAGACCTGATACGGTTATGCACGCGCTGGCCGAACCTTTCGCGGCCAGCGCGCGTTCGTGCCAAGGTCGTGCTAGGAAAGGTCGATGCGCCGTCTGCTGATCACGCTTGTCGTCTTCATCCTGCTCGGACTTGGCGGGTTCGTCGTGCTGACCGATCCGCGCGTGGTTTCGCCCGCGCCTGAGATCGGCACCTTGCCGGCGCCCGATATCGAGAACGGCAAGGTGCTCTTCACGATCGGCGGCTGCGCGTCCTGTCATGCCACGCCCGGCCAGGACGATCGGCTGAAGCTCGGCGGCGGGCTCGCTCTCGCCTCGCCCTTCGGCACGTTCCACGCCCCGAACATCTCGCCCCATACGCGGGACGGCATCGGCAATTGGGGCGTGCAGGATTTCGTCGACGCCATGGCGACGGGCACATCGCCGCGGGGACAGCACTATTATCCGGCCTTCCCCTATACCTCCTACCGGCTGATGCCGCCCAAGGCGCTGGCCGATCTCTTTGCCTATATCCGCACCCTTCAGCCGGTCGAGGGCAGGGCCCCCGACCATCAGCTCGCCTTCCCGTTCAACATCCGTCGCCTCGTCGGCGGCTGGAAGCTGCTCTATTTTGACGGGTCGCCATTCCGGCCCGATCCGAGCAAGAGCGAGGAATGGAATCGCGGCGCCTATCTGGTGCAGGGCCCCGGCCATTGCGCCGAATGCCATTCCAGCCGCAACCGGTTCGGCGCGATCATCCAGGCGACGCGCTTCGCCGGAGGCCCCGATCCTGAAGGCAAGGGCACGGTGCCGAACATCACCCAGCATGAGGAAGACGGCATCGGCAAATGGTCGAAGGCGGAGATCGCCGAGTTGCTGAAGACCGGCTTCACGCCGAGCTTCGACAATGTCGGCGGCTCGATGGCGGCGGTCATCCGCAACACCTCGCAGCTCTCCGATGCCGACCGGCTCGCGATGGCGGAGTTCCTGAAATCCCTGCCGGCCGTGCCGAGCCCGCCGAAGCCGAAGGCGGCGCAGGCAACGAACTAGAATCGATCGCTGGCAGCCGCGCCGGACTCAGTTCCGGCTACGGGTCTGGTCCGCCGTCCTGATCGACGGGGGAGCGGAGAGCAAGGGGCAAAGATCGCGCTCGAAGCGGGCAAAGGCGCCGGCATAGTTCGTGAGATGCACGCCGTCGAAGAGCGGAACTCCGCTTGCGAACGGATCGACGAAGTTGCAGCCCGGCTCGCGGCACGCCGCCTTCAGAACGGTGCTGAAGCGACGGGCGAGGCCCGGCGAAAAGCCTTTGGCACGAGCGGGATCGAGCGGCGGCACCGCCGTGACGATGATGTGTCGGGTCTGGCCGCCGAGCAGCGCGAGCAGCGTTCCGGCCGAGCTCTCGAAGCGTGAGAGCGCCGTGTCCGGATCGCCGATGCGCCGCTTCTGGGCGTCATTGGTCCCGATCGTCAGAATGATCGCACGGGGCGGGCGCGACAGCGGCAAGTCGGCGAAGAAGCGCGCATAGGATTGGGCCGTGGCGCCGGAAAGCCCGGCATTCACCACCGGGAGCCCGCAGAGTGAACGCACGAACCAATGTTCGGCATGGGAGTCGCCCGCAACCAGAAGGTAGTCACTGTCGAATTGCCGCAAATGCGCGCCGATCGTCTGCACCCGCGCATCGCGATAGGAGGCGCTGTCGGAGGCCGGTGCGCTGCTCATCTGCCCGAAGGCCAGGCCGGCCGCGCCACCCAAGATCGCGGCGACCGATGCAACGCAAAGGACAATACCGCCGGCGAGTGCCGGGCAGGCCCGCGCGAAGGCGACGAGCTTTGCCAGCCTTCCGGCGCGTGATGGCTGTGCGAGCTGGATCACAGGCGTCCCCTCCCTTGCTCGGCCCGGCAGGCTTCGACCCGCCGGAGATCGCGCGAGGCGAAGGCGGTGTCGCGGCCGGTGACGGGGTCGCGGTAGCCGCGCAGCCAGCAGCCGCCATCGGGCAGCAGCAGGTTGTCGCGGCTGAGAAGTGCCGGGAGGAAAGCGAGCCAGAGCAGGATGGCGGCAAATGCGACGAGGAGAACACCGCTCCGGCGATGGCGGACCTTCGCGGGCCGGGTTTCTTCAAGGCGGATGGGAAAGGGCATGATGCGGACCGAGATTGACGTTGATGCCAGCTTCGGTGGGGTGTTTTGCGGAAAGACGGCCGCCGAGACGGGATTTTGTGTCGCCGGGTTTCCAATCCTGCGCCGGAAACAAAGGGAAACATGAAGATGCGAGCCCCGCTCTCCCGTTCCGGCTAAGACGGGACGATGAACCGAAGCCCTCATATCCTCCTGGTCGAGGACGACCGCGAGATCGCGACCCTGGTCTCTCGTTTCCTGCGTGGCCACGATCATCGCGTCAGCCACGTCACCAATGGCCGGGAGATGGATGCGAGCCTGCGCGCCGGGCGCTTCGACCTCGTCGTGCTCGACCTGATGCTGCCGGGGGAAGATGGGCTCAGCATCTGCCGGCGGCTGCGCGATGCCGGAACGGTGCCGATCATCATCCTCACTGCCAAGGGCGAGGAGATCGATCGGATCCTCGGCCTCGAAATGGGGGCGGACGACTACCTGGCCAAGCCGTTCAATCCGCGCGAACTGCTCGCACGGATTCGCGCCGTGCTGCGCCGCGTCTCGCCGGCGGGGGAGATCGGCAGCGATGCCGTCATTGCCTTTGCAGGCTGGACGCTCGACAAGGCGACGCGCCGGCTCTTCAATCCGGCCGGTGCGCGTGTTGCCCTGACGGGCGCGGAATTCGAATTGCTGCTCGCCCTCTGCGAGCGCCCGCGGCGTGTGCTCTCGCGCGATCAGTTGCTCGACCTGACGCAGGGCCGCTCGGCCGGGCCCTTCGAGCGCTCGGTCGACGTGCTCGTCAGCCGCCTGCGCCAGAAGATGGAGCGCAATCCGCGTGAGCCGGAGCTGATCCAGACCATTCGCTCTGGCGGCTACATGTTCTCGCCTGAGGTCGCGCCGCGATGATACGACTGCTGACGCAACTGTTGCCGGCGCGCGCGGTCACGCAGCTTGCGGTGATCGTGCTTGGGGCCTTCGTCCTGGTGAACCTGGTCACGGCCGTGATGCTTCTGGTGCTGCTGCCGCGCGAGCTGCGGCGGCCACCGGAATTCCCCTATGTCGTCGAGCTGGCGACGATCGCACGCCAGATCCATGCCGCGCGGACGGCCGAGGCGCGGGCGGTCGTCCTCGATGCCGCGCTGGCGGCACAGCCGCGGCTCTCGCGCCTGCCTTCCTCCGCGACGGCGAGCAACCGCCAGTTGCCCCCACCGGACAGTGCGATGGTCGCCGCGCTCGCAGCACAGCTGAGCGGCATAGCCGAGGTGCTGCCGCTCGACCGGCCGGATGCCGCGACGCCCGGTCCCCCCGGCATCGGCCTGCGCTTCCCGGAAGGCACGGGCATCGCGATGGCGCCGCCGGAGATGATGCGGCCGCCGGGCGGCGGCGCCATCATTGTCCAGTTGCTCGTGACGCTGGCGACCCTCGCCACCCTGATCGCCCTGCTGACGCTATGGGCGGCGCGAGCGGTGGTGTCGCCGCTGTCGCGGCTGGCCGAGGCGGCCGACCGCTTCGATCCGGACCGGGGCGGCGAGATCACGGTCGAGCGTGGACCGCTGGAGGTCAAGCGGCTGGCATCGGCCCTGAGCACCATGGCCGCACGCATCCGGCGACTGGTCGACGAGCGTACGCGGATGCTGGCTGCGGTGAGTCACGATTTGCGCACCCTGATCACGCGCCTCAGGCTGCGAGCCGAGGAAATCGCCAATCCGGGCCGGCGACGTGCCATGCTGGCGGACCTCGCCCTGATGGAGCGGATGGCCAATGACGCGCTGTCATTCCTGCGCGAGGGACGCGCTTCGGGCAATATGGTCGCGACCGACCTTCCGGCCCTGCTGCAGACGATCTGCGATGATTTCGCCGATCTGGGGCATGACGTCGTCTATGTCGGGCCGGACCGCGTCTCTGCGCTGTGCGATGCCGACCAGATGACGCGGGCCGTGACGAATCTCGTCGACAATGCGCTCAAATTCGGCGGCAAGGCCGTCGTGCGGCTCGACGACGGCGATGAAGGCAGCGTCGCCGTCAGCGTCGAGGACGACGGTCCCGGGATCGCGCCCGCGGAGCGCGACAAGGTTCTGGAGCCGTTCTACCGTAGCGATGCCGCGCGGACGCTGCGCGATGATGGAGGCTTCGGCCTTGGCCTGGCGATCGCCCGCGCCATCGCCGAGGCCCATCGCGGCCAGCTCTCACTTCGGGGACGCAGCGGTGGCGGGCTCGAGGCGCGAATCTCCTGGCCCCGGGGGGGCCGCTATCCCTGACCAGATGCCGTTTCACTCGAAAACGCCCTAGCGGGCCGGCGTATGCTTTCGCGGCCCGCGGCCTTGCTTGCCGTCCTCGGCTGCCGCGGCAGCGGCGGCTGCCTGGGCATCGGCAGCCTCCTTCGCCAGACGCAGGGCTCGCAGGCGTGCGGTCTTTTCCGCCACGGCCTTCCGCTCGACCTGCTCGGCTTCCAGAATGCGCGACATTTCCCGGGTTCGTGTCTCGGCCTTGTCGGCCACCACCTGAGCCCGGCGCTTGGCCTCATCAAGAGACAATCGCTTGTTCGGCATGATGAGCCCTCCGGTTGCGTCGTCGTCTCAGCGGCGTCTTTTACCGGCAGCGCGCATCTGCGCGTACTGAACCGCTTCGAGCAGCACCTTACGGGGGCGCTCGGCATCGCGCCTGGCCTGCTCGGCCTGGCGGGCGGCTTCACGGGCCAACTCGGCCTGGCGCTCTTCCTCTTCGAGGCGAGCACGCTCGATCAGGGCAAGGCGTTCGGCCTCAGCGCGAGCGGCAGCCTTCTCGGCTTCGCGGATGGCACGGGCCTCGGCAACGGCCTGACGCTCGGCGCGGCGCTGCTGCATGATAGGGTCGTCGGTGCCGGGTCTCGCCTTAAAACGCTCCAGCAGTGCCTTCTTGGCGTTGGCGGAGTCGGATCGGCGGTCAGCGAAGCTCTGGTGGTTCGAATGAAACAATGGGGCTTTCCTGTGTGTCTGGGTCAGATGGCGGCTGCCGGGCGCGGAGCGCGGGCGGGCCGCGGCTTGGGCTTGGGCGCTGCGATCAGGCCTTCACGCTGGGCCTGCTTGCGGGCGAGTTTGCGGGCACGTCGCACGGCCTCCGCCTTCTCGCGAACGCGCTTCTCGGAAGGCTTCTCGTAGGCCGAGCGGCGTTTCATCTCGCGGAATATGCCTTCACGCTGCATCTTCTTCTTGAGGACGCGCAGGGCCTGCTCGACATTGTTGTCACGAACGAGAATCTGCATTCAGAACTCCTTTCAGAAAACAAAAGGGCCGGGTTTTATCCCGACCCTTGGTCCGACCGCGCTATCTGTGGTCCGGAAGGAAGGGCGCCAGTACATCCGTGGTCGCCGTTCGATCCGAAGGATCACCGATGCGCAGTCATGCGATCACTCAGCCCGCAGATTGTCGGCGGACATCTTGCCCGAGCGCTTGTCCTGGACAAGCTCGAACGTGATCTTCTGGCCTTCGCGAAGATCGCGCAGGCCAGCGCGCTCGACGGCGCTGATGTGGACGAAAGCGTCCTGTCCGCCGTCATCCGGCTGAATGAAGCCGAAGCCCTTGGTGGAATTGAACCATTTGACGGTACCGGTAGCCATAGAAGTATCCTTCTCGCAAAGCGTTGCTGCGCGTGAGACGACGCCTCACACGGTTTCGATTTTGAGCAGGAAGTTCGTCAGCTGGAGCGCAATAGCAGCGCAGGGGCCAATTCGTTCGGCCTAAGATCGAACCGCTTATATGATTGATTGAGCCTGATTTGTCAATTCAATCGGTCGTGGCGATGCCAGATCGGCTCCGGAGCTACTCCATCACCGCCGCTTTGAGGATGCAGACCATCAACGCGCTGCCGGGCTGGTCGCCGACGCAGCGGACGATATGGCGCCGGTCACAGCGGTAGCGCAGGGTCTCACCCGCCTTGGCGCGCTGGATCACGTCGCCGACCTCGACCTCGAATTCGCCGGCGCTGACCGAGAGCGACTCGATCGAGCCGCGCTGGTGGCCTTCGGAATCGAGCTCGCCGCCGGGCTCGGCCTGAACCTCGTACCATTGCAGCCATTCGACCGTCTTGATCCAGCCGATGATGGCGAGGCGCAGCTTGCCGTCCTCCGAGACCAGGATCGGGGTGTCGGCGCGGGTGGTCTTCTCGATGAAGGCCTCTTCCTCGCCGCTGGAGAGAACGCGCTCGATCGAGATGTCGAGGGCCTGCGACAGGCGCCAGATCGTCGCCAGGGTCGGGTTGGTCTCGTTGCGCTCGATCTGGCTGATGATCGACTTGGCGACGCCGGACTGCTCGGCAAGCTCGGAGAGCGAGAGATTATAGGCCTTGCGCAGTCGCTGGATCGTCTTGCCGAGCTGGCCCGAGATGACCTGGGCGCCCGATTCAAGCTCGCGACCGCTGCGTTCCTTCGTCTCGATGCCCATGCGGCTGCCTGTCACTCAGTCCGTTTGTGAAAGCGAACATAATCGTTTGTCCAAGCGGACAATGCCTTGTCCGGAGCCGGGGAGCAAGCAAAGGATCAGGCGCCGCGGGAGGAGCCGACCTCTCGTGTTTCCTTCCTTAGCAGGCCGAGCTGCTGCTCACGCAGGATCACGTAAATACCGGAGGCGATGACGATGACGGCGCCGACGAAGACTGCGTTGGCAGGCCAGTCGCCGAACATGAACCAGCCGATCCCGACCGCCCAGAGCATGGTGGAGTATTCGAAGGGCGCGATCAGCGAGGCGTCGCCATAGCGATAGGCCTGCACGATCAGGATCTGGCCGAGCCCGCCGAGAATGCCGATGGTGAAGAGCAGCGCCGCATCCTTCAGGGTCGGCAGGTTCCAGCCGAACAGGCTGGTGCAGAGGCCGAGCGTGGCGGTCAGCACCATGAAATAGAAGACGATCGCGCCGGTCTTCTCCGTGCTGGTCAGGAGGCGGACCTCGACCGAGGCGAAGGCCGAACAGAAGGCGCCGCTCAGCGCCAGCATCGCGCCGATGGCCGGGCCGCCTTGGAGCCCGCGCGCCAGCGTGTCGCTGCCGAGATAGGGCGAGAGCATCAGGAGCACGCCGACGAAGCCGATCGTCACCGCCGTCCAGCGATAGATGCGCACGCGCTCCTTCAGGATCACGACGGCGAGCACCACGACCATCAGCGGCCCGGCATAGCCGAGCGCGACCGCGTCCGGCAGCGGCAGGAAGCCGAGCGCCGCGAAGCCGAGGAACATGCCGGTCGAGCCGAAGACGCCGCGCTTCATATGGCCGCGGAAATTCTGGGTCCGGAGTGCCGAGGGGAATTCCGAGCGCCAGGCCAGCCAGATGATCAGCGGGATCAGTGCGAAGAAGGAGCGGCAAAAGACGATCTGGCCGGTCGGATAGTTCGCGGAGACGGCCTTGATGCCGGCCGACATGAAGGTGAAGGCCAGGGCCGAGATGAGCTTGAGGCTGATGCCGAGGAGAGGGGACAAGGAACTGCGCGGGTTTGGGGAGATCGGTCTTGTAGAAGACCTTTGCCCTTAGACCACGCCGATTCGGGTTCTCAAAGCGTGAAGCTTGCAACCCCGACCGGCAGCGGGCGGGAGGCGGCTGCCGGTCGGAACTTGTCTCAGAACGCGCCCTTGAACACGCCGCCGTCGATCAGGAAATTCTGGCCGGTGATGTAGCCGGCATGCGCGCTGGCGATGAAGGCGCAGAGCTTGCCGAATTCCTCGGCGTTGCCGAAGCGCTTGGCCGGCACATCGGCCATGCGCGCCTTGGCCATCTCCTCGATCGGGACGTTCCTGAGCGCCGCCATCTTGGTCATCGAGCCCTTTAGCCGGTCGGTGTCGAACATGCCGGGCAGGATGTTGTTGATCGTGACATTGGCATGGGCGACCTCGCGGGAGACGCCGGCGAGGAAGGCGGTGAGGCCGGCGCGCGCGCCCGAGGAGACGTCGAGCCCGGTCAGCGGGGTCAGCACGCTCATCGAGGTGATGTTGACAATGCGGCCGAACTTGCGGGCGATCATGCCGTCGACGACGCGCTGCGTCAGCTCGATCGGCGTCGCCATGTTCTGGATCACGCCTTCAAGCAGCGCCTCGCGGGTGACGTCGCGAAAACCCTTCGGCGGCGGGCCGCCATTGTTGTTGACGAGGATGTCGGGCTCGGGCGCTGCCGCCAGCAGCGCGTCCTGGCCGGCCCTGGTCGAGACGTCGGCGACGACGGCGACGACCTTGGCGCCGTAGCTGGCACGAATCTGGCTGGCGGTCTCCTCCAGGGTCGCGCCGTCGCGACCGTTGATCACCACCGTGCAGCCGGCTTCGGCAAGCGCCTCGGCGCAGCCGCGGCCCAGACCCTTGCTGGAGGCGCAAATAATGGCCGTGCGGCCGGCAATGCCCAAATCCATTTCGTTCCCTCTCACAATGCTGCGTTCGCTCGTCACGCAAACCACGGATTCATGTCGGCGTCATCAAAGCGCAATGCAAATCAGACACACGCCGCAGGCATCGCAACAGGATGGGCCGGCGAGCATGAGCGACGACGACGACGCCAAGCAGGTTCGCAGCATCTTCATTTCCGATCTGCATCTCGGCACGCGCGGGGCGCAGGCGGATCTCGTGCTGGAATTCTTGCGCGCCTATGATGCGCCGCAGATCTACCTGGTCGGCGATATCATCGACGGCTGGCGGCTGAAGAGCGGCTGGTACTTCCCGCAGGCGCATAACGACGTCATCCAGAAGCTGCTGCGCAAGGTCCGCAAGGGCTCCAAGCTCACCTATATCACCGGCAACCACGACGAATTCCTGCGCGATTTCGCCGGCACCCAATTCGGTGGCATCACGCTGGTCGATGACTGCATCCACGAGACGGTGGACGGCAAGCGCCTGCTGATCATCCATGGCGACCTGTTCGATCTCGTTGTGCGCAACGCCAAGTGGCTCGCCCTGCTCGGCGACTGGGCGTATACGATCGCGCTCGCTTCCAACACCGTGGTCAACAAGGTGCGGCGCCTGCTGCAGCTGCCGCATTGGTCGCTCTCGGCCTGGGCCAAGCTCAAGGTCAAGAATGCGGTGAACTATATCGGCGAGTTCGAGACCTGCCTCGCGGCCGAGGCGCGCCGGCATGGCGCCGATGGCGTGGTCTGCGGCCATATCCATCACGCGGCGCATCGCCAGATCGACGGCCTGACCTATATCAACACCGGCGACTGGGTCGAAAGCTGCACGGCCGTGGTCGAGCATCACGATGGCCGCTTCGAGATCATCCACTGGCCGCAGTATCGGCTGAAGGGTCAGCCCCTGCCGGCCCCGGCCGTGCTGCCGGTACCGCGCCCCGAACCGGCCCTGGTGAGCGAGGCCGCCTGATGCGCGTCCTGATCGCGACGGACGCCTGGCGGCCCCAGATCAACGGGGTCGTCCGGTCGCTGGAGCGCATGTACGAGGCAGCGCCGTCCCATGGCGTGACGGCGCATATGCTGACCCCGGAAGGGTTCTGGCAGATCGGTCTGCCATCCTATCCCGATATCAGGCTGGCGCTGGCTACGCGCCGGGCGGTGGCGAAGCGTATCGCCGAGTTCAAGCCCGACCATATCCATATCGCGACCGAAGGGCCGATCGGCTGGCTGACGCGTGCGGTCTGCCTCGCCCAGAAGCGCACGTTCACGACCAGCTACCACACGCGCTTCCCGCAATATGTCGCGGCGCGCTGGCCGATCCCCGAGCGCTGGAGCTATCGCTTCCTGCGCCGATTCCACGGGCCGGCGGCCGGTGTGATGGTCTCGACCGCGACCGTCGAGGCCGAGCTCAGGCAGCATGGCTTCGAGCGAATCCTGCGCTGGGGCCGCGGCGTCGATCTCTCGCTGTTCCATCCGCGCCCGGCGAGCGTGCTCGACCTGCCGCGGCCGATCTTCCTCAGCGTCGGCCGGGTCGCCGTCGAGAAGAACCTCGAGGCCTTCCTGTCGCTGAGGCTGCCCGGCAGCAAGGTCGTGGTCGGCGACGGGCCGGCGCGGGCCGATCTGCAGCGCTCGTTCCCGGACGTGACCTTCCTGGGCACGCGCGAGGGCGAGGATCTGGCCTCGATCTACGCCTCCTCCGACGTGTTCGTCTTCCCGAGCCTGACCGACACGTTCGGCATCGTGCTGCTCGAGGCCGCGGCGAGCGGCCTGCCGGTGGCGGCCTTCCCCGTGCAGGGGCCGAGCGACGTCTTCGCCGGCAGCGGGGCAGCGGTGCTGGACGAGGACCTGCGCAAAGCCGCGCTCGCGGCTCTGCGCATCCCGCGCGAGACCTGCCTCGAGCTCGCGGCCGGCTATAGCTGGCAGAGCAGCGCCGACCAGTTCTACGGCCATATCTTCCGCATCGCGCAGCAGGTGCGGGCGGCCCAGAACGTCACAACCTTCGCGACCGCCCGTGGCGCGGAAGGGCCGGCGCGGGAGCGGCTGCGGGCTTGAGCTCGCGCCGGAAGACGTCGCGGCGCTCGTGCACCGAGGCGATGACGAGGCCCATCGGCACGCCAAGACCGACCAGCGCCGCCTCCGACAGTTGCAGGCTCGCCTCGATGGTCTCAGGCACCGCATCGTTGACGCCAAGTTCGTAGAGATGGCGGGCATGGGCTGCGTCGCGGGCGCGCGCCACGATGATCAGGTCCGGCTTCAGGGCGCGCGCCACGCGCACGGTCTCGTCGACCGCCTTGTTGGTATCGATCGTGACGATCAGCGCGCTCGCGTCCTCGATACCGCAAAGCTTGAGGAAATCCGGTTTCGTCGCGTCACCGAAAAAGGCCGGCCGCCCGGCGCGACGCTGGCTCGCGACCAGGGTCGGGTTCGAATCAACGGCGATATAGGGCTTCTTGTGCTCCTCCAGCATGGCGCCGACGAGACGGCCGACACGGCCGCAGCCGATGACGATGGCGCGGTCGGTCTGGTCGAGCGGCGGCAGGATCCGCGCCTCCTCGGGCAGGATGACCGGCTTCGCGAGACGGGCCGCGAGGAGACGCGCCATGCGCGCGCAGAGCGGCAGGGTCACCATGGTAAGCGAGACGGCCGCCAGCACGAGGCTGATCGCATCCTCGCCGATCAGCTTGGCGCCGGCGGCGGCGCTGAGCAGCACGAAGGCGAATTCGCCGCCGGGCCCGATCATGATCGCGGCCTCGATCGATGTCGCCGCGGAGAGCTTGAAGGCGCGGCCGAGGCCGTAGACGATCGCCGCCTTGACGGCGACGAGGCCAATGGCGATGCCGATGATGGCGAAGGGTTGGGCTGCGATCTGGGCCGGGTTGATGCCCATGCCGACCGTGAGGAAGAAGACGCCGATCAGCAGCGACTTGAACGGCTCGATGGTGACCTCGATCGCCCGGCGATATTCCGTTTCGGCCAGCAGCAGCCCGGCGATGAAGGCGCCGAGCCCCATTGAAAGCCCCGCAGTGGCGGCGATCAGGCCGGTGCCGAGCGCGGTCAGGAGCGTCGCCGCCATGAAGCTTTCGGACGAGTCGGTCGAAGCGACCAGGCGGAAGAGCGGGCGCAGCGCCCAGCGGCCGATCACGACGATTCCGGCAATGGCGGCGCAGGCCTGGAGGCCCGCCTTCGCCATGCTGGCGATGAGCGAGCCGCCATTCTGCGCGCCGAGCACGCTGATCAGGAAAAGCAGCGGGATGACCGCGATGTCCTGGCAGAGCAGCACGGCGAAGCTGGCGCGGCCGGCTGAGGAGGTCATGCGGCGGCTGGCCGAGAGCAGCTCGACCACGATCGCGGTCGAGGACAGGGCGAGGCCGAAGCCAATCAAGAGCGCTGCGGTTGCCGGCTGCCCGAGCCAGTAGGCGGCAGCGCCGATGATCGCGGCCGACAGGCCGACCTGGCCGAGCCCGAGCCCGAAGACCAGCCGGCGCATCGTCATCAGGCGCTCGAACGACATTTCGAGCCCGATGACGAAGAGCAGGAAGGCGACGCCGAGCTCGGCAGGGCCGGCCAGGGATTCCGGGTCCGCAACCGTGATGGCGCGCAGGACCGGTACCGAGGCGACGAGGCCGCCAAGGCCGTAAGGGCCGAGCAGCGCGCCGCAGGCCATGAAGGCGACGACCGAATTGATCTTGAAGCTCTTGGCGAAGGGCACGATGACCCCTGCCGTCGCCAGCACGACAGCGGCATCCTTGAAGAGCGAAGGGTCAACTGCGGCGGCCAAGGCTATCCTCGCGCTGATTCCGGAAGTGATTCAAGTTTGCGGGCCAAGGCCTTGCAGTACAAGCAATAGCTTGCCTGGGCCCGAAGAATTCTGCGCCCGAAAACCTTGCGGTGATCGCAGGCGGCCCGTAGCCTTCGCCGGCGCTTATCCGAAAGGCCCTTCATGCGTTTTGCCGGTACCGAAAACTACGTCGCCACCGAGGACCTCACCGTCGCCGTCAATGCCGCGATCCGGCTGGAGCGGCCGCTCCTGGTCAAGGGTGAGCCCGGCACCGGCAAGACCGTGCTGGCCGAGGAGATCGCCAGCGCGCTGAAGGCGCCGCTGATCACTTGGCACATCAAGTCGACCACCAAGGCGCAGCAGGGGCTCTACGAGTATGATGCGGTGAGCCGCCTGCGCGACAGCCAGCTCGGCGATCCGCGCGTCTCGGAGATCTCGAACTATATCAAGCGCGGCAAGCTCTGGGAGGCTTTCGTCTCAGCCGAGCGGCCCGTGCTCCTGATCGATGAAATCGACAAGGCCGATATCGAGTTCCCGAACGACCTGCTGCTCGAGCTCGACCGCATGGAATTCCATGTCTACGAGACCGGCGAAACGATCCGCGCGGCGCAGCGCCCGGTGATGATCATCACCTCCAACAACGAGAAGGAGCTGCCGGACGCCTTCCTGCGCCGCTGCTTCTTCCACTATATCCGCTTTCCTGACGCTGACACGATGCGAGCCATCGTCGAGGTGCATTTCCCGGGCATCAAGAAGCGGCTGATGGAGGAGGCGCTGCGGCTTTTCTTCGAGGTGCGCGACGTGCCGGGCATCAAGAAAAAGCCTTCGACCTCGGAGCTGCTCGACTGGCTCAAGCTGCTCGTCGCCGAGGATATCGGGCCGGAGGTGCTGCGCGAGCGCGACCCGCGCAAGCTGATCCCGCCGCTCCATGGAGCGCTGCTCAAGAACGAGCAGGATGTCAGCCTGTTCGAGAAGCTCGCCTTCATGGTACGGCGCGAGAGCCGCTGAGCGCGGCCGGCGCGTCGCAGGCCGGAAGCAGGCTCGCGAGATCGGGGGCGCCGCCGGTCTCCTTGATCGCCTCGCGCAGGTCGATATCGCTCGTCAGCGTGACGTAGTCGCGCGTCTCCGAGGTCTTGAGATAGGTCGACATCGGGATCGGCCTGCCGCCAAGATCGCCGGTGCGGCAGATCTTGCGGGCGTTCAGCGCCAGGCTGCCTGGATTGCCGCTGCCATCGGGGTTGAGCATGTGCTCCTCGCGGAACGCGGTGAGATTCGCCGCATCGGTCGCGCTCAGGCGGAAGACCGTGAAGCGCCGGCCCGGCCGCGTCACGCTCGGCAGTGCCGCCAGCTCGGCGGGATCGCTGACCTGCTCGAGCGCGTAGCTGCGCTCGTGCCTGCCGCCCTGCCGCGGCTGGACCGTCACCGTCATCGTCACGCCGCCGGGAAGCGGGCGGATCTCTTCGGGCAGGCTGACGCCTGCGCGCAGATCGGCGAAGCGCGTCGTCTTGAGATCGATCCGTGACAGCGCGGGCAGCGAGCTGAGCGGGACATGGCTGCAACCGGCAGCGAGACCGGTGGCGACAAGAAGCGCGGCAATGGCGGTACGGGGCGGCAAGGGCATGGCTGTCCTCAACAGGCATCGATAAACTCTTGACATTTAAAAATTCATCTATTAGTTTAATTTTGTCAATCGGAGAGCTAATTCGATGAGCGCATATGAGATACCGTCTCCCGCCGGGTCGAGCTTCGCGAGGCTGCGGCGTATCAGCGTCGCGGCGAGCCTGTTCTGCTATCTGGCGGCCGCGCTGATGCTCGTCGGTGTGGTCTGGGTCTGGACCAGCCCTGCAAGCGTGCTGGCTTACATGCAGAGCACTGTTGGCGCGGGCGCTGCGCCCGCCGTTCCGAGTGCGCGTGGATATTGGCTGGGCCTGGCATTGAGCCTGGTGCCGGCCGGCTTGTTCACGCTGGCGATGCTGCGGCTCGGCCGGCTGTTCGGCCGCTTCCGTAGGGGCATCGTGCTCGACGAAGGGAACGCGGTGGAACTCAGCCGGATCGGCTGGCTGCTCTTTGCCTTCGGCGCGGTGACGCCGATCATCCGCGCGCTGCAGAGCGTCGCGCTGACCTTCGACAATCCTACTGGCCAGAAGCAGCTCGCGATCACGCTCGATCCCGGCGTGTTCGGCGCCCTCGCGGCCGGGGCCGTGCTGGTCGCCTTCGGGCTCGTGCTGCGCGAAGCGGTGTGGCTGGCCGACGAGAATCAAAGTTTTGTCTAGTAGGACCTGGTCATGCCGATCGTGGTCGAACTCGATGTGATGTTGGCGCGCCGCAAGATGCGCTCGAAGGAACTTGCCCAGCGCATCGGCCTGACCGAGCAGCAGGTCTCGCAGCTGAAATCGGGCAAGGTGCGTGGCATGCGCTTCGATACGCTGACGCGGATCTGCGTCGTGCTCGACTGCCAACCGGGCGATCTCCTGCGGTACGAGCCGGGCGCGGAGGATCTGCTGGAGGCCGGCGACGCGGAGAGTTGAGGGGCTGGAGCCGGATCCGATCAGTTGAATCAAACTGATCGGTGAATCTGCCTCTCAACTATCGTCGCTCAACTCAGCCCGAGCAGCGGCCGCGCGCTGAGCGCCGCCATGAAGGCGCCGAGCGTCACCAGCGCATAGGCGCCCGCGAACAGGCCGACGGCAGCCGTTCCCAGCCGCGGCTGGCGGATCAGCAACCAGACCAGGAGACCGAAGGCGGGGATGATCTGCAGGGCATGCAGCCCGAGGAAATGGGCCATCCGCAGGTCGCCGCCCGTCAGCGACCAATCGAAGAGCGGCAGCGTCGCCTGTGCTGCCGGGGCGGCGCCGACGAAATGGCTGCCATTGATCGAGAGCGTCGCGCCGCTTACGAGGCCGAGAATACAGGTCAGGGCAAATCCCAGCACAAGCGACCAGCGCAGGGTCGGCGCCAGGGGGGCGGCATCGCGGCGTGCAAGGCCATAGGCGAGGGCGCCCGAGCCGAGCGTGATCATCACTGCGCCGACGCCCATGGCATTGTAGAGCGCCGAGGCGAGCCAGCTCGAGGCGTTGTAATGCGAGGCCTCGGCGCGAGAGGCGCGCCAGGCGATATACGCGACCTCCAGGAAGCCAGCCGGCACGACGCCCCAAAAGACATAGCGGCCGAGCCGCGAAGCGCGGAAGGCCTCGCTGGTCAATGGCAGCACGAGCGCAAGCGTCAGGAAATAGACGACGAGCGACGCTTCGAATTTCAGCGGCTTGAGCCAGACATTGCTGTCCTGGAACAGGCGCTGATCGACCGCATAGGCGAGGGCGGTCGGCAGCATCAGCGCGAGCATGGCGAGCCCCGCAGCAGTCAGGCGCGGATCGAGCTCGAATGCGCATGACCAGGCGGGCAGGCGGGCCTGGGCACGCGCGATCCGGTCGTCCCGGCCGATCCATAAGCTGCCCTTGAGCAGCAGGAATGCGAGGTAGCCGATCGGTCCGAACAGGAAGGTCGCGAGCAGCACCGGCACGACCAGTGGATGTGGAAGTTTCGCCTCCTGCGCCCGCCTCAGGATCCAATTGCCGAGCAGGAGATCGAAGGCGAGATAATGCAGCCAGCCGGCCAGCAGGAGTGGCCGAGAGCCGAACAGCGCCGCCAGATCGTCCAGCGAGGAGAAGCCGCCCTTGGCCTCGTGCCAATGGACGGCGATCAGGATGACATAGCCGAGCGAGAGCGTGGCCGGGATCAGCATGCCGGCCAGCAGCGCGGAGACGCCGCGCCAGCGCGGCAGCAGGATCAGGCTGAGCCAACCCAGGGCGGCGAGCTGGGACCCGCAGGTGAAGGCTGCATCGAGCGTTGGCATGGGATCGCTCCATTTGAACGCTGTCAAGTTGCGGTGGTTGGGTAAGCTGTTATCTTGACGTCGTCAAGATATATTTGACGGTGTTTAGATTGTGGGCTGGCGATGGCGAAGGCAAAGTCGAGTATGGCGCGGGGCGCCTATCATCATGGCGACCTGCGCCAGGCGATGATCGATGCCGCCGAGGCGGTGCTGGCCGAGAAGGGCGTCGCCGGCTTCACCTTGCGCGAATGCGCGCGCCGGGCCGGGGTTTCGCCGGCGGCGCCGGCGCATCATTTCGGCAATATCACCGGGCTCCTGACCGCGGTCGCGACGCTCGGCTTCGATGGGCTGGCGGATGCGATGGACCATGCCGCGGAAGCGGCGACCGAGGCTGGTGGCAACCGCCTGCGTGCCATTGGCGAAGCCTATGTCGCGACCGCGCTGGAGCGTCCCGGGCGCTTCCGCGTCGTCTTCGGGCAGCGCGGCCTGAATGCGGATGATGCCGAGTTCAAGCGCGCCGCGGCCCGCGCCTTCGGCATCCTGGTGCGGGAGACGCAGAGCGAGTTGCCGCAGGCCGAGGTCGAGCAGGACCTGTTCTCGCGCCTGCCGCCGAGCTTCGCCGGTGATCCCGACCTTCCGGAGATCCTGTTCACCTGGTCGGTGACCCATGGTTTCACCACGCTGCTGCTCGATGGGCAGCTCGATTTCCTCGCCGGGCCGGGCGGCCGCGTGGCATTGCAGAAGCTGCATTCGGAAAAGCTCGTCGCGCTGCTGCTCACGGCGTTGCGGACGCGCGAACCTGTGCGCTGAGCCCTCGCAAAATCGCAGGCACATGGTTACGTTCGAGCGATGCGACGCCTCCTGCTCCTGCGCCACGCCAAATCGAACTGGTCCACCGGGGTCACCGACCGCGAGCGTCCCTTGGCCGCGCGCGGACGCGAGGCCGCTCCGCTGATGGGCCGCTATCTCGCCGAGGAACTTCTGCTGCCCGATCTCGTGCTGATCTCGCCCGCCCGGCGCACGGCCGAGACCTGGGAACTGGTCGGGCCGATGCTGCCGGAAAAGCCCGGCACCCATGTCGAGCCACGCATTTACGAGGCCAAGCCGGAGCGGCTGCTCGATGTGGTGCAGGAGACCGAGCCGGATGTCCGGACCCTGCTGATGATCGGCCATAACCCCGGCTTCGAGGAATTGGCTGCGCAGCTGGTCGGCCATGGCGACCGCTATGCCGCGGTACGGATGGCGAAGAAGTACCCGACCTGCGGGCTCGCCGTGATCGATTTTTCCGTCGAGGATTGGCGCAACGTCGTCGCGCGCGGCGGACGGCTCGAACGTTTCGTGACGCCGGCATCGCTGGGCGAAGGGCCTGACGAGTGAGAGAGCGTTCGCGACGTCTCCTGATACGGCCGTCTGACGCTGCTGTCTGCGCTTCCGGTGCTGACGGACCCGGGCGAAGGGCTCGACGAGCGGGCGCTGTTCCCCTCGCATGAGTTCCTATTTCGACGAGGCGCGCAACGCCGCGCTCGCCTTCGGCGACAGCCTGCTCGGGCTGGCGCGGCCGCGGCTCAGGCTCGGCGTCACCGGCCTGTCGCGCTCGGGCAAGACGGTCTTCACCACGGCGCTGATCCAGAACCTGATGGAAGGCGCGCGCCTGCCGGTGCTGAAGGCGGCGGCGCAGGGGCGGATCAGCCGGGTCAGGCTGGTGCCGCAGCCCGATCCGGACGTGCCGCGCTTTCCCTACGAGGCGCATCGCGCGGCGCTATCGGGGCCGGAGCGGCGCTGGCCGGACTCGACGAAGCGGATCTCGGAGCTGCGCGTCGAGATCGATTACGAGCGGGCCGAAGGCTGGTTCAAGGGGCCGGCGACTCTGACGCTCGACATCGTCGACTATCCCGGCGAGTGGCTGCTCGATCTCGCGCTGATAGGCCTCGATTACAAAGCGTGGTCGCGACAGGCCATCGCCGATGCCCGCAAGCCGCATCGGCGTGTGGCGGCCGAGCCTTGGCTCGCCGACCTCGCCGGGCGCGATCCTGCCGGCGCGGCCGACGAGCTGGCCGCAGAGGCCGCGAGCGACCTGTTCAAGGCCTATCTGGCGCGGCTCAGGGCCGATCCGGAGGCGGTGGCGGTGACGCCACCCGGGCGCTTCCTGATGCCGGGCGATCTCGAAGGCTCGCCGGCGCTGACCTTCGCCCCGCTCGATCTTGGCCACGATACCGAGCCGGCGTCCGGCACGCTGGCCGGGCTGATGGCGGATCGGTTCGAGGCCTATAAGCGTGTGGTGGTGACGCCGTTCTTCCGCGATCATTTCGCCAGGCTCGACCGGCAGATCGTGCTGGTCGATGCGCTGGCGGCGCTCGATGCCGGACCTCCTGCGCTCGCCGATCTCGAGACCGCTCTCGGCCAGGCGCTCGCCGCTTTCCAGGTCGGGCGCAATTCCTTGCTGTCGAGCCTGTTCGCGCCGCGGATCGAGCGCGTGCTCTTCGCCGCGACCAAGGCCGACCATGTCCATCATACCAGCCATGACCGGCTGGCAACGGTGATGGCGCATCTGGTGGCGCGGGCATCCTCGCGGGCGCAAGGGGCGGGCGCCAAGGTCGAGGCGATGGCGCTTGCCGCCGTGCGGGCGACGCGCGAGGTCCGGATCAAGGAAGGCCGCGAGGACCTCCCGGCGATCGCGGGCGTGCCGGAGGCCGGCGAGCGCGTCGGCGACGAGATCTTCGACGGGATTGCGGAAGCCGCGATCTTCCCTGGCGAGTTGCCGGAGCGGCCCGAGGCGATCTTCGATGCGAATGCGCCGCGCTGGCAGATCAGGGCGCCGCGCTTCCGGCCGCCCCTGGTCGTGCCGGATGCGGGTGGGCGGACCCAGCCGCCGCCGCAGATTCGCCTCGACCGTGCGCTCGAATTCCTGATCGGCGACAGGCTGGCATGACGAGAGGAGGCCGCCCATGAGCAAGGCTCCGCGCGCCGTGCGCCTCGATACATCGGCGGCCCATGGCGAGGTCGAGTTGACGCCGCTGGACCGTGACATCGCGATCCTGCCCGAAAGCGAGCCGGTCGATCCCACCGAGCCCGCAGCCGTGCCGGTGAAGCCCAGGCGCGGCTGGAGCTGGGGCACGCTCTTCGTCGCCGGGCTCTCGGGCTTCCTGACACTCTCGATCGGCGTCTGGATCGAGCGCACGGTGACCTCGCTGATGAACGAGAGCCCGGTGCTTGGCTATGCGGCGCTGGCCTTTGCAGCCGTAGCGGCGCTCGCGCTCCTCGTCATGCTCGCCAAGGTGCTGCGCGACATCCTGCGCGAGCGGCGGGTCGAGGCCCTGCGCGAGCGGGCGACGACAGTGCTCGCCGGCGGCAGCCTCGACGAGGCCAAGGACATCGCGGGAGAGCTGAAGCGCCTCTACGCCTCCCGGCCGGAGACGGCCAAGGGCCGGGCGGAGCTCGATGACAGCCTGCCGCAACTCTTCGCGCCGCGCGACGTGCTCGCCGTGGCCGAGCGCAGCGTGATCGCGCCGCTCGATGCCGCCGCGCAGGCGCAGATCGCCTCGGCCGCAAGGCGGGTCTCGCTGGTCACGGCGGTCAGCCCGCGCGCCCTGATCGACGTCGTCTTCGTGCTCGTCGCCTGTGCCAGGCTGCTGCGCGCGATTGCAGGCATCTATGCCGGGCGGCCCGGTGCGCTCGGCCTGCTCCGCCTGGCGCGACAGGTCATGGGCCATTTGGTCGTCACCGGTGGCGTCGCGGCCGGCGACGCCCTGGTGCAGCAGGTGATTGGCCAGGGGCTCGCGGCGCGGCTTTCGGCCAAGCTTGGCGAAGGCGTGCTCAACGGCCTGCTCACGGCGAGGATCGGCCTGGCGACACTCGCCGTCTGTCGGCCGTTGCCGTTCGTCGAGGTCGAGCCGCCGACGCTCTCCGACGTGGCCGGCGACCTGGCCTCGTGGCGCGGTGGATCGGAAACGCCGTGAATGCCCCGGCAAGATTTGCCGGCCAGCGCGGAATTTGCCCGGTCGAAGCCGAGAGCTTAGATTCGGTAAACCATCTAACCTATTGAAAATTGGCCGATAGGCGCATGGCATAGCCCATGCAGAACGCTTCGCGACGTATCAGGCGGCTTAAAGGTCCGCCAGGCGAGGCGAGGGTATCATGGGCGTATTCAATGCGTTGACGACGGCGGTTTCCGGAATGCAGGCGCAGTCCTATGCGCTCGAGAACATCTCCGGCAACATCGCCAATTCGCGGACAGCCGGCTTCAAGCGGGTCGATACGAGCTTTGCCGATCTGGTGCCCGATGCGGCGCTCAACCGCCAGATCGCCGGCTCGGTCTCGGCCTATAGCCGGCCGACGAACACGATCCAGGGCGACCTCGCACCGACCGGCATCGACACCAATGTCGCGATCAACGGCGACGGCTTCTTCGTCGTCGACCAGCGCCAGAGCGGCGTCGGCGCCAACACGCAATTCACCAACCAGAACCTCTATACCCGCCGCGGCGATTTCGACTTCGACGCCAACGGCTACCTGGTCAACGGCGCCGGCTACTACCTCAAGGGTCTGAAGATCGATCAGGTCACCGGCCAGCTGATCGGCACCCAGCCGGAGGTGCTGCGCATCACGCAGGAGCAGTACCCGGCGAAGGCGACGACCTCGATCGAGTATCGCGCCAACATCCCGTCCTATCCAGCGACCGAGAGCGCCGATCCCACCGTACCGGGCTCAGAGCTGATCGACCCGGCCGACTACACGGGTTCCTCGATCACAACGATCACCGGCACCGACATGCCGACCTTCCTCAACCAGTCGATCGCCGGCGGCTCGGTGACGGTCTACGATCAGCTCGGCCAGGCGACCACGGTCGAGCTGCGCTGGGCCAAGACGACGAAGGCATCGGCTGGACCGCCGGCCGTCGCCGATACGTGGAACCTTTTCGTCGCCGAGAACACCGGCGCTACCGGCGCCGCCGTGGCCTACCGCAATGTCGGCACCAACATCACCTTCGGCGCCACGGGCCAGCTCACCAATCCAGCCGGCGGCACGATCCCGCTGCCGACGATGACGATCGCAGGCACCACGGTCACCGGCATCAACCTGACCACCGGCGGCGACGGCCTGACCCAGAACGGCGATGTCAGCGGCGAGATCGACGCCCGCAGCATCCGCCAGAACGGCTACACCGCCGGCACGCTCGACCGGACCGAGGTCTCGGAAACCGGCCAACTGATCGGCACGTTCAGCAACGGCCAGGTCGTGGCGCTGGCGCAGCTCTCGGTTGCCCGCTTCAACGCCGGCAACGCCCTGAAGCGGCTCGATGGCGGCGCCTTCCAGGAGACCATCGAATCCGGCCCGCCGATCATCGGCCTCGGCACGTCCCAGCTCATCGGCGGCAATGTCGAGCAGTCCAATACCGACATCGCCGACGAGTTCTCGAAGATGATCGTCACCCAGCAGGCCTATTCGGCCAACACCAAGGTCATCACCACGGCGCAGGACATGCTGAGCAGCGTGTTCAACATCATCCGCTGAGCTTTGGGGCATCTGCGATCCTATCGGGCCGCAGATGCCCCAGCTCTTGAATTCACGCATTTTCTTCACGCGAACCGGAATCCACTTCGCTTGAAAATGCTTTGGCCGCTAGCGGCACGATCCAGAAGGATTGGTGAGAGGAGCTCCCGATGGGCCTCGGTTCTTCCCTGAACATGGCGATCTCCGGCCTGCGCTCGACGCAGGTCGGGCTCAACATCATCTCGCAGAACGTCGCCAATGCGGATTCGCCCGGTTATATCCGGCGGACCGTCAGCACGGTCGAGACCCAGGGCGGCTATACCACCAGCAGCAATGTCCAGCGCCTGCTCGACAAGATCGTGCAGCACCAGCTCTGGCAGGAGACCGCTGGCGCCGCCTATACCTCGACCCGCGCCAATGCGATGTCAAAGGTCGACGAGCTGTTCGGCGCGCCGGGCAGCTCGACGGCACTCGACTCCGTCTACAACGCCTTCACCGGCGCCCTGCAAGCGCTCGAGGACGATCCGTCTTCCTATACCAACAGGACGGCGGTGCTCGACCGGGCCAATGAGCTGGCCAACCGGCTCAATGGGTTGTCCAAGGGGGTGCAGGACCTGCGCCGGCAGGCGGAATCCGGTATCGCGAGCGGCGTCGAGCAGGTCAACAACCTGCTGGACTCACTGACCTCGGTGAATGCCAAGATCGTCGGCAGCCCGAACGATGCGAGCTCGGCCAGCCTGCGTGACCAGCGCGACCGGATCGTCGCCGAGCTGTCGCAATATATGGACATCCGCACCAGCGAGGACGGGCGCGGCTCGCTCTCGATCGTGACGACCTCCGGCACGCAGATCTTCGACGGCCGCCCGGCAGTCACCTTCTCGTTCGACGAGCACCAGAATATCGGGCCGGAATCGCAATGGAGCGCCAATCCCGCCCAGCGCGGCGTCGGCACCATCACGATGCGCAGCGCCACCAGCGGCGGCGCGATCGACGCGATCGCCAGCAAGGTGTTCAAGTCGGGCGAGATCGCCGCGAATATCGAGCTGCGCGACAAGACGCTGGTGCAGGCCCAGGCGCAGCTCGACGAGATCGCCGCGCAGATGTCGAGCGCGCTGTCCGATCGCGAGGTCGCTGGCACGCCGGTCACCGCCGGTGCGGCGACTGGTTTCGACCTCGACCTGACCGGGCTCCAGTCCGGCAACACGATCACGCTGGACTACAAGATCCAGCCGAACGGCGAGACGCGCCGCTTCACCTTCGTCAGGGTGGAATCGGGGGCCTCGCTGCCGCTGCCCGCCTCGGCCGGCGGCGACGCCAAGAACACGGTCGTCGGCATCGACTTCTCCGGCGATGTCGCGGCGCAGATCCAGGCCGCTGTCGGCACGGGCTTCACTGTCGCCAATACCGGCACCGGCATCAGCATCCTCGATGACGGCGCCGGCAACACGCGCGACGTGCTCGGCCTCACCGCGCATCCGACCGCAACGGGTCTGAACGGTTCGGCCGAGCTGCCCTTCTTCGTCGATGGCGGCCGCAACAACGCCGCCTATACCGGCTCCTTCGAAGGCGGCTCACAGGCCGCCGGTTTCGCCGGGCGGATCAAGGTCAATCCGGCGCTGATCGCCGATCGCTCGAAGCTCGTCCAGATCGACCCGACGACGCCGCAGGGCGACGACACGCGCCCATCCCTGCTGCTCGACCGGCTGACGCAGGGCCAGCGCAGCTTCACGCGCGCGACCGGGCTCGACGGCTCGAGCGCGACGTCGACCGGCACGATCACCAGCTTCGTGCAGCGCGTCGTCTCCTCGACGGGCCAGGCGGTCGAGGCCGCGCAGCGGCTCGACGAGGGCCAGCAGGTCGCGCTCGCCACGGTGCAGAGCCGCTTCCAGGAGAGCTCGCAGGTCAATGTCGACCAGGAAATGTCGATGCTGATCGAGCTGCAGAACGCCTATGCCGCCAATGCCCGCATCATCTCCACGGTCAAGGAGATGATGGACATGCTGATGAGGATCTAGTCCGATGACGATCACATCCTATGGGACCGGCGCCTATCGTCTGGCGCAGCCGAACCAGTTCGTCTCGAACCGCACTGAACTGAACGACCTGTTGCGCCAGCTCGACACCGGCAAGCGCAGCACCACCTATGCCGGGCTCGGCATCGACCGGCGCACCAGCCTCGACATCAACGGCAAGCTCTCGTCGCTGGATTCCTATCTGACCGGCATCGACCGCGCCGACGTCAATCTCAAGCTCGCGACGCAATCGGTCGAGAATTTCTACAAGCTCACCACCGAGACCAAGAACGACGCACGGCCGGACAGCTATGTGGCCAGCTCGACCGGCCTCTCGGCACCGCAGGTCCTGGCGGAAGAGAAGTTCAAGCAGGCGCTCGACATGCTCAATGTCGATGTCGACGGGCGCTACCTGTTCTCGGGGCGTTCAAGCGATGTCGAGCCGGTGGTGGGCTACTCCCTGATCATGGACGGCGACGGAGCAGGACGTGCCGGGCTTCGGCAGCTCGTCTCCGAGCGCAAGCAGGCCGATCTCGGCACCGCCGGCCTCGGCCGCCTGACTGTGGGCGGCGCCACCACGACCGTGTCGATCGCGGAGGAGGCAGGCAACCCGAATTACGGCTTCAAGCTGAAGGGCGCCACGACGAATTCGGCGGGCATCACGCCGACCTATACCGCTGGGCCGCCGGCGGACATCGCCCTAAACGTCACCGCCCAGCCGCAGCCGGGCGAGGCCGTGCGCGTCCAGGTCGCACTGCCCGACGGCACGACGGAGGAGGTCGTGCTGACGGCGCGCGCCGCCGGCACAGATGGCGACGCTGCCAGCACGTTCGAGATCGGCGCCGATCCGACCGCGACAGCTGCCAATCTGCGCACGGCGATGACGGCGGCGCTCGGCAAGGAGGCCAAGACTTCGCTTTCGGCGGCCTCGGCCACCGTCGCCGCGGAGAATTTCTTCGCGGGCAGCCCGAGCAACCCGCCGCTGCGGGTGCCCGGCCCACCCTTCGACACCGCGACGGCCGCGCCCGCGCCGGGCACGGCTGCCAATACGGTGATCTGGTATCAGGGCGATGATGGCCCGGGGCCGGCGCGTGCGACCTCGACCGTGCAGGCCGACCAGGGACAAAGCGTCAATACCGGCGCGCGCGCCAATGAGCAGGCTTTCCAGATCGGTCTCGCCCAGCTCGCGATCTTCGCCACCGAGACCTTCCCGGCCGATGATCCGAATTCGAAGGCGGGCTACGAGGCGCTGGCCGAGCGCGTCAGCAATCGGATCGGCTATGCGGACAACGAGCAGACGCCGACCGAGATCATCGTCGAGCTCGGCAGCGCCCAGACCGCGCTCGACCAGGCGGGCGATCGGCACAAGGCCACCAAGAACTATCTGCAGACCACGCTCGACGGCGTCGAGAATGTCACTCCGGAAGAGGTCGCGGTGCAGATCCTGGCGCTGCAGACGCGCTTGCAGGCAAGCTATCAGACGACGTCGATGCTGTCGCAGCTGCACCTGACCAACTATCTCTAGAGCATTTCCGCGTTTCTTCGAATCGCGAAAATTCTCTATCTACTTGTTTTGACGCATTTTCTTCACGCGAACCGGTATCCACTTCGCTCGAAAATGCTCTAGGCGGCCGAGGCTGCCAAAACGAAAACGGCGCCGGAGACCGGCGCCGTTTTCGTTTGTAGGAAAGGCGTGCGCTCAGCGTCCGCGCAGGCCCGCCGCGATGTCGCGGTTGATGCTGACCAGCACCGCGAGCCGTTCCGGCGCGGGCGTGATCGAGACGCGGATCGTGTGATTGAAGATGAAGTTCGCCAGCCCGAGGATATTGCGCTTGATCTCGACCGGCAGCGGGTTGTCCTCGGCGGTCACCGCCGAAACCAGGATCGTCCAGAGCCGACGGTTATAGGTCAAAGCGGCATCGAGCTCGCCCGAGCGGATGGCCCAGTCATCGGCGACGGCCTGGATCTTGGCGGCAGCCTTGATCAGCAGCGAGGCTTCGAGTTCGCGAGGGGAGACGGTAGCTTGAGCCGTTTTGGCGGCGGCGGCGTAGGCGTTAAACCCTGGTTGCATTCGCGATGAGTTCCGCTTCGTAAGCGATCAGCTTCTTGGCTGCTTTCAGGGCTTTGTAGAGCTCACCGCTTAAGATGCAGTTATTGATCTCGGTCATATGCGGCAGAGAGCTGGGCGCCGCGTTCAAAAAATCGCGCACGAGCTCGAAATAGATCTCGTGCTGGTGCGTCGGATCCTGCGACAGGTACATCAGCTGGATGGCGAAGTAGATCTTCTTCGCCGGGCTGTCGGAGCTGGCTGCCGTCAGGATGTCCTTCTCGCGCAGGATCGGCGCCTCACCTTCGATGAAGAAGCGTGTGCGCTGCTCGTCGTTGCGGATGACCACCTGGCCGATGATGATGCGCTCGTTCGGCTTGAGCTCGACCTTGAGTGCCATGTCGCTGCGGCCTTCTGGCTAATAGGGTAGGGATGGCGCGCCGCCGACGAGCTCAGCCGAAGAGGCGCAGCACGCCCTGCTCGGCCTGGTTGGCGAGCGAGAGGGCGGTCTGCGAGAGCTGTTGGCGCGTGTTGAGCGCAAGCAGGCTGGCGCCTTCCTCGTTCGGGTCGGCCAGGACGAGGTTGTCGCCTCCGGTCTTGAGCGTATTGACCAGTTCCTTAGTGAAATCCTGGCGGGTCTGGGCGACCGAGAGGTTCGAGCCGAAGGTCGAGGCCAGCGACTTCAGCGAACTCAGCGCGCCGGTGAGGGCCGCGCTCGCTTTCTCGAGGTCGAGGTCGTTCTGGAAATTGACGAAGCCGGCGAGCTGAGTGTTGATCGCCTGGTCGATGCCGAGGTTCTGGGCGCTCAGTGTCGAGCCCTGGATGTCGAGCCTGGTCTGGTTGTTGCCGGTCTTCTCGTTGAAGACGATCGAGAGACGGTCGCCCTGCAGCAGGTTGATGCCGTTGAAGCTCGAATCCTTGGCCAGGTCGTCGATTTGGTCGCGAAGCGTGTTGTACTGGTCGATCAGGTTCGAACGGACTGCCGAGGTGACATTCGACGAGGTGATCGTCGTGGTAGCGACCGCCGCGTCGAGAGCGCTGAAGCCGATCGCAGTGTTGCCCGTGCCCGTGCCAGCCGCGGTCGTTGCGGCAGTGGCATCCGCGCCGACGCCAAAGCCGAAATCGACCGGCTCAGAGCCGTTGCCCTTGATGTTGAGCTGGCCCTTCTCGTCGACGAAGGCAGTGACAAGGCCCGACTTGTTGATCTCGTTGACGACGTCGCGGATGGTCGCGTTGGCGTTGTTGAAGCTTGCCGTGTAGGTCGTGGTGCCGACCGTGATCGAGATCGCAGCCACAGGCGAAGTGCTCGTGTTGAGGCCGATATCGCCCGGGGACGAGGCCGTCGCGGGATCGGCGACGGCGTCCGCGCTGGCAATCTTCTTGTCGAGCGCGATGTCCTTCAGGCTCTTATTGGCCACTGCGGCTTCTGTTGCCGTGGCGAGAGCCGTGCCGGCCTTGGTCGGACGGTTCTGGGCCGCGTCGGCCTGGGCCTGCTTGATCGTCGATTGCAGCGATTGAACCAGCTTGGTGACGCCGTCGATGCCCTTCGATGCAGCCTGAATGGTCTGGACGCCGTTCGAGATGCCGTCGAGCAGGCCAGTGAGCTGGTTGGCGCGGTCGTTCAGCGAAGCGGAGGTGAAATAGTTCACCGGATTGTCGATGGCCGAGTTGACCTTCTTGCCCGTGGCGAGGCGGTTCTGGATCACGCTCTGTTGGGCCGTGGTCTGCTGCAGCGTCAGGAGATTGTTGCGGATGCCGCTGGAAAGGATCGTGTTGCTGGCCATCTTCGGTCCCCGGAACGCGCGATTCGGCGCGACGCAAGCTGTTCTGGGGGCGATAATTCCTTGTTAAGGATAATAATCGGTTAACGCTGGCTGCGGCTCCTGGCGGCTTTATCGTCATTGCGAGCGCAGCGAAGCAATCCAGGAGGTCTCGCCCGACGGCCCTGGATTGCTTCGCTGCGCTCGCAATGACGGCGAGGGAGTCGGCGCCCCTCGTGCCAAAAAGAAGAAGGCGGCGGAGCTTGCGCTCCGCCGCCTTCTTTGCCCCCGGCCCACATTCTGTGGGCGAACCGCCTTCTGCGGCAGCCGAAGGGTGTTGGATTAGAACAGACGCAGGACTGCCTGGTCGGACTGCGACGACAGGGAGAGGGCGGTCTGTGAGAGCTGCTGACGGGTCTGCAGCGAGAGCAGGTTGGCAGCCTCTTCGTTGGCGTCGGCATTGACCAGGTTGGCGGCGCCCGTCGACAGCACGTCCGCAAGACCCTTGGTGAAGTCCTGGCGGGTGTTGGCGACGGAAAGTTGGGCGCCGAAAGTCGAGGAGAGCGACTTCAGCGAGGTCAGCGCACCGTTGAGCTGCTCAGTGGCCTTGTCCAGGTCGGCGTCGTTCTGGAAGTTGGTGAAGCCGGTGAGCTGCGTGTTGGTCGCCTGGGTAATGCCCAGGTTGTCCGAGGTCAGGCTGGTGCCCTGGATGTCGAGCTTGTTCTGGTTCTTACCGGTCTTTTCGTTGAAAACGAGCGAGACTTGGTCGCCCTGCAGCAGATTGACGCCGTTGAAGCCTGAGTCCTTGGCCAGCTCGTCGATCTGCGTGCGCAGGTCGTTGTACTGCTGAATGAGGTTCGAGCGGACGGCTGAGGTAATGCCCGGCGAGGTGACGCCGGTCGTGCGATCGCCGGCGACGAGGCCGAAGTTCGCGTTCGCCAGACCGGTCTGCGCATCGGTGATCGCGCCGGGGCCAGCGGTGGCCGCACCGATACCAACCTGAAGCGTGTCGGAACCCGTGCCCTTGACGTTGAGCTGGCCCTTCTCGTCGACGAAGGCTGTCGCGATGCCCGACTTGTTGATCTCGTTGACGAGGTCGCGGACCGTCGCGTTGGCAGAAGAGAAGGAGGCTTCGTAGGTCGTGGAGCCGGCGACGATCGAAAGACCGATGTTCACATTGGCAGTAGCGATGCCGACGTTACCGGAGCTCGAAGCGGTGGCGGTGTTGTTGGTGGTGACCGCATCGTCGTCGTTGAGCTTCTTGTCGAGCGCGATGTCCTTCAGGCTCTTGCTGGTCAGAGCCGCTTCCGCGGCGGTGGCCAGAGCCGTGCCGGCCTTGGTCGGGCGGTTCTGAGCCGCATCGGCCTGAGCCTGCTTCACCGTCGACTGCAGCGAGTTGACGAGCTTGGTGACGCCGTCGATGCCCTTCGAGGCCGCCTGAATGGTCTGGATGCCATTCGAGATGCCATCGAGCAGACCCTTGAGCTGGTCCGAGCGATTGTTCAGCGACGAAGCGGTGAAGAAGTTGACGGGGTTGTCGACCGCGGTGTTGACGCGCTTGCCGGTGGCAAGGCGGCTCTGGACGGCGGCAGCCTGGGCGGTGATGTCCTGGACGGAGGCGAGGGAGTTGCGAACGCCCGAGGAGAGAGAGACGGCCATGATGTTTTACCCTTCTGGTAAAGTTGCCTACTGGCGTCCAAGCCATTCTGGCGAGAACGAGCGGGACACTCGGCCGGCAGCCCGTAACAAGAGGTAAATTTCGGAAGGGCAATTCGCGCTAAGTGCGGCGAAGCCAGGGCATGGTTAAACCGCTCTTAAAGACCTGGACCCAAGCGGTTGAGCGCAAACGCAAACCGCCCGCACGAGGCGGGCGGTTTGCATTCAAAGCTGACGTGGCTTGTCTCAGGCTGTGCGCTCGACATAGCGGGCCGTTCCGCCTTCGGCATCGGCCTGGCGTGCGCGCTCGGTGAGCTCGCGCGAATAGAGCCTGAGCTTGAGCATCGCCTCCGTGGGCAACTGCGTAATCGTCTCGCCGGTCGACCTGTCGGTCTTCTGGTAGACGACGCTGCGCGTGCGCGGGTCGATCACCATGCGCCGCTCGATGACCTCACGCAGCGTCTGCTCGCGCTGGCGGTCGGCCTGGCGGCGGGCATCGCTTTGCTGCCTCGCTGCCGCGTCGCGCGCGGCCTGCTCGGAGCGTGCCTTGAGGTCGAGGCGAACGGCGTCGCCGGCATTGGCGGATTGGACGGTCTGTTCAGGGGGCAGATCCACGGGGATGCTGCCGCGCTGGGCGAGCGCGTCAGTGCGGGCGGCGGCTGTGAAGACGCCGACGGCAGACGCCTTGTTCGGGCTGCCGATATCCATTTGTCACTCCTTCTGGAGCTCGGGAGCGGCATCCAGCCGCCCTTGGTATCCTCGTGCTGCGGATAGGACACGCCCATCCAATCCGGCACGATACCCAGAAAATTTGAATCACCCGTAAGGAAGTTAGGTAAATATTGACGGGTCGAATGGCAGCTGCCCGCCTTTCGCGCGGGGTGCGCAGCCTACAGCTGCCGTGACACCATCAGCGGCCCGGAATTCGGGCGGGCATAGGCGGCGTTGCCCACGGTCGCGGCCGGGCCGTAGCCCGCCGCCCTCATCGGCTTGTTCGCCTCGCCGGCGAGATCGCGCACGATCGACTCCGAAACCGCGCGCGCAGTCGCGAGCACGATCTGGTTGGTCTCGATCAGGTCCTGGAAGGCGAGATGCGCTGCTTTCAGCCGCTTCACCTGGTCAGGCACGAAACGCGCGAGCGCGACCGCGTTGAGCTTCACCTGCTCGACGCCGCGCATATAGATGCCGGCGAGCTCGGTCTTGCGCTGCTCGCGCTCCATAGCATCGGGCAGGCGGCCGGCGCGGACGAGTTCGGTCTCCTCGCCGACGACATGGGAGAGCGCGCCCAGCGTCTCCAGCACCGCCTCGATCAGTGCCTGCGCCTCGAGGGCGGTGCCGACGCGCGGCCGCTCGTCGACGACGCGCCTAGCGACCGACATTGGCCACTCCCTGGACAGTCGAGGTCGCGGCGCCGGATTGCTCCTGCACCTGCAGCAGGCTGCGCATGATCTGGTCGGACAGTCCGATGCCGCCGGCACGCTGCATCTGCTGGGCGTATTGCTGCGTCATCATCGAGCGATAGATGCCGCCACCGGTGCCGTTCTCGCCCATCGGGCCTTCGGTATCGGTGGTGGAGAAGAGCCGCTCGGTCATCTGCTCGAGGAACATGCTCTCGAAATCGTCGGCCTGCTTCTTGGCCTTGGCCTTGGCCGGATCGAGCGCATTGGTGATGCCGCTGATCAGCTTGCCGGCGGCGTCGAGCGCCAGGCTGGCGGCGGGGAGGGCGAGGGCAGCGGTCATCACATCACCTCGATTTCGGCCTGGAGGGCGCCGGCCGTCTTGATGGCCTGGAGAATGGAGATCAGGTCGCGCGGGCCGATGCCGAGCGCGTTCAGCCCGTCGACGAGCTCGGCCAGCGTCACGCTCTCGTTGACGAGCGCGAGCTTGTTGCCGCCTTCGGTGTCGACCTTGACGTTGGTCTGAGGTGTCACCACGGTCCGGCCGCGGGCGAATGGGTTGGGCTGGCTGACCTGCGGTTGCTCGCTGATCGTCACGGTCAGGTTGCCCTGCGCCACCGCGACGGTGGAGACGCGGACATCCTTGCCCATCACGATGATGCCGGAGCGCTCGTCGATGACGACGCGGGCGAGCTGGTCGGGCTCGACGCGCAACTGCTCGATATCGGTGAGCAGGCGGATCATGTTGCCCTGGAAGCGGACCGGAATCTGCAGCGCGACGGTCGAAGGATCGGTCGGCTCGGCCGTGTCGCCGCCGAGGAAATCATTGATGGCGGCGGCGATGCGGCGCGCAGTGGTGAGATCGGGATTGCGCAGCGAGAGGCGCAGCGTCTTCAGCTTGTTCAGCGCGAAGTCGATCTCGCGCTCGACCAGGCCGCCATTGGCGATACGCCCGACGGTCGGGACGCCGCGGGTGATCTTGGCGGCTTCGCCCTCGGCCTGGAAGCCGGAGATCGCGACCGGCCCCTGCGACACGGCATAGACCTCGCCATCGGCGCCGAGCAGCGGCGTCGCCAGCAACGTGCCGCCCTGCAGCGACTTGGCGTCGCCGAGCGCGGAGACGGTGACGTCGAGCTTGGTGCCCTGGGTGGCGAAGGGCGGCAGATTGGCAGTCACCATCACGGCGGCGACATTGGCCGTGCGCATGTTGGCGCCGCGGGTGTTGACGCCGAGCCGCTCCAGCATCGCCTGCAAGGACTGCTTGGTGAAAGGCGTGTTGTTCAGCGTGTCGCCGGTGCCGTTGAGGCCGACGACGATGCCATAGCCGAGGATCTGGTTGGTGCGCACGCCCTCGACCGAGGCCAGGTCCTTGATGCGCGAGAGCGCCTCGGCCGGGCCCGACGCCAGCGTGAGGCCGAGCGCGATGAGCGCGGCGAGCGGCGTCACGAGTCGTTTCAGGGCAGGCAGTCGGAGCATTCGTCACCAGATGAGCGAGAGCGATACGGCTCATGACTAGCGAAGGGCGTGCCAAACTCCGAAAAATTGAAAAGCCTTATTTGTCAGATGTTTGAATCTTCGGCTCAGTCTGGCCGAGGTTGCGGATGCCCTGCCGATCCTGCCGCGGCGGCAATTTCTGCCGGGTGATTTACCGTCCGTTAACCACGCCGACCCAAGGCTGCCCCATTGTCATTCGAGGCTCCGATGATCCGTATCGACCAGCGCGCGCCCGTCTCGGGAACCGGCTCGACCAGCCAGGGCAAGCGGGCCGGTGCATCCTCCTTCACGTTGCCGGGGCGCGAGAGCGCGACGGCGACGCGCGGCGCTGCGGTCAGCAGCGCCGGGCAACTGGACACCTTGCTGGCGGTCCAGGCCGAGGGCGAGACGCAGGAGCGCAGGAAGCGGCAGGCGAGGCGCGGCCATGACCTGCTCGACGGGCTCGACAAGCTGAAGGCGGCCCTGCTTTCCGGTCGCGTCCAGGTCAGCGAACTGGAGCGGCTGAAGACGGTGCTGTCGCTCAGGCGCGAGACCACCGACGATCCAGCGCTCGACGACGTGCTCGCCCATATCGAGCTGCGCGCCGCGGTTGAACTAGCGAAATTGGGGCGCTAGGCGCGGGGGCGGGCTGCGCGGTTCACCGCTGCGGCCTGGCGTCCAGGCGCTGGAATTTGGCGAGCCGGTCGATATCGCCGGAGCGAACCGGCTTCAGGCCACTCAGGAACGTCGTGATCGCGTCGTCACCATAGGCGCGGCGACTGATCGCGAGCAGGAAGACGCCCTTGCGTCCGGCATTATCCTGCCATGGCGTGTAGCGATAGGCATTCCATTCGGCGATTTGCCGGCCATCCGTGCCGCGATCGCTGATCAGGAAGTCGAGCAGGGTTTCGCCGGTCTTGGGGTTTTTCAGGATCGCCAGATTGAAGACCGGATCCTTGCCCTTGCGCTGATTGAGCCACCGGACCTGCGTGGCGAGCGCGGCATCGACCGAGGTGCCGTTGTCGAGCAGTTCGATCAGCAGCATCCGGTCATGCTTGCCGGGAACCTGGCCGGCGGGGACATATTCCTGCTTGTAGTAGCCGGGCGTCGGCTGTGCGCTCCAGGCGAGCGCGTAGCTGGTATCGCCGAATATCAGGGGGCCGGGGAGGCCGAGCCGGTCGAGCGATTGCGCGAACGCGGCCTGGACGCCGCAGATGAGCACGGCAAGGCCGAGCAGGCCCTGCGACATGAAGCTCGACGGCGTTCGCGCCATCCCGAAACCCCTTCGTGGCCGGCTTCCCGTCCGCTCCGCCAGAGCATTTCCGCGTTCTCTGAAACGCGGAAATTCTCTATCTATTTGTCTTGACGCATTTTCTTCACGCGAACCGGTATCCACTTCGCTCGAAAATGCTCTGGGAAGGGGATCAGCGGATGAACTGATCCACGTATTCCGCGCCGAGCCCGTTCTGGGCGTAATGGGCGCGGCATTTGTCGATGCGGGTGAAGACGTCGTCATAGCCCAGGCACTTGCCGTCCGGGTCGACATAGATCATCGCGCCATTGACCTGGAACATGGTGATCATCTCCTCGACATCGGGATCGACCACCAGCGTATGGGTCTCGCCCGGCGCCTCGTAGACATAGGAGCCCTCGGTAGCGACCCAGTCGTGCTCGAGATAGCGCCACTTGCCCTTGATGACATAGCCATGCACCGGCAGCGGATGGCGATGGCGCGAGAGCACGCCGGCGCGGCGGACCTTGAGCAGGTTCATCCAGTAGCCGCGCGAGGCGCTGAAGAGCAGGGGGCGGAACCAGACATTATCGTCGACCGGCACCCAGACACGCTCGTCGGTCGGGATGACATTCGGCACGACCAGCTCCGGCGGCGACTCTTTCGGCTGGGGATGGCGGTAGGGCGTCCAGCGTTCTTCGACGGTCGCCTCGACGGGCATCGGATTGGGCTTGTTCATGATGGCTTTCCCTTGAGAGCTTGATTCAAGGCGTTGTCGGATAGAGTCCGGATATAGCGGCAAGTGCCTGCCATGGCTGTCGTTTTCAGGCTAGATCATCGGACCGGATATCGTAACCGGTCCGATGATGCAGCTTCTTGCTTTCGCATCGGCTTTTCCGAAAACCGGAATCCACTTTTCGGGCTGATGCGCTGGCGCGGGTGGCCTCAAACCGCCAGATAGCCGCCGTCGACCGGCAGGATCGCGCCCGTGACGAACTTGGCCGCATCCGAGAGCAGGAACAGGATGGCGCCGCCGACATCGCTCGGCTCGCCCCAGCGGTTCTGCGGCGTTCGCGCCAGGATCGGGGCGGAGCGCACGGCATCCTCGACCAGCGGCTTCGTCAGCTCGGTTGCGATCCAGCCCGGCGCGACTGCGTTGACACGGATGCCCTCCTGCGCCCAGGCGGCTGCGAGCGACTTGGTGAGCTGGCCGACGCCGCCCTTGGAGGCGGCATAGCCCGGCGCGAAGGGCGAGCCGTGGAAGGTCAGCATCGAGGCGGTGTTGACGATGGCGCCGCCGCTCGCTGCGAGCTTCTCCCTGGCGGCGAGGCACATGCGCATCGAGCCGGTGAGATTGACCTCGATGGTGAGGCGGAAGGCCTCAATCTCGAATTCCTTGCCGCCGCGCTGGATCATGCCGGCGCAGTTCACGAGTGCATCGAGACGCGGGCAGGTGGCGATGATGGCTGCGACCTGATCATCCCTGGTGACGTCGAGCCGGGCATGGCGGATCGCGGGGTGGGGCGGCGGCGCCGCAACCTCCTCGTCGGTCAGGCCGGTGGCGAGGACCTCGTAGCCGGCCTGGGCGAGGGCGAGCGCGGCGCCGGCGCCGATGCCGCGGGTGCCACCGGTGACGAGAGCGAATTTGGCAGAGGGCTGTGTCTCAGAAGGCTGTGTCATGGCGCGCACGCTAGTGCGTGAGTGCCGTTGCGGGAAGTCGCAAGTCCGCACGGGGCCTTTGCATGGCGCGCTGCGGCTCGCCTCTCCTCCGATATTGCGGGCGTGCTATCGTCCGGAGACAAGGGCCGATTTCGGTGCGCCTGCCGCGCGAAACCTCCGCCTGCAATGGCGGGGTGCCGTCCGGATCCGGTGCGTGCCGAGTTCTCGGAGGATCAGATCATGTCCGACATCATCTCCACCGGCCCGAGCCGCCGGCAGCTTCTGGCTGGTACCGCCGCGTTCGCGACGCTGCCGGCCTGGGCGCAATATGCGCTGGCGCAGCAGGCCTATCGCTTCAAGCAGGGCGAGTTCGACATCACCGTCGTCAGCGACGGCTATCTGACCTTGCCGGCCGATATCATCATGCCCACCGCGAATGCGCAGGAGCGGGCCGAGCTGCTGAAGCGCCTCGGCGGCGCCGCCGACAGTGCGCCGATGCGGACCAATATCCCGGTGATCCGCGTCGGCTCCGACCTGATCGTCGTCGATACCGGCTCGGGCGACAAGTTCCAGGCCACGGCCGGCAATCTCGTCGAGAACCTCAAGGCGGCCGGCATCGATCCGGCTGCGGTCACCAAGGTCGTCTTCACCCACGCTCATCCCGACCATAGCGGCGGCACGCTCGGCAAGGACGGCAAGCTCGCCTTCCCGAACGCGGCCTATTATGTCGGCGCGGCCGAATGGCAGTTCTGGACCAATCCGGACTACAGGACCGCGATGCCCGAGCCGCTGCACGAATTCGCCCGCGGCGCGCAGCGCGACCTGTTCGCAGTCAAGGACCGGGTGACACTGGTCAAGCCCGGCGACGAGATCGTCTCAGGCATGCGCGTTCTCGACACGGCCGGGCACACGCCGGGCCATATCTCGCTCGAGCTCGCGGGCGGCTCCGGCATGATCATCACGGCCGATGCCGCGACGAACCATCTGATCTCCTTCGAGCATCCCGATTGGCGCTTCGGCTTCGACATGCAGTCGGACCTCGCCATCGCCAACCGCAAGAAGCTGGTCGACCGGGCGGCGAGCGAGCGGCTGCGACTGCTCGGCTATCACTGGACCTATCCGGGCGTCGGCTTCGCCGAGCGTAGCGGCAGTGGCTTCAGGTTCGTCGCCGAGGCCTGAGAGCCAGTCCGAGGCTGCGAGTCTCTGGCGCCGGGATGTCCGGCCGCGTCGCGGCCGGCGGCTCAGCGCGCCCGCAGCGCCCTAAGCAATTGCTCGTTCCAATTGTCGGACTGGTCGTTCACCGTGAAGAAGGAGCCGTCGCTGCGCTGCTCGATCCCGACCTGGAAGACCTTCAACTGGATGATGGCGGGAACGCCCTGCTCGAGATTGTCATTCTTGAAGGATTGGGTGGAGAGGTTCTTGAACTCGACCTGGGCCTCTCCCGAGGCCAGCCTGATCGGGAATTTGCCGGAGGCCGAAGCGCTTTGCTCGAAGCGAAGCTCCGCCTCCTTGCCGGTGGCCGCCCAGTTGACGATGACATAGCGCAGCGGCGAGCGGGGCTTGGCGGCCTCCGGCAGCTGCATCACCGCTTTTTGCTCGGGTGTGCTGGCATTGATCAGCTGGATGAAGTTCAGAGCCGGGGACCGCATGCGGGTGATGCGGTAGTCCTTCACGACGAGTTCCGCTGAATCGCTGATCTTCGCTTCGATCTTGACGATATCCTCGGCCAATGGCGCGCCGCCAGTGAATGAAATCCCGGCGGCTTTGATGCGTGATGCCTTGAACTCGGTGCCCTGGCCGTCCGGCCGGGTGAAATTCTGAGGCCAGGCGAGGTCGTCGAGCAATACCAGGCTGTTGGTCGATGTATCCCATAGATACAGGGTCGACAGACTGCTCAGGCCGGAATTGACGATGCCTTGATTGGTCGAGGCGTAATTGGCGTCGACCGTCACCGAATTGCAGCCGCCGAGCGTCAGGATCATCATTGCCGGCAACAGATAAATTTTGATGGAGTTCAGCACGCCAGCCCCCTCGCGCTTTATTTTGCGATTACTGGGAACTTAGCTTTTGAGGCGGGTCTTGGGAAGCTTGGCCAAGTGCGCAGGGTAAACGCACATCGCTGAAATCAGCGCGATATCGTCCTGGCGACGCTCGCGCGCCGCCGCAACCTAAGCTTCCGCCAGGCTCACTTCAGCTGGTACTTGAGCCGCAGCATCGCCGAGGCATTGCTCTGGAACTCGCTGCCGGCAAGAGGCACCTGCCGGGAGAGCTTGACGTCGAGCACTGTTCGCCAGGGTCCTGACATCGGCCCGGTCAGATCGGCCAGGACCTGCATCTGCGGTGTCACGGTCGCCTCGGGCATGTTGCGGGCTGCGAAGGCATAGGTGCTGGCCAGCGCGATCTCCGAGGTCAGGGTGACATTATCGAGCAGGCGCTGGCGATAGCCCAGCGTTGCGCTCGCATTCTGGTTCGCCGTGCCGGCCATGCCGACATCGCCGCCGGTCGCCAGCCCCCAGCGCAGTCCGGTCTCGCTATCGGCCGGCTTGCGCGCCAGCGCCCAGTCGAAGCGGGTGTCGGTGCTCTGCCAGGCGCCGGCGCCAGTGATGAAGGAGGTCGCGAGCGAGAACCGGTCGGGCCCGAGCTTCACGCCGACGGCGCGCTCGACGGCGGAGGGCGGCCCACCCCCCGTGCCGGTGAAGCCGCGCCTGATCGTGGTCGCCTCCAACTCCGGCCGGGCCAGGCCGGCCCGTTCGCTGCGGAGCTGGAAGGCGGCGCTCCTGTCGATTTGCGGCGCGACGAAGGTCGGCACGCTCAGCGCCTCGTCGGTCGGCAGCTCCCAGGAAATCGTTTCGGGCACGCGGGCAAAGGCGAGGGACGGCTCCGACCCGCCTTTCGGGCGAGCGGGCTCGGCCGTAGCCGGATGCTGCAGGACGGCCAGGGCGACAAGCAGCGCCGGCAGCACCGCACGCAGATGCGGCGCTTGATGATCAAGGTTTGTGGACACGACGATCGTCCCGTTCCAACGGTGGCGACCGACAAAGGCTGACTTTGGAAGATGCCGTTTTTGCGGCAGTGCAACATGAAGCCGGCTCAGCCTCCCGCTGCGGCCGCCACGTATCCCATGCCTAAAAGGCCGGCTTCCCCCTGCGCCGTTTAACAGCTAGGAAGCGCCGCAACGGCTTGCGGCGCCCCCGCCGCAGGTTGGGAATGGTTCCAATCCGAGCGGAAGCAGGGGTCGCATCACATGAGCAAGATCAAGGTCGCCAATCCCGTCGTCGACATGGACGGCGACGAGATGACCCGCATCATCTGGCAGAAGATCAAGGACACGCTGATCTTCCCCTATCTCGACCTCGAGCTGGATTCCTACGACCTCTCCGTCGAGAATCGCGACGCGACCGATGACCAGGTGACGATCGACGCCGCCAACGCCACCAAGAAGCATGGCGTCGCGGTGAAATGCGCCACGATCACCCCCGACGAAGGGCGTGTGAAGGAATTCAACCTGAAGCAGATGTGGAAGTCGCCGAACGGCACGATCCGCAACATCCTCGGCGGCGTGATCTTCCGCGAGCCGATCATCTGCAAGAACGTGCCGCGCCTCGTGCCGGGCTGGACCCAGCCGATCGTGATCGGCCGCCATGCCTATGGCGACCAGTACCGCGCCACCGATTTCAAGTTCCCGGGCAAGGGCACGCTCTCGATCAAGTTCGTCGGCGAGGACGGCAACGTCATCGAGAAGGAGGTCTTCAAGGCTCCGGATGCCGGCGTCGCCATGGCCATGTACAACCTCGACGATTCGATCCGCGATTTCGCCCGCGCCTCGCTGAACTACGGCCTGATCCGCAAGTACCCGGTCTATCTCTCGACCAAGAACACCATCCTCAAGACCTATGACGGCCGCTTCAAGGACATCTTCGAGGAGATTTACCAGAACGAGTTCAAGGCCGAGTTCGACAAGCTGGGCATCACCTACGAGCATCGCCTGATCGACGACATGGTCGCCTCGGCGATGAAGTGGTCGGGCGGCTATGTCTGGGCCTGCAAGAACTATGATGGCGACGTGCAGTCCGACACGGTGGCCCAGGGCTTCGGCTCGCTCGGCCTGATGACCTCGGTGCTGATGACGCCGGACGGCAAGACCGTCGAGGCCGAGGCGGCGCATGGCACGGTGACCCGCCACTATCGCGAGCACCAGAAGGGCAAGGAGACCTCGACCAACTCGATCGCCTCGATCTTCGCCTGGACCCGTGGCCTCAGCCACCGCGCCAAGCTCGACGGCAATGCCGAGCTCGCCAAGTTCGCCTCGCTGCTGGAGAAGGTCACGGTCGATACGGTCGAGGCCGGCGACATGACCAAGGACCTCGCCCTGCTGGTCGGCGCCGACCAGAAGTGGCTCTCGACCACCGGCTTCCTCGAGAAGGTCAGCGAGAACATGCGCAAGGCGATGGCTGCCTGAGGACCGTTCGATAATTCTACTGGCGCGGCCGTCTGACGCGGCCGTCTGCGCTTCCGGTGCTCACGGACGGATGTCTGCTCCGCTCCGGTTCTCGACGGCCACGCCAGTCGGCTCTCGCCAGCGAATTCTCGAAAGGCCTCTGCGCCGCCAAGCCCGTTGCCTGAGATCGAAAGCCCGGCCAGTCTGGCCGGGCTTTTTTCATGGGTGATCCAAATGACCGAGAATGGGCCTGTTCTCACCGGCGGCTGCCAATGCGGCGCCGTGCGCTATCGGTTGGCTCGGCCTCCGAGCAGGGTCTCGGTCTGCTTCTGCCGGATGTGCCAGAAGGCGGTCGGCGGCTATTTCGGCGCCTATGCCTCGTCGCGTGCCGAGGATGTGGTCTGGACCCGAGGCGAACTCAGCCTCTTCCGCTCCTCGGAGGTGGCCGAGCGCGGCTTCTGCGGGGTTTGCGGCACGCCACTGTCGTTTTCGTATCGCGGCAGCGGCCGGCTCTCGGTCTCGACCGGCAGTCTCGACGACCCGGCGGCGTTCCCGCCAGGGGTGGCCCATGGCATCGAGGGCAGGGTGCCGTTCTTCGCTGATATCTGCGAGCTCGAGGGCACGCGGACCGAGGACGACATTCCGGCCGATGAGATGGTGCGCTACCGCTCGCGCCAGCACCCCGACCACGACACAGAGCGCTAAAGCATTTTCGAGCGAAGTGGATACCGGTTCGCGTGAAGAAAATGCGTCAAAACAAAGAGATAGAGTATTTCCGCGATTCAGAGAAGCGCAGAAATGCTCTAATCGACCAGGAGCGGCCGCCGCGCCAGGATGCGCTGGCCGCTCAGCGGCGCGTTCATGATGTAGCGCAGCTCGTAGGTGCCGGATTTCTCCGGCGCCTCCAGCGTGGCCTCGACATTCTCGGCGGGGAAGAAGCTTGGTCCCTCGGCCTCTGTCGGCGCGCCGGGCTCGGTGATGACGACACGATCACGCCCGCCATTGGGGCCGATGCCCCGGGCGGGGAAGCTGACGCCGCGCTTGACGCGCTCCGGCGCCGCCAAGGTCGCCGAGGCCGGCGTCGTGGTGAGGGACTGGCGCGCCAGGATCTCGCTCTTGCCGTCGCCCTCGCGCAGCAGCCTGAGCTCATAGGTTCCGGTCTCGCCGGGAACCGTGATCGAAGCGGTGGAGGCCGCGCCAAGCGGCACCGAGACCATCGCCGTCTCCGGTGCATCGGTGGGCTTGGCGATGGCGACCAGCGACTGGGGCGGGGCCTGGCTGGCGAGAACGGAGAGCATGGTGCCGGCCATGGTGCTGCCCGAGGCGGAGAGGGCTGGCCCACCCGGCGGCGCGGGCGCGCGCTGCTGCGCCGGCGCGCCGGTCATGCCGGCGCAGAGACAGGTGACAAGGGTGAGGGCGGTCAGGGTTCGCATCATGCTTTCGAAGTATTGGACAGGCGTTCGGCGAGTTCAGGATGCCGCGCCATGAGCGAGCGGAAATCGACGGCGTCGAGGATAAGCAGCTTGGTCGGCACCACGGCGCGGGCCGCGGGCGTGTCCTCTCTACCCAGCAGGGCGATTTCGCCGAAAGTAAGGGCACCGAAATGATGACCCTCATCGAGCCGGCGGCTTTCCTTCTCGTCGTCGAGCTCGACCTCGCCGCTGGCGATGAAGAAGATGGACTGTATCGGCTCGCCGCGGCGCGTGATGGTAGCGCCAGTCTTGACCGTCTGCGCTCGCAGGAAGCGCATGATTTCGGCGATCTCGGCTGCGTTCAGGGCGCCGAAAAGCGGCATGCGCGCGATCATGCTCCAGGTCACCACGAATTCGCGGCGGTGGATCTCCTGCGCGAAGGCGGTGGCGACGATGCCGACCGGCAGGGCCAGCATGACGAGCCCCATCACGGCGGTCAGTGAGGCGACGACCTTGCCGGCCGCACTGATCGGATAGGCATCGCCATAGCCGACGGTGGTCAGGGTCACGATCGCCCACCACATCGCATCGGGAATCGTGCCGAACTTGTCGGGCTGGACGTCATGCTCGGCGAAATGCATCAGCGTCGCCGAGAGCAGCATGACGCCGATCAGGATGACGAGGCACGCCGTGAGCGCCTTGCGCTCGGCGGCAAGGGCTGCGCCGAGCGAGGCCATGCCGGGCGAGTAGCGGCCGAGCTTGAAGAAGCGCAGCAGCCGGAAGATCATCAGGATCTTCAGATCGTTCCAGCCGAACAAGCCGAAATAGAGTGGCACCGTCGCCAGGAAGTCGATGATCGCCGGCAGGGAGAGAGCGTAGCGTGCGCGCGCCTGCCAGGGCGTCAGGTCGCGATAGCGTGCATGCTCGGGGGCGGTCCAGAGCCGGACGGCATATTCCAGCGTGAAGACGATCAGCGAGACCAGCTCGATCAGCTCGAAGAGCCGGGCGTAGCGCTGCATCAGGCTCGGCACGGATTCGAGCACGAGCGCGCCGACATTGATGATGATCAGCGCGACGAGCGTCGCATGGACGAGCCGGGCGCCGAGATCGTCGCCCGTGCCGAAATCGATGATCAGATGGACCCTGCGCCGCCAGCTCGGATGTGGCAGCGCAGCGGCCATGACGAGCCTCAGGCCATCGCAGCGGCGACGGCGTCGAGCGCCGCCTGAGCCTTGGCCCCGTCCGGCCCGCCGGCCTGGGCCATGTCGCGGCGGCCGCCCCCCCCCTTGCCGCCGAGCTGCTCGGAGGCGGCGCGCACCAGCGCGACCGCGTCGAAGCGCGAGGTCAGGTCCTCGGTGACGCCGACGACGACGCCGGCCTTGCCGTCCTCGGCAACGCCGACAATGGCGACGACGCCGGAGCCGACGCGGGCCTTGGCCTCATCGGCCAGGCTCTTCAGATCCTTCATCTCGACGCCGGTGACGGCGCGCGCCAGCAGCTTGGCGCCGGCGATCTCCTGGATTGGATCTTCGGCCGCGCCACCGCCGCCCATGGCGAGCTTCTTGCGCGCGTCGCTGAGCTCGCGGTCGAGCTTGCGGCGCTCCTCGATCAGCGCGGAGAGCCGGGCCTCGGCCTCGGACGCCGGGACCTTGAGCAGGCCGGCGAGATCGCGCAGGCGCTTCGAATCGGCATTGAGCTGGCGGCGGGCATTGGTTCCGGTCATGGCCTCGAGCCGGCGCACGCCGGCCGCGACCGCGCCTTCGCCGACGACGCTGACCAGGCCGATATCGCCGGTGCGGCCGGCATGGGTGCCGCCGCAGAGCTCGACCGAGAAGGCCTTGCCGCCATCGGTCGTGCCCATCGAGACGACGCGGACCTCGTCACCATATTTCTCGCCGAAGAGCGCGCGGGCGCCCGAGGCGATCGCCTCGTCGACGCTCATCAGCCGCGTCGTCACCGGCTCGTTGCGCAGCACGATCGCATTGGCGATCTCCTCGACCTTGGCGAGCTCCTCCTCGGTGATTGGCTTGGGATGCGAGAAATCGAAGCGCAGCCGGTCCGGCGAGACCAGCGAGCCCTTCTGCGCGACATGGTCGCCGAGCACGAGCCTGAGCGCCTCGTGCAGCAGATGCGTCGCCGAGTGGTTGGCGCGGATGGCGTTGCGTCTGATGTGATCGACCGCCAGCTCGGCGGCGGCACCGAGCTTGATCTCGCCCGAGGTCACCTTGACCGAATGGGCGAAGACGTCGCCGAGCTTCTTCTGCACATCCGAGACCTCGGCGCTGAAGCCGGCGCCGCTGATCGTGCCGGTATCGCCGACCTGGCCGCCCGACTCGCCGTAGAACGGTGTCTGGTTGAGCAGGACGATGCCGCTCTCGCCCGCCTTGAGGCTCTCGACCTCGGCATTGTCGCGGATCAGCGCCGTGACGACGCCCTCGGCCGTCTCGGTGTCGTAGCCGAGGAATTCGGTCGCGCCGACCTTGTCGCGCAGCGGGAACCAGAGCTTCTCGGTCGCGGCCTCGCCGGTGCCGGCCCAGGCGGCGCGCGCCTTGGCCTTCTGCTGCTGCATCGCCGCGTCGAAGCCCTCGGTATCGACACCGACGCCGCGCGAGCGCAGCGCGTCCTGCGTCAGGTCGAGCGGGAAGCCGTAGGTGTCGTAGAGCGTGAAGGCGACGTCGCCCTTGAGGTTCTGGCCGGAGGTCAGATCCCTGGCCGCGTCGTCGAGGATCGAGAGGCCACGCGCCAGCGTGGTGCGGAAGCGGGTCTCCTCCAGCTTCAGCGTCTCGCTGATCAGGGCCTCGGCGCGGATCAGCTCGGGATAGGCCTGGCCCATCTCGCGGATCAGCACCGGCACGAGCTTGTGCAGCAGCGGCTCCTTGGCGCCGAGCAGCTGCGCATGGCGCATGCCGCGGCGCATGATCCGGCGCAGCACATAGCCGCGACCCTCGTTCGAGGGCAGCACGCCATCGGCGATCAGGAAGGCCGAGCAGCGCAGATGGTCGGCGATGACGCGGTGGCTCGCCTTCATCGGCCCGTCGGAATCGACCGAGGTCAGGTCAGCGATGGCGCGGATCAGCGCGGCGAAAAGGTCGATCGAATAATTGTCGTGCGTGCCCTGGAGCACCGCGGCGATGCGCTCCAGCCCCATGCCGGTGTCGATCGAGGGCCGGGGCAGGTTGCTGCGGATGCCGCCAGCCGCCTCCTCGTATTGCATGAAGACGAGGTTCCAGATCTCGATGAAGCGGTCGCCATCCTCGTCCGGCGAGCCGGGAGGGCCGCCGGGGATATGGTCGCCATGGTCGTAGAAGATCTCGGAGCAGGGGCCGCAGGGGCCGGTATCGCCCATGCGCCAGAAATTATCCGAGGTCGCAATGCGGATGATGCGCGAATCCGGCAGGCCGGCGATCTTCTTCCAGAGCCCGTGCGCCTCGTCATCCTCGGAATAGACGGTGACGGTCAGCTTATCCTTGGGCAGGCCGAACTCGCGCGTGACCAAGGTCCAGGCATGGGTGATTGCCTGCTCCTTGAAATAATCGCCGAAGGAGAAGTTGCCGAGCATCTCGAAGAAGGTGTGATGGCGGGCCGTATAGCCGACATTGTCGAGGTCGTTGTGCTTGCCGCCGGCGCGCACGCATTTCTGCGCCGTGGTGGCGCGGACATAAGGACGCTTCTCCTGGCCGGTGAAGACGTTCTTGAACTGGACCATGCCGGAATTGGCGAACATCAAGGTCGGGTCGTTGCGCGGCACGAGCGGGCTCGACGGCACGACCTCATGGCCGTTCGCCTTGAAATAATTCAGGAAGGTGGACCTGATCTCGTTGACGCCGGTCATCGCAATTCGAACTCTGCTGCTGGGCTGAAGGCGGAGCGGACCGCCCGCTGATAAATCGGTTCTAGTCAGCGGTTTTGCCAGTGTCCAGAAACTCGGTGCCAGAGCCTTGAGGCTCCAACGAAAACGGGCGACCCGAAGGCCGCCCGCTTCTTATCCCGCCACTGGCGTGGGGAGGCTCAGGCTTCGCCTTCGTCGAGATCATCCTCGGTCGGCGTCGCCTGGTCGAGGATGCGCTCGGCGACGAGGCCGGAATTCTGGCGGATCGTCGCCTCGATGCGCGCCGCCATCTCGGGATTGGCCTTGAGGAAGGCCTTGGCGTTCTCGCGGCCCTGGCCGAGGCGCTGGCTGTCGAAGGAGAACCAGGCGCCGGATTTCTCGACCATGCCGGCCTTGACGCCGAGATCGATCAGCTCGCCGACCTTCGAGATGCCCTCGCCGAACATGATGTCGAACTCGACCTGCTTGAAGGGCGGCGCGACCTTGTTCTTGACGACCTTGACGCGGACGGAGTTGCCGGTCGCCTCGTCGCGCTCCTTCAGGGTCGAGACGCGGCGGATGTCGAGGCGCACGGAGGCATAGAACTTGAGCGCGTTGCCGCCCGTCGTGGTTTCGGGCGAGCCGTACATTACGCCGATCTTCATGCGGATCTGATTGATGAAGATCACCATGCAGTTCGAGCGCGAGATCGAAGCGGTGAGCTTGCGCAGGGCCTGGCTCATCAGGCGGGCCTGCAAGCCGGGCTGGACGTCACCCATCTCGCCCTCGATTTCGGCGCGCGGGGTGAGGGCCGCTACCGAGTCGACGACGAGCACGTCGATCGCGCCCGAGCGGACCAGCGTGTCGGTGATCTCGAGCGCCTGCTCGCCGGTATCGGGCTGGGAGATCAGCAGGTCGTCGAGATTGACGCCGAGCTTGCGGGCATAGACCGGGTCGAGCGCGTGCTCGGCATCGACGAAGGCGCAGACGCCGCCCTTCTTCTGCGCCTCGGCGATGGTCTGCAGGGCGAGCGTGGTCTTGCCAGAGGATTCAGGACCGTAGATCTCGATGACGCGGCCCTTGGGCAGGCCACCCACGCCAAGCGCGATATCGAGGCCAAGCGAGCCCGTCGAGATGGTCTCGATCTCGATCGCCTGCTGATTCTTGCCCAGCCGCATGATCGAGCCCTTGCCGAAGGCCCGTTCGATCTGAGAGAGCGCGGCATCGAGCGCCTTGGCCTTGTCCATCGAAGAGCCTTCCACGAGCCTGAGATTCGCCTGATTCACGGTGCGCGCTCCTTATGGCAGGGGCGCGACCACATCTCAATGCGCGCCATGCGCAAATATGGTCATGGTTTGTTCTCGTCTTCAAGTTCTTTTTTTGTTCTGGTTCTTCCAAGGCTGACGCCGCCATCCGGATGCAGCTGTTCAGTTACAGGCGGGTTCAGCCGTTTCGTGACGAAAGGCTGCCGGTATTGCGCCAGCGCTGCAGGGGCTGGCGCAATTTTGGACCGGTGCGGCCGTCAAGCGAACCGCTGAAATAGCCCTCGCGCTGCAAGCGGCGCTGCAGGGACCGCATCGTATCGGGGGACCAGTTCCTGGTGGATTTGGTCAGTTCCTCGAGCGTGTCGCCCGGATCCGCCGCGACGGCGCGAAGCAGGAACTCTGCTGCGGCATCCGGGTCCTTGCGCGTGCCCCGGCCTTCGTCGAGCAGGACCGCTGCGGCGCGATAGCCGCGCACGTCGCCGAGCTCCACCGCCTTGCGGAAATAGCCGAGCGCCTGGTCCGGCGCGCCGCTGACACCCTGCTCGGCGAGAACCCCGAGATTATAGGTGGCGATCGCGGAGCCCTGCTGGGACGCGCTCGTCAGGAGCTCGATCGCGCGCGGAACGTTGCGGGGCAGGGCGCCGCCCTGCATCAGCGCCACGGCGAGGTTGATCGCGCCATCGGGGCTGCCGCCGGCGGCGGCGCGCTCATAAAGGGCGTAGGCGCCGCGCACATCCTTGGAAACGCCGTCCCCCGCCTCCATGATCAGGCCCAGGCTCACCAGGGCGCGCAGGTTGCCGCGCTCGCCAGCCTCCCGATAGAGCCGCAGGGCTTCGCCGCGCTGGTTGGCTGCCCAGAGTGCGCGCGCCAGCAGCGCCGCGTAATTCGGCATCTGCGGATGGGACGTCATGGCCTGGCGGCAGGCCGCGATCGCCCTGTCGACATTGGCGACGAGGTTTTCGAGGGGGACACCGTCCAGATTGGCTGTCGCATCCCTCGGGTGGGTCGCGAGGCGCTCGCAGAGGGCTTCCGGCGGGGTGCTGGAGCTGTCGGCCTCGGGCAGGGCACCCAGGAGCTTGCGAGCGGAATCCGCATATTTTCCGGTCGGATAGCGATGCAGGTAGAAATCGACCAAGGGCCGCATCCGCACCCGCGACACCAGCTCCCATAATCCGTCCTCCCCGGCGGCATCGGCGCTCGGAGCGCTCCGGGCCGTCCCCGGATCGAGGGAGGCCAATTTGGTGGGCTCGAGCAGCGTGCGCGCCTCGCTGACATGGGCCCCGGTCGGGAACCGGTCGAGATAGAGCCTCAGCAGCGCCGGATCGCGCAGGCCGACGCCGAGCTGCCAGAGTTGAACCTCGGTCGAGGCGGCTTCGGGAGCGCCCGGCTTGAAGGCGAACTGACGGGTGAGGGAGGAATTCTCCCAGGGCACCTGCTGCCCGCCCGTCGCGGCGATCACATCGCGGCGCACCTTGATCATCATCGACGCGATGTCCTGGCCGCGCGTTCCGATATGGCTCAAAAGCGCCCCGGCGAAGGGGCTGTTCCGTCCTGCGCCATCATAGGCGACGTTGTCGGGCTGAGTCGCAAAGGCGAGCAGGAAGTTGGCGGCATTGCCGACGCGGGCAAGCCCGTCCCGGAAGATGTCCCCGGCACCGGCAGCCGCCGATTGGGCCAAGGGATTGTTGCGGCAGGCATCCAGGAAGATCAGATGAATGCCGCGCGCGCCCTCGAGCGCCGAGAGCATCGAGCGCAGCTCGATCGTGGAGCGCTTCACGCCGGCCGCGTCGCGGATCACGGCGTCGGCCGGGACAAGATAGTTCTGCGATTCGATCTGGAAGGCGTGGCCCGCATAGTAGAACATCGAGACATCGGCATCGCGGGCGAGATCGGAAAATCGCGTCATGAGATCGCGCATGGCCGCCATGCCGAGGTCCTCGCCGAGAAGGACCTCGAAACCCTGCTGCTTCAGCGCGTCCGAGACGTCGGCCGCATCATTCCGCGGATTTTTCAGCGGTGGCATCGACTGGTAGGCGCTGATGCCGATAACGAGGGCGACGCGCTTTTCCGCGAGGGCAGGGCAGGCCGACAGGATGAGAACGAAAGCTGCCAGCAGGACGCGCCGGCTGTGCAACTGAATATAGGATTTCACCTGCACAAGCCCGCCCATGAACACCGCTTAAGGTCCTTCCTGTCCGGCGCCCTCAGGTTATCGCAACGTAATCCGGCGATTTTCGGATGAGCTCTCCATGGACGCAAGGCTTGCCGGACACCGCGCCCGGACAGGTGCGTCGGGCGCGACAGCCCTGCGCCGGCCCCGGATCTCACAGCCCCGTGGCACGCGACAGGCGGGTCTCGACCGACCCGAGCGCGGTCGCGATCCGATTGCCTTGCCGGAGCTGGAGCTGACCGATCGCGGGGTCGTCCGCCCTGATCAGGGCAATCGCCTTGCGGACCTCGGTGAGCGCGGCCCGGACGGCGACGCGCGCCTCCTGGACGGTTCGCGCGGCGCGGACCTGGCGCGCCGCCTGCCTGATCACGGCCGGTATCCCCCGCATCGGTCCGGGCAAGGTCAGCGCCCTCGAATCGAGCGCGGTAGCGAATTGCTCGAGGGCATCGCTGACGCAGGACGTATACTCCCGAACCTCCTTGTCGCGGCGCCCGAACTGGCCCTCGCAGCTCGCGACCTTCGACTCGAGGTCGTTCGACGAGCGCTCGATCGCGGCGAGCGTGTCGCGCGCCGCATCCAGCTCGCCCGGGCGCCCGGTTCCGAGGGTGGGTCCACCGCCTCCGACCGAACCGCCGCCGCCGCTGAGGCCCGTCAGGTCCATGACATCGGGTGGATTCGGCAGGTCGACCGTCGTCACCGGCAATTGGCGGCTGGGCACGCCGGCCGCCGTATTCTCGGCGAGGGCGAGCCCGGCCAGCCCGCCGACCGCGACGATCATCGTGCCCGGCACGTAGCTGATCGTGTAATTGGCGGGGTTGAAGGTTCCGCCCGCTGCGCCACCGATCAGGATCGGATAGAAGCCGAGACCGGCGAGGGCGGCCGCGCCATCGCTCGACAGCGTCGCGGCTCCGACCGTCTCGCCGTTCTGCAGTCCGGTCGCAGTGAACTCGAACCCTCCGAACGAGAAGGGCTGGCCGAAAGCCTTGAGCTGGTTGTTTGCCGCGATGATCAGCGATGCCGGCGTCACGGCCAGCGTGCCCGCAGCATAGGAGATGCTGTAATTGGCCGGATTGAAGGTGCCGCCCGCGGCGTTGCCGATCAGGATCGGATAGAGGCCGACATTGGCAAGGGCGGAGGCGCCCGCGCTCAGGAGCGTGGCCGCTCCGACCGTCTCGCCGTTGCGCAGCCCGGTCGCGGTGAATTCGGTGCCTGTGAACGGGAAAGGCGTGCCATAGGTCGCCGTCTGGTTGTTTGCTGTGAGGCTCAGCGGTGCGGGCGCGACCGTGAGCGCAGGAGTCAGCGCCGCATCCGCCAAGGTCGCCACGACACGATAGCCGACGCCCTGCGCGCTGGTCTGGTTCACCCCGACGATCGGGTAGAGGCCGACCGGGCTTGTCGCGCCGGCGGGCGAGGCGAGTGCGCCGGAGAGATCGACCGTGTCGCCTGCTGGCCCGAAGCCGAAGGTACCCGGGCCGCCAAAGCTGCCGAGAACCGGAAAGGCCGGGTTGGCATCGCCGTAGAGACGCGTCGCGTTGTCGGTCACGACGCGAATGACGGGAGAGATGGCATAGAGTTCCGGATAGAAGCCGGCGCTAGGCGGAGCCCAGTTCGTCTCGAAATCCCAGCCCTGCGCGCGGGCCAGGGGCACGAAAATTCCTGGATCCTGGAATTGCGCGGTGGTCAGGCCGGTGGGCGCTGCCGCAGCGGAATCGGTGCCGATCCCCTGTGCCTGCCCGCTGGTCGCGATGTCCCAGAACGATGCCGTGACCGCGCCGGTGTTGGAGCCGATGAGACCGCCGACGCTGGTGCTGCCGGCGCCGCCGTTCACCGGGACGGTTGCGTAGGACTGGTCTACCGAGCCGAGCAGATTCGAGCCGATCAGGCCACCGACACTTGTACTCGCAGCGCCGGACGTCACCGCGCCCGTCGCATAGGACAGGATGATCACTCCGGAATTCTGGCCCACGAGACCGCCGACGCCCACGGCACCAGCGCCGGCCTGGACGGAAACATCGGACCGCGACTGGGCGATGCCGCCAGGAATGAACGGATCCGCCGAACCGTTCTGGCCGACCAGTCCGCCGACCAATTGGTCGCCGACCACCGTTCCGGACGCGATCACCTGGCTGACGGCCCCGAGATTGCGGCCGGTGAGCGCCCCGACGCGCGTGCCTCCGAGGATGCTGACATTGGAGAGCGCGAGATTCTGGACCGATCCCGAGATCTCGTAGAAGAGCCCTGTGCCCGTGTCGCCCGGACGGTTGATGTAGAGATTGCTGATCGTGTGATGCTGGCCGTCGAAGGTTCCGGAATAGGGAAGCGTGCTGGACGAGAAATAGCGGCCGATCGGGACGAAGCCGGTGCCGCCATTCCATAGACGCGTCCCGCTGGCGTCAATGTCGTTAGCCAGCTGATAATCGAATCCGAGAGTGGCGAAGGAGTTGATGCCCTGGAGACCGTAGATGTCGGCGATCACGTAGGAATTGGTGCCTGCACTGAGCGCCCGGCGAAAGCTGCCGCCATCCAGGCGGAAATCCGTCGCGGAGAAGGCCGGCAGCGGGTCGGCCACCTGGTTCCAGGTGCCGGCAGTGAGAATGAAGGTGCCGACATTGACCGCTGCGGTCGGGGTGATCGTTCCGCTGGCATTGATCGTCAACGTGCCCACGTCGATCGGGGCCGCCAGCGTGATGCCGCCCGCGGTCAACTGCGAGATCAGGGTCAGCCCGCCCTGGGGAGCGGAAACGGCCTGCCCGATGGTGATGGTGTTCAGGGCATTGAGCGTGAGGGTCGTCGACTGGGACCAGGTGATCGGAGCGCTGACCGTGATGTTGCCGGCCCCGGCGCCGGGGCTGCCGGTTCCGCCGGTGCTCACGATGACATTGGCGGTCGCCAGTGCGTTTTGCAGGTCCACGACGTTGAGGATCGAGACCGACGGGGGCGGCGGCGACAAGGGCGGCGTAAAGGTGAGATTGGGCGGTGCGCCGGTGAACCCCCATCCGGCTGTGGTCGTTCCGGTCTCGATGAAGATGTCGAAAGGATCGAGCAGAAGCGTCCCGATCTGGCCGCGAGCGGCGGTGAGAATCGTCTGCCCGCGATAGGCGAGCACGCCCTTGCTCGAGACTTCAGCAAAGCCGCCATCGCCGCCATTGGGGCCGCCCTGCGCCCGGATCCTGCCGTCAAAACCGGTGAACTCGTCCGACCAGACGATGATCCTGCCGCCATTACCGGACTCGGTCGCATCGGCGCTGATCTGTGTCGCGCCATCCACCATCGCCGTGCGCGCATGGGGCAGCGACCCCGTGCCCTGCAGGTCGCCGCCGATCCTGATGATCCCTCCGCCCTTGCGCCCGCTCGCGTCGATCGTCGCGCCGGCAAGCCGGATCTGATCGCCGGTGATGGTGATCTCTCCGCCGGTCCCGCCGGACGGGCGAGGCCGCGCGCTCTGCTGCCTGCGGCCCGGCCGGGCGGTTGCCTCGAGCCGGCCGGAGACATTGACGGTTCCGCCGGCCCCGCCGCCGAGAATGATGGCGCCGGAGCGCCCGCCCACTGTGCGCGCCTCGACCACGCCCGAGAGATTGATCGCCTGCCGGGCGACCTCGCGCGCCGTCGCCGCCTGCATCTCGACCCGGCCGCCGCGCGCCCGAATGCGGCCGCTGTGCTGGATGAGCGCCTTCTCGCCACTCGAGCCGGAGGGCACCGCGACCTGAAGGAAGCCATCGCCGGAGATGTCGAGGGTCGCCTGTTCACCGGCGCCGAGCCCGACCTTTCCGAGCGGCACGCTGATCGTTCCGGAATTGTCGACCGAGCCACCCAGGAGGGCGGCATATCCGCCACGGCCGACCTCGATCAGGCCCTGGTTGACCACGGCGGCGGAGGCGCCGTTTCCGGAGAATGTCCGGCGCCCCGATTTGAAATCGTCGTCGCTGATGCCGAGTGTCGAGGCCACGAAGCCACCGCCAGCCCTCACGGCGCCCGACGGGGTGATGACGATGCCATTGGGATTGACGAGATAGACCTGGCCATTCGCGTTGATCTGGCCTGCGATCGTCGAGGTGGTCGAACCCGTGACGCGGTTGAGCAGCGCTGATGAGGCCGAGGGCTGCTGGATATTCACTTGCGCGCCGGCACCGACCGAGAAGCCCTGCCAGTTCACGATCGCGGAGGGAGACCCCTGCTGGATGGTCATCGCGTTCGCGCTCGGGCTGGCGATGCCGACCGAGCCGTGGACGACCGATGGGCCGGTGGGCAGTTCCGTGGCCAGGAGCGGGCGCGGCGACACCAGGCAAGTGCTTGCGAGGAGCGTGAAGCACAAGGTGGTCTTGCGAGGTCTCATCCGATCCCTCCTCGAATCCGAGAGGCGATTGCCAGCTTCACGATCAAAAACGAATGGAGCCCACCACGGTGAAGCGGTTGGCGTCCGGCTGCAGATCATCACGGTATCTTCGCCCGAACTCGAAGGTCAGCGATGCCTGTGAAAAGGCGGGGTCCAATGTTGCCGCCAATCTCAGCCCGAGGCCGATCGACGAGACATGCACCGTCCCCTGCTCGAATGCGGTGGGATGCACCAGGTAAAGCGCTCCGGTCGCCGCGAAGGCGTATGGGGTGGCGAAGACCGGAAACCCGGCGAGCGAGGCCTGCCAGGGCGAGTTGACCTCGCCCCGCACGATCCAGCCGCTATCCCCGCCCAATGTGCCGGCATCGAAGGTCGAAAGCTCCTGGAAGGAGGCGATGCCGAGTTGCTCGGCGCGCGGCAGCGCCGTGTTGAACGAGGTCTGGCCGCGGGCGAACAGGGCAATTCCGACATGCTCCGCCAGAGGCTGCGAGAATGTGAGAATGCCTTCCAGCTTGCGGAAATCGGCGTCGGCTCCGAAGCGGGAGAGGGGAAGAAGCGGCGATGCATCCGCCGCGCTCCGCGCCCCGAATGCATCGAGCCCGACAGAGAGGATCGCGCGCCCCGAGAGGACGCCGCCCGAGGGAAGCTGCAGCACTCCGTCGGTGGCTCCGCGCAGCACCCGGAGCCGATCGAACGAGATCGGCAATTTGAGCCCGGTCGCCAGAATGTCGACGCGCTCCTCCTCCGCGTCGAAGATCAGCTCGGAGCCGAGGGTGAATTCGCGCGATCGGATCCAGGGGTAGCGCAGGCGGGCGGAATAGCGCTCGAATACGCTCGCAGTTTGGGGCGAGCCCAGCGGAGGCTTGGGCGTGGTCCAGCTCTGCACCGCTTCCAGGTTCAAGGTCAGGCCGTCGATCCCCAGCGGTACGACTGTCCCTCCCGACAGGGTCCGCATGCGCGGATAGCGATCGAACAGCCCGCCGAACCCGGTCCCGTCGTTGCCGCCGGGATGGCCGGCGGCGCGGATGTAGAAGGTCTCGCCCAGGCCGAAGACGCTGTTGATGTCGGCCCCTACGGTGCCCGTCGTGCGGCCGAGCTCGCTGGAAAGCGTGTTGTCGAACCCGACGAGGCCTGACAGTGCGCGATAGCGGGCCTGGACGACGAGGACTGTGGCGCCGAGCTCCGCCCCCGGCGACAGGGCCGAGCGCAAGGCGACGCCCGGCGTATCTCCGGCGATCAGCAGCTGGCGCTCGATCTCGCCAAGCCGCAGCTCGCGCCGGCCGATCAGCGGCGCGAGAACGCTCTCGACGCGGCCGCGAACGGCCTCTGGAACCGCATTTGCATCGATCCGCTCGATAAAGCCGCTCACGATCACGATGCGGAGCCGGCCGCCATCGCTCAGGTTCTGGGCGGGCAGCACGACGCGCATGAGGACATAGCCTGCCCGGGCATAGGCAGCCTCGAGGTCGCGGGCGGCCGCGAACAGCTCGGATGCGAGAAGGCGCTTGCCGCTCAGCCGCGCCTGCAGGCGCTGATGCTCGGGGGCCAGCGCGTTGACACCGCCCTCGACGCTCACGCCCGAAAGCCGGATCCACAAGCGCTCGGCCCCAGCCGGGGCATCCAGTCCGGGCTTCCCGGAAAAGACCAGCCCGCCGCCGGCGCGCGGCTGATCGGGCCGGAAACTGGGCGGCGTGATCTGGCTGGCAGTCTGGGCAAGCACCGGCGACGCGAGCAAAAATGTACCAGCCAGGGGCAAACACGCCCTGATCGCCTGCCCGAGGATACTGTGCATCGCCTGAGCCAATTCCCGCCCTCTCAGACCATCATCCGGCCGGGCGCCGTCCGGTCAAGATAAAATTCTAATAACGGCTCTTCTTGTTCCGCCGAGTTGCGAACCGGCAACATAAAAGCGGCCCACGTTCATCGTTCTCGTCAAGTTCTTGCTTGCGACAACTGGCGGATAACACGAAATCCATTCATCCAGGTATGGAATTTCGGGGGCTTGACGTAGGTACCTATTGGCTTGGCTCCGAAATGTTTATCTGTACGAAAATATTTGAAAACTTCAACAAATGCCGCGATCTCTGCGTCAGGCATGTCAATTCAGACCGTCGGGGCCTCCTCTTGTATTCAAATCACCCTATTCTGGAGGTAACGAAGCGTGCGGGAATGCCTGTCCGAGAAGTTTCAGTAGAGCACACGGATACCGCGTGTTTACTGAGCTGGCTTTCAAGCCCCGCGCGTCTCCGCGGCCGGACCGCCGACGGCATTATAGGGTGCAACCTTGAGCGTCGCGGCGAAATCGCCCTGGAAAACGAAGGAGTTGCTGACGTGGCTGAGTTTCGCGGTCACGTCGACATGGACCTTGCCGCCAATATCACGCCAGCGACGGCAGAAGGCATAGTCCTCGGAGAGGAAGCGGTTGGTTTCCGGCTCGATCATCGAATCAAAGAAGCGGAAGCAATGGCGCGCCCTGTCCGGATCTGGCGGCCCATCCGGTGTGTAGCGCAGTTCAGGATAGCTCTGCCGCATCCGGTCGAGTACGCCGCGCTTGATGGCCATGAAGCCGGTTGGCGCCTCGGTGACCTCGAGAAAGCCCTCTTCATCGACCACGAGCGGAATCATCGTACCGTCGGGGAGCCCGCCATTCACAGGAAAGCGCAGATGCGCGGCATTGCGATCCTGCGGGGCAAGCCTGGCGGCGGTTTCCAGCGTGATCGGGTGGAAGCCCTTGAGCGGATAGGCTCCGGCAACGACGTCCCTGTCCGCCAGGAGCAGGCGGAAGACCGATTCGGCTTGGAAGCCGACATCGGAATCGATCCAGAAGACATGGGTGAAGCTGGTTTCGACGAAGAACCGGACAAGCGCCTCGTTGCGCGCCCGGGTCACGAGGCTGCCCCCGAATGCGATATCGAAGCCGGAATTCATGTTCCGCCGCACCATTTCAGCGGTGAGCTGAATGACGCTGTTGGCGTAGCTGCAGGTCACCGAGCCGCTATGGCAGGGGGTAATGAAAAGCGGCCGGATGTTAGCCAATTCACTCGCGGGCAACATGTGCTGCAGGCTTTCCAAGGCTGAACTGGTCGGCGGCGGCAAACCGTCGAGGCGCGGAACAACGAAGGTCCCAGGCGAGAGAACTTACCTGTCTTCCATCATTTATCCAGCGCCTCGAGCCTGGCGACCGAAAGCGGAATGACGCATCGGTCGAGCGCGGCGCCGAAGCCTGCGGGCTTTTCGCGCCCGCCGTCCTATTTCCAGCCACCGCCCGGCAACCTGCCGTGATAGGGCGTATTGCGGCAATGGCCCCAGGGGCCGCGCCAATAGCCCGGCGGGCAGCCATTGCCGACGCGGGTCTGATAGTAGCCATTGGGCAGACGGCCATAGTATGGGGTGGTACGGCAATGGCCCCACGGACCGCGCCATGCATTGGGGCCGCAGCCGCCGGCGACCCGGATGATCTCGCTCAAAGCCGGGACCTGGACCGGCATCGGCATGGCCGAAGCTGCGGCGGGCAGGGCAACGCCGGCGGCAATGGCCAGGCCGGCAATTCGGGGGAGCATCATGGACTTTCTCCTGGGCTTGAGGGTTGGACCGCCCTGCGGATGCATGGCGGGGCTTCGAGGTCGACGGCCGAGAGAGCGGTACGTCGACTGAAGAGGTTGAGGATGCCGGGGGGCATGGCGCAGGCGCGCATCGGGCTGCTACCGCTTCCGCTCTTTCTTGCTCTCCTCACCGCCCTGGCCGTGGCAATCGCCGTGCCGGAAGGAGGGGAGCAGGTGAGCGGCCTGCTCCTGCCCGTTTTGGGCGGATTCATGCTGGCCGAGATCGGCGGCCGCATCCCGTGGCTGCGGAATGCCGGGCTCGATACGGTGCTCGTGCTGCTCGTGCCGTCCTGGCTCGCCTCGGCGGGACTCTTGCCCGATGGCACCCTCATGGCGTTGCGTCGGCTGCTCGAAGCAACCGATGCCGTCGGGTTCTTCGTGACGGTGCTGATCGTCGGAAGCGTGATGAGCATCGAGCGCGCTGCACTGCCCACGGACACGGCGCGCCTGATGGCCTTGCTGGCCGGCGGGACCGCGGCGGCGCTCGTCGGTGGCCTGGCCGCTGCAATGCTGCTCGATCGCCCGGCCATCGAAACGCTCGCGCTGACCCTCGCTCCGGCCATGGCCGGCGGTCTCAGTGCCGGCGCCATTCCGCTCTCGGTCGCATATGCCGATGCGCTGGGCGCCCCGCAAAGCGTCTTGCTGGCGCGGATGCTGCCGCCACTGATAGCGGCCAACCTTCTGGCGATCCTGTTCGCGGGGGCTATCGCCCTCGTGGAGCGACAGCACGATCGCATGAGCGCCGGCGCGCCGCGGCCTTCCCCGCCAAAGGCGCCGACGCCTGTCACGAGCCTCGGCCGCCTCGCATTCACCTGCGCCGGATTGGTTGTGCTGCATCTCATCTCTTCGCATGTCGCGCGCAGCTCGGGCTGGGCGGCCCCATTGATCGTCCTGCTGCTGGCAGCCTTGCTGCGACTTGCCGATCCGCTGACGGCTGGTCCGCGGCAGGACGTCGTCGTGCTCTACCGGCGTTGCCTGCAGTGGCTGATCCATCCGGTGCTGTTCATCGCCGGAGCGCTCTTCACGCCCTGGGCCCAACTCGTCGAAGGATTCTCACCGTTCAATCTGCTGCCGGTCGCGGCGGCTGTCGGCGGGATGGTGCTCGCGGGCGCTGCACTGGCGCGGCCGCTTGGCCTCGCCGCAGCAGATGGTGCCGTGCTCGCCCTGACCCGCGCCGCCATGGGCGGCACGGGCACGATCGCGATCCTCAACGCGAGCCGCAGGCTCCGGCTGATGCCGCAGGCGCAGATCCTCACCCGGATTGGCGGCGCCCTCACGCTTGCCTTGGCGATGGCGGCGATCGGCGCGCTCGACCCTTGAGCCGGTTTAGGATTTGTAGAGCGTCTTGACCGCCTCGTGCAGTTTCTCGGCAAGCGGCGAGGCGGCATAGGCGTCCGTCACGACCTCGATATAGGCGGCGCTATCGGTTCGGCCTGCTGCCGCCATGGCCTCGTCGAGCTCGGAGCAGGTCGAAACGCGGGCCGTCAGCCAGCCCTCATTGCCGAAGGCCTGCGGCAGCTCGGCATAGCGCCAGCGCGCCAGGTCGTTATACGAGGCCGAGGGGTCCTTGCAGAGCAGCCGCTCGATCAGATAGCCGTCATTGTTGAGCACGAAGATGCTCGGCTTCAGCCCATGCCGGCCGAACTGGCCGATCTCCTGCACGGTGAGCTGATGCGCGCCCTCGCCGGTGATCAGCACGACGTGGCGGTCCCGCGCCGCGATCGCCGCGCCGAAGGCAGCCGGCGTCGCCCAGCCGATCGATCCCCACAGCGTCTGGTTATGGAAGGTCGCTCCCTTCGGCAGCAGGGCGAAACCCATACCCATCGAGACCGTGCCGGTCTCGACGACAACGATGTCACCGGGCTTCAGGAACCTCTCCCAGCGCGAATAGAGCGCGGCGGCGCCGATCTCGTCCCCGCCTGTCCCGCCTGCGTCAGCGAGAGGTTTGGCCGCGAGCTTCTGCCAGTCGCGCGGCAAGAGTCGCTTCGCCAGCAGGATCAGAAGCTCGCCCATCTCGACATCCGGATAGATCCTGCCGTCGATCTGGACGTGATGATGAGCGATCGTGATCGTCTTTGCCGGGTCGAGCCTGGCGGTGAAGGCGCCGCTGTTGAAATCGGTCATCGGCGCCCCGACGAGCAGGACGCGGTCGCTGCTCTCGACGAAATCGCGGACCGGCTCGTTCATCAACGCGCCATTGTACATGCCGATATAGGCCCGGTGCTGCTCGTCGAGCACGGACTTGCCCATCATCATGGTCGAGAAGGGCAGGCCGGAGGCGTCGACCACGGCCTGAAGCTCGTCGCGCAAGCCGGCGCGCGCCACCAGGATGCCACCGACGAGGCAGGCGGACGACGCGCCGGCGAGCGCCGCGACGATCGCGTCTGCCGCCGCGGCGAGCCGGGCCTGATCGCTGTGCGGGGCCGGGATCGGCGCGGCCTCGCCCAGGACCGGCTGGTTCGCCAGATCGGCCGGGAAGGCCATGTAGACCGGCCGGCGATGATAAAGCGCCTCGGCGATCAGGCGCTCGGTCTCATAGGCGACGTTCTGCGGGGTCATCACCGCATGGGCGCAGACGACCGGCTCGCTCATGCGCCGAAACAGGTCGTATTCGCCGTTGCCGAAGGTGTGGTGCATCGGCGCCCGGGCATATTGCGTCGCCATGTTCGGCATGCCGACGAGATGGAAGACCGGCAGATGCTCTGCATAGGCGCCAGCGACCCCGTTGATCGCGCTCAATTCGCCGACGCCATAGGTGGTCGACAGTGCAGCGACACCCCTGATGCGGGCATAGCCATCGGCGGCATAGGCTGCATTGAGCTCGTTGCCGCAGCCGATCCAGCTGAGCCGCGGATCGGCGCAGACGGCATCGGAGACGGCGAAGGAATAGTCGCCGGGCACGCCGAAGACATCGCTGACGCCGATATCATGGAGGCGCGACAGCACATGCTGGATGACGGTCCTTGTCATGGTCGGTTCCTCTGATTGCGACGGGGGCGTCAGAAGGCCGAGGCCCTGGCCAGCGCCGCGGCGTGGATCGGAATGGACAGTCCCTCGAGCGTGGCCTGCTGCTGGGCGCCGAAGACGTCCCGTTCGTCAATCGAGGCGGAGATGTTGGGGCGATCGACCGAGATCTTGATCGCATTGCAGCTGTCGACGAAGAAGGTGCCGACAATCCGCTCCGCCGGCAGGCCGAGAATGTCCGCGATGTTCTCCTTGCAGAAGACGTTCGAGCGCAGCGCCGCCTCGTAATTCTCGCCGGAGGTGAAGATGATGTCGAAGGTCAGGCGGTTGATGCCGGCATCCTTGCTGCGGATCACCACGGCCATGTCGAGCAGCCGATGGCTGCCGATCGCGACGCCGGAAGGCGGTACATCGGCGATCAGCGAGAGCGTGCGATCGTCGAGATTGCCGGCATAGCCTGTCTCGCCGATGTCGAAATAGCGTGCGCGCGCCGTTGCTTCCTGCCTCCAGTCACCTCCGTCGGCGCGGAAATAGGTGATCGGGAACATCACATCCTTGATCACCGCCTCGTTCTGCAGGAGGTGATAGAGCGACCAGGCATAGGCATCCGGCGCGTCGAGGGCCAGGAGGGTTCCCGGCTGGAAGGCTGCGAGCTTGCCGATGCGCTCGATCTCCTGGCCATGCAGGGCCTCGAGGCGTTGCGCGTCGCGCTCGACCGTCCGCAGCAGGATCGCGGGCCTCGACTCATCGGCTTCGATGATCTTGTAGCTGGCATCGGCGAGCGCATCCGGGAACTCATCCTCGATCAGCTTGATCACGGCAGCCTTGATCGCCGCGTAGTTGGCGAAGAAGACCGGATCGCGCGTGCCGCTGGGAACGATCGCGCCGAAAGTGCCGTCCTCGCGCTGGAAGCTGACCAGATTGGGAGAGAGCGGATAGGCGATATTGCCTGCCGTCGCCTTGCGGCCGGGATAGCCGTAATGGATGAGGTAGTGCGTCAAAAGACTGGCGAGCAGGACCGCGGCGTCCCGGCTCCTGGCGCTGGTTTCGATGATAATGCCGAGCTCGCGCTCTGCTGCCGCCACGTGCCGCGTCTGCACGCCGTTGCGGCCATAGACCAGCACGTCGTCCGGTATCTTCGCCAGGTCCGCGGGGTCGATATGGATCAGCGAGACCTTGCGCCGGCCGAGCTTGCGCGCGCCTTCCAGCTTGATGCTCCAGGGCCAGGGCTTGGCCGAGCGGATGAAGCGACTATTGCGAATGCCGGCCGTGCGGCCGTCATGGGAGAAGAACTCGGTCTTCTCCATGGCCAGGATGCCTTCGGGGTAGAATTGCAGCTGCGGATGGCTCTCCTCATAGAGCGAGTGAGCCGCGATCGAGTAGGCGGTGCAGCGCCGGGCCGGGTTCGGAGCGACGAAGAGTGCGGTGCCGTCATCGTAGATCTCGGCCACGAGGCAATCCGACGGCGAGCCGGGATCGCAGGCCAGCGCGCCGCATTCGAGCACATGGCCGACATGATAGGCGAGGCCCGGTTCGATGCCGCGGCGGATCATGTCCGAGGCGAACAGCGCGATGTCGCAGGAGCGCCCGGCGAGGATATACTGCGCCCCGTCCTCCAGCGCGGTGATCAGCGGATGGATACCCATCTGGCCAACGATCGTGCTATCGCGCAGGGCCTCCTCGTCGAGATCGGGGCCGCGCCCGGTCGGCAGGAGCTTTCCGGCCTGGAACTCCTTGATCACCAGCTCCGGATCGAGCTCGGCGCCGATCGTCGCGACCTTGGCGTCCTTGACGCCGAGCTCAGCGAAGACCTCCTTGGCGATGCCGACCATGAGATCGAGATTGCGGTTCCCGCCGGCCATGCCGCTGCTGCCGAGGATCACCGGGCAGCCCAGGCGCTGGCCGGCCTCGACCATGTGGCGGAAATCCGCCTTAACGGCCTCGGTTTCGAAATATTCCGTGCCGGTGCCGAGATAATAGGGGCCGGCATCCATGGAACCGCCATCGGAGATGATGGCATCGACCTGCCCGGCGAGAGCCGCCTCGAGCGATTCCTTGGGATAGCCGTATCCGAGAGCGCCGCAGGCGGAGACGACACGATAAAGCAGCTTCGGCATGGTGAGCTCCTTCCAGGTTCAGGAGCTGGCCTGCCGCCATGCCCCGCGTGATGCGGCGGGACATGTGTCGCAAACCGGGCGGCAGGAAAAATATTACTTCGCTATGCGCGTATCGGCGCCGCTTATGGCTCGGCGGCACCGATCCAGGTCGCCCCTGGTGGACAGCTCTTCGCCAGGTACTCCGCCATCAGCCGAACGAGGATGTCGCGCACGGCTTCCCCCGCATGGGTCAGCGGGTAGTCGCTGGATGAGATGATCGAGGCCGTCAGATGCAGCGGTGGCTCGATCACGGCCGGCGCGGCAAGACCAGCCCCGAGACCATCCCCGAGGGCGCCCATCGGGATGATGGTCGCGCCGATGCCGGTCCGTACGGCTGACAGCACGCTGGAGAATTGATCGGCCTCGATCACGACGTTGGGCTGCAGCCCCGCGGCGGCGAAGATGCGGTCCAGGAGGCGGCGCGTGACATTGGCCTGGCCCGGCAGGACCAGCGGCAGCCGCGCGAGTTCGGCAAGCGAAATCGCGCCGTCCGATGCTGCTTCGCCATGATTGCGGATGGCATAAAGCCGCTGCCGGAACAGCAGCTTGCGGGCGAAGGCCGGCACCATCTCGTCCTCGAAGACGAGCGCCATATCGAGCGCGTGAGCTTCCACCCGGGCGCGGATCGTCTCGCTATCCGCGACCGCGAGCTTGAGAGTGACCTTCGGCAGGCCCGACCTGCAGACATCCACGATCTGGCCGGCAAGGCTTGCCGCGAGGGTCGACGACATGCCGAGGCCGACGGTTCCGGCTGCTTCGCCGCTGCTGGAGCGCACGATGCCGGGAAGCTGCTCCATTTGCCTCAGGATCGACGAGGCTTCGCGATAGAGAACCTCGCCGGCCGCAGTCGGGCGGACGCCGCGGGCGCTGCGCTGGAGAAGACTCAGCCCGAGCTTCTCCTCCAGTTCCGCAATCTGCTGACTGAGCGCGGGCTGCGCGACATGGATCAGGGTTGCGGCGCGCGAAAAACTGCCCGCCTCGACGATGCGCACGAAGTAACGCAGATGGCGGAGCTGCATGAGACGGTCCGGTCGTTGAACATCAGTTCGATCGCGACAAGAGCATTTTCGCGTTTCCTCGAAACGCGAAAATTCTCCAAGCTTTTGTTTTATCGCATTTTCGTCACGCGAACCGGTGCCCACTTCGCTCGAAAATGCTCTATCGGAAGCGAACCATACTCGATCAGGCCCGCCCTCCAAGCGCACGATTATCGGCCTCGCAGTCGGGCCGCAAAGATATGCGCCAGTTGCAATGTCTCGACTTCAGCCGGCGTGCCGCGAAGGGAGGCGGCGAGGGAGCAGGCTGTTCGGCCTAATGCCACGTACTCCCGCATCGTCTCGCTCAACTTCGACAGGTCTCTGCCATCTGGACGCGCCGAGCTATCTTTCCGGTGAGAATCGGGACCTGCTTGGGTACAGATGGCCTTGCGCGTCGCCGCAAGCGCCATGGAAATGTCTTATCGCTGAAGAATAAGGCCGGCCGAGCAAACGAGCCGGCGGCCAAGGAGGGTAGGTGAGCATCCAGGTTCTCGTCAGCGGGGGGAATGGCCGGCTTGCGCGCGCATTGGTGGCCGTTGGCGGCCCTGGCGTGCACGCGCTGTCGCGTGCCGAACTGGATGTGACGGACATCCCTGCCTTCAAGGCAGCCCTGGCGCAGTTGCGGCCGGATGCCGTCATCAATGCGGCGGCCATCAGCAATGTGGATGCATCCGAAGCGGCGACGGATCGGGCGCAGGCCGTCAACGCACGGGCACCCGGTCAGATGGCGCAAGCCTGCGCCGGGATGGGCGTGCCCTTCATCCATATTTCGACGGATTACGTGTTCGGTGACGGGGTGGATCGGCCTTGGCGCGAGTCCGATCCCGTCTCGCCGATCAACAATTATGGTCGCCTGAAAGCCGAGGCCGAGCGGAATGTCCTCGCTGTCGGGGAGGGGGTCTGCGTCGCCCGGGTCGCGTGGCTGTTCGGCGACGGCAAGGACTTCATCAGCCACCTCCTGCGCGGCCAAGGCGCTATCGCCAAGGTCGCGAGCGATCAGGTCGGCTCGCCGACCCCGATCTTTGCGCTCGCCAGACGGTTGCTGGACCTGGCCGCACGCATGAAGGCGCGAGAGGCTGTTCCCCGCATCCTCCACCTGGCGGGCTCGCCCGCAGTGTCGCGGGCGGATTGGGTCGCCGCGGCATTCGATGCGCTGGCGCTGGCAGGAAAGCGAACGCCGCAGATCGAGCGGGTTGACATGGCCTATTTCCCCTCTGCCGCTCCGCGTCCGCGCTATAGCGCCCTCGATTGCAGCCTGGCGGCCGATTTGTTCGGAGGAGAGCTCGACTGGCGCAACGTGGTGGCGCAGCCCGAGACCTTTTCCGCAGCCTTCGATCGGCCCGCGACGAGCTGAAGCAAAAGGGCTGGAGCGCTCAAGCTTCGGCCGTCCGCCGCTAGGGCATTTTCGCGCCTCTTCGAAACGCAAAAATTCTCTATCCCTTTGTTTTAACGCATTTTCTTCACGCGAACCGGCGTCCACTTCGCTCGAAAATGCTCTATGATGTGGGCTATAGTGGCGAGGATACCGGCTAACATTAGCTACCCCTTCCGCGCACTTTCTTCGCTCCCCCCGAACATCGACAATCCCTGCTGACCTTGAGCGGCAATCGGGCCGCGGGGTGGATTTGTGAATCCCGCAGCGGAGTCGCGGGTCCGGAACAGTGCAGCAGGTTTGAGCAATGAGCTTGAACGGTGGGGTTTCTGAACGTGGCTTGCCGGTGCGGCCACTCGATATTCGGCACCTGATCTTCGATGAAGCCGACGATCATCCGTCGGGGGCCAACGGCCTGCACCAGGTCGCGCGCCAGCTCGCACTGGAACAGATTCATTCCGGCGATCAATCGCGCCTCGTCTTCCTGGCCGCGCCAGGCCGCGAGCCCGAAGTTCCCGCGGGGATTCCGGCGCAGATTCTGCCGCTTCGCGGCCGCCGGATGCTGGGCAAGACCATCGGGCTCGATCGGGATGTCCTGGATGCGGTCCTGTCCGATGCCGGGCCCTCGACCGTCTATCATATCCATGGGGTCAGGCAGCCGTTGCTCCTGCCGATCACCAGCGCGCTGCGCCGGCGCGGCGTGCCCTATGGCATCACCGCGCATAGCCGCTTCGCCCATATCTACAGCCTCGACTACAAGCTGGAGCGGCGCAAGACCGCCCTCTACGTCAAGCTTGTCGAGAGCTTTGCGTTGAAGTCGGCACGATTCATCCACGCGCTGACACCGCACGAAGCCGATGTGATGCGCCTGCTCGTCCCGGCCGCCAATGTCGTGCTCCTGCCCAATGCCGTCTATTCCAGCCGCCTGGACGGGGTTCCGCCGGCGCCGACGCGTCTCGCCCCGTCTGCCGAGTTTCCGACCTTCGGGTTCTTCGGGCGCCTGGCGGTCGAGCATAAAGGCCTCGACCTGCTGATCGAGGGCTTCGTTCGCTATCGCCGCGAAGGGGGCAAGGGCAGGCTGGCGATGTTCGGCAGCGGGCAAAACCATCAGCAGCTCGCGGAGATGTGCCTTGCTGGCGGCGTGGCCGAATTCAGCTCGATCGGGGGGCCACGTTTCGGCGAAGACAAGCTCCGCGCCGCAAGCCAGTGGGATTTCTATGTCGCCCCGTCGCGCTTCGATCACATGCCGCTCGCACTGATGGAAGCCGGCCTCATGGGCCTGCCGCTCATCCTCTCCGAGGGAACCGGGTTGCTCGGCGAGGTGGAGGCGGCCGGGGCCGGCCTCGCGATTGCGGATCTCAGCGCCCAATCCGTCGCTCAGGCAATGCATGCCGCCGAGACGATCGGACCGAAGCAATGGCGCGTGCTGTCGCAGAGCGCCTATGGCGTTGCGCTATCGATTGGAGACTGGACGACGATCTCCGCCTGCCTGCGCGATCTCTATTGCGGGCATCCGCTCGCTGACGGGGGCCGCTCGGCGACCTCCGTCACAAAGCATGCCGCAGCCTGAGCCTATTCGGCGTCAAAATGGATTACCCCTTATTCCTTGGGGTTAGCCTAGTAGTAAATCTCAAGTGTCGTTAGTGTGGCGGTGAGTTACATGCTAGCGTTATTTTTGTCAGATCTCTTTTATATAAAGATCTGAATACAATCCATTTTTACCGTGAAGCTCCATTATTTGATTTTTAAAGAAATCGAAGGGGGCAGAAACGACAGGAGACGGAAATGAAGGTTCCGTTCTACCGGCATTCATTAGATGCTGGCAGTGCAACACTTGTCGCCGACGTTATTGAGAGTGGCTTTCTGACGAGCGGGAAGCGTTGCGCCAGGGTCGAGGAGCAGCTTCGCGCCTTTTTCGGTGTATCGCACGCAAAACTGACCAGCAGCTGGACACAGGGCGCCGTGGCGACCCTGCTCGCCTTGGGCATCGGGCCCGGCGATGAGGTGATCGTGCCGGCGATGACCTTCGTCGCGACGGCCAACGTCGTGAAGCAGGTCGGGGCGAGACCTGTCTTCGTCGATGTCGATCCGCTGACGCTCCTGATCGACATCGCCCTGGTCAAGGCGGCCGTCACGCCGCGAACCAAGGCCGTCATCCCGGTGCATCTCTATGGCCAGTTGGTGGACATCGCTGCCTTGCGCGCCGCCCTGCGCCCCGACATCAGGATCATCGAGGACGCCGCCCATTGCTTCGAGGGCAGGCGGGGCGGTCGGCGCCCCGGAACGGGCAGCGATGCCGCGATCTTCTCGTTCTACGCGACGAAGAACGTCACTTGCGGCGAGGGCGGCGCGGTCATCACGAACGATGCCGAACTGGCCGCCAGCCTGAACGAAACCGTGCTGCACGGCATGTCCGCCACCGCAGCGCAGCGTTTCTCCGGGGGGCGCTACCAGCATTGGGACGTCGCGCGGCTCGGAACGAAGGCGAACCTTCCCGATATCCTGGCTGTCCTCCTCGAAGGGCAGATCGAGACCGTCGACGATCGGCTGGAGCGCCGCGAGGCGCTGTCCAGGCGCTATGAGGACGCCCTAGCCGACACGCCGATCAGTTTCCCGGTCATGGAGCTCGGGTCGGCCTCGGCGCGCCATCTCTTTCCGATCCATGTCCCTGACGGCCGCCGCGACTGGGTCATGCGCACGCTCAACGACCAGGGCATCGGCGCGACGGTCAACTATCGCGCGGTGACCGAGCTCAGCCTCTATCGCAACGATGCCTTGGTGAGCCAGGGCAGCTTCCCGGTTTCACGCGAGTGGGGCGAGGGCACGCTGTCCCTGCCACTGTTCCCGACTCTGCAGGAGGAAGAGCAGGACTACGTCCTGAACGTTCTTCGCTACCAGGTCCTGCCCTTCCTTGATTCCAGCGCAACAGACGAAAGAGGAGTGGCTGCGCTATGAACAAGACCATCGCAGTTACTGGCGCTGCTGGCTATATCGGCTCCATCCTGGTCGGGCGATTGCTTGACGCAGGCTATCGCGTGAAGGCACTCGATCGCTTCTACTTCGGATCGGACACGCTTGGCCGCTACGCCAATCACCCCGGGCTCGAGCTCAAGACGATCGATATTCGCGACGTGACACCGCGCGACCTGGAAGGCTGCTGGGGCGTCATCGATCTCGCAGCCCTGTCGAACGACCCATCGGCCGAGCTCGATCCCGCCCTGACCTGGGAGATCAACGAGAAGGGGCGGATCGATCTGGCCCGGTGCGCCAGGAGCGCCGGTGTCGAGCGCTATGTCTTTTCCGGCTCCTGCTCCGTCTATGGTGCCGGCGGGCGAGCGGAACTCTCCGAAGACTGCGCATTGCGGCCGCTGACGGCCTATGCCCGGGCTGCGGCAAACGCCGAGGAGGCGATCCGGGGCATGAACCGGCCCGGCTTCGCCACCGTAGCCCTGCGCAATGCGACGGTATTCGGCCTGTCGCCCCGCATGCGCTTCGATCTCGTCGTCAATGTGATGACCCTCAGCGCATTCGAGAACGGCCGGATCGTGGTGACCGGCGGCGGCAAGCAAAGGCGGCCGCTGGTGCATGTCCAGGATGCCGCAAGAGCGTTCATCTGCGCGCTCGAGGGCTGCGACCGGGGCATAGGCGGGGACGTCTTCAATATCGGGCTGTCGAATTTCCGGATGGTCGAGCTGAGCGAGGTGGTGCGCGAGGCGATCCCGACGCCGGTCCAGGTTCAGTTCGCGCCAGGCGGTTCGGACAAGCGCGATTACAGCGTCAAATTCGACAAGGCGCGGGACGTTCTGGGCTTCTCGGCCGCTGTCGGCGTGCCGGAGGGCGTGGCGGAGATCCATCATGCGCTCCTGGCAAACCAGGTCGAGCGTGGCCTCGTGACGAAGACGGTGGCCTGGTACAGCCACATCATCCAGATGCAGCGGATGTGGAGCTTCGGGCTGGTGGCGCGCTCGCTTGCCCCGACCCCGGCCGAGCCCGAGCCGGGCCTCGCGGCAAGGCAGGTCGCAATCTCCGCTGCTGTCGCCAGGGAGCGCCCGCGCGCCGGGGCAATCGGCACGCTCGCTGCCCTGATCGGCATCGTCTTTGGTGTCGAAGCCGACTATTCGGACGAATATTTGGGCCTTGCCGAGCGCATCCCGAGACTGGCCGGGGCCTTCGAGGCCACGCTGGCGGGAGTGATCTGACCGGCCTTACGTCCCGGCCGCGCTCAGGACAGGACGGATCCGGCTGCGTTGAACAGAACAGCTTGAAGCCCGGTGACGCTACGACGTCGCCGGGCTTCATCTACGTGTGGGGTGATCGACCTTGAGGCGCCGAGATTGCAGATCGGCGCTTTGAAAGTCGATGCAGGCGGTGCACCGGCTTCTGTCGGCAGTCTCGGCTTGAACTGATCGTCATGAGCCTCGTAATGCGGCATGCTTCCCGGGCTCCCCCTTGATCAAGGTGATCAAGCGGCAGCGAGAGAAGAGATATCGCTCATTCAACGGTCGCGGGTCATGGCCTGACGTAGGTCCAGCCCCGCTCCTGCAGCTCCATCACCCGCACAACGCCGGACTTCACCACGGCGGCCTCGGGAATGAGGGTAATGTCCTTGTTCTCGGCCTTGCTCATGTTTTCCTGGGTGTTGCCGCAGGCCTTGAAGGAAATTCCCGGAGTCGCCGCGATTGTCTTGATCCGCGCCTTTACCGGCGAGGTGTCGTCGCGCAGCATGTGGAGGCCAGGGCCGAATGTAATGATCTCGATCTCCACCTTCTCGCCGAGATCCTTGTAGTATTGAGCGACGTTGGTCGCATTGTTGAGCGCGAGATTCATCGCTCCCGGTTCGTTCGTATTCACCTGCAGGATGAGGTGGTGCGGCTTTTTCTCGGCGACGGGCCGCTTCGACGCCTGCACAGCCGCCTGCTTCTTGTCCTGAGCCGTCGCGGTGGGCGCGACGATGAACAGGGCTACGACACCCGCGAGGGCAGCTCCGATAACTGTGTTGAATCCGCTCATCTCTGTATCTCCCATCTCGGTTCGAGCACGATCAGTTGCGTGGTCCGGCGACGGCCTGTGGTGGCCAATTGCAGGCGGCTGCGACCTTCTCCCGCACCGTTTTCAGCCCGCCGAGGGAGAAGGATCCGTCATGGGCGGGGCTGCCTCTCCTGGCGAGATGGACGGCGATGGCGCCCTCCTCAGGGAGCGACTGCAGTAATCTCACGACGTCGCCGCGGAAGGCGGCGCCGGGTCCGAAGGATGGCGGGCCTGCCGAGAACTGCACTGGCTGACCGCCATTGACGCGATAGGAAATGGTGTAGTCGCCGCCGGATATGGCCGGCCCGGAAACCACCAGTTCGGTGCGGCCGCCGCGGCAGTGAACGGCAAGCTGCATCTCGGAGTCAGCGGCACCACCACGGGACAAGGTGGTGGCCGTGACGATCGGCGTGTAGTTCACTGGCGAGGTCGTCTCGCTGATGATCCAGTTGTCGCCGATTGGCGCCGGTCGATCCAACTGTCCTAGGCGAAGCTGCGTCACCGGTGCGCCCGCTCCCTGCGCGAGCGCGATCCGGCTTGCAGCCTCGAATGCGACGAACAGGACGACCATTTTCATTGCGACGCTCGTTGTGCGCGGGCCTGGCGATCCAGCCATTCCTGAGCGGCCGGGAAGCGGTCGAGGCCGGGGACGGTCGCGGCGAGGTTGATCGACTTCCATTTCTGGTCGAAGCCGGGCGCCTGCAGCTTGTCGACCCTGGCGAACAGCATGTCGACGAAGCGGGCGACGCGCTGATAGCGGTTGGTTTGCGCCGGCCAGTTGAACGCGACCAGGGCGGTCGGCACCGCGATCGTCGATACCCGCTCGCCCTGTTTGATCAGGCCGGGATATTCACCGGCCTCCAGCACTGCGGGGAGATAGTAATCCTCGAATTTGCTGTCGTATTTGACCGGGAGGAACTTGAAGCCGGGTTCCCAGCGTCCGCGCACGAAAGCGTCGACCGGCTTCGACGTGACGAAGACGACGGCCGCCATTTCACCCTTGCGCATCTGTTCCAGCGCGATCTGGTGGGGAATGAAGGTCTTTTCCGCGTTGATGCCGAGACGGCTGAAGATCATCGGCCCCGAATAGGCGGCCGCCGTACCCTGCGTGTTGAAGTTCACTTTCTTGCCGGCGAGATCCTGCAGGCTCTCGATCTCGGGCCGAACGAAGATATGCAATTCCGACGGGAAGAGATTGAGGATGTAGGCAACGCGACGCCGGATCTGCGGCACCTGAACCTTGTATTCCTCCAACGCGTCGGAATTGATGATCGCGGTATCGATGCCGCGCAGATAGAGCAGCGAGTTGACGTTTTCCGTGGCGCCGCGCGTGACGATCGGCAGGAGATGCAGGTTCGGCCCGTCATCGACGACGCGGGCCATCTCCGCTGCGAGACGAAGAGGCGCCCCCTCGATCAAGCCGCCGGCGAGGCCGACGGTCCAGGCATTCATCTTCTCCTTTTCCAACTGGTAGGCGGGGATGCGATTTTGAGATAGCGCGCGCCGCGGTGCGGGCGCCGCGCCGGGCGGGGCATTCATCTCGAATGTCTGCGCCTGCGCCCTGGCTGGCGGAAGCGCCGGGACGAGCGCCGCCAACGCGGCCAGAGCGAACAGGCATCGGCTTGAAAACATGCGCATTCGTGAACTCCCTTCTGGAAGTGCCTCACTGAGGCAGCGCGTTGAAACGATCCTTCGCCTCCTGAATGCCGCCGGCATGCGCCTTCGCATAAAGCTCGCGCGCCCTCGTCACCTCGCCGCGTGTTCCATAGGTTCCCCAGGCGGATAGAACGATGGGATCGTAAGTCTCCGCGAGCATGAAGCTCGCCCGAGCGCTGCCCGTTTCGGCCGCGCGCTCAAGCACTGTGCGTGCCGCGCCGATATCTCCCTGGCCGAGCAGCGTCGTGGCGCGCGCGATCAATCTCGCCGCTTCCGGGCTGCTTTGCGCTTCTGCGACCCGCGGCTGCTCCGTCACTGCCGCTTCCACGGCTTGCGCTGCTTTCGGAACGGGGCTGCTCGCCGCCTGCTGCGGCATGGCGCGGGCCTCGATGCTGCGCCGCGCCGCTTCAAGCTCGCTCGCCATGACCTCGGCCCTGTCGCGCTCCTGCTGCAGGGATTGCCGCAGGTCTGCCATCGCGATCTCTGCCGCCTGCTTGAACTCGCCACTCTTTTCGCTGTTCTGGCGCAGCTGCGCGGCCTGCGCCTCGCTATCGCGCCGCGCCATCGCCAGTTCGCTCGCCAGCGCAGCGCTGCGCGTGCGTTCTTCATCGAGCGCCCGGCGATATTGCGTTGCGCTTGCGGTCAGCTCCTTGCGAACCGCGGCGGCGTCGGCGATGGCTGCCGTCTTCAGCCGCTCTTGGTCGAGCGCGCGGGCGCTCGTTGCGGCTTCCGCCTGCCTGAGCTGTCCTGTCTCATCGCCCGCCTTGCGCAGCTGCACCGTCTGCGCCTCGATCTCGCGCCGGGCGGCCGCCAGTTCGCCTGCCAATGCGGTGCTGCGCGTGCGCTCCTGATCAATGGTCTGCCGATTCTGTATCGCGCTTGCGGTCAGCTCCTTTCGCACGGCAACGGCTTCGGCGAGGGCTGCTGTTTTCATCCGTTCCTGGTCGGACGAACGCGCGCTCGCCGCGGCCTCGGCCTGCTTCAGCTGCCCTGCCTCGTCGCTTGCCTTGCGAAGCTGAGCCGTCTGCGCCTCGATGTCGCGCCGTGCCATTGCGAGGTCGTTCGCCAACGCGGAGCTGCGAGCGCGCTCCTCATCGAGTGACTGGCGGTATTGCGCCGAGCTTGCGCTCAATTCCTTGCGAGCCGCCGCGACCTCCGCGACGGCGACCGCCTTCAGCCGCTCCTGCTCGACCGCATGCATGTTCTTTGCCGCCTCGGACTGCTTCAACTGCCCCGTTTCGTCGCTCGCCTTGCTCAGCTGTGCGGCTTGCCCTTCGATCTGGCGCTGCGCCGTCGCGAGTTCAGCCGCCAACGCGGCGCTGCGCGCACGTTCGGCCTCGAGCGCCTGCTGATTTTGGGCTGTGCCTGTGGCCAGTTCCTTTCGTGCGGCCGCCACTTCGGCGAGGGCAGCTGCCTTCAGCCGCTCCTGTTCGAGCGAAGATGCGCTCGTCGCGACCTCTGCCTGCTTGAGCTGTCCGGCCTCCTCGCCTGCCTTGCGCAATTGCGCCGCCTGAGTCTCGATCTGGCGCTGCGCCGTCGCAAGTTCGCTCGCCAAGGCGGCGCCGCGCGCCCGTTCGGAGTCGAGGGCCTGACGGTTTTGGGCGGCGCTTGCAGCCAGCTCCTTTCGCGCGGCCGCGGCCTCGGCCAGGGCAGCTGCCTTCAGCCGCTCCTGTTCGAGCGAAGAGGCGCTCGTCGCGGCCTCCGCCTGCTTGAGCTGGCCGGCTTCCTCGCCTGCCTTGCGCAGCTGTGCCGCCTGCGTCTCGATCTGGCGCTGCGCCGTCGCAAGCTCGCTTGCCAGTGTGGCGCCGCGCGCCCGTTCCGAGTCGAGGGCCTGACGGTTTTGGGCGGCGCTGGTGGCCAGCTCCCTTCGCGCAGCCGCGGCTTCGGCCAGGGCAGCGGCCTTCAGCCGCTCCTGTTCGAGCGAGGATGCGCTCGTCGCGGCCTCCGCCTGCTTGAGCTGGCCGGCCTCCTCGCCCGCCTTGCGCAGCTGTGCAGCCTGCGTCTCGATCTGGCGCTGCGCCGTCGCAAGTTCGCTCGCCAGCGCGGTGCCGCGCGCTCGTTCCGAGTCGAGGGCCTGACGGTTCTGGGCGGCGCTTGCCGCCAGTTCCTGGCGGGCAGCCGCAGCTTCGGCCAGGGCAGCTGCCTTCAGCCGCTCCTGTTCGAGTGAAGAGGCGCTCGACGCGGCGCCCGCTTGCTTGAGCTGCCCTGTTTCATCGCTCGCCTTGCGCAGCTGAGCCGCCTGCGTCTCGATCTGGCGTCGCGCCGTCGCCAGTTCGCTCGCCAGTGAGGCGCCATGCGTGCGCGCCTCCTCGAGCTCCTGGCGGTGCTGCGCCGTGCTCTCGGTCAGTTCCTTTCGTGCGGCGGCGGCGTCCAGTTCGAGGACGGCTTTTTGATCGCGCTCTTGGCCGAGCGAAGAGGCGGCCTTTTCGGCGGCAGTCCGCAGCTGCGCATCCAGCCGCTCGATGGCGCGCCTCGCTCCGGCAAGCTCTTGCTCCAGCGCTTCGGCTCGCTTCGCATTCGGAGGTTGTTGTGGTTCAGGCCCGGACGCCAGGGCGAGCCGATGAAGTGGCGGAGCCGGCTGCGCTTGCGTCGGCGGGCTGGGTTGCCTGGCTTCCATTTGCAACGGCGCCTGGAGAGTGGTCTTGGAGGCCGGGCTCGGCAATTGGGCGGCTTGCGCGACGAACTGCTCACCGCCCCCGGCACTGCCCGACTGACCGGTATCCTGGGATCCGAAGAAAAGCAGGAGCGCCGCCGCTGCCGTCACGCAGATGAAGCGGCTGGCGCGGCGTCGCCCGGCCGATGGCTCAGCAGGATCGCTGAACTGTTCGTCCTCGCGCAGGAGATATTTGTCGCGCGCCAACGGGTGCCAATGCGTCGGCGTGATCTGGCTCGGCACGCCATTTTCCCGGAGCCATTGACCCGCGTCAGGCGACCAGTGGGCGACGTCATAGGTTCCACCCGCGTCATCTTCGAGGATGACGAATTTACCGTTCTTGGGTGCGGTCTCGATCGTATGGCGCATGTGAAAGACGCCCGTTCCGATGGTGCTATCGAGCCATTTCTTCTTCGCCTCTCCTACACAGGAACCGCCCGGGACAAGCAATTCAACCGGGGAAAAGGGAGTGCCGGGAGGGGCAAAGGGGTTAGTCTGCTCCGATCGCGGAATGCGGCTGGGCGCGTGGCACTTGGCTGGACCAGCCTCACTCGAGATGGTGAAGGTTCCCGGCCAGGCGCCGGGCATGGTAGATGATGCGGATCAGTTCGGCGCGATGACGCGGCTGGTCGGTGATCTGCTGTTTCGAGAGCAGCTTTTGCAGCTTCATGACGTCGGAGGCGACCACCGTCCCGGCGGCTTCGCGCTCCAGCTTGGCCAATGGCTTCGAGACGTCCGAGCCCTCCATGAGCCCGGCCTGAACCTTGGCGCAAAGCGTGGTCAGGATATCGGCGCGCGTCTTTGGCCGATCCGAAAGGTCGGGCTTTGCCTCCTTGCGCAATGCCGGATCCGCATGGGCCGCTTCAACCTCCCGCGACAGATTGAACGCCAGCCACTGCCACAGGAGGGCGCGCTCGCGATCGCCGACTTCGAAAGGGCGCCTTCCGATCAGATAGCGGTCTTGCTCGAAATGCCGTGCCGCGGCCTGGGGCAGCAGCTTTTGGGCCGAGTTTATGCTGACCAGCCAGTTGTGCATGAGTTCTGCCGGGCCGTCGAACGTATCGATCTGGCTGAGGTGATTGAGAGCTCGCAGATTGTGATCGGTGGCCTCGTCACCCGTATCGAAGCGCCTGTGATCCGAGTGGCTCAATTGCGTCTCCTGCGAGGCGGCGATGGAGGCGTATTCAGAACCGGGCGTTCAAGCCGTTTCGAGTGGCCTGGTTCGATGCGCCCCCATGGAGGCAGGCCTATGATATTCCCGTGGCCGGCCGGGCAAAGCCCTGACCGCCGGCGCAAATGGACAGGCCTGGATGCCAAAAGTCGGACGCCGGAAGAGCCAAAAGGGGGAGGCGCAGGCGATGTAACTGTTACAGAGCTGACTTGCTCCGCGCTTTGCCCAAGATCGCCCAGGCTGGGATGAGCTTGCAGCTCCGAGGGATCGAGATGGACGAGGGCGCCGGACCGACAGCACGCGATGCCGTCCGGGAACTCCAGAGCCGGATCAACCAGGACATCATCGGGCAGGAGAGGGTGGTCGAGCGGATCGTCATCTCGCTGCTCGCCAATGGCAATGCGCTCGTCGAGGGGCTACCCGGCCTGGCCAAGACGCGCGCGATCAAGAGCCTGTCGAAGAACCTGGAATCGGAGTTCAGCCGCATTCAGTTCACGCCCGACCTGCTGCCATCGGATGTGACGGGCGGCGAGATCTTGCGCGCGGACGGGCAGTTCGAATTCCGCAAGGGCCCGGTCTTCGGCAACCTCATTCTCGCCGACGAGATCAATCGCGCCCCGCCCAAGGTGCAGTCGGCGCTGCTGGAGGCGATGGAGGAGCGCCATGTCACCGTGGCCGGCAAGCGCTACGATCTGCCGCCGCTCTTCATGGTGCTCGCCACCCAGAACCCGATCGAGCAGGAGGGCACCTACCCTTTGCCGGAAGCGCAGATGGATCGCTTCCTGATGCATATCCGCATCGACTACCCGTCCGATGCGGATGAGGTGAAGGTGATGCGGCTCGTCCGCTCCGAGAGCGCCGCTGCGTCGGCGGCAGCCGCTCCCGCGCCCGCGAAGATTCCGGAGAAGGCGATATTTGATGCGCGGGCGGAGATCGACCGGGTCACGACAAAGGATGTGGTCGAGGCCTATATGGTCGGCCTCATCGCGGCGACGCGCCGGCCCGGCGAGTTCGGCGACAAGCTCAAGAGCTGGATCGCCGTCGGCGCGAGCCCGCGTGGCTCCCTCGCTCTGGATCGCTGCTCCCGTACCTATGCCTGGCTGAAGGGGCGCGACTACGTCACGCCGGAAGACGTGCAGGCGGTGGCGCATGATTGCCTGCGCCACAGGCTGTCGCTGGGCTACGAGGCTGGCGCCGACGGCATGACGGCAGACACGGTGCTCGACGAGGTGATCAAGCAGGTTGCGGTCGCGGTTTAGGCGGAGCCGGCCATGGCGCTGATGCGCGAGAGGGCAAGGACGGACGGCGGCGCTCCACATAGTGGAGCCAGGGCCTTCGTCACGCTCGACGAGTTGCTGCGCCTCAAGCATCGCGCCCGCGGCTTCAGCTTCCTGCCGCGCCAGCCGGTGCACAGCCTGCTCGCCGGGCGCCACGCCTCGCGGCTGCGCGGGCGCGGGCTGAATTTCGAGGAGCTGCGCCATTATTTCGAGGGTGACGACACCCGCACCATCGATTGGCTGGCGACGGCCCGGCTCGGCAGCCCGCATGTGCGCGTCTATTCCGAGGAACGCGACCGGCCGGTGCTGCTGCTCATCGACCAGCGCAGCACGATGTTCTTCGGCAGCCAGAGGGCGATGAAATCGGTTGCGGCTGCAGAGGCTGCGGCGCTGGCGGCCTGGAGGGTGACCTCGCTCGGCGACCGGGTCGGGGCGGTGGTGTTCGGCGATAGCGGTAGCGTCGCGGTCAAACCGCAGGCGCGCGATTACGGTGCGGTGCGCGTGCTGACCGAGGTCGCGAGACAGAATGCGGGACTCGCTCACGCGGCGAAGCAAGCGACCGCGCCTGACGGGCTGAACGTGGCCCTGGAGACGGCCGTGCGCATGGCGACGCATGACTGGCTGGTTTGCCTGATCTCGGATGCTGCCGGTGAGGATGACGAGACCGCCCGGCTGGTCACGCGTCTCACAGCCCATAACGACGTGCTGGCGATCTTCGTCCACGATCCGCTCGAGGAGGATCTGCCGGATATCGGAGTCGCGACCTTCGCATCCGGCGAGGCCCAGATCGAGGTCGATGCCTCCTCGGCCTCGCTGCGGCAGGCCTTCTCCTCCGAGCGGGTGGACTGGCGGACGCGGCTCGCGCAGCTCTCGCGTGACCGTGCCATTCCCGTGCTGCCGATCTCGGCGGCGCGCGATGTCTCCGACCAGCTGCGCGAGCTGATCGGCAGACGCCGCGCCCAGGCACTGGCAGGAGCGACGGGAGGGAAGGCGTCATGAGCGCCGATCCCGGCGACCTTGCCAATCTGGCCGATCTGGCATTGCCGCTGCCGGTTTCGTTCTCGCCGCCGGCTGCAGGCATCTGGATCGCCGCCACAGCAGCATTGGTTGCGCTTGTGCTGTTCGGTTGGCGGGCGCTGCAGCGCTATCGCGCCGATGCCTATTTGCGAGCAGCAGCGGCCGAGCTCGACGCGCTCGCGGCAGGTCCGAAAGGAGATCGGTCAGGCATCGCCGAGGCTGTTTCCGCCATCCTGAAGCGCGCCGCCATCGTCGCCTATGGCCGCGAGCGCGTCGCCTCGCTGACCGGAGTGGCCTGGGCGGGCTTCATTGCCGAGACGGCGCCGCCTGGCGTGGAAACCGCCACCATCGCCGCAGGCCTGGCCAAAGCCCTCGACACTCGACAGGCCACCGAAGCGGCCGCGTCCGAACCGCTCGTCCGCGAGGCCAAATCCTGGCTTCGCTGTCAGCGCGGTCGCGCTGCGGCGGAGGCGTGACGATGCTGTCCTTCGCCTATCCCTGGATCGCCCTGCTGGCGCCGCTGCCGCTCGTCGTCTGGTTCGGCCTGCCGGCGCATGTCGAGCGCCGCTCCGGGCTGCGCGTCCCGTTCTTCGACAGGCTCGCGCGCTTGAGCGGACAGCAGCCCTTCACCGGCGGCGTCGTCGCGCGGCGCGGACCATGGCGACTCCTGCTCGTCTCCTTTGCCTGGCTCCTGGTGCTCGCGGCGCTGGCCCGGCCGCAATGGATCGAGCCGCCGCTGCATCGCGACCTGCCGACGCGTGACCTGCTGCTCCTGGTCGATCTCTCCGGTTCGATGGACACCAAGGATTTCGTCGATGCATCCGGCAAGACCGTCGACCGGCTGACGGCGGTCAAGCAGGTGCTCGACGATTTCCTGTCGCGCCGCAAGGGCGACCGCGTCGGCGTCGTCGTCTTCGGCGATGCGCCCTTCGCGCTCGTTCCCTTCACCACCGATCTCGATCTCTGCCGCGCCATGCTGCGCGACACGACCGTCGGGATGGCCGGGCCGCGTACGGCCTTCGGCGATGCGATCGGCCTGGGCATCGGGCTGTTCGCGCATAGCACGGTGAGGGCGAAGACGATCATCGCGCTCACCGACGGCAATGACACGATCAGCAAGGTGCCTCCGGTCGAGGCCGCCGGTGTCGCCAAGGACCAGGGCATCGTCATCCACACGGTCGCAGTCGGGGATCCCCGGGCCGCTGGCGAGGACAAGCTCGACGAGGCGGCGCTGAAGCAGGTGGCCGATGTCACCGGCGGCGGCTTCTTCCGCGCCCTGGACCGCGACCAGCTCGCCGGCATCTACCGGAGACTCGACGAGATCGAGACGCGCCGTATCGATACGGTGAGTTTTCGCCCGCGACGGGACATCTATTGGGTGCCGCTCGCTGCCGCCCTGTTGCTGACGCTGCTCGGGCAGGCGCTCGGCCTCGCGCGTCGGGCCATCCACAGGGCACCATCGCACGCGCCTGCCGCGATCGTGGAAGCACCGCGATGATGGCGGCATTATCCGCCTTCCATTTCGAGCGGCCGCTTTGGCTGCTGGCGCTCATTCCGGCCGTTGCGCTTTGGCTGATCGCGCGACGCGGCGCGGACCCGCTGCTGCAATGGCGCCGCGTGATCGATCCGGTGCTGCTGCCCCATCTCATCGCCGGCCAGGACGCTCGCCCGCGCATCGGCCTGCCGGACTGGCTGTTCCTGGCCTGGGCGATCGCGGCCATCGCCGTCGCCGGCCCGGCCTGGCAGCGGGAGCCGTCGCCCTTCGCCGATGCCAAGCCCGCGGTCGCGGTCATTCTGAAGGTCACGCCGTCGATGCTGACGCAGGATCTGGCGCCGACCCGGCTCGACAGGGCCCGGCAGAAGCTGGCCGATATCCTCGCCGCCCGCGAGGGCGCCTCGACCGCGCTCATCGCCTATGCCGGCTCGGCGCATCTCGTCCTGCCGGCGACGCCCGATGGCGGCGTCGTGCTCGATCTCGCCAAGGCACTCTCTCCGCAGATCATGCCCAAGGAGGGTGAGGATCTCGGCGCTGCCCTGGCGCTCGCCAAACGCGCTCTGGCTGCCAGCGCGAATGGCGGCTCGATCCTGCTGCTGGCCGATACGGTCGGGCCGGATGTGACAGTGCGCCCCGCGGAGGGCAGGGCGGTCCCGCTGACAATTCTGGCGCTCCAGCCGCCGGAGACGGAGATTGCCGGGTTCGAGCAGGTTGAGCGGGCTTTGAACGCCAGCGTGGTGGCTACGACCGCCGATCAGGCCGATGTCGCAGCGGTGGTCAGGCATCTCGACAGCGGTGACGCAGCCGCGAGCACGGCGGGCGAAGACCAGGGCCAGCACTGGCGCGAGGCAGGATACTGGCTGGTGCCGCTGCTCGCCCTGCTGACGCTGATGTGGTTCCGGCGCGGATGGGTGCTCGCATGAAGCACGTCCGCACGCTCCTCTCCGCGCCTTATGTTTTGGTCGGGCTCGCGGCTGCCCTGGCGCTCTTGGCCGCGGGCTATCGCGTCGGCTGGCGCGACCTGTGGCTGACGCCGGATCAGCGCGGGCGCTTGCTGCTCGGCGCGAACCGGCCGGCCGAGGCGGCGCAGGCCTTTCGCGATCCGCTCTGGCGCGGCGTCGCCCTGTTCAGGGCGGGGGATTTCAAGGGTGCCGCCCAGGCCTTCGCCGCGCGGGACACGGCCGAAGGCGCCTTCAACCAGGGCAATGCGCTGGTGATGCTCGGCCAGTACGATGATGCGCTGAAACGCTACGATCGGGCGCTGGCGCTGCGGCCGGGCTGGGCGGATGCGCTCAAGAATCGCGAGATCGCGCGCATTCGCGGCGAGCGCAAGAAGACCGAGGGCGGCGAGACCGGAAATACCGACACGAAACCGGACGAGATCGTCTTCGACAAGACCAAGAAGGGCGGCGAAGACGCTACTGTCGAGGCCGCGAAGCCGATGTCGGACGATGCTGTGCGCGCGCTCTGGCTGAAGCGCGTGCAGACGAAGCCGGCCGATTTCCTCAAGGCGAAATTCGCCTATCAGCTGGGCGAGCAGACTCAGGGCGTGACGCCATGAGGATCGTCGCCGCATTCGCGCTGCTGATCATCCCCGCCATGGCGCTGGCTCAGGCTCCCGCCCGCGCGCCGATCATCCGCAGCACGCTCGATCCGGCCGAGGGCATCGTCATCGGTCAGCCGGTGCGGCTCGACGTGCTCGTGCTGTTTCCCGGAGACATGCCGCACCCGCCGCTCGTCAGCATGCCGGAGGCGCCGGGCGCCCAGATCCTGCGCTTCGAGACGCAGGCAACGACGACACGAGACCGGATCGACGGCCAGGACTATGTCGGCCAGAATTTCGAGTTCATCCTGTTCCCGCGGCGCGGCGGCGAGATCGCCATTCCCGCGCCGAGCGTGACCATGCTCGACCGCAGCGGCGATCCGACCGGTTCCGCGAAGGGCGAGACGAAGCGGATCAACGTCACCGTCCCGCCCGGAGTCGATCCGTCCGGGCCGGTGCTCGTCGCCGACCGGGTCGGCGTGGAACAGGATTGGTCGCCCGATCCAGGCGCAGCGCAGTTCAAGGCCGGCAGCGCGCTCGTGCGCACGATCCGGCGTCAGGCCGATGGCGTGCCCGCGCTCGGCATGGCGGAGTTCGGCTTCACAGCGCCTGAGGGCGTGCGGGTCTATGCCGATCCGCCGATGATCGAGGACCGCAGCAACCGCGGCAGTGTCGAAGGCCATCGTACCGACAAGGTGACCTATGTCTTCGAGAAGGCGGGGAGGTACGAACTGCCGGCGCTGTCGCAACCATGGTGGAGCCTCGCCGACAAGCGGGCACGGACCGAGACGTTGCCGGGGGTGACAGTAACGGTGGCGGCTGGTGCGACGGCGTCTCCAGTGCAGGCGCGATCGTCGCTTGGCCCGGCGTGGCTTGCTGCGATCCTTGCCCTACTCGGTCTCGCCGCCGTCCTCGTGCTGTTCCGTTCGAGGCTGGTTCATCTCTATCGAAACGCAGCGCAACGATACCATTCTTCCGAGGCCGCCGCTCGCCGGGCGCTGTTGCATGCGGCCCGTGCGGGCGAGCCGGCCGCGACCTATCAGGCGCTGCGCCAATGGCTCCAGCGCCTGCCAGCCGACGAGCGGCAACGCGTCTGCACTGACGAGCGGCTGGCAGGTGCCACGGCCCGGTTGGAGAGCAGTCTTTTCGGCTCAGGTGGCCGCTGGAGCCGCGAGGCTGGAGCGGCACTGGCTGCCGCCCTGGCTCAGGCCGATGGGCGAAGCCGCTCCGCGCCGGTGCCCGAACGCGGGCTGCTTCCACCACTCAATCCCTCGACTTGAGGAGCATGCAGATGAAGCCGCTCTCATTGAAGATGCTCGCGCTGTCTGCTCTGCTCGGCGCTTCGCCGGCACTGGCGCAAAACCCCGCTTCCGACGATCTGGACAAGCGCATGATCGAGCGCCGTGCGGTCGAGGCCGTCATCTGGGGCATGCCGGCGGTCAATTACGACCTGATGCTGCAGGAGATGCTGAGCAAGACGCCAGGCAAGGTGCATCAGGTCATCTACTGGGGCCGGCCGCTCGACTCTAAGAACCAGACGCTGACGCCCAATCCTGACGCGCTCTACTTCATGACCTTTTTCGACACCAAGGACGGGCCGATCGTGCTCGACCTGCCGCCCGGCGACAAGAACGGCTCGTTCAACGGCAATATCGTCACGGTGTGGCAGATGCCGCTGGAGGATGCCGGCCTGCTCGGCGCCGACAAGGGCAAGGGCGGCAAATATCTCGTCCTGCCGCCGCGCTACAAGGGCAAGCCGCCAGCCGGCTACATCCCGCTGCAATCCGACACGTTCGGTGGCTACATGCTGTTCCGCTCGAACCTGAAGAGCCATGGCGAGGCCGACGTCGCCAATTCGATCGCCTATGGCAAGCGGATGAAGGTCTATCCGCTCGCTCAGGCAGGCAAGCCTCCAGCGACAGTGTTCAGCGACGTCAAGGATGTCACCTTCGACTCGACGATCCGCTATGATGCGAGCTTCTTCGCGCATCTCGACCGGATCGTGCAGTCCGAGCCCTGGCTGCAGCGCGACCGCGCCATGATCGACCCGCTCAAGTCGCTCGGCATCGAGAAGGGCAAGCCCTACCGGCCCGATGCCGCGGCGACAACGGTGCTCAATGCCGGGGTGCAGGAGGCTCGAGGCTGGCTCGAGCGGAAATATGATGCCGGGTTGCCGCCCTTCTTCTCACCGACCAGCCGTTGGACCTTCCCGGCGCCTCCCGATCTGATCAAGCAGGGACAGAGTGGCTATGCCGATCCCGACCAATATCCCACGGACTCGCGCGGCCTCGCCTATAGCTACGCCTATATCGGCATCAAGCGGCTCGGCGCCGGCCAGTTCTACCTGATCTCGATCCGGGACAGGGACGGCGATGCCTTCGACGGCGGCAAGACCTATCGCCTGACCGTGCCGCCCAAGGCGCCGGTCGAGCAGTACTGGTCGGTGACGGCCTATGACCGGCAGACACACGCGCTGATCCGCGGCATGCCGCGCGCCAGCCGCTCGTCGCAGATCCCGGAGATGCAGAAGAATGCCGATGGTTCGATCGAGGTCTATTTCGGCCCGAAGGCGCCTGCCGGCAAGGAGGCGAACTGGGTGCCGACCGATCCCGCCCGCAAGTTCGAGCTGATGTTCCGCGCCTATGCGCCGACCAAGGCGCTGTTCGACAAGAGCTGGGCGCTGCCCGACGTCGAGAAGGTGGCAGGGCAATGAGCCGCCGGGGTGCCGAGGCGTCCTGCCGAGCGCTCGGTTCCGTCAGCCGTGGGAAGGGTGAGCCATGACCGGTCTCGATATCTTCGCCTGGATCGTCCTCATCGTGCTCGTCGCCAGCACGGCCTTCATCATCGTCTTCATGGCGATGTGGCCAGGCATGGTCGCACGGCGGCGTGGCCACCCTTACGCCGAAGCCGTCGCGATCGGCGGTTGGGTGACGCTCTTCCTCGGCTTCGTGCTCTGGCCCATCGTCCTGATCTGGGCCTATGTCGACGTGCCGCCGAACCCGCGCAGGTCTGTGACCGGAGGGGAGGCGGCGCGATGATCGTTGTCCTGCTCAACACTTATCTGGCGCTGCTCTTCATCCTGGTGAAGCTCAAGGTCGTGCCCTTCAACGGGTTCTGGAAGGCATCGCCAGTCCTCGTCTTCCTGCTGCTGCTGATCGGCCTGTTCATCCCGATGAACTGGGGCGCGCCGCAGGGGGCGGCGCTTGTGGTGCGCAACTCTGTCGCGATCGTGCCCGATGTCTCCGGCGAGGTGGTCGAGGTGCCCGTCCGGCCCAATCAGCCGATCAAGGCCGGCGACGTCCTGTTCAGGATCGACCCCGTCCCGTTCCAGTCGCAGCTCGATGCCCTGAACGCGCAGCTCAAATTCCAGGAAACGCGGCTTGGCCAGATGACACAGCTGCAAACGCAAGGTGCCGGCCGCGCCTTCGATGTCGAGCAGCGCGAGGCTGAGGTGGAGCAACTCAGGGCTCAGATCGTCGGAGCGAAATGGAGCCTGGAGAAGACGACGGTGCGCGCGCCGGCTGATGGCTATGTCACCAATCTGGCGCTGCGCACAGGTGCGCGGGTGACGAACCTGCCGCTTTCGCCGGTTATGGCTTTCATCGATACGGCGGAGACCATTATCGGCGTTCAGGTCGACCAGAACGCTGCGCGCTATCTCGCTCCGGGCCAGCCCGTCGAACTGACTTTCAAGCTGAATCCGGGCACGGTTCAGACGGGCAAGGTCGAGAGCATCCTGCAAGCAGTCTCCACGGGACAAGTCCAGACCTCGGGCCTTGCCGTCGCGCCGCGAGCCGTCGAGACTGCGCCGCTCGTGGTGCGCGTCAAGCTCGACGACGAGGCCTTCGCCCGTTCACTGCCCGCCGGAAGCACCGGTACCGCCGCGATCTTTACCGAGCACGTCAAGGCCGCGCATGTGATCCGCAAGGTGCTGCTGCGTCAGATCGCGATCACCAATTACATCAACCCGTTTTGACGGGCGCGCTCGGGCCCGAGGCTGGCAGCGATCTGCTCGAAACCGGACCGGTCGTCCTTCAACGGGATCAGCGAGGGCGGGAACACCAATGTCCTGTTGGAAGCGTACGGCATCCACCTGTGCGGGGGAAGCCGGCCTCACCGCATTTTCGGGACAGTAACAGTTACGACATTGCCGGAGGCTGACGGCTGATCGACCGTTATCTGTCCGGATTTTCGTCACCTCGGACCAGAGGGAAGAACTCAGCGCATCTTCGACGAGTCCCATTCGCTCCGGTTCCGGCTTACGCGAGAGGATATGCCATGCAGAAGAAGCAGGACGTTCCCGACACGAACCCGTCGCTCGACAGGCGCAGCATCCTGCTCGGCGGAACCGCATTGGCTGCTGCGTCTGCCTATCTTGCGGCTTCGCCGATCGAGCGGGCCCAGGCCCAGCAGCCGGCGGCGCCGGCGAGCGGACGCAAGCCGAATATCCTGGTCATCTTCGGCGACGACATCGGCATACCTCAGGTCAGCGCCTACACGATGGGAATGATGGGCTACCGCACGCCCAATATCGATCGCATCGCCAGTGAAGGCGCGATTTTCACGGATGCCTATGGCCAGCAGAGCTGCACGGCCGGGCGCGCCTCCTTCATCCTCGGCGAGGAGCCGTTCCGCACCGGTTTGCTGACGATCGGCATGCCCGGTGACCCGCATGGCATCGCGGACTGGATGCCGACCATCGCCGACGCCCTGAAGACGCAAGGCTATGCCACCGGCCAATTCGGCAAGAACCATCTCGGTGACCGCGACGAGCACCTGCCGACGCGGCACGGCTTCGACGAGTTCTTCGGCAACCTCTACCACCTCAATGCCGAGGAGGAGCCCGAGGGCTATTTCTATCCGAAGGATCCGAACTTCCGGAAGCAGTTCGGCCCGCGCGGCGTGCTCAAGACCTCGGCCGACGGCAAGATCGAGGATACCGGTCCGCTCAACACCAAGCGGATGCCGACAGTCGACGAGGAATTCCTGGCCGGCGCCAAGGATTTCATCGACAGGCAGGTCAAGGCGAGCAAGCCGTTCTTCTGCTGGTTCAACTCGACCCGCATGCACGTCTTCACCCATCTCAAGCCGGAATCGATGGGGAAGACCGGGATGGGCATCCATGCCGATGGCATGGTCGAGCATGACGGGCATGTCGGGCAATTGCTCAAGCAGCTCGACGATCTCGGCATCACCGACAACACCATCGTGCTCTACACGACCGATAACGGCGCTGAGATCGCACTCTGGCCCGACGGCGCCATGACCCCGTTCCGGGGCGAGAAAGGCACGACCTGGGAAGGCGGCTTCCGTATCCCGATGATGGTGCGCTGGCCGGGCGTGATCAAACCCGGCACGCAGTACAACGAGATGATCACTCTAATGGACTGGTTCCCGACCTTCCTCGCCGCAGCCGGCGAGCCGGAGATCAAGGAGAAGATGAAGGCGGGCTTCCAGGCAGGCAGCAAGACCTTCAAGGTCCATCTCGATGGCTACAACTTCCTGCCCTTCTTCAAGGGCGAGTCGAAGCAGCCGCCACGTGACGTAATGTTCTTCTTCGACCAGGGCGGCAATCTCAATGCGGTGCGCTGGAATGACTGGAAGGTCAGCTTCGCCGTCAACAGCGAGGGCAATATCGCCACGGCCACGCGCGAAGTCACATCCTGGGCGTCGATCACGAACCTCCGGATGGACCCTTACGAGCGGGGCATGAAGGAAGGTGGCGAAGCCACCAAGTTCCTCGGCCAGCAAATGTGGCTGCTGGTGCCGATCCAGTCCAAGGTGAAGGAGTTCTTCTCCGATTTCGCCGATTACCCGTACCAGACGGGAAGCTCTCTGAACGCGGCCGGCATCAATTACGGGCTGCTCCAGCAGCAAGCGGCGCTGAAGCGACTGGGCGATCTGGAGCGGTTGAGGCCGCGCTAGGAAGCGCCGAGTTCGTCTGAGAGCAGATGCGGGCCCATCAGTTATTCCACCCAGCCTTCTGTACATAGTTTGGCGACGAACGGGCCCAGATCGTTCTCAACGCCCTACAGTGAAGGGCATATGAGTGCTGCAAAGCATGAAGTTTATCCATAACATACATCAGATGGCTGACTGGTTAAGGTCAGTTTCTAGTTTCTAGAGCACAATCATTCGCAGTAGGTGGCGGCGCGGCGCAGATGGTCCGGATTGCGCAGCCGCGCCGGCGCCGGTCCACCTCAGGTGAGCCCGGGGCCACTGGCTGCGTCAGCGCGACAATGACCACTCACCGCCTTTCGATTGAGCGTACCTACCCCGACGATGACAGATACTGGCAAGTCCGCGAAGAAAGCGGAGATTTCGTCGGTATAATAGTCGACTGTCGTGACCAAACAATCGAGGATCGGCCAGCCTGGTTCTGGGCGATCAGCGTCTTCGGCATGCCTCAGCCCGGCATATTTCGTGGGGACGAATGGACCCGCGAGGATGCAGTCGCCAAGATCCATGAACGATGGCCGGCCTTCCGGGCTCAGTTCAGCGATGAGGAGTACGAATGACACCGGAGCGCGGACGGCAACGAACCGCGTTTAGGTGGCGCCTCGTGCCGGAGCGATCCAGCGGCGACGACAGCGGCTTCGCGCCATCGCCGAATAAAAAGCCCGCCAGCATGACCTAGCGGGGCAGAGTCTCATGACGTGGGACTGGCATCCCGTTCACCTAACGCTCGCCAACTAAACAGGTTTCAACATAAAAAGCCCGGCCCCCTTTCGGAGTGCCGGGCTTTGTGACCGTCGACGCACAGAGGCGAACGGACGGTCGCTTTCGATCTCGGTGCTACCTCCGACCGGCGGCCGGTACATCCGCGGCTCGCAACGGTCGGCTGTAGGCTGGCGCTGGATGAGTGCCGGAAAACCAACGCGGGGCAGCGCAAAAGGTTCATTTGAGTCTGCCGCGGAAGCGCTAGTAGGCTCCGCCAGCGTGAACCGACGGAGCCTGGCCAGCATCAAAGGTGTTGCGACACGACCTTCGATCTACGAAGTGCAGGCGAGTTGGCAAGGAGGTCCTTACCAAAGGTTAGGCCGGCAAAAATAAATGCACCCTCGGAAAGACGAAATCTCCCTGAGCTCCCAACCGAATTGACGCCTTGTCCCCAAGGACAAGTGACTGCGCGGGGCGAGGACATCAAACTGCACTTGTAGCAAGCGTTGGAGCAGCAATGATGGGCCCGGCCGCGGATCGAGGGCGATGCAGGCTGATGCTTCGCATGCCCGCGTGGCGTGCCGAGCCGCAGCAAATCACGACTCCAGATTTCTTAGACGTCTGTGAAGCCTATGAGCTGATCTGGAATGCGATCGCCGCCTTTGACAAGGCAGGTGCAACGGAGAAGGTCGAGGAATTCAGAACCCTTGCCGAGTTCCTCGAGGGCGAGGCATTGCTGATCGCCCTCCATATCCACTGAGAGACGTCGGGGCTCCACGGGCCTACGACACTAGACCACTTGCTTATTGATCCGTGGGAGCGCCTTGTGGAGGAGCGCGGCACACCTTCGCTTTATCCCTCCTGAGAGCTGTGCTTCGGAGTGAACCCAAGCGAGAACATTATGTAAAGCGGACGGGGCAGGCTTATCCTGCGGGGCGGCTCCGACGTGCCTTTGCAATACTGTTTCGCCTCGCTCAAAGATGGCGCTCGACGCTACGGAACCCTTTTTGGCGATTTAAGCACCATGGACTGGGGAGAATTCGCGTATCAGCTCCGATATCACCCGGAGGGTGGCACCGAGTTCCCGGTGTTGATCACGACCAGCGGCGACCGATATCTCACGTTTGTCAGCGATAACGTTCAATTGCCCCGCGACAGCGCGATATCGCATGGATGAGGGACGAACAGACCGCCACGTCGCCCGACAAGCTGGATCCAACTACTCGGCTCAAAGGGAATGAAGTCGACGGAGCGGGAACGGCCGATGGAGAAATTCGTGCTGCCGGACCGAAAGGGCGGCTCATGATGTCAAGTTCAATCCAGCGCGCGCGTGCCGCCGCGAAGCAAATGATTCGAAATACTGAAGAAGCTTGCGCCGCACTGACGCGAGCCGAGCGCCTGTCGGGCTGCACCGAGGCTTCGGCCGAGGAAATCGAATTGATCTCTCTCATGTTCGCGTTGGAGGTCTGGGACGCTCAGGAATGCTGGCGAGGAACCGCTTCACCGCGCCGACTTTGAGCTGGATCAGTCTTGCTGCGAAGGTGTCGGAATTGAAGTGGCTATCCACGTCATATGTATTCGAGGCAAAAAAAGGCCGCATTATTCCAATGGGCAAGGCAGTTCGTTATGTGACATCGGCAAACGGCCGAGCCGCCATTATTCCCAATGCGACCACCCGGAATGCACTGCCGTTGGCCGATTGCCTTCGTATCCTGTCATTACGCTACGGACGATCCGTGGCTTGCCCGGCATGACGTGCACGATCGATCGTGGACGGGAGGTCAAATTTGTGGACGATAATAGTTCTAGATCGTCGAACTTGCGTGCTGATCACGCGCCGCCCCTAGCGCCGAATAGGAAAAGCACATGCCGGACAGTATAGTGAGACTGAAGTTCGTCGACCTCTTTGAAATGGCCTTGAGCATGGACCTTCTTGAGGGTGCCGTAATTAAGGGCCGCGTTTCAGACGGAAGCGAGATCGAGGTACAATTCTCTGCCCGAGCACTTGCCAAACTTGAGTCTTTCCTTGTGCACGCGAATGTCGAACAGGCAAAGCATCACTCGTCGCATTGAGCCTGCAGACACGCGATCAACGAATCCCTGGCCTTCAGCTTGCTCGCCAATCGCGAGGTCGCGACCTGGCCGGAAGAAGGGCGCCACCGATGCAAGGCAGCCTTATGGTAGGAGGGTTTGCACCTCTGCCCCGGCACACATTCCGAGTTGGCGAGTTACGTCATGACATATGCGCGTTGCCCAACAGTGAGTGGGAGAGTCGTATGGACCAGGGGGACATCGGGGTCGTCGACATCAGAGCCATGCGGATTGATCGTAATCCGGCCGAGTCCGCGTCCTTCCGCGTCGAGCTTACGAGCGGGCAGATCGTCAATTTGCACTGTTCGCCTCACGCGCTCTCGAAGTTGGAGGCCTTCGTTTCGCTGGCCGTTACAACCCACCTCAGAACGGCACAGCGCCATAAACCCGCCGCGCTCTAACCGCGTCTCATTGGATATGTTGTCGTTGGACGAACCATTTGACTTGCCGCATGTTGGGCTTCCATTAGGAGCCGCCATGAGAACACCGGTGCCAGTGGCAACCATCTATAACGACGACGAATGGCAGAGAGCTGCGAAGCGAATTGTTGAGCTAGGGCGTTGCAAGTTCGGATCGGTTGAGGAAGCAGAGAAACTCGCACTGACGAACGCGATTTCGGCCTGGTTGCTCCAAAAGCGCATTCGGCTGCGATAGCTCGGAGGCCCGGCCTGTTGGGGCTCGTAATCGTCGTCGCCAGTGCGAACGGTCGTTACGGATTCTGGCTTGCCATCACTTGCAATAGAACGGGCCCCTAGGTTCCGGCCTTCCAACTGGCCTCCCGCCCGGCATCTCCTTCGCAACCCCTCAAACCGCGCGAGTCGCACCGCAAGGGCGGGCAGCCGCCACGCCTAGTCACCCAGCTACTACCTCCTTGCCGGGAGTGGCTTCACGGGCGCTTAGGGGGGTTCTATCGATCGCTCGGCGTACGGTGGCACATCGACGAGCGTCCCGATCAGGCGAAGCAAGGCCTGCTGCTCGGGCCGGTCGCTCGGTCCCGAATTAAGAAACACTCCGAGCTCGATATGGGACAAACGGCCGCCAGACGGGCCGTTGGGCTGATGAATCACAAATGCCGCGCCGCTGGTCGGTTCTCGACCCAAATACCAGCCGTCACCGTTCGGACTACGGTAAAGTTCACGTCGCTCCGTCATGGGTACCGTACCTCACAGGCGTTAGACTCATCCTTTCTCTTCAAGGCGTAAACGATTGAATGTTTCAGTTATCGGATTGTGCAGGCTACCCTGGCGAGCAGGCTTAGTGGATGTGCGGTTTCCACCTGCCCGCTCGATCTGGGCTTCACCTATCACTCGCTCCCGGTCGTCGCTGCCTTTCACGCGGTATTGGGGCTCGCCATCGGTGCGGGAGGGCAACAGGCGCGTGACGGCATAGAGTCCGACGGCAGCCTGATCGTAAAAGCCAAAAGCTAGGCTGACCTGATCTCCGACCGCGAATTGATGGATCATTTCAATATCCTTCGTGCCAGCCTCAGGAGCTGAACCCAACTTTAGCACGTCACGACGCACTTCGGAGAAGAAAACGGCCCGCCCGCCGAAGCGAGACCGGGCCAAAATCTGAGGTCTCAAATCCAGGTGCGCCGCCAGGAGAGCGCGCGGTTTGAGCCGTTCGGAGATGGGGTGGGAACACCGAAGCAGTTCCCGACGCTCACCGGCGATGCTCTTGCAGCGTATCTGAGATCCGGGCGAAGCCAAAAGAAAAAGGCCAGCGTTACCCCCGAAGGGTGACGCCGGCCATGGATTCTGAAATGTCGGCCCGGAGTAATCCCAGCCCTCCGAACCGCTACCTTACCAGTGGGACCGCTCCTGGATACAGACCTAGGTCGGGCTATTGGGCCGCGGAGTTGGCCGTTGGAGACTGGGAAACCGTACTGTGGGTTCGATTCCGCCGCTCTCCTTCGAACCCATAATACGGTTTCCTGATGCTCGCGCCAAAACCCGCGGCAACGGTCTGAAAGCGTCACTCGGCAACTCGCGCCACGAAAGCGCGTTGATCTCCGGAACGGCGCCGCAGGGAGCACTCAAATGTCAGAGCGTGATGTGGCTTTCATACAGGGTGGATCGCGGAAAACATATCGACCGGGGAGTTTCTGGAGGGTGGTGTGGACGCCCGTTTTGATGTGCTTGCTCGAAATGCTCTGAATACCCGAGAGGGAGATTCTTGAGGAGTTTCCTACCCTTGCGTTAAGGAAGGCGGAAGCTATTCAAGGCGCGGCAGATTACGAGCTTCGCCGACAGATTGACGATGCGGAGTGAGCGCCGCGAGCGACGATTAGACCGGACTTGACGCAAGAGTTCTCGCCAAAAGGGCTGTTAGAGCCACCAGCCAATAGACGGCCAGCCAGAGCCAAGCATCGATATAGGTGCTTTGGAGCATGGATCGTGCCTCCGCTGATGAAGGCACAATCCCTGGATCTTTTGGGCGTTCCGCATTCAATAAAATGCCGCCTAATCGTGGTTAGCAAAGTGCAAACTAGGTTCGCGGGCGGAAGGCGTCTCGGGCTTAGGCGCAGCTTCGCATCGTGTAAGGGGAAGAGCATCGATGGCAGACACCCGCATTGACCTCGCAATCGAGGCGGGGTCGAAGGCACTACACGAGAATGCGCGCGAGAAGCGGCAATTCACTTGGGGGGAGTCGTCGGAGGAATGGCGCCTCGATCTGCGCGCCTTTGTTCGGCCGATCATCGAGGCCGCGGTTAGCGGGCATTGTCCGGCAGTTCGCCGTGGCGCGGCGCGACACCGCCGCTCACCACGACGATGATCACCAACGGCCAGCCCAGCCGCACGGCATGCGCCAGCTTGACGCCATTCATTGAGCCGGGCATCTCGATATCGGTGAACAGGATCGCGACGTCATCGCGGGTTTTCAGGATGGCGATTGCCTCGTCCGCATTATGGCCCGCCTCGATGGTATCAAATCCCGCATCCTCGATGAAGTCGACAGCGTCCATCCTGAGCAGGGGCTGATCTTCGACAACCAAAACGACCAGCTTCAGCATGATCTACTTTCAGCGGTGATCCTTAGCCAACTGCTGCCGGCGCTTGTTGTTGCCGAAAACAGTAAAGAATTACTCCTTGGCGATTTGTTTGGTGCTGGGCTCGCCACAAGGGATTTGCGAGGAAGGGTTTCCCGTCCCGGAAGCCACCCGCGTCCCGATGACGAGACCGTCCTATTCGTCCTCAAGGAAGAAGCGGATCATTTCGCGGGAAGCGTCCGGGCCGTCCGCATCGGCGAAACTGCCTGCGGGATTCCCGCCCGACCAGGCGTGGCCCCCGCCCTCGATCTGCCAAAGCTCCGCAACGGCGCGGCCGGAGGATGGAGCGATCACGGTGCGAACGACGCTTTTCCCACTGGTCCTGAGGTGAGATGTCAACTCTTGCAGACCGGTGTTTGAACCTCGGGCCGCATTGAATACGCGTTCGCCGTTGGACGGATGAACCGTCACGTCGGCTGAACCGTGGAACACGATCTTGCGGTTGCGGGTCGCAGAATGGGCGGTGGCCGCCTTTGCATTCCCCTTCATAGCAGCGAACGCTGTCATGACGTCGCTCGCCGCTCCGTATGGCAGGCCGGAATGCACGCCCACGGCAGCGAACACGTCCGGATAGGTAGCTGACAGAACCTCGGCCATCGCGCCTCCCGCGGAGAGGCCCGCGACATAGACCCTGTCACAGTCGATGGCGAACTCCTTCGCCAAGGCCTCCGCCATTCCGGCCAGGACCGCCGGCTCGCCGAAGCCCCGCTTCTGATGCCGTACATCGAACCAGTTCCAGCAACCCTGGGCATTAGCGCTTCTGGGCTGATGCGGATAAGCGACCACCAGTCCAAATTCGTCCGCCAACGCATTCATCCCCGTGCCACAGGCGAAGTCGTCAGGATCCTGCGTACAACCGTGCAGCATCAAGACGAGAGCCCGCTTCCGCCCCGTCGGAACGTTGGGAACGTGCAGTTTGTAGCCCAGCGAGCCCGCCGCATTGCGGAAAATGCGGGCGTTGGAATTCCGCCCACCCTCGAACGAGACGTGATCCTTGGAGGTGGTGGCACCTGGCGCGAACTGCGCGCGGTTGTCCTTAAGAGCCTTCAGAATCTCGCCCAACCGGCGAGGCCGATCGAAAGGTCCGCTCGCAATGTCGGACCGGGTAGGTGGTTGCGTCGACATGAGGGCTCTTCCGGCGAGCCCGCGCTGAATCGCGGCTGTCGCCCCGGCGACATCGGACGATTTGAGCCGGGACATCGCATCCCCCAGGGTATTTCGAATGAATGGGGTCATTGGAGTTCCTGAGCTATGCCAAACGATCGGCCAGGGCGGCTTTGATCTCGGGCGTTGCGTGAAGCGAGCCGAGAACCGTCAGGGACACGATCGTCTCCTTGGCCAATTCCGGCGTGACGTCGGGGTCTATGATCGCCAGCCCCAGGACGCGGATCTCCAAGCGCTCACCCGCGGCCTTGACCGCTTCGAGATCGCGCCGGGTAAACGTCCGAAGGCCGAGTTCGAGAGAGAGCCTCGTCGTGGCCTGCGCCGCGATATCCGCATGGGTGGCAAGCTGGTTTCGCACCGCGGTGCGAATGAAATCGGATCGGTTCGAGTAGAAGCCGTCCCTGACGAGCAGGTCGATGCGACCGAGATCGACGAAGCCGAGATTGATCGTGAGCTTCTCGCTGTCAGGAGTTTTCATTTTATCATCCATATACCATCCAATTGGATGGTATATGGATATCGACCGGCAGAAAACAAGGGGCAGCACAAGCTGAGCTCATCCCCCGGAGAGCAGCGAAGCGCCGACATTGATGCCGAAAGCCAAGATGCTGGTGTTGAAGAAGAACGAGAGGATGGAATGGGCCAGGACGACGATCCTGACCTGGCGCGTGATAACGCCGATGTCGGAGGTCTGCGAGGTGCAGCCTATCGTGTAGGAGAAATAGAGAAAATCGACGTAGGTAGGCTCCTCTTCGCCGGGAAAATCTAGGCCGCCCTTGCCGCCATCGCCGCCGTAGAAGTCGTATGCGTAGTGCAACGTGAAGCACGCGTGCACCAGCGTCCATGAGCAGAGGATCGTGACCGCGCCAAGGGCGAGGTGAAGCCCTTTTTCGTCAGGCGATAAGGCTTTCAGGCCGGCGAGCTGAATGCCGATGGCAACGACGCTCGCCGCCGCGGCCAGACAGGCGATCATGAGAATCGCGAGCGCGCCCTCATCCTGTTCGCCGGCTCGCGCCTTTATCTGCTCGACGTCCTCGCCGAAGATCATCGTGGCCAGCAATCCGAGATAGAGGATTGCGCCGGCATCCCACGCGACCAGCAGCCGTGTCGTCCAATGCCACCCGCTCGGCAGCAGGATCGCGAGGAACACAATCGCCCCGAGCGCTATCAAAAGGCGTGGTCGGACAAGGAGGGATCTCGGAAGCAGCTTCATCGGGTCTCACGCCGTCGGCGACGGCCGGTCGATGGCGAGATCGTCGTACCAATCCTCGCGATGACCGGCGATCATCTTGGCGATGACCCGCGACGCCAGGAAACTGAAGGTGATGCCGTTGCCGCCATAGCCATAGGCGGCGAACATCGCGGGGTATCGGGGTACCTGCCCGATCAGCGGCAATCCATCCTCGGTTTCGCCGAATGCTCCCGACCAGACGAACTCCGCTGTCGCGTTTGCCGCCGGTCGCAGCGCCCGCAACTTTCCCAGGATTGCCTCGGCCTTCGCCGGCATCAATGCATCCCGCGCCGATGGCTCGGTGATATCCTCATCATCTTCGCCGCCGACGATGATGCGATTGTCGCTCGTCGTGCGCGCATATAGATAATCGTTCGATGCCTCCCAGATCAGCACCCCGTCGCGCCATAGCGCATCAGGCGTCTGCGGCGGCGTGGCGATGGCCCAGCTCGAAGCCGTCCTGTGCAGTTCGGTCCGGACGAAATCGGGCATGACATAGCCCGTCGCGAGGATAACGCGGCTGGCCTGGATCTCGTGACCGCCATCGAGCGCGACGACGACGCCATGCCCGAAGTTATTGTAGCCGATGGCCTCGGCATCATACATCGACGCGCCGTGCCTAAGCGCGTCGGCAATCAGGGCGTGAGCCAGGAGCAAAGGATCGGCATCGGCCGAACCGGGTGAGATGATCGCGGCCTCGCGGTCGAAGTCGAACTCTCGCTTCAGCGTGAGATAGTCGAGATAGGTTCCAGGCAGGCCGGCGCGTTCACGCAGATGGTGCTCGGCCAGGAGTTGGCTCGCATTGGTTTCGCCACCAGCGAGATAGAGCGAGCTTCGGTGCCGAAAGGTGCAGCCAGGGTGAAGCTCGTCCACAAGCGTCTTGAGCCCCGCGACGGCCTGCAAGCTACGTCGGTAGATGTTGGCCGCCCGGTCGAAGCCGTACAAGCCCGTCAGCTCGCTGAGAGGACAATCGATCTCCCATTGCAGCATTGCGGTGCTGGCCGCAGTGCTGCCAAAGCCGGCGCGCTCCCGATCGATGATCGTGACCTTGTGCCCAAGCGTCGTCAGGTGTTGCGCCATCAAGGCTCCAGTGATGCCGGCGCCAACGACCAGGACGTCACATTGCAGGCTTCGATCGAGCTTCCTCCGAACCGGGCGCGTGAAGCCCGTGGCCCAGGGTGGGCACCCGCCGCGAAGATCGTTCTGGACCGTGGTGTCAGATTCGAACATGACCCTCGCCGATCGATGCGATCCACGCAAAAAGGGGCCCCGACAGCCTTGGCCGTCGGGGCCTGCTGAAAATCGCGATCATGCGGCTTTTGCGACCGCAACCGCTGCTGAGTTCGCCGGGCCGCCCAGCTGTGTCAGTGTCTTGTCGGTCTTGGTTTCCTCGGCGAGCGTGGCGTCGAGCAGTGCGACGGCGTCGTTATGGCCGAGCTGCTTGGCCCAGGCCTTCAAGGTACCGTAGCGGGCCATCTCGTAGTGCTCGACGGCCTGAGCGGAGGCGACGAGGCCGGCGTCGAGCGCCGGGCTGTCGGCATAATCCTCCATCACCGCTTTGCCTTCCTCGAGAATGCCGAGGATGGCGTCGCAGGTCTTGGCGCGCGGCGCCTTACCGACGACCTCGAAGACCTGGCCGAGGCGCTCGACATGCCCCTCGGTCTCATCGCGATGCGTTTCGAAGGCCTTCTTCAGCTCGGGCGATTTGGCCGCCTTCGCCATCTTCGGCAGGGCCTTCAGGATCTGCTTTTCGGCGTAGTAGACGTCCTTGAGCATGTCATGGAAGAGCTCGTCGAGCGGCTTCGGGGTCGTGGCCATGGGAATTCTCCTGGTTGCTGTCAGTGGGATTGCAGGCGTGGCGGTCAGGCTCGGCTCTCTCGTGAGTCCCCAGCCGAAGAAGGCGGCGGTCGGTGCGGCTCAGACGTCGAACTTGTCACGGGCACGGCCACCGATCGTTGCGCAATAGCTAGAAGCAAGGGCGCCCATCAGCATCGCGATGAACGTCGCCAGTGCGAGGGAAGCCGCGCCTTTGCGCGCCGTGTCAGCCGTCTCGCGAGCGGTCTGCTCGGCCTTGGCGGCAGTCTCCTTGGCCTTCGCTATGGCGTCGTTGATGCGCTTCTCGGCGTCCGGCTGGCTGATGCCGGTCTGGGCCGCGATCACATTGGCGACATAGGTCTTGTCGGCAGGCGCCATGTCGCCGTTGCGGATGCTCATGGCGACGATGCGGCCGACCTCGCCACGGCCGGGGGCCGCGTCGGTGGAAGACGGTACCGAGCGATCAGTTCGGAACAGAGTATCGGTCACGTAAGCGGAGGGATCGAGGTTCGACAAGTCGACGCGGCCCGCTACCTGGCTCGCTGCGCTGGATACGGCCGAACCGACGCCGGACGCTGCGCTGGCGCCAAGGCGAGCCGTGCCGCCGATGATCGCCGAGGCGGTCGAAGCCAACAGCACCGCTCCGACGATGGAGCCGACGGCCCATGCGAGGAAGCCGTGCGCGGTGTCCCGGAAGGCGATCTCGTCGGTGTGCACGCCCACGCGCTTGGTCCGAAGACGGCCGGCCAGGTAACCGCCGGCGCCAGATGCGGCAAGCTGGATGAATGCCAACCAGATCACGGCGGCGATGCCGAAGGTGGTCGCGGTGACGCCGGCGTTCGACCACGGCGAGATCGAGGTAAAGCCGAGGCCGGCGCCGGCGGCAAGGAGCATCAGGGAGATCGCGGCGCTCACGAGGGCTCCCCCGAGGACGGCGCCCCAGGAAACGGCGGAGAACGCGCGGGCGGTCGTGGCGTCAGCGACGCCGCGGGAGGTGTAGTCTGTCATGGTGGCTAAACTTTAATGGCGACGCCAGCGCGGCGGACGCATTGCAAACGGCCCGTTAGCCGCCCGATATCAACGCAACGGCCGAATACTCGATCGGTTCCACGGTTGGCCGGGACCGACACGGCAACACGAGCTCTTTGATCGCACGATCAAACAAGGCGAAAACCCAACTTTCGCCGCTGAACAAATTGAGAGGATAATCGAACACGAAAATAATACTGCGAATTGGGTGCAGTAATTTTACGAGATAAATCTGTAATTCCGAGTTGGAACTCTACATCGCTTCCATGGGTTGTGCCGGAACATGGCCAACTTGCAGGATGTTCCTGGCGGTCGGTTCACGCGAAGGACTTCTCGATGCTGAAGACATTTCTGATTATCGCTGGCCTCGCCATCGTTCCCTCGGCCACGTTCGCGCAAAATGCTCCCGCCGCTCAGGGAGGAGCCGTTGGTGGCGCCGCCACCGGCGCGGTTGGCGGCGCGATTGTCGGGGGCCCAATCGGCGCAGTCGTTGGCGGGGTTGGCGGCGCAGTCGTTGGTGCAATCATCGGCGACCAGACCCCACGATTCCAGACGTATGTCGTTGAGCAGCGCCGCCCATCCTACAATTATGCGGAGCCAGTCGTTGTTGGCGCTACGCTGCCGAATGAAGGTGTCGTGTATTACGATGTGCCGCGGGAATATGGTGAGACCAGCTACCGATACACGGTCGTGAACAACCGGACGGTGCTTGTCGACCCGAAGACCGGCAGGATCATGCAGATCATCGAGTAGTCTCCCGGCTTGGGCGTCCATCGAACCCACGGCCCCCTCCAGCACTTGGAGGGGCCGGGGGGCGCTTCAGGCGTGCGACTCCACGAGCGGCCTGGCCGCCGCCCCATCTTTCCGATGCGCCCTTTTTGGCCCGTCTGATCGGGAAACAGCAGCCACCGACTGCGCATAGACGCTCAGTCTATTCCGCGGTCGCAATCTTCGTTCGATCGGGTCGCTTTGCCATTCCCTGGTCTTTTTCCGACACCCTCTGGCAGGCGCTGCGCGTAAAGCGCTCAATCTCGGCAAGAGCGGTGCCGAGACTGAGGAATGGCCCATGTTTCATGACCTTCATCGTCTCCAGCGCATGTCCTACCGCAACGATCCGAAACGCACCGGGCGCCACCTCTGCGACTTCGCCCATAGGCCGTCCGAGCAGATCGGTCAGCTGCCAAGTGACCTCATCGGCTTTCTGCGTGACGGTGATGTCCATGTGGCACTCACTGCGTTCGAGATCAGGAACGGACACATCTCAAGAAGATGCGGGCTTGGGCCGCTTCGTCGTGTCCGCTGCAAGCGCTTCCCGGTCCAGCGCTTCCTTTTCTAGCCGCTGCGCTCTCAGCCTGGCGGTTTTCGCGTCGCGAGCTTGATTGGCGATCTCCGTTTCGGACATGAGCCTATCGCGCGCAGATGATTGCGTCTGAGTCTTGAGGAAGGCATTTTCGGCGTTGGTGCGCTGCTTCGAATGTTCAGCCATCGATTGACCCTACATCTTCGCGCTGGTGGGCGCCGTCTTCGACGATCTCATGGTGTCCGATCGCGCGCTCAAGCCCGTCCGGACCACGCACGCGGTACTGCTCTTCTGCGTTGTCACGCGATGGCATGACGCGCAGGATTTCGAATGGGCCAAGCCGAGGCTGGTTGGCCATATTGTGCGTCAGGTGGACGAGATCTCCGGCCTTGTACGCGATGACGCTCATGGACTCTTTTTCCTGGTAGGTGCGGGGTCAAATGCTGGCTCCGAAGCCTGTGATAGCTTGTGCCGTGCCGTGAATAAGCGATGTGGGCAGTCTTCTGAATCTGTCCGCGCCACGCACGACATACGGGCCCCTGTTCCCGGAGAACGACTATCTCAAAGAAGCTGGCTGTTTTCTCAAAGGCGCCCACGCCAGAACACATCAACCGCAGAGGGCTTTATTACCGGAGACCATCTGTCCGACATGGGGAACGATCCCCTCTATTGTAAGGCTGCTTCAATAATAAAGGCGAAACCGCGGTAGTGCTGCCAAGGAAGGGCGTGGCATGTTTGGCATGTCAGTACCAGTCATACCGGTCATGCGGCTGAACGGGGCGCTCGTGGCCGGGATGCGCCAGAAGCGGGCGCGCGGATGCAACCGAGGAGCAGACCTTACCCGCCTCGAATTGAGCGCGGCGCCGTGGGCGATCCGGTCAGGCTCGTTCGGCGATTGCAACGCCTTCATCTTCCCGGCCGTTTGGAAACTGAACACTTGAATAGCCGACAGGCATCTGATGATGCACGGGCAACGACATTGAGATGACACAGGCTCCCGGTACGTGCCAAGCCGGTTCAAGCGCTAGCGGGTTAGGAATTGCTGTGAACGTTCCCGCCGTAGGACGCTTCGTCTTCAGGCGCGCCGAGCTCTGGGCTGACGGCGTGATCCACGTTCTGGGCGTTATCTTGGGGCTGGGAGCGGTCGCAGCATTGATCGTTCAGGTCGCGGACACCGCTCCGCTTTTCGACCTGATCCCAGTTTCGATCTACGGCGCGGCCCTCCTGGCAGTTCTCATCGTCTCGGCCATGTACAACATGTGGCCGATCTCGCCCCGCAAGTGGTTCATGAGGCGCTTCGACCATTCGGCGATCTACGTACTCATCGCCGGCACCTACACTCCGTTCTTGATGAAGCTGAGCGGAAGCATTTTCGCCCAGGCCTTGCTCGTCGTCGTGTGGCTCAGTGCCTCTGTGGGTGTCGTGATCAAGGTGGCTTTGCCCAATCGGTTCGACCGCCTGTCGATTGCGCTCTATCTCCTGATCGGGTGGAGCGGTCTCCTGATTTGGGAGAGCGTCAGCCTCCTGCCCGCGACCAGTTTATGGTTGGTCGTCGCAGGCGGCCTGCTTTACTCGGTCGGTGTCATTTTCCACGTCTGGGAAAGCCTGCCGTTCCAGAATGCGATCTGGCATAGCTTCGTTCTTGTGGCTTCCGGCTGCTTCTATGGGGCCGTGTTCCGGGCGTATGTGATGACGCCGACAGCGTGAACTCTGGCCGCCGAGGGCAACCAAGCGGTCTATAAAATTAAATTATCAGTTGATGGCTCGGCTACATGACCGGGTCCAACAGTTCCTGCAGCTCGGTCCTGCGAGGCAATCTTCTCGATGGCGCTCTGATCTGCAAGTTGGTCAATGTCACCGACAAAAGTCAGGTCAACGTCGCTATGCGTCGTTACTCTCAGCATAAGCTCGCCGCCGTCCTCCAGGATATATCTGAATTTGTCCGCAAATTCCTGGGGATCGATCCGGCTGAGATCACCGAATAAAGTCCCATGACAACGCGATCGATCTTTCAGGATCGCGAGGCAATACGCCAAAGGCACCGCGGTTCCATCGCGCAGGATCATCCTGCCCTGCCCAGATCGCATCATGATTCCCGTTTGGGCTACACCAGAGCGTCGCTCCGAGACAACGCGCACAAACTCAGCGCTGACCCACTCAGCGCTTTTCCGGGTGGATACGCAACAAATCATTGCCCGTGGCCGCGGCTGCTCTTCAGAGGAATCCAAATAATTCCGCGTTAGATAAAAAGTGAACGCCCAGATCCAAAAAGTGTTATTGTCATCTACGGGAGTTTTTTCTTCCGGTTGTGAAAGACAAATCCCATGAAAATCCCAGCAGAACTGAAGCCGGCCGCCTGGGGCGCCGTCGGCGGAGCTGTCGCGCTTGCAATCATCGGCTTCAGCTGGGGCGGCTGGGTAACCCAGAGCACGGCGGAACGCGACGCCAAGACGCGCGCGGACGCCGCCATCGTCGCAGCTCTTTCGCCGATCTGTGTGGTCAAGTTCCAGCAGCAGGCCAACGCGACCGAACAACTCGCCGAGCTCAAGAAGATCGGCTCCTGGCAACAGGGCGATTTCATTGCGAAGGGCGGATGGGCGACAATGCCCGGCAGTTCCTCGCCCGCTGCAGATGTAGCCAAGGCTTGTGCCGTCGCCCTCGGTCTCAACAAGACCTAGGACGCTTCAACTTTATGCGGTTCGCGCGGTGGCAGCCCGGGCGAACCGTCGGGCTGAACTCTGGGCCTTAAGCAGGCGCGGCCAGATTGTTGGCTTTTGACGGACATCCTGCCCAGATCCAGAGGGCAGCTGGCCCGGCCCATTCCCGCACGCGCCAGCGATATTGTCGGCTGCTCACATGGGGGCAGAGCATTTTCGAGCGAAGTGGACACCGGTTCGCGTGAAGACAATGCGTCAAAACAAATAGATCGAGAATTTTCGCGATTCGGAGAAACGCGGACATGCTCGAGCTGCGTTCGGTCCATCCGGGCCGGGCGACTTCGCGCGGACGGCAGGCACCGGTCGAGCGCCCGATCACGAAGGTCGCGAGGCCGCAGCTATCTCACCCGTCCAAGGCCTTAAGCAGCGCAGCGATCTTGATCGTCGCAAAATTGCAGAAAGTGTCGGAGACCGCGTAGGGCAGGACGATCTGGTCGTTATACCGGATGGCCCCGCAGGTATAGACGACGTTTGGAACATAGCCCTCCCGCTCGGACGGGTCCGGTCGGACCAGAGGCTCGCGTGAGCGCGCCAGCACCTTGGACGGATCGGCCTTGTCGAGCAGAACCGCCCCGATCGCGTATTTGCGGACGGGACCCACGCCATGAGTCAGCAGTAGCCAGCCTTCGTCGAGCTCGATCGGGGAGCCGCAATTGCCAATCTGCACGAACTCCCATGGAAATTTCGGCTTCAGGATCGCAACGCCACCATCCCATGAGTAGAGGTCGTCCGAATAGATCAGGTAGAGGTTCTCGTTGTCCTGCCGGCCGATCATCGCATATCTGCCGTCGAGCCTGCGGGGAAACAGCGCCATGCCCTTGTTCTGGGCGGCGGTTCCGTTGAGAGGCGACATCCGGAAGGACAAGAAGTCGCGGGTCTCGATCAGCTCGGACCTGATCGCCTTTCCGCTATAGGCCGTAAAGGTCGCGTAGAAGAGCTTTTGCCCGCCATCGTCGAATTCGACGAAACGGGCGTCCTCGATGCCGTTCGACTGCGAGAGCGTGACAGGAAAGATCACCCGCTCGCTGATATCCTCGTCAGGATTGAAGGCGACATCGACTGTCTCGCCGTTCGGGCCGGGTACGCGATCCAGCACCTTCGGAACCGAGGCGAGGCGAGCCGTGGGATCGATGTTCACGCTGCCATCGGCTGCGACGAAGCCCGAGCGAAACGTCAGGGACGACACATGTCCCTCGCCCACGCCGCGAAGGCTGAGGATGAAGCAATGCCCACCTTCGGGGGCGCCCGACTGGTCGGGATGCGACACGATGCTGGGATTGAAGAGGGCGGCCGCTTCGAAGGAATATTCGTGCAGGAAGTAGGCGCCGATCAACTGCCTTTGCGTCGTGGTGAAATCGACATGCGACGCAAAGGCGTCTTCCATTTCACCGGCACGAGCCTCGAATGTCGCGAGCAGGTTGCGGTGGCGTCCTTGGAAATTCTCGAGGACGTCACGCAATTGTGTTGCCGCCGTCTCGGGATTGAGCGCCAGGACCCGGTCGACGATATGGTTCGCCCGCGACTTGTCGGTCGCGTTGAGGTCGCGGGGTTCGACTGCCGGCTTGAACGGGCGCACGACGACCCTTGCCGGATCGGGCCGCAGAAAAAGCGCCTGCCGGTTCAGGAACGTAGCTTGTGACAAGGCGCCCTCAGGTGGTTCGAGCAGGATCGCGGGCATCGACAAGGCCGTATCCGGCCCTCATTGGAGCATGCCCGGGACATATGAATTAAAGGGCGCTTAGAACGCGAAGCGGCGCCGGCTTGGCGCGATCCGCGCTGACGCGGGCAAGCTGACGAATCTCGGCGAGACTAAGAAGGTAGGACACGACGGACTCGCCGCCCCTGTTCTCGTTGGCGCGGTCCGGGTGGAGCCCATCGCGGCAGCTGCCGGTTTCCAGGTCGACCAGCGGCACCGAAAGGTCGTTCTCGCCCAGGAACCAACCGAAAGCGCGCGACGCTTCGGTCTTCCATGCGCCGATGCCATCCGCACGCCAGGCAGCAAGGCAGGCCGAGATTGTCGCCGTAGCTTCCAGGGCTTGCTGGTCGAAGGGCAGCGGCGGGCGCCGTTGGTCGCCAAAGCTCTCGGTGCCGACTGGCCTGAAGAAGCCGGCGGGGGTCGTCTGCAGCGTCATCAACCAGCGCAACGATCTCAGACCAGCGTCGATATAGCCCGAGGTTTCGGTCGAGAGCCCAGTCAGGAGCAGCGCCTGGGGTAAGCGCGCATTGTCATAAGCCAACCCATCCTCGAACCAGACCCAGTCCTTCGTCTCGACTGTCGCCAGCATGGCCGTCAATCTGTCGGCCAGGAGGCGTCGGAGACGCAAGGTCAAGCAATCCGCCTCGGTGACGGCGCAGTAGGCATCCAGGCCCAGCAGGGCAAAGGCCCAGGCGCGGGGCGAGTGGAAGCCTTCGACGGCGGGCAGCGCCAGCTCGAACAGGGCGGCAGCCCAGCGTCGCCGCGATGGGCTGACATCGCTGCGAGCGCACTCGCCCAGAGCCCAGAGCGTCCGCCCATGGCTGTCCTCCGAGCCTTTGTCCTCGAGCCAACGCCGATCGAAACTCATGAAGTTCCGGAACTGCCGCAGATCGGGATTCCACGCATGCTGGACGAAGGCGGCGAAGCGGGATGTCAGGGCTTCGGACAGGCGCTGTTCGCCGGGATTGTTGAGCGCGCAGGCGAGCAGCAGCGCGCGGGCATTGTCGTCGACACAATAGCCGTGGGACCGGTCCGGCACCGAATGGACCGCATGCTGAAAAAGCCCGGTATCGTCGCACATGGAGAGAAGATGCGAGATCTGCATCTCGGGCGGCTTGCGGATGTCGCGTGAGAATTCACCCTTGTCGACCCTCGGGATGACCTTCAGCCGATAGGCGCGCGTGGTCGCCTCGAAGACGGCGAGGTAACGCTCGGCGATACGTTCCCACGTCATTGACCGGCTATCCGCGTAGGCCCGCTCGCGCATGGCCTGCCGGCGGACATCGTCGGTCAGCAATCCCGCGATCGCGCCGCCAATGGCGGGAGAATCTCCGAAGGGCACGAGGATGCCGCGGCCACCGGCCAGCAGTTCCTGCGCGTGCCAGTAAGGCGTCGAGACCACCGCCTTCCCGAGCCCGAAGCTATAGGCCAAGGTGCCCGAGGTCATCTGCGCCTCGTTGAGATAGGGCGTGACGTAGACATCGCACATCGAGATGAAGTCGAGCAGCGTCGACTGGTCGACGAAGTGATCTAGAAACACGACGTTGCTCTCGACGCCGAGATTTCGCACGCGCGCCAAAAGGCTCTCGCGATAGGCCTCGCCTTGTTCCCGGACGAGGTTGGGATGCGTCGCGCCGAGCACGACATAGACGGCATCGGGCCGGCTCTTCAGGATCGACGGCATGGCGTCGATCATCACCTCGATGCCCTTGTTCGGAGAGAGAAGCCCGAATGTCAGGATGACCGACTTGCCGCTGAAGCCGAGCTCGGCCTTCGCGTCGTCGGGCGCGGCGAAGGCGAAGTCCGGAATGCCATGCGGGATGACCTCGATCTTATCGGCTGGAACCCGATAGACGGTGCGCAGCAGCACCTTGCCCTTCTCGGTCATGACGACGACCCGCGAGGACGCATCGACGATCGCGTCCATGACGCGGCGCTGCACCGGCGTCGGTTCGGCAAGCACGGTGTGCAAGGTGGTGATGACGGGAATGGTCAGGCGCGACAGCAGCACCAAGAGGTGACTGCCTGCCTCCCCGCCGAAGATCCCGAACTCGTGCTGGAGGGAGACGGCGTCGAACCGGCCGGCATTCAGAAACTCCGCGGCCTCGACATAGTCGCCGATCCGGTCGTCGCTGATCTGGTAGTTGACTGCGGCCGGATAGTCATAGGCGTCACCGTGATCGTTCATCGCCACGATCGAAGTCTCGACGCTCAGGCTCGTGGCCGAGATTGCCTGCTGCAAATCCGTCGTGAAGGTCGCGATACCGCAGCGGCGTGGCAGCGAGTTTCCGATGAAGGCTATCCGGTTAGGGCGGGTCATGGTCGCGCCTCCGTTGAGCGAGATCGCGAACCCGCCATTGCTGTTTGGGGATCAGGCTGCCGCACGGTGTGCGGGAGCGAAGCGGGCAGGTCCTGTCCATCGCGCTGATGCAGGAGGTTGTGGCTGGGCTCGGTGGCGAGATAGGCAACGAGTGCCTTGAGTCCCTGCCGTCCGGCCCTGATCCGGGCATGTTCGTCGTCAAGGAAGATCGCCTCGCCGACGAAGGCGTTCATGAGCCCGATCCGCGCGTCGCCCTCGATGACGAGCAGCCAGGTCTCATGCTCGGCTCGGAGGTCCCAGTTCGATTGAGGCGGCAACTCGAACCGTTCGAGGACAAAATATGGGCTGACGGCGAGCAGGGCCCTGGCATTCGTCAGGCGCTTCGCTGCCTCCTGTCGCCGGGCCGATCGCGCATCGGCGACTGCCACCGCATTATCGATATGGAGCTCGCGCTGCCGGCCGTAGTCGAAGAGGCGGAAGGTCGCGTCGCTGCTCTGCTGGATCTCGGCGATCACGAGTCCCGGGCCAATGGCGTGGATCGTGCCGGCGGGCACGAAGACGACGTCGTCCTTCTGCACGCGGTGCCATTGGACCAGCTCAGAGATCGAGCCGTCCGCGATTGCGCCACGCAGCTCGGGCGCGGTGAGCTGCCGCTTCAGCCCGATGGCGACTTCGGCGCCGGGGTCTGCGGACAGGATGTACCAGGCCTCGGTCTTGCCATTCGGCAGTCCGATGGAGCGCGCGAAGGCGTCGTCCGGGTGGACCTGGATCGACAGGGTTTCCGTCGTGAACAGCAGTTTTAGGAGGAGGGCCGTCTCGGGCGCCCTCGCGCCACTGCGCTGGAACCAGAGTTCGCCGATTGCAGCCCCGCTGGCGGCTATCTCGCTCCAGGGCGCCAGATCGGTGCTTCCCCAGGGCTTCCGAACGGCCAGCGTCGAGGCATGTTCGAGCGTCATCAGAACCTCCTGGTTCACGCCGCTCGGATCGGGTCGACCGGAGGCGGACGATGGTCTCGTCGCTTGGTATCCGCCGCCCGGGGCGGTCAATGACGCCAACTTCGTAGCGCGCTCGGCAGTTCGCCGGTCACGTCCACATGGGCGACGTCGCTCGCCCGGGGCAGCTTCCTTTCCGAGAATGTGAGATCGAGGCGGCGACCGTCATCGGTCAGGAGCTGAAGGTCCTTGCGGCCGAAGACCTCCTTGAGGATGGGGGCAGCGAGTTGGATCTCTCCGCAGCTTGTGACGCCGACGGGCTGGCTGAAAAAGCCGTCGAAGTCATAGAAGGTGCGTCCGATCTCCTTGCCCCTGGAGGTCAGCGTGCCATTTCCTGAAATTCCGCCGAGATAGTGCAATTGCTCGATCCTTTGCCTGTGAAAAACGCGAGCTAGGCCCGCTCATCCGTCTTAAGCGCGGCCGCCAGCTCGTCGCGATCGACGAGGCGACAATGCATGACGGCACAGCCGACAAAGCCGGTGCCATGCAAAATTCGTCGGAAGCATAGGTCTTCTGCCCATCGAGTGATGGGATGCCGATATCGCATTTTCAGACGAGGAAATTGATCGCATTCATGCGCAGGAATTGCGCCATTATGGATCGAAAAACGATTTATCGACTGCCCCAACATGAGGTCTGGAAAGGTACAATACAAGAATGAGTTGGCGTTTTATTTTTGGAAACACCTACCGATATCACGAACAACATCAGCCGATGATCGAGTGATACAGCTGCAAGTACTGATCGGCCATGTGCTCCACCGTGAATCGCGCGGTGATCGCCGCCCGGCAGGCGGCGCGATCGATCTCGCCGATCCGACCGATCGCCGCGACGGCTTCGTCAAGGCTGTCGACCAGGAAGCCGGTCACGCCATGCTCGATCAGCTCGGGCATCGAGCCGCGCCGAGAGGCGATGACCGGCGTGCCGCACGCGAGCGCCTCGACGACCGACAGCCCGAACGGCTCCTCGAAATTGACGAGGTGGAGTAGCGCGCGCGCCGAGCCCAAGGCCCGCGTGCGGGCCTCGCCCCCGACCGGCCCCCGATAGATCACGGAGTGGCCATCGAGCGCCGGCGCGACCTGCGCGTCGTAATAGTCCTGGTCCTGGACGATGCCGGCCATGACCAGCCGCCGCCCGGCGCGCCCGGCCGCCGCGATCGCCTCGGCCGCCCCCTTGTCGGGATGGATGCGACCGAAGAAGAGCAGATCTTCGCTGCCCTCGGGGTCGAAGGGGAAATCCTCCAGCCGTAGGCCGTGATGGATCGTCGCCGCATAGCGCAGGTCCGGGTGCCGGTCTGCAGCGCTGATCGCGACATAGTGGACGCGATCTTCATAGGCCTTGAAGGCGGGCAGGATGCGATCCGATGAGAAGCCGTGAATCGTCGTCACCATCGGCGTCGCTACCAGCCGCGAGAAGGTGAGAGGCACGAAATCGGCTTGGTTGTGGATGAGGTCGAACTCGCCCGCGCGCTCGAAGACATGGGCGACATGGAGCATCTCCCAGACCTTGGCGTCGATCGTGGGATCCTCGGAATAGGCGGCCGGGCAAACCCCGGCCAGCGTGCCCGCAGTCAGGCTGTCCTTGGTCGCGAACAGGGTGACGTCGACGCCGCGCGTGACGAGCGCCTCGGTCAGCAGGCTCGTCACCAGCTCCCAAGGACCGTAATGGCGCGGCGGCGTCCGCCACGAGATCGGCGCCAGCATGGCGATGCGCAAGCGATCATCCTTTTTGTGTTTTGCTCATGCGGGCGCGAGGATCACGCCCTCATTCGGTCGCAACCGCAGGGCGCGGCCTTCGATCTGCGCAGGGCCGGGAATGGTGGAGAGAAGCGGCGGACAACCACCGGCCCAATCCGGCAGATCGAGATGTTGCACCTGCGCGCCGAGATTGAGCGCCACGACCAGCCGCTGCGCCCCCTGCCGGCGCTCATAAGCAAGCACATCGCCCGCGGAGTCCAGCAAGGCGAAATCGCCGATCGCCAGCGCCGGATGCGCGCGCCTGGCGGTCAGCAATTGGCGATAGAGCGCCAGAATTGAAGCGGGATCCTCCGCCATCACAGCGACATTGCGTGTCGGCCAGTCCTCATGAAGCGGCAACCAGGGACGAGCCGTGCTGAAGCCGGCATTCTCGCTCGCATCCCATGCCATCGGCGTGCGGACCGGGTCGCGACCCAGGCCGAGTCCGGGCTCGCGCAACTCGCGAGGATCCCGAACTCGTTCATATGGAATCGCGACGTCGCTCAGACCAAGCTCGTCGCCATAGTAGAGGGTGGGCGTGCCCCGCAGCGTCAGCAACAGCATCGCTGCGACGCGCGCCTGCGCTTGCCCACGCTTGGCTGCGACACGCGGCCGGTCATGATTGCCGAGCACCCAGTTCGGCCAGCCGCCGGGCGGCAGCGCCGCCTCGTAATCGGCGATGAGTCTTGCCAGCGCGCGCGCCTCCCACGGGGCATCGATCAACTGGAAATTGAACGGAAGGTGGACCTCGGCGCGCTCCCCGCCGTAGTACGGCATCAGCCGCTCGACCGGCAGATAGATCTCGCCGATCAGCACGCGCTCGTCGCCTGTGGCGCTGTAGCCGCCTGCGATGTCGCGCATCGCGGCGGCGATCGCATGCACTTCGGGCTGGTCGGCTGAATGGAACTGGAGCACGCGGTGCATCTCGCCCATTCCGGGCTGCCAGGCAGGGTTCGGTGGATTGTCCGGAAAGTCCGCCGCCTTGATCATGTGCCAGAGCACGTCGATGCGGAAGCCATCCACGCCACGGTCGAACCAGAAGCGCAGGACGTCGTGCATCGCCACTTGTACGGCCGGATTGCGCCAGTTGAGGTCCGGCTGCTCCCTCAAGAAGGCGTGATAGTAGTATTGGCCGGTAGCTCCATCCCATTCCCAGGCCGAGCCGCCGAAATCGCTGATCCAGTTATTGGGCGGCCCGCCATCAGGAGCGGCATCGCGCCAGAGATACCAATCCCGCCGCGAATTGGTGCGTGAGGCTTGGCTTTCGACAAACCAGGCGTGCCGGTCGGAGGTATGGTTGGGCACGAAATCGAGCAGGAGCTTGAGCCCGCGAGCATGAGCCTGAGCCAGCAGTTCGTCGAAATCGGCAAGCGTGCCGAAGCGCGGATCGACATCGCAGTAATCGGCGACGTCATACCCGAAATCGGCCATGGGCGAGGAATAGATCGGCGAAATCCAGATCGCGTCGATGCCCAGGGCGGCCAGCGAGTCGAGCCGCTGCACAATGCCATTAAGGTCGCCGATGCCGTCTCCGTCCGAATCCTGGAAGGAGCGCGGATAGATTTGGTAGATTACGCCCGCCTGCCACCAGGGCGCGATCATATGTACGGAGCCATGACGATACTGGAAGTTATGGTCGGCGCCTTTGAAAAGAGAGATTGGGACCCGAAAGCCGCGCTCAAGATACCAGAGCGGTGCAATCGACCGGGTCTGGCGTCTCAAAGGCAATCCTCATCTTAGCGGTTCTGACGTCTGACCTCGCATCAATTCGACGCAGCAGAGGTGGTGCGCCCCGTCAGGAACAAAGTCACAGGGACATCGTTGGGTGTCCATGACCAATTCTCTCGGCTCCAGGCAGCCTCGCCTCACCGGCAATATCGATCATGCCGCGGAGCGGGACCACTTGCCCAGCCATCACGACATGGACCCGTCGCATCCGGCAGACTCGCCCGGCAACATCGTGCGCAAATCTCAGCAGCTGAAGGCGCGCGCCGCCGCAGGCCGGCATATCGACAAGACGCTCGCCAAAGTGCCGGTTTCCGACGAGGCAAAAGCCTCGCGAAAGGCCAAGCTCATCGACCTACCTGATGGCACGCCGCCCAAGCCACACGGCAAGAGAGCGGGATAGGTGGTCACCGATCACGGCACACCTCAGCCTATTCCATGCTCGCGATCTTCGTTCTATTGCCCGTGTTTTCTCCGAAACCCGGCGGCAGGCGCTGCGCATAAAGCGCCCGATCTCGGCAAGAGCGGTGTGGAGGTTGAGGAATGGTGCGTGCTTCATGCCCTTCATCGGCTCCAGCGCCTGACCCACTATGGATTTCTGCGTAACAGTGATGCCCATGCGGCTCTAGTTGCTTCGGAATAGCTCGGCGAGCGTCGTCTTAAGGTGTGGGCTTCCATGGCGTCAGCTCCTCCGCTGCGAGTCTTTCCGGTCTGCCGCTTCCTTTTCTAGCCGCTGCGCCTTTAGCCCAGCGGTCTTCGCGTCTAGGGCCTGGTTGGTGATCTCCGTTTCGGAGATAACACCATTGCGCGCCGACGATTGCGTCTGCGTCCTAGGAACGCATTTTCGACATTGGTGCGCAGCTTCGTAACGCGATGGCGTTATCCGAAACGGGTTAGCTCCCGTCTCGCCGCCAGTCGTTGAACTGGACTGCTGGTGAGTTGACTTAGCGGACGTCCGAAAAGGGCCATTGTCGCCCGTTGGCCAGTTTGCGAACTGGTCAGCCCGAAAGCCCGCTTCCAGGGTGTCGGCAAAGGGCTCTCCTGCAATGCAAAAGTTTCCAGAGACAGCGGCAGCCGGCCCATTACGCTTTGGCTATGGGATGCAACGCGGGGACTTCAACCGGTTGGTGGCCCGAGGCCAAGGCTGCTTTGGCAAATGGGTGGCCTTGGACCCCAAATCGATTGAGGTGCACGCCTGCCTGTTGCACAGCCATCCTCGCGCAGCGTCGAACGCATCACGACTCTGACCAGATTGCTGATTCTCTCGGTGAGTCCTCCGAAGATGCATAACGAGCGAAAAACGGAGGGCTTAGTTACGCCAAGCCTCCCCTTCTAGCTATGTATTCCGATGTATGTTCGCATCGTAGGGCGAGAGCGCCCAAGCCTCTGGTCAAATTGACCTATCACCCAAGAACACGAGATGTATGTACGTTCAGGGTATAAGTCCATCAGGGCCCGCTTTGCTTTCTGCGGGAGCCTTGGCAGGCTTCACTGGGGCTTTCGCAACAGGTCGAGGTCCAGCCGTTCGCGGGCGCGGGCGACGTGGCGGCGCATCAGGCTTTCGGCGAGGTCGGCATCGCGCTGTTGCAGGGCGCGGACGATCTGGCGGTGCTCTTCGATGGCGCCCTCGTAGTGATCAGGGATCTGCCCGGTCCGGGCGCGGTAGAGCCTCAGGCGGTAATAGAGATCGAGGCAGAGCAGATCGCGCAGGTACTCGTTCCCGCAATTCTCGGCGATACGATAGTGCAGGTCGGAGCGTGCCGGCGTGTTCGCATGCGCGAGGATGCGGGTCTCGATGCAATCGTCCAGATCCTTGAGCTGTGCATCCGTCATGTTCTGCGCCGCCAGGCGGCAGGCGAAGCCCTCCATGACCTCGCGCATCTGCAGGATGTCGTGGATCTCGCGATCGGTGAGATCGATGATCACGACGCCCTGCTGGCGGATGCGTTTGACGAGCTTGCGCCCTTCGAGGCGGCTCAGGGCCTCGCGTAACGGGCCTCTGCTGATGCCCAGCCGGATCGCGAGCTCGGCCTCGCTGACCTGCGCGCCCGGCGCGAGCTCCCCACTGAGGATCGCTCCGTCGAGCCGGTCATAGGCAAGATCGGCCAGACTCTTGAGGGTCAGCTTCTGCATCGTCGTCATGCGGCGCCTTTCTGCATGCTGTTGACAGTCGACTTACAACACACCTAGGGTCAAGAAAAATATCTGGAGGAAACAGTGCTGGTTACAGATTGCGCTGGGCAACGGTTCGTTGCGCCTGCTGCGCTGGCTCCGTGCATTCGGACGAGGCCGGCTTCCGCTCATGGCCATGCAGCACTCACGGAATCTCCGTGATGAGGCCTGATCTGATCGTCGGCGCCGTCACCTTCCTGCTCGGCGCGGTCGTGGCGGTCGAGGCGCATCGCATTCCCGACAGCGGTACCGATGCAATCGGGCCGGGCACCTTCCCCTTCTTCCTCGGAATCATCATCGCGCTTTGCGGAGCGGCGACCGTCTTCAGCGCGCTGAAGTCGGCGCCGGAGGCCGAAGACCATGAACCTGTCCGCTGGGGCGTGGTATGGACGGCCTTCGTGCTGCTGGTCGCCTATACATTCGCGCTCGCCTATCTCGGCTTCCCGCTGGCGACCGTGATCCTCGTCCCGGCCATGCTGCTGCTGCTCGGCACCCGCGACGTGAAGGGGATTTCAGTATCCGCGGTCGCCGTCTCGGGCGCGGTCTTCCTGATCTTCGGCAAGGTGCTGGGCGTCGACTTGCCGCTCGGCCTCGTCTTCGGGGGCTGAGCATGGAATTCTCGGACGCACTCTTCCACGGCCTCGGCCGCGCGCTCTCGATCGAGGCCCTGCTGGCCGTTTCGATCGGCGTCACCTGGGGCATCATCGCCGGCGCGCTGCCGGGCATCACCGCATCGATCGGCATGGCGCTGATCCTGCCCTTCACCTGGGGCTATGGCGCCGATATTGCGCTCATGCTTCTCGCCGGCGTCTATGTCGGTGCCGAATATGGCGGCTCGATCCCAGCCATCCTGATCCGCTCGCCGGGCGAACCCTCGAATGCACCGGCGGCGCTGGACGGCTATGCCATGCATGCGCGCGGCGAGACCGGCAAGGCGCTCGGCTATTCGCTGGTGCCGGGCACGATCGCGAGCCTGATCGGCGCCGTCGCGATGATCGCGCTGCTGGCGCCGCTCGCCCGGCTCGCGCTCTCCTTCGGCCCGCCGGAATATTTCGCGCTGGCGATCTTCGGCATTTCGGCCGTCGTCGGACTGGCGAGGAAGAGCCTGGTCAAGGGCATCGCCTCGGCCGCGTTCGGCCTCGTCCTGGCGACGGTCGGGCCGGACAATCTCTCGGGCGAGGACCGCTTCACCTATGGCATTCCGGGACTGCTCGACGGCATCTCGACGGTCACCGGCGTGATCGGGCTTCTGGCCGTCTCCGAGATGTTCGCCGAGATCAATCAGTCGAACGAAAAGCAGGAAAAGATCAGCACGAAGGTGCGCACGACCCTGCCGAGCGTGATCGAGTACATGCGCACCTTGCCGGCGACACTGATCGGCACCGTCATCGGTATCATCGTCGGGGTGATGCCGGGCGCGGGCGCCACAGTCGCGTCCTTCCTCGCCTATACCGAGTCGCGGCGCTTCTCGAAGGATGGCGACCGCTATGGCCAAGGCGTGCCGGATGCGATCGCGGCCCCGGAAGCGGCGAATAACTCGGCGGTGCCGACCTCGCTGGTGCCGCTGCTCGCCTTCGGCATCCCCGGTTCGAGTTCGGCCGCAATCATGCTGGGCGCGCTGGTCATGCACGGGCTGCGGCCGGGCCCGCAACTCCTGACCGGCAAGCCCGAATTCGTCTATGCGCTGTTCGGCGGCCTGATCACCGCGACCATCGCCATGTACGTGCTCGGCCGGATGTTCATCAAGCCGTGGATCTACATCCTGAACGTGCCGAAGCATTACCTGATCACGATCATCCTCGTCGTCGTGGTCGTCGGGATGCTCGGCCTGAACCTCGGGGTGTTCCAGGTCTATGTCGTGCTGATCGCCGGCATGGTCGGGTTCCTGATGCAGCGCTACGGCTTCAACCCGGTCGCGGCCGTGCTCGGCCTCGTGCTGGGTGCGCTGATCGAGGAAAATTTCCGCCGTGCGCTGGTGATGTCGCGCGGCAGCCTGGAGATCTTTCTGACACGGCCGGTCTCGGCGGCGCTGCTCCTGCTCGCGCTCGCCTCGATCGCGTTTCCGCTCGTGTCCGAATGGCGAAAGAATTCGGCCCGGGAGGCACGCTCCAAGGCGTGAGAGGCCGATGCAGCGAAGAAAAGAAGGATTGCGACAGTGCTAGGGAAGAGATTGCAAGCTGCGGCTCTCGCCGCTCTCACCGCGATGGCAATGCCAGCCTTCGCCGAGACCTTTCCGTCGAAGCCGATTGAATTCGTCACCCAATCCTCGGTCGGCGGCGGCGGCGACGTGCTCGCCCGGCAACTGGGCGAGGCGGCGCGGGAATATATCGGCCAGCCGATGGTGGTGACCAACAAGCCGGGCGCGGGCGGGCGCAACCTCGAGAACCACCTCAAGACCGCCAAGCCCGACGGCTACACGCTGGTCGTCACCACCGCGACGAGCGTGCTCTGGTACTACACCGGCTCGCTGACGATGAACGTCAATAGCGAGCTCAAGCCGGTGATCCGGCTCCAGGTCGAGCCCAACCTCGTCGTGGTCAAGGCCGACGCGCCCTGGAAGGACATGAAGGACCTGATCGCGGCTGCCAAGGCCGACAAGGTCACCTTCGGCGGGCTCCCGATCGGCAGCCCGGAGCATATGTTCTTCACCAAGCTCGCCAAGGAGAACGGCTTCAAGCTGAGTTTCATCGCCTATGGCGGCGGCGGCGAGGCCTCGACCTCGCTGCTCGGCAACAACATCCAGGCCACCATCCTGCAGAATTCCGAAGCGACCGACCTCGTCCGCGCCGGCGCGATCCGGGTGCTCGGCGTGACCTCGCCGGAGCGCCTCACGCAGGTCGAGGAGCTGAAGGACGTGCCGACGCTGCGCGAGCAGGGCATCGACTTCGTCTTCGAGCATTGGCGCGGCATCCACACGCTCGCGGGTGTGCCCGACGAGACCGTCCAGTTCCTCAATAACGCCTTCCAGAAGGCGAGCGAAAAGGACTCCTGGCGCAAGTGGCTGAAGGATACCGGCCAGATTCAGGGCAATCTCAATCCGGCGGCGTTCAAGGCCTATACCGAGGCGCAGGACCAGCTCGTCAAGCAGCTTTCCACCGAAGTCGGTGTCAACAAAAGGAAATGACGTGAGACATCGCTTCGACAGCGCGCTGCTGCGGACCTTGCTCGAGAGCGGCAAGGTCACCCGGGTACCCTGTGCCTATGACGGTTTTTCCGCGCGGATCGCGCAGCAGGTCGGCTTTCCGGTCGTCGGCTTCACCGGCAATGCCGTCTCCGGCAGCCTCCTCGGCATGCCCGATATCGGGGCGCTCGGGATGTGGGAGAATGTCGAGCATGCCGGGCGCATCGCCCGCAGCCTCGACATTCCCCTGATCTGCGACGCCGATACCGGCTATGGCGGCGTCATGAACGTCGTGCGGACCGTCAGGGAATTCGAGGCGGCAGGCATAGCGGCGATCCACCTGGAGGACCAGGTCACGCCGAAGCGCTGCGGGCTGCTGCCGCAGGGCATTCCGGTGATCTCCAAGGAGGAGAACCTCGCCAAGATCCGGGCCGCCGTCGATGCGCGTTCCAGCCGTGACTTCCTGATCATCGCCCGGACCGACGCCATGTCCCAGCATGGCCTGGAGGAGGCGGCCTCCCGCGCCCGCGCCTATGTCGAGGCCGGGGCGGACGCGGCGCTGATCGTCGGCGCCAACAAGCCCGAGGAGCTGCGCTATGTCGCGAGCGTGGTGCGGGCGCCGCTGGTCTGCGTCATCCATGAGACGCCGCCGACCACCGAGCTGACCAACGAGATCCTCGAGGAGGTCGGCTGCGCCTTCGCGCTGCACGCGTCGATCGCGCGCTATGCTGCGGTCAGGGCGCTGCAGACCGCGCTCGGGGCGCTGCATCGCGACGGCGGAACGCACGAGGTGCGGGGGATGATGGCGAGCTTCGATGAATACAACGCCTCGCTCGGCCTCGATCAGTGGCTCGCCCTCGAAAACAAATATCTCGGCTGACGCGGCCGCAAGAGCCGCGCGCCTGCAAGGGAGGACCAAATGGCCAGCACATTGCTCGACAAGATCTGGGACGCCCATGTCGTCGCCAGGCGCGCGGATGGTCGTGACCTGATCTATATCGACCGGCATGTCGTGCACGAACTGCACGGCCCGCATGCCCTGAAGCATATCGAGGAGAAGGGCCGCAATGTGCGCCGGCCCGATCTCACGGTCGCGGTGCAGGATCATACGGTCTCGACCCTGCCTGGCCGGAAGACCTCCGACCATATCGAGGCGATGCGGCGTGGTGCGCGGGAGCATGGCTTCCGGCTGTTCGATGTCGGTGATCCCGAGCAGGGCATCGTCCATGTCGTGTCGCCGGAGATGGGCATCGCCTTGCCGGGTCTGACACTGGCCTGCCCGGACAGCCACGCCTCCACGGTCGGCGCGCTCGGAACGCTCGCCTTCGGCTGCGGCACGACCGAGCTCGAGCACATCTTCGCGACGCAGGTCATGGCGATGAGCAAGCCGCGGCAGATGCGCATCATCTTCGACGGCAGGTTGGGGCCCGGCGTCAGCGCCAAGGATGTCGCGCTCTACCTGATCCGCACCGTCGGGGTCGATGCCGGCCGCGGCTATGCCGTCGAATATGCCGGTTCCGCGATCAAGGAGATGGAGATCGAGGGACGGCTGACCCTGTGCAACCTGACGATCGAATGGGGAGCCCGCACCTGCCTGATCGCGCCGGACGAAAAGACGATCGCCTGGTGTGCCGGGCGCCCGGCGGCACCGACCGGCGAGCTCTGGGATGCGGCGGTGGCCTGGTGGCGAACGCTCGCCACCGATCCCGCTGCCACGTTCGACCGGGAAGTCCGGATCGATTGTGACGCCATTGAGCCGCAGATCACCTGGGGCACCGATCCGGCCCAGGTCGTCGGCATCTCCGAACGAATTCCCGGTCCAGATGACGGCGACCAGGCGCAGCGAGACAAGACCCAGCGCGCGCTCGCCTATATGGACCTGCCCGCCGGCGAACCGCTGATCGGCGTGCCGGTGCAGCGCGTCTTCATCGGTTCCTGCGCGAACAGCCGCATGTCGGACCTGCGCCTTGCCGCCGAGCTGGCGCAGGGCCGCAAGGTCGCGCCCGGCGTGACCGCGATCGTTGTGCCCGGATCATCGACCGTGAAGCGCCTCGCCGAGCAGGAGGGGCTCGACCGCATCTTCACCCAGGCCGGCTTCGAATGGCGCGGCTCCGGCTGCTCGATGTGCGCCGGCGCCAATGGCGATGTCGGCATCGAGGGCGAGCGCTGCGTCTCGACGACCAACCGCAATTTCGAGAACCGGCAGGGGCGGGGCGTGCGCACCCATCTCGTCAGCCCGGCCATGGCGGTCGCAGCGGCGGTCACCGGCAAGATCACCGACGTGCGCGAACTGGACAAGCTGGGCTGAGACGATGGAACCGTTCAAGACCGTCACCGGTATCGCCGCGCCCCTGCTGCAGGACGACATCAACACCGACCAGATCATCCCGTCGCTCTATCTGCGCCAGCTCAACGGCAATCTTGCCGACGGCCTGTTCGCCTATATGCGCCGCAAGCCGGACGGCACGTCGAATCCGGATTTCGTGCTGGAGAAGCCGCAATTCCGTTCCTCGGCGATCCTCGTCACCGGCGAGAACTTTGGCTGCGGCAGCTCGCGTGAGCATGCGGCCTGGGCGATGGCGGCCTTTGGCATACGCTGCATCATCGGCCGCAGCCATGCCGAGTATTTTCGCGAGAACTGCCTGAAGAACGGTGTCCTCGCGATCTCGCTGGAAGGCGAGGCGATGGATTCCTTCATCGCGGCGGTGAACGCGGTCGATGGCTCAGCCGCCTTCACTGTCGATCTCGAAGCGCAGCATATCCTCGGCCCGCAGCCGGAGCAGAGATGGCGCTTCGCGATCGCGCCGTTCGAGCGGGTGGCGCTGCTGGAAGGGCTGGACGAGATCGGCCTGACGATGAAGCACGCCAGCGCGATCGACGAATGGGAAGCGCGCGCTGCCGGCGCCAGGCCCTATCTGCAGAATTTCAGGCTGCCCTGACGAGACGCGCCGGCACGGCCAGTGTGTCTCATTGTGTCGGGCCGGCCGGGCCGTACAATGGCTTTCAATTCCAGTCGGAGCCAACATAGTCGGGATACAATTGGATCGTCTTCTCCACCTGCAATCAACGTGGTCAGGACGAGATCGATGTCAGAGCAAATCAACCAGTCGCGGCGGATGCTGCTGGGCGCTTCGGCGCTGGGTTTTGTTGCGGCCCAGTTGGGCGCCACTCCCGCCAAGGCCCAGACGGGCGGTCGCGCTCCCGGCATACCCAAAGGCTCCTTCGGCCCCCTGAAGCAGATCGATGCGGGCCCGCTCCGCATCTCCTACGCGGAGGTCGGCCCGGCAGACGGTCCGCCGGTGCTGCTCCTTCACGGCTGGCCCTATGACATCCACACCTATGTCGATGTCGCTCCCATCCTCGCCGCGGCCGGCTATCGCGTGCTCGTTCCCTCCCTGCGCGGTTATGGCGAGACACGCTTCCTCTCCGCAGAGACGCCGCGAAACGCCCAGCCGGCCGCGCTGGCCGTCGACGCGATCAACTTCCTCGATGCGCTCAAGATCGAGAAGGTGGTTGTAGGCGGCTGCGACTGGGGCGGCCGGACCGCGAACCTGATGGCCTTCCTCTGGCCCGAGCGCTGCAAGGCACTGGTCTCGGTGAGCGGCTATCTGGTCACCAGCCAGGAAGCGTCCAAGGCCCCGCTGCCGCCGAGCGCGGAGCTGCAATGGTGGTACCAGTTCTATTTCGCCACCGATCGCGGGCAGGCGGGCTATGCCAAGTACACCAGGGATTTCAACAGGCTGATCTGGCAGCTCGCCTCGCCGAAATGGGCCTTCGACGATGCGACCTTCGAACGCTCGGCAAAGGCTTTCGACAATCCCGACTTCGTCCGCATCTCGCTGCACAACTATCGCTGGCGGCTGGGGCTCGAGTCCGGCGAGCCGAAATATGACGAGCTGGAAAGGAAGATCGCAAGCTTCCCGGCCATTGCGGTGCCGACGATCACCCTGGAAGGCGACGCGAACGGCGCGCCGCATGCCGATCCCGGCGCCTATGCCAAGAAGTATACCGGCAAGTATGAGCACCGTGAGGTGACCGGCGGCATCGGCCACAATCTGCCTCAGGAAGCGCCGGAAGCCTTCGCGAAGGCGATCATCGACGTCGGCAAGGCCTGATCGCCTGGCTCTCACAATGCGCCACGCCAGCGGCGTGGCGCAGTCTCAGTGATGCAGGATCTTCGACAGGAAGCGCACGGCCCGCTCACTCTTGGGCTTCTCGAAGAAGGCGGCGGTCTTGGCGTCCTCGACGATGGCGCCGGCATCCATGAAGAGCACCCGGTCGGCGACGCGGCGGGCGAAGCCCATCTCATGCGTGACCACGACCATGGTCATGCCTTCCTTGGCAAGCTCGGTCATGACGTCGAGCACCTCGTTGATCATCTCCGGGTCGAGCGCCGAGGTCGGCTCGTCGAAGAGCATCGCGATCGGATCGAGGGCGAGGGCGCGGGCGATGGCGACGCGCTGTTGCTGGCCGCCCGAGAGCGTGGCGGGGAAGCGGTCGGCATGGCTCTTGAGGCCGACGCGCTCGAGCAGCTCGAGCGCACGGGCGCGGGCGGCGTCCTCGCTGCGCTTCAGGACATGGCGCTGGGCGAGGCAGATATTCTCCGTCACATTCATATGCGGGTAGAGCTCGAAGGACTGGAAGACCATGCCGATGCGCGAGCGCAGCTTCGGCAGGTTGGTCTTGGGATCGCCGACCGAGGTGCCGTCGACGGTGATGACGCCCTTCTGGAAGGGCTCAAGCCCGTTGACGCATTTGATCAGCGTGCTCTTGCCCGAGCCCGACGGACCGCAGACGACGACGACCTCGCCCTTCTCGATCCGAGTGCTGCAGTCATCGAGAACCTGGGTCGCCCCGTACCACTTGCTGACATGTTCCAGGGTGATCACGCGGAGATCCTTCGTTCCAGTCGGCCGACCGCATGCGAAGCGGTCCAGCAAATCACGAAAAAGACGACGGCGACGAGGATGTACATCTCCGTCAGCCGGTTATCGCGGCCGCCGATCAGGTCGGCCGCGGTGAGGAAGTCGCGCAGGCCGATGACATAGACCAGCGAGGTGCTCTTGAAGACGTTGATCGACTGCATCAGCAGCACCGGCAGCATGGCGCGGAAGGCCTGGGGCAGCACGACGAGGCGCATGCATTGCGCCTGCGTCAGGCCGCTGGCGAGGCCTGCCATGACCTGGCCGCGGCGCACGCCCTCGATGCCGGAGCGGATGATCTCGCAGAAATAGGCGGCCTCGAACAGGATGAAGCCGATCACCGCCGAGTAGAAGCCGCCGACCGGGTGGCCGACCGCGATCGGCACCAGGAAGTAGAACCAGAAGATCAGCAGCACGAGCGGTAGCGAGCGCAGCAGGTCGACATAGGCGCCGGCGATGAAGCCGAGCAGGCGCGAGCGCGACAGGCGCATCACCGCGAGCACGATGCCGAGGGCGAGGCCGCCGAGAATGCCGAACGCGGTCAGGAGCAGCGTGATCTGCATGCCCTCCCAGAGCAGGGGCAGGGCATTGACGATGACGTTGAAGTCGAAGGAGCTCATCAGCGCGCTCCCGTCCCGAGCGTGCCAGGCAGGCGGGCCCGCTCCTCGACGCGTCGCATGATGAAGGCGATGAGGAAGCTGATCGAGGCGTAGATCACGCTGGCGACAACGAAGGCTTCGATCGACTGGTAAGTATAATCAGCCACGGCACGCGTCCGCGCGGTGAGCTCGAGCACGCCGATGGTGAGCGCCAGCGAGGAGTTCTTGAAGACGTTGAGGAACTCGTTGGTGAGCGCGGGAATGGTCAGCCGGAAGGCGAGCGGCAGCAGGATCAGGCGGTAGACCTGGGTCAGGGTGAGGCCGGTGGCGAGGCCGGCGCTGGCCTGGCCGCGGCCCGCGGTCGCGATTCCGGCGCGGACCTGCTCGGCGACGCGGCAGGCGGTGTAGAGGCCGAGGCTGACAACCGCCACGGTGAATTCGGGATGAGGCAGGTCGCGCTTCAACCAACGGCCCCATTCGCGCGGCAGCAATTCCGGCAGCACGAAATAGAACAGGAAGATCTGCACCAGCAGCGGGATGTTGCGGAAAACCTCGACATAGGCGCTGCCGATGGCGCGGGCGACCGGCGAGGGCAAGGTGCGCATCGTGCCGATGACCGAGCCGAGCGCGAGCCCGATGATCCAGGCGCAGAGCGAGACCAGGACGGTCCAGCCCAACCCGGTCAGGATCCAGCCGAGATAGGGATCGGCGAAGAGCACCGACCAGTTCCAGTTATAGCGCATGCGCGTCGTTTCGATGCGTTAGAGCGTTGTGCGACCCGACGGGATTGAAACGGCGTCATCCCGGCCGGAGCGAAGCGGAGAGCCGGAATCCATCGTCGGGCACTGAGGCTCACGATGGATCCCCGGACGGCTTGCAGCCGCCCGGGATGACGGCGTCGCGTAGATCAATCCGGATAGTTCTGCATCGACATCAGCAGCTTCAGGTCGGGGCTGAGCGGCTGGCCGATGGTCGACATCCACTTGGTGTAGATCTTCTCCCAGTCGCCGTTGCGATAGAGATTGGCGAGCACCTTGTTGCCGAGCGAGCGGAAGGCGGAATCGTCGCGGCGGATGACGATCGCATAGGGATCGAAGGAAAGCAGGCGGCCGACGACGGCGTACTGGTCCGGGTTCTTAGATTTGGCGATCAGACCGTATTCGACGACCTCATCAGTCATATGCGCGTCGGTGCGGTCGGTCTCGAGCGCGATCCAGCCCTGCGGCTGATCCTTGGTCGAGAGCACCTTGATGCCGAGATTGAGGCGCTGGTTGAGCTCGTTCAGCACCTTCTCGTTGGTGGTGCCCTGGTTGGCCGAGACGACCTTGCCCTTGAGGTCCTCGATCTCCTTGATGCCGCTGCTCTTCTTCACCAGCAGGCGGTTGCCGGTGACGAACATGGTGTTGAGGAAGTCGACCTGCTGCTGGCGCGAGAAGGTGTTGGTCGTGGTGGCGCAGACGAGATCGACCGTGCCGTTGACGAGAAGCGGCGTGCGGGTCTGGCCGTTCACCGCCTGGTACTTGACGGTGAGGTTGTCCATCTTCAGCTCTGCCTTCACCGCCTCGGCGATCTTGTTGCAGATGTCGATGGAATAGCCCTGCGGCTTGCCATCGGCGCCGAAGGAGGCGAAGGGCGGCGAATCCTCGTTGTGGCCAATGATGATCGTGCCGCTGTCCTTGATCTTCTTCAGCGTGCCGTAGAGCGCCTGCGCCGAAGCGCTCCCGGCGGTAACGGCGAAAACGGCGCCAATGATGGCGCTGCCGATGGCAGTCTTCCTGTTGAACATAGCTGTTCCCCCTTGTTGGTTCGGATGGTCTTGTTGGTTCAAATGGTCTTGGCGAGCTTGCGGCAGATCTCGGCGAGCTGCTCGTAGTCGCCGATCTCGTTGTAGGCATGGGCGGAGACGCGCAGCCAGATGCCGTTCGGATGGGCGTGGAGCGGCGCGTCGGTGCCGAATTCATCGAGGAGGCGGCCGCGCAAGGCGGTGGCACGGTCCTTGGTGAAGGGACCGCTCTCGATCGGCATCCTGACCATGGCCATGGCCGTTTCGTGCCCGGCATTGCCATAGATGCTGCCGAGACGCTCGGCGAGGAGCTCGCCGGCCTGGCGGGCGAGGTCGATATTGCGCTGGCGCAACGCCTTGCCGCCGAGACGCTCATGGAAGGCGAGCGCCGCCTCGATCGCGAGCTGGGGCGTGGCGTCACGCGTGCCGGTCCAGTCGAACTCGGTGAGGTAGCCGCCCTGGAAGCCGTGCGAGATCGTGGTCGGGTGCAGGCCGTCCTGGCGGTCGCGCCGGGCCCAGAGGAAGGCGCAGCCTTTCGGGGCCGCGAGCCACTTATGGCAGTTGCCGACATAGTAGTCGGCATCGATGGCCTTGAGATCGATCTCGACCTGTCCGGGGCCATGGGCTCCGTCGACCAACAGCGGAACGCCGGCACCGCGGCAGGCGCGGGCGATCTCGGCGACGGGCAGGACGAGCGCGCTCGGCGAGGTGACGTGATCGATGATGGCGATGCGGGTCCGCGCCGTCAGCCCGGCGACGAAGCGGCCGGCGAAGCCCATGAGGTTGGCCTCGGGGAAGGGCAGCTCGGCGATGACGACCCGGGCGCCGCTGCGCTCGGCGACATAGCGGGCGGTGTTGGCGACGGCTCCATAGGCCTGGCCGTGCAGCAGGATCTCGTCACCGGGCTTCAGGTCGAGCGAGCGCAGCACGGCGTTGCAGCCGGTCGTGGCGTTGTCGACGAAGCTGACATCCTCGCCATCGGCGTTGAGGAAGGCGGCAAGCGCTGTCGCGCTCGCCCGCAGCGCCTTGGGCAGGATGCCGCGCATGAAGAAGCTCGGTTGCTCCTCCATCTTGTCGCGCCAGGCGGTCTGAGCCGCGAGCACGACCTTCGGCGTCGCGCCGAAGGCGCCGTGGTTGACGGTGAGCTTGGACCAGTCGAGCCCCCATTCGTGACGAATGGCCTGGCCGAGGGCGATAGGAGCGGTGCCGTGCATCAGGCGGTTCTCACGAGGGTGGCAGCCGGGTAGCCGGCGAGCGAGCGCTCGACGGCGGCCTCGGCATGGAGGGCGGTGGTATCGAAGACCGGCAGGTCGCTATTGGCATGGGAAAGCAGGAGGTCGAGCTCGGTGCAGCCGAGAATGACGCCGTCGGCGCCGCGCTTGCGGGCGGCCTCGATGATCGTCAAGCAGCGTTCCTTCGAGGCGGGCTCGACGATTCCCTGGCAGAGCTCGCGATAGATGATGTCGTGGACGTCGCGTTCTTCGGCCGGCTCGGGCCGGATCAGATCGAGCCCGTGCTTCTCGAGCATGCGGCCGCGATAGAACGGCTCCTCCATGGTGAAGCGGGTCGCGAGCAGCAGCGGTCGGCGGCTGAGCGTGCGCTTGATCGCGGCGGCGGCGATGTCGGCGATATGGATGATCGGGATCGAGATCGCAGCGGCGACCTCGTCGGCGAGCTTGTGCATGGTGTTGGTGCAGATCACCAGCATATCGGCGCCGGCGCGCTCCAGGGCGCTCGCGCCTTCGATCATGATCCGGAGCAGGGCCTGCCAGTCGCCGGCCGCCTGCTTGGTTGCGACATCCTGGAACTCGGCCGACCAGAGCACGATCTTGGCCGAATGCAGCCCGCCGAGACGCGCGCGCACACCCTCGTTGATGAGCTTGTAATATACGGCCGAGCTTTCCCAGCTCATGCCGCCAAGCAGTCCGATCGTCTGCATAGCCCTGCCTTTTCGTCAGGTGACGATGCAATGACGCTGGCTGGCCCGGCAAGTTGATTGTATGGCAGACAATCACGCTTGTAACGAATTGGCCCGCATTATGTGGATCCCCCAGCTCGAGGCCGGCAGGCCGGTCTATCGCGCCATCGCGGAAGCCATCGCGCAGGATGTCGCGCGCGGGCGTCTCGCCGCCGGCGACAAGCTGCCGCCGCAGCGCGATCTGGCGCGGGCGCTCGCGCTCAACCTGTCGAGCGTGACCAAGGCCTACAAGCTCGCCTTCGAGCTCGGCCTGGTGAATGGCGAGACCGGACGCGGCACCTTCATCCGGGTCGGCGATCCCGCGCGCATTCCCTGGCCCTCGGGCGAGAACCGGGTCAGCATCGACTTCGCCTCCAATTTTCCGATGCCGCTCGACCCGTCGGAGGATGTCGTCCAGCTCTGCCAGGACATGGCGCGCTACGATGTCGGCCAGCGGCTCTATGAATATGTCGCGCGCGGCGCCGTGAACGACGACATCTCGCCGGCAGCGCTCTGGCTGGAGCAGCTCGGCGTGCCCAGCCGCGCCTGCGGCATCCTGCTGACCTCAGGTGCGATCAACGGTGTCTTCGCCTGCCTGCTCGGACTCGCCAAGGCGGGCGAGACGGTGCTTTGCGAGGAGCTGACCTCGCCGGGTCTCATCAGCTGCGCACGGATGATGGGCCTGAAGCTCGTCGGCGTGCCGGTGGATCGTGACGGCATGAAGATCGACGCGTTCGAGCGGATCGCGACCGAGACCGGCGCGCGCGTCGCTGTGCTGAACCCGACCCTGCACAACCCGACGCTGACGGATCTTTCGCCCGAGCGGCGCGAGCGGCTCGCTGCCTTCGCGATGCGCTCGGGGATCATGATCGTCGAGGACGAGGTCTATGCGCCGCTGCTGGGCACGCCGCCGAAACCCCTGGCGGCGCTGGCGCCCGATGCCGTCTGCTATGTCACGAGCTTCTCCAAGGCGGTGCTGCCCGGCCTGCGCATCGGCTATATCTCGGCGCCTCCCTTGATCGCGGAGCGGCTGCGCAACGCCATCCGGGTCAGCACCTGGATGCCCTCGCCGATGCTGGCGAGCCTGGCCTCGCGCTGGGTCAAGGACGGCACCGCGCTGCGGCTGATCGCCAAGCGGCGCTTGGCGGGACGGGAGCGGATCGATCTCGCCCGCCAGGCGCTGCGACGGCATGCGCTGGTGGCGCGCGACGATGGCCTGCATGTCTGGCTCGGCCTGCCGCAGCCCTGGCGCGGCGACGAGTTCGCCACCTATGCGAAGGAGCGGGGCCTCACCGTGATGCCGTCGCAGGACCTCGCCACGACGACCTCCGGCGGCATCCAGGCGCTGCGGCTGAGCCTCGGTGCCGAACCGAGCCTGGAGCGACTGAAGCAGGGGCTGAGCCGGATCGACCGCATCCTGCTCGGACGCGACTAGAGCATTTCCGCGTTTCTCCGAATCGCGAAAATTCTCTAACCTTTTGTTTTAACGCATTTTCTTCACGCGAACCGGTATCCACTTCGCTCGAAAATGCTCTAGAGAATTTCCGCGCTTCCTCGAATCGCGAAAATTCTCGCTCGAAAATGCTCCAGGCGCGCCTCAGCCCATCGCCGCCTTCACCGTCTCGACGAGCTGCTTCATCGTGAACGGCTTGGGCAGGAAATGGAATTCCTCGCCTTCCGGCAGGTTCTTGCGGAAGGCCTCCTCGGCATAGCCGGAGACGAAGACGACGCGCGTCGCCGGATTGCGCTGGCGCAACTCGCCCAGCAGCGTCGGGCCGTCCATCTCCGGCATGACCACGTCGGAGACGACGAGATCGATCTTGCCGTCATGCTTCAGGAAGGTGTCGAGCGCCTCGACGCCGGAGGAGGCCTCGTGGACGGTGTAGCCGCGCGAGACCAGCATGCGGGCGTTCAGCGCCCGCACCGCGTCCTCGTCCTCGACCAGGAGAATGACGCCTGCGCCGGTATGGTCGGCGGCCACCTTCTTCGGCGCTTCCTTGGCGGCGATATCGGCGGCGATCTCCTCCTCGCTCGGCACATGGCGCGGCAGGAAGATGCGGAAGGTCGTGCCCTGGCCGACGGTCGAATCGACGAAGACGAAACCGCCGGTCTGCTTGACGATGCCATAGACCATGGAGAGACCGAGGCCGGTGCCCTTGCCGACCTCCTTGGTGGTGAAGAAGGGCTCGAAAATCTTGTCGAGATGCTCGGCCGGGATGCCGGTGCCGCCATCCTCGACCTCGAGCAGCACGTAATCGGCCGGCGGCAGCGCCTGCAGGCCGAAGCCGACGCATTCCCCCGCTTCGACATTGCGGGTCCTCACCGCGAGCTTGCCGCCATTTGGCATGGCATCGCGGGCGTTGACCGCGAGGTTGACGATGACCTGTTCAAGCTGGCCGAGATCGGCCTTGACCGGCCAGAGGTCGCGGCCCTGGCGGACATCGAGCGTGACCTTGTCCGCGACCACGCGCTTCAGCATCAGCGAGAGGTCGGAGAGCACGTCGCCGAGCTCCAGCACCTGCGGGCGCAGGGTCTGACGGCGCGAGAAGGCGAGGAGCTGCCGGACCAGCGAGGCCGCCCGGTAGGCGTTCTGCTTGATCTGCATGATGTCCGGGAAGGACGGGTCGGTCGGCCGGTGGCTGGCGAGCAGGAATTCCGAAGCGTTGATGATGACTTGCAGCACGTTATTGAAATCGTGCGCGATGCCGCCGGCGAGCTGGCCGACCGCCTGCATCTTCTGGGCCTGGTCGATATTGTCCTTGAGCTTGCGCTCGGCGGTCGTCTCCAGCGCGTAGACGATGGCGCGCTCGCCATCGGCATCCTCGCTGGCGGCGACGGGCGTGAGGTAGAGCCTGGCCGAGCGGCCATCCTCGCCGGCGAGCGAGGCGTCGAGCGGGGCGACATCGCCGCTGCCGGCCATGGTCGCGGCAAGGGCATCGCCGAGGGTGCTGCCCGGCGCGACCAGGGCCTGGATCGTCGCGGGCTGGGCGCCAGCCGGCGTCAGGCGGGCGAAGGCGGCGTTCGAGCGCAGCACCGCGCCGTTGCGGTCGACGGTTGCAATCGCCATCGGCGTCGAATGGAAGAAGCGGGCGAAGCGGATCTCGGCCTCGCTGCTGCCGTCCGAGCCGGCCTCGCCGGCGGCGCGGTTGAGCACGAGCGTGCGCGAGGGACCAGCGCGGCCATCATTGCCGAAGGCGACCTGATGGTGCAGCCGGACCGGCAGGGGCTGGCCGTTGCGGCGCTTCAGATCGACATCGAGCACCTCGATGCGGACATCTCCGGCCTGGCCGCGGATGGCCTGGATCAGGGCGGCGGCATTGGCGGTGGCGATATCGTCGAGATGCAACCCGCCCGAGCCGAAGCGGGCGAGGTCGTAGTCGAGCCAGCCCGAGAGCGTGGCGTTGAGATAGGAGACCTCGCCATCCGCGTCGATCGAGAGGAAGCCGGCCGGCGCATGGTCGAGATAGTCGATCGCATGCTGCAGCTCCTGGAAGGCATTCTCCTGACGCTCACGCTCCGGCGTGACGTCCGAGACGGTCCAGAGCACGGCCGGGCGACCCTCGCGGCGAACCGGGGCGACGCGAATGCGATACCAGCCGACGGCGCCGGCCTCGTTCAGCGCCGGCTCGAGCCGGATCTCCTCGACCAGCCTGCGGCCCTCGCGGGCGGCGGTCGCGAGACGGTAGATCGCCTCGGAGACTTCGGCGCGGCCGGTGAAGAGACGCTCGACCGGGCGGATATCGCTGGCGCCGCGGGCGCCGGCGAGGGCGAGATAGGTCTCGTTCGCATAGACGATGCGGTTCTCGCCCTCGGTGACGACGACGCCGTCCTCGGCGCTGTCGACGAGGGTCTTGGTCAGGTCGTTGCGGGCGGCGCGGCCGGAGAACTGCACAAGGCCGATCGCGAAGGCGAAGAGGCCGAAGACGCCGATGACGGAGAGCAGGGCGAGCAGGCCGAGGATGAGCGGCTGCGCCCATTCATTGGCGATGAAGCCGAGTGCGATCGCCGCGCCGACGAGGAGGCCGGCGACGAGCAGGATGACGCCGATATGCCCGGGCTTGTCGGAGCGATCGATCGCTGTGGTCGCCGTGGTTCCGCTCATTGCGGTCTGATCCGTTCCTTGACGTCGCGCGTCCCGCGCGAGCGGCATGTCCCCAAAATCGCTGCGGGATGCAGTGAAAATCGAGACAAGCGAGTTAGGCGCGGCGGCGCTTCAGGCGCAAGACGTATCCGATGACTTCGGCCACCGCCTGATAGTGTTCGACAGGAATTTCTTCGTCGATCTGGACAGTGGCATAGAGCGCGCGGGCGAGGGGCGGGTTTTCCACGATCGGCACGCGGTGTTCGCCGGCGACCTCGCGGATCTTCAGGGCCAGCGCATCGACGCCCTTGGCGAGGCAGAGCGGAGCCGCCATGCCCTGCTCATATTGCAGCGCCACCGCGAAGTGGGTCGGGTTGGTGATGATCACGGTCGCCTTGGGCACCGCCGCCATCATGCGCTTCCTCACGCGCTGGGCGCGGATCTGCCGCAGCTTCGCCTTGACCTCGGGATTGCCTTCCGAGTTCTTGTACTCGTCCTTCAATTCCTGCTTGGTCATGCGCTGGCGCTGGTACCAGGTGAAGCGCTGATAGGCGAAATCGCCGATCGCGATCACCGCGAAGAGGGCGAGCGCGCTCGCCATCAGCTTGATCGTCAGGGCCAGCGTCGCCGGCAACAGCGCCGCGACGCTCATCTGCGCCAGGCTCTCGAGCCGGTCATGCTCGCTCCAGAGCGTGATCGAGACGACGACACCGACCAGCAGGATCTTGGCGAGCCCCTTGGCGAAGTTGAACCAGGCTTCCTTGCCGAAGAGCCGCTTTGCGCCGGCGAGCGGCGAGATGCGGTCGAATTTCGGCATCATCGGCTCGGTGGTCCAGAGCGGCTTGTGCTGGATCAGCGCACCGGCGAGCGCGGCGCAGAGGATGAAGGCGAAGGGCAGGCCGAGCGCGGCGAAGCCGGTCATCACGCCCTGCTTGGTGACGTTGAAGAAGGCATCGCCGCCGGAGGGCACCTGATGCGCGTTCATCAGGAAGGAGCGCAGTGAGAGCGCGACTCCCTGCGCCGACCAGCCGGCCGCGACGAGCAGCGAGAGCGTGAAGCCACAGAGCACGAAGAAGGTGCCGATCTCGGTCGAGCGGGCGACGTCGCCCTTCTCGATCGCCTGGTCCAGCTTTCGCTGGGTCGGTTCTTCTGTCCTGTCCTCGTTGTCGGCTTCGTCGGACATCCTGGCCCCCTAATTTCCGGTGAGCTGCTGCAGGAAGCCGCCGAGATCGTCGAGAAAAACGCCCATCATCACGCCGACGACCGCGAGGAAGACGAGCATGCCGCCAAGGATCGAGGCCGGCACGGCGAGGAAGAAGACCTGGAGCTGCGGCATCAGGCGCGCCAGCACGCCGAGCCCGAGATTGAAGAGCAGGCCGAAGACGATGAAGGGGGCGGAGATCTGCACGGCGAGCGAGAAGCCCTGCGTCGTCGCCTTGATCGCCAGCGCCAGGATGTCGGCGACCTCGGGGAATCCGCCGGGCGGCAGCAGCTCGTAGCTCCGGTAGATCGCGGCGATGGCGATATGGTGGAGATCGGTGACCAGGATCAGCGTCGTGCCGAGCATGGTCAGAAGGTTGCCGATCGAAGGGTTCTGCAGGCCGCCGGTCGGATCGACCGTCATGGCGAAGCCGAGGCCCATGGTCTGGGCGACGATGGTGCCGGCCGTCTGCAGGCAGGCCATGACGAGGCGCACGCAGAAGCCGATCGACAGACCGATCAGGATTTCGCTGAGGAGCAGGCCGATGAGACCCGGCACGTCGGTCGGTGTGGTGATGACCGTGCGCACCATCGGCGCCAGCATCAGGGCCAGGAAGAAGGCGAGCGAGAGGCGCGCCCGCGAGAAGATGAAGCGCTCGCCGATGCCGGGCATCAGCATGACCAGCGTGCCGACGCGCGCGAAGACGAGCACGAAGAGCGAGCCGATCTCGGGCAGGAGCGCGATCTGCATCGTGCCGTTCAGGGCCTGATGCCGAAATGTGCGACGCGGTGTTCGGGCGACATCATGCTCCGACCTGAACCCTCTGCGCCGATCGGGATGCCGCGCCGACAGGCCGCGGAATGCGGCCGGGCAGGTCAGCGGCAGGGTCATTCGCCCGTGGCGATTCGGACGGCGACTCGTCCCATATAACCCGCCAGGGCGTCACCCATGAACGGAAGAAACAGCAGCATGGCGGCGAAGACGGCGACGATCTTCGGCACGTAGATCAGCGTCTGCTCCTGGATCTGGGTCAGCGCCTGCACCAGCGAGACGGCGAGGCCGACGATGAGCGCGACCATCATCAGCGGACCGCCTGCCTTGAGGAAGACGACGATGCCGTCGCGCGCGACGTCGAGAATGGCTCCGGAAGTCATGGTATCGATCCTAGATGAGCGCCGTCACACCGGCATCCGCATGATTTCTTCGTAGGCCGCGATGACGCGGTCGCGCACTGCGACCAGCGTTTCGATCGCGGCCTCGCTTTCGGCCACGGCGGTCACGACATCGACGATGTCGGAGCGGCCGGAGACGACATTGGCCGTCTGGCTGTCGGATTTGCGGCCGACATCGGCGGTCGCTTCCAGGGCCTTGCCGACGAGCGAGGAAAAATCCGGACCGGCATCGCTCGCCGTCGTCAGCGTCGACGGCTTGCGCATCAGGCCGCCCGCGCCCATCCCCTGGATGGACGCATAGGCGCCGGCGGCGAAGCTTGGCGTGGCCATGGCTCTTCAGGCTCCGTGAGAATTCAGGTGCGCAGGATGTCGATGGTGCGCTGGATCATCCGGCGCGTGGACGAGATCAGGTTGAGATTGGCCTCGTAGCTGCGCTGGGCCTCGCGCATGTCCATGGTCTCGACCAGCGAATTGACGTTCGGCATCTGGACTTGGCCGGCGGCGTTCGCAGCCGGGTGGCCGGGGTCGAATTTCGTGCGGAACGGAGTCTGGTCGCGCTGGACGCGGCCGAGATCGACGACCTGGGCGTCGAGCTCGCGGTCCATATGCCGTTGGAAGGTCGGGATCTTTCGGCGGTAGGGCTCCGCGCCGGCGCGGTCAGGCCCCGAATCGGCGTTGGCGAGGTTCTCCGCGATGACCCGCATGCGGCCGGACTGGCTGCGCAGGCCGGATGCCGCCACCGCGATGCTCTTGAACAGATCCATGGCGCCTCAATCCTCTTGCCGACCTTGCCCTTAGCGGCCCTTGCCGATGGCGATCTTCATCAGCCCGAGCCCCTTGGTGTAGAGCGAGGCGGCGAGCTGGTAGTCGGCCTGGTTCTGCGCGACCTTCATCATCTCGTCCTCGAGATTGACGCCGTTGCCGTTGGGCGTGACCTCGAAACGCTGCGCCTTGGCGCTGTCGAAACCGCCGCGCTGGCCGGACGACCCCATATGGCCCGGGCTGGTCTGGGCAAGGGCCACGCCGGAGACGCTGCCATTGCCGCCGCGGCTGAACTCGGGCGCCTTCAGATCGAGCGGGCGAAAGCCGGGCGAGTCGGCGTTGGCGACGTTTTCGGCGAGAAGCTTTTGCCGGGTCTGGTGCCAGTGCATGCGCGTCTTGAGCGCCTGCATCAGATTACCGCCGGTGCCCAAGGCATTGCCAGACATGGCTTTTATCCCACTCGGCCCCGGGTTCTCGGCGCGGTTCGCGCCGGGCTTATCCAGGGGCCCACTGGGAAAATATTGCCGGGTGCATGGTTAACGCTGCGTTAAGAACGCGAGATGTCGACGATCGAATTAACCAACCATTCACCCTGTTTCCCGAAAATGCGAGCGCTGTGCTATAGCCAACGTGTTGAACCTTGGACGGAAACATCGACCGCCCAAGGCTGTCGCCGTCGCTCATGAGGCAAACCTTGCAGACGTTGTTTGGCTACGAACTCTCGATGGGCCAAAGGTGGATCATCGCCTTTGTCGCAATTATGGTGCTGCTCGCTTTGCTAGGCCTGTTCGCACGCCGGATCGCCGGCGGGCGTCTTAGGGCCAGGGGGCAGGGCGGCGGGCGCGCCCGCCAGCCGCGCCTCGGCGTCGTCGACATCCATGATCTCGATCGGCAGCGACAGCTTGTCCTGATCCGCCGCGACAATGTCGAGCACCTGGTGATGATCGGCGGCGCGTCGGACGTGGTCGTCGAGACGAATATCGTGCGTGGCGGCGGCCGCCTGCCGGTGCCGCCCCAGAGCGACTTTGCCGCGACGGAGCGTCCGCTGGCGTTCGACACGACGATTCCCCCCGAATCATTGCGGATCGACGCCGCCGAGGAGCCGCGCCGCGCGCCGCCGCCGCTTCCCGTCGCCCCGGTTCCGACCCCGCCTCCGGTCGCGTCCGCGCCCACGCCCGAGCAATTGCCGCCGCTGCCGACCCGGCCCGCGCCGGCCCCTCGCTCCGAGCCCCCGGCCGCGCCGCCGGCGCCGCCAGTTCCGAGCGCTCCCGCTGCGACCCCGATATCGCCGACCCAGGCCCCCAGCTTCAGCCGCAGCCCGGCTCCGGCCCCGAGCGCCAGTGCGGGCGAACTGGACGATATGGCGCGCCAGCTCGAGGAGGCGCTGAAACGGCCCTTCTCGGCCGTGCGCCCGGCCAACCAGCCCGTGGCCGAGCCGCCTCCGCCTCCGCCTCCTGCTCCTGCTCCTGCTCCTGCTCCTGCTCCGGTTCAGGTTGCTCCGCCTCCGCGCGAGGCGCCCAAGCCGCCGCCGGCTCCTCCGGCCACGCCTGTTCCCCCGCCCAGTCCCGCGCCTGCGGCCAGGCCGCCGGAGCCGAAGCCTGCTGCGGCGACGCCCGCGCTTGCTCCGGTGCCGACCGCGCCCCCGCCGGTTTTCGGCCGACCGGTCGGCGTCCCGGCCGATGTCGCGGCGGAGCTCGAGATCGCGCTCGGCCTGAAGCCGGAGCCGGCCCAGGCCAAGGCGCCGCCGCCCGTCGCTCCGCCCGCTCCCCCGCCACCACCGGCCGCTGCGCCCAGGTCCGTGCCCGAGCCGCGTCCGGTTTCAGCCCCGGCCAGGCCTGCGGAAGCTGCGCCGGCCGAGCGCCGCGAGGAGCAGCCCGAGCAGAAGCGCAGGGCGGAGGACCGGGCCGAGCCTGTCGAAAGGAAGCCGGAGTCGCAGCCCGCCGCCGCAAAGCCTGCGAGCCCGCCCGAGACTGTGCAGAAGGCCGAGAAGGCGGACGAGCCGAAGCCTGCCGAGGCCAAGCCCGCCGAGCCGAAGCCCGAGCCAAAGCCGGCCGAGGCCGAGGCGGCCAAGCCTGCCCAGATCGACCCGTTCTCGGTCGATGCGATCGAGGCCGAATTCGCCCGTCTGCTCGGACGCGACCCCAAGTCGAAATCCTGAGGCGACACCAGATTCGCCAGCCTTCGTCGTCGAGACGAGGGCTGGCGTTTTTGCGCGAGGCGACGTCGCGTCGCACCGGCGATCAACAGGATTGTCCGTTTCGGCAAAGCCCGCGCCGCGTCTTCCGGTTGCCGGCCGCTCAAAGCCTGCCTTAGCGTCGGCAGGCTCGATCGGCTGAGTCGGGCGGCAATGGCGGCTCTGCGTGACCTTGATCCTGACGGCTGCGAGATGGCGGCGCCCGGTCTGCCGCGCGCTCTGTATCGGCGCGCTGTTCGCCATCGCGCTCGCCGCGCCAGCGCGGGCGCAGACGCTTTCGCTCGATCTCGGCCAGGGCGGCGGCGTCGCCGAGCGGGCGCTGCAGCTCATCGCCGTCATCACGGTGCTCTCGCTGGCGCCGTCGATCCTGATCATGGTGACGTCGTTCACGCGCATTGCGGTCGTACTGTCGCTGCTGCGCTCGGCGATCGGCACGCAGACGGCGCCGCCCAACGCCGTGATCATCGGGCTCGCGCTCTTCCTCACCGGCTTCGTGATGGCGCCGACCCTGAAGGAGGCCTATCGCGTCGCGGTCGAGCCGCTGATCGCTGGCCAGATCCAGCCGCAGGAGGCCTATAACCGCGGCATCGTGCCGTTCAGGACCTTCATGCTGCAGCATGTGCGCGAGAAGGACCTGCAGCTCTTCATCGAGATGTCGCGCGAGCCGCCGCCGGCGACGCCGCAGGATGTCCAGATCCAGGTCCTGATACCGGCCTTCATGATCTCGGAGCTGCGTCGCGCCTTCGAGATAGGTTTCCTGCTCTTCGTGCCCTTCCTGATCATCGACCTCGTCGTCGCCTCGATCCTGATGTCCGTGGGCATGATGATGCTGCCACCGGTGACGGTGGCGCTGCCGTTCAAGCTGATCTTCTTCGTCCTGGTCGATGGCTGGGGGCTGGTCGCGGGCTCGCTAGTGAAGAGTTACGGCAGTTGAGCCGTTCGGCGCGAGGACCATGCTGCGCTATCCTGACCGCGCTCGCGGAACCCGCGAGCCCGTCGGTTCGAGGCCAGGAGGCTCATGCTCCCGCGACTCACGCGCGTTCTGCCGGGAATAGGGCTCGCGCTGCTGGCCGCTGCGCCGGCCTGGGCCGATCCCGGCCAGGATGCCTATGACAGGGGCGATTATGCCGCGGCGCTGAGCGCCTGGCAGACGCTGGCGGAGCAGGGGGACCCGGCGGCGCAAGCTGGCCTGGCCGGCTTGTACGCTGCCGGTCGGGGCGTCGCGCCCGACGCCGTTCTGGCGACCCACTGGTTTCGCAAGGCGGCCGAGCGAGGGCTGGCGCGGGCGCAGTACAATCTCGCGATCGCCTATCGAACCGGCTACGGCGTCGCAAGGGACGATGAGATTGCGTTGTCCTGGTATCGTAGGGCAGCGGAGCAGGGCCTGGCCGAGGCGCAGAACGATCTCGGGCGGATCCATGCAACAGGTCGTGGCGGCCCGCGCGACGATGCCGAGGCCGTTGCCTGGTATCGCAAGGCGGCCGCTCAGGGCCTGGCCGAAGGCCAGTACAATCTCGGCCAATGTTACGTCGAGGGCTTCGGTATCGGCCGCGACGAGGCCGAGGCCGCGATCTGGCTGCGCCGGGCCGCGGAGCAGGATCACGCGCTGGCGCAGCACGCTCTCGCGCAGATGTACGAGACAGGCCGTGGCGTCGGCCGGGACGAAGCTCAGGCGGCGTTCTGGCAGCGCAAAGCCGAGGCGCAAGGCTATGCGGCCGAGCGGGAGCGACTAAAGCGGCTGGAGGAGAGGGGCGGACGCAAGTGATGGCTGAGCCCTGCTCAGCCGCGACCCTGCGCCCCTGTCGGGCCGGCTTCCGCTCCGGTCGAGCCGGCCGGTGGCGGCGGCGGCGCCGGGTCGGCCTGCGGCTTGCCGCGCATGGCCGAGGCATAGGCTGGATAGCGCTCGCGATAGGCCTTCATGAAATCCGAGATCGTGTCGCCGCTGGCGGCTGCACGTGCCATCTCGCGAATATCGGCGGGGTTGTTGCGGTTCGCGCCGGTGACGAAGGCGAAGGTGCGGGCATCCGAGCTCTCGGCCATCTTGGCCGCGAATTTGGCGCGCAGCCGGTCGAGCTGCAGCGCCTCTTCCGCCATCACATAGGAGATGGCGGAGCGCATCGCGTCGGCGCGCTCACTGTCCTTGAGCGGAGCGTTGCCCCGCCAGCTCTCGCCGAGCATTCGCTCATGCGCCTCGCCCGCCTCGCGCCAGCGCCGGCCGTTCCAGAAGATGTCGGCGCGCAGGCGATCGACCTCGGGGCCGCGCTCGGCCTCCAGCATCTCCAGTGCCTGGTCTGTGCGGGAGAGGTCGGAGAGCGCCTTGGCTTCGAGGAGGAGGCGGGCGCGCTTGACATCGCCGGGCAGCTCGATCAGCCGTGTCGCGTTGAGTGCCTGCAAGGCCTCGGCCGGCTTACGGTTCATCAGGTTGACCATGGCGAGTCGCGCCGCGACGATCGAGCGAGCCGCGCCGGTGAGGCGGGTCTCCATCTGATAGCGCAGGATGTCGCTGGCCTGATCGAGCAGGTCGACCTCGACCAGCCGGTCGGCGAGGAGCCGCGTGATCTCGTCGCCGCGCCGGCCGATCGGCAGGAATTCCTTGAAATCGTAGAACAGCGCCAGGGCCTCGATGCGCGGCAACTGCTCACGGTCGCGGCCGCTGAACATCTCGGCGAAGCGTTGCGCGGTCTCGTCGTGCAGCCGGCGGGTCAGCGGATTGTCCGGGTAGCTGTCATTGGCACGGCGGGCGATCTGGAAGGCGTCGCGCCAGCGCTTCTCTGCGAGATAGAGCCGGCCGAGCTCGGCAAGCGCCTCGATCTCGATCTCGCCGCCGCGCCAGGTGACCGAGACGGTCTCGAGCCGCGCGGCCGCCTCGTCCGGCGACATGGCGGGCGGCGTCTGCGCCAGGGCGAGCCTGACGCCGCGCAGCTGGGCCTCGGCCGCGACCGGGCGGCTCTTCGCGTCGTACAGCGCCTTGTAGGCCTCGACTGCATTTTCCGGGCGGCCGCTTACATCGTCGAGCATGGCGCGCAGCAAGGCGAGCTTCTCCTGATCGACACTGTCCTGCGGCAACTCTGCCAGCTGATCGAGCTCGCGCTCGGCGACGGCCATGTCCTGCATCGCCATCGCCGCGCGGGCCATGGCGGGGCGGAACTCGGTCTGCAGATCCTCGGGATAGGTGTCGAGGATTGTCTGGCCGCGGCGGAAACCGGCCAGCGCCTGGCCGTTGCGTCCAAGCCGCTGCTCGGCAAGCGCACGCCAGAGGCCGGTCTCGGCATCCTCCTTGATCGGCCCGGCGGCGAAGGCTGCGATCGCGTCCTGGTCGCGATGCATCTGCACGGCGAGCACGCCCTTGAGGAACAGGGCCTCGCGGTTGGCGCGCATGCCGGGGTCGTCTTTCAGCAGAGCCTGGAGCGGCCCGGCCGCCTCCGAGACCAGCCCGTTGGCGGCATAGAAGCGCGCCAGCGCCAGCCGAGCCTCCGATTTGCGGCCGCGTGCGGCGCCGGCGACATCGTTGAGCAATTCGCGTGAGCGCTCGCGGATATTGGCGACGCGCTGCTTGCTCCAATCGGCCGGATCGAGCAGCAGCTTGACCGCTCCCGGCGCCGTCTCGGTCTCGACCCGGCTTTGTTCCGGCAGATCGAGCGACACGGTCAATCCGCCATTGCGGCCGATCTGCACCTGCTCGGTATTGGCGCGCACGACGACGTCGTCGGCGCGCGGGCTGACGGCCACGCCATGGGCGGTCTGGAGCAGGCCGAATTCGACGAAGCGATAGGGCTTGGCGACAGCGCGCGTCGGCCCGAGCACGGTTGCGACGGCGAGCGGCAGGCCGGCCGGCCCGGATTCGAGCCAATGCACGCCGGTCATGCCCGGCAGCGGCAGGGCGAGCACGGTCTGGCCGCGGTCGTCGATGGTCCGGCGCGGCGCCAGCGGCTCGGCCGGCTTGCCGGCCTGCTCGCCGAGGCTGAGCGACCAGGTCGCGCCATCGTCAATGAGGCGAGCGACCTGCTGGCTCTTGAGGCGCATCCGCACCAGCGTGACCTTGCCCTCGCGGGTCACGGTCGTGTCCTCGATCAGCTGCGGCAGCACTTGCCTGAAGCTGGCCGGGTCGATCGTGTCGCGCGTGTCGAAGACCAGCGTGACCGTGCCGGCATCGCTGAAGGCGGCGGCGCCGGTCAGGCGGGGAAAGCGGAAATCGATCTTGCTGCCCTGGGGGCCCGACGAGGCTTCGATCTTGACGAGCTGCGGCGTTGGATCGGGTACAGTCACTGCCACGGCGGGCTTGGCCGGGGGCGGGGCCTGCTCGGCCGGCTGGGCGCGGGCAGGCTCGGGTGCAGGGGCGGGTTTGGCCGTCTCGGTAGCGGCCGAGGCAGGCGGCTTCGGCCCGGCATCGTTCGCCGTGTTCTGGAGGCTGGCCATGGCGACCGTGCCGGGCTTCACAGGCCGCACCAGATCGACGATCAGGCCGTCATCGTCGCGGAAGCTGCGCGCCTGCCAATCCTTCGGCAGCGTGAGGTCGAGCTTCGTCGCGTCGGCATCGCTCTCCTGCGCCTTCAGCGTCACGCCCTCGGGCAGCATCGACCTGATCGCGGAGGGCTCGACCGCGAGCTGCTGATCGAAGGTCAGCCGCAAGGTGCCGTCGTTGAGCTCGTGCGAGAGCTTCGTCTCGGGCGGAGCCTGGAAGATCAGCCGCTCCAGCGTCGGCAACCGGGCGCTGCGCAATATCAGCGGCTTCGGCGGGGGCACCGGCTTGCGGGCGGCCTCGCGCGCCTGCGCCTCGGCGACGCGCAGGCGCTCGGTCATCTCGGCAATGACCTCGGGCGGCGGGCCAGGCAGGAGGCCGGTCCAGTTGTCGGGCAGAAGATCGATGAAGGCCTTGTCGCCGGCCTCGATCAGATTGGCCTTGAAGGGGCGGGTGAGCGCGAAGCGCAGGCCGCGCCCGTCCGGGTCGTTGCGCACCAGCGCGAGATAGTCCGGCAGCTCCTTGATGATCTTGGCCGTGTCGACCTTCACGGCCGAATCGAAGGCGACCACGAGCACGCCGTTGCCGACCCGGATCCGCGTCGTCGTGGGCTCGTCGAATGTCAGTGCGAGGCGCCCGAAGCCGGCCGGCATGGCGGAGCCACGCAGCACGCCGTTCGCGGCCAATGCCGGAGCGGACAGCCCGGCAGCGAGGCTGAGCGCAGTCAACCCGATACCGAAGGCAAGGGAACGCGGGGAACGCAACCGGCCAAACTCACGCAACGCCACACGAGCGACAGGCGTGATCGCAACAGGAGCAGCCTGACCGCAAGGGGAGGCTAGCGCGTCAAGGATAATAGCGAGTTAAGCGTGGCCGCCGTCAGCGGCGTGGCGGAAGGGCGATCGCCGGCAATTCGTTCTGTGGCAATTGGCCCGGATCGGCGGCGGCGCGCTCGATGGCAGGGTTGCGGGCTTGTGTCGCTAGCGCCACCGTCAGCTTCTCGGCGCGGTCAGGCGCCATTGCCGCCAGCACCTCGGACATCTTGCGCGGGTTCATCTGCTGCACGACCGGCACGAGCACATCGAGGCTGAGCCGGTCGAAGACACGCGCGGCGTCCTTGGGCTTCATCGCCTCGTACATGATGACGAGGTTCTTGATCGCCTTGGCCTCGTCCTCGGCCGGCTTGGCCTTGGTCCCGTCGACCTTGCCCTCGAGCTGCTTCAGGTCGTCGACGCGGCCGTCGAGCTTCTTGGTCGCGGTGTCGAGCAGACGCTCGCGCATCTCGAGCTCGCGCATGCGGGCGTCGATCTCCTCGCGCCGTTCGCCGAGGCGCTCCAGGATGGCGCGCTCGGCGGGGGAGACCTGGCTAGCCGTGCCGTTCATGACGGCGGCCTTGTTGTTGGGATTGGCGGCGCGCGCAGCTTCGAGCTTGGCGTCGGCCTCGGCCTTGTCCTGCTCTTTCTTCGGGGCGGGCTTGTCGACCGAGCCGGTGGTCTCCGGGTCGAGGAAACGGTCGGGCGCATGGGCCTGGGCGATGATCTTGGCGGGGCCCCCGACCTGTGGATCGGGTTTCGCGGGTGCAGAGAAGAAGGCGAGCGGCGAGGCCGGCACCGTGCCGGGATAAGGGGCCGAGCTCCAGTCGAGCAGCTTCAGCGCCAGGAGACCCATGGCGCCGAGAATCACTGCCGGAATGAGGCGGGGCCTCTCGATCACGCGGCCTGGCCTTCCAGTCTCTTGGCTGCGCGAGCGCGGATCGCCGCGGCCGAGCGGGCGGCGTCAGCCATACGCGAGACGATCGCGGGCTCCTCGGGGGCGGCTTCGGCCTGCTTCGGCGCAACCAGCGTCGCGGCGCTGACGATCTGGGCGATGCGCTCCATCACCGCCTGGCCGGCCTCGACCTGTGAGGCGAGGTCGGCGGCGTAGCGCTCGGCGGTGCGCAGGCGCTCGGCGAGTGTGCGGTCGCAATCGCCCAACGTGAGCTTCAGGCCGGCAATGGCGCGCTCGGCCGTGTCGGTGGCGGAGATCAGCGCGCCGATGGTCTGGCGCATCGCGGATTCGTCGGCTTTCAGGCGCTCGATGCGCTTGGCCAGAATGTAGCAGGTGATGATGGTGGCGACGAGAAGGCTGGCAACCAGCGCATCGGCGATGAGAGTGATCGTCATGATGGTTCCCAGATCAGGAGGCTGCACCGAGATGAGAGGTGATGCTGTCGAAGGCGGCCATCGTCGTCTTGGAGCGATGCAGCGGCCTGACCACCTGGACGGCGATCTTGTCGTCGACCCGGCCGATGCGGCCCTCGGTGACTCCGAAATCGCCGCAGCGCAGCGAGACGACCGAATCCGGCCTAGCGTCGAACATCAGCGTATCGCCGATCTCGAGCTTCATGACGCGCTTCAGCGGCATCCTGGTCTCATGCAGCACGCAGGTGACGTCTACATCGGTCTGCCAGACCTCGGTCGCGAGATGGTTTTCCCAGATCGGATCGCGCCCGAGCTTCTCACCCATGAAGCTTTCGAGGAGCAGCTCACGGATGGGCTCAATCGTCGCATAGGGCAGAAGGACGTGGAGCGAGCCGCCGCGGCCTTCCATGTCGAAGCGCAGCTCCACGCGGATCGCCGCATTGGCCGGGCGCGAGATCGAGACGAAGCGCGGGTTCGACTCGATGCGGTCGACATTGAAGGTCACCGGCGAGAGCGGCGCGAAGGCCGCCTGGGCATCGCCGAGCACGAGGCCGACGACCCGGTGCAGCAGGTTGATCTCGATCGAGGTGAAGGGGCGCCCGTCGATGCGCGGAGCCGGCTGGCCGCGCTTGCCGCCGAGCATCGAGTCGAGGACGGTGTAGGTCAGGGCGGATTCGATGGTGACGAGGCCGAAATTGTCCCATTCCTCGGCCTTGAACACGGCGAGCATGGCCGGCAGCGAGACCGAGTTGATGTAGTCGCCGAAGCGCACCGAGCGGATGCTCTCGAGCGAGACCTCGACATTGTCGGTGAAGAAATTGCGCAGGCTGGTCGAGAGTAGCCTGACCATGCGCTCGAAGATGATTTCGAGCATGGGCAGGCGTTCATAGGAAACCGAGCCCGACTCGACGATCGCCTGGATGCCGGTGCGCGCGCCCTTTTCGTCGCCGCCGGAGAAGCCGAGGAGGGTGTCGATCTCCTCCTGGTTCATCAGGCGGTCTATGCCGCCTTCCGGTTCGCCGTCCTCGTCCACCATGTCGGGCATGGCGGCCCATTCCGCGGCCATGCCCTCCGGCGAGAGCGGTTCGTCCTTGGGGGGGGTGTTGGTCAGGTCGAGTTCGTTCTCGCTCATCTCACTGGACCAGCAGTTCCTTGAACAGGATGGCGTCGATCTTGGCCGGGTAGACCGTGACGTTGACGCGGCGCAGCAACTCTTCCTTCAGCCGGTACATGCCGGCCGAGCCCTCGAGGTCGGCGGGCCGAAGCTCACGCATGAAGACCTGGAACGCATCCTCGACGCGCGGCAGTAAGGGCTTGATCTCCTCGGAGACCTTGGGGTCGGCGATTTCGAGCACGACCTTGACCTTGATGATCGGCTGGCGGTCCTGCTGGCCGCCGGGCGAGATGCCGATCATCATGTCCCGCATCTCGACGAAGCTGATCGCCTTCTTCGCGGCCGCCGCCTTTTTCTCGGCTTCGGCAGCAACAAGCTCGGCCGACGGCTTCTTGAGAAAGAAGAACCAGCCACCTCCGCCAAGCGCGAGCAGCGCGACGGCGCCCCCGATGATCATGATGAGCTTTTTCTTGCCGCCCGATTTCGGCCCCTCGGCGCCTTCGGGCGCCTCGGCGTCGGTCTTCTTCGGTTTCTTCGCCATGCGTATCGGGTCCGGCTCCGGAGCAGCACAGCCGTTCTGGCCGGGCTGTGACCCAAGGTGAGGAAACAGGGTTAACGCGGCGTTAAGGGCGGCAGTTTTTGCCGGGTCATTTCTGCATTGAAGCAGGGTGTTGCCGAGCTGCATCAATACCGCTGTTAGGCGGGAAGCCGTTGTATTTCAGCGCGTTGCCCGGGTTAACCACGTTGGCACGCCGATTGCGGGCATCCCGATGCGGAGGCTGCGCTGGGGAGCGTCGAGGCCTTCGCGGGACAGTATCGGGAGATCGACCGTGGAGAACGCGCTTCTCGTCGGTTTGTCGCGTCAGGTCGCCCTGGCGCGTGAGCTGGATGTCATCGCCAACAACATGGCGAATGTCGGAACGAACGGCTTCAAGGCACGCTCGGCGAACTTCAACGAGTTCATCATGCCGAGGGCGAGCTTCGACGCGTTCCAGCCGCGCGACCGCAACCTCTCCTATGTCATCGACAAGGGCACGCCGATCGACCTGACCCAGGGCACGATCGAGCGTACCGGCAACCCGCTCGACATCGCCCTGCGCGGCGATGCCTTCCTGGTGGTGCAGACGCCGCAGGGCGACCGCTATACGCGGGCCGGCTCGCTCGCCGTCAATGGCCAGGGCCAGCTCGTGACGCAAGGCGGCCAGCCGGTGCTCGGCGATGGCGGCCCGATCAATTTCGGCCCCAACGAGACCGATGCCCGCATCGCCCCGGACGGCACGGTCACCACCGACCAGGGTCAGCGCGGCAAGCTGCGCCTCGTCCGCTTCGACAATCCGCGCGCGCTGACGAGCGAGGGCAACAACCTCTTCGCCTCGGCCGCGCCGGCGATTGCGATGGGGCCGCAGGGTCGCGTCGAGCCGGGCGCGACGGAGTCCTCCAACGTCAAGGCCGTGATCGAGATGACCCGGCTGATGGAAGTCCAGCGCTCCTACCAGAGCATGGCCAACCTCATGACCAAATCCGACGAGCTGCGCAGCCGGGCGATCACGCGCCTCGCCGACCAGCAGGCCTAATAACCTTTTGTTTTTGCGCATTTTCTTCACGCGGGCCGGCTTTCACCTCGCTTGAAAATGCTTTTGGAAAGGAGCCAGCGCGATGCGCGCCCTTCAGACCGCCGCGACCGGCATGATGGCCCAGGAATTCAACGTCCAGGTCATCTCCAACAATATCGCGAACGTCCGCACCACCGGCTACAAGCGCCAGACGGCGCATTTCCAGGATCTTCTCTACGAGAACTTCCGGCGCGCCGGCTCGGCGACCTCGGACCAGAACACGCAGGTGCCCGCCGGCACCTTCGTCGGCTCGGGCGTCAAGACGGTGTCGACCGGCCGTGTCATGACGCAGGGCAATGTGAGCTCGACGGAGAAGCCCTATGACCTCGCCATTCGCGGTGAGGGCTTCTTCCGCATCCGCATGCCGGATGGGCGCACGACCTATTCGCGCGACGGCTCGTTCGATCTCGACTCGCAGGGCCAGCTCGTCACCCGCGACGGCTATATCGTCGAGCCCGGCATCACCGTGCCGAACAACGCGACCAGCGTCTCGATCAATGCGCAGGGCACGGTCGAGGTGCAGCTGCCGGGCCAGACCGCGCCGCAGCAGCTCGGCCAGATCCAGCTCGTGCGCTTCGTCAACAAGGTCGGCCTCGAGTCGATCGGCGACAACCTCTACATCGAGACGGCCGCCTCGGGGCAGCCGATCGAGGGGTTCGGCGGCGGGGAAGGCTTCGGCAACCTGCAGCAGAACTATCTCGAAGAGGGCAACGTCCAGGCCGTGACCGAGCTCTCCTCGCTGATCGCCGCGCAGCGCGCCTACGAGATGAACTCCAAGGTCATGACCGCCGCCGACCAGATGATGTCGGCGACGAGCCAGATGTTCCGCGGCTAGCGAGGTTGAGATCGATGCTCCGTTCCCTCACCATCCTCGCCACTCTCGCTCTGGCAAGCACCGCCGTGGCGGCCCCGCAGCATGGCGAAAGCGCTGTCGTCACGGCGGCGCTGCCGCGCGCCCAGGCGAAGGCCCAACCGGCGCCCGCGCCCGTCATCCACAGGCTGCGGCTCAAGCCGGAGCTGACCCTGTCGCGCGATCTCGTCACCTTCGGCGATCTGATCGACGGTCTCTCGGTCCAGGATGCGGCCGTGCCGGCCTTCCGGGCGCCGGCGCTCGGCGAGACCGGGACGATCCAGGTCAGCCGCATCCTCGAAGGCGCCCGGGCAGGCGGGTTGATCCGCGAGACGGGCGAGATCGAGAATCCGGGCCTGGCGCAGGTCGTGGTCACGCGCGCAGCGCGGCGCCTCACCGCCTCCGATATCGAGGCGGCAGTCAAGACCGGCCTCAGCGAACGCTACGGCATCGACAGCCGCGCCTTCGCGCTCGCGGTCGATGGCGGGGCGCCCTCGGTCGCGGTCGAGCCGGAACTCACCGGTGAGATGAGCGTGGTCGAGCTCAGCTATGACGATCGCTCGCGCCGCCTTCAGGCCAAGCTGAGCGTACCCGGCAGCGCCGCCACGCGGCTGAAGCCGGTGCGGATCTCCGGCCAGCTCGTCGAGACGGTCGAGGTCGTGGTGCCGCGCCGCGCCATCACCCGCGGCGAGACGCTGAACGCCGCCGATGTCGCGATCGAGCGCCGCCCGCGCGACGCCCAGACCGGCGACCTGCTCAGCGATGCCAAGGCCGCCATCGACAAGGTGGCGAAGCGGGCACTGATCGCCGGCATGCCGCTGCGCGGCGGCGACGTCCAGCGCGAGGAGATCGTCGGGCGCGGCGACCTCGTCACCATCGTCTACGAGGCGCCGGGCCTGCTCATCACCATGCGCGGCAAGTCTAGCGAGGCCGGTGCGATGGGCGACGTCATCTCTGTCACCAACCCCCAATCCAAGCGCATGCTGCAGGGCACGGTCAGCGGCCCAGGCCGCGTCTCGGTCAAGGCCGCGAGCGGCGGCCGCGTCGCCAGCGCGCGATAGTTCAAGCCATGCGGAGCCCCCACATGACATCCCACACATTCCTGAGGCTCTCGGGTGCCGTTGCGCTCGGCCTCTCGCTCGGCGCCTGCGGCATTCCCGACAGGCTCGCCAATGTCGGCCAGGCGCCGGCGCTCTCGCCGATCGAGGATCCGACGGCGACCAAGGGCTACAAGCCGGTTCAGATGCCGATGCCGGCGATCGAGCACGCCTCCTATGCGCCGAATTCGCTCTGGCGCACGGGCTCGCGCTCCTTCTTCAAGGACCAGCGCGCCCGCATGGTCGGCGATCTCGTGACCGTGAAGGTCAAGGTCACCGACCGGGCCCAGCTCGACAACACGACCAAGCGCAGCCGCAAGAACGGCGAGGATTTCGGCGCCGAGAACACGTTCGGCTTCGAGAACAAGCTCAACAACATCCTGCCCAACGGCGCCAAGGCCGATTCCCTGCTGAAGCTCGATTCGGAAGGATCGAGCGAGGGCTCCGGCTCGGTGCGCCGGGCCGAGCAGCTCGCCACCAATGTCGCGGCCGTGGTCACCCAGACCCTGCCGAACGGCAATCTCGTGATCGAGGGCAAGCAGGAGATCCGCGTCAATTTCGAGGTGCGCGAACTGATCGTCGCCGGCGTGATCCGGCCGGAGGATATCGAATCCGACAACACGATCGATTCGGCCAAGATCGCCCAGGCCCGCATCGCCTATGGCGGCCGCGGCCAGATCACCGATGTCCAGCAGCCCCGCTACGGCCAGCAGGTGATGGATATCCTCTTGCCCTTCTGACCGACCGTTTGCGAGTTCTCTCAGAACGGTCTCTAGCGAAAATATCCGGAAACCCGGCAGTCCGCGGAACGCTCCCCCTCGTTTCCGCGCCTGCCGGCGGGCGGTCTCCTCCCGAGCCGCCCTTCCTCCCGGCTGCCAGCGACGCTCCCCAAGCTTTCAAAGCTGGCGGCCACGAAGCCCCGCGCCTCCCGCGCGGGGCTTTTCGCAGCAACGAAAAAGGCCTCGCGCGTGGCGGAGGCCTCGATCGGTAAGCTTAGGCAGGGCGCGGCGTCTCAATCGTCCCGGAAGACCCGCTCGTTGCGCTCGTGGCGTTCCTGGGCCTCGAGCGAGAGCGTCGCGATCGGGCGGGCTTCCAGGCGCTTCAGCGAGATCGGCTCGCCGGTCTCCTCGCAATAGCCGTAGGAGCCGTCGTCGATGCGGGCGATCGCCGCCTCGATCTTGGCGATCAGCTTGCGCTGCCGGTCGCGGGCCCGCAGCTCGATGGCGCGGTCGGTTTCGGATGAGGCGCGGTCAGCGATATCGGGATGGTTCTCGCTTTCGCTCTGCAGCGTCACGAGCGTCTCCTTGGCCTCCTTCAGGATCTCGTCCTTCCAGGCCAGGAGCTTGCCGCGGAAATACTCGCGCTGCCGCTCGTTCATAAACGGTTCCGAGTCGGAAGGCCGGTAATCCGCGTCCAGGATAATCTGTTTCGACATGAGGCGCGCTCTCTGAGTGTCTGTTCCCCGGCGTGCCTACCGACTCTGCCTTAGTCGGGCCGCCGATTTGGCGCCCTTATAGCGATGGAGCTCGACCGTAACAATCGCGTTCGACACGGTTTCGCCGCTGCCCGCGAAACCTCTGTCATAAAAGCGAAATTTAGGATTAGACCGAACGGCGCTTCCGGTCAGCGCAGGCGCGCGAGCGCGGCCGCAATCTCGCTTTCGACCAGCCGCGCGACATTCTGGCGGTAATGCGTCTGGTCGAAGAAGTTCGCCGGATCGCGCGTGAGCGGCGAGTCGAGCCTCATATCGACGAGTGTCGTCAGCGGCCGTTTCTCGGCAAGCTCCCTGAAAGCGGCGTGGCAGGCGGCGTCGGCGGCAGGCTCGGCACTGCCTTGCGCCGGGAGGGCGCTGCGATAGACCGGCGGGCGCACCAGCACCAATGGCAGCCCGGCCGGAGCCGCCTCGAGCAGGGCCGCCAGCTGGGTTGCGGCGGGGAAGGGGCCGGTCGCGTTGGCGCCGCTGGTATCGAAATGTTTCCCGAGCCGCTGGCGGCCCGATTCTTCGAGCGCGCCCTGGATCTCGTAACCCTCGGTATAGTCCCAGTAGCCATCGGGCCGGGCCCGCTTCGGCGCGGTCACGAGCAGATAACGCAGCCGGTGCGTCATCTCCTCGAAGACATCGTAGCGCAGCAGGCCGAGGAGGTATTCGCCCGTGCTGCGGCTGAAGAGCCAGAACGGAAAGGGCCTGTCATTGGGCAGGGCCGGATCGGCGGTGCACCAGTAGCTGTCGATGCCGATCACCAGCGCCTTCGCCGGCGTCTGCCGGTGACGCAGGAACCAGTCGATGAGCGCCAGCGTCTCCTTCGGGCCGCTTGCCGGGGCGATCAACGAGACGAAGGCGAGGCCGGTCTTGGCCTTGAGTTCGTCGGGCGAGGCGAGCTGGATATGCGAATTGCCGAAGATGGCGGCGTTGAAGGCCGGGTCCCGGCCGCGGCTGGCGGCAGCGGTGCGCGGTCCCTGCGGGCGCACGCCTTCCTTCAGCCGCAGCGGCGAACGGCCGCTGTCATAGGGATCGAGCAGGAAAACGGTGAGCAGGAACAGGGCGAGCAGGCTCGCCACGGTCGCGACGAACACCCATAGGAAGCCCACGGCGCGGCGCGCGGCCCCGGCATCCAGGACCGGGCGAAGCTGTCCCGCCGGTTCAGAACTGGAAGTAAATGAACTCATAATTGGCGTCGTCACCGATCTTGAAGAGAACGAGGACAAAGAGGATTGCGGTCAGCACGGCGATCCAGCGCGCCGGCGGCAGCTTGTGCACCAGCGCCCAGGAGGTCGGGCCGAGGATTGCGAAGGCGGCGGCCGGCAGCAGCGCGCGCCATTTGAAGCCGATGCCGTGCGGCGCGAAGCCGAACATCGCCTTGTAGATGACGAGCGCCGCCTCGAAGCTGGTGGCGCGGAACAGCACCCAGCAGAGCATCACGAAGATGAAGGTCAGGAGCCAGCCGAGCGGGGCGGGCATCGGCAAATTGGCGCGCCGCCAGAACAGCGCGACGATCAGCGCGATGCCATGGGCAGCGCCCCAGGCGATGAAGGTCAGGCCCGCGCCGTGCCAGAGGCCGCCGAGCGCCATCGTGGCGAAGAGCGCCCAGACCTGCAGCGGCAGGCCGTTCCGCGAGCCGCCGAGCGGGATGTAGAGATAGTCGCGCAGGAAGCGCGACAGCGTCATATGCCAGCGGCGCCAGAAATCCTGGATGCTGGTGCTGCGATAGGGCGCATCGAAATTCTGCGGCAGCACGATGCCGAAGAGCAGGGCGAGGCCCAACGCCATGTCGGTATAGCCGGAGAAGTCGAAATAGATCTGGAAGGTGAATGCGAGCACACCCTGCCAGGCTTCCGCCATCGAGACCGCTTGCCCGGCGGCCGCGGCGGCGAAGACCGGGTTGGCATATTCCGCCAGCGGGTCGCCGAGCATCACCTTCTTGGCCAGGCCGAAGGTGAGCAGCATCAGCCCGCGGGCGACACGCTCGGCCGAATCAGCCCGGAGATAGGGCCGCTCTTCGAACTGGTGCATGATCTCGCGCCAGCGCACCAGCGGCCCCGCCAGCACCTGCGGGAAGAAGGCGATGTAGAGCGCGTAGCGCACCAGGTCGTAGCGCGGCGCTTCGCCGCGGCGCAGATCAGTCAGGTACATCACATGGTGGAAGGTGAAGAAGGAGATGCCGAGCGGCAGCGCCAGGTCGAGCTTTGGCGCCGGCAATCCCGGAATCATCCCAGCAAGATCGGCGAAGAAGTTGAAGTACTTGAACAGCGCCAGCACGGCGAGGTTGAGCACGATCGCCAGCGTGATCAGCCCGGCGCGCTTGGTCTTCAGGAAAGCTTCGGCGATCAGCCAGTTGATCAGGATCGAGAAGGCGAGCAGCGGAATGAAGCGCCAGTCCCAATAGCCGTAGAAGGCGAAGGAGAGGCCCGCCAGCAGCGGCAGCCGCCAGCCCGGCTGGAAACGCTCGACCAGCCAATGCAGGGCGAGCGCGAGCGGCAGGAAGCCGAGCAGGAAAACGAAGGAGTTAAACAGCATCTGGCGGGGGTGGGGCCTTTAGGTCGAGCGCCGCCTTAGACGATTATGACGCGGGTGTCATGCCGGAAGCGTTGCAATGTAGCCATCTCGTTGGCGACGGCGATCTGTCCGCGCCGCCCTCGCGCTGATGTGTTGCTGGCAATGGCGCTGTGGCAATAGTGACTTGCAAAAAGATAGTGACTGTCTTAGCTCAGCCGCGTCATGCAGCCGGTGCTCGCCCCTCTCGCCGAATGCCCCTGCGCCCGCACGGTCGAATCCGTCGGCGAATGGTGGAGCATCCTGATCCTGCGGGATGCTCTCCAGGGCATTACGCGTTTCGACGAATTCCAGCGCAGCCTCGGCATCGCGCCGAACATGCTGGCGCGGCGGCTGAGGCACCTGACCGAGAGCGGGATGTTCGAGCGCCGGCTCTACCAGCAGCGGCCGCCGCGGCACGAATACGTGCTGACGGCGAAGGGCAGGGATTTCTTTCCGGTCGTTGCGGCGCTGGTCACGTTCGGCAACCGGTATCTGGCGCCCGAGGGCGAGGCCTTGTTGCTGGCTGAACGCGGCACGGCGCGGCCTGTCGTGCCCGTTCTGGTCGATGTCACCACATCGCGCCCCGTCACGGCCGCGAGCGTTACCGCCATAGCGGGCCCGCGCGCGAGCGCGGGCATGCACCATCGTCTGGCAACGCTCGCGACGCGGGCGGCTGCCTCATCTCCGAACGAGTAGGAATCCAGATGCGCCGTATCGTCGTCACCGGAATGGGCGTGGTCTCGCCGCTTGGCTGTGGGGCGGAACTCGCGTGGCAGCGCCTGCTCGCCGGCCGTTCCGGCTTGCGCCGAATGCCCGATTCGATTGTCGAGACCTTGCTGGCCAAGGTCGCCGGCGTGGTGCCGACGAAGGATGAGGACGGCGAGGGGGGCTTCGATCCCGATATCGCGATTGCGCCGAAGGATCAGCGCAAGATGGATCGCTTTATCCAGTTCGCGCTGGTCGCGGCCAAGGAGGCGCTGGCGCAGGCGGGCTGGCACCCACAGGGCGAGATCGAGCAGGAACGTACGGCGACGGTGATCGCATCGGGCATCGGTGGCTTCCCGGCCATTGCCGAGGCGGTGCGGACCACCGATTCGCGCGGCGTGCGGCGGCTTTCGCCCTTCACCATTCCGTCCTTCCTGGTCAATCTCGCGGCCGGCCACGTCTCGATTGATCATGGCTTCAAGGGGCCTATCGGCGCGCCGGTGACGGCCTGCGCCGCCGGCGTCCAGGCCATTGGCGACGCGGCGCGGATGATCAGGGCCGGCGAAGCCGATATCGCGCTTTGCGGCGGCACCGAGGCCTGCGTCGATCTCGTCGCGCTCGGCGGCTTCGCGGCGGCGCGCGCGCTTTCGACCGGGTTCAACGACGAGCCGGAAAAGGCCTCGCGCCCCTTCGACCGCGACCGAGACGGCTTCGTCATGGGCGAGGGCGCGGGGCTGCTGGTGATTGAGGCGCTGGAACATGCCGAGGCGCGCGGCGCGACGATCCTGGCCGAGCTCACCGGCTACGGAACCTCGGCCGATGCCTATCACATCACCTCAGGGCCCGAGGATGGCTCGGGCGCGCGCCGGGCAATGGAGGCGGCACTGAAGCAGGCCGGGTTGAAGCCGGGCGATATCCGCCATCTCAATGCGCATTCGACCTCGACGCCGGTGGGCGATCGCGGCGAACTGGCCGCGGTGAAGGCGGTGTTCGGCAGCGAGGGCAGCATCGCGATCAGCGCAACGAAATCGGCCACCGGCCATTTGCTCGGTGCTGCCGGCGGACTGGAGGCGATCTTCACGATCCTGGCGCTGCGCGACCAGATCGCGCCGCCGACGCTCAACCTGGAGAATCCCGACGAGGACGCGGCCGGGCTCGACCTCGTGGCAAAGAAGTCGAGGCCGCTCGCGATGGAGCATGCCATCTCGAACGGATTTGGCTTTGGTGGCGTGAATGCGAGCGTGGTGTTCAGGCGCTGGGCCTGACCCTAGAGTATTTCCGCGTTTCTTCGAATCGCGAAAATTCTCTATCTGATTGTTTTGGCGCATTATCTTCACGCGAACCGGTATCCACTTCGCTCGAAAATGCTCTAGCCGTCAGAGCGTCAGCACGATCTTGCCGAACTGCTCGTTCGATTCGAGGTAGCGATGCGCCGCCACGATCTCCTCGAACGGGAAGGTCCGGGCGATGATCGGCTTCAGCGAGCCCTCGCCCAGCCCGTCCAGGATGAAACTCTTCGCAACTGCGAGGCGCGCCGCGTCACCGGTTATCTCGTGAACGAGATAACCGCGTAGCGTCAGGCTCTTGCTCAGGACGTTGTACAGCGGAAACGGCGTCGCTTCGGGGCTGAGGCCGCCATATTCGATCAGGATGCCCCCCTGCGTCATCGCGCCGGTCAGCGGCAGGAAGGCCGGGCCACCGACCGCGTCGAGCACCACCCGGACGCCAGCCGGACCGGTGATCGCCCGCAAGGCCGCTTCGAGGTCGTCCTCAGCCGAGGCGACGACATGGGCCGCGCCAGCCTCCCTCAAGACCTGCGCCTTGCGCGAGCTCCGCGTCACGGCGATCGGGAACGCGCCGATCCGGTTGGCAATCTGGATCGCGGCGAGGCCGACGCTGCTCGACGCGGCGGTGATAGCGACGAAATCGCCGCGCTGGATGCGGGCGATATCGATCAGCGCGCCATAGGCGGTGAGATATTGCATCCAGGTTGCCGCGGCCGCCTCCCAGCCAAGCGACGGCGGGTGTTTGACCGCCAGCTCCGCGGGGATGGTGATCAGCTCGCCATGCACTGGCCAGCGAACCATGGAGCGCGGCGGCACGAGGCTGACCGCATCGCCGGTAGAGAGGTCCTCGACGCCATCGCCGATGCTCTCGACGATGCCGGAAGCCTCGAGGCCGAGGCCCGAAGGAAAGCGGGCCTGCTCGATATAGCTGCCGGCACGCAGCAAGGCGTCGGCGCGATTGAGACCAAGCGCCTTGGCGTGGATCCGGATTTCGCGGGGGCCGGGCGGCGGAACCTCGATCTCCTCGATGCCGAGGACCTCGGGGCCGCCATGGCGATGGAAGCGGGCAGCGCGAGCCATAAGCCAAACTCCAAATCAGTGATCATGAATGAGCTTTGGCAGTGGCGTAATTGGCGATAAATCAGGCTCTCGGCTCGATAGTCGGAACAAATGGTATCGAATGATGGATCGTCTCACCAGCATGACCGTCTTCGTCAGGGCGGTCGATCTCGGCTCCTTTGCGGCCGCCGCTGCGGCGCTGGGCCTCTCCGCCCCGATGGTCGGCAAGCATGTCCGCTTTCTGGAAGAACGTCTCGGCGCGCGATTGCTCCACCGGACCACGCGCCGCCAGAGCCTGACCGAGTTCGGGCAAGCCTATTGCGAGCGCTGCCGGATCGTCCTTGCCGAGGCGGAGGCTGCGGAGGCGCTGGTTGCCGACCAGGTGGGCGAGCCGCGCGGCAGGCTCAGGGTCACGATGCCGGTCCTGTTCGGCCGGCGCTGCGTCATGCCGATCCTGCTCGACCTGACCCGGCATCACTCCAAGCTGGAGCTCGACCTGTCCTTCGGCGATGGCTTCGTCGATCTGGCGGAGAGCGGTCATGACCTCGCCATCCGCACCGGCGAACTCGACGATGCTGCGAACCTCATTACGCGTCGCGTCGCTCGGCAGCGCATGATCGTCTGCGCCGCGCCGTCCTATCTCGAGCGCTGCGGAGTTCCCGCCGGGCTCGCCGATCTGGAGAACCACGACGCCGTCGTTTATCGCCGCTCGGGACGCGTTCGCCCCTGGTTGTTTCCACGCGAGGGCGGACCGCCTGCGCAAGCCATGCCGCGACACCGGGTGCGGCTCGACGATCTCCAGGCGCTTGCCGATGCGGCGGCGCTCGGCATGGGCCTGGCCTGGCTGCCGTCCTGGCTGGTGCGCGAGCGGCTCCAGCTTGGAGCGCTCGTCGAAGTCCTGCCGGGCGAGGGCGCGCTGCCCTATGACGTGCACGCGCTCTGGCTGCAGACGCCGCATCTGCCGCCGAAGATCCGCGTCGCCATCGATGCATTGGCGGCGGGGCTGCCGGGCTTGATGTGAAGCCCAGCCCGAAAGTTGCCGCTCAGAGCGGAATATTATCGTGCTTGCGCCAGGGCCGCTCGACACTTTTCGTGCGCAGCATCGCCAGCGCCCGCGCGATCCGGCGCCGGGTCGAATGCGGCATGATCACCTCGTCGATATAGCCGCGCTCGGCCGCGACGAAGGGGGACATGAAGCGGTCCTCGTATTCCTTGGTCTGGCGCGCGATCGTATCAGCGTCGCCGCCACGGAAGATGATCTCGACCGCGCCCTTGGCGCCCATCACCGCGATCTGCGCCGTCGGCCAGGCATAGTTGACGTCGGCGCCGATATGCTTCGAGGCCATCACGTCATAGGCGCCGCCGAAGGCTTTTCGGGTGATGACCGTGACCAGCGGTACCGTGCATTCCGAGTAGGCGTAGAGCAGCTTGGCGCCGTGCTTGATCAGGCCGCCATATTCCTGCGCGGTACCGGGCAGGAAGCCGGGAACGTCGACGAAGGTGACGATTGGGATCTCGAAGGCGTCGCAATAGCGCACGAAGCGGGCGGCCTTGCGCGAGGCATCGGAATCGAGCACGCCGGCCAGCACCATCGGCTGGTTGGCGACGACACCGACCGTGCGGCCCTCGATGCGGCCGAAGCCGGTGACGATGTTCCTGGCGTAGGATTCCTGGATCTCGAAGAAATCGCCCTCGTCGAGCGTCTTCAGGATCAGTTCCTTGATGTCGTAGGGCTTGTTCGGGTTGTCGGGCACGAGCGTGTCGAGGCTCATGTCGATCCGGTCGGGAACGTCGAAGGAGGGCCATTCCGGCACGCCGACCGTATTGTTGGCCGGCAGGAAATCGATCAGGCGGCGCACCTGCAGCAGTGCCTCGACATCGTTCTCGAACGAGCCGTCCGCGACCGAGGATTTCGAGGTGTGGACCTTGGCGCCGCCGAGTTCCTCCGAGGTCACGGTCTCGTTGGTGACGGTCTTCACCACGTCCGGGCCGGTGACGAACATGTAGGAGGTGTCGCGGACCATGAAAATGAAATCGGTCATGGCGGGGGAATAGACGTCGCCGCCGGCGCAGGGGCCCATGATCACCGAGATCTGTGGGATCACGCCGGAGGCGGCGACATTGCGCTTGAAGACCTCGCCATAGCCGCCCAGCGCCGCGACGCCTTCCTGGATGCGGGCTCCGCCTGCATCGAACAGGCCGACGATCGGGGCGCGCATCTTCAGCGCCATGTCCTGGATCTTGATGATCTTCTGCGCATGGGTCTCGGAGAGCGAGCCGCCAAAGACGGTGAAATCCTTGGAGAAGACGAAGACGGTGCGACCATTGACTGTGCCCCAACCGGTGACGACGCCGTCGCCGGGAATCTTCTCGGCCTTGTCCATGCCGAAATCGACGCAGCGCTGCTGCACGAACATGTCGAACTCCTCGAAGGAGCCGTGGTCGAGCAGGAGCTCGATCCGCTCGCGCGCGGTCAGCTTGCCGCGCTTGTGCTGCGCCTCGATGCGCCGCTCGCCGCCGCCTCTGCGCGCGCCTTCGCGGCGCTCTTCGAGCTGTTCGAGAATGTCCTTCATGGAGAGCCCCCGGCGCCGAGCGAATTCGCTATCCGGCTTAAGGGGCGCAGGCCAGCCTGTCCATGGCGCGGCAACGAGGCTTTCGTGCAAGGCCGGGTGGGATCAGGCGGACGGCCTGGTCGGGTCGCCCAGCACGCGGTTGAGTTCGACTGCCTCGCGGACGAGCCGAGCGACGACTGCCGGCTCGACAGCGTCGCCCTCATGCAGTTCAAGCGTCGCCATCTCGTATTTTCCGCCGGGCTTGAGACGCGGCTCGATCTCGCGCAAGCGCTTGCCGCGCCAGAAACCGAAGAGCACGCGTTCGGCCTCGGCGCGGATCAGCAGCACCGGCCCTGCGGAAAAATAGACCAGATGGGTCCATTTGATCCGCTCGTCGAGCGCAGCCGCGCTCTTGACCGCTTCGCGAAGGGCCGCGACAGTTGCGCGGCGCCAGCCGTCGAGCTGCGCGACATAGCTGTCGGAATCGCCGGCGGTCGGGGCGCAGGGCTTCATTCTGGTCAGCCCTGCCTCAGCAGCAGCGCGGCGACATCGAACTCGCGTCGCCGGACGGCCCGGCGCTCCGCGGCTTCCTCGTCCTGGCCCCAGATCGCGATCTGGTAGTCCTCGTCGAGATGGGCCGCGGCCCAGGCCGCGTCGGCGTCGAGCCGGCCATCGGCCAGCGCCAGCGTCAGGATGGTGGAGCCGGTCAGGGTCATGACGTTATGGGCGCCTGCAAGCGCAAGCGGAGCGGGGATCTCGGCGACGCGGCGGGCGACCGCCGCCAGCGCATCCGCCGGCTGCTCGGCGAACATCACGCCTTCCGCCAGGGCGAAGCGGGCGCCGAGCGCGGCTTCCGTACCAGCGACGATCGGGTCCCAGATCTCGCGCTGACGCTCGACCAGATTGTCCGGCTCTCCGGCGCGGTAGCAGAGCGCATCGCTGCCGGCATAGCGCACGATTTCGGCGCGGACCGCCTCATGCTGGTCGGCGACGCCGTCGAGCGCCGAATTGACCAGCCGGGTCAGCGGCATCGCGGCCGGGTCGATCCGCTCGACCTGCCCATGCCATTCGGCCGCCAGCGCTTCGGCCACCGGGCGCGAGGCGATGGCGAGCGGCTTGCGCGCCGGTGTGCGGGCGGTCTTGCCGTCGAGCGCGACATGGAAGAGCCCATCGCGTTCGAGCACGCTCGCAGCCTCGTAGAAGCGCTTGGGCAGGGGATTGCGCATCGCCTGCTGCGCCGCGGCGACGGGATCGGGCTGGCGCGCGCCTTGCGAGCCGAACCGTTCGAGAAATGCATCCGTGGACATGCCCGCCCCATAAACCATTTCGACAGGGGCGGGAATGATCCGTGATGTCGCTTCAGCGCACCATTCAGCAGACACTGCTCAGAGGAACATGCCGCCGGAGGCTTCGATGCGCTGGCCGGTGACCCAGCGATTCCCGTCCGACAGCAGCGAGGCGATCATCGGGCCGATATCGTCGGGCAGGCCGGCGCGGCCCATCGCCGTCACCGAGGCGACGAAAGCATTGACCTCGGGATTGTCGCGCACGCCGCCGCCGCTGAAATCGGTCTCGATCGCGCCGGGCGCAACCGTATTCACTGCGATGCGGCGCGGGCCGAGTTCCTTGGCGAGGTACCGGGTGAAGACCTCGATCGCGCCCTTCATCGCCGCATAGGCCCCATAGCCGGGGATCGTGAAGCGGGCGAGGCCGCTGGAGATGTTCGCGATCCGCCCGCCATCGGCGATCAGCGGCAGCAGCTTCTGGGTCAGGAAGAAGACGCCCTTGAAGTGGATGTCGAAAAGCCGGTCGAACTCCGCCTCCCTGGTCTCGGCGATCCCCGCATGCAGCGAGGTCCCGGCATTGTTGACGAGATAGTCGAAATCGTCGCGGCGCCAGGTCCCCGACAGCGCCCGTCGGACATTGCCGACGAAGGCGTCGAAGGAGGCGACCTCACCGGTATCGAGCTGCAGCGCCAAGGCCTTGCGGCCGAGCGCCTCGATCTCCGCGACGGCGGCCTCGGCTTCTGCCTTATTGGAGTGATAGGTCAGGATGACGTCGACGCCAGTCCTGGCCAGGCTCACGGCGGTGTTGCGGCCAAGGCCACGGCTGCCGCCGGTGACGATGGCGATCCTAGCCGTTGATTTTTCTGCGATTTCGGTGGTCATGTTCGAGCTCCAGCTTGGGATGATGTGGCTGGAGCCTAGGCCTTCGGGGGCGTTCTCATGAATGCCTGAACTCTCGAATTTCCTGCCTGATCCTCCAAATGAGCTGGACGATTGGGCAGGTGCGGCTATCTACTGATCTGCGCGCCCCAATTGCGAAAGACGATCCGATGCAGCCCTCACTCAAGGATGCACTCAGCCGTTACATCGCCCGGCATGGCGGCAGCGATGGGTTGTTCGAGACCGCGATCGGCGGGCTCTTCCTGATGCGCTCGAGCCGCGAGGAGATGCCGAAGCCGGTGGTCCACCGGCCGGCGATCTGCCTGGTGGCGCAGGGCGCCAAGCGCGTCCTGTTCGGCGAGGACAGTTTCGATTTCGGCGAGATGCAGGCGCTGATCGTCGGCCTGGAGCTGCCCGCTTTCGGCCGGGTGATCGAGGCGAGCGCGGAGGAACCTTTCCTGGCGCTCGCGCTCGAGTTCGACGTGGCGATGCTGCGCCAGGTCATGGCCGAGCTCGACACGCCGCCTGTGCCGAAGGTGGAGGCCGGCCTCAGCGTCTTCGTCGACGATGCGTTGGGCGGTCCGCTGGCCGCCTGTTTCCTGCGGCTGGTCGAGCTGCTCGATACGCCTAAGGCGATTCCGGTGCTCTTCCCCGCCATCATGCGGGAAATCTGCTTCTGGCTGCTGACCGGCCCGAATGGCGGGCGGATCTGCAAGCTCGCCCTGCCGGACAGCCATACGCAGCGCATCGCCGCGGCGATCCATGTGTTGCGGGCGCATTTCGCCGAGCCGGTGCGGATCGAGCAACTCGCCGCCGCGGCGCGGATGAGCCCGTCCTCCTTCCATCAGCATTTCAAGACGCTGACCGGGATGACGCCGCTGCAATACCAGAAGCAGCTCAGGCTGCTGGAGGCGCGCCGGCTCATGGTCGCCGTTGGCAGCAATGTCACCAATGCGGCCTATGAGGTCGGCTACGAGAGCGCCTCGCAGTTCAGCCGCGAATATGCCCGCATGTTCGGCGCGCCGCCGAGGCGCGACGTCGTGGAGCTCAAGGTCGTGCCTGCCTGAGCCAGGGCTCAGGCCGCCCTGATCCGGCCGAGGAACTGCGCCACCTCGGTGTCGAGCTGCGCAGATTGTTCGGCAAGCCTGTCGGCGGATTGGGCGACATAGCTCGCGGCCTCGCCAGCCTCGGCCGCGACCTTGCTGACGATCTCGATATTGCTCGCCGCCGTCACCGTCTCCTTGGCTGCGGCATCGATATTATGCGCGATGCCGATGGTCGCGGCGCTCTGCTGCTCGACCACCGTCGCGACCGCGGCCGAGACCTGATTGAGCGAGCCGATGCTCGTGTACATCGCATCGATCGCGCGGATCGCGTCGTCGCTGGAGGTGCGGATCGCCTCGATCTGGCTCTGGATATCCTCGGTCGCGCGCGAGGTCTGGTTGGCGAGCGCCTTGACCTCCTGGGCGACGACGGCGAAGCCGCTGCCGGACTGGCCGAAGCGGGCCGCCTCGATCGAGGCGTTGAGCGCGAGCAGGTTGGTCTGGCTGGCGATGGTCGAGATCAGCCCGACGATGTTGCCGATATCATCGGCCTTGCGCGAGAGCTGGCTTACCGTCTCGAGGACCGTTCCGGCCTTGGTCGTGGTCGAGACGACGATGCGGGCGGTCTCGCTGACCTGCCGGTCGATCTCGCCGATCGAGGCGGCGAGCTCGGTGGTCGCCTGGGTCACCGCGATGACGTTCGAGGAGGTCTGGTGCGAGGACAGGTAGGCGGCGTCGGAACGTTCCGCGACCTCCGTCGCTCCCACGGTCATTTGCTGCGAAGCGGAGCGCAATGTCTGCACGGAGACGATGACGTCGCGGGCGATGCCGGCGATCTTGCGCTCGAAATCATCGGCCACCTCGAGCAGCACGGCCTGCCGCTCGCTGCGCGCCTGTTCGGTGTTGGTCGCGACCTCCTGCCGGGCCTGCTCCGCGGCCAGCTTGGCTGTGGTCGCCGCGTCGCGCGCGTTTTCCGAGGTTTCGAGCGTCCGGCGCAGATGGGCCACGGCCCAGCTCAGGGCGATCGCCTGCACGAAGACAATCGTGGCGTGCAGCAGCACCCGGTCGACATCTCCGCCATCGGGAAAGACGCCGACATGGTGGACGATGTTGAGCACCGCATGATGCGCCACGATGGCGAAGGCCGCCGGCAGGAAGATGCGCCAGTCGAGCCAGCCCGACAGCACCGCCAGCATGGCGAAGAAATACATATGGATGTCGGCCTGGTAGGGATGCCGCGCGAAGACATAGACCAGCAGCATCACCTGGCCGATCGTGGCGATCGAGCTGACCTGCCGGGTTATCCAATGCGTGCCGAACACCCACCAGACCGTGGTCGCGAGCGCTGCGAGCGCCATCCCGCAGGTGGTGAACAGGCTGGCCTTGTCCGTTCCGGTCGCGTTGCCGGCGATGGAGAGAAGCACGGAATTCGCCCAGAGTACTGCGATGAGCACATAGGCGAAACGGGTGCGGAGCTGCTGCACGTCCGTCATCGATAGGCCAGTCCAGATTCAGCGAGGCAGAGACGCGCGAAGGAGGCATCGACCACGAACCATGCCCCGGCGCGATAGAGCGCGGCGACATAGCCAGGGCCGGTGCCGAGGCTGATGATGAGAGACGGGTCGCCGCCGGCCTCCAGCAGCCGTCCGCCGGCATGGCTGATGGCCAGGAAGATCTGCGATGCCGGCGTCTCCGGCGGGAAATACGAAGCGACTGGTCGTCCCGGAACGGGCCAGGCCGCCGTGAGAAAAGCCGTCAGCGCCACGACAAGACTGAAGAGCGCGCCAAAGGCGATCTCACGCATTCTGCGATCCTTCCCGGCGGCTTCTGCCGTCGGCGAGAGACAATCAGCGAAGTGAGGGGTATGCAACTTTCACTTGCACAATGCCTGCGGCAGGCTTTCGGAAGCGTAAACGTCTTGTCGAAAAGGCCGGCATTTGGAGTATTCGGCGGCGAACGAGCCCGGCGCCCTCCGCGCCTCCAAGCAATCGGCCGAGTCAGCCCGCGAACCGGTCGCGCCAGGCCGGCTTGGCGCCTGCAAAGGGCAGGGCGGTGGCGGCATGGACGCCGCGCGCGACCGCGCGCGCCAGCACATCCGCGGCGGTGGCGCAGAGTTCGGTCAGCCCAAAGGCGTCCGAGGGCGCGCCGCTGAGGCCGGTCGCGGCCGCGAAGACGATGTCGCCATCGAGCGGGGCGTGTGCGGGCCGCAGCGCCCGCGCCAGGCCGTCATGGGCCGCGAGCGCAAGTCGCTTCGCCTGCGCCTTGGTCAGCGCGGCGTCGGTGGCGACGAGCGCGATCGTGGTGTTCTGGCCGGTGCCGCCCTTGAAGCGCAGGCCGAGATCCTCGGGTGTGATCGCCGCCGGCCAGCCGAGCCCGCCGAATTCGGCATCGCGCTCATAGGGCGCCGCCCAGAAATGTGGACCGTCGCCGATCGTGGCGCTGCCGACGGCGTTGACCGCGACCATCGCGCCGACGATCTGGCCGGTGGCGGCGCGGCCGCTGGCCGAGCCGAGACCGCCCTTCAGCGTCGCAGTGGTCGCGCCGTAGCCGGCGCCGAAAGTGCCGAGCGCGAGATCGGGGCCGGCCGCCTCCACCGCGGCACGGCCGAGCGCGCGATAGGGCGCCTCCGCTTCGCCGCCCTTGGCCCAGCTCTTGTCGCCGCCATTGAGCAGGTCGAAGAGGATGGCCTGCGGCACGATCGGCACGCGCATTCCGCCGACGGGAAAGCCGCGCCCGCTGGCGGCCAGCGCCGACATGACGCCGTCGGCAGCGGCGAGGCCCCAGGCCGAGCCGCCGGAGAGCACGATGGCGTCGACATGCTCGACCGTCATTTCCGGTTCCAGCAGCGGCGTCTCGCGCGTGCCGGGCGCGCCACCGAGAATCGCGACGGAAGCGACGGTCGGACGCTCGAACAGGGCGACCGAGACGCCGGTGGCCGCGACGGGGTCATGGGCCTGGCCGATGAGCACGCCGCGGACATCGGTGATCAGGTTGCGCATGGTGATCCTGGGAGAATGGCGATCCGGGGAGAAAAGATTGGAATCATGCGTCGATTGGCATGCCATTGCCACATTACGATCTTTTCATGAAGGCGCCATCGCCGGTTCAGGGGCGGGGGGCCACCTTGCGATGATCGCGAACCGGCTTCGAGACCCGCTCAGCGACGAAAATGTGGTTCTGATCGACGGAGATCATCGATGAAACGCATAGCCCTCATTGCAGCTTCGTCGGCGGCCGCGCTTGCCGCGACGCTGGCTATCGCCCAGCCCCAGCCGATTCCGCCCGCCGGCGGCAGCGGCGGTGACGCAACCCGCCAGGAGCGGACCGAACAGCGCGACCAGCGCCGCAGCGAATGGCGTGAGCGCCGCGCCGAGCAGATGCAGCAGCGCATGAACGAGCGGCTCGCCAAGCTGCGCGCCGATCTCAAGCTGAAGCCCGATCAGGTGCCGCTGTTCGACACGCTTGAGAATGTGATCAAGCAGGGCGCCCAACAGCGCCGCGAGCGCTGGGCCAGTATGCGCGAGCAGCGCGAAAACTTCCGCCATGCCGACATCATGGAGCGGCTCGACGGGATGGCCTCCCGCCAGGCCGAGCGCGCCCAGCGCACCAAGGCGCTCGCTGACGCGACACGCCCGCTCTGGACCACGCTCAGCGACGAGCAGAAGACCGTGATGCGCCGCTCGGTGCGCGAGGCCTTCGCGATGGCGCGGCAGCGGATGGAGCGGATGCGCGAGCGTTTCGAGGACCGCCGCGGCGGGCGTGACGACCATGAGGATCGCGGCCGCCGCTGGCGTGACCGCTGGCACGATAACGACGATCGCGGCTGATCGTCTCGCAGAGCAGTAAGATCAACGGGCGGCTCGCGAGAGCCGCCCTTTTTACTGGCTTGGATCATCGGACCGGACATCCCGGTCCAATGATCCGGCTTCATTTTTTGCATCGGCTTTTCCGAAAACAGCAATCCACTTCTCGGGCCGATGCACTAGCGAGGACGCCGGGATCAGGTGCCGACCGCGTCCTTCACGCATTTATTGGTGAAGCTCGTCTTGGCCGCGCCGGCGAGCTTCTTGTCGGCGGCCTGCTTGTCGCAGGCAGCGCCGACATCCTTCTCGCACTTGGTCAGGAAACTGGTCTTGGCGGCGCCGGCGAGCTTCTTCTCGGTGGCCTGCGTCGTGCAACTCGCGCTCTGGGCATGGGCGAGGCTGGAGAGGCAGGTCAGGGCGAGCGCTGCGATCAAGGTCTTCATGATGGTCCTCCCCGAATCTGGGTTCGCCAATGATAGCAGAGGCTTGGAGAGGTGTCAGCGAAGGCGGGTCGCGAAGTAGAGCGGGCAGCCGCCCGCTCCTGCGATAGAATATGGCTAATGCAATTTTACCATATTCATTCAAATTGAGTTCACTTTCCGGCCTATAGGGTGGGCCGATCGCTCTCGCGAAAGGGAGGGTATCGTGAAGATTGCATGGTTGATCTGGCTGATGCGGGGCTTCATCGCCTTCGTCTTCGTGCTTTGCCTGTTCGGCCCCTATGGTCTTTCGATTCTGATCGGCTGCCTCGGCCTCGGCTGCTATTTCTACAGGAACGAGGTTGGCTCGCACCTGTAGGCAGCCAAGCCGGTCGAACGGCCGGGCCTGTCGCGCAAAGGAAAAGGGCGGCTCTCGCGAGCCGCCCTTTTCTGATTCCGGCCAGGGCCTTGCGGCCCGGCGCTCCGATCTTGAGTCAACTCAGCGCGAGTAGAACTCGATGACCAGGTTCGGTTCCATCTGCACCGCGTAGGGCACGTCCGTCAGGGTCGGGGTGCGGGTGAAGTTGGCCGAGAACTTGGTGTGGTCGGCGTCGATATAATCCGGCACGTCACGCTCGGCGAGGGCGGCCGACTCGATGACGATGGCGAGCTGGCGCGAGCTCTCCTTGACCGCGATCACGTCGCCCGGCTTGACCTGATAGGAGGCGATGTTGACGCGGCGGCCGTTCACCGTGATGTGGCCGTGGTTGATGAACTGGCGGGCGGCGAAGACCGTCGGCACGAACTTGGCGCGGTAGATCACCGCGTCGAGACGGCGCTCGAGCAGGCCGACCAGGTTCTCGCCCGAGTCGCCCTTGAGGCGGATCGCCTCGGCATAGTAGCGGCGGAACTGCTTCTCGGAGATCGAGCCGTAATAGCCCTTCAGCTTCTGCTTGGCGCGCAGCTGCGTGCCGAAGTCGGAGAGCTTGCCCTTGCGGCGCTGGCCGTGCTGGCCCGGGCCGTATTCGCGGCGGTTGACCGGGGACTTCGGACGGCCCCAGATGTTCTGACCGAGACGGCGGTCAATCTTGTACTTCGCCTCATGGCGCTTCGACATGTCGCGTGTCCTCTGTGGTTCGCGAGTTGAGGACCGCGCCCTCCTGTCCCCGTGCCAGCTCGCCGCGCATCCTTGCGGATGCAGATGGCGACCTGCCATTTTTTCGAGCATCGGATTTGTCCGAAAAGTGCAACCCACTTTTCGGTCCTTTGCTCCCGGGGCGACAGATCCGGCTCTGAAGTGAGCGGATCACGGGTGCGGAAAAAGCCGCGCGGCCCCGTGAGGAGCCGCGCGACGGGAGCCCTATAGGCGCAAAAGCCGGCTCAAGTCAATCGACAGGGCAAAACCGCGCCCTCACCAGCGGCGGCCATAGACATGCCGGGGTCCGTGATAGGAGTGGCGCACCTGCCAGCGGCGGTGCTTGTACCAGCCATAATGATGGCCGCGATTCCAGCCGTAATGCCGACGCGGGCCATGGTGCCAGCCGTGGTGACCATGATTTTTCTGCCAGCCATGCGGCCTGGCCTGAGCCTCCGAGCCTGCGCCGGGTCCGACGGCGGCGAGGCCAAGCGCAAGCGCCGCCATCAGCAAAAGCTTCTTCATCGCATATCCTCCTATCCAGACCGCCGCGGGCGGTGGAGGGGAGAACGCTCGGTCGGCCAATCCGTTCCGGCCGCGAGTTGGAGCGGGACCTCAGTTCGCCAGCGGCATCGGCTCGAGCGATACCTGGGCCAGTCCATAGCCCGCAAGCGCGATGCGCAGCGGCCCGGTGAGGCCGGCGCCGCCGGTGAAGAGCGCCGGCGCCTCGCCTGCGACAAGGACCGGGCGCGAGGGCGAGGGGCCGATGAGTTGCGTGACACGGCGGGCGATGGCGGGCGCCGGGTCGATCCAATTGACCGGCCAGGGCGCGAGCCGGCGCATCCGTTCCAGCAACAGCGGATAATGCGTGCAGGACAGCGTCACCACATCGGTGCGCTCGCCATTGCGCTCGATGAAGCATGGGGCGATCTCGGCCAGGATCGCGTCATCGGCGACGGGCTCGCCCTTGAGCGCCGCTTCGGCCAGGCCGGCAAGACGGGTGGAGCCGACCAGCGTGACCTCGCAGGCGGCGGCATAGGTCTCGATCAGCCCGCGCGTATAGTCGCGCGCGACCGTGCCCGGCGTCGCCAGCACCGAGATCAGGCGGCTGCGGCTCAGCTCGGCCGCGGGCTTCACCGCCGGCACGGTGCCGACGAAGGGAATGGTGAAGCGGGCCCTCAGCGTTGGCAGCACCAGCGTCGAGGCGGTATTGCAGGCGATGACCACGAGATCGGGATGGCAGCGCGCCACCAGCCGCTCCATCACCGCCAGCACGCGGTCGATCAGCTGTGCCTCGCTCAGGCGGCCATAGGGAAAGCCGGCATCGTCGGCGGCGTAGACGATCTGCGCATCCGGGCGGGCGCGGGTCACCTCCGACAGGACGGTGAGGCCGCCAAGGCCGGAATCGAAGACGAGAATCGTAGGGGTGCGCGTGATCACGGGGGAGGTGCCATAGGCCGTTCCGGCCAAAAGATCGACCCGCATCGTCGGCGCTCGTTCTGGGCTGTGCGAAGCTTCGATTGGGCCAGAGTCGGGTTAAGGATCCGTCAAGAATGTCCTATCCGCAGCGATTCAATTTGATGGACTCCGTCCATTAAATAGTTGACTTGGTCCACTAACTGAGGCGATCCTCCTGGAGTCACGAGGATAAGCCATGCCGAGCCCGAATTTGGCCGCGATCGCGGCGATCCGCCGATTCAACCGTTTCCATACCCGCTGGATCGGCGCGCTCGGCGGCAGCCTGCACGGCTCGGGCTTCGCGCTGACCGAGGCGCGGGTGCTCTACGAGCTGGCGCATCGTGACGATTGGCTCGCCAGCGAGCTGGCGCGCGAGCTCGGGCTCGATCCCGCCTATCTCTCGCGCATCCTCAAGCGCTTTGCCGCCGCGGGCTGGCTGGCGCGCGAGCGCTCGCGCGAGGATGGCCGGGCGCTACACCTGCGGCTGACCGAGAAGGGGCATGAGGCGTTCCGGCCGCTCAGCCAGGCCTCGCAGGATCAGGCTGCGGCGATCGTGACGCGGTTGAAGCCGCAGGAGCAGGAGGCGCTGGTCGATGCGCTCGGCACGGCCGAGACGCTGCTCTCCGGCGCGCCGGCCGGACAGGCGCGGCCGATCATCCGCCCGCACCGCCCGGGCGATATCGGCTGGGTGATCTCGGCCCATGGCCGACTCTATGCCGAGGATTATGGCTGGGACATCAGCTTCGAGGCGCTGGTTGCCGAGATCGCGGCAAAATTCCTGCACGAGTTCAGGCCGGGCAGGGAGCGCTGCTTCATCGCCGAGCTCGAAGGCGCGCGCGTGGGCTCGGCCTTCGTGGTGCGGGAGAGCGACGAGGTCGCCAAGCTCAGGCTGGTGCTGGTCGAGAAGCGGGCGCAGGGGCTCGGCCTTGGCAAGGCGCTCGTCAAGGAGGCGGTCGGCTTTGCCCGGGCGGCTGGCTACCGCCGCATGGTGCTCTGGACCAACGACATCCTGCATGCGGCCCGCGCGATCTATATCGCCGAAGGCTTCAAGCTGGTCGCGGAGGAGCAGCACCATTCCTTCGGGCAGGACCTGGTCGGGCAGAACTGGGAGCTGGACTTCGAGGCAGGGTTGTAAGCGAGACCGTCCGTAGCGGTTGAGCAGCGGAGGTCGACGAGCCGACTGCGCGATCCCGCTCGCGCAATCGGTCAGCCCTGGCACTCACAATGCGGAGTTCGTCGCTCGCAATCGATCGACGACTTCGGAGAGGACGTACCACACGAAATTCGGGGTCGTCTCGACCATGTATCGGAACTGTTTAGGGTTCACCAAGGCGATCTCGCACGCCTCGGTGGCCTTCGCAGTCGCGGTGCGCTGCTTGTTGTCGATGAGCGAGACAACGCCGAACGGGCGGCCCTCACCGACCTCCTCGATGAGCTTGCCGTGGCTGCTCACCTCCACTTTTCCACGCAGAACGATGTAAGCGTAAGAGGGGTCGTCGCCCTCTCGAAAGACTGTATCACCGGCGCCGTAGTTGATGACAGTTCCCAACCCGCGGGCCAGTTGGCGAAAGTCAATTGATTTGGCGTTCGGTAAAGGATTCGAGGCAAGGCTGTTCATGGGGACACCTTCACCAACGAGGACGTCACCATATCGTCATAAATTGGCGCGGTGATCAAGAACGAAATCGCCAGTGGGTTCTTGAGACAAGGCCGCGCGCTTCGCGCTTCCGCCAAGCCCGAAACCTATTTCTGGCCAGTTGGCGTACGCCGTAAGAACCGGACGTTCCGAATTTTATTAAGAGATTGACAAGCGAATGCTTGGAATCAGCCGTTTGCTTGCTGTCGATCGAGGGCGCCCTGCAGCTGCTCTACGCGGATGGCCAAGGCTTCCCTGGTCAGATTGATCCCTTCGGGCGCGCCGTCTACCGACAGGAGGACGCCTCGCTCGGCCATTTCGAGCTGTTCCTGGGCAAGTTCCAGATGCTTCTTCAAGATCTGCGTGGCGCGGTCTTTGGCCGCCTGGTTCGTGTCCATAGGGCCCTCGCTTTTTCGCTCCCGATCGAGCGAGGATCGCATAGCTGAGGCGACTCGCCAAACGTTCTGCCGTCTCCATCCGGGCGTAGCCCAAAGGAGTTGCAGGCTCGCGGTCGGGCCCTGGACCATGGAGGCGCCGAGGCCGTCAGACAGGCTTCTGCGGAACCCGCCCAGACCACGCGTCGTTGGTCTGCCGCCCAAGTGGCGAAAACCCGAAAGCGAGGCGATGATGAGACTTTCCGGTGGCTGCAATTGCGGACAGGTCCGCTACGAACTCGATGGCGAGCCCCTTCGTGTCGGCATCTGCCATTGCGAGGCCTGCCGGAAGGAGTCCGGCTCGGCCTTCTCCTATTTCGGGGTCTGGCCGAGGGCCAGCACGACCCTGTCGGGCGAACTCGGCTGTTGGCAAAGCCGGGCCGGGGGCGATCGCTTCTGCCCGACATGCGGCTCGTCGCTGTTCTGCTGGAAGGACGGCTCGGACGAGATCGAAATCAAGCTCGGCACCTTGGACGGTCCGCCCAAGGCGCTTGTGCCGGGCTATGAGCTCTGGACCATCCGGCGCGAGCCGTGGCTCGCCCACCAGAAGGGCGCGGAGCAGCACACGCGTGACCGCGAGGATTCCAGCGCCTGATCTCCGCGTTTGGCATGGATCGACGCGATCTCGTCATCCTGATCGGTGACACTCCCGGTTGTCGGCTCCGGAACAGACTATTGGAGGCAGGCCTGATTTGGCGGGGGCTCTGGAAGATATGGACCATCGACAAGCCGGCGGCGCTGGGCGACTGGCTGTGGGACGTGTTCGTCGTGCAGTTCGCGGCCTTTCTGGACCGCTTCACCTGGCGGCATGTGGTCGCGCTCCTGCCATTCGTCTTTCTCGTCATTGCCTACGAGCACGGGATTCCGATTCCGCCGGAATTTGCCCTGGTCGGTGAATTGCTGGCCTATATCGATATCGTCTCGCTCCTCTTGCTGGTCGGCTTCCTGAGCCGGGCAAGCACGGTCCTCTACCTGGTCAGGCAAGCGGCGGCGCGGACGCTCAGCCTTGCCGGCCGCATGACGCAGCGGCACGATGCGCGCCATGGACGCCAGGGAGGCGCTCGGAACCGGACGCGGCGGGGCAATGGGGGCCAGAACGATGATGACGGCGGTGCAGTTTTCCAACCGTTGGCCTGGGCCTGACGCGCCAGAGCATTTCCGCGGCAAAGCCGGCCGAATATTGCGGCCAGGAGCAGGGTCTGATGGCTAAACACAGGATCTATACGACGAGCGTCGCAAGCGTCTATCCGCTATACGTCGCCAAGGCGGAGAAGAAAGGGCGCACGAAAGCAGAGGTCGATCAGGTTTTCTCCTGGCTCACGGGGTATGATCAAAAAGAACTGGAAGCCGAATTGGAAAAGCGGACGGATTTCGAGACGTTTTTCGCCGCTGCTCCCAAGCTCAACCCTTCGCGAAACCTCATCAAGGGCATCGTTTGCGGTGTCCGGGTGGAGGATATCGAGGAGCCGACGATGCGGGAGATCCGCTATCTGGATAAGCTGATCGACGAACTGGCGCGGGGAAAGGCGATGGAGAAGATTCTGCGGCAGAATTGATGCAGGGGAATCCGAAGGGGCAGCTGGCAGCGAGGGGCGCCGGAAGCGGATGGTGCTTGTTGCCTTCCGACAGTTGATCGGCGTCAGCTATTCCGCTCGCGAACAACGGCAGAGCAGGGCACCAGCCTGTGCTCCTCGTCGAGTTCCCTGGCGTGATGGGCGCCCCATTCGATCAGCGAATCCAGGATGGGCCTCAGGCTCTCACCGAGCGGGGTGAGCAGATACTCGATCGCCTGACGGTCTCCGGCCCTGGGTTGCCGGCTGACCAATCCGTGTTCCTCGAGCGCCCGCAGTTGCTCGATCAACACCTTCTGCGAGACGCCGACAATGCGCTGCTCGAGGTCGCAGGTCCGTTGCGGCCCGTCCAGCAGCACATAGAGCAGGATCGCTTTCCAGCGCCCGGAGAGGACACCCAGCGCCCGCTCCACCGGCAGGCCCGGCAATCTGTTGATGATCTTCATGCGCCACCACTGACCAAACGGTTCGTAGATGGGGATGGCTAGCGGAGATTAAACCGTCGATCCAAGTCAACCAGAGGCAGATCGATGGCAAACCTGTTCGAATCTCAAATGCTTGGCGGCACCGTTTCGCTGAAGAACCGCATCGTCATGCCGCCCATGACGCGCACCCGCACATCCGAGGGCGACATCCCCAACCAGCTGATGGCGACCTATTACGGCCAGCGAGCCGGAGCCGGCCTGATTGTCGCCGAGGTGGCCGACGTCGCGCCGTCCAGCAATGGCTACGCCATGACGCCGGGCATCTACACGCAGGCCCAGTTGCAGGGCTGGCGTCTGGTGACCGATGAGGTCCATCGCAAGGACGGCACCATCTTCCTGCAGATCTGGCATGTCGGCAGAATGGCCCATCCCTCGCTCATGCCGAATGGAGAGGCGCCCTGGGGCGTGACCGAGGCACGGGCCGAGGGCTCGGATGTCTTCGCCCATGATGCCGAGGGCAAGCTCGGCTACATGCGGGCGGGCACGCCGCGCCGCCTCGAGACGGAAGAGGTATCGGCCCTGGTCGGCACCTTCGCCCAGGCCTTCGCCAACGCGCGCCAGGCCGGCTTCGACGGCGTCGAGCTCCACGCGGCCAATGGCTATCTGTTCGACCAGTTCATGAACTCGGTGCTGAACACGCGCACCGATCGCTATGGCGGCGGCAGTGTCGAGGATCGCACGCGGTTCCTGATGGAAGCCGTCGATGCGGCGGTTCGCGAATTGGGCCCGGGACGCGTCGGCGTCCGCCTCGCCCCGTTCGGCACGTTCAACTCCATGCCGGAGGACCCGCTCGCTGAAGAGACATTGCTGTACCTCGCCGAGCAATTGGGCCGCCGCGGTGTCGCCTATATGCACCTGGTCTACGAGCTCATGCCCAAGGGGAACATGGAGAGCGCGACCTTCGAGAAGCTCCATCTCGACCATGCGGTGCTTGCCAAGGTGCGGGCGGCGTTTCCGGGCGCGATCATCTGGTGCGGTGGCTTCACCAGCCGTGAAGGCGCTCAGGACGCGCTCGACACCGGGCTGGTGGACCTGATCGCCTTCGGCAGGCCCTTTATCGGAAATCCGGACTTGCCCGAGCGCCTCAGGCACGGCTGGCCGATAGCGGTGGCGGACCGATCGACCTATTATACGCGCCGCGGCGAGGTGGGTTACACCGACTTCCCGGCCTATCGGATCGAGAGCGCTGCATGCGAGGCAGCCTGACTGCAACGGCGGGCCGAGCAGGCGTGCAGCACCATCTGCCGACGCCTGCCGCGTCCGGCCAACGCCGCCGCGCCACCCGCGAATCCCAAGGAAAAGCCGATGATGGTCGAGCCGATATCGGGCGTGCGCATCCCGGACAGCAAGCTTGCGCGGGACGTCACCCAGCTCATTCGGGACACCGAGAGCGAGCTGCTCTTCCATCATTCGGCCCGGGTCTATTTCTGGGGCGCCATCACCGGCAACCGGCAGGGCCTGAATTTCGATCCGGAACTGCTCTACACGGCCGCGATGTTCCACGACCTCGGCCTGACCGCGCGCTATGAAGGCAGCCAACTCCGCTTCGAGGTCGATGGCGCGAATGCTGCGCGCGATTTCCTGCGGAGCCGCGGCATTTCCGAGGGTGATATCGAGACGGTCTGGAACGCGGTGGCCCTGCACACGACGCCGGGCATTCCGGAATTCATGCGCCCGGAAATAGCGCTGGTTCAGGCCGGCGCCGGCATGGACGTTGCCGGTCGCGGCTATGAGCAATTCACCGACGGGCAACGCGAGGCGGTGATCGCGGCCTTCCCGCGCGAGCCCGATTTCAAGCACGGCATCATCGACGCGTTCTATCAGGGCATGAAACACCGGCCGGCCAGCACCTTCGGGACCTTCAACGACGACGTGCTGGCGTTCAAGGACCCGGGTTTTCAGCGGATCGATATGTGCAGCGTCATCCTTGCTTCGAAGTGGCGAAGCTGAGGGCGCCCCCCCGCTGCGGCGAGTCCGGGGCCAGCGATCATTCCAGCCAGCGGAACGCGCGACGGATGAACTCCCGTCCCGTTCCAAGAACGGGTTCGCCATGGGCCATGAGCACGTTCTCGGCGGGCCAGGCCAGGATGGTTTGAAGCGCAGCGCGAGCGGCGCGCCGGTCGGTGAAGGCGAGGCGAAATTTCCGCGGCACGGCGGGCTCGGTGCCGGTCATGAGATCCAGGCGGGCGACGACGGCGCGCCAGCCCTTGAACCATCCGGGGCGGAACTGCTGGACGAGATCGGTGAACAGGACCGTGCCGCTCTTGCGGTGAAAGAACACCACCTCGATCGTGATCCGGTTGCCATGCATGATGGCGAGATCGAGATCCTCCGCCCAATCCGCGATCGAGGTGTCGTCGAGATCGCCGTCGAAACGGATATCCTTGCGCTTATCGCGCAAGCCGGGCGGGGCATGGACCTTGGCGTCGGGATAGGCCTTTTGCCACTCGCTCAGGAAGACATGGTGCAGCGAATTGGGCGGGACGAGGTAGCGGACCTCGCCCAAGGCGCCCAGCTCTGCGCGAAGCGCGTCCGAGAGCGCCACCGGCGACCAGATGACGACGCCGCCGCTGGATAGTCGGATCACGGCCATGCGTGTCGGGTATTGAAAGCTGGCCGCTGCCGTGACGGTCGGCCCCTGCGCAATCCAGATCTCCGGACCGAACAGCTTTAGCGCAGCGGCATTCGGCATGGGCACAGGCTCACGGTCCGGGCGGCATCGACCAGCGCATGATGCCGGGGCGAGCGCGTGTCGGGAAGGGGTTGGACGTGGCCTCGGACCCCGCGCAGCTGCAGTTCAAACCTTGATCCGCGCCACCGCCGCGGCCGCAGTCCGTCCGGCCAGGGTCGCGCCGCCGACCGTCATCGCGCCGCCACCGGCCGTCGCTTCGCCGGCGAGCCAGATGCGCCCGCCGATCGGCTCGGCCAGCCGGTCGCGAGCGCTCTCCTGGCCGGGCAGGCAGACCGAGTAGGAGCCGTGCGAGAACGGGTCGGTCCACCAGGCCGGGAAGCTCGTCGCCTTCACCGTCTTGCGGAACTCCTCGCCGATCATTTTCGCCAAGAGATCGACCGTGTGCGCCTCGGCCTCCTTCGGCCCGGCCAGCGAGAGCTTGCGGGCATAGTCGCCGCCGAAATAGCCGATGATGATGTCCTTGCCGTCCGGGTAGAGGTCGAAATTCATCATCTCCTCCGGCGCGCCGGCTTCGAGATAGCTCGTGCCGGGCGTGATGCCGAAGCGGTCGCCTTCCATCCGGAAGGCGATCTTGGTCAGCGCGCCCATGACCATGCCGTTGAGCGCATCGCGCGTACGCGCCGGCAGCTCGGGCGTGAAGCGGATCGCGCCGGCCTTGAGCACGCCGACGGGTACGGTGACGATGCAGGCACGCGCCTTGAGCGTGCCCGAGCGCGTGGTGATCTCGACGCCCGGCCCGTCCCAGCGGATGGCGCTGACCGGCTCGTCGAGGCGGATATCGAGGCCTTCGCCATGGCGCGAGACGAGGTTGCCGTAGCCGGTGGGCACGATGAAGTCGTCGCCCGACCATAGGCGCTGGTAGTCGCGGGCCGAGATGCGGCCTGATTCCTCGCCGATCGAGAGCAGCAGGCCGGAGGAGGCGATCGGCGCGAGGTCGGGCCCGAGATCGCCGAGCAGCTCCGCCACCGACATGTCGCGTTTGGTGATGTCGACCGTCTCGAGCCTGCGGTCGATCTGGTTGAAGACGCTGCGCCGGCGCAGCCGATCGGTCTCTGGCATCGGCTTGCCATTGGCGAAGAGCTGGAAGCCGCCGCCCCAGGGCTCGTTCGGCGTGGCGATGCCGAGATCGGCGGCGATCTTCACCCAGGGGTTCCGTTCGGCCCAGTGAATATACATCGCGCCGGCATCATAGGCGGGGCCGAGCGAGGCGTCGGTGAAGGCACGCCCACCGGCGCGCTTGCGCGCCTCGAGGATGACGACCTTGCGCCCGACGGCCCTCAATTCGCGCGCAGCGCTGATGCCGGCCGCGCCGGCGCCGATGACGACGACGTCGAGATCGGCCGCAAAGGCCCGCTCGCGCGTGCCGACGATATTCGCGGCAAGCGCGCTAGTGCCCATGAGGAAGGTCCGGCGGTCGAGCATTGCTGATCTATCTGCGGGCTTGGGCGCATGATGCGCCGCTCTTTGTGCGTTGCAATACACAACTGCTTTTGCGGCCGGATCAGGGCGATCACGAGATGGGGAGCGGGCGCGAGCCGGACGCGGCCATGAGGGCTATGCGGCTGCAGTCGCTATAAAAATTCTAAGATGAGCGAAGAATCTGCGTAGTTTTAGATTGGAATATTTCTATAGTTTGCGTTGCCGTGCAGTCGTCATTGACAGGGTGAAATATCATCAATATCCGATCTGAGCCTTAACTTACAGTATAGGCGCTGTTTACATCAATTATAAATCTAAAGATCACCCATTCCAGTTGGGTGATCTCTTCGACTAAGCGGGGTTGGGCGATGAGCGAGCATTCCGGCAGGTTACGTTACGGCGTAGCGCTTGGAACCTTGATGGTGTTCTTGGCTGCGGTTCCAGCGGGAGCGCAGCAACGACCGAGCGCGTCGTCGCCAGCCGCGAACCCGTCCGACGCGCCGGTGGTGCTCGATCCGATCACGGTCCAGGGGGAGGGCGAGTCGGGCGCGCCGCTGGTGACCGGGCCGACCACGACCCGTACGACGCGCGAGGATCTCGACCGGCAGCAGGTTCAGAGCGTCAACGATCTCGGCAACCGGCTCGAGGCCGGCATCGGCCTGAACCGCGCCAATAACAGCATCAGCATCCGTGGCCTCGACGGTCCGCGCGTCCTGACCACGATCGACGGCATCCGCCAGCCCTTCCTGGTCGACACCCGCATCAACCGTGGTGGCGCCAACGCGTTCGATTTCGACTCGCTGTCGACGATCGACCTGCTGCGCGGCGGCAGCGGCGCCGCCACGGTCGGCGGCGGAGCGCTGGGCGGCGTCTTCGCCGTGCGCACGCTCGATCCGAAGGACCTGCTCAGGAACGGCCGCAATTTCGGCGCTTTGGCCAAGACCGGCTTCGACACCACCGACGATGCCTGGTTCGGCAGCGCCGCCGTCGCCGCCCGCCTGCAGCAGACCTATTTCTTGCTGCAGGGCAGCCTGCGCCAGGGCCACGAGATCGAGAACCAGGGCACGGTCAATAGCTTCGGCCCGACCCGGACCATGCCGAACCCGGTCGATTTCAATCAGTACGGCCTGCTCGCCAAGATCCAGCACTATGTCGATGACGTGCACCGCTTCGGCCTGACAGCGGAGCTGTTCAAGCGCAAGGACGACATCAAGCCTTATGGAACCACGACCCTGACCGGCAATATGCGGCCCGGCAGCTGGTTCACCGGCGAGGAGGTCGAGCGCAACCGCGTCTCGCTGTCCTATGACTTCAAGCTGCCCGGAGCCTTCGTCGACGAGGCCCATGCGACGCTCTACTGGCAGCGCCTGGTGCGCAATGACACCGCCGATGGCTATCGCTGGACCAGCATCGTCGGCCCCTATACCCGGGACAACGAGAACGAAGAGAACGCCTACGGCTTCAACGGCCATATCATCAAGAACTTCCAGACTGGCATGTTCTCCCACGGGATCACGGCCGGAACGGAGTTGCGCATGACGCGGCTGGAGCAGTTCTCGGCGGGATACGACATGTGTCCGCCGCGTCCGACGTCCGGCCTGTTCACGGGCGCTTTCGCCACCTGCAACAACCTGCACACCAACCAGGCCGACATGCCGAAGATCGACGGCAAGCTCGCCGCCTTCTACCTGCATGACGAGATCGGCATACTCGACAACAGGCTGCGGATCACGCCCGGCCTGCGCTACGACTGGTACGAGGAAGTGCCGCAATACACGCCGGCCTATAGCGCCGGCGGTTCGCGGCCGACCGGTTTGCCGCCGTCCTCCAGCGATTCAGCCTGGTCGCCGCGGGTGCGCCTCGAATACGACATCGTGAAGAACGCGCCCTGGGTGAAGGACGTGACCTTCTTCGCGCAATGGGCCAAGTCCTTCCGGCCGCCGACCGCTAACGAGCTCTATAGCCGCTTCGGTGGTCCGGGCACCTATCTGCGCATCGGCAATCCCCTGCTGCGTCCGGAAGTCGGCAACGGCATCGATGTCGGCTTCCGCTTCGGCGACCAGTCGCTCGGCGGTTCGGTGACCTATTTCCACACGAACTACCGCAACTTCATCGATACCGTGCAGCTCGTCCCGCCCGGTGGCGACTATCCCCAAGGCGGCATCACCAGCTACCGCAACATTCCGAAGGCCGAGATCCAGGGTATCGAGGCCAATCTGCGCTACTCCTTCGCGGAGCATTGGTATGCGCGCGGCTCGTTCTCCTTCATTCGCGGCCGCGACAAGAGCAACGACACCTTCCTGAACTCGATCCCGCCGATGCAGGCCATTGTCGGTGTCGGCTACGCCAATACGACCTGGGGCGCCGAGGTCTTCGCCAAGTTCGCCAGCGATCGTGACGATGTCGCCGCCGGCCCCGGCCTGAGCTCCGGCTTCAAGGCGCCGGGCTATTCGGTGTGGAACGCCAGCGCCTGGTGGCGCCCGATGCCGCAGATCGCCGATCTCGAGCTGCAGGTCGGCGTCTACAATATCTTCGACGAGAAGTATTTCGACGCGGTCGCGATCCCGGTCGGCGTGCTGGCGCAGCCGCGCGACTATTACAGCGAGCCCGGCCGCACGGTGAAGGCGACGATGAAGTACCAGTTCTAAACGAGAGAACTCGAGACCCTCTCGATCAGGCCGGCGTTCGCGCCGGCCTTTTTTCTTGAGGCGCGGGGGACCTCTTCTCCTGAATGAGGGAGAGGAGGCGGCCCGCCGTCAGACGTTTTTGCGCGCCCTTGCCGTCATGCTCGGCCTTGTGCCGAGCATCCATGTCTTGAACACCGGCCTCGACGAAGGAAGACGTGGATGGTCGGGACAAGCCCGAGCAAGACGGGGGAACCGGTTCGGTGGCCGCCCTCATCCTCAGGCGTTTCGTGCGCCTATCGCTCTTCCTTCGGCCCGCCGACCAGCGACTTGAATACGCCGCGCAGGGTGCGGGCCTCCTGCTCGGTCATCTCGAGCCGGTGCAGGATGTCGCGCAGGTTGGCGGTCATGATCGGCTTCTTGCCGGCCGGGAAGAAGCCGCAGCGGTCGAGCTCGGCTTCGAGATAGTCGAACATCGAGAGGATGGTGGCGCGGCTCGCCGGCGGGGAGGCGTTGTTCTCGCGGAAAGGCGGCTCGCCGCCGGTCGCCTTGAACCATTCATAGCCGGTCAGCAGCACAGCCTGCGCCAGGTTGAGCGAGGCGAAGGTGGGGTTCACCGGGAAGGTCAGGATCGCATCGGCAAACGAGATCTCCTCGTTGGTGAGGCCGATGCGCTCGCGGCCGAACAGGATGCCGACGCGCTCGCCGGAGCCGAGCCGCTCAGCGATCGGCGGCATCGCCTCGGCCGGCGTGACGACGCGCTTCATCTGGCCGCGCTCGCGGGCGGTGGTGGCGAGCACATAGTTGAGGTCGGCGATGGCGGAAGCCGCGTCCGGGAAGAGCCGCGCATTGTCGAGCACATGGGTGGCGCCCGAGGCGGCGGAGGTCGCGCCTTTCTTCAGCCCGCCGCCGGTCGGCCAGCCGTCGCGCGGGGCGACGAGGCGCATCTCGGAGAGGCCGAAATTCGCCATGGCGCGGGCGCACATGCCGATATTCTCGGCGAGCTGGGGCTCGACCAAGATGATGACGGGGGCTGCGGCCTCAGCGGGCGGGCGGGTGCGGTCGGTGCCGGAGCCGGGCATGTAGTATCTGCTTCGTCTTGGGATCGGGCTCGTGGGCCCGATCCTATCAGGTGTTGATCAGAGCCGCTTCAGGCGCTGCGGCGCAGGCCGAAGTCAAGCCTGGCCTCCGGAGCGAACTCGCTTGTGCGCCTCGCCGGGGCAACCGTCGCCCTTGATCCGGAAGCTGGAGACCAGCCCATTCAGGCGCTGGATCTGGCCGGTGAGCGAGCTGGCGGAGGCCGCGCTTTCCTCGGCCAGGGCGGCGTTCTGCTGGGTCATCTCGTCCATATGGGCGACGGTCTGGCTCATCTCGTCGATGCCGTTCGCCTGCTCGGAGGACGCGGCGGAAATATCCGACACCGTCGCCGAGACTTTCTTCGAGGCTTCGACGATCTTGCCGAGCGCCTCGCCGGCAGAGCGGACGAGGCCGACGCCTTGCTCGACCTCGGCGCCCGATTCGCTGATCAGAGCCGTGATGTCCTTGGCGGCGTCGGAGGAACGCTGGGCGAGGGTGCGGACCTCGGAGGCGACGACGGCAAAGCCCTTGCCGGCATCGCCGGCGCGGGCGGCCTCGACCGCAGCGTTGAGGGCGAGCAGGTTGGTCTGGAAGGCGATCTCGTCGATCACCGAGGTGATGTCGGAGATCTTGCGCGAGGCGGCCTCGATCCGCGTCATCGCCTCGACGGCTTCGGTGACGATCGCACCGCCCTTTTCGGCGACCTGCATCGCCTCCTCGGCGAGTTGCACGGCCTGGCGCGACGAATGGGCCGAAGCCTTGACGGAAGCGGCGAGTTCTTCGGTCGTGGCAGCGGTCTCCTCCAGCGAGGACGCCTGCTCCTCCGTGCGCTTGGAGAGGTCGTCGGCGCCCATATTGATCTCGCGGGCGGCATTGGCGACGTCGACCGAGGTGGTCTGGATGGTCGCCACGGTCTCGGAGAGGCGGTTGACGGCGCGGTTGAAGTCGTCGCGGAGCTTCTGGTAGTCGGCCGCGACCTGGGCATCGATGCGGTAGGTCAGGTCGCCCTGGGCCAGCATGTCGAGCCCGGAGGCGAGCAGGCCGACGACCTGCTGCTGCTCCCGGGCGAGCGCGGCGCGCTCGGCCTCGACGCGCTGGCGCTCGGCCTCGTTGCGCTGACGCTCGGCTTCCGCAAGGCGGTTCTGCTCCGCGGATTGTGCCTCGAGGCGGCGCATCTCCAGCCCGTTCTCCTTGAAGGTGAGTACGGCTCTAGCCATCGCGCCAACCTCGTCGCGACGGGTCTGGCCGGGAATCTCGGCGTCGAAATCGCCATTGGCGAGACGAACCATCGTGCCTTGCAGTCCGGCGAGCGGGTTGGTGATGGTCCTGGCCGACATCCACATCGCGGCGGCGAGGCTGACCAGGAGCCCCAGAATGCTGAAGCCAATGACGGCCATGACGATCTGGTCGGTGGAGGCGCTCAGCGCGTTGCTGGTGTTCTCGGTGTCCTTGGTCAGGTTGTTGTTGAGCTCGGTAATGGCGCGGATGACGTTACGCAGTTTGCCGTCGACCTGATCCATCACGGCGAGCGCCTTCTCGTTCTCGTCGCGTCGGCCGAATTCGATCGCCTGGTTGACGCCGCCGCGGATGTCGCTGATCTGCCGGATCAGCGCATCGTAGTCGGCGCGGAGATGGGGCAGGTAGGACTGGCCCTCCTTCAGCAGGTCGAGCGACTGGCCGTAGGAGCGCTCGCCCTGGGCCTCGGCATCCTTGATGGCCGGCGAGTTCAGAGGATAGGCGATCACCTTGTAGGCCTGGGCCAGGATGTCGGTGGCGGCGCGCGAGGCGCGGGCGGTCGCGAAGATCGCCTTGCTGCGGGCATTGATCAGGTCGGAATACGTCTCGTCGACCTTGTGCAACTGCATGCTGGTGAGGATGGTTGCGACGAGCCCTATCAGGCCGACAAAGAGCATCGCTCCCGCGATCTTGAAGCTGATGCGGATATTGTTGAGGTTCATAGCAGCGACCGCCTGGCGTCCGGAATGCGGAGGAGTGGAACGGTCGGAATCCTCTGATTTCAGATTTAATAAACTATAAAATGCGCTTGAAATCCTGAGATTTTTTGGCTTCAGCCGCGAAAAATCTTCATTTCGCGCACGTGCAGATTGTGCCCGAAATAAGGCGATTCAGATTGCGATATGCCGGGCGGGCGCCGACTCAATTGCGGCGCCCGTCTTGGCCTCTATCCTAGCCTGACTTCTGCTCGACAGCGCGCAGCACGCGGAGCGTATTGCCGCCGGCGAGCTTCTCGAGATTCTCCTCGGACCAGCCGCGGCGGATCAGCTCGGCGATCAGGCCGGGGAAGGTCGAGGTGTCCTCCAGCCCCTCCGGCACGGCGCCGCCGAAGAAGTCCGAGCCGATGCCGACATGGTCGTGACCGATGCGCTTGGCGAGATAGTCGAGATGGTCGCAATACTGCGCCAGCGTCGCCTTCGGCCGTGGGCCGGACTTGGCCACGATCTCGGCCTCGGCCTTCTTGTAGTCGAGCCCGTCGGGCGTCTTGCCGTACCGGTCCTTGGCGGGGCGATGCCAGTCGCGCGAGGCCTGGCTGATGAAGTCGGGCACGAAGGTCGCCATCACCACCCCGCCCGAGCCTGCCACGCGGTCGAGCACGTCGTCGGGCACGTTGCGAGGATGATCGCACAGGGTGAAGGCGTTGGAATGCGACCAGACGACCGGAGTGCTGCTGACATCGAGCACGTCATGCATGACCTTGTGCGAGACATGGGCGAGGTCGACGACCATGCCGAGCCGGTTCATCCGCCGGATCACGTCCTTGCCGAAGGCGGTGAGCCCATTGTGCCTGGGCGCATCCGTGGCGGAATCGCACCAGTCATGCGTGCCGTTATGGCAAAGCGTCATCAGCCGCACGCCGAGGGCGTAGTAGGCGTCGAGCGCGTCGAGTTCGTTGTCGATTGCCGAGCCGTTCTCGATCGTCATGAACAGCGCGATCTTGCCGTCAGCCTTGGCGGCCTCGACATCGGCCGCCGCGAGGCCGGGGCGGAAGACTTTCGCGTGCTTGTCCATGACCTCGCGCATCAGCGCGATCTGGGCCAGGGCGAAGCCGGCCGGCTTGGGATGGTTCGGCGGGACATAGGCGGCAAAGAACTGGCCGGCGAGCTTGCCGTTCTGCATGCGCGGGATGTCGGTGTCGGTCTCCGCATGGACCTTGTCGAGCCCGTAGGCGCCGACATCGCCCTTGGCCTCGCGGTGCAGGCGGATGACATAGGGCAGGTCGTTATGGCCGTCGATCAGCGGCGCGCGCTCGAGCAGGGCGAGCGCGGCGGCATAGGCATTGTCCTGAACCGGAGGGGAGGCGAGAGCCATGGCACACCTTGGGGAGGGAATCGAGAACGGCCGGGATCGTGGCAGGGACTTGCCGTGAAGGCGAGGGGGCATGGTGCATGCCGGCGTCCCGCACGCGCCTCGCGGCAGGCCTGCCGCTGCGCGAACACGAGATCGCGGAGATAAAGACGCCTTGTTCGTAATGCGGTCCCGCATCTGCGTAGCAGCATTTCATGCTGCAACGCGTGCGGGATGACGCCCTTACCCGAACCGCGCCGGCGAGAACGGCGCCGGGTCGACGAAGACCTTCTCGTTCGTCACCATCTCCGCCACCATCCGCCCGGTCACCGCGGCCAGCGTCAGGCCATGATGGGCGTGGCCGAAGGAGAACCAGAGGTTCCGATGCTTCGGCGCCCGGCCGATGATCGGCATCATGTCCGGTGTGCAGGGGCGGGCGCCGAGCCAGGGCTCGGGGTCGATGCGCTCGCCGAGCGGGAAGAATTTCTTGGCGATCGGTTCGGCCCGGCCGAGCTGGACTGGTGTCTTCGGCGCATCGCGCAGGGCGAATTCTGCGCCGGTCGTCAGCCGGATGCCCTTCAGCATCGGCGCCAGGAAATAGCCGCGCTCGGTGTCGAGCACCGGGTGGTTGAGCACGGCATTGCCGAGCGGCTTGTAATGCATGTGATAGCCGCGCTTGACCGCGAGCGGCAGGTTGTAGCCGAGCCGGTTGGTGAGCACGTCGGCCCAGGGGCCGAGCGCGACGACGGCATCATGCGCGCTCGCCCGCGTACCGTCGGCGAGCGTGACGGCCCATTCGTCGCCATCCTGCGTCAAGCTGCCGGCATCGCCCTGGCGAAGCTGGCCGCCGAGCGCCTCGAACAGCGCGACATAAGCCTTGGACAGGCCAAGCGGATCGACCACGGTGACCGGGTCGGTCCAGTGCAGGCCGCCGATCAGGCTCTGCTCCAGATGCGGTTCTTCGGCGCGAAGCGTCGGGACGTCGAGCGCCCGGTAGTTCAGGCCGAATTCCTTGTTCCAGCGGGCGGCCTCGGCAAGGCGGGCATCCTGCTCGGCCGGTGTGCGGAAGACCTTCATCCAGCCCTTGCGGCGCAGCAGATGCGTCGCGCCGGCCTCGTTCGCCAGCGCGTCATGCTCGGTGACGCAATGTTCGATCAGCGTCGCATATTGATGAGCGATCGCCTCGTGCTTCGCGGCGCGCGAATGCATCCAGTAGGAGAACAGGAAGGGCGCGAGCTTGGGGATCGCGTTCCAATGGTAGGAGGCGTCGATCGTGTTGTTGCGGGCGTAGCGCAGCAGCGCGCCGAAATCATGCGGGAAGCCATAGGGGTAGACGCCCTCGCGCTGGATCAGCCCGGCATTGCCGTAGCTCGTCTCCTCGCCCGGCCCGCGACGATCGACCAGCAGCACAGAGCGGCCGGCCTTCTGCAGATGAAGCGCCACCGCAATCCCGACGATACCCGCGCCGAGAACGATCGTATCGGTCCGCATTGTCTGCTCCTCGCCAGCCTTGCCCACTCATAAAAATACCGCGTCGGGCGAACTGTCAGCGGCACGGCGCATTTTTGCGAGCATCCAGCAAAAGTTTCGCAAGATTTGCGCCATCCGGGTCGAATGGCCCGCTATGGGTCGCAAGAGGCGTGCCGCGACGCAATTTTCTGCATGCGCAGGGGAGGGCTGCCGGAACGGCTGATGACGCGGTGAGAGCGATCAGCCAAGGTGACGCAAATTCCGTTCCGACTCGAGCCTTCATGTTCTCGCGTTTCGCCGCTTTTCTCGCCTGGCTCGGCCGCTACGGCACGCAGGGTTTCGCGCTCTCGATCTTCCTGGGGCTCGCGCTGCCCCAATTCTCGTCCGCCGCGCGGCCGCTCCTGCCGGTGACGATTTTCTGCTTCACCACGGTGGTCTTCCTGCGTGCCGATTTCGGCATCATCGCCGGGCTGATACGTCGGCCGGCGCGGCTGATCGCAGCCTGCCTGTGGCTGCTCGCCGCTCCGATGCTGATCGTCGGCCTTGGCCTCGTGCTGGTCGGACGGGCGGCGCTCGACCCAGGCCTCGTGCTGGGTCTGGCGATCATGTGCGCGGCGCCGCCGATCATGTCCTCGCCGGCGGTCGCGATCATCTACGGTTTCGAGCCCTCGCTGCTGATCGCCACCACGATCCTGACGACGCTGCTCAGCCCGATCGTCGCGCCGCTCGTCGTCGAGCTGGTCGCGGGGGCGGCAGTGCCGCTCGACCGTTGGGCGCTGACGCTGCGGCTGATCTATTTCATCGGCGGCGGCATCGTCGTGGCGGCGATCCTGCGGCGCGTGCTCGGCGGGGAACGCATCCGCGCGATGAAAGCCAACCTCGATGGCTTCGGCGTGCTGATGTATTTCATCTTCGCCATCGCGGCGATGGACGGCGTCACGCGGGCTGCGCTCGAGCGGCCGACGCAGGTCCTGACCTTCCTGGCGGTCACCTTCGCCATTGCGGCCAGCGGCCTGGTGCTCGCCAGCCTTTTGCTGCGGAATCTGAAGCTGCCCGAGCGCTTCATGATCGGTTACGGCACTGGCCAGCGCAATATGGGCCTGCTCGTCGCCGCGCTGGGTGCGGGTGTCCCGCCGACCACCTTCCTCTATTTCGCGTTGGCGCAATTCCCGATCTACCTGTTGCCCTGGCTGCTGCGCGGCGTCGCGGCGCGGATCAGGCGCGCGGAAAAGCCTGCTGACGCGGGCTGACGGCGGTGCCTGCGAGGCTCCAGCCTATGAAAGGAGCCTCGCAACCATGATCACGCTCTATTCCGGGCCGCTGAGCCTGTTCTCCCGCAAGGTCGAGATCGCGCTGCGCGAGAAGGGGCTCGGCTTCGAGCGCGTCATGGTGCCGTTCAACCAGACGACGGGCTATGATCCGAAGCACCCTGAGGTCACGGCCCTGAACCCGAAAGGGCAGGTGCCGGTGCTGACCGATTGCGGGCTGGTGCTCTACGATTCCACCGTGATCATCGAATATCTCGACGAGGCCTATCCCGAGTTGCCGCTGCTGCCGGCCTCGCCGGCCGATCGCGCCCGCTGCCGGCTCGACGAACTCTATGCCGACGAGATCCTGTTCAGCGCGCTGCGCCCGCTGATGCACCGGACCAGCCCGCCGACATCCGACCAGACCAGGCGCATGGCGCAGGAGGCTGATGCGCTGATCGCCGAGGCAGCGCTGTCGCGGCACTACGCCGTGCTCGACGAACGCCTGGCCGGTCGCGAATTCTTCGCGCAGAACCTCTCCGTCGCCGATATCGCGCTGTTCATGAGCGTGCTGTTCTCGCAGCGGCTCGGCGGGCCGTCGCTCGCCGGCTTCTACGGGCTCGCCATGTGGTACGAGCGGCTGTCGAAGCGCCCGGCCTTCGCGCAGGTCGCGGCCGAGATCGCGGAGGCGGACCGGCGCCTATCCTTTCCGGTGAAGCGCGCGCTGAAAAGCGCCTGAGCGCGATTGCCGTCGCTGTCCGCGGGCGATAAACCGCAGGCCATGACAGCTCCGATCCGTATCGCCCCCTCGATCCTCTCGGCCGATTTCGCCAAGCTCGGCGAGGAGGTCCGCGCCATCGACGCCGCCGGCGCCGACTGGATCCATTGCGACGTGATGGACGGGCATTTCGTGCCGAATATCAGCTTCGGCCCGGGCGTGCTGCAGGCGATCCGGCCGCATACGTCGAAATTCTTCGACGTCCACCTGATGATCGCCCCGGTCGACCCCTATATCGAGGCCTTCGCCAAGGCTGGCGCCGACCTGATCTCGGTTCATGTCGAGGCCGGGCCGCATACGCACCGGACACTGCAGGCGATCAAGGCGCAGGGCAAGCAGGCCGGCATCGTGCTCAATCCGGGCACGCCCGAGAGCGTCGTCGAACCGCTGATCGGGGATATCGACCTGATCCTACTGATGAGCGTCAATCCCGGTTTCGGCGGGCAGAGTTTCATCCGCTCGGTGCTCGAGAAAATTGCGCGGGTGCGCGCGCTGATCGGCGAGAGGCCGATCGCGCTCGAGGTCGATGGTGGCATCACGCCGGAGACCGCACCGCTCGCGGTCAAGGCCGGCGCCGATGTGCTCGTCGCCGGCTCGGCAGCGTTCAAGGGCGGGCCGGCGAACTACGCCGCCAATATCGCCGCGATCCGCAAGGCGGCCGAAGCCGCCCGCGGCCAGTGGGTCTGAGGCCGTCTCAGAGCATTTCCGCGTTTCTCAGAAGCGCGGAAATGCTCTCTCTATTTGTGTCGACGCATTTTCTTCACGCGAACCGGTAGCGACTTCGCTCGAAAATGCCCTAGGCGCCGAGATCGAGCTGGGCGAAGCCGCCATAGATCAGGCGCTTACCATCGAAGGGCATTGGGTTGGCATCGGGCTGCATGCGCGGGTCGGCCATCATCTTCTCCCAGCCGGCGTCGCGCACCTCCTTGCTCGGCCATTCCACCCAGGAGAAGACGACGATCTCGTCCTCCTTCGCTTCGACGGCACGGAAGAAATCAGTCTGCTTGCCGCGAGGCACGTCGTCGCCCCAGCATTCCGAGACGCGCGTCGCGCCATATTCCTTGAAGAGGGGCGCGGCCTTGCTGGCGTGCTCGATATAGGCCTGGCGATTGGCGGCGGGCACGGCGGCAACGAAACCATCGACATAGGACACGGGACTTCCTCCTTTTCTCGCTGCTGCCTTCGCAGCATGCTCCCACAGGCGAGGCGGCAGGCCTCGGCTCTTCATGCTAGCCTCGGGACTGCCCGGGCCTGTCAGCAGGCCGTGCCTGGCACGGCAGCCATTTCGTCCCGGGCCCGCGCGTGCTAGCAGCGCGGTGACATTTTCTCAGTTTACAAGAGTGCGCAATGATCCCCCGCTATTCCCGCCCCGAGATGGTCGCGATCTGGGAGCCGCAGACCCGCTTCCGGATCTGGTTCGAGATCGAGGCGCACGCCACCGACAAACTGGCCGAGCTCGGCGTGGTTCCGAAGGAGGCGGCCGCGACGATCTGGGCCAAGGCCAAGGACGCGACCTTCGACGTCGCCCGCATCGACGAGATCGAGCGTGTCACCAAGCATGACGTCATCGCCTTCCTGACCCATCTCGCCGAGATCGTCGGGCCGGAGGCGCGCTTCGTCCATCAGGGCATGACCTCTTCGGACGTGCTCGACACCACGCTGGCCGTACAGCTCTCGCGTGCGGCGGATATCCTGATCGCCGATGTCGACGCGCTGCTCGCCGCGATCAAGCGCCGCGCCTTCGAGCACAAGTTCACGCCGACAATCGGCCGCTCTCACGGCATCCATGCCGAGCCGGTGACCTTCGGTCTCAAGCTGGCGCAGGCCTATGCCGAGTTCGACCGCTGCCGCGCGCGCCTGGTCGCGGCGCGCAAGGAGATCGCGACCTGCGCGATCTCGGGCGCTGTCGGCACGTTCGCCAATATCGATCCTCAGGTGGAAGAGCATGTCGCGAAGATGATGGGGCTCGCCGTCGAGCCGGTCTCGACGCAGGTGATCCCGCGCGACCGGCACGCGATGTTCTTCGCCACGCTTGGCGTCGTCGCCTCCTGCGTCGAGCGGCTCGCGACCGAGATCCGCCATCTCCAGCGCACCGAGGTCTATGAGGCCGAAGAGTTCTTCTCGCCGGGCCAGAAGGGCTCCTCGGCGATGCCGCACAAGCGCAACCCGGTGCTGACCGAGAACCTGACCGGCCTTGCCCGCCTCGTGCGCGGCATGGTGACGCCGGCGTTGGAGAACGTCGCGCTCTGGCACGAGCGCGACATCTCGCATTCCTCGGTCGAGCGCATGATCGGCCCCGATGCGACGGTGACGCTCGACTTTGCGCTGGCACGGCTGACCGGCGTCGTCGACAAGCTGCTGATCTACCCGCAGAACATGCGCCGGAACCTCGACCGGCTCGGCGGCCTGCATAATTCGCAGCGCGTGCTGCTGGCCCTGACCCAGGCGGGAGCGAGCCGAGAGGAGAGCTATACGTTGGTCCAGCGCAATGCGATGCGGACCTGGGAGCACGGCGAGGATTTTCTCACCAATCTAAAGGCCGACAAGGACGTGACGGCGCGGCTCTCGGCCGCCGAGCTCGAGGCGATGTTCGACGAGGGCTATCACTTCAAACAGGTCGACACGATCTTCCGGCGGGTCTTCGGGGAAGCTTGACCTCGCCCGGCGGAAAGGTGCTTTAGACATGAAATCCTCCGACGCCGACATCCTCATCATCCCCGGCTGGTCGGGCTCCGGGCCCGGACATTGGCAGAGCCGCTGGGAGGCCAAGCTCACCACGGCAAGGCGTGTCGAGCAGGACGACTGGTACAAGCCGCAGCGCGAGGTTTGGGCGAACCGCATCGTGGCGGCGGTGCGCGCCTCGACGCGACCGGTCGTGCTGGTTGCGCATTCGGCCGGGGTCAGTGCCGTGGCGCATGCGGCCGAGCATCTCAAGCCGGGGGAGGTCGCAGGTGCTTTCCTGGTCGCGCCGGCTTCGGAGAGGGCCAAGCGCGCCATTCCCGGCATGGCGGCGGATTTCATTGCCCTGAAGCGCGAGAAGCTGCCGTTTCCATCCGTGCTGATCGCCAGCGCCACCGACCCCTATTGCTCGCAGGAAGAGGCGAAGGAGCTCGCCGAGGCCTGGGGCGCCGAATTCGTCGATGCTGGCGATAGCGGGCATCTCAACACCGAGTCCGGCCACGGCCCCTGGCCGGACGGGCTGCTGCGCTTCGCAGGCTTCCTCAAGAGCCTGACGCCGAGCCGGCCGCACTGAGCCATCGGTCATTGCGAGGAGCGTAGCGACGAAGCAATCTAGGCGACTGTGCGCGCCTCCCTGGATTGCTGCGCTGCGCTCGCAAAGACGGTATCGTCCTGACGATCCGCGACTTCGACCCGCCCAAAGAAAAACCCGCCCCGGATCGCTCCGGCGCGGGCCTGTTGCCTCGACGTCAGCTAGTCGAGATCAGTTCTCGACATAGGTGATCTTGCCGTCGGCACCCTTCTTCCAGGTGTAGACGGTGTAGTCCGGACGGGTGATGTCGCCCTTCTTGTCGAAGGCGATGTCGCCGATCACGGTCTTGACCGGCTGGCCGCCCTGCAGCACGGCGGCGATCTTCTTCGGATCGGTCGAGTTCGCGCGCTTGGCGCCCTCGGCCATGATCTGGACCGCGGCGTAGCTGTAGAGCGTATAGGCTTCCGGCTTGAACTTGCGGGCCTCAAACTTCTTGAGGACGGCGGCCGCCTCCGGACGCTTCTGCGGGTCCGGCGGGAAGGTCATCAGCGTGCCTTCGACACCCGGGCCGCCGATCGTGGCGAACTCGTCGGTGGTGATGCCGTCGCCCGAGACGAGCACGGTCTTCAGGCCCTGGTCGCGCATCTGGCGCACGATCAGGCCGCCTTCGGTGTGCAGGCCGCCCCAGTAGAGATAGTCGGCACCGGCCGACTTCAGCTTCGAGACGAGGGCCGAGAAGTCCTTCTCGCCGGCGTTCACGCCTTCATAGAGCACTTCCTTGACGCCGCCGGCATTGAGACCCTTCTTCGTCTCGTCGGCGAGGCCCTGGCCATAGGTCGTCTTGTCGTGGACGATGGCGATCTTCTTGTCCTTGAAGTTCTTCAGGAGATAGGCCGAGGCCACGCCGCCCTGCTGGTCGTCACGACCGCAGGTGCGGAAGGTGTTCCACAGGCCGCGCTCGGTGATCTTCGGGTTGGTGGCCGAAGGGCTGATCATCAGCAGGCCGTTCTCGGCATAGACTTCCGAAGCCGGCATGGTGACGCCGGAGTTGAAGTGGCCGACTACCCACTTGACGCCGTCGCCGACGAACTTGTTGGCGACCGAGACGCCCTGCTTCGGATCGGAGACATCGTCGCCGACCGAGACGGTGATCTTCTGGCCCAGCACGCCGCCGGCCGCGTTGATGTCCTCGACCGCCTGCTCGACACCGTTCTTCAGCTGCGCGCCGAAGGCCGCGTTCGGGCCGGTGATCGGGCCGCCGACGCCGAGCTTGATCTGGGCGTTCGCTACGCCCGAGAAGGCGAGGACCGCGCCAAGGGCGATACCGCCCAAGAGCAGCTTCTTCATGAGATGGGACTCCCCTGTATTGTCACTAGGAACGGGCCAAAGTTTCGGTCCGTCTCGGCGCGTGAGCCACCGTGAAATGCAGTCTTGCGCTTTTTCAACGGTCTGTCACGCGGCAAGCTCGATGGTGTTTTCGGTCTTTCGGAGGGGGTTAAGCGCCCTCTCGCGCCTTCCATGTGAAGGGCCCCGTGCGCTCGTAGAGCCAGCGGTATTGCGTCGTCATCTGACGCGCGCGGTTATAGCGCCAGCCGGCAAATCCGAAGGCCATCAGCACGATGGTGTCGATGATGTAGTAATGCGGCGTCAGCAAGGTCGCCTGGAACAGGGCGAAGTGGATGAAGCGGATCACCAGCCCCAAAATCAGGATGTAGAGCACGAGCTGATAGTTCGGCCGCCAGGTGATGGCGACGGCTCGGCCGGTCATCCACGCCGCCCAGCCGCCCATCACCACGGTGACGAGCAGAAAGAGCCAGATGGTCGGTTCTTCGTAGAGGATGCCTTGCATCGTCGCGTATTCCCTAGTGCCGCCCGCCTTCGAGATAGGCTGCGCGAACCTGCGGATTCGCCAAAAGCTCCTGGCCCGAGCCGCTCATGGTGATGACGCCGTTGACCATGACATAGCCCCGATGGGCGAGCTTCAGCGCATGGAAGGCATTTTGCTCGACCAGGAAGACGGTGAGCCCCTGCGTGCGGTTGAGCTCGCGGATGGCCTCGAAGATCTGCTTGACGATCAAAGGCGCGAGGCCGAGCGAGGGCTCGTCGAGCAGGAGCAGCTTGGGACGGGCCATCAGGGCGCGCGCGATCGCCACCATCTGCTGCTCGCCGCCGGAGAGCGTGCCGCCGCGCTGCTGCAGCCGCTCGCGGATGCGCGGGAAGAGCTGGCAGATCTTCTCGAGATCCTCCTCGAAATGGGCGAGGTCGCGCACGGCCGCGCCCATTTGCAGGTTCTCGTAGACGGTCATGCGCGGGAAGATGCGCCGGCCCTCGGGCGACTGGGCGATGCCGATGCGGGCGATCTCGTGGCTCGGCATCCTGGTGATGTCGCGCCCGTCATAGGTGATCGTGCCTTCGCGCGCCTGGGGATTGCCGAAGATCGTCATCATCAGCGTCGATTTTCCGGCGCCGTTGGCGCCGATCATCGTGACGATCTCGCCGGGATGGACGTCGATATCGACGCCCTTGAGCGCGATGATCTTGCCGTAGAAGGTCTTGACGCCGCGGACGGCGAGGAGCGGGGCGCTCATTGCAGGCCAACCTCCGCCTCGACCTTCTCGACCTCCTCGTCGTCGACGCCGAGATAGGCGGCGATGACCTTGGGATCGGCCTTGACCTGGGCCGGCGTGCCGTCGGCGATCTTGGTGCCGTAATCGAGCACCACGACATGGTCCGAGATCTCCATGACGACGGACATGTCGTGCTCGATCAGGAGCAGGGCGGTGCCCATCTCCTTGCGGATCGAGAGCAGGAGGGTGTTGAGGTCGTGGCTCTCGCGCGGGTTCAGGCCGGCGGCCGGCTCGTCCAGGCAGAGCAGGACCGGGTCGGTGCACATGGCGCGTGCGATCTCGAGCCGGCGCTGGTCTCCATAGGGCAGATCCGCCGCAGGATCGTCGGCGCGGTCGAGCAGGTTGATCTTCTCAAGCCAGAAGGCGGCCTTGTCGATCGCCTGCTGCTCGCGCGCCTTGTAGCCGCCGATGCCGAGCACGCCGAGGAAGGTGAAGCCCGAGGCGATCATCAGCGGGTTGTGCTGCGCGATCAGCAGGTTCTCCAGCACGGTCATGCCGCCGAACAGGCGGATGTTCTGGAAGGTGCGGGCGACCTTGGCCTTCCAGGAGATGCGGAAGTCCGGCATGCGCTCGAGCAGGTAGCTGTCGCCATTATCCTGCGTCAGCGTGATCATGCCTTCGGTCGGCTTGTAAAAGCCGGTGATGCAGTTGAACACCGTGGTCTTGCCGGCGCCGTTGGGGCCGATCAGGGCGGTGATATCACCCTTGCGGGCCTCGAAGGAGAGGTCGTTGACGGCGGTCAGGCCGCCGAAGCGCATCGTCAGATGCTCGACCTTGAGCAGGGGAGCGGTGGTCATCAACCGTGCCCCTCCTGGACGAGATCGGCGGAGATCGCTTTCTTCTCCTTGATGAAGGCGGTCGGCTCGCGGGTCGAGATCAGGCCGCGCGGCTTCCAGATCATGATCACGACCATGGCGAAGCCGAAGATCAGCATGCGGTACTTGGTCGGGTCGAAATCGGCGCCGAAGATCACCTTCAGCCATTCGAGCTCGCGCAGCAACTCGGTGCCGCCGATCATCGCGGTGGCGGCGATGGCGCAGCCCCAGAGTGAGCCCATGCCACCGAGCACGACGATGGCGAGGATCACAGCCGATTCCATGAAGACGAAGGATTCAGGCGAGATGAAACCCTGGCGCGCGGCGAAGAAGGAGCCGGCGAAACCGCCGAACATGGCGCCGAGCGAGAAGGCGGTGAGCTTGGTATTGGTGGTGTTGATGCCGAGCGAACGGCAGGCGATCTCGTCCTCGCGCAGGGCCTCCCAGGCGCGCCCGACCGGCAGGCGGCGCAGGCGCAGCGTGACGAAGGCGGTGAGCAGCGCCAGGCAGAGGATGACGTAATAGAGGAAGATCGTCCGGTAGAGCGGCGAGAACTCGAGCCCGAAGACAGCGGCGAAGCCATTATCGGCCGCCGTGAACGGAATGCCGAAGAAGGTTGGTCGCGGGATGCCGGAGATGCCGGCATAGCCGCCGGAGAAATCGACCCAGTTGACCAGGACGAGCCGGATGATTTCGCCGAAGGCGAGCGTCACGATGGCGAGATAGTCACCGCGTAGACGCAGCACGGGGAAGCCGAGCAGCATGCCCCAGAAGGCGGCGAGGATGCCGGCCATCGGCAGCAGGATCCAGAAGGACAGGCCGAAATTCTTGGCGAGCAGCGCGTAGGAATAGGCGCCGACAGCATAGAAGGCGACATAGCCGAGATCGAGCAGGCCGGCGAGGCCGACGACGATGTTCAGCCCCCAGCCGAGCATGACGTAGATCAGGATCTGGACGCCGAAATTGTCGATCCATTTCAGCGCGCCGCCCCAGCCCGCGAGCGTGATCGCGATGATCGGGAAGGTGATGAGGAAACCGAGGCCCACCAGCGAGAACAGGCGCGAATGGCCCTGCAGCCGGGCGAAGGTGCCATGCGGCAGGATACGGACGATGGTGCGGCCTTCGCCCTTCTTCTGCTGGCGCAAAGCCATCAGGAAGCGGCCGACGAAGACGATGGCGACGGCCCAGGCGACGGTGTCCCAGCGCGGATCGAGCACCAGCACGTTGTCGAGATTCTGGCGCGTGCCCCAGGCGATGATCGGGATGCACAGGCCGAAGGTGATCAGCGCGGCGAAGGCGGCTTCCTTCAGCGCCGCCATCATGTTGGCCTGGCGGGCGGCAGGAGCGGAGACAGGGGTCGCCATGGCGTCAGACCTTCTCGACTTCCGGCCGGCCGAGGATGCCGGAGGGCATGAAGACGAGCACGACCGCGAGGATGCAGAAGGCGGCGACATCCTTGTAGTCAATGGTGAAATAGGCCGACCACATCACCTCGATCAGGCCGATCAGAAGCCCGCCGATGACAGCGCCCGGCAACGAGCCGATGCCGCCCAAGACCGCAGCCGTGAAGGCCTTGACGCCCGGTGTGAAGCCGTCGGCGAAGTTCACCACGCCGTAGAGCACGAGATACATCACGCCGGCGACGGCGGCGAGCGCGGCGCCCATCACGAAGGTGATCGAGATGGTGCGATCGACATCGATGCCGAGCAGGCCGGCCATCTTGCGGTCCTGCTCGCAGGCGCGCTGGGCCCGGCCGAGCGGCGTCTTCTGCACGATGTACCAGAACACGCCGAGCAGGACGGCCGTGGTGACGATGATGACGATCTGCTTATAGGAGATCGAGACCGAGTAGGTGGCGCTGTCGATCAGGGTGATCGAGCTGTTCAGCATCGGTGGGACCGACTTGTTGCGCGGACCCTGCACGACCTGCACGAAATTGGTCAGGAAGATCGACATGCCGATCGCCGAGATCAGCGGCGCCAGCCGGAACGAGCCACGCAGCGGCCGGTAGGCGACGCGCTCGATCGTCCAGTTCCAGAGCGAGGTGAAGAACATCGCCAGGAAGAGCACGACAATCAGCGCCAGCATGATCATGCCCGCTCCGGTACCGATCACCGCCGTCACCAGCATGAAGAAGATCAGCGCGATGAAGGCCGAGAGCATGAACACGTCGCCATGGGCGAAGTTCACCATGCCGATGATGCCGAAGACCATCGTGTAGCCGATGGCGATGAGGCCGTAGATCGACCCCAGGGTCAGCCCATTGATGAGCTGCTGGAGAAAAACTTCCATTGACGACGCCTAACCCCTCGAACCAGCTCCCGTTCTTCTGGCCGGCATGATGCCGACGCATGCGGGATGCGATTGCTACGCAGAGCTACCAATGGCTTGCGCCGACGACAATCACCTCATGACAAGTTTCTGTCAAAAGCAATCTGCTCCGATTTGCTCTCGAAATAGGCAGAAGACTTTGCGGCGCAGCGCTCATTTGGCGCAAGATGATTGTGGCCTGGGCAGTGCATAACTCGGGGTCGGGAGGCCCTCAATTGCGGTCGGCGAGCTGGAATCCATGCGCCAGCGGGTCGCGATCATCGATGAAAATGGTGTTGTAGCCGGTCATCCGGGCCCACCCCTCGATCGAAGGTATAATGGCGTCATGGTCGCCGACCTTGGCCGCGGCCTCGACCCGGCCGCGGAAGAGCGTGCCGATGATGCTCTCGTGGACGAAGTCGTCGCCCACCTTCAATTTTCCTTGAGCGGCCCATTGCGCCATGCGCGAGGAGGTGCCGGTGCCGCAGGGCGAGCGGTCGATCGCCTTGTCACCGTAGAACACGGCGTTGCGGGCACGGGCGTCCGGCTGAGTCGGCTTGCCGGTCCAGAGGATGTGGCTGAGGCCGTTGATCGCCGGGTTCTCGGGATGGACGAACTTGTACTTGGCGTTGAGCGCGGCGCGCAGCTTCGGGCTCCAGCGCAGCAGGTCGGACGGGTTGACGTCGGCGATGTCGTTGATCGCCTTCTGCGGGTCGACAATCGCGTAGAAATTGCCGCCATAGGCGACGTCGACGGTGACCTCGCCCAGGCCCTCGACCTCGGCGCTCAAGCCGGTCGCGTGCAGGTAGGAGGCGATGTTGGTGATGCGGACGCTGTCGACATAGGGGCCGTTCTGGACATAGGTCGCGGTCACCAGGCCGGCGGGCGTGTCGATCTTGAGGACGCCGGCCGTCTTCGGCGTCACGAGGCCGCGCTCCAGCGCCATGGTGACGGTGCCGATCGTGCCATGGCCGCACATCGGCAGGCAGCCGGAGGTCTCGATGAAGAGGAAGGCGATATCGGCGTCCTCGCGCGTCGGCGGGTAGAGGATGGCGCCGGACATCATGTCGTGGCCGCGCGGCTCGAACATCAGGCCGGTGCGGATCCAGTCGAACTCGGCGAGGAAATGCGCGCGCTTCTCGACCATGTTCTTGCCTTCGAGGCGCGGGCCGCCACCGGCGACGAGGCGCACAGGATTGCCGCAGGTATGGCCGTCGACGCAGAAGAAGGTGTGTGTGCTCATGGCATTGGCTCGGCTGGCTGAGGAGTTGATTCAAATATGGCGCGGCAGCGCTCGGCAAGGAGAGCGGCAGCCACGTCAGGCGAGAGATCGGTGATGTCGAGCTCGACCAGCGGTGCTCCCGCTGGTCGCAGCAGCCGATGGTTGGCCCGCAGCGAGGCGAGCACCGCCGGATCGGTCAATTTATGACGCTCTGCCCGGCCGGCGGCGACGAGCCGCGCGGCATTCTGCTCCGGCGCGCAGTCGAGCACGATCGCAACCAGTTCCGCGCCACGCGCTGCCGCCAGGGCGCGGTATTCGTCGAAGACGGCGCTGTCATGGACATCATCCGCGAGCGCATCGGTAAGGATGAGCAGGCCGGGCCGCATCCGGGCGACATGATCGAGGATCGCGGCGCGTAGCGCCTTGAGCAGGGAATGGTGGAGCGGGTCGCGGCGCTCGAACAGCACCTCGGCCGGGTTGATGATCGTATGGTTGTCAAGCAGGCGGGCATCGAGCAGGGCGGCGAGCTCGCGGGCGATGGTCAGCTTGCCGGAGCCCGGCCAGCCATTGATGTGGATGATCGCATCCGCCGCCACGCCAGGCCTCAGAACCGGGTCGGGCTGAACGGGTCGAGCGCGAGCGGAGGCGCGCGCCCGGCGACCAGGTCGGCGATGATCGCGCCGGTCACGGCCGATTGCGTCATGCCGTAATGGCCATGGCCGAAGGCATAGTAGACGTTGCGGTTGCGCGAGCTCGGGCCGATCACCGGCAGCGAATCAGGCAGGGAGGGTCGGAAGCCCATCCAAAGCGTGCCGCTCTCGAATTGCGGCAGGCCGTCGATGAAGCCGCTCGCCTTGTCATAGAGCACGCGCGTGCGGGCATGGTTCGGCGGCGCCTCCAGCCCGCCAAACTCGACCGCGCCTCCGATCCGCAGCCCGCTCTCGAGCGGGGTGACGACGAAGCCGTGCCCCTCGAAGCCGATCGGCCGCATCGTCAGGCCGGTCCTGCCGGGAAAGCTGACATTGTAGCCACGCTCGGTATCGAGCGGCACCTTGTCGCCCATCGCCGCAGCAAGCGGCTTAGACCAGGCGCCGGCCGCGATCACCGCGCGGTCGACGACGCGCTGCCACCCGTTCGGACCGATCAGGGCAGGGCGCTCGCCCATCGAGATCGTGCTGACTTCGGCCTTCTCGAAGGTCGCGCCGCGCGCCAGCGCCGCCTCGAACAGGGCGAGCGTAAGCTGGAGCGGATCGCTGATATGGGCGGTGTCGGGATGGAAGGCGGCACCGACGAAGCGGTCCTTCAGCGCCGGCTCGAACTGACGCAGTTCCTCGCGGCCGATCATGTCGACCGTGATGGCGAACTCAGCCTGGCGCTTGGCGATCTCGCCGGCCTCGGTGAAGGCGCCCCGGTCGGTGAAGACGTAGAGTCCGCCCTTGCGATGGATATGATTCGAGACGCCGGTGGCTTCGGCCAGCTTGAGCCAGGCCGGCAGCGCGCGCTGCTGCAAGGCTCCGAGCCCCTGGACGGAACGCTCGAACGCGTCGGGCCGGGCAGCGAACAGGAAGCGGATCAGCCAGGGCAGGAGCTTGGGGAAATAGGCGGGGCGGATTGCCAGCGGCCCGAGCGGATCGAGCAGGAATTTCGGGACGTTGCGCAGATTCTTCGGGCTGGCGATCGGCAGGATGTCCGTATGTGCCATCCAGCCGGCATTGCCGCGCGAGGGACCGAACGCGGGCCCTTCGCGATCGAGGATCAAGACCTCATGGCCGTCGTCGAGGAGAGCGTGCGCGATGGCGACGCCAACGATGCCTGCCCCGACAACGGCGATCTTCATGGCAAGCTCATCCCCTCACGGCCCTTAGTCCCCGCGTGCTTCCGTTCGGGATCGGCCGAACGATGAGATCGCGTGCCCGTCAATATCCGGAGCGTGTTCTGATCGCAAAAGTCCATTCCACCTTTGCGGAACATGCCCGGAGCTTCGGCAGCGTATCGTCGTCGCAGAAAGCTTGCGCGCCGAGCCTTTTCGCTTGCAGATTGCAAGACTGCCGTCTTAGGCTGGTCCCATGGGTGATATATCAATGTCCGACGCCGCGTCAATCCTGAGCCCCGGGCGCTGGAGCGTTGCATGAGCGGCCGTTTCGCGACTGAAATGCGCGGCGGCGGCGATGATTCCAGCGCGCCGCTCGCTCCTGCGGGCACGCTTAGCCTGTCAGAAATCGCCTATGGCCGGCTGGAAGAGGCGATCGTGACGCTGTCGCTGCGACCGGGCGCGGTATTGACCGAGGCGCAGCTGATCGACCTCGTCGGCGTCGGCCGCACGCCGGTGCGCGAGGCGCTGATTCGGCTGGCGCAGCAGGGGCTGGTCGAGATCCTGCCGCGCAAGGGCGTGGCGGTGACGGATATCAACGCGATCGACATCATGGCCGCGCTCGATGCGCGCGAGGTGCTGGAGCGCCTGATCGCCTCCGACGCGGCCAAGCGCGCCAGCCCGCGCGAGCGCATTGCCATCGTCGAGAAAGCCAAGGCGATGCGGGCCGCGGCCGAGGCCGGCGATGCCAATGCCTATATGCGGCTCGACAAGGAGCTCGATGCGGCGGTGGCCGCGGCGGCGCGCAGCCCCTATGCGACGCGGGCGGTCGAGCCGCTGCAGGCGCTGATCCGGCGGGCCTGGTATTATTTCGAGCGACAGGACGATCTCGTGCCGGCTGCCGCCCATCACGCCGCCTTCGCGCAGGCGCTCGCGACGGCCGATCCCGAGGCGGCGAGCGCGGCAAGCGATGCGCTGATGCTGCATCTGCGCAACGGACTCCTGGCCACGCTGGGGCAGGACTGATCCAATCGCGATCGATTCCAGAATTTGTGATATATCTTTGTTCGGCGGCCTGATCATGGCGCGGCGCTGTCGCTATGCTGGTCTTCTCGCCGCGAACACCCTACATCAGCGGCCAAGAACGCTCGTTTTCTACAGATCGGGTCGATGACCAAACTCGTTCAGGCCGAGCCGCGCGACATGGTCGCATCCGGCGGGCCGGCCTTCAGGCAGGCGATGGCGCAGGTCGCCAGTGCCGTTCATGTCGTGACCACGCAGGGGCCAGCCGGGCGCGCCGGCATGACCGCGACCTCCGTCGCGCCGGTTTCGGACGACCCGCCGACGATGCTGGTCTGCATCGAGGCAGCCAGCCGCACGCTCGCGGCGATCGAGGCGAGCGGTGCCTTCTGCATCAACACGCTCGGGGACCAGAGCATCGAGCTCGCCGAGATCTTTGCCCGCCGCCGCAATCTCGAGGGCGAGGCGCGCTTCGCCACCGCAGACTGGATCACGCTCGCAACCGGGGCGCCGGTGCTCGCGGATGCGCTCGTCGCCTTCGACTGCCGGCTGATCGACGTCAAGCACGTCGCGACGCACCGGATCCTGATTGGAGAGGTGGTCGCGATGGGGGGCGTCGGGACAGGGGCCGGGCTGGTCTACCGGCGCCGGGGTTTCAGCAGCGTTTGATCGCGACGCCCGTCGTCATTGCGAGGAGCGAAACGACGAAGCAATCGACGGCCTCCGAGCTCTACGAGACTGGATTGCTTCGCTTCGCTCGCAATGACGCTGCGGTTGGAATTCACCCTTCCGCGTCGACCTCTGCAAACACGCTCATCGCCTCCTTGAAGGCGTGGTTGGCGGCCGGCACGCCGGCATAGATCGCCGCCTGCATCAGCACTTCCTTGATCTCGTCACGGCTCATACCGTTATTTAGCGCGCCGCGGACATGGATGCGGAATTCGCCCCAGGCGCCGAGCGCCGTCGCGATCGAAAGCACGATGATCGAGCGCTCGCGGCGTTCCAGTCCCGGCCGGTTCCAGATGTCGTTCCAGGCGGTACGGGTGATGAACTCCTGCCAGTCGCGGTTGAACTCGCTGACGCTGGCGCTCGCCTTGTCGACATAGGCTTCGCCGAGCACGGCGCGGCGGGTCTTCATGCCCTCGGCATAGCGGGTGGGTTCGTCCATGGCAGGCCCCTTAGCCGTTCAGGAAGTCGAGCACGGCCTTGCCGAACGCTTCGGGCTGCTCGAGATTGGAGAGATGGGCGGCGTCGAGCTCGACGAGATCGGCGCCGTGGATCGTCTCGGCCATCAGCTTGCCGGCCGCTGGCGGCGTCGCCGGGTCAACCTTTCCGACAATGACGAGCACGGGGTTGGTGACGGAGGCGATCGCCTCGCGCTGGTCCATGTCGCGGATCGCGGCGCAGCAGCCGGCATAGCCGAGCGCGGGCGTCGCCGCGAGCATCTCGCTGACCTTGGCGATGGTGTCCTTGTCGCGCTCGCGGAAGCCCGGACTGAACCAGCGCTCCAGCGTCTGCTGCACGATTGCGGCCATGCCATTGGCCCGGACATTGCGGATGCGGCCGTTCCAGAGCTCCGGCGGTCCCATGCGCGAGCCGGTATTGGCGAGCACGACGCGGTTCAGCCGCTTGCGGGCGTGGGTCGCGAGCCATTGCCCGACCATGCCGCCCTTCGAGAGGCCGCACCAATGCACCTTGTCGAGGCCGAGATGGTCCATGATCGCGATGGCGTCGCTGCCGAGCTCGGAGATCGAATAGGGCCGGTCCGGCGCCGTCGACTTGCCGTGGCCGCGGGAATCGTAGCGGACGACGCGGAAATGCTTCGACCATTCCGGAATCTGCGGATCCCACATCGAGAGATTGGTGCCGAGCGAGTTCGACAGCATCAGCACCGGCGCATCGGCGGGACCGTCGATCTCGATATTGAAGGATTCGCCCCGGATGGTCTCGATCGGCATCGGCGTTTCTCCTGAACTCATTCCGTCGTGATCGCACCCTGGCTCGAAACCAGAAGGCGTTTGCCGTCAAGACTTTGCTGTGCGGTGGCCGACAAGCGCAAGGCCGGCGGCGTTTCCCAACCCATCTCGCGCGCGACGACGAGGCCGAGCAGCAGGATGGCGTCGGGCGTGTCCATCAGGATCGCTGCCGGAGCCCTGCCGGCATGGACGAGCTCAAGCAGCACGGCGGAGGCGGAGGAGGAGCCGATGGTGCCGGGCAGCGCCAGCACCGTGCCGGCGATGTTGCGGCCACGCTGCGGATGGCGCGCGTCGATGATGTCACCGGTCTTCGGGTCGACGCCGCCCCAGAAGCTGATCGGGGCGGTGAGCGCGAGGCATGGGCCGGCTGCGTCATTGCCGGGGATGAGGATGTCCGCGATCAGGCCCATGCGCGCGGTTCCCTCACGAGCTTGCCCGCGACGGCGCTCTCGACGCATTCGGCAAGCGAGCCATAGGTCACGGCATAGCCGGTATTGCCGGGCGCGTAATGGGCGAACTTGCCGGAATTGGTCATCAGCACCGCGCCCTCGACCTCCGGCAGGATCGGCGTCACCACCACGCAGGTATCGGCGACGAAGATCACGCCGGCCGCTTCAAGAGCCTTGCGGCGGCCATCGGCTTCGAGCGGGCGCAGGACGTGGCGGCCGGTATTGGCATAGAGCGGCGCCTTGAGGCGGCGGCCGGCCATGAGATGCTCGACCTCGTCGATCTCGGCGAGCGAGAGATGCGGCGAGCCGATCGCGATCGCGTCGATCCGCCCGGTCTCGCCGGCGGTGGAGAGCCGGGCGAGGGCGCTCTGCACCTCCTGCGGCGTCAGGGTCATGCGCTCGCGCGGCGGCTGGTTGCCGAGCGCGGTGGCAAGATCGGGGGCCTCGGGCGTGACGCCGGCAATATGGAAGAGGCCGACGCCGCCGGCCGAGGCCGCCGCCGCGCCGAGCGCCTTGAGCCGATCCTCGCTGGTGCAGCCCTGCAGGCCGTCGATGACGGCGATGGCGGTCCCGGCGCTGCGGCCGAGGATCGTGCCGAGCACGGGGTAGAAGACATCGGAGCTGCGCAGCTCGCGCGACAGGGCGCTGGCATCGATCACCAGCGTCGCCAGCCGGTTCTCCTGTCGATGCAGGCCGTAATCCGGGGCGCGGCCGGCAATGGCACAGGCGATGTCGAGGAAATCGCCATAGCGGTTGGTGCGGGCCCCTAACACCGAATTGCAGAAGACGACGGCGTTGGACTCGCCCCAGGCGACGTCGCTGCCTTGTGCTGGCCGATGCCCGGCCTGATAGGGCGCGCAGGTCCAACTCGGCTCGCAGCCCATCGCCTCGTAGGCGCGCATCATGCGTGCCGCCATGTCGCGCTCGTGCGGCGGCAGCCGAATCGTGGCGCAGCCTGCCGGCGCCAGCGCGCCGACATTCAGCGTGGCGCGCACCGCCACTTTCGCGCCGCCCGCGACCAGTTTCTCGGCGAAGAGCGTGCCGGAATCGCCATGATAAAGCGCGCCGTCGATATGGGCGGAGGCGACCGGGATCAGCCGCGGCGCCCCCATCAGCCGGGCCGATTCCGCGACGATGCGCATCGCCATCGCGGCGCCTTCGCCCTGCGTGCCGGAGACGACGGCTTGTTCATCGAAAGTGAGTTCAGGCATCCGTGGTCCCGTATTCCCGCGTCGGAGATGGTGGCCCTGCCGGCGCTTCCTGCTCGCTGCGGGCCAGTACGCGGTCGATGATGGCGTCGCTCGCGCCGCGATAGGTCGTGGGCTCGAACAGGGCGTCGAGCTGCGCGGGCGAGAGCTTGCCGGCGAGCGCTTCGTTGCCGGCGAGCACATCCTTGAGATGGCGGCCGCTGGCGACGCAGGTCCGGCTCGCTTCCTCCAGCACATGATGCGCTTCGCCGCGGCCGATCGTGCTCGCCAGCGCGAGCGAGACGCGTTCGGCCATGACGAGACCATTGGTGAGGTCGAGGTTCTGCCGCATCCGATCGGGGAAGACCTGAAGGCCGAGGATCAGCGTGACGGCCTGGTTGAGCGCCGAGCCTGCGACCATGAACAGCTCGGCCATGGTCGGCCATTCGGCGTGCCAGCCGCCCATGGCGCGCTCATGCTCCTGCGGCATTGCGGCGAGCATGGTCGAGACGAGCCCGGGCGCGCGCCTGGCGGCTGCGAGGATCAACGTGCAGAGGACCGGGTTGCGCTTATGCGGCATGGCGGAGGAGCCGCCCTTGCCGGGCGCTTCCGGCTCGGCCAGCTCGCCGATCTCGGTTTGCGCCATCAGGGCGATGTCCTGGGCGATCTTGCCGAGGCTGCCGGTCAGGATGCCGAGCTCGGCGGCAAGGCGGACGAGGCGGTGGCGCTGGGCATGCCAGGGCGTGAGCATGGCCGCGTCGGCCTGCGTCAGATCCCGAAAGGCCTCCTGGGCGCGGACCGCCACGTCACCCAGCGATGCCAGCGTTCCGGCAGCGCCGGCGAATTGCTGGATCGGCCTGACCTCTCCGAGACGAGCGCGGCTTTCGAGGAGTGGATCGAGCCAGAGCGCCGCCTTGACCCCGAAGGAGATCGGCACGGCATGTTGCAGGAAGGTCCGGCCGATCATCGGCGTCCGGCGATGCGTCCGCGCCAGCTCGGCGAGGGCCGGAATGATGCGGTTCAGCCGCCCGAGCAAGGTCTCGATGCCGCGCTCGAACTGATACTCGCGACCCGAATCGATCACGTCCTGGCTGGTCGCGCCGTAATGGACCCAGCGCGCCGCGGCAGGGTCGATCTTGGAAACGCGCTCGGTCAGGGCCTTGACCAGGGGAATCGCCGGGTTTCCGGCCAGCGTGGCGGCTTTGCCGAGCGCAGCGGCATCGTAGAGTTTGAAATCGCACTGTTCGGTGATGGTCCGGGCTGTGCCGGCCGGTGCCATGCCGGTAATCTCGAGCGCGCGGGCGAGATTGGATTCAAAGGCGAGCATCCCCATCAGCAAACTGGCGTCGCCCAGCTCATGGGCCATCTCGCCATCGCCGAAGAGTTCGCCGAACAGCCCCTCGCGCGGCATCGTCATGCGGGCTGTTCCGGGGCGCGTCTCACATCGGGCCTCTTGTGCGGCGGGCTGCTTTGCGACCATGGATTAGGTCTAGGCCTGCCTTGGATAGACCTAGGGCACACGCCGCCGCAACAGGCAGGTGCTGCTGCCCCTGCTGATGAATGACGGAGCTCGGTCATGGCAATGACGATGAATGGCGAGGCGACCCTGCCCGCAAGCAAGGACGTGGTCTGGGCCAAGATGAACGATGCGGACGTGCTGAAAGCCTGCATCCCCGGCTGCGAGACGCTGACCAAGGATGACGACACGCATTTCTCCGCGGTGGTGAAGGTCAAGCTCGGCCCGGTGAAGGCGACCTTCAAGGGCAAGGTCGAGCTGCAGGATCTCGATCCGCCGAACGGCTATCGCATCGTCGGCGAAGGCGAGGGCGGCATTGCCGGCTTCGCCAAGGGCGGGGCGAAAGTCTCGCTCTCGGAGGCCGAGGGCGGGCAGACCCTGCTCAGCTACGAGGTCGAGGCGCAGGTCGGCGGCAAGCTGATGCAGCTCGGCTCGCGCCTGATCGATTCGGTCTCGAAGAAGCTCGCCGACGAGTTCTTCGCCAATTTCGCCAAGGCGGTGAGCGAAGGCTGAGGGCGCTGGCCGCTCAGGATGCCTGCCGCAGCGAGACGAGCGCCTCGCTGACCGTCGCCTCCGCCGCGCCGACCTGGAGCGCGATCTCGGCAGCCGCGGCGTTGGCGCGCTCCAGCGCCCTGGCGGTGGTCTCCAGGCTGTCATTGACGGCATAGGCGCGCGCGATCGCCTGGTCGGAATTGTCGGCGACCTCGGCGGCATCGCGGGCAATGCCGGTCGTGACGATGCTCTGCTGGCCGACCGCATCCGAGATCGCCTCGGAATCGATCAGGATCTCGCCGATCGTCGCGCCGATCGAGGCGGCCCGTGTGCTGCAGGTCTCGGCGCTGGCGGCGAGATCGGCGATATGGCGGGCGATATCCTGGGTCGCGGTCGCGGTCTGAGAGGCGAGCGTCTTCACCTCGGAAGCGACCACGGCGAAGCCACGGCCGGCCTCGCCGGCGCGGGCTGCCTCGATGGTGGCGTTCAGCGCCAGCAGGTTGGTCTGCGCGGCGATGTCGGAGATCAGGCCGACGACGGTGCCGATGCTGTGCGTGACGGCGTGGAGCTGCATGATCGCGTCGTTCATCGCTTCGGCGTCGATGGCGGCGCGGTTGGCGATCTCCAGGCTCTGGCGGGCGCGGTGGCCGATCTCGGCGATATTGGCTGACATTTCCTCGGTGGCGGCGGCGGTCTGGATCGCCTTCTCGCGCACCAGCGAGGAGGCGCGCGCGACATTGCCGACCTGGTCGCGGATGAAGGCGGTGGCGTCGCTGGTTTCGCCGGCCGTCGCGACGAATTGCTCGACCGCGCCGCTGATCGTGGCGTCGAGCAGGCCGATGCGGGATCTCATCGTGGCCGCTGCGTTGTCGAGCGCCTTGGCCCGCCGTTCGGCCTCTTCCGCTGCGATCTGCTGGTCGATGGTGATGGCGGAATTGACGTCGTAGGTCAGGATCCGCTCGATGATGTAGAGGTCGCGCGCGACCTTTTTCGGCGTCAGCAGCAGCCTGATCCGGCTCGCCACGGAAATGGCCTGGAACACGGCCATGGCAATCGAGGTGCGTGGCCGCGGCCCGACCTTGGCGACGCGCTCGAGCCGGCCGAGATGTTCGAGCGAGGCGCAGTAACGCTCGTCGAAGGCGCCGTCGAAGAGCAGGCGGAAATGCGCGGCCTCGGCCGGATAGAGATCGTCGGCGACAGGGGCGACCGAGTCGCGCAGGCTCGCATGAATCGTGAAGGCTCGGTCGAAATCCGTCTCGACCAGGCGCTCGATGACGCGGTCGACGACATCGCGATAGAAGCGCAGCCTTGCACGTTGTGCATCGTCGTACCCGATTGCACGCAGCCGTCTCTGAATCTGATCGGAGATGGTCGGCACCGCGGAACCCCTGAACGAGGCGACGAAGGCTCGCCGTCGGCCGCCGACCCTGCCTTCGCTTCCGTTAAAATTCAGCGAAGATGCCAAGGGGGCGCGGCAGGGCAATTGCAGCCGTCATTTTGCTGTAATTAAGGTGCGCTGCACAAAAACGGGCGGCAAACGTGCCGAAAGCCCCCTTCTTTCAATTCGCGGCAGCGCTTGACCACGCAAAATCGCGGGTCCACAGTTGGTTTCGAGCTGTTCCAAGGAAAAGCTGCCCGAGGGGGCTAGCGGGTTTCGCGAACGGTTCCGGCTCCGGATGCAGTGGCTTTGCGAGTCACCGGCTGGGCCCGGATATAAGGTCACAGGAGGTATGCTCATGGCCACGGTTTCGCTGACGGTGAACGGCAAAGCCGTCACCGCGAATGTCGATCCTCGCACCTTGCTGGTGCAACTCTTGCGCGAAAATCTGCGGCTTACCGGCACGCATGTCGGCTGCGACACCAGCCAGTGCGGCGCCTGCGTCGTCCATGTCGACGGCAAGGCGGTGAAATCCTGCACGACGCTGGCGCTTTCGCTCGAAGGCGCGTCGGTGACGACGATCGAAGGCCTCGCCAATGGCAGCGCCCTGCACCCGATGCAGGAGGCTTTCCGCGAGCATCACGGCCTGCAGTGCGGCTATTGCACGCCCGGCATGATCATGGCTGCGGTCGATATCGTGAACCGGCGCGGCAACGACCTCGACGAGGCGACGATCCGCGAGGATCTCGACGGCAATATCTGCCGCTGCACCGGCTACCACAACATCGTCAAGGCCGTCGCCGCCGGCGCCGAAGCCATGGGCAAGGCCCCGATGCGCCAGGCCGCCGAGTGATGCAGCACCCGGCTCGCGCCATCCCGCGCGAGCCCGTTCTCAAGCCTAGGAAATGTGAACGTGATGTCGCCCGAAAACCGGGTCCCACTGTTCGGCATCACGTTCTAGCGCGCCCGCCAGAGGCGCCGTGCAGGGAGGGAACATCATGTCCGTAACCGGAATCGGCGCTGCCGTGCGCCGCAAGGAAGACCATCGCTTCATCACCGGCCAGGGCCACTATACCGACGATATCGATCGTCCCGGCCAGGCCTATGCCTATTTCCTGCGCTCGCCGCATGCGCATGCCGCGATCAAGTCGATCGACGCCAAGGCCGCCGCCGGCATGCCCGGCGTGCTCGGCATCTTCACCGGCGATGACCTCACGGCCGACAAGGTCGGCGGGCTGATCTGCGGCTGGATGATCCACTCCAAGGACGGCTCGCCGATGAAGGCCGGCCCGCATCCAGCGCTTGCCCAGGGCAAGGTGCGCTATGTCGGCGACCATGTCGCCGTCGTGGTCGCGGAGACGCTGGCGCAGGCGCGTGACGCGGCCGAGGCGATCGCTGTGGATTACGAGCCGTTGCCGGCTGTCATCGACACCGCAAACGCGGCCCAGGCCAAGACCCAGATCCATGCCGAGGCGCCGGACAATACGGTGTTCAACTGGCATCTCGGCGACAAGGACGCGACCGAGCGGGCCTTCAAGGCGGCAAAGCACGTCACCCGGCTCGATATCGTCAACAACCGGCTCGTGCCCAACGCGATGGAGCCGCGCGCGGCGGTCGGCGACTATGATCGCGGCGACGGCGTCTTCACGCTCTACACCACCAGCCAGAACCCGCATGTGGCCCGCCTCGTGCTCTCCGCCTTCATCGGCATCGCGCCCGAGAACAAGCTGCGCGTGATCGCGCCGGATGTCGGCGGCGGCTTCGGCTCGAAGATCTTCATCTATGCCGAGGAGACGGTCTGCGTCTGGGCGGCGAAGAAGGTCGGGCGCCCGGTGAAATGGACCGCCGATCGCACCGAGGCCTTCCTCTCCGATGCACATGGCCGCGACCATGTCAGCCATGCCGAGCTCGCGACCGATGCCGAAGGCAAGATCCTCGGCCTGAGGGTCAAGACCACGGCCAATCTGGGCGCCTATCTCTCGACCTTCGCCTCCTCGGTGCCGACCTATCTCTACGCGCCGCTGCTGTCGGGCCAGTACGACATCCCGGCGATCTATTGCGAGGTCGACGCGGTCTACACAAACACGGCGCCGGTCGATGCCTATCGCGGCGCCGGGCGGCCGGAGGCGACCTTCGTGGTCGAGCGCCTGGTCGAGGTCGCGGCGCGTGAGCTCGGCAAGGACCCGGCCAAGTTCCGGATGCAGAACTACATCAAGAAGTTCCCGCACCAGACGCCGGTCATCATGATGTACGATGCCGGCAACTATGCCGCCTCGATGAAGAAGGCGCTGGAGATCATCGACTACAAGGGGCTGGGCAAGCGCAAGCGCGACTCGGCCCGCCAAGGCAAGCTGCGCGGCATCGGGTTCTCCTCCTATATCGAGGCTTGCGGCATCGCGCCGTCCGCCGCGGTCGGCTCGCTCGGCGCAGGCGTCGGCTTGTGGGAATCGGCCGAGGTCCGCGTGAACCCGATCGGCACGGTCGAGGTGCTGACCGGCTCGCATAGCCATGGCCAGGGCCATGAGACGACGTTCGCCCAGCTCGTCAGCGACCGACTGGGCATACCGATCGACAACGTCTCGATCGTCCATGGCGACACCGACAAGGTGCAGATGGGCATGGGCACCTATGGCTCGCGCTCGGGCGCGGTCGGCATGTCCGCCATTTTCAAGGCGCTCGACAAGGTGATCGCCAAGGGCAAGAAGGTCGCGGCCTATGTGCTCGAGGCCGACGAGGCCGATATCGATTTCGAGAACGGCAACTTCAAGGTGAAGGGTACGGATCGCACGCTCGATTTCGGCTCCTGCGCGCTGCAGGCCTATATCGCCCATAAGTTCAACGGCCAGGACCTGGAGCCGGGGCTGAAGGAAGGGGCGTTCTACGACCCGACCAATTTCACCTTCCCGGCCGGCGTCCATATTTGCGAGGTCGAGATCGATCCGGCGACCGGCGTGACCAGGATCGACCGCTGGGCCGCGGTCGACGATTTCGGCGTCGTCATCAATCCGATGATCGTCGAGGGCCAGGTCCATGGCGGCATCGCCCAGGGCGTCGGCCAGGCGCTGCTCGAAGCGGCGCGCTACAACCAGGACGGCCAGCTCGTGACCGCGAGCTTCATGGATTACTGCATGCCCCGCGCCGACGACCTGCCATCGTTCGATGTGGGGCTGACGGTGACGCCGTGCCCGTCGAACCCGCTCGGCATGAAGGGCTGCGGCGAGGCCGGCGCGATCGCCGCTCCGCCCGCCGTGATCAACGCCATCACCGATGCGCTCGGTCATGAGGAGGTCACCATGCCGGCGACGCCGCAGGTGGTCTGGCGCGCGGCGCAGAAGAGCATCAGGCGAATGGCCGCAGAGTGATCTGAAAGGACGAGACCATGTACGCTTTCACCTATCATCGCCCGGCCACGGCGCGGCAGGCGGCCGGCCTGCTCGCCAAGAAGGAAGACGCCAAGCTGCTCGCCGGCGGCCACACCTTGCTGCCGACCATGAAGCAGCGCCTGGCCTCGCCGGCGCATCTGGTCGATCTCGGCGCCTGCGCCGATCTCAGGGGCATTGAGCGGAAGGGCCGCAATGTCGTCATCGGTGCGATGACGACCCATGCCGAGGTGGCGGATTCGGCGATCGTCAAGGAGGCGATCCCGGCGCTCGCCTTCCTCGCCGGCCATATCGGCGATCCGCATGTGCGCCATCGCGGCACGATCGGCGGCTCGGTCGCCAATAACGATCCGGCGGCGGACTATCCGTCGGCGCTGCTGGCGCTCGGCGCGACCGTCACCACCAACAAGCGCAAGCTGACGGCGGACGAGTTCTTCACCGGCCTCTACGAGACCGCGCTGGAGGAGGGCGAGATCATCACCAAGGTCTCCTTCCCGGTGGTCTCGAAGGCCGGCTATGCGAAGTTCCGCAACCCGGCTTCGCGCTATGCGCTGGTCGGCGTCTTCGTTGCCAAGCGCGGCTCGGATGTCCGCGTCGCCGTCACCGGGGCGGGCGAGGGCGGCGTCTTCCGCTGGCCCGAGGCCGAAACCGCGCTGGCGGGCCGCTTTGCCACGAAGTCGCTCGACGGGCTGAAGCACAAGGCTGACGGCATCAACGGCGATATCCATGCCGATGCCGAGTATCGCGCCCATCTGATCGGAGTGATGGCCAAGCAGGCGGTGGCGCAGGCGACCGGGAAGTAAGCAGCCCGATGCGCAGCTAACCCATGCGGTTCTGGGAGTTCGTCCTGGCTGCGCTCGTGGCCGAGATCACTCCCGGGCCGAACATGGGCTATCTCGTGGCGCTCAGCCTCTCGCGCGGCAGGCGCGCCGGCATGGCGGCGGTGGCGGGCGTGGCGCTCGGGCTTGCGCTGCTGGGGCTCGCCGCGGCCTTCGGTTTCGCCTTCGTCAGCGAGAGGTTTCCGCTTGCGGCCGCGGCGCTCCGCTGGGGCGGCGTCGCCTATCTGTTCTGGCTGGCCTGGGACGCATGGCGCGAGCCGGACGCTGCGATGGCGCAGGACGAAGTCCGCCTGTCGTTCCGGCGCGGGCTGATCACGAACCTGCTCAACCCCAAGGCCGCAGTGTTCTATGTCGCGGTGATCCCGCTCTTCCTGCCGGTGCCGCCCGCGCGCGACGAAATCCTTTGGCTCACCGCGACCTTCGTCGTGATCGCGACCGCCATCCATGCAGCGCTGGTGCTCGGCGCGGATGCCGCGCGCAGCCTGCTCTTCGAGCCCTCACGCGAGCGCTTGATCCGGCGGGGGGCCGCTGTTGGAATGGCGCTCGTCGCCTTGTGGTTTGCCTGGTCGACGCGCTGATCGCCGGCGTTCCGACATGGGACTTCCATGGAGCCGGATCGCCGGGCGCGGCCGCGGCCATGTGCCTCAATAGAAGAAGCGTTCTTCGACGATCTTGCCGTTCTCGACGGTGTAGAGGCCGAACTCGTTCATCTTTCTCCGTTCGCCGCTCTCCTTGACGGTGACGTCGACATAGAAATTCACGACGAATTGATCGCCGTTGAAATAGGGGCCGTCGGCGGTCATCTCGTGGACCTCGTGATTGGCGACCCACCATTCGCCCTTCTTGCGCACGGCGTCCTTACCGCGGCAGACGGCCATCGGACCGTCCATGCTCTCGTAGCTCACGATGGTGTCGGCGTTATAGGCGTTGCCCGCTTCGTCATGCTTGCCCTGCTTGAGCAGCGCGACGAAATCCTTGGCAAGCTCTCGCGTGGTCATGGTCCATACTCCTCACTGGAAACGTCCCAGCCGGGTCATGCTCTGCTCCAACTGCGTCAGAGCAATGACCTCGTCAGAGCGATGGTTTGGCATGCCTTTCCTCGCTACGAAGGCCGCGCCAGATCGTCATGCGTCCCCGAGGACGCAAGATGGCGATCCAGCCCATTGTTAAAGCATCGGATCTTTCCGAGAACCGGATTCCACTTCCCGGTTCGATGCTCTAGAGGTCGGTCATGCTGACATCGTCCCGCATCCCCAATTCGATCGACGCCACGCTGGCGCTGCTGCAGGCGCAGGGCTATGTCGCCGACCGGGCGCTCGCGACCGTGCTCTTCTTGGCCCTGCGCATGAAGCGGCCGCTGCTGCTGGAGGGCGAGGCCGGCACCGGCAAGACCGAGATCGCCAAGGTGCTTGCCGCGGGCCTCGGCCGCCGGCTGATCCGGCTGCAATGCTATGAGGGACTCGATCTCGCCTCGGCCGTCTACGAGTGGAACTATGCCGGGCAGATGATGGCGATCCGCCTGGCGGAGGCGGGTGGCGCGGCCGGTGATCGCGAGCGGCTCGAATCCGACTTGTTCTCCGAGCGCTATCTGGTCAAGCGGCCGCTGCTGCAGGCGCTCGAACCGCAGGAGGGCGGGGCGCCGATCCTCCTGATCGACGAGCTCGACCGCACGGACGAAGCCTTCGAGGCCTTCCTGCTCGAGGTGCTGGCCGATGCGCAGGTGACGATCCCCGAGCTCGGCACGGTGAAGGCGGCCGAGCCGCCGATCGTGATCCTGACCTCGAACCGCACCCGCGAGATCCATGACGCGCTGAAGCGGCGCTGCCTCTACCATTGGGTCGGGTATCCCGACTCAGCCCGCGAGCTCGCCATCCTGAAGGCGCGTGCGCCCATGGCGCCGGCGAAGCTGGCGAAGCAGGTCGTCGCCTTCGTGCAGGCGATCCGCAAGGAGGAGCTGTTCAAGGCGCCGGGCGTCGCCGAGACCCTGGACTGGGCGAGCGCGCTGGTCGAGCTCGATGCGGTGGCGCTCGACCCGGCGATCGTCTCCGACACGCTGGGTGCCCTGCTCAAATATCAGGACGATATCCAGGCGATGCAGGGCTCGAAGGTGAAGGAGCTTCTGGATCAGGTGAAGACCGAGGCGCGGGCCTAGGGTCTGTCCTCATATTGGAGGGTGTCGTGATCGGGCCAAAATGGCCGAGTGCAAGGAGGAGCCCGCCGCCCGATGCCCCAGGCATCGGGCAAGGGACCGACGCGGCAGTCGGCCATTTTCGCCCGACCCCGAACGGGCGCGGGCCTTTTGCCCGGCTGGTGCGTCGCGCGGCCTTGCAAACCGCGCGGTTTGCGGCGGCCACGCTCCTGCCCGCCGGGCAAAATGCCTCGCGTCGCGACACCCTCCAATATGAGTACAGACCCTGGGGTCTGCTGCTCGTCATGGTCGACCTTGTGTCGACCATCCACGTCTTTCCTTTCATCCGCGTCGCAAGGCGTGGATGCTCGGGACAAGCCCGAGCATGACGGAGTGAGCCATGAACGACGATATCAAGGCGATCGAAGTGGCGACCTGGACCTATCTCGACGGGCTCTATGAAGGCGATGTCGAGAAGCTGGGCTCCGTGTTCCACCCGACCAGCGCACTGACGCAATCGCTCGACGGCGAGCTGAAGATCGTGCCGCGCGAGGAGTGGTTCAACGCAGTGCGCAACCGGGCCGCGCCCAAGGCCGCCGGGTTGGAGCGCGGCGACCATGTCCTGGCGATCGACCTGGTCGGACCAAGCATGGCGCTGGTCAAGGTCAAGTGCCAGATGCCGCCGCGTTATTTCACCGACCTGCTCTCCTTCCTGAAAGTCGATGGCAAATGGGTGGTGGCACAGAAGGTGTTCATGACCGAGACGAGGGCGTGAGCGGTTTTCCGCGACATCACGGTCGGCCCCGAGCATGACGGCTTTAGCCTCCGCATGACCGGCAAGCTCGCCGAGAACATCGCCTATTTCGGCCGCGCGCTGCGCGTTGCCGGCGTCAAGGTCGGGCCGGGCGCGGTGGTCGAGGCGGTCGAGGCCCTGGCCGATGGTGCGCTCGGGCGGCGCGAGGATGTCTATTGGGCGCTGCACGCGATCTTCGTGAAGCGCCATGAGGACACTGTGATCTACGACCAGGCCTTCCGGCTGTTCTGGCGGCGGAGGGCGCTGATCGAGAAGCTGATGGCGCAGATGTCGCCGATCGCGCCCGGCGGCGAGAGCAAGCCGGAAAAGGCCGAGGCCGGCGCGCTGCGCGTCGCGGAAGCCTTCACGCCGCCGGACCAGGATCGCGGCGAGCCGACCGAGCTGACCGAGCTCACCGCGCGGCTGACGGTCTCGGATCGCGAGATGCTGAAATCGCGCGACTTTGCTCAGATGAGCGCGGCCGAGCTCGCCCGGGCGAAGCAACTCATCGCCGAATTGCGCCTGCCCGACGACATGGTGCCGACCCGGCGCTTCCAGGCCGCCCATCTCGGCGCCCGCATCGACCCGCGCCGGACTTTTCGGCGCTCGCTCAGGGGCGGTGGCGCCTCGATCGACCTTGCCTTCCGTGAACGAGCGCAGGTGCATCCGCCGGTGGTGGCGCTGGTCGATATCTCCGGCTCGATGGCGGAGTATTCGCGCATCTTCCTGCATTTCCTGCATGCGCTGACCGAGAAGCGGCGGCGCGTGCATTCCTTTGTCTTCGGCACGCGGCTGACCAATGTCACGCGCATGCTCCGCGCCCGCGATCCCGACGAGGCGCTGGCGCTGGCCGGCAAGGCCGCGCCGGATTGGGAGGGCGGCACCCGCATCGCCACTGCGCTGCATGCGTTCAACCGGGTCTGGTCGCGGCGCGTGCTGACGGGCGGTGCGGTGGTGCTGCTCTTCACCGATGGGCTGGAGCGACATCTCGACGACGAGCTCGGCTTCGAGATGGACCGGCTGCAGCGCTCCTGCCGGCAACTGGTCTGGCTCAATCCGCTGCTGCGCTATGACGGCTTCGAGGCGCGCGCCAGCGGTATCCGAGCGATGCTGCCGCATGTCGACTCGTTCAGGCCGATCCACAACCTCGCCGCCATGGCCGATCTCTGTGCCGCGCTCGCGCCGGATGCGGGGCGGGAAGGCGATCCGCGCGCCTGGTTGAAGAAGGCCGGGTAGGCCGCCCGGAGGTGGCGCAGATGGATTTCACTGCGCGGTGATGACGCGCTGGTTTTGATCTCTTTCGGCGAAAAGATTCGGAAGCATTTTCCACCAGACCGATGCCATAACGCAGGCCGACCGTGCTGGCCATCATGGCTTGCTGCCGAGCGGAGCTTGACATGATCGACCGTAGAACCCTGCTCGCCCTGGCAGCTGGCACAATGGCTGGGATAGGCCCTGGCTTCGCCCAGAACACGCCGCTGCGCATCGGTTATGTGCCGGTCATCGGGGCAAGCGCCCTGTTCGTCCTGGCCGGGGACGGATCGGCGCGCGAGGCCGGGCTCGATCTGAAGCTGAGCAAGTTCGATTCGGGTCCGAACGCCATCCAGGCCTTTGCTTCCGGCACGCTCGATATCCTGGTCATCGGGGTCGCTCCGGTTGCCGTCGCCCGCGCCCGCGGGCTCGAGGCTTCGGTCATCGCTGCCGCCGCCGTCGGTGGCTCTGCCTTCGTGGCCGGCCCGGCACTTGCCAAGGCCTTCGCCGAAAACGGCAACGACCCGGCCAAAGCCTTCGCGGCCTTCAGGGCCGCGACCGGCCGCAAGGCCAAGCTGGGCACATTGCCGCCGGGCGGCGTGCCGACAGTCGCGCTCCATCACTGGCTCTGGAAGGTGGGCAAGGTCGATCGGGCCGATATCGAGATCGCCAATATGGGCATCGAGGTGGTGCAGCAGGCCATGCTGACCGGCGCCATCGATGGTGGCACGCTGCTCGAGCCCTCGGCCACGCTGGTGCCGGAGCGGGACCCGCGCATTAGGCGCATCGTCAATGCGCCGGACATGTTCCCGAACATTCCGGGCGTCGTCGTCGCTGCCTCGGGGAGCCTCCTCAAGAGCCGCTCTGATGTGGCCGAGCGTTTCGTCGGCCTGTTCCACAGGGCGACCGAGCAGGTTCGCGACGAGCCCGCCAAGGCGGCGCCGCATGTGCTCGCCGCTCTCGGCGGCGGCCTCGTCGCCGAGGCGACGATCGCGCGAGCTCTTGCCTCGCCGGCGGTGAGCTTCGTCAACGATCCCGCCAGCATCCGCAAGGCGACGGAAGAATTACTCGCCTATCAGGTCGAGCTAGGCGATTTTCCGCAAGCGCCGTCGCTCGACGGTCTATTCGATCAGGCGCTCTACGCGCGCGGCGTCAAGACAGCGGCGACGCGCTGAGCGACGCACGATCGCTGTTCCTATCGTCGGAGAGACGCACCCCGGGCTCGGCGAACAGCCGGGGCTGGCGTCGAGTAGCAATAGCGAAATCGTCATCGCCGCTCGCGATTGTGGACGGTGCGTCATGCTCTGCATGCTCGAAACCAGCGGCAGATATGCTTAAGTAGGCGGGCCTCACGGCGCGCCTGCGCATATGATGCGCGCTTGGCCGATTTGGGATCGACGATCATGATCAGCACCGATACCGACATCCTCGCCACCGCCGAAACCTGGGCGAAGGACGGGCGCGGCGTCGCGCTCGCCACGGTGATCGAAACCTGGGGGTCGGCACCGCGGCCGGTGGGCTCGCATCTCGTCATCGACGGGGAGGGCAATTTCCTCGGTTCGGTCTCGGGCGGCTGCGTCGAGGGCGCCGTCGTCACCGAGGCGGTCGAGGTCATCGCCGACGGCAAGGCGCGCACGCTCGAATTCGGCGTCGCCGACGAGACGGCCTGGAAGGTCGGGCTCTCCTGCGGCGGGCGGATCAAGGTCTATGTCGAGCGAATCCTGGTCGAGAAGGTGAACTGATGGCGTCCTGGGAAACACTCACCGCCTTCGCGATCCTGACGCTCGCCGTTGCCTATTTCCCGGGACCGGCGCTGCTCTACACGGCCGCGCAGACCATCGCCCATGGCCGGCGCGCCGGCTTCATGGCGATGCTCGGCATCCATCTCGGTTGCTATGTCCACGTCGTCGCGGCGGCCTTCGGCCTTTCGGCCGTGTTCCAGCATGTGCCGGAACTCTACATGGCGGTGAAGCTCGCCGGCGCGCTCTACCTGGTCTGGCTCGGCATCGGCATGATCCGCTCCAAGCTCGGCGGGGCAGGCGAGGATGTCGTGATGGCGCCGCCCAAGACGGTGAAGCGGGCGCTGCGTGATTCCTTCATCGTCGAGGTCCTGAACCCGAAGGTCGCGCTGTTCTTCATCGCGCTCCTGCCGCAGTTCGTCGATCCGGCCGCCGCGCTGCCGGTCTGGGCGCAGTTCCTGGTCCTCGGCATGATCGTGAATTTTGCCTTTTCCTCGGCCGATTTCTTGACGGTGCTCGGTGCCTCGGCCGTGATCCAGACGATGAAGAAGACCAAGGCCGGCTTCGCCTTCGGCCGCTGGCTCGGCGGTTCGCTGATGATCGGACTTGGGCTGAAACTCGCGACCGACAAGGGCTGAGCGATGGATCTCGGCCTGCTTTCAGCCCTCAATTCCGAGCGCGCCGCCCGCCGCGCGACGGTGCTCGTCACCGATACCTCGAATGGTGTGCAAAGGCTGGTGAAGGAGGTGGATATCGCCACCGATCCGCTGGCCGCGCTTCTCGACAAGCAATTGCGCAGCGGCAAGAGCGGCGCCGTCGCGACCGAGGACTCCAGCTATTTCCTGACCGTGCAGGCGCCGCCGCCTCGCGTCGTCGTCACCGGCGCGGTGCATATCTCCCAGGCGATGGCGCCGATGGCGCGGCTGCTCGATCTCGATCTGACGATCGTCGATCCGCGCACGGCTTTCGCCACGCCGGAGCGCTTTCCCGGCGTGACGCTGCTGCCCGAATGGCCCGATGAGGCGATCGGCAAGATCGGGCTCGACAGCTATACCGCCTTCGTCGCCCTGACCCATGATCCGAAGATCGACGATCCCGGGTTGGAGGCGGCGCTGCGTTCCGCCTGCTTCTATATCGGCGCGCTCGGCAGCCGGAAGACGCATGGCCGCCGGGTCGAGCGCCTAGTGGCGGCAGGCTTCGACGAAGCTTCGCTCGCGCGCATTCATGCGCCGATCGGGCTCGATATCGGGGCCGTCTCACCGGCCGAGATCGCGCTCGCCATCCTTGGCGAAATCGTCAGCACATTGCGCGGACCGCGCCGGCAGACATCATGAAATTCGGTTCGGTTGCCATTGCCGACGCTGTCGGCTGCATCGCTGCACATTCGGTGCGGGCCGGTGACGTCATCGTCAAGAAGGGCGCGACGATCTCGGCCCAGGATGCCGCGCGGCTTGCGGCTGCGGGCGTGTCGGAACTCGTCGCAGTCAGGCTCGAGCCCGGCGATATCGACGAGAACGCTGCGGCAAAACGGCTGGCCGAGGCCCTGGCCGGGCCAGGCCTCGTCACCGAGGCTCCGTTCACCGGCCGCGTCAATCTCTTCGCTGCAACCGCCGGCGTGCTGACGCTCGATGTCGCGGCGCTCGATGCCCTCAACATGATCGACGAGGCGATCACCGTCGCGACATTGCCTGCGCTCAAGGCCGTCGTCGCCGGCGAGATGGTCGCGACCGTCAAGATCATTCCCTATGCCGTCTCTGGCCGGCAGGTCGAGGATGCGCTTGCCCGTATCGGAGCGGCCAGGCCGATTGCGGTCAGCGAATACCGGTTCAAGACCGTCGCGATGGTCTCGACATTGCTGCCCGGCCTGAAACCCTCCGTCGTCGAGAAGACGATGAAGGTCATGGCCGAGCGCATTGCGCCGGCAGGTGCGCGGATCGTCTCCGACGCGCGCGTGCCGCATCAGGCCGAGCCACTGGCCGAGGCGATCCGCAAGGCTGCTGCCAGCCCTGCCGAGGTCGTCGTCGTTTTCGGCGCCTCCGCCATCACCGACCGGCGCGATGTGGTGCCGCAGGCGCTGGTCGAGGCCGGCGGCCATGTCGAGCATCTCGGCATGCCGGTCGATCCCGGCAACCTGCTGCTGATCGGCGAGCTCGCCGGCAAGCCGGTGATCGGCGCGCCCGGTTGCGCCCGCTCGCCCAAGGAGAACGGCTTCGATTGGGTGCTGCAGCGCTGCCTCGCCGGCCTTCCGGTCGGGCGCGCCGATATCCAGAAGATGGGCGTCGGCGGGCTGCTGATGGAGATAGTCTCGCGGCCGCAGCCGCGTGCGCCCGGGCGCGAGGCTGTCGCGCCCGTTGCCGGGCTCGTGCTCGCCGCCGGCCGCTCGACGCGGATGGGCGAGCGTAACAAGCTGCTGCAGATCGTGCGCGGCGAGGCGCTGGTGCGTCATGCCGTTAAGGCGCAGCTTGCGGCGCGGATCGGTCCGGTTTTCGTCATCACCGGGCATCAGCGCGCCGAGGTCGAGGCGGCACTGCAAGGGCTTCCCGTCCGCTTCGTCCACAATCCCGATTTCGCCTCCGGCCTCGCCAGTTCGGTCCGGGCGGGCCTGGCTGCGCTGCCGGATGACAGTTCCGGCGTCGTCGTCTCGCTCGGCGACATGCCGAATGTCACGCCGGCGGTGATCGACCGGCTGGCCGAGGCCTTCGCCGACAGTCCCGAAGCGCAGGCGGTCGTGCCGACGCTGTTCGGCCAGCGCGGCAACCCGGTGCTACTGGCGCGGGCGCTGTTCCCGGCCGTCGAACGGCTCTCCGGCGACCAGGGCGCGCGCCGGCTGCTCGATGCGGCCGAGGAGGGCGTCGTCGAGGTGCCGCTGGACGATCCGGCGATCGCCATCGATGTCGATACGCCCGAGGCGCTCAGGGCACTGGCGGGTTAGCGCATCGACCCGAAAAGTGGATTGCGGTTTTCGGAAAAGCCGATGCGAAAACAGGAAGCTGGATCACCGGACCGGATCGATATCCCGTCCGATGATCCAGTGCCGGCCAGTGCGTGTCCGCGAGCGCAGTCGGGCAAGCTCTACCGGTTTCCCCGTGATCAAACGCCGCGCACGCCGCCCGACATCGACGGCCGCGATTGCTCACCGCCACAGGCCATGATTGCAAAAACTTGACGGGGCCTTGCAAGTTTTTGTTAACCAACGGAGCGCAACCTCAAGAAATCGGCTAAGCTTTCATCGCGTGGTGACGCAGGAGGATTGGCGATGGTGTCAGAGGACTTCATTCGGCAACTCAAGGGCTACGGGCTGACGACGGCGACAATCCTCTATCGCATGCCTGACCATCCGCTCGTCCTGCAGACCTTCATCTGGCAGCACTATGATCTGGCGCCACGTTTTCCGGTGCTGCACGATTTCCTCGACTTCTGGAAGCGCGAGCTCGACGGGCCGCTGCACTCGGTCACCGTCGCGCATGCGCGGCTGATCCGGCCGGCCGAGATCGTGAATGTGAATGGCGTGCTGACCTTGCATTGAAACTCTGCGCTGCCCGCCCTTGTTGCGGCAAGCGAGCACGTGGTAGGCCGCTGCTCCCGCCACGGCTTGGCCACTACGCTTGTCATCACCGCTTCGCACATCCGGATTGCTGACGGCCCTTGCTGCTTTGCCAGGAGAGCGGATCCCCGTCGGGACCATCGTCGGGGCGCTGAAGGACAGGGCCTATGCGCTGCTCGTCGTGCTGCTCGGCTTGCCCAATTGCTTGCCGATGCCGCCGCCGATCCCGCTCGTCTGCGGCCTCGTGCTCGCCTTTGTCGGCCTGCAGATGCTGTTCGGCCGGGCGACGCCCTGGTTGCCACAGCGGCTGCTGAGCAAGAGCATCGGCAAGCCCGTACTGGCGCGGGCGGTGGAGCGGGCGCTGCCGCCGCTGGTCTGGCTCGAACGCTTCTCGCGGCCGCGACTGACGATGCTGGGCGGGCCGGTCGCGGTGCCGGTACTGGGCCTCGTGATCCTGATCCTGGCGCTGGGGCTCATCGTCGCGGCGCCCTTCATCGGGCAGATCCCGCTTGGCCTTGCCGTCTGCCTCGTCGGCCTCGGGCTGGTCGAGCGTGACGGGCTTTTCATCATCGCCGGTGCGCTGGTCGGCGTGGTCGGGCTGCTGCTCAGCGCCGGCTTCGCCTATGCGATCGTGAGCGGGATCGCCGAGCTGTTCTGAGCCTCTCGGCGCGCCCCCGCGCCTCCTGCCATCAGGTGACGCCCATCGGGCCGATGATGCCTCCCGAAGCAGAACGGGAGTGCAGCGATGTCGGGCCTCACCGTCGAGAACCTCCTGAATACGCAGACCGTCGCGATCAATGACGTCGCCTGCTGCGGCACGTGCCGGGAGAAGGGCGTCGAGGAATGTTCGCACGCCACGCATCTGGTCTTTCCCTATCGCGGCATCTTCGTGCGCCATCTCGGCCGCGGCGATGCGGTGGCCGAGGCCAATCAGGTATTGTTCTTCAATCAGGGGGAGGAATACCGGGTCAGCCATCCGGTCTCCGGCGGCGACGCCTGCCTCTCCCTGACCATCGACGAACACTTGCTGCGCGAGCTCGCGCCGAAGGAGCAGTTGCGCGAGGGCGGGCGCTTGACGTTCCGCCGGCAGCGTCGACGCATCGATCCACGCGCGCAAGCCCTGGTCGCCATGCTCCGGCACAGCCTGAAGCGCAAGGTCGCCGAGCCTCTTGAAGCCGAGACCCTGGCGCTGACGCTGGTGCGGCGGGCGCTGGGTGAGCGGACCTCGCATGCCGCGGGGGCCAGCACCGGCCGGCAGAAGCTCGTCGATCGCGCCAAGCTGGCGCTGGCCTCGGATCCGGCGCGGCGTTGGACGCTTGCTGAGATCGCCGCGGAGGTCGGCGTCTCGCCCGTCTATCTGACGCAGGTCTTCCAGCAGGTCGAAGCGGTGCCGCTCTATCGCTATCAGCTGCGCCTGCGCCTGGCCCGCGCGCTCGACCTGCTCGCCGATTCCGACGATCTCACCGGCCTGGGTCTCGATCTCGGCTTCTCCAGCCATAGCCATTTCAGCTCGGCCTTCAGGCAGGTTTACGGCCGCAGCCCGGCCGAGTTCCAGCGCGCGATCCGGCTGCGCTGAGCAGCCGATCGCTAAAGAATCTGACAGCGGCGATGCCGCGAAAGGTCTCTTCTCTCCAGGCCCGATGTCGGGTCCGAACAGGAGATCAAGCCATGACTGAAAGAACCTGCGCAGCCTGCGATTGCGAGCTCGATGCCACGGCCATCAGCGTGAATCTCGGCGGCAAGACCGTGGAGGTCTGCTGCGAGGATTGCGCCGAGCAGCTCAAGGAGGCGCATGCCGCCGCAAAGCATGGAAAGGAGGACTGACCCATGACCTGCTCCGATCACGCCACGCGCCTGGCGCCCACACCGGCGCGGCTTTCCGCATTCCCGGCCCAAGCCCTGGCTGCGCTGCTCTCCCAGGCCCTGGCCAAGGTCGGTGCGTTCATCACGGCGCGCCGCCACCGGCGCGCCATCGCCGAGCTGGCGGAATGCGACGAGTACATGTTGCACGATATCGGCCTCAGCCGTTCCGCCGTCGAGGGCGCCCTCTGCGTCAGCTTCGCGGAGGACCCCTCGATCTTGCTCGAGCGTCCGTCACCGTCCTATGCCGTGCGCGAAATCAAGCGGGCAGAGGAACTGCCCTGGGTGCGCCTGCACGGCTGAACCCTTGGACCGAACATCATATCCAGTCGGATGTTCGCTTTGCTGAAATCGGTCGGCGCCCCGAGCCCGGATCAGGCCGCGAGGCTATCGGCAAAAGGGGCGTCGAGTTCGAGCAGCCGGTCGATTTCCTCGGCTGGGACGCCCTTCGAGAACAGGAAGCCCTGCAATTCGTGGCAGCCGATCGCCTGCAGGAAACGATGCTGCTCGGCCGTCTCGACGCCTTCGGCGCAGACGCGCAAGCCGAGCGCACGGCCAAGATGCACGACCGAATGGACCAGGATCGCCGACTCGCCGGTCGTCTCCATATATTCGAGGAAGGAGCGGTCGATCTTGATCTTGTCGAAGGCGAAACGGCGCAAATAGATCAGGCTGGAATAGCCGATGCCAAAATCGTCGAGCGCGAGGCCAATGCCGTGGGCGCGCAGCTCCATCAGCGCGTTCTCGGCGGCATCGGCATCCTCGACGACGACGCCCTCGGTCAGCTCGAGCTCGAGCCGGGCTGGGTCGAAGCCGGTTTCCTCGACGATGCGGATGACATCGCCGACGAAATCCTTGTGGCGAAACTGCACCGGCGAGATGTTGACCGCGAGCCGCAGGCCCTCCCAGCGCTTGGCTTCGAGGCAGGCGCGGCGCAGCACCCATTCGCTCAGCGGCACGATCAGCCCGCGCTCTTCGGCGATGCTGATGAATTCCGAGGGAGGCACCATGCCGTGCACCGGGTGGGGCCAGCGCACCAGCGCCTCGACCCCGACAATGGTGTTGCCGTCGACCGAGACCTGCGGCTGGTAGTGCAGCATGAGCTCGTCCTTGGCGATGGCGTTGCGCAGGTCTTCCTCGACCATGCGTTTCAGCTGCAGGGCGCGGTTCATTCGCGCCTCGAAGAAGGAATAGCGGTTCCGCCCCTCGTTCTTCGACTGATAGAGCGCCGTGTCGGCGAGCTTGAGCAGGGTCTCGCGGTCGGTGCCGTCCTGAGGGGCCAGCGCGATGCCGATCGAACAGCCGATGATCGTGTCGATGCCCATGACCGAGAAGGGGCGGGTGAGCGCTTCGAGGATGCGCTCGCCCAACGCCGCGCAGCCGCTGGCATCGTGGATATTGCTCTGGATGATGCCGAACTCGTCGCCACCCAGCCGCGCCACCGTATCGCCGACGCGCATCATGCCGGAGAGTCGCTCGGCGACCTGGCGGATCAGCTCGTCTCCGGCGGTGTGGCCATAGGTGTCGTTGACGGCCTTGAAGCGGTCGAGATCGAGCAGCAGCACTGCGAGCCCGTTGCCGTTGCGGCTGAGCTGGGCCAGTTCCTGATCGAGCCTCAGGTCGAAGGTGCGGCGGTTCGGCAGCAGCGAGAGCTCGTCATGGGCGGCGAGCCGCTGGATCTGGTGCTCGCGCAGGCCGATCTCCTTGGCGGCGTTGCGCAGGCGCTGGATCACATAGGCGAAGATCGCAGCGAAGATGATTCCGACCGCGATCAGCGCCCAGGAGAATTGCTCGATGATCGCATTGCCCGGGCGGCTCGGCGTCCAGGTCAGCCAGGCCGAGACGGTGCCGTCAGGAGAGACGATGTCACGGCGCAGCAGTGGATCCACCGGCTTGCGGCCGGTGATCTGCAGCCCGGGGATGCGATAGCGCCGGGCCATATCGTCGAGCAGGGTGGAGGTGATGCGATTATAGCCGACGACGATCGCAGCGGGGGCCTGGCCCTGCTCATCCAGGATGGGCCGCGCGCGCAGCTCGGTGATCGTGAGCGCGAGCGTGCTCTGGCCGTCGAAAATCATCTCGGCCTGGATATCCAGCGGAGCTGTGCCAGCCGACCCGGCGTCGCCCAGGCTGGCCGGGCCGGGGAGGCTGCGGCTGAAATGCTTGAGGCCGTCATAGCTGGCCTGACCGGCCGGGCGTCCGCCTTCGAGCCCGGCGAGGACACGGCCCGACGGCGTCACCAGATAGACGCCCTCGAAGGTGAGGAAGCGGTAGCTGAGCCTGGCGAAGATCGATTGGAGCGCCTCTGTCGGGCCGCCCGTGGCCAGCGCATTCTGCAGCTCGGCGCTCGAGGACATGCTGTCCATGCGCAGCCGGCGCAGACGGGTCTGGCTCTCGATGGCGGCCTCGAGCCGGTCGCGCTGACGCTCGTTCTCGGTCTGGTTGGCGTCATGCGTGATGGCGAGCATCGCTGCGATCGCAGCAATCACCACCACCAGGAAGGCACAGCCAAGCGTAGCCACGGTGCTGGTGAGCATGCGCGCCGAGGAGTCCGCGTTGGTCATCTTCGCGACAGTAGGCGAATGCATCAGCCGTCTCAGAGCATCAGGGCGGCCACTATCGCAACGGAATGTTGATATCCCGTTTCCAGACAACGCTTAAGCGTGCTCAACAACAGCAGTTCGCAATTCCATATGGGAATGCGCTCAAGAGATTGATTTTGCGTGAATTTATCCCCGCGCGCCCGCGCCCGCGCGCAGGCGCGACCCGTAGCCGGGCCGATTCAACCCGTGGTCGGTCCATAGGGCGGGCGCGGGATTGCGGTATGGGCAGCGCGCAAGGCGGCCGACCAGCGTTCGCGCAGGTCGTGGAAATAGGGCTCGCCGGCCTCGATGCGCCGGTTCAGTTCGGGTTCGTCGGCGTCGCGGCGCATGACGATGAGGTCGATCGGCAGGCCGACGCCGAGATTCGAGCGCATGGTCGAGTCCATCGAGATCAGCCCGACCTTCAGGGCATCGTAAAGATGGGTGCGAAAGGTCACGGCGCGATCGAGGATCGGCTTGCCGTATTTATGCTCGCCGATCTGGAGGAAGGGCGCGTCCATGCCGCATTCGATGAAGTTGCCGGCGCCATAGACCATGAAAAGCCGCATCGGCTGGCCCTTGATCTGGCCGCCGAACAGCATCGAGACGTCGAATTTCACGCCGGCGTCGCTGAGCGCCTCGCCATCCATCTCGCGCACGGCGCGGATGGCGCGGCCGACGAGCTGGGCGGCGCGGAACATCGAGCTCGCGCTGCTAAAAGTGTCGAGCTCGCCCGTCTCGGGATTGGGCAGGCCCTCATGCAGCAGGCTCACCACCGATTGCGTGACCGAGAGGTTGCCGGCCGTCGCCAAGGCGAAAGTGCGCTCGCCCGGCCAGGAAAAGATGTGCAGCTTGCGGAAGGTCGAGATGTCGTCGAGCCCGGCATTGGTCCGGGTGTCGGCGATCATCACCAACCCGTCCTGCACGAGAAGTCCGGCGCAATAGGTCACGGGCTTTCGATCCTTCTGAGCGCCGTCGGACATGGCCGCGGCCGGCATCGCCTGCCCCGCTGCCAGAGCCGGATCCGATCAGGTTGAATCAACCTGATCGGTGAATCCGTCTCTAAACGATTGATAGAGAACGCGTGATCCGATCTGATCGCAGCGCGATCAGATCGGCGCGTGCTCTAGCAGCGGATTGCGACAGTCGCAATCGCGCTCGGCCTATTGGTTGACCTGCCGGCTGCCTGCCTTGCGCGCGCTGACGCTGACGGCAAGGTTCTCGCCACTGCCGCCCTTGCGGGCGCCGCGCACCGGGGCGGCATCGGCGAAGTCGAGCCCGGCTGCGATGCGGACATGGGTGTCGATCGGGCACAGGCCATTGGCGCAGTCGAAGCCGATCCAGCCGTAATCGTCGAGATGGATCTCGGCCCAGGCATGGGCGCCCTCGGCCAGGGGCAGAGCATCAGAGGCCGCGACATAGCCGGAAATATAGCGGGCCGGCAGGCCGAGCTGCCGGGCGCAGGTCATGAAGACATGGGCGAGGTCTTGCGGGATGCCCTCGCGCGCGGCGAAGGCGGGGGCGGCGCCGATGCCGTTGCGCTGGCCCGAGCGGTCGCAGGTCATCTCGCTATGGAGCGCTTCCGTCAGCGCATGCATCTTGGCGAGCGGCGTCGCGTCGGTGCGCGTCGCCGCGACGGCGAATTCACGCAGCGCATCGTCGGGAGCGGTCAGCAAGGTGTCGCGGCGGAAGACCTCGGGAGGCACGCGCTCGATCGCGCCGCGCACCACGCCGGCGAGATCGAGCGTCTCGACCACGCCGTCGACCTGGATCGACAGGCCCGAGATCGGTCCATCGGCCGAGAAGGTGTGGACGAGGTTGCCGTAAGGATCCTGCCCGGCGCGCAGGCGACCGTCGATATTGGGCTCGATGCGCCAGGACATCACATGCTGGCCATCGTGATCGCGCGGGGTCAGGCGCAGGATCTGCGTGATCTGCCTGACCGGCTCGTCATAGGCGTAGGTGATCGAGTGGGATATCTTGATCCGCATGGCGCTCGCGAGGCGTCTTCCGTCCCTGTTCCAGCCTGCGACGGCGCGCTCGCGCGAGCCGCCCCGGGGCCTATTGCAGATACTGTTCGGAGATGGTGTGGCCGAGGCGGTTGTTCTCGGTGATGAAGTCCTCGATGAATTCGTGCAGGCCACGCTGGAACACCGAGTCGATATGGGTGTTCGACATGTTGGCCAGCGTCTTGCGGGCCTGGCGCTGGGCCGGGCCCTGCCTGCCATAGGCATCGCCGAGCGAGTCGAGAAAGCGCGAGATGTTCTCGTAGCAGCTCGCCAGCGAGCGCGGCATGCGGCGGTTCAGGATCAGCAGGTCGGCGATCAGCAGCGGCTTCACCGCCTCGCGATAGACCCAGTGATAGGCGGTCAGCGCCGAGACCTCGCGCAGCATCGTCGTCCATTGGAAATAGTCGAGCGAGCCGCCGACCTGCTCGTTCTCCGGCAGCAGGACATGGTATTTCACGTCGAGGATACGCGCGGTGTTGTCGGCGCGCTCGACATACATGCCGAGCCGCGAGAACCAGTAGCCGTCGTCGCGCAGCATGGTGCGATAGGCCGACCCGTCGAAGACCAGCGAGACATTCTTCACCCATTCGAGGAAGCGGGCGAATTCCTCGCGGTCCATGCGCTTCTTCTCGAAGCGTTGCAACTCGAGCCAGGCGCTGTTCAGCGCATCCCACATTTCCGAGGTTAGCGCTGTGCGCACGGCGCGCGCATTCGAGCGGGCGAGGGCGAAGCAGTTGCGGATCGAAGAGGGGTTGTCGGGGTTGAAGGTCAGGAAGTCGCAGACATTGCGCTCATTGGCCTCGCCATAGGCCTTGGCGAAGGTGTCCTCGCAGCCGGCGGTCGCGACCGCGCTCTGCCATTCCGTGCCGGCGCCGCCATAGGAGGAGGGCAGGTTGGTCAGGCGTGTCGTCGCGTCGAGGATGCGGGCGAGGTATTCGGCCCGCTCGACATAGCGGGACACCCAGTAGAGGCTGTCGGCGGTGCGCGAGAGCATGGTCAGGTCAGGCCTTTTCGCAGCGTGCGGGGCGATGGTCTGGTTGGGGCCGTTCCAGGTCTTTCCCTCATGCATCGATCACCCAGGTGTCCTTGGTGCCGCCGCCCTGGCTGGAATTGACCACGAGCGAGCCTTCCTTCAGCGCGACGCGGGTCAGGCCTCCCGGCACGCAGGAGATGCCGTTGGCGCCGGAGAGCACATAGGGGCGCAGATCGACATGGCGCGGCGCGACGCCGGAGGCGACGAAGGTCGGGCAGGTCGAGAGCGCCAGCGTCGGCTGAGCGATGAAGCCTTCCGGGTGACTCTTGAGCTTGCGCCGGAAGGTCTCGATCTGCGCCTTGTTGGCATGGGGGCCGACCAGCATGCCGTAACCGCCGGAGCCGTTGACCTCCTTGACGACGAGCTTCTCAAGGTTGTCGAGCACATAGGCATTGGCCTCGGGCTCGCGGCAGCGGAAGGTCGGGACGTTCTTCAGGATCGGCTCCTCGCCGGTGAAGAATTTCACGATCTCCGGCATGTAGCTGTAGACCGCCTTGTCGTCGGCGACACCGGTGCCGACCGCATTGGCGAGCGTGACATTGCCCGCCTTATAGGCGCCGATGATGCCGGGCACGCCGAGCACGGAATCGCCGCGGAAGACGAGCGGATCGATGAAGTCGTCGTCGATGCGGCGGTAGATCACGTCGACGCGCTTTGGCCCCTGTGTCGTCCGCATGTAGACGACGTCGTCCTTGACCAGGAGGTCCGAACCCTCGACCAGCTCGATGCCGAGCTTGTCGGCGAGGAACGAGTGCTCGTAGAAGGCCGAATTGTATTGGCCGGGCGTCAGCAGGCAGATCGACGGGTCGGAAGGGGCGCTGCGCGGCGCGACCGAGCGCAGGGTCGCAAGAAGCTGATCCGGGTAGTTATCGACCGGCGCCACGCGATGCATCGCGAAGAGCTCGGGGAACAGCCTGAGCATCACCTCGCGGTTCTCGAGCATGTAGGAAACGCCCGACGGCGTGCGGGCATTGTCTTCCAGCACGTAGAACGTATCGGCGTCGACGCGCACCACATCGATGCCGGCAATGTGGCAGTAGATGCCGTGCGGCACCTGGAAATCGACCATCTGCAGCTGGTAGCACGCGTTACGATAGACCAGGTCGGGCGGGATGATGCCGGCCTTCAGGCATTCCTTCGGGCCATAGACATCGGCCAGGAACATATTGAGCGCGGTGACGCGCTGGCGCAGGCCCTTTTCCAGCTTGCTCCATTCCGGCTTGGTCAGGACGCGCGGGATGATGTCGAAGGGGATCAGCCGCTCGGTCGATTCCTCGTCGCCATAGACGGCGAAGGTGATTCCGATGCGCCGGAAGAACAGCTCGGCCTGGCTGCGGCGCAGGGCGAGCATCTCTGGGGGAGCTTCCTTCAACCAGCGGTCGAGCGCGTCGTAAGCCGGCCGTAACTCGGTCCCCATGCCGGTCATTTCGTCGAACGCGACCATGTCAGGCTTTTTCCCCGTTTCGATCAACCTATGCGCATTCGCGATAGTTCGAAAAGGGGGAGATTGGTGATGCCTTTGGCGCATCTGCCCTTTTCATAGGCAGCATCGCCTGGCCGCCGGAACAACCGGTGCATCGCGATCTCAACGCATTCCTGCGCCATTCTCGCCGTGCCGCGGGCGACCGCGAGATCGGTTGTCTACGGCCGGTTTCTGGCATAATGTATGCCAATTATAAAACGATGCCGCTCACGGCACGATCAGAGGGAGCGAACCATGAAGATCCATGAGTTCCAGGCGAAGCAGTTGCTGGCCCCCTACGGGCTGCAGGTGCCGGAGGGCGGCGTCGCGATCACCGCGCCGGAAGCCGGCGACATAGCGCGGCGCCTGGGCGGGCCGGTGGTGGTCAAGGCCCAGATCCAGGCCGGTGGCCGCCAGAAGGCCGGCGGCGTGCATCAGGTCGATGCCGCGGAGGCGGCGGAAAGCGTCGCCGGGCGGCTGCTCGGGCGCAAGCTGGTGACAGCGCAGACCGGTCGTAACGGCGAGATGGTCAAGCGCCTCCTGATCGAGACCGCGATCGCGGCGAAGCGCGAACTGCACCTTGCCCTGCTGGTCGATTCCTCGTCCGGCGAACTGATGCTGATCGGCAGCGCCAAGGGCGGCGCCGATATCGAGGAGCAGGCAGCACGCGGCGAGATCAAGGTGAATCAGCTCAGGCTCGGCGCCGGAAGCGAGCCGCGGAAGCAGGAGATCGCCCGGTTCCTCTCCGAGCTCGGGCTGGACGGCGCCCTGCAGGAGCAGGGCTGCGCGCTGGTCGACGGCCTGCGACGGGCCTTCCTCGAGCTCGATGCCAGCCTGATCGAGATCAACCCGCTGGCGGTCACGGAGCAGGGCGGCCTGGTCGCGCTCGACGTCAAGATGATGCTCGACGACAACGCGATGTTCCGCCACCCCGACCTCGCGGCGCTGCGCGAAGAGGACGAGGCCAGCGCCGCCGAATTGCAGGCGCAGCGCCACCAGCTCAACTATGTCCAGCTCGATGGCGATATCGGCCTGGTGGCGAACGGGGCGGGGCTCGGCCTCGCGACGCTCGACATGGTCGTCGCCGCCAAGGGTCGGCCTGCCAATTTCATGGATATCCGCACCACCGCCAAGAGCCTCGACATCGCCCAGGGCTTCCGGCTCCTGCTCGACAATCCGGCGACCAAGGCGCTCCTGATCAATGTCCATGGCGGCGGCATGCAGCCTTGCGACACGATCGCCGAGGGGCTCGGAGTCGCCATGCGGCGCAGCGGCCGCAAACTGCCCCTGGTGGTGCGCCTCGCCGGCAACAATGCGGATTTCGCCCGCTCTCGCTTCAAGAATTTCGGCTGCGAGATCGTCGATTGCCCGGACATGTGGAGCGCGGCCTCGACCGCCGTCGCCATCGCAGCGAAAGGAGCCTGAGCCATGGCCGTCTTCCTCGATCGCGACACGCGCGTCGTCTGCCAGGGCATGACCGGCTGGGCCGGCACCCACCATGTGGCGCGCATGATGGAATATGGCACGCAGGTCGTCGGCGGCGTCACGCCTGGCAAGGGCGGGCGTTCGCATCTGAACTTGCCGGTCTATGACAAGGTCGCGCAATCGCGGCGCGAGACCGGCGCCAATGCCAGCATCGTCTTCGTCCCGCCTGCCAATGCCGCCGCTGCCATGCTGGAGGCGATCGAAGCGGAGATGCCGCTCGTCGTCACCGTCACAGAGCGGGTGCCGACGCTCGACATGGTCAGGGTCAAGGATGCGCTCAAGGGCTCGCGCACCACGCTGGTCGGGGCCAATTCGCAGGGCGTCCTGGTGCCCGGCATCGGCAAGCTCGGCGTGATGGCGACCGGCAGCGAGCGGCCGGGCGGGATCGGCATCGTCTCGCGCTCGGCCTCGCTCACCAGTGAGGTCGTGGCGCAGATCACGGCCGTCGGCCTCGGCCAGTCGACCACCGTCGGGGTCGGCGGCGACCCGATCCACGGCATCGGCATGCGTGACTGTCTCGACCTGCTGCTCAAGGATGCCGATACCGAGGGCGTGGTCCTGATCGGCGAGATCGGCGGGACCGAAGAGGAGGAGGTCGCGGACTATATTGCCGGGCTGAAGCCCTCCAAGCCGATCGTCGCGCTGATCGTCGGTCGCGAGGCGCCGCCCGAGCGGCGCATGGGCCATGCCGGCGCGCTGACATTGGGTGGACGCGGCGATGCCGCGAGCAAGATCAAGGCGCTGGAGGCGGCCGGCGTGCGCATCGCGCCGAGCGCGCATCTGGTCGGCGAGACGATCCGGCAGGCGCTGGCGGACCGGGATTAGCCTCGTTGAGAAGGGAGGGCGCTCCTCAATCCCGCTTCGGCAGACGGCCGCCGATGGAGGCGGTGATCTCGTCGGCGGCCCGGCGCACCAGCGGGCCGAACTCGTCGAGCTTGCGCGCGGTGATGCGCACGCTCGGTCCCGAGGTCGAGACGGCGGCGATCGCCTCGCCATGCTCGTTGAAGATCGGCGCGGCGACGCAGCGCATCCCAAGTGTGCGCTCCTCGTCGTCGAGGGCCCAGCCGCGCCGGCGGCTCTCGTCGAGCTCGCGCATCAGCAGGGCGAACTCCGTGCGGGTCTTTTCGGTGAAGCGCTCGAGCCGGCGCATGCCGCAGATCTGGCGCACGCGGTGCTCGGGCAATTCGGCGAGCAGCGCCTTGCCGACGCCGGATGCATGCATGGCGCCGCGGCTGCCGGCCCGGAAGAAGGCACGTAAGGTGTCATGGCTCTCGACCTGCGAGATGAAGACGACCTCGCCATCGTCCTCGATGCCGAGATTGACGGTCTCGCCGGTCTTTTCCATCAGGTCGCGCATGGTGAGGCGGCCCATGCTGGCGATGCGGCGGTTGCGCAGGAAGGCCGAGCCGATCTTGAAGGTCTCGACCCCGATCAGCCAGGAGCCGCGCTCGATCTCGTGCAGCACGAAGCCGCGGCTCTCCAGCGTCAGCAGGAGGCGGTGCACCGTCGAGACGGAAAAGCCGGATTTGCGGGCGAGGTCCGTCAGCGTCAGGCCGTCCTCCTCAGCCAGCATGGCAAGGAGGGACAGGCCGCGGTCGAGCGCCTGGACCGAGCCGCCGGTCATCGCCGCCTTCAGCGAGCGCGGGCGGCCGCGGGTCTTGCGTTGATCTGTCAGGGTCATGGCCGGGCTCCGTTCATCGGCTCCAGGAAAGCACGTCCTGGGATAAGAGCCAATTAGAACTGAAATTATTTTCCAAAACACCCAATCCGTGATTTCTGGAATAAATATATCTCATTGATTTATATTGATATTTCTATTTTCAATTAGCTGCGAAAAAACATTCTGAAAAAAATTGACGCCACGGCGCTTTTGGCATCTGGTATGCCAATCGAGCATCTCTTCAGGAGGCTGCGCCATGGCGAAGATGAGGGCCGTCGAGGCCGCTGTCAGGGTTCTGGAACGCGAGGGCGTCACGCAAGCCTTCGGGGTGCCGGGCGCGGCGATCAATCCGCTCTATGCGGCGCTGAAGAGCCGGCAAAGCATCGACCATATCCTGGCACGCCATGTCGAGGGCGCCTCACATATGGCCGAGGGCTATACCAGGGCCAAGGCCGGCAATATCGGCGTCTGCATCGGCACATCCGGACCCGCCGGCACCGACATGATCACCGGCCTCTATTCGGCCATCGCCGATTCGATCCCGATCCTCTGCATCACCGGCCAGGCGCCGCGGGCGCGGCTCTACAAGGAGGATTTCCAGGCGGTCGATATCGAGGCGATCGCGAAGCCGGTGACCAAATGGGCGGTGACCGTGCGCGAGCCGGCGCTGGTGCCGCGCGTCTTCCAGCAGGCCTTCCACCTGATGCGCTCGGGCCGGCCTGGCCCGGTACTGATCGACCTGCCGGTCGATGTCCAGATGGCCGAGATCGAATTCGACGACGAGACCTATGAGCCGCTGCCGGTCTACAAGCCCGCAGCCTCGCGCCGCCAGATCGAGAAGGCGATGGCGATGCTGGACGCGGCCGAGCGGCCGCTGATCGTCGCCGGCGGCGGCGTCATCAATGCCGATGCCTCCGAGCTCCTGGTCGAGTTCGCCGAGCTGACCGGGGTCCCGGTCGTGCCGACCCTGATGGGCTGGGGCGCGATTCCAGACGACCATCCCCTGATGGCCGGCATGGTCGGCCTACAGACGAGCCATCGCTACGGCAATGCGACGATGCTCGCCTCCGACTTCGTCATCGGCATTGGCAATCGCTGGGCCAACCGCCACACAGGCTCGATCGAGACCTACACCAAGGGCCGCACGTTCGTTCACGTCGATATCGAGCCGACACAGATCGGCCGTGTCTTCAATCCGGATTACGGCATCGTCTCGGACGCCAAGGCGGCGCTCGAGCTCTTCGTCGACGTGGCGCGCGAGCGGGAGGGCAAGGGGCTGCTGAAGAACCGCAGCGACTGGGCCCAGGATTGCCGCGAGCGGCGCGCGACCATGCTTCGCAAGAGCCATTTCGACAACGTGCCGCTGAAGCCGCAGCGGGTCTATGAGGAGATGAACGAGGCCTTCGGCCGCGACACCTGCTACATCTCGACCATCGGGCTGTCGCAGATCGCCGGGGCGCAGTTCCTGCGTGTCTATAATCCGCGCAACTGGATCAATTGCGGCCAGGCCGGCCCGCTCGGCTGGACGCTGCCGGCGGCGCTCGGCGTGCGCGCCGCCGATCCCGAGCGCGAGATCGTCGCGCTCTCCGGCGATTACGACTTCCAGTTCCTGATCGAGGAGCTCGCGGTCGGGGCGCAGTTCAAGCTGCCCTACATCCATGTCGTCGTGAACAATTCCTATCTCGGCCTGATCCGCCAGGCGCAGCGCGGCTTCGACATGGATTTCCAGGTCCAGCTCGCCTTCGACAACATCAATGCGCCCGATCTCGCCGGTTATGGCGTCGACCATGTCGCGGTCGCCGAAGGGCTCGGCTGCAAGGCGATCCGGGTGAAGAGCCCGAACGAGTTCAAGGCCGCCTTCGCCCAGGCCAAGGCCTGGCTCAAGGAGCATCAGGTTCCGGTGGTGATGGAGTTCATCCTGGAGCGCGTCACCAACATCGCGATGGGCACCGAGATCGACAATATCGTCGAGTTCGAGGAGGTGCTCGACCTGCCTCTGCCCGAGCCCGTGCTGCAGCCGGCCCAATAATCCCGATCATCAGCGCCACCAGGGGAGAGACCCATGCCTCGTTTCGCCGCCAACCTGACGATGCTGTTCAACGAGCTGCCCTTCCTGGAACGCTTCCAGGCGGCAGCGGAATGCGGCTTCCGCGGCGTCGAGTACCTGTTCCCCTACGAGCACGACAAATACGAGCTGGCCGGGCGTATGAAGCGCTGGAACCTGACGCAGGTGCTGCACAACCTGCCGGCGGGCGACTGGGCCAAGGGCGAGCGCGGGATCGCGATCCTGCCGGACCGGGTGAGCGAGTTCCAGCGCGGCGTGTTCCAGGCGATCGACTATGCCACCATGCTCGGCTGCAAGCAGGTGAACTGCCTCGTCGGCATCGCGCCGAAAGGGAGCGATCCCGCCAGGCTGCACGAGACGCTGGTCAACAACCTGCGCTTCGCCGCCCATGAGCTGAACCAGGAGGGCATCGCGCTCCTGGTCGAGCCGATCAACACCCGCGACATCCCCGGCTTCTTCCTCAACACGACGAAGCAGGCGCTTGACCTGCTCGATGATGTCGAGTCGCCAAACCTCTTCATCCAGTACGACATCTACCACATGCAGATCATGGAGGGGGATCTGGCCCGCACGATCGAGGCCAATCTCGACAAGATCGGCCATATCCAGCTCGCCGACAATCCCGGCCGCAACGAGCCCGGCACCGGCGAGATCAACTTCCCGTTCCTCTACCGGCATCTCGACGCCATCGGCTACGGTGGCTGGGTCGGCTGCGAATACAAGCCCGCCCGCAGCACCCGCGACGGCCTGATCTGGCTGCCGGGGCACCCTTTGGCTGCGTGACGGGCAGACGGACGGTCGACGTTCTCAAGTCGAACGGAGGATAAGCGACTATGGCGAATATCGGCTTCATCGGGCTCGGCATCATGGGCCGCCCAATGGCGGAACATCTGATCACGGGCGGCCATACGCTGCACGTCTCGAGCCATCACAAGGCGCCGGATGCGGAGCTGCAGGCGAAGGCGGTCACGGTCCACCCGACGCCGAAGGCGGTCGCGGCGGCGAGCGAGATCGTCATCCTGATGCTGCCGGATACGCCGCAGGTGGAGGAGGTGCTGTTCGGCACCAATGGCGTCGCGCTCGGTCTCAGCAAGGGCAGCATCGTCGTCGACATGAGCTCGATCTCGCCGATGGCGACGAAGGAGTTCGCCAGGAAGATCGAGGCCCAGGGGAGCCAGTATCTCGACGCGCCGGTCTCCGGCGGCGAGGTCGGCGCCAAGGCGGCGAGCCTGACCATCATGGTCGGCGGGCCGCAGGAGGCGTTCGACAAGGTCAAGCCGCTCTTCGAGCTGATGGGCAAGAACATCACGCTGGTCGGCGGCAATGGCGACGGCCAGACCACCAAGGTCGCCAACCAGATCATCGTGGCGCTGACCATCGAGGCGGTCGCCGAGGCGCTGCTCTTCGCCTCCAAGGCGGGAGCGGACCCCGCCAAGGTGCGCCAGGCGCTGATGGGCGGCTTCGCCTCCTCGAAGATCCTCGAGATCCACGGCGAGCGCATGGTCAAGCGCACCTTCAATCCGGGCTTCCGCATCGGGCTGCACCAAAAGGACCTCAACCTCGCGCTGCAGAGCGCCCGGTCGATCGGCGTGTCGCTGCCGAACACGGCAACCGCGCAGGAACTGTTCAACGCCTGCGTCGCCCATGGCGGCAAGGACTGGGATCACTCGGCCATGGTGCGGGCGCTGGAGATCATGGCGAACCACCAGGTCGCGAGTTCATAAGAGCAAGAAAGGAAGGCCCATGAAGATCTGCATCTACGGCGCCGGAGCGATCGGCGGCTATATGGGTGTGATGCTCAAGCGCGGCGGGCTCGATGTCTCGCTGGTCGCGCGCGGCGCCCATCTCGACGCGATCAAATCCAGGGGCCTCACCCTCGTCACCAAGACCGAGACGATCACCGAGCATATGCCGGCGAGCCGGGATCCGCGCGATCTCGGCCGCCAGGACGTGGTGATCATCGCGCTCAAGGCGCATCAGGCCTGGGAATCGGCCGAGGATCTGAAGCCGCTGCTCGGGCCGCAGACCGCGGTCGTCACCGCCCAGAACGGCGTGCCCTGGTGGTATTTCCACGGGCTGGAAGGGCCGCATGCCGATCTGCGCCTGCGCAGCGTCGACCCCGGCGACCGGCAGTGGAACGCGATCGGCCCCGAGCGCGTCATCGGCTGCACGGTCTATCCGGCGACGGAGATCACCGAGCCCGGCGTGATCAAGCATATCTATGGCGACCAGTTCGGGCTCGGCGAGCCCAATCGCCAGGAAAGCGCGCGGCTGGCGCGTTTCGCCGACGCGATCGCCGCCGGCGGGATGAAGCCGCGCGTGTTCACCGATATCCGCGACGACATCTGGCTGAAGCTTTGGGGCAATCTCTGCTTCAATCCGATCTCGGCCTTGACCCATGCGACGCTCGATATCGTCGCGACGGAGCCGGGCACCCGGGCGCTTGCCCGCAACATGATGCTGGAGGCACAGGAGATCGGCGAGACGCTCGGCGCGCGCTTCCGTGTCGATGTCGACCGCCGCATCGACGGGGCGGCCGGCGTCGGCGCCCATCGCACCTCGATGCTGCAGGACCTGGACAAGGGCCGGCCGCTGGAAATCGACGCACTGCTAACCGCCGTCCAGGAAATGGGCCGGCTGGTCGGGGTTCACACTCCCTATATCGACGCCGTGCTAGGGCTCGTGCAGCAGATGGGGCGTGCGAAGGGCGTCTACCCAACCTTCCCGGAGCAGGTCTCCGTGGTGGACGATCGCCAGTTGGTCGCCTCATGATGCGAGAGCCGGTAGGGTCGGCGCGGATTCGCGCCGCCCGAGCCAAAGCATTGTGAGGATACCGTGAAAAGAGATCGACGCGCCAAGATCGTTGCGACACTTGGGCCTGCAAGTTCGGATGCCGAGACGATTCGCCGCCTGTTCCATGCTGGCGTCGACGTGTTCCGGCTGAATTTCAGCCATGGCACCAAGGATGATCACCGCGCGCGCTACGACATCATCCGCGGGCTGGAGAAGGAGGCGAATTATCCGATCGCCATCCTGCAGGACCTGCAGGGGCCGAAGATCCGGCTCGGCGCGGTGCAGGACGGCAAGCAGATGCTGGCGACGGGCTCGTCGATCAAGCTCGTGCTCGACAAGGCGGCGAGTGATGCGCAGCACCTGCATCTGCCGCATGCGGAAATTTTCGAGGCAGTGCTGCCCGGCCACAACCTGCTCGTCGATGATGGCAAGGTGAGGCTGCAGGTCACCGGCTGCACCAACGACATGATCGAGGCCAAGGTCATCACCGGCGGCGTGGTCAGCGACCGCAAGGGCGTCAACCTGCCCGATACCGTGCTGCAGCTCTCGCCGATCACGGCGAAGGACCGCGAGGACCTGGCATTCGGCCTGGAGCTCGGCGTCGACTGGGTCGCCTTCTCCTTCGTGCAGCGCGCCTCCGATCTGATCGAGGCGCATCAACTGGTCGGCGGCCGCGCCGGCGTGATGTCGAAGATCGAGAAGCCCTCGGCCCTGAATGCCATCGACGACATCATTGCGCTCTCGGACGCGGTGATGGTGGCGCGCGGCGATCTCGGCGTCGAAATCCCGACCGAAGACGTGCCGGGCGCGCAGAAGGACCTGGTGCGCCTCTGCCGTCTCGCCGGCAAGCCCGTGATCATCGCGACGCAGATGCTGGAATCGATGATCCAGACGCCGACGCCGACCCGCGCGGAAGCGTCCGACGTCGCGACCGGCATCTATGACGGCGCCGATGCGGTGATGCTCTCGGCCGAGAGCGCGTCCGGCCAGTTCCCGCTCCAGGCGGTCGAGACCATGGACCGGATCATCCGCCGCACCGAGAAGCACCATTCCTACCGCCCGATCATCGAGGCGTTGAAGCCGACGGTCGAGCCGCTGCCGCAGCATGCGGTCGCCGCCGCGGCGGCACAGGTCGCCGATGTGATTGGTGCCTCCGCCATCGTCGCCTTCACCGAGAAGGGCACGACAGCCTATCGCATCGCGCGCCAGCGCCCGGCAGTGCCGATCCTCGGCCTGACGCCGCAGCTCGAGACGGCGCGCCGGCTCGCGCTGCTCTGGGGCACCTACAGCATCCAGACCGAAGAGGTCTCGGATTATTCCGAGATGGTTGACCATGCCGTCGCCGAGGCGCTCAAGGCCGAATACGTCAAGCGCGGCGAGCAACTCGTCGTCGTCGCCGGCGTGCCGTTCCGGCGCGCGGGCAGCACCAATAATCTGAGGGTGGTGGCGGTCTGAGGCCACCAGCCTCCGCACGCCGCCGCCAGAGAGGGAGAGAGACAATGTCCAACTCACCGATCCGGCTTGCGGCGGAGCAGAATGGCGGCGGAGCGGCCCATTGGGTCCGCTTCGCCTGGAATGGCGGCGAGGGCTTCGGCCTCGTCGATGGCGAGGCGATCGCCATTCACGACGGTGACATGTTCGCCGGTGCAGAACCGACCGGCGAGCGCGTGCCGCTCGCCGAGGTGGCGCTGCTGCCGCCGGTGGCGCCGTCGAAGATCATCGCACTCTGGAACAATTTCCACGCGCTTGCCGGCAAGCTCTCAATGCCGGTGCCGCCGGAGCCGCTCTACCTGATGAAGGCGCCGTCCAGCATCGCGGCTCCCGGCGCGACGATCCCGCGCCCGGCCTCCTATGCCGGCAAGGTGGTCTATGAGGGCGAGCTCGGCATCGTCATTGGCAAGCCGTGCAGCCGGGTCAGCCCAGAGCAGGCCGGTGCCCATATCTTCGGCTATACCTGCGTCAACGACATCACCGCCGCCGATCTGATCGCGGCCGACCCAACCTTCTCGCAATGGGTCAGGGCCAAGAGCTTCGACGGGTTCGGACCGTTCGGTCCGGTGGTGGCGAGCGGCATCGATCCGAGCGCGCTCACGATCCGCACCTTGCTCAACGGGCAGGAGCGTCAGAACTATCCGGTCGCGGACATGATCTTCCCGCCGCATGAGCTGGTCAGCCGCATCTCGCACGACATGACCCTGCTTCCGGGGGATCTGATCTGCTGCGGCACCTCGCTCGGCGTCGGCTCGATCAAGGATCCGACCAATACGATCGAGGTGACGATCGACGGCATCGGCACGCTCAGCAACGGCTTCGTGCAGTAGCTTGCCCTAACCCGTCATTGCGAGGAGGCGTAGCCGACGAAGCGATCCAGGGGGACGTAGAGCACGGTTGCACCGGATTGCTTCGCTGCGCTCGCAATGACGGGGAGCCTCACTCGAAAATGTCGGCGTGCTCTTCGACATAGGCTGCGAGGCCGAGCGTGTGGTCGCGCGACAATTCCTCGGCTGCCGCCAGATCGCGCTTCTCCAGCGCTTCGATGATCCTGAGATGGTCGACGATCGAGCGGCTGGCGCGGTCGTCGCGGCCGATGGTCATCTGGCGGATGCCCCGCACGTGCAGCAGCAGGTTGTCGGTCATCTCGATCAGCAATTGCGATTTGCTGAGGCCGATCAGCGCCTGGTGGAAGGCGAGGTTGGCCGATGAATATTCGGCCGCATGGTCGGACGGCTTGTGGGCGTCGCCGAAGGCCTTGAAGAGCGTGCGCAGCTCGGCGATCTCGGCATCGGTCGCGCGCTGCACGGCAAGCCGCACCGCCATGCTCTCCAGCGCCGCCCAGGCCTGGATCATCTCGACGACTTCGTTCTTGGTCTTCTTCAGCACCATGATGCCGCGGCGCGGCAGCGACTTCACGAAGCCTTCCTGCTCCAGCATGGCCACCGCTTCGCGCACCGGCGTGCGGCTGACGCCGAGCTTCTCCGAAAGCTGGCGCTCGTCGATCCAGGTCGGCTCGCGCGAGCCATAGATATCCATGTTGATGATTGCCTGCTTCAGCGCGGCATAGACCTTGGTCTTGAAGGTCTCTTCGGGCGCGAAGCGCTCGAGCACGAGCTTCTGCGTGACGGCGTCGGATGAAGACGTCTGCCTTGGCGCTCTCAACGGTTGCTACTCCTGCATGAACGGGCCGGATATCCGCGAGTCGGCGGCCCGTTGCTGCAGATGCTCTAACAGCTAGACGGCTCGGTTTGAAATGCCGGATATGCGCCGGAACGCTGCATTTTCCTAAAACCGCAAATCCACTTTTCGGGCCGATGCGCTAAACGCCAGCGGCATCCCGGCCGAGGCCGGGATGCCGCTGGGAAGCTTTCGCAGAACCGGGAGCCGGCTCAGAACGACCATTCGATCTCGGCGCAGCGCTTCTGCACCGCGGGCTCGCCATTGAGCAGTTCGACCAGCGTCTTGCCGAGCCGGGCAGGCGAGGGCGAGACGCGGATGCCGGCCGCTTCCATGGCGGCGATCTTGTCTTCCGCGCCGCCCTTGCCGCCGGAGATGATGGCGCCGGCATGGCCCATGCGGCGGCCGGGAGGGGCCGTGCGGCCGGCGATGAAGCCGACCATCGGCTTGGAGCGGCCGCGCTTGGCTTCGTCCCTGAGGAATTGCGCAGCGTCCTCCTCGGCCGAGCCGCCGATCTCGCCGATCATCACGATCGACTCGGTCTTCGGATCGGCAAGGAAAAGCTCGAGCACCTCGATGAATTCGGTGCCCTTGACCGGATCGCCGCCGATGCCGACCGCTGTAGTCTGGCCGAGTCCCTCGCGCGTGGTCTGGAACACCGCCTCATAGGTCAGCGTGCCCGAGCGCGAGACGATGCCGACCGACCCCCGCTTGAAGATATTGGCCGGCATGATGCCGATCTTGGCTTCGCCCGCGGTGACGATACCCGGGCAGTTCGGCCCGACGAGGCGCGATTTCGAGCCCGAGAGCATGCGCTTGACCTTGACCATGTCCATCACCGGGATGCCTTCGGTGATGCAGACGATCAGCGGGATCTCGGCCTGGATCGCCTCGCAGATCGCATCCGCCGCGCCCGGAGGCGGCACGTAGACGACGGAGGCATCGGCGCCGGTCTTGTCGCGGGCTTCCGCGACCGTGTTGAAGACCGGCAGGTTGAGATGGGTCTGGCCGCCCTTGCCGGGCGCGACGCCGCCGACCATGCGGGTGCCGTAGGCGATGGCCTGCTCGGAATGGAAGGTGCCGTTCTTGCCGGTGAAGCCCTGGCAGATGACCTTGGTGTTCTTGTCGATCATGATAGCCATGGTTGTCCCCCTCAACCCTTGCGCACGGCGGCGACGATCTTCTGGGCGGCGTCATCGAGGTCGTCGGCCGGGATGACGTTCAGGCCCGAGGAGCGGATAATCTCCTTGCCTTCTTCGACATTGGTGCCTTCGAGCCGCACAACGAGCGGCACTTCGAGGCCGACCGTCTTCACCGCGGCGATGACGCCACGCGCGATGACGTCGCATTTCATGATGCCGCCGAAGATGTTGACGAGGATGCCCTTCACGTTCGGATCGGCGGTGATGATCTTGAAGGCGGCGGTGACCTTTTCCTCACTCGCTCCGCCGCCGACATCGAGGAAGTTCGCCGGCGATTCCCCGTAGAGCTTGATGATGTCGAGCGTCGCCATGGCGAGGCCGGCGCCGTTGACCATGCAACCGATCGTGCCGTCGAGCGCGATATAGGCGAGGTCGTATTTGGACGCCTCGATCTCCTTGGCATCCTCCTCGGTCTCGTCGCGCAGCTTGAAGACGTCCGGGTGGCGATAAAGAGCGTTGTCGTCGAAGGAGATCTTGGCGTCGAGGCAGCGCAGCTTGCCGTCCTTGGTGACGATCAGCGGGTTGATCTCCAGCATCGCCATGTCCTTGGCGACGAAGGCGGCATAGAGCTTGTTGGTCAGGTCCTCGGCCTGCTTGGCGAGGTCGCCGCTGAGATGCAGCGCCTCCGCCACCGTCCGGCCGTGCAGCGGCATGATGCCGGTCGCGGGATCGACCGAGAAGGTCTTGATCTTCTCCGGCGTGTCGTGGGCGACATCCTCGATATTCATGCCGCCTTCTGTGGAGACGACAAACGAGATCCGCGAAGTCTCGCGGTCGACCAGCATCGACAAGTAGAATTCCTTGTCGATCAGCGAACCGTCCTCGATGTAGAGCCGGTTGACCTGCTTGCCGGCCGGGCCGGTCTGCACGGTGACGAGGGTATGGCCGAGCATCTGATGGACGAAAGCCTTGGCCTCGTCGATCGACTTCGCCAGGCGCACGCCGCCCTTTTCGCCGGCTTCGGGCTCCTTGAAGGTGCCCTTTCCGCGGCCGCCGGCATGGATCTGCGACTTCACCACCCAGACCGGGCCACGCAACTGCCTGGCGGCGGCTTCGGCATCTTCGGCCGTGAGCACGGGGTAGCCGTCGGGGACCGGCACGCCGAATTCCCGGAGCAGCCCCTTCGCCTGATATTCATGAATGTTCATTGCGATCTCTCTCGGAGTTCAGGGAGAGCGACCGGGGCCTTTCCGCGGCGCCGGCCATTCGGAAATAGAAGCCTGGATATTGGACAGGGCTGCCTCCCTCCCGCCGGGGGAGGGAGAAGCGACCGCGCGCTGCGCGGGGGCCGACGACGCGGGACGGAGTCCGGGCGTCGTCGGAGTCGGGTGGTTGCGCTCAGCCCTTGATCAGGCCGGCGGCACGCGCCCACTTGTACTTGGCGCCGAGCACCTCGACGGGCGTCTCCGTGGTGTACGGATAGGCCACGATGCCGTGGTCGTAGAGCTTCTCGCAGGCCTTCTCGACCTCGACATCGCCGACGAGCGAGGCGACGATCGGCTTGTCGATGCCCTTGGCGCGCGCCTCGGTGACGACCTCGATCATCTTGTCGGCGAAGACCAGCGGCGGCGTCACGATCGTGTGCCAGTAGCCGAGGATGAGCGCGTGGATGCGCTCGTCGTTGAGGCCGAGGCGGACCGTGTTCTGGTAGGTCAGCGGCGGCTCGCCGCCGGTGATGTCGACCGGATTGCCGGCCGCGCCGAAGGGCGGGATGAACTTGCGGAAGGCCGCGTCGAGATCCTCCGGCATCTTCATCAGGGTGAGGCCGTTGTCGAAGCAGGCGTCGGAAAGCAGCACGCCCGAGCCGCCGGCGCCGGTGATGATGACGACGTTCTCGCCCTTGGGGGCAGGCAGGACCTGCACGCCGCGGGCATATTCGAGCATGCCACGCAGCGAGGGGGCGCGGATGACGCCCGAGGCCTTGAGGATGTCGTCATAGATCTTGTCGTTGCCGGCGAGCGCGCCGGTATGGGAGGCAGCGGCCTTGGCGCCATAGGCGGTGCGGCCGGCCTTGAGCACGATCACCGGCTTCTTCTTCGAGACGCGCTCGGCGACCTCGGAGAAGGCGCGGCCGTCCTTCAGGTCCTCGCAATGCATCGCGATCACCGAGGTGTTCGGATCCTGCTCGAAGAAGGTCAGCAGATCGTCCTCGTCGAGGTCCGACTTGTTGCCGAGGCCGACGATCGAGGAGACGCCCATCTTGGTCGAGCGGGCGAAGCCGATGATCGACATGCCGACGCCGCCGGACTGCGAGGAGAGGGCCGCCTTGCCCTTGACGTCGAAGGCCGTGCAGAAGGTCGCGCAGAGATTTTCCGGCGTATAGTAGAAGCCGTAGATGTTCGGCCCCATGATGCGGACATTGTGCTTGCGGGCAGTGGCGAGCAGCTCCTCCTGCAGCTCCGGCTCGCCGGACTCGGCGAAGCCCGAGGGGATCATCACGGCGCCGGGAACACCCTTGCGGCCGACTTCGTCCATGGCGCCGTTGCAGAGCTTGGCCGGCACGGCAAAGACCGCGACATCGACCACACCGTCATAGTCGAGGATCGACTTATAGGCCTTGATGCCCTCGATCGTGTCGGCCTTCGGGTGCACCGGAACGATCGTGCCCTTGTAGCCGCCATTGATCAGGTTCTTCATCACCGAGTTGCCGATCTTGCCGGCTTCGTTCGAGGCGCCGATCACCGCCACCGCCTTGGGGTGGAAGATGCGGTTCATCGCCGTGACGATCGCGTCCTGATCCGGGCGGAAGCGCTCCTTGCGCGCCTCGAAATTGCAGACGATACGGGCATCGACCGCGGTCGCGGCCGATTTGGTGGCGAAGACCGGGTTGAGGTCGAGTTCCTCGATCTCCGGGAAATCGTCGAGCAGGGCCGAGACCTGGACGAGGATCGCGGCGAGCGCCTTGCGGTTGACGGGATCGCCGCCGCGCACGCCATCGAGCATCTCCTTGGCCTTGATCGAGCCGATCATGTCGAGCGCCTGGGCTTCGTTCACCGGCGCGAGACGGAAGGTCAGGTCCTTGAGAACCTCGACCAGGACGCCGCCGAGGCCGAAGGCGACGAGCTTGCCGAAGGACGGGTCGGTGATCGCGCCGACCAGCGTCTCGGTCGCGCCCGAGGGCAGCATCTGCTGGACCTGGATGCCCTCGACCTTGGCATCAGCCTTGTACTTCTTGGCGTTTGCCAGGATCGTGTCATGGGCGGAGCGCGCCTCGGCGTCGCTCTTCACGCCAACGATGACGCCACCGGCATCGGTCTTGTGCAGGATATCGGCGGAGACGATCTTCATTACCACCGGGTAGCCCATGCCGGAGGCGAGCTTCACCGCCTCGTCGGCGGATTTGGCCAGGCCTTCCTTCGGCAGGGGAATGTCGTAGGCATCGCAGACCAGCTTGGCCTCCGGTGCCGTCAGGCCGGTGCGGCCATCGGCCTTCACGCCGTCGAGAACTTTGCGTACCGTCGCCTTGTCGGCTTCGCGCTGATCGATTTTCAGGGCTGCTTGCTGCACCATGATCAATTTCCTCCCGTGGAAATCTTGTCGCCGGTCCGGTCTTGCGTGGTGCCCTTTCGCGGGCTGCTCACTCGGCCGGCGTGATATTGGCATTTGGCATGCCAATCATGAATACTGTCAAGTAGGAAAAGCGGCCTGATCAGATTTTGATCGAGATTGTCCTTTTCCTACCGCCACATAGACTTTTAGCCGAGGCCGCGGCGTTTCTGCGGCCGGAGGCGTCGTCGGAAGAAAAAAGGGGCGGAACCTCGCTTTCGGAGGTGCCGCCCCAAGTCGCTCTCGAGGAGGTCGAGGAGCGGTCGGGAAACGGTTACTCGGCTGCAGCTCGCGTCACCGCGCCGGTCGCGCCGGATTCGGTGATCGAGGCGATGCGGGCTTCGTCGAATTTCAGCACGTCGCGCAGCACCTCTTCGGTGTGCTCGCCAAGCAGGGGCGAGCGCTTCACCTCGGTCGGGCTGTTCGACAGCTTGATCGGATTTCCGACGGAGAGGTACTTGCCGCGGGTCGGATGATCGACCTCGACGACCGTGCCGGTGTCACGCAACGACTTCTCCTCGGCGATCTCCTTCATGGACAGGATCGGCCCGCAGGGGATGTCGTACTCGTTGAGAAGGTCCATGGCCTCGAACTTGGTCTTGGTCATGGTCCATTGCTCGATCCGCCCGAAGATCTCGTTCAGGCGCGGCAGGCGGGCCGGCGGCTTGGCGTAGTTCGGGTCGGTCTTCCAGGTTGGCTCGCCGATGACGTCGCAGATCTTCTCCCAGACCGGGGCCTGGGTGATGAAGTAGATATAAGCGTTGGGATCGGTCTCCCAGCCCTTGCACTTCAGGATGCGGCCGGGCTGGCCGCCGCCGGAATCGTTGCCGGCGCGCGGCACGGCATCGCCGAAGGGCAGGCCCTCGCCGAACTGGCTGTATTCCTTGAGCGGCCCGTGATCGAGGCGCTGCTGGTCGCGCAGCTTGACGCGGCAGAGGTTGAGCACGCCGTCCTGCATCGCGCAGTCGACCTTCTGGCCGAGGCCGGAATGGGTGCGGTGATAGAGCGCCGTGACGATGCCGAGCGCGAGGTGCAGGCCGGTGCCGGAATCGCCGATCTGGGCACCGGTGACGAGCGGCAAGCCATCGCGGAAGCCGGTGGTCGAGGCGGCGCCGCCGGCGCATTGCGCGACGTTCTCGTAGACCTTGCAATCCTCGTAGGGGCCGGGGCCGAAGCCCTTGACCGAGGCGACGATCAGCCGGGGATTGGTGGCGTGGATCTTCTCCCAGGTCAGGCCCATGCGGTCGAGCACGCCCGGCGCGAAATTCTCGACGAGAACGTCGCAGATCTTCACCATCTCCCAGAGCACTTCCATGCCCTTGGGGTTCTTGGTGTCGAGCGTGATCGAGCGCTTGTTGTGGTTCAGCATCGTGAAATAGAGGCTGTCCGCATCCGGCACGTCGCAGAGCTGGCCGCGCGTGATGTCGCCGGTGCCGGGACGCTCGACCTTGATCACGTCGGCGCCGAACCAGGCGAGAAGCTGCGTGCAGGTCGGCCCCGACTGGACATGGGTGAAATCGAGAATCTTGACGCCTTCGAGCGCTTTCATTTTTGAATACTCCCTTATTTCTTCTTGAGTGCGCTTTGCGGATTCAGATTGCCGATGCGGCCGCTTTCGCTGCCGGCGGTCGGGTCGATCACCGCGTTGATCAGGGTCGGCTTGCCGGAATCCATGGCGGCATCGACCGCGCGCTTGAGCTCGTCCGGGGTCGTCACGTTGACGCCGACGCCGCCGAAAGCCTCCATCATCTTGTCGTAGCGCGAGTCCTTGACGAAGACGGTCGTGCCCGGGTCGCGGCCGTTCGGATCGGTGTCGGTGCCGCGGTAGATGCCGTTATTGTTGAAGATGACGATGCAGACCGGCAGCTCGTACCGGCAGATCGTCTCGACCTCCATGCCGGAGAAGCCGAAGGCAGAATCGCCTTCCACAGCGAGGACCGGCTTTCCGGTCTCGATCGCGGCGGCGATCGCGAAGCCCATGCCGATGCCCATCACGCCCCAGGTGCCGACATCCAGGCGCTTGCGCGGCTGGTACATGTCGATGATGCCGCGGGCGAGGTCGAGCGTGTTGGCGCCCTCGTTGACCAGGATCGCGTCCGGACGCTCCTTGATGACCGTGCGCAGGGCACCGAGCGCGCCATGGAAATCCATCGGGGCCGAGTTCTTCATCAGCCGCGGCGCCATCTTGGCGATGTTCTCGTCACGCTTGGTGGTGACGGTGGAGATCCAGTCCGCCGGCGGCTTCGACCAGCTGCCGCCCATGCCGTCGAGCAGAGCATCGACGCAGGAGCCGATATCGCCGACCACGGGGGCGACGATCTCGACATTCGAGTCCATTTCCTTGGGCTCGATATCGATCTGGATGAACTGCTTCGGCGCGTCGCCCCAGGTCTTGCCCTTGCCGTGCGAGAGCAGCCAGTTGAGCCGGGCGCCGATCAGCATGACGACGTCGGAATCCTTCAGCACGGTCGAGCGCGCTGCGCCGGCCGATTGCGGATGGGTATCGGGCAGGAGGCCCTTGGCCATGCTCATCGGCAGGAAGGGAACGCCGCTCTTTTCGACCAGCGCGCGGATCGCGTCATCGGCCTGGGCATAGGCCGCGCCCTTGCCGAGGATGATCAGCGGGCGCTTGGCGCCCTTGAGCACGTCGAGCGCTCGCTTGATCGCTGAAGGGGCGGGGATCTGAGCAGGTGCAGCATCGATAACCTTGACCAGCGACTTCTCGCCGGCCTCGGCATCCATCACCTGGCCGAACAGCTTGGCCGGCAGATCGAGATAGACGCCGCCGGGGCGGCCGGAGACGGCGGCGCGTATCGCGCGGGCGACACCGATGCCGATATCGGCGGCGTGCAGCACGCGGAAGGCGGCCTTGCACAGCGGTTTCGCAATCGCGAGCTGATCCATCTCCTCATAGTCGCCCTGCTGCAGGTCGACGATCTCGCGCTCGGACGAGCCGGAGATCAGGATCATCGGGAAGCAGTTGGTCGTGGCGTTCGCCAGAGCGGTCAGGCCGTTGAGGAAGCCGGGCGCCGAGACCGTCAGGCAGATGCCCGGCTGCTTGCTCAGGAAGCCGGCGATCGCGGCGGCGTTGCCGGCATTCTGCTCATGCCGGAACGAAATGACGCGGATGCCCTCGGCCTGGGCCATGCGGCCGAAATCCGTGATCGGGATGCCGGGGACGCCATAAATCGTCTCCACGCCGTTGAGCTTGAGCGCGTCGATGATCAGATGGAAGCCGTCGGTCAGCTCGCGTTCAGTCTCGGGGGCATTCGAAGCTATGCTTTGTACAACTGCGGACATACCGCTTTCTCCCTAGCGTTGTTTCTTGTTTGTCGCGTCGTTTCTTGTTCTTGCTCAGTCGAGCTGAACGAACTGCTCGACGTGATCCCTGAGCTTGAGCGTGTGCTCGCGCACGAGCCGCTCGGCGCGTTCGCCGTTGCGCGCTTCCAGCGCCTCGACGATTTCCTTGTGGTCGATGATCGAGCGGCGGGCGCGATCCTTCTCGAAGATCGTGCGCTGGCGGATCGCCCTGACATGGGTGAAGAGGCCGCTGGTGATGTCGCCGATCAGCTTGCAGCCCGAGAGCGAGATGATCGCGGCATGGAAGCGGATATTGGCGTCGGAATACTCGCCCATATGCGCATCGATATCGGCGCTGTCGAATGTGTCGACGAGCCCGTGCAGGCCGGCGATCTGACTGTCTGAGGCGACCTGCGTCACCAGGCGCGCCGCCATGCTCTCGAGCGCGGCCCAGACCGTGATCATCTCGAGGATCTCGGCCTTGGTCTTGCGCACGATATAGATGCCGCGGCGCGGCGCGATCCGAACCAGGCCTTCCTGCTCGAGCTGTGCGAGGGCTTCGCGCAGCGGCGTGCGGCTGACGCCGAACTGCAGCGACAGCGCGCGCTCGTCGAGTCTGAGCTCGGCGCCGGCGTCATAGATCTTCATCGTGCCGATCGCCGCTTTCAGAGCATCATAAGTGCGGCTCTTGAGGCTCTGCACCTCTTCGATCGGTTGGATGTCTAAGCGCGCTCTGGCCATCGCGAGCCCGGGTCCCCTGCCTTGTGTTTTGGCCGCATGAGCGCATTATAAGAATCTCATGCGGTGGTTTCTGGCATACCATATAATGAAAGAAACGGCACGCGCAATGCCCTATTTGCTGCAATAAAATTGCTGCAACGCAGCCATAAATGGCATATTGCATGCCAGTAAGTTTCATCCTAGGCTAGTTCGAATAAGGCCAGTCGGTTCCGCGTCTCGGTCATTGCGCGGTCCCAGAACCCGGCTAATTTTGGGGATGAAGCGCTATGGAAGAACTGAATGCCCTATTCGGTGGATTCGCTGTTGCACTGAGCGCCTACCATGTCCTGCTCATGGTGATCGGCATCACGCTCGGTGTGATCATCGGCGTTCTGCCGGGCCTGGGCGGCGCCAACGGCGTCGCCATTCTCCTGCCACTGACCTTCACCATGTCGCCGACCTCGGCGATCATCCTCCTGACCAGTATCTACTGGGGCGCGCTGTTCGGCGGCGCCATCACCTCGATCCTGTTCAATATCCCGGGCGAGCCCTGGTCGGTCGCAACGACCTTCGACGGCCACCCGATGGCGCAGAAGGGCAAGGCCGACGAGGCTCTTGTCGGCGCCTTCACCTCGTCCTTCGTCGGCGCGATCTTCGCCGTGTGCCTGATCACCTTCCTGGCGCCGGTGGTCGCCAAATTCGCGTTGAGATTTGGCCCGGCCGAATTCTTCGCGGTGCAATTCCTCACCTTCGCCAGCTTCATCGGCATGGGCCGCGGCTCGGCCTGGAAGACGGTCGCCTCGATGTGCCTGGGCTTCGCGCTCGCCTCCGTCGGCCTCGACAACGTCACCGGCACCCTGCGCATGACTTTCGGCCAGGACGAGCTGCTCAATGGCTTCAAGTTCCTCGTCGCCGTCATCGGCCTGTTCGGCATCGGCGAGATCCTGTCCTCGATGGAGGATGGCCTCAAGTTCAACGGCGCCGCCGCCAAGCTGCGCATGGATGCGGTCATCCGCACCTGGAAGCAGCTGCCCAAGATGACCATGACCTTCCTGCGCAGCTGCATCGTCGGCTGCTGGATGGGCATCACGCCGGGCGGCGCGACGCCGGCCTCGTTCATGGGCTATGGCATCGCCAAGCGCCTGTCGAAGCGGGGTGACAATTTCGGCAAGGGCGAGCTCGAGGGCGTCGTGGCGCCCGAGACCGCCGCCCATGCCGCTGGCACCGCCGCGCTGCTGCCGATGCTGACCCTCGGCATTCCCGGCTCGCCGACCGCGGCTGTGCTGCTCGGCGGCCTGTTGATCTGGGGCCTGCAGCCCGGCCCGCTGCTCTTCGTAGAGCAGAAGGACTTCGTCTGGGGCCTGATCGCCTCGATGTATCTCGGCAACGTCGTCGGCCTGATCATGGTGCTGACCTGCGTGCCGCTCTTCGCTGCGATCCTGCGCGTGCCGTTCTCGATCATCGCGCCGGCCATCGTCTTCGTCTGCGCCATCGGTGCCTACACCGTGAACAACGCGATGTTCGACGTCTGGATGATGCTGGTCTTCGGTGTCCTGGGCTATCTCTTCAACAAGCTGCGCTATCCGCTGCCGCCGCTGGTCCTGGCGCTGGTCCTGGGTGACCAGGCCGAGAGCTCCTTCCGTCAGGCGATGCTCGTCTCGCAGGGCCATGTCGGGGTGTTCTGGTCGAACTGGCTGTGTGGCGGGATCATGACGCTCGGCCTCGTCATGGCCTTCTGGCCGGCCTTCCAGGCGCTGCGGGCCAAGCTCGCGGGAAACGGCGCGGTGGCGCGCCCGGCCTGAAGCGCGACGAGTAGCGTGGCCGCGCCAAAGCGCGGCCACTGACGACGAAACGTCGTCCAAGAATGTCCTCGGGGAGGGGACGCCAACAAAAAGACTTCATGACTGCCAACCGCGGCATCCAAGCCGCCACCAAGGAGAAGCATGATGATCCGGAGGGGAACGTTTAAGGTCACGGGCATTGCGGGGGCACTGGCGCTGGGCGCTGGTTTGGCCTCGCCGGCCCTGGCGCAAGGGTGGGAACCGCAGAAGCCGGTGACGCTGATCATCCCGGCGGGCACGGGCGGCGGCGCCGACCAGATGGCGCGCTTCATTCAGGGCGTCGTCCAGAAGCACAACCTGATGAAGCAGCCGCTCATCGTCATCAACAAGGGCGGCGGCGCCGGCGCCGAAGGCTTCCTGGAGATGAAGGCGAGCGCGGCCGACCCGCACAAGATCGCCATCACCCTGTCGAACCTGTTCACCACGCCGCTCGGCACCGGCTCGCCGTTCAACTGGAAGGACATGAAGCCGGTCTCGATGCTGGCGCTCGACCAGTTCGTGCTGTGGACGAATAGCGAGAAGCCCTACAAGACCACGAAGGACTATATCGACGCGGTCAAGGCAGGCGAGGATCGCCAGTTCAAGATGGGCGGCACCGGCTCCAAGCAGGAAGACCAAATCGTCACGGCGGCGATCGAGCAGCAGACCGGCGGCAAGAAGTTCACCTATGTGCCTTATGCCGGCGGCGGCCAGGTCGCGGTGCAGCTCGTCGGCAACCATGTCGACTCGACCGTGAACAACCCGATCGAGGCCGTGGCGCAATGGCGCGCCGGGCAGTTGCGCCCGCTCTGCATCTTCGATGCGCAGCGCTCGAGCTACACCGCCAAGGTCACCGAGAAGGAAGCCTGGAGCGACATCCCGACCTGCAAGGATTCGGGCCTGCCGGTCGAATACCAGATGCTGCGCGGCATCTTCACCACGAAGAACGCGACGCCGGCGCAGGTGAACTTCTATGTCGACCTGATGAAGAAGGTGATGGCGACCCCGGACTGGAAGGAATTCATGGAGAAGGGCGCCTTCAACCAGACCTTCATGAGCGGCCCCGACTTCGAGAAGTGGCTGACCAGCGCCGAGGCGCAGCATGCCGACCTGATGAAGAAGGCCGGCTTCCTCGCGACGCAGTAACCGCAGCGACCTGATCGAACCGGATCGCGAGCGGGCAGGGCCTCTCGCGATCCGCAGGCACCAACCAATCACCGCGGCGCTGGCGCGATCGAACGTGAGATCCAGCGAGGAGCAAGGCAAATGAGCAGCAACGAAGAAGCCGAAGGCCGTCCGCTCGCCAGTTACCGCACGCTGGATATTGCGGTCGCGATCTTCTTCCTGATCGTCTGCGCGATCGTGATGACCGACAGCCTGCGCCTCGGCATCTCCTGGAAGCCGAACGAGGGGCCGATGCCCGGCCTGTTCCCGTTCTACATCGTCGTGGCGATGGGTATCGCCAGCATCATCAACCTTGCCAAGGCGCTGCCGCATACCGAAGATGGCGGGGAGACGGCGGTGACCTCCGTCGGCCTCGGACGCATGGCGGCGATCTTCGTTCCAGCCGTCATCTTCGTCCTGGCGACGAACTTTATAGGCATCTACGTTTCGGCCGCGATCTATATCGGCAGCTTCATGGTGTTCTTCGGCAAGTTCCCGGTCTGGAAGGCGGCCGTGATCTCCCTCGCGATCGCGATCGTCAATTTCATGATGTTCGAGGTCTGGTTCCTGGTGCCGCTGCCGAAGGGGCCGCTGGAGGCCGCACTCGGCTACTAGAGTATTTCCGCGTTTCGTCGAAACGCGGACGTTTCATCAGCGATGATGCGGCGGAGGGGCCGCGGCCGGGAGGGGGCCGCGGCCTTTGTCATGGGATCAGCGCTTCAACCTCACGGCTTGGGCACGACGACCGTGAAATAGGGGGCCGGGGGTGGCTTGTCGGCGCCGGTGAGGGGTGGGGCGGCGAGCTCGACCGGCTTGAGCCCCTTGAGATAGCGGGCGAGATCGCGCGCGTCAGTGTCGTTCAACGCGGCATAGGACATCCAGGGCATGGCCGGCGCCAGCATCCGGCCGTCGGGACGTACGCCGGTGCGGACCGCGCGGATGATCTCGGCCTCGCTCCAGTTGCCGAGGCCGGTCTGCTTGTCCGGCGTCAGGTTCGGCGGGTAGAAGGTGCCGAGACCGGGGATCTGGAAGCCGATCTGCGAGCCGGCGAGCTTGCGGGCTTCGTCGGGCTTGCCGGCCAGGGCGCCCGGGGTATGGCAGCCGCCGCAATCCATGATGCGGGAGAGATATTCGCCGCGCGACATCGTGCGCTGCTCCTGCTGTGCAGAAAGCGGTGCCACGGTGAAGGCGAGCAATATGGCGAGGCCGGCGCAGAGCCGGTTCCGGGCATGCGTCATCATCTGTCCTCCAGGGGAATCGGCGGTTGGCTCGTCAGTCTCGCGGGGCCGGTCGTCGTGCCGCGTCCACGAGGGCCTTTATGGCCCAATCCTTCACCTTGCGGGCATCGGCATCGCCGAGCTGCAGCACGTCCTTGAAGACCACCATCGCCTCCGTGCCGATCACCAGCGCGAGCGCCTTGCGCAGGCGGTCGAGCGCGGCCGGCTCGAACTCGCCCTCGCTCGGCTGCAGCGCGGCCTCTATCAGCGGCGTGCGACGATTCTGCCGGCGCGGCACGTCGTCATTCTCGTTGCCGATACCGCGCTGCAGGCTGTGCACCAGCATCATCCTGAGCGGCGCCTCGTTGGCAAGGATCATGTCGTGCAGCGCCGTATCGACCTTGCGAAGCCGGGCGACCGGATCGCGCGTCGTCCCGTCCGCGAACAGTTCGTCGGCGCTCGGGATGGCGATATCGAGCGAGGCGTCGAGCAGGAGCGCCTCGACATTCGGGAAATAGCGATAGGCCGTCGCCCGCGAGACCAAAGCCTCCTCGGCGATCTCCTCCAGGCTCGGCCTGCGGCCCTGCCGCATCAGCCGCGCGGCCGCCTGGAGCAGGTCCTTGCGGGTGCGCGACTTCTGGTTCGGGCGCCCGGCTCGTTCGCTGTCGCTCATTTCAGTCCTGAGGCAGTTGCCGGATGATCGCCGCCAGGTCGAGCCAGACATTCTCGCGCCTGATGTCGCCGCTTGCGGCGAACTCGACGACATGCAGCAGCCTGAACTCGAGCGGGCGGTTGCGCCCGTCGAGGCCGAAGGGTTTGCCGGGGGCCTTGCCGCTCCAGAGCGATTCATCGACGAGGAAATCCTCGCCATAGAGCCGGCGCAAGCATTGCACCTTGCTGTCGGCGAGGTCGACGAACATCGTCTCGTAGAAGCGGCGCGCGCCTTCGCGGCCGCGGGTGGGTCCAAGCGGCCAGCCGACGATATCGTGCTCGGCATCCTCGGTCAGTGTCGCCAGCACGCCCTCGACATCGTCTTCATGCTCGAAGCCGAAATGCTCGTCGATCTTGGCATCCATCTCCGCAGGCGTCAGCGCCATGGCCCGATCCTCCCCGACGATCGGCGTTGATGATACTTGGTTTTATAATGAGATTTTTGTCTCACGTCAATATCGAGTCTCATTACGCGCAAGGCGTCATTCCCCACGCGCTGCTGTATGCAATGCTGCTGCGCAGATGCGGGACCGTCGCAGGGAAAGGGCGCCGTTCCACCCTTCAGCAACGGGCGCCTTGTCGTCAGGCGGTCCCGCGTCTGCGTAGCGGCACTTCGCGCCGCGGTGCGCACGGGATGACGCGCGGGGGCGGGCTAAATGAACTTCAGCCCTTTCAGGCTGGCATGCCCGTCCTTGCCGACGATGATGTGGTCGTGGACGGCGATGCCGAGGGGCTTGGCCGTCTCGATGATCTGCTGGGTCATCAGGATATCGGCGCGCGAGGGCGTCGGGTCGCCGGAGGGATGGTTGTGGACCAGGATGACCGCGCTCGCCGAAAGTTCGAGCGCGCGTTTCACCACCTCGCGCGGATAAACCGGCGTGTGGTCGACCGTGCCGGTCTGCTGCACCTCGTCGGCGATCAGCGCGTTCTTCTTGTCGAGGAAGAGGATGCGGAACTGCTCGCGCTCGGCGAAGGCCATCGCCATGCGGCAATAGTCGATGACCGAGGACCAGGAGGAGAGCACCGGCCGCTTGGCGACCTTGCCCTTGGCCATGCGCTGCAGGGCGGCGGCGACGATCTTGAGATCGAGCGCCACGCTCTCGCCGACGCCCTTGACTTCGGTGAGGCGCGGGACCGGCGCGCCAAGCACCTCGGCGAAGGAGCCGAAGCGCTGGATCAAGTCCTTGGCGAGCGGCTTGACGTCGCGCTGCGGGATCGAACGGAAGAGCAGGAGCTCGAGCAGCTCGTAATCGGGCAGGGCATCGGGCCCCGCTTCCTGGAAGCGACCGCGCAGGCGCTCGCGATGCCCCTGATAATGCGGGGGGACGGCAATGTCCGAGAGGACGCCTGGCAGGGGCGGGGCCTTGGCCTTGCGCCCGCGGGTATTGCGAGGGCCTTGGTCGCCCTCGCTGCTCATCGGGCGGCGAGCGGGTTGTCGCGGCCCGTCGGCGAGAGCGTGAAGATCTCGCAGCCGGTCTCGGTGACGCCGACCGTGTGCTCGAACTGGGCCGAGAGCGAGCGGTCGCGGGTCACGGCGGTCCAGCCATCGGAGAGCACCTTCACGCCCGCCTTGCCGAGATTGATCATCGGCTCGATGGTGAAGATCATGCCGGGCTTCAGCGTGACGCCTTCGCCGGGGCTGCCATAGTGCAGGATGTTCGGCGCATCGTGGAAGAGCTGGCCGACGCCATGGCCGCAGAAATCGCGCACCACGGAACAGCGCTCGGCCTCGGCATAGCGCTGGATGGCGAAGCCGATATCGCCGGTCGTGGCGCCGGCGCGCACGGCCTTGATGCCGCGCAGCAGGCTCTCATAGGTGATCTCGACCAGCCGCTCCGCCTTGCGCGGGATCTCGCCGACGCCGTACATCCGGCTGGAATCGCCGTGCCAGCCATCGACGATCAGGGTGTAGTCGATATTGAGGATATCGCCTTCGCGCAGCGGCTTGTCGTCCGGGATGCCGTGACAGACGACATGGTTGATCGAAGTGCAGATCGACTTGGTGTAGCCGCGATAGAACAGGGTCGCGGGAAAGGCGCCATTGTCCATGGCGAACTGGAAGGCGAGATCGTCGAGCTGCTGCGTGGTCACGCCCGGCTTGACGTAGCCGCCGAGCATGTCGAGTCCCTGCGCGGTCAGACGGCCGGCCTTGTGCATGGCCGCGAAGGCGTCGGGGCCATGGAGTTTGATCACGGGATCGCGCATCCGCGACCGCCCCAATGTCTCGTCGAATGTCATGATGGGCAAGCTGCTCCTTGCTCGCCATTATCTATTGTCTTTGGCCGCGGGTGCAAGGTTATTGCGCGTGCACACGCTCTGATCGTCGGCCGCGCTCAGGCCCGGTCGATCCAGGCGCGGGTCTGCTGGAGCATCTCGTCCGACAGCTCCAGATCGTCGCTGAGCCGCGCCAGGATCACCGCGCCGACCATGGCCGCCCAGGAGCCGATCGCGGCGCGGCGCTTCTCCTCCCCGGTTGCGCCGGGCGCGCTGCGGCTCAGCCGCTCGATCTGCCGCCTCAGCCCGGCCGTCATGGCCGCGCGCGCCTGCGGCGACTGGCGGATCGTCTCGGCGCCGAGCCCGGCAGTGGTGCAGCCGCCGGAGAGATCGGCGCAATGGCCGGGCGCCAGATAGCCCTCGGCGAAGCGGGCGAGGTCGATCTCGCCCGAGCCGGGTGCGAGGGCATGGGCCAGCGTCTCGGCGATGAGATCGTCCTTCGACTCGAAATGCCCGTAGAAGCCGCCATGGGTCAGGCCGGCGGCCTTCATCACCTCGGCCACCGTGACGGATTCGAAGCCGCGGGCCCGGAACAGCCTGCCGGCCTCCTCCAGGATCCTCTGCCGGTTCAACGCCATCTGCTCGCGGCTGACTTTCATCACGTTCTCCTGATCGTGCTTGACAGCATACATGATGACGATCATCAATGCACATATATGATCGTGGTCATGAATAATTCCCGGCCACATGCTTCAGGAGAAGTCCCATGACCGTTCATCCCGCTGTCCTGATCACCGGCGCCTCGACCGGCATCGGCGCCGTCTATGCCGATCGCTTCGCCGGGCGCGGCCATGACCTCGTGCTGGTGGCGCGCGACCTTGCCCGCATGGAGGCGCTGGCCGAGCGCCTGCGCCGTGAGACCGGTGTCGCAGTCGACATCATCAAGGCCGATCTTACCGATGCCGCCGATCTCGCCACGATCGAGACGCGGCTGCGCGAGGACGCGCGCATCGGGGTGCTCGTCAACAATGCCGGTGCTGGCGCGGCCGGCGGCTTCCTCGAGCAGACCCCGGATGATCTGACCAAGCTGATCAATCTCAACGTCGTGGCGCTCACCCGGCTCGCCAATGCCGTCGCGCCGCGCTTCGCCAGGGAAGGGCAGGGCGCCATCGTCAATCTCGCCTCGGTCGTCGGGCTCGCGCCGGAGATCGGCATGAGCGTCTATGGCGCGACCAAGGCCTTCGTTCTTTTCCTGACGCAGGGCCTTAATCTCGAGCTCGGCCCGAAGGGCGTCTATGTCCAGGCCGTGCTGCCGGCCGCCACCCGCACCGAGATCTGGGAGCGCTCCGGCCGCGACGTGAACACGATCCAGGGCGTGATGGAGGTCGATGCGCTGGTGGATGCCGCGCTCGTCGGCTTCGACCGGCGCGAGACCGTCACCATCCCGCCGCTGCAGGATCTCGGCCAGTGGATCGCCTTCGATCAGGCCCGGCAGGCGATGGTGCCGAATTTCCTGCAATCCGAGCCGGCCGAGCGCTATCGCAAGGCCGCCTGAGGCCGGTTCAGAGGATCAGGCTCAGCCCCGTCGCCGTCAGCGCGGCGATCCAGAGCGCGTCGAGATTGATCCAGCCGCGCCGGAGGATGCCGACGCCGAGCCATTCGAACACGGCCGCCGCGATTGCGGCCGTGACCGCCAGCATTGCCGCCATGTGCAGGCCGATGGCAGCGAGCGAGACCGGCAGCGAGCCGGCCGCGGTCAGCTCGCGCGCCGGGGTCGCCGCGAGGCAGAGCGGGATGATGACCGGCACGAGCATCAGCCCGGCGCCATGGCTCGTCGCCATCAGGAAGGACCAGAGGCCGAGGCCGGCGAGCCCGGTCTGCATGCCCACCCGCACGCGATGGCGGTGGCCATAGAGCATGTGCCAGGCGGCCCACAAGATCAGCAACGTGCCGGAGATCAGCCGGAGCAGATGCGGGTCGACCACCATGCCGAGGGCGACGACGAGCGCCACCACGACCGCGACCGAGAGGGCATGACCGAGCGCGATCGGCAGGAGCGACAGCCACATCGCGCGGCGGCTGTCGCGGTTGAGGCCAAGCGCGACGGCGAAGAGCCAGCCCATGGCCGGGTTGAGGCCATGGAAGGCGCCGAGCCCTGCGAGCACGAGCCAGGGCGACATCTCACGTGCGCCCCGCCCGGGCGCAGACGGAGCGCATCAGGGATAGCAATAGGAATCGGACGAGCAGTCGCCGCCCTCCAGCCTGACCTGATGCGGCCGATGCCCTTTCGGCCAGTCGACGAAGAACTTTTCGTCGAAGCGGATGCCGCCATTCTCACCGGCATTGAGCTTCACCATCCAGCCGTCGATCCCGTCAGGATAGAATTGCGGGTCGATCGCGCCATAGAGCGAGTTGGTGAAATAGATACGCTTGCCGTCGCGGCTGATCTCGACCATTTGCGGGCCGCCATTGAGCTTGCCGTTCTTGGAGCCGGGATGGCCGGCGCGCGAGACGATGCCGCCGATCCGCACGCGGCCGGTCTCGACCGGCTTGAACGGGTCGGAGACGTCGTACTGGATCATGTCGCCGGTGCCCCAGCAGGAGACATAGAGGAATCGGTCATCCATCGAGAGGTCGATATCGGTGACGAGCGGGGCGACGGCGCCAAAGCCCTTCAGGACCGGCGGCAGCAGCGCGGGATCGGCCGGCTCGGCCGGGATCTCGATCACCTTCTTGACCGCCCATTTGCCGTCGTCGCGATACCACGTCCAGATCGAGGCCGAGAGATCCTTCAGGCTGATGACGCAGCCGACGAAGCCATAGGCCTTGCGCGGATCGTGGGCGGGCCTGAGCTCGAAGACGAGCTGGTGCTCCTCGCCGAAATCGATCTCCTGCACATGCTTGCGCTTGTGCAGGTCCCAGAAATGCAGGCGCCTTCCGTATTTGCTGCCGAGCAGCACCTCGGGCACCAGCCCGTTCTCGAACGTGTCGGGCGTGCCCCATTCGCTGGTGATCATCGTGTCATGGCCGAGATGCCACCAGAAATCATAGGCGAGCTTCTGCGGGCCGCGCTCCATCTCCCATTGGCCCATCACGTCGAAGCTGACGGGATCGATCAGGAAGATGCCGCCCGGCTCCTTGCCCTCGGCATTCCCGAGCGCGTTGACGTAGATGCCCTCCGGCCCGCAATGGATCGTGTGCAGGCGGGAATAGCCGGCCCGCTCGGCGATCTCCTCGGGCTCGATCACCTTGACGATCTTCGGCTGACGCGGCTCGGGCCTGGTGTCGATGATGTGCAGCCGCGACGAACGCAGGCCGGGCACGATGAGATAGCGCCGTTCCATATGCGGATGCGGCGCGTTCGGGCACAGGCAGGAGGAGCAGGCGTTCCAGCCGAAATGATGCAGCTCGTCGCCAATATTCGGCATCTCGACCTGGCCGACGATGCGAGAATAGCTCGGGGAGCCCGGGTCGAGATCGACCACGGCGATGGTGTCGGGCTTTTGGCGCTCCGGATCGAACGCCGCGACATAGGCCAGGGTCTCGACCGGGGCCTTGGCCGCGAGCCGGGGCGAAGGATAGAACGAGGGATCAGGTCGCCAGCTTGCCATGATCAGTCTCCCGAGCACCCCCCAGCGCCCCGGACGAAATCTCACTCTATAGCCGCCGGGCGCGAATGTCCCGGGCCGGCGCGGGCGCGGAAGGATTAGTCGCCTGGCAGGAGAGGGGCATCGGCTGGGGCCGGACTGTCACGGTGCCGTCATATATCGCCGCCTCGCGTAACGTTCCGTTCGCGTTGTTGCGGTTCGATGATTGTCTGATTCGGCCGAATCTCGGCATGGTGCCGGCTCGATCGATTTGCATATGCCTAAGGAGACGACTTATGAATGCGCGCGCGGGCGGACGTGGTGCAGGCATAAGATATATCAGAAGGGGAGCCTTGCTCGCGAGCGTCAGCGCCGCGGCTCTCGCCTGCTGGCTGCCCTGCGCAGCGCTGGCGGCGGATTTCACGGCCGGAACCGACCAGCAGTTCCGGGACGCGATCGCGGCGGCCAATGCCAGCCCCGATGCCAGCTCGACGATACGGCTCACCGGCAGCTTCGCGATCTCGGGTGCGAGCATCACGGCGCTGACCAAGCCGATCACGATCGATACGCAGGGCTTCACCCTGTCGGGCACCGACGGCACGGGCGCCATCGGCCTCAACATCGTCGCGGCGGTCCCCGGAGGCAATCCGGTCACGTTTTTCGGCACGCTCCGGGGCGCCGACAGCGCCGCCGCAGTCGCGGCCCAGGTCGGCATGGGCAACCAACGGATCGGCCTCATCAATAACGGCACGATTGCCGGCGGTAATGGCACCAGCAACAACGTGCTCAACGGAGGCGGCGCGGGTATCCGGTTCAACAACCCGAATGCGCCGATCATCAACAACGGCACCATTCAGGGCGGCAACAGCATAGCCGGCTCGGGCGGCGCGGGTGTCGATCTTGCCGGCACCATCGTCCCTGCCACATTGGAAAACAACGGCACGATCCGCGGCGGAAATGGTCCGGCGAATGGCGCCAACAGCGCCGGGGTGGGTGTCATCTCCCGCATTGGCGTCAGTCAGATCACCAATAACGGCCCTGGCGTGATCGAAGGCGGAGCGGGTGCCTTTGCGATTACCAGCATCGGCAACACCGCCAATATCAACCTCATCAACAGCGGCATCATCCGGGCCGGGGCCGGGCAGGATACTGCGATCACGCTGGCTTCGACGGCGACGACCGGCGTGATCAATCTGGAGCTTCGGGACGGCTCGCAGATCTTCGGCAACGTGATCGGCAACGCGACCGCCCTTACCGACAGCCTGACGCTCTCGGGCACGGGCAGCAACAGCCTCGACATTTCGCAATACCGGAATTTCGACAGTTTCCAGAAGACGGGCACCGGCACCTGGACCCTGACCGGGGCCGGCGTCGGCGCGATGCCCTGGGTGGTCCAGCAGGGCACGCTCCTGGTGAACGGCACGACGACTGGTGACATTGGCGTCCTTCCGACCGGGACGATCGGCGGATCGGGAACCATCAACGGAAACGTTCAGCTCTCACCCGGTGCAGCCAGCCTGAATCCGGGCGGAGCCTTGTCGACGCCGGGTACGCTGACCATCAATGGCGCTCTGTTAATGGGTCCCGGCTCGAGCCTGAATTTCGAGGTCGGGCAAATCGGTACCGGCCCGCTCAACGACCTCCTCAACATCAACGGCGACTTGACCCCGACGCTCGGGGCAGTCGTCAACGTGGCGACGACGCCTGGTGGTACCAGCGATCCCGGCCTCTATCGGCTCATCAACTATACCGGTGCGTTCCTCGGCAGTTTGACGCTGGGTTCGGCCCCGTCGCCCGACTTCAGCCTGCAGACCGTGGTCCCGGGCCAGATCAACCTGATCAACACCGGCGGGCTGGTGCTGCGCTTCTGGGACGGCCCGGCCGGGCATGGCGACAACCTCATCGGTGGCGGTACAGGAATCTGGCAGGATTCGACCGGCAACAGCAACTGGACGCTCCCTGACGGGAGCGTGAACGCTCCCTATCCGACGGGCGCGTTTGCGGTGTTCCAGGGGACGCCGGGCACGGTCACGGTCGATACCACCGGCGGGCCGGTCGTCGCCGCCGGCATGCAGTTCCTCGTCGACAACTACATCATCCAGGGCGGCGACATCACCTTGCTCGGCCCGCAGGCAACGATCCGCGTCGGCGACGGCACCGCGGCGAGCTCGGGGTATTTCGCGAGGATCGCCTCGAACCTGACCGGCAACACCCAGCTGGTGAAGGCCGATCTTGGCTCGCTCATCCTCTCCGGCGAGAACACCTATACCGGCGGCACGCTGATCTCCGGCGGCACCTTGGTGATCGGCGATGGCGGTACGACCGGCTCGATCGTAGGCGACGTTACGAACAATAACGCGCTCGTCTTCAACCGCTCGAATGCCATGACCTTCGACGGGGTGATCTCGGGCAGCGGCTTCGTCGCACAGGCGGGCACCGGCACGACGACGCTCACCGGCGTCAACACCTATTCCGGCGGCACCGTGATCGGGCTGGGCACGTTGATCGGCTCTGCAACGAGCTTCGGCAGCGGCGGGATCGGCAATAACAGCGCGCTCGTCATCGACCAGCCCAGCGATGCCAGCTTCGCCAACGCGATCAGCGGCACCGGCTCCTTCACCAAGCGCGGCGCCGGCACGCTCGCGCTGACCGGAGCCAACACCTATGCCGGCGGCACGACGATCGAGGCCGGCACCCTGCAGCTCGGCGCTGGCGGCATGGCCGGCTCGATCACGGGCGACGTCGTGAATAACGGCACGCTCGCCTTCAACCGCTCGGATACCGTCACCTTCACCGGCGCGATCTCGGGCAGCGGCGCGCTGCGCCAGGACGGCTCCGGCACGGTGATCCTGACGGGCGCGAACAGCTATGGCGGCGGCACCACGATCGCGGCCGGCACCTTGCAGATCGGCAATGGCGGCACGGACGGCTCGATCAGCGGCGACGTGGTGAACAACGGCACGCTCGCCGTCAACCGCACGAATATCGTCTCGTTGTCCGGTGCGATCTCGGGCAGCGGCGCGTTGCAACAGATCGGCACGGGCACAACGGTGTTGACCGGTGCGAACACCTATACCGGTGGCACGACGATCGCTGCCGGCACCCTGCAGCTCGGCAATGGCGGTACCACCGGTTCGATCATCGGGGATGTGGTCAATAACGGCACGCTGGAAATCCAGCGGACGGGCGCGCTCACCCTTGCCGGTGCGATTTCCGGCACGGGCGGGGTGGCGCTGAACGGTGCCGTCACGCTGACACTCACCGGTGCCAATACCTATCGCGGCGGCACGCAGATCGTGAACGGCACGGTCATCGGCTCTGCGACGAGCTTTGGCAGCGGCTCGATCAGCAATTTTGGCAATCTGATCATCGACCAGCCGACCGACGCGACCTTGGTCAACGCGATCAATGGCAATGGCACCTTTACCAAGCGCGGCGCCGGCAATCTCAACTTCACCGGCGGCGGCGGACTCTTTGGCCCGACCACGGTCGAGGCCGGCAAGCTTTCGGTCAATAATGCGTTCACTTTCTCGCCGGTCACGGTGCTCAGCGGCGCAGCGCTTGGCGGCAACGGCACAGTCGGCACCACCACCGTCCAGTCCGGCGCGACCATCGCGCCCGGCAACTCGATCGGCACACTCAACGTCAACGGCAACCTGACGCTGGCGCCGGGCTCGACCTACGAGGTCGAGCTGGCCGGCAACGGCACCTCCGACCGGATCGCCGTGACCGGGATCGCCACGGCCAGCGGCAGTCAGGTCGGCGTCAGCGCGCTCGATCCACAGACGAGCTATATCAACGGCCAGCGCTACACGATCCTGACCGCGACCGGTGGTGTCGCCGGCAGCGCGCCCGGCGCCGTCTCGCGTTCGGCCTTCCTCGATCTCACGGTGGATAAGCAACCGAACCAGGTCGATCTCGTCATCGCGGTCAAGGGCACGCCCCCGGTGACGCCCCCCACCGATCCGGTGACGCCGACCGATCCCGGTACTCCGCCGGTCACGCCGCCGGTCACGCCGCCCGCTCCGCCGCCGCTCGTCTTCCAGACGGTGGCGCAGACCGGCAACCAGTACGCCACGGCGCTCGCCCTCAACAGCCTGCCGCAGGTTGGCGGGACGCTGGCGCTCTATAACAGCCTGCTGGTGCTGGACGCGCCGACGGCCCGCGCCGCCTTCGACGCGCTCTCGGGCGATGCGCATGCTTCTGCCAAGACGGCGCTGGTCGAGGAAAGCTGGCTGCTGCGCAACGCGATGAACGACCGGCTGCGCTCGGCCTTCGGTGGTGTCGGCGCGGCGCCGATGGCGACGATGAGCTACGGCTTCACCGCCGATCTTGCCCCCGCCGTGAAGGGGCCGATGCCGAGGCTGGCGCCGGCCGAGCGCTTCGCCGTCTGGGGCCAGGGCTATGGCGCCTGGGGCCGGACCGATACCGATCGCAACGCCGCCAAGCTCACCCGCTCGACCGGCGGCTTCCTTGTTGGTGCCGATGTCGCGGTGTTCGACACGATGCGCGTCGGCCTGCTCGCCGGCTATAGCCGCAGCGAGTTCGACGCCAAGGGCCGGCTCTCCTCGGGCGAGAGCGACAACTACCATCTCGGCCTCTATGGCGGCGGCCAGTGGGGTGCGCTCAGCCTGCGTACCGGTGCAAGCTACACCTGGCATGAGATCGACACCTCGCGCATCGTCGCCTTCCCGGGCTTCGGCAACAGCCTGAGGGCCGATTACAATGCCGGCACGGCGCAGGTCTTCGGCGAGCTCGGCTATCGCTTCGATGTCGGACAGGTCGCGCTCGAACCCTTCGCCGGCCTCGCCTATGTCAATCTGCACACCGACGGCTTCAACGAGATCGGCGGCGCCGCGGCACTCAACGGCCGCAGCGACGACACCAGCCTCGGTTACTCCACGCTCGGCCTGCGCGCCTCGACCTCCTTCGCGCTCTCGGGCATGGACCTCACCCTGCGCGGCGGCCTCGCCTGGCGTCACGCCTTCGGGCATGTCGATCCGGCCGCTACGCTCGCCTTCGCCGGCTCCGGCGCCTTCACCGTCGCCGGCCTGCCGATCGCCAGGGACGCCGCGCTCGTCGAAGCCGGGCTCGACCTTGCCATCAGCAAGAGTGCGACCTTGGGCGTCTCCTATACTGGCCAACTCGCCCAGGATGCCCAGGACCACGCGTTCAAGGCCAACCTCGCGTGGAAATTCTAGGGCGAGCCGCAGGCTGTCCAATCGCGGGGAGCGCCGAAGTCGCGCTCCGGGCCTGGCCATCATGGCGGTCCAGTCCGGATGCCAGGGCGGGGGCACACGCCATCAATGCACTGGCATCCGCGCGGTTTGACGTGTATCAGGCCGCCAATGGCAGTTAACGATCTTCAATCCGTCGAGGCGCAACCTTTCGGAAGCTTTGCTCCGCAAGGCCTCGCCGCCCGGATCATCCGCTGGACGCGCGGCGCCCCGAACAGCTTCTTCGGCCGCAGGCTTGCTTACGGCCTGCGTCGTATCGGCCTGCGCTCGCTCGACGGCAAGCCTGTCGATATCGAGGCTCTCGGCGCGCGCATGCGGCTCTTTCCCGAGGGCAATGTCTGCGAGAAGCGTGTGCTGTTCACGCCGCAATATTTCGATCCTGTCGAGCTTGGCGTGCTGGCCTCGCGGGTGCGTGACGGCTTCCGCTTCATCGATATCGGCGCGAATATCGGCGCCTATTCGCTGTTCGTCGCGGCCCAGGCCGGGCCGGGCGCGCGCATCCTCGCCGTCGAGCCGCAGCCCGACGTGTTCTCGCGCCTGACCTATAATATCGCGCAGAATCCGTTCGGCACGATCAAGGCAGTGGCCTGCGCCCTCGCCGACAAGCCGGGCGAACTCACCCTGTTCATCGACCTGGTCAATCGCGGCGAATCCAGCGTCCGCATCCTGAACTCGAGCACGAGCAGCACCATCAAGGTGCCGGCGACGACGCTGCTGGCGCTCGCCGAGGGCGAGGGCTACGACCGGCTCGACGCGATCAAGCTCGATGTCGAGGGCGCCGAGGACCTGATCCTCGAGCCCTTCCTGCGCGATGCGCCGGAATCGCTCTGGCCGAAGCTGATCCTGATCGAGGATTCGCGCCTGCGCTGGCAGAGCGACCTCACCCAGCTCCTGACCCAGCGCGGTTACGAGCTGTTGCTGCAGACCCGCATGAACCTCATCTTCGAACGCAAGACGGGCTGAGGCTTCAGGCCTCAGCACAGCTTCCGACGCATGGCGGGCGTGTCCTGCACGGCGTGCCGCCAGCTTGAGCGTTTTGCGGCAAACCCCTAGCTCTTAACCGCGGCCTTGGCAGCAGAGCTCGGGCCGTCTTTCGCCATCCCATCTATCGGCGGGCAGGGCCGGCGAGGGGAACTATCACGACGGCCGTCCGCGCAAGCTGCGGGGCGGCAACAAGGAGCCGGCCATGACCGCGACCGACGCATCCCTCAAGCATCCCACCGTCACCGCGGCCATCCTGGTGATTGGCGACGAGATTCTGTCCGGCCGGACCAAGGACAAGAATATCGGCTATATCGCCGAGTACCTGACCAATATCGGCATCGAGTTGCGCGAAGTCCGCGTCGTGCCCGACCTGATGGACGAGATCGTCTCGTCGCTGAACGCCCTGCGCGCCCGCTACACCTATGTCTTCACCACCGGCGGCATCGGCCCGACCCATGACGACATCACTGCCGATTCGGTCGCGGCCGCCTTCGGCGTCGCGATCGACCATGATCCGCGCGCGATCGAGATGCTGTCCGAGCGCTTCCCGGCCGATCAGCTCAACGAGGCGCGGCTGCGCATGGCCCGCATCCCGGCCGGGGCCGAGCTGATCGCCAATTCCGTCTCGAAGGCGCCGGGCTTCAATATCGGCAATGTCTTCGTCATGGCCGGCGTGCCGGCGATCATGCAGGCCATGCTCGATGTCGTCGGCCCGACATTGAAGACCGGCACCAAGATCCTCTCCGAGACGGTGCGCGCCGGTCTGCGCGAGGGCGATATCGGCACCCAGCTCGGTGAGATCGCCAAGGCACATCCCGCGGTCGCAATCGGCTCCTATCCATTCTGGTCGGAGACGGGGCCGGATACCAATGTCGTGGTGCGCTCGCGCAATCCCGAAAAGCTCGCTGAGGCGGTCGCCGCGGTGAAGTCGATGATCGAAGCAGAGCAGACACGTTTGCGGGGATAGAAGGCCTACGCCGCAACCTATGGGGGGTGGTTTCTTCGGTGCTATACTGCTTTTCGTGGCCGGCGGAGAGCTGCCGGTTCGCCTCTATACTGCCTTCCCCTGACACGCGGGTTTTCCTTTGCGGAAATATTTGAGCGTAGCTCGAATACATTAGAATTATTACTAATAAACGAATCATCAACCAAACGCATGCAACCTATTCTTGCGGGCGACATTGTCGCGCGTGTTCATTCCGGCATGCGCGGGGGCGCCTGTGCCGGCATGTCCGGCTGCGCCTGTCCGGGTTGCGGCCCGGCGGCGCTTCCGTTCTACAGGGGGCAGCATGGCACATCTTCTCGGCCTGTTTTCGAACAGGCATCTCGCCGCGCAGGTCGCGGCGATCAATCGCTCGCAGGCCGTGATCGAATTCGACCTCACCGGCAAGATCCTTAACGCGAACGAGAATTTCCTGGCCGTGCTGGGCTACACGCTCGATGAGATCAAGGGCCAGCATCACCGCATGTTCGTCGATCCGGCCGAGCGCGAGAGCGCGGCCTATCGCCAGTTCTGGGAAGCGCTGGGGCGCGGCGAGTACTCCTCCGGCCAGTACCTGCGCTTCGGAAAGGGCGGCAAGGAGGTCTGGATCCAGGCGAGCTACAACCCGATCCTCGGGGCGGGCGGCAGGCCGGTCGGCGTGATCAAATACGCTTTCGACATCACCGCGCAGAAGGAGCGCCTCGCCGATCTCGAGGGCCAGCAGGCCGCGATCAGCAAGGCGCAGGCGGTGATCGAGTTCGATCTCACCGGCAAGATCCTGACCGCCAACGACAATTTCCTGGCCGTGCTCGGCTATTCGCTGGACGAGATCAAGGGCCAGCACCATCGCATGTTCGTCGATCCGGCGGAGCGCGAGAGCGCGGCCTATCGCCAGTTCTGGGAACGGCTCGGTCGCGGCGAATACGATGCGGCGCAGTATCGCCGCATTGGCAAGGGCGGCAAGGAGATCTGGATCCAGGCCTCCTATAATCCGATCTTCGATTCGAAGGGGCGGCCCTACAAGGTGGTGAAATTCGCCACCGACATCACCGCGACCTTTCGTGGCAAGCAGCTCGAGGCGGCGGTCAGGGAGACCAGCGAGGTCATCGCCCGCGCCAAGGGCAAGGATCTGACCGGGCGCATTCCGCTCGGCGGCAAGAGCGGCGAGATCGCCCAGCTCTGCACCGGCGTCAACGACCTGCTCGACACGCTCGCCGAGGTCGTCGGCTCGGTGCGCGAGGTAGCGCAACAGATCGCGGCGGCATCCGGCAAGATCTCGGCCGACAGCGCCCAGCTCGCCGAGCGCACCGAAGCCAACGCGTCGAGCCTGCAGCAGACCGCGGCGACGACGGAGGAGCTCGCGGCCTCGGTCAAGCACAGCGCCGGCCATTCGCGCACGGCGGTCGAGCTCGGCCACGAGGCGCGCAGCGTCGCCGAGCGTGGCGGCGCTATTGTCGGCGAGGCGGTCGGCGCCATGGGGCGGATCGAGCAGGCCTCCTCCGGTATTTCCGAGATCATCGCGATGATCGACGAGATCGCCTTCCAGACCAATCTCCTGGCGCTCAACGCCGCGGTCGAGGCAGCACGGGCCGGCGATGCCGGGCGCGGCTTCGCCGTGGTCGCGACCGAGGTGAGGGCGCTCGCCGCCCGCTGCTCGGAATCGGCCAATGGCGTGAAGTCGTTGATCGCCAATTCGAGCGAGCAGATCCAGTCCGGCGTCACCCTGGTCAAGACTGCCGGCACGACGCTGCAGGAGATCGTCTCGGCGGCGAGCCGCGTCGCCGCCACTGTCAACGAGATCTCCGCCGCGACGACCGAGCAGGCCAACGGTATCGACGAGATGGCGCGCACCGTCGCGCATATGGACGAGATCACCCAGCAGAACTCGCTGCTGGCCGATGCCAGCGCCAAGGTGGCGCAGGAGCTCAGGCAGGATACCGAGCGGCTTTCGGCCATGGTCGCGGCCTTCAGGCTCGGCGGCGCCGGACAGGGTTCCGAGGTGCAGGTCTCGCGCCAGCTGCGCGAGACGGCGCCGCATCTCGCCGGATCCGCTGCGGTCCGTCCTCCCGTCATGGCCAGTGGCGCAGCAAGGCCGAGGCGCGTCGCCGGCAGTGGCGGCGGCGATGGCTGGGAAGAGTTCTAGCGCGTCCTTCTGGGGATGGAGCCGGCCGCGCTCTTGCCACGGCCGCGCTTATCGGCTTTGCGGAATGGTCGAGAGTTTTGACCAGCCGTGAGGGCGACTAATGGCCGAACCCAGCTCCAACAAGGCCTTCCCGGTCTCCTGGGACCAGTTTCACCGCGATGCGCGCGCGCTCGCCTGGCGGCTGGCCGAGAAGGGGCCGTTCGAGGCGATCGTCTGCATCACCCGCGGCGGGCTGGTGCCGGCCGCGATCATCTGCCGGGAGCTCGGCCTGCGCCTGATCGAGACGGTCTGCATCGCGAGCTATCACGACTACAAGAACCAGTCCGAGCTCGTCGTGCTGAAGGATGTCGCGCCCTCGATCAAGGCGATCGGCGACGGACAGGGCAAGGGCGTGCTCGTGGTCGACGACCTCACCGATACCGGCAAGACCGCCAAGGTGGTGCGCGAGATGCTTCCCAACGCGCATTTCGCGACGGTCTATGCCAAGCCCGCCGGCGTGCCGACGATCGACACTTTCGTCACCGAGGTCAGCCAGGACACCTGGATCTATTTCCCCTGGGACATGGGGCTCGCCTATGTCGAGCCGATCGCCAAGGACCATAAGGGCTAGGCGACGCTACCGTCGTTGCGAGCGCAGCGAAACAATCCAGGGGGACTGCGCGAGGCCCTGGGATTGCTTCGTCGCTTCGCTCCTCTCAATGACGGACGCTTGCTCTAAGCCACACTCTTCGACCTGAGCGCGATGACCATGCCGGTGATGGCGAGCGCCATGCCGGCGGTCTCGGTCAGGGAGGCCTTCTCGCCGAGCAGCAAGGTGCCGGAGATCGCGGTGACGACCGGCACCAGCGGCAGGAACAGCGCGGCGCGTCCGGCGCCGAGGATCGCCACCGCCTGGGTGTAGAGAAAGAGCGCGGCAGCGCCGACGATCACGCCCTGGTAGAGCGCCTGCAGCGCGATCGCCCCCCAGGCCACATGACCGAGATTGACCGGCATGGCGAGCGCCATGATCGGCAAGAGCGGCACCGAGAGCAGGCAGGTCGCCATCGTCACTTCGATCGCATCCGCGCCCCAGCGCCTGGCCAGCAGGCCGAAGATCGACCAGAGCAGCGCGATCAGGACGAAGAGCAGGTCGCCGATCCAGGCGCCTTCGCGCGTCGGGGTGTTGCCGAGCGCCTCCAGGGAGAACAGCCCGACGCCGAGCAGGATGACGCCAAGGCCCGCAAGACGGCCCGGACCCGGGCGCTCGGCGAGCACGAACCAGGCGAGCAGCGCGGTGCAGACCGGGATCAGCCCCGGCGAGATCACCGCGGAATGCAGCGCCGGCGCGAAATGTGCGCCGCCGACGAGAAGGGCGCTATAGCTCGGGCCGATCAGCGCGGTCAGGATCAGCGCCCGTTTCCAGCCGAGCCGCCCGACCGGGAAGGGTTTTAGCCGCTTCAGCGCGAAGGGCAGCAGTACCAGCGAGGCGGCGAGGAAGCGCAGGATGGTGACATCGGCGGCAGAAAGCCCATCGGCTACCGATTGCCGCGAGACCACCGACTGCACGCCCCAGATCAGCGAGGCCAGCGCCCCGCAGGCGAAGCCGAGCCAGAGGCGGCCGCCGGCGGGCTGGGGAATCGAGGGGGAGGTGGCGGTCACGGGGCGGTTCCGGCGGAAAGCCGGCTTATGCGGGCGGCGCCAGGTCCCGGCAAGGCTATGCGGGCCGTAAGGCTCCACGCTCCGCGCATGGGCGAGGACAGAGTTTCGGTACAGGCCAGACATCGATTGAAGCGGCGGGGGACGCCGCCACGCGTCATTGCGAGCGTAGCGAAGCAATCCAGGGGCAGCAGCGCTCTACGTCCCCCTGGATTGCTTCGTCGGCTCCGCCTCCTCGCAATGACGGCGGTGAGATCGCGGCCGAAGCGTCCAGCAGCCTCTACCTCACCCGTCAAAGCCTCAATCCAGCGCCGCCACCAGCCGCTCGCAGAAGCCCTGCGTCGCCTTGCCGTCGATCCAGCGGATCACGGCGAGGATGTCATGCGCCGGATCGACCCAGATCACGTTGCTGCCCGCGCCCAGCGCCGAGAAGGCCCTCGCCGGCAGCTTCGGATTGGCGGCCGGCCCGGTGTTCAGCCACCAGAGGAAGCCGTAATTCGCCAGGGTCGTCGAGGGCGTCAGCGACATCTCGACCCAGTCCGGCGAGAGCAGCTGCTTGCCGTCCCATTCGCCCCGGCGCGCCATCAGCAGGCCAAAGCGGGCATGGTCGCGCGCGCCGATGAAGAGCCCGCCGCCCCAATGCCCGCCGCCGGGCACCGATTGCATGCGCTTGCCGTCGATGTCGACGAAGGAATTCTGGTAGCCTTCCCAGCGCCAGTCCTGGCTGGCGCCGATCGGGTCCATGATGCGCTCGCGCAGCACCTCCGGCAGCGGCCGGCGGAAGAGCCTGAGCAGGGCATAACCCAACACGTTCACGCGCACGTCGTTATATTCGTAGAACGAGCCCGGCGCGTTCAGCTCGCGGCGCTGGCCCTTGCGGCTATTGTCGGCTCCGGGGCCGATCTGGCGGTTATGGTCGACCTGGTCGGACTTGCCGAAGATCTCGCCCTGCCATTCGCTCGACTGGTGCAGCAGATGGCGCCAGGTGACCTCAGCATTATGGGCGCCTTCGAAGACCGGCCCGTCGACGCTCCCCGCCACCGGCTCGTCGAGATCGCGCATCAGGCCATCCCCGAAGGCGACGCCCGCCAGCACCGAGAGATAGCTCTTGGCGATCGAGAAGGTCATGTCGGTGCGGTTGGTGTCGCCCCATTCGGCGACGATCTTGCCGCCCTTGAGCACGAGCCCGGCCGGCCCGCCGCGCTCCTTGACCGGCCCGACGACCTCGCTCCAGGGCCCGGTCTCGTTCCACTCGACATTCCCGACATAGGAACCGTCGGGATAGTAGAGGCTCCTGGGCCACGGCGACTCGCTGGCGATGGCGAAGTCGATGGCTTCCTGCAGCCGGGCGGGAGAGAAACCGGCGTCGGACGGGGCGAGGGTGGGCCAGGGCGCGGTGGCGGGGGGCGGCGTGGTCAAGATGGGAGGGTCCTTGGGCGTTGGCTGTGCAGGATGTGCTGATAGCACGGCGTTCGACTGATTGGGGAAGATTGGCCGTGTTCGAAGCCGCCGCGCGCCAGTGCGGGCGTGGGGGGCATGGCCGAGGGGCGCGACCATCCCTTCTCCCCCTGCAGGAGAAGGTGGCCGCGCAGCGGCCGGATGAGGAGGCGCGCTGTCGCTTCCGGTCAGCGGCGGTTGAGACGGAGCGCGGCAAGTGTCGCGCGACCCCTCACCCCAACCCTCTCCCGCAGGGGGAGAGGGAGCAGGTCGTGGCCTTCATCCGGTCCCGGCGATACCCGCACGCTCTTGCACACCATGGCCAAGGCGCCGCTCCTCACTCCTCCAGCATCGTCTCCACGAAGGTCCCAGGATCCACGCAGAACTCCCGGATGATGCGGAAATGCTGGGTCTGCTCGATCGTCACGGGCTCGAGTCCGTATTTGCCGAGGCCGAGCAGGCGGGCGCCGGGATAGGCCATCAGCATCGGCGCATGCGTCGCCATGATCACCTGGCATTGGCCGAGCCGGTCCATCCGGCGCAGCAGCTTGAGGAACTCGATCTGGCGGGAAGGAGAGAGCGCCGATTCCGGCTCGTCGAAGATGAAGATGCCGCGGCGCTGGCAGCGCTCCTCGAAAAAGCGCAAAAAGCCCTCGCCATGCGAATGGGAGAGGAAATCGGGCGGCCGATAGCCGAAGTCGGTCGCGGCCTCGTCGAGGTAACGAGCGACGGAGAAGAAGGATTCGGCGCGGAAAAACCAGCCGTCGGTCACCTTCGGCAGCCAGCTTGCCTTGAGCGCGCCGGATAGCTGCCCGCCCATCGTTTCGCTGGCCTGCGAATGGTCGACCGGCCGGTAGCCCTTGCCGCCGCCGGCCTCGTCATAGCCGGCGAGCGCGGCGATGCCTTCGAGCAGGGTCGATTTGCCGGTGCCGTTCTCGCCGACAATGATGGTGATGGCACGGTCGAAATCGAGCTCGAAGCCGTCGCCCAGGAAGGGCAGGCAGAACGGATAGGCCTCGGCATCCGGCACCAGCGCGGGGTCGAGCCAGATGCGCCTGAGATAGGGGGCGGGCAGGCGGGACGGTCGGCTTCGCATGGCAGGCCTTGGGCGGTGGGCGGTGCAACCTGGAGTACGAGTTACAGCCTCGTCCGTCACGCCCTTATTCGAGCAGGGCTGCGATCGCGCCATAGCCGCGCGCCTTCGCATGCTGGAGCGGCGTGACGCCCTGCCGGTCGGCGATGCGGCGATCGGCGCCGGCGGTGACCAGGGCCCGCACGGTCTCGACATGCCGTGGGCCGCCATCGCCCAGCACGACCGCCTCCATCAGCGCGGTCCAGCCGAGATTGTTGACATGGTCGAGCGGGGCGCCAGCCCTGATCAACTCGCGCACGACGCCGTCATGGCCGAGATGGGCGGCCGCGATCAGCGCGGTGCCGTCATAGCGGCTGGTCACCAGGGCTGCCGAGGCGCCCGACGCTATCAGGGCCTTGAGCATCGGCTCGTCGTCACGCACGGAAGCGATGGTGACGGCATCATAGCGCTGGTCGTCGAGGAGCCCGGGCTGCGCGCCGGCGGCGATCAATAGCCGGGCGGCCTCGGCATGGCCGCGAAAGGTTGCGACATGGAGCGGCGTGCGGCCATTGCCGTCCCGCGCATCGAGCTCTGCCCTGGCCGTCACCAGCCGGCGGATTTCGGCGCCGTCGCCGGCGGCCGCTGCGGCGTGAAGCCCGCGATAGGCCGCAATCTCGGCCGCGCCGGGCGCAGTCTGAGCCGGGGCCTGTGCGCTCGACAGGGCGAGCGCGAGCGCCGCCGCGAGCGAGAGACGTCTCGCCATCACCTTCCTCCCGCCGCCCGTTCCGGGCTTGTCCTGCGCAGGTTCGGCCAGCTCGGCGCGTTCGGCAAGAGCCGGACCGGCGTTGCCGAGGGGTGAAGGCATTAACCAGCCCTTTACCCGCGCTTGCTCAGCTGCCGCAAGACGAACGCTCTTCTCCGCGAGGCCGGGACCATGGAGATGTCCGTACCCGCAGCGCTCCATGAGCGCGACCGCCTCGATGCGCTGGCTCGCTACGATATTCTCGACACGCCGGACGAAGAGGCCTTCGACCGGATCACGCGCCTGGTGCGGCGCGTGCTGAAGGTGCCGATGTCGACGGTGACCTTCCTCGATGGTCACCGGCAATGGTTCAAGTCGCGCCAGGGCGTCGCGGCCTGCGAGAGCGAGCGCCGCATCGCGCTGTGCGACATCACCATTCGCGAGAGCGCCCCGCTGATCGTGCCCGATACGCTTGCCGATGCGCGCTTCGCGAGCAATCCGCTGGTGCTGGGCCCGCCACATCTGCGCTTCTATGCCGGCGTGCCGCTGCGCAGCTCCGAGGGGCAGAATATCGGCACGCTCTGTGCCATGGACACGGTTCCGCGCCAGCTCGATTCCGACGCGATCGCGACCCTGTCCGACCTCGCCCTGATCGTGATGAACGAGCTCGAGCTGCGGCTGCTCGCTTCGACCGACGGGCTGACGGGCGCGCTCTCGCGCCGCGCTTTCCGCGAGGAGGCTACGCGCGCGCTCGCGCTCGCGCAGCGCCACCGCCATGAGGCGAGCTGCATCGCCTTCGACCTCGATCATTTCAAGGGGATCAACGATACGCATGGCCATGCCACAGGCGATGCCGTGCTGGCTGGCAGCGCCGCGGCCTGCCGCGCGCTGCTGCGCCAGACCGATCTGTTCGGGCGGGTCGGCGGCGAGGAGTTCGTCGTGCTGCTGCCGCATACCGGCAAACAGGCGGCGCTCGCAGTCGCGGAAAAGCTGCGGGCCGGCATTGCCGCGCAACGCTTCAGCTGCGCCGAGGAGCCCTTCGCCGTCACGGCCAGTTTCGGCGTCGCGACCATCGGCCATGCCGCTGGGGATATCGACGCGGTGCTGGGTGCGGCCGATGCGGCGCTCTATGCCGCGAAGGCGGGCGGCCGCAATCGCTGCGTCACCAGCCCGGCGGGAAACATCGCCGATCCCGCATTCGGACGTCGTGTGCTGAAGGCGGGGCAGATCGTCTTCAATAGCGGTCGCTCGGTGATCGATTGCACCGTCCGGCGCCTCTCCGAGCAGGGCGCGAATATTGCGGTCATCAGCACGGCCGGCGTGCCGGAGCGCTTCAAGCTCGCCATCGAGGCCGATGCCTTCTCGCGCTTCTGCGAGGTGGCGCGCAAAGCCGGAAGCGAGATCGACGTGCGGTTCGCCTAGCTTCTTGTTTTCGCATCGGCTTTTCTAAAATCGCAAGCCAGTTTCGGGCCGACGCGCTCGTCCGCGGCCGGCGCGGCTCCGGTGACGTCGCGGCCTTTGCCGGGGCCCGATCGCTAAAATGCGCGGCAATTCCGATACCCGTCCTAAAACCGGGCCTAGGTAGGAGACGGGCCCGGAAACACGGATGAAAACATGCCTAACCTGCTGATATCCCCGCTGAATCTGCTCCGTTCATCGCTGCTGTCTCAGGCTTTTGCCTCCTGCTTCGTCGCTACACATGTTCCGATCGTCTTCTTTCTCGCCTATGTCGCTGCCGGTGGAGAGATCAGCAGCCAGGCCGTGCTGATCGTCATTCTGCTCGCCACCATTCTCGGCACCGCGATCTCCTTCCTCCTGATGCGGCACCTGCTGGCGCCGCTGAGCCATGTCGTCACCGAGCTCAGGGCCTACCGCACCGAGGCCAGGCGGCCGGAATTCGAGATCGTCCGCAATGACGAGATCGGCAAGTTGATGGCGGAGGTCGGCAGCCTGATCGGCTCGCTCGAGGACAAGCTTTCCCGGCTCAGGCGCCAGGCCCATACGGACGCGTTGACCGGGCTCGGCAATCGCCGCTGGCTCTCCGAGGTCGTCAACGCGGAAATCGCCAAGTCGCGGCGCAGCAAGCAGCCGCTTTCGGTGATCGCCTTCGATCTCGATCACTTCAAGAAGGTCAATGACGAGTTCGGCCATGATGTCGGCGACGAGGTTCTCGTGGCCGTGGCCGCGGTGGCGCGCGAGACGCTGCGCTCCTACGACCTGATCGCCCGCCTCGGCGGCGAGGAATTCTGCGCGTTCCTGCCTGGCTGTGACATCGCCAGCGCCGCCGCGACGGCCGAGCGCATGCGCGAGGCGATCGCGGCCGTGCGGCTCGACAAGATGGGTGGGCGCGGCTTCACCTCGAGCTTCGGCGTGCATGAGGCGGATCTGCAGAGGCAGCGCTTCCGCGACATGCTGAAATGCGCCGATGAACATCTCTACGCGGCCAAGAATATGGGCCGCAATCGCGTTAGCCTCCAGCCCATGCCGGAAGCAGTCGGCCCGGCCTGAGGCGCGCAGGCGGCGGCGATGGAAACAGTCCATTGCCGCCTCTGCAATTGTCGGCAGGTCCGAAACTTGCTTGCCTCTCTCCCTATTCGAAGAGAGCATGATGTCCTCCGAAAACCGCTTCGCAATTTTCGGCATCAGGCTTCGGGAGAGCGGCGATGGCGGAACTCAGCATGGTGGGGCCGGCGGTCTTGAGCGCGGCCGATCTGGCGGTGGAGCTGACGGCGTCGATCGCTCAGGCCAGGCGGGACGCGCGCGAGGATCCGTTCGGCAATCCCGTGCTGCGCGTGACGCTCTCGCTGACCCGGCGGATGGATCGCGGCGAGATCACGCTCGACAGCGCTGCCGCGCTGATCCGGCATCTTGGGCGCGAGGCGATCGCCGAGCGGGCCCAGCGCGTCGCCCGCTATGTCGGCTATGAGCCCGGCGGCGAGGCCGCTTTCGCTGATGTGGCGGAGCGATTGGCAGGTGATGTCGAGACTGCGGCCGAGCCGTTCGAGGCCTATGGGGCGAGCCTGGCAAGACCGCGTTTCGCAGCTGTGTTCACAGCCCACCCGACCTTCGGCATGAGCCGCAAGGTCGCGCATGCGCTGGCCGATCTCGCCTCTGGCGGGAAGCGGGACGAGGTGTTTTCGGCTGAGGACCTGTCGTTCCGGCCGGATGCGACGATCACCTTGCAGGATGAGTTCGAGCAGGCGCGCTTTTCCGTGCGCCATGCGCGCGATGCGATCGACCGGTTCAACGCCGCGCTGCTCGCGGAGGCACGGGCGCGCTGGCCGGAGCGCTGGCGCGAGCTGGCGCCGCGGCCGATCATCCTCGCCTCGTGGGTCGGCTGCGATACGGATGGGCGCACCGATATCGGCTGGTGGGATACGCTGCGCTACCGGCTGGAATCGAAGCGTGGCCAGTTTTTCCGCATGCTGGAGAAGCTGCCGGAGACGAGTGCGACGACGGAGGTGAGGGCGCTGGTCGGCGCCGCCCTGGCCGCGGTCGAGCGGCAGCTTGCTCTGGCGCCGCCGATCTCGTCGCAGCCGAAGCTGGAGGCGCTGCGGGCTTTCGCGCTGGCGCTGATCGGCGAGCGCGAGGCGGCGCTGCCGGAGGCCTCGAGGCTGCTCGCGGCGCTCGACAGGGCGATCGAAGCGGCCGAGGACGAAGAGACGGTGATGGCGCTCGCTCTGGCGCGGGCCGGGGTGGTGGCGCATGGCGTCTCGATCGCGCTGCCGCATTTCCGATTGAACGCCTCGCAGCTCCACAATGCGATGCGCGGCACGATCCATCTCGACGAGGAACCGAGCCTGCCGGCGCAACGGCGTGCCTTCCTGAGCGCGATCAATGCCGAGCTGGCCAAGGTGGAGCCGACGGCGGTCGATTTCGGGGCGCTCGCGGTCGAGCGTGCCTCGGCGACGCGGATGATGATGACGATCACGCAGATCGTGAAGCATGTCGACGGCACGCGGCCGGTGCGCTTCCTCGTGGCCGAGACAGAGACGGGCTACACGCTGCTTTCGGCGCTCTGGCTGGCAAAGCGCTTCGGCATCGCCGAGCGGATCGAGATCTCGCCGCTGTTCGAGACTTCGGATGCGCTGGAACAGGGGCCGCGCATCATAGACGAAGCCCTGCGCAGCCCGCATTGGCGAGCCTATCTGAAGCGGCATGGCAGGCTCTGCATCCAGTTCGGCTATTCGGATTCGGGCCGCTATATCGGCCAGGTCGCGGCGACCTTCTGGGTCGAGCGGCTGAGGAGCCGGATCGGCGAATTGCTGGCGCGCTACGGGCTCACCGATATCGAGCTCGTCATCTTCGATACCCATGGCGAGTCGCCGGGCCGTGGCGCGCATCCCGACAGCCTCGCCGACCGCTTCGCCTATCTCGACCCTGCCTGGTCGCGCCGGGCCTTTGCGAAGGCGGGCATCGCGACGGTCGAGGAGACCAGCTTCCAGGGCAGCGACGGCTATATGCTGTTCGGCACGACCCAGCTCGCAGGCGCGACGGTGGCGCGCATCGCCGAAAGCGTCTTCGGCCTGCGTGAGGAGAGCGCCGAGGACCCGGTCTATGCCGAGCCGGATTTCGCCACCGAATTCTTCCAGACCGTCCGCGACGAGATGAACCAGCTCGTCGACGATCCCGGCTATGCGGCGCTGATCGGCACGTTCGGCCCCTCGCTGCTCGACAAGACCGGCTCGCGCCCGGCGGCGCGGCAGAGCGATGCCGGTGGGCCGGCGCGGATCCGACATCCGCGCGAGCTGCGCGCCATCCCCAACAACGCGATCCTGCAGCAGCTCGGCTGGATGGCGAACAGCATCCACGGGATCGGCCAAGCCGCTTCGCGCTCGCCGGACCTGTTCGGTGCGATGCGCGAGAAGTCGGAGCGCTTCGGCCGGGCCTATCGCCTCGCGAATTACGCGATGGCGCATAGCGACCTCGACGTGCTGCGCGCCTATCTCGATACGCTCGATCCTGGCAGCTGGTTCGACCGCGCGCGGCGCACCGAGCGGGAGGGGCGGCGCGACGAATTGCTCGCGGTGGCCGAGGCCTTGGCCGGGCTCGACCTGGCGCCGGCGCTGCGGCGGCTGTTCTGGCGCTTCGCCGCAGACCGGCTGAAGCTGAAGGAAGCGGGCGGCGAGGCCCCGCACATGAAGGGCAGGCTGGTTGCGCTACATGCGTTGCGGCTGGCGCTGCTGCACAAGATCTGGCTCTCCGCGACGCATATCCCGGATTTCAGACCGCATCTCGGCGTCACCCGCGAGGGGTTGATCGAGCGCATCTTGCGGCTCGATATTCCCGGGACCATAACGCTGCTCGGCGAGATCTTCCCGCTCAATCCCGATCCGACGACCGGGCTTGATTTCGGCGAGCCGCCGGGGCCGCGCGAAGGCGGCGCCTATGAGACGCTGCATCGCGATCTGGTCGCGCCGATGCGCCGGAGCTTTGAGCTCCTGCGCGAGATCTCAGGCGTGATTCAGCATGAGATCGGCGCGTTCGGTTAAGAGCATTTTCGAGCGAAGTGGTTACCGGTTCGCGTGAAGAAAATGCGTCAAAACAAAGGGATAGAGCATTTTCGCGATTCGAGGAAACGCGGAAATTCTCTAAGAGCCCGCTGCGCTCATGCGGCCCGGTCGAGCGCGACCACGACATGGGTATATTCGGGTTCCTGCGGGACGAGATTGGTGCGGGTCTCGTCGAGCCAGCTCGCCAGCTTGACCACCTGGCCGGTGCCCGGGTTCTCGTCCGCATCCTCGGTCGGCTCGATGATGGTGAGCCCGCCGGCATCGATGAAGAAAGTGTGCTCGCCGAACATCTGGCTGAGCTGGCCGATCACGGGGTGATTCTCCGGCACCGCCTGAGCGTTCAGCTGATGCAGGGCGCTGTCGATGCGTGCTTCCGTCAACTTCATGATCCGTCCTTTCGCGAGGCGTTGTGACGTGTTGGCGGGCGAGAGAAGCGTCTGCCAACACGTCACAGACTAAGGGCAGAATTCGATGAGGAGCTGTCGCTGGTCTGGCGGTTCGGTGAAACCAATGCGACGGAAATATGGGCCGGGCGCGCGATAATGGGCGCGGCTCCATTGAAACCGATCCGCATCCCTCTAGGTTGAACCTCGAGGATGAAACAGCCGGGAGAAGCTGCATGGCGGCCACGGAATTCGACGCGCGCGGCGCACGCATCACCCTGTTCCGTGCGCTGCTGCAGACGGTGGCGCGCCACGGCAAGGACCGCATCGCGCTGGAGGATCCGCAGCGCCAACCGATCAGTTATGGCAGGCTGGTGCTCGGCGCGCTCGTGCTCGGCCGCAAGCTCGCCAGCAAGACGGCGCCGCGCGACCGCGTCGGGCTGATGCTGCCCAATGTCCAGGGCATGGCGGTGGCCCTGTTCGGGCTCTCCGCCTATGGCCGCGTGCCGGCGCTGCTCAATTTCACGGCGGGACTGAAGAACCTGAAGGCGGCGGCCGAGCTTGCCGATCTCGCGACGATCGTGACCTCGCGCCGCTTCGTCGAGCAGGCCAAGCTCGACGACGAGATCGCCGCTCTCGGCGAGGGGCGGCAGATCGTCTACCTGGAGGAAACGCGGGAAGAGATCACCAGCCTGGACAAGCTCCGGGGCGCGCTGGCGAGCCTCGCGCCCGGCCTTGCATTGCGGACCTATGAAGCGCGGCCGGACGATCCGGCGGTGGTGCTCTTCACCTCCGGCACCGAGGGCAAGCCGAAAGGCGTGGTGCTAAGCCACGCCAACCTGGTCTCGAACGCGCGCCAGGTCTTCGCCCTGGCAGACGGCATCCTGTCCGAGCGCGACATCTTCATGAATCCGCTGCCGGCCTTCCATTCCTTCGGATTGACCGCGGGCCTATTGGTGCCGCTGTTCCACGGCATGAAGGTCGTGCTCTATCCAAGCCCGCTGCATTACAAGCAGGTGCCGAAGCTGATCGGCGATACCGGCTGCACCTTCCTGCTCTCGACCGACACGTTCCTTCAGGGCTATGCGCGTGCTGCAGATCCGGGCGACCTGAAATCAGTGCGCTATGTCGTCGCCGGGGCCGAGCGGGTGAAGCCGCAGACGCGGGAGATGTGGGAGCCCTATGGCACCACGATCCTCGAAGGCTATGGCTGCACCGAATGTTCGCCGGTCATGGCCTGCAACACGCCGACGGGGACGCGCGCCGGCAGCGTCGGGCGGCTCTTGCCGGGCATCGAAGCGAAGCTCGAGCCGGTCGAAGGCATCACCGAGGGCGGCCGGCTCAGCGTCCGTGGCCCGAATGTCATGGCCGGCTATCTCAGCAGCGAGGCGGCGGGCGAGATCGTTCCGCCGGTCGGCGGCTGGCATGATACCGGCGATATCGTTGTGATCGATGACGGCTTCATCACGATCAAGGGCCGGGCGAAGCGTTTCGCCAAGCTCGGCGGCGAGATGGTGTCGCTGGCGGCGGTCGAGTCGATGATCACCGGGCTCTGGCCCGGCTTCAACCATGTCGTGGTAGGCCTGCCGGACGCGCGCAAGGGCGAGCAGCTCGTGCTCGTCACCGAGATGCCCAATGCCGACAAGCGCGCCCTGCAGGAGACGGCGAAGGCGCAGGGCTTTCCCGAGCTCTGGGTGCCGCGCGCGATCCTGGTGACGAGCGCGATCCCCGTGCTCGGCAGCGGCAAGATCGATTATGGCGGCACGCGCGAGCTCGCGCTCAACATGCGCCCGTTGTTATGACGCCACAATTCGGGAGCAATGCCCGCTCCATGATCATGACTGCTGCTTCGACCTTCGCCGCCACCTTGCGCGTCGCTGCGCTGCTGCCGGCTCTCTCCCTCACTGCGCCATCCGATCTCGCCGCGCAGGCGAGCGGCACGGTCTATGAGCGCCGCGACGAATGTATCGAGGTCGGCAAGCTCACGGCGGCGCAATGCGATTTCGCCTATCGCAACGCCCGCGCCGAATTCGAGCAGAAGGCGCCGCGCTATGTCTCGCGCGCCCTTTGCGAGCGCAGCCACAAGCGCTGCGGCGCGCAGGTGAGCTCGACCGGCGGCTGGGAATCCTTCGGCCGCGGCGGCGCGACCTATGTGCCGCGCTTCACCGGCGTGCGCGTGACGGGCGAGGGCACGGCAAGCCGGGCCTATCCCGTCGTCGAGGGCGCGACCAAGATCGCCTTCGCCGGCCGACAGGTGCTCTCGCTCGACGACAAGGTCGCGGGCCGGCGCGGCACGGTCGGCGTCGTCGCGGTCAGGGGCAATCACGGCCAGACGCTGCAGCACAATACCGGCCCCTATATGAAGCGCGGCGACCGTGACGACACGGTGCGCGTGCCGATGGAGACCAAGAGCATCGGCTCGGATGTGCCGCCGGGGCTTTATGTCGATCCCGATGGAGTCGAGTGGTACAAGCCGGCGCGGCGGCACTAAGGGCGTTTAGGCAGACGATCGATCTGCCGGGAATGGTGCGGACGGCGGGACTCGAACCCGCAAGCCTTTGAGGGCGCAAGATTTTAAGTCTCGTGCGTCTACCAGTTTCGCCACGTCCGCATTCCAGCCGGAGCCGAATGGCCGGCTCCGATCCCGGGCAGCGGCCCGCTTGTGGAAGTGGACCGAGCCTGTCCGCAGGCGTAGCGAGCGCGAGCCCTGCGCGCAACTAGAACATTTCAGCGTTTCCTCGAAACGCGAAAATGCTCTATCTACTTGTTCTGTCGCATTTTCTTCACGCGAACCGGTGCCCACTTCGCTCGAAAATGCTTTAGCTCGCGAGGATGGCCTCGACAATTTCCTGCACGTTCAGCGCCTCCTCCAGCGTCGCGAGCTGATGCGCCTGCCCGCGCGTCAGCTTCGCCACGCCGTCGAGCTGGCGCTTGAGTGCGAGCGGGCGCGCTTCGGCCTGTGGCAAGGCATCGGCAGCGCGCTGCCAGGAGCCGTCGGGCAGGCGGCGCTCGGCGAGCGACCAGTCGCAGAGGCGGACGGCGCCCTTGTCGCCCTCCAGCAGCCAGATGTTGTGGTCGTCCTTCGCCGTGGTGCCGACACTGCCCTTCAGCGTGACGGGCAGGCCGCCGGCCATCAGCGTCGCCTCGATGCGGCGTTCGGACTTGTCGGTCTCGGGATAGGCGACGCTCGCCCTCAGGTCCTGCAGCGGCCCGCCGAGGCGGCGGCTGAGGAAGAGGAAATGCGAGACGACCTCGCGGGTGAAGCCGCCCTGGGCGCGGCGGTCGAGCCAACCTGCGGCATCGGCCTGCCAGGAGCGCGGCCAATTCGCGAACGCGACCTCGATCTCGATGCGCTGCGGCGTGCCGATCTCACCCTCGGCGATCCAGCGCTTGAGCTGGTCGACGGCGAGGGAGGAGGCGAAGGGGAAGTTGACCGCGCCCTTGCCCCCGGCTTCCGTGACGAAGGCGCGGGCATCGGCGACATCGACCGCGAGCGGCTTCTCGCAGAAGATCGCCTTGCCGGCGGCGAGCGCGGCGCGGGCATGACCGAGATGCGAGGCGGGCGGGGAGGCGATGTAGACGCAGTCGCTGGCGGCCATGATGGCGGCGGCATCGGGAAGGCGCGGCACATCGGGGAAGCTCGCGGCGATGCGCTCCAGAGCGGCCGGCGCCGGGTCCCAGATCCCGGCGACGCGCCAGAGATCGGGCGTCTGCTGCAGGATAGCGCCGAGCAGGCGTTCGCCCATGATGCCTGCGCCGATGATTCCAATCGAAACTCTGCTGTCGGTCATGGCTAGGCTCACTCTTCGGCGCTTGGCTGGCCGGGGCGAGATGCCGCCGGCGGATCGGCCGGAGTGGTAGTGGAAGCAGTGACGCTACGCCAGCGAGCGGCGCTCAGAGCGCCGCGTATTTCGCGCCGCAGAAGGTTTTGGCGTTGCCGGTCCATTGGCCGAACCCGGTCGCGACCATGTTGCGGATCACGGTGCAGACATATCGCTGCTGGGCCGGGTTGTTGTTCGGGCCGGCATGATAGCGCGCGACCGCCATGGTCCAGGTGTCGTGACGCGCCTTCAGGCGCTTCAGGAACTTGGCCGAATACTCGACGTTCTGGGCAGGGTCGAACATCGCATCCAGGCTGGGGAACTGGTCGCGGTGATAGTAGTGGTTGATCTGCATGCAGCCGATATCGATCAGCTTCTGCCCGCGGGCGCGGGCCGCGTTGAACTCGGCCAGCGCTTCCTCCTTGCTCTTCCCGAAGAAGGGGCGGCCATGGATGTTCAGCGCATAGGGCTGGAGCGAATCGCGCCGGCCGCTCTCGGTCAGGCCGACCGAATAGAGCACGCCGAGCGGGATGTCATAGGCCTTGGAGGCGCGCATCATATGCGCTTCGCAGACCGTCTGCGCCGCTGCCGGCGCCGTCAGGCTAAAGATAGAGATGAGGATCGCCGCCAGGGCGGCGGGTCTCTGCGACGTCATGCGTATCGTCCTTGTTGGGCGCATCCTGGGTCCAGCTCTGGCGACGGGCCTCATGGCCTTGCTCGCCCTGCCGGAACTCGTTGAAGCCGCGGCCGCCGCCATCGCGGCCATCCGGCGTCTGCTGAGGCTGGGCGCTGTCCTGGCGGTGAGCGGCTCGTTGCCAATCGCCCGGCATGGAATCGACATGGACGGTCTCGACCGTGACGGCATCGGCCGAATAGCCGCTCGCCCGGATGACCTCGCGCAGCGCTTCCTTGTCCTGGCTGAGCATGGTCGCCGTCTCGGCGCGGCTGGCTTCGATACGCATCTCCATGCCGCCCTGCGACAGGCGCATCTTGATCGTGATCGTGCCGAGCTCGACCGGGCGCAGCTCGAGATGAAGCAGCTTGGTCGGCGAGGCGATCTCGCTCGACTTGACCGAGTCGAGCTCGGGGATCGCATCGGCGGCGCGCGAGGAGGCGACGAGCTCGGCGGCCGCCTGCCGGATTGGCTCGACGACTTGCTGGAACGGGGAGAGCCGGGTGACCGGCGGCAAATGCGTTTCCTGATGGGTGACGGCGATGGTGAGCGGGCTGCTGCCGCTTTCGCCGCCGTGCGCCGACTGAGCCTTCTCACCGTCTTCGGTTTGCGACTGCGCCGCGACGGCACCGGCTTCGGTCGTTGCCGGGGCCTTCGACGCGCCGGGGTCCTTGAGCGCGTCGGCGAACTGCGTCAGCAGCGAAAGATCGGGAGTCGGCGCCTTGTCCTGGCCGGGCATGGCGATGCCCGCTTCCGCCCGTGCATGCTGGCCGAACCTGCCGACATGGCTCGCGCCGGTGCCCTTTGGGGCGCTGCCGGTCAGAGCCTCGGCGAGCGCTGCCTCGGGCAGTGAGCCACGGAGGCCGCGGTCGGGGCGCGCTTCGCCCGGTTTGCCCGTGACGGCCGGCTTGCCGTCCGGCATCTGGAACGGACCAAGGAGCAGCCGTGCGGCGGTCGAATCCGCGGTTTGGGCCGGACCGGACGGCAAGGCGGGCTCGCTGCCTGGTGCGTCGGTCCTGAGCGTCTCCGCGAGGGCGGCGAGCGGCGCGTCGTTGGCCTTGCCCTGCTTGTCCGCCTGCTCCGCTTTTTCGGGCTTTTCCGGAGTATCAGCCTTGGCATGGGATTTCTTCGGGTCGAGGCCTTTCAGAAGGGCGCCGAAGGCGGAGCCGTGCTCGTCGCGGCCGGGGCGCTTGAGCTGGTCCTTTCCGGTTGCACCGGCGATGGTCTTGGCCGAGCGCGGATCGGGCCCGAGCGGCGTGTCGAGACGGTTCATCGCGCCTTCTCTCCCTTGATCTGGACCTTGAGGAGGTTCTCGGCCTCGCCGAGGCCGCGTTCGGCCGCGGTCACGAGCGGCTTTTGTCCTGCGTCAAAACTCGGCGGCGGCGCGTCCTCTTTCGGGGTCTGCGTGGTCGGGGCCGGCCAATCGGTGATGCGGGTCGCGACGCGCAGAGCCGTATCCAGGATCGGCTTGTCGGCAGCGGGCAGCTTGGCGGCGTCGATCGCCTTCAGGCTGCCGAGCGCGGTCTCTTCGCGATCGCTGGCGACGCGCGAGGCGGCGAGATAGAGCGCGGCGCGGCTCGCGGCCTCCTGGTCGGCGCCGGAGAGCTTTACCGCCTCCTCGGCGGCGCGGCGCGCCTGCTCGAAGCGGCCCCGGATCAGGGCGTTGCGCGCGACGATCAGGAAGACCGAGCGCTGCTGCTCGCCGTCGAAGGCGCGCATGGTCGCGACGAGCTGGGGAAACTTGGCCGGGTCGCGGCCGACATCGAAGCGCACCAGCGCGGCGGCGAAGGACTGTCGGAAGCTCTCGGCATAGACCGAGTTCTCGAAGCGGCGCAGATATTGCGAGGTCGCCCGCTCCAGCCGCTCGAGATCGCTGATCTCGCCGGCGATGAAGATGGCCCGGCGCAGCGAGGCTTCCTCGACGAGCGTGCCCGGCGCGAGCAGCCGGGCCTGATCGAGCAATTGCAGCGCGCGCTTCTGGTCGGTGCGGGCAACGAGATTGGCCTGTACGAGCGCGAGCTGGCCGCCGAGCGCATCGCTGAGACTGGCCGGATCGAGCGGCATCAGCAGGGCGCGGGCCTTGTCGCTGTCACCAAGGACATAGGCGAGCGCGCCCTGAGCCAGGCCTTGCGGCAGGCCGACGGGCTCGCCCTGTTTCAGCAGCTCGTTGAGGATACCGGGCTGGCCACCGCTGAGCACATAGAGCACGGCGGCGCGGGTATTGCGCGGGTCGTTCCAGGTGACGGGGGAGGCGCCGGCGAGCGGGGCCTCGATCTCACGCAGCAGGTTGCGCTGAGCGGCATGGGCGGCGCGGTTGCCTTGCGCCGCCTGGTTTTGCAGCGATTGCAGCGTGCGCACGAGCTGGAAGGGCTGCGGCTGCGCTGCGGCCGCAGCCGGCGCCTCGCTGGTCTCGGCCAGGGCCGGTGCCGCCGACAGGCAGAGCACGGATGCCAGCAGGACAGTGAGGCTTGGCCTCATGTCCGCTTCTCTCGGACGAGGATTTCGATGCGGCGGTTCTCTGCGGCGGCGGGATCGGCGACCCGCAGCTTGCGGCTGGCATAGCCCTCGACATGCTCGATACGGGCCTCGTCGATGCCGCCGCGGATCAGCAGATCCTGGGCGGTATGGGCGCGGGCGGTCGAGAGCCGCCAGTTGTCGCCACCGCCGGAGCGATAAGGCCGGGCGTCGGTATGGCCGCGAATGATGATCGAGCCCTCGCGCTTGTTCAGCACGGTGGCGACGCGCTGCATGATACTGACGGTCTCGCTGGCCGGTTCGGCCGAGCCGATGGCGAACATGCCGAAATTGGCATTGTCGGTCAGGCTGATCAGCACGCCCTCGTCGGTGCTGCGGACCTCGACCTGCGGCGCATCCTGGCGCTTGCCGTCGCCCTTGCCGCTGGTGATCGCGCTCGCAATGGCGGCGGCGACGGCTTCGTCGGCCTTTTGCTGGGCCAGCGTCATGGCGGAGGCGGGCAGCTTTTCGCCCGGACGCGGCGTCATCGGCTGGCCCGTCCCGGTGCGCGCCGAGGCGGCGTTCTGGGCCTCAGCCCTGCGCTCGGCGGCGGAGGGCTGTTCCGCTGCGGGCTGGGCCGGCGCGGCCGCCTCGGATGCCGGCGGCTTGGCGGCAGTGGAGGCGACGACGGGCACTGTCGGGGCGACGACGGGCTTTGCCGCATTGTCGCTCGAAGGCGCGGCGGGATCGGGCTTGCCGGGTTGCTCGCCCTGGGGCACCTGGCGCCAGAAATTCGGATCGAACGGGTCGCGCAAGGCTTCGCCACCCTGCATGCCGGGCTTGCCGGTGGTGCCCAGCGTGATGGCAGAGGCGCGCTCCGCGCCGGGATTGGGTCGCGCGGCCGAGGCTTCGGCGAGGATGGCGTAGGGGTCTTCGAAAGGCGCGGAGGCCTGGGCGCTTTCCTGCAGCCTGGCGCTGGGATGGCGCTCGGGCGCCTTGCTCGTGGTGCCGGCGGACTTGCCGTCATGGCGGCTGGCATCGTCGACATCGCCGGGGTCGGTCGGCTGGGGATCGCGCACGCCCTTGCGGTCCTGGGTCACGTCGGAGAGGCGGATCGGGTTGAAATATTGCGCGACCGTGGTGCGGGTCTCGCGCGTGGTCGAGTTCACCAGCCAAAGCACGAGGAACAGCGCCATCATCGCCGTCATGAAATCGGCATGCGCGATCTTCCAGACGCCGCCCTTGGGGATGTCCGCGGTCCGGCTGCGCGAGCGCCGGATGATGATGAGGTCGGGACCGGTCTTTTCCATCTCGGGCATCAGGTCGAACTCAATCCGGAATCAATCAGGCAGGGATGTCGGGGTTACGCGTCGTCGTCGTGCGGGCCGGCAGAGACCACGGCCGGCCGGCGGCGCCGGTCGGGGCCCTGGCCTTCGAGCCGGGCGATCCAGGCCCCGATACGGGTCTCGATCATCGTCTCGCCGACGAGGATGGTGACCTCCGCCGCGTCGTTCTCCTCGAAGCTCACCGCGCGCTCGGGCGGGAACACGCGACGCAGCGTCTCGACCAGCATTTGGGGGCCGGCGACCCGGACGAGCGCGCCGTCAGTGCCGCTGAGCAGCGGCGTGATCTGCTCGATCAGGGCGCGGCTTGCGGCGGCGCGCAGCTCCGTTGCGAGGAAGGGGCGCAGCAGCCGGCCGACCGTGTCGGCGATCCGCTCGCCGACGTCATCGAGCGCCTGCGGAACCTGGGCGGCCAGTACGGTGGCGACCTCGTCGGCCCAGGCCTGGCGAGCGCTTTCGAGCGCGGCGGCGTGCTCGGACTGCAGGCGTGCGAGCTGTTCCTCGGCCGCGAGCTGCGCCTCGACCCGCCCGGCTGCGCGGCCATTCTCGAAGATCTGCTCCAGATCCGGCGCCGGCTCGCGCGGCGGGGCCTTGGTCAGGAAGGAGGGGAGCTCGATCGGCGCGATCGCAGGAGCGGGTGCATCTGGGGTGATCTCGACAATGTCGAGCTCGGAAATATCGAAGCTCGGGATGAATTCGGCGGCGGACCGGTGTTTCATGCGGGTTCTCCCTCATGGATCCAGCGCTTGAGGATGGCGGCGGCCTGGGCCTCGTCGAAATCGATCAGCTGTTCGAGCTTCCTGGTCGGCGAGCGCTGGGCGGCGGCGGTGAGGTCCTCGATCAGGTTCAGCGGCGGGCCGGCATCGGCGAGCTGCGGCGGGGCGCTGGCGGTGATCGCCGGCGTCTCCGTCGCAGTGATCGCCGCCACATCGGTCTGCGGGCGCTTCAGGATGGCGTTGACGGCGGGGCGCAGGCCGAACCAGATGATCAGCGCGGCCAGGACGAGAATGGTGACGGCGTTGATCAAGGTGCCGGACTGGCGCATCAGCGCCTCGCCGATACCGATTGGCGGCTCGGGCTCGAGGGTGCGGCTGCCCTGCAGGAAGTCGACGGCGAGCACCTTGATGTTGTCGCCGCGGGTATTGTTGGCGCCGGCGGCCGAGCTGACGACCTGCTTGACGTCCTCGAGGCGCCGCTCGATCGCATCCGGGCTCGGATCGGGGCCGAGGGATTCGATCAGGCGCGGCCGGTTGATCAGCACCGCGATCGACAGCTTGGCGATGGCATAGCCGTCGCTGACCGTGTTCACCTTGCGCGAGGAGATCTCGTAATTGGTCAGCTCCTCGCGGCGCTGCTTCTCCTCGCTCGAGCGCTGGCCGCCATCGGCGCGCACGGCACGCTCGGGCAGGTTCTGCTCGACCGTGGTCGGCTCCTGCGTGGCGGAGTTCTGCGAGACGTCGTTCTCGCGGACGACGCGCACCGAGCGCTCGACCTTCGAATCCGGGTTGAAGATGGTCTCGCTGGTTTCCTTGCGATCGGTGTTCAGGTCGGTCGCGACGCTGATCTCGAAATTGGCGAGGCCGAGATAGGGCGTCAGCGCCTTGCGGACATTGTCCTGGATCTCCTGGTTGACCGTCTGCTGCAGGCCGTTGAGCTTGGCCGTGCCGCCGTTCTGGCCGGGCTCGCCGCCGGTGGCGAGCAGGGTGCCGTCGGTGTTGAGCACGGTGACCTTCTCGGCCGCGAGGCCGGGCACGGCGGAGGCGACGAGATGGCGGATCGCCTGGGCGATATTGCCGGCGCCCGAGGTCTCGGTGCGGACGACGACGCTGGCCGAGGCCGGCTGCTGGTCGCGGCGGAAGGAGCCCTTGTCGGCGAGGACGAGATGGACGCTCGCCGCCTTGACGCCGCGCATCAGCTGGATGGTGCGGGCGAGCTCGCCCTCCAGCGCGCGGACGCGGGTGATCTCCTGCATGAAGGAGGTCAGGCCGAGCGAGCCGAGCTTGTCGAAGAGCTCGTAGCCGGCGCTCGAGCTGCGCGGCAGGCCCTTCTCGGCGAGCAGCATGCGTGCCTGGGCCGCCTGCGACGGCTTCACCAGGATCTGGGTGCCTTCGGCATTGACGTCGAAGCGGATGCCGGATTCCTGCAACGCCGCGCCGATGCGGTTGACGTCCTCGCGCTGCAGGCCGCCGTAGAGCACCGACATCTCGGGGCGGCTGAGATAGTAGGCGCTGACGGCGATCGTCGCGAGGACGAAGAGGCCGATGCCTGCCAGCGCCGCGAGGCGCTTGTAGCCGAGCTGCTGGAGGTTGAGCCAAATCTCTTCAGCGTATTGCCGACCCGGCATGGCCATTCCTTCTGGAACTGGAAAAGCGAGAGCTTGGCGTGGCCCGAATGCCGGGAGCCGTTCTTCGACGCCACGCTATGCCCGGACTGTCGGCTGCGAGCCTTGCGCGGGTCTTGCGCTGCAAAAGAAAAGGCCACGCTCCGAAGAGCGTGGCCCGTTGTCGCGAGGCGTGGAGCCCGAGATCAGCCGCGGAAGAGCGACAGGATGCTCTGGCTGTTGCCGTTGGCGATCGAGAGCGCCTGGATGCCGAGCTGCTGCTGGACCTGCAGAGCCTGGAGGCGGGTCGATTCGGCGTTCATGTCGGCGTCGACCAGCTGGCCGATACCGCGGTCGATCGAGTCGACCATCTTCTTCACGAAGTCCTGCTGACGATCGATGCGGTTCTTGATGGCGCCGAGATTGGTGGCGGCGTCAGCAAGTTCGGCCGAAGCATCGTCGACGGCCAGGATGTAGGTCTCCAGCGCCTGCAGGTCGTCCGGGCTGTCGGTCAGGCTGGAGATGTCGATCGAGGAGATGCTGAACTCGCTCCAGGCGCCGTCGCGAAAGACGTCGTGGCTCTTGTCCAGGATACCCTTGGCGGTCTTGGCGGTGCCGGCATCGGCAGCCGTGCCGATGGCGGTGGTCTCGACCAGGCCGCCGTCGCTGGCGGTCATGGTGATCGCCGCGTCGGCGCGGTTGGCGAACACGACGGTGTCGCCGTCGACGCCGACCGTCAGCCCGTCAATGCCGAGCTTGTTGATCTGGTTGGCGATATCCTTGACCGTGCTGCCCTGGCTGATGTCGAACTTGTAGTTCGTCGCGGTGCCGCCGGTCGGGGTGACCGTCATCGTGATCGTGCTCGTCGTCGCCGGAGCCGTACCAACGGTCGTGGCGTCGAACGTGTAGACGCCGGCCGTATCGACATAGGCGGCGGCAGTATAGGTCGCGTCGTAGGTGCTGTCGTAGAGCTTGATGTCGTCGAGCTTGACGTCGACGGTGTCGATGGAGACGACGCCGCCGGCGCGGGAGAAGGACGAAACGACGCTCTTCGTCGCGTTGTAGTTGGCATCGTCAGAGTTGACCGAGAGCCAGTTCTCCGAGTTGAACACCGAGCTGTCGGCAGCGCTCTTCAGATCGTCGAGCATGTTGTCGACGTCCGACTGGATCTTGGCGCGGTCGACACCAGGAGTACGGGCCGTGGTCAGCTTGGCCTTGAGGTCGGCCATGATGTCCGTGGTCGAGGTCAGGCCGGTATACATCGTGTCGATGGTCGCAGCGCCGAGGCCGAGCGAGTCCTGCACGGCGCCGAGCGCCTTGTTGTCCGAACGCATGGTGGTGGCGATCGACCAGTAGGCAGCGTTATCCGAGGCGGTCGCAACGCGCTGACCGGTCGAGATGCGGCTCTGGGTGGTGGCAAGGTTCTTGTTGGTCGCAGACAGCGTCTGCAACGCGGTCATGGCCTGGGAGTTGGTCAGAAGGCTGGTCATTGGGATGTTCCTCATTCGGAATTGAAGGGGAACATTCCGGGTTTTCACCGGGATGGCAGGGCGGCATCATGCCTTTGACGGTGGGGCTCGCCCAACAGGTCAACCTGCCATGTGACGATCATTGCCGGACAAAGCTTGCGCGAGGCTTACCAGGTCGCGAAGGATTTTCGAGGCTCAGCGAAAAGTTCCAAAAAATCGCGCAAGTCATTGTAAAATATCTAAAAATGAAAGCGGCGCCTTCGGTCAAGGCCGGGGCGCCGCGACAGATCGAAGGGCACAGGCGCTCAGGCGACCTTGCGGGCGTAGACCATGCAGAGCAGCTCGGCCACGACCTTGTAGAATTCCGGCGGGATCATCTGGTCGATCTGAACGGCGGCGTGGAGCGAGCGGGCGAGCGCGCGATCCTCGATCACCGGGATATCGTTGGCCTCGGCGATCTCGCGGATCTTGAGCGCGATCAGGTCGGTGCCCTTGGCCAGGACCAGCGGCGCGCCGCCTTCCTCCTGCACATAGCGCAGCGCGATGGCATAGTGCGTCGGGTTGGCGACGACCATGGTGGCGCGCGGGACATTGGCCATCATGCGGTTGCGGGCGCGGTCGCGGGCAAGCGAGAGGCGGCGCGCCTTCAGGATGGGATCGCCCTCGGCCTGCTTGTGCTCGTCCTTGATCTCCTGCTTGGTCATGCGCAGCGAGCGGCGCCAGGACTGGCGCGTCCAGACCAGGTCGACCGTGACGATGACGATCGTCGCGACGCAGGCCGCCGACAGCAGGCGGATGGCGATGCTGAGGATCATCTCCGGAATTGTGCTTGGATCCTGCAACATGGCCGTCATCACCGTGTTCTTGTCTGACTTGAGGATCAACCAGGTCACCACCGCGATCGCGATGAACTTGGCCAGCGACTTGGCGAACTCCATGAAGCCCTGAAGGCCGAAGATGCGTTTCCAGCCCGCCGCGGGAGAGATCCGCGAGAACTGCGGCGTGATGCGCTCCAGCGCCAGCTGCGGCGGATGCTGCAGGAAAGAGGCGCAGAGTCCGAAAACCATGAAGAGCAGCAGCAGCGGACCGATGAAGGCGGCGGCCTGAAGCGCGGCATGAACGAGCAAGGTCGAGGTGTTCTTGCTCGTCGAGATGTCGAAGCCGGCCGGGTCGCTCAGGAAGGCCGAGAGGAACTGCGTGGCTTCCCCGGCGCTGGAGCGGACCAGGAAGACCAGGCCGATCAGCGTCGCGGCGATCGAGGCGAAGATCGGCGCTTCCTTGGAGGAGGGCGTGTTGCCACGCTCCTCCGCATCCCTGACCCTCTTCTCGGTCGGTTCTTCGGTCTTGCTTTCCTGGTCCTGTTCGTCAGACAAGCTCTGCTACCACCCTATTGGAAATAGGCGGTGTCTTCGCCGTCGGAGTTGAGCTCGACCTCGCCGCGGCTGGCCATGTCCAACGCCATGTCGGTGATGAAGCGACGCGCCTCGATGACGTCGCGCTGCAGCGCCGGCTCGCCGCCGTCGAGATCCTGCTGCACGATGCGGCGGGCGCGGGCCGCGAGCGAGGACAGGATCTGCTCCCTGAACTGCGGCTCGGTACCCTTGAGCGCCATGACGAGGCGATCCGTCGGCACCTGATCGAAGATCGCCATGCGCGAGCGGATCGGCAGCTTGACGATGTCCTCGAAGGTGAAAAGCAGGCCCTTGAGCATCTCGGCGGATTCGGGACGGACCCGCTGCAGGCTGTCGAGCGCCTCCTCCATGTCCTGGCTCTCCATCTTGTTGAGGATGTCGGCCATGCGGGCATGCGTGTCGGCGCCCTTGTTGCGAGCGAGGTTGAGGGTGAAATCCTCGTGCAGCGCCTTCTCGACGATGGCGTTCGACTGCTCCGCGACCGATTTGAGGTTGAGCATGCGGCGCATCAGGTTGTGGCGCATCTCGGCCGGCCATTGCGTCATGACCCTGGAGGCGCAGGCCGGCTTCAGCTTCGACAGCACGAAGGCCGCGGTCTGCGGATGCTCCTTGGCGAGATAGGTCGCGAGCGCGCTTTCCGACATGGCGGAGACGCGGTCCCAGACCGAGCGATAGGTCGCCTCGGCCGACTCGCCGATGATCTCGGTGATCTCCTCGGCCGGGATCATGCCGGTCAGCAGCTTCTCCACCTCCTCCGGCGAGCCGAACAGGTGCATGCCCTTCGAGAAATTATCGCTGAACTCGTCGACGAGGGCGGCGACCTCCTCGACCGGGACCGAGCCGAGCTCGGAGGCGCGCCGCATCAGCACCCGGACCTCGGCGGCGTCGAAATGCTTGATCATCCGGCCGGCGAGCGGCTTGCCCATGGCCAGGATCAGCGCCGCCGCCTTTTCGGGGCCGCGCAATTGCAGCGGCTTGGCGGGGACGGCTGGCGCCGTGGCCGCGCCGGAATGCTTCGCAATCGCGGTCATCGCGTGGTCCGCCTTACTCAACGAACTTCGACTGGAGCCCGACGATCTCGGTCAGCGAGACGCCGAAGCGGCTGTTGTCGTCCTCGACGATCACGACTTCGCCGCGCGCGACGATGCGGCCGTTGACGACGACGTCGACCGGCTCGCCGACGCGATGGTCGAGCTGCACGACCGCGCCGCGGCGCAGCTTCATCAGATTGGCGACCTGCATGCTGGCGCTGCCGAGCACGACCTGGATCGTGACCGGGATCCGCATCACCGCATCGAGATTGAGCGGCTCCGAATGGGTTTCCGTCGTGGCGGCCATGTCGGTGGCGGCCTCGCCGAGCAGGGCGGCCTCGGACATGCTCGCGCTCGCCAGGTCGGACATGGTGACGGGCTGGGGCTTCTTCATTCCTGGGTCTCCTGGACTTTATCGAATGAGCGATCGCTCAGGCGGCGTTGCTGCGCCTGGCCGCGGCGGGAGCGGGTTCGAGGCGGGCGGCCAAAGCCTTCAGATCGACGATGACGCGCCGGCCGGCATCGATGCGCAGGCCGAGCTCCTCGACGACCTCGCGGCCGCTGGCATGGAGCTCATGGATGGTGCGCTGGATGGTATCGAGGGCGGCCTCGGTCTGGCTGAAGACGCGCTCGAACTCGAGATGGTAGGCGCGCAGGCGCTTCAGCTCCCGGTGCATCCGCAGGACCTGCAGACTCGTCAGCACCAGGGCGACGAAAAGAATGGTTTCACCGAGATAGTAGGTCATCGAGAAACTCCTGCTCGTAATTGGCGCTGTCTTCGATCTTCAGGACATAGGAGCCGTCGCGCTGTCCGAGCCGGCACCAGAAGACCGTTTCGTCATTGCACTGGAGCTGGACCAGCGAGCGAGGTGAGGCCTGGAGCTCGAGCACCTGGCCGATCTTCAGCGCGCTGATCTCGCCGAGGGAGATGGGGCGCTCCTCGAGGATGGCGGAGAGCTTGACCTCGGTCCGCTGCACCTTGCTCTGGATCTGCTTGCTCCAGCGCGGATCCCGGACGGCCGAACCCGAAAGCACGCGCGACAGGTTCTGGCGGAACGGGTTCAGGGCGGTCTGCGGGATGACGATGAACATCCCGCCGCAATTATCGAGGCCCTGGATCAGGAACTGCGCCTTGACGGCGAGGTTGCTGCGGCTGCCGATCGCCGCGAAATCCATGCGGGTCTCGATGCGCTCGAAATGGAAGGAGGTGTCGCAGACCGGGGCGAAGGCGGTCTTGAGGTTCCTGGCCACGAGCTCGAACACGGCCTGCGCGACCTGCATCTCGATATTGGTGTAGGGCCGCTCGTCATCCGGGAAATCCGGCTCGTATTTATAGGCCGGCTCGCTGCCATCGGCACCGAACAGGACTTCGAGCAGGGTGAAGACGACGTCGCGGTCGAAGCCGATGAGGATGCGCGAGTCCCATTCCGGGGAATGGAAGATGCCGGCGATGGCGTTGTAGCTATGCCCGCCCAGCGCTTCGCCGATACGCTGGCTCTGCACGCCGGCGAAGGAGAAATAGGCCGGCGAGGAGGACATCTGGCGCACGGTATCGGCGCAGCTGGTCGAGAGCCGATCGAAGATCAGCTGCAGCATCGGCAGCCGGTCGATCGAGATGCCGGTCGACTCGAGGAGCTTGTCCTCGCGGATCACTTGCGTCGCGCTCATCTCAGGCGGCTTCCTTCTGGGCGCGATCATTGGCCGGAGCGCGCTGGGCCGCGCCGCCGATCGTCTTCTCCTCGACCTCGTCGATGGAGGGGCGCTCGCTCGCCGAGATGACCTTGCGGCCGTATTCGAGCGCCACCTGCGGGGCTGCGCCGTTGATGAAGGCGAGCAGCGTCTGCTTGACCACGACGTAGACGACGAGCTGCTTCTCGCGGGTCGTCTTGATCTTGTAGGCAATCGGGCCGATCACCGCGTAGGAGAAGAAGATGCCGGCGAAGGTGCCCACCAGGGCGGCGCCGATGAAGCCGCCGAGCAGGGCAGGCGACTGGTCGATAGCGCCCATGGCCTTGATGACGCCGAGCACGGCAGCGACGATGCCAAGGGCCGGCAGGCCTTCCGAGACCATGTTGAGCGCGTAATAGGGCTTGAGGCTGTCCTGGTGCATGCTGGAGATTTCCTCGTCCAGCAGCGCCTCGATCTCGTGCGCCTGCGCCTTGCCGACGATGACCAGGCGGAAATAGTCGCAAATGAAGGTCAGGAGCCTCTTGTCGGCGAGGATGCTCGGGAAATTCGCGAGCAGCGCCGAGTCCTGCGGCGCCTCGATATGCTGCTCGACCTCGGCCCGGCCCTTGCCGCGCAGCTCGCGCATCAGCCCGTAGAGCACGCCGAGCAGATCGAAATAAAGCGCCTGCTTGGGCACCGCGTTGCGCAGGGCTTCGCCGGTTGCGAAGGCGCTGTCCTTCACGACCTTCATCGGATTGGCGATGATATAGGTGCCGATCGCCGTGCCCAGGATGATGACCAGTTCCCAGGGCTGCCACAGGACCGCGATATGGCCGCCCATTGCGGCAAAGCCGCCGATCAGCGAACCAACCGCGATCAGCAATCCGACCAATACGCTCAAGGCGCAGCTCCTTTCCGCAAGTTACGGAAGAAGCAGTAGGAAGGCTGGCTTGCGCGGGGCTGAAACGGCGTGAGGGCGCCGCGAGTCAGGCCCGCACAAGCCTGGCTGCCGACGATGCCGCCCAGGCCATATGGCCTTAGCCTCTCATGGGTGCCGCATGATCTCGACGACCCTTGCTTATCAGGCGGTGACCCGAAACCTGACGCAGTCGCTGGAACGCACGGCTGAAAAGCCGGATGTCGCGACCGAGACCGCCTATTTCGAGAAGAATATCGGCAAGGTCAAAACGCTCGACGATTTCATGGCCGACGACCGGCTCTATCGCTATGCGGTCGATGCCTACGGGCTCGGCGACATGGCCTATGCCAAGGCCTTCATGCGGCGCGTACTGGAGGAGGGCGGCAACTCGCCCGACAGTTTCGCCAGCCGCCTGTCGGATCCGCGCTACCGCGTTTTCGCGGCGGCCTTCGACTTCTCCGGCACGGAGAAGCAGACGCAGCTCTTCACGGACAACATCAGGACGGTGAACACCGTCACCTTCTTCGTGCACAATGAGGGGCTGTTCAATTACGCGATGAAGGCGTTCGGGCTCGAATCCATCAAGGACAAGTCCGACGAGATCATGTCGGCGATGCATGCCGGCAAGTTGACCGGAAGCTTCGGCGACAAGGAGATCGACGCCAAGTTCCGCGATTTCCTGAAAGTCTACGATTTCGCGAAGAACGGCACGCGCACCACCTTCGATCCGAAGCTGCTGCAGGAGACGACCGACCGCTACCAGGCCGCCGTCCGGGCCGAGCAGATGCAGCCGACCGTCGACCGCTATGTCCGCCAGCAATTCGAGGAGAACGAGGGCGCCAGCAACGAGAATGTGCGCCTCGCCCTCTATTTCAGCCGCAAGGCGCCCAGCCTGAAGAACGCCTTCCAGGTGCTGGCGGACCCGGCCTTGATCCAGGTGGTGCAGACCGCGCTCGGCATCCCCAAAGAAACCTCGGGGATGGATATCGACAGGCAGGCGGACCTGATCTCGAAGAAGCTCGATTTCGCGAAGCTGCAGAATCCGGAGGAACTGCAAAAGTTCCTGACCCGCTTCACCGCCATGGCCGATGCCCAGGCCGGACCGCCCATGTCGGCCGCGCTGACCATCCTAGTCGGTCCGCCGGCATCGGCGGCGATGACGACCGACCTGCTGATGAGCATCCAATCGCTGCGCCTCGGAGGCATGTGACATGCAACCCGCCATCTATGTCGGCCTCTCGGCCCAGCTCGTGCTCGAGAAACGGCTGGAGACGGTCGCGCGCAACGTGGCCAACATGAATACGGCCGGTTATCGCGCTGAAGAGGTGAAGTTCGACACGTTCATCTCGAAGAAGGGCGCCGACCCGGTGAACTACGCCTCGACCGGCGAGACCTTCACCAGCCGCACCTCCGGCGGGCTCGACAAGACCGGCAATCCGCTCGATGTCGCGGTGGAGGGGCAGGGATTTCTCGGCATCCAGACGCCGGCCGGCACGGTCTATACCCGCGACGGACGGATGAAGATGACGCCGCAGGGGCAGTTGACCACCTTGCTGGATCATCCGGTGCTCGATGCCGGCGGTGCGCCGCTTCAGCTCGATCCCGAGGCCGGGCCGCCCACCATCGCACGCGACGGCATGATCTGGCAGGGAAACCAGCAGGTCGGCGCGATCGGCCTGTTCTCGATCGATCCCAACGCCAAGCTGCAGCGCTACGAGAATTCCGGCGTGATCCCGGACCGCCCGGCGACCGCCATCCTCGACTTCGTCACCGAAGGCGTGCGCCAGGGCTTCGTCGAGGGCTCGAACGTCAATCCGATCCGCGAGATGACCAAGCTGATCATGGTGACCCGTGCCTTCGACAGCGCCGCGACTGCGATCGACAAGGGCGAGAAGGCGGTTGACGGCGCGATTCAAGCGCTCGGCCCAACCAGTTGATCCAAGAGTCTTTTCAATCCATCCGACATGGAGGGCTGGCCGCGATGAACGCGCTGACGCAACTCGACCACGCCCTCGCCGGCGGGCCGCAGCCGCACGACCTGGTGCGCGTCAGCGGCGCCGTCTCGGAGGTCACCCCGGCTTCGCTGCGCGTTGCCGGGCTGTCGCGCTTCGTCAAGCTCGGCGAGCGCATCGCGCTCTCCGCCAACGGGCGGGAAGAATATGGCGAGGCGATCCGGATCGACCGCGAGGGCGTGTTGGTCAAGCCGTTCGCGACCAGCACCGGCGTCGGCCTCGGCGCCCGCGCCAGCCTTGCCGGAGCCATGGAGCTGCGGCCCTCGCAGGCCTGGAAGGGGCGCGTCATCAACGCCTTCGGCGAGCCGATCGACGATTGCGGTCCGATCATCGCCGGCGAGAAGGCCGTGCGCGTCGATGCGCAGCCGCCCGAGGCGATGAAGCGCGGGCGCGTCAACCGGCCGGTCAAGACCGGCGTCAAGGTCATCGACCTGTTCACCCCGCTTTGCGCCGGCCAGCGCATCGGCATCTTCGCCGGTTCCGGCGTCGGCAAGTCGACCTTGCTCTCGATGCTGGCGCGGGCCCCGGGCTTCAGCACGATCGTGATCGGTCTCGTCGGCGAGCGCGGGCGCGAGGTGAGGGAGTTCCTCGACGATACGCTGGGCGGCATGCGCGGAAATGCGGTCGCGGTCGTCTCGACCAGCGACGAGAGCGCGATGATGCGCCGGCTCGCACCCAATACCGCCATGGCCATCGCCGAATATTTTCGCGATCAGGGCGAGGACGTGCTGCTGATCATCGACTCGGTGACGCGTCTCGCCCATGCCGCGCGCGATGTCGCTCTCGCCGCCGGCGAGCCGGCGGTGGCGCGCGGCTATACGCCGAGCGTGTTCAGCACCTTGCCGAAGCTGCTCGAGCGGGCCGGGCCCGGCGTCGAAGGCTCGGGCGCGATCACCGGCGTGTTCTCGGTGCTGATCGATGGCGACGACCATAACGACCCGGTCGCCGACAGCATCCGCGGCACGCTCGACGGCCATCTCGTGCTCGACCGCGCCATTGCCGACCAAGGCCGCTATCCGGCGGTGAACGTGCTCGGCTCGGTCTCGCGCCTGGCGCACCATGTCTGGACGCCGGAGCAGCGCAACCTGGCGACGCGGATCAAGGGCCTTATCGCCCGGTTCGAGGATACGCGCGACCTGCGCCTGATGGGCGGCTACCAGGCCGGCGCCGATGCCGAGCTCGACAAGGCGATCGCGATGGTGCCGAAGATCTACGAGGCGCTGCGTCAGGATGTCGGCGCACCGCTCAGCACCGACGTGTTCCAGGATCTCGCTGCCGCGCTGCAGAGCTGAAGGCGGCGCAAAAACTCCACCGTCATCCCGGGCAAGCAAAGCGCAGACCCGGGATCCCATCGAACGAGCGACGTCCCGTCATGCTCGCCCTTGTGGGCGAGCATCCACGTCTTGAACACCGCCCGGCGTCAAGGAAGACGTGGATGGTCGGCACAAGGCCGACCATGACGGTGAGAGAGAACACGTGTAGAGAAAAGGAAGGCCGAGGGAGGGCGTGATCTCAGCTGCGCAGCTGATCCTTGCGGATGTAGTTGAAGTCCTTGACCAGGACGTCCTTGATCAGATCGCCGCCGAAGCGGGCATTGACGTTGGCCTTCACGGTCTTCAGCAGCGCGTCGATATCGACCCGCTCCAGCTTCGCGAAATCGATCTTGCTGTTCGAATAGATGGCGCGGATCGCTTCGTCGTTGATGAAGGCGTGCGGGCGCACGGTCACCTGCCGCAGCGTGTGGGCATCGGCCGTGAAGACGAATTGCGCCACGACGTAACCCTGGACGATGCCATTGGCGAGGATCGGCACGCTGATCGCGCTCGTCTCCTCGTAGTCCAGCCCTTCGAGGAAGGGCGTCTCGGCGGGGGCGGGCGGCGCTCCGCCACGCCAGAGCACGGCGAGATGGCTCGATGCCAGCGTCACCCCGCAGATCCAGAGGCCGAGCAGCAGCAGCCGCGGCATCGTCATCGTGCGGTGACCCTGGCGATCTGCGGTGCGAGCTGGGCCGACATCCCGGCGGAATAGGTGCCGTCGGATTCGGCATCGATCAGCGTCGCAGCCATGGCGGAGGCGATCTCGCGCACGGCGTCGAGATGCATGGTGATGGCGAGGCGGTTATGTTCCAGCTTCAGACGCAGCGAGGAAAGGCGCGCCAGCAGCCGCTCGTCGGCCGTATCCTCGCGCGCGGCACGCATCGCCCGGCTGAGATCGAGCAGCAGGCGGCTCTTGATCTCGTTCAGCCGGTTGAAATCGGCGGTCTTGAGCGCGCGCAGCTGCGAGGTCTCATCGTCGAGCGCGTGTTCCAGGCGCTCGAGCACCGCCCAAAGGGCGAGGGCCGCGCCGGCGAGCGGCTGGCGCTCGCCGAGGATCTCGCCCTCCAGCACGACGGGCTCGGCGATGGCGGGCGCGTAGAGCAGTACGGCCTGGCTGGTTTCAAGGGGGGCGGCGATGGCGGGCAAGGTCATGTCGGATCAGGCCTGACGAATGATCGAGGTGCGGACGGTGCCCTTGTGGGCAGGCTTCGTGGCGTTGAGGAATTGCTGCTCGATGACGAGCGGGATGCGCTGATCGCGCCCGTTCGCGCCGGAGGCGGCATTGCTGCGGTCGAGCAGGCGCTCGCCCAGGCCGGCGGTGACGGTGGCGTTCGGGTCGGCCGGCGCACCGGCATTGCGGGCGGCCATCGCTGCCGCGATCTTGTCACGGATGCCGAGCCCGCCCGATTTGGCGAGCTCGCCGGCGATCTGCTCGGAGAGCATCGAGCGCCAGACGCCGCCGGCCATGCCGTCGCCGAACGTGTTGGTGGTCGCCTCGGGCATCATCTGCTCGATGAAGGTCGAGATCACCTGGGCCTCGAATCTCTGCAGCGTCTTCTTGGTCTTTTGCGCCTCCGGCGTCGCCTCGGCATCGCCGGGCTTGGCGGGAGCGAGGGCGGCGAGTTTCTCGCGCGCGCCGGCGAGCCCGGCGCCGGACCTGCCGGGGGCGGCTTCATCGATGGCCGAGGCGAACAGGGTTCCGCTCGCGCCGGGCACGCTCAACCGCGCGAGCCGATCGAAGGCGACCTGCTGGCGCATCGGATCGGCGGCGCGCGTCACGTCGAGAACGATGTCCGACGGAGGGGATATGGCCATGACCACCTTCCAATGATGATTCAACGATCTCGGCTTGCAGCTTGCGCCGTCAGGCTTATTCGAGGCTTGCCGCGCGCTTGCCCTCGTCGGCCTCAATGATGTCGAGCAGGGTCTTGTCCTGCTCGATGCGCGCGAGGCCGCGCCGCACCTGGTCGGCGAGCTTGGCGGCGCGCTTCTCGCGGCCGGTCTCGCGCGCAACCTCCCTGGCCTGGGCCGCAGCCTGCCCGTCGAGCGCGACGATCTCGACGGAGATGCGGTGCAGGCGCCTGGCGGTCACGTCGGTGAAGAGACTGTTGATCAGCCCCTCACCATTGAGGGCGGCAACGAGCGCGTGGGATTCCTCGCGCGCCTCGGCGGCCTGGCGGAGCAGCCCCTGGTGGCGCCATTCGGCGAGGCTGCGCATGCGCGCCTGAATCGCCTGCATCCGTTCGAGCGATTTCAGCCGCCTGTCCGCCATGGCTTCAGCCGTTCCGGAGCCAGGACGAGAAGGCGAGGCTGAAGAGCCTGAGCGATTCCGGGCCGGAGAAATAGAGGATGAAAAGGCCGCCGGTGATCACGAAGGGCAGCGAGATGAAATAGACCGGTATCGAGGGCGTCAGCTTGTTCATCAGGCCGATCGCGAGATTGACCACGACTCCGTAGATCATGAAGGGAGCGCCGATCCGCAGCGCCAGGAAGAAGGTGTCGGAGATGCGGTCGGCGAGCTGGATCAGGCTGGCCTGGGCGCTGAAGGCCGAGGCCGGGGCGATGCGCGTATAGGAGCCTGCTAGCGCCCGGATGACCTCGGCATGCTGGTTGGTGACGAACATCAGCGTCGTCGCGGTGATGGTGATCAGCGTCACGAAGGGAGCCGACGCCTCGGCCTCGTCGATCGGCAGGCCGGGCAACTGGCCGAGGCCGGTGGCCGTCGCCATCGCGGTCGCGATGGTCTGGAGCGCGAGATAGAAGAAGCGCGCCATCAGCCCGATCAGGGCGCCGGTCAAGGTCTCGGTGACGATGGCCTTGAGCAGGGCGGCCGGGTGCGGCTCGGGAATGGCGGCGGCGACAGTCGGCAGCACGGCAGGCGTCAGCGCCAACGTGACGCCCATGGCGATGAAGAGACGCAGCCGCATCGGCACGCGCGGGCTCGAGAAGCCCGGCATCGCCATCAGGCAGCCGCCGATGCGGCAGAAGATGATGAAGGTGTGGAGCAGCGTCTCCGGCGTGATCGGCATCAGAGCGGCCAACCCATCGGTCGAGCCCTCATCCAGAGGAGGCCCGAAGGGCCGTCCCGAAGGGCCGGGGGAATGTTCGTTCGGCCGCTCAAGAGATCGTACCCAGGGCCTTCACCTCGAGCCCGCGGCCGATCTCGACATGCGAGAGCACGGGCAGGGCCGGGAAGATGCGCTCGATGATCATGCGGACATAGGGGCGGGCATCCGGGCTGGTGACGAGGACGAAGCTCTGCTCCTGGTCGAGTCGGGAGCGGATCGCGCCCGAGGCCTCGGTGGCGAATTCCTCGATCAGGCGCGGGTCGATGTCGAACTCGACCACCTCGCCCTTCGCGTCGCGGCGCAGGCTCTCGTGGAAGGCGAGATCCCAGCGATTGCCGAGCCTGAGCATTTTCAGCACGCCGCCCTCGGCGAGGTCGCCGCAGATCTGCTGGGCCATGCGCATGCGGACATGCTCGACGATCTGCTCGGCGCGGCGGACATGCGGCGCGATCTCGGCGACGACCTCGAGGATGAGGTGGAGATTGCGGATCGAGACGCGCTCGGAAAGCAGGAGCCTGAGCACGGCCTGCAGGCTCGAGAGCGACATATGCGCCGGGCAGATCTCCTCGAGCAGCTTCTTGTATTCGGGGCCGAGCCGGTCGAGCAGGGCGCGCATGTCCTTGTAGGACAGGAGCTGGCCGAGATTCTTGCGGATCGTCTCGCTGAGATGGGTCAGGAGCACCGACATGCGGTCGACCGGGTGCAGGCCCTCGCGCTTGACCTCGTTGACATAGCTCTCCGAGACCCACATCGCCTTGACGCCGAAGGCGGGCTCACGGACCTCCTCGCCCGGCAGGTCGGGCATGCGGCCTTCGCCGACGACGACGAGCATCGAGCCGGGACGCATCTCGCCGGAGGCGACGACGGTGCCGTGGATGCGGAACTCATAGGCCTTGGGCGGCAGGGTGAGGCTGTCCGAGAGCTTGATCTCGGGCACGACGAAACCGTATTCGACCGCGAATTTCTTGCGCATCTTGCCGACGCGATGGGCGAGCTCGCCATGAACGCTCAGCATCTCGGTGGCGAGCTGCTTGCCGAGGCGGAGCTCGATCTCGCAGATCTTCAGCGAATCCTTGATCGTCTCCTGGCTGTCCTGCGCCGCCTGCTCGGCCTCCATGGCGCGGATCTCCTCGGCCGCGGCCTCGCGCTCGGCGATGCGCTTGGGGATGGTGTAGCCGACGAAGGCCATCAGTCCCGCCAGCATGGCGAAGGGAAAGAAGGGCAGGCCAGGCACCAGCGCCAGGATGATCAGCAGGAAGGAGGCGACGAAGAGCGCGCGCGGATAATGCCCGAGCTGGCCGAGGATCGCCTGCTCGGCAGTGCCGCGCGTGCCGCCCTTGGAGACGAGCAGGCCGGCGGCGAGCGAAACGATCAGCGCCGGGATCTGGGTGACGAGGCCGTCGCCGACCGCGAGCTTGACGAAGATATCGGCGGAATCGGCCAGCGACAGGCCGTGGCGCGTCGCGCCGATGATGATGCCGCCGAGGATGTTGACGGCGGTGATGATCAGGCCGGCGATGGCGTCGCCGCGGACGAATTTCGATGCGCCGTCCATGGCGCCGAAGAAGGAGCTTTCCTCCTCCAGCTCGTGGCGGCGGCGCTGGGCCTCCTTGGCGTCGATCAGGCCGGCCGAGAGATCGGCGTCGATCGCCATCTGCTTGCCAGGGATGGCGTCGAGGGTGAAGCGGGCGCCGACCTCGGCGATACGGGTCGCGCCCTTGGTGATGACGATGAAATTGACCGTGATCAGGATGATGAAGACGATCAGCCCGATGACGAAATCGCCGCCGATGACGAAGCGTGAGAAGCCGTCGATGATGTAGCCGGCGGCGTGCGAGCCCTCATAGCCATGCGAGAGGATGACGCGGGTCGTCGCGATGTTCAGCGACAGGCGCAGCATCGTCGCAATCAGCAGGACGGTCGGGAAGGAGGAGAATTCCAGTGGCTTCTGGATCCAGAGCGCCACCATCAGGATCAGGACCGAAAGCGCTATCGAAAGCGCGAGGCCAAGGTCGATGACAAAGGCCGGGATCGGCAGGAACAGGACGGTGAGGATGCCGGTGATGCCGACGGCGAAGCCAATATCGCGCCCGCTATTCTGCAGTCCGGCGGCCTGGCCGGAGAGAGCGTCCTGATTTGCCATGCTTGAGCTGATCCCGATCTACGCACGCATCTGCGGCACGCGGGGCGATCCTGGAGGGGCAAGCCTGCGCGGGGCTGGAGGGGCGAGGGGGCTCCTTCTCCCTTGCACCTTCCTTCTCCCCTTGCGGGAGAAGGTGCCCCGTAAGGGGCAGATGAGGGGGCGCGCTACCCTGCATCGTTGAGCTTATTCGAAGGTTTGCGCGGCAATCGTCACGCGACCCCTCATCCGTCTCGGCTCCGCCGAGCCACCTTCTCCCGCACCAAAGTCGGGTGTTCCCGACTTTGGCACCTCTACCTGCCCATCTCGGGCAAGCCCGGAGATGGGTGGAGAAGGGAATGCCGGCGCGCTCTATCTATTTGTTATAACGCATTTTCTTCACGCGAACCGGTGCCCACTTCGCTCGAAAATGCCTGAGCGGCGCTAAAACCCCTTCTCGATGCGGCCGTAGACGCGCTCGGTGAAGGAGAAGACCTGGGCGCCGGTGAAGGTGCCGGTCGTCGCCATCACCACGAGGATGACGACGATCTTGGGCACGAAGGTCAGGGTCGATTCCTGGATCTGGGTCAGGGCCTGCATCAGCGCGATCACGATGCCGATCAGCATCGCGGCCGCGACCGCAGGCCCGGCACCGACAAGGATCGCCCAGACCGCATCGCGCATGATGTCGAGCGCGTCAGCCTCGTTCATCTGTCGTCGTCCTTCAGGCCGCGTCGCTCGGCGCCTCCGGCTGCTCGGGCGCAGCCGGCTTCAGTGCCGCGATGATCTCGTCGAGCTTCGTATTGGTGCGCACGGCCTGCTCGACCTGCGAGAGCGTCGCAAATTGCTGGACATATTGCGACGGATCGGTCGGGTTGGTCGGGTCCTGGTTCCTGGCCTGCGCGATCAGCAGCTTCAGGAAGGTGTCGTAATCGACATTGCCGATCGGGTTGGATGAGTTGTTGCTGTTGTTGTTCTGTGCTGCCGGCGGCGCGCCGGTGCTGCTGCTCACGTCCATGGCGGGTCTCCTCAGGCGACTTGCGAGTGGAATTGATGATGGGCGGCCTCCGGGGCCGGAACGACCGCCTGTTCCTCGGCGGCGATGATCGCGGCCTCCGCGACGAAGAGCAGGCGCAGCTGCTTCAGCGCCTCGAAATAGCGCCCGCCTTCGACCAGCGCGTCGATCTGTTCGAGCCCGGCCAGGATGGCGCGGTCCTCGAAGATGCGGGCGGTCGACATCAGCATGCGGTCGAACATCGCCTTGGCGATTTCGCCGTTCTGCGGCTCGATCAGCATGGTCTGGACAACGAAGTAGAGTTGGCGCAGCGGCGTCGTCGTCTGGTCGGCCTGGATGACATGGCTCTCCAGCAGGAAGGTCGCATCGTTCAGCAGCTCGAAGGAGACCTTGCGGTCGACCTTGAGGATGGCGCCGTTGATGTAGATCTTCTCATTGGCGCGCAGCGACAGGCGCATGCTCTTCTTCATCATCGCCGTCACGCCAGGCTGTCGCGGATCATCGTGTTGATCTCGATCAGCGAGTCGAAATCCTCGGACTCGCCGAGCCGCAGCTTGTCGCCCTGCTTGAGGGCGAAGACGCCGATCGAGATCAGCGAGGCGCGCAGGCTCGCGGGCAGGGCGTTCTCGGCGCTGCCGAGATCCTCGATCAGGATCGCCCAGAGGTCGCGCTGGAAGGTCACGGCCTCGATCGTCTCGGGCGAGGCCGCGCCGGTCGGGCGTGCCTTCTCGAGCAGCGTGACGGCCCGGTCGATGGCTCGCCATTCATTGGCTCGCGCAAGCGTGGCGCTGCCTTCGGCGATATCGACATAGGAGCTGTGATACATGGATCGTCTCCGGTTATTTCAGGCGAAGGGCTGGAACGCCGCCCGGACGCAGTCGCCCGGAAACGGCCCATCTCGTCATGTCGGCGGGGCTGTTGGCGCCTAATCAGCGCATCCAGTTGAGGATGCTGAGCTGCTGCATGCGCGCGGTGAGAGCGAGCGCGGTATCGAGCTGCGTCTGCATCTGGGTCACGCGGGCCGAGGCTGCGATGCTGTCGACGCCCTCGTAGTTGGTGATCTGCTTCGACATGATGTCGCGCTGGATGGTGAGGCGATTGGTCGAGGCGGAGATGCGCTCCTCCGAGGTGCCGAGCCCGGCCTTGGTCGCGACCAGGCCCTGGATGGCGCTCGTGACCGTGTCGATCGCCTCGCTGAGGACCGCCCTGAACGCATTCATGTTCAGGTTCTTCGAGCCGAGATCGAAGGTCATGGTGTAGACCTTGGCGAGATCGCGGAAGGGCTGCTCGCCGGCATTGGTCGAGACCTCGACCACCTCGGTCGTCGAGATCCGGGTGGAGACGTTCTGGCTCGCGGCGGTCGACCAGTTCTGCCAGCCCTGCGTCGCCGGCGGCGGGCCGGCGGCATTGGCGAACTCGTCGGAGAAGGCGCCCTGCAGGAAGGCCGTCATGTCGGCCGCGGTGATGTTGACAGCAGCCGGGTCGTCCTGGGTGATGCCGAAGGTTGCGAAGAACGCATCGTCGATCGCCTGCTTGCTGGCGGAGGTCGGCGCGAAGTAATCGGAGACCGGCTTGTTCTGGGTGTCGATGCCGGCGAAGATGAACTGTCCGCCGGCCGAGTTATTGAGCGAACCGACCAGGCCCTGCAGGTTGTTCTTCGCTTGCGAATAGAGGACCTCGGGTCCGCTCTCGCCGTCACGCACGCCGATCAGCGAGCTCAGGAAGTCCTGAGCGGTCTCGAGCAGGCCGTCCAGGGCCTTCTGCGTCACGTCCACGCGCCCGGCGACGATGCCGTTGGTGGTGATGATGCTCTCGATCTGATTGTGCTGGTTACGCAGGCCGACGGCCTGGCCGGTGCGCACGCCGATGCTGAGCCCGATATCGGCATAGCGGCCGGTCACCATCTCCTTGTTGGCATCGGCGAGACCGGACTGGGAGCGCATCAGGCTGCCGCGCAGCGCGCTCGACATCGAGAGCGATGAAACATAGGTGGTCATGGTCTTACCTCACAGCCGAGAGCAGTGAATTGATCATGTTGTCGATGGTCGTGAGGATCATCGAGGAGGCGTTGTAGGAACGCTCCAGCTCCATCATCAGCGCCATCTCGTCATTGACGTTGACGCCGGTGGCGTTCGAGAGCGCCTCGGTGGTGCGGTCGAGCAGGGCGGTCTCGTAGCCGAGCGCCTCATCGGAAATCTGGCGGCGTCCTTCGAGCCAGCCGACCGAGGAGCTCGCAAAGCCGGCGAGGCTGTTGGTCGGGTCGGCCTGCGTCGCCGCGTCGAAGGTGCGCTCGGTGCCGAGCTTGGCGAGCAGCTCCTGGATGCGGTCGGTGAAGCCGGCCGCGCCCGACGGGTTGTAGTTGAAATCGGGGTTGGACGGGTCGGAGATGCCGCCGTCGCGCAGCCGGTCGAGATCCCCGCCCTGGGCGGGGTCGGCATTGGGATTGACCCTGATCGTGCTGGCGAGGCCGGGGACGGCGACGCCGGTCGGCGGGATGGCGAGCGGCGGGGCGCCGGTGCCGTAGATGAACAGGCCGGCGGCGTCGGGCGCCGTCGGCGGCGTGCCCTGGTCGCTCTCGGAGAAGACCTCGACGAGGCCGCGGGCGATCTCGTCGAGCTGGCGCTGATAGGTCACGGCGACATCGTCGCGGATGACCGAGGCGCCGTAGATCTGGCCCGACTTGATCGGCATGACCGCATTGGCGCCGGTGACGGCGACGCCGTCGATATAGACCGCGTTGCCGGTCGAGCCGGCAGGCAGCGAGAAGCTCGGCGCCATGGTGACGCTGCGCGGCACGGTCTCGAACAGGGTCACGCCGCTATCGGTATAGATGACCATGTCGTTATTGGCGCGCGTCTGCACGCTGATGCCCATCTCCTGCGAGAGATCGCTCAGGATGCGGTCGCGCGTGTCGAGCTGGTCGGTGATGTCGGCGCCCGATTGCGAGCCCTTGACGATGCTGCGGTTGACGGTCTCGAACTCGGAGAGAAGCTTGTTCACGCGCGAGACGCCGTTGGCCATGTCGGCATCGGCCTGCTCGCGCACGTCGCTGACGGTCTGGCTCGCGGCGTTGAGGGAGCGGGCGAGCTCGCCGGACTTGCTCAACACGGCCTGGGCCAGGATCGGGTCGTCCGGGGTGACGCTGTATTCCTGCAGCGCGTTGCTGAGCTCGCCGAGCTTGGCCGCGAGCGACTGATCGAGCTCGGGATCGTTCACGGTCGCTTCGAGCTGGGTCAGGCTGTCGACGATCGACTGCTGGGCCGCGGTCGAGGAGGTCGAGGCGAGCTTGCCGGCGAAGAGTACGGCATCCATGGCTCGGCCGATCGAGGCGATGCGGACCGCGCCGTTGAAGGTCGTGACCTGGAGTGCGGTCTTGCGATGATAGTTCGCATCGCTGGCGCCGGCGACGTTGCGCGACAGGATCGCCGTGTGCATCGACGTTGCCGAGAGCGACGACTGGGCCACGTTCAGGGCTGATGAAAGGCTCATGGTCTGGTCCCTGTGGTCGCTGCTTCAGGCTTCGGCGTCCCTCCCGTCCGGCCATTCCGGCCGGACGGGAAGAATTCATCCAAGGTTCAATGGGTTGAGCAGGGTCTCACCGCAGAAGAGGCACGCCAGTTCTGCGGACATCACTCAGCGCTTCAGGTTGACCAGCACGTCGAGCAGTTCGGAGCCGGTCTGGAAGACCTTCGAGCTGGCGGTGTAGCTGCGCTGGGATTCGATCATCGAGGTCAGCTCGTTGGCGAGGTCGACATTGGACTGCTCGAGCGCCTTGGAGCGCAGCGAGCCGAACTGGCCGTTCTCGGGGAAGCCGACGATGACGTCGCCCGACATCGCGCTGACCGAATAGACGTTGCCCGATTCCGGCGTCAGCTGGTCGGGGCTCGGCACGGTCGCGAGCGGGATCTTGTAGGTGGCGAGGCGCGCGCCATTCTCGAACACGGCGTAGACCGTGCCGTCCGAGGCGATCTCGACATCGTCCACCGCGCTCGGCGCGTTGCCGTCGACCTCGAGCTGCAGGCTGGTGTCGGTGCCGGTCTGCGAGACCTGGCTGAAGTCGAGCACCATGGTCTGGCCATTGGGGATCGGGACGTTCGCGGTCGCCGGGGCGGTGGTGAGCTGGCCGGTGCCGTTGAAGGCGAGCGGAATGGTCGCAAGCGCCGGGCCCGGCACATAGGGGAAGCCGCCCGACGCGCTGGCCTGGGACTTGTCGTAGACCACCGCCTGCCAGGTATCGGGACCGGTGCCGGTCTTCGCCACGTAGACGTCGAGGAAGACCTTGTTGCCGAGGTTGTCGTAGCTGACGATCGAGGACTTGCTGGAATAGGTGCTGCCCGCGACGTTGCCGGAGGGCAGGTTCGCCGCGGCGATGACCGGTGAGTTGGCGTCGAGGTTGCCCGACAGCCAGCCATTCTCGGTCGGCGTCGATTCATAGGCGACATTGGCCAGGTTGACGCGCTGGAGGCCGTCAAGGCTGTTCGAGATCACGTTCGGATCGCCATTGGTGAGCGGGTAGCCCATCAGGTAGAAGCCGGCCGAATTGATCAGGTCCATGTCGCCGTTCGGCACGAAGGCGCCGGCGCGGGTCATGTAGGGCGTGCCGCCGGCGTCCGAAACGATGAAGAAGCCCTTGCCGTTGATGGCGAGGTCGGTCGTGTTGGTCGCGCCCATGATCACGCCGTCTTCCGAGATGGCGTAGCGGGTATGGGTGTCGACGCCGCCGGAATTATATTCGCTTCTGTTGCCCTCTGAAATGAAGGACGAGAATTCCGTCGAGGCGCGCTTGTAGCCGACAGTATTGACATTGGCGATGTTGTCGCCGGCCGCGCTCAACTTGCTCGCCTGCGCTGCCATGCCGGACACGCCGGTTCGCATGATGCCGAAGATACCCAAGGCCGTTCTCCGAAGTGAAATCTGTAGCTTGACTTCACATCCATAGGCTTGCGCGGAGCTGTCGGGTTCAATGTTTACAATTTACAAGAAAAGCATCACGAAAATTGGCCTTTTGTGGGTCGTTTTGCGAGGGGCTTTGCCACCCCCTTATATATTTAGAATCCAGGCGGGGTTGCGCGGCGCGTTTGGCGTGCTAATCTTCGCCGGATCGAGGGCGTTGGCGCCTTGTCGGTAAAAAATCAGTTAAAACGAAATAATAAATCCGACTTCGGATCTTTAAACACGTTTTTCTACGTCTTTTCCCTTACATAACGTTACGCCAATCTTCGATTGACGGCCGGTATGGCGCTCCACTAGCGTCAAAATCGTCAGCTCAGAACGAGTGATGATGGATTTACGCGCCAGGAGGTGCAGCGTGTACGTTGTGGTCGATGATCGCGCACTGGTGACAGAAGGGTACCAGTCGCTTTTCACTGGTGAAGGTGTCCCTGCTATCGGCTTCACCCCGACAAAATTCGAAGAATGGGTTGAAGATACCCCGTCTGAAGATCTCAAGTCAGTCGAAGCATTTCTCATCGGCGATTGCGAGGAACGCTCGCGCTTCCCGATGATGATCCGCCGCCGCAGCCAGGCGCCGGTGATCGCCATGAACGAAATGGTTTCTCTCGAGAAGACGCTGGAACTCTTCGCAGCCGGCGTCGACGATGTCGTTCGCAAGCCCGTCCATGTCCGTGAGATCCTGGCCCGCGTCAACGCGATGCAGCGGCGCACCGAAAAGCGTCGTTCGGGCGATGAAGAAGTGGCTCATGCCGGCGTGCGCGTCTATTTCGACGGGCGTGATCCGGAAGTGGCCGGCGAAGTCCTCGCTCTGCCGCGCCGCGAGCGCCGCATCCTCGAGTTCATGATGCGCAATCGCGGCAAGTGGGTGACGAAGACGCAGGTCTTCAACGCGGTCTACGGCCTGTTCGACGCCGAGGTCGACGAGGCCGTCGTCGAGAGCCATGTCAGCAAATTGCGCAAGAAATTGCGTGCCCGCCTGGGTTACGACCCGGTCGAGTCGAAGCGTTACCTCGGTTACGCGATCTCCTGAAAATCCAGCTGCTCGATAAGCCCTCATGCCGAGGAGCCGCCCCGGCGGCATCTCGAAGCATGGTCCAGATGCTTCCGGACTCTCCTGGAGCATCCTTCGGGACGCACTCTGCGAGCGCATCTCAGGATGAGGGCCGCCTTAACGATTACCACGCTCTGAAAGGCCTGCCGCAAGCTTAACGGGGGCGGTCGCCTGACGCGTCTGTCCGTGCTGCCGATGCCGATGTGCCTCGCGCACATCGTGCCTCTGCACGCGGGCGGCTGCGCCAGGCGACTTGCGTTGGCGAGGCATCGGAGCGCAGCTGCACTAGGTATTATACTGTGAGGCGAGGCGATATTATTGTCGCGGCTCAGTATCCAGCCGATGGCCGGCGCTGCGTAAAATGCGCGACAATTAATAGCGCTATTTGTATCGATAATTCTCGACAACAGCTTCAGGCAAGTAACGTCGCACATATTCGCAGTGTCATCACTGTGGAGGCTCAAGTGGAGCCGATTTATCTCTTCGATGTCGCAGCCCAGCAGTCACGCTGGTTGGCCGTGCGCCAGAACGCGGTGTCACAGAATATCGCCAATGCGAATACGCCGCGTTACGGCTCGGTCGATGTCGAGCCGTTCGAGGCGATCGTCAAGAAGACGAGCCTGACCATGGCGGCGACGTCGCCCGGTCACATGTCGCTCAGCCCCTCCGAAGCCATGGTCGCGAAGGCCAAGCGCTCGGAGAGCTGGTCGACAGTCCATTCCGGCAACTCGGTCAGCATCGAGCAGGAAATGCTCAAGGCCGGCGATGTCAGCCGCAGCTATTCGCTCAACACCAACCTCGTGAAGAGCTTCCACCGGATGCTGATGACGGTCACCAAGGGCTGATCGGCTTTCGCGCGGGCTTTTCCTTGCAAGGGCAAGTATAGACAATGATCGATCCGATAGATGCTTCGCTGCGCATTGCCGGCGCCGGGCTCCAGGCCCAGTCGACCCGCGTGCGCATCGTCTCGGAAAACCTCGCCAATGCGCAGTCGACCGGCCGCACGCCGGGCTCGGATCCCTATCGGCGCAAGACGGTGACCTTCGAGAATGCGATGAACAGCGCGCTCGGCGCCTCGCTGGTCAAGGTCAAGGGCGTCGGCGTCGACAAGTCGCCGTTCCGCACCGAGTTCGAGCCGGGCAATCCGGCCGCGGACGACAAGGGCTTCGTCAAGCTGCCCAACGTCTCGATGCTGCTCGAAATGGCCGACATGCGCGAGGCCAACCGCTCCTACGAGGCCAACCTGCAAATGATCAAGCAGGCGCGCTCGATGCAATCCATGACCATTGATCTGTTGAGGAATGGCTGATGCTGAACGCAATCTCCGCCCTTGCCCCCGTCGCGAGCCAGGTCGCGCAAGGCGTCGCCGGCCTCGGCGCCGCCACGATGGGCGCAGCGCCCGCCGCACAGGCCGCTGGCGCGGCGCCCGGCGCCGATTTCGGCTCCGTCTTCGCCAACGTCTCGCAAAGCTTCGTCGACAGCCTGCACCAGGGCGAGGCCGCGGCGATAAACGGCGTGCAAGGCAAGGCCGCCGTCCAGGATGTCGTGCAGGCCGTGATGTCGGCCGAGCAGTCGCTCAATCTCGCCATGGCGATGCGTGACAAGGTCGTCTCGGCCTATCAGCAATTCGCCCAGATGGCGATCTGAGGACGGCCTGATGAAAGTCCTCGCCATCGCCGCGACCGGCATGAGCGCTCAGCAGCTCAATGTCGAAGTCATCGCGAACAATATCGCCAATATCAACACGACCTCGTTCAAGCGGGCGCGGCCGGAATTCACCGACCTGCTCTACCAGACCGAGCGCAGCCGGGGCGTACCCAATCGCGGCGGCGACGGCGCGGTGCCGGAGGGCGCCTCGCTCGGCCTCGGCGTGCGCGCGGCGGCGATCCGCAACCTGCATATCCAGGGCGCGCTGACCAACACCGCCAACAAGCTCGATCTCGCGATCGACGGGCGCGGTTGGTTCAAGATCACCGCGCCGGAAGGCGAGACGCTCTATGCGCGCGCCGGCACGTTCAACACCAATGGCGATGGCGAGATGGTCACCGCCGACGGCTACAGGCTCGACCCGGTCATCCGGGTGCCGGCCGAGGCGATCGACATCTCGATCAATGAATCCGGCCTGGTCTTCGCCAAGCTGGAAGGCCAGGTGCAGCCGCGCCAGCTCGGCCAGATCTCGCTGGTCAATTTCGCCAATGATGCCGGCCTCGAGCCGCTCGGCGGCAATCTCTACCGCGAGACCGTCGCCTCCGGCCAGCCGAACGAGGGCAACCCGACGAGCCCCGGCTTCGGCAAGCTGCGGCAGGGCTATCTCGAGGCCTCCAATGTCGATCCCGTCAAGGAGATCACGGCGCTGATCTCGGCGCAGCGCGCCTATGAGATGAACGCCAAGGTCATCACCGCAGCCGACCAGATGGCCGGCACCGTCGCAACCGGCATTCGGTAGGGACTGATCATGGCCCGTGCTCTCGCGCTCTCATCGCTCCTGGCGGCCGTATTCCTCTGTGCCGGCGCAGCCGTGCCGCTGCGGGCCCAGACCAACGAGACCATGCTGCCGGTGCCGACCGTCACGCTCTATCCCGGCGATCTGATCACCGACGCGCATATCACCGAGCGGCCGTTCCGAACCGGTTTGCGCACGCCGCTCGCCGCGATCGAGAACCGGCTCGCCATCGTCGGCAAGGTCGCGCGCCGCACCTTGCTGCCGGGCCAGCCGATCCCGAGCAATGGCGTCGACGATCAGAAGGTGGTGCGCCGCGGCGTGCCGACCCAGGTCGTCTTCCGTGAGAACGGGCTCGTCATCACCGGCATCGTCGAGCCGATGCAGGCCGGGGCCGTCAACGAGATGGTCAAGGCGCGCAATCCCGATTCAGGGCTCACCGTCATCGGTGTGGTCCAGGCGGACGGGACCATTCGCGTGGGTATGGAATGATGCGGCGGATGCCAGGACTGCTGACGGCTCTCGTCGGCGCGCTCGCGCTGATGCTTGGCCTTTCGACCGTTGCCACGGCTGCTGTCCGGATCAAGGACATTGCCGGGCTGCAGGGCGTGCGTGACAACCAGCTTGTCGGCTACGGTCTCGTGATCGGGCTGCAGGGCACCGGCGACAGCGTGCGCAACTCGCCCTTCACCGGCCAGGCGCTGCAGTCGATGCTGGACCGGCTCGGCGTCAATGTCCGCAACGAGACGCTGCGCACGCGCAATGTCGCGGCGGTGATCGTCACGGCCGACCTGCCGCCCTTCGCCGGGCGCGGCAGCCGCATCGACGTCAATGTCGCCTCGCTCGGCGACGCGACCTCGCTGCTCGGCGGCACGCTGATCGTTACCTCGCTGGCTGGGCCGGACGGGCAGGTCTATGCGCTGGCGCAGGGCCGGCTCAACGTCTCCGGCTTCTCTGTGCAGGGCGAGGCCGAGCGGGTCACGCAGGGCGTTGCGACGGCGGCGCGGATTCCGGGGGGCGCGCTGGTCGAACGCCTGGTGCCGGACCAGCTCGCCAGCCTGCATGTGCTCTCGCTCGAGCTGCGCAATCCCGATTTCGTCACGGCGGCCCGGGTCGCCGGCGTGATCAACGCCTATACCCAGAAGCAGTACAAGGTCGCCGGCGCCTTCGCGACCGACCATCGCACGATCAGCCTGACCAAGCCGCTCCAGCTTTCGACGGCGCGCTTCATCGCCGAGATCGAGCGGCTCTCGGTCGAGCCGGATTCGCCGGCGCGGGTCGTTGTCGACGAACGGACCGGCACGGTGGTGATCGGCCGCGACGTCCAGGTCTCGACGGTCGCCGTCACCCACGGCAACCTGACCGTGCGCGTGACCGAGACGCCGACCGTCTCGCAGCCGGAGCCGTTCAGCAACGGCCAGACCGTGGTGACGCCGCGCACGACGGTCGATGCCGTCCAGGGCAATGGCCGCCTCGCCATCATCCAGGGCGCCAACCTGCATACGCTGGTGCGCGGCCTCAACCAGATCGGCCTGAAGCCGGCCGGCGTGATCGCCATCCTCCAGGCGATCAAGACCGCAGGGGCGCTGCAGGCGGATCTGGTGGTGCAGTAGCTGGAGCATTTCCGCCTTTCTCAAAACTGCGAAAATGCTCTATCTATTTGTTTTGACGCATTTTCTTCACGCGAACCGGTCCCCACTTCGCTGGAAAATGCTCTGGTTTCAAAATCCCGGCCCTTTGTCCCGAAGGGCCGCACTGCGGCGTCCCGAAGACGGTCCAGCGGGCCATCCTTCGAGACGCCGCTTTTATTGAAACGGCTCCCTGCCATTGAGCGCCACGACCAGCCTCGCGAAAGCATCGCGACGTAGAACGGCAGGGTCTTCTTCTTACCGGATTGGTGATGATGGCATCCGACAGGTTTGCACTCACATCGCTGCGCAGCGCCTGCGTTGTTGCACTGGCGCTGGCGCTCTCGCCCCCAGCCGCGTTCGCCCAGCCACCGCGGATCCCGCAGCCGGCCGCCGCGACACCGCAGGCCTCCGCGACCCCGCCGGCAGCCACCGCGCCGACGCCCGATTCCGAAGCCTTCTGCACCAGCATCCGCGACCCGGCCGCCGAGGCGCGCTTCGCCTGGCAGGCCAAGACGCTGAAATCGCTCGAAGGCAAGCTCGCCGACACGCTCGCCAAGCTCGAAGAGAAGAAGGCCGAGCTGCAGCAATTGCTGGATCAGCGCGATGCCGAGACCAAGCAGGCCGAGACCCGCATGGTCGAGATCTTCTCGCGCATGCGCCCGGAAGCCGCCGCGCTCCAGCTCGCCGCGATGGACCAGGGCATCGCCGCCTCGCTGCTCGGCAAGCTCGCCCCGCGCAATGCCAGCGCCGTCCTCAACGAGATGGAGGCGTCGCGCGCCGCCCAGCTCGCCCAGGCGATGAATGGCGAGCGCCTGAAATCAGCCAAGGACACCTCTCCCGCCCCCGGAGCCCGGACCCGATGAAGGCCATATCCCTTGCGGCAGCCTGCGCCGTCCTGCTCGGCGGCTGCATGAACGACATTTCCGAATTCAACCGCGCGCCGATGCTCTCGCGCGTCGGCAGCGGGCTCGATGTGCCGCGCGACCCGATCCCGGTGACCTACAAGACGGCCTATTCGCCCGAGTCCTCATTCAACTCGCTCTATTCGCGCCATACCGAGGACCTGTTCCGCGATACCCGCGCGATGAAGGTCGGCGACGTCGTGACCGTGAGGATCGCGATCAACGACAAGGCCAAGCTCGACAACAATACCGACCGCTCGCGTGACTCGCGGGCTCAATTTGGGCTCGATTTCCTGGCCGGACTCGCGGGCAAGTCGACCGCGGTCGCGAAAGTCGATTCCAACATCGACTCGCAGAGCTCGTCGCGGGGCAGGGGCCTGACCGACCGCTCGGAAGAGGTTCAGCTCTCGGTCGCCGCCGTCGTCACCGAGATCCTGCAGAACGGCAACCTGGTGATCAGCGGCTCGCAGGAGGTGCTGGTCAATTACGACATCCGGGTGCTGAACATCGCCGGCATCGTGCGTCCGCGCGACATCACCGGCAACAACACCGTCTCCTACGACAAGATCGCCGAGGCGCGCATCGCCTATGGCGGGCGCGGCCGCAGCATGGAAGTGCAGCAGCCGGCGTGGGGCCAGCAGCTCTACGACAGGATCACCCCCTTCTGATGGCGCGGACAAAGCAGCTGACCGGGCCGGAGAAGCGCAGCTGGCCCGGCGAGAACATGCGCATGATCGGCGGCCTCGTGCTGGTCACGGCGCTCGCGATCGGAGCCGGGATGTTTTCCGGCACGCGCCTTGCCGGCACGGTCGAGAGCAATGTGATCAAACGCATCGAGTCCTCGCCGCCGGCATTGGCGGCCGACGCCGCCATGGCGGGCGCGCTGGTGCTGAAGAAGCTCGCGCCGATCGTGACCAATCTCGCTGCGCCCGACAATACCTGGGTCCGGCTCGAGGCGGCGGTGCTGATCGACCGGAAATCGGCGATCAATGCCGAGCCGATGATGGCCACTGTCGCCGAGGACATGCTCGCCTTCCTGCGCAGCGTCTCGGCGCGCCAGCTCGAAGGCGCGGCCGGCCTCAAGAACCTGCGCGAGGACTTGAACGAGCGGATCGCGATCCGTTCCAAGGGGCTCGTGCGCGACGTCGTCATCGAAACCCTGGTCGTGCAGTGATCAAGCTTGCTATCGTCTCGGCTCTGCTGCTCCTGGTCGCCATCACCGGAGCGGAGGCGCAGTCCCTCGGCCTCGACGGGCTGCTGCCGCAGGGCGGCGCCTCGGTCTCCGGCCGCCTCGTCCAGATCATGGCCATGCTCACCGTCCTCTCGGTGGCGCCGGGCCTGATGATGATGGTGACGAGCTTCAGCCGCTTCGTGATCGCGCTCTCGTTCCTGCGCTCGGGCCTCGGCCTGCAGAGCACGCCGGCCAACCTGATCCTGGTGAGCCTGGCGCTGTTCATGACCTTCTACGTGATGGCGCCGACCTTCGACAAAGCGTGGCAGGAGGGCGTGCAGCCGCTGGTCGAGAACCGGATCAGCGAGGGCGAGGCCTATGGCAAGATCACCCAGCCCTTCCGCGAGTTCATGCTGGCGCAGACAAGGCCCGCCGATCTCAAGCTCTTCGCCGACATGGCGCCGGAGAGCATCCGCCCGACCGATCCGCAGACGCAGACGGTGGACCTGCGCGTGCTGATCCCCTCTTTCATGATCTCGGAACTGCGCCGCGCCTTCGAGATCGGCTTCCTGATCGCCTTGCCCTTCCTGGTGATCGACATGATCGTGGCGACGATCGTGATGTCGATGGGCATGATGATGCTGCCGCCGACGGTGATCTCGCTGCCGTTCAAGGTGATCTTCTTCGTGCTGATCGACGGCTGGAACCTGCTGATCGGCGGCCTGCTCAGATCGTTCAACTAGCGGGCGAGGGGCGCTGCGCGCATCAAGTCGACCTGTCATCGGTCTACTAGTGGACCCCCGAGACCCGGTGTTTCACGCAGCCGGATCAGGCTTTCGGCGGTCGCGACGATGGCGGCGTCCCGCGAGCGCGGTGCCCAACCGAGCAGGCGTATCGCCTTTTCGCTGGTTGCGTTCATGTTCAGCCCAAGCAGGGGGAGGGCGCCCTTCATCACCGGATTTCTGAGGGTGATGAGACGGACCAACCAATTGGGCAAAACCCGCGTCGGGACCTTGCTGGCGGCCGCCCCCAGGCGCTGGCGCAGCACCCTCGCGACATCGATCACCCACATGCTTTCGCCGGAGATTGCGAGGAAGCGCTCTCCCTTGGCGGCCGGATGGGTCATGGCGAGCAGATGCAGGTCCGCCACGTCTCGTACATCGACAAATCCGGAATTGATCTTCGGGCATCCCGGCTGTCCGGCCAGCAGATTCCTGATCAATCCGATGGAGTGCGAATAGTCTGGACCAAGAACAGGTCCGAGAACGGCGGTCGGGTTGACGGCCGACAGTTCCAGCCGGCCTCCCTCCCGCGCGATGAAATCCCAGGCTGCCCGCTCGGAAAGGGTCTTCGATTTCTGGTAGGGCCAGACATGACGCGCCGTAAGGTCGCTCCAGTCCGACTCGTCGAACGGCCTGGTCATCGGCTTGTGTCCAGCGCAGATCGCACCGAAGGCGGAGGTCAGCACCACACGCTTGACCCCGGCGTCGCGGGCGGCGCGTAGGACCCTCAGATTGCCTTCGACGGCCGGCTTGATCCAATCCTCCTCGCGGAGCTGCTCACCTGTTGGTGTCGGCGACGCGCCGTGCAGCACATAGGTGCAGCCGGCGACGGCCTGCGCCCAGCCCTGGTCGGCGGTGAGATTAGCGACGGTGAATGACAGGCGGTCACCCGGCTCGGCGCCGCCGACCTTGAGATGCGCGCGCACCTCGGCTTCCCGCGACGGCGAACGGATCGTGGTCCGCACGCGATACCCGGCCTTCAACAGCGCCAGGATGCAGTACTGCGCAATAAAGCCCGTTCCGCCGGTTACGAGTACCAATTGGTCGTCCATGCTGATGCCCCGAGTCCATGCCGATCGGGGCGGCCGAAGCCGCTGCCCGGCGGTCGATCACCGCTATGGCTCAGCCGAGATAGGGCAGGGCATTCGGACTGTGAATGCTTGAAAATCCGCTTTACTTGCGCAAAAGTCCGGAATGAACGCCGACCCCTTCTCCGACATCCTCAAATTCACGAACGCGGAATCGCTCGTGACCGGCGGCTTCACGGCGGGAGGTGCATGGGCCATTCGCTTTCCGGCGCCGGACAAGATCAAGTTCTTCGCCATCGTAAAGGGCGAGTGCTGGGTCAGCATCGAGGGAGAGGCGGAGCCGCTCCATTTCGAAACCGGAGATGTGGGCCTGCTGTCGGCGAAGCGATCATTCGTGCTGGCCAGCGACCCGAGCCTGCCGCCCGTCGATGCCATGGGCCTGTTTTCCGGCGCCGGCAAAGCGGTAGCAATTTTGGGGGACGGCACTGATTTCGCCCATATCGGCGGCCATGTCCTGCTCGATCCGGCGAGCGGCCGGCTGCTGGCGGATGTTCTGCCGCCATGGATTCATGTGCCCGCGGCGTCGCAGCAGGCGGCGGCCTTCCGCTGGCTGCTCGACCAACTCGTCGAAGAGCGGGCCTCCGACCTGCCGGGGGCGCCGCTCGCCTCGGCGCAGCTCGCCCAGCTCCTCTTCATCCAGATCCTGCGTGCGCATCTCAAGACGTCAGGTGCGATGCCGGCCGGATGGCTGCGTGCGCTGGGTGACGCACGCGTCGCTCCCGCCCTTCGATTGATGCATGGTGATCCCGGTCGGGCCTGGCATCTCGACGAGCTCGCCAGGTCATGCGCGATGTCCCGAACGACCTTCGCTTCGCATTTCAAGGCCGTCGCGGGCGTCGCGCCGCTGAGCTATCTCACGCAATGGCGGATGCGCCTGGCCGAACGCACCTTGCGGGACGAAGCCACCGCGGTGGCGGTCCTCGGCCAATCGCTGGGCTACACGTCCGAGAGCGCTTTCAGCAGTGCCTTCAAGCGCGTGACCGGCATTTCACCCAAGGCCTACCGGAATGCCGCGCGAGCGTCCGCTCCGCACATCGCCGGAAGCCGGAGCAACGCCGCCGCTCCAGGATGAACGCCAAGGGACCTGCCCCGTGTTGATCGCGACTGGGGTTCAGGCTCTTCCTCAGACCGAGGCTGGCGCCGTGACCGGGCCTCTACTGGGCCATGGTCCAGTAGAGGGGCGGCCGATTTATCGGTACGCCTGCTTGAAAGCCTAGCGATCATCGTCGGCCAAAGACGATGGCTGACAACCCGAGAGCAGTATCCCGCGCGGACGCAGCTCGTTGCTGCATTGCGACCGTCCGGTGGCTTGCCGGCCGCAATCCGCGGTCGCGTCGGCAAGCTATGCCTGCTTCCAAGACCTCGGGTGCGGAGTTCCGAAGACCTGGAAGGGGAGGATACGCCATGCAGGCCGAGATTTTCGCCGGAACAACCAATATTTCGCCCGCTGACAATCGATCGAGGCTCAGCGGCATCATCGACAGCGCGTACAAGACGACGCGAGCGGCTCTTCTGGGCGCGACCGCGTTCATCTGTGCCGCGACGGCGACGCCGGCCGCCGCGCAGGTGCCGGCGCCGGCACCCGCCCAGGCGCCGGCCCGACCGAACATCCTGTTCATCATGGGTGACGATATCGGCATCATGCAGCCGAGCATCTACCATCGTGGCCTGATGGTCGGGGAGACGCCCAATATCGACCGGATCGGCCGGGAGGGCGCTCTCTTCACGCATTACTATGCCGAGCAGAGCTGCACGGCCGGCCGCAACGCCTTCTTCACCGGCATGCATCCGCTCCGCACCGGGATGATCCCGCCCCAATTGCCGGGCAGCCCGTCCTATCTGCGGCCCGGCACCCCGGCGCTCGCCAAATTCCTGCTCGATCTCGGCTACAATACCGGCGAGTTCGGCAAGAACCATCTCGGCGACCACACCGATGCGCTGCCGACCGCGCACGGCTTCCAGGAATTCTGGGGCTATCTCTATCATCTCGACGCCATGCAGGGCGTGAGCTTCCCGGACATCAACAGGACCCCGACCCAGCAGACCGTCGCTCCACCATGCATCAACACGCCGATCCCGGGGCTGACCCCGGTCCCCGGCGCGGTGGATCCACGAACCTCGGTTTGCCTGACACCGCCGCGTCCCGTGATATTCTGCACATCGTCCAACGGCACCTCGGCCAACCAGACCTGCCGGGATGAGGGGCCGCTGACCCTGGAACGCTCGAAGACCGTGGATGAGGAAATCTCGGCCAAGGTCGTCGACTTCCTCGAGCGCAACGATCCGAGGCGGACGAACAAGCCGTTCTTCGCCTGGTACAATCCGGCGCGCATGCATGTCACGACGGTTCTGTCGCCGAAATACGAGGCCATGATTGGCGAGCCCGGCGGCAAGGACTGGGGCCTCAACGAGGCCGGCATGAAGCAGATGGATGACAATATCGGCGTCGTGCTGAAGAAGCTCGAAGACATGGGCCAGCTCGACAACACGATCATCGTGTTCACCACGGACAATGGCGCTGAGACCATCACCTTCCCGGACGGCGGCACCACCCCGTTCAAGGGCGGCAAGCTGAGCACCTGGGAGGGCGGCATGCGCGCCCCGGCGCTCATGCGCTGGCCAGCCGGCGGAATTCGCCCGGGCACGGTCAAGAACGACATCTTCGCTTCGCTCGACTGGCTGCCCACGCTCGTCAATCTCGCCGGCGGAGACAAGGGCGATGCGTTGAACCAGCGCATCATGGCGGGCAGCTATCCCGGCATCGTCAAGACCAAGCTCGACGGCGTCGATCAGGCTGAATACCTGCTCGGGCGCTCGGACAAATCCGCACGTGACACGTTCTTCTATTACTCGGGCAAGGATCCGTCCGCGGTCCGATACAAGAACTGGAAGATCTACTTCGCGATGGTGTCGGACTCGCCGGCCGGCTTCATCTCGGGCGTCCAGCCCTTCGCCTGGGCGCAGGTGGTCAATATCAAGCGTGATCCCTTCGAGACCTCGATCGGTACGCAGTTCAAGACGCTCATGGGCATGGGCGGAACGATCGGATCGCCCTCCACCGCCTATATCTACGATTGGAACATGCTGCCGATCGGCCAGGCGCTGTGGTTGAAGGAGCTGTTATCCTACAAGGACTTCCCGCCGATGCAGGATCCGGCGAGCTACAACCTTGAGCAGGTGATGGACCAGATCAAGAATGCCAAGGGGCGGTCCGACTGAATTCCGGCGAAAGCGAGGAAGCGGCCATCCGCAATCGGGAGGCCGCTTCCCTCGAGCCGAGCCTCATGACTGTCGGTCGTTCACCGCGGCGGCCGCGCGGATGAGACAGCAAGCCGGAGCGCGGCCAGATTCATCCGCAGCAAGCCTGGCCGCGCCGACCGGTGCGGCCAGGCGTTTCGCCCGACAGGCTTCGTTCAATAGGGCGAGGACGACGGCCATTCGATCGAGCTGCCTAGCAGTCGGCCGATATCGGCAGCATCCTTGGGTTGCATTTCGTGATGCGCTATGGTCTAGACCTTTCCTGAGCGGAAAGGTCATCGAGGGATGGACGAAGGGCTGCGCACACAGGAGAAGGCTCGGCAGCAGTTCGGCGCCGTTCCGCTTCGCACGGCCGCGGACGGGTCGCTCGAAATTCTGCTGATCACCACGCGCACGACCGGACGCTGGACCATCCCGAAGGGCTGGCCGATCAAGGGCCTGAAGGCCCATGAGGCCGCCGCGCGGGAAGCGCTGGAAGAGGCCGGCGCCATCGGAACGATCGACCGGACGCCGGTGGGCCGCTATCTCTATTGGAAGCGGATGGACGGATATTTCCAGCTCTGCGAGGTGGAGGCCTATCTGCTCACGGTCGAAAGCCAGCTCGACGACTGGCCGGAGCGCGACCAGCGGCGGCATGAATGGTTCAAGCTGAACGACGCTGCCGACCTGGTCGAGGAGCCGGGACTGAAGGCGGTGCTCCGTTCGCTCGACAGCGCCTGAGGCGCGCGCATAGCGATCTGCGCAACCGTGAAAAGCGGGCATGGCCGATGTCGCGATCCAAGCTCGTCCCGAGAGGACGGTTATGGGCGACGCCGATATCCGCTGGTGACGCCGGGTGAACCTACCACGGTCATCGTGCAGGTCGGGCCGCCGCCTTGTCCAGACATCCAGGCTGCGCGCTCGCCGGACGCCAAAAAAATCACTCAAATTTTCGCGTTGGGCCGCAGTCCCTTTCAAGTTAGTTCGACGGAAAATAGCCGGCGAATAACCTTCGGCAATACCGAATGCGGGATAAGCAAAGCCGTGTTCAGCTAATCGAGTTCCGCGCTTAATATATCGAGTTCCGAATATAAGATAAATACGTGGTATCGGCCTATATTTTTAGCATTTAAACATCGTATTCTGAATTCAAGAAACCGTTAATCTTGCGTCATATTCATCGCCCATCCCGCGGCCAGAACATTGCTGTGGTTGGAAACACGCGACCTCGGTCGCGCAGTGATCACCTGTTGGCTCCCACACCTTCGTTCGTCGCACCTGCGCGTTCCGCGCGCGGGCTGGTTGCCTTTTGACTTCGACGAGGATTGCACATGGCTTTTGGTCCCGGTTCCATCGCTTTCACCGGCTACAGCGCGGACAGCGCCGACGCTGTCTCATTCGTCACCCTGACCGACATGCCCGCGGGGACGGTGATCTACTTCCACCAGGGCAAATGGGACGGGGATAGCTTCAAGAACGGCGGCGGTTCGCATTGGAGCTGGACCGCGACCAGCGATGTGCCGGCCGGCAGCGTCGTCAACATCGCCATGTCCGCCTCGGCGCCGCCGACCAGCAATATCGGGAGCCTTGCTGTTCAAAGCTCCGGCGGCACGATCAGCCTCTATCTCGCCGATGCCCTCTATGCCTATGTCGGCGCGTCCAACGCTCCGGAGGCTTTCCTCGCCGCCATCAGCCCGAAAGACTTCCTGGGACAGTCTTATGACCCGCTGACGCTCGCGGGCACGGGCCTCGTCGAGGGCGAGACCGCCGTCGCCCTCGGAACCACCCTCCCATCGGGCTTTGCCGAGATCGGCGCCTATGACGGGCCGCGACTGGGTTCCGGCAGCTTCGCGGACTACCTGGCGCTGATCAACGACCCGGCCAACTGGATCTCGCAGAGCGCGCCCGGCACCGAGGCCTCCGACGGGGTCGGCCCCGACGTGCCGTTCTCGCTCGCCGGCTTCTCGGACGATCCGAACGCCCAGTCGGTCAGCTTCGCCGCGGATTCCCTTCAGATCACGCAGGCCGAGGGCGATAGCGGCGACACGCTCTTCACCTATACCGTAACGCGGACCGGCGGCACGACCGGTACCATCCACTTCACCGGCTCGATCGGCCTGGCCGGATTGACGGGCGCCGACGATTTCGGCGGCACCGTGCCCCTCAATTTCTCCGGCACGATCGCAGAGGGACAGAGCTCCGGCACGTTCACCGTGCGCGTTTCGGGTGACATGCAGTTCGAGCGCAGCGAGATCTTCAAACTCCTGTTGCAGACCGTCACCAATGTCGGCGGCCCTGATGCCGTTCTCGGCGAGGACACTCTGGCGGGCGGGACGGTCGTCAACGACGACCCGGCGCAGACGAGCATCGCCTTCGTCGGCATCAACACCGATGGCGGCGACAATCTCGCCTTCGTGGCCGTCTCGGGCATTGCCGCTGGCACCGTGATCTACTTCAGCGACAACGCCTGGAACGGCTCGGCCTTCACGGGCAGCGAAAGCGTGTGGAGCTGGACCGCCGGCTCCGACATCCCGGCCGGCACCGTCATCACGATGGACAAGCTGAACGTCGCGGGGGCTGCCTCCAGCAATCACGGCACGATCAGCTTCATCACCGGCAGCTCGGCCAATCTCGACGAGAACAATCTCGTCGAGCAGGTCTACGCCTATCTCGGCGCCCCGGGCCAGCCGAGCGCCTTCCTGACGGCGATCTCGAACGGCGCGCTCAGCCTGACGGGGACCGGTCTGACGGTCGGCGTCGACGCGCTCGCGCTGACCCCGGCGGGATCGGACATCGCCTATTATAACGGCCCGCGCACCGGCATGACGACGATGGAGGAGTATCTCGCCGCCATCAACAACCCGGCGAACTGGCTCAAGCAGGACACCTCCGCCGACAACGCCAATGACGGCATCTTGCCGGAGCTGCCCTTCCCGGCACATTCGTTCTCGACAGATCCGAACGTGCAGGTCGTTCAGTTCGCGGCCGGCTCGCTCAACCTGGCCAAGAGCGAAGGCCAGAACGGCACCGAGACCGCCTTCACCTTCACCATCGAGCGCACCGGCGGCACCACGGGCGATGTCGCTTTCAGTGTCCGCGTTCCAGCCGGCACCTATGCGACCGCCGCCAACGGCGCCGATTTCGTCGGCGGCGCGCTGCCGATGATAACCGGCACGATTCCGGCCGGCGCGAGCTCGACGACCGTCACCATCCTGGTGAAGGGCGACGGCCTGTTCGAAGTGGCCGAGCGCTTCCTGCTGGTGCTGGAGTCGGCGTCCAATCCGAATGCCAGCAGCATCGTCGTCGGCAACGACTCGATCGCCGCCGGCACGATCAACAATGACGACAGCGCCCCGACCAAGATCCTCGCCGGCGAGACCCACTCGGCGCTGATCAACGTCGCCACCCAGCTCGTCATCGACCAGGGCGGCAGCCTCGTGGTCCCGACAGGAAACGCCATCAACTGGCAGTCCGCGAGCGCCAATGTCGTGATCGAGAATTCCGGCCTGATCGGCGGCGGGATTACCAGCGCCAACAACAATGGCGGCTCGTTCACGCTCAACAATCAGGCGACGGGCGTGATCCGGGGCGTGATCGACCTCGGCTCGGTCAAGGCGGGCACGCCGGTGACGCTGAACAATGCCGGCCGCATCGAATTGACGACCGACCGGATGGATCTCCGTGACGCCAAGGCCGGCCCGATCGTGGTCAACAACCTCGCCGGCGGCCTGATCCTGCAGACCACCGTCACTCCGGACGTCCTCCGTCCCGGCGCCGGCAGCGTCGTCAACAACTACGGCACGATCAAGCATGCCGACGGGCTGGTCGGCGGCGGCGACGGCGTCGATCTCGCCGCTGACGCCGGCAACGTGAACAACTATGCCGGTGGCGTCATCGAAGCCTCGCGCCATGCCGTCACCGGCGACGGCAAGATGCGGGTCTACAACGAAGGCACGATGATCGGCCGCAACGGCTCGGCCGTGAACATGGACAATGACGGCACCGAAGCGGAGCGGGCTGTCATCATCAACCGCGGCACCATGGAAGGCCGCTCGGCCAATCTCGCCGATAGCGATGGTGATGCCATCGATATCGACGGCCTGCTGACGCTGGACAACTATGGTCGCGTGGCCGGTCTGGGCCATAACGGCTACCATGACGGCGAGCCGAACGTGTCGGAGGGCATCGCCATCGGCGGCGGCATCATCCGCAACTATGCCGGCGGCGAGATCTACGGCCATGGCCGCGCGATCCAGATCGACAATTCGAGCAACGCCAACGCGCTCGGAGCGTCGACGATCACCAATGAAGGCCTGATCCGGGGCGCCGGCAACCTGCCGACCAATGTGACGCCGGCGGAGATCGCCCTGTTCGCCGAGCGCATGCGCGGCGGCGAGGCTATCAACATCGTCGGCAGCTTCGGCGATACCCTGACCAACTCCGGCACCATCATCGGCGGCGTGAAGATGGGCGGTGGCGACGACGTGTTGACCAATTCCGGCACGATGACCGCGACCGGCGGCTCGGCGATCGACATGGGCGACGGCAACGACCGCGTGACGCTCGAAGCGGACGGGGAAGTCGCAGGCGCAATCCTGCTCGGCGCCGGCAACGACACGCTGACCGCCGTCTCCGGCGATATCGAGATCGATGGCGGCGCGGGCAACGACACCATCACTAGCGGCGAGGGCGACGATATCGTGTTCGGCGGCGCAGGCGACGATGTGCTCGATGGCGGCGAAGGCGACGACATCCTCTCCGGCGACGACGGCGACGATGTGCTGAAGGGCGGTGTCGGCGATGACGCGCTGATCGGCGGCATCGGCAACGATGTCCTGTTCGGCGGCGAGGGCGACGATGACCTGATCGGCGGCGAGGGGGTCGATACGGTCGATTACTCCGACGCGGCCGCGGCCATCGTGGTCGATCTCGCCGCCAACGCGGCCGAGGGTGACACGATCGGCTCCGATACGCTGACGGGCATCGAGAACGTCGTCGGCGGCGCCGGCAACGACCTGATCACCGGTGACGATCTCGCCAACGTGATCGACGGCGGGGCCGGGAACGACACGCTGAACGGTGGTGCGGGCGACGACCTCATCCTCGCCGGCGCCGGCGATGACGTCATCGACGGTGGCGCGGGCTTCGACACGCTCGACCTCTCCGGGCTCACCGGTCCTCTCTCGCTCGACTTCGCTCGGGGCCTCGTCTCGGGCGCCGGCATCGGTTCCGACCGCTTCTCGAATATCGAGCAGGTTCTGTTCGGTGCGGGCGATGACGTGCTGACCGGCGGCAATGGCAACGACGCCTTCGACGGCGGCGCCGGCAACGACACGCTGAAGGGCGGCGCCGGTGACGACACACTCTCGGGCGGTGAAGGCGACGACCTGCTCGACGGCGGCTCGGGCAACGATGCGCTCGATGGCGGCAACGGCATCGACACGATCAAGGCGGGCTCGGGCGATGACACGATCGATGCTGGCGCGGGCAACGACATCATCGATGCGGGCTCTGACAACGACATCGTCCTGGCCGGTGCCGGCGATGACAGCGTCGATGGCGGCTCGGGCGATGATCGGCTCACCGGCAGCGTCGGCGACGACGCCCTGACCGGTGGCTCGGGCCATGACGTCTTCGTCTTCGCCGCGGGCTTCGGCAAGGATGCGATCGCCGATTTCAGGACGACGGGTTCCAGCTCGGACGTCATCGAGTTCGCGACCAATGTCTTCGCCGATTTCGGCGCGGCGATCGGTGCAGCTCATCAGGTCGGTGCGGACACCGTCTTCACGATCGATGCCGGCACCGCGCTGACACTGAAGAACGTTCAGCTCGCCAGCCTTCACGCCGACGATTTCCACTTCGTCTGAGCGTCACGGCCAATGCCAAGCGAAAGGGCGCCTTCCGGCGCCCTTTCCGATTCCGATCAGGTGGTCGCTCGGGGACGGCCTATTCTCTGTCTTCGCGACGGGGTGGCTTGAACTCCCGCGCCACTGCTTCGGTGCCCCGCGCCAGAATTCCGGCGTCGATCGCCACCGCCGTGAAGAGCGTTCCCATCTCGATGCAACGCTTGGCGAAGGCGGTATCCGGCGTCAGGATGCCGGCGGGCTTGCCCACCGCGCGGATGCGCCGTATCGCGTCCTTGATCGCCGCCACGACCTCGGGATGGCCGGCATTGCCGACATGGCCGAAGCTGGCCGCCAGGTCGGCCGGGCCGATGAAAATGCCATCCACGCCTTCGACCGCCGCGATCGCCTCGATCTGCTCCAGGGCTTCGCGCGTCTCGACCTGGACGAGCAGGCAAAGCTCGTCCGCTGCAAGCTTTCCATAATCTGCGATCCGCCCGAAGCGCGTGGCGCGGGTCAATCCGGATACGCCGCGAATGCCGTCCGGCGGATATTGGATCGCCGCGACCGCCGCGCGCGCCTCGGCGGCATTCTGGACATAGGGTATCAGCAGGCTCTGCGCGCCGAGATCGAGAAAGCGCTTGATCAGCACGGCGTCGTTGCTCGCCGGGCGCACGATGGCCGAGACGTCGTAGGGCGCCACCGCCTGCAACTGGGCGAGCACCGTGAGCGGGTCGCCCGGCGAATGCTCGGTGTCGAACAGCAGCCAGTCATAGCCTGAGCCGGCCACCGCCTCCGCCGCATAGCTGCCGGGGAGGCTGCACCAGAGGCCGATCTGCTGGCGGCCCTCGCGCAGCGCGCGCTTGAAGCGGTTTTCCGGAAGCTTCATCACCATGCCTCAGACGAAGGAGACGCCGATGGCCCCGAGCGGGCCGTAGTCGGCATGGATGATATCGCCCTTGCGAATGTCAACCGGCCTGGTGAAGGAGCCGCCGAGCACGATCTGGCCCTTCTTCAATCCCGCACCGACATCGCGGAGCTTATTGACCAGCCAGGCGATGCCCGCTGCCGGATGGCCCATGATCGCCGCCGAGACGCCGGATTCCTCGATGATGCCGTTCTGCGAGAGCGTGGCGCCGATCCAGCGCACGTCGACATCGAAGGGGCGGATCGTACGGCCACCGACGACGATCGCGCCGAAGGCGGCATTGTCCGCGATCGTATCGACGATCGCGCGCGGGACCTCCGTGCGATAGTCGATGATCTCCAGCGCCGGAACGACGAATTCGGTCGCGCGCATCACATCGTAGATGCGGCAGCCCGGACCCGTGAGGTCCGCGCCCATGATGAAGGCGAGCTCGACCTCGAGGCGAGGCTTGATGAAGGCCTCGGTCCTGATCTGCGCGCCGTCATTGTAGAGCGCATCGTCGAGGATGCGGCCATAATCGGGCTCGCTGATCTTCGAGGCCATCTGCATCGCGCGCGAGGTCAGCCCGATCTTGTGGCCCGCGACGCGCGCGCCATTCGCGATGCGGGCCTCGGCCCAGAGATCCTGGACGCGATAGGAATCGGCGATCTCCATCTCGGGAAACAGCTTGGAAAGCTGGGTGCAGGGCTTGCGCTCGCGCTCGGCCCTGAGGATGAGGTCTGCGGCCTTGCGGCGATCGTCTTCGCTAAGCATCGGGGTCTCTTTTCAGCGCGGGAGCATCGGTCCGGGGGGCGACGGTCGCTCTCAGGCAGCGCCCGGCCTGGCGCCGTTGCGTCCGAGAAGGCGGTCGCCATTGCGCCATTCGCCGATGTTCCGCTCGGAGACCCACTGCGCGAGCTCGTCGTGCCGGACGATCCAGACGCCTGGAAAACCCTTGATATAACGCAGGATGCGGTCGAGCTGCGCCGCCATCAGTGGCCGCCCGCCGAAATGGCAATGCAAGGTGATGTTGAGATAGGGCGTCGGCTCGTTCTCGTAGAGATAGTCGAACGTGTCCTTGTAGACCTCGAACCAGTCGCGCGGATTGGCGCGCAGGACGCGATGATCCGCGAAATCCGTATGCGGGATCGCCACCAGCCGGCCGGACTCCGTATCGACGCAGAAGGGCAGATCGATATGATTGTAATCGCCGTACCAGAGGAAGCCGGCCTCGGCGATCAGACTCTCCGTGCTTGCCGTCGGCGCCAGGACGGGGCTGAGCCAGCCCTTGGGAGGCGCTCCCGTCAGCTTCTTGAAGACGTCGACGCATTTCTGGATGAGAGCCCTTTCCTGATCCGGGTTCAGATAGGCCATCAGCGCATCCTGCGTATAGGAATGGGCCGCGACCTCGTGGCCCGTCTTCAGCATCGCCTCGACCGCATCGGGGACAAGTTCCATCGAATGCGCGTTGGACACGAAGGTCGAGGGGACCTGGTGATCGTTGAGGATCTTCAGCAGCCGCCAGACGCCGTTGCGGGTTCCGTAGGTGCCCCAGGTCATCGCGGCGCGATCATGGGTGCCCGGCTTCAGCGAGGTGGTCTGGACCGAGAATGGTGGTCCCTGGTCGCCGGACCAGGTTTCCAGCAGGCACGTCACGACGACGGCAATCCGGGCACCGTTCGGCCAGGCAAATCCATTCACGTCAGGGGGCGACGCAACCATCTCGGAGACTCCAATCCATCATAAGGTCATAGGCAGATCTCGCGGCCGGTCCGTCGAAGCGTTCCCGCGCTCCGGCCACGATCGTTCGTTGACGCGAATACGCTTGACGTTCAGGCGGCCCGGAGGCCTGCCGCCTTCATGATCGGCAGCAATTGCTCGCGCTCGAGCGCGAGGAACTTGCGCGCATTGGCCGAGCCCGGCTCCTTCCAGGGTTCGAGCCCGGAGACGGACAGGACTTTCGCAAAATCCTGATCGGCCAGAACCTTCGCCGCCGCCGCTTCCAGCCTGGAGGCGATCGCATCCGGAGTCTTGGCAGGCGCGATGACACCACAGCTCAAGCGAACGACGAGGTCGGGCACGGTTTCACTGGCGGTCGGAATCTCGGGGACGGCCGCAAGGCGCTGCGGCGAGAGGACGGCGAGAATCCGGATCTTCCCGGCGCGATGCAGCTCGAGCACCTGCCCGGTGATGTTGGGGGTCGCCACCTGCACCATGCCCGCGACGACATCGTTCAGCGCCGGTCCCGCGCCGCGATAGGGCACGTGGTCGAGCTCCGGAAGGCCGGCCCTCTGCTTGAGCGACTCGCCGGCAAGATGCGTGACGGTGCCGACCCCGGCCGAGCCGTAAGACAGCTTGCCCGTGTTCTTGCGGGCGTAGTCGATGAATTCCTTCAGGGAATTGGCGGGTATGTTGGGATGGACGACAACCGAGGTCGAAGAGGTCGCGAGCATCGATATCGGCAGGAAATCGGTCAGCGCGTCGTAGGGCGGATTGTCCTTCATATAGGGCGCGATGGTGAGCGAGCTCGTGTCCCCGAACAGCAGCGTCTGGCCATCCGGGTCTGCGCGCCGGACGGCGCTCGCGCCGAGAAGACCACCGGCCCCGCCCTGGTTTTCCACGACGAAGGAACCGACCAGAGCGCTCATCTTCTCGGAGAAATGCCGCGCGACCGCATCGACGACGCCGCCCGCGGCGAACGGAACGACAAGCTTGACCGGGCCGTTCGGATAAGCGGCTTGCGCATAGCTCCGCGGGGCGTGCAGTCCCGCGACCGCTGCCACCATTCCACCGATCATCAATTCCCTGCGATTCATCCTGACCTCCCCGCCGATGCGCCCGATTTCGAGATCACTTGGCCGATCTCGGCACACACACATTATTCTTCATGCGAAAGCACCGCGGCTCGCTGCGAGCGGCAATCAATCGCCAGTCATGATCAGCAAATTTGCTTGGGGCGATGCCGCTACACGATGAGTATTGGCCGTAGCTCGCAAATCTTGCTTGCGAACGAAGCCTTCCCTGTCAGCGGCAACTGCGACTTGCCGAGGGTTTGCCTCAGATTATTCTGGATCTCTCCCCGTGCGGCCGATCGCCTTCTTCCCATTAGAGGTGCATGTGACTTATTGATCAAACGAGAAATTTATATCATTTGATGAGCTATGCTTATGAATATGAACATGCGATCGGCGATACTGCGGCGTGGATGGCTGCTTCGCTCCAAGGGCACCCTCCAATGCGCCTTGCTCGACGGTGAGGCGCGATGAATGTCACCATCCGGCAGTTGCGCGCCTTCGCCCTGGTGGTTCAGCTGAAGAGCTTCACCAAGGCGGCGGCGCAACTGCACCTGACGCAATCGGCGCTGAGCCTTCTCATCCGGCAGCTGGAGGAGAATCTCGAGGTCCAGCTCATCGAGCGCTCCACGCGCCGCCTCGAGCCGACAGCCCTCGGACTTGAGCTGATGGCGAGCGCTGAAAGGCTGTTGGACGATTTCGATGCGGCCATCGCGAACGTGGCCGAACTCGGGGCAAAGCAGCGCGGCAAGGTCACGATAACCGCGCCCTACATTCTGGCGACTGCTTTCCTCGCGCCCGTGGTCGGCGCGTTCAAGGCTCGCCATCCCGGCATTTCCGTGGTGCTGCGCGACTCGTTGCCGGAGGAAGTGGTCGCCCAGGTCCGTAACGGCGCCGCCGATCTCGCGGTCGCCAGCTATCAGGGACCCGAAGCCGGCCTGCGCTGCACGCCGATCTTCGAGGAACCGCTGGTCGCGGTCTATCCAAAGGCCCATGCGCTCAACGAGCTGCCACGCGTGTGCTGGCGAGACCTCGTCGATCTCCCCGTGATCCTCCTCAGCCGCCAGAGCCTGCTGCGCCACTTGGCCGACGAGGGATTCGTGCGGGCCGGCTTCGCGATCAAGCCGGCATATGAACTGGCCTATGCGGGCACTGCGATCGCCTTGGTCAAGGCCGGCTGCGGGGTTGCGATCCTGCCAAGATCCGTCGAGGTCCTGGTCGACGCGGCCGTCAGCTTCAGCGAAATCGAGGGGCCCGAGATCAGGCGCGACGTCGCGGTGATCACCCGCGACGGCAAGACCTTCTCTCCGGCTGCGGAGATATTCATCGAGGCGCTGCTGGACCATGCGAAAGCAATGACGTTTCCGACGCCGGTCCGGCACCCGAGCAAGCGCTCGACGCCCGGGACCGGCGCGCCGCAGTTCCGGCGCAGGTAGCCTGGGCGCCCGTGAACGCGCCCCAAGGCGCGTGCGCTCAGGCCGCGAGGCGAACGGGCCGACGGGAGACCACGACCGCGAGCAGCAGCATCGGGATGGCCGGATTGACGATCTGGATCGCAATGAGGGCGGCTTGACCGATCCAGCCGACGAGATAGGCCTTGAGCGAGAGCATGAGCACCGCGTGGATCAGGATGCCGCCAAGCACGGTCGCGACGACGGCGCGGGCCCCCAGTTCCGGCCGCCGCAAGGCAACCCAAAAGGTCCAGAGCGATAGCGGCAGGAACAGCAGGACCGCCGTGACGAGTCCTGGATTGTAGCTGCCGCTCGCCAGGGCCGGGCCGATATGCGCGGCTGCGTTGACCGCCGGCACGCTGAAATAGCTGAGCGCGATCTCCGGCCAGCGGCGCCCGAGCAATGCCGAGATCGGGCCGGCCAGCCAGACCACCGGAATGTTCACCGCGGTGATGAAGGCTTCCGGGATCGGGCAGGCAGCCGCATCGGGAAAGCCGAATGTGCCACACAGCGTGCCGTGGAAAGCGTAGGACGCGCCCTCGGCGTCGATGCCGTGCTCCTCGAACTGATGGAGCAAATAGGCGGCGGTCGCGGCCCAGGCGAGCCACACCATGTCCTGGCTGCGTGGCCGAGTGCGGTCGCCGCGCATCTCGCCGAAGAGCAGGCCGGCGAGCAGCGCCGCGGCGAGGCCAAGTCCGAGCCATGGCCAAAGGTGAGAGAACGAAGGCATCGCGGAAGCCTAGAAGCCGTGTCGTGTCGCGGCCACCCCCTTCGCTGACGCTGTGCCTATGCACCGGGTGCCTCGAACCAGGCGGGCCAAGTGGCGGCCGTCATGGGGCGTCCGTCATGGGGCGTCCGTCATGGGGCGTCCGTCCCTGCAGATCGCTCAGCCGCGCCCGCAAAGACGCGCGCCACCCAGTCGATGAAGACTCGCACGCGCGGCGAGAGCTGGCGGCTGCGCGGATAGAGTAGTGAGACAGGGGTCGGCGTCGGCGCGTTGTCCTGCAGTACCGGGAGCAATGTGCCCCGAGCGAAATCGGCTTCGAGATGATAGCGCGGCGCCTGGATCAGGCCGAGGCCGAGGCGGGCGGCCGTGACATAGCTTTCGGCGCCGTTGACCGAGACGGTCGCCGGCAAGGTGATGTGACGAACCGCACCGGCTTGCGTGAATTCCAGCGGCAGCACGCCGCCCGTCGCCGATGAGCGGAAGCCGACCACGCGATGACCGTCGAGCCTCTCGATGCTTTCGGGCAGGCCGTGGCGCTCGATGTAACCTGGGGCGGCGCAGGTGACCTCGTCGAGCATGGCGACGCGGCGGGCGATCATGTCGGAATCCTGCAGATCGCCGACACGCAGCACGCAATCGATGCCCTCGCGCACCAGATCGACCAGCCGGTCGCCTTCGCTCATGTAGAGTTCGATCTCCGGATAGTCGGAGAGGAAGGCCGGCAGGTGCGGCAGGACGAAATGGCGCGCCAGCGTGCCGTGCACGTCGATGCGCAGCAGCCCCTTGGGCTTGACCCCGGCAAAGGCCGCTTCCGCATCTTCCAGATCGGCGATGAGCCGCAGGCAGCGCTGGTAATAGGCCTCGCCGTCGAGTGTCGGGCTGACGCTGCGGGTGGTACGCTGGAGCAGGCGCACGCCGAGCCTGGCTTCGAGCTGCTTCAGCGCGTCGGTCACGGTCGAGCGCGGCAGGCCCAAATCCTCGGCGGCCAGCGTGAAGCTGCGCCGCTCGACGATGCGGGTGAAAAGGCGCATCGCGTCGAAACGATCCATTGTTCTGCTTATCCGAATTATATTGCCGGAAAGTGCCTGATTATCCGCTTCAAGGGAAGGGGCATTGTCTCGTCATCCCGCCGTTGGAGCGGCGAGCCAGAACGGAGATCGACCCATGACCGAGCATGCAAACAAGGTTGCCATCGTCACCGGCGCGTCGCGCGGCATCGGCGCCGCGATCGCGGAGCGCCTGGCCCGTGACGGCCTGACGGTGGTCGTCAACTATGCCGGCAATGCCGGGGCGGCCGAGGCGCTGGTGCGCAAGATCGAGGCGGCCGGCGGGCACGCCATCAGCGCCCAGGCCGATGTCAGCGACCCGGCTGCCGTGGTGCGGATGTTCGACTCGGCCGAGGCCGCTTTCGGGGGCGTCGATGTGCTGGTCAACAATGCCGGCGTGATGAGCCTGAGCCCGATCGGGGAGAGCACCGACGAGCTGTTCGACCGCCAGATCGCGATCAACCTCAAGGGCACGTTCAACGGGCTCCGCGAGGCGGCACGGCGGCTGCGCAATTACGGGCGCATCGTCAATTTCTCGACCAGCGTCGTCGGCACGAAGATGGAAGCCTATGGCGTCTATGCCGCGACCAAGGCGGCGGTCGAGACCTTGACGGCGATCCTCTCGAAGGAACTGCGCGGCCGCTCGATCACCGTCAATGCGGTGGCGCCCGGCCCGACGGCGACGGATCTCTTCCTCGACGGCAAGTCGCCGGAGCTGGTCGAGCGCCTGGCCAAGATGAACCCGCTGGAGCGGCTGGGCACGCCGGAGGACATCGCCAATACCGTGTCCTTCCTGGTCGGGCCGGATGGCGGCTGGGTCAATGGCCAGGTGCTGCGCGTCAATGGCGGCATGGTCTGAAGGCGATGCCAGGGCGGGAGGCTGCGCCGGGAGCCTCCCGCTTTTTTCAGCCGCGCAGGAAGGACAGCAGCGCGGGGATGGTTTGATCAGGCGCCTCGTCGATCAGCCAATGACCGGAGCCCTTGACGACGACACCCTCGACATTCTCGGCAACGAGCCGGCCCTGGGCGATCAGGAACTCGCCCGAGGCCTTCTCGCCGGTGAGCACCAGCATCGGCATCCCAAGCCGGGTCGCGGCGAAGCCGGCAAAGTCCCTGGCGTCGCCTTCGAAGCTGCGGAACACCTCGAAGCCGGCCCGCATCGCGCCCGGTTGCGCATAACTCGCCGCATAGAACTGCCGGTCCGCCTCCGAAACCGACTTCTCAGGATCCGCGGCGAAGTCGTTCCAGAAATGCTCGAAATAGATGCGCTCGCGGCCATCGACCAAGGCCAGCGGCGTCTTGCCGTAGAAGTGAAAATGCCAGAGATCGCGCAGGAGCCAGACGGTCGTCCAGTCGCCGACACCCGGCAGGAAAGCGTCCATCAGCGCGATGCGGCTGACCTCGCCGGGATATTGCGCGGCATAGGCATAGGCGACCATCAGGCCGATATCGTGCCCGACAACGGCGGCGCTGCCCAGGCCGAGGGCAGCGGCAAGCGCGTGGATGTCCTGCGCCATCGTTTTCTTGTCGTAGCCAGCCTCCGGTTTGTCCGAGGCGCCGAATCCGCGCAGGTCCGGCGCAATCACCTGATGGGTCTTGGCGAGTTCGGCGATCAGCGGGCGCCACATATGGCTGTTCTGGGCATAGCCGTGCAGGAGCAGGACCGGCTTGCCTTGGCCGGCGAACAGGTAGTGGAGGTTGATGCCTTGGACCCTTGCGAAGCGGCTTTCGATTGTGACGGTCATTGGCGTGGTTCCATACGAGGCGAGGAGGGCTGAGCGTGAAATGTCACGGTCGGTCCCAGTCTTCCCACTGATTTGCCGCGACGCAAATCGCCAAAAGAGCATTTCCGCGTTTCTTCGAAACGTGGAAATGCTCTAAGCTTTTGTTTTGTCGCATTTTCTTCACACGGGCCGATGCCAGCTTCGCTCGAAAATGCTCCAGCGGGCGGGCATGACGATCAGATGCGCCGGAAGACGAGGCTGAGATTGTTTGCCGGCATTTCGGTTACCTCTGGCGCGACGAAACCGGCCTCAGCGGCGAGCCCCGCGACGGCGTCGAGCTCGCGCAGGCCCCAGGCGGGATCACGCGCCCTCAGGCTCTCGTCGAAGGCGAGATTGCTCGGCTCGAGCGCGCGGCCGGGGCGGCGATAGGGGCCGTAGAGATAGAGCACGCCACCCCGGGGCAGGATGCGGCCGGCCTCGGCGATCAGCCCCTCCGCAGCGCTCCAGGGCGCGATATGGATCATGTTGATGCAGATGATCGCGTCGGCGGCCCGGATCGGCCAGGCTGGAGCGGCGGCATCGAGCTGGAGCGGGGGGCGGATATTCGGCAGGCCGCTATCACCGGCATGGGCGGCGATACTGGCGAGCGCCTCGGCGGTCGGATCGCTCGGCTGGAAGGTCAGCTCCGGCAGCGCCGCGGCGAAATGCACGACATGCTCGCCTGAGCCGCTGGCGATCTCCAGAACCAGGCCGGACGCGGGCAGGGCGGCGCGCAGGACGGCAAGGATCGGCTCCCGATTGCGCAGGGCGGAGGGCGCGGACAGGCGTGGGTCGCTCATCTATTCGGTCCGATCTCGAAGAGGGTGCCGTGGTTGCATGCTGAATACCGGCGATATTCTTCGCGGCTACCCATCGCCACGCCGGGGCGATGCGTTATAAGGGACTTCAAAGCAGGCCGATAGCGAGTGCGGCCATGCATGCTGCGGGCGGGTTTTGTTAACCGAGATCTTGATCGTCGTTGCCCTGACCGTGATCAACGGTCTTCTCGCCATGTCCGAACTCGCGGTGGTCTCGTCCCGACCGGCACGGCTCAAGGTTCTGAGTGATCAGGGCAGCAGGGGCGCCACCACGGCGTTGCGTCTCGCCGAGAATCCCGGCCGCTTTCTCTCCACTGTTCAGATCGGCATCACGCTGGTCGGCGTGCTGTCGGGCGCCTTCTCCGGCGCTACGCTCGGCCAGCGGCTCTCCGAATGGCTGGCGGGGCAGGGCTTCTCGCCTTCGGTGTCGGACGGGTTGGGCGTCGGCATCGTCGTCGTCATCATCACCTATCTCTCGCTGATCATCGGCGAACTGGTGCCGAAGCAGATCGCTCTGCGCGATCCCGAACGCATCGCCGCGCGCGTCGCGCCCTCCATGTCGTTCCTCTCGCGCATCGGTGCGCCGCTGGTCTTCCTGCTCGATATCTCCGGCAAGGCGGTGCTGACCCTGCTCGGCCAGAAGGGCGAGACGGAGGAGCGGGTCACCGAGGAGGAGGTCCGCACCATCATCGCCGAGGCCGAGACGGCCGGCGTGCTGGAGCGCGACGAGCGCGAGATGATCTCGGGCGTGATGCGGCTCGCCGACCGCTCGGCCCGGGCGCTGATGACGCCGCGCCGCGAGGTCGAGATCATCGACCTGTCCGATACGGCCGAGGAGATCCGCACGCAGGTGCGCGAGACGCGACGCTCGCGGCTGCCGGTGCAGGATGGCGAGGCCGATGCGATCACCGGCGTCATCCTGGTCAAGGACATGGTCGATTTCCTCGCTGGCGGCGATATCGAGGATTTGCGTGCGCTGGTGCAGGAGGCGCCGATCGTGATGGACACGGCGAACTCGCTGCATGTGCTGCGCGAGATCCGCTCCTCGCGCGTCCATATGGCGCTGGTCTTCGACGAATACGGCCATTTCGAAGGCATCATCACGCCGGGCGATGTGCTCGAGGCGATCATCGGCGCCTTCCAGGAGGACGAGGAAGACGAGCAGCCGATCGTGACGCGCGCAGACGGCTCCTATCTCGTCGCCGGCTGGATGCAGGTCGACGAATTCTCGCACGAGCTCGGCATCCATATTCCGCGCGATGCCGATTTCCAGACCGTGGCCGGCTTCATCCTGGCCGAGCTCAACCGGCTGCCCAATGTCGGCGAATCCTTCGAGAAGGGCCATTGGCGCTTCGAGGTGGTCGATCTCGACGGGCGAAGGATCGACAAGGTGCTGGTCTCGCGGGTGGAGTGAACGACCGTTCGATAGGGCTATCGGCGAGTCCGCCTGACGCGGTTGCCAGCCGGCCGCAATCGCAAATTGACGAGGCGAGGTGGCGGTGGTGTAATTGCCGCATGGGGTTCATCGCGACGACCCCGTGAGGCGTCAGCCCAAGGTTCGCGTCCACCTCCTGTCAGGGAATGGACGCCCATGGCCTCGTTCACGCAAATCTCCACTGCCCAATTGTCACGGCTCGTCGGCCTGCCCGACGCGCCTCTCCTGGTCGATGTCCGCACGCCCGAGGATTTTGCGGCCAGCCCCAACCTGTTGCCGGCTTCGGAGCGCCGCGCCCATGGCGATGTCGCCGATTGGGCACGGGCCTATCGCGGCCGGCGCGTCGTCGTCATCTGCCAGCGCGGCGAGAAGCTCAGCGAAGGCGTCGCCGCCTGGCTGCGCCATGACGGCGCTGCCGCCGAGACGCTGGAGGGCGGCTACGAGGCCTGGCGGCGCGATGGCGGAGCAATGGTCGCGGCGGGGAAGCTGCCGCCGCGCGATGCGAACGGGCGCACCATCTGGGTGACGCGGGCGCGGCCGAAGATCGACCGCATCGCCTGTCCCTGGCTGATCCGACGCTTCGTCGATCCGGAGGCGGTCTTCCTCTATGTTGCGCCGTCCGAGGTCGGCGCGGTCGCCGAGCGCTTCCAGGCGACGCCCTTCGATATCGACGGCGTGTTCTGGAGCCATCGCGGCGAGCGCTGCAGCTTCGACACGATGATCGAGGAATTCGGCCTGTCCGTGCCGGCGCTCGAGCGGCTGGCGGAGATCGTGCGCGCGGCCGATTCGGCGCGGCTCGACCTCGTGCCGCAGGCGGCGGGTTTCCTTGCCGCCTCGCTCGGCCTCTCACGCATGTTCAAGGACGACCTCGAGCAACTCGACGCGGGATTGTTGCTCTACGACGCCTTTTATCGCTGGTGCCGGGATGCGACAGAGGAGACGCATAACTGGCCCGCCGGGCCGCAAAAGCTCTGAGGCCCGCGACGATGGACACCACGACGAACGAGGTGGCGCCGCGCTCCGCAGTGGAGGTTCCGACGCTCGCGGAGGCGCTGCGCGTCTGGGCCAAGATCGGCGTGCTCAGCTTCGGCGGCCCGGCCGGGCAGATCGCGATGATGCATAAGGAACTGGTCGAGGAGCGGCGCTGGATCGGCGAGCAGCGTTTCCTGCACGCGCTGAACTACTGCATGCTGCTGCCCGGCCCGGAGGCGCAGCAGCTTGCGGTCTATATCGGCTGGCTGATGCATCGCACGCTGGGCGGCCTGATCGCCGGGCTGTTCTTCGTCCTGCCCGGCGCGCTGGTGATGCTGTGCCTCAGCATTCTCTATGTGCTCTACCGCCATGTGCCGCTGATCGACGGCATCTTCTTCGGCATCAAGGCGGCGGTGCTCGCGGTCGTCATCGAGGCCGGACTGCGGATCAGCCGGCGCGCGCTGAAGAGCGCTCCGATGGTGGCCATTGCCGTCGTCGCCTTCTTCGCGATCTTCTTCGTCGGCGTGCCGTTTCCGGCGATCATCCTGGCAGCCGGGCTGATCGGCTGGCTCGGCCATCGCTACCGGCCCGATATCTTCGACCGCAACGGCCATGGCGCGGCGACGGGGCCGGATGTCGGCGGCATCATCGACCGGCTGTTCGAGCGCGGGGAGATGGAGCACACGCGGCCCTCACGGGCCAAGGCGCTGAAGACCCTGGCGGTCTGGCTGCCGCTTTGGCTGGGACCGGTCGCATTGCTCTGGCTGCTGACCGGCGCGAGCAGCGTCTGGACGCAGATCGGCAGCTTCTTCAGCATGATGGCGGTGGTCACCTTCGGCGGCGCCTATGCCGTACTGGCCTATGTTGCGCAGGCGGCGGTCGAGACCTATCACTGGCTCGCGGCCGGCGAGATGGTCGATGGTCTCGGGCTCGCCGAGACCACGCCCGGGCCGCTGATCCTGGTGCTGCAATTCGTCGGCTTCCTCGCCGGCTTCCGCGCGCCGGGGGCGTTGCCGCCGTTGCTCGGCGGCAGCCTGGGAGCGCTCCTGACGATCTGGGTGACCTTCGCGCCCTGTTTCCTCTGGATCTTCCTGGGGGCGCCCTATGTCGAGACCTTGCGCGGCAACAAGGCTCTCTCGGCGGCTTTGGGCGCGATCACGGCGGCCGTGGTCGGCGTGATCATGAACCTCGCTGTTTGGTTCGGCCTGCACGTCGTCTTCCGCCAGGTTCGGCAGGTCGCGTTCCTCGGCCTGTCGCCGGACCTGCCGGTGCTCGCCTCGCTCGACTGGCGCGCGGCCCTGCTTTCGGCTGCGGCGATGGTCGCGATGCTGCGCTTCAAGGCGGGCATGCTACCGACGCTCGCGGCCTGCGGCTTCGCCGGTCTCCTGCTGACGCGCTTCGCCTGATCAGCGGCGCGGCGGCTCGCCGGGCTCGATGATGCGGTATTCGGCGTCGATGACATCGACGCGCTCGCGGTCCGGCTGCGGCCGGCCGAAAGGATTGCGCGGGTCGATGCCGGCGGCCTTCAGCTTGCTGCGGATGCGCCACGCGGCGAAGGCGCCGACTGCCAGAACGACAGGGATCAGGATGAGCGCGAGGCTCGCCGCGAGCACGAAGAGCGCGACGCCGACGACCAGGCTTGCCGCCATGGTCAGCCAGGAGGCCCAGCGTGGCATGGTGCGGCGCGGGCCGGAGAGCTCATAGAGGTTGACGCGGATCATAAGTCGCTTTCGTCCAATGGTCCTGAACCCATAGATAGGGAGGGAATACGGCGAAGGCGAGATGTCCAGGCGTCGCGTTCGATCAACCCTCATCCCGAGGGGCGCTCGCATAGCACGTCTCGAAGGATGGTTCAGGCGACCCGAGCCCCTCGTGGAACATCCGTTGAGACGCCGCCAAGACGCCGCCAAGACGGCCCCTCGGGGACGAAGGCTCCGTGAGCCGCTAGTCCTCGTCGCGCCAATCGTAGAGCCAGTCGAAACGACTGCGCATGCCGTCGGGGCCGAGGCGTTTGAGCATCAGGTTGCGGGCCCAGCTCAGCGGCGGGCCGAGATGGTAATTGTGGGCGTTGGCGCGGCTCGCCGCCTGCACGCGGGCGGCACGCGCCTGACGGGCCTTGGCGTAAGCCGCGAGCGCGACCGGCACGGCCGCGCCGCCGCCTTGTCCGACATGGGCCGAGAGCTCGCGTGCGAGAACGGCCGCGTCTTCGATCGCGAGCGCGGCGCCCTGGGCGAGGAAGGGCAGGACGGGGTGGGCGGCGTCGCCGAGCAAGGCGAGGCGACCCTTCGCCATGGCGGCGGGCGGACGGTCGAACAGCGACCAGACCTGCCATGCCGGCGCCGCCCCGACGAGCCCGCGCAGCGCCTGCGAAGCCTGCCTGGTTTCCTGCTCTGGCAGGCCCGGCTCGCCCTCGCGGCTCCAGCCCTCGCGGGCCTCCCGCGCCGCACGGATCAGGACGAGATTGATCTCGCGGCCGCCGGCAACCGGATAATGAACGGCATGGTGGCTGGTGCCGAGATGCAGATTGACCTGGCCGACGCCGCTCGGCGCCTCGCGGACCGGGATGAGGGTGCGCCAGGCCTCGTAACCGGTGAAGCTGGGCGGCGCGCTGTCGCCGCTGAGGTCCCGGACGCGCGACCAGAGCCCGTCGGCGCCAATGAGGGCCAGCGCCTGCATCGTTTCGGCCTGGCCGGATTCGGAGAGGAAGGTCGCGGTGATCCCGTCCTCATGCTGCTCCACCTCGCGCAGGCCGCGGCCGACGCTGAGGCGGATGCCGGGCAGGGAGCGGGCAGCGTCGAGCAGCACGGTATGGAGATCGGTGCGACGCAGGGCGCGGAAGGGCGTGTCGGCATCGCCCGGGCTCATCGGCATGGCGACGAGCTCGCGCCCGTCGCGCCAGCGCCTGACGACCAGGCGCTCGGAGCGCACGGCGGAGCGCCTCAGGGGCAGGCGCAGGTCGAGCGCATCGAGCACGCGGCCGGCATTGGGCGTGACCTGAATGCCGGCGCCGGTCTCGCCGAAGCCGGTGCGCTTCTCGGCGACCGTGACGGCGAAGCCGCGGCGCGCCAGGGCGATGGCAGCGGTCAATCCGCCGATGCCGGCGCCTGCGATCAGGATATGGGGAGCCGACACGAGCTGCTCCCGGCCGAAACCGGCCTGCGGCCTCGGATCACGCCGCCTTGGCTGCGTCTTGGTACTCGCATTCAGGCGGCGTGCAGGTGCCGTGTTTCAGCGAGGGCTCGTATTTGAACAGGGTCGAGCAATAGGGGCAGACGATCTCGTGGTCCGAGCCCATGTCGAGGAAGACATGCGGGTGGTCGAAGGGCGGCTTGGCGCCGATGCACATGAACTCATGGGCGCCGACATGGATGACGGCGACACCGGCGTCGTTGTGGAAATGCGGGATGCCCGTATCGGCCATGATCGTATCCTGCGAATGACTGCGCCGGAGGTTTAGCCTGTCGCGGGGCGGGGCGCCAGTGCGGCATCGCCTCGCGTCTCATTGCTGGTCGCGATAGCAGGCGCGGGCGATCGCGCGGGTGCGCTCGGTCTCGGCGCTGTTCAGCCTGTCGGTCAGCGCCTTGCTCCAGAGATTCTCCTGCTTCAGGCCTTCGACGGCGCAGTCGCAGACATTCGTGCATACCCGCAGCTCCGTGCCGGCATCCGCGCAGCTGCGCTGGCAGGTCAGCACGAAGCTGCGCTCCTGGGGGGCGCTGACCGGCATGATCTGCAGGGCCAGCATCAGGGTGCCGATGAAGACCGGCTGGTGCACGAGATAGACGGCGAGGCTATGGCGCCCGCCCCAAGCGAGGACGCGCGCCGGCAGGATGCGAGCCTGCCAATTCTGCCAGCGTCCGCCCAGGGGCAGCACGATCTTGGCCAGGGCCATGCCCGCCAGAACGCAGCCGAACCAGGGGAAGACCGGCACGAAATCGGCGGTGCGGATCGGGACGCGGGCAAGCCCCAGCCAGAGCAGCCAGTCATGGTCTAGCCAGGGATGAACGACGAAAAACGGCACGGCGAAGACAGCGGCCGCGCTGATGATGACCACAGGCGCCGGCAGCCGCAGGAAGGGCAGGGCAAGTAGGCTCGCCAGCGCGATCTGATGCAGGATGCCGAAGAAGATGTAGCTGTCCGGCATGGCGAAGCGGGTCGCGAGCGTGACCAGCGCGGCCGCCCCCGCAACCATGGCGAAGCGGCGGAAATAGGCTCTGCGGTTCAAGCCTTTGCGGGTCGCCAGCACCAGGCTGAAACCGACGATCGTCAGGAATGAGCCGGCGATGCAGCGCGCGAACCAGCGCCAGGAGGGATCGACCGGGATATCGGTCTCGATCAAGCCGAAATAGGAGAGGTCATAGGCGAAGTGGAAGACGAACATCGCCAGAAGCGCGAGGCCGCGGGCGACGTCGATGAGATCGATGCGGCTGGGGGCGGCGCTGGCGGTCGTCTGGCTCATGCCCCCTCATAGGCAAGCTGCACGCAGGCCGCTACCCAAAGCCGCGTGTCCATGGCAGTTGCTATGCATTCATCGCGAGTCCGGTTGTCCCAGATGCAGAATTTTTCCTCCGACGGCGTCCAGATCGCCTTCATCGACCTCGAGCCGACCGTCGAGCCGCGCCATGAGACCGTGGTGCTCGTCCACGGCTTCGGCTCCAGCCACATGGTCAACTGGGTCAATACGCAATGGACGAAGACGCTGACCCATGCCGGCTATCGCACCGTGGCGCTCGACGATCGCGGCCATGGCGAAAGCGAGAAGCTCTATCATCCGGCCGCCTATTCCTCGCAGATCATGGCCGAGGACGTGCGCCGTCTGATGGACCATCTGCGCATCCCCTCGGCCCATGTCATGGGCTACTCGATGGGCGCGCGCATCTCGGCGCATCTGGCGCTGGCGCATCCGGAGCGGCTCGATTCGCTCATCCTCGGTGGGCTCGGCATCCACCTGGTCGAGGGCGTCGGCCTGCCGCTCGGCATCGCCGACGCGATGGAAGCGCCCTCGCTCGACGTACTGACCGACCCGATGCAACGCATGTTCCGCGCCTTTGCCGAGCAGACCAAGAGCGATCTCATGGCGCTTGCCGCTTGCATCCGCGGCTCGCGCCAGACCTTGAGCGTCAACCAGGTTGGCAGCATCTCCGTGCCGACCCTGGTCTGCGTCGGCACGAAGGATGATGTCGCCGGTTCCGCCTCGGAGCTGGCGGCGCTGATCCCCGGCGCGAAGTCGTTCGATATCGACGGACGCGACCATAACCTCGCAGTCGGCGACAAGACGCATAAGCAGGCGGTGCTGGACTTCCTCGCGGCGTTGTGAGGCGCCGGCCGGATTGCAAATAAGTATTTTCTTCCAATTGACTGCGGCGCACGGCTCGGATTTTGATTCCGGCCGCTGCGCGTCTGGCTCAGGGCTGCGGCGCTTTCGCGTTTGGCGCCGGCACCCGCCAGCATGCTAGACTGCTTTTCCATCGGACAGGGCAACCGGAGAATGATCATGCCGTCAGGCCGCTCCGTCATTGATACGCGCGACCCGGTCACGGGGCTCGATCGGGTCGACCCGGTCTGGGCGCGCCTGCGCCGCGAGGCCGAGCAGGCGATCGAGACCGAGCCGGCGCTGGCCGGGCTGATGCTCGCCTCGATCCTGAACCAGCCGAGCTTCGAGGCTGCCGTCAGCCATCGCGTTGCCGCCCGGCTCGCGCATCCGGCGCTTGCCGCCGACCTGATCGAACAGGCCTTCGCCGAGGCGGTCGCGGCCGATCCGGAGATCGGGCTCGGCTTCCGTGCCGATATCGTCGCCGTGGTCGATCGCGACCCAGCCTGCAACCGGCTGATCGAGCCGCTGCTCTTCTTCAAGGGCTTCCACGCGCTGCAGGGACACAGGCTGGCGCATTGGCTGCTGAAGCAGGGCAGGCGCGATTTCGCGCTCTACCTGCAGAGCCGTTCCTCTGAAGTGTTCCAGACCGACATCAACCCGGCTGCACGTATCGGCAAGGGCATCTTCCTCGACCATGCCACCGGGCTCGTCGTCGGCGAGACGGCCGTGATCGAGGACGATGTCTCGATGCTGCAGGACGTGACGCTGGGCGGAACCGGCAAAGAGGGCGGCGACCGCCATCCGAAGATCCGCAAGGGCGTCCTGATCGGCGCCGGCGCCAAGGTGCTCGGCAATATCGAGATCGGCCAATGCGCGCGGATCGCGGCCGGCTCCGTCGTGCTCCAGGCGGTGCCGCGCAACAAGACCGTCGCCGGCGTGCCGGCCAAGGTCGTTGGCGAGGCCGGCTGCGCCGAGCCGGCGCGCTCGATGGACCAGATCCTGAAAAAGGATTGCGGCGCTTATATTTAGCTCGTCCGCTCAGTCCGCATCCTAGGGAGCCGCGATCTGCGATCGCTCCTCAGGATGAGGGCTGAGAGTTCGCGGATGACCCAAGCCATTCCATAACCGCCGCAACTCGCGGATGGCTTGGGCCATCCGGTGGTGCCAGCAGCGTCAGCCTGTCGGGCATGGTGAGCCGATATTCGAACGGCGCCGCCAGCCTGCCGGCCTCGAGATGCGGGCCGATCAGGCTCATCCGCCCCATCAGCACGCCCGCGCCCGCCAGCGCGGCGTCGAGCGCCAGCGCATAGAGCGAGAAGGCTGGTCCGCCGTGCGGGTCGATGGTTTTTGGCGCTCCAGCGGAGGCGAGCCAACGGGCCCAATCGTCCCGCCAGACGGCATCATGCAAGAGCGTCTCGTTGGCGAGATCGGCGGTGTTCTCCAAACGCCTGGCGATGGCTGGCGCGCAGACCGGCAGGATCGCGTCGGGGTCGAGTGCTTGCGCTGTAGTGGGGGCGTCTTCGAGATAGAAGAGCGCGAGATCATAGGGCTCGCGCTTGAGGTCCGGCGGTTGCTCCATCGCGGTGATCGAGACGAGCAGCCCCGGAAAGGCCTGCTGCAGGGCTGGCAGGCGTGGCGACAGCCAGAGCTGGGCGATGCAGGGCAGCGCTGCGATGGCGAGCGCACGGTTTTCATGCGCGGCGCGCAAGTCCTGAACCGAATGGGCGAGCATGTCGAAGCTGCGCGAGAGCCGCGGCAGTGCGGCGCGGGCGGCCGGTGTCAGAGCCACGCCCTGCGCCAGCCGATCGAATAGCCTGATGCCGAGCCAGGCTTCCAGTTGCCGGATCTGCTGCGTCACTGCGCCGGCCGTGACGCCCAACTCCTCGGCCGCCTTGGTGAAGCTCTCGCAGCGCGCTGCCGCCTCGAAGGCCCGAAGTGCATTGAGCGAGGGCAGGCGCGGGCGCGGCGGGGCGAGCGGCATGAGATTTCCTGACGAGACTTAGATTATCTCAGTCTTGCGGCGACGATAACTCGTTTGCGCTCCCGCCGGCAAATCGCTCCAATCACGGTGGTTTCGCGGGGCGGCCCGCGATTGCGGGAGAGCATTCATGACGGCTTTGGGCAGGCGCGACTGGGTGCCGGGGGCGAGCGAGGATTACGTGCTGGAGATCGCCGGCGCGGTGGCCGGCCGGAGCCTCGATGCCACACAGTCGCGGATCGAGGCCCTGATGGCCGAGAATCGCGTCATCCACGAGCGTGATTGCGTCAATCTCAACCCGGCCACGAACATCATGAATCCGAAGGCCGAGGCGGCGCTGTCCGCCGGCCTCGGCGCGCGGCCCTCGCTCGGCTATCCCGGCGACAAATACGAGATGGGGCTGGAGGCGATCGAGCAGATCGAGGTCATCGCCGCCGAACTGGCCGCCGAGGTTTTTGGCGCGAAATATGCTGAGATTCGCGTGCCGTCGGGGGCGATCGCCAATCTCTACGCCTTCATGGTGGCGGCGAAGCCGGGCGATTGCATCATCGCGCCGCCTGCCGAGATCGGTGGCCATGTCACGCATCACGGCGCGGGTGCGGCCGGCCTTTACGGGATCGTCACCCATCCGGCGCCGATCGATCCGGAACGCTACACGGTCGATCTCGACAAGCTCAGGCAGGATGCGTTGCGCTTGCGGCCCAAGCTGATCAGCATCGGCGGCAGCCTCAACCTGTTTCCGCACCCGATCCGCGAGATCCGCGCCATAGCCGACGAGGTCGGCGCGCTCGTGCTGTTCGACGCGGCGCATATGTCCGGCATGATCGCCGGCCATGGCTGGCAGCAGCCGCTGGAGGAGGGCGCCCATCTGATGACGATGAGCACCTATAAGAGCCTTGGCGGGCCGCCTTCTGGACTGATCCTGACCAACGGGGCCGATCTGGCGAAGAAGCTCGACGCCATCGCCTATCCTGGGCTGACCGCCAATTTCGACGCAGCGAAATCGGCCTCGCTCGCCATCTCGCTGCTCGACTGGAAGCAATATGGCCGCGCCTATGCGCAGGCGATGGCCGAGACGGCCAAGGCCCTGGGCGAGGCGCTGGTCGAGCGGCAGGTGCCGGTCTTCGCGCGGGAGCGCGGCATCACGACCTCGCATCAACTGGCGATCGAGGCGGCGGCTTTCGGCGGCGGGCAAGCGGCGGCGAAGGCTCTGAGGCAGGTGAATATCCTGAGCTGCGGCATCGGCCTGCCGCTTCCGGCGGTCGAGGGCGATGTGAACGGCCTGCGCCTCGGCACACCGGAGATCGTGCGCTTTGGCATGGTGCCATCAGACATGCCGGAACTTGCCGCCTACATCGCCGAGGGGCTGGACGGGGCGCGACCGGTCGAGGTCGTGGCGAAGGATGTCACGGCGTTTCGGCAGCGGTTCACGACGCTGCATTTCATGCGGTGACGCACGTCCACTGCGTCATGGTCGCCTTTATGGCGACCATCCACGTCTTGAGCACTGCATCAAAGAAGGCGTGGATGGTCGGGACAAGCCCGACCATGACGAGGCGGATCAGGCGGTCCTTGCGTAGCGCTCGAGCATCTCGGCCTTCAGCGTCTCCTCGGAGACGACATGGGCGCCGCCGAGCCAGACCGACTGGACCTTGCCGTCGGCGCCGCGCACCAGGCGGGCGGGCTCGCCGGGGCTGTTGAAGCCCGAGGCCCTGACGATGCGGCCGAGATCCTTGGACTCGACCGAGATCTCCTGCGCGTCGAGGAACGGGTTGAACAGGGCCGGATTGGCTTGGAGCACCTTGCTCTCGAAGGGCACCAGATCGCCGCAGCCCCAGATCGTCCACCAGCGGCCGCACCAGTCCAGGGTCGCGGGCGAGGGGGCGCCATTGCTCTCGAACGCCTTCAGGATCTCGATGATGCCGTCGAGCCAGGGATGGGCGAGCCCGTCGATCGCGTTGGTCAGCACGGTGATGGTCAGGTCCTGCTTCGGCAGCACGGCAGTGCGGGTGATGAAGCCCTGGAAACCGCCGGAATGGGCGAACCATTCCCAGTCGCCCGTGCCGCCCGAGATCGTGCCGAGCCCGTAATGGCGGCCGAGGCTGCTCTCGGAATCGGGCCAAAGGCGCCGGCTCATCTCGCGCCGGCTGAGCGGAGACAGGATGCTGCGCTCGGAATTGGGCGAGAGCTGCGCAAAATAACGGACGACATCGGCGGCGGTGGCGACGAAGCCGGCAGCCGAGACCATGCCGTGGCACGGGTTGTCGCCTGGGATGACGAGGCGCTTCCCGAGCGGCGCCTTAGGACTGTGCCCCTTGGCCATCGGGCCTGACCAGAGCGTGATGTCGGGCCTGGTCTCGGTCAGCTCGGCGGGGCCGACGACCTCGCGGGCGATCCAATCGGCATAGGCCCCGCCGGTCACCGCCTCGATGACCATGCCGAGCAGGGCGAAGCCGTGATTCGAATATTTGAAGCGCTCGGAGGCAGGATAGGGCTGCGCGACCGAGAGGTCGGCCAGCACCTCCTCCTTGCTGCAATAGGGCTTGCGGTCGAAGAACTGGCCGTTATCCGGCCCGTCGCGGGTCAGGCCGGCGCTGTTGGAGAGAACCTGGCCGATCGTGGCCGCCGAGACGTCTGGATGCAGGCCAGGCACATAGGTCCCGACCTTGTCGTCGAGCCGCAGCCGCCCGGCCTCGACCAGGCGAAGCAGCCCGGCCGAGGTGAAGCTCTTCGAATGCGAGGCGATGCGGAAGCCGTGGCGGGGCGTGAGCGGCTCGCCGGTCGAGAGATCGGCGCTGCCGAAAGCGGCTTCGAGCACAACCTTGTCGCCGCTCGCGATGGCGATGGCGCAGCCCGGCTGATCGTGGTGGGCGCGCTGGAATTCGACCCAGCTCGAGACATAGGCGAGGGCGGCCGGCAGCCACGGCGTCATGGGGCGCTTCCATCGTTAGGTGAAAATCTGGCCGAGCATGTCATGATCGCGGCCGCGGCGGGAGATCGCGCAGCGCCCCTCATCATGCAGATTTGATGGGACGGCGCGGCGGGGTTGCAGTGAAACCGGCTGCAACCAGCCTTCCGGCTTGCCCTATGGGCTTGGCCATGGCATCCGTCCGACCAATCTGAAAGGACCGATCCAGTGGACAAGAAAGAACTCGCCAAGCTCGAAGCCTATCTGCGGCGCACCTTCGCCAACCATGCGATCAGCGTGCGGGCCCGCATGAAGAAGACCGATTCAGCCGAGGTCTATCTGGGCGAAGAGTTCATCGGCATCATCCATGTCGATGATGAGGACGGTGATCGCTCGTTCAATTTCACCATGGCGATTCTGGACGTCGATCTCGACGACTGAGCGCCGGCCGACGACATCAAGCCCTCGGTCCGGGATGTCGCTGCGAGGCGCGCCGGAGCGAGGGCTTTTTGCTGCCTTCAGATCATCGGGCCGATGCGGTTAGCGCATCAGCCCATCGATCGTGCGCCTGACCCCGCCGATCATCAGCTCCCAATCGGCGATGACCGTGCGCGGAAAGCGGATGTTCACGTCCATGCCGCGATGGCGGAAGGTGACGCGGCAGAGCTCGTCCAACGCCGCAGCGCCATTATCGAGCGGGCAGCGTGCCGCGAAGCCGCGCCCGTCCGGCACCGAGACATAGAGCTCGTCACCATCATAGGGCGAGCCTTTGCGGAAGCCACGCACGACGAGCCCGCCCGGATTGGACCAGACTGTCGGCGTCAGGAAACGCGCATAGACGGACAGCTGCGTTGCCGGCTCGTTGACCTTGTCCGGCGGGCTCAGCGTGATCAGCAGCTTCTTGCGGCTATGAGCGGTCACCGGGCCAAAGCTCGGCCAGTCGAGCCGCAGCCGGACCATGCCCACCACCTGGCCGCTCTCCTCAGCCTCCGTGCCGGTCAGATCCTGGGGAACGGCGAGCGTGACATCGCCGATGCGGGCCGGCTGAATTTCCGTGCGGGTCTCTGGGACCAGGCGCGGCGCGTAGAACAGCAGCGCCGTCGCTGCGATCGCAGCGAAAAGCACCGCGCCGGCCGCCGTCAGCAGGGCGCCGTCGGCTCGCGGCAAGGGTGGCGGCGGTCGGTTCAGGCGGGCGCGCACCAGGGTCGCGAGATGATGGGGAGAGGCGGTGGGATGGTGGTGATCGTAGGCGGTCACGGGCGACACCTTGGGCAGAGTGTCGCTAGATCATCGGACCGGATATCGTATCCGGTCTGATGATCTAGCTCCTTGTTTTCGCATCGGCATCTTCCGAAAACCGCAATCCACTTTTCGGTGCCGATGCGCCAGTGGAGCAGATGCCGCTTAATCCTTCGTAAACCATAAGCCCGCGCCGCCGCCCGGCCGATGGTTAACCATCGCTAACGACTTTTCTTCACTCTTTGTAAACCATGCGGCAAGCTCCGGTCGTTCCCGGTCCGGAGCCGCCCCGTGTCGATCAATCCCACCGCTCTGGAAGCGCTCCAGTCCCTGCTCATCGGCTTCGCCTTCGCCGGGCTCCTGGCCAGCGCCTTCGAGCTGTTCACACAGAAGCGCGCCGATTTCCGGCTGCTGCAGGCCGGCGGGCTGACGGCCGTGGCGAGCGTGCCGGTGGTGGTCTTCAGCGCGCCCTTCCTGATCCTGCGCAATACCGTGAACGGACGACGCATCGAGGGCAGGCCCTTCGTCTTCGTGATGCTGGCCAGCATGATCGCCTCGGCCTGGAGCGTGGCCTCGGGCCGCGTCGTGCTCGACCTGCTGCTTCTCGTCGGCGGAGCTTGACGGGGCGGGGCGCTCACCTGCATTCCTCGGCGGTCTTTCGCACAAGGGATGATCAGGCATGCCGCTCTATTCGCTCGACGGGACCGCGCCCGAACGTCCGGCTGACGGAGACTGGTGGCTGGCGCCAGATGCGCATGTGATCGGCCGGGTCAGGATCGGAGCCGAGGTCGGGATCTGGTTCGGCTGCGTGCTGCGCGGCGACAATGAATGGATCGAGATCGGTGCGCGCAGCAATATCCAGGAAGGCTGCGTGCTCCATACCGACATGGGCTTCCCGATGACGATCGGGGAAGGCTGCACCATCGGCCATCGCGCCATCCTGCATGGCTGCACGATTGCGCCAAACAGCCTGATCGGCATGGGCGCGACCGTGCTGAACGGCGCCAAGATAGGCCGCAACAGCCTGGTCGGCGCCAATGCGCTGGTCACCGAGGGCAAGGAGTTCCCCGACAATTCGCTGATCGTCGGCGCGCCGGCGCGGGCGATTCGCACGCTCGACGAGAAGGCGGCGGCCGGGATCGCCGGTACTGCCGCGGGCTATGTCGCGCGCTGGCGTCAATTCGCTGCCGGCCTCAAACGCCTGGACTGAATCGCAGCGGGCAGCCTGAAAAAAGTCGGGCCGGCGCCTCGGGGAGAAGCGCCGGCCCTGGGCGAAACCCGGCCTGGGGACGGGTGGGGTGGGGACGTGACCGAGCCTCGCCGTCCATCGAGGGGTGCGGCGCGCTGCCCGCGCCGGCCCTCAAGCTCTTGGTCGCGGCCCTAGCGAGCCGCGACAATTCTCGTGTGTCAGCGCGCTGAGGCGACCGTCGAGGTCGCAAGCCCGCCGAGCGAGGTCCAGCCGACCTGCACTTGCGACTCGCGCTTGACGTAGACGTAGCCCGTCTGGTTCCAGGGCAGGATCGCGTTGCGCTTGTTGTCGAGGATGTAGTCGCCGCGATCGGTGCGGATCATCAGCACGGCATGGCCGGCATTCTCCTCGTCGATCACGACCGTGACCAGCATGGCGCGGCGCGGAACGCCGGCCTCGGCGAGGCGCTTGCGCTTGAGCAGCACGTAATCCTCGCAATCGCCCTTGCCGTCCTCGGGGATGTCCCAGCGGTCGACGACGCCCCAGTGATCCTGGTCGGTCACCGCCTCGATCTCGCGATTGGCCCGCATGTTCACACCGACCATCGTCTTCCAGAGCTTGGGCGTCATCTCGACCTGCTCCGGCTGCGACGCGTTGACGGCGCATTCGGTCGGGCGGCGCTTGCAGAAATCCGTCCAGGCATAAGGCGCCCGGGCATCGCCTGACGCCATGATCGGCGCGCTGGCGATCGGCAGGCCGGCAGCCTGCGACTGAGCATGAACTGATGAAGCCCCGGCAACCACGATCAGTGCAGCCAGAAGCGAACCCCGATAAAGCGAAAGCATGTCGTCCCTTCCTTGTCCCTGAGGCCGAGATTGCGCGGGGCGGATGGACGTCGCTTGAAATGAATACGAGCAATTTTATGTAATTCTGCTCGGCAGTCGCAGTTCAAACATCAGTATAAACCGAGGTCGAATGCGGAAGTAAGAAATGAGTGCGCTGATGTTAGAATTCTTTAACTGTCAGGTTTTCGTAAGAAATTGAACGGATTTCGTTAACGCTGATCGTTTGCTTCGCGTTGAGGCTGTGGACAGGGGCGGCCGACCGCTGGTGCGACCTAAGTCAGCCCTATTCGGCGCGGTCGGAGCTGTGCCGATTACGCTGCCTTCCCGGGAGCGTTTGCTCGAATTGAGACTTGGATGTCGGCCGCATGGCGAGCTGACATCAGGCGCCCGTGAGGGATCCCCTAGCGCTTAGATCGCATTTTCTTCACGCGAACCGGTGCGCACTTCGCTCGAAAATGCTCAAGCCGGCGAATGCATCCGGGGGGCGGAATTGGCCTGGAAGGAGAGAGGCGGCGAGCTAACGCATCGGCCCGGAAATTGGCTCGCGGTTTTTGGAGAAGCCGATGCGAAAACAGGGAGCTGGATCATGGAACCGGATACCATATCCGGTCCGACGATCTAGCGCCGGCGCGTCCGGCTCAGAGCTCGAGATTCTCGTCGAGCACGTCAGCTGAGAGCGGGAAGCGGAACTCGGCCGCATAGCCGCCGTCGAAGCGGCGGACGATCTTCGCGGAGGTGCCGCCGATCTTGACCGCGCCGTTGAGCGGCAGGTCCTGGTCGCTGGAGAAGGCCGTGCCGGACAGCGAGATGTCGATGATGCGCACGACATGCTCCGAGCCGTCTTCCAGCGTCAGGATGGCGCGCGGGTTGCGCGGCACGATGCGCTCGTGGCGGCGGTCCTCAGGCAGGCCGAGCTCGTCGCGATTGGCGAGCCAGGTGAGCTGGGCGGTGAATTTCTCGCGCTTGCGGCTGGTCGCGGTGATGGTCATCGCGAAGCCTTCCATCGTGGTGCGCACAGCGACGCCCTCGATTCGGCCGAGATGCTCAAGATAGACGATGACGCGCTCGCCGGGAGCGGCCTTGACCGGGGCGGTGAGATGGAGGCCGCCCGGGGAGATGTCGATGGTCTGGCAGGGGTATTCCATGCGGTTCGGCAGCATGTAGCGACCGAGCAGCACGACCTTCATGCGCTGGTGCCGCCTGCGCTCGACAGGGCGTATGGCCGTACGGGATGTGTTGAGCGCGCTCAGCATGGGTCCGCCTGATTTGGGCCGAACCCTACGGCGGTGCGGTTAACGCGAGGTTAGATCGGTCAAATTCTTCCGCCGGGAAGCACGAGGAATTTCGGCGGGGCTGAACGGGCGGCGGGTTCGGGGGCCGGCTTGTTCTGATGCGCGGGCCAAAGCATGCGCAGCGAAATCATACGCATCGAATCGAGTGTATCGAGGCCGAGCCATTCCGGCGCGGTGGCTGGCGAGAGCGCGCCGAGCACACGCGCATGGGTGCGGCCGCGATAGCGCAGCGGCAGCAGCAGCAATTCGAGATAGATCGGCGCGCCGCTGGCGGTCTCGGCCGAGAGGCCGGCGACAGCGCCGGCGGTCTCGTCCATGACGGTCTGCACCAGGCGGCGCATGTCGCCCTGCGATTCGACGTCCGGCCAGAGCGCGGCGAAGGTGCGGCCACGCAATTCGCTGCCGAAGAGGGCGCAAAGCCGTGTGCCGGCCAGCCGGAAAACCGGGCCGATCGGCTCATTCTCGAGCACAAACGTATCGGCCAGAGCATGGCGCAGCGCGCCGGGTTCGATCTCGCCCCGCTCCGGTGCCGCACGCTCGCCCCGCAACGTATCCCAGTACTCGAATACAAGACGGGTGCTCATATTTTTCATTGTCGACATCCTGTCCTGCCGTTGCCCCGGCCGCGCGCAGATGTACCGAAACGGCGCATCTTTGCTCTGGACCGGAACCGTCGGGTCCTCGCCGATTCGAAGGACGCAGTGAGCATGCCGTCTTGCCATGTGCCGGAACGTGGGGGAGCGGCAGGGTCGCGTTAGGGTTAACGAAGTGTTGCTATTGTGGATAACCGATTAAAATGTATATCAAATTCGAGACAAATTCCTCGGCACCTGGGGCAGACGGGGTGGAGGGGGATGTGACCGCGGCGCCGGGCTTAATGGCTCGCGCGCCGGTCGCAGCCGAAGGGGGGGAGGGCCATCGGCTCTCCCCTTTTTCGTTGAATTTCCAGGGGTGGCCGAGCTGCCGGCTTGCCTCCGTCTGCCGCTTCGGCAAGGGTGGCGCCGCATGTCCGAACATCCCGCCGACCACTCGCTTCCGCCGCCCAAGAGCGAGCCCATCTTCAACCTGCCCGCCGTCGTGGTCTGGCTGATCCTGCTGCTCGCAGGCATCCAGGCCGGGCGCGAGTTCCTGTCCGCCATGGCGGATTTCAGCGTGGTGTCGTGGTTCGCCTTCGTGCCGGCACGGCTGAGTCTCTGGCTCGATCCGGAGCGTGCCACGGAGATCGCCACGGCGCTGACGCAGACGCTGTCCGGGCAGGATCTGGCGGATCGGGCCCAGCTCGTCGCTTTCATGCTGGGCGATAGCGGGCCGCGGCTCTGGACCCTGCTCAGCTATGGCCTGCTGCACGGTTCCTGGCTGCACCTCATCTCGAATGTCGTCTGGTTCGCCGCCTTCGGCAGCCCGGTGGCGCGCCGGCTCGGCCCGGGCCGCTTCCTCAACCTGATGGCGCTCTCCACCATTGCCGGGGCGCTGCTGCACTGGTGGTCGCGCGAACTCGACGTCCTGCCGCTGGTCGGGGCCTCGGCGGCGGTCTCCGGCGCGACGGCAGCAGCGATCCGATTCGTCTTCTCACCTGGCCTGCGTTTCGGCGAATTGTCGGATGACGCGGTCGTGCGGGCGATTCCCGCCGAGCGCTTCGGCCAGATCTGGCGCAACCCGCGGGCCCTGCTGTTCATCGCGATCTGGTTCGTCACCAACTTCATCTTCGGCGCTGGGCTGATCCCGATCCTCGGTGAAGAGACCAGCATCGCCTGGGAAGCCCATATCGGCGGCTTCCTGGTCGGGCTCCTGCTGTTCCCCCTGCTCGACCGGGGAGCGGTCAGGCACTGACACGGGTCGGTAAAGTATACTTCGCCTTGCCGTTGCCGCCGTCTTCCCTCACACTCTCGCCATAGCGAAGGACATGTGCGGCCATTTGGCGAGGCACTCCGTCATTGGCCGGGCTTGCACCCGCAAAACCGCGCGCCGGCTCACGGCGCCGCCAGCCAAGGAGGACTGTCTACATGAACGTTGCGCAGATTCTCGGCAATAAGGGCCGCGACGTCGTCTCCGTCCAGCCGCATCGCACCCTTGCCGAAGCCATCCGTACCTTGGGAGAAAAGCGTATCGGCGCCGTCGTGGTGACCGGGGCCGATGGCAACCTGCTCGGCATTCTATCGGAGCGCGACATCATCCGCGCCATGGCCGAGGGCGGCGCGGCCGCGCTCGAACACCCTGTCTCACGGGTGATGACCGGCAAGGTCGTGACCTGCCGTTCCGAAACGAGCACGGACGAGCTGATGGAGATCATGACCGTCGGCCGCTTCCGCCATCTCCCCGTTATGGAGAACGGACGAATCGTCGGCATCGTCTCGATCGGCGACGTGGTGAAGCATCGCGTGGCCGAGATCGAGGCGGAGAGCCGGGCCATGCGCGACTATATCGCGATGGCCTGAGACAGTTCGATCATTCCGCTGGCGTGGCCGCTTGGCAGCCGCGCCAGCTGGCTGACGCCGGGGAATTCCCGGAACGGGCTTTTGGATATTCCTGGGCGTGTCGCTAGCGGTTGACCTGCCAGGCCGCTTCGTCGCGCCGCAAGGTGGTGTTCTGCACGACAGCCTCGATCTCATCGAGCATGCGCTCTGCCGCGTGGCGCCCGAGCGCGACCGCTTCGTCGGCGCGATGGAAATCGAACAGGCCGACACGTGCGAGCTTGGGACCGATCATCACATCGGGCGGATCACCCGCGAGGCGCGAGCGGGAGATGCGGTCCTGCGTGATGTTGAAGGCATCGATCATCACGCCGGCGAGCCCGGGCTGCTCGTTGACGGTGCGTCCGACCATGCCGCGCACGCGGCGCGCCGCCCCGGTGATGCCACCGAACCAGCGTGAGACCGGGCGTTCCTCACCGTCTTGCTGGCCGTCGGGAATGGGGTCGGGGTCGGCGCTGTGATTCTGGATCGTGGTGCCACGACCAGAGAGATCGCTGTTGAGGTTGACGCAGATCACGATATCGGCGCCGAGTGCGCGCGCGGCGGTGACCGGGACGGGATTGACCAGCGCGCCGTCCATCAGCCAGCGCCCGCCGAGTCTGACCGGATCGAACACGCCCGGCAGGGCATAGGAGGCGCGCAACGCCTCGACGAGAAGGCCGTGTGTGAGCCAGATCTCGTGGCCGGTGCCAAGTTCGGTCGCGATTGCGGCGAAGCGTACCGGCAGCTCCTCGATGCGCTGGCCGACGAGGTCGCGCTCGAGCAGACGCTTCAGCCGGCTGCCGGCGATCAGCCCGGCGCCGCCGATATGGAAATCCATCAGCCCGACGACGCGGCGCTTGGTCAGGCTATTGGCGAATTCCGAGAGCGCGCTGAGCTTGCCCGCTGCATAGCAGCCGCCGACCACGGCGCCGATCGAGGTGCCGGCAATGACGTCGGGGGCATAGCCCGCCTCCATCAGCACATCGAGCACGCCGATATGGGCCCAGCCGCGGGCAGCGCCACCGCCGAGGGCGAGACCGATCTTGGGTCGGCCTTGCCGAGCTGGTTCCGGGCTGAGATCGTTCATCGAGGCCGTGCCTTCGCTCATGCCGAAAGCCCGTCGAGCGGCATCATCCCAGAGCATGGTCCCCGACCCTCCGTGGGAAGAGCACTATCCCGCAGCAAGATGAGGGGAAGCTGAACGAAGACCGGCATGAGGGCGCCTAACAGGCGTATTTGACCAAAACATGTAAGCTTGGTGAAAGCATCGCCAATGCCTGACCGGCTTAGACGAAAGTCAGCGGCGCCTGCGCGTCCTCGCGCAAGGGCTTCACCCGGTAGAAGCAGGAGCGCCGGCCGGTATGGCAGCAGCCGCCATCGCCGGCGACATTGACCTTCAGCAGGAGCGCGTCCTGGTCGCAGTCGACGCGCATCTCGACAATGGTCTGGATTTGCCCGGAGGTGTCGCCCTTGTGCCAGAGCTGGCCGCGCGAGCGCGACCAGTACCAGGCCTCGCCGGTCTCTATGCTGCGGGCCAGTGCTTCCGCATTCATATGCGCGACCATCAGCAACTCGCCGGTCGCGGCGTCGGTAGTGACGCAGGTGATCAGGCCGTTGGCGTCGAAGCGCGGCGCGAACTGGTCGCTCTCCTCCAGCGCGTGCTTGTCCTGGAGAACGGGATAACTGGTCATCGGTGGCTCCGGGGCGGGGCAGGGCACATCCCGCGACGCGCCCTGCATAGTGCGAATGTCCGAAGCCGCCAATGCCAGCTCGCAATCGCATCACAGGCCGGGCGACTTCACCATGGTGAAGAAGCGGACCTGCTCGGCTGGATCCTTGAACACACCGGTATATTGCGTGGTCATGGTCGAGGAGCCCTGCTTCTGCACGCCGCGCATCGACATGCACATATGTTCGGCCTCGACCAGCACGGCGACGCCGCGCGGGGCGAGCGCCTTGTCGATGGCCTGGGCGATCTGCGCGGTCATCGTCTCCTGGGTCTGGAGGCGCCGGGCATAGACCTCGACGACGCGGGCCAGCTTCGACAGGCCGACGACGCCCTTGGCCGGGTAATAGGCGATATGCGCCTTGCCGACGAAGGGCACCATGTGGTGCTCGCAATGCGAATGGAAGGGGATGTCGCGGACAAGGACCATGTCCTGATAGGCCTCGACCTCCTCGAAGACGCGCGAGAGGATCTCGTCCGGATCCTCATCATATCCCTTGTAGAGTTCCTTGTAGGCCTTGACGACGCGCTGCGGCGTCTCGGCCAGGCCCTCGCGCGCGGGATCGTCTCCGGCCCAGAGGATGAGCGTGCGTACGGCCGCCTCGGCCTGTTCCTGCGTCGGCTGTGTCACCAGAAACTTGTCGGCAGAGGGGCTGAGCGCCCGCTCGACGGACAAGGACTTAACCACAGGGTTCATGTGGTGCCTCCCGTTACGGATGATGGCTCCCGGCGCAAACCTGCCGGCCGGAGAATGTCTCCGCGGCAAGCGTCGCGTCGGGGGATTGCGACAAGTTCGGTCCGGCTCTGCGTTAGAGCATGATAATGTCCGGAAATCGGCATGACATCCCGGCATCACACTCCAGCGAGATCAGGCTATCGGCCATCTCCCGCCCGCAGCGCTTAGTTCCTATATTGGCATGGAGCGCCGGTCATTCCAGAGCCGGCGGGGACCATGCCATGTTGAGCGACGTCTACAACAAGCGAATCCTGGAATTGGCAGGAAACATTCCGCTGCTCGAGCGGCTGCCCGATCCGGATGCGACTGCAACCGCCCATTCCAAGCTGTGCGGCTCCACCGTGACCGTCGACCTGAGGATGGATGGCGATGTCGTCACCGGCTTTGGGCACGATGTCAAAGCCTGCGCGCTCGGCCAGGCCTCGTCCTCGATCATGGCGCGCCATGTCGTCGGCGCGACCGCTGAGGAATTGCGGCTGGTGCGCGAGCAGGCACGCGCGATCCTGAAGGAGAATGGCGAGCCGCCCGAGGGCAAATGGGCCGATCTCGCCGTGCTCGTGCCGGTGCGCGACTACAAGGCGCGCCACGCCTCGACCATGCTGACCTTCGATGCGGTGGTCGCCGCGATCGGCCAGATCGAAGCGAAGCGAGCCGGCGCCGCGCCGGAACTCGCTGCGGCTGTCAGATAGGAAGGCCGAGCGACTTCCTGATTTCCGCCCTTGTCTCGTCGAAACGCTGGCGGAAGGCGCGGTCGAGCAGGAGAGCGGTCGCGACAAGGCGCCCGGCTTTCTCGCCGGCGGCCAGGTCGCTGCGATAGTGGAAGCCGCAGATGAGGCGGCTTTCGCCATAGGAGGCGACGCGCTCCTCGAACTTGTCCTTCATCTCCGGGGCCGCCTCGCTGAGCAGCGCGGCATAGAGGGCCGCGGTCGCGGCATGCCCCGAGGGGAAGGACGTGCCGTCCGGCCGGCCGCCCGGGCAGGGCTTGACCCTGACCCTGTTCCAGACGGCGAAGGGCCGGGTGCGGTTGGTCAGGCGGCGGACGCTGAGCAGCGTGATGCTAAGCTCGATCTGCGCCTCGCGCAGGAGCAGGCGGACTTCGCGATGCTCGTTGAGATGGGCGTCGATGCCCATGCCTTCGAGGAAGCGGTTGAGCGTCTGGTACTGATCGGCGATCGCGGCCTTCTCGCGTTCGGGAGTGCGGTTCAGCGTGAGCTGCAGCACCTCCTCGAATTCCTGGCGCTGCTCGGGCGAGTTCATCGCGGGCGGCAGGCCGATCGCCTTGGCGATGTCGATCTTGCTGGAATCGAGCCAGATCAGGTTGGTACGTTGCTGGGCCGCGGCCTGCCCCGGTGAGAACAGCAGGGCAGCCGGGACGAGAAGGGCAGCCGCCTTCAGTGGGAGGCGGAAGAGCGATCGCGGAGCGTGACGGGGCATGACGAATCCCAGAACAGGGCAGACGGGCGAGCAAAAGGATGAAATGGCAACCGACCGGGCCTTGTCACGTCTTTTCGCTCAAGCTCCCCGTCGTGGCGCACATTGGTTGATCCGCAGTTACCAGCTCAGCCTTTCCATGCTGATCGGGCGGCAATGCCGGCATTGGCCGAGTTGCTCCGAGTATACGGACCAGGCGATCCAGCGTTACGGGCTGTGGCGCGGCGGCTGGATCGGCTTCGCCCGCATCTGCCGCTGCACGCCGCTCGGCACCAAAGGAATCGACCTCGTCTGCGAGGAATTGCCGCCGGATTCGGCCTGGTACAGGCCGTGGTCCTATGGGCGCTGGCGCGGCGTCAATGGGCCGCCGCCGCTGCAGGATGATGCCGGGCGCTAGCTCAGGTGCTTGTTTTCGCATCGGCTTTTCCGAAAATCGCAGCCCAGTTTTTGGGCCGGTCCGTTAGCGGCATAATCGCGGACTATCCCAAAGCGGCTATCCCGAATGGGACTGGACGCCTCGCGCCGCCGCGGCGAGCTTTCATGATCACCTCTCTGGAGCCGGTCATGAAGAGAACAGCGCTGCTCGTGATCGTCGCCGGGCTTTTCGCGTCGCAAGCGAGCTTCGCCCAGGACGGCTGCACTGCCTCGACGCAATCCTGCTCGCAACTGATGAAGACCTGCGAGACGCGGTGCCAGGGAGCGGCGAACAATGCCGGGCGTTGTATCGCGATATGCACCAGGACCCAGGAGACCTGCCGATCCACCGGCATCTGGAAAACCGGCATGTCCGCCGGTTGCTGGCGCACGACCAACCGCAGCTAGACCATCGGACCGGATATCGTATCCGATCCGATCGTCCAACGCCTTGCCTTGGCATTGGCTTTTCCCGGAAGGCCGCTATCCACTTTTCGGGCCGATGCGCTAGTTGCCGGTGCGCTTCGCGTTCGCCTGCTGAAGCGCGGTCCGGCAGGTGTCGGAGAGCTGATCGCGCTTCGCCTTGAAGCAGTTGGCGATGCGGCCGCCGCCCGGCATCACGCCCGAGCACAGCTTTTCGTAATCGGCCTTGCAGGCGCCGCGCAGGGCGGCGCTGTCCTGCGCGAAGGCCGGCTGGATGGCGAAGGCGGAGATGACGATCAGGGCGAGGCGACGCTTCATGATGGTGGCTCCATTGTGTCGGTCAGGGGGCATCATGCAGGCGAAGGCTTGCCGGCCCGTGGGCGCGACATGACAAGATAGACAGATCCCGCGAAAGCATGGCGGCAATTCATGCGGGCGATTGCCTGCCGGCAGCGGCTCGTATAGGCGATGGCGCGCAGGCTGCGCAGCGCGCGCCGCGTCTCGGCATGGCCCTCACCCGGATACGGGCGCTGCCGATCATCCTTCAGTATCCGGCCTTGGCTTACGGGGCTCGTATCCCCGAGTGAGCAGGAACGCGACGATGACGATCTCCCTGACATTCCCCGATGGCGCGAAGCGCGAGTTCCCCTCCGGCATCACCGGAAAGGACATTGCCGGCGGCATTTCCCCCTCGCTCCTGAAGCGCACCGTGGCGATGGCGCTCGACGGCACCGTCGTCGACCTTGCCGACCCGATCACCCAGGATTCGAGGATCGAGTTCCTGACGCGGGACGATCCGCGCGCGCTCGAGTTGATCCGGCACGATACCGCCCACGTGCTCGCGGAAGCGGTGCAGGAGCTTTATCCCGGCACGCAGGTCACTATCGGTCCGGTGATCGAGAACGGCTTCTACTACGACTTCTTCCGCAACGAGCCGTTCACGCCGGAGGATTTCGCGCCGATTGAGAAGAAGATGCGCGAGATCGTCGCGCGCGACAAACCCTTCACCAAGGAAGTCTGGACCCGCGACAAGGCCAAGGCTTTCTTCCGGGACAAGGGCGAGAGCTTCAAGGTCGAGCTGGTCGACGCCATTCCGGAAGACCAGGCGCTGAAGATGTATGCGCAGGGCGACTGGATCGACCTGTGCCGTGGCCCGCACATGACCTCGGTGGGCAAGGTCGGCAACGCCTTCAAGCTGATGAAGGTGGCCGGCGCCTATTGGCGCGGCGACTCGAACAACCCGATGCTGACGCGCATCTACGGCACCGCCTTCGCGAGGCAGGAAGAGCTCGACGCCCATCTCAAGCAGATCGAGGAGGCGGAGAAGCGCGACCACCGCAAGCTCGGCCGGGAGATGGACCTGTTCCATTTCCAGGAGGAGGGGCCAGGCGTCGTGTTCTGGCACTCGAAGGGCTGGCGCCTGTTCCAGGAGATCATCGCCTATATGCGGCGGCGGCTCGCGGCCGATTATGAAGAGGTCAACGCTCCACAGGTGCTCGACAAGTCGCTCTGGGAGACCTCGGGCCACTGGGGCTGGTACCAGGACAACATGTTCGCGGTGAAATCGGCCTCGGCCTTCGAGAACCCGAACGACCAGGAGCGCGACCACAAGGTCTTCGCGCTCAAGCCGATGAACTGCCCGGGCCATGTCCAGATCTTCAAGCATGGTCTCAAGAGCTATCGCGATCTGCCGATCCGTCTTGCGGAATTCGGCAACGTGCACCGCTATGAGCCGTCAGGCGCGCTGCACGGGCTGATGCGCGTGCGCGGCTTCACGCAGGACGATGCGCATATCTTCTGCACCGAGGAGCAGCTCGCGGCCGAGTGCCTGAAGATCAATGACCTGATCCTCTCGGTCTACGAGGATTTCGGCTTCACCGAGGAACTCGTCATCAAGCTCTCGACGCGGCCCGAGAAGCGTGTCGGCTCCGATGCGCTCTGGGACCATGCCGAGGACGTGATGGAGAAGGTCCTGACCCAGATCGCGGCGCAGTCCGGCAACCGGATCAAGACCGAGATCAACCCGGGCGAGGGCGCCTTCTACGGGCCGAAGTTCGAGTATGTGCTGCGCGACGCCATCGGGCGCGACTGGCAATGCGGCACGACGCAAGTCGATTTCAACCTGCCGGAGCGCTTCGGCGCCTTCTATATCGGCTCGGACGGCGAGAAGAAGCAGCCGGTCATGGTGCATCGCGCGATCTGCGGCTCGCTCGAGCGCTTCACCGGCATCCTGATCGAGCATCATGCCGGGCATTTCCCGCTCTGGCTGGCGCCCGAGCAGATCGTCGTCTGTCCGATCGTTTCGGATGCCGACGACTATGCCGAGCGCGTGGTCGAGGCCGCCTTCGGCCATGGCCTGCGGGCGCGCGCCGATCTTCGCAACGAGAAGATCAACTACAAGGTGCGCGAGCATTCGCTGGCGAAGGTCCCGGTGATCATCGCCGTCGGCAAGCGCGAGGCCGAGGAGCGCACGGTCACCATCCGCCGCCTCGGCAGCCAGGCGCAGACCGTGCTTCCGCTCGACGAGGCGCTGAAGCTGCTGAGCGAGGAGGCGACCCCGCCCGATCTCGTCCGGCGCAAGGCGGCCAGGCTGGCCGCCGAATAGGGCTGCCGCCCACACCTTGCGGAAAGCGGGCTCGCGAAAGCGCAGCCCGCTTCCATCAACAGCCTGAGCCGGAAAGCGGTTCTCAATCCCGCCGTATCGTGCTGTAGAATGTCGCCGATGCTGGGGGCAACCTATCGAAAGCGGCTCGAAGCCGATCTGACCCGCTGGGTGGCCGATGGGCTGGTCAGCGCGCAGAGCGCCGCGACCATTCGCCAATCGCTCGGGCGCGACAGCGGCCTGCGCCTGCCCGGGCTGCTCGGCATGCTCGGCGGGCTGCTGATCGCGTCGAGCGTCGCGGCCTTCGTCGCAGCGAACTGGGAGGAGATGCCGCGGCTGCTCAAGCTCGGCATGATCCTCGTCGGCATCGTCGGCGCGCTCGGCATCGGCGCGAAGCTGGAGAACCGGGGCTCGACGCTCGGGGCCGACGCCGCCACGACCTGCGGCACGCTGATCTTCGCGGCCGGCGTCGCGCTGGTCGGCCAGATGTACCATTTGCCGGCCGACTGGCCCGGCGGCGCATTGCTGATCGCGCTCGGCGCGCTCGCCGTCGCCGCCCTGCTACGTTCGAACGGCGCGCTCATCGTCGCCTTCATCGCGCTGACGAGCTGGAGCTGCGGGCGCTGGGTGGAGAGCGAAGGCGCAATCATCCACCTGCCTTTCCTGATCCTCTATCTGCCGGCGCTCTGGCTGGCCCTGGGGCGGCGTGCGCGGCTGGTCCATCATGTCGCCGTGCTGTCCTTTGCGGTCTGGCTCGGGCTGCTCCCGGGTGACTGGCTGAGCGGGCGCTTCGATTTCGGCCTGCTGGCCTATTGGCTCGCCCTCTCGGTGCTCTATGTCGCGATCGGAGCCTTCGCGCTCGATCGTGGCGGGCCGGTGCTGTTCAGCGCCTGCCTGCCCTGGGGACTGATCGGGCTGATCATCGCGCTCGACGTCGAGCTCTTCCGCATCCTCGACCGTGACTATGCGCGCGCCGGCATGGCGAGCTGGCCGGTCTATCTCGCCTATGCCCTGGCCCTGCCGAGCGTCGCCGCACTGGCTGCGCTGGCGCGTGAGCGACGTTTCGCAGTGAGCCTGGCGATCGCGCTCGTGCTGTCGCTCCTGGTCCCGATCATCTTCTGGAGCGGCGGCGTCGTCAGCCTGCCCGGCAAGGTCGTCGTCGGGGGCCTCATCCTCGCGGTTGCGGTCGCTCTGATCGTCGCCGGCGCGGCGGGGGGCTTGAGGCGCGTGACAGTGGCCGGAACCGGGCTGTTCGGCCTCGCCATCCTCGTGCTGCTCTGGAAGACGGTCGGCACGCTGCTCGACCAATCGGTGTTCTTCCTCATTGCCGGTGCGGCGCTGCTCCTGCTCGCAGGCGGGGCGCGGCGCCTCTTCGCGCGACTGGCACGGCCGCCGGAAGGGGAGGCAGGCTGATGCAACTCCCCTCTGCCGATCGTCTCATTGGCCGTCTGCCCGTCTGGCCGCGTGCCGTGCTCGCCATGCTGGTTCTCTGCGGCGCGCTCGGGCTGATGGTCGAAAGTCGGGCGCGCATCCTGCGCGACGGCGCCGAGGTCAGGCTGAAGACCGCGCCGATCGACCCGCGCGATCTCTTTCGCGGCGACTATGTCGTGCTGAATTACGAGATCAGCACGGTCGAGCTCGACAAGGCGCCGGGTGATCGCGACCTGCGCGTGGGCGAGACGATCTATGTGCGGCTTGCGCCGGGCGCGGATGGCTTTGCCAGGGCCGTCGGCGCCAGCAAGGCCAAGCCTGCGCCGGTAGCCGGCGAGACGATCATCGAAGGGCGGGTCGACCGCTCCGGCACTTGCCTGACGGATGCGGACGGCAATATCGACTGCGCGCGCGGTCGTAACGGCGTGCGCGTCGATTACGGCCTCGAGAGCTTCTTCGTGCCGCAGGGCGAGGGGCTCGCGATCGAGCAGACCGAACGCGGCCGGATCGAGGTCGTGGCCGCTGTCGCACCGTCCGGCCAGGCCGCGATCAAGCGGCTGCTGATCGACGGCAAGCCTCTTTATGATGAGCCGCCCTACTGATTGTTTTTCCGGCGAGCGACACTGCGCAGCGAGCACGAGGGCCGTTTTCACGGCCTTTTTTATTGCTCGTGTTCCCCGGCACGCTCACCCATCGATGGCTTGCGGCCAGACATTTCCGTTCACGGATAGGGGGACTGCACTGCATCACACAGAGATGTGAGCGATGACCCCATGGCCGCCGCACTGTCGCCGTTATATGAACGGCAGATGAACAAGCCCGTCAGGTTTCGTTCATGGCGTTGGCCGGTGCGCCTTCGGTCTGATAGCCGTCTGGAGATGTCGCATGTCGCAAAGCTTCCCGTTCCTGCGATATCTCCTCCTCGGCAAGGGCGGTGGGGCGGGCGCCGCGGCGACAATCCTTGCGCCGCTTGGTCGCGATGGGCGCATCGATGCGGTGCGAGGGCTGGCGCTGCTGATCATCTTCATCAACCACATGCCCGGGAACGTCGTCTCCGGCTTCATGCCTCATAATTTCGGCTTCTCCGATGCGGCCGACATCTTCGTCCTGCTCGCCGGAATCTCCGCCGTGCTGGCCTATGGCGCGCTGATCGAGCGACGCGGGCTGGGCGTCGGCGCGGCACGCATCGGAGCGCGGCTCTGGACGCTCTACATCGCCCATATCGCCGTCTTCCTGATCGTCTGCGGCGTGGTGGCGCGCGCAGTGACCGGCACGCATAACCCTCTCTATATCGAGGCGATCAATATCCAGCCCTTCTTCAACGACACGCCGGCCGCGGTGGTCGATGCGCTGACGCTGACCTATCAGCCCTATTATCTCGACATCCTCCCGCTCTACATCGTGCTGCTGGGCCTGTTTCCCGTGCTCTACCATCTCGTGCGCTTCAGCCCGGCGCTGGCGCTGTTGATTTCCGCGCTGGTCTGGCAGGGAGCGGTGCATCTCGGCCTCAACTTCCCCAATACGGGCGCGGCAGGGTGGTTCTTCAACCCGTTCGCCTGGCAGTTCCTGTTCACGCTCGGCGTGGTGATCGGCCGCGCCATGCTGCTGCGGATCGAGGCGCCGCGCTCGCACCTGGTCGATCTGCTGGCGGCCGGCTTCCTCGTCTTCGCGCTGCTCGTGAAGGTATCGTCGGGCAATCCCTTCGGGCTCGCTATCCTCAATGACTGGATCGAGAACCTGCAGATCGGCAGCGACAAGACCAATCTCGCCATCGTCCGCGTACTGCACCTTGGCGCACTCGCCTGGCTGTTCATCCGCTTCGTCCCGGCGGGCTCCGCGCTGGTCTCGGGCGTGGTCGGCCGTAATCTTGCCGTGATGGGGCGGCATTCGCTGGAGGTGTTCTGTGCCGGGATCGTCTTGTCGATCGCCGGGCAGATTATTCTGGCCGAGACCTATTTCGCCCTCGGCGTGCAGTTGCTCGTCTGCCTGACCGGCATTACCATGCTGCTCGGGCTGGGGATGTTCCTGTCGTGGTATCAGTCGGTCGCGCAGCAAGGCTCCGTGAGCAAACCGTCGGCGGCGCTTGGCGCCTCGCCCTCGCAATCCTGACATCGGGACTGCTGTTCGGTACGGCTCAGGCCGGGCCGATGTCGCTTGCGCTGACGACTGATCAGCGCTGCCGCGCGGGGGCGGCCGACCACCCTTTTCAGCCTGGCCTCAGTGCGGCCAAGAAGGCCCTGCAGGAAACGGGCAAGCTCACCATCGTCGCGCTCGGATCCTCGACCACGGCCGGCGCCGGGGCGAGCCAGCCCGAGCACAGCTATCCGGCCGTGCTGGAGGCCGAGCTGAAACGGCGCCTGCCCGAGCGCGAGATCAAGGTCGTCAACAAGGGCATCGGTGGCCAGTCGGCCTATGACATGCTGTTGCGCATCGATGCCGATGTCGTCGCCGAGAAGCCGAACCTCGTGATCTGGCAGACCGTGGTCAATGACGCGATCCGCGATGTCGGCGAGGAGAAGCTCGCCAAGATTCTCAAGAAGGGCATCCGCAAGGTCGAGGCAGCCGGCATCGACATGGTCTTGATGGACCTGCAATGGCTGCCGCGCGAGGATCGCTATCCGAAATATGACGAGTATCGTGAAGTCCTGGCCAAGACCGCGCAGGAGTTGAACGTTTCCGTCTTCCCGCGCCACGCGATGATGAAGAGCTGGGCCAAGTCGAACAAATTCACGGAAGAGGAACTCGTCGGCATGGACGGGCTCCATATGGTCGATGCGAGCTATCGCTGCCTGGCGGTGCGCATCGCCGACGGGCTGGTCGGCGCACTGACCGGCGAGAAGCTCGATCTGGCGGAGAGCCCGAAGCCGACGAATTGAGCGCCGGCGGACACTACTTCGCCAGCACCTCGATATCGCGGTCGAGCCCCGACTCCACCTTGAAGTCGCGCGAAAACACCTGGCCCTCCTGCCGGGCGATCAGGACATAGTCGCCTTCCGCCAGGATGACCTGCGGGAAGGCGCCGATCGCCTCGCGGATGACGTCGCCGCCCGGCGTCAGAACGCTGAAGGCGGTGCCAGCGAAGGCCTCGCCCCCGGCGGCGGCGACGAGCTTCAAGGTCACGCGCGCGGCGCGGTGGTGCAGCGTGGCGTCGGTGACCTTGCCGGATTCGACCACGACATCGGCGCGCTGGATCGCGTTGGAATCGCCATAGGTCGAGACGACGTGATAGGTGCCCTCGGGCAGGCGGATCAGCTCGCCCGCCTTGGCATTGCTGACGACGAGGCGGCCTTCCGAATTGCCCTGCAGCGGCACGAAGACCGAGAAGCTGAGCTGAGCCGGCTGGATCGGCACCTCGCCGATCGAGCCGCCAAGCGTCAGCCCGCCGGCGCTGATCGTGACCTGATCGCGCAGGCCTTGCTGCCCGAGCGTGACCCGCTTGGTTCCGCTGGCGAAGCCATAGGCGGCATGCAGCACATAGGTTCCAGGCTCGAGCGAGAAGACCGGCTCGGGATCGGTCGAGCGCGCGACGATGCGCATCGGCGAGCCGTCGGCCGTATCGGTCAGCACGCGCCAGACCAGGCCGGACTTGATCGGCTTGCGCGCGCCGGAGAATTGCGCGCTGACCGCCATGTTCACGGGTATCCCGGGAAGGGCGGTCGCGGCGGTCGGCGGCAACACAGACGGCGCCGGCGCATCGGGGCGGGGCGGCGGCAGCGGCTGTGCGCCCGTGTCGTCCTGGGCCATCAGCAAGGTCGCGGCGAAACAGGCGGCGGCGAGACCGTGCAGGCGTCGGCGCAGGGCGCGCGATGCGATCAGGCGCTTCAGCTCGAACGCCTTCAATAGAAACATGCTCACGATCCTCGGCACCCCTGCATCCCTGTATCAGCAGGCTTGCTTGTCCTCTTCATGGCGAAGCACTAGTTCAGAAGCAATCCGCCCGGCTGCAGCAGAGATTGCACCGGCTGTTCCTCGCGCCCGGATGTCTCATGACCGATACGCTCGCCCTGCTCAAGCTGCGCCGCTCGGTGCCGCCGCAATTCCTGACCGCACCCGGCCCCAGCGCCGAGCAGTTGAAAGATCTCCTGACCATCGGCTCGCGCGTGCCGGACCATGGCAAGCTCGCGCCCTGGCGCTTCGTGATCTTCGAAGGTGAAGGCAAGGACAAGGCAGCGGCTCTGGTCGGCGAGGTCTTCCGCGCCAAGAATCCGGGCGCCGACGAGGAAAAGGTCGCCTTCGAGGCCAAGCGCCTGGCCTATGCGCCGCTGATCATCGGTGTTGTCTCGCGGTCGAAGCCGCATGTGAAGATTCCGGAATGGGAGCAGGAGCTTTCGGCGGGCGCCGTCTGCATGAACATCCTGGTCGCCGCGCAGGCGATGGGGTTCGGCGCCTCCTGGCTGACCAACTGGTTCTCCTTCGATCGCGACCTGCTCAAGGCCTTCGGCCTGGCCGATGACGAGCGCATGGCCGGCTTCATCCATATCGGCACCTCGACCGCTGCCCCGGCTGATCGCGAGCGCCCGGTGCTCGCCGAGATCACCAGCCATTTCGGAGGCTGAAGCGCGATGCATTACGACGCTTCCCAGCCGGAACTGGCCCATGATCCGTTCAAGGCGATCGTTGCGCCGCGGCCAATCGGCTGGATTACGGCGCTCAGCGCCAAGGGCGAGGTCAATCTCTCGCCCTACAGCTTCTTCAACGCGATCTCGTCGCGGCCGAACATCGTGATGTTCTCTTCCGAGCAGAAGAAGGATGCTGTCGCCTTCGTCGAGGAGACCGGCGAATTCACCTGTTCGTTCGCGACCAAGGCTTTGGCGCAGCAGATGAACCAGACCTCGGCGCCGCTGCCGCGCGGTGCCAGCGAATACGAGCATGCCGGCCTCGAGATGGCTCCGTCGAAATTCGTCAAGCCGCCGCGCGTGGCGGCGAGCCCGGCCGCGCTCGAATGCAAGCTGCTCTCGATCCAGCAGCTCAAGGATCTCGACGGCAATGACGTGCCGCGTTGGATGGTGCTCGGCCAGGTGGTCGGCGTCTTCATCGACGACCGCTATATCGTCGATGGCCGTTTCGACACGGCCGGTGCCAATCCGATCGCCCGTTGCGGCTATGCCGATTATGCCGAGGTCACCAGCCTGTTCTCGATCATCCGCCCGCCCGGCGGCTAGGACTCTGGTGCCTCGCCCCGATGACGAGGACCATGACTGGAAGATGACCGTCAATCTGCTGGCGATCATCGCGACGCTGCTGCTGCTCGGCGCAGGGCTTTGGCTGATGCTGGAGCTCGACCGGGCGAGGAAGGCGCAGGACTGCCTGTCCTCGACACAGCGGAACTGCCGGCAGATCAGGGTGCCCTGATCCGCTGGTCGAAAGACGAATCTTCAGAATCGCCTGGCGGCGATCACTCAGCCAGTTTCTGAGCCCGCGCCTTGAGCCGCTGCGCCCTGACGAGATGCGGCCGGTCGAGCATCTCGCCGTCAAGGCCGATCACTCCCATTCCCGGATTGGCGGCGAAGAGCGCGATGATCCTCTCCGCCTTGGCGAGTTCCTCCGGGGCCGGAGCAAAGACCTGGTTGATGACTGGAACCTGGGCCGGATGGATCGCCATCTTGCCGGTGAAGCCATCCCGGCGGCCGGCCAGGCACTCGGCCTCGAACCCGTCCGCATCGCGAAAATTGGTGAAGACCGTGTCGATCGCATCGACCTGCGCCGAGGCCGCCGCGAAGAGCGCGAGCGAGCGGGCGAGGCGATAGGGATCGGTATAGCCCCCATCCGTCAGCCGGTTGGTCTCGGCGCCGAGATCGGCCGAGAGGTCTTCCGCTCCCCAGGTCAGGGCGGCGAGCCTATGGCTCGCGCCGGCATAGCTGCCAAGGCCGAAAATGCCCTTCGCCGTCTCCGTGGCGATCGGGATGATCCGGGTCGCGCCGTCCGGCAGTTCGTTCTCGGCCTCGCGCACGGCGATCTTGGCGGCGAGATGCGAGATGTCGGTGCCCCCCTCGGATTTCGGCAGCATGATCGCGTCCGGGCCGCCGGGCATGATCGCGTCGAGGTCGATGTCGCTCAGGCCCGAGGCGAGCGGGTTGATCCGCACGATCAGCAGCGGACACGCAGCCTGCTGGCGGGCTTCTCTGAGGAAGCCGAGGCTGATCTCGCGCGCCTGCGGCTTCTGATCGAGCGCGACGGAATCCTCGAGGTCGAGGATCAGCGCGTCGGCGCCGCTTTCGAGACCCTTCTGGAGCTTCTTGGGGGAATCGCCGGGAACGAAGAGGAGGGAGCGCATGCTGTTCGAGACCGTTCGAGAATGCGTCAGCGCGAGCTGGCTGGCGTGGCTGTCGAGAACCGGGGCGGAGCGTATATCAGGGCATGAGCACCGGCAGCACGGATAACCGCGCCAGGCGGCCGAGATGGTGGAATGATCAGGTGGTCCTTCAGGTCGCGACCGTCTCCGGGGCCGGATACTTTCGCATGAAGGCTTGCCGGCGACACTGCGCCACGAGCGTGCCGTCCTGCTTGTAGGCGCGATGGTGAAACTCGACGATGCCCGCATCGGGCCGCGAGCGCGACTCGCGCTTGGCCACGATCTCCGTGACGCAGTTGACCGTGTCGCCCTCGAAGAGCGGCGCCGGGAAGGTGACATCGGTCATGCCGAGATTGCCGATCGTGGTGCCGACCGTCGTGTCGTTGACGGAGATGCCGATCATCAGGCCGAGCGTGAACAGCGAGTTCATCAGCGGCTTGCCCCATTCGGTCTCGGTCGCGCAGAAATGCGCATCGATATGAAGCGGTTGCGGATTCAAGGTCATGTTCGAGAAGAGCATGTTGTCCATCTGCGTCACGGTGCGGGTGAGCCCGTGCTCGATGACGGCGCCGACATGGAAATCCTCGAAATAGATTCCACCGCGCTTATGGCGCCTGACCTCGGCCATTTATCCCTCCTGCAGTACCCGGCCTGAAGCCGGCTTTAACGGTTCGCTTACCATAATCGGAGCACTGTCCACAGGCGCTCCGGCACCGTGCTCGCGGGCTGCCCGAGACCCCGCATGTTCCTGTTCAGCACGCCTCAAACGACGCGCGAGACACCATCCGCCAATCCGGTCGTCAACGCCATCCGCGAAGGGGCGGAGAAGACCGGAGCCGGCTTCGACTATCTGCTGAAGACGGCACAGCGCGAATCGGCGCTCGATCCGGATGTGAAGGCGAAAACCTCGAGCGCGACCGGGCTGTTCCAGTTCATCGAGCAGACCTGGCTCTCGATGGTCAAGCAGGAGGGGCCGAAGCAGGGGCTCGGCAACCTGGCAAACGCGATCAGCACCGACGAGAGCGGCCGGCTCAGCGTGCCGGATGCAGCGATGCGCGACAAGATCCTGCAATTGCGCAACGATCCGCAGGTCGCGGCGGTGATGGCCGGCGCGCTGACTCAGAAGAATCGCGATCAGCTCGCCAGCTCACTCGGCCGCCAGCCGCAGGCTGGCGAACTCTATATGGCGCATGTGCTCGGCGCGCGCGGCGCCTCCGACCTGATCCGTGCCGCCACGAGCGATCCGACCCGGATCGCCGCCACGGATTTCCCCGAGGCTGCGGCGGCAAATCGGGGCATCTTCTTCGACAAATCCGGCCGCGCCCGCAGCGCGCAGGAGGTTTATGGCGTGCTCGCCGCGAGCCACGCCAATACCCAGCTCGCCGCCGCGACCACCGCGAGTGCGGCTCCCGCCACACAGAGTGAGGACCAGCCGGTGCCGATCGCAGCCGCTCTCGCACCCGGACGGGCCAAGGGGCTGATTGGCCTGTTCTCGACCGAGGGGTCGCGCGCACCCGTTTCGCAGGCTGTGGCCAATCTCTGGACGACGCCGCGCAGCAACGCGTCGCGCCTGGCCGCCGTCGATCCCGCCGATCGCTATTTCCCGCGCCAGACGGCAAACAATGAAACTGCCGCGCCGGCGACGGCCTCCGCCGAGAGGGCCGCTTCCGTCGCCACGCCGGTCAGCGCGCCGCTGCCGCCGAGCCGGCCGGTGGAGCTGACCCAGCCGGCCAGCGCACCGGCGCGCGTGGCGGCGAAGCAGCGCCGCGCGGGGCCGCTCGATCTTTCCACCTTCATGGTTCAGCGGAGCGGCACATGATCGTTCGCCGTTTCCTGCTCTGGGCCCGGACGGCCAATGCCGAAGCACGCGCCGGGGGGGCCGCTGCGCTCGCCGGCGCCTATTTGCGTTCCGGCATGGCGGAGGAAGAGAGGTCCGAGGCCGAGACGGCGCTGATCGCGCTGGTCGATGATCCCTCGCCGCTGGTGCGGCGCGCCATTGCGGAGGAGGTCGCGGCGGCGCCGCGGGCGCCTCGCACCCTCATCCTCAACCTGATCGCCGACCAAGGCGATGTCGCGGCCCTGGTGCTGGCGCATTCGCCGGTGCTGACCGAGGCCGATCTGGTCGATGCCGCGGCAATCGGCGATGCGCTGGCTCAGCGCGCGATCGCGCAGCGGCCCTATTTGCCGTCGGGCGTCGCTGCCGCGCTCGCCGAGGTCGGCCTGGACGAGGCGCTCGTCGTACTGGCGGGCAATCGCACCGCCGATATTCCGGATTTCTCGCTGGAGCGCATGGTCGAGCGCGCCGGCGAATCGGGAGAGCTGCGCGAGGCTTTGCTGGCCCGGTCCGATCTTCCGGCCGGGCTGCGCCAGGCGATCGCAGCCAAAATGTCGGATGCGCTGGCGAGCTTCGTCGCCGGCTGCGGCTGGCTGACGGCGGAGCGCAGCGCGAGGCTGGCGCGCGAATCGACCGAGCGGGTCGCCGTCGCACTGGCCGCCGGGGGCGAGGACAGTGATGCCCCGGCCATAGTCGAATGCCTGCGTCTGCATGGCCGGCTCACGCCTGGCCTGATGCTGCGTTCGCTGCTCAGCGGCGAGCCGGCGCTTGCCGAGGCTGCCTTCGCCAGCCTGTCGGAGCTGCCGCCGGCGCGCGTTTCCGCACTGCTGCGTGACAGGAGCGGGCGCGGACTGAAATCCCTCTACCGCAAGGCCGGGATGCCGGCTGCGCTGCAGCCCGCCTTCGCGGCGGTGCTGGCCGCGTTGAATGAAGCCGGGTTCCGCCGGATCAGCGGCGTTGCCGGCATCGACCGCGAGATCCTGCGCTGCGTGCTGATCGCCTGCGAGGGCCTCGAAGGGCCCGAGGGCGACGCGCTGATGGCGCTGCTGCGGCGGCTCGACGCCGAGGCGGCGCGGGAACAGGCGCGAGCCATGGCAGATTCGCTCGCCGACGATGCGGCGCTGGCCCTGCTGGTCGAGGCCGATCCATCGCTGCTGGTCGAGCTTCAAGCCGACGAGGTCCGCGCTGCGGCCTGATTGGAGGGCTCGGCCCGGCCGTCGAACCCGGCCTCAATAGCCGAACTGCTCGCGCAGAATGCGCTCGTCCAGGCTGTGGCCGGGATCGTGCAGCATGACGAGGTCGATGCTGCGATCGATCTCGATCGCGACCGAGACGACATTGTCGATCTGGATATGGTCGGCGGTGGCGCTGACCGGGCGCTTGATCGATTCGAGCACCTCGATCGTGATCTTAGCCTGATCGGGCAGGAGCGCACCGCGCCAGCGCCGCGGCCGGAAGGCAGCGATGGGCGTCAGCGCCAGCAGCGGGGCGTCGAGCGGCAGGATCGGGCCGTTGGCGGAGAGGTTATAGGCGGTCGAGCCGGCCGGCGTGGCGAGCAGCACGCCGTCGGCGATCAACTCGTCGAGCCGCACCTGTCCGTCGATCGAGAGCCGCAGCTTCGCGGCCTGGTAGGAGCGGCGCAGCAGCGAGACCTCGTTGATCGCCTTGGCATGGACCTCGCCGCCATTCTGGTCGGTGGCGTACATCGAGAGCGGATGGACGACGCTGCGCTGCGCGGCCTCGAGGCGCTTGCTCAGGCCGCGCTCGCGGAATTCGTTCATCAGGAAGCCGACGGAGCCGCGATTCATGCCGTAGATCGGCTTGCCGGTGCCGAGGAAGCGATGCAGCGTCTGCAGCATCAGCCCGTCGCCGCCGAGCGCGACGATGACGCCGGCATCCTCCGGTATCGCATTGCCATAGCGCGCGACGAGCTTCTCCAGCGCGGCCTGGGCCTCCGGTGTCTCGCTGGCGACGAAAGAGATGGCTCCGAAGCGCTCGGTCATCACGGGTCCAGGAAGCAGCCGGATCAGAGGGTGAGGCCGCTGGCATAGCACGGCCGGCTGCGCCGCGGCGAGACGCGGGCCGAACAAAAAGGCCGGGTCGCCCCGGCCTTTTGTCGCGGAATGCGGCGGCGCCTAAATAGCCGGCGTCCACTGCACCGGCACGAGCTCGAAACCGTTGCCCGACTTGCCGATATGGCCCGTCGCCGGGAAGGGCGCGTGGTAGAATGCGAGCTGCATGCGCTCGGCCGAGGCCATGTCGAGGATCTTGCGCCGGGTTGCCGCGGCCTGCGCTCCGTCCATGTCGAAGACTGCCGACCAGTCGGGATTGCGAACGAAGAGAGCAGGGTGGTTGGTGATGTCCGACACCACCATCAGCTTGCCGGAGCCCGAGGCGATGGCGAAGGCGGTATGGCCTGGCGTATGGCCATAGGCGGCGATCGGGGTGATGCCGGGCAGGATCTCCTTGCCGGGCTCGAACTGCTTTACGTCCTTGGCGATGGGGCCGAAGACCCGGCGCACGCCGGCGAAGGCACCCTTCATCGCCTCGGGAGCGGCGCTCATCTTGGCATCGTCCATCCAGAAGGCCCACTCGGCCGCCGGCACCATGGCCTCGGCATTCGGGAAGACGGCGGTGCCGTCCTTCAGGCGGAAGCCGTTGATGTGGTCGCCGTGGAAATGGCTGAAGATGACCGTCGAGACATTCTTGGGGTCGAAGCCCGCGGCCTTGAAGTTGGCCAGGAAGTTGCCGCTGGTCGGAGCGCCCGAATCGCCGTTGCCGGTGTCGATCAGGGTGAGCTTGCCGCCATTCTCGATCACCATGGTGGTGAAGGTGATGTTGAGCGCGTCCGGTGGCAGGAAAGCCTGCTCCATCGCCTTCTTGACGTCGGCGAATTCGGCATTGCGGACGAGGCCCTCGATCGGGCGGCGGGCAAAGCCGTCATGGACGGCGGTCAGCGTGATGTCGCCGATCTTGTAACGATAGAAACCGGGAGCCTGGTTCATGGGCGCTCCTTGCGCTTGCGCCGGACTTATGCCGGCGGGAATCTCGAGCGTCGTCGCGGCCGCAAGCGCACCGGCGCCCGCGATCACCGTTCGACGCGAAGGTTGGAAAGCTTTCATGGTTCCCCCTTGTTTCAGGACCATGATGCCGCGCGAAAATCGTTCTTCACGTTTCGGCATCATGCTCGCGGCTCTTGCTGAGCCGGGGGGCAAGGTAACGGGCGCCGCGAAGGCTTCAACCGTCGCGCGAGGTCGTGGAATCAAGTTTCCGTGAGGCGTCGGCCTGCGCGGCCTGATAGCGGGCGAAGGCACGTAGCATGGCGGCGCAAAGCGCGAGCGAGCCCATGGTGCCGTTGCCGGAACATTCGGCGACCAGAGCCTGGAATGCGGCGTTGTTGTCGCCGATCAGGCACTGGACGCTCCAGTTCCAGTCCGGCGCCTTCTGGCGCAGCAGGCCGACCGCGACATCGATATTGGCGCTGACGGTGCCCAAGGCCTTCCAGAGCGAGCCCTGCTGGTAGATGCCGCCCATCGGTGCGCGCCGGCTGACAAGATGCGCGGGCTTGCGCCTGACGGCGAAGCCGAGCGCCTCATAGATGTCGGCATCGAGCGCGCGGTCGGGCTTGTGCGCCGTCTCGCAACGTTCCGCCAGTTCGAGCAGCCGTTCTCGTCCGTCCATCATGTGGTCTTCCGTGACCGTGGCACTGCGCGTCTCCTGGCCCGTGCCGGAGCGCTGGGATTCGACGCGCCAATCTTGGCTATACCTTCACCTTCGACCGTCCGGCAAGAAGAGCCGGATAGCCGGGATTGCCCGCGAGGCGGTGCAAAGCCGATGCCAGCGCCGCGATAGGGGCGTCCGGAAAGAGCTTGGAGACTGCGCCGCTGAGCTGCGGGTGGTGCCGGCAGAGAGGATCGAACTCCCGACCTTCGGTTTACAAAACCGCTGCACTACCGCTGTGCTATGCCGGCCCGACCAGTCGCAAGCGGTTATCAGTGTTGCGCGGCGAGGGCAAGGCACTGCAGGCGGCGAGTCGAAGGCGCACATGAAAAAGCCCCGCCTTGCGGCGGGGCTCCCCTCTGGTCGCGATGCTCTTTTGAAGGCTCACGACTTGTAGATGTCGCGGTCCTTGGTCTCGGGCAGGAAGAGCAGGCCGACGACGAAGGTCATCAGCGCGATCACCACCGGGTACCAGAGGCCGGAATAGATATCGCCGGTCGAGGCGACGATGGCGAACATGGTGGGCGGCAGGAAGCCGCCGAACCAGCCGTTGCCGATATGGTAGGGCAGCGACATGCCGGTGTAGCGGATACGGGTCGGGAACAGCTCGACCAGCATCGCCGCGATCGGCCCGTAGACCATCGTGACGTAGAGCACGAGGATGAACAGGATGCCGATCATCGACCAGAACTGGCCGTTCAGACCCTTGTTGACGTTGACGATGCCGGCATCGCCGGCCTTCGGATAGCCGGCGGCCTGGGCGGCGGCGGTGAGGTCGGCGTTGAAGGTCGCGCCGAACGGCACCTCCTTGCCGGCGACCTCGACCTTGAGCGGCGCGCCGGCCGCGGCCGGAACGAGCTGATAGTTCAGCGCGCCGATGGCGAGCGCCCTGCGGGCAAGGTCGCATGGGCTGGTGAAGGTGCGCACGTTCACCGGGTCGAACAACGAGCCACAGGTCGCAGGATCGGCCGTGACGGTGATCTTGACGTTGTCATGGGCGTTGTAGAGTGCCGGGTTGCCGACCTTCGTCAGCGTCGTGAACAGCGGGAAGAAGGTCAGCGCCGCGATCAGGCAGCCGCCGAGGATGATCGGCTTGCGGCCGATCTTGTCCGAGAGCGCGCCGAAGACGACGAAGAAGGGCGTGCCGAGCAGCAGCGCCGCCGCGATCAGGACGTTGGCGGTGGTGCCGTCGACCTTCAGCGTCTGGGTGAGGAAGAACAGCGCGTAGAACTGGCCGGCATACCAGACCACGGCCTGGCCGGCGGTGCCGCCGATCAGCGCGATCAGGGCGATCTTGGCGTTCTTCCACTGGCCGAAGGCTTCGCTGAGCGGCGCCTTCGAGAGCGTGCCCTCAGCCTTCATCTTGGTGAAGGCGGGCGATTCCTGCAGCTGCAGGCGGATCCAGATCGAGATGCCGAGCAGCAGGATCGAGAGCAGGAACGGCACGCGCCAGCCCCAGGCCGCGAAGGATTCGGCCGACATGCTCAGGCGCAGCGCCAGGATGACGATGAGCGAGAGGAACAGACCGAAGGTCGCGGTGATCTGGATGAAGGAGGTGTAGAAGCCGCGGCGGTTCTGCGGGGCGTGCTCGGCGACATAGGTCGCGGCACCGCCATATTCGCCGCCGAGCGCCAGGCCCTGGAGCAGGCGGCAGGCGATGAAGGCGATCGGCGCCGCGATGCCGATCGAGGCATAGCCCGGCAGCAGGCCGACGACGAAAGTGGCAAGGCCCATCACCATCATGGTGACGAGGAAGGTGTATTTGCGGCCGATCAGGTCACCCAGGCGACCGAAGAACAGCGCGCCGAAGGGGCGCACCGCGAAGCCGGCGGCGAAGCTGAGCAGGGTGAAGATGAAGCCGGCCGTCGGGTTCACGCCCGAGAAGAAGTTCGCCGAGATGTTCGCGGCGAGCGAGCCCGCCAGATAGAAGTCGTACCATTCGAAGACGGTACCGGTGGAGGAAGCGATGATGACCTTTTTCTCTTCCCTGGTCATCGGGCGGTGCGCCGCCCCCACTTCCGAATGTTGTGCCACGCTCATGGCGTTCTCCCTGATGATTCCCCGATGCTGGAAAGCGCCGGGCGGCCCGATTTCTGTGGCTCGATTTCTTGCGATGCGAGGCCACCGGCTGCCGGCAGGCGGCTTCCCCGCACAGTTCCAGCTGGGTGATAGGAATGCGCGCGCGAGGAAATCTGTGCAATCAGGCACTTGGTCTTGCATCGTTAGGTGTAATACTAACGGCGAAATTGCGCCTCTTCGCGCGAGCCACTCCGATAGACGGTTGGCTCGGGGCAGGAAGCCATTCTATAGTTCTTCCCGAGGCCGATCCAGATGCGGAAGAAGGAGTGCGACGATGCCGCGCATCGCGACGGGTCTTCCTGCCCTGGCGCTTGCCCTTTTGCTGATTCCGGCCGCAGAAGCAGCCGCAGCCGGGCGCGGTCGGGGGCACGTCAACATCATGCATGCAGTCAAGGCACGGCCGTTCGCTCTGGTGACCCGGCCTTTCCGCGCCAGGCTTGAGGCGTTCGGCCCGCGCCGGCCGGGCTTCCACCATGGTTTCAAGCGCCGATTCGCTGGGCGGGCGTTGAGCCCCTACGGTTTCAATCCCTTCGCTTTCGGAAACCAGACCACGATCGTGCGCGAGCGCGAGAGCGAGCCGGAGCGGCCGATCGACCCGGATTCCTTCGAGAACCTGCCGGCGCGGGCGGGGATCCCCGCTCAGCCCACGCCGACACCGGTGATCTACCGAATCGAGGGCACGAAGGCGCGGCCGGTGGTGCGCGTGCTCCGCGTCGGTATCGAAGACCGGCGCGCCGGGTTGCGCCACCTTGCCAGCGCCGAGGGCGGGAACGCCGAGATCCTGACGCTGAGGCCGCGCTGAGGCGCTTCAGCGGCGCCGGCTCGCGGCATAGAGCGCGATCGCGGTCGCGTTCGAGACGTTGAGGCTGGTGATCGCGCCCGGCACTTCGAGCCGCGCGAGATGGTCGCAGAGCTCGCGGCTGCGCTGGCGCAGGCCCTTGCCCTCGGCGCCCATGACCATCACGAGCGGACGGCGCAACGCAATCTCGTCGAACTCGGTCTCGCCCTCCGAATCGAAGCCGATGCGCTGGAAGCCGCGCTTCCCCAATTCATCGAGCGCGTCGCCGAGATTGCGCACGGCGATCAGCGGCACATGCTCGAGCGCGCCGGAGGCCGATTTCGCCAGCACGCCGGTGGCGGCGGGCGAATGGCGGATCGTCACGATCACTGCCGCAGCGGCGAAGGCGGCGGCCGAGCGCAGGATGGCCCCGACATTATGCGGATCGGTGATCTGGTCGAGCGCCAGCACGATCGCGTCGTCCGGAAGTTCGTCGAGGCTTGGCGAGGGCAGGGGATCGCAAACGAGATAAAGCCCCTGATGCACCGCGTCCGGGGTCAGAAGCCGGTCGATCTCGGAGGGGCGCACGAGCTCGGGTTCGAGCGGAAGAGTGCCGATCTCATCGCGCAGCCGCTTGGCCCCGTTCTCGGTGGCGAGCAGCCGGCGATGGCGCCGCTGCGGATTGCGTAGCGCTTCGACCACGGGATGGACGCCGTAGAGAACGGCCTCGTCGATATCGCCCGGCCGGTGGGGCGGCGGGGCGCCTTCGCGGGGGCGGCGCGGCCCGCCGGGGCGCTTGCCGCCGGGCTTTGCCGGCTTGGGACGAAACGGCGCGGGCATGGCGACCTCCGGAGCAGCGAATGCCTGCCCTGCCATGGCGCGCGCCATTTTGCCAGCATCGGATTGAGAGCAGAGGAGAGGATATGGCCGAAGACCAGCAGCGTTTCATCGTCATCACCGGAGGGCCGGGTTCCGGCAAGACGACGCTCATCAAAGCCCTGGCGGCGCGCGGCTTCGCGACCTGCCCGGAAGCCGGACGCGCGATTATCCGCGACCAGGTGGCGATTTCCGGACCGGCGCTGCCCTGGGCGGACCGAGCGCTCTTCGCCGAATTGATGCTGAGCTGGGAGCTGCGGTCGCATGGCGCGGCACAGGCGCTCACCGGGCCTGTGATCTTCGATCGCGGCGTTCCCGACGTGCTCGGCTATTTGCGCCTCTGCGGCTTGCCGGTGCCGGCCCATGTCGTGGCGGCGGCACAGCGCTTCCGCTATCGCCGCCAGGTCTTCATCGCGCCGCCCTGGAAGGAGATTTTTGGCCAGGATGCCGAGCGCAAGCAGGATTTTGCCGAGGCTGAGCGGACCTTTCATGCCGTGGCAGGGGCCTATCGCGAGCATGGCTACGAGCTGCGCGAGTTGCCGCGGGTGAACATCGAGGAGCGAGTGGCGCTTCTGCTCGAGCAAATCGACGTTTGAGCGTGCCCGACACAGGAAAGCGGAGTGAAAGGCTTTTTGCCGGTTGACACACCGGAGTGCGGTCACCATAAGTCCGGCCGCGCCTGTCAGCCGTCACGAAAGTGAAACAGGCCTGGGGATGACGACCGCGTGTCGTGATCCGCAAACGGCGGGGGAATGTCCCGAGCGGCAAAGGGGGCGGACTGTAAATCCGCTGGCTATGCCTTCGTAGGTTCGAGTCCTACTTCCCCCACCACTCTTCGCCCTGTGGGGCGAGATCGGCAGGCAGCGCAAAAGCCGCTGCGCAGCCCGATCAATTCGCCACCGCCTTGCAGCTTTCGCGTTGGATCGCCGCAGCCGTGTCTTGACATCGGCGCCCCCATCGCGGATTCGGAAGCGGCGCGGGTGTAGCTCAATGGTAGAGCAGCAGCCTTCCAAGCTGAATACCCGGGTTCGATTCCCGGTACCCGCTCCAAAATCCTCAGGTTTTCCGGCGTCCTAGCTGCTGCCCTTGGGCCGGATTCCAGCTTTCCCAGCTGCGGGTCACCCCTGCGCTTCGCAAACTCCGAGATCTGACATCACTCCTGGCGATCTGACATCACGCCAGGACGAATGGATACGAGCCTTCGTCCGCGGGCGCGATGCGGGAGAACCCTCACTCCTTCGGCACGTCGGAATGGCCGAGGTCGCGGCTCGGGTCGAGCCGGTCGCGCACGCGCTGCTTCAGCGTCTTGGCGTCGGGAAAGCCGCCATCGACCGTGCGGTCCCAGATCACCTCGTCCTCGTAGCGGATGACGAAGGTGCCGCCGGTGCCGGGCACGAGCGCGACCTCGCCGAGATCGGCGCCGAATGTCGAGAGCAGTTCCTGACCTAGCCAGGCGGCGCGCAGCAACCATTGGCAGAGCGTGCAGTAGGTGATGCTGATGCGCGGCTTCGACGACTCGGACATGATCGACCTTGCGGAAACGGGCTTCGGGCCGGGACGGCCCGCGCTCCTCATTGCGCTCTTGCCCTGATCGGCGTGACGCGACAAGCGGCGCCGCTGCAACCCCGGCACGACCGCTTTGCCGTTGCGCGGCTGTCAAAACCCGGCGATCTCGCCTAGCGTTCGTGTTCCTGCCGAACGGATCACGCGCCTCAAGCCATGACGCTCACCGATATCGCCTCGCGCACCTATAACCATGGCTGGCGGCTCGACCCGATCATCCGCAGCCTGCTCGATACCGATTTCTACAAGCTGCTGATGCTGCAGATGATCCGGCGTTTCCATCCGGATGTGCACGTCACCTTCTCGCTGATCAACCGCTCCAGGCATATCCGGCTGGGCGACCTCGTCGACGAGGGCGAACTGCGGGCCCAGCTCGACCATGCCCGCGAGATCCGCTTCAGTAAGAAGGAGTTGATCTGGCTCGCCGGCAACAGTTTCTACGGCAAGACCCAGATGTTCACGCCGGATTTCATCGCCTGGCTCGCCGACTTCCAACTGCCCGAATACGAGCTGAAGCGCGTCGACGGGCAGTACGAGCTGCATTTCGGCGGGGCCTGGACCCATAGCACGATGTGGGAGGTGCCGGCGCTCGCGATCATCAACGAGCTGCGCGCGCGCCGGGTGATGAACGGCCAGAAGCGCTTCTCGCTCGACGTCCTCTACGCCCGCGCCAAGGCCAAGATGTGGAGCAAGGTCGAGCGCCTCCAGCAATTGCCGGAGCTGCGCCTGTCGGATTTCGGCACCAGGCGGCGGCACGGTTTCCTCTGGCAGCGCTGGTGCGTCGAGGCGCTCAAGGAGGGGCTGGGGCCGTGCTTCACCGGCAGCTCGAACGTCCTGCTCGCCATGGACAGCGATCTCGAGGCGATCGGCACCAACGCGCATGAGCTGCCGATGGTGCTCGCAGCGCTGGCGAACAGCGATGAGGATATGCTGGAGGCGCCTTATCGCGTGCTTGACGAATGGCGTCGTGTCTATGGCGGCAACCTGCTGATCGCCCTGCCGGATGCTTTCGGCACCGCCGATTTCCTGCGCCGTGCGCCTGATTGGGTGGCGGATTGGACCGGCTTTCGACCGGACAGCGCCCCGCCGATCCAGGCCGGCGAAGAAATCATCGCCTGGTGGAAGGCGAAGGGCAGGGACCCGCGCGAGAAGCTGCTGGTGTTCTCGGATGGGCTCGATGTCGGCGCGATCGAGCAGGTCTACCACCATTTCCATGGCAAGGTGCGAATGGCCTTCGGCTGGGGCACGGACCTGACCAACGACCTCGTCGGCTGCTCTCCGGACGGCTCGCGCGCGCTCGACCCGATGTCGCTGGTCTGCAAGGTGACGCGGGTAAACGGAAGACCCGCGGTGAAGCTCTCGGACAATCCGGAGAAGGCCTCGGGCGAGCCGAGCGAGGTGGCGCGGTATCGGCGGGTGTTCGGAGCAGGGGAGGCCACACGCCAGCCGAGCGCTGTCTCATCGTCCTAGTGCTTTGGTTGAGCTGGCGGGCGGCCCCAACCCCGGCTATCGCGGCGGAGGCGTTGGCCGGGGGCTGTGCATTGATGATTAGACTTGTTCTGGCCGCAATCCTTGCGGCCGTTCTCTCCGGCTGCGTAATGCCCGAGCGCGGCCTTGCGATCTCCGATGTCCGAGATTTGCGAATTGTTGACGTGATCGTCGAGATGCCCAAGCCCACAGAGGGTAGTCCATCGACGATCGTCTGGCCGCAGGCCGGGCTTGCCTATGCCAGTACGTTGATGCCGGCCTCAACCCGGCCGGTTCGGATCGGGCGCGACCCTACCGGCGCGGATACGACACCTTCTCCGGAAGAAGCGGCCTGGGACGAGAAGTTCATGGCCCTGACCAGGAGCGGCGCGGCGCAAACCCATGTCAACACCACGCTGGCGCAGATCACGCGCGAAAGCTTTCGCAAGCGCTTTGTCGACCAGCCGGCGGGCCGGCATGGCGCCAGGTTGAAGATCATCGTCAAATCGCTGCAGGCCCCCGGCGGCCAGGCGAGCTTTACGGCCGATGCGATCCTGCTCGATGGCGTGACCGGCAAGTCATTGACGCAGTATCCCAACCTGACCGGTATCCGGACTGCTTCAACGGCCGTCGTGCCGGCAACGCCCGCCGGTATCATCATTGGACTCGCCGCGATTGCGATCGCAGACCAGATTCGCGGCGATCCGGCCCATGAGGCGATCGACAGCGCGTCTTCATCCTTCGCCGGCTGGTTGCTGCGCGAGTAGCGCCTGACACACTAGCCGGGTAGGTCGAGCGTTCATCAATGGCGAGCGCCGAACAACAGACCTGCCGTGGCCGGGCACTTCCGCTAGGCGTTGCTTCCGTTTCGGAACGTGCGGTCTCGAGGTCATGCCCTGAACGCATGATCACGCATGCAGGCGGGACGTGGCGCGCTTCGGCGGCGCATCGCGCGGCGACCGCTTGCATCCTCGGCCGAAACCCCCTAATTCGACCGCGTTTTTCCGGCCGATCATGGCCGTCGTCGAGGAAAAGGTGTCATGGCCAAAGAGAAGTTCTCCCGCACGAAGCCGCATTGCAACATCGGGACGATTGGTCACGTCGACCATGGCAAGACGTCTTTGACGGCTGCGATCACGAAGGTGCTGGCTGAGTCCGGCGGCGCGTCGTTCACGGCCTATGACCAGATCGACAAGGCTCCGGAGGAGAAGGCGCGCGGCATCACGATCTCGACGGCGCACGTCGAGTACGAGACGCCGGCCCGTCACTATGCGCATGTCGACTGCCCTGGCCACGCCGACTACGTGAAGAACATGATCACGGGCGCGGCGCAGATGGACGGCGCGATCCTGGTGGTGTCGGCGGCTGACGGCCCGATGCCGCA
>NZ_SLZF01000009.1 GCF_004341515.1 Allobosea sp. BK604
AAATCAGGGCCGCGTGACGGGCGAAGACGCTCGCCGGCAAATCGCCGCCCGTGATCGCCTCGCTCGCAGGCCGACTTTTTCAACGGTATCGGTCGGAAGCGGACCGAGAATTATGCTGGGGCCTCTAATGTCGCAAGGCCAAGCCGGGCCAACTTCAACAACTCAGGGAGCGAGGTCCGGACACGAGCGATCAATTCCGCGTTTTGATCCCATCGTTCATCGGCGACGTCGACGTATCTGGGCTCTTGGATAAGGCAGCCAGCTACTACTTCTCCCGTCGGCCAGGTGTCGAAGCGCATACATTCGTTCAGTCCGGTTTCCGGCTTTGTCGAAACGACCACTGCGCTCATGCAAGACATGTCGTCCATTCGCCGCACATACCAAGGGCCGGGAGTTGAGACGGCCTCCAATTCCTGAAGGTCGTCAAGTTCGGCGTGGGTCATCATCCGCTCCCATTACAGTGCGATCATGATATGAGATCGGTTCGCACATACAACCGAAGCGCGAGCACCCATATTCGCGTAGGTCGAGGTCCGCTCCGGGTCGGGAGCAGTCATGACCTAGACGTTTGCGCGTCCAATTGGGCGACAATCGCCGCAATCATTGGCGCCGTTTTGGTTTGAATCGGATCCTCGCCAAATTCGCCCGCGTCGAACGCCAGGAATACGTCCCAGAGTAGCGGGTGCACGGGCGTGCTTTCACTCGCCCGGTTCACCATGGGCCAATGTAGGCCATTCACAATAAAGTCGCCCAACTCGAACTCGATCTCTCCGCGATGAAAGCCGCGAGCAAGGGCATCGGCGATGCGTCGAAAGAGTTCATCCACGTCGCCGGCTGTGAACAAAGTGCTCCAACGATGAATGTCCGTCTCGGACAGAGCCGCCGCGGAGCGATCGATTTCGCCCCGCTCAAGCCCGTTCCAGCGAACTCGCATCTCTTCGACCAGAAGCTGCATCGTCATGACCCGGCGCAATGACTTGGCCTCCGGAACCTAGCTTCCCGAACCGGGCCAATCAAATGTTCGCAACGGGCGGAAAGCGATCATTGACGATTTCGAACAATAGTGCCGCGCCATGAGTGCCCGAAAAACACGCATCATGTATATCGAGAACAAGTCCGAAGGGCTGAACGGGCCTGCACGGATAGGCCGGGTCACGCTGTCCAAGTCTGGACAATCGCTGCGTTACGGCAGGCAAGAGTTCCAGCGCTTAGGCGGGCGGGGCTTCAAGGCAAACTACTTCGATGCGGCAACAGGGGATCACTATTGGATTTCCGGGCCTCGCAAGGACGGGGCGGACCGGCTCCATCCCGGCAGCACGGTGCCGGTTGAAATCGATGCGGATGTTGCGGAGGAGTACTGGCGAGATATCCGGGCTCTGCCTGCGCGACAATGACCGCAACGGGTCGCAAGCAGACGATATGAACGGCCGCAGCGTCACAGATTGAGCGAGACGCATCCCCGGATGGCGGGATAGCGGACAGCTCCGGCTGGCTCCCGCTCAATCGATGATGTGGTAGCCGCCGTCGATATAGAGGACCTGCCCGGTCATCAGCCGGGCCGCGTCATGGGCGAGGAAGGCGGTCGCGGCGCCGACATCGTCGATGGCGACGAGTTCGCGGGCCGGCGCCTTGCGCTTGGCCTTGTCGAGCAGGGCGTCGAATTCGGGGATGGCGGAGGCCGCGCGCGTCGCCAGCGGGCCGGGCGAGATCGCATGCACGCGGATGCCCTTCGGTCCCAGTTCGGCGGCCATGTAGCGCACCGCCGATTCGAGGGCCGCCTTCGCCACGCCCATGATGTTGTAGTTCTCGACGACCATCTGGGAGCCGTAATAGGTCATGGTGAAGAGCGTCCCGCCGCGCTTCATCAAGGGCTCCGCCAGCTGCGCCATGCGGATGAAGGACCAGCAGGAAATCTCCATCGTCTTGAGGAAGCCGTCGAGCGGCGCATCGGTGACGCGCCCGGCCAGGGTGTCGCGCGGCGCGAAGGCGATGGAATGGATGACGAAGTCGAGCTCGCCCCAGCTCTGCGCGATCCGCTCGAACACAGCCTCCATCTGCCCGGGCACGGCGACGTCCAGCGGCAGGACGATCGGGGCCTCCAACTGCCGGGCGAGCGGCTCGACATGGGGGCGCGCCTTCTCGTTGAGATAGGTCACGGCCAGCTCGGCGCCGAAGGCGCGGAAGGCCCGGGCGCAGCCCCAGGCGATCGAGCTCTCATTGGCGATGCCGACGATCAGGCCCCGCTTTCCCTCGAGCAGCTTTGCTTTCACGGTCGGAATGGTCATGGCGGCCTCGGCTCAGGGGGTGGCGCTGATCAGTCTCAGGGTATGGTCGGCGATCATCAGTTCCTCGTCGGTCGGAACGATGCAGAGGTCGATGCGGCTCGCCGGCGTCGAGATCAGGAAGGTCCCGGCCCGGTTGGCTTCGGGGTCGAGCTCGGCTCCCAGCCACGCCATGCGGCGGATGATGCGCTCCCGCAGCTCGGGTGCGTTCTCCCCGATGCCGGCCGTGAAGACGAAGCCATCGAGCCCGCCGAGAGCCGCCGTCAGCGCGCCGATATTGAGGGCGCAGCGATAGACGAAATGCTCGATCGCGAAGGCCGCGCGCGGATCCTCGCTCGCAAGAAGATCGCGCATGTCATTGGAGATACCTGACAATCCCTTGAGACCGGCTTCGTGATAGAGCAGGCTCGAAACGGCCTCGGCCGTCATCCCGTTCTGCATGATCAGGTGCAGCACGACGCCGGGGTCGAGCTGCCCGGCGCGCGTCCCCATCGGCAGCCCGTCGAGCGCCGTGAACCCCATCGTGCTCTCGATGCTGCGTCCGTCCAGCAAGGCGCACATCGAGGCGCCGCTGCCGAGATGGGCGACGATCACCCGCCCGGCGGCCAGCTCCGGACGGGTCTCGCGCAGACGCCCGGCGATGTATTCGTAGGATAGCCCGTGGAAGCCGTAGCGCCTGATGCCCTCGCGATGGAAGCTCAGCGGCAGCGCGTAGCAATCGGCGAGCTCCGGATGGTCGCGATGGAAGGCCGTGTCGAAGCAGGCGACCTGCGGCACATCCGGGTTGATCTCCATCGCGAGCCTGATCGGCAGCAGATTGTTGGGCTGGTGCAGCGGCGCCAGTTCGGCATAGGTCGCGAGCCTGTCGAGGAGCGCGTGGTCGATGATGGTCGGGGCGGCATGGTCCGGTCCGCCATGCACGACGCGATGGCCGATCGCCAGAAGGCTGAAACCCTCCAGGCTGCGCAGCCAGGTTCGCGTCCTGTCGATCGCCGTGGGCAGGTCCGGCACCTCCTCGCGCTCGAAGGTCAGATCGACCAGGGACTTGCCCTTGGCATCGCTGGCGCGCAGGCGCGGCCGTTGCCCGATGCCGTCGAGCTGCCCGCGCACCTGCCGCGCCAGCGTCCCCTCGGAGACGGTGAAGATCTGGAACTTGAGGCTCGACGAGCCGGCGTTCACCACAAGGATCGCATCCATTGGCCAGACCCTAGACCGCCGCCACGGCGGGGGTCCCTCGCCGGGCGGCCGCATAGAGCGCCGCCACGGCGCATGATGCCAGGCGTGTGCGGACGGAATCGGCCCGCGACGTCAGCACGATCGGCACGCGTGCGCCCAGGACGACGCCGGCGGCATCGGCGCGAGAGAGAAAGGTCAGGTTCTTGGCGAGCATGTTGCCGGCCTCGAGATCGGGCACTACGAGGATCTGCGCATGTCCGGCGACGGGCGAGACGATGCCCTTGATCGCGGCGGCTTCCGGCGAGATCGCATTGTCGAAGGCGAGCGGCCCATCGACCAAGGCGCCGGTGATCTGGCCTCGATCGGCCATCTTGCACAGGGCGGCCGCATCGAGCGTCGACGGGATCTTGGTGGTCACCGTCTCGACGGCCGAGAGGATCGCGACGCGCGGCATGCCGAGGCCGACCCCGGCCCAGAGATCGATGGCGTTCTGGACGATGTCGCGCTTGGCATCGAGATCGGGGAAGATGTTGATCGCCGCATCGGTGATGAAGAGCGTCTCGGCATGGCCGGGCACGTCCATGATGAAGACATGGCTGATGCGCCGCTCGGTGCGCAGGCCGGTGGCGGAGGCGGCGACCTCGCGCATCAGTTCGTCGGTATGCAGGCTGCCTTTCATCAGCAGCTCGCCGCGCCCTTCGCGGACGAGCCTCACCGCCTCGGCCGCGGAGGCATGGCTGTGTGGCGTGTCGATGATTTCCACCGCACCGAGATCCAGCCCTTCGGCCTGCGCGACAGCGCTGATCCTGTGCTGCGGTCCGACGAGAACCGGCGCGATCAGTCCCGCGTCGCGCGCCGCCAATGCCCCCTGGAGAGAGGTCGCGTCGCAGGGGTGAGCGACGACCGTCAGCGCGGGAGCGCCGGCGCGAGCCGCGGCGATCAGCCGGTCGTACTTGGAAGCGAGCTTCGCATCGTCCTCGCCTGCTGTGCCATCTGCCGCGCGCATCACGAGGCCTTCCGTCGCATGGCGAGGTCGAGCTTGCCGGGCGGCCGGTCGTCGCGTGGCGAGGCGGCCTCGAACAGGGTCCTGATCTCCTCCAGCCGGTCCGCCGCCTCCCCCGCAAGCGGGCCGCGGGCGGTCGCGACCTGCTCGATCAGCGCTAACGCGGCCTCCCTGGCCTCGGCATCGGATGGCAGCAGCGCCGGAAGCGTCCGCAGCGCCTCGGCCTGGTCGATCAGCAGCATGAAGAACTGCTCGCGGGTCAGCGCCTTGAATTCGCCGAGCGTCAGGCGGCGGGCCTGCTCGCCCTGCCGGCGCAGGCGCCGGATGGCTTCGAAGCTGCGCTCGTCGACGCTCTCCCGGGCCATTCCGACATAGAGGATGGCCCGCACACAGGCGTGGACCAGCCCGCCGCGGGACAAGCCGCTGCGCAATTCGCCGATCCGCTTCTCGACGAGCTCGCCATGGAGCTTGCTCCGTGCCGCGCTTCGCGGCCGGCGCGGCGAGCCTGCGTCGATTCCGAGCGCCGATTGCAGCAGAGGCGAGCCGTAGACGGCCCGGAATGTCTGTTCGGACATGCGCTCGACCATCTGCCGCCAGCCGTCGAGTGCGCTGACGATCTGGGCGGAGGCGATCTCCTGCGCCTTCAGGAAGGGGTTGTCGTCGCCGACCGGCTGGCGCTCGTCGCGCACCTTGTCGGCCGCCGTCCCGAGCCAGGACAGGAATGGGTTCTGCGAGCCGAACAGCGCGTATTGCAGGCGCAGCGGATGCAGCTTGCGCATCGCCTCGGCGGCGGCCGGGTTGGCTGCGGCCTGGACCCAGGGCTGGACGAGGGCGCGGTAGAGCGAGAGGTTGATCTCGGATACGCGCGCCGCGGCGGCGAAGCGGCGCTCATCGTCGAGATCATTGCCGCCGAGCGCGCGGATGTCGTCGAGGCTGCGCGCCTCACAGCGCATGACCCAATCGCCGGTCACCAGGTCCGGGCTGGTATCGGCCCCGGCCTTGGGCTCGAAGACCGCCTCGTAAAGGCCGGGCGGCAGCACGTCGATGAGATCGATATTGGAGGCGAATTCGTCGTGCTCCTTTCGGGCCACGCCCGCCGAGACGAAAATGCCGAGATGGCCGATCCTGTCGTGAACGGCATAGACGATCGTCTGCCCGTATGAGCGGATCTCGTCGACGCTGCCGTAGAGATCGAGGATCCAGCCGAGCGCCTGCTGGGGCGGGGTGATATTGTCACCCTTCGAGCAGAACACCACGATCGGCGACCGGATATTGCGCAGGTCGATGGCGGTGCCATCGGAGGTCCTGATGTCGCCGCAGGCCAGCTTGTTGCCGATGAAGAGCTCGTCGACGATGAACTGGATCTCCTGCGCATTCAGCGTGACATGCCCGCCCCACCATTTCTCGAAGCCGAGATAGCGTTCCACCTCGCTGTCGATCTTCGAATAGAGATTGTACTGCTTGCTCCAGAGCGTGTTTGCCGGGTTCTGGTTCTCGAAATTCTGGACCAGCCAGGCCCCGTCGAAGGTTCCCGCGCCGAGATCGCTGGTGAGCGCCGTCAGCCAGCTGCCCCCGAGAAGGCCGCCTGTGTAGCGCATCGGGTTCTCGCCCTTCACTCCGGCCCAGTAGGACAAGGGAGAGCCGGCCAGGATGATCGGGCCGAACAGCTCGGGCCGCATCGCCGCGAGCATCATGACGGCCCAGCCTGCCTGGCAATTCCCGATCACGCAGGGCCTGCCCTCGGCCTTCGGATGGCGGGAGATCACCCTCTCCAGGAAGGCCGCCTCGGCATGGGCGATATCCTCGATCGTCTGGCCGGGAACCGGATCGGGCAGGAAGCCGACGAAATAGCAGGGATGCCCGGCCTTCATCGCCACGCCGATCTCGCTATCGGCCTTGAAGCCACCAATGCCGGGTCCGTGGCCGGCACGCGGGTCGACGATGACGAAGGGCCGCCTGGTCTCGTCGAGGACGACGCCATCAGGCGGCTTGATCCGCGCCAGCACATAGTTCACCGGCCGGGCAAGCCCGCGGCCGTCGCAGATCAGTTCGGCGTCGTAGTCGAGGACATGCGGCGCCTGCTGCGCGATATGTTCCTCATATTGCAAGCCGCGCTGGCGCAACGCGTCGAGGAACAGGAGCCAGCGCTGCCCGGCATCGACCGTGTAGGACAGGCCATCGCTCAGGACGCCAGCCGGGTTCTCGCGCATATCGCCTCCCTCCGAAGCTTCTCCAGGTCTGAATCGGCGGGCATCCGCATCAGCGGCCCGCGAAAGCGCAGCGCCTTGCGGTCGAGAGCGAGACTCCGCTGCCGCAGTCTCTGCCGGCGAGGTTGACGTCACGCGGCGGCACAGTTCGCGCGCTCCGCGGCGGGCATATCCATCGTCACGCGTTCGAACCTGGCGCGTGAGCATTTTCTTCAGGCGAACCGGTATCCACTTCGCTCGAAAATGCTCTATCTATTTGTCTTGACGCATTTTCTTCACGCGAACCGGTATCCACTTCGCTCGAAAATGCTCCAGGCAGCGTCGTTGTGCACTGCACTCTAGCAGATTTTGCACGCGCGTCAGATGTCCCAAAGGACAATAGGCCGGCGGGCCGCGCTGTGCTGACGTTCCCAATCCAACGCGAGTGTCTCAGGCGCGCCGGCCGGCGCCCCGATATCGCTTGCTGCGTGCCGACAGTCGTGAAGCGTCACGGGAATGGCTTGGGATGGCCGATGACCCACGAAGCTGTGTCGACGCGACGAAATCCAGCTCCTTCATGACGCGGCCTTGAGGGCTCGATGCGCGGCTTGCTGATCCTGTTCTTGTGCGTCTTTGCCGCCTGGGGACCGGTTGGGGCGCGTGGGCAGGAACGGCAGGCAGATCCTCCCGCCGAGGCCAAGGAGCTGTTGCGCCTGCTCGACGATCCAGGCGTGCGGCGCTGGATCCAACAGTCCGGCAAGATCGAAGCCGCCGCAGCCCCCGCTGATACGGCCATTCCGGAACCGCCGCTTTCCAGCCGACTGGCTGCGCGCCTCACCAGCGTGCGCGATCATATCGCGGCAACCGCTGCCGCGATCCCACAACTGCCGACGCAACTCGTGCGGGCCGCCGGCTTGCTGAGGAGCGAGTTGGAAACGACAGGCCTTGCCCGACTTGCACTGTTGCTTTCGAGCATTCTGGTGCTCGGCGTCGGCTCCGAGCAATTCTGGCGGGCCCTGAGCTCACCCTACCGGGCGTCGCTCGAGCGACAGCCCGTCCTTTCGGTCAAGGAACGCTTCCGCATCGCAGCGCTGCGGCTGGCCACCCTCGCCGCCGGCATCGCGATCTTTGCCGCGGGCAGCCTGGGAGCCTTCCTTCTGTTCGCGTGGCCCCCGCTGCTCAAGCAGATCACACTGTCGCTTCTCGTGGCCGTGCTGATCACGCGCGGCACCCTGGCTCTGCTGGACTTCGCGATGTTTCCGCCGAAGGACGCAAAGGGTGACTGGTCGGACCATCAGATTGTTCCGATCAAGCCTGACCACGCCATCTACTGGCGGCGGCGCATCGCTCTGTTTGTCGGATATTTCGCCTTCGGGTGGTCCATCGTCGGTATCCTGGTCGATCTCGGCTTTCCCGACAATTTCCGCTTTGCGGCGGCCTATCTGCTTGGACTTGGCCTCTTGCTGATCGGCCTCGAAGCGATCTGGAGCCGACCGGGCGGCGATCGCGACCCGGCTTTCAGGTTCGCGAGACTTATAAAGAGCATCGCCCTGTCCGCCTACGCAGTCGCCTTGTGGTTCCTTTGGGCTGCCGGACTCCTCGGCATGTTCTGGATTGCCGTTTTTGCGACTCTGCTGCCCAAGGCCATATCGATCGGACAAGCCACAGTCGGACATCTCTTGAGACCGACCGAGAGCGGCGCGCCGGCGCCGATCAGACACAACATCCTGGAAGTGTGCCTCGAGCGCGGGGTCCGGCTGATCATCCTGATCGCCGCCACGTTTTGGCTAGCCCATATCTGGCACATCGACCTGGTCGGGCTGACGAACCAGGACAACCTGCTCATGCGGCTGTTGCGTGGTGCGCTGGCGAGCGTCGTCATTCTCCTGCTCGCCGATTTCCTGTGGCAGATCATCAAGGCCGCTGTGGATGGTGCCCTCGCGGACCCGACGGAGAGTATCGTTCCCGGGTCCAACGAGGACATCCGCCGGGCGCGGCTTCGCACGCTGCTGCCGATCTTCCGGAATATCCTGTTTGTGGTCATTGCGGTCATGGCGGGTTTGACGGCACTTGCCGCGCTCGGCTTCGAGATCGGCCCTCTGATCGCCGGGGCGGGCGTCCTAGGCGTCGCCATCGGCTTTGGCGCCCAATCGCTGGTCAAGGACATCATCAGCGGCATGTTCTACCTGCTGGACGATGCGTTCCGCGTCGGCGAATACATCCAGAGCGGAAGCTTCAAGGGAACGGTCGAGTCATTCTCGTTGCGCTCCGTTCGCCTGCGCCATCACCGCGGCCCGGTCTTTACAGTCCCGTTCGGGCAATTGGGCGCGATACAGAACATGAGCCGCGACTGGGTCATCGACAAGTTCATGATCAATGTCACCTACGACACCGATCTTGAGAAGGCGCGGAAGACCGCGAAGAAAGTCGGCCAGGAGCTTACAGCGGACCCTGAACTGGCGCCGGACATCATCGCACCCATGAAGATGCAGGGCGTGGAGCAGTTCGGCGACTACGCCATACAGCTTCGTTTCAAGATGACGACGCGGCCCGGCCAACAGGCGGCCGTACGTCGAAAGGCTCTGCTGCGGCTCAAGACCGCGTTCGACCAGGCCGGCATCAAATTCGCCCATCCGACGGTTCATGTCGAAGGCCGCGAGGAGGACGCCGCAGCCGCACAGCAGATCATAACCGCCGCAAGGGCCGAGGCGACGAAGACTGAGGCGGCAAGCGCGCCCGGCAAGTAACGGCGCGAGGCCGGGCGAGAATTCGTGTCGGGAAGCGACTGCTCTGCTATGCAAGGAGGACGCCATGGCGATACTAGGCAGAATCAGGCACGTCACCACCTATCGCTATGCGAAGCCCGTCACCTTCGGCACGCACAGGGCCATGTTCCTGCCGCGGCGCGGAGCAAGTGCACGTCTTCTCGGCTGGTCGGCGGAGACCAGTATTCCGTCGAAAATCCATTGGATCAGCGATTCACGCTCCAACTCCGTCACGGTGATGGACTTCACTGAACCCGGCAGTGAGCTGGCATTTACCTTTGAGGTCAGCGGGGTGTATTTCGGAGTAAACGGGGTCGAGGCGTTTCCGCTGGACCGTCGGGCCGAGGAAGTCCCGGTCCAATACACTCCGGACGAGTGGACCGACCTCGCCGGCTATCTGCGCCCTCATGCCGAGGATCCCGATGGCAGCCTGGCCGCATGGGCGAAGAGTTTCGTTGCCGGCGACCAGGACCAGGCGACCGATGTCCTGCGCCGCATGCTGCGCAGTTTTCGCGACAGCTTCCACTATCAGGCAAGGGAAGAGGAAGGGACCCAGGCGCCCGGCGAGACCCTGCGCCTGAGATCGGGAACCTGCCGGGACTATGCCTGGCTGATGATCGAGGCCTTGCGGCGGCTCGGCTTCGCCTCCCGCTTCGTCACCGGCTACCTGTATGATGGGGCGGTCGATGGCAGTGCCGTCGGCACATGCGGGGCGGGCGCGACCCATGCATGGCTCCAGGTCTTCCTGCCCGGTGCCGGGTGGCTGGATTACGACCCGACCAACCAGATCAGCGCCGGCTTCGATTTGATCCCGGTTGCCGTGGCCCGACATCCGGCCCAGGCCATTCCGCTGGCAGGCTCGTGGTTCGGTGACGCGAATGATTATCTCGGCATGACTGTCAGCGTGGCCGTCGAAAAGATCGGCGAGGTCCCCGACTTGTGAGGGGGCCATAGACCGGGAATGCCCTGCATTGGCTCCGCAAGCCGCATGGACATCAGGCAAGCCCCTCCGCAGAACTCGGTATGGGAGACAGGAACGTGACGCAGCCCGCCGGTCGCACCGACGAGCGTGAAGGCCCATTTCCCCAAGAGAGTCCCGGGAACCCCAGCTCTTTATCAATGTTCTAAGGAAGCCGCCCGCTCGCCGGGCGGCTCGGTTCATTGGGTTGGGGGAAGCATTGTCAGCACCGTCTCGCCGCGCGATTCTCGGCTTGCTCTCCGGCACGTGCCTGCTTGCGCCTCGCTCCGTGCCGGCCCAGGCGCCGGCGCGCCCGACGAACAGCTTCGGCTACCGCGATGTCGTCGAGCAGGCGACGGCCCTGGCGAAGCAGCCTTTCGACGCAGAGAGCGCCAGGATCCCGGACGAGCTGTCGAAGCTGAGCTATGACAGCTATCGCGAGATCCGGTTTCGCCGCGACAAGGCCTTCTGGCGCGAGGGCGGCTCGGATTTCCGCCTGTTGCCGTTCCATCTCGGCTTCCTGCACAACAAGCCGGTCCAGGTCCACATCATCAGCCACGGCAGCGCGATCCCGATCCCGTTCACGACCAGCCTGTTCGAATACGGCAAGGTGCCTGTCCCCAAGGGGCTCTCGCCGGCGCTGGGCTTCGCCGGCTTTGCGATAACCACCAACCTGAACGAGCCGAAGGTGCAGGACGAGGTCATCTCCTTCCTGGGGGCGAGCTATTTCCGGCTGATCGGACGGGGCCAGCGCTACGGCCTCTCGGCGCGCTCGCTGGCCCTGGATGTCGGCGGCAAGGGGCCCGAGGAATTCCCGTTCATGCGGGCGCTCTGGCTGGAGGAGCCGTCGCGCGACAGCACCGAGCTCGTGATCTATGCCCTGCTCGACTCGCCGTCGGTCGCCGGAGCCTTCCGCTATGTCGTCAGCCCGGGCCGGGACACCCATGTCGACGTCACCGCGACGATCATCCCGCGCCGGGAGATCGAGCGGATCGGCATCGCGCCGCTGACCTCGATGTTCCAGGCCGGCGAAGGCGACCTCGGCCAGCGCACCGATTTCCGTCCCGAGATCCACGATTCCGACGGGCTGATGATGCAGTCCGGCAGCGGAGAATGGATCTGGCGGCCGATCCGCAATCCGAAAGAGCTGCGCATCTCGAGCTTCGGCGACAAGAACCCGCGCGGCTTCGGCCTGATGCAACGCGACCGCGACTTCGGCAGCTACCAGGATCTCGAGGCACGCTACGACGCGAGGCCGAGCTATTGGGTCGAGCCCCAGGGCGATTGGGGTGAAGGCCGGGTCGAGCTGATCGAGATCCCGACGACGAACGAGGCCCTCGACAATATCGTCGCCTGCTGGACACCGAAAACGCCCTTGCCGAGCGGACAGGCCGCAGAATTCAAGTATCGCATCTCGGCGATCACGACGACCTGGCACCTTCACCCCTATGCGCAGGTGCAGCAGAGCTTCAACGGCTCTGATATCGAGGACGGCGTCGTCGACGGCAACGGCACCAAGCGCTTCATCGTCGACTTTGCCGGCGGCGACCTCGCCTATTACCAGAGCGAGCCCGAGCGACTGGAGCTGGTCGCGACCATGACCGGCGGCGCGGTCAATTCAAGGATCGTCGCGTTCCACGGCCCCTTGAAAGGCGTGCGCGCGATCGTCGATGCGACCTTGCCCGACGGTCAATCGGCCGAGCTGCGCATGTTCCTGCGCGCGCGAAACCGGACATTGAGCGAGACCTGGACGGCGACCTGGTCGGTTCCGCCGGGCGACTCCAGCCGGGCACAGCCGCCGACGCAGGCCCCCGCACGCAATTGACGCCCCTGCCTTCCAGGTACGCGAGCCAATGAAGCTTCGACGGCATCCGGTCATCATCGGAGTCCTCTCGGCCTGCCTGGGCGTGCTGGGCTGCCTGCTGGTCGGCAGCCTGCTGCCCGAGCCCCAGGAGCTGAAGGCGCCGCTGCCGCATAACCTGGCGTCATCGGACCAGCAGCTCAGGACCTCCATGGGCGCGCTCTTCGGGTCGAACTATGTCCCGGGGAACCGGGTCGAGACGCTCGTCAACGGCGTCCAGATCTTTCCGTCGATGCTGCGCGCCATCCGCGAGGCCAGGAAAACCATCAGCTTCGAGACCTATATCTACTGGCGCGGCGCCATTGCGGAGGAATTCGCCGATGCGCTCGCAGCCAAGGCGCGCGAGGGGCTGAGCGTCAAAGTGCTGCTCGACTGGGTCGGCAGCCTGCCGATGGACGAGCGGCTGATCCAGCGGATGCAGGATGCGGGGGCCGAGGTCGTCCGCTTCCGGCCGGTCAGCTGGTACACGATCGACCGGGTCAACAACCGGACCCATCGCAAGCTGCTGATCGCCGACGGGCGCGTCGCCTTCACCGGCGGTGTCGGCATTGCCGACGAGTGGAACGGCGATGCGCGCGCGCCGAACGAATGGCGCGACAATCACTACCGCCTGGAAGGCCCGGCCGCAGCGGAACTCCAGGCGGCTTTCGCCGAGCACTGGATCGAGGCGACCGGGGAGCTGCTGCTCGGCGATCGCTTCTTCCCGGAGATCGCGCCGGCAGGCGACCAGGCCGCGCAGGTCGTGATCAGCTCGACCCACCAGCGCAATGTCATGCATCTCATGCTGATGACCGCCCTCGCCTCGGCGCAGAAGACCATCCGGATCGCGACGCCCTATTTCGTTCCCGACGAGCTGATGCGCCAGCAGATGCTCGAGGCGCGCAAGCGCGGCGTCGATATCCAGATCATCGTTCCCGGTCCCCGGACCGATGCGCGCATCGTCAGGAAAGCGTCGCGGCACCTGTGGGGCGACCTGCTCCAGGCGGGCGTCAGGATCAGCGAGTACCAGCCCACCTTCTTCCACTGCAAGCTGGTGATCGTGGACGAGGCCTGGACCTCGGTCGGCTCGACGAATATCGACGACCGCGCCTTGCGGCTCAACGACGAAGCCAACATCAATTTGTTCGATCAGCAATTCGCGCGCTCGCAGGCCCTCCTCTTCGACAAGGACGCCGCAGCCTCCAGGCCCTATAGCGTCGCGGACTGGCAGCAGCGCTCGGCGCATGAGCGGTTTTCGGACTGGCTCGCGAGCCTGGCCCGATCGCAAATCTGAGCGCCCGCGCGGAACTGGGCGCCCGGCGCAGCAAGAAGGCTGCGTTCGTGCGCAGGACCGATGCGTGCTGTAGCATTCGGCCGATGTGGTCAGCGCAATGGCAGGAGCCTCGCTTGCCCAGAGATCAGCGGCTTGCCGAAGACGCTCTCTTTCCAGCCACGTCCATGCCCGATCGTGACTGGTGGTCGGTGCTTTGGCCCGATCCCGCCCTCGTCATGCGGCAGATCGGCGTCGAGCCCGGGATGATCGTCCTCGATCTGTGCTGCGGCGATGGGTATTTCACGGCAGCGCTGGCGAAACGCGTTGCCGGCCGGGTTTTCGCGCTCGACCTCGATGCCGGGCTGATCGAGCAGGCCAAGGCAGAGGTTGCAGGTGTCGGCGCGACGGTGCGGCAATGGATTTGCGCCGATGCTCGCGACATGGGCGCGGTTCTGCCGGAGCCGGTCGACTATGTGCTGCTCGCCAACACGTTTCACGGCGTGCCGGACCAGGCCTCGCTCGCCCGCGCCGTCCGCAGCGTCACGAAGCCGGGCGGGAGCTTCGGCCTGCTGAACTGGCACAGGCAGCCGCGGGAGCAGACCGTCGTGCTCGGCCAGCCGCGCGGGCCGAAGACGGAGATGAGGATGGCGCCGGACCAGGTCAGCACCGTCGTCGAGCCGGCCGGCTTCAGGACCAGCAAGATCGTCGAGCTGCCACCGTTTCACTATGGCATCGTGCTGGAGGCGATCGACTAGAGTATTTCCGCGTGTCCACAAAACGCGGAAATACTCTATCTATTTGTTTTGACACACCTTCTTCTCACGAACCGGTGCCCATTTCGCTCGACTATGCTCTGGGCTCGCAGGGTCCTTGGACATATCGGCGCCCGGTCGAGCAGCGGAAACCTGCGATATCGGCCGGTCGTGCAGAGGGGAGCGATCATCAAGACGCTGCTGTTGCGTCGCCGGGCCGCTCCGAACCGGCAAAGCGCGATATGGAAACTTTAGCCAGCCTCTGCGTTACTGCGTAGCCGCCCTTGCCTGGTCGGCGGGCCGGGGAAAATCCAAACGTGCAGATCGAAGCAGGGAGCATCGCTCCCATCCTGACGCAGATGTTCGAGCAGGCGCCGACCTTCATGGCGCTGTTGCGGGGTCCGGACCACCGCTACGAGCTGGCCAATCCAAGCTATCTCAAGCTGATCGGCGGCCGCGACGTGCTCGGGCGTACCGTGGCCGAAGCCCTGCCGGATGCAGCCGCCCAGGGCTTCGTCACGATCCTCGACAGCGTCTATCGTTCGGGCACGCCCTACACCGCGACCGGCGCGCTCTTCTCGATGCAGGTCGAGCCGGACGGGCCTGTGACGGAGCGCTATCTCGACTTCGTCTACCAGCCGCTGCGCGGCGCGGATGGCAGCGTCAGCGGCATCTTCGTCGAAGGCGCCGACGTGACCGAAAGGGCATTGGCCGAGCGCTCCCGGCGCGAGAGCGAGGCACTCTACAAAGGCCTGTTCGACGCGATCGACGAAGGCTTCTGCATCATCGAGTTCTTCGACGGGCCGCATGGTCCCGATAGCGACTATATCCATGTCCAGGCCAATGCCGCCTATGCCCGGCACGCCGGCATCCCCGATGTCGTCGGTCAGAAGCTGCGCGAGATGGTTCCCGACGAGGCCGATTCCTGGGTCGCGCGCTACGGGGCCGTGCTGCACTCCGGCGAACCGATCCGGTTCCAGCAGGAGCTGGTGAAGACCGGCCGCTTCCTGGAGCTCGCCGCCGTCAGGATCGAGCCCGCGAGCCGGCGCCAGGTCGCCGTGCTGTTCCAGGACATCACCGGACGCCGGCGGGCGGAGCTGGCGCTGGCCGAGCTCAATGCCACATTGGAGCAACAGGTTGCGGAACGCACCGCCGAGCTGATGACCGCCGAAGAGGCCCTGCGTCACAGCCAGAAGATGGAGGCGGTGGGTCAGCTGACGGGCGGGCTGGCGCATGATTTCAACAACATCCTCGCCGGCATCGGCGGAAGCCTGGAGATGATCTCGACGCGGCTCGCGCAGGGCCGGGTCGGCGAGCTGGACCGGTTCCTGAACGGCGCCATGAGCGCGACCAAGCGGGCGGCGAGCCTGACCCAGCGGCTCCTCGCCTTCTCGCGCAGGCAGACGCTCGATCCCAAGCCGATCGTCGTCAACACGCTGATCAACGGCATGCTGGACCTGATCGCGCGCAGCGTCGGGCCGGGGATAGAGGTCGAAACCGCGGGCGCGACAGGCCTGTGGACAGCCAATGTCGACGCCGGCCAGCTCGAGAACGCATTGCTGAACCTGTGCATCAACGCCCGGGACGCCATGCCCGAAGGCGGCAAGCTGACGATCGAGACGTCCAACCGCTGGATGGATGAACGCGCGGCGCGCCTGCGGGGCCTCGATCCCGGGCAATATGTTTCGCTGTGCGTGTCCGACACCGGCACGGGCATGACGCCGGACGTGGCGGCGCGGGCCTTCGACCCCTTCTTCACGACGAAGCCGATCGGCCAGGGCACGGGCCTCGGGCTGTCGATGGTCTATGGCTTTGCCGGCCAGTCGGGCGGCGCGGCCCGGATCTATTCCGAACCCGGCAAGGGGACGATGATCTGCATCTATCTCCCGCGCTATGCCGGCGATGCGAAGGCGGAAGAGGAGCCGCTCGCGGGAGGCGGGGACGCGCCGCGCTCGGGCGGAGGCGAGACGGTCCTGGTGGTCGATGACGAGCCGCTCGTCAGGATGCTCGCCGTCGATCAGCTCGAGGAGCTCGGCTACAGCGTCATCGAAGCGGGGGACGCAGCGTCGGCCTTGCGCATTCTCAACTCCACCACGCCGATCAGCCTGCTCATCACCGATGTCGGCTTGCCCGGCGGCATGAACGGCCGGCAGCTCGCCGATGCCGCGCGCGTCGGACGTCCGGACCTGGAGGTTCTGTTCATCACCGGCTACGCCGAAAATGCGGTGCTGAACCACGGGCACCTCGCCCATGGCATGCACGTGATGACCAAGCCGTTCCAGCTCGATGCCTTCGCGCGCCGGGTCAAGAGTCTCATCAGGCCGGAATGACGCGATTACTCGTCTTGACCAGCGGTCAATCCGGGCTTCGGTTGAAAAGCAGCAGACAAGGGATGGAATGACACCGTTACGAAGCTTCCTGCGGGCGGAGACGAACGAACTTCATCGAGACCTGGACGACCTCATCGGCCCTCTTGCCAGCCCGTCCGATTACGGGCGGTTCCTGGCGGGAACCTACCGGCATCGCGCCGCGGTCGAGGCCGCCCTGCGCGAAACCTGCGTCAGCTTGCCCTTGGGATGGCGGCCCCGGGAGCTGGCTTCGGTTCTGGAGCTGGATCTCGCCGAGCTTGGTGTGCACAGGCCCCGAGCGATGCCGTTCTCCCTGTCAAATGACATCGCCTCGGTGCTGGGGGCATCCTATGTTCTCGAAGGCTCCGCCTTGGGAGCGCGCGTGCTGGTCAGGGATGCCTTGCGATTGGGATTCGAAGCGGATCGTGGCGCCCGATATCTTTCGGCCCAGTCGGCCTCCCCCGAGACCTGGCGCGATTTCCTCGCCTGCCTGGAGAGCCTCGGCCGCGCTGACTGGAACAGGGCAGCGGATTCGGCCAGACAGGTTTTCTCCCACGCGATCCAGGCCTTCTCCTCGGAAAAGCTTCCTGCCGCATGACGACCGTTGACCTCACGAATTGCGATCGCGAGCCGATCCATGTGCCTGGCAGCATTCAGCCGCATGGCTGCCTGATCGTCTGCGATGCCGAGGCGGTGACCATTCGACGGCACTCCGCCAATGCGAGCGACTTCCTCGGGCTCAAGGAATTCGAGCTGATCGGACGCAAGCTGGAAGAGGTGCTTGGCGGCCCTGTCGTTCACGACATGCGCAACGCGCTGGCGCGTTCGGGCGCGCCCTCCCGGGCCGGGCTGCTGCCGCGCTATCACATCGCCGGACTGGACCGCGAATTCGATATCTCGATTCATTCCCACAAGGGCAATGCGATCATCGAGTTCGAGCAGGCCCGCCCGGAAGGGCCGAGCTCGCCCCTCGAATTCGCACGCACGCTCGTCGGCCGGCTGGCCAGCGTCACGAGCCCGACGCAGTTGATCAAGAACGCCGCACGGCTGCTGCGGGCGGTCCTGCAATATGATCGGGTGATGATCTACCAGTTCGCCGCCGACGGTTCGGGCAAGGTGGTCAGCGAGGCCAAGCGGCCCGATCTCGAGAGCTTTCTCGGCCAGCATTTTCCGGCGAGCGACATCCCGCAGCAGGCGCGGCAGCTCTATCTGCTCAATCCCATTCGCGTGGTCTCGGATTCGAGCGGCGAGCGTTTCCCGATCATGCCCGTGCTCGACAGTGCCGGCGAGCCGCTCGATCTGTCCTATGCGCATTTGCGCAGCGTTTCGCCGATCCATTGCGAGTACCTGCGCAATATGGGCGTGTCCGCCTCGATGTCGGTGTCGATCATCGTCGAGGGCGAGCTTTGGGGGCTGATCGCCTGCCATCACTACAGCCCGCGGTCGCTGTCGATGAACCGCCGCATCGCCGCGGAAATCTTCGGCGAGTTCTTCGCGCTGCAACTTGGGGCGCTGACGCAGAAGCAGCTGCTCGTCGCCGCCGAGCGGGCGCGCAGCTTTCTCAACGGCATGCTGACCTCGGCATCCTATGTGACCGATGCCTCGGACTTCCTCGGACATCACCTCGCCGAGTTCCGCGATCTCGTGGAAAGCGACGGCGTCGGGGTCTGGGTCCGCGGGCAATGGCGCGCGGAAGGCCATGCGCCACCGGCCGCTTTCGCCGAGGAACTGGCCGCATTCGCCACGCAAGTCTGCGAGGGGCGGATCTGGGCCACGACATCGCTCAGCGAGGTGCTGCCCTCGGCCGGGGCCTATGCCCGGCAATTCGCCGGCCTGCTCATCATTCCGCTCTCGCAGATACCGCGGGACTATCTCTTCTTCTTCCGCCAGGAGCTGGTGCACACGATCGAGTGGGGCGGTGATCCCAACAAGACCTATTCGACCGGCCCGCACGGGGACCGGCTGACACCGCGGCAGAGCTTCGCGGTCTGGAAGGAGACCGTCGCAGGGCACTCGAAGCCGTGGAGCGCCGTCGAACGCGAATTGGCCGAATCGGCACGGCGGACGCTGATCGAGGTGGTGCTGCGGCAGAGCGAGCTCTTGGCGGACGAGCGGCACAGGGCGGATGTCCGCCAGAAAATGCTCAATCAGGAGCTCAATCACCGCGTCAAGAACATCCTCTCCCTGATCAAGTCGATCGTCGCGCATCCGCTTGCGGGTGGCGAGACGATCACGGCCTATGTCGCCTCGCTGAAGGGGCGCATCGAAGCTCTCGCCGTGGCCCATGACCAGGCGATGCTCGCCAGCGGCGGCGGCCTGCTGCTCGATCTGATCCTGGCGGAATCCTCGCCCTATCGGACGAGCGAAGGGTCCGTCACGATCGAAGGCGCCCCGGTCGCCCTCGACGCGCGCGCCTTCTCGGTCGTTGCACTCGTCATTCACGAACTCATGACCAATGCCGCGAAATACGGCGCCCTGGCGGTCAAGACGGGGAAGCTGACCATCCGCTGGGCAGCGAAAGACAACGGGGATTGCGAGATCGCGTGGCGGGAGAGCGGAGGTCCTTCCGTCGCACCGCCGTCGCGCCAGGGTTTCGGCAGCATTCTGATCGACCGCAGCATCCCGTTCGATCTTGGAGGAAGCAGCGAGCTCGCGTTCGATCCGGATGGCGTCACGGCTCTCCTGCGCATCCCCGCGAAATTCGTGCGTTGGGAGAGCCCGGTGGCCGAGCAGCGCAGCGCCCCGCCCCTGCCCGCCTCCGGTGGCAGCCGGCCGCTCGCAGGCAAGCGCGTGCTGCTGGTGGAGGACCAGTTCGTCATCGCCCTGGATTGCGAGGACATGCTGTTCCAGCTCGGGGCCGAACAGGTCGATATCTGTTCTTCCGTGCCGGAAGCGATGACGCGACTTGATCAGGTCATGCCCGATCTGGCGGTTCTCGACGTCAATCTCGGTTCCAAGACATCGGAGCCGATCAGCGATCGCCTGCGCGAGTCCGCGGTTCCGTTCATCTTCGCCACGGGCTACGACGATCTCGCGGTCCTGAACCTGCAGGACGCCGTGACATTGCGCAAACCCTATAACCTGGCCTCGCTCGATGCCGCTATCGGCAGGGCGCTGCGGGAGTAGTGCTCCGGAGCATTTTCGAGCGAAGTTGGTACCGGTTCGCGTGAAGAAAATGCGTCAGAACAAATAGATAGAGCATTTTCGCGCTTCGGAGAAACGCGGAAATGCTTTAGGCCGGGGACCGCTTCGGCTGTTCGTCCCTGAAAAGGGAAATAGCCGCGCTGGCGAGCTCCGCGGTCGAAGCGTTACGTCCGAGCATGAGCTGCACCACGATCCGGCCGAGCCGATCCCTGGCTTCGGCCGTGTTCTCGAGATCGATATCAACCCCGCTTTGCAGCGCATGCCAGGCCCTGGCATGGACCGCCTCGGCGACGAGCAGCTCCTGAGAGTTGAGGACGCCCGGAAACCGGGACGGCGGATCGATATTGTCGGTTTGGGTAGCCATCGCCTCGCCTGGACAGGAATAGCAGAGCAATTCCGCGTTTCCTCGAATCGCGAAAATTCCCTATCTCTTTGTAGTAACGCGCTTTTTCATGCGAACCGCTGTCCACTTCGCTCGAAAATGCTCCAGGTGGCAAGAGCCCTTGTTGTCGCTCCTGTCAGCGCGTCGCGTCCGGCCCACTTACCGGATTTTACAAGGCTTAACGAGCAATCTGAGCCTGAACGATTAGACAAGACCCCGCTACCACTCAACGCAAAGCGTCCGAGAAAACCACGAGCAGGGAACACTCGCGCTGCTGGCTCTGACGCGACCGGCGCCGTGCACGGCCCCTGCTTTGACCCCACCGTGTCGTCGGGCGGCGACGCGCGACAGCCACAGCGCTGGAGAGACGATGATGAAGACCACGATCATAGGAGTGCTCATCGCAATGGCCATCGCCTCCCCTGCGCCGGCTCAGACTTCAGGCGCTAAGCCGGTTTCCATCGTCCTGGTCCACGGTGCCTTCGTGGACGCCTCGGGCTGGCAGGCGGTCTATGACATCCTGACGGCCGACGGGTACGAGGTGCTTGCCGTGCAGAACCCGACCGTCACTCTCAAAGGTGACGTGGAATCGACCCGGCAGGTCATCGCCCGCACCGCTAAGCCAGTGGTGCTGGTCGGCCATTCCTATGGTGGCGCGGTCATCACCGAGGCGGGCGACATGCCGAAGGTGAAAAGCCTCGTCTATATCGCGGCCTTCGCCCCGGAGGCCGGGGAATCGGTATTCGAGCTCGCCACCAAGCCTACGCCCGGCGAGGACCAGGCACCGCTGTTGCCCCCGGCCGACGGCTTCCTACTGGTCGATCAGGCCAAGTTTCCCGCCGCGTTCGCGGCTGATGTCGATGAAAAGAAAACCCGGTTCATGGCGGCCTCGCAGGTGCCGTGGGGGCTGGGCGCGGTCGAGACCAAGATCACCGTCCCGGCATGGAAGCAAAAGCCGACCTACTTCATGGTCACGACGAATGACCACATGGTTCCTCCTAGCCAACAGCGCTCGATGGCGGCGCGTGCCGGCGCCAAGGTCGTCGAGATCGGCAGCAGCCATGCGGTGATGCTGTCGCATCCGCAGGATGTGGCCAAGTTCATCGCGAGCGCCGCCGGCGCAACGAACTGACCGGGCGCGGCGCCCTCCATCGCGCCGCCCTGCCATCCGGCCGGCGCTCCGGGGTGGAAGAGGCCACGGCCGCGCCCGCAGGGTTCATTGGGCGTTCCCATGAGGCCCTCCTGACAAGCTCAATCAATTGGGGGTCGGTATGAGGAGACTGCTCGTTGCCGTGATGCTCACACTCAGCCTGGCGTCTGTTCAGCCGAAGCCCGCCTCCGCGGATGTGGTCACGGCGAGGTTACCGCAGGCGCCCGTCACGGTGCACTACCGGTTCGAGACGATCGACGGTGTGAAGCTCTTCTATCGCGAGGCGGGCCCTGCCGAGGGTCCTGTCGTATTGCTTCTGCACGGTTTTCCGACCTCGTCGCACATGTTCCGTAACCTGATCCCGCTTCTGGCGGACAGATACCGTGTCATCGCGCCCGACTACCCCGGCTTCGGCCAGAGCGACGCACCCGACCACACACAGTTCACCTATTCGTTCGGGCACTTCGCCGACATGGTCGACACGCTCATGCAGCGCCTGGGTGCGAAGCGCTACGCACTGTACCTCATGGATTACGGTGCCCCGGTCGGCTACCGCCTCGCCATCAAGCACCCAGAGCGTGTCAGCGCGCTGATCGTGCAGAACGGCAACGCCTATGAAGAAGGGCTCCGGGAGTTCTGGGATCCGATCAAGGCCTATTGGTCGGAAAACACGCCGGGACGCCGCCAGGCACTGTCGGGGCTGGTCTCGCTCGAGACGACGAAGTTTCAGTACACCGACGGGATGGGCGATCTCTCGCGCATCAGCCCGGACAACTGGGTCCATGACCAGGCGCTGCTCGATCGCCCGGGCAACAAAGAGATCCAGCTCGACCTCTTCTACGACTATCGCACCAACGTACCGCTATACCCGCAATTCCAGCAGTTCTTCAGAGAGCGCAAGCCGCCGACGATCATCGTTTGGGGGAAGAACGACAAGATCTTTCCCGCCGAAGGAGCGCACCCCTATCTGCGCGACCTACCGGACGCGGAATTCCATCTCCTCGACAGCGGCCATTTCGCTCTCGAGGACCGTCTGGCCGAAATGGCGCCGCTGATCCGCGGCTTTCTGGATCGGAAGGTGGCGCCGCGGTGATCGAGGGGGGCGTCAGGCGGTGTCCGCCCCCTCACCTCGCTCGCGCAGCTCGCTCAGATCCCGCTCGAGGAAGATATTGAGGAACGTCCGAATGACTGCGATCGCCGCCAATCGGCCGATATCTTCCCAACTCGGCGTAATCGCTGTTTCGATGATGTCGGCGGCAAGTTGGAAGGTAAGGCCCGCGACCAGCCAGCGCCCAAACCGAAGCCAGACCGGCCTGAAAACCGTGTCGTTCGGATAGAAGAACAATCTGGCCGCGACAGCGAAGGCCTGCACGGCCCCGAAAACGACGACGATCAGGGCAAAGCCCTTGATGAGCAGCACCGCCTGGCGCGTCAGATAGATCAGCCACTCTTCCATCCCGGCATGCCTCCGATGCGAGATCGATCGTCCAACGAGAGCATTTTCGCGCGTCTCCGAAACGCGAAAATTCTCGATCTACTTGCCTCGAGCATTGTCTCCACGCGAACCGGTAGCCACTTCGCTCGAAAATACTCTGACCCTTTGTATTGGCGCATTGTCTTCACGCGAACCGGTGCCCACTTCGCTCGAAAATGCTCGATCTCTTTGTAGTGACGCATTGTCTTCACGCGAACCGGTACCCACTTCGCTCGAAAATGCTTTAGCCGGCCTGCATTCTGCGGCTGCGCCTGACAAGCGCGATGTAGCCGGCCGCGGCGACGATGCTGATGATGAGATGGCAGACGATCACGGCCATGATCTCCGGCTTCTGCTCCGGAAAGTTGAATGTCGCGATTGCCAGCGCCATTCCGGGATGGCGCGCGCTGGCGGCCAAAGCCAGAACCGGCCGGTCCTTCGCATCAGGGCCACCGAGGAGATGCCCCACCGCAAGCCCGAGCAGTGAAAAAGCCAGAAGCACCCTGAGGCCACCTTGGCCGAGGAGGCTCCAGATCGCTCCGGACGTGGTGAACAGGATGGGAAGCACCGCGGAGGCCAGAAGGAGGGTGGCAGCCAACGACAGTGGGCGCGCAATTCTTCCGGCCATGTCCGGAGCGAGACGGCGGACCAGCATGCCGAGAAGAAGCGGCGCCATGACCGAGATCAGGACGATGGTAAGCACCCTGGCAACCGGGGCGTGAGCCTCGACGCGAAAGAGCTTTCCGATCAGTTCGATCGATAGCGGCACCAGTACGATCGCCAGCAAGATCTCCGCCACGAGCAGCCCGATGGCATAGGACCCGTCGCCACCGGCCTTCAGTTGCTTCCGTGGCATGATGGGCGGGACCGGCGAGACCGCGATCGCCAGGATCGCGACCTTGGTCGCAAATGCCAGATCGAGCCACAGACACATCATCGCGGCGAAGGCGACCATCACCACGTTCATCGCCAGGACCGAACGAGCCAAGAGCCCGGGCCGGCGCAAGAGAACGGTGGCGTCCCGCACATTGGCGCTCAGGCCGATCGTCGTGACCATCAGGAAGATGCTGATCGAGATCACGATCGGTATCGCCTGGGCCAGGGTCATGGCTCCCCTCCCGCAATGCGCCCAAGGCGACTGGGCGCATTGTCTTCACGCGAACCGGGAGCCACTTCGCTCGAAAATGCTCCAGAGCGCGCCCGCACCAGGAACCATACTGCAAAGGTCACCCGATCGCTCATGCGAAAGGCCCGATATTCAGCACCATCCCCATGATCGCTAACAGGCCGGCGAGCAGGAGGAGCACGGCGACGATCAATGTCAGCGACGTCGGGAAAACGCTCCGACCATGGATCAGGCCTGCCTGGGTCATCTCGGCGCGCTCGTGCCGGAGGCCCAGCATGAACTGGAGATGGTAGATGATGCCGACGACCAGCATGCCGACCCCCAGGCAGACCAGAGCCAAGCCGAAATTCCGCGGCGAGCCGGTCGTCAACGTCCCGGCCTCGCGGAGCTTCTGGAAGAACTGGAAGATCGTGAAGCCGAAGCCGATCAACGACAGCGATGTGCGGATCACCGACATCAGGGTCCGGTCGGCGCTCATCCGGGTTCGCTGGAACGACATGCCCGTCCGGCGCGCAGCGAGCTCCGTGGAAATCTGCCCATCGCTGGACTGTGCCGTGACGACCGGCCTCATATCATCGGGATGACCACTCATCGGTTCTGCTCCATCGGGCCCGAACGCTGCGAAGGACGCAGGCAAAGCCGGGATGCCCCCGTCGCGATATCGAAAGCTCGGGCATGCCGGGCAGCGCAGTGACAGCGGCCGACATGTCTCACGTTGGCGGCGCCACCTCCGGGCAACCAGCGCCTGGCCGCCGGAGCAGCCGATTGACGCCGGCCCCCGGCGGTCAGCGATAAGGCATAGAATAGCAGCGCTCTTTCCGCATTGGCTGCAAGGCCCGCCCGGCCTGCTGCCGGGCGGGTTTCCATGGGGAGCGCCCTCTAGTGCCCGCCAGACGCCGAGGCGTGCGTCATCTTCTCGATGACTTGTTCGAGGCTGAAGCTCGCCGCCTTCTGTCGCGGCGGGAACTCCTTGAACGTCTCCAGAAACTCCGCGACGATGGCTTGCGCCGGAACGAGCAGGAAAATGTGCCGGAACATCCAGTCGTAGAACGTATTCGACGTTTGCTGCGCGCGCTCGTAGGGGTCCATCCGTAGATTGAAGATGTAGGGCGTGCGGAGCGTGACGAACGGTTCCTGCCAGATCTTCAGCGTATGTTCGACCCGCTGCTCCATGAACAGCATCTTCCAGTTGTCGTAGCGCAGGGCGGCGACATCGCCCTCGTCGGTGAAGTAGATGAAGCCCTTGCGCGGGCATTCCTTCGCCGTGCCGGTGAGGTGCGGGAGCAGGTTGTAGCCGTCGAGATGCACCTTGTAGGTGTTCTTGCCGATCTTGTGGCCCTTTTTCAGCTTCTCGGCGATGTCGGGTTCCCCGGCGACCGCGAGAATGGTCGGAAACCAGTCCTGGTGGCTGATGATCTCGTTGGACACCGATCTGGCCGGGATCTTGCCGGGGTAGCGAACCATGCAAGGCACGCGATAGGCGCCTTCCCAGCTCGTGTTCTTCTCGGAGCGGAACGGCGTCGTGCCCGCGTCCGGCCAGGTATTCATATGCGGGCCATTATCGGTGCTGTACTGGACGAAGGTGTTGTTGGCGATGCCGAGCTCGTCGAGGAAGTCGAGCATCTCGCCGATGCACTTGTCGTGGTCGATCATCACGTCGTGATACTCGGACTGCCAGCGGCCGGACTGACCACGGCTCTCCGGCTTCACATGCGTCCAGGCATGCATATGCGAAGTGTTGAACCAGACGAAGAACGGTTCGCCAGCGTCGTGGGCCGCCTTGATGAACTTCTTGGCCGCCGCAAGGAATTCGTCATCGCAGGTCTCCATGCGCTTTTTAGTCAGGGGCCCGGTGTTCTCGATCTTCTGGCCCCCCTTGCCGTCGGCCCAGCAGTGCAGCACGCCGCGTGGACCGTATTTCTTCTTGAATTTGGGGAAGTCCTTGGGGTTGGGATAATCGACTTCCTCCGGCTCTTCCTCTGCATTCAGATGGTAAAGGTTGCCGAAGAATTCGTCGAAGCCATGCATTGTCGGCAAGTGCTCATCACGGTCACCGAGATGGTTCTTGCCGAACTGACCCGTGCGATAGCCGAGCGGCTTGAGCGCTTCGGCGATGGTGATGTCCTCGGCTTTGAGCCCGAGTTCGGCACCAGGAAGTCCAACCTTGGTGAGCCCCGTGCGGAGCCCGCATTGGCCGGTGATGAACGACGCACGGCCGGCGGTACAGCTCTGCTCCGCGTATGAATCGGTGAAGAGTATACCCTCGTCTGCGAGGCGGTCGATATTGGGCGTCTTGTAGCCCATCATTCCCTTTGAGTAGCAACTCAGGTTCGACTGACCGATGTCATCGCCCCACATAACCAGAATATTCGGTTTCTTCGTCGCCATTTGCTTGCTCCCATGTTGATGACCACGGTGCATTTAGCCAAGGCTGTCGGATAAGGTCGTTGCGGCTTCACCACCTGCATGATCCGCCGTCAATCTGGAAAAGGCCGTTGGGGCGGGCCCCGCGATCTCACCGGGGCAAGCCTCAATACGCCGATCCAAAAACCCTGTCGACAGTCCGGTCACTGCCGGCAGCGAAGCAGGTGCGCATTGAAGGTGGCAACCATTGCGAGATAAAACCTTACATGCAGGAGGCGGTCGCAATGCTCGACGCACTGGAGATCGACGACGATGACGATGTTTCTATCGTCGAGGCGGTAGAAGAAGCATTCGGCATCACGATCAGCGATGCTGAGGCAGGCGCTTGCTTCACGGTCAGCGATTTATTTGCGCTTGTCTGCGCAAAAGTGCCAACCGTCGATGCCAGCGATCAGTTGCCTTGTCTCACCGCAACGGCCTTCAGAGCTATTCGCCGAGCGATCCGGGCGCGGCACCCCGGCCTCGGCATTCGGCCAAATACCCGCTTGGACAGAATGATCGACGGGCCCGACCATCGAGCTTGGCGTGACTACCTTGCGAGCGAGACCGGCCTGCACCTTCCCAACCCGTCGCTTCCGAATATGGCTCCCCTGGTCGCTGTCTTTGCGATTGCCGCCGGAAGTGCGGTTTCCGTCATGGGCCTGTCGGGTGGGTCCCTCTTTGCAGCGGGGCTGATCGGGCTGCTTTCAGCCATTGGGGTTGGCTACGCATACGGGCGATGGGCTTGGAGCGAATTCACCACGATCGGTGATCTCGCACGACAGGCGTCTGCCTTGAGTATCGCACAGGCTGTCAAAGCCAATGGCGCTGTCCGTCGAGGCGAGGCCTGGACGGCGCTTGTAACAGTGGTCTCTGGCTTCTCGCTGCGGACCGGGGACGTTGGTCCCGCAACACGGTTCTTCACGGAGCGCCGCTGAAGGCGAAGCGATCTCCTGATTTGGCCACCGTCGCTTTCACTCCGCCGAGGGCAGCCTCCCTGAATCTGCTCCCGCTGACCATGCCGATGTGGCCCCTGGCACTCGCCGAAGCGCAGGCTGTCCCTCCGCTCCGCTTCAAGGGCCGAGCCGGTCAGGCGCTGAGCTGATCCCTGATCGGCAATTGCCTGATGCGCTTTCCGGTTGCCGCGAAAACCGCATTGGCGATGGCGGGCGCGACAGGCGGCAGGCCGGGTTCGCCGACACCGCCGAGCGGACGGGCGTAATCGTCGGAGCGGATGATGTGCACCCGGATGTCCCGCGGCGCCGAGTCCATCCGTGTCAGCTCGTAGGTATCGAAGTTGTTCTGCTCGGCGCGCCCGTTCTTGAACGAGATCTCGGCCGAGCTGGCGAGGCCGGCACCCATGATCGCCGCGCCTTCCATCTGCGACCGGATCCGCTCGGGATTGACCACGGGGCCACAGTCGATGGCGATATCGATGCGCGGGATCGCGAGCCGTCCGCGATCGTTGACCTCGACTTCGACAGCCGCGGCGACATAGGTGACGAAGCTGTAATGGCCGGCAATGCCGAGGCCCCTGCCCTTGTCGAGCGGGCGCCCCCAGCCGATGCCCTCGGCCGCCGCCGCGATGACGCGCCTCAGGCGGCCTGTGTCGATCGGATAGAGCCTGGGATCCTCCCCGTGGTTCCAGACATCGCCGAGCGCGGTCGGATCGATCAGGCGATCGGGCCCGATGATCTCGAGCAGATAGTCCCTGGGATCGCGTCCGGCCGCGTGGGCGAGTTCGGCGACGAAGGACTGCACGGCAAAGGCATGGGGAACATTGGACACGGCCCGGTACCAGCCGATGCGCACATGCGCCGCCGCTTCCGGGTTCTCGACGCGAATATTCGGGATCGCGAACGGCAAGTTGACGAGACCCATCCCGAGTTCGAACGGCAAGGCGTGCTTCGGGTCCGGAGCAAATGTCGAACCTATCGTTGGTTCGGCGGCGCGATGAAGCCAGGCGACCGGCTTTCCCTGGCTATCGAGACCAGCCTCGAGGCGCTGCACTGAAACCGTGTGGTAATAGCCGTGATGGAGATCGTCTTCCCGCGTCCAGACGAGCTTGACCGGGACGCCGTCCATGGCCTTCGAGCAGAGGCCAGCCTCGATCACGAAGTCCGGTTTTGATTTCCGGCCGAAGCCACCGCCCAGCAGGGTGACGTTGACCTTCACCTTCTCCAGGGGAAGCCCCAGATTGCTGGCGAGCCGCGCCCGCGTGACCTGGGGCGCCTGCGTGCAGGCCCAGGCCTCCGCCGCGCCGTCGACGATGCGAACCAGCGCCGCGGGCGGCTCCATCGCGGACTGCGCCAGGTGCGGGATATAGTATTCGGCCTGGACGCGCCGATCGGCCCGGGACAGCGCGCCGTCGACATCGCCCTCGCGTCTCACGACCTTGCCTGGCGCTCGCACCGCCTGCGTCAGCTCGGCCCGATAGCTGTCCGAGGAATAGGCGGCATTGGGGCCGTCATCCCAGCTGATCCTCAGCTTCTCGCGCCCGCGAATGGCGGCCCAGCTGTTGCGGGCGATGACCGCCACGCCGCCGAGCGGAGCGAATTCCGAGGGAATGGCGGGGGCATCGAGCTTGATGACCTTGACGACGTCCGGGACCTTCTCGGCTTCGGCGGCGTCATAGGACGCGACCTTTCCGCCAAAGACCGGGGGTCGCGCGATCACGGCGTAGAGCATGCCGTCGACGCGGGCATCGATGCCGTAGACCGCGCGTCCGGTCGTGATGTCGAAATTATCGACCAGGCCGACATTGTCCTTGCCGATATAGCGGAAGGCACGCGGGTCCTTGAGCCTGATCTGAGCGGGATCCGGGATCGGCATCCCGGCCGCCGCCTGCGCAAGCTCGCCGTATTCGAGTCTCTGGCCGCTCGCTGCATGGAGCACGCCGTGATCCAGGGCGACAACACTCGCGACAGGCACGTTCCAGCGCTGGGCCGCGGCCATTTCCAACATGGTGCGGGCCGCCGCGCCGGCGCGCCGCAAGGGCATGAAGTTGTGCCGCAGGCTGCGGGAGCCATCGGTATCCTGGTTGCCGAAGCGCTCCTCGTCGGCCCAGGCCTGGCTGACGCGCACCTTGTCCCAATCGGCATCGAGCTCGTCGGCGACCACCATCGCGACCGATGTGCGCGCGCCCTGCCCCATCTCGGAGCGGTGGCAGGTGACGGTCACGACGCCCTCGCTGTCGATGGCGATGAAGATCCGGGGATCGTCCCGCCAGCCATTCGGCATCCCGTCGGCGCCGAATTTCTTGTCCTGGGCCCTCGCAAACCTGGGAAGGCCGACAGCCAGAACGAAGGCGCCAGCGGAGGCGCCGGCGATAAAGCCGCGCCGGCTCGCATTGGTCAGAACTGAGCGACCGGTCCGATGCGCCGTCATGGCCGACCTCCCCTCGCTGCCTGCTTGATGGCGGCCCGGATCCGGGGATAGGTGCCGCACCGGCACAGGTTGCCGCTCATGGCGGTGTCGATGTCGTCATCGCTGGGATTGGGGCTCTCCTTCAGGAGCGCGGCGGCCTGCATGATCTGGCCGGGCTGGCAGTAGCCGCACTGGGACACGTTGAGTGTGCGCCATGCGACCTGCACCGGATGATCGCCGCCAGGCGAAAGCCCCTCGATGGTGGTGACCGGAAGCCCCTCGGCGGCCGAGACAGGCGTCTGGCAAGCGCGCACGGCGATGCCGTCGAGGTGAATGGTGCAGGCCCCGCAGGCAGCGATGCCGCAGCCGAACTTGGTGCCGGTGAGACCAAGCACATCGCGGAGATACCAGAGAAGCGGCATGTCCTGGTCGCCGTCATATTGGTATTTGGCGCCGTTCACCAGCAACTGTACCATCGCCGGCATCCTTCTTTGCCAGAGTTGGTCGGTCAGAGATCAATAGACACACGGCTCCAGCACGCGGAGGATTGCTCCTCTGCGCCAATCCAGGCCGGTCGTCATGTCAGGCGTCAGGCTGCGGGACTTGGAGTATCCAGCGTGAGCTCCGACTCCGAGCCCAGGCAAACTCCGCCGATCCAACAATGAATCCTTGCGGCGACATCGCTCGTGTCGTTCACAGGGTTTACGATACTCCGCTTGCGCCCGTCGTGCCAGCAAGCAGTTTTCCGCCGGAAGCCCAGAATCCATCCTCGGGGCGGGCAAGCCGGTCGTTTGCAGACGAGGCGAGCGATCCCGGCACGCAATCGGCCGATCATGGATGATCAGCGCGAAGCGGAGATTGCCTGACGGGCCCGCCCGGAGGCTCTGCTCACAGTATCATTTACCGATGACAGATTAGTCATCGGGCACGCTTCGATTTGTGATTGCAGCTCATTTCCCCAGCTCATACGCTCGAGGCCAACTGATCTGATATTGTCGCGATAGTTCCATTGTGTTCCTGACGCCGGACAAGGGCGTTGCAGGCGTTGCTTATGGGGAATTGGCCTCATCAAGCGCAAAAGGGGGAAAGATGGCAGCCGAGGCGCTCTCGGAAGATCTCGTCAAGGCCGTCGCACTCTTGGGGGCAGGCGTCGTCGCCGTCCCGATCTTCCAGCGGCTCAAGCTCGGCTCGGTTCTCGGCTATTTCGCCGCCGGCGTCGCGATCGGCCCATCCGGCATCGGCCTGTTCTCCAACCCCGAGACCGTGTTGCATGTCGCCGAATTCGGCGTGGTCATGTTCCTCTTCATCATCGGGCTGGAGATGCAGCCCTCGCGGCTCTGGAACCTGCGCCGGGAGATTTTCGGGCTGGGCGTGGCGCAGGTCGCGGTCTGCGGCGGCCTGCTCACCATCGTGGGGCTGCTCGCCGGACTGAGCCCGCCAGCGGCCTTCCTTGCCGGGATGGGCTTCGTGCTGTCCTCGACCGCCGTCGTGATGCAGATGCTGAACGAACGCGGCGAGACGTCGACGCCGCAGGGCCAGCAGGCGGTGTCGATCCTGCTGCTCGAGGATCTCGCGATCGTCCCGCTGCTCGCCATCGTGGCCGTCCTCGCGCCGGTCAAGGCCGGGACGAGCGACGGCTTCATGCCGCTTCTCATCGGAGCAGCCTGCCTGATCGGCCTGGTCGCGGCCGGACGATGGCTGCTGAACCCGATGTTCAGGCTGCTCGCCGAGGCCCGGGCGCGGGAGGTCATGACCGGGGCGGCGCTGCTCGTCGTGCTCGGCTCGGCGCTGCTGATGCAGCTCGGCGGCCTCTCGATGGCGATGGGCGCGTTCCTGGCCGGCGTGCTGCTCTCGGAGTCGAGCTTCCGCCACCAGCTCGAAGCGGATATCGAGCCGTTTCGCGGCCTGCTGCTCGGGATGTTCTTCCTGGCCGTCGGCATGTCGCTCGACCTGTCGGCGATCGCGCTCGAATGGCAGGTAGTCGCCCTCGGCGTCGCCTCCTTCATGCTCGTCAAGGCCGCCGGCATCTTCATCGTCGCGAAGCTATTCGGCTCGTCCTCGCGCAATGCGATCACCCGCGTCGCGCTGTTCTCGCAGGGCGGCGAGTTCGCCTTCGTGCTCTACGCGGCAGCGACCGCAGCAGGCATCTTCGATACGCGGGTCAATGCGATCGTCACCGCCGTCGTGATCCTGTCGATGGCGCTGACGCCCGTGCTGGTGCTCGCGCTCGACCGCTTCCTGCCACCCGAACAGGAATCGCTCGATGGCGTCGAGCAGGCCGACGGGCTGCAGGCGCGCGTGCTGATCGTCGGCTTCGGCCGCTTCGGCCAGGTCGCGAGCCAGGCGCTGCTGGCGCGCGGCTTCAGCGTCTCGATCATCGAGGTCGATGTCGAGCTGATCCGGGCCGCGGCAGATTTCGGCTTCAAGGTCTATTATGGCGACGGAACGCGGCCGGAGATCCTGCATGCCTCGGGCGCCCACCGGGCCGAGGCGATCCTGGTCTGCGTCGACGGCCGCGCCACGGCCAACGCCATCGTCCGTGTCGCGCAGGCCGATTTCCCGCATGCCAAGCTGTTTGTCCGCTCCTTCGATCGCGGCCATTCGATGGACCTGATCCGTGCCGGCGTCGACTACCAGATCCGTGAGACCTTCGAATCCGCGATGACCTTCGGCACCCAGGTGCTTCGCGCCATGGGGGTGCCCGAGGACGAGGTCGTCGAGATCGCGGCCGATGTCCGCCGGCGCGACGACGAGCGCCTCGATCTCCAGGTCGCGAGCGACATCAACGCCGGGCGGGACCTCCTGCATGGCAACGCGCCGATCCCCGCGCCGCTCACCAAGCCAAAGCTGCGCGGCACCGTCCACGGCAATGTTCCCGACGATCTCAGCGTCGAGGGAGGCTAGGGTGGCGTGACGCAAGATGCCCCGATGGAGCATGAATGCGCGGCAGCCGGCGCGAGCTGTCCCTTTGTTCGCCGCCCTCTCCGCATCGAGGCGCATCCGGGCGCATTTGTCATCGTCGATGCCGGGGGCAGGATCATCGCCAGGGTCGAGTTTGGGCCTGCGCCGGGGGATGACGGCCGGCCGAGGCTCTCCGCCGCCGCCGCCCGGTCGGTCGCGCGGGAACTGACCCGCATGCTGACTGGTGGAGGCGAGCGTTCGCCGCCCGATCATGCCCCGGCATTCGCCGGCCGCGGCCGGCGCGGACAGGCTCGCCGCTCCGGCGCGATGCTCGATCGCGAGGACCGGCTCGGCCCGGCTGGCAAAGAGGACCGCCACGCCCTCTGGAAATGGGTGACGCTTGTCGCAGCGTCCATCGCGATGCTGCGCTTCGTCGTCGAGGTCGCCGAATAGTGCAGAGGCCGACGCCGGCCGATCGGCGACATCTGGCGCCCCCTTCGCCGGGACCGGTGCCACCTTGGCCTCATCTGGGCGCTTGATTTAGATCGGATTTGTCTCTTTCATTCCCGGCGCTCCGCTGAAGGCCTCCTTTGATCTGCAATCTGAACATCGTCCGCAGCCCTGCCTCCGGCCTCGCGGCCCATGGCGGCTGTTCCCGCACGAACGGCTCGCAGGTCGCGCTCCCCGCGCCGGCCCGGTCGGTTCATGGCACCGCGCCCGATGTGATCGCGGCCGAAAGCGCGTTCGACGGTGCCATGGGCGCTGAGCTGGATCGCGTCCGTGAAACCCACGGTGTCGGAGCGAAGCGCCGGTGAGCGTCGTCCTGTGAGTGTTGTTCTGGCCTGCGATCTCGGCGGCACCAGCTTCCGCGCCGCGCTCGTCGATGCGGCCGGCGCGACCCTGGCCGAGGCTGTCGTGCCCGGCCCCGCCGCGCGCGACCGCATGGGCTGGTCGGAGATCGATGCCGATGAATGGTGGCGCATCCTGGTCGAGGCGGCCGGCAGGATCGCCGCGAGCGCGCCCGAACTCTTCGCCACGGTCGCCGGCATCGCGATCTGCGGGGTCACGCGCAGCCAGGTCTTCATCGGCAGCGACGGAGGCCAGCTCCGCCCCGCGATGACCTGGAAGGACACGCGTTCGGAGGAAGCGGCCGAGCGGCTGCGTGAAAAACTCGGCGGCCACCCCGAGCGCGTGCGCATCAACGCCTTCCATCCGCTCGCGCGCCTCGCCTGGCTGCGGGAGGAGGAAGAGGCGACGTTCCGCAGCCTCGCCTGCGTGCTCGAACCTAAGGATTGGCTCAATTTCCGGCTGACCGGCGAGCAGGCCGGAGACCCGGTCTCGGTCGCCCGGCTCCTCGCCTGCGCGGAGGTTGTCGCCGGCAGCGATGCCCTCGCCGCGGCCGGGCTGACGCGTTCGATCCTGCCCCGGATGCTGGAAGCGCAGGAAGAGGTCGGCCCGGTCCAGCCCGGCCTGCCGGCGCCCCTCGACCGGCTCGCCGGCGTGCCGGTGTTCTGCTGCTCGAACGACACCTGGGCCGCGGTCGCCGGGCTCGGCGCGCTGCGCCCGGGCCATGCCTATAATATCTCGGGCACGACGGAGGTGCTCGGCGTCGTCGGCGAGGCGCCGGCCGAGGCCGAGGGGCTGATGACGGTCGACTGGCGCGGCATGTGGCAGCTCGGCGGCCCCAGCCAGAACGGCGCCGACACCGTCACCTGGCTGCTGGCGCTGCTCGGCAAGGCCGGCGCCGCGGCTGATGTCGGCGCGACCATGGAAGCGCTGCTCTCCGGCCGGCGCGATCCGCAGCCGCTGCTCTTCCTGCCCTATCTTCAGGGCGAACGGGTGCCCTATTGGGACCCGGCCCTGCGCGGCGCCTTCATTGGCCTCAACCGCGCGCATGGCGCGAGCGACCTCGCCTATGCGGTGCTGGAGGGCGTGGCCTTCCTGAACCGGATCGTCCTGGAGCGCGCGGAGGCCGCACTCGGCGAGCCGGCAAAGGAAATCCGTTTCGGCGGCGGCGCCGCATCGAACCCGGTCTGGAGCCAGATCAAGGCCGATATTTGCGGGCGGCCCGTGCTCGTCGGCACCGCCAGGGAGCCCGGCATCCTCGGCGCCGCCATCGTCGCCTGGACGGGGCTCGGGCGCTTCGCGTCGCTTGCGCAGGCGCAGGACAGGCTGGTCTCGATCGCGCGCCGCTTCGATCCGGAGCCTGGCCGCCGCGCGGCCTATGATGCGCTCTTCCCGCTCTATCGCCGGGCCGAGGCCGCGCTCGCCCCGGTCTCGGCCGATCTCGTCGCGCTCTCGCGCAGCGCGGGCGCCCTGCCCGGCATGCACGGCCCCTGCTCCACCAGCCCGAAGGACTGACGCCAATGACCGCCAGCCCCGCCCCCGTCACCCTGATCACCGGCGCCTCCGGCGGCATTTGCGGCGCGCTCGCAATCATGCTCGCCGCGCGCGGGCACCGTCTCGTCCTCTCGGGGCTCGATCAATCCGGGCTCGACGCCGTCGCGGCCGAGATTTCCACGGCCGGAGGCGAGGCGGTGACGCTGGCGGGCGACGTGCGCGATCACGACTTGCCGGAGGCGCTGGTCGCGCTGGCCGCGAGCCGCTTCGGCCGGCTCGACAATCTCGTCACCGGCGCCGGCGCCTCGCGCCCGGTCCCGATGGTCGAGATGGAGGATGACGAGTGGGACACGTTCGTCGACATCAATCTCTCCGCCGTCTTCCGCGTCGCGAAGGCGGCCACGCGGCGCCTGATCGCGCAGGGCGACGGCGGCGCCATCGTCCATATCTCCTCAATCGCCCATGCCAATGGCGGCGCCAATCTCGCCTATGGCGCAGCCAAGGGCGGCGTCGCGACGCTGACCTATGGCATGGCGCAGCAGCTCGGAAAGCACGGCATCCGCGTGAATGCGGTTGCGCCGGGCATCATCGATACGCCAATGGTGAGGAACGGATTCGTGCAGCAGTTCAGCGCCCTGGTCGAGGGCGCGGCAGCGCGGACGCCGCTTGGACGGCTGGGCCGGCCGGAGGATGTCGCCAACGTGATCGCATTCCTGCTCTCGCCCGGCGCGGCCTTCGTCACCGGAGCCCTGATTCCGATCACCGGCGGCATCGAGATCCTGTCGTCGCTCACCACCATGGCGAAGCGAGCCTGAGGCGATGGAGGCAAGCCGCCTGCGCGATCTGATCGGCCATTACGGCACGGCCTTCGCCGGGCTGCTGCTGATCGGCTTCTTCCTGCTGTTCGCGCCGAACTTCGCCAGCACGATGAACATCATCAACGTGCTGAAGGATACGAGCTTTCTCGCCATCCTGGCGCTGGGCTTCACGCTCGCCTTCGTCGTGGCCGAGCTCGACCTCTCCGTGGCGGAAATCGCGAGCCTCGCGGCGGTCGTCTGCGGCTGGCTCGTCCAGCAGCAATATCCGCCGGCGGCGGCGGTCGCGGCTGCCCTGGCGGTCGGCGTCGCGCTCGGCTCGCTCAACGGTTTCGGCGTCACCGTGCTGCGCATTCCCTCGCTGATCATGACGCTGGGCACGGCGGCGATCGCCAAGGGCCTCGCCTTCATGATCACCCAGGGCGTCGCCTTCGTCGGGCGCTGGCCGACCGGTTTCACCGGGCTCGCCCGCGGCTACAGCTTCGGCATCCCCAATCTCGTGCTCTGGATGGCGGGCGCCACGCTCTTCGCCTATGGCCTGGTGAAATGGACCAAGACCGGCGCGCATATGACCGCGACCGGCGAGGCCGACGAGGCGGCGCGGCTGGCCGGAATCGCGACCGCCAGGATGAAGCGCATCGGCCTGCTGCTCGCCGGCGTGATGTCGGCGATCATGGCGGTGCTGCTCGCCGCCAACCTGTCCTCGGCCGCGCCGAACATGGCGGGCGACTACCTGCTCTACGCCATCGCCGCCGTGCTGCTGGGCATGACGATGTTCGATCCCGGCAAGCCGAACATTCCCGGCACGGTTTTCGCCGCGCTGGTGCTCAAGGTGCTCGGCAACGGGCTCGTGCTCCTCGGCGCACCGTATTACGTGCAGGATATCGTTCTCGGCGCCATCATCATCGGCTCGGTCGCCTTCTCGGCCAGCGCGATGAAGAAGGCGGCCTTCAAGGTCTGACGCTCAAAAGCAAAACCAGGGGAGTTAAGAACATGTTCGGCAAGCCCATTTCTGGCAAACCCAAATCTGGATTCAGGACTTTGCTGGTGGCCGCCGCGGCCTTCGTCGCGCTCGGCCAATCCGCCCAGGCCTTCGAAGTCGGCATCATCGGCTTCCAGTTCTCGTCGGAGACGCATGCCCGCGTCGCCAATGCCGCCGCGGCCGCGGCCAAGGCCAAGGGCTGGGGCGTCACGCTGCTGAACTCGGAGGGCGCGCTGCCCAAGCATGCCGAGCAGTTCGACGCGCTGATCGCCAAGAAGGTCGATGCGATCATCATCGCCATGGGCAAGCCGGTCGAGGCCGACGCCCAGTTCAAGGCGGCCAAGGACGCCAAGATCCCGGTCATCACCGTGCAGTCGGGCTCCAGCCCGCACGCGCTCTTCGACATCCAGACCAACGAGTACAAGGTCGGCGCCGAGGCGGCGCTCTATCTGCTCGGCCAGCTCGGCTATCAGGGCAACATCATCACGGCCCGCTTCGACCTGAACGTCGCCTCGCGTATCCGCGGCAAGCTGCTCGACGTGGTGCTCTCCGAGAACCAGGCGGTGAAGGAACTCGGCAAGTTCTCGATGGCCCGCACCCAGAGCTGGCGCGACGATGTGCGCTCCGGCATGCAGGCGCTGCTGCTGCAGAACCAGGGCAAGATCAACGGCGTCTGGGCCTCGTTCGACGGGCAGGCCTATATCATCGACGACCTGCTGCAGGCGCAGGGCGTGAAGAAGGGCCAGATCCCGCTGGTCTCGGTCGATGGCGGCAAGGAGACCTATGAGCGCATTGCCGATCCGGCCTCGACGTTGATGGCGACGGTCTCGATCCCGTTCGAGGAGATGGGCAAGCAGGCGGTCGACGCGATCCAGGCCATCGTCATCGACAAGAAGCCGAAGGAGAGCATCACGGCCGGGCCGTACCTGTTCACCGATGCCGTGCTGGTCGACAAGTCCAACGTGCAGCAATTCCTCGGGAAGTGAGCGCTCTCCTTCTCCCCTGGGGGGAGAAGGTGGCAGCGCGAAGCGCCGACGGATGAGGGAAGCCCCACACCACCTCATCCGTCATACCGTCATCCGTCCTGCCCTCATCCGTCTTGCCCTCATCCGACCCGGCTTCGCCGGGCCACCTTCTCCCCCGAGGGGAGAAGGAAAGGAGTGTGCGATGCCTCGCGACAATCCCGGCACCACCCCCCTTCTCTCGCTCCGCGGCATCGGCAAGAGCTATGGCCCGGTCGTGGCCGTGCGCGATGTCGATCTCGACATCTTTCCGGGCGAGGTCGTCGCGCTCTGCGGCGACAATGGCGCCGGCAAGTCGAGCCTGATCAAGGTGATCTCGGGCGCCGAGGACGCGACCGCCGGCACGATGCACCTGCGCGGCGAGCCCGTGAGCTTCGCCTCGCCGCATGACGCGCTCGAACGCGGCGTGGCGACGATCTACCAGGACCTGGCGCTGGCGCCGCGCCTCTCGATCGCCCAGAACGTCTTCATGGGCTCCGAGCTGACCAAGCCGGTGCTGCTGCCCTTCCTGCGCATCCTCGACAAGAAGAAGATGATCGCGGAATCGCAGCGCTACCTCGCCCAGCTCTCCGCCGCGGTCACCGACATGACCCGCCCGGTCGAGCGCCTGTCCGGCGGCCAGCGCCAGGCGGTCGCGATCTCGCGGGCGCTGCGCTGGAATGCCGAGATCATCATCATGGACGAGCCGACCGCCGCGCTCGGCGTCAAGGAGAGTGCGCTGGTGCTGGACCTGATCCGCAAGCTGAAGGCCGACGGGCGCACCGTCATCCTGATCAGCCACAACATGCGCGACGTCGTGGCGCTGGCCGATCGCGTCGTGATCATGGGCGCGGGCCGGAAATATGTCGACCAGCCGCTTGGCAGCCTGCAGGCCGACGACATCGCCCATATGATCATGGCCGGCAATGCCAGGGCGGCGTGATGTCTGAGCCTGTCATCATCGACACCGATCCCGGGCAGGACGACGCCGTCGCCCTGCTGCTCGCCTTCGCCAGCCGCGACGCGATCGACCTCAAGGCCATCACCACGGTCGCCGGAAACGTGCCGGTCGCGCAGAGCACGGCCAACGCACTGCGGATCCGCGATCTCGCCGGCGCGGCCGTGCCGGTCCATCAGGGCGCGGAAGGCCCGCTGGTGCTGCCGCTCGAAACCGCGGAATTCGTCTGCGGGCCAGACGGGCTCGCCGGAGCCGGGCTTCCGGCAGCGACGAGCGAAGCCACGCCCGGACACGCCGTCCAGGCCATCGTCGATCTTTGCCGCGCGGCGCCGGAGGACGGCATCACGCTCTGCCCGCTCGGGCCGCTGACCAATCTCGCGCTCGCCTTCCGCCTGGCGCCCGATATCCTGCCCAAGGTCAGGCGCATCGTCCTGATGGGCGGCGCGATCGGCCTCGGCAACATGACGCCGGCGGCGGAATTCAACGTCTATGTCGATCCGCACGCCGCGGCCGTCATCTTCGGCGCCGGACGCCCGATCGTGATGTTCGGGCTCGGCGTGACCTTGCAGGCCATCGTCGCGCATGAGCAGATCGCCCGGATCGCCGCGCTCGGCACGGCGACGGGCCGGTCCATCCACGGCATGCTGACCCGTCCGCGCCCGGGCGGGCTCGGCAGCGCCGGCCACCCGATGCACGACCCTTGCGTGATCGCCTTCCTGCTCTGGCCCGAGCTGTTCTCCGGCCGCGACTGTTTCGTCGAGGTCGAGACCACGGACAACGCATTGCGCGGGCGGACCACGATCGACTGGAACGGCCGCCTCAAGCGCGAGCCCAATGCCCATGTCGTCGCGGCAGTGGAAGCGAACGAGCTCTTCGAGCGCATGATTGCGCGCCTCGCCACTTTACCTTGACCACCTGGCCCTGACCGCCCGCTTGACGGAGCCGACCATGCCCCATTTCGTCGATACCCTGCAGCAGGACGCCGCCGAGGCCATCGCCCGCATGCGCGAGGCGGCTCTCGAGGCCCGCCGCATCCATGCCCATGCCGAGCTGATGCGCCATATGCTGACCACCGCGCGCAAGGTGAAGGACCGCCCCAGGGCCGAGGCGGTCGAGACCGTCGTCGGCGAATGGATGGATGCCTGGAACCTCGCCCGCTCCGACTGGCCCCATATCGCCCGCGAGATGCGCGTCTTCACCGAGGCGTTCCACGACTATGCGAACGAGCCGAGCGAGGCGAACGATGCGCGCGTCGCGGCCGGCGCGCAGGCGCTCGACGCGGCGCTGGCCCGCGAGGGCACGTCGATCGCCGAGCAGATGGCGTTTCGCTCGCAATGCGCCCATGGCTGGTGGGAGCTGGTCGCGCCCGTTCCGGCCGACCTGCCGGGGCGGAAGGAGCGTCCTTCGGTCCCCAGGCCCGCGGCCGGCCGGCCCTTCTGGGACGCGGGCTGCGCCGATTTCTGCCGCTAGAGCATTTCTGCGATTCTCTGAATCGCCGAAGCGCTTTAGCCATTTGTTTTAACGCATTTTCTTCACGCGAACCGGTGCCCACTTCGCTCGAAAATGCTCTGGAGCTGACGCATTTTCTTCACGCGAACCGGCATCCACTTCGCTCGAAAATGCTCTGGCCGCCCGGCGACGAGGAGTTGGCGAAGTGCAGGCCACGTCCCCCCGCTCCGCTTCGACCGGATCACGGCTACGCCAAAAAGGTCCTGATTTCGGAGCTGAGACGCTGCCAGGCCGGTTCGTGCGACAGGATCACGTGATTGTCGCTATCCAGGGCGACGAAGCGGGCATCGGGAATCCCGTGAGCGAGGGCGAGCCCCTGGGAGAAGGGGATGCGGGCGTCGCCGCGGGAATGCAGGACGAGTGTCGGCGCCTGCACGCGCGGCAGCAGCGGCAGCACGTCGATATCGGCCAGCGCCCGGAAGATCCGCAAGGCATTGTCCGGCGAGGTCGAGATCCGCTGCAGGTTGTTGAACCAGCGCATCTGCTCCGGCGTGCCGCCCGGGATGAAGAGCGAGGTGAAGACTTGCCGGAATGCCGGGTTGTCGCGACCCCAGCCGAGACGGATGAGGCCTTCCAAGGCCTCGCGCTGGGCGATCTCCTCCTTGCTGCAGATCCTGCGCCAGCCCTGGGCGAAGCCTCCGATCAGGATCAGCTTCGAGACCCGTTCGGGATGGCGCGTCGCGTAGGCGATCGAGACCGCCGCACCCTGCGACATGCCGAGCAGGGCAAAGCGCTCGAGGCCGGCGGCATCGACCACCGTCTCCAAATCGCGCACGAAGGTCTTGAAGGAAATGTCCTCGACATCCCAGTCGGACAGGCCGTTGCCGCGCGCATCGTAGCGCAGGAGCCGGCAATGGCTGGAGAGCATGTCGATGAACGGCGACCAGACCGGGCTCTCGCGGTCGAACTCGACATGGTTCAGCCAGTTCGCCGCCTTGACCAGCGGCGGGCCCGCGCCCGTGCAGGCGAGAGCGAGATGGACGCCGTCCGCGGTGCGGCAGAAGGTGACGCTCTGCGTCATGTCCGTGCCGCCCGGCGGCGATCGGCCGGGCCCTCCCCCTTGAGTCGCCGGGTGCGGCGCAGCTGAGGCGACCTCGCCGACGAAGCGCACCCCCTTGCGCATCACCGTCCTGACCAGCCGCTGCGCCTGGCCATCGTCGCCGAGCGCGTGGCGCACCGCATTGATGCGGCTGGCGAGCGTGGATTCCGAGACGATCCGTCCGCCCCAGACCGAGGCGATCAGGTCATCCCGGCTGACCACCCGGTCGTGGTTTTCGACGAGATAGACCAGAAGGTCGAAGACCTGCGGTTCGAGCGCGATGCGCTCCGCGCCGCGGCGCAGCTCCCGGGAGGGTACATCCAGCGAGAAGTCCTCGAACAGGAACGTCATGCCGCGGTCGATCCTGGCTGCCGGGTTCAGGCGTAGCAGCGATCAGCCGAAGCAAAATCAAGGAAATCCCAAGCTCTCGTCAAGCTGCTCTCAAAGCGAACGCGCGCGTTCCCGGTCATCCTGCAGCGGTCCAGCCAACTCGCCATGGGGACCGATCATGCAACAGCCCGATCAGGCGCATCCCATCCGCCGCGATGGCGTCATCGACTATGATTTCTACCGGGCGCGCGCCACCGCGCTTCGGCGCGAGGCGCGCCGGGCGGCGCTGGTCGGACTCTGGTCTCTGATCAGCGCCACCGCGAGCCGCCTGCGGCAGATCGGCGAGAGCGCCAGCCGCCGCGCCCCCTCGCCTCGCCGGCCGCTCCCTGGCACCACGGCAGCCATGGCCAGGCCGATGTCCCAAAACGCTCGCCGCTGGCTGGTCGTCGGGTCCGCGGCCATCATGCTGGCGCTCGTGATGGGCACGCTCGTCAACGGCCTCACCGCCTTCTTCATCCCGATGGAGACCGCGGAAGGCTGGGGACGCGCCTCGGTCGCAGCCATCAACAGCTTTGGGCTGCTCGGCCTGGCGCTCGGCAGCGTGGTCATGGGCTTTGTCGCGGATCGGATCGGCATCCGGGCCACCTGCCTGATCGCCGTCACGGTGATGAGCGCCTGCCTTCTCCTGACGGCGCAGGCGCAGGCGCTCTGGCAGATCTACCTGCTCTTCTTCATCGCGGGCGCGCTGGGTGGCGGCGCGCTGTTCGCCCCGCTCTTCGCGACGGTCGGCAACTGGTTCCCCGGCATGGCCGGACTGGCGATCGGCATCGCCGCGGCCGGACAGGCCGTCGGCCAGGGCGGCGTGCCCTTCCTGTCGGCCATCCTGATCGAGCATCTGGGCTGGCGCGGCGCGATGACGGCGCTGGGCCTTGCGATCCTCGCCGTGCTGCTGCCGCTGGCGGCGCTGATGCGCGATGCGCCCCGGTCTGCCGCCGCAACCGAGACGACGCAGGTGCCTGCGATCGCCGCGTCGGTTGCCGTGCCGCTCCTCAGCGCGGCGGTGTTTTTCTGCTGCGCCTGCATGGCCCTGCCGCTCATGCATCTGATGCCGCTGATCCAGGGCTTCTGCATCCCGGCGCGGGACGCCGGCGGCGTGATGTTCGCGATGCTGCTTGCCGCCATCCTCGGCCGCATCGCCTATGGCAAGCTGTGCGACGTGATCGGGCCGATGCTGTCATGGGCGCTCGCCTCGTTCCTGCAGACGCTTGGCGTCCTCGCCTTCACGCAGTTCACCTCCCTGCAGGGGTTCCGGATTTTCGGCGTCCTCTACGGCTTCGCCTATGCGGGCGTGATGACCAGCCTGCTGGTCTCGGCCCGCGCGCTGACGCCGGCCAATCGGAGAGGCGCATCCATGGGCGTCATCCTGTCCTTCGCCTGGCTAGGACACGCTTTTGGCGGCTATCAGGGCGCCGTCGCCTACGACCTCACCGGCGACTACGCAGGCGGCTTCATGATCGGCTCAGCGGCCGGGGCCCTCAACCTGATCCTTGTGGCGATCCTGCTGCTTCTCGCCAGCCGGCCTACGGGTGGATTTCGGATATCGTCTGCTGCCGCAAAGGCAGAAGCCGCACCCCGTTTCAGCTAGATGATGGAGGCAGACGCCCCGAATGGCGCCTCGGTCTTGCAGAGTCGCTTGCGGCCCTGCCAAGCCGAAGCGCTCGAGGTCCGGTTTCGGGCCGAGATCCGGAAGCCGCTTCTGGCGCACACCACTGGTGAGGGAGGGCGTGCCCTATCCCGCCCAAACCCGGACGGCCTCAGCGACCGAGCCGCGAATTCCTTTGTTCTCTGTTTCCGACTTCCTGCAAGCGCCGAGCCGCCATCAGCCGCATAGCCAGCGCAGCGAGCGTGGGGACAGCGCGAGCGTCGCCTTCGCGCCGATCTCGCGCAAATCCTTGCCGGACTGGAAGGGCACATCGACCGCCGCCTCGCTCGCGCCGATCCGCACGCCATAGCGAACGCTCGCCCCCAGGAACTCGCGATGCGTGATGATGCAGGGAAGTGCGAGATCGTCGCCGGGAGCGGCGTCCGCCTCCCTCAGCTCGGCATGCTGCGGGCGAAACACCAGCTTTGCGCCGTCCGGCACCGAGATCTCGGCCGGTACCGGTATGGCGATGCCGCCATCGATGACGAAGTGCCGCCCAGGCCCGGAACCGGCCATCTTGCCGGCGAGAATATTGGCCGTGCCGAGGAAATTCGCGACGAACAGGTTGGCCGGGCGCTCGTAGAGCTCCATCGGCGTGCCGACTTGCTGCACGACGCCGTCGTTCATCACCGCGATGCGGTCGCAGATCGTGTTCGCCTCCTCCTGGTCGTGGGTGACGAAGATCGTGGTCAGGCCGAGACGCTGCTGCAGGTCGCGCAGCTCGCGGCGGACCTGCACGCGCATCTTGGCATCGAGGTTGGAGAGCGGCTCGTCCAGCAGCAGCACCTTCGGCTCGACCGCGATCGTGCGGGCGACCGCGACACGCTGCTGCTGGCCGCCCGAGAGCTGCGAGGGCCGACGCTCGGCGAGATGGCCGAGGCCGACGAGATCGAGCGCGACCGACACGCGCCGCTCGATCTCGGCGCGCGGCAGCCGCCGCTCCTCCAGGCCGAAGGCGACGTTGCGGCGCACGCTCATATGCGGCCAGAGCGCGTAGGACTGGAAGACCATGCCGACATCGCGCTTCCATGGCGGCAGGCTGGAGATGTCGCGGCCGCCGATCAGGACACGGCCGGTATCGGCCTCGTTGAAACCGGCGATCAGCCGCAGCAAGGTCGTCTTGCCGCAGCCGGAGGGGCCGAGAAAGGCGAAGTACTCGCCCGGGCGGATGCTCAGGTCGACGTCCTTGAGGACATGGTTCGCCCCATAGGACAGGTTGACGCCCTCGATCTCGACCGAGGCCGTGGCGACGGACGGGGGCATGGTCGCGTTCATCGTCAGTGACCCATTCCCTTGGCCTTCTGGCTGCGTTCGATGATGAGGTGGGAGAGCAGCGTGCAGAGCGCGACGAGCACGACCGCGACGACGCCGAGCGCCGCGCCCGGCCCGCGCCCGGCCGCCGATTGCATGAAGACGTAGAGCCCGTAGGCGAGCGGTGCGTCCGAATTCGACTGCACCAGCATCAGCGTCGCCGAAAGCTCGACCGCGGCGGTGGAGAAGCTGGTGACGAAGCCGGCGAGGATGCCGCCGGCCATCAGCGGCACCACGATGCGCCTGACGGTGCGGGCCTTGGTCGCGCCCAGATTCTCGGCCGCCTCCTCGAGCGAGACCGAGATCTGCTGGAGCGCGGCGTAGCAGGCGCGCAGCGCATAGGGCAGCCGGCGGATCGCCAGCGCCAGCACGATGGTGATCCAGAGCGTGGCGAGCGGCGTGCCGTCGGGCAAGGTGATGCCGTAATAGGTCCTGAGATAGCCGATGCCGAGGACGACGCCGGGGATGGCCAGCGCCGCCGAAGCCGCCCAGTCGAGCCATTCCCGGCCGACGAGCTTGGTGCGCAGCACCAGATAGGCGATGGCGACGCCGAGCACGACGTCGATGCCGCCGGCGATGCTGGCGTAGATCAGCGTGTTCTTGATGTAGAGCGAGCTCTCGCCGAAGACGCGCAGGTAATGCGCGGTGGTGAAACCATCGGGCAGCGGCGAGAACGACCAGACCGTGGCGAAGGAGAGCAGCAGCAGGCCGAGATGCGGCGCCAGCACAAGGGCCAGGATGAGGATGACGACGCCATAACCGAGCGCGGCTTCCCAGGGCGTCATCCGGCGCTTGGCGAGGCCGCCGCCGCCGCGCTGGGTCGTGGCGTAGTCCCTGCCCTTGAGCGCCAGGGCCGAGAGCCACATCGCCAGCACCGAGGCGACGACCAGCACGACCGAGATGACATAGCCCATCGGATCGGCGATGCCGATCGAGGTGACCCTGAGATAGGCCTGCGGCGCCAGCATGTCCTTGACGTTGAGCAGGAGCGGCGTCGCCAGGTCGTCGAAGACCTTGACGAAGACCAGCGAGGCGCCGGCGAGATAGCCGGGCAGCGCCAGCGGGAAGACGATGCGGCGGAACAGGCGCAGGCCGGAGGAGCCGAGGTTCTGCGCGGCTTCCTCCATGGCCCGGTCGATATTGCGCAGGGCGGCCGAGAGATTGATCAGGATGAACGGGAAATAGTGGACGGACTGGACAAAGATGACGCCGTTCAGCCCCTCCATGAAGCCGATCTTGAAGCCGAACCAGTCGTCCAGCAGCAGGTTGATCGAGCCGTTGCGACCGAAGAAGAGCTGCATCGCCACCGCGCCGACAAAGGGCGGCATGATCAGCGGCAGGAAGCCCAGCGTCTGCACCAGCGCCGCGCCCCGGAAGGCGAAGCGCGTGGTCAGATAGGCCAGCGGCAGCGCGAGGACCGAGGCCCAGACCACCGACATTGCAGAGACATAGAAGGAATTCCACAACGAGCGCATGAACAGCTCGGTGCGGGCGAAATCGTAGAAATTGACGAGCGTGAAGCTGCCCGTGCCCTTCTCGGTGAAGGCGACATAGAGCACGGTCGCGACCGGCAGCACCAGGAAGAACAGCAGGAAGCAGGCGATCGCCAGCGCCAGCGCGATCTGGCCGGGCGTGGCCGAGAGGCGCCGGGTGCGGTGCGGGGTCGTGGAAACGGCGGTCATGATCAGCCTTGCGAGGGGGCGTCATGCCCGGGCTTGACCCGGGCATCTCCGGACGGGCGGCGTGGCGTCAGCAGAGCCATGTCCGGCATGGGCTTCCCGGGCCGCAGGGTCCCGGGCCAGCAGGGTCCCGGGCCAGCAGGGTCCCGGACCGGCGCATGCGCGCCGGCCGAGACCGACATCCGTCACTTCGCCGCCTTCAGCGCCTCCTCCGCCTTTGCCTTGGCCTTGGCGTAGTTGTCGCGGGCGAAGCTGGCCCATTGGCTTTCGAGCTCGGCCTGGCGGGCGCCCTTCTCCTTGCCGCCGGTGAAGGCCGCCTTGATCTCGGGGCTCGCAGCCTGGGCCTCGCTGACCGGCATGGCGGCGATCAGGCCGCGCGCCTCGTCGGCAAGCGCCTTGGCCTGCGGGTTCGGCTTCTTGGCGAGGGCGGCATCGACCTCGTGCAAGACCTTGGTGACGCCCTTCAGCGCGTCGAGCTGGAAGGAGATCAGCTGGTCGAACAGGGTATCGACGGCGGCGGTGCGCGCCTCCGACTTGTCGACGTCAAAGCCGATCATCTTCTGGAAGCGCGGATCGGTGAACGGATTGGGATAATCGGCGCCGGCCTTGGCATAGACAGCCGGGTTGATCGGCAGACGGCGGATGCCAGGCTCGAGCAGGACCTCCTGGCCGGCCGGCGAGAGCAGGAACTCGACGAAAGCCTCCGCCGCCGCTTTGTTGGGCGCGTTGGCGATCACGCCGACATTGGCGGGCACCACCGTGGTCACCGTCGGGTAGACGAACTTCACCGGAAAGCCCGATGCCTGCGCCGAGAAGGCGAAGAAGTCGATGACGATGCCGACGCCGACCTGCCCGGAATTCACCGCCTCCGGCACGCCGAAGGAGCGCTCGGTGATGGAATTGAAGTTGCCGGCCATCTCCTTGATCGTGCGCCAGCCCTTGTCCCAGCCCTCGCCCTGCAGGATCGTCTCGACGGTGAGGTGCGTCGTGCCGGAACGGGCCGGCGAGGCGATCGAGACATGGTCGTAGAAGGCCGGCCTGGCGAGATCCTGCCAATCCTTCGGCTCGGGCAGCTTGTTGGCCTTGGCGTAGCGCTCGTTCCACATGATGCCGTAGCCCGAGGCGGCGAAGCCGAAATAGAAGCCCTGCGGATCGTTGACCGGGTAGGAGCCGATCTTGTCGGGAATGCCGGTCGCCTTCGGCTTGTACTGCATCAGCAGTTGCTTGCCCTTCAGCACCTCGAAAGCGTCCGGCGCCGAGGCCCAGAACAGGTCGACCTGGTTGTTCGCCCTGGTCTCCTCGAGATATTTCACGCCGGCATTGGTGTTGCGGTTCTGGACTTCCAGCGTGACGCCCGGCACGGCCTTCTCGAAGGCCTTCTTGATCGGATCGGTGACATCCTTGGAAAACGAGGTCACCACGGTGACCTTCCCGGACGGCGCCTGGGCGAAGGCGAGCGAAGCCGCCACGAGGCTGAAGCCGAATGCGGCCGCGACCGCAATCCTGCGCGTGATCATGATATCCTCCCAGTTATAGGCACCGCCGGCGTCGAGGCTGGCGGGCGAGACGGGCCACTGCGCCTGGCAACGGTTCGTCGCAAAACTGTCACATCGACGCGCGCGCCGTCACCCCCTCAAATGCCGCCGACCAGCGGAAGGCGGCAGACTTTCGGCTAATGCGGGTGAAACGACGTCCGGCGGGCAGCCCAAACGCGGCTTTACAGCGCAACGCCGAGCGCCTATCGCCAGATTTATGACAGTTTGATGACAGCAAGGTCTCGATGCTCGGCTGGTTCCAGAAGCTTCTTCCCAAGGAAACCAAGTTCTTCGATCTGTTCGAGCAGCATGCGGCGACGCTGGTTGCCGGCGCCGATGCGCTGAACAGTCTGCTGAACGGTTCGACGGCAATCGCGGCCGGCTGCGCCGAGGTGATGGCGCAGGAGAATCGCGCCGACGACATCGCCGGCCAGGTCATGCTCGAGGTCGGCCGGACCTTCATCACGCCTTTCGACCGCGGCGATATCGAAGAGCTGATCGGCTCGATGGATGATGCGATCGACCAGATGCAGAAGACGGTGAAGTCGATCTCGCTGTTCGAGGTCGAGCGCTTCGAGCCCTGCATGAAGGAACTCGGCGGCATCATCGTGCAGGCCTCCGAGCGCATTGCCGTCCTCCTGCCGATGCTGCGCGACATCAAGAAGCACGCGGTTTCGATCGGCGCGCTGGCGCGGGAGATCGGCGCCATCGAGGAGAAGTCCGACGAGCTGCACGATCAGGGCCTGAAGGCGCTGTTCAAGGCGCACCAGGGCGGGGATGCCATGCCCTTCATCGTCGGGGCCGAGATCTACGACCATCTCGAGAAGGTCGTCGACCGCTTCGAGGATGTCGCCAAGCGCGCCAGCCGCATCGTCCTCGAGCATCTCTGAACGGCGGTTCCGGTGGATCCTTCGAGCTTCGCCTTCGCCCTCGTCTTCCTGATCGCGGTCGCCCTGCTCTTCGATTTCCTCAACGGTCTGCACGACGCCGCGAATTCGATTGCCACGATCGTTTCGACGCGCGTGCTGGCGCCACGCTGGGCGGTGTTCTGGGCGGCCTTCTTCAACTTCATCGCCTTCCTCTTCTTCGGCCTGCATGTCGCCCAGACGGTCGGTTCCGGCATCGTTCAGGCCGCCATCGTCGATGACCGCGTTATCTTCGGCGCGCTGACCGGCGCGATCGCCTGGAACGTCATCACCTGGATGGCCGGCATCCCCTCGAGTTCCTCGCATGCGCTGATTGGCGGGCTCGTCGGCGCGGGGCTGAGCAAGGCCGGCTTTTCGTCGATCGTCTGGTGGGGGCTCGGCAAGACCTTCGTGGCGATCTTCATGTCGCCGGCCATCGGCTTCGCGCTGGCGCTGCTGCTCGTGCTGATCGTCTCCTGGAGCTTCCTGCGCGTGGCGCCGATGAAGGTCGACAGCACCTTCCGCATCCTGCAATTCGCCTCGGCGTCGCTCTATTCGCTCGGGCATGGCGCCAATGACGCCCAGAAGACGATGGGCATCATCGCGGTGCTGCTGTTCTCGCATGGCATGATGGGCGACACCTTCTCGGTGCCGTTCTGGGTGGTGATCTCCTGTCAGGCTGCCATGGCGCTCGGCACGCTTTGCGGCGGCTGGCGCATCGTGCACACGATGGGCTCGAAGATCACGCGCCTGTCGCCGCAACAGGGCTTCTGTGCCGAGACCGGCGGCGCGATCACCCTGTTCATGGCGACCTATCTCGGGATCCCGGTCTCGACGACGCACACGATCACCGGCGCCATCATCGGCGTCGGCGCGGCGCGGCGGGTGAGCGCGGTCAGGTGGGGTGTGGCGCGCGGCATCGTCTTCGCCTGGATCGTGACCATGCCGATGGCGGGCCTGATCGCGGCGGCCGCCTATGCCGCCTCCAGCCTGTTCCTGACGGGGCGCTGATGACCGTGAGCGGAGCAAGGACGCGATGAAGAAGGGGCGGCCCGCGCGGGGAAAGACCCGACTGCAGCTCGGCGCCATCCCGGTTCGCAGCGCGGCGGACGGCTCGCTCGAAATCCTCCTGATCACCACGCGCACGACGAAGCGGTGGACCATCCCGAAGGGCTGGCCGATCAAGGGCCTCAAGGCGCATGAGGCGGCCGCGCGCGAAGCCCTCGAGGAAGCAGGCGCCGTCGGCAAAATTCACCGGAAGGCAGTGGGCCGCTATCTCTATTGGAAGCGGATGGATGACCACTTCCAGCTATGCAAGGTCAAACTGTTCCTGCTCACGGTCGAAACCAGGCTCGATACCTGGCTGGAGCGCGATCAACGGCACCACCATTGGTTCAGGCAGGAAGACGCCGTGGACCTGGTCGAGGAGCCCGGGCTCAAGGCCGTGCTGCGCTCGTTGAAACGCTAGGCGTGTAGTCCCTTGGAGTGATGGTGCATCATCGATCCTGAGACGTCAGGAGGAGGATGCGCTATGGCAAGCGTTATTCACGGCAGCGCTTGCACGTCGCTCGCAACAAGCGTTGCGCACAGTTCGCTTGACGTCGTGAGCACGTCAATAATTTTGTCGAGCTTCTTGAAGTTGCTCTCAGACGTCGTTTCTTTCGTCGCAGCAGCAGCAACGCGCGCAGTCATAGCAGCGATGTAGGCAGCCTGAGTCATTGTCTTGCCTTTCTTTTTCGCGTTGCCGAAATCGAACGTTGTTCGACGAGGTCATCTTAGCGAGGTCAATGGAGCCAATGCTTTGATGTAGATACCTTCTGGCGCACCAATACTTGGCATCCTATCCTCCCCTGTCCGGATCGGTGCGCTCGGCACCAGGCGTCCCAGCTCACGGATCCCCAGTTCCGGCCTCCCCTGTCCCCGATGACGCATGATCGGACCCGAGCTAGGATTGCTTCGCTGGGGGAGAAATCTATGTTCGAAGACGTCGAGGCGCTGTCATTTGAGGGCGCCAATCAGCTCGCACTCCGCGTGAAGCGCGGGCATGTTTTTAAGCTCGAGCGCGACATGGTGCAGCTGGTGCTGAACGCGAAATCAGTGCAGGTCACGACTGCAATCATGTGCGAGAATTCCTGGCACGATCCTGAAGATTTAGATGGTCCAGGCGTTACCTCGATCTTCGAGCAGCCGGAGATGCTGAAGCGAACTCCCTACCCCGTCGTGAGATTGGGAAGCGTCGCCGAATCGATGTATGCGACGGCCGACGCGACCCCGGAGAACGCCAAGGTATTCTGCTTCGCAAAATCGAACTTCCTGGGCCCCGTCGAGGGTTTTCGGATCAGAATTGTCGCTGGGCCTAATCCGCTCTGCCGGACGGCCGTATATGACCGAGATTTGCTGGTCAGTTGCATCCTGACGGAGGAGGTTTTTGCGCGACTGCTGAAGCACCTCTACCTATCGGCGGCCGACTTTGAGATGCGCCTCGTTGTCGGCTTCATCGGCTTCCAGAGCCAGAGTGAGGCGGCATTTAGCGATATTGGCGATATCTCCAACCTCGTTCTGGAAAGCGGGCGAGGCATTTCCTCCGAAATCCGCTCGATCTCGATTACCAAGCGAGCCCTATCGTGAGGATTGAGCTATGTGGCTCGATAGCTGCGGAGCTACTTGCGATCGTGCGGATGTCGTCTCTGTGAGTATGTGAGTGCGGGAAACAACCTTGGGAACCGCTATGCGCCGATGGCTAGCTCTGGCTGGATTCGTGGCCGTGATGGTCACGGCAACATCTGCACGCGCCGAAATGGCGGCCAAGCTCTGGCTTGAGCGCTACGACGCAGCAGGTGACGGCAAGCCCGTCTACGAAATCCAGATCCGATCGATCGAAAATGGTATCTCGTGGGTGCAGGCGAGCTTGAAGACGGAGAAGACCATCTGCCCACCCGGTAATCTGGTCCTGCAGGACAAGCAGATCGTCAGCATCCTGAGAGAGGCTTCCAGGCGAAACCCGGACATTGCCGATGCGCCTCTTGGAGCCGCCCTTTTCTATTCGCTACGAGGCGTCTTTCCCTGCGACAAGCGCTGAGCCCCAGCAAGGCAGTTCCCCTACGCCCGCCGCCAGCCAGCGGAAGGCACAGACCCCTAGGCGCTCCACCGGCTGAATCGACGGAACACGCTGTTCCAGTCGCTGAAGACCTCGGGCAGGTCGCGTCAAGGCGCGCCCGTGCGAACCAGCCAGAGCACTGCCTCGACAAACATCAGGTTGTCGCGCCTGTTGAGCCTTTCTGATCCGGGCGACCGAATGATCAGCGGCGCAATCCGCTCCCAGACCGCATCATTCAGCACAAGGCGATCCATCACACCTACGACTGCCTCCAAAAAACAGCCTTGAATCACATGCCTCCCAAAATGGGAATCCTAAGAGTGCACACCACCTAGAGCATTGCCGCGTTTCTTCGAAGCGCGAAAATCCTCTATCCCTTTGTTTTGACGCATTTTCTTCACGCGAACCGGTGCCCACTTCGCTCGAAAATGCGCTAAATCTCGAGCCTGCTGCGGGGCGCGCGCCTGAGCTGGATCCGGCGCTGGAAGAAATGGCCGATATCGGCGCCCGTGCTGACGATCGTGCAGTCGCCGAGCCTGGCGGAGACAGCCTCCAGCAGGGCCACGCGGTTGATCTCGGACACGGCGCCGAGTGAATCGTTCAGGAAGATCCAGCGCGGCGCGTGCAGGAAAAGACGGGCAAATCCGAGCGTCTGCTGTTCCTCGAGCGAGAGATGTCTGTCCCAGTCGCGCTCACGGTCGAGCTCGTCCTCGAGGCGCGCGAGGCCGATCGCACGCAGCGCGTTCGCATAGTGATCATCCGTGTAGTCCTGCACGGCGGCCGGATAGGCGATGGCGGCCTTCAGCGTGCCGCGCGGGAAATAGGGGCGCTGCGGCAGGAACAGCATGTCGCTGCGCGGCGGCAGGCCGATGCGGCCGTCTCCCCAGGACCAGAGGCCGGCAAGGCTCATGAACAAGGTCGTTTCGGCCGCGGAGTTCGCCCCCTCGATCAGGACATGCTCGCCGAGTTTCAGCGTGACGTTGCTCTCCTCCAGCGCTGCGCATTCGACCGAAGAACCCGGCAGATAGGCTTCCAGCTTGTCCAGGATCAGCGCGCCGGCCGGAGCGTCGTAGAAGCTGATCCGGTGCTGGTCGCCGTGCAGGCGCTCGATGCTCTGCAGCGTGTCGCGCAAGGCCATGATCCGCAGCAGCGTCGCGCGCCAGTCGGCGATCTTCGAGAAATTATCGACGAACCAGCGCAGGGCGTACTGGACCTGGTTGAAGGCGCCGACCGCAATCATCAGCGTTCCCAGCGAGAGGTGGCCGCTGAAATAGCCGGGCGATGCGATCAGGAAAGGCGCGGCCATGGCGAGCCAGCCATGGCCCGACGTGACCCAGGTCAGCGAAACGATACCGTTGGCGAGCCGGCGCGCCACGGTCTGGATCCTGTGAAAGCTCTGGTCGAGATCGCTGCGTTCGTCGCCCTCCCCCTGATAGAGCACGATCGCTTCCGAGCGATCGACGACCTTGATCAGGGACACCCTGAAATCGGCCTCACGTGCGTAGCGCTCGGCATTCAGGGCGATCAGCGGCCGTCCGACCCGCCAGGCCAGCCAGGACCCCACCGCCGCATAGGCGATCGCGCACCAGACCATGTAGCCGGGGATCGTGATGTCGCCATGGCCGAAATTGAACACGACCTGCGCCGAGAGGATCCAGAGCACGCCGATGAAGCTCAGCAGCATCAGCGAGGCCTGCAGCAGGCCATTGCCGAGATCGACGGAGAGCTCGGTCAGGTGGCGGGCATCCTCGTGGATGCGCTGGTCGGGATTGACGCCGACATCCCCCGCGAAGGCGAGCAGATAGGCCCTTTTCGGCTTCAGCCATTCGTCGAGCAGGTCCCGCGTCAGCCAGCCCCTCAGCCGGACCTTGCCGACCTCGGTGAGCCAGGCCTGGGCGACGACGAGCAGCAGAAGAACGGCGATGATCGACAGGAACACCAGCAGCTGATGGCCGAAGGCGGCGAGGTCGCGGTTCTGGAGCGCGTCATAGAGCGCGCCCTGCCAGTTGTTCAGCCGGATCTGGAACACCGCATTGGTCGCGATGACGACGACGCTGCCCAGGGGCAGGAACAGCAGCGCCAGCCGGCGGGGCGACGCGCTCATCGCTTTGATCAGGATCCAGAGCTGATCCAGGATGCCGCTTGCCGGCACGTCCAGGGCGGAGGCGGGCGCGGGCCGCGAAGCAATGTCGTCCATGGTCCGTCGCAGCTCCGGGAGTGGCGCATCGCCCGAAAAGTGGATTGCGGTTTTCGGAGAAAGCCGACGCGAGAACAAGGAGCTGGATCATCGCACCGGCTACGATGTCCGGTCCGATGATCCAGCATTCAGGCGCAGAGCCGTGTTCGGACACGGATCGGCAAGCGACGCCTCACATCGACTTCGGACTCGGCTGCGCCTGACGCGCCTCCACCTGCCGCACTTGCAGCTCGAGCATCTGCAGCTGAGCAGGATTGGCGCTCGGTCCGACGAAAATCTCGAAGGCGCCTGGTTCGAGAACCGGCTCGAGATCGGCTCCGAGGAAGCGAAGCTGATCGGAAGACAGGGCGAAGCGCACCGTCTTCATCTCGCCCGGCGCGACCATGACCTTGGTGAAGTCCTCCAGCTCCAGGGCAGGCCGCGTGATCGATGATGCGACGTCGCGGATGAACAGGAACACGGTGTGCTCGCCCGCCATCGCCCCGGTATTCTTGACGTCGACCAGGATCTCGGTCGTCTCGCCCGCCGCGATCGTCCATCGGGTCGCGCGCGGATTACTCAGCAGGAAGCTGGTATAGGACAGGCCATGGCCGAAGCGGAACCGGGGATCGTTCGGAATATCGAGATATTTGCTGGAGAAATGCTCGTTCTCCAGCCGCGGGCGCCCGGTCGGCCGTTCCGCGAAGAAGATCGGGATCTGTCCGACATCGGCCGGCCAGGACATCGAGAGCCGGCCGCTCGGATTATAGGCGCCGCTCAGCACGTCGGCGATGGCGCCCTCGCCTTCTGAGCCCGGATGCCAGACCGCCAGGATCGCTTTGGCGAATGCCGCGAGCCAGTCCGGCACGATTAGCGGCCGGCCCGAGAACAGCAGGACGACGACGGGCTTGCCCGTCTCCAGGAGCGCGCGCGCCAGGTCCTGCTGGGGCTGGGGCAGCCCGGGATAGGCCCGGCTGCTGGCTTCGCCGGCCATGTCGACCCTTTCGCCGAGGCAAAGCAGGATCACATCGCTTTGCTCCGCATTGCGAAGCGCCTCGGCGAGGCCGCCTTCACGGGGTTGTTCGACATGGCTGCCGGCGGCGACCGAGACCGCCGCCTCGGGAAAGGCGGCCTTGACCTGGTCGACCAGGGCGGCGACGCGCTCGGCCGGCGGCGGTTCCGAATTGCCGCCGGCGATCTCGCCGAAGGGGCCGACGATCGCGATCGACTTGAGGCTCCCTTTGAGCGGTAAGGTCGCCCCGGTATTGGTCAGGAGCACGATCGACTTGCGCGCGGCCTCGCGCGCCAGGGCGCGCCGCGCCGGCTGGGCGGCACTTGCCGCGATCGCCTCCGGCGAGCCGCAGCGGCGGTATGGATCGTCGAACAGGCCGAGCTTCAGCTTGAGCATCAGGACGCGGCGCACCGCTTCATCGATCCGCGCCATGGTCACGAGGCCGCGATCGAGCGCTTCGGGCAGGCCGTCGACATAGGCGCCCTTGCCCATCATGTCGATGTCGACGCCCGCGTTCAGCGCGAGCGCGGCGGCCTCTGGCCTGGCCGCGACGCCGTGCAGCAGGAGCTCGGCGATGGAGCTCCAGTCGCTGACGATCACGCCGTCGAATCCCCAGCGCTCGCGCACCAACTTGCGCAGAAGCGGCACGTGGATCGACATCGGCGTGCCGTTGAGATCGATGAAGGCCGGCATCAGGCAGGCGACGCCCGCTTCGACCGCTGCCCTGAACGGCGGCAGGTAGACCTCGTGCAGCAGCCGCTCGGACATGTCGACCGAGGCATATTCCCGGCCGGCGAGGACGGCGCCGTAACCGGCGAAGTGCTTCGCGGTCGCGGCTATGGCCGTCGGCGCGGCGAGATCGTCCGTCTGATAGCCCCGCACCTTCGCCCGCGCGACCCGCTGGCCGACAAGCGCGTCCTCGCCCGGCCCTTCGAGCGTGCGGCCCCAGCGCGGATCCCTGGCGATGTCGATCATCGGAGCGAAGGTGAGGTCGATGCCCTCGACGGCGCATTCCTCCGCCGCGACGCGCGCCGTCGCCTCCCACAGGGCCGGGTCGAAGGCCGATGATTCCCCGAGCGGGATCGGGAACATCGTCCGCAGGCCATAGAGGACATCCAGCGAGAAGAAGAGCGGAATCCCGAGGCGCGAGCCCTCGACCGCGTGGCGCTGCGCATCCCGGACGCGCTCCGACCCGACCAGGTTGAGGAGGCTGCCGACCTCGCCATTCTTGATGGCGTCGGAGGTCACCGGAGCCGAGGCAGGGCCCGTCTGCACCAGTTCGCCGCTCAGCATGGTGAGCTGGCCGACCTTCTCCTTCAGCGTCATCTCACTGAGGAGCTTCTCGATCCCGCGATGATCCATAGCCGCCTTCACCATGTCTCCCCCCAACCCAATCACCCTGCCGAAAGGCAAGCATCCCGCCCAAGGCAATTACCCCGCAGCCGGGCGTCACCCGAGCTGGCAACCGCCCATGTCTTGGCTCCCGGGCGCAGGCCGCCGTCAAACTGCGATTTTGCATGAACGATCACGCCCAAATGCATGGCGATCGGTCGCGCCCGCCTGTCCCTCGCACACCGCGCCGGCAGGAATGGTCGATCACCGCAGCCGAACGTGCGCTCGACCCTCGCTTGCTCGTGCGTTGGTGCTGAAAATCGCTGCCTTGGTGGGCTCGAGGTTGCAGCTGTCGGAGGTGGCACACGGAGGCACGAATTCACCGTGGTTGAGGGCGGTCCCGATCCGTCGCACAAGGGTTCGGAACAGCTTGGGTGTGACGCTTGAAGCGAGGATGGCATGATTCCACAGGACCCGTTGGCCCAACTGCCCGCCGAAGTTGTTTCCACATCCTTCGACCTCTTGCTGATCGCGCTTGGCATCGCGATCCTTGTCGTGGTGGTTGCCATCCACGGGGCCGGCATTCGGCGGATTTCGCGCAGCTTCGCGGGGCGGTGGGTGCATGTCACCACGGACACACCCCGTTGGCGGGTCGAACTCCTGTTCGCCAGCGTGATCGCGCAACTCGTCATCGTTCACCTGGTCGAGGCGATGATCTGGGCGCTGCCGCTTTACTGGCTCAACCTCATTCCCGACTTCTCCGCCGCAACCTTCTTTGCCGCCGAAGCCTATACGACCCTTGGGGAAGGTGCTGTCCGGCTGCCGATGAGCTGGCGGCAACTCGGCCCCATCATCGCCGTCTCCGGACTGTTCACCTTCGGGTGGACGTCGAGCGTGCTCGTCTATGTCATGACCCAGTTCGGGACCCTCGACACCCGCCACGCCGAACGAAAGAAAGCCGCGGAAACCGACGCCGCGTGAGCGCGCTCATGCAGCGATCGTGCTCGACCGATCATCACGGCCGACTGGAAAGCGTCCCACGGAGAGCGCTGGACCGGGCCGATCGGAGGCGGCTTTGGGCGGGTGTTCAGTGTCGGCTCCCAGCCGGTCACCGCGCAACTCTCCGCCTACGACAATGTCGTGAAGCCGACCGGCGGCGCTGATTGGCCGCTTCGGTTGCAGGTATCGTTCCTGTTCCGGAGCGTGCCAAGCCTGCTCTGGGCGCATGACCGCCGACAGTGTGACGCGGACGGCTTGGGCGATCGAACGGCAGCGAGATGAAACTCGTTTGATGCTTTATTCGGCGCACGCCCGGCGCATCATCGACGAATGCTACGCCGCTTATTCATATTCGTCGGCCTCGGCCAGGCCCAGATACGTCTCCCTCAGGAAGCTCACGAGGCCCCAGCCGAGCGAGAGTGTTGCGACGATGAAAAGGAGCGCCCCTCCGTAAGCGTGATGGACGCCGAGAAGCTCGCTTATGAAGAGGATTGCCAGCAGTACCGTTGCGCATACTCCCGCAATGAGAGCCGACGAAATCCCATTGCTGAGCAACCTCGCGCGGCGCCGGAGCCGCGAGAGATCGGACTTGAGCTGCGCGTGCATCGGGTGGTCATCCTCGATCCGACTGAGCTTTTGCATCCGCGTCACGACCACGTTCAGGCGCCCCGACATCAACGACACGAAGCCAGCGACAGCGCCGAGGAAAAAGGCGGGTGCGGTCGCCTGCGAGAAGATGGCAGCAAGGCGAGCGATATCCGGAATAAACAGCACGTCATGCTTTCCTGTGTGAGGCGCGGAGCACCACGTCAGTTCAGCTCAAGCCCCCGCCGGACACAAGCCATGCCCACCAGGTGATCAGGCTGTACGGCGGCGGCCTTTGCCACGCCGAGCCCGAGCTTCCACAACCACCGACGAACCGACGAAGCCGAACGAGCCGCGCGTCTCCATGTCCAGACATAGTGAAGGAGCGACCGCGCAAGGCGGGGGCCGGCGTTGTCTGAGGCCGAGCGACATAGCAAAGCACCCGTTCTCTCTGGCAATGCGGTCGGGGTACGCGCGCTACCCCCGTGTTACCTGCGTAATTTACGCAGGTTTCGCCGCCACCGCCTGTAGATCACCCACAGAAATTCCGAGCAGAACGACGAAGGCAACGTCGATGTCGGACGGGCAACTAAGGGCGGGAGAGCTTGCTCTATTGCGACGGTTTCCGGCGTGCTGCCGGACGATCGAGGCGCTGATCGCTCGCGACGGCGACTTTCGCGACATGTGCGAAGAACTCGCGGAGGCCGAGAGCGCGCGCTGCGGGCGGCGGAGGCGCTGCCGCCCACGCTCCGAACGGACAGGCAGGCCGAATGGCATCCAACCATGCCTCCGGCTACCGCCACCGGCATCGGTTGACGGCGCCGTGGCACAAGCTGCGCCCCATCCTCACGCCACGGCGGCGGGCCTCTCCGCGATATCGAGCTGGTAGGAGTTGAGCATCGTCTGGACGAGGCGGTCCGCCGCCGACCAGTCATAGGTGCGGAAGGAGTGGCCCTTGGTGACGAAGGTCGCTCCCGCGTAGAACATCTCATACTGGTGATGGCGCGAGCCGAATTCGGAGCCGACCGCGTCCCAGGCCAGCTTGTAGAACTTGACGCGGTCGCGCGAGGCGGAGCTCGGGGAGCGTTGCGTCCTGTCGATCAGGGCCGCGATGGCGGGGTCGGCGAAATCAGCCGCGGATGAAGGCAGCATGATCATGCCGCCGCCGGCGAGCTCGCGCAGCGTGTTGAGCACTTTCGGGTAGAGCTGCTGGGTCAGCACCTGCGCCGTATAGAGCGTGTGGCGGTCGGGGACGAAGTAGCCGCCGGCCATGCTTCCCTTCACCTCGATCGCCGTGACGAGCGCGTCGACCATGGCGGCTTCGGCCGCGAGCTGGCCGAGGATCTCCCTGACCTGCGGGAAGGCGGTGACGCCATTGATCTCGGCGATGCGGTGGCCGAGCCCGACCAGGAACCTCAGCTTGACGCTGAGCCGCACCATGGCCTGGTAGTTCTGGTAGACATGGCAGGGCGTCGCGTGGAACTGCTTCTGGCACATCGCGACATCGCCATGCACGAAGACCCGCTCCCAGGGGACGTGCACATCCTCGAAATAGAGGACGGAATCGTTCTCGTCGTAGCGGCTGGAGAGCGGGTTGTCGAAGACGGACCCGGCCGCGCGCTCGTAGGATTTGCGCGACAGCATCGTGAGGCCCCTGGCATTCATCGGAACGGCGAAGGACAGCGCATAACGCTCCTCGCCCGGCGCGAGCGGCTGGATGCAGCTGACGAAGACCTCGTCGGCGATGACACCGCCCGTCGCCAGCATCTTGGCGCCGCGCACCGTGATGCCGCTCGCGTCGCGGTCGACGATGCCGGCCGTCAGGAACGGATCGGCCTGTTGCCCCGCCTCCTTCGAGCGGTCGGCCTGGGGATTGATGATGACATAGGTGAGGTAGAGGTCGCGATCGCGCGCAAAGCGATAGTACTCGGCCAGCGCCGAGGCGCGCGCGTGATCGTAGGCCTCGAAGACATCGAGCCCCATGACCATTCCCGAAACGCAGGAAGCGACATGGTCGGGCGCCCGCCCCATGAACCCGGCATGCAGCCCGGCCCAGGCCTCCAGGGCCTTGCGCCGCTGCTGCAACTCCGCCAGCGTCGTCGGCAGCTGCCAGATCCGGTTGGCGCGGCCGCCCTCGCTTGTCTCGTAGGTCATCAGCTCGCGATTGCCGGGGTCGCCGGAGAAATCGAACAGCCCGGCCATCGATGCCGCGACGTTGCGAAAGGCGCTCGAAGACGTGACGTCCGCGACACGCTCGCCATCGATATAGATGCAGCGTTCGTCCTTGAGGCTTGCGAGATAATCGGCTCCGGTCCTCATCACCCGTCTCCCCTCTGGTTGAAATGATGGATCAGTAGTGGATCGGCAGCGGCCAGGCTGGTTCGCGCTCGGACTCCTCGCGCAGGTCGCGGTAACGCCCGCGGAAAAAGATCAGGGGGGCGGCGGCCTCGGGCCCAACGCTGTAGTCACGGACCCGCGCGACGAAGATGACATGGTCGCCACCGTCGTGATGGGCGTAGGGCTCGCATTCGAAATGGACCAGCGCACCGGCGATCAGCGGCGCTTTCCGTTCGGCGAGGATGGCCCGGACAGTGCTCCATTTGTCCGACATGGCGCGCGCGAACTGGTTCGAGAGCGCCTCCTGATCCCGGGCCAGCACGTTCACAGCGAAGACGTCGGCCTCGAGCATGGCCGGCAGGCTGTTCGCCCGGCGGTCGACGCTGAACAGCACGAGTGGCGGATCGACCGATACGGAGTTGAAGGAGCTCATCGTCATGCCGATGAGTCCGTTTCCGGAGCCGCGGGCGGTGACGATGGCCACGCCTGTCGCGAATTCTCCCAAGGCACGCCTGAACGATCGATCGGTCATCGCCAACTCCGATCACGGCTATGCTTTTTAAGATAGCTTTCATAGAAAGCTAGTTTTAAAACCTAGTCAAGCAAGATTTCGTGCTCCCCACGGGATCGGAACGGACCTAGACTTGGGGCGTGGAGCGCGAGGTCGAGACGGCGATGGATGAGAGGCTTTTGACGGTGACGCGGCCAGAATTGCTCAGCGAGGCGCAGGACACGGCGTTCCGCGCGATGCTCTATGATTTCTTCGCTTTCGGGAGCACGCTCGAGACGGCCCGGACCGGGTTTGCGAGCTATGTCGGGCTGACGCCCACGCAATATTTCAGCCTGATCGTGATCGCGCGCGCCGATCCGAAGGCTCCGGTCGGCGTCAACCAGGTCGCCGCCCGGCTCCATCTCTCCGGCGCGTTCGTCACCAACGAGATCAACAAGCTCGTCCAGGAGGGGCTGGTCGACAAGAGACCGCACCCGACCGATGGTCGGCGGGTCCAGCTCGTCGCGACCAAGGCCGGCTGGGAGAAGCTGACGCATCTGGCGGCCTTCCAGAGGCCCGTCAACGACGCGCTATTCGAGACCCTGACGGAAGAGGAATTCAGGCAGCTCGGCGCGATCATGCGCCGCCTTGCCGAAGGCGGCCCACGCGCGTTGCAGCTCGCGAAATACTACGAGGGCAAGAGCCCTGGTGCCGGCGCTTGAGCGCAACGATTGTCGGGAACCGCGTCCTGCGCCGCGTGCGCATCGCGCCCGGTCTCATCCGGCTTCGGCTGCCCGAGAAGCGCGAATACGGGCCAGCGCGGAGAGGATCGTGGTCGCCATGCCTGCCGAATGTGCGGAAGGCCTTTATCGACTCCTCCCCCCGGTTGCGGCAAGGTCGGCGCGCCAACTCCTGAGGTGAGATGATGAAGGCTACCGACCACCCATCCGGTCGGCGCCACGGTTTGCGCCATACAGCGCTGCCGCCAGCTCGGCTAGCGGGCCATCCGGGTCCGCGCGCCAGAGGCGAACGACAATCTCGCCCAGGTCGTCTTTCGCCGTCATCTGTGCTTCGGGCGGCACTGGAGCCTGGCGGTTGACCAGCAACCAGGCGTCGTCGAATGCTTCAACCAGCTTTTTCAGCTTTGCCGGATCGGTGACGGTGGACAGCGGCATGGAGGCTCCCGACGATGCGCCGTACCGGCGCGCTCACCGGACGCCTGGCCGTTTGGGCCGGTAAGACTTTGACGCGCATCAATCGCTCGGAGTCAGCGAGATTACTTGCCATTTTGCGCCAATACGCTGTCAAGCATCGTCTCCTGCGTATAACGCGGCCAGGATATCTCGACGATCGAATGGACGGTACGAGCGGTCGCGCCCAGCGATGAGCGCGATATGACTGAGCTCGATGGCCAACCGGTAGCGACCCGCGCTCGGGACGAGGCAGCGGGATCCAAATCCAGGTCGGCCCGCGGCCTGGATCGATCAAGTCCCCGAGCGGCCCTATTCGCCTGTTTTGCCCGCCGCCTGGGCTGCCAGCACGCTCTCAGCGAGCCGGTCGAGCGCCGGATCGGGAATGCCGTGGGCGTGCAGCCCGTCGCGGGTCTGGAAGAGATAATCCGCCGAGCTGCCGAGAGCCCCGGTCGCCGTCGCCAACCGTCGGATCATGTCGGCAGGGGCCAATCCGCCGGCATAGTTGAGGCCGGCCGGGTCGATGGTGAAGGCGATGGCGCTGCCGAAGCGCGCGCCGCTCTCGTCGAACAGGTCGAGCCAGCGCGGGATATAGGCGCCTGACAGCATCTCGCGCTTCCACAGGATGGAGAGCTCGGATTCGAGCTTCTCCTCGCAGAGGCGGAGGGCGACGCCGGTGCACTCGCCGCCCGCGTCGAGGCCGAGCACGAGGCCGGGATTGGCGAGCGAGCCGCGCCCGATCATGGTCGAGAGGCAGAAGGCGCGGTGCCAGCCGATGATGCGGGCCGTCCGGCTTTCCACCGCAGCGATGGTCGGGTTCCAGATCAGCGAGCCATAGGCGAAGAGCCAGGCATCGCCCTCCGGCCGGGCGGCAAGCGTCGCCTGAAGCGAGGCCGAACGCTCGGCCTCGGTCAGGACACGCATCGTTGGGGCTTCGCGGGCGACGAGGGCGTCGATGCCGCCGCTCTCGATCATCTCGCGGGTGAGGATGTGCTTGTCCATGGTCTGTCTCTGTATCATCACATGATGAGGCTTCGCCTTTCCCGCCTCAGTGAGGCTGGACGAGGCTGAGCTCAGCCGGTTCGGCAGAGGCTGGCGCAGGCAAATCTGCGGCCAGGGGCGCGAACATGTCGGTGACGCCCACGCCAAGCTGCATCCACCGGCATTTATCGCCTCACCATGCCGAGATGGCGCTACCCCGCCGCCTGGATAGCGCAACCTGGACTTCGGGAGTGCTCACGCCCTCCCTCGACATGATCGATCGCAGGCGGGCACTGACCGTAGAGTTCGCGAGGCTGCGGCGGGCGCAAAGCGGGAGGACGATCATGAGCTGGGATATCGGATCGAGCCATCTCGCGACCGGCGCGGCGCTTGCCGAGCTCAAGACGATCCCTGCAGAAGGCGCGCGTCGATGCGCTGCCACGTGTATAAAGTCGATTGAGATGCCCCCGGCCTGCGTTTCATGCGGCCGTTGCCGGGTCGATGACGGCAAGCGCGCGGCGCGCCAGCATGAACCCGCCGCAGCCGGCGAGCCCATGCCTGACGGACAAGATTTCAGGACAGGAGCATGTCAATGAGAACGACGCTGAGCGCTGCGGCAACAGCCTTGTTGCTGATCGTCGCAAGTGCGAATGCCCAGGACAAGGCGCGAGAACCCGGAGATCAGGGAAGGAGCGTGACCTTTGCCGGGGCAAAGAACGCCAAGGTCACGCAAGTCTACCAGCGCGCCTTGCCGGGCATCCCCGGAAAGAGCCTCAAGGGCGTTCTGGTCGAATATGGCCCCGGCGGCTATTCGCCCTCACATACCCACGCGAAATCCGCGGTCATCTACGCGACCGTCATCGAAGGCTCCGTGCGCAGCCAGGTCGGCGACGGGCCCGTCGTCACCTACAGGACCGGACAGAACTGGACGGAACTGCCGGGGGACCATCATCGCGTCAGCGCCAATGCGAGCCGGGTCCGTCCCGCAAAAATCCTCGCGGTCTTCGTCGTCGACGATGCCGATCCCGAACTCACCATCCCCGACAAGAACTGATCGGTCCGGGACAGCGCATGGCGGCGTGGCGCCGTTGTCGCCCGTCGAACTCAGCCGCTCAGTCGGAGCGCAGGCCCGAAGCGGACGCCCTGGCGAAGCGAGCGAAGGTCCCGTCCGATTATCGGCGGGCGCCCTTCAGGACGCTCGCCAGCAGCACGCCCAAGAGGCCAAGCAACAGCAGAAGGCCAAGCCGGTAGCTGGCGTCGTGAGTGACATGGGCGATGAGCCAGCACGCGCCCACGACGCCCAGGATCGAAACGGCCAATTTCTCATCGTCGACGAACAGACCCATGATCTCTGCAAGAATGCTGCGGAGCAGGTTCATCGCGTAGCTCCTTGCGGCCGGCGAGCGATCGGAACGAGGGCCAGGCCAGCGGCGAGAAATGTTCCCGCCAGTGCCAAAAGCGCGAGGTCGTGGCCGGGCCACGCCACACCCAGCCCCTCTCCGGTCCAGTAGACACCGAAGGCGGAGAGCATGACGCCGACGCCGAATTTCAGCGAGTTCTCAGGGACCCGGGAGAGCGGCTTGTGGATCGCGATTCCGGCCACGAGGACGATCGCGCAGGCGGCGAGCGCTCCCAGCGCAGCGGGCCAGAGCAGCCCGCGCCCGGCGCCGACCGCGACCACGACGAAGACGATCTCGATGCCCTCGAGCACGATCGCCTTGAATGCGGCAAGACCTGCGATCCAGTTTCGGCGCGTCGCTTCACGGCTGGCCGCCTCGCCCAGGCTCGCCGTCTCCCTGGCATAGGCGAGTTCTTCGTCGTGGAGGGCGATAATGCCGGCCGAGCGAAGGATCGCTTTCCGGAGCCAGCGCATCCCGAACAGCAACAGCAAGATGCCGATCACGAGCTGGATGATTTCGAGCGGAAGGCGCTCAACGACCGGACCAAGGGCCAGCACCAGCAGGCCAAGCAGCCCGAGCCCTGCGGCAGTGCCCGTCAGGGCCGGGCGCCAGCCTCCGACCGTGCCGACGGCCAATACGATCGTGAAGGCTTCGACCACCTCGACCAGGGAGGCGAGAAAACTCGCGGTTATGGCCGGCCCGGCAGTTGTCCAAGACATCATGGCTTGGCTTCCTCATAGCGAGTGTGCAAATTCTGACGTGACGGTGGTATGCACTTCTGCCTACCCATCTAACGAATTAAATGTAACGACCGTAACAATCAAGGGGTGCCATGGCTGCGTTGGAGTGGTTGCTGCTGACCTACAAGGTCCCGGCCGAGCCGGCCCGCAAGCGGGTCTCGATCTGGCGCAAGCTCAAGGGGATGGGTGCGATCTACCTGCAGGGCGGCGTCTGCGTGCTGCCGAAGACCGATGACCATCTGCGGCGCCTGAAGATGCTCGAAAACGAAATCGCAGAGGCCGAGGGAGAGGCCGTCCTGCTGGCGACCGTCGGGCTCGACCAGAAGCAGCAAGAGAAGATCATCGCGCGCTTCAACGCCGATCGCGACGACGAATACAAGGAATTCATCGAGAAATGCATCGCGTTCGAAGCGGAGATCGAGGAAGAAACCCGCGTCAAGCATTTCACCTTTGCGGAGCTCGAAGAAAACGAGCAGGAACTGCAAAAATTCAGGACCTGGATCGCCAGGATCCAGAAGCTCGATTTCTATAAGGCCCGACGTGCAGACGAAGCCGTCGACCGCCTCGCCCGCTCAGAGTCGATTCTGGACGCCTACGCGCATTGTGTTTTTGCGGCTCAGGATGAAAACAAGCCGACCGGGTCCTGAGGCTGCCCCTCGGCAGCCTTGGGCGCTGAGCGTGGAGTGCGCCGAAGCCGATGAATATGAATAGGCGGCGTCGAGTCCATCGACGACGCACCGGCGCGGCGTGCCGAACAGACTTCCGCAAAGGGCCGATGACCTTCGCCAGGGCAACGATCCGCCAATGTCCTCCCCGCTCGGCCGCTAGCTCAACAAGGCCGGCCCTGGATCTGGAGGCGGATCATGTCGGCTGCTGCTGCAACCATTCCTGCAGCAGCACGTAGCTGACGGCCAGAAGGACGGGCCCGACGAAGATCCCCAGAAGCCCGTCGACGATCATGCCGCCGATGACACCGATCAGGATGACCGGCATCGGGACTTCCAGGCCCCGGCCGAGCATCAAGGGTCTCAGGACATTGTCGCTTAGCCCCGCGATGATGTTCCAGATCAGGAAGATGACAGCCGGCTGCGTTGCTTCGGTCATGAAGACATAAACGACGACCGGCAGCGTCAGTAACATCAACGGCACCTGCATGATGCCCAGTAGAAGCGCGACAAGCGTCAAGGGCCCGGCGGCCTGAAGCCCGATGGCGAAATAGCCGAGGCCCAGCAGCAGCGACTGGATCAGCGCGACGCCGATCACGCCAAGCCCCACTCCCCGGATCGTGGCCGCGGTCAAGCCGACCAGATGCACCGCGCGCGAGTTGCTTCCCGTAATGCGCTCCAGCACCTGCCGGGTGAAGCTGATGCCCTCATCGCCATAGGCGACGAGGGCCGCGGCGATCGCGAACGAAACCACGAAGGAGAGCTCGCCAATGGCGAGGCCACCGGCGAACGAAGCCAGCCATGCCGCGGGGCCGCTGAGGAGATGACCGTATTGTTTGAGTGCCGCCGGCAGGTTGGAGGCGACGAGAGCCCAGATCTCCGTCAGCTTCTTGCCCACCAAAGGGGTGCCGTCGAGCCATTGTGGTGGCGGTGGCAATGCCAGGTCCTGGGCCTGCAATCCCGGAAGCAATGAATAGAGCGAGGTCGCGAGCGACGTCACAACGATCACCATCGGCCCCAGCATCACGGCGATGCCGATCAGCCCGAGCAGCAGCGCCGAGCCACGATTCCCCAACCATGCCGCCAGGCGCCGGTGGAGCGGATGCAGCATCACCGCCAGGATCGCCGACCAGATCAACAGGAAAGCAAAGGGCAGGACGATGCGGATGCAGGCATAGGCCAGCAACGCCACCAGACCGATCCGGATCGCGATGTCGATCATGGTCGAAGACGTGACCGGGGTGCCGAGATCTTTCGTTCTTCTGTCCATTGAACCATCCCCCCTGGCTCAATTCACGCGCGGGCCTCATGGCCAGGCACCTTATCTCAGCTTCGGGCTGACCTTGCGGATCGCCCAGGCGATCTCTCCCTCTTCGGCGAGGGCGATATCCTCACGGAGAGCCGCGCGATCGAATACGGTCGCCCGCGCTCGCCCGCATCGATCTAAGAACGCTTTTCTCATCAGCGGTACCGCAGCGGATCATACCACTGCTACCGGTGCCTGTACCGGGTCGACACGTGCGTCCCACTGACCGAACTTTTGCAGGCCCTCGGGCGGAACCTCGAACGGACATGCGCCGATAGCGCGCCGACACGGAGCTGCGACCGAAGGTCAATCGGGAGCCGGGCGGGCTGCCGTCCAACGCCCGGCGAAATTGTCCCCGACATGGCCAGCCCCGGCCAGGCGGTATTGGGAAGCAGGGAATAAATCTCCGAATAGCTTAGCCTGTCAAAAATACTATTTAACGGCACCACCGACAACTTCAGGCACGAATGACAACGGCAATATTCAACCAGAATTCTTGCAACCTCAGCCAGACACCTCAAGATAAATAAGAATTCGTTTCACGGCCCCTACGGAAAGTTGTCAAAATATCACGTCCAGGCACTTTCGACGACGATCAGGCCGAAGCAAGACATTATCGTGCTTCACAGTCTTAGTTGCGCATGCGAACATGCGATTGATGAACCGCCTATAAGGGAGACTTGTATGCGCCTAAATCTCGTATCCACGGCCGTCCTGGCGACCTTCCTGGCGACGTCGAGCTACGCGGCCGATCTGCCGTCCCGTAAGGCCGAGCCTCCCATGGTCTACGCTCCTGCGTTCACCTGGACCGGCTTCTATGTCGGTCTCAACGCCGGCGTGGGCTGGTCGGATTCGCGTAACGTCGTCATCACCGGACCGACGCCGGGCTCCTCCGGCATCCTGTCCGGCGGCGGCGGCGACGGCGTCTTCGTCGGCGGCGGCCAGATCGGCTATAACTTCCAGGTCGGCTCGATCGTCTACGGTGTCGAGACCGACATCCAGTATGTCGATGTCGGCGGCGACGTCTCGTGGGGTGCCTATAGCTGGTGGGCCCGCGGCGGAAATGACGGCGGCTATCTCGGCACCGTCCGCGCCCGTATCGGTTACGCCATCGACCGGACCCTGATCTATATCACCGGCGGTCTGGCCTATGGTGGCCTGAACAGCAATCCGCTGACCGGCAACAACACCAGCAATATCGGCTGGACCATCGGCGGCGGCGTCGAATACGCCTTCACCAACAACTGGACGATGAAGATCGAAGGTCTCTACATCGAGAACGGCGAGGGACGTAAGAGCCGCGCCTTCGTCAACGGGCCGGGCGGCGTGCTTCCCGCCGGTCTCTATACCGCGACCACCGACGGCAACGGCGCCGGCGGCATCCTGCGCGTCGGCGTGAACTACAAGTTCTGACGCACAGCCTTTCGGACTTCTGGAACAGCCCGGCGCCCTGCGCCGGGCTGTTTGCATGTCCGGCCTTCAGCGCGGCCGTTGCCGCGATCTGGATCATCGGACCGGATATCGGCGAGCCTGAGCAGGCCCCAAAGGTGGTAGAGATCATCGCCGAGCAAGGACGGGCGCCAGGCGCTGCACATCCCATCGCAAAGCGCAACCTTCCCTAAATGGCGATGGATTGCTCGCAGCAATCCCCTTACGTTAGCCTGCGGGTGTGGCGCCCGAAACATTGCAGGTGAAGCCATGAATACGCTGCTCGCGCTCCCTGTTGCCGCTCTGATCGGCTTTGGCAGTCTCGTCTTCAGCGCCAGTGATGCAGAAGCCCAGGGCCGTGGTTTCGGCGCGGGCGGGGGTTACCGCGGCGCTGCCGTGGGCGGTGGCTACCGGGGTGGGTACCGAGGCGCTGCCGTCGGCTACAGAGGTGGATATCGTGCCGCCTACCGCGCCGGGTACCGTGGAGCCTACCGTGGGGCAGCCTATCGCGGCGCCTATTACGGCAACCGCTATTATGGCGGCCGTGCGCTCGCAGCCGGTGTCGGCCTCGCTGCAGGTGCCGCCTATTACGGCAGCGGCTATGGCTACGGTTCCGGCTACGGCTACGGTTCCGGCTATGACTACGCCGCTCCAGCCAGTTACGGCTACTATGGCAATGCCGGCTATAGCGCCGCGCCCTATGCCACCACCGTTTATTCCGGCGGCACCTATTGCGATCCGGGAACCGTGAGCGGCTATCCGCAAACCGTTTATTACAACACGCCAGCCTCGACCTATTATGGCGGCAGCGGGTATTATGGCGGTGGTTACTACGGAGGCGGCTATTACGGGGGCGGCTATTATGGCCGGCCTGTCATTCGTGCAGGCATTCGCCGCGCCGCATACTATAATAATCGACCGGTTGTTGAGCCCTATGGCAGGCGCTGGTGAGCGCCGATCCCGGACGGCGAAAAACCCGCTGACCCGTCAAGGCGACCTGGACGCAGCGAGGCCCCCCTACCCTTCTGCACCGGCGGGGCTCTTCGCAGCCTCGCAGGCCGTGGCGGTGACGGCGTCAGGCAATGTATGCGCCTGGAACGCCTCGCCCCAGTCGCGCAGGCTTATCAGCACCGGCTCGAGCGTTCTCCCGAACGGCGTCAGCTCATACTCGACGCGCGGCGGCACCTCCGGATAGACGATCCGCCAGATGACACCATCCGCTTCCAGCTCACGCAGTTGCAGCGTGACCATGCGCGGCGTCGCATTCGGCGTCAGCCGGCACAGCGCGTTGAAGCGAACCCGCCCCTCGAGCAGGTGAAACACCAGGACCGGCTTCCAGAGCCCGCCGACCACGCTCATCGTCGCCTCGACGGCACATCCGGTCTTGGTCGCGCGGCGGCGCTGGCCGCTGACACTATCATTCATGAGCGTACATGTTCCTTTTGTACGTACTTATCCTAGTCACCCCACGACGCTACGTCCATCCCGGCTGACAAACCAGGAGAGACGTCATGCGAGCATACCGTTTGAATGGAGCGACTGCGCCGTTGGCGCGCGTCGAGGAGGCGGATCCGCGACCGGGCCCGGGCGAGTTGCTGATCGACCTGAAGGCCGCGACCCTGAACTATCGCGACACGATCGTGCGCGAGGCCCGCTATGGCGGCGAGCAGCGCGCCGACCTCATACCCCTGTCGGATGGCGCGGGAATCGTCGCGGCTGTCGGCGAAGGCGTCCCGCAAGAGCGGATCGGCGAGCGTGTCGCGATCGGCTTCATGCCGAGATGGATCGAAGGACCGTTCACCGCGGCCAAGCAGGCCGAAGCACTGGGCGGCGGTTTCGTCGACGGTGTCCTGGCCGAGCGGATCGTCGTCCCGGCCGGCGGCGTCGCGCGGCTGCCCGACGACTGGTCATTCGTGGAGGGCGCTGCCTATCCGTGCGCGGGCGTGACCGCGTGGAACTGCCTGTTCGGCGGTCGCGGCATCCGGGCGGGCGACACGGTGCTGGTCGAGGGCACGGGTGGTGTCTCCACCTTCGCCTTGCAGCTTGCGCGAGCCGCCGGAGCCCGGGTCATCGTCACCTCGAGTTCCGACGACAAGCTCGCGCAGGCGCGCAAGCTGGGGGCCGAGATCGGCATCAACTACCGCGACACGCCGGACTGGGGCGCCCGGGCGGCGCAGATCGCGGGAGGCGAAGGCGTGGACCATGTGGTGGAAGTCGGCGGCTCCGGGACGATCAACCAGGCGCTCCAGGCCGTACGCCCCGGCGGGGAAGTATCCCTGGTCGGCGTGCTCACCGGCTTCGGCGGGGACGTCAATACCGGCGCGATCCTGATGAAGGCCATCAATGTCCGTGGCGTCTATGTCGGATCCGTGTCCGACCTGTCCGCCGCGCTGCGATCCGGCATTCGCCCGGTCATCGACGAGGTCTTCCCGTTCGAGCGGGCAGACGAAGCCTTCGAGCGGCTGCGCAGCGGCCAGCATCGCGGGAAGGTCGCGATACAGATCGCGGCCTGAGAGATCTGGGTGCAGGGCGGCTTCGAGCCGCCCTGCACCCGAGACGAATGCCTCCTGAAACCATGGTGTCGTTCGGCTAGGCTCGAATGACCATCCCCAAGGAAAATGGCGCCTTGCGGGGCCCTTTCTGTCGGCGTCGGCCCGCGGCCGCTCAGGCGAAGCGGAAGTCGTCCTGGGCGAGGCTGGCGAGCTGGACGCCCTTCAGCGTCAGCGAGGTCTCGGCACCGATCGTGAAGACGACGTCGCCGCCAAGTGGTCGGCCTTGCCCGCCGCGCGCTCTCGAATTGAGCTGGCAACATCAGGCCTACAAGGAGCTATCGGAGGGCCTGGCTGCCGCGCACCCAAGCCAAAAAGGGCCCTGAGACCATCATCGGCCAGCGCGGCTTGATCGCCGCCATCAGGTCCACCTGAAGGCCCGGGCGCGAGGTGCCGGCTCCTGGGCCGCCGAGTCTAGAGCATTTCCGCGTTTCTCCGAATCGCGAAAATTCTCTATCCCTTTGTGTTAACGCATTTTCTTCACGCGAACCGGAATCCACTTCGCTCGAAAATGCTCTAGCGGAGTTTGGCGATACCGATACCGTCGAGTTTCGCGCGGTCCTTGATCGATTCTTCGCTGCGCGTCATCGCTTTCGCAATCGCCTTCAAGGCCATGCCCTTCCCAGCGAGCAGTTTCAGCTTCTGAAGCTCCTCGGAGGTCCAGGGTTGGCGGTGCCGTTCAAATCGCTCCGTCACAATCCGCTCCTGCTTTGCGCTCACGCTTGAGGCGCGATCTATAGCAGCAATAGCGATGACATTGACCGACATGTGGCGAGATCACCCACCGGGTCCCGCCACGAGCAGCGGCCCCCTACCCGGCTCCATCGCGCGCGATATCGATAAAGGCGCGCAGTGCCGAGCTCACCTGTCGCTGGCGCGGATAATAGAGCACGAAGCTCGGCAGCGGCGGGCACCAATCCTCCAGCAGCCGGACCAGACGGCCGGAGGCCAGGAAGGGCAGAGCCGGCTGCTCGAATACGAAGGCCGGCCCCACGCCGTCGAGCGCCGCGCGTAGCGCGAGCTCCTGCTCGCCGACCGTGAGCCGCCCGGCGACGTCGAGCATGAGCTCCTGCCCGTCCTTCTCGAATTCCCAGCGGAAGATTCGGCCATGGGTCAGGCGGTAGCGCACGCATTCATGCGCGAGCAGGTCGCGCGGATGTTCGATCGGCTCATGCGCCGCGATCCAGGCCGGCGTCGCCACCACCGCGAAACGGCAGGACGGCCCGAGCGGCACTGCGACCATGTCCTCCGGCACCGCGTCGGGATAGCGGATGCCGGCGTCGAAGCCGGCGCCGACCACGTCGATCAGTTCCATGTCCTCGACGATCTCGAGGCAGAGATCGGGATAGGCCGCCAGGAAACGGGCGACCACCGGGGCAATCACCATATGCGCCGCCACCAGTGAGGTATTGATCCTCACCGTCCCCGTCGGGGAGGCGCGGAAGAGGTTCATGGCCTCGACCGCCTCGTCGACATGGTGCAGCGCCGGCGCCAGCCGCTCCAGGAAATGCTGCCCCGCCTCGGTCAGCGCGACGCTGCGTGTCGTGCGGTTGAACAGCGTCACGCCCAGCCGCTCCTCCAGCCCGCGGATCGCATGGCTCACCGCCGAGGTCGACAGACCGGTCTCCTGCCCGGCGCGCTGGAAGCTCAGGTGCCGGGCGACGGCAGCGAAGACGGTCAGGTGCGAGAGGTTGGGCGCCGGCACGATTATTGAAATCTCCTCAACAACTCATGCCGGAAAAGCCTTTTGTCCGAAAGCGCCGGCACTCGTAATTATCCCGCTGTCCAGATCAATCGACGCGTTGCGGCCGGTCCCACCGGCGTCCTTCGCGCGTCACCATCCCGGAAACAATCCCATGCTTCAGGTCCGCGGCTATGCCGCCCTTCAAGCCAATGCCCCGCTGACGCCTTTCAGCTTCCAGCGCCGCGAGGTCGGTCCGCATGATGTCCGGATCGAGATCCTCTATGCCGGCATCTGCCATTCCGACCTGCACCAGGCCCATGCCGACTGGGGCGCCGCGATCTTCCCGATGGTGCCGGGTCACTAGATCATCGGCCGCGTCGCCGCAATCGGCTCCCATGTCGTGAAGCTCAAGGTCGGCGACTATGCCGGTGTCGGCTGCATCGTCGATTCCTGCCTGCACTGCTCGGCCTGCGACGACGACCTCGAACAATATTGCGAGCACGGCCCGACCCTCACCTATAACGGCATGGAGTGCGACGGCGTCACGCCGACCTTTGGCGGCTATTCCGACCAGATCGTGGTCAAGGAGCATTTCGTCGTGAAGGTGCCGGAAACGCTCGACCTCAAGGGAGCCGCGCCGCTGCTCTGCGCGGGCATCACGACCTATTCGCCGCTGCGCCATTGGAAAGTCGGAGCGGGCGACAAGGTCGGCGTCATCGGTCTCGGAGGCCTCGGCCATATGGGCGTCAAGTTCGCCAAGGCGCTGGGCGCCCATGTGGTGATGATCACGACCTCTCCCGAGAAAGGGCGCGATGCGGCGCGGCTGGGGGCCGACGAGGTGCTGGTCTCGCGGGATGCGGAAGCGATGGCAAGGCACGCCGGAAGCTTCGATTTCCTGCTCAACACCATCCCGGTCGGCCACGACGTCAATCCCTATCTCGCGCTGCTGAAGCGCGACGCGACCATGTGCCTGGTCGGGGCGCTGGAGGAGCTGACGCCGGCGGTCAACGGCGTCAATCTCATCATCGGCCGCAAGAGCATCGCCGGCTCGGCCATCGGCGGCATGGAAGAGACCCAGGAGATGATCGATTTCTGCGCGGAGCACGGCATCGTCTCGGATGTCGAGATCGTTTCGATCCAAGAGGTCAACGAGGCCTGGGAACGGCTGGCGAAGAACGACGTCAAGTACCGCTTCGTGATCGACATGAGCTCGCTCAAGGCGGCCGCCTGAAGCACCGGCTCGGCCAGGAGCAATCCGCCATGGTCGCGCGGGCGCGCCGGGTTCCGGCTGCGCCCGCGCCAATTCAATCCTCGACCGGCACGGTGTAGTTCAGGATCAGCCGCCCGCCATCGGGATAGATCGTCTGGCCGACGATATAGGAGGCATCGTCGCTGGCGAGGAAGGAGGCGACGCTCGCCACTTCCGAGGGCTCGCCGCAGCGTCCGATCGGCGTGCGCGAGAGCACGGCCCGGCGCTGGGCGTCGTTCGCCATGACGGCCTTGGCCAGATCGGTGAGGATCGTGCCCGGGCCGATCGCGTTGACCCGGATGCCGTGACGGATCAGCGACACCGCCATCACCGCGGTCAATTGCTTGATGCCGCCCTTCGACACGGCGTAGCCGACCGAGTTCGGGATCGCCAGGATCGCGTTGATCGACGACATGTTGATGATCGAGCCGCCGCGCTTCTGCGCGATCATCGCTCTCGCGACGGCCTGGCCGAGCAGGAACGGCGCCTTCAGGTTGATCCGCTGGATGCGGTCGAAGACATCCTCGGGAAAATCGACGAACTCGGCCTGGTGGATGATGCCGGCATTGTTGATCAGGACATCGACGCCGCCGAATTCAGCCGATGCCTTGTCGACGATCTCCTTCGCCATGGCCGGCGACACCTCGGCGAGATCGCCAGCCCACCAGGAGGCGCGCTCGCCAAGACGCTCCGCCTGGTGCTTCGCCTCGTCGGCGAGAATATCCACGAGCAGCACATTGGCGCCGTCGGCATGAAAGCGCTCGGCGCAGGCCAGGCCCAGCCCCTGCGCGGCTCCCGTCACGATGACCGTCTTGTCTCGATGCTTCATGCAATGCCTCGCTTGCGCGCCAGCACATCATCGTGCCGCGCAACCTCACGTCAAACCGGGAACGCTGTATCGGACTGGTTATAGCGCCGGTCCGCCCAAGCCTCCCACTCGGGATCGGCATGGGCGAGCTGCCGCCTGCGGGGCTTGTGCGAGATCAGTCGTAGCGGGGTGAAGGGTGGCGGCAGCCACGAATCCGGGACGTGTCAACCAGGCGATCGTGGATCGGGCCGTTGCCGTCCGGGATAAGCTCTGCAATTGGGGTCGAGCGGAGGTTCGGGCGCGCCGCTCGGCCAATCCGCCCCCCGCCAGGGGCGGAACCTGGGCGTCGGCCGCAAAGCCGACATTGGCCGGTGAATTCCCCTAGCGGACCGGCGCCGCATTCTGGCGCAGGGAACGCGGCGTTTCCCCGAACGCCGCTTTGAAATCGCGCGAGAGATGGGCGCTGTCGGCGAAGCCGGCGCCCATGGCGACGTCGGTGAGCGAGCGCTTGCTGTTGAGGATCAGCCAGCGTGCATATTCGAGCCGGAGCTTGCGCTGGAAGGCCGCGGGACTCTGGCCCAGCGAGGCGCCGAACAAGCGCTCGAGCTGGCGCGGGCTGACACCGACATAGCGCGCGACCGCAGCGATCGGCGGGGGATTGTCGAGCCGCTGTTCGATGAAATGCGTCGCCTGCTGCACGCGGACATCCAGGTTCGGGCCGAGCGCGGCGTAGAAATGCGGTTGCGTCATCTCGGCCGGGCGCATGTCCTGCAGCATCATGTGCCGCATCGCCTGCTGGGCCTTGTCGCGGCCGCAATGGCGGGCAACCAGATAGAGTCCGAGGTCGATCGCCGCGGTCGAGCCGGCGCAGGTGATCAGATCGCCCTCGTCGATGAAGAGGCGCTCGACCCCTGCCGAGACCTTGGGAAAGCGCTCCTTGAAGGCGTCGAGCACATTCCAGTGCACGCAGACCCGGCGTGGGCCGACGAGGCCGGCGCGGGCGATGGCGAAGGTGCCGGTGCAGATGCCGAGCAGCCGCACGCCTGATGTCGCAGCCCGGCGCAGATAGCCCAGCAGGCTCTCGGGCAAGGCGTCGTTGAGATAGTCATTGCCGCCGCAGACCGCGACATAGTCGAAGCCGGCAGGGTCGAGCAGGCCTGCATTCGGGGTGACCGAGACGCCGCAGCTCGAACGCCGGGGCTCGCCATCGAGGCTCATCACGGTCCAGCTCGCATGAAGCTGGCGGCTGCGTCCGCCATGGTCCGCCGCCAGCCGCAGCACGTCGATCAGACCTGAGAAGGCGGCGAGCGTGAACTGGTCGAGCAGCAGGAAACCGATCCGCAGCCGCGACACGGGGACGGGCGCGGACTGTGGCCGCTCGCTGGCCGGTTGGACGAGTTCGATGATGCTCATGTCGCGATTATTCAAATTTTGGGCCGGCGCATTCTAGTGCCTTTTGCGGCCTGCGCGCCAACATGTCCCGACAGAAGCGCGAAGACGCTGAGCAGAGGAGAACGACGATGACCCCGACCGTCCGGCTGGCCACGGCCATGCTCGCCACCACCTTGCTGCCCGCCTCGGCCCTGGCGCAGCAGCCCTCGTCGATCACGGTCGCCTGGTACGGCGGCAACTGGGGCGACGCCTTCAAGGCGTGCGTCGCCGAGCCCTTCACCAAGGCGACCGGCATCGCCGTCAATGCCGAGATCGGAACCTCGACCGTCACCCTGGCGAAGCTGCAGCAGCAGAAGGCGGCCCCGACCATCGACGTCGCCTGGATGGATGGCGGGATCAGCGAGCTCGCGCTGGCCGCCGAGGTGACCGACAATCTCGACCCGGCGGCGATCCCCAATCTCGCCAACACCCTGCCGGAGGCGATCTACAAGAGCGGCGCGACGACCTATGCGGTCGGCACCGGCTATTATTCGCTCGGGTTGACCTACAACACCCAGAAGGTCAAGGCGGTCCCGACCTCCTGGAACGATCTCTGGAAGCCGGAATTCGAGGACGCCGTCACCATCCCCTCGCCGGCGAATTCCTCCGGCGTCCCCTTCGTGATGTTCCTGTCGAAGATCTGGGGCCATCCGGCCAGCGATCTCGCCCCGACCTTCAAGAAGATCAAGGAGCTGAAGGCGGCGCTGTTCTTCGATTCCTCGGGCGCCGCCACCAACGCCTATCAGAGCGGCGAGGCGATCATCGGCGCGCATTTCAACGTCGGCGCCTGGGACCTCGCCGACAAGGGCCTGCCGATCGGGTTCGTCGTGCCGAAGGAAGGCGCCTGGGCGACCGATGCCCGCCTGCATCTGGTCAAGGGCACGCCGAAGAAGGACGCGGCCGTGAAGTTCATCAACCAGGCGCTGACGCCGGAAGCGTCCGGCTGCCTGGCGGAAAAGCTCTATCTCGGCCCCTCCGTGAAGAACGTCACGGTCAAGCCCGAGACTGCCCGCAAGCTGCCCTGGGGCGAGACCGGCTCGGTCAAGAACCTGCAACTGTTCGATTGGGCCGAGATCAATGGCCTGCGCTCGCGCGTGGTAGACGACTGGAACCGCCAGATCGCCCGCAAGTGAGCGAACCGGTCAGAGCATCGCGAGCCGCAGCATGAGCGCCCCCATCCTCGCCATAGACGGCCTGTCCAAGCATTTCGGCGGACAGCCGGCGCTGACGGCGATCGAGCTCGCCGTCGAGCAGGGCGAGTTCATCGCGCTGCTCGGGCCCTCGGGCTGCGGCAAGACCACGCTGCTGCGTTGCATCGCCGGCTTCCTGAGCCCCGAGGCCGGCACGATCCGGCTGGCGGGCGAAGACGTGACGCGGCTGCCGCCCTATCGGCGCCCGCTCAACACGGTGTTCCAGAACTACGCGCTGTTCCCGCATATGAGCGTCGCCGACAACGTCGCCTATGGGCCGTGCCGGCAAGGCACGCCGAAGGGCCAGGCGGCGAAGCGGGCGGCCGAGGCGCTGGAGCTCGTCGGCCTCGCCGGCTTCGGCGAGCGCCTGCCGGCGCAGCTTTCGGGCGGCCAGCAGCAGCGCGTGGCGCTGGCGCGGGCCATCGTCAACCGGCCGCAATTGCTGCTGCTCGACGAGCCGCTCAGCGCGCTCGACCTGAAGCTGCGCAAGAAGGTCCAGGGCGAGCTCAAGCAGATCCAGCACCGGCTCGGCATCGCCTTCCTGTTCGTCACGCACGACCAGGAGGAGGCGATGACGATGGCCGACCGGATCGTCTTGATGAATCGCGGCCGCATCGAGCAGATCGGCCGTGGCCAGGACATCTATGCCCGCCCGGCGACCCGCTTCGCCGCCGATTTCATCGGCGATGCCAATCTGCTCGCGGCCGAACGGCGCGGCGACGGCAGCGTCTCGCTGCTCGACGGCGCGATCATCCTGCCTGCTTCGGATGAACAGCAAGGCGCGTTCACCGGCGTGCTGCGGCCGGAGGATATCCTCGTCGGGACCGAGCCCGCCGCCGGGCGCCTCGCCCTGCCGGCCGTCGTTTCAGAGATCGTCCATGTCGGCAGCCATGCCTCGGTGGCACTGACTGTCGGTGCCACCACCCTGACGGCCCGTCTCGCCCCGTCCGCACTGGCCGGACTGACTACCAGCCAGCCCGTCTTCGCCAATATCCGCCTCGCCGACCTCAGTCTCGTGCCGGGGGATGCGTGATGAGCGGAACGCTGCGCCCGGTCCTGCTGCTCTGCGCCCTGCCGGCGGCCTTCTTCGTCGCCTTCTTCCTGGCGCCGATGGCGGTCGTCCTGATCGCGAGCCTGACGACGCCGGCGGGCCAGCCGACCTTCGCGCATTATCTGCGCATCCTCGCCGACGCCTATCACTGGGACGTGCTCTGGGTGACCTTCCGGATCGGCGCGCGGACCACGCTCGTCTGCGTGCTCATCGGCTATCCGCTCGCGTGGTATCTCGTCCGCATCGTCAAATGGCGACCCTGGCGCCGGTTCTGCGTGATCCTCCTGGTCGTGCCGCTGTTCACCAGCAACATCGTCCGTTCCTTCGGCTGGATGGTGCTGCTCGGTCGCAACGGCCTCGTCAATGACGGGTTGATCGGGCTCGGCCTGATCGAACGGCCGATGCGCTTCCTCGGCACCGAGCTCGGCATCCTGATCGGCCTCGTCTACATCCTGCTGCCCTTCATCGTGCTCGCCGTCGGCAATGCGCTCGCCAAGGTCGATCCGGCTCTGGAGGACGCCTCCGCCGATCTCGGCGCGACGCCGGCCGGCACGTTCCGCACGATCATCTTCCCGCTCAGCCTGCCCGGCCTGATGGCCGGCGCGGTGATGGTCTTCATGCTGGCCGTCAGCGCCTATGTGACGCCGGCACTGCTCAGCGGCGGGCGGATCACCGTCTTCTCGATGCTGATCTTCCAGCAATACAGCTCGGTCTTCGATTTCAACTATGGCGGCGCCCTCAGCATCACCATGCTGGTGCTGACGCTGGCGCTCGTCGCCATCGCCGGGCGCCTCAGTGAGCCGAGGAGGGCCTGAGATGGTCTCAGCTCTCATCCGGATCGTCTCCTTCGCCGCACTGGCCTATCTGGCTCTGCCCCTCGTCGTGCTCGTCGGGGCGTCCCTGACCACGACCAGCTTCCTCGCCTTCCCGCCGCAGGGGCTGACGCTTGCCTGGTACGGCAAGATGCTGGGCGATCCGTCCTATGTTTCGGCCTTCCTGATCAGCACGGTTCTCGCGGTCGCCGCGACCATCGTCGCCGTGGCGCTGGCCGTGCCGGCGGCGATCGCGATCGCGCGCTATCGCTTCCCTGGCCGCACCCTGCTCGCGGAGACGCTGATGTCGCCGCTGATCCTGCCGCATGTCGTGCTCGGCGCGGCGCTGCTGCAGTACGGCAGCGCGATCGGACTGGTCCGCAGCTTCCCGGCGCTGCTCGTCGGGCATGTCGTGATCATCATGCCCTTCGTCCTGCGCGCCGTGCTGCCGCAGCTCAGCGACGAGCAGCGCAGCCTGGAAGAGGCTTCCGCCGATCTCGGAGCCCGGCCGCTGACCACCTTCTTCCTCGTGACCCTGCCGCAGATCCGCAGCGGGCTGGTCAGCGGCGCGATCTTCGCCTTCATCGCCTCCTGGATCAATGTCGAGCTCAGCATCTTCAACACCACGGCCGAGCTGACGACGATCCCGGTCAAGCTGTTCAACTACGTCCAGTACACGATCGACCCGACGATCGCGGCGGTCTCCGGCCTGACGATCATCGTCGCCGCCGTGGTGATCGTCGTGCTCGATCTCACCATCGGCCTCGACGTGCTCTCGGAGCGACGCCGCTAAGCCACTCAACCGACTGTTTTCCCAAGGAGCCGACCATGCGCCAGCAGAATGTCTTCGACGTCGTATACACGCATACCGAGGGTGAGCCCCTCTGTATCATCCATAGCGGGATTCCGTATCCGGCCGGATCGAGCATCCTGGAGAAGCGCCGCTTCCTCGAGGAGAACTATGACTGGCTGCGCTGCGCCCTGATGCGCGAGCCGCGCGGGCACAAGGACATGTTCGGCGTCTTCCTGACGCCGCCGTCGAGCCCGGACTACGATGCCGGCCTGATCTATATCGACGGCACGCAGTATTCCCATATGTGCGGGCACGGCACGATCGCGGTCGGCATGGCGATGGTCGCGCTCGGCCTCGTCCGGCGCGGCGAGAACGGCCGCACCACCATCCGCTTCGAGACCACCGCCGGGCTGGTCACGGCAGAGGTCGCCAATGACGGGCCCGAGGTGCTCTGGACGCGCTTCGAGAACGTGCCGGCCTATGTCGCGGCGCAGGACGTGCCGTTCGACCTGCCGGGCGTCGGCCCGCTCAAGGCCGACATCGTCTGGGGCGGCAACTATTTCGGCATCATCGACCTGCGCGGGACCTCGCTCAGGATCTCGCCGGAAAACGGCTCGGAGCTCTCGCGCCTCGGCATCATCGCGCGCGAGCAGCTCCGCCAGAAGGTCGCGATCCAGCATCCGGCTTCGGCCCATATCAACAACTTCAACTTCGTCACCTTCTGGCACGAGCCGACGATCGAAGGCGCCTTCTACAAGAACGTCCACGTCTTCTCGGCCGGCCAGCTCGACCGCTCGCCGGGCGGCACCGGCACGAGCGCGATGATGGCGATGTTCGAGGCGCGCGGCCTGATGAAGCTGCAGCAGCCGATCCGCTCCGAGGGCCTGCTCGGCTCCGGCACATTCGAGGGCTGCCTGATCGGCGAAGCCAGCCTCAACGGCACCCGCGCCGTGCGCCCGACCGTGAAGGGCACCGCGGGCCTGCTTGGTACGGCACGCTGGACGATCAACCGCGACGATCCGGTCGACGCCGGCTTCCTCGTGGCGTGATCAATGACAGCGCCGGGCCAGCCAAACCGGGCTGGCCCGGCGCACTCGCGGTCAGGGACCATGGGCGTCTTCGCGCCAAGTCCTCACGTCAAACATCGACCTGAAACCGGAGATCGGGAGCCTTGCGTCCGGAGATCGGCGTTGATGGCACCCGTTACTGCGTAGCTGCAGGCGGCATTTCGTCACAAAATTCTGTATTTTTCAAATAGGTTGCAACTAACAAGTCGCCAGATGTCTGCGTGGTAACTGCTTCGCAGAAATCCCCATTCCGTCCTATGACGACGAGCAACGCTCAACCACGCATTAAGTCGTGCTTGTATTCTTCAACCCCGTTCGTATGACGCTTAGTCTGGGCGGGGGCGGCGAACAATGAAGTCAGACGGCGGTGTAATCTGGGCCTGGCGCGCTGGTCTGGTCGCGACTGGAGGCCTACTTGGGGCTGGTATTTTCGCCGCGCTATCGAGGTGGTCTCCGGGCGGGTTCGTCGATCGTGTGAGCGCTTGGGTGCGCGAAGCCGCCAAACTGCTGCCCCCTGAATGGCCAATAGAAATCGCTGCCGGTGTGGCCGTCGCCATTGTCTTGATGCCGGTAGTTGAGTGGCCAGCGCAGTGGCTTAGCAATCGGTTTCGGGCATTCGACGATGCTCTCTTAGGGCGTATTGGAAGAGCAAAGCCATTCGATCCCTTTCGCGGACTCGAAGTAGCGGATTTTCTGGGGGCTAATCGAACGGAAGGTGAAAAAATAGCTGCCGCCCTTTTGGACGATCAAGGCAAACCGGGCCGCAAAGACCTCGGAGCAGAGAGCAGAAGGAGGCGTCTGCTTTTCCCTCTTCCATTCCCTCATGATGACATGGATCCGAAGCGGCGGCCGGCACTAGCAGCCGCGTGGAATGATCTCCTCCGCTTCGCAAGGGCAGATGTGGACGCATCGGGGCCGGCCGGGGGAATGCGCTGGACGATCCTAACAGGACGAAACGGTATCGGTAAGAGCAGGCTGGCACTGGAATTCGCGCGATACCTGGCGCAGCGGCCGAAGCCCACGAGCGATGCCGCAAAAGCTACTACAGCGCAGCGGTTTCGGGTCTTTCGAGAAGCCATTTTCAATCGATCGCAGGCTGGCATTCGCTGGGATGCAGGCTGGATAGGATCGGTGGAGGAAATATCAGTCGCCGGCAGTCCCCACACTCCGCGCCAACATCGCAAACGACTTACTGAGTCATATCTATCGCGACTTTCGGACTGGCGCCCTCGGCGACCGACGATCCTCGTACTTGACGATGCCTATCCGGGCGATGCGGCAAGAGTTATCAATGCCCTATCGCACGCATCTCATCACCATCCTGTGCGCCTAATTATTGTGGGAGCAAGTGTTGCTGAGGATCTGCAGCTTGAACACGACGCGGGCGGCTCACTCACGCCACTAGCGAGGTTCGATGGAAAGCCAATTGTTCTGAACGATGCATCTGGCTTTGATGCTGCAGATATCAGAGCATTGACGGGTCTAGACGGCTTTCGTGATTGGTTGCCTAGCGCGCTGCTGGAGTGCTCAGATCAGAGTTGGGGCAATCGTCAGACCGCTGCAATAGATGAGTTCCTCGCGGCAACCGAGGGCAACCCGTTTCTAGTTGAACTCGCACTAGTGGCTCTTTGGCAGCGTCGCGGCATTGAGGCGATTGACACCAGTAAACTCCTCTCAGAGCGAGCGGATCGTGTCATCCAAGCAATTCAGTCTGCAGGGCTTCATAGCCGAGAAAGCCTCGCGCTTTTTGCGGCGGCGACTTTGGCGGGCGGGGCCGATGACCTGGGTCCTGTAGCCCGATCCACCCTTCTTCACAGTTTCCCGGAAGCTTTGCCGGCTGATGCGGCTCGCAAATCGTTGGGTGGTGCGGTTCCTCAAGACCTCTTCGACGGCCTCGATCTCACGACATGGATACCACCAGTCCGCCCGAGACGGATTGGGCTCGCAGTAGTTCGTCGAATAATTGCAGCCTTCGAAGGAGAGGATGAGCAACGAAAAATTGCTCAACGGATTGCTGATGCTGCTTGGAAAGCCGCGCCCCGCGCAACGCTACGTGCAGCAGTCACAACACGGAGTGACAAGACCTCCGATGATGTGCTGGCCCGAGCGCTCTCGGTTGGTCCGCTAAACGGTATGGCCATTCCTCCTCTGACGCTGGCTATCGCCTATATCGAGGAGGCAGTGCTTGTACCTAGAACCGTCTGGGACCGCGGCTGCAGTGAGGTCTCGGCGCCTCTGTGGGAGGATGTTCAAGCACTGTGCCGCAACCTGTCGCCGGAAGAAGCGAACAGGGCCCGCGCTCATTTGATGACGCTGCTTATTCCAGATCGTAACAAACAGATCGTGCGAGGACCTGAAGCTGCAGTGCTTCTACTCCACCTCTGGCGTTCGGAGTTGCAGGACATCAACGCATTCACAGATGCGCGTCTGACGTGGCTGTGGACCATCGTCGAGGGATTGCGCCAAGTAAACAATAATTGGGGACTGGCTCTGCAAGGCAGTCCTCAAGCGGACCTTGCGGCAGGAATCCTGAGAGAGCTTTGGCTCGCCAGGTGCGAAGGGCAAGATGGGCTAATCTACGATGAACTGGTTAATGGACTTCCAGAAATTATCCTATCTGATTGGACGAGCGGCTTATTCAAGTTCCTTATACTATCCATCCGCACCGGAAATGCAAAAGAAGACGGCATAGTTTCAGAATTGATCGCGGTATTGAGTGATTTAAAAAATCGCTCTGATATGGTCCATGTTGCCCGCATGGGAGATGGTTTTATAAATCCAGCCTCTCAAATTTTGGCCGAGACATTTAGACGAGTATTTGAACTAGCAAATTCGAAGAGCCACAGTCCAAATTACAAACTATTTGCAGTATCTCTTTCAGTCGCTGGGATCAGGTGCTTAGATAAGGCCGATCTATCTGCAGAATTTGACCGGATATTAGGCGCGATCGACGCGTGGGGAGGTGCTTACGCCGATAACTGGCGTTCACTCGCTTATCTCGAAATGGTAGGCCTTCTCTACGGCATAGAGCTAATACAATCTTTGCAGATTTATGCGTCAGATGGCAACAATTTTGTGGCTCAAATAGGCGCAGCACACGGTACTTTGCACGAACTTGTGCAGAACGCGTTGTCTTTTCACGTGGATCAGGACGATCTCGCGCATCGCTTTGTTGAGATATTGAACACAAAGATAGAGCAAAACACTTTGAACGCGCGTTCATATGAATCTTTTATGCTATGTAATTCGGCATACATCAAAAGATCATCTGTATATGATAAATTAGAGGGACAGTCATACATCAGCGAATGGAACGAATTATTGAGTATAATCGATTCGAGACGGAGCAATTGGGTCGGCCATATGCATGTCGAGGCGCAATATGCGTCTATTCTCTCGGCGGCGTCGCGCGCTCATCGCAATAATATTGATGAAACCAGAAGCAGGGCGCGGCAAGTCGAGAGAATTGTCAAGCCGTTCTTATCCATCTCCAGCCCGGTTGGTGCTTGCCTAGATGCATGGCGGATACATGCTTTTGCACTATCGGAAATGAACGACACCGATAGTTTCCACGAGCTTATTGACGTCGTGGCTGGCATAGATCGCTTGGCGAGAAGGCATACATTTAATCCATTTAATCTGATAGTCGCTTTGCCGACGGCGTTGGCGCACGAGTACGCAGCCAAGGCATGTAAGAAGCGCGGTCGCGATTGTACAGAATTAATTATCAATGCCATTCATTACCAAACACCATTAGTCGCTCATGGCGCATTTCGAGATACGATATTTTCGTTCCTGACGAATTTAATAGATAACCCCGGCGTTCCAATTGATATTAGTAGATCTGCGGCGGCTCATCAGCAGATGATTGACTATATAGGTGGAAGATTGCCATATATAGGATCGTTTCCTACTGGCACGCTGACGGACCCGCGGTTGAACCGCTCGATGCTAGAATGGTGGGCTAATCTTGCTATATCTCAGGCGCCTCGCTATCCCGGTCAAGCTGAGGTAATTTGCGTGCATCTCGATGCAACTATCCGTTCTGCTGATTGCGGTCAGGAGGAAGCTGCCGTGGCTGCCCGTTCGCGGGCGTGGGGTGCATTAGGCCGAGTTCCGCCACCACTTCACGTTGAACCGCTTCGATACCAACAGCGATGGGATGAACAAGGAAAGGCGCAGCCAGAGTACCGGATCTCATTTGTCGAGAATGGGGATTACTAAAACCTCGCGCCTAGTCGATAGAGGAGCAGACGGGGCGCTTCGTCCCAGCGATAGCCGCATGCTTCCGATAGCCGTCATCGCCGGGGTGATAAAGCTCGCGATGTGGGGGGGGCTGATGTAGCGCCCCCTTCCTACAGCAGGCTCGCCTGAGCGCGTGTTGCATCCACAAGACTGAAGATAAGGGGCTCACTGCCCGGAAGCGGTCATTCCACGCGAATGGGATAAAGGGTAACTGGGCGGGCGTCCGGGCAGGGGATGGGCGGGATCGAAGATATGGACATGGCAGTCGCAGGTGCCGGGCGGCGCGAGGCTGTCCGTCACGCCGTTTCCCTCAGCAAGCGCTTCAGCCGGTCGGCATGCTCGGCGTTGACGGCACCGGGCGGCAGGCGTCCTTGCAGCAGCGCCGCAACCTGCTCGACCGTGTCGAAGGCCTGATGCTGTGTCGCTTCCGGCGTCAGCCCTCCGATATGGGGCGTCGCGATCACGTCGGCCCGGCCCGCCAGCGCGGGAGAGGGCATCTGGTTGGGCGCGCGGCCGACATCGACGGCTGCGCCGCGCAGATGGCCACGATCCAGCGCCGCGATGAGGCTCGCCTCGTCGACGAGTTCGCCGCGGGCCAGGTTGATGAAGAAGCTTCCCCGGCGCATGGCCGCGAAGGCGCGCGCATCCATCAGGTTCTCGGTCTCGGGCAGCACCGGCGCCAGGCAGATCACGAAATCGCTCCGGCCCAGCAGCTCCGCCATTTCGACCTGCTCGATGCCCGGCTGCGCGATCAAGACCGGGTCGCTGGCGAGGACGGTCATGCCGAGCGCGCCCGCAAGCGTTCCGACCTGCCGGCCGATCGCGCCGAAACCGATGATGCCGACGGTCGCCGTCGACAATTGCACGCCCATCTCGATCGCCGGCATGTCACCGGCGCGGTAGGATGCGGTGGCCCGGCTGACCCCGCGCGACAGATCGATCATGAAGCCGATGGCGAGCTCGGCGACGGCATCGACAAAGCCCGCGGTCGCCCGCGTGACCAGGACGCCGGCACGGCTGGCGGCCGGAACATCGATGGAGCGGATATCCATCGCACAGCGCAGGAAGGCGACGAGACCGGGCAGCGCCTCGAACAGCGCCGCTTCGCCGTCCGTCTGCCGATCGGCGATGATGACGTCGCAATCCCTGGCCTGCGCGATCAGCCCGGCCGTATCGAGCGGCGCGTCGCTCTCGTGAAGCCGCACCTCGACGAGCTCGCGCAAGCGCGCCAGCGCGACATCGCCATAGTAGTTCGCGCGGACATGCGGCGTGTGGGTCAGGAGCACGCGCATGGTCATGCCCGCTGCGGCTGCCGGGCTCTGTCGCTGCCGTGATGGCGGGGTGCGGCGGCGGTCGAACGGCGGACGAGCAGTTCCGGCGCGAACCGGAATTCGCCGAGCGGCGTGCCGGGCGCTTCGAGACGGGTGATGATGCGGTTCACCATGGTTTGGGCCATCTCCGCGAGCGGGGTGCGGATCGTGGTCAGGGCCGGTGCGAAATAGGTGCCGAGCGACAGCGCGTCGAAGCCGACGACGGACATGTCCTCCGGCGCGGTGAGCCCGACCTCGCGCAATCCCGCGATCAGGCCGATCGCCATCATGTCGTTGATCGTGACTGCGGCGGTCGGCTTCGCGGGATGCGCGACGATCTCGCCCGCCAGCGCCTGGCCGAGCTCGGCCATCTCGGCGTCGGAATAGGTCGAGGCCGTGGCGCCTTCGACGACGACCGTGGCGACGCCGTGCTTTGCCGCGGCATCGAAAAAGCCTTGCCGCTTCTCGGCGCGGCTGAAAGTCCAGCCCGAAGGCGTGACGAAGGCGATCGTGCGATGCCCGAGCCCGATCAGATGCTCGGTGGCGAGCCCGGCGGCGGCGGCATTGTCCACCGAGATGTAGTCGAGGATCGGCATGGCATCGCGCCTGGCATGGCTGTCATAGCTGACGACGACCATGCCGCGTGCGATCGGCTCCTCGAAATGCCGCTCGTCGGGCAAGGAGGAGACGACGATCGCCCCTCTTGCCCCATGCGACCAGAGATCGTCGAGGAAGGCGCGCTCCTGCTCCGGATCGCGATACGTGCTGGCGACGATGACGCGATAGCCATGGGCCGCGCGCGCCGCAGCCTCGATCTCGCGCGCCAGCATGCTGTAGCTCGGATTGGCCAGCGACGGTACGAGCAGGCCGAAGAGCTCGGCCTGCCCGGTCTTGAGTTGGCGCGCGGCGCGATTGGGCTGGAAGCCGAGCTCCGCCATCGCCCGCTCGACGCGGGACAACGTGTCCTTCTTCATCCGGTCGGCACGCCCGTTGAGCACGTTCGAGACGGTCGTGATCGACACGCCGGCCAGCCTTGCAACGTCGATGATGGTCGACACGGTCTCTCTTGAACTCAGGTCAGGCCGAGGCGGGTGGGCAGCCACAGCGAAAGCGACGGAAACAGGATCAGCAGGATAAGGCCAAGCACCAGCACCGCCAAATATTTCGCCATCGGCCGCGCGACATCCTCCATCTTCGTGCCGGTCATGGCGCAGGTCGCGAAGAGTCCGAGCCCGACCGGCGGCGCGAACAGGCCGAGCCCCATGGCGATCACCATGATCGTGCCGAAATGCAGCGGGTTCACCCCGAGCTGCAGGGCGATCGGCGTCAATAGCGGTCCGAAGATGATCAGCGCCGGCGCGCCTTCGAGCACGGCTCCGAAGAACACCATCAGCACCGCCGCCAGCGCGATGAACATGAGGCTGCCATAGGCCTGCCCGAACGCGACCAGCGAATGCGACAGCGCCGCCGGAATCTGCTCGATGGTCAGGGCGAAGGCGAAGTTCGAGGCAGCCGCGACGATGAACAGGATACCGCCCGCCATCGAGGCCGATTGCGTGAACAGGGCGATGGTCGAGCGCAGCGTCAGTTCGCGGAAGGAGAGCCCGCCGACGACCAGCGCATAGACCACGGCGAAGGCCGAGATCTCGGTGGAGGTCGCGATGCCGGAGGTGACGCCGCGGCCGATCATGACGACCATGACGAGCGCGATCAGCGAGCCGGCGATCAGTTGCAGCAAGGTCCGCCCGCTCGTCACGTCGGACGGGTCGATCCTGCTGCCGAACCAGATCGCCACGGCGGCAAGGCACAGGGCCAGCACGGCGGCGGGGATGAGGCCCGCCATGAACAGCCCCCCGACCGAGATGTTCGCGACGAAGGCGAAGATGATCATGTTGACGCAGGGCGGAATGGTTTCCGACATCACCGCCGTGCAGGCGAGCAGGCCGGCGGCCTCGTTGGGGTCCTGCTTCGTCTTGCGCACGGCCGGCATGATGATGCCGCTGACCGCCGCGATATCCGCGAGCTTCGAGCCCGAAATGCCGGAGAACAGCGCGGTTGCGACGATGCTGATCAGGTTGAGGCCGCCCTTCAGCCGCCCCATCATGCGCAGCAGGAGCTCGATCAGCCGCGCCGACATGCCGTTCGCCTCCATCGCCAGACCCGCCACAACGAAGAACGGGATGGCGAGCAGCACGAAATGATCCGCGCCCGAGGCCATCTGCTGGGCGTAGATCACCAGCGGCAGCGAGGGGTCGTTCAGGAAATAGATCAGCGAGGCGAAGGCGAGCGCGAAGGCGATCGGCACGCCGATGATCACGCTGCCGACGAAGGTCAGGATCAGCAGCCAAAGCGGCCTCAACGCCAGGCCCGGCATCAGCAGGTGGTTCCAGGCATAGACCGCGGCGACGATCGCGAGGCCGGCGGCGAGCGTGCCCCAGACCAGGCGCGGCGGCCCCTCCAGCGCGTTGGCGACGCCGAAGATCGCGATGAACAGACTGCCGGCGACGACCGGCCAGAGATAGATCGCCTGCGGCAGGCCCAGCGGGGTGGTCTGGTCGCTGGTCTCGATGGTCAGGCCGACCGAGGTGACGCAGAGCGCCAGCGCGACCGCGACGATGATCCAGCAGCACATCTGCACCAGGGCCGGGCGCCAATGGACCGGCAGCAGCCCGCGAATGACGTCGACGCCCGCGTGCCGCCCCCGGCCCAGCACGGTGCCCGCGCCGAAGAACACCAACAGCACCATGATGGCGCGCGCGACCTCCTCGGCCCATTCCAGCGGCTCGTGCAGCGCGTAGCGGAAGATCACCGAGACGAAGACCACGAGCACGTCGACCGCGAGCGCGAAGGCGGCGAGCGCTTCCATGATGTGGAGCAATCCGCGCAGGACCCGGCCGGTCGAGCCGAAGCCGGGGTAGAGCATGGGCATGACGCCCGCATCGGATGCATGCATGACGAGACCACGAAAGGAAGGAGCCAGCAGCCGGCGCCGTTCGGCAGCCGGCTGCACGATTGCGGCGGCAGGCGTCAGCCGCGCGCCTTGGCGACGATCTCGAACAGCGCCTTGGTCGGCGGGTACTGCCTGGAGAAGTCGGCGTAGAGCTTCTCCGACATCGGCTGCAGGATCGCGGCCCGCTCCTCCTTCGGCATCGGCGTGAAGCTCAGGCCGAGCCCCTTCAGTTCCGCGATCGCGCCGGCGCCCCTCGAGGCCGCCTCGGCGCGTTGGAAGGCCGTCGCCTCCTGGGCGCAGGCGAGGAAGGCCGCCTTCGCCTCGGGCGGGACCTTGCCCATGCCGCGCTTGCCGATCACCGCGACCATCGGGCTGAACAGATGGTCGGTCTGGTAGCAATGCTTGGTGACTTCATAGAGCCGGTTGGCGATGACGCTGGCGGCATCGTGCTCGAAGCCGTCGACGACGCCCGTCTGCAGCGCGGTGTAGAGCTCGTTGAACGGGATCGGCACCGGAACGGCGCCCATGATCTTGAAGGTCTCGATGAAGGCCGGCGCCGGCAGAACCCGCAGCTTGACCCCCTTCAGATCGGTCAGGCTCGCGACATTGGCCTTGGTGTAGACGTTGCGGGCGCCGAAATGGAAGCCCCAGCCCAGCACCTCGGCGCCGCGCCGTTCGAGCAGCAGCTTGCCCAGCGCATCGCCGAGCCCGGCGTCGATGGCCTTCACGGCATGGTCCTGGCTGTCGAAGACATAGCCGAGGTCGAGCATGCCCCATTCCGCCACCGACGTCGCCCAGATCGAGGAACCGGTGATCATGATGTCGGTCGAGCCCAGCACGACCTGCTGCACCACGTCGGCCTCGCGGCCGAGCTGGCTGTTGGCGAAATAGTCGAGCTTGATCTTGTCGCCGACGCGGTCCTTCACCAGCGCCTGGAAGCGTTCGAACCAGACGAAATGGGCAGCGTTCCGGTCCGCCGGCATCGATGACGAGACGCGAAACGAGACCGGCGTTTGCGCACGCAGGATCGAGGGGCTGACGACAGCCGTGGCGGCGCCGCCGACGGCGCCACCCAGCAGGGCGCGGCGTGAAATGCTCATGGACGTTCCTTCCCGAATTCCATCACGGCCGTCTTGGATGCGGCTAGTAAAACCTTACACTAAAACGTTACACAGATGTCAAGCGGGTGGTTTTTGGCATTGGCTCCGGCGACAGCCATTGGCGGGTGGCATCGTTGACGGTGTTGCCTCACGAAGCGTCTCTTCAACGGCGATCAGGTACGCCCGCCTGTCCCTGGGCTCCGCGCCGGCGGGAATGGCCGATCACCGGAGCAGGCTTCGCCCGCCCGCCCAGGCGCGGCTGATACCGGGGCGGGCGCGCCGCCCCCTGCCCCGCAACCCGGAAATCATGGCGGAGGGGCCGCATCGGCTTGCCCGCGGTCCTTGGCAGCCCGACCGGTGCAGGAGCCTGGCGGAGAGATCGGGCCTGGCGGAGAGATCGGGCCTGCCATTTGGCTGGTGCCGAATTTGGCAAAAGCGGTGCGCCAGTGGCACTCTCTTTCTCGCCTCAAATTGGAAATGCTGTTCTCGATCAGTCGTTCTAGTATGGCTTGTGGCCTCGCAGCGACCGAGAGATCTTGCTGCTATTGACTCAACGGAAACTGCGCATGAGACGCTTGCAATTCTTGTTTATCTCAATTGCAGCGTTGGTATTTCAGTCAGAACTGGCCTGTTCGCAGACACTCTATCCTGCGCATCCCATCACTCTGATCGTTCCATTCGTACCGGGCGGAAGCGCCGATGTCATCGCGCGGGCTGTGGCTCGAGGGCTCGAAACCGAGCTCGGCCAGCCAATCGTCGTTGAAAATCGAGGTGGAGGTTCCGGCGCAATCGGAACTGCGGCTGCAGCAAAGGCGGCGCCTGACGGATACACAATTCTTCTCGGACATACGACCGCCCTGGCGGTGTTGCCGCATCTGCGCGCCAATCTGAGCTATGTTGTGCGACGCGACTTTGCGCCGATTACGTTGTTGGGGGCGACGCCGCACGTTCTTGTGGTTCACCCATCAGTCGCAAGAACAATTGGCGAGTTTGTCAAACGTGCCAAAGCCGAGCCGGGAACGCTGAACTATGCGAGTGGCGGCATCGCAACCCCGCCGCATCTGGCAGGAGAACTGTTCAAGCAGCAGGCACAAGTGGACATTGTGCACATCCCCTTCAATGGCAGCCCGCAAGCGACGACAGCGCTGCTTGGACGGCATGTGGATGCGCTGTTCCAGAACATTGATTCCATCATGCCGTTGATCAAGTCTGGCGAGGTTACGGCGCTAGCAATTTCAGCAGAGAATAGATCTCCGTATTTGCCGGATGTTCCAACCTTCGAGGAGGCAGGATTTTCGGATCTGGTGAACAAGAGCTGGTTCAGTCTTGTTGCGCCGTCCGGAACACCTCCCGCCGTGCTTGAATTGCTCCAGGAGAAGTCTCGCGCTGTTGCCGAGTCGAAGGCGTTTCGTGAATTTCTTGGATCGCAGATCATCGAGCCGATGCCTGCCGGTCCCGAGGCGCTTCTTTCGTTCCTGAACGAGGAGAACCAGCGCTGGGCGCGCGTCCTCAAGAACGCGGCCATCAAGGTCGAATGATGTGAGCCATGGGAACGTGTGTTTCCGATCGAGCGCAGAGATGCAGGCGGTGCGCCGGGGGGCATGGATTTCCATAGGGTGCAACCGGTGGCAGCGGGCACTAGGCTGGGCGGTCAGCCATCCCCCAGTCGGTGAAGCGGAATGCCAAGCGAGATCCTGAAACACGGCAGGAGCAGCCGGTTAATGATCGTTGTGCCTCCGCAAAAGCTGGCCTTTTTGATCGTGGTATCGGCGGCCGGGATCGCGGTCTCATCGCTCACCGGGACGATGTGCGGCTTGCTGGTTCCCATCGCGGCACTCTTCCTTTGTGTGCGCGATCGTGGAGTCCTGTTCCTGAATCTTGCCTTGGCAATCGGGTTCGCCGGGTCACTGCTTATGACTTACGTCGGTGCAGGTGCCATCGTCACCTTGTCGTGGCCGGCCTTCTTTGCCGTGGCGCTCTGCATCGGCGCCATCGTGACCACCAGGGTGTCAGCATCGCGTGATGTCGGGACAGCAGGGCTCGCGACCCAGAGCCCATCCGATAAAGGAACGTCACGACCTGCTGCAGCCCGGGCCAGTTTCGACGAAACGACCGCGGCCGATGTGGTGTCGTCCTTGAACCTTATTCACCCGGAGGACCGGCAAGCGGCGGCTCATGCGGCCGCCCGCGCCTTCTGGACTGGCGTCCCCCAGGTCACGAGACATCGGCGACGCCAGTCCGACGGCAGCTATCGTTGGACGGAAACACGCTCAGAGCCCGGATATGTCGTCAGCGTCGATATCAATGACCTGGTGACAGAGAGGGAGCCTCCACGAGCCACCGCGTCAAGCCGGTTCGTCGAAAACGAACCCGAGCCAATGAGGTCGGCGAGGGTGATCGAGAGCCTGTTCGGCGACGGATGGGCGTTCGACGCGGACGGAAGGTGGATTTACCTGCATCCGTTCGCCCAGAGCTCCCTCGGAATGACGCTGGACGACCTGAATGCTCCGTTGGAGGACGGGCATGCCGCCTGGAAGAAATTGCTTCACCCTGATGACTATGACCGGGTCGACGACGCATGGCGTCATTGCCTGCAGACTGGAGATCATTTCAATGTGGAGTTTCGCTTTCGGCGCGTGACTGGCGGCTATGTCTGGGCTCGCGCGGCCGCTCGGCCGACACGCGACGAGCAGGGTCGCATCACCGGATGGTATGGCATCGCGCTTGACGTCGATGTCTACAAGAGAACCGTGGCGGCTTTGCGCGATCGGGAACGCGAACTCTCGCATCTCGTCGACATGGTTCCGAGCCTCATCTGGCGCCTGGCGCCGGACGGCGAGCCGATTTTCTTCAACAAGCGCATGGTGAACTTTCTTGGCCTTGACGTCGTGGGCACAGATAAGCCGGGCGTGACCAGGCTGGCGGCGTTCATAGAACGCGCCGTGCATCCGGAGGACGCGGCGCTACTGAGAAAAACCCTCAGCAGCTGTCTGATTACTGGCGACAGCTTCGACTTGCGCTACCGCTTGCGCCGCGCCGATGGCGTGTATCGCTGGATGTCAAGTCGCGCGGAGCCAATGCGGGATGACGCCCGCCGTATCGTCCAATGGTACGGCCTGTGCCACGACATCGACGGTCAGATGCATGCCGAAGAGGCTTTGCGAAAAAGCGAGCGACAATTGCAGCAATTGGTCGATGCCGTACCGGCTTCGATCTGGTGCACTGCGCGCGATGGAACGCCACTCTATCGCAACAAGCGCCACGCCAATACGACGGGCGCATCTCTCAAGGATTTCACGGTGACAGGGGGCTACTCCTCCCCCTTGGCCGCCATGGCACATCCCGATGACAGGGCAGCAGCGGAACAAGTCCGCGCCAGCGCATTCGAGAGCGGTCGCTCCTATGTCGTCCGATATCGCCAGATTCGAAGCGACGGCACCTATCGTTGGACCGAAAGCAGGGCGGAGCCGTTGCGCGACGAGTCTGGCGAGGTTCTGCGCTGGTACGGCGTGAGCGTCGATGTCCATGACCTGGTCACAGCCCAGGAGGCGTTGCAGCGGAGCGAGCGGGAGTTGTCGCAGCTGGTGAACCTGTTGCCGGTCCATATCAGGCGCCTTTCACCCGAAGGCGAGACGATGTTCTTCAACAAGCGCCTGGTGGATTTTGTCGGACTGGACCTGGCTGAATTGGACAAGCTTGGCATGAGCGGATTGGCCGGAACCGTCCAGGTTCTCGTGCATCCGGACGATGCTGCGAGCCTGAAAGAGACGATCAGCCACGCCCTTGCCACCGGTGAGAGCTATGCCAACAGGTACCGCGTCCGTCGCGCTGACGGTGTGTACCGCTGGATGGAAGGCCGGGGAGAGCCGGTGCGGGATCAGCATGGCGCGATCCTTCAATGGTACGGCATTTCCATCGACATCGACGGTGAGGTTCGGGCGCAGGAGGAATTGCGCCTGGCTCGGGACGCCGTTGCCCGTGCCAGCCAAGCGGCGAGTCTGGCAGAGCTCTCGGCTTCGATCGCGCATGAGGTCAATCAACCGCTCGCCGCGATCGTGGCCAATTCGCATGCCTGCCAGCGTTGGCTCAAGACTGAACCGCCCAATCTGGAGCGCGCGCAGACCACTGTGGAGCGGGTCATCCGAGACGCCAACTCCGCGGCGGATGTCGTCGGTCGCATCCGCGCCTTGTTCAAGCAGTCCGTGGAGCCAAGGAACTATACCGCGTTCGATGGCGTCATTGACGAAGCGCGTAACCTCATGGCCGACGAAGCGGCACGGCGCCGTATCCGGATGACCATTGATGTTGAGCGCAATCTGCCGCCGATCGCATTCGATCGCGTACAAATTCAGCAGGTTCTGATCAATCTCATTCGCAATGGTTTCGATGCGATGGATTCTGTTGCCGGCGAAAAGGCGCTTGAGCTGCGCGTGCACCGGATCGGGGATGTCGTGCGAACCGAGATCCGTGATCGGGGCGTCGGCATTGAATCATCGGAGAAAATATTCGATCCGTTCTTCACGACAAAAGAGCACGGGATGGGCATGGGGCTCGCCATCTGCCGTTCGATCGTCGAGTCTCACGGCGGACAGTTGTGGACTGAGAAGAACCAGCCAAATGGCGCCGTCTTCATCTTCACGTTGCTGATCGGCCAGGCTTGAAGTGTCCTGGCGCAGGGCCGGTTTCAGAAGCGCGGGCGCGCCGGATTGAAGTCCGGCCGGTACTTGCGCATCTCCTTGGCGTCGTCGCGCACCCGGATGCCGCAATCGAGATATTGCTGGTGAAAGCGCGCCAGTGCGGTGCGGTCCAGCCGCACGCCAAGCCCGGGGCCTTCCGGCGGCGCAAGCGAGCCGTCCTCGATTCTGAGCTTGCCACCCTCGATGACCTCCTCGACCTGCCAAGGATAATGCGTGTCGCAGGCATAGGCGAGATTGGGGATCGTGGCGCCGACATGGGTCATCGCCGCCAGGCTGATGCCCATATGTGAGTTCGAGTGCATCGAGATGCCGAAGCCGAAAACCCGGCCGAGATGTGCGAGATGCTGGGTGGCGCGCAGGCCGCCCCAGTAATGATGGTCGGACAAGACGACATGAACAGCGTTCAGGCGGATCGTTTCGGGAATATGGCCGAAGGCGATCGTGACCATGTTGGTGGCGAGCGGCATCGGCGCGAATGTCGCGACCTGCCCCATCTCGGCGAGCGTCCGGGTGGGATCCTCGAGATATTCGAGCAATCCCTCCAATTGCGGCATCACGCGCCGCGTCGTCTCGACCGACCAGCCGGCATTGGGGTCGATCCGCAGGGGGTGGTCCGGAAACGCCTTGCGCAGGTGGCGGAGCGTCTCGATCTCGAAATCCGGCTCGAACACGCCCGCCTTGAGCTTGATGGAGCCGAAGCCGAACTCGCTCACCATCCGGCGCGCCTGCTCGACCATCTGCTCATGGTCGAGCGCCTCGCCCCAATCATCGGCGGGATAACCGGGATCATCCTTGTGCCGTGCGAACTTGTAGAAAAGATAGGCGCTGTAGGGCACGCGGTCGCGCAGCTTGCCGCCAAGGATGTCGTAGAGCGGGCGGCCGGTGATCTGGCCCTGGAGATCGAGGAAGGCGACCTCGAAGGCGGCGAGCGCCGAGGCGCGGGCCTTGTCGCCGGCCGGCGCGAAGGTCTGGCCGGGATTCGCGTCGTCGCCGACAGCCGCGTAGACGACGCGCGTCAGCCCGTTCAGGTCGAAGGGATCGAGCCCGATCAGGCCGGCTCTCGCCTTGCCGAGATTGGCCAGGGTCTCCAGATCGCCATAGCTCTCGCCGAGCCCGACATGGCCGTCGGCGGTTTCGACTTCGATGATGCTGCGCAGGGCCCAGGGCTCGTGCACGCCGGAGACGTTCAGAAGCGGCGGGTCGCGGAAGGCAATCGGAGTGACACGGACATCAACGATGCGCATCTGAGGCCTCGGCAGGATTGGGGGCAGGTCGGGGGCAGTGAGTTGGATCGTCGCGGGGCGAGCTGGCGACTCAGGCAAGTGGCGCGGTCGGAGGAACGGGTGCGCCGGCATATTCGAGGGAGCAGAAGCCGCCGCCCTGGAAATAGAGCGCCGGCGGCTCGTGCGTGAGCTCGGCCTCCCCGGCCATGGCCTCCTGCGTGTAGGCCTCGGCATGATCCTGGGGCCTGTAGCCCAGTCGACGGGCGACGGCATTGTCGTACCAGCCGCCGGCATTGTCCGAGACGCCGTAGACGATGGTGTTATGGATGTCGGGATGCTCCAGGCCGATCAGGCAGAGCTGGGCGAGATCGCGTCCGCTGATCCAGATCTTCAGCGTGCGGGCATTGCCGGGAATGTCGGCGGCATTGCCGATCCGGACATGCATGCTGCGGATGCCGTATTTGTCGGCATAGAGGGCGCCAACCGCCTCCCCCCAGCATTTGCTCAGCCCGTAGCGGCCGTCCGGGCGCGGCAGGACCGACTCGTCGAGGCGCTGATGCCTGGGATAGAAGCCGACGGCATGGTTGCTCGAACCGAAGACGACGCGCCCGACGCCCTGGCGTCGCGCCGCTTCATAGACATTCCAGGTGCCGACGACATTGGCCTGCAGGATGGCCTCGAACGGCGCTTCGCGCACCACACCCGCCATGTGGATCACTGCATCCATGCCCTCCATGGCCCGCTCGACGGCGGCGATGTCGGAGACATCGGCCTGTACGGCCTCCTCGTTGGCGGCAAGGGCGGCTGGAGCGACGGCATCGATTATGCGGATGCGCGTGAAGCGCGCGCCGAGTTCGTGGCGCAGTTTTCGCCCGATATTGCCGGCGCCGCCCGTGATCAGAAGGTTGCGAATGACGGTCGGCTCTTTTGGTACCATGCGTCTTCTCCCGGCTTTTGTTCTTGAGCGAATGAGTGGGCCCGATGCGTCTCCGGTTCAGCGCAGCAGGGCGGCACGAAGCCGCCCGTCGAGGGCAAAGACGCTCCCGGATGCCGGGGCTTCGGCAATCTGCTGCGGCGTCAGTCCAATCCGGCCACTCGTGACGTAGAGCAGGTCCCCGTCTTGCCCGCCGAAGGCCAGTCCGGTGGGACGCGGCACCGGCAGGGACAAGAGCCGCATGTCGGACCCATCGCGCCGCAGACGCGCCAGGCTCCAGCCATCCCAGAGGGCAACCCAGAGATGATCGGGCTCTTCCAGGGCAAGGGCCATGGGGCGGCCATCGATGGCGTCGACCCGCGCGACCAGCTCCTGGCCCGCGCATGTTCCGTCCGGGGCGATCCGGACACGGATGATCTCGCCAACATCTCTCAAGGCCGCATAGAGATGACGCCGGGCCGGGTCGATCAGGATATCGGTCGCGGCGGCCGGCAATTTCACTTCCAGAACAGGCTTCCCGGCCGCAAACCGGTACAGGCCGGGCCCGTCAGGAGAGGACGACGTCTCGCCGGTCCCGAACCAGATCTGCCCATCCGGCCCGTGGCAGGCGGACGAGATCCCGGCCAGCAATTCCAACGGCAAGGGCGGGTCCAGGGAGGCGAATTGCGCATTGCGGTCGACGGTCATGGCGCCCTTTTCCGTCGCCACGAACCAGCGCCCCTCCCCGATCGTGGTCAGGGCCAGCGCAGGTGCGGTAAACTTCGCCATCACCTCCGAGCGGGACGGAGCCCCGGATTCGCCGGCTCCCGCACGCATGATCGCAGGTGCCAGCGCATCCAGCCAGAGCAGCGAACCCGTCTGCGCATCCCAGCTCGGCGACTTTCCCAGGAAGGAACGCCCGATGGCGGCGAGCGGCACTTCCGCGCCATCGGGCCTGGCGCGCGGACGGACCCCGCCCTGCCGCCTGACGGCCTCGCCGAGCCGCCGGGCGGCGGTTGCAACCTCGGGCCCGATCTGGTGCACCCGCTCCAGCGTCATCCGATAGCAGGGGCCCGATACCGTGAAGGCTCCGAGCGGGACGTCGCCCTCGCCCGGCACGGCGGCGCTGACGCAACGAACCCCCTCCATGAACTCCTCGTCGTCGATCGCGTATCCCCGCTGCCGGAAAACATCGAGCTGCGAGCGCAGCTGGGCCGGATCCGTGATCGTGCGGTCCGTGACGCGTTCGAAGCTCATGCCACCGATCAGGGCCTCGCGCTCGGCAGGTGCGAGCGCCGCGAGATGCGCCTTGCCCATTCCGGAGCAATAGAGCGGCCGCAGGCTGCCGAGCGGAGCTCCCGTGCTGATCGGATAAAGGCTCATGATCTTCTGAATGATGATCATGTTGGTGCCGCCCGGCGCGGCGAAATAGACGGTCTCCCCGCTGAGCTCGTGAAGCCAGCGGATCTCCGTCATGGCGAGCATCGGCAGGTCCGGCATCGGCCAGACGGCCTGGGCGTATTCGAGGAACCGGAAGCCCGGGAAAAAGCCCTGCCCGCTCGCCTCGACGCGCACCAGGCCGCGCTGCTGCAACGTGTTGATGATGCGGTAGACCGTGCTGCGTGGAACGCCCAGCTCGTCGGCCAGGGTCTGCGCCCGGTGCTCGCCCGGCGAGGCGGCGATCAGATCGATCAGGTTCAGCGCCTTGCCGACGAGCCTCGTGCCGCGAATCTCGGTGACGGCACGGCCCTTCGGCCCCTCGTCTTCGGGCGCGACATCCGGTTCGAGGCTGACGAGGCGATGAGGCATGAAACGGGGGCGGCCTGTCGGAGCGGGCTGAGGCGGAGCGGGCCGCAGCTTACGCAGACACGCAATCGGCCGCAATGGACCAGTATCACGATGTGAGAATAACAGCTGCACAACGCGAGAAGTAACTCTGCTTTTCATACATAGTAAGAATGGTCGTTGACAGCCTGCGCAGCCACTCCTAGCCTTTCCGCAAGATCGGGGTTCTCCCGGCTCAGTGGGGACGAAACGTGGCAATGGTGGACGCGACGACGTCACCACTCCGTTCGGCCGAGGCCTCGCCTCACGTCCACGCCCTGACGGCGGGACGGATGCGCGCGAGCGTGAGGCCGCTCGATGGCGGGCGGCTCGCGTCACTGTGGCGGGAGGAGCCCGGGGGCGGCCGTACGGACGTGCTGGTGCCGATGCCCGAGACCGGCTTCGACCCGCTGTTCTGGCCGAAGGCCGGCACGTATCCGCTCGTTCCGTTTTCCAACCGCATCCGTGCAGCTGCGTTCCGGTTCGGCGAAACCCCGGTCGCGCTTGCGTCGCACCCGGCCGCGGCGCCACATGCGCTGCATGGCTTCTGCCAGATGCGGCCATGGACCGTGACCCGGCGCTCGCAGGCGCAGGTCGAGATGCGCTATCGGCACGTCCCGGAGAGCGCTCCGGATGCCTGGCCCTGGGAATTCGAAGCCCTCCAGCGCATTACGCTGGACGCGTCCGGCGTGATCCACGAGATCGGCGTCGAAAGCCGGGCGGCGTCGCCGATGCCGATCGGCCTGGGACTTCATCCCTATTTCGCGGTATCGCCGGGCGACCGCATCCGGTTTGCCGCCGATGCCGTGTGGAAAGCGGATGCCGACGGCTGCGGCCGGGAGCTCTTGACGCTCACGGGCAGTGCCCGCCTCCACGATTCACGTCATGGCGAGGATGAGGTCACGACCTATCACGCCGGCTGGGGCGGCACGGCATCGCTCGATCGGCGCGATGGCACGCAGGTCGTGATCGCGGCGAGCGCCCCGCTCGACCACCTCGTGTTCCACGTCCCCGCCGGCGGGCGCTACCTGTGCCTCGAGCCGGTGAGCCATGTCGCCGACGCTTTCAACCTCGCGGCTTCAGGAAAAGCGGGCACCGGCGCCCGGGTGCTGCGCGCCGGCGAGGCGATCTCGGCCAGCATGTGGATCGAGCTGGCATGAGGTGAGCCGAAAGGCGGCAGCGACCATTCTACCCAAGGCGACAAGGCCAAAAGGCCGGGCATCATCTCTATCGGGAGGAAAGCATGAGCAGGGATACCGAACACGGACCACGTCTGCGCCCAGGCCTCGATCGTCGCGACATGCTGAAGGGGCTTGCCGGCGCCACCGCGCTCTCGGCTCTGCCCGATAGGGCTTTCGCCCAGGCGGCCAAGGAAGCGCCGGCTCTCGCGAAGCTGGCGGCCGAAGGCAAGCTGCCGCCGCTGGCAGAGCGCATCTCGGCAAATCCGCTGGTCATCACGGTGGATAAGGTCGGCCGCTATGGCGGCTCGCTCAGGCGGGGCCTGCGCGGCTCGTCCGACCATAACGGCATCCTGCGCATGGTCGGCAACCAGGGCCTCGTGCGCTGGAACCTTGCCTTCACCGCAGTCCTGCCGAACGTGGCCGACAAATGGGAGGTCAACGCGGATTCGACCGAATTCACCTTCCATCTCCGCAAGGGCATGAAATGGTCCGACGGCAAGCCGTTCACGGCCGATGACGTCGTCTTCTCGATCGAGGACTGCGCCAAGAATACCGAGCTCTACAAGTCGCCCCCTTCGCCGATCGTGATCGACAACAAGGCGGGCACCGCGACCAGGATCGACGAAACCACGGTCAAGTTCACCTTCGCCAGCCCCTATGCCCTGTTCCTCGAGATGATGGCGACCCCGCTCGGGCAGCACCCGACGCTGTTCGCCAAGCACTACTGCAGCCAGTTCCACCCGAAGTACAATCCCGGCGTGGCGGAGCTGGTCAAGGCGGCGAACCTCTCCGACTGGGGCACGCTGTTCCGCAACAAGTGCGGCGATATCGAGATTCCGTCGCGCTGGGGCAATGCCGACAAGCCGACACTCGACCCCTGGGTCATCAAGGAGCCCTATACCGGCGGCGCGACGCGCGTGGTGATGGAGCGCAATCCCTATTTCTGGCAGGTCGACACCGCCGGCAACCAGCTACCCTATATCGACAGGCTCACTTTCAGCATCTCGCAGGACGTCGAGTCGCTGATGCTCGATGCGATTTCCGGGCGCCTCGACATCCAGGAGCGCCATCTCGACACGCTCCAGAACAAGCCGACCCTGTCGCAGAACATGCAGAAGGGCGGCTACCGCCTGATCGAGTTGGTCAGCTCCTCGTCGCAGCAGGTTCAGATCTACCTGAACATGACGCACAAGGACGCGAAGATGCGGGAGATGTTCGCCAACAAGGAGTTCCGCAAGGCGCTCTCGCTGGGCATGGACCGCAAGGAAATCATCGACCTCGTCTATCTCGGCCAGTCGCAGCCGCACCAGACCGGACCGCGCCCGGGCCACCCCTGGTATCACGCGGGCCTGTCCGAGCAGTTCACCAGCCACGACCCGGCCCAGGCCAACGCCATCCTGGACAAGCTCGGCTACACCAAAAAGGACGCCAATGGCATCAGGCTGCGGCCGGACGGGCAGAGGATCTTCTTCGCCATCGACGTCATCCCGACCCTGTATCCCGACGAGGTCGACGCGCTCGAACTGGTGAAGCGGCACTGGGCCGAGATCGGCGTCGACATCAAGGTCAATACGATCGAGCGCGCGCTCTACTACACGCGCGGCGACAATAACGACCATGACGCCGCCGTCTGGCCGGGACCCGGCGGGCTCGATCCGATGCTCGATCCGCGCGACTACTTCGCCCAGCACACCCAGGGCTCGCGCTACGCGATTCCGTGGGCGCAATGGTACGTCTCGGGAGGCAAGGACGGCCAGGAGCCGCCGGAGGGCCAGAAGCAGCGGATGAAGCTCTTCGATCAGGCCCGCGCCACCGCCGACCTGGAGAAGCGTGCGGCGCTCATGAAGCAGGTCTTCGACCTGACGGCCGAGGCGTTCGAGACGATCGGCATCTGCCTCGCGGTCAACGCCTTCGGCATCTGCAAGAACAACCTGCAGAACGTGCCGCAGAAATATCCAAACGCCTGGACCTGGCCCAATCCCGGCCCGGCCCTGCCGCAGCAGTTCTTCTTCGCGACCTGATCGGCGGGAGCCCGGTGGCGCCGTCGGCGCGACCGGGCTCCGCCAATCGAGACAGGCAGTGCCATGCTTCGCTTCATCGCCAAGCGCCTCCTCTGGATGGTGCCCTCGCTGATCGTCGTCAGCTTTCTCGCCTTCGTGCTGATCCAGCTCCCGCCGGGCGACTTCGTCACGACCTATATCGCCACGCTCGCCGCCTCGAACGAAGTGGTCGACCAGAACACGGCTGCCGATCTCAGGCTTCGCTTCGGGCTCGACCAGCCGATGATCGTCCAATATTTCAAGTGGATCAGCGGCATCGTGCTCAGAGGCGATTTCGGCCTCAGCTTCGAATGGCAGCAGCCGGTCGGCGACCTGATCTGGGAACGGATGGCGCTGACCCTGGTGCTGACCTTCTCGACGCTGCTCGCGACCTGGGGCATCGCGCTGCCGATCGGCGTGTTCTCGGCGGTCAGGAAATATTCGATCGGCGACTATATCGTCACCTTCTTCAGCTTCCTCGGCCTTGCCATTCCGAGCTTCCTGCTCGCGCTCGTGCTGATGTATGTCGCGGCGGTCGAGTTCGGGCAGGAGGTCGGCGGGCTCTTCTCCGAGCAGTACCTCACGGCCCCCTGGAGCATCGGCAAGGTCATCGACCTGCTGCAGCACCTCTGGATTCCGGTGATCATCCTGGCCGTCTCCGGCACCGCCAGCCTGATCCGCGTCATGCGCGCCAACATGCTGGACGAGCTCAACAAGCCCTATGTCACGACCGCGCGCGCCAAGGGCCTCTCGGAATTCCACCTGCTGGTGAAATACCCGCTCCGCCTCGCGCTCAACCCGTTCATCTCGACGATTTCCTGGCTGCTGCCGAACCTCGTCTCCGGCTCGATCATCGTCGCCATCGTGCTCAGCCTGCCGACGGCGGGGCCCCTCCTGCTCCAGTCGCTGATGAGCCAGGACATGTATCTGGCCGGCGCCTTCGTGCTGCTGATCTGCGCGCTCACGCTGGTCGGCTCGCTGATCAGCGACATCCTGCTCGCCCTCGTCGATCCACGCATCAGGCTGGAATAGGCAATGACCGACGCTGCCCTCTCATCCGTCGACAGCAAGCGGCTGGCCGTCGCCTCGCAATGGCAACTCGTCTGGTGGGCGTTCAAGCGCCACCACCTCGCCATGGCCGGGCTGGTCGTCACGGTCCTGCTCTACATCATCGCCATCGCGCCCGGCTTCTTCGCCATCAACGACCCGTCGCTGCAGAATGCGCGGGCTGCCTTTCATCCGCCGCAGGTGATCCATTTCATCGACAGGGCCGAGGATGGGAGCTGGGCGTTCCGCCCCTTCATCCATCCCTCCGTCTTCAAGCGCGATCCGCAGACGCTCTCGGCCATCTATAGCGAGGACAAGACCCGCAAGAGCTATATCCGGTTCTTCGGCACGGGCTATGAGTACAGCCTGTTCGGCCTGTTCAGCACGACCACCCACCTGATCGCCTCGGAGAACAAGGCTCAGCCGATCTTCCTGCTCGGGACGGACCGCCTCGGCCGCTGCGTCTTCAGCCGCATCATCCAGGGCACCCAGATTTCCCTCTCGGTCGGCCTGGTCGGCGTGCTGCTCTCCCTGACCATCGGGATCCTGCTCGGCGGCATCTCCGGCTATTTCGGCGGGCGGATCGATTTCGCGGTGCAGCGCGTCATCGAGTTCGTGCTGTCATTGCCCAGCATCCCGATCTGGCTCGCGCTCTCGGCGGCCCTGCCGCAGGATTGGCCGGCGACGCTCAACTACTTCATGATCACGCTGATCCTCTCGCTGACCGGCTGGGCTCAGCTCGCCCGGGTCGTGCGCGGCCGCTTCCTGAGCCTGCGCACGGAGGAATTCGTCACTGCGGCACGGCTCGACGGCGTCTCGGAAGGGCGGGTGATCTTCCGCCATATGCTGCCGAGCTTCGCCAGCCACATCATCGCCTCGATCTCGCTGGCGATCCCGGCGATGATCCTGGCCGAGACCGCGCTCAGCTTCCTCGGACTGGGTCTGCAGCCGCCGACCATCTCCTGGGGCGTGCTGCTGCGCGAGGCCCAGAACATCCGCTCGATCGCGACAGCGCCCTGGCTGTTCGCGCCTGGCGTCGCCGTGGTGGTTGCCGTGATCGCCCTCAACTTCCTGGGAGACGGATTGCGCGACGCCGCCGATCCGTACAACAAATGAGCGTCGTCGATCTCGCCACCGGCGAGGAGGTCCGCGCCGCAACCCAGGCGCCGACAATCCTCGAGGTGAAGAACCTCGTGACGCATTTCCCGGTGCGCAGCGGCATCGTCAAGGCCGTCGACGGCGTGTCCTTCACGCTGCAACGCGGCAAGACGCTCTGCATCGTCGGCGAGAGCGGCTCGGGCAAGAGCGTGACCGCGCGCTCGATCCTGCAGATCGTCGATACGCCGGGGCGTATTGTCTCGGGCTCGATGATCCTGCACCGGCCCGACGGAACGTCGGTCGATCTCGCGAAGCTGAATCCGCGCGGTCGGGACATCCGCGCGGTACGCGGCCGCGAGATCGCGATGATCTTCCAGGAGCCGATGTCGTCGCTCTCGCCAGTCCACACGGTCGGCGACCAGATCATGGAGGTGCTGCGGCTGCATCTCGGCATGGGCAAGAAGGAGGCCCGCGCACGCTGCGTCGAGCTGCTCAGGCAGGTCGAGATCCCCAATACCGAAACGGCGGTGGATCGCTACACGTTCGAATTCTCGGGCGGCATGCGCCAGCGCGTGATGATCGCAATGGCGCTTGCCTGCAATCCCTCGCTGCTGATCGCGGACGAGCCGACCACGGCGCTCGACGTCACCACTCAGGCCGAGATCCTCGACCTGATCAGGCGGCTGCAGAAGCAGCATGGCATGGCGGTGATGTTCATCACTCATGACATGGGCGTGGTCGCCGAGGTCGCCGACGACGTGCTGGTGATGCACCACGGCAAAGTGAGGGAGAGCGGGCCGGTCGACGCCATCTTCCACAGGCCGCAGGACGACTACACCCGCATGCTGATCGGCTCCGTGCTGAAGTTGGAACAGAAGGCCGAAATCCGGCTGAAGCGGGCGCCGATTGCGGAAGAGGCCCCGCCGGTTCTGCAGGTCCGGAACCTGGCGATGTATTTCGGCTCGCTGAAGACGCCGCTCAGGGCCGTCGACGATGTATCGCTGGAGGTCAGGCCGGGCGAGACACTCGGCATCGTTGGAGAATCCGGCTCAGGCAAGACCACGATGGGGCGCTGCCTGCTGCGGGTCTACGAGCCGCAGGCCGGAACGATCGACTATCGCCGCGCCGACGGCAAGGTCGTCGACCTGCTCAAGGCCGACAAGGAGACGCTGAAGGCCTGCCGGCGCGAGATCCGGATGATCTTCCAGGATCCGGTCGGCTCACTCAACCCGCGCATGACCGTGGCCCAGATCATCGGCGAGCCGCTGCTCGTCAACCGGATCGCGGAGGGCAAGGAGCTCGACGAGCGCGTAGCCGCGCTGTTGCGGCAGGTCGGCCTTGAACCGTCCTGGCGGGAGCGCTACCCGCATGCTTTCTCCGGCGGCCAGCGCCAGCGCATAGGCATCGCACGCGCCATCGCGCTCAATCCGCGCATTATCGTCGCCGACGAGGCGACCTCGGCGCTCGATGTTTCGCTGCGCTCGCAGATGCTCGATCTGATGATGAGCCTGCAGGACAAGCTCGGGCTGTCCTACGTCTTCATCAGCCACGATATCGGCGTCATCCGCTACATGTGCGACCGGGTCGCGGTGATGTATCGCGGCAAGGTGGTCGAGACCGGCCCGGCCGAGCAGGTCTGCAATGCGCCGACGCACCCCTATACCCAGGCACTGCTCTCGGCGATTCCGCGGCCCGATCCCAGGGCTCGCAGCATCCACCGCCGGCATCGCTATGTCGGCTAGTTGAACCCCGGGGCATAGCCATGAAGATCGTCGATATCAGGACCTTCCTGATGCATGCGGGTGCGCCCAACCTCAAGAGCTGGGCGTCCGACGGATCATTCGGCACGCAGCAATTCTCGAAGAACCTCACCGGCAGCCGCAACTGGCTGTTCGTCAAGGTTGTCACCGATGAAGGCATCACCGGCATAGGCGAATGCTCGGGCTGGCCGCGCGTGATCAGAACCGCGGTCGAGGACCTGAAATCGCTGCTGGTCGGTGAGGATCCGACGCATATCGAGCGGCTCTGGCAGAAGATGCAGATCGCAATCATGGGCCACGGCATGACCGGCGTGGTCGGCGCCGGCGCCATGACCGGCATTGACATGGCGCTCTGGGACATCAAGGGCAAGGCGCTGAAAACACCGGTCTGGAACCTGCTCGGCGGCAAGCTGCGCGACAAGATCCGCATCTATGGCCATGCGAATACCCCGGAGACCGCGCTGTCGCTGAAGCAGCGCGGCGTCACCGCGATCAAATGCGGAGGCGTCTCCGATCCCGTCAGGAAGGTCGCGGCGCTGCGCGAAGCGGTCGGTGAGGAGATGGACATCGCCATCGACCTGCACGGCCCGCCATGGCTGACGCCGGCCGATGCGACGCAGGTCTGCCGTGCCCTCGAACCCTTCAAGATGATGTGGGTCGAGGATCCGATTGCGCCCGACAATCTCGACGGCTACCGCCGTATCCGCGACCACTCGGCGGTGACGCTGGCGGCTGGCGAGCGCATGGCGACGATCTTCGGCGAACGCGAGCTGATCGAGCGCGAGCTGATCGATGTGGTGCAGCCCGACACCGGACGGGCCGGCGGCATCACGCAGCTCAAGAAGATCGCGGCGATGGCGGAGGCGCATCACATCATGCTGGCGCCTCATTCCGGCTCGCTCGGGCCGGTCGCGGAATATGCCGCGCTGCATCTGCTCGCGAGCTGCCCGAACGGCCTGATCCTTGAGCGCATCGAGGACGATTGGGATGGCCGCGCCCAGACGGTCATCCCGCACCCGACCTCGCGCGACGGCTATCTCGACGTGCCCGACCGCCACGGCCTTGGCGTCGAGATCGACGAGGATTTCGTCGCGCGATGGCCGAGCGAGATGAACGTCTCGATCCCTGTGACGGAGGGCGCCGGCTCCTATGCCGAGGGCACCTTTCACGAGCATGTCTATGTCCAGACGCGCTGGAAGCGCGGCGTCTATTTCAAGGGTTGAGCCTATGAAGATCGAGCGCCTGCGGGCCTATATGTCGCGCGACAAGGATCGTCCCCGCGTCGTTGTCGCAATCGACACCGATGACGGATTGACTGGCTGGGGCGAGTGCTACAATCACGGGCCCGACAAGGCGTTGCTGCCGCTGCTCGACTATCTGTTCGAGTTCATCCGCGGCCAAGACCCGCGACGGATCGAATACCTGATCCTCTATCTGTTGCAGCAGAGCCGTTTCCCGCCCGGCGCGCTCGGGCTGGCGGCGATCTCGGCCATCGACCACTGCCTTTGGGATATATCGGCCAAGGCGCTCGGCGTTCCCGTCTATAGGCTGCTCGGCGGCAATGTCCGCGACCGGGTCCGCGTCTATGCCGGCGTCTATACCGCGCCGGACCCGGCCATCGCGCGCGATGCGCTCGATGCGCTGAACGAGCAATGGGGGCTGACGGCGTTCAAGCTCAGCCCCTACCGGATCGACATGCATGCCCATCGCTGGGGCGAGGTCGTGCGCACCAGCGCCGAGTATTTCCGCGCCCTGCGCGAGACCGTGCGTTCGGATTATGAAATCGCCTTCGACGCCCATGCCAAGATCTTCGAGGTCGGGCAGGCGATGCAACTCGGCAATGCGCTCGCCCCCTATGATCCGCTCTTCTTCGAGGAGCCGCTGCGGCCCGAGAACTTTGAGGCCTGGGGCGAGCTCAAGCGCGGACTGAGCTGCACGCTCGCGACCGGCGAGTCCCTGTACAGCCGGTTCGAGTTCCTGCGGCTGCTCTCGGTCAAGGGCTGCGACATCATCCAGCCCGATATCTGCGTCGTCGGCGGCCTGCTGGAGATGCGAAAGATCGCCGCCATTGCCGAAGCGCATTACGTGACCATCGCGCCCCATAACCCGATGGGACCACTGGCCACCGCGGTGAACCTGCATTTCTCGGCGGCGCAGCCCAACTTCCGGATCCTCGAGTACCGGCTCCCGCATGGCCCCAATTACGCCTTCGGCGACGGCAGGGGCGATGCCAATGCGCAGCCGGATCGCTCGCAGGGGGCATGGTACGTCAAGGACCCCTATTTGCCGAAGGACGGCTATCTCGACTTGCGACCCGACCGCCCCGGCTGGGGCGTCGAAATGGACATGGACGTCCTGGCCAGGGAGGACTACGTCCACTGGGAGCGCAAGGTCCCGCGCCGCCCGGACGGCTCGACAGCCTATGCCTGATGCGGCAGGCGGAAGGGTGACGGGTCCGGGTTGCAGCGCGGTGCTGAACCGGGCCTGGCTCGTTAGAGCATTTTCGAGCGAAGTGGCTACCGGTTCGCGTGAAGAAAATGCGACAAAACAAAAGCCTAGAGTATTTTCGCGATCCGAAGAAACGCGGAAATGCTCAAGACCACGCTGCGGAAAGCATATGTCCCGGGCGGCGGCGTGCGGCCCGGGATGTCTGATGTCATTCGCGGCTTACTTCGACGGCTTGCCGTCCTCCGACCAGGCGTCCCAGAACGAATAATAGGAATAGGCGCTCCATTCGTGCAGGCCGTGGATCTTCTTGTTCCAGACGCCGAGAATGCCGATCTCGACCAGCCAGATCATCGGCTCGTCCTGGGCCAGGACACGCTGGGCCTCACGATATGCCTGCGTCCTCTTCTCGGTCGACGAGGTGTTCTGGCCTTCGAGCATCAGCTTGTCGATCGCTTCGCTCCTGTAGCCGGCGCCATTCGTGAAATTGACCGGGCGGATATTCGTCGACACGTAGAGCCGCGACACGTCGATGGCGGGGTCGGCACCCGTCGAGAACGTGTGCAGGAACGTGTCGTACTCGCGCTTGCTGTAGACGCGATCGAGCATGACGTTGCGCTCGACGAGCTGGATCTCGACTTTGACGCCGATCTGCCCGTACTGCTCCTTCAGGATCTCGGCGGTCTTGCGGTTGAATTCGACGCCGCCATCGGCGGTCAGGCGCAGGCTGAACCGTGTCCCGTCCGCCTTGACCGGATAGCCGGCCTCGTCGAGCATTTTTGCCGCCACGGCCGGATCGAACTTGTAGAGCTCGACATTCGGCTCATAGGCCCAGCTGCTGGAGGCGATCGGTCCCGTGGCGGGCTTGCCGATGCTATAATCCGCCCGCTCCGCGATCAGCTGCTTGTTGGTGGCATAGGCCAGCGCGCGGCGGACGCGCACATCCTTGAGGATCGCATTGTCCTGGTTGAAGGTCAGCATCGCGATCGAGGCGAGCGACTCGAAGCCCTTTTTCGTCGAGGTCAGCTTCGGATTCTTCAGCAGGCGCCCGGCCGCCGAGGACGGAACCGACTCGTAGGACAGGTAGTCGATATCGCCGGACTCGAGCGCAAGGACGCGGCTGGAGGCGTCAGGAATGACCTGGAAGATCAGGCGATCGAGATGCGGCTTGTTCGCGTCGTAGAAATCCTTGTTCCGCTCGAGGGTGATGTGCGAGCCCTTCTTCCATTCGGCGAACTTGAACGGGCCCGTTCCGATCGGCTTCGAATTGTAGGGATTGCTGCGGATGTCCGTGCCCTCGTAGAGGTGCTTGGGCAGGATGAAGAAGTCGTAGCCCAGAGCGTTCATCAGCGGGCCGAACGGCGTCTTCAGCCGGATGATGACGGTGTTGTCGTCGGGCGCATCGACCTTGGAGATGATGCTGCCATAGGTCGAGCCACGGCCATGCAGCGGGATGATGACGTTCTCGATCGTGAACTTCACATCCGCCGAGGAGAATGGCTGACCGTCATGCCATTTGACGCCCTTGCGGAGGTTGAACGTGTAGCTCAGGCCGTCATCGGATACGCTCCAGGTTTCCGCCAGGTCCGGAACGGGCTCGAACTTGAAATTGAGCCTGATCAGCATGCTGAAGACATTGCTCGAGACGGTCTTCTCGAGGAGATTCGCGCTGATCGCGGCGTTGAGAATGCCGGGCTCGCCGGCGAGCCCGACGATCATCGCGCCGCCGACGCGCGGCTTCTCCGCCTGCGCCGAAGCCGGCGAATGGCTCAAGAGCGTGACGCAGACGAGCAGCGCCACAGCGCGGAGCACGCTCCTGAAACTCAATGCTGGCATGTGAAACCTCCCGAAGGTCCTTGGCGTGTCGGCGTCTTGCGCTTCTTCAGCGGTATCTGACCGGCTTCGCTCTTGCCGGCAACAGCTTTGCCGACACTTCGACTATGTGCTGTCGGCCCGATAATGTCTATGCTTAAAGGGTTATGTCTATATATCAGAGGTCGCGCCCGCGCCTTTTCGATGCGGTTTCGAGCATCGCCATCCAGCCGCTCGCCCGATGTGGCGGCCAGCACAGGCGGGCTGGCGCATCGGCCCGAAAAGTGGCTTGCGGTTTTCGGAAAAGCCGATGCGAAAACACGAAGCTGGATCATCGGACCGGATACGACAATCAGGTCCGATGATCCAGCGGCGAACGAAGCGCCTATTCCGTAGAGTGACCGCCCTATTCCGTTGAAAGACTTGGCGAAAACCGCGCGATCAGCTCATGCGCGTTTCCAGGATAGGTGAGCCGCACCTGGGTCAGGCCCTGCTTGCGACGCCATGTCCGCCGTTCGACGACGAGGCAAGGGCTCCCCTGCTCGACATCCAGCTGCTCGGCTCCTTCCGCCGACGCGGCGATCGCCATGATGCGGTGCTCGGCCGATGTCCACGGGATGGAATTTTTCATCCAGGTGCCTGGCGGCTCGGTCTCGAACCGCTCGCCTTCGGCCTCCGGAACGCCGTCCAGGCTGATGACGCGCTCTTCGAGGCAGAACGGCGTATCGCGGGCGAAGTGACGACAGGCCAGATCGAGGACATAGGCGTTCGGAGGCAGGTTGAGAGCCATGCGCTCGGCCGAATTCGCGCGCCGCTTGCGCCTCGCCGTGATGTCGAAGCGGTAGGGCGCTCCGAGGGCTGATACTTCCGCCCTGATGTCCATGATCTCCAGCACCGCATGCTGGGTATGGGGCTGCCGCACGAAGCTGCCGGCCTTGCGGCGCCGCTCGATCAGCCCGGCGCCGGTGAGCTGGGTCAAGACCTTGCTCACAGTCATGCGCGAGCAGTTATAGCGCTCGGTCAGCGCCTGCTCGATCGGGATCCGATAGCCCGGCGGCCACTCGCCCGACAGGATCGAGCCTTCTATGTCTCTCAGGATCCGCTCATGAAGAGAAACGGCCTTCATGGAACATGCCTCGTGCTGACCTCGAGAGCCGATTGAGCCACTCCGAACCTATCCAATCCGCTTTCCCTCCAGCCTGCCAAGCAAGGAGCGGTCCAACTGATCCTGCGTTCGAGCGGCGGATAGGCTGGCGCGCGCTTCGGCAGGATGCAGATGGGAGGCACCCGGCTTCCCCGCGGGATCATGCTGCCTCGAAACGCTCAGCCTTGCACAATATAGGCACCTTCAGCGCGAACATCATGGTGAGCTCGCTCCGTGGGGGTCATCGAGGTCACGATGCCGGCGAGGAGGTGAGCGAGCCCGGCCACGTCATCTGCCGACGCGCAGGTCGTCGCCAGCCTTTGCAGCGAAGCGACTGCCGCGCCGTCATATGAGGCGCAGACGGCCGCGAACCTGCGCTCGACATCGGAGACGGAGAGATTGCTGAGCGGTTCCGCTCCCTCCTGCCTCGTGCCGTCGTCCCAGGTCAGGGTCACGCGGGCAAATCTTGGCGGAAGCGACGGGTCCCCGCCGCTATGGATAAGGGGATACCACTTGCCCACATCCGGATCGCTCAACCAGGCCGCGGGCGGGCGGACCTGCTCGGCCGGGTAGCCCGCCAGAACCAATGCGATGGCGAACTGCACGCTGAATTTCGCCGCGAGCAGATTGCCGGGCTCCCGCACCGAGACGAGCTCGGCGGTCGGTGGACACAGGACGGCATCCACGCGTCGGAGATGGTGGAGTGGTCGCTTCGCCGCCGCCAGCAGGGCCTTCACGCCTTCCAACGGCTCGAAGCAACCCAGGCAGAATGGGTAGCGCTTGAAGATGTTGCGCAGGATCGACCAGCGCTGGCCGAGGTCGTGAAGGCCGTAGCGATCTTTCGCGTCCAGACCGTCGCCGCCGTCAGCTTCGGCATCCAGCGCGTTCAGGAAGCCCTTCTGGCCGTCCAGGCTCGCCGGCGACGCCTTGAGGCCGAGCCCGGCCAGCCTCGCGGAACGCACGGCCCTCTCGGCGGCAAAGCCCGAATGCATGTGCTTGAGGCCGATCGCCTCGGTGCTGATGCCTTCCCAGAGCCCGCTCGCCGAGGTCGCGGCGATGCCGATCGCATTGCGGATCTGGTCGCGCGAGAGCCCAAGGACGACAGAGGCGGCCGCAGCCGCGCCGATCGCACCGCATGTCGCGGTGGTGTGAAAATAGCGATAGTGGCTAGGCCCGGCGATGACGCCGAGGCGAACGGCGACGTCGTAGCCGACCGCAATCGCGGCGAGCACCGTGTCGAAAGGCACCGGGCGGTAGCGAGTCGCCGCGATCGCAGCCGCCACGACGACGGATCCCGTATGCAGCGACGTGTCGAAATGCACGTCGTCGATCTCGTCGACGGTGGATGCAGCGCCGAGGCAGAGCGCCAGCTGTTCACCCGACAGGCCGGTCGCATCGGCGGGGAGATAGGCTCGCAGCAAGTCTCCGGTTTCGCTTCTCAGGCCGTAGAGCACCGCATGGAGGTGATCGATGAAGCATAGTCGTGCACGGTCGCTCACGTCCTTCGGCAGCGGCCGGCCGGCGCTGTCATGGCAGAATTGAGCGAACGCGGTAGCCAGGGACATCAGGAGCGCTCCCGTCGATAGAATTCAGTCTTCGCCGGCTTCGAGCCGCCTTGAAAAAGATAATGGCCGCGCTCGTCCCGTCACGGGCGCGCGCTGGCCGCGCCGGTCTTCCTGCGCCGGAATCACCGCCTGTTTCCGTTCTGGCGTGGATCGAGCAAGTCGTTGAGGCCATCGCCCAGAAGGTTGAAACCCAGGGTCGTGATCAGGATCGCGCAGCCCGGAAAGACGGCCATCCACCAGGCCTGAGCCAGGAAGGGCTGCGCGCTGAACAGGAGCTGGCCCCAGCTGATCTTGTCCGGGTCGCCCAATCCCAGAAAGCTGAGATTGGCCTCGGTCAGGATGGCGCTGGCGATTTGCAGCGACGCATTGACGATGACGGGCGGCAATGCGTTCGGCAGGATCTCCTTGAAGATGATCCGGACCCGGGAGGCTCCGGCGACCTCGGCGGCGGCAACGAAATCCGTGCTGCGCAGACGGAGGAATTCCGCCCTGACGATGCGCGCCGTACTCGGCCAGCTCAGGATTCCGATGACGATGACGATCTTGGTCAGGGACGGGCCGAACAGGGCCACGATCAGGATCGCCAGGAAGAATTGCGGGATGATCTGGAAACCTTCCGAGACCCGCATCAGCAATTCGTCGGTGACGCCGCCGGTATAGCCCGCGACGGAACCGATGAGGATGCCGATGATGCAGGAGCAGATCGCCGCCGCGAAACCGACGATCAGCGAGACCTGGGCGCCGCGCGCCATCCGGACGAACATGTCGCGGCCCAGATCATCCGAGCCGAAGATGCAGCCCGGGCCGGGCGGGCAGAACGCCTCCGCGCCCATCTCCGAGCCCGAGCCGGCGAGCAGCGGCCCGATGATCGCGATCGACAGCGCGATCAGGACGACGGCCAGGCCGACGACGGCGGATGGGCTGCGCTGAAGGCGAGACCAGAATTGCGACATAGCCGGCACGGTCCGTTCAGCTGTAGCGAATGCGGGGGTCGATGAGCGCGTAGAGAATATCGGTCACCAGGTTGACCAGGATCACCGCGACGGTCGCGCACAGGATGATTCCGGTGATCAGCGGGTAGTCCCGCGCCATGACGCCGTCGTAGAGCAGGCGGCCCATGCCTGGCCACGCGAAGACGACTTCGACCAGGACCGATCCGGTCAGCATCGTGCCGAAATCCATGCCGACGATCGTGATGACCGGCAACAACGCGTTCGGCAGCGCGTGCGTCGACAGCATGGCGCGTTCGCTGAGCCCCTTCGCGCGTGCCGTCGTCATGTAGTCCAGGCGAAGCACCTGCATCATGCTCGATCGCGTCATGCGCATGCTGAGCGCGACGAAGCGCATGCCGAGCGCCAGCGCGGGCAGCGCCAGGTGCAGGGCGATGTCGAGCACTTTCCCCCAGCCCTCGGTCGGGTTCCGCAGGTTGAGCATGCCCTGCGTCGGGAAAAGCCCGAGCTTGAGGGCGAAGACGATGACCAGCAGCTGACCCAGCCAGAACACCGGCACCGACCAGCCGAACAGGCCGATGCCGCTCAGCACCAATCCCGCCCGCGAGTTCGGATAGCGCGCGGCCAGGACCCCCAGAAGGATGCCGATGCTGATGAAGAGGATCATCGCCGGCACCATCAGGATCAACGTCGCCGGCAGCCGGTCGATGATCAGGGACGCGACCGATTCCTGGTACCGGTACGACATGCCGAAATCGCCGGTCAGGATCTTCGATACGTACAGGTAGTACTGGACGCCGAGCGACTGATCCAAACCGTATGCGCGCTTGAGCTCGGCGAGTTGGGCGTCGCTGAGGTCCGCGTCGCCCGTGATGAAGTTCAGCGGATTGCCCGGCGCCAGGTGAACCATCATGAAGACGGCGCTCACCACGATGAACAGGGTCGGAACCCCGAACATGACCCGCCGCAGCACGAAGCCGAGCAATCCAGGGCTACCCGAGGACATCTCTATTCTGCCGCGAGGATGGCATCGATGGCGGCTTCGAGATCGGCGCCGGCCTTGTCCAGCCTGGCGCTGAGCGCGGCGCCGGCGCCGCGATCCGCCGCGATTGTCTCGCGAGCCTTCTCGAGCTGATGCGCTACCTGGTTCGGGGCCGGCGAGCCCTCGACGAAATGGCGAGCCTTGAGGGAAAGCTCGGGATCCAGCGCCTCGGTGATGTGCTGCTGCGAGATCGTGAGCGGCTGTCCGAGCACTTTCTCCGCGATTGCGGAAATATAGGCCGGATCGATCTCGGCCGGGCTGATATTCTGCTCGATGGTTTCGCGCACGAGATGGGCGAGCACCTGATGCGCATCGCGCCAGGAGAGTCCGCCATGCTGCGTCAGCGCGGCGGCCAGATCGGCCGCCTGGGTCCAGCCTTGCGAGGCGCTGTCCCTGAGGCGCGCCGCATCGAACCGGACCGAGCCGACGATGCCCGACAGCATCTCGAACATGTCCTCGGCGGTCTCGCGCGCCTCGTAATAGCTCCACGGCGCCATCAACGTGTCTTCGAGGCCGTCGGACTCGGTCTTCAGCAGCGAGAAGATACCGCCCATCTTGTTCAGCTCGACCGCCGACTGCCCCCTGATCCAGGCGAGGGCCCAAGAATTCTTCTTCTGCGGCATGATGCTGCTGGTGCTGCAGTAGCGGTCGTCAAGTTCGGCGAACTTGATCGTGCTCATCGTCCACAAATAGAGATCGCTGGCGACGCTCGCCGCATTCGAGATTGCGATGGACAGCAGCGAATGGGCGTGGAGCAGGCTGTCGAGATTGATCACCGCGTCGCGCGTGTTGATCTGGACCGCGTCGAAACCCAGCAGGGCGGCGGTCCGGGCGCGCGAGATCCGGAAGGGCGAGCCGGTCATGATGCCGGAGCCGGCCGGGCTTTCCGCCACCTCCTCGAACAGCGCCAGGGCACGCCGGACATCGCGCGCGAACGGCGCTTCCCAGGACAGGAGGACATGACCGAGCGAGGTGCATTGCGCGTGCTGGCCGATGCTGAAGGCCGGCATCACGGTATTCACATGCAGCGCCGCGACATTCACCAGGCTTTCCCTGAGGTCGTTCAGCTTCGCGACGAGCCGGGGAATGCTCCTGCGCAGATTGAAGCGCCAGGCCACGGCGTCTAGATCGCCCGAGCTCCGGCCCATGTTGATCCAGCCTGCGCCCGTCGAGCCGAGCGTCTCGGTGAGGAACGCCTCGCCGGAGTGGCGGCCGCCGCCCATCCGGTCACGGACGGTCTCAATGCCTTCCGCCTCCATATTGCGGAGGCCGCCGAGCAGGCTGCGGGCGATGTCACGGCTGATGAGGCCGCCTTCGAGAAGGGCGATGGTGTGGGCCTTGTCGAAGCTGTGGAAGGCCAGATAGCTGTGCCGAAGATTCGTGATCGAGCCGGGATAAAAGCGCTTCTGAAGCAGCGGATCGACTTGCTTCGTCAAGCGCGCGCCAACCTGGCGAACGACATCGGCCAATGGTCTTCTCCCTTTCGGCATAGTGCCCTAGCGGCAGGCACTGGATGTCGCATATCCCAGATCGCCTGACGCTAGTCATAATTATTATTGTATATACATATTGAGGGCTCCCAAACCTGTCAAACCTGGCGGGCTGAAGACGATCGTTCCGTCGAGGGAGCCGTCGGGCCGGAGCTTCGTCCCCGCGGATCGCCGTGCCATCCGTCGCGCCCCGCAGGTTGAACGGTCGGCCGTTTCCCCACCAGCTCCCGAATCGCTTATCGGTAGCCGGCAAATTATCTGGACATACCGAGCCGGATCCCAGGCCGCGGACGGGCGGTGGCTAGCGAGGCTTCGCTGCGTCAGCCGGCCGGGCGACCATCCGAATGGATGCATGCCGCGCGGCTTCGGCGGGTGTCTTGCCGAACCGGCGGCCGAACGCGGTGGCGAACCGTGTTGCGTTGGTGAAACCGTAACGGCGGGCGATCGCCGCGACCGACGCCTCGCCGATGCCGCGTGCGAGCTCGTCATGCGCCAGATCGAGCCGGATGGCATGGAGCGCCGCCAGCGGGGTGCTGCCGCGGAAATGTCTGAAGACGCTCGTCAGGGTCCGCAAACTGCAGCCGGCGGCCGCGGCGACATGCGTCATTCGGATCGGCTGCGCGCCATGGGCGCGCATGAAATCCTCCGCACGCCGGACATAGGCGGGGATCGCCGTGTCGCCCGTGCTGGCGAGCCGCGCGGTATGGTTATGGCGGGCGCCATGCAGAACCAGCGAGATGATCGAATCGGTCAGGGATGCCAGGGCGACCGGGCTGCTCGGCACGCCGTCCTCCCTCTGGAACTCGTGCATGACGAAATCGAGCTGGTGCATCAGGCTGGCCGTGAGCCCCCTGCTCCAATCGAGGCCGGGCTCGAAATCCAGGGACTGGCGCAGCGGCTCGTCCAGCATGTGCTCCAGCGCGGTCTCCAGATCCGCGACCTTGAAGAAGATGTTGTTGCGCGCATTGTCGTCGCTGATCGAGAGCCGGCCGCCCGGACCGGGCCTCCAGACGAGGCCCGACCGGGTCGTCGCCGTCGTGACCGCCCCCCCCTTCGCCAAGGTGATCTGGCCCGCCAGCATGGTCGTGAAGCAGTACAGGTCGCCATCGTCGCCATCGACGGAGACGACGGTTGCGAAACTGCTATCGGCATAGCTCGCCAGGATCGCCCCCGTTCCACGCGTGGCAAGCGTGAAGATCGGCTGTTCGAACCGCATGCGCCACAGCGCGCGATCCTGCAGTTGATAGGTGTAGACGCGGCGCGAACGTTCGGCCCGTTCGGGCACGTGAATCTGGCCGTTCAGATCGTCCGGATCATTCGTCCGGACGACATCGAACATCGCCAATCGGGCGGAAGCGCCCAAAGGTTCGGCCATCGACATCCCCCTGCCCCGGCCTTCATCGCCCGAATCTCCCGCCAACTTTGACAAAATCGGCAGCGGATCGACAGATTCGGCGACGAAATCCTGAATGTCATCAGAAACATCATCGCCTGTTTCGGGCGATATGCAACCGTGAGTTCCCCGCCTCCCAGCCGCGACTCTGGGGCCCGACATCTTTCGGATTATACCTATGCCAGCTCTGAACTTCCTCCGCCCCCGGCGCGGAGTCCCGACCGCTGGTCTGGTCGCCCTCGGCTTGTTGCTGGCCACCGCCGACGAAGCCTTCGCACAATGCGCGGCAAACGCCTGCGTGGTCACCAGCAGCGCCGACACCTTGGGTGGCGCTCAGACGACGCTCCGGGACGCGATCACCTACGCGAACGCCAATGCCGGAACCACGATCACGTTCTCAAACGCGATCGCAGGGCAGACGATCACCGTAGGCAGCTCCGGGCTGAACGAACTGCCGCTCGTGATCGGGAACAACACCGTCATCGACGGCGGTGCGAACAACATCACCGTGAGCGGCGGCTCGACCAGCGCAACCACCGGCTACCGCGTGTTCTTCATCGGCGATGCCGGCCAAACCGGCGCCGCAAGGACGAATGCGACAATCCAGAACCTGACCATAACGGCCGCCAACGCCCGCGGCGGCAGCATCGGTGGCGCCGGCAGCGGCGGCGGCGGCGGCGCGGGATTGGGCGGCGCGATCTTCGTCAGCTCGACGGGTGCGTTGACGGCTGGGAACCTCACCCTTGCCTCGAACAGCGCCACGGGCGGGAATGCCCTCGGGCCGAACCACCCCGCCAATATCCACGGTCCCGGCGCAGGCATGGGCGGCGATGTCCCCGACTGCTGCAACGGCGGCGCCGGCGGCTTCGGAAGCGGGGCGACCGGTGGCGCTGCCGGAGGCGGCTCGGGAGCTCCTGGAGCGTTCACGGGGGGCGCCAGCGCGGGCTCGAGCAATGGCGCCGGGGGGGCCAGTGGCGGCGGAGGCGGAGGCGGGATCGGGTTCGCTGAAAGCGGCGGCGGCGGCGTCGGCGGCACGCACGCCGGTGGGTTCGGCGGCGGCGGCGGTGGCGACGGCTTCGGTAGCGGCGGCGCCGGCGGGTTCGGTGGCGGTGGCGGCGCTGGGGCGGTCGGAGGATTCGGCGGCGGTGGCGGCGTTGGAAGCGCCGGCGGCTTTGCGGGAGGCTCCGGCACCTCTGGCGCCGGAGCCGGCGGCGGCGGAGGCGCCGGCCTGGGGGGCGCCATCTTCGTCACGGAGGGCGGCTCTCTCACATTCAACAATTCGCTGAACGTCACCGGTAACAGCGTGACGGCCGGCACGGCGACGCCGCCCGCGGCGGCCGGCTCGGCCTTCGGGGCGGGGCTCTTCCTGCAGGGGAACGGCAACATCGTCTTCAACCCGGCGCTCGGAGCCTCCCAGAGCATCGGCAACGCCATCGCCGACCAGACGGGGTCGGGCGGCACGGGCACCTTCGCATCGGGCGGGCCGACCTGCACGCCTGGGGCCGCGACGCCCTGCGCCGGTTATGCCGGCGCCGGGAGCTGGAGCTTGACCAAGAACGGGGCTGGCACGCTGACCCTGTCGGGCCCCAACACCTATTCCGGCGGCACGACGATCAATGCCGGCACGCTGGTCGGTTCGTCGACCTCCTTCGGATCGGGCGCGATCAACGACAATGCGGCCCTGATCCTCGATCAGGCGGCCGCGGGCACCTTGGCCAACCTCATCACCGGCACCGGAACGGTCACCAAGACCGGGGCCGGGGCCCTCACCCTGACCGGCCCCAACTCCTACCTGGGCGGCACGACGATCAGTGCCGGCACGCTGATCGGCTCGTCGACCTCCTTCGGATCGGGCGCGATCGATGACAATGCGGCCCTGATCCTCGATCAGGCGACCGCGGCCACCTTCGCCAACCTGATCACCGGCACGGGAACGCTCACCAAGACCGGAGCGGGCGCGCTCACGCTGACCGGCCCCAACACCTACTTGGGCGGAACGACGATCAGTGCCGGCACGCTGATCGGCTCGTCGACCTCCTTCGGATCGGGAGCGATCGACAACAATGCGGCCCTGATCCTCGATCAGGCGACCGCGGCCACCTTCGCCAACCTGATCACCGGCACGGGAACACTCACCAAGACCGGAGCGGGCGCCCTCACCCTGACGGGCTCCAACACCTACTTGGGCGGCACGACGATCAGTGCCGGCACGCTGATCGGGTCCTCCACCAGCTTCGGTACCGGGCCGATCGTGAACGACGCCGCGCTCGAGATCGATCAGGCGGCCGCAGGCACCCTCGCTGGCGCCATCTCGGGCAGTGGCACCCTGACGAAGACAGGAGCGGGCGCCCTCACCCTGGCCGGCCCCAACACCTATGCAGGCGGCACGACGATCAGCGCCGGCACACTGATCGGCTCGTCGACCTCCTTCGGATCGGGCGCGATCGACAACAATGCCGCCCTGATCCTCGATCAGGCGACCGCGGGCACCCTCGCCAACCTGATCACCGGCACCGGAACGGTCACCAAGACCGGTGCGGGCGCCCTCGCCCTGACCGGCACCAACAGCTATGCGGGCGGCACGACGATCAGTGCCGGCACGCTGATCGGGTCCTCCACCAGCTTCGGTACCGGGTCGATCGCCAACGACGCCACGCTCGAGATCGATCAGGCGACCGCAGGCACGCTCGCCAACCTGATCACCGGCACCGGAACGGTCACCAAGACCGGAGCGGGCGCGCTCACCCTGGCCGGCCCCAACACCTACCTGGGCGGCACGACGATCAGCGCCGGCACGCTGATCGGCTCGTCGACCTCCTTCGGATCGGGCGTGATCGACGACAATGCGGCCCTGATCCTCGATCAGGCGACCGCGGCCACCTTCGCCAACCTGATCACCGGCACCGGAACGCTCACCAAGACCGGGGCCGGGGCGCTCACCCTGACCGGCCCCAACAGCTATGCGGGCGGCACGACCATCGTGGCCGGCACGCTGATCGGGTCCTCCACCAGCTTCGGTACCGGGCCGGTCGTGAACGATGCCGCGCTCCAGATCGATCAGGCGGCCGCAGGCACGCTCGCTGGCGCCATCTCGGGCAGCGGCACCTTGACCAAGACCGGAGCGGGCGCCCTCACCCTGACCGGCTCCAACACCTATGCGGGCGGCACGACGATCAGTGCCGGCATGCTGATCGGGTCCTCCACCAGTTTTGGTACCGGTCCGATCGCGAACGGCGCCGCGCTCCAGATCGATCAGGCGGCCGCAGGCACGCTTGCTGGCGCCATCTCGGGCAGCGGCACCCTGACCAAGACCGGAGCGGGCGCCCTCACCCTGACCGGTCCCAACACCTACTTGGGCGGAACGACGATCAGTGCCGGCACGCTGATCGGCTCGTCGACCTCCTTCGGATCGGGCGCGATCGACGACAATGCGGCCCTGATCCTCGATCAGGCGACCGCGGGCACCTTCGCCAACCTGATCACCGGCACCGGAACGGTCACCAAGACCGGAGCGGGCGCCCTCACCCTGACCGCGGCCAATACCTATTCGGGCATGACGACGATCGAGACCGGCGTCCTGGCGGGTGGCGCGGCCAACAGGTTCAGCAATGCCAGCACGACCTGGGTCAATCCCGGCGGAACGCTTGACCTCGGCGGCTTCGCCCAGTCCATCGCCAATGTGACGCTGAACGGTGGCACGCTGCGCAACGGCGCCTTGACGGGGGCGGTGACCTCCAATGGCGGCACGGTCAACGGGCTGGGCGGGCCGGCTTCGCTGACCAGCGTTGCCGGCACGACGACCGTTCTGGGCACGAACGCCTATACCGGTGCGACGACCGTCACGGCAGGCACGCTGATCGTGAACGGCTCGATCGCTTCGTCCTCCGGCCTGAGCGTCGCAGCGGGCGGGACGGTGGGCGGCTCGGGCACGCTGCCGACGGCGGTCGTGAACGGCACGCTGTCTCCAGGCAATTCGCCTGGAACCATCAGCATCAACGGCAATCTGACGCTCGGCGCCAGCTCGCTCTACCTGGCCGAGCTGCAGGGTGCCGTCGCCGACCGGATCAACGTCACCGGCACGGCGAGCCTCGCCGGGACATTGCAGCTGGTGCCGCTCGGCAACGCCTTTCTCTTCTCCTCGCCCTATACCCTGCTATCGGCCGCCGGCGGCCTCGGCGGCACGCGCTTCGGCACGGACAATGCCAGCACCTCCTTCGGCGATGGCGTCACCAGCACCGTCAGCTACACCGCGACGGATGTGCAGCTGACCCTGGAGCCGAAGCCTCTGGCGCCGATCGTCATCGATCCGGTGATACCGCCGCCCGTAGCGCCCACTCTGACGCCCGCCACCAGCCTCGGGCGGCCGACGAACGCGCTGTCGGTCGCGCTGGCGATCGACCGGGCGGTCGCGAACGGAGCCGATCCGTCGGCGCTCTTCGCGATCTACAACCTGCCGGCCGCGGCCATTCCCGCCGCCGTGAACCAGCTCTCGGGAGAGGTGCACACGGCCGCTCCCGCGATGGCCGCCAGCGGCGCGGACCAGTTCCTGCGCACGATGCTCGATGGTTCCGGGCCGGGCCGGCTCATGGGTGGGCCGAACGGCCCTGCCGGCGCCGCCGGCTTCACCGCCGATCTTCCGTCCAGAGCGGATGGGGCCGGACGCCCGACATTCGATCCCGCGCGCTTTTCCGTCTGGGGCGCGACCTTCGGCTCGACGGGACGGACCGACGGCGATGCGACGACGGGGACCGCGAACCGCAATCTCTCCGACGGCTATGTCGCTGTCGGCGCCGATATCCGGCTCGGCTCCAATACGGTTGCGGGCTTCGCGGCCTCCGGCGGCCAGTCGCGAGCCTCGCTCTCCGGCGGGCTCGGCAAGGCGGATGCCGACGTCTTCCAGGCCGGTCTCTACGGCCGCACCATGCTCGGATCGCTCAACCTCGCCGCCGCGCTCAGCTATGCGAGGCTCGACACCGACACGACACGGGCGATTCCGTCGCTCGGCCGCAGCGGCGTGACCGCGTCCTACGACACGCAGGCCTGGAGCGGCCGGGCCGAGGCCAGCTTTCCCGTGGCCACATGGGCCCTGGGGGCCGGAAGCCGCATTGCGGTCCTGCCGCTCGCCGCATTCCAGTTCGTGCAGGCGAGGAGCCCGGCGGCGGTCGAGCGCGACTGGACCGGCGCCCCGGCGGGGACATTGGCCCTGGCGCGTCGTTCCGACATGACGAGCCGCAGCGAACTCGGCGTCCGGATCGAGGGCGATCTGATGGCCGGCGCGATGCCTGTCACGGGTTTTGTCCGCGCCGCCTGGGCGCATTACTACCAGCGCGACGCGGAGCTATCCGCCTCGATCAACGGCTTGCCCGGGGCGATTTTTGGGGTGACCGGCGCCAAACCGGACCGCAACAGCGCCCTCATCGCCGCCGGCGCCGACATCAAGCTCAGCCAGACCGTCAGCCTGGGCATGCGCGTCGATTCCGAACTCTCAGGAAACACGAAGCGGATCGGCGGCACGGCGCAGCTCAGGGTCAGCTTCTGAGACGCATCGCGGCGCAGCTGATGGACGGGCTTATCCCGCAAGCGCGCTGACCCGACGCAGGGCTTCGGCTGTCCGGATTTGCGGCTCTGCGCGTTGGCCGCAAGCCGGGATCGGGCGCTTGGGTTGAGTCGATCCTGCGCCAAGAACCGACATCGGCTCGACGCCGAGAGGCGGACATTGACAAGCGGTGAAACGGCGGTCTGCTGCGAACGAGATTGTGCGCAAGCGCGCTGACGGTCCTTGAGTGATCCGTGCCGTGGACCATGCGCTGAGTTTGCTTCGGGTTCGGATGAGCCGGCCGCCTCCTTTCGACGATGAAGCGCCGTCGCCCTCCGGATCGCCAGCGTGACATGCATGTCCCTGGTCTTAGTTGTGCCAAGAGCCGATGCCAGAAGGCCCGATTGCACTGGTGCACGGAATTGAGGCTGACCATAGGTGGCGAACGAAGGTGACCGGCAGCAGCCGGCTGTCAACGCGCTGGCGACCGCAGAGCCGGAACTGGTTTCTCGCCCCGCCTCCGAGGATCGCGAGCCCGAGGCCGCAGCACACGGGCCGGCCCCTGAAACCAGCGATGACGCGTCTCGCCAGCACGGGACGCGCCGGCCTGCGGGTGGCAGCTCGTTCCTGAGAATGCTGGCTTACTCCGGGCTCGCGGTCTGCCTGGCTGGCCTCATCGGGCTTTGCGGCGTCGTCGCCTACTACGCCTCGCAGCTGCCTCCGCTCAGTCAGCTCACGGTGCCGAAGAGGCCCCCGAACATCGCCATCCTGGCGCATGACGGCTCGTTTCTGGCGAATCGCGGCGCGACGGGCGGCCGCCAGGTCTCCCTCGGGGAGCTGCCACCCTTCCTGCCCCGGGCTTTCGTCGCCATCGAGGACCGGCGCTTCTACGACCATTGGGGCATCGACCTGATGGGCCTCATCCGCGCGGCCCACCGCAACCTGACCCATGACGGCGGCCTTCAGGGCGGCTCGACGCTGACCCAGCAGCTCGCGAAGAACCTGTTCCTGACACAGGAGCGCACGGTCTCGCGCAAGATCCAGGAAGCGATTCTGTCGCTTTGGCTGGAGCGGAGCTACAGCAAGGACCAGATTCTCGAACTCTATCTCAACCGGGTCTATTTCGGCGCCGGTGCCTATGGCGTCGAGGCCGCGGCGCAGCGCTATTACGGCAAGCCGGCCCGTGACGTCTCGCTGCCGGAAGCCGCGATGCTCGCTGGCCTCGTCCAGTCGCCGTCGCGCCTGGCCCCCAACCGCAACCGCGAGGCCGCTCAAGAGCGCGCCGAACGCGTGCTCGCCGCGATGAAGGAGCTCGGCTTCATTACGCCCGACATGGCCCAGACGGCTCTCGATGCGCCGGCCGAGCTGAAGTCTCCAAAAGGAGCCGGTTCCGCCAATTATGCCGCTGACTACGTGATGGAGACGCTCGACGATGTCGTCGACACCATCGACTCCGATGTCGTGGTCTCGACCACCCTCGAGCCATCCCTGCAGGCGGCAGCCGAGCGGGTGCTATTGGACGAGCTCGATGCGAAGGGCCAGAAGTTCAATGTGAGCCAGGGCGCCTTCGTGGCGATGCGGCCGGACGGGGCCGTCACAGCGCTCGTGGGTGGCCGCGACTACGAGGCGAGTCAGTTCAACCGGGCGACCTCCGCCCACCGCCAGCCGGGCTCGTCGTTCAAGCCATTCGTCTATCTGACGGCCCTCGAACGAGGGCTTCGCCCCGACACCGTGCGCACGGATTCACCAGTCAATATCGACGGCTGGAGACCGGAGAACTATGACCGGGGCTATCGTGGGCCGATCACGCTGCGCAGGGCTCTCGCGCTGTCTCTCAACACGGTGGCGGTGAAGCTCAATATGGAGGTCGGTCCCACGGCCGTCGTGCAAACGGCGCAGCGCCTCGGCATCACCTCGCCGCTCCAGGCCGCCCCCTCGCTCGCGCTCGGCACCTCCGAAGTCACGCCGCTCGAGCTCGTGGGCGCCTATGCGACCTTCGCCAACGGCGGCTTCGCAGCTGTGCCCTATGTGATCACCGAGGTGAAGACCGCGGATGGCAAGCTCGTCTTCAGCCGCTCGGCTTCGGGTGACCGGGAGCAAGTCATCGATCCAGGCGCTGATGCCATGCTGAACGAAATGATGCACAACATCTTCGTCATCGGCACGGCCCAAAGGGCGCGGATGCCCGGCTGGCCGATGGCAGGCAAGACCGGCACCACCAACGACTTCAAGGATGCCTGGTTCGTGGGCTACACCGGCAATCTGGTTGCCGGCGTCTGGCTTGGCAACGACGACAGCACGCCCACCAAGGGCGTATCCGGCGGCAACCTGCCGACCGACATCTGGCACAACTTCATGAAGGTTGCCCTCAAGGACCAGAAGCCGGTCGCCCTGGCGGGTGTGCCCGGCGCAGGACAGGATCCGCGCTACGCCAATGCAGGCGAAAGCGGCCGCGGCCAGCCGCGGCAGCGCGCCAAACGCCAGAAGAACTTCTTCGAGAGGCTGTTCGGGCTCTGAGGCTCCATCATTCGTGCCGATGCGCCGGAGCATTCGCGACGAGGCGTCTGACGGGTGGGGTTGGCCGTTGGACGATGCGGGTAACGTCCGCTCCCGGTCGATTCAGCCCGAATGGGCTGCAGAAGCCGATACGGCTGGCTGCCGAGCTTTCGTCGTGCCAGTCTAGGGAAACCCCAGAACGTCGCGTCCACAGCAGGCCTTTGTCGTGCCGGTTCCCTCGGAGAGTCCAGACAAGCCCAGCTTCCTGAACCGGCGCAAAGGCGTGGTGCGGGTCGCATCGCTCCTGGCGGCCTCTGCGGTTCTCGCTGCCCTTCCCTTCGCGTACAGCGCTGTCCGCGACTACGGCTCGTTCCGTGCCGCGATACTGACCGGTTCAGCGGAGGGAGCGTATTATTCGCTTGCTTCGAGCCTCGCCAGGCTGGCGCGGCGCGATGGCGGGCGCCTGGAGGTCGTCTCGACCGCCGGCTCGATCGAGAACGCCAAGCGCATTGTTCCGACGCAGGGTCCCTGCGTCGAGAAATTCGCCTTTATCCAGGATGGCACGCCCGTCCCGCCCGACGCTGGCCTCGAGCTGTTGGGACGCCTGCCCGAGCCCGAGTCGCTGCTCATCCTGGCGCGGCGCGATCGCTCGTTCGCCGGCTTTTCCGACCTGCGCAACGCAAGAATCGGCATCGGCCCCCCGGATTCCGGGACCGAGTTTCTCACGAAACAACTGCTCGGCGATGCGGATCTGAAGAAGCTCGACATTCGAACATCCAACCACGAGCTCGAAGAACAGGCCCGGCTCGTCGCGGATGGCCAACTCGATATCGCCGTCTACGTCATGCGTAACGATGCCGGTTTCCTGCGTGACATCATCGGTCGGTACGATCTCGATATCGTCGAGCTGCGGGATCTGAAGGGCCTGACGGACCGCTTTCCCTGGTTGAGCATCGGGCGGGTCCCGGCGGGTCGCTTCGACCTGATGCGCGGGATCCCCGCAACGGACAAGTCGGTGCCGCAGGTCAATACGCTCGTCTTGGCAAATTCCTGCGCGAAGAGGGCAGACCGCGTCGAACTGCTTGTCCTCCTGGCGGCGACGCTCCCGACCTTCGTCCGCAGCAATCCACCGAGTTCGACAAGTCCCGCCACCGCGCTCCCGCTTGCCAGCGAAGCGAGGCAGTTCTTCATCGCGGGCGAACCGGAATTCGTCGACCGCTATTTTCCATGGCTGGTGAACGTCATGTCTCCGGCCTACTGGATCTACCTGTTCATGGCTGTGACTGCCCTGTTCAATCTGCTGAAGGGCATCAGCCATTTCCGTCTGTGGCGGATCGATGCAGCGCGAGAGAAGCTCGAAGACAAGATCAGGCAAATGGGGCTGACAGGCCTCGGCCAAAAACCTGGCGATGCCATGCAGGCCACCAAACCAGGCGCAAACTCACAGGACATCGCATTGGATATTCTGGAACAGCTCAGGAAACTGCGCTCACGCTGTCAGAGCCATGCCAACTCATTCGCCACCCCGATGGGCGATGAGATGTTCTACCGCTATCAACAGTCCCTTATCGACCGTGCGAGCGGCGACCTGAAGGCGATGATCAGGTCGGGAGGCACATGATGCGGTTTCCGGGCGGCGCAGGGGTCAGGTGCGCTGGAGCTCGCCTTTTGACAGGCGACGCTCGATGCCTGCGCTGTAGCAGGACAAGCCGAAGCAGATGATGAAGAACACTGCGCCTGCGAAGAAATAGGCGGTTTGCCGGATCTGGTCGCCGATATTCCAGGCCGGATCGATCAGCGCCCCCTGCAGGACGCCGAGGAAGTCGAACAGGCCGGCGATCAGGACGATGGTCGTTTCCTTGATGATCGAGATCGACACGTTGACGATGCCGGGAATGGCGGCCCGGAGCGCCTGCGGCAGCACGCACAGCATGAGCGCGTTCCACGGCCTGAGCCCCAACGAAAGCGCAGCCTCCATCTGCCCCTTGGGCACCGACTGAAGGCCGCCCCGGATGACTTCGGCCATGATGGCGGCGTTGAACAGGGTGAAGGCGATCAGCGCGCGCAACAGCACGTTGATCTCGACACCCGGCGGCGCGAACAGGGGGAACAGGACGATCGCCAGGAAGAGGACGCCGACGAGCGGAAGTCCGCGCATCACGTCGATATAGAATGCGGCGAGGCCGGCGACGATCGGCAGGTTCGAGCGCCTCGCCAGCGCCAGCGCGAGGCCAGCAGGCAATGACGTCGCGATCGTCGATGCGGCGACGATGATGGTGAGCATGATGCCGCCCCATTGCGACGTCGGCACCGGCGACAGGCCGAACCATCCGCCGCGCAAGAGGATGGTCGCGACGATCGCATAAAGGGCTGTAAGGACGAAGGCTGCGAGCAGCTTCCGGCTTCTCCACCCCAGCGCAAACATGGCGACGCCGGCAATCGCGATCGCCAGGCACAGGATCGGACGCCAGCGCTCGGAGGGCGGGTAGGACCCGAACAGGATCTGCCCGAACCGATCCTTGATGAACAGCCAGCAAGCGGCGTCCACGCCGGCGCAGGCCTGCGGGCCCGGGCCGCTCCACACCGCGTCGACCAGCGTCCAGCGGACAAGGCCAGGAAGGGTCATGGCCAGCCAGATGAGAATCGCGGCGGTGACCACCGCATTGAGTGGCGTCGATACGCAGCGGCGCAGAAACGTCGTCGCGCTCACCCTAGCGCTCCCGTCTCAGCATGCGCTCGTTGGCGATGTTGGCGACCGCCGCGATCGCGAGATTGATGAGCAGGTAGCTCGCCATCGTCATGCCGATGATCTCGAGCGGCTGTCCTGTCTGGTTGAGCGCGGTTCCCGCGAAGATCAGCATGAGGTCGGGATAGCCGATGGCGGCCGCCAGCGAAGAATTCTTGAACAGGGTGATGTACTGGCCGGTCAGCGGCGGCAGGACCGCCCGGAAGACCTGTGGAATGACGATCGTCGCGTAGATGCGCGGTTGCGACAGGCCGAGCGCCATGCCCGCCTCGCTCTGTCCCCGGCTGACGCTGACGATGCCGCCGCGAATGAGTTCCGCGATGAAGGCCGAGCCGTAGATCGTCATGCCGACGACCATGGCGACGAACTCGGGAATGACGGTGGCGCCGCCGGCGATATTGAAACCGCCGGGCGTCGGCACGTCCCAGGCGACCGGCGTCCCGGTGACGAGAGTGCCAGCAAATGGCAGCACGAGGGCAAGGAGCGCCGCGCCCCAGAGGCCGCGCGCCGGGCGGCCGCTCGCAATGCGCCTGCGTCGTGCGGCGCGGGCGAGCAGGACGAAGGCGACGAGGCCGACCGCGAGCAGGACCATGAAGGCGACAAAGCCGGGCTCGGGAACAGGCCAGGGAAAAGCAAGGCCGCGCTTGTTGAGGAAGACGAGGTCGAACAGCGAAAGGCTCTGACGCGGCGGCGGCAGCGGCCCGAGCACGGCGAAATACCAGAAGAACAGCTGCAGCAGGAGCGGGATGTTGCGCACGGCCTCGACGTAACCGAGCGCAAGGAGGGCAAGGAGCGGGTTGCGGGCGAGCCGCAGCAGCGCGACGGCAAGGCCGAGCACGGTCGCCCCGGCGATGGACAGCGCGCCGAGGAGGACCGTGTTCAGCAGCGCGACCCAGAAGGCGCGCAGATATGTGGACGTTTCCGGATAGGGGATCAGCGCCTGCGCGATGTCGAAGCCCGCTGGCCTGCCGAGGAAATCAAAGCCGACGCGCAGGTTCAGCCGCGCGACATTGGCGCCGACATTATGGGCGATGAAGGCCACCGCGGCGCAGAGCAGGAGCACGAGCCCCACCTGGATCGCGAAGCTGCGGGGGTCATCGAGCTTCAGGCGGGTCGACCAAGGCACGGGAGGCGGCCTCATGCGGCCGTCTTCCGCCCTGACTTTGGCGCGATCGGCGGGCATTCCGCAATTTGGTGGGATCAACGGAACGGCGGCGCGATGATCAGCCCGCCATCCTTCCACAATCCGTTGAGCCCGCGGCTCAGTCCGATCGGCGACTTCGCTCCCAGATTGCGGTCGAAAATCTCACCGTAATTTCCAACGAGCTTGACGATATTATAGGCCCAATCCCGCGACAGACCGAGCTTCTGGCCAAGGTCGTCGCTGACGCCGAGGAAGCGCTTGACCTCGGGATTGGTCGAGGACGCCTTCAGCTCGTCGACATTCTCCGAGGTGATGCCGAGCTCCTCGGCCGCGATCGTCGCGAACATGACCCAGCGCACCAGATGGGCCCATTTCGGGTCGCTGTCGCGCACGACGGGGCCGACGGGCTCCTTGGAGATGGTCTCCGGCAGGATGACGTGATCAGCCGGATTCTTGAGGCCCTGGCCGCGCGACGCGAGCGAGCCGCGATCATTGGTCCAGGCGTCGCAGCGGCCCTCGTCATAGGCGAGGCGCGCCGGATCGGTGCCGTTGAAGGTGACGATCTTGTAGGTCAGCTTGCGCTGGCGGAAATAGTCGGCGACGTTGAGTTCGGTCGTCGTGCCCTGGGCTGCGCAGATCGTTGCGCCATTCAAATCGTTCACGCTCTTCACGTTCGCCGACTTGCGCACCATGAAACCCTGGCCGTCGTAGAATAGCGCCTGGGTGAATTCGAGACCGGCGCCGTTGTCGCGATTGAAGCTCCAGGTGAAGCGGTGCGTCAGCACGTCGACGCCCGCGGTCGCGAGCACGGTGAAGGCGTCGCGGGGCTCGACCACCTTGGTTTCGGCTTTCGCGATATCGCCGAAGATCGCAGCGCCGAGCGCCCGGCAGAAATCGACGTCGAAGCCGCGCTGCTTGCCCGCTGAATCGGTGAAGGCGAAGCCGGGATTGTTCGGCGAGGTGCCGCAGCGGACGACCCCGCGTTGCTTCACGTCATCGAGCGTGCCGGCATGAGCCGCGCCGAGCGACGCGAGAAGGGCCGCGGCAGCGACCGTCAGGGCCATGGATGTTGCAGTCCTCGACGTCACGGCTTCCCCCTGAGGAAATGGTTCTTTTGGCGTGACGTGCGGCAGTTGGCCACGACACCGACGCGCGTCGAGAAGGCCCAACCGTCAGGCAAATAGCAATGGGGCGATAGGCTCTCAGGTGATAGGCAATCGCTTATTGCCCTTATGGGCCGCGAGCTGTCGCCGGAGATGCTCGGCGAAGAGCGCGACCGCCGGCGATACCGGCTTCGTCACCGAGAAGACCTGCCGGATTTCCATCGTCAGAGGCGGTGCGTCGAGCGAGAGCATGACGAGGGCGCCGCTGTCGAAATCCGCCGCAACCCTGTCCAGCACGCAGCAATAGAGGCCGACGCCGCCGATCACCAAAGCGCGCAGGAACTCGAATTCGGTGGCCTTCGAGACGAGATTGACATTGGAGACGCCGATGCCGGCCAGCAGCGCCGCGATGCCCTGTCCAAACAGCGAGCCGTCCGGCGCGCCGACGAAGGGATAGGCCGCCAGCTCCGCCGGAGGGATGTTCCGGCGACGGGCGAGCGGATGCTCGGGCGCAGCCGCTATGGCCAGCTGCATATGGCCGACCGTCGTCGCGCGGAGGCCCGGAATGTCCTGGTCGCCGAGGAACAAGCCGATATTGGCGGTTCCGTCGCGAACCATATCGACGATCTCCTCCTGGCGGCCGACGCGCGTGATCAGCTCGACCTCCTTGTGCTCGCCGGCGAAATTGGCCAGCAGGGGCGGCAGCACCTGCGACAGCGAACGCTGGCAGGCGAAGACGACGCGGCGCTCCGCCACCGTGCGGAAGCGGGAGAGATCGCTGACCATGTCGTCCGCTTCGGCGAGCAGCTGCCTGGCATGGCTGAGGAAGGTCCTGCCGAGATCCGTGAGCTCGACGCCGCGGCCCCGGCGCCGCTCGAACAAGGCTCCGCCGGATTGCGCTTCCAACGCCTGCACGTGCGAGCTGATGGAGGGTTGCGCCACGCCCAGCCTTTCGGCTGCGGCGCGGAAGCCACCGCCTTCGGCGATCGCGATAAACACTTCGAGCCGCCTCAACGTCAGGCCCGGCGCCCGCTTCATGGCCTTCCCCCATGCGCATTCTTGTCCGTCACAATAGTCAATTGGCTATCGCTGTCATAGGTGTTTCGCCCCGTTGATCTGCCTCCCCCTTCCTGAAACCTTCCCGCCACTTGACGTCGGCGCAGAGGCCCAAGCGGCTGATCGCGGCCTGAAATGGCGTCTGAACGGAAGCGAATGGGGAGATCTTGGATGGCGCTTCAGGATGCTGCTCCCACCTCATCGCTCAGCGTCGCGGTGGATATCGGCGGCACGTTCACGGACCTTGTCGGCTTCGACGAGGCGACCGGCCGGGTGCTGCAGGCGAAATCGCTGACGACGCCGCGGGAACTGTCGCAAGGGGTGTGGGACTGCCTCGCGAAGGCAGGCATCGAGCCCCGCGCGGCGCAGAATCTCGTTCACGGCTCGACGGTCGCCATCAACATCGCGATCGAGCAAAAGGGCGCGAAGACGGCTCTCGTCGTCACCAGGGGCACGCGCGACGTCTACAAGATCGGCCGGCAGAACCGGCCTGATGCCTACGACTTCAACTTCAAGAGGCCGTCGCCGCTGACGCCGCGCTCGCTGACCTTCGAGGTGAGCGAGCGCCTGAAGGCGAGCGGAGAGGTCCTGTCGCCGCTCGATCTGCGGGAAGTGGAGCAGGTCGCCGCGCAGATCCGCGACAGTGGCGTGGCCGCGGTCGCCGTCTGTTTCCTGCACGCCTACGCCAATCCCGCCCATGAGATCGAGGCGGGCCGACTCCTGCGGGCCGCGCTTCCCGGCGTCTACGTCTCGCTGTCGCACGAGATCGTCCGTGAATACCGCGAATATGAGCGCACCTCGACCACGGTGATGAACGCCTATATCGGCCCGCGCACGGCTGAATATGTCGGCCGCATGCAGGACCGGCTCGGGGAGGACGGCTTCGACGGCCGCTTCCTGATCATGCAATCGTCAGGCGGCGTCATGTCGCCCGAGCACGCCAAGATGCTTCCGGTCGCCATGATGGAATCGGGGCCGGTCGGCGGCGTCATCGCTGCGGCCGAGATCGGGCGCAGGCTCGGGCTGCCGAACGTCATCACCTTCGACATGGGCGGCACGACGGCCAAGACCAGCCTGATCCAGAACGGCGTCGTCTCGATCGCCCAGGGCTACCATGTCGGCGGCCATGCCAGTGGCCATCCCGTGATGTTCCCGGTGGTGGACATCGTCGAGGTTGGCGCCGGCGGCGGCTCGATCGCCTGGATCGACCATGTCGGCGGCCTCAAGCTCGGCCCGCAGAGCGCCGGCTCCGACCCCGGCCCTGTCTGCTATGGGCGGGGCGGCGCCGATCCGACGGTCACCGACGCCAATGTCGTACTCGGCCGCATCGGCGCCTCGAGCTTTCTCGGTGGCGAGATGCCGCTCGACGAGGCGGCGGCGCGCGCCGCACTCGCGGGGAAGATCGGCGAGCCGCTCGGGCTTGAAGCGGCCGCGGCAGCGCATGGCGTCATCCGCGTCGCGATCGCCAAGATGGCACTCGCCGTGCGCGGCGTCTCCGTGCAACGCGGCTACGACCCGCGCGACTTCGCTCTTGTCGCGATGGGCGGCGGCGGACCGCCGCACGCCCTCGAGATCGCGCGCGACCTCGCAATCCCAAAGGTCGTGATTCCCAATCTTCCGGCGCATTTTTCCGCGCTCGGCATGCTGATGAGCGATGTGCGGCACGATTTCGTGCGCACGCATTATCGCATCCTGACCGACGCGGACACGGCGGAAATCCGCACGCTCTACGAAGAGCTGGCGGGCGCCGGCGCTGCAGCTCTCGATCAGGCGGGCGTCGAACCTGGCGTCCGCTCCGTCGAATATTCCATGGACCTTCGCTACGCCGGGCAGGAATTCACGCTGCAGATTCCCGTGAATGCCGATGAGATCGCGCATGGCGACATGGCTGCCGTGCGCCGCCGCTTCGACGACACGCATCAAAACCGGTTCGATCACTCTGCGCCGGACGAACAGGTGGAACTGGTCAATCTGCGTCTGACGGCGCGCGGAGCGCGGCCGAAGATCATGTTCCCGCGCCTTGCCGCCGCCGACGGCGACGCCCGGATCGGCACTCGTCCGATCGTACTCGACGATCCCGCCAAGCCGGTCGACTGCCCGGTCTATCGTCGCGAGCGACTTGCCGCGGGCTCGCGGATCGAAGGCCCCTGCGCCATCGAGGAGTTCGGATCGACGACGCTTCTGTTCGCCGGCGACGTGGCCAGCGTCGCCGAGACGGGCGAGATCATCGTGGAGGTGGCGCGGCCATGAGCGGAGGGTCTTCAGTGCTCGATCCAGTCACACTCGAGGTGATGCGCAACGCGCTCCCCGCCATCTCGGACGAGATGAGCTACGATCTCCAGCGCACCTCCTACAACATGATGATCTACGAGGTGCAGGACTATTGCACCGCGCTGCTCGACGTCGACGGCGCGTTGATCTCGCAGAATATCGGCGGAGTCTCGCATTTCGTCGCCGATCTCGGCGCCGTCATCAAGGATGGCGTCGCCCGCTTCGGGAAGGACGGCTTTTCTCCCGGCGACGTCGTCATGCACAATCATCAGGCGACCGCGGGGCAGCATCTCAACAACGTCGTCATCTACACGCCCGTGTTCCACCAGGATCGCCTGGTCGCCTTCGCCGTGGTGCGCGCGCACTGGGCCGATGTCGGCGGTCAATCGACGGGATTTGGCGGCACCGGCGCCTATGATCCGTGGAGCGAAGGACTTCAGGTCGATCAGCTCAAGATCTACGAGGCAGGACGGCCTGACGAGAAGGTCCTCAAGATCATCCGCGACAACATCCGCTATCCCGACGCGGCCTTCGGGGACCTGCGCTCGCAGCTCGCGGCGTGCAGGCTCGGCGAGCGTCGCTTCTGCGAGCTGCTCGACCGCTACGGCCATGACGATGTGCTCGCGATGATCGCGGCGATCTACGCCGAGACCGAAGCCAAGGCGCGCGCGGCGGTCGCCGAGATCCCGGATGGGACCTATGAGGCCGAGGCGAAAATGGACGGCCCGCGCGGCACGCCGCCCTTCGAGATCAAGGTGAAGGTCATCGTCGCCGGCTCCGACATGACGATCGACCTGTCCGGCTGCTCGCCGCAGCGGGAGAATTCAGGCCTGAACAGCCGCACCTATGCCGGCGCCTATATCGCCTACAAGGCGCTGACCGCGCCGATGGAGCCGCTGAACGAAGGCGCGTTCGGCGGTCTCAACGTCGTTCTCCCCGAAGGCAATATGATGATGGCGAAATTCCCCGCCTTCATGGCGAGCTGGGGCTCGCCCTTGCCGACGGTCGTCGACGCGATCTGGCGCGCTTTCGCGGGCGCCCTGCCCGACCGCATTCCGGCGGCTCATTCCGGCTCGCTCGGCGCGCCGTTTGCGCTGTCCGGGCAGGATCCCGCGCGTGGCGCCGGTTTCGTCGCGCAGAGCATCGAGGCCGGCGGCTGGGGCGGCCGTCCCGATGCCGATGGCGAGGACGTGTCCATGTCGGTTTGCCAGGGCGACGTGCGCAACACGCCGATCGAGACCATGGAGCTCAAGGCGCCGCTGATGGTCGGCGAGCGGGCCCTGTGGGCCGACTCGGGCGGGCCTGGAAAGTTTCGCGGCGGCCTCGGCGTGAAGACCACGATCCGCTCGCTGGTCGACGGCCGCTGGAATGCCGGGCCGCCGGGCCATCGTTCCGGTTACGCGCCGTGGGGATTGCGCGGCGGCAAGCCCGGCGCGATCGGCTTCACCATGATCCGCGAGCCTGGCGGCGACTATGAGCGCTCGCTGGCGCCGCGCGTGTTCGGACCGGCCGGAACCGAAGTCATCTACCGCACCTCGGGCGGCGGCGGCTGGGGCAATCCGCTGGAGCGTGACGTCGAGCGCGTGTCGCGCGACGTGCGCGAAGGCTACGTGACGCCCGAGCAGGCGCGCGACGCCTACGGCGTCGTCATCGACGGCAGCGGCCGCGTCGACGTCGCCGCCACGCAGGCGCTGCGGGACGGCGCGGAGGTGGCATGATGAGCGCGACATGGATCGACGAGGCGCTGCGGACGCGCTGTCTTGCGCGCCGGCGCGAAGCCGTCAGCGACAGTCTTCGCGCGAAGGGCCTGGACGGGCTGATCGCCTATGGCAGCGGCCGACACTCCTTCCTCGCCTCCAACCCTGCCTGGTGGCTGACGGGGCTCCGACAGATCGGACCGCATCTTGCAATCGCGATCCCGCTGGACGGCGATCCGTTCGTGATCGCCACGCCCGCCTATGACGCCCGGCGCATCGCCGAGCGCATCGGCGATGTCGCGCTGACGGTCGTCGACGAGGCGGAGTTCATCGAAACCGTGCGCCGGGAGCTCGATCGGCGCGGCCTGCTCGGCAAGCGCTTCGCGATCGCGGGAGGCGTTCAACCCAGGCGCATCAGCGAGGCGTGGCCGGCCATGTTCGCGACGCCGCCGCAAGCCGGCGATGCGCTGGTGAGCGACATTGCCAGGATCCGCGACGATTGGGCGATGGCCTGCGTTCGCCGTGGCGCCGATATCGCGGAGCGAGGCTGGGCCAACGCGCTCACGACGGCGCACCCGGGAATGGCGGAGTATGAGCTCGCTGCGGAGATGGAAGCCGATATGCGCGCCATGGGCGCCGAGGATAATTTCCAGCTCCTCTCCGCCTCCCAGCATAATCGCGCCGCGCATCGCGCCAGCAATCGCATCCTCGCCGCCGGCGATGTGCTGCTCGGCGAAGTGACGCCATCGGTCGAAGGCGAATATGTGCAGATCTGCCGAACCGCCGTCTTCGGCGAGCCGACCAGGCTGCAGCAGGATACGTTCGCGCTTCTCGACGGCGCGCTGCGGCGCGCCATGGCGGCTGCGAAGCCCGGCACGCCCGCCCGTGACATCGTGCACGTGATGAACGAACCGATCATCGCCGCGGGCTATGAGACCTACACGAAGCCGCCCTACATGCGCACGCGTGGCCACAGCATGGCGCTCGGTTCGCTCGATCCCGAGATCGCCGTGGACAGCGACCAGATCCTGCTCGAAGGCATGGTCTTCGTGCTGCATCCGAACCAGTACATTCCGGAAACCGGCTATGTCATGTGCGGCGAGCCCGTGCTCATCACGCGCGACGGCGCCGTGCCGTTGACCGCCCGCATGGGCACGCTGGACGTCATCCCGGCCTGAAGGAGGCGGTCATGCTTTCGCTCGAACCTTCGATCAAACGCGGCCTGACCTTCTGGGACCGCGCGCTGCTCTCGGCCGACGAATTCGACGAGCGCGTGCGGCTCGTGCGGGAGGAGATGCGACGGCGCGGTCTTGCCGCCCTCGTCATCGCCGGCAACATGTATGAGGACGAGGATCTCGTGTTCCTGGTCGGCTACAATGTCGACGGCGTCTTCGTTCTGCCGGCGCAAGGCGAGCCGGCGATCTTCACCAATAGCGGCAGTCGCGAAAGCTTCTTCCTGCGCGAACTGACCTGGATCTCCGATCTGTCCCATCGCGGCGCGCAGACCGGCGCGGCCGTCGCGGAGACGCTGAGGAGCCGCGGGGTGACGAGCGGCCGGATCGGCGTCGCCGGCCTGCAGGTCCTCGCCGCGCAGCCTTACAATGATCTCGTCCGCAATCTCGCCGCCTACGAGATCGAGGATTTCACGCCGGCCTATCGTGCGTTGCGCGGGACGTTGCGCCCCCGCGAACGCGCCGCGCTGCGCGTCGCGCTCGGCATGGCGGACGCTGCAGCGATCGCGGCCGAGACGCTCTACGCGGCTGGCGCATCGAATGCGAGCGCGGTCATCGAGGCCGAGCGCGTCGCGCGCCGCGTCGGCGCCTGGGACGTGCGCATCCTGTCGAATCTCGACGGCGGCGAATTGCGCCCGTTCGAACGGCTGTCGGACGAGAGGCACGACCCGTTCCTGATGTGGATCGCGACGCGCTACCAGGGTTACTGGGCCGCGCGCGCCGTCAACGCGCCGGCCGATCCCGAGAGCGAGGCGGCGCGCGCCGTCGCGGCCATGGTGGCTGCGGCGCGCCCCGGCGCGACCGCCGGCGAGATCGCCGCAGCGGGCCTCGCCGGCTTGAGCGAAGCCTCCCGCCGGTCCGCCCTGGCTTACGGCTTTGGCGGCGGCGTTGGCCTCGCCATGGACGGGCCGCCCTTGATCCGCCCCGACAGCCGCGACGGTCTCGCACGCGGCATGACCTTGTTGCTGCATGTCTTCGCCGAGGGCGGCGAGCGTCCGTCGCTGGCCGGAGCAATGATCGAGATCGAGGCTGACGGCGCGCGGCCGGTGGCTGCAGTTCCCGCGTCCCTGCCGCCGATGACGACGGCGGCCCGCGCGTGATTGTCCGGGACTGGGCGGACGAGTTCGTCGAGCGGGCGCCACCGCCGGCAGCGCAGGTCGACATGCGCGTCGCCGACATCGCGATGGCCTTCTTTGCGGGTTGTGGCGCCAGCGAGGCCAGGTCTCTCGCCAAGGCTTTCCGCGACGACGAGGCCGCAGCCTGCGCCGCAATGGTTCGTCGCACCGAGTGCGACGATATCAATGTCGGCGCGTGCATCACGCCGGGCTCGGTGGTGGTGCCGACGGCGTTGGCCGCGGCCTGTGAAAACGCGGCATGTGACAACGATCTCTCGCTTGAGCGCTTCGATCGGGCTGTCGCTGCGGGCTACGCCGTCGGCCTGCGCCTGGCGCGCGCGCTCGGCGGCGTCGCGGCCCTGAGCGGCGGCATCTGGCCGACATGTTTCGCGGCACCGATGATGGCGGCCGCGACGGCCGCGGTCGCGCGCGGGCTTGATCGCGACGGCATTGCGTCCGCCATCGCGCTCGCCGCCGCACGGGCCGGGGGGCGCGTCGGGCGACCCGCCGGTGCGCCATCGGGACGCTGGTGGGCGTTTGGAGAGGCCGTCGCCTCAGGCTGCCGGGCGACTGAGGCCGCGGCGCACGGATTCCAGGGCGATCCAGCGCTCATCGGCCGCGACTGGCTGGCCGCCATCGGCGATCCCGCCCATATCCAGCCGGACGCCCTGAAGGCGTCGGAAACACACGAACTCTCCGCCACCGGCTTCAAGCCGTTCATCGCGGCGCGCCAGACCATCAACGCAGTGGTCGCATTCCAGCGCATCCTCGCAAAAGGCGTCGCGCCGGAGAGCATTTCACGCATCGACATCGGCGTGCCCACCGCGAACGCCGCGATGGTCGCTCGCCGCGCCACGCCAGGCGAGCGCCTGAGCACGATCGCCGATATGCATGTCCAGATCGCCGCGGCCGCGCTGCGGCCGGCCCTGCTCTACTCGGTCGAACGCGACGGCGAGCCCGCCGCCGATCTGCTCGCCTATGCCGAACGGATCCAGATTCACGCCGATGCGGAACTTGACCGGTCCATGCCGGAGGTCTGGGGCGGGCGCGTCCGCGTCCAATCCGGCGACCGCGCCCTCGAGGAGCTCTGCCTCGCCGTCGACGGCGATCCCGGCCACGGAGACGCAACGGCGATGCTGCGCGCAAAGCTCGCGCACCTCGTGCCGATCACCGATCGACCGCTCTGCGCGGCATTTCTGGAGCCGGCAAACGATGAGGCGCGGCGCGCGCGCCTGATGACGCTCTGGCGCGCGATGCGCGCGCGGCTCGCCGACGCCCCCTAAAGCATTTTCGAGCGAAGCGGGTACCGGTTCCCGTAAAGAAAATGCGTCGAAACAAAGAGATAGAGCATTGTCTTCACGCGAAGCGGGATCCACTTCGCTCGTCATTGCGAGCACCCGGGTCTTGGCGAGCACCCGGGTCTTGGCGAGCACCCGGGTCTTGCCTTTGGCAAGCCCGAGTACAGGCTCCGCGAAGCAATCCAGGAGCGGCAGCGCTCTACGTCTGCTGGATTGTTTCGTCGCTTAAGTCCAACGACGGCTAGCGCATCGGCCCGCTTGCGGTCTTTGGAGAAAGCCGATGCTCTGGCGTTCTCAGGCTGCGGCGCTGGCGATGGTGCTCGCGGGCGCGTCGCGCAGATTGAGAATGCGCCGCGCATTATCGTAGAACAGCTTCTGCTTTTCGCTCGGCGACAAGTCCAGTTCGCCAAGCAGGCGCAAGGTCTCGGACGGCATCCAGCATGGGTAGTCGGTGCCGTACATCACGTTGTCGATGCCGTAATATTCGATGGCGAACTTCATGCCGGGGCTGTGGGGCGACACCGTGTCGGTGAACATCCGTTTGATATAGGTGCTCGGCGGATGCGGCAGCCCGACGCGTGCGCCGTTCTTGTCGATCCGTCCCGACTGGTAGGGCAGCGCGCCGCCCGTGTGCGACATCACGACCTTCAGCGTCGGGTGGCGCTCCATGATCCCTGAGAAAATCAGGCGCGCGGCAGCGACGCTGACCTCCATGACGCGGCCAAGGGTCAGGTGCAGCGCGCCGCCGTAACCTTCCAGGACATCCTGGAACACGGCATCCGTCGGGTGGATGAACATGGGAATGCCGAGCTCGGCGACGCGCGCATAGAAGGGCTCGAGACGGTCCGCATCGATGCGCGGATCGTTGCCGACGCTTCCGGGAAGGTTGACGCCCATCAGGCCGAGCCGGCCGACCGCGTCGTCCAGCACCTCGATCGCGACCGCCGTATCCGTCAGCGGCACGGCCGCGCTGGCCCAAAGCCGGCCCGGATACCGCCGCTGCGCTGCACTCATCTCCTCGTTCCAGAGCAGCGCGTGCTCGCGCCCTTCCTCGAGCGGAAGATCGGAGAAATGGATCGAGAGTGGCCCGACCGAGCAGACGACGTCCACGCGATGCCCCAGGCCGTCCATATAGGCGAACTGCCGCTCGAGATCGAACCATTCAGGCTCGAGATTGAGGAGGCCGGTGGCGCCCTCCTTGCGCCGATAGTCATAGCCGCCATCGGCATTGCGCGTCACGCGGGGATAGACGCTTCGCTTCGCGAGCATCTCGAAGAACGCGCGTGGCCAGTAGTGAAAATGCGAGTCGATGATGTGCATTCTTGGCATTCCGATCCAGATCGCACCTTCTGCGGCGAGTGCGTCCGCGACAGGCCGCAGCCTATGCCGGCGCAACCAGGGTTTCAATGCGACCGCGCTGGGCCCTGCGATGTTTTTGTCCGTAAGGCCCGACGTTTAACGAAGGTGAAGCCCTGGCGCGCACCGGCCGGAAGCGGCGCGGGGACGTCAACCCGACACCAGCCATCCGGTGCCGCGCGTCAGGATGCCTCTTCTTCGATGGCGATCTGCGCGACAGCCCGCGCGCCATCGTTGAACCGGGCCGCCACGATGTGTCCGAGCGCGACGGCGGCGAGGCAGAAGGCGATGGACATGGCGACGTTGAGCGCGGCGCGGCCCATGCCGCCGCTGCGCAGGAGATCGAGCGTCTGCAGGCTGAAGGCCGAGAATGTGGTGTAGCCCCCGCAGAGCCCGACCATGACGAAGAGCCGCCATTCCTCGCTGACCGGATAACGACCCGTCGCCAAGGTCAGCGTCCCGAACAGGCCAATGACGAAGGAGCCGGTGAGGTTGGTGAGGATCGTGCCCCAGGGCAGTTCCCCGCTGATCGGCAGCGCCAGGACCGAAACGAGGTAGCGCAGCAGCGTACCGATGGCGCCACCGGCCATCACGACGAGACAGGATGTAAGCGACATGACTGCTCCTATCAGGCGGCCGTCGGCCATCCGGCATGACCGGATGCGTGCCGCATCGTTGATAGGAGTCATCAGCCCAAAGCGGGCGGTTTCGGGGGAACCCCATCCCCGTCTTGCCCTGAGGTTAGAGCATGGCGGCGAACTGACAAGGGCTGGCCGCGCGGCAGGGCCCGTTCCTCGCGCATGGCACAGGCCCGCGGCACCGGCGGCTCACGAGCCCAGAAGCTTGGCGATCTCGCGCTGGAGCTGCTTCTGGTCATAGGGCTTGGCCAGCCGCGGCAGGTCGATGTCCGCGCCCGGCGGCAGGTCTGCATAGCCGCTCGCGAGCAGGATCGGCAGGTCCGGCCGCATCTGCCTGAGCGCGAGTGCGAGCTGGCCGCCATTCATCTTCGGCATCGAGTAGTCGGTCACGACGAGATCGAAGCGATCTCCGCCTTCGACCAGGCCGAGCGCTTCGGCGGCCGAATTCGCTTCCGTGACGACATGGCCGAGATCCTCGAGGAGGGCGACGGTGCTCATCGCGATCAGCGGATCGTCGTCGACGACGAGAATGCTCCGCCGGGTGGCCGCCTCTGCGTCCACGCGCGGCTCGATCTGAAGCGTTGGCGGTACCGGGCGCCTCTCCTCCGTTGCCGGCAGGAGAAGCTCGGCGCGCGTCCCCTCCCCGGCCCGGCTCGACAGCCGCAAGGCGCCGCCGAGCTGGATCGCGAGCCCGTGGATCATCGAGAGGCCGAGGCCCGTCCCCTTGCCCAGTTCCTTGGTCGAGAAGAACGGTTCGGTCGCCCTGGCGAGCGTCTCCTCGTCCATGCCGATCCCGTCATCGATGACAGAAAGGCGCACATAGCTGCCATCGGGCAGATGCGCGTCCCCGGCGATGTCGATGCGATCGGTCGCGATCGTCACGCAGCCGCCATTGGGCAGGGCGTCGCGCGCGTTGACCACCAGGTTCAGCAGGGCGAGCTCGGCCTGGTTCGCGTCGACGAGCGCGTGGGGGATCGCCCCGTCGAGCTGGTAGCGCAGTTCGATCTCGGGGCCGATCGACTTGGTGATCAGGTCCGCGACGCCCCGCACCAGGGTGGTGACATTGGCAGGGTTGAGATCCAGGTCCTGCCGGCGGGCGAAGGCCAGTAGCCGTTGCGTCAGCGAGGCGCCGCGATTGGCCCCCTTGATCGCACCGTCGATGAGCCGGGCCGTCTTGGGGTCATCCTCCACCTGGCGCTTGAGCAGATCGAGATTGGCGATGATCGCCATCAGGAGATTGTTGAAATCATGCGCGACGCCTCCGGTGAGCTGGCCGATCATCTCCATCTTCTGGAACTGGCGCAGGGCCTGCTCCGCCGAGGCCAATGCCTGCGCGTTCAGCTTCTGCTCGGTGATGTCGCGGCCGTAGCCGTAGACCAGATCGCCCTCCCTGGCCGTGTGCCAGGAGATCCAGCGGACCTCGCCGGTCGCCGTCCGGTAGCGGTTCTCGAAGGAGGTCAGATCGGCGCCGGCGGCGGCGCGACTGAGGGCCCCGGCCGTGTCCTGCCTGTCCTCGGGCAGCACGAACTCGTCGAGATGATGCCCGACGACCTGATCGGTCGCGTGCCCGAGAATGCGGGTCCAGGCGGGGCTGACCGAGCGGTAGATGCCATCGGCCCCGACGGTGACGAGGAGGTCGCGCGAATGGGCCCAGACCCGGTCGGCGCGCTGCCGCTCTGTGGCGAGGGCGGCGACATTGGCGAGCGCTCCGCTGATCTGGCCGGCGAGTAGCCGCGCGAGATCGGCGACGTCCTCATCCCTGCGGCGATGGGGGTTGAGCCCAAGCACGAGATGCCCGACCGGCGTCTCGCCGTCGGCGCCGGGGATGGCGACGATCAAGGCCTGACGCGGTGCGATCGCCCAGGCGCCGGTCGGATAGGCCGTCCCGGCAGGGAGCTCGACAGTGACCGGCCCGCCGGAAGAGGCTTCCAACCGCCAGGGCTGATGAAGCAGCTCCTCAGCATCTTCGGTGCAAGCCACCGCGGTGCGCTCGTGGCTGGTGCCAATATAGAGGAGCGAGAATGGGAAATCCCGGCGGTTGATGCCGAGGATCCGGGCCACCGCCTCGCAGACCGCGTCGGGCGTCGAGGCGCCCACCAGTTCCGCGGCCAGCATCCGCAACGTGTCGAGCCGGCGCTCGCTGATGACACGCTCGGTAACTTCGCTGACGATGCAGAGCATGCCGTCGACGCTTCCGGCCGGCCCGTGCAGCGGGCTGTAGGAGAAGCTGTGATAGGTCTCCTCGGGGTAACCGCGTCGCTCCAGCAGGAGCAGGAGCGCCTCGTTCCAGGTCGATTCCCCCTGCCTGACCCGCGCGACCTGCTCGGCCACCTCGTCATAGACCTCCGCCCAGACTTCCCGGAACGGCTTGCCAAGCATTGAGGGATGCTTGACGCCCAGCGTCGGGATGTAGGCGTCGTTGTAGAAGAACCTGAGATCCTCTCCCCAGCCCAGCCACATCTCGAAGCGCGAGGTCAGCAGCATCCGCAGCGGGATCTTCAGGCCATCCGGCCAGCTCTCGGGCGCCCCGAGCCCGCTGGAAGCCCAGTCGTGCCCGGCCATCAGGCGGCTCATCTCGCTCGAGCCCGGGAAGATGGCGGTGGTTCTCGACCCCTGGCTATCCAACTCGTGCTCCGCGAATGCCCTGCCACATTGCGATTGCGACCACGGACCGCGGCGCCAGAGCTTAGAACGCCGGCCCCGGAATTTTGTTCACGGCGGAAGGACGGCGCTCGGACGCGACGGAGATCTCGGCCGTTCGGGGATTGTCCAGCACGGCATCAGACGACAGCCGTGGCGCCCCGCCTCGCTCATTTCGCGACGGCCGCCCCCATGCCCTGCGGACTGTCCGCGGGATCGACATAGTCCAGCCCCAACGGCCCGATGGCGATCACCTGGGTCACATAGTCACCCGACTTGGCCCAGTGGAAATGAGGCTGGCCGCCGGGAAGGACGATCAGGCTGCCCGGCGCAAAGGCCTCGAGCTTGTTCTCGTCGAAGACTTCGCCGCGGCCAATGTAGAAGACGCCGGAGATCACCGTGTAGAGGCGATCCTCCGGGTGGCGATGCGGCGGCATGCGGGTGCCGGCCGGCAACCGGACCCTGATCGCGTAGGGTCCCGGCCGGGACGGATCCCCGACCAGCACCGCGATGCGGGCTGCGGCCGGATAGGCCGGGAACGACTTCCACACCACATCTTCCGGGCGGATCGTCAGGAAGCGCTCCTGGCCCGGCTGGTGCGGACGCGGCGGAACTGCAGTGGTTACTGGCGCGGTGGACATGGCGAAACCTCACCTCGTTACGCTCGGATGCGAATGTCGCGCGGCGGGCAAAGCGGCGCCGTGCGCGGCTGGAACGGCGCGGGCATGGGCCTTCAGCGATGTCTGCGTCTCGGCCGAACGAGACCGGGGCGCCCTCGCCCACGGCAGCGCCGACAGCCTGGATCGAAGCAGAGCCGAGGATGCCGATCCATTGCCCCAAGGTATCGCCGATACCCTGGTCTCACGGCAGCGGTGGCGTTCGACAGCCCGCCACGACGGGCGGCGCCGCCTGGCGGTTCGCCGCTGCGGAGAACCGGCTTCAGGCGAGGTTCAGTAAATTTCAGACCTTCTCCAAAGATTATTCAGCCGCCCCATCATACGGTCCTCGTAACGGCGAGATCGCCGCAACAAACGTGTTGAATACGAAGGACGTCACTACTCGCGTGCATGGTTCATCAGGAGGGCATCATGGAACTTGTCGCTCATCCACATCACCTCATCGCAAATCCCACGAGGCGCGACCTCAAACCCGGCTCGCAACCGCGCGTCATCGTCGTCGACCATGATGAACGTCGCTGGACGAATCTCGGCCAGGCACTCGAATTACTCGGCGCCAGTCTGGAGCTATCGCCTCGGCTTCCCGACCATTTCGCATACGGGCGGCCAGAGACGCCGATCTGCCTGATCGTTCAGATCACGCCGGGTGGCGCTGGATTGCAGTTCCTGAGAGATCTCAACGCGGCAGGAAGCTATGCCCCGGTCATCTTCGTCGCGGAATCGGCTGATGTCGCCGTATCGGTCGAGGCCATGAAGAGCGGCGCCGTCGATTTCCTGTGCCGCCCCTACCATGACGACGATCTGCTCGCCGCAGTCGAGATCGGCTTCGCCCGCGACCAGGCGTGGTGCGAGAAGCGCCGGTCCCTCAACGACCTCACCCGGCATTACGAGACGCTCAGCGAGCGCGAGCGGCAGGTCATGGAGCACGTCGTCAAGGGCAAGATGAACAAGCAGGTCGCCTTCGCGCTGGGGATCAGCGAGATCACCGTCAAGGCGCATCGCGGCAAGCTCATGCGGAAGATGAAGGCAAGGTCGCTGCCCGATCTTACGCGCATGGCCGACGCGATCGCTCAAGGCTGGCTCCATTTCGGCGAACGAAGCCTTGCCGCCTTCCTTGCGCCTGCAGGACAGCTCGGTCGCTGACAGTCGAGGGGGGACTGCATGGCCGAGGCCACAGTGATCAGCTACCCGGCCAGCAACTGAGCGGCCCGCCGGATCGCCGGCAGCGCCGAGATCGTCGAGCTCGTCGAGAGGCGATCGCATAGCGGTGTCAGGAGCGCATGCGCTTCAGCGACATCGCCTCGGCCCGAGAGCAGCTCGGCGCTGGAGAGAGACGCGCAGAACTCCCAATATGTGGCTCCCTGCGCCCGCGCCTGAGACAACGCCTCGGACAGCAATTGTTCGGCTTCGCCCGTGCTCTCCGGGTCGCGCTGCAGAAGAATCTCCGCCTTGTTTCGCTTTATTTCCGGAATGAGCCAGCGGTAATCGATCCTCGTCGCTGTTTCCAAGGCCTTGTCGATCTCGGCCAGCGCATCGTCCAGGCGGTCATTCGCAAGCAACGCCTGGGCAAGCTCCACGAGGAAGAACGGGTAAAACAGCAGATATGAGGCCTGCTGCATTCCGGCGAGCCCCGTGCGCAACGGCGCGATCGCGGCTGCGGGCTCACCGCGCCTTGCCAGGACGCTTCCCCGAATGCACAGCCCCGCCGCATGAAACGGGATCATGCCATGCTTGTAGGCATGCTCGACGAGTTCCTCGGCGATCTGCTCGGACCTGTTGAGATCCCCGAGGCTGATGAAGGTGAATCCGGCCCAGACGAGCGCGATGCACAGCGCAGTGGCATGTTTCGTGACGCGCGCCTCCGCGATCGCGCGCATGGCGGATTGCCCGGCATCGTCGAGCTCGCCCAGCGAGACCAGGTTGACGGTGAGATGGCCCGCCGCGGACGCGCGCAGATCGGAACCGAGGCGGATCAGATCCTTCTCGCGCCGTTCGACGGGATAGATTTCGATCGCGTGCCGCAACCTCGTTGCCGCCTCGTCATGGGCGGCCAGATAGGTCAGCGATATGCCGACGATCCAGTCGGCGGCCGCCTTGAACTGGATCTCGCGGTCGCGCGTCAGTTCCTCCAGGCGACGGGCGGTATCCAGCGCCTCGCCGAGCAGGGCGGAGCGCGACCTGAACAGCCAGACATCCATGCTGGCGCGCTGCTGGAAATCGGCGTCGTCGAGCGCCTCGGCGAGCCGAAGACCCGCTTCGAGCGCGGCGAGGGATTCGCCGATCATCCCTCTGGTGTAAAGCAGCGTTCGTCCACGCGCGCATTGCAGGACCATCTCGTCGCGCGAGCCCGCCGCTCCACCGAGCTGGTCCAGGGCCCTGCCGCTCCAGTCGCGACATTCCGCGATCAGCGATTCCGCGATCCAGAAATCACAGGATGTGGCAGCGAGCCTGACGCCGATTGCGCCGTCTCCCGTGTCGGAAAATGCCCAGGTCAAGGCGCCCCGGAGATTGTCGATCTCCCTGCGGTAGAGCGGCAATTCGTCGATGGCGGCCTGCAGCCGGCTCTCGGTTCCGAACGGCGCGAAGACCTCGAGGAAGAACTCCGCATGACGCCGCGCAACCTCTCCGGCCTCGCCACTTTCCGCAAGCTTTTCCGCGGCGTAGGCGCGGGTCGTCTCGAGCAACCTCCAGCGGCCGGCATCAATCCGATCCGGTACGATGAGGGATTTGTCGACGAGGTTCGCGATGCGCTCGGCAACGGCCGGCTCGCCGCCGTCCCGCCCGCCTCCAATCAAAGCCTCTGCGGCCTGAAGTCCGAAGCTGCCGGATAAGACCGAGAGCCGACGCAGCAATGCGCGCTCCTCCGCGGGGAGCAGCTCATAGCTCCAGTCGAGCGTGGCCCGGAGCGTCTTGTGACGCGGCACGGCAGTGCGCCGCCCCGTCGTCAACAGCGCGAAGCGGTTCCTCAGCTCGGCATGAACCGCCTCGATCCCGAGCGTGGCGGCCCGGGCCGCGGCGAATTCAATGGCGAGGGGCATGCCGTCAAGATGCCTGCAGATCGAAGCGATCGTCGGCAGATTGTCGCTCCGCGGCGGCACGATCGGATCCAGGACCTCGGTCCTCGCAATGAACAGCGCCACCGCACTGTGCGACCGGAGGTCATCCACGCCGAACTGCTCGACTTCGGGGACTTCGAGCGGCGGCACGCGATAGATGTACTCACCGCCGATCCGCAAGACTTCTCGGCTTGTGGCCAGGATCGTGAGGCGCGGGCATAGGCGCACGAGCGTCTCGGCAAGCGACGCCACCGCGTCGATCACGTGCTCGCAATTGTCCAGGACCAGAAGCAGCCTCGTGGTCGCTATCGACCTCGCGACGGCCTCGGTGGAATTCGCATCGCCGAGCTTCAGCCCGAGCGCCGAGGCGACCGTGGATGGAACAAGGCTGGGATCCGATAGCGGCGCGAGTTCGACGAACCAGGCGCCGCCGGCGTAGTCCGAGAGCAAGCCGCGCGCGGCATGCAGCGCGAGTGTCGTCTTTCCGATCCCGCCGGCGCCGCTTAGCGTGACGATCCGGTAGGCGGAGAGGAGACCGCACACATGCGGCAACGCCGCGTCACGGCCGATCAGGTCCGTGATGAGAACCGGAAGATTGGACCTCGTCTCGGCGGGAGGCTCCTGCGCATGCCTGGTCCGGGCGGCGGATGGCTGGGGAGCGGGTTCCAGTTCGATTCCCCAATCGCCAAGCAGCCTGTATCCCCGACCCGATTGCGTCTTGAGCAAGGACCGATAGGACCCCAGCGCCTTCCTGACCGCTGAGATGTGAACCTGAAGCAGGTTTTCGCTGACCGCTGCCGTGCCCCAAACCCGATCCAGCAATTCATCCTTGGTGACGAGCTCGCCCTGCGCCTGGCTCAGAACCTCGAGGATTTCGAAAGCGCGGCCGCCAAGCGGCGCGGCCATGCCGCTCACCCGCAATTCGCGTCGGCTCAGATCGATCTCGCAGCCACCCGAGACGTAAATTGGCCGAGTGCTGTCCAATGGGATGAGACTCTCGATCTGCGGGGAGCCGCTTCAGGATAATTCATAAAATTTCAGATTGCCATCGGGCAGGCTCGGAACAGATCAAGACAGCTTCCTCGGCACGCGACGATTGCAGATTACCCAATACACACGCGGCTGGCAGAATCGCGATATTTGAAATCAGCGCTGCCGGCATTCGAATAACATCAAAGTATTGGCGATACCTCTGGATAATCGACCAGAGGGCGCTGCTGCCCGACACATGACGAGCCAACGCAATCCCAAGCCAATCACATGGCTGGACAGGAGCACCGTCATGCAGGAAGCGCTTTCTTCCACCAATCGGCGCAACGTCATCATCGCCGCAGCGGCCGCCGGCGCGGCCACGATCATTCCGCACGCTCTCGCTGCTTCGGCCAGCGAGATCCGCCCGTTCCGCGTCCATTTTCCGGATGAGGCCATCACCGATCTTCGCCGGCGCGTGGCGTCGACGCGGTGGCCGACGCGGGAGCTCGTCTCCGACGCGACCCAGGGCGTCCAGCTTGCCACGATGCGCAAGCTCGCCCAGCACTGGCACGACAAGCACGACTGGCGAAAAGTCGAGGCCCGGCTGAACGCGCTGCCGATGTTCATGACCGAGATCGACGGGCTGGACATCCATTTCATTCACGTGCGCTCGCGCCATGCCAACGCCCTGCCCGTCATCATCACGCATGGCTGGCCGGGGTCGATCATCGAACAGCTGAAGGTGATCGGTCCCCTCACGGACCCGACCGCTCATGGCGGCCAAGCCGACGAGGCGTTCGACGTCGTCATCCCCTCGCTTCCCGGGCACGGGTTCTCGGCCAAGCCGACAGCGGTCGGCTGGACCCCGCAGCGCATCGCCGGCGCCTGGACGCAGCTGATGAAGCGCCTCGGCTACCAGCGCTTCGTGGCGCAAGGCGGCGACTGGGGCGACGCGGTCTCCGAGCAGATGGCCGTCCAGGCGCCTCCTGAGCTGCTCGCCATTCATACCAACATGCCGGCGACCGTGCCGGACGACATCGCCAAGGCCCTGGCGGCGGGAGGCGCGGCGCCCGCTGCCCTGAACGCCGAGGAGCGGAACGCCTATGAGCAGCTCGACTTCTTCTACAAGCACGGCCTCGGCTATGCGCAGGAGATGTCCGGCCGGCCGCAGTCGCTCTATGCGCTCGAGGACTCGCCGATCGGCCTCGCCGCCTGGATGCTCGATCACGACGCGCGCAGCTATGCGCTGATCGCCCGTGTCTTCGATGGCGCAAGCGAGGGGCTGAGCAAGGACGATATCCTCGACAACATCACGCTGTACTGGCTCACCGAGACGGCTGTCTCCTCGGCGCGGCTGTACTGGGAGAACAAGCTCGCGTTCTTCGCTCCCAAGAACATCCAGATCCCGGTGGCCGTCAGCGTCTTCCCGGACGAGATCTACGCGGCGCCCAAGAGCTGGGCGGCCCGCGCCTTTCCCAAGCTCATCCACTTCAACCGCCTTCCGAAGGGCGGGCATTTCGCGGCCTGGGAGCAGCCGGCGGCGTTCAGCGCCGAGCTGCGCGCGGCCTTCCGCCCGGTCCGCAACTGAGCGCACCGCCCGGCGCCCGACATTCCAACGCCCAATCACGAAGGGTCATGCCATGAACCATCAGACCAAGCTGCTTTACACCGCCAAGGTCCACACCGTCGGTGGCCGCGAGGGCGGCACCTCGAAAAGCTCCGACGGTCACCTCGACATCAAGATCTCGCCTCCCGGCGGCCACGGCACCGGGACCAATCCCGAGCAGCTCTTCGCCGCGGGATGGTCGACCTGCTTCGACAGCGCCATCGGCATCGCGGCGAGGAGGCAGAAGGTCACGCTGCCGCCGAACTATTCGATCGATGCGGAGGTCGATCTCAACCTCGTCGACGGCGCCTATACGCTCGGTGCGCGATTGAACGTGAATCTGCCCGGGTTGCCGCGCGACACCGCCCAGGCGCTCGCCGACGAAGCGCACACGCTGTGCCCGTACTCGCGCGCCACCCACGGCAACATCGACGTCGCGACGATCGTCGCCGTCTGACGCAATGCCTGCCCCTGACAGGAGATGATCATGACGAGCATCGCAGCGACCTTGCCCGGCGGCGTCGACCGCCGGGAGTTCATCGGATCGGTTGCCGCGATGGCCGCCGTCAGCGAACTGGGCCTGGTCTTTCCGAGCCGCGCCGAGGCGGCTCCGGCCCGGGCGAGCACGCCCAGCCTGTTCCGTGTCGATCAGATCGAAGCGGGCGTGCTCAGCATCGGATACAGCGAGGTCGGCCCCAATGACGGCCAACCGGTCATCCTGCTCCATGGCTGGCCCTACGATATCCAGAGCTATGCCGAGGTCGCGCCCATGCTCGGCGCCGCAGGTTTCCGCGTCATCACGCCTTACTTGCGGGGCTATGGCACGACCCGGTTCCTCGCGAGCGAGACGCCGCGGAACGGCCAGCAGGCCGCTCTCGCCGCCGATGTCGTCGCGCTGATGGACGCGCTCGATATCCGCAGCGCGATCGTCGCCGGATATGACTGGGGCGCCCGAACAGCCAATATCGTCGCGGCGATCTGGCCGGAGCGCTGCAAGGCAATGGTCTCGGTCAGCGGCTACCTGATCGGCAGCCAGAAGGCCAACCTGAAGCCGCTGCCGCCGAGTGCGGAACTCGCCTGGTGGTACCAGTATTATTTCGCGACGGAGCGCGGCCGGGCAGGCTACGGCGCCAATACGAGCGACTTCGCCAAGCTGATCTGGCGCACGGCGTCGCCGCAATGGCAGTTCGACGACACGACCTTCATGAAGAGCGCCGCTTCATTCGAGAATCCCGACCATGTCGAGATCGTCATCCATAACTATCGCTGGCGGCTAGGCCTCGCGGATGGCGAGCGCCAATTCGACAAGATCGAGAAGACGCTGGCGGCCGCGCCGGCAATCAACCTGCCGACGATCACGCTGGAGGGCGACGCAAACGGTGCTCCGCACCCCGATCCCGGCTCCTACGCCAAGAAGTTCACCGGCAAGTACCAGCACCGGACGATTCGCGGCGGGATCGGTCACAACCTGCCCCAGGAGGCGCCGCAGGCCTTCAGCCAGGCGATCATCGACGTCAGCCGGATTTAGACCAATGGGAACCTCGATCTCCTATCATTCCGTAGACGTTGGCGGGCTGCCGATCTTCTACCGAGAGGCAGGCGATCGGGATGCCCCGGTGATCCTGCTGCTGCACGGCCTGCCATCGTCGTCGCGGATGTACGAGCCGCTGCTCTCGCGCCTGTCCCGCGATTTCCGCCTGATCGCGCCCGACTATCCCGGGTTCGGGCACAGCGCGGCGCCGGACCCGCTCAGCTTCCCGTACACATTCGATCGCCTGAGCGCTGTGATCGCGAGCTTCACCGAGGTGCTCGGCCTGAGCCGGTACGCGCTGTTCGTCCAGGATTACGGCGGCCCGGTCGGATTTCGCCTGGCCATGGCCGCGCCGGAACGCCTCGACGCGCTGATCATCCAGAACGCCGTCGCGCATCATACGGGCCTCACCAGCCTGTGGGACCGGCGGAAGGCCTACTGGAACGACCGGGTCGGACATGAGCGCGAGGTCTGGGAAAGCCTGTTCTCAGGCGACGCCAACAGGCGGCGGCATATCGGCTCGGACCCCAATCCGGAAGGCTACAATCCCGACCTCTGGCAGGACGAAAGCGCGTTCCTGTCTCGCCCCGGGCAGGCGCAGATCCAGCTGGATCTGTTCTTCGACTACCGGACCAACGTTGCCTCCTACCGTCGCTGGCAGCGATGGCTGCGCGAGCGGCAACCGCCTTTGCTCGTGGTCTGGGGCAAGTACGACCTCTCGTTCGACAGCTCCGAGCCCCACGCCTACCGGCACGATGTGCCGTCGGCAGAGGTCCATTTTCTCGATGCGGGGCATTTCGCGCTCGATACCGCGGCCGACGAGGTCGCGACGCTGACGCGCAGTTTCCTGAGGCCGCTCCACACCGCACGGCCGCCCACCCCGAGGCGTCTTTGCCAACGCGTGACATCTCTGGCGAGCGTCGAATTCAGCCTGACCACCCAAGCCGGCAGCACTCAAACGCAGATGGAGACGCGGCAATGACTGACAATGAAATCGTCGATTCGAGCTTCTCGGCCATCATCAACGCGCCGATCGAGACGGTCGACATTCCGACCTGGTGCTTCGCCTTGAGCGAGAAGGAGTATCAGGGCTGCTCGCCCGCGCATATCGCGGCCGGCGCGACGACCGCGCCCGACGGGCGCCGCATGTCGATCAATGTCGAGATGATCGGCGGCAGCCTGAGCATCCAGCACTATGTCGAGACACTCGGCAAACCCGACCATCTCGTGCTGGAATCGGTCTCCGACATCCTCACCCCGACCGGGCGGACGACGATCAACGTGCTCTGGGAATTGAGCGTCAGGCCGCTCGACGGCGCAAGATGCGAATTCACCAACCACGTCCGGGCGACCGCCACGCCGGCGTTCAGGGAATTCCTCGATCGACAGGGCATCCCGTTCGACGTGTTCCGCGCCCAGCGGGCCCCCATGTCGATCGCCCATAACCAGGGCGAGACGCCGCTCTTCGCGCAGAGCATCGAGCGAGCCGCCCTCAAGAACAGATCGCACTAACGGCAGCACAGGGAGAGTGAAGATGACCCCACCTGTCTACGAGAAGAAGGCCACCGCGCTGCTCTTCGTCGATCCCTATAACGACTTCCTGTCCGAGGGCGGAAAGATCTGGCCCAGGGTCAAGGAAGTCGCCGAGGAGGTCGATCTCATCGCGAACCTGAAGCGCGTCGACAGCGCCGTTCGCGGCGCCGGAATACGCGTGTTCGTCGTTCCGCACCGGCGCTGGCAGCCGGGCGACTATGAATGCTGGTGCCATCCCAATCCGACCCAGCGCGCGATCATGAAACGCCATTCGTTCGCGCGGGGGGAATGGGGCGGAGACTGGCACCCTGACTTCGCCCCCCCAAGCCGGGCGACATCGTCGTCCATGAGCATTGGGCGCAAAGCGGCTTCGCCAATACCGATCTCGATCAGCAGCTCCGCCAGCACGGCATCAGCCATGTCATCGTCATCGGGCTGCTCGCCAATACCTGCATCGAGTCAACCGGCCGCTATGCGATGGAGCTCGGCTACCATGTGACGCTGGTTCGCGATGCGACCGCAGCCTTCACCCGCGAGATGATGCATGCGGCCCACGAGCTCAACGGGCCGACCTACGCGCACGCTATCCTGACGACGCGCGAGGTGGTCGAGGCGCTCGCGTCCACGCCGCAGTGAGTTGCTCCGGGGTAGGCCGATGCCGGCCTGCCCCTTTCAGGATCGGCACAGGCATTTGCCGCCGGATCCTGCCTACCGCAGCGTGCGGCAGGTTCACGACAATACCCTGGCGACACAATACAACATGCTATCCCTGAGTATGCGGCCGCGATACGTTCGTATGTATTTCCGATAAACCCCAGAATAGATACAGTCTCTCCTGCAGCGATCACCTGGCAAAGCCATTTGATGCTGCCCTCCGAATGCATTCTGCAATGCCCCTTTGCAGTATGCACTGGCCGCCGCATCAATGATGTGGCGGCCTTTTTTCTATCGCAAGGAGCATACGGAAATCCCCCCGACTCTATGTCGGGGGGTTCCAGCGCTCGATCCGATAGTCCTCAGTTGACTAGCGCGCCGCCTTCAGCAGGTTGGCCTGCACCGGCATTTTGCGCAGCCGCGTGCCTGTCGCCGCAAAGATCGCGTTGGCAATCGCCGGCACGATCGCCGATGTCCCGGTCTCGCCGATGCCGCCCGGCGGCTCGGTGTTCTTGACGATGTGGACCTCGACGGCCGGCGCCTCGTTCATCCTCATGATCTGGTAGCTGTCGAAGTTGGTCTGCTCGACCCGCCCTTGCCGGATCGTCACCTCGCCATAGAGGGCCGCGGTGGCGCCGAAGATCACGCCGCCCTGGAGCTGCGCCTCCACCGTGTCGGGATTGACGACGGTGCCGCAATCGATCGCACAGACGACGCGACGGACGCGCACCGTGCCATCGACCGCAACCTCGACTTCGGCCACCACCGCCAGGTCGCTGGCGAAGGCATGTTGCAAGGCGACGCCGCGGCCATGCCGCTCCGGCAGGGCTGCGCCCCAGCCCGCCTTTTCCGCGGCGAGGTCGAGCACGGCCCGCGCGCGCGGCGACTTGCCCAGCAGGCTCCGGCGGAACGCGACCGCATCCTGTTTCACCGCCGCCGCCATCTCGTCGGTGAAGCTCTCGGTGACGAAGACATTGTGCGACGGCCCGACGCTGCGCCAGAAGGCGGTCGGAATGCCCGGCGGCTCGCGCCTGACGAACTCGACGCGGAAGTTCGGCAGGTCATAGGGCAGATCGATCGCCGCCTCGGTCGAATCCGGATCGAGCCCGTTCTGGAAGGCCGGCGGCAGCCAGCGCGCGATCACGGACGGGCCGGCGAACCGGTTGATCCAGGCAACCGGCCGGCCCTTGTCGTCGAAACCGGCGGAGATCCGGTCGAGCCAATACGGCCGGTACATATCGTGCTGGATATCTTCCTCGCGGGTCCAGACGACCTTCACCGGGCCGTCGACCTGCTTCGCGATCTCGACCGCGCGCACCGCGCCATCGGCTTCGAGCCGCCGGCCGAAGCCTCCTCCGATCAGGTGATTATGGACGGCGACCTTCTCGACCGGCAGTCCCGCGGCCTTGGCCGCCATCGCCTGGACGCGGGCCACGGCCTGGCTGCCGATCCAGATGTCGCAGGCATCCTGGCGCAGATGCACCGTGCAGTTCATCGGCTCCATCGTCGCATGTGCAAGGAACGGGACCTCGTAGATCGCGTCGATCCTGGTCGCCGCCTGGGCCATCGCCTTGTCGGGCTCGCCGATCAGTTGCGCCACGGTGCCGGGCTTCAGCGTCGCATTGCCGAGGTCGTCCGCGATCGCCTGTGTGCTGAGTGCCGCGTTTGGACCATCGTCCCATTCGATGACGAGGGCGGCGAGCCCCTTCTTCGCGGCGCCCATATGATCGGCGACCACTGCGACGGCGTCGTCGAGGCGCACGATCTGACGAACGCCGCTCACGGCTTTGGCCGCCGTGTCGTCGACGTGCTTGAGTCGTCCACCGAAGACCGGGCACTGGGCGAGTGTCGCGAACTTGAGCCCGGGCGGCCGCGCATCGATGCCGTAAACGGCCGTTCCGTTGACCTTTCCAGCGGTATCGAGGCGCTTGGCGGGGGTACCGATCAGCTTGAATGCGCTCGCTGGTTTGAGTGGAATCGACGCGGGAACGGGGAGGCTGGCGGCCTCGAGCGCCAGTTCGGCATAGGTCAGACGGCGCTGGCTTGCGTCATGAAGCACGCGGCCGTTTTCGGCGCGGCAAGTCGCCGGATCGACACCCCAGCGCTTGGCCGCCGCTCCGACAAGCATGATGCGAGCGGCCGCGCCCGCCTCGCGAAGCGGCTTCCAGGCACCGCGGACCGCGTTGGAATTGCCCGTGGCCTGCACCCCCAGCAATGGGTTGACGTAGAGCTTCTCGTTGGGCGGCGCATGTTCGAGCCGGATGTCGTTGAGGCCGATCTCGAGCTCTTCCGCGATCAGCATCGGTATCGCCGTATAGGTGCCCTGCCCCATCTCGACATAGGGCATCGTCAGGACCACCGTGCCGTCGCTGCCGATGCGAACGAAGGCATTGGGAGCGAAGCTGCCGGCCGACGCCGCCTCGGCGCGACCGGCCGGCAGGGTGAGACCGAGAAGCAGGCCGCTGCCCGCGGCCGAACTCACGGCGAGGAAACTGCGCCGCGACAATGATGGCCCGCTTTCGCCGGACCTGCTGAGAACGTCGCTCATCGTCAGCCTCCCTGGCGGCCGCTTTGCGCCGCCAGCTTGATCGCCGCACGGATGCGCGGATAGGTTCCGCAGCGGCAGATGTTTCCGCTCATCGCGTCGTCGATATCGGCGTCGCTCGGATTCGGGTTCTGGCTCAGCAGCGCTGTCGCCGACATGATCTGCCCGGACTGGCAATAGCCGCATTGGACGACCTCGCGCTCGAGCCAGGCCTTCTGGATCCTGGCCCCCGCCGGGGTCTCGCCGATCGTCTCGATGGTGGTCACCTGCGACGTGCCGACGCTGTCGATCGGGGTGACGCATGAGCGTGTGGCCACGCCGTCGATATGCACGGTGCAGGCGCCGCACAGCGCGGCGCCGCAACCGAACTTCGTTCCGGTCATGCCCAGCACATCCCGCAGCACCCAGAGCAGCGGAGTGTCGTCGTCGACATCGACGCGGCGCCTTTCGCCATTTATGTTGATCGAGAACAGCATCTACGCCTCCTCTGCCTTGGATGGAGATCAGAACTTGCTCATTCCGCGCGAGACCGAGCATCAAATCGAACGAACGCAGCCCATTATTCAAACTATATTCAAATAAAAGCCGGACTCTTAATCAAATACGTCGCCTATCATAGCAACATCGCAGCGACCATTACCGCGAAGACTTGTGCGAGCCGGCGCTTCCCTGCGTCGAAGGCGCAACCAGCGGCGCGCGAGGCGTCCCGCCGGTCGCCGCTACTGCATCAAGGGCGGATAGCCCTCGACATATATAGCGCGTCGCCGCGGCGGGGGCACGGCGACGCGCGCAGCTTTCCCGGTCGTCGAATGCCCGCCGCGGGACATTCACGCCGCGTTCGTGCCGCGAGCCAGGCCGTGCATCTGCGACATGAGCGCCAGCAGCGCCTTGGCGCCGGCGGTCGACGAGGCGGGGTTCTGGCCGGTGATCAGGCGGCCGTCGGTCAGGACGAAGCTCTGCCAGTTGGGCGCCTGCTCGTAGAGGCCGCCGAGCCGCTTCAGCTCGTCCTCGACGAGGAACGGCACGACCCTGGTCAGCCCGACCTCCTCTTCCTCGCTATTGGCGAAGCCGGTGACGCGCCGGCCCTTCACCAGCGGCTCGCCGCGGTCCATGACCCGCCGCAGCACTCCCGGCGCATGGCAGACGGCGGCGACCGGCTTGCCGGCGTTCCAGAAGGCTTCGATCAGGCCGATCGAGGCGGCATTGTCGGCAAGGTCCCACATCGGGCCATGGCCGCCGGGATAGAAAACGGTGTCGAAATCCTCGGCGCGCATATCGTCCAGCTTCACCGTGGAGGCGAGATCCTTCTGCGCTGCCGCATCCTGCTTGTAGCGGATCATGGCCGGCGTCTGGTTCCCGGGAAGGTCGCTCTTGGGATCGATCGGCGGCTGTCCGCCCTTGACCGAGGCCAGCGTGAGCGAGACGCCGGCGTCACGGAAGACGTAGTACGGGGCCGCGAATTCCTCCAGCCAGAACCCCGTCTTGCGGCCGGTATCGCCGAGCCTGTCGTGAGACGTCAGCACCATCAGGATGTTCATCGCCCTCTCCTTTCGACATGCGATGGAAATCGCCAGCATTTGGCCGTTCCGGCCGCGAGAAGTCAGTTGCACGTTGGTATCGACGACACCTTGGTCTCGGTCGGCGTGCGCCTATCGGCGGGCTTGCCGTCAGTAGACGCGTTCCTTGGGCGGGATCGACGCGACATCGTTCGACAGCGGCCGCAGGCGCACAGGGCGGTAGGCGAGCCGCGCCGCGCCGGCGTCGTCGAGCCAGCAGCGGGTATGCTTCAGCCAGGCCACGTCGTCGCGCCCGGGAAAATCCTCGCGGGAATGCGAGCCGCGGCTTTCGGTCCGCGCGATGGCCGAGCGCAGGCTGACCTGTGCCTGCGCCATCATGTTGTCGAGTTCGAGCGCCTCGACGAGCTCGGTATTGAAGATCATCGAGCGGTCCGACAGGCGAAGGTCGTGGTGCAATGTCCTGAAGATCTCGCCGAGCCGGGCCGCCCCCTCGTCGAGCAGCGGACCGTCGCGGAAGACCGCGCAATGGTTTTGCATCACCTGCTGCATGGCGAGGCGGATCGCGCCGGTGTCGGTGCGGCCGCTTGCCGACCGAATACGGTCGAGCCGCGCGAGCGCCCGGTCGGTCGCCTCCTGCGGGATCGGCGCGTGCCCCTCGCCCGCTCGCAGCGTCGCGACCGCACGGTTCGCCGCGGCGCGGCCGAAGACGATGATGTCCAGCAGCGAGTTCGAGCCGAGGCGATTGGCGCCGTGGACCGAGACGCAGGCCGCCTCGCCGATCGCCATCAGCCCGCGCACCGGCGCATCCGCGCTCGCCGGCTGCCCGCTCAACACCTCGCCGTGCAGGTTCGTCGGCACGCCGCCCATGTTGTAGTGCACGGTCGGCAGGACCGGGATCGGCTCGCGGGTGACGTCGACGCCGGCGAAGATCCGCGCGGTCTCGCTGATCCCGGGCAGCCGCTGGTGCAGCAATTCGGCGCCAAGATGTTCCAGATGCAAATGGATATGGTCCTTTTGCGGACCGCAGCCCCGGCCTTCGTTGATCTCGATGGTCATCGCCCGGCAGACCACGTCACGGCCCGCGAGATCCTTCGCGCTTGGGGCGTAACGCTCCATGAAGCGCTCGCCCCCTGAATTCGTGAGATAGCCCCCTTCGCCGCGCGCGCCCTCGGTGACGAGGCAGCCCGAGCCGTAGATCCCGGTCGGATGGAACTGCGTGAACTCCATGTCCTGCAGCGGCAACCCGGCCCGCAACGCCATGGCATTGCCGTCGCCGGTGCAGGTATGGGCGGCCGTGCAGGAGAAATAGACACGTCCGTAGCCCCCGGTCGCCAGGACCGTGCGATGGGCGCGGAAGCGATGCAGCGTGCCGGCCTCGATGTTCCAGGCGAGCATCCCGCGGCAGCTGCCGTCCTCGTCCATCAGCAGGTCGAGCGCCAGATACTCGACGAAGAACTCGGTCCCGTGCTCCAGGCAACGCTGGTAGAGCGTGTGCAGGATGGCATGGCCGGTGCGGTCGGCCGCGGCGCAGGTCCGCTGCGCCATGCTCTTCCCGTAATCGATCGTCTGCCCGCCGAACGGCCTCTGATAGATCCGCCCGTCTTCCGTGCGGGAGAACGGAACACCGTAATGCTCGAGCTCGAGCACGGCGGGAACCGCCTCCCGGCACATGTATTCGATCGCGTCCTGGTCCCCGAGCCAGTCGGAGCCCTTGACGGTGTCGTACATGTGGTAGCGCCAGTCGTCGCCATCGCCCATGTTGCCGAGCGAGGCGGCCATGCCGCCCTGGGCCGCGACCGTGTGGCTGCGGGTCGGGAACACCTTGGTGACGCAGGCCGTCTTCAGCCCGGATGCCGCCATGCCGAGCGCGGCGCGCAGGCCCGCGCCGCCGGCGCCGACGATGACCACGTCGTAGACGTGCTCGACGATGTCATACGCGCTCATCCGCAGGCCCTCCGGAGCGGATCAGCGGCCGGCGCTCTGGCCGCCGTCGACATGGAGGATCTCGCCGGTCACGAACGGCGCGGCCTCGAGATAGAGCACCGCCTGCACGATGTCGGAGATGTCGCCCATATGTCCGAGCGGGTGCATGCCGTCGAGCGCCGCGTGGCTCTCCGGCGGGTGCATCGGCGTGCGAATGATGCCGGGCGCGACGGCGTTCACGCGGATGCCGCGCCCGGCATATTCGATGGCGAGCGACCTCGTCGCGGCATTGAGCCCGCCCTTGGTCAGCGCGGCGAGCACCGCCGGCACCTTCGAATTCGCCTGTTCCGCCAGCGTGGTCGTGATCTGCACGACATGGCCGCCGCCACGCTTTTCCATCTGCGCGATGGCAAGCTGCGTGATGTGGAAGAAGCCGGTCGTATTGACCCCGAGCACCATCAGGTAGTCGGCCTCGGTATAATCGGTGAACGGCTTGGCGATGAAGATGCCGGCGTTGTTGACCAGCGTATCGACCCGCCCGAAGCGCGTCACGGCCTCTGAGATGACCCGTTCGGCCGTGCTGCGCTCGGCGATGTCCCCGGCCACGGCGAGGATATCCGGATCGTCCGACGGCCTCATCGAGCGCGCCGTCGCCACCACCCTGTAGCCACGTTCCCGATAGGCGCCGGCCAGCGCCGCGCCGATGCCCTGCGATGCGCCGGTGATGAGCGCAACCTTCCTGTCGCTGTCCATGGCGACCTCCTGTTTCCCGGAATTGGCGAATGCATGAGGATGCCGGCCGCGACCACGCACCCCGTGAGGGTCAGGCGCCGATCTGGCCGACGTAATGTCCCAGCCGCGTCTCGACGTCGCCGGGCTTGTGGAAGCCGCGCTGCATCAGCTTCTCGATGCGCTGCTGCGCCGCCGGACGCTTCAGCGCGCCGAGGAAGGCGCCCCATTCCGGCGCGATGTCGGCATCGGCGGGGAGGCTCGCGATATCGACGAGGTGCTTGGTCTCCGCCAGCGCCTGCCTGTCGAAGGTCGCGATGCGGCTCGCCAGCGCATCGACGAAACGGTCGAGCTCCGCGTCGGGGAAGGAGCGGTTGACGTAGCCGTAGCGCTCGGCGAGCTCGCCATCGACGTCGTCGGCCCCAAGCAGAACCTCGAGCGCACGGCCGCGGCCGATCAGCCGCGGCAGCCGCGCCATCGGCCCGCCGCCCGGCACCAGCCCGGCCCCGACCTCCCATTGCGACAGGATCGCCTTCTCCCGGCTGGCGAAGCGCATGTCGCAGGCGAGCGCCAGCTCGCTGCCGACGCCGGTCGCGCGGCCGCGGATCTTGGCGATCGAGACCACCGGAGCGCGGCTGATGCGGACCAGCATGTCGGGAAGCTGCTCCAGGCCGGTCGGCCCCGGCGGCAGCCCCAGCGTCTCCTCCGGTGCCGCGAGAAAATCGTAATGGGTGATGAAGGAGCCTTCGACGGCGCTGTCGAAGACCACGACCTTGACGTCGGGGTCGGTCTCGAGCGCCGTGACCATGGCATTCATCTGCGGCAGCGCCTTCGGCCCGAAGATGTTCAGGGGCGGATTGTCGAAGGTGACGTACCAGAAGGCCGGCGTATGCCGGACCACGCGAAACTGTTCCTTGTCGGCCATGCCCGCCTCCATTGCTCGGGCCGGGATCGTCCCAGCATCAATTGGATGACAGGAGGCCGGATCGATCTCCATCGCACCTAGGTATCGTCGATACCTAGGTCTCGGCAGCGGCTGTCGATCCCGGGCCGCGATGTTCACCAGTTCGGATGCGCTGCCTCAGGAGCCGAATAGCCTGTCCTTGCGCCACAGGGCGGGGAAGAGCCGGGACCAGAGGATGGCGATGCCGATCGTCGCCATGCCGCCGACGACGACGGCAGGAACAGCGCCGATAAGGGTCGCCAGCATGCCGGATTCGAACTCGCCCAGCTCGTTCGAGGCGCCGATGAAGACGCTGTTGACGGCGGAGACGCGCCCGCGCAAGGCGTCCGGCGTCTCGCCCTGCACCAGGCTCTGCCGGACATAGACGCTGATCATATCGGCCGCGCCGGCGACGAACAGGCTCGCCATCGAAAGGGGCAGCGAGGTCGACAGGCCGAAGACGATCGTCGCGACGCCGAAGATGCCCACCGCGATCAGCATGCGCTGCCCGGTCTTGCGCTGGAGCGGCCAGGTCGCAAGGAGGATGGCCATCGTCACCGAGCCCATCGCGGGCATGCTGCGCAACGCCCCGAGGCCGAGCGGGCCGACATGCAGGATCTCGGCCGCGAAGATCGGCAGCAGCGCCACCGCGCCGCCGAACAGCACGGCGAGCAGATCCAGGCTGATCGCGCCGAGCATGATCGGCTGCGACCAGATGAAGGAGAGCCCCGCCGTGAAGACCGCCCAGGTCAGCGGCGGCCGGGCCGAGCCGGCCGCGTGGCGGGACCGCGTCGCGAGGATCGAGACGCTGGCGAGCGCATAGCCCACCGCCGCGAAGCCGAAGACGGCGGACGGTCCGAGGGCATAGAGGAAGCCGCCAAGCGCCGGCCCGAGCACCGAGGCGCTCTGCATCAGCGAGGCGTTGCAGGCGATCGCCGATGCGAACAGCTCGCGCGGCACCAGGGTCGGCAGCAGCGCCTGCATGGCCGGGTTCGCAAAGGCCCGCGCCGTGCCGATCAGCGCGACCAGCGCATAGATCGGCCAGATCGCGCCCGGTTCGGTCCTGGCGATCAACAGCAGCAGGCCGCTCGCCACGGTTTGCGTGCCATAGGACAAGGCCGCGACGAGCCTGCGATCGAAGGTGTCGGCGACATAGCCGGTGAGCGGCGCGCACAGCACCACGGGCAGGAAGCTGGCGAGGCCGATGAGCCCCAGGGCGAAGGCCGACCGGGTGATGTCATAGATGAACCAGCCGATCGCGACCGCCTGCATCTGGAAGGCCAGTTGCGACAGGACCCGGCTGACCGCGAAGCGGCGGAAATCGCCGGATCGGAACACGCGCCAACCGGACGCTTCTCCGGCGAAGATCCGTTTCATCATCTGCATGGGCTGAGGGCGTCCGTCAGATCACCGGTTTGCGACGGCGCCCTCCTAGCATGGCCGCGCGGCCTTCCGTTGCGCATATATCGCCGGGATGCCCGGACCGAGCGCTGGGCCGGATCGCGTTCGATCCGGCTTCTGCGCGGCCCGATCATACGCAGGTATGAGGTCGCTATCCTCTGGTGCGATTAAGACGATGGCAGGCTCCCGCTAGGGTCAGGCGATGGGGAAGAACCCCGTGGGGAGCACCTGGAGCATCCCGCGCGCTTCTCGCGAAGCTTCAGAGGAGATTGCCATGACCCGCCAGACATCCGACAGAGAGTTCCCCGAGACAGCTTCGCGGCTTGATCGCCCTGTCGCTCATGCGGCGGCCGCGACATCGGAGCAGGTCGACGACAACCGCCGCAGCTTCCTCGGCACGATCGCGCTTGGCGCCGCACTCACCCAGCTGGGCATAGCGAAAGCACGCGGGCAGACCCTGGACGCGCCAGGCGCCGGTCCCTCCGGGGCCGGCCGCGCGGGGCGCACCTCCTTCACGTCGCTCAAGCAGGTCAAGGCGGGGGAGCTCGACATCGGCTATGCGGAGGCCGGACCGGTGGACGGCCCGCCGGTGCTGCTGCTGCACGGCTGGCCCTATGACATTCATAGCTATGTCGATGTCGCGCCGATGCTGGCCCAGGCCGGGTTTCGCGTGATCGTGCCCTATCTGCGTGGCTATGGCAGCACCCGCTTCCTGTCGGCGCAGGCGCTCCGGAACGGCCAGCAGGCGGCGCTGGGCGTCGATGCCATCGCGCTGATGGATGCCCTCCGCATCGAGAAGGCCGTCATTGGTGGCTATGATTGGGGCGCGCGCACCGCAAATATCGTGGCCGCGCTCTGGCCCGAGCGCTGCAAGGCGATGGTCTCGGTCAGCGGCTATCTGATCGGCAGCCAGGAGCTGAACAAGGCGCCGTTGCCGCCCAAGGCCGAGCTGCAATGGTGGTACCAGTTCTACTTCGCCACGGCGCGCGGCGAGGCGGGCTACGCGAAATACACCCATGATTTCGCCAGGCTGATCTGGCAGCTCGCTTCGCCCGAATGGAGGTTCGACGAGGCAACCTTCGCGCGCTCGGCCGCGGCCTTCGACAATCCCGACCACGTCGCAGTCTCGATCCACAATTACCGCTGGCGGCTTGGCCTTGCACAGGGAGAGGCAAGGTTCGACGCAATCGAGCAGAAGCTCGCGACGCTCCCCACCATCGCAGTGCCCACGATCACGATGGAAGGTGACGCGAATGGCGCACCTCACCCGGAGCCGGCCGCCTATGCCAAGCGCTTTACGGGTCGATACGAGCACCGTCTGATCAAGGGCGGCATCGGACATAACCTGCCGCAGGAAGCGCCGCAGGCATTCGCTCAGGCGATCATCGATGTCGCCCGATTCTAAAGCATTTTCGAGCGAAGTGGACGCCGGTTCGCGTGATGAAAATGCGTCAAAACAAAGAGATAGAGAATTTGCGCGGTTCGGAGAAACGCGGAAATGCTCCAACCAAGGAGCGGGAGCGATGAAGCTTGCTGTCCTGATTCCTTATGCTGGCGCGGCCGTGGCGGCCGGCATCGTCGCGGTCGGGGCCTTTGCCCAGGGGATGGTTCAAGCCAAACCCGCGTCGCCGATCTACGGCGTCGTGATCCCCGACGGCTATCGGCAGTGGGAACTCGTTGCTCCGGCCTTGGAGCACGAACCGCTCAACGAGCTTCGCTCGGTCCTCGGCAACAAGACGGCAATCGACGCTTATCGCGCTGGTTCGCTGCCCTTCCCCGATGGTACCGTGCTGGTCAAGCTGGCCTGGAAGCACATCCAGTCCCCGGAATTCGAATCCGCGCTCGTGCCGGGGCAAGCCACCACGGTGCAGGTCATGGTCAAGGATTCGAAGCGATATCCGGCATCGGGCGGCTGGGGGTTTGGCCGGTTCGTCGATGGCAAGCCGGTCGACGAAGCCCAGCACGAGACCTGTTTTGCCTGTCACGAGGCGCGGGTGAAAAGCCGGGATTACGTCTTTACGCGGTTTGCGCCGTAGAACGCTCGCTCCAGGACGAAAAGGCGAGCCAGCCTGTCGGCCGGGAGGGCGGCTGCGCCCTCCGGGACTTCGACACGCCCAGATCATCGGACCGGATATCGTGTCCGGCCCTATGATCCAGTGTCTTGTCGGATAGTCCTGGATGGGCCGCGGGCTAGAGTATTTCCGCGTTTCTTCGAATCGCGAAAATTCTCTATCCATTTGTTTTGACGCATTTTCTTCACGCGAACCGGTATCCACTTCGCTCGAAAATGCTCTATCCGCCGTCGACCATTCGGTTGCGACTATTCCATCGCCCGCGTGGCGTCGGATCCATGGCCATTCGCGGCCCTCATGTCCGGGACGCCCGGCCATTCGCGTGGCTCCTGGCCAATGATCAGCCGCAGCAGATCGGGACGCGCATAATGTCCTGCGGCATCGACGGCCGACTTGGCCGCAAGGACCGCCTCCATCGAGCCCTCGGCGAGCAGGATGGTCTCGCCCTCCGCGGGGCCCGCGATGACCTCGCCGCGCGGATCGATGATGCAGCTCTGCCCCGTGTGCTCGTAGGTGGCGAGCTCGCGATAGCGCTCCGGCACGTCCTCGATCAGCCTTATGCCGGCGGCGCAGATGACATAACAGGCCGCCTTCGAGGCGAAGGCACGCGAGAGCAGCAGCTGGCGCGGCCAGATGACGTCGGGATAGGCCGGCGCGGCGGCAGGCTCCCGGCCCGGCCAGGCCGCGACATGGATCTGGGTGCCCTGTGCCGCCAGCGCATGCCCGGGCAGGAAGACATTGTGCTCCCAGCAGTTCAGCCCGCTGATCCGGCCATAGGGCCGCCGGTGAACCCTGAGACCTTCGGCGTCACCATCGCCCCAGACGGCCCGCTCGACATGCGTGCTTTTCAGCTTGCGGTGGCGGCCGAGGACCTGCCCCTCCCGCCCGATGAAGAGCAGCGTGCAATAGACGGTGCCGAAGGTCGCCGTGTCGCGTTCGACCACGCCGATCACCACGTCGATGCCGCCCTCCCTGGCGGCGGCGCAGAGCCGCTCCGTCTCCGGGCCCGGGATTTCGATGGCATTGGCCTGGTACTCGGCCATCGCCTGCCAGCTGAGCGGGCGGCATTCAGCGTCGGCGAAGAAGGGATAGCCGTGAAGCCAGGCCTCGCCGAAGGCCGCGATGGTCGCGCCGGCCGAAGCGGCCTCGCCGATCAGCCGGCAGGCCTTCTCCGTCGCAGCATCGCGGTCGAACAGGATATGCCGCGCCTGGATCGCGGCGAGCGTGAACCGTCCCTCAACCGGCATGACCGTTCTCCTGCCTGTCCTGTATCGCCCCCGACTACGATGGTGAGACGCCGACTGACATAATGAAATCGAAACTGTATTATCCGCCGCATAAACGATCATTATCGAGCTGCCCTTGGCGAGAAATCTCGACATCGCGCTACTTCGCGCCTTCGATGCGATTGTCGCTGCCGGCGGCATCACGGCGGCCGCGCGCCTGCTCAACCTCACGCAGGCAGCCGTCAGCCTGCAGCTCAAGCGGCTCGAGGAGAGCCTTGGTTGCCGCCTCGTCGAGCGCGGCCGGGCCGGCATCCGCCTGTCTCCGCAGGGTGAGCGGCTGATCGGGCAGGCCCGGCTCCTGCTGCGTCAGAACGACGAGGTCTGGGCCGCGATGAAGACGCCGAGATTCACCGGCGAGGTGCGGCTCGGCATGCCGTCCGATCTCGTGCGACCGTTTGGAACGCCGGTGCTGCGCCGCTTCGACCGGGCATGGCCGCAGGTCCGCGTGACCATCGTCTGCGACACGAGCGGGCGCCTGCTGGAGCAGCTCGAGCGCCGAGGGATCGACCTCGCGATCGTCGTGCAGTCCGATGCGGCGCATGGCGAGACGTTGCGGATCGAGCCCCTTTCCTGGGTCGGGGCGCGCAACGGCACCGCGCACAGGCGAGAGCCCCTGCCGCTATCGACCGGCGATGAGAGCTGTCCGCACCGCCCGGTCGCGCTGAAGGCGCTCGCAGCGGCAGGGCGTGATTGGCGCTTCGTCTGCGAAGTGGCGAGTTTCGAGGCGATCTGCGCACCCGTGGAGGCCGATATCGCCATCTCGCCCATGTTGCCCTCGACAATGCCCGAAACGCTGGACGTGCTGAACGAGGCGGACGGCCTCCCGGCCTTGAGCGACTTCATCATCGCTCTCCATCTGCCGCGGGCCGGCGCGAGCGAGGTGGCGCTGGAATTGGCGCGTCACATCCGGGACCTGCATCGCGCCTAGAGCATTTTCGAGCGAAGTGGATACCGGTTCGCGTGAAGAAAATGCGTCAAAACAACTAGATGGAGAATTTTCGCGATTCGAAGAAACGCGGAAATGCTCTAGCAGAACGCCCGGATCATCGCACCGGATTGGCCGCATCGGCGAGGCTGACGGTGCCGCCGAGAAGGCAGCCCACCGGCTTGTCGCCCGCAAACCCGAGACGCACGCCGATCTCGGACAGCGCTCCCATCGCCCGCCCCTGAAGGACCCTGATGCGCTGGCTGTCACGGCCGACCAGGCCGTTCTTGAGAAGTCCGAATGCCAGGGCTGCTGCGGCGATACCGGTTGCGGCATCCTCGGGATAGCCGGAGGATTTCGGGAACTGCCGGGCCTCGAAACGCCGCCTGGCCTGATCCTCGATCGCATAGGGATAGAGGCCGGTCGAGCCGATCTGCTCGCAACAGGCCTCCGTCCGCGTCATATCCGAGGAAAGCGCGTTCAGAAGCGCGACGCTCTTCATCGGGATGAGCGTTTTCACGCGCGACGTCACTGCGTTCTGGATCGGCAGGTCGAGAAGATCACCACGCGACAGCCCCAGGGCCGCCAGCACCGCGCTTTCCTGTTCTGCCGTGAGGTCGACGACCTTGCCGGCGGGCTGGCTGATCTCGACCTTGGGATCGCTGGCGCTGCTCAGCTCGACAAAGCCGGTCACGGGGCCGCTCCTGGTCTCGATGCGGACCTGTTCGGCCACCAGCCTGCCGGCCACGGCGAGGCACCAAAGGCCGCCGATGGTGGCATGCCCGCACATCTCCATTTCGTGACGTGGCACCCAAAACCGGAAAACATAGTCGGAATCGGGCGTGGCAGCCGGGAGCACGAAGCCGGATTCGTGACCGAAACGCTGCGCCACGGCCTGCATGTCGGCTTCTTGCCATGTCGATGCATCGATCGCGATGGGGCATGGGTTCCCGCCACGGCCCTGATGCGTGAAGACATTGACGAGCGTGATGCCGTTCATGATCCGGATTCCAGGGTATTTTCAAGCGAAATGGGCAGGCCGGCGAAGCCGCGCCGGCATGCGAGGTTGTCCCGTTCCCATTAGGAAACGGCATCCCGGGCTGCGCGACCCGGCGGGCCATGAATCGCGCCGGATCAGGCCAATCCGCGCCTGATGTCGGTTGGCGCGCGCCCCGTGGCCCGGCGCATTGCGCGCGCCAGAGCGGAGCCGGATTCGAAACCGACGCGCCAGGCGATTTCACCCACAGGGAGCGTCGTTTCAGCCAGCAAATCCCGAGCCTGCCGGATGCGCTCGCGCTCCTGGAACGCGGCAATCGATGAGCCGGCATGATCGCGGAACAGGCGCGTCACCTGGCGCCTGGACAAGCCGAACCGATCGGCGATCAGATCGAGCGGCAGAGCCCTGTCGGCATTCTGGCTGATGAACGCCTTGATCTCCGAGATCAGCATCTCGCCATGCCCCTCCTGGCGAGCGCCGGAGAGTTCCTCGCCTCGCTCGATCTGGGCAAGGCAGTTGATCAGCAATGCCGCCGCCACATGGCCGCGCGCCGCCTCCAACATCGTATCGCCGGCTGCGCCGCCCTGACAGAGGGCCTGGAGCGAACGCATGTCAGCGGTCATCGCGAAAATGGCCGGCCGGGTGAGCCTCGCCCGGACGCGGCTCAACGAGCCGATCCGATCGTCGATCGTCTGCAGTTGCCTGTCCGACGCATAGATCGCCAGATGCCGATGAGCCGGCCGGAGAGCCGCGCTCTGGTGATTGAAGCCGCGCGGAACCACCACGAAACGGTCCTCGCTCAACCAGGCCCCGCTTTTCCTGGACTCGTCGCGGAATTCGACAGCGCCGGCATGCGGCAGGAACAGCATCAGGCAATCATGCCAATGCCATGGCGTCCGGTAATCGGGGCCGCCGCCGATCAGACCCAACTGCTCGTGATTGTCGACCAGCCTTGAGGCAGGCGACGAGGAATCGCGGAGATGCTGGATGGACCGGAGCATGACCCAGCCTAGCAGCCCAGGCGCGCCCGGAAAATCATCTGTCCGCGGACGGAAGCGGGTCGGCGATGTTGGCCACCACGCCGGCCTCGGGTGTCGATTTGCCGTGTCAGCGCTCGCCATCTCCGGACATTGGGCTATGGCCAGGAAGCGAACATTGAAGGCTTAGAGATGTTGCCGCCTAGCGTCCTACTCGGAGACCCGAGGTTTCCTAAACCGTGGGTCAGGGGTTCAAATCCCTTCCGGGACGCCAAAACATCCACTTAAAATCATTGAGTTTATGCCAAAGCGGCAATGCCTCTGCGATGGCCGAGGGCGCTACTTGGACAGAATTTGGACAGGTTTAATCGTAGAGACTCAGGCTGCGAGTGGGTCTGGGCGACTCTTCCAGCTGCGATTGTCGCCGGGTTCGCCAATCTGATGTAGCGTGCGAAGTTATCGTCGCCGCCTCGGGGGAGATTGCTTGACACTGATACTGGACCCGGTTCAACCGCCCCAGAAGGTGGCTGATAAGACGTATGTCGTCGGGCAGGACGACATCTCGGAATTGAACCTCTCATTCGGAGAAGTCGACCAGATCGTTATGTCGTCCGAAGAGCACGATGAGAACTCGCCCTTCTCATTGAGCTACAGGGTTCTGGAAGATTTGTCCGTGCTGAATGTCGAGCGCCGGGCGGTGGGCTACAAGAAGCTCGAATTCACCCTGAAGTGCTATGCATCCGCGCGACATCGTGGCGTGAACTTCAAGAATGATGCGTCAGGCTATGAGCTCGGCCCGGTGCTCTGGAGCCTGTGCGGAAAGTATGAGGTTCTCAGCGGTTACGGCGACGTCGACTACGCGCATGGCATCGAGTGTCTTGTGCTTGGCAATCCCGAACATCTACGTTTCGCCCTGACGGAAGTAACAGCGAAAGGCCCGATCGAAAGCCTGTCGCGCTTTGGTGATTTCCATAGACAGTTGCGAAGCAAATTCGCGACGCCACAGGCCTGGGTTGATTATGAGCTAGATGGCCGCGCCGAGTGCTCTTGCGACCACATCGGCGTCGTTCGATCCGCTAGCTTGCGCCGACTCTTCGACCAAGGCTTGGCCGTTGACGACATCAAGTCGCACTTGAAATGCGTCGGGTGCGGCAGCAAGTCGGGCTTCCGAATCGACCCCGTGTACAGCGAGCGAACACCTCCGAATTTCAGGCATCGCACCATGTGGGTGCCGCCGCGGGAGAAGCTGGTCGACAAAGAGGAAAAGCGTGGGGGCAACTCGGATCTGCGGGATCTCTACGATACCCTCGGCGGCGATGGCACAGGCTCGATGTATCTAGGGGACGGACTTTCCGTCTCGTCTTCCGGAAGCCTGTATGACGACTAGCGAGCCTACCGCTTGAGCCCATTCCGAAACGCGATCCGTAGTTCAAGGATCGCCTTGGTGAAGGCCTCGGCAAGCGGAAGCGTCGCGTCGGGATTGGCCATGAATTCCTCACGGCCAAAGACGCGGTCGAACGTGAACATGATCAGCAGCCCTTCGCCCTCGGCACGGCTCTTCCCGCCGCATATCTCCAGGAGCCCGTTGATCTCGTTCACCCGCTTTCCGAACAGCGTCGCGACGTCGTCATAGATCGAGCGGGCCGGCTTCATGAAGTCCTTTAGGCCGGCACGGACGATCGCCTCGATCCTCGCGTCCAGGTCCGGCGTCCTGAGCCCGGCCTCGGCGCATTCCATGACGCACAAAGCGGAGTAGAGGCAGCTGACGCTGTGGAAGCCGCGGATCGAGATGACGGCCCGCTTGACACGATCACCGCCGTCGAAATGCGCGGCAATCTTCAATAGCCCGGCGATCGTCGGGTCGTGGAACGGGTAGAAGCTCCGAGCGACGAGACGGAAGACGTCCTCGTCGGTGACCTTTTTCTTGTTCCAGAACATTTAATCGACCACCAGCAAGCTAATCTTTGATCTCTTTGCGCCCGCGGCCTCAGCGGTCAACGTTTCGCTCAGGCCCTGAAACATCGTTTCAGCTACTCGCTTGAGATCGGTATCGTACGATGGCTGAATGCCGTTGATCCGCTCAGTCCCAGAGAAAAGCGTAGGGATCGACACGGACAGTATGTGCGAGCCGCGCCGTCTTACCAAGGGTACCGGTGCCGTCAGCTAGGTGCATTTCATAGGATGTGAAAGCACCAGTATTTAACCCAACGCACCAGATGGCCCTGCGGCGCGCGACCAGTCGCCGGTCCCCGGTCATTCAACCCGGCTACGCAGCTGCCTTCTAGTCTTTCGAGGAGCGCTCGGCATCGTCCGCATTGCTGGGTGCCCTATTGTTGCGCATAGTCGGGATGCTGGGGGCTACGCGCGATGACGGCTACAACTACCGATGTTCTGGTAAAGCCGGACATGCAGGCTGTCCTGTCTAGGACGCATTTGGCGCATGACCTGCACGGCTTTTTGCTTCCTGTCCTGGAAGCCATTTCGAATGCGATGGACGGGATCGGCGCCCGTTTTGGTGAGGAGGCCAAGGAAAAGGGCCAGATCCACATTCACATCAGAAACCCCAACGATCCAGCCAAACTGATCGTTAGCGTGACCGATAACGGCATAGGGCTGACGGATGAGAACTATCTCTCGTTCAAAACGCCATTCAGCGGCTACAAGCTTCACCAGCGCGGACGCGGCTTCGGGCGTTTCATCGCCTTCAAGGTTTTCTCAAGAATCCTTTATTCGAGCCGATACGAATTCTTCACTGACGAGAAGTTGCGAGCCTTCCGCTTCGACATTCAACAGGAGCAGGAATTTACCTTCCAGGACGGCGGTCCTGAATTCGCAGGCACCGGACTCTGTGTGGAGTACGGTCAACCTCTGACGAATTGGTGGGACCTGATCCGGGAACTGCAGCCCAACGACATCATGGAGGCCATCGGCAGCCATTTTCTGCCCTATTTTCTCTATCGGTGGCTTCCGAAGATCACCATCCAGCTGGATGATGATCCACCCGAAAATATAACCAGCCACTTCAAAGATGTCTTCGTTCAGATCGATTCCGGACAGTTCCAGTGCGAGATTGACGGCGCCGATGAGACGCTGACCTACTCACTCACGCGGATTCCAAGGAGCCGGCAGTTTAAGAGCCACTGCCTGCTGCTATCCGCAGCAGATCGCATCGTCGGCTACCCTCGTGACCTGACCAACAAGCTCGGCCAGCCGCATTTCCTGGACGAGAACAGCAGGCCTTACATCGTAATTGCCGTCGTGCGCGGCGACGCATTCGAAAGGCGCCTCAACGACGCTCGGACTTCCATCAATCTTTCACCCAAGGCGATCGAGACGATCGTGTCTTCGGTCTCTGACGCCATTCAAGCAAAGGAGAAGGGACAGATCGACAAGATCAAGTCGGAGCAGTCGGCTGACCTGACCGGCGCCCTTCGAGAAAACCCAATCTTGCGCCTCGGCCTGAGAGGCCGGTCACTCACGGATTACGTCGCAGCGAAGCCTAACCACTGGAAGGCGGAGCAATTCGTTTCGGACCTCGCTATCGAACGGTTCCGGGCCACGGCGGATCTCACAAAACAAATCACAGCCGCCGCCAGCAGCCCTGCGGACTATGAGCGTAGGATCAAGGATCTGGTCGACAAGCTGGATGCGGGCAAAAAGGAGGCGCTGGCCGAATACGTCATTCATCGAAAGAACATTATTGCACTCGTAGAATCCGCCCGGAAGTATCAGGACGATGGCAAACGGGCGCCGGAAGACGACATTCACGAACTCGTTTTCAGGCGCTTCAGCGACAACGTCCAGACCGGGTATTTCGAGCACAATCTCTGGCTGATCGACGATGCGCTCAGCTTCTTGCCCTACATATCGAGCGACCGGGCGATGCACGGCAAAGGCCGCAAAGCCGGAGACAAAATCACCGATCTCGTCTTCTTCGATGACAGTATGGTGCTTGGAGATGAAGACGGTAGCACGCTGACCATCGTGGAATTCAAGCGCCCGAGCCGCGATGACTACAGGTTCGGCAACGTCAAAACAGATCCGGTCCTGCAAGTCATCGAGACGCTGGAGGGTGCCATCGCGGCTGGAGGAATTACCCGGACAGACGGCTCGCATATGAGTTTCGCCGGCGTCGTCAGGCGCTTCGCATTTATCGTGGCCGATCTCACGCCTTCCCTCCACAAGGTGCTGAAGGGTCATGATTTCAAGAACGACTGGAATCCCAAGATGTATATTCGCTATCGGGACAACGAGCGAATCTTCATTCAAGCTCTCGGCTACGAAACCCTCCTTGAGATGGCAAAAAAACGAAACCAAGCCTTCTTCTCGGTCTTGCTAGACGAGTAGACTGCGGACGCCGAGAGCAGAGAAAATGCCAGCGGACATTTCAAATCATCAGTCCAAACGAATTCAACGACGTTCAGGCGACCGCGCATTGTCCATATATGATAAAGAAATACTATGTCGACGAAAGCGGTAACAGTGGCAATCTTACACGTTCGGGCAAAGGTTTTGAATTTGCCCAGCAGCAAATCTTCTCACTTGCCTGCCTGGGCGTTGAAAATGCAGACGCGCTTGAAGCTGAAATCGCCAGGCTGAAGATTGCCCACCATATTCAGGCGCCCGAGTTCAAATCGTCCCTAGTGCGCGCGCGCATCAATCTCCTGCATCGACGCCGCATCGGCGGCCTCACCCTCTTTCATGACGAGCAGGTCCAATTCGACGACATCCTTCGGAGCGCCAAGCAGGGCGCCGAGGAACTTGCTCGGATGGGCTCTGTGCCAGTGATGCCTTCCGCCGACTACCATTTCGAGGAGCAAGCAACGTTTGTATTCGCGCACCCGCATGCCTCGCCCGGTATCCAAGCGGCTGACATCCTTGCGGGCTTCGTGATGCGATTCGCCAGAGATCTACTGTATGGCGAACGCGCACCGACCGATCAGGCGCAACGAGCCTTTCACCGCCTTGTGGCGCTGACCGATGCTGCGGACGGGCGTGGCGTTTGTGCTCTCGCGGTATGATATACACCGGCTTGGCATCGTGCCCGAGCAAAGGTTCTCTCCTTCTGGCATGTGAGTTTCCAGTCCGCACGTGTTTGCCGTCTCCAAACAAGAATGCCGGTGGCGCTTCCGTTGGGCATGCTGCGTGTCGCTCAGCACCGCTCCACGCCTGAGGGCGCTTCGGCTGCAAAGTTTGCTAAGCGAGCTGCCAGCGATGCCCCCGGCGATATCCGCTGTTCTCGGCGATCATGCGCCTTGGCAATGCGAAATCACCTGTCGATGACAGGATGTATCGCTCGGCGAACGATACCTGCAGTGAGTTGACGTACTCCATGTTCTCGCGAGCATTCACCAGCGGCCGTCCGTCTCTAATTGCCGACAGATCGCGCTGAAGCATCTCGGCTTTCGCTTTGAGTTGAGGCTGAAGCTCGCGCAGTTTGTCTGCATCCGGGCCTATTCCCAGCAGCGCCACCGCGCTGGCTCTCCGGATGCTATCCTCACACATGCGAAGAGCGTTCTCGATCATCTCGACAATGCTGGGACACCAAAACGCGATCGTCAGCTCTGGCGATATCGGCAGGTAGATCTCAATACCCTTCACCTCCAGACCGAGATTACCATAGGGAAACGTATCCCGCTGGTTTGCGAGCACGACGGGCGTATCACCGAGCAGAAACGTCTCTCCCGGAACCGCCTCCATCAACACCATGACCTTGTTGGTGTAAGAGCGCAGGAAATCGGGCATGCCTTTCCCGATAAGCATCAGCGCTGAAAGCTTGATGGCCTCGGGATCGTCGCTGTCGCGCAGCTGGGGAACGGCGTCCGGATCGTCGCCATTCTCGCGAAGCCGGCCACGTATTTTCTCTGCGACGTCCAGCATGCTGGTGCGCGTGTGGACGCCGCGGATGCGTTGAAGCGCTGCGAAGACCAGAATTGCCGCGCGTTCGCTTTCTTCCAGGCACATCAACGTGCGGTGCGCGATCAATTTGCGGAAAGCCGGAGCTGCCGCGTGCTCGATTTTGCCCATGCCCTCTTCAAGGCAATAGATGGTCTCGCCATCCTGGAACGTGTTGAAGTCACGCTCTCGCAGAATGTTCTCCGGCGACGTCCGAAAGGTCCGACCCTCGTGTTTGTCGAACACATGAACCTGCCGCTTCTTGCCGCTTCCCGAAGTGGCAAAGGCATCTTGCAGCATGATTGGCACATGATGCTGGCCACGTGCGGTCGATCGATTATTCGGCATGATCTTGCATCCAGGAGGCATCACTATCTGTGATCGCAGCGGCGCGCCGCAAGTCCGGGGAGCTGCCCTTAAACAGTGAAATCGCCGTCTCCGCCTCAGCGGCAGACCGCGCTTTCGCCGGCGCACGCGCCTGCACCGAACCCGCCATGCGGTTTCAGTCCATGCGGGCGACGATCGCTGAAGGGAATATCTGATGGTCGGCTGCAGCCGCTGGTTTGCCCACGTGATCACACTGGCGGGAAACGGACGTTCCAGACGTCAGCATCGGGCCAACCCCGTCGCCGACGACTCGCGCCCGGTTGACAAAAACGATTATCGATAATAGCGACGAGGGAGTGCTGATATTGAGACGAGCCTGATGAGCGCAAAACGCGAAACGCCCGAGCCGGGAACCGTCATCACCCGCGTCGAGCTGCGGATTTTCTCCTTCCCGATCGAAAACGTGGCGCGCGGGATCGACCTGCCCGGGGCGAAGTCGCAGCGCACGCGCCTGGCCGTCCGGATCGAGACCAGGGATGGCTCGCGCGGCGAATATGTCGGCGGCAACGACACGATGTTCGGCCAGGCAAGGCTCGCCGCCAAGGCGCTGGTCGGCTTCGGCGCGCTGGAGCGCGAGCATTTCTACGAAGAGATGAAGCGCGATCTGCGCAAGACCGACCGGATGGGCGTCGGGGTCTTCGACAACGCGCTCTGGGATCTCGCCGGCAAGCGCTTCGGCGCCTCGGTCAGCGACCTGCTCGGCGGCAGTCGCGGCCGGTTGCCGGCCTATGCCAGCACCTGGCATGGCGGCGAAGGGGGCGGCCTCGACCGGCCCGAGGACTATGTCGCCTTCGCGGAGGAATGCCGCGAGCTGGGCTATCGCGGCTTCAAGGTGCATGGCTGGAAGGACGATGATCCCGAGCGCGAAGCCCAGAATGTCCTGCTGCTCGGCAAGTCGCTGGCCGGGCGCATGGCGCTGATGATCGACCCGGGCTGCCATCTGCGCACGTTCGCCGATGCCTTGCTGGTCGGGCGCGCCTGCGACGAGGCCGGGTTCTACTGGTACGAGGATCCGTTCAGCGATGGCGGCCTGTCGAGCCACGCCCATCGCCGGCTGCGCGAGCTGATCAAGACTCCCCTGCTGATCGGCGAGCATGTGCGCGGCCTGGAGGCGATGGCCAACCTGCTCGTCGCCGACGGCACCGATTTCGTCCGCGCGGATCCGGATTTCGACATGGGCATCACCGGGACGATGAAGATCGCCCATCTGGCCGAGGCCCTGGGCCTCGATGTCGAGCTGCACGCCCCCGGGCCGGCGCAGCGGGCCTGCATGTCGGCGATCCGCAACAGCAACTTCTACGAGCTCTCCATGGTCGGCCCGAGCCGCGGCTGCTTCACCGGCGACTTCTACACCTGCGGCTATAGCGATGCGCTCGATTCGGTCGGCAAGGACGGGTGTTTCCCCGTTCCCCAACGCCCCGGCCTCGGGGTCGATTACGACTGGGGCTATATCGAGAAGCAGACCCTGGAGCGCTACGAACACAAGCTCTAGCGCATTTTCAGGGCGAAGTGGACGCCGGTTCGCGTGAAGAAAATGCATCAAGACAACGGGAGTGAGGGTTTTCGCGCTTCGGATACACGCGAAAATGCTCCGGCGGCGCCGCCCTCCCCTGCCTTTCCCAGCAAAGGCCGAGATCTCAGCGAGGCGAAGACCTTGCGGTCGTGAAAAACTATTCCAGGGAGGTCAGCATGAGGACGATCCATCGCCGTCAACTTCTCGCCGGAGCGGCTGCCGGTGCCGCCGCGGCGGCGCTTCCGGGCCCGGTCTCGGCGCAAAACCCCAGGCCGCTGCGCGTCGCCGTCTCGGCAACGAACATGTTCTCGCTCGATCCGCGCCGCAGCGTGCAGAATGCCGACCAGTTCATCTCGCGGCAGATCTACGACTCGCTGATGGACCCGCCCTACGGAACCTTCGATCTCGCCTATGACAAGGTCCTGAACGAGATCGCGGAAAGCTGGCAGGTCTCGCCCGATGCCAGGACCTGGACGGTCAAGCTACGCCGCGGCATCAAATTCCACCGGAATGCCGGCGAACTGACCGCCGCCGACGTCAAGTACACCTATGACAGCATGACCGATCCGAAGAGCGCCTCGACGCAGCGCATCTATCTGTCGGATCTCGAAACCGTCCGCATCGTAGACGACTATACCGTCGAATTCCTGCTCAACCAGCCCAACCCGACCTTCCACGCCTCCGGGCTGATCTCGATCATCGGCTCGATCATCCCGCGCCAGGCCGAGAACGTGCCGTTCGAGACCTTTTCACGCTCGCCTATCGGCAGCGGGCCCTATGAATTCGTGACGGTCGATCCCAATCGGGGCGTCGTGCTCAAGGCCTTCGACGGCTATCACGGCGCCAGGCCGAAGATCGAGACGATCGAATTCCGCTACATGGCCGACCCGACGGCGCGCACGCTCGCCTTCCTGAAGGGCGACCTCGACATCATCGAAGGCGCGCGCCTGCCGGGATGGGTCGACCAGTTGCGGCAACAGAAGCCGGATACGATCTTCGACCAGACCCGCCCGGGAAGCATCAACACGCTCTACTTCAACATGAGCCGCAAGCCCTTCGACGATGTCCGGGTGCGGCGGGCCTTGCGCTACGGCATCGACCGGGAGGTGTTGATCAAGGCCTTTGGCGGCATTGCCGGGCCGAGCTGGGGGGTCAACCCGCCGGAGTTTCCCGGCGCCTTCACGGAAAAGGAGCTGCCGGAGGAGCTGCGCTATTACTACGATCCGAAGAAGGCCCGCGCCCTGCTCGCCGAGGCCGGCCTGGGGCGGGGCCTGAAATTCGAGATCATCATGACCCAGCGCGAGGACTATGCCTCGATCATGCTGATGGTCCAGGACATGTGGCGCTCGATCGGCGTCGACATGGCGATCCGCACGATCGACCACACCACCTATCACTCCGAGAAGAACAAGAACGTCAACGCAGTCGTCCTGCAGTCATCGACTTTCGCGCCGGTCGAAACGCAGATCCCCCTCGCCTATTTCCACAGTTCGGCGGTGGTCAAGTCGGATGGCAAAGGGCTGAACAATTACAGCCATTACGGTGTCATCGGCGGGGGCGGCGTCGATGATCTGCTGGACAAGGCGCAGACCGAATCCGATCTGCAACGGCGGCAGGAGATCATTCGCCAGGCCGAGCTGAAGATCCTCGCCGACATGCCCGCCTTCACGATCTGCACGCTGTCATTCGTCTTTGCGCGCAATCCGCGGCTCTCGCTCGGGTTCGACGTCAAGGCAGGCTATGCGCGCTACCGCCTGTCGCAGGCGCAGTTCACGGCCTGAGCCGACCATGATCGTGAGCCGCATTCTCGATGCGATCCTGACGGTGTTCCTGGTGCTGTGCCTGGTCTTCGTCGCCATGCGCGTGCTTCCCGGCGACCCCGCCGTCTCCGCCCTCGGCGAATATGCGACGCCCGAGCAGCTGGCGCAGTTCCGCCAGCGCTTCGGCCTGGACGTTCCGCTCTGGCAGCAGTTCATCCATTTCTTCGTCAGCATCGCCACGCTTGATCTGGGGACATCGCTGATCTCGGGCCAGCCGATTTCCGAGATCCTGCTGATCAACCTGCCCTATACGCTCGAGCTTTCCTTCGCCGCGATGATCGTCGGGATGCTGCTCGGCGTTCCCATCGGCGTCCTCTCCGCCACCCGCAGAGGCTCGTCCGTCGACTACCTCGCCCGCATCGTCGCGCTGGCGGGCTTCTGCGTCCCGGACTTCTTCCTGGGAGCGCTGATCCTGATCGTGTTCGGCCTGAAGCTCGATCTCTTCCCGGTCATGGGCGGCGGAAGCGGCCTTGCCGAGCGGATCAGCCATATCGTGCTCCCGGCCATGACGCTGGGCCTGGTCATGGCCGCATTCACCAGCCGATTGACGCGCTCGGCCCTGCTCGAGGTCCTGAAGCGCGACTACATCCGGACCGCCCGGGCCAAGGGCGTCGAGGAGCGCTGGGTGACCTATCGCCATGCGCTGCGCAATGCCCTGATCCCGGTCGTGACCGGCTTCGGCATCTACATCCTGACGATGCTGTCGGGCTCCATCGCCATCGAGCTGATCTTCGCGCGGCCCGGCGTCGGCAGCGTGCTCGTCAACGGCATCGCCAGCCGGGACTATCCGATGGTGCAGGCCGGCCTGCTGGTCTTCGCCCTGTTCGTCGTCCTGGTCAATTTCACCATGGACATGCTCTACGTCCTGATCGACCCGCGCCTGAGGAGGCAGGGCTGATGACGTCCGCCCGCATCGAACCTCCCGTCGCCGCGGTCGCGGGGCATCCGACCCGAAAAAGCCCGTGGCTCTCCCTGTTTGCCGATCCGGTGACCGTGACGGGCCTCGTCCTGATCGTGCTGTTCTGCCTGATGGCGGTCTTCGCCGACCTGCTGGCGCCGTACGATCCGCTCAAGCAGAACATCATGGCGATGAGCCGGGGTCCCTCGAGCGTGAACTGGCTGGGCACCGACCGGTTCGGCCGGGACATCCTCTCGCGCGTCATCCACGGCGCGCAGCCCTCGCTGGCACTGGGCATCACCGCCCCGCTGCTGGCCGGCGTGCTCGGCACGGCAATCGGCATGCTCGCCGGCTATTTCGGCGGCTGGATCGATCGCGTGATCGGGCGGCTCAGCGACGTCCTGATGGCCTTCCCGTCGCTCCTGATCGGCATCATGATTGCCGCCGCGCTCGGGCCGGGTTTCACCAACCTCGTCGTGGCGATCGCCTTCGCCTTCCTGCCGCGCTTCATCCGCGTCGCCCGCGCCTCCACCATGGCGATCCGCGCCGAACCCTACATCGATGCCGCCATCGCGTCAGGACAGGGCCCGATCCGCATCCTGCTGCGCCATGTTCTGCCCAATATCTCGGGCCCGCTTGTCGTCGTCGCGACCCTCTGGGTCGCCACCGCCATCCGGATCGAAGCCAGCCTGAGCTTCCTGGGGCTCGGCACCCAGCCGCCGGCGCCAAGCTGGGGCAACATCATTCGGGATGGCCTGACCGAGATGCTGGTCACGCCATGGCCCGTGCTTGCGGCAGGGCTCGCGATCACGATATGCGTGCTGGCGTTCAACATGGTCGGCGATGCGATCCGCGACGCCCTGGATCCGGAAACCCGTGACTGAACCACAGACCAGGGGGAAGACCGTGAAAACTGCGGGCAATGCTGCCGTAGCTCGCGTGCCCCAGGGGCACGAACAGGCGCTGCAGCTTGGCGTGCCCAATTACATGCGGGTCGCGGAGGCGATCCGCCATGCGGTCATCGACGGCCAGTTCGAGGACGGGCAGCGCCTGACCACGCTGGAGCTCGCCAAGCTTTACGGCCTGAGCCTGGCGCCGATCAGGGAAGCCCTCAATCACCTCTCCGCCGAAGGCATCGTCTTGCTTCATCCCAAGCGCGGCGCGATCGTTCGCTCGATCTCGATCGATTTCCTCGCCGAAATCTACGAGGTCCGCCTCGGCCTCATTCCCTACCTGGACGGCCAACGCGCCGGGATCGCCACATCCGCCACGGTCCAGGAGCTGCTGGCGATCGAAGAGCATTATGAAGCCGCGGCGAACCGCGGCGATTGGCCGGAGTCGATCGCCCGCAATATCGAGCTTCACCGCACCATGCTCGCCATCCGTCCCAACCAGGAGGCGGTCCAGATTCTCGCGCGGCATCACGGGCTGCTGAAGGCGCTGCGCAATCGCTACGGCTTCTCGTTGGCGAGGCCGGGCCAGGTCATCCAGGAACATCGGCAACTGATCGACGCCTTCCGGCGCAATGACGGCGACGAGGCCTTCAAGTTCAGCGCGATCCATCTGCGCAATTCGTGCGAAGAGCTGATGGCCCTGATCGGTTCCGGAACCCTGTCCGAATAGGTCCGCATCTTGTCCACGATGTCGTGACGTGCGGTTGAATGCCGCCTCGGTCAGCGGCCCTGCAGGGCGATCAGATTGACGTCGATCGTCCGGGCGCGGAAGCCCGCTTCGCAGTAGCAGAGATAGAATTCCCACAACCGCCGGAACGGCTCGTCGAAGCCCAGGGGCGCGATCTCGGCCCAGCTCTCCAGAAAGCGGCGGCGCCATTCCTTCAGGGTCAAGGCATAGCTGTCGCCGAAGTCGAGCTGTTCGACCACGTCAAGGCCTGCCGTCCTTGCGCTGAGTTTCAGCACCGGGACGGATGGAAGGCACCCACCGGGAAAGATGTAGCGCTGGATGAAATCGGTGCCCTGCTGGTAGCTCTCGAACAGCGCATCGTCGATCGTGATCGCCTGCAGGACGACGCGGCCACCGGGGCGCAGCGAGCGACTGAGGGTGTCGAAATACGACGGCCAGTAGGCGCGGCCGACCGCCTCGATCATCTCGATGGAAACGATGCGATCGAACTGGCCCGCGACGTCGCGATAGTCCCGGAGCTCAATATCGACGCGGGCGGCCAGTCCGGCCTCGGATATGCGTTGCTGCGCGGCTTCGCGCTGCGCCGGCGACAAGGTGATCGCCGTCACCCGGCAACCTTCCCGAGCCAGCCGCTCCGCCAGCGCGCCCCAGCCGCAGCCGATCTCGAGGACATGCTCGCCGCCCGAAAGATCGAGCATGGCGACGATCCGGTCCAGCCGGCGCTGCTGGGCGGCCTCGAGCGTCTCGCCCGGCGCCTCGTAGAGAGCCGAGGAGTACATCATGCTGGCGTCAAGCCAGCGACCGTAGAACTCATTGCCGAGATCGTAATGCGCCGTGATGTTGCGACGGCTGCCGCGGCGCGTATTGGCGTTCAGGACATGCCGCAGACGGTTGAGTAGGCGGGACGGCAACGCGCCCGACACGAGCTCGCGCAGCGTCGCGTCATTGCGCGCAGCGAGCTCGATCAGCACCGTGAGGTCCGGCGTATGAAGGTCGCCGTCGCGATAAGCCTCGGCCAGGCCGATATCGCCGTCGAGCAGAAGGCGGCGTATCGGGCGCCAGTCGTTCAGGATCAGCGTCGCCTGCGGGCCTGGCGCCGCCTGCGCGCTGCAAAGCCGTTCGCCCTCGGGCGTGAAAACCGTCAATTGGCCGATGGCGATGCGGGAGAGCAGGCGGCGCAGGAACCAGCGCGACAGGCCGATGCCGCGCGCCGGAGCGAAGGCCTGCTCGGGCATGCGAAGACGCTGTTCGGTATCGGGCCGGCTCATGGCTGCACCGGACCTTTCGCGTGCGGCGCCACGGCGCTGCCGAGACTGAAGGGGCGCTCCGGCGCGGCCGGATGAGGCCGCCAGCGGATACGCTTCGCGAGCAGCCGCAGCGCATGCCAATGGATGGCGGCGGTGACCTTCAGCGTGAGGAGAGGATGCGAGACGAGCAGCCGCAGCAGGGCGGCATCGCTCAGTTCCGTTCGCTTGCCGCTCAGTACGGCCGTGATCAGGCGCCCCTCGGCGTCATGACCATCGATGGCGACGGAAATGCGCTGCCCCGGAGGGGTGACCGTGAAAGCGTAGCGCATGTCGAGCTGCATGAAAGGCGAGACGTGAAAGACCTTTTCGGCCTCCTGTCGAAGCGAGCTCTGATCGGCCTCAACCGGAGAGACATAGCTGTGGGTCTCGCCGAAGGTGTTGTGCACCTCGTAGACCGTGGCGCAGAGGCTGCCGTCGCGGCGGTAACAGAAATAGGTGCTGAGAGGGTTGAACGCGTAGCCCAGGATGCGCGGCATGGTCAGCAGCCGGATCGGGCCGCCATCATGCGCGATCCCGGCGTCGCTCAACGCGACCTCGATCTGCGGGCGCAAAGCCCGGCCACTGCGATCCCCGTAATCCGCCTCGCGAAAAGCGTAGAGATTGAAGCGGTTGCGCGAGAACAGCCTCAGTTCTGCAGCGAGGCGATCGATCTCGTCGAGATCGATCAGCATCCAGAAGACCCTGTAGTTCAGCGCATGTGACCGGGGGCGAAAGCGATGATGCCGCACCCGGCCGACATAGAGGGCGGATCGCCAGCTCATGCGGCCTGCTCCAACCGGGGCAGGTTCGGAATGCGCCCCGACTCGTTGCGCACCCGCCAGGGCCGGCGGACGCCGCCGAGTGCCTCGCCGACGGCGAGCCCGGCCTGCAGCCCGTCCTCATGGAAGCCCGAGCCGAAATAGGCGCCGCAGAACCAGCTGCGGCGCGCCCCCTGCAAGGCCCAGAGCCGCTCCTGCGCGGCGAGCGCCGCCGCGTCGAACAGCGGATGCTCGTAGATCTCCTCATGGAGAATGCTGTCTGCACGCAACCTGTCCGGCGGGTTGAGGGTGACGAAGAAGGGCCGCTCGTGCGGCAGGCCCTGAAGACGGTTCATCCAGTAGGTGACCGCGCAGGCGTCCGGCCTGGACAGATCCCCAAGATGGTTCCAACTCGCCCAGGCGCGGCGGCGTCTGGGCATCAACGCCTCATCGCCATGCAGCACCGCGCGGTTGCGGTTGTAGCGGAACGCTCCGAGCGCCTCGGTCTCGGCCCGGGCGGGATCGGCGAGCATGGCAAGCGTCTGGTCGGCGTGGGTGGCGAAGACGACATGGTCGAAGGTCTCGTTCCAGCCCTCCCCCATCAGTGTGACGCCGTTGGCTGCGCGCTGGACCTGCCTGACCGGCGAGCCGGCCCTGACCTCGCCCGAAAAGGCGCTGCGCAACCTCTGCACATAGACGCTGCTGCCGCCGGTCACGGTGCGCCAGACCGGGCGGTCGGTGAGCTGGAGCAGCCCGTGATTGTGATGGAAGCGCAGGAAGGCGGCCGCGGGATAGGACAGGATTTCCGCGCAGGGCGCTGACCAGATGGCCGCCGCCATGGGCAGCAGATGGTCGTCCCGGAAAGCCGCACCATAGCCGCCGGCGGCAATATAGTCGCCCAGCGAAAGGTTCGCCGCTCCGCCAGCGAGCGCGTCCCTGGACGCGGTTCTGTAGAATCGGATGATGTCCTGCAACATCGACCAGAAGCGCGGACGCACCAGATTGCTGCGCTGTGCGAACAGGCCCGCGACGCCGGTGCCGCTGTATTCAAGCCGGCCCTGGTCGAGCGACACGGCGAAAGACATTTCGGTCGGCTGCGTGGCGACGCGAAGATGCTCCATCAGGGCGACGAAATTCGGATAGGTCGCCTCGTTGTAGACGATGAAGCCGGTATCTACGGGTGTCTCACCGTCATCGCCGGCGATGCGGACCGTGTTCGCGTGGCCGCCGAGGCGAGGCGCTGCCTCGAACAGCACGACCTCGTGCCCTTGCCCCAGGAGCCAGGCCGCCGAAAGGCCGGAGATGCCGGCACCGATCACGGCGATCCTCATCGCCTTTCCCTGTGCCTTCTCCATCGTCGCCTCTCTGACTGTCATGGCCGATATACGTGGCAACAGCCGGACTGGATTTGCCTCGATGCCCGTAAAAGCGCGCAGGCCTTATGACCCAGTGCCGGGCTTCCTGCGTAAGCACGGAAACGGAGATGGCATTCCGCCGGGAGGGCCGGACGATGATGGTGCGGCTGAGGCAGGGGACCGCGGCGATCGCTGGCTATGCAGCGCATCCCGATCCGCGGGCCGCGATCGCAAATGCGATTGCGCTCGTGATTGTCTCGAACCAGCCCTTCTATCCGCTCTATCTCTACTGGGCGGTGTCGCCCGTCATCTCGCCGTCCTATGTCACGTTCCTGTCGACGCCGTTCTTCGCCGCCGTGCCGGCCGCCATGCGGCGCAACTCCCTGATCGGGCGAGCCCTGCTTCTCCTCGCCGGTATCGGCAACACGTTGCTCTGTCGTGTCACGTTCGGCCCCGCCTCCGGCGTCGAGGTCTTCCTGTTTCCTTGCCTCATGCTCGCGCTGCTGCTGTTTCGCCGCTCGGAGCGCGCCTTGGCGCTCGGCTTCGCAGCGCTCGCCATCATCTCCTATCTGCTGCCGGCCGCGCTTCTCGGCGCGCCCGTCCATCTCTACGAGCCAGGCGAGTATGCAGCCCTGCAGCGCCTCAACTTCCTGAGCGCCGCATCCCTCACCGTACTGATCGGATGGCTCTTCGTCGGGTCCCTCGACACGAATTCACGCGCCGACGAAACCGAAGGCAAGCGCGAGACGTAGACTGGGCATCTTCTGAAAGGACCTCGTCATGACGCGCCTTCTGCTTGCTCTTGCCCTGGCCGCAGCTTCGGCTGGAGGCGCAGCCGCCGGCACCATCGACGGGACATGGCTGCGCGACGACGGCAATGCACGCGTGCGCATCGCGCCTTGCGGCGACAAGACCTGCGCCACCAACCTCTGGATCGGCGATACCAGCAAGGGCGAGGCGGCAGGCGACAGGCTCATCCTGACGCTGGCCCGCCAGCCCGACGGGAGCTTTTCCGGCACCGCCTATGATCCCAAGCGCGACTGGACCTATTCCATGACGATCACTGCCACGCCCGGCGCGCTCATCACGCGCGGCTGCATCGTCGGGCGCCTGATCTGCCGCGACGTGAACTGGAAGGCCGCAGACTGACCGCCCTCGGCGGTGCGAGCGAGTGATCCGGCGCGACGGTGCTTGCGTATCTCGTCTATGGTCGCTGCACTCGCTCTGAATGCCGGTGGGATGCGCAGGACGAGAGCAGTCCGGGGAGGAGGTCCGTTCGTCGCCTTGATCGATCCCAACGCATTGATCGCCGCCATCGCCCGATCGGGCGACCGCGAGGCTTTTGCGGCGCTGTTCGACCATTTCGCGCCGCGCGTGAAGGGCTTGCTGATGCGTGGCGGCGCCTCGGCCGAACTGGCGGAGGAGGTCGCGCAGGAAACCCTGCTGGCGGTCTGGCGCAAGGCCGGCCTGTTCGACCCCGCGAAAGCAAGCGCCTCGACCTGGATCGCCACGATCGCGCGCAACCTGCGCATCGACATCGCTCGTCGCGAGACACGATCGCGGCTGTCGCAAGTCTACGAGATTCTGGATGAAGAAGCCCCCGAACAACCCGACGCGACGCTGTCCGGCGCCGAGCGCGACGCACGCGTGCGTGACGCCATGACCCGACTCTCCCCCGACCAGTACCGTGTGGTCGAACTCGCCTTTCTCGAGGGCTTCAGCCACCAGGATGTCGCCCATCGCCTCGCGATTCCGCTGGGCACGGTGAAATCTCGCCTAAGACTGGCGCTGTCGCATCTGCGCGGCCGGCTGGAGGATCTGCGATGAGCATCGCGCACCGCCCATCCGACGAAACGCTCGCCGCCTTCGCCGCAGGACAGCTCGACGAAGGCCTGGCCGTGGTCGTCGCCTGTCACGTCGAGGCGAACCGGGAGAGCCGGCAACGCCTGCGGGAGCTTGACGCGGTGCAAGGCGCATTGCTGGATGCGATCGAGCCCGTCGCGATGGCGGCCGGCCCGCGTGATGCGAGCGGCATCGCACAGGGCGCGCCGGATTCTGCGGCCCCGGTATCCGAAGCCGGGATGCCGCAGGTGCTTCGTCCCTATGGCTTTGGCCCATGGCGGCCGATCGGTATCCGCATCGCCATGCGGCGCGTCGAGGTCCCCGGCGCAGGTGCGCGCGTCTTCATGCTGCGCGCCGGGCCGGGCATCGCCTTGCCGCACCACAAGCATACGGGGGTCGAATGGACCACGATTCTCGCCGGTGCCTACGAGCATGAATACGGGCGCTATGCGGCGGGGGATTTCGACGAGGCCGATGCCGAGCATGAGCACACGCCGCGCGTCGACCCCGTCGAGGGCTGCACCTGCATCGTCGCCATGACCGGAAACGTACTGCTCCAGGGGTGGCTCGGCCGGATGTTGCAACCGCTGGTGCGGTTTTGACTGTCACCTCCTTCGCAACAGCCCTTGCTCTCGTGGCCGCGGCCATGTCCGCCTTCATGGCCCTGGCGGCGGTGGTCGAGCGCCGCACCGGAAATTCCGGCTGGATCGACGTGGTCTGGACGATCGGGCTCGGCCTGACGGGCATCGCTGGCGCGTTGCTGCCTTTTGGCGCGGGACCGATGTCGAGGCGCCTGCTCGTGGCCGGGCTCGCACTGGCATGGGGGCTTCGGCTCGGCCAGCACATCGCGCGACGGACGACCGGCATCACCGAGGATCCGCGCTATGCGAGGCTGAAGCGCGACTGGGGGAGCGATGCGCCCCGGCAGATGGCTCGGTTGCTCCAGATGCAAGCACTGGCCAGCATTCCGCTGGCGCTCGGAATTGTCCTGGCGGCCCATAGGCCCGCACCCGCGTTGAGTTGGAACGATATCGCAGGCCTCGCCGTTTTCGCGGCGGGTCTTACGGGCGGAGCGCTCGCCGACCGGCAATTGCGCGCTTTCTCACGCTCGGGCCATGGCGGCGTCTGCGACCGCGGTCTTTGGCGCTGGTCGCGCCATCCCAATTACTTCTTCGAATGCGTGCTCTGGTGCTCGTACCCGGTGATCGCGCTGGGGTCCGGTTACCCTTGGGGCTGGTTCGCCCTGCTGGCACCGGCCTGCATCACGCTGCTGCTCACCCGCATCTCCGGGATTCCGCCTCTGGAGGAGCACATGCTCGCCAAGCATGGCGACGCCTATCGCGCATACCAGCGTCGAACCAGCGCCTTGATCCCGCAGCCCCCGAAAGGAGCGACGCCATGACGCTGATGCAGAGGCTTTCGAGTTGGGGCGAAGGCCTCCCCGTTCCCGATGCCGTCATCCGTATGGTGATTGCATCGCTGGTCGGGCGCACCGCTCGTTCTCTCGCGGCGCAGCCAGGCGATGCCGCGGCCTTTGCCCGCGACATGGCAGAGTTCCCGATCGCGGTTCATGCCGATGCTGCCAATGCCCAGCATTACGAGGTCCCGGCCGCCTTCTTCGACCAGATCCTCGGCCCGCGGCGAAAATATTCCTGCTGCTACTATGCCGGTCCCGGCACCACCTTGGAGGCCGCGGAAGAGAAAGCGCTGGCGCTGACGTCGGAACATGCCGGTCTCGCCGACGGGCAGGACATTCTCGAACTGGGCTGCGGCTGGGGCTCGCTGTCGCTGTGGATGGCCGAGCATTATCCGATGGCCCGGATCGTCTCGGTCTCGAACTCGGCTTCGCAGCGCGCCTTCATCGAAGAACAGGCACGCCACCGCCAGCTCGCAAATCTGCGCGTCGTCACGGCCGACATGAACGACTTCGCGACGGATGAGCTCTTCGATCGCGTGGTTTCCGTGGAGATGTTCGAGCATATGGCGAACTGGCGCGCGCTTCTCGGGCGGATACACGGCTGGCTAAAGCGCGACGGCCGGCTCTTCATCCATGTCTTCGCGCACACCCAGGGCTGCTACCGGTTCGATGCCGCAGACAGTGGCGACTGGATCGCGCAGCATTTCTTCACCGGCGGTCTGATGCCGAGTGCTGCGCTCGCGCGCCAGTTTTCCGACCTCTTCGCCGTCGAAGCCGAGTGGCGCTGGAGTGGTGATCACTACCGCGCAACGGCTGAAGACTGGCTGGCCAATTTCGACAGCAACCTGCCGACGATCGATCCCATCCTTCGGGAGGTCTACGGTGCGGAAGCGCCGCTCTGGCGCCGGCGCTGGCGGCTGTTCTTCCTGGCGACGAGCGGCTTGTTCGGCCATGCCGGTGGCGAAGCCTGGGGCGTGCATCACTATCGGCTGCAGGCGACCTGAGCGGAGAGCCGTCTTGGGAGGCTAGAGCATTTCCGCGTTTCTCCGAATCGCGAAAATGCTTTGTCCCTTTGTTTTAACGCATTTTCTTCACGCGAACCGGTGCCCACTTCGCTCGAAAATGCTCTAGAGCATTTCCGCGCTTCTCCGAATCGCGAAAATGCTTTGTCCCTTTGTTTTAACGCATTTTCTTCACGCGAACCGGTGCCCACTTCGCTCGAAAATGCTCTAAACCCAGTCGGCAGCGCGACGGACGACGCCATAGGCGACCCAGGTGCAGAATCCGACGACGACCGTGCCGTAGGCAAGGTCCGCGAGCGTGATCGTCAATGTCCAGGGACGCAGCGTGGCGTAGTTCGTCAGGTCGTAGGTCGCATAGGCGAGCAGGCCGATCAGCGCCCCGTTGAGCAGCGCGGTGCTTGCGCTGCCGTCGCGTAGCGCTGGCATCAGCGCGAAGTAGACGACGCCGAGCGGGAAGCCGAAATAGAACAGCGCCGCCGGCCAGTAGCGCACCTGCTCCACGATCAGGTCGCCGAGCGCGGGACGGTACAGCTTCGCGGTCATCGTACTCAGCCAGATGGCATCGCAGATGCCGAAGGCGACGAGGAAGGCGATGTAACCGACGACGAAGCGCATGGCGTTCTCCAGGGTCTTTGCTGGGAGATACGCGGGGTTTGCCCTTCTGGTTCAGGGCCTTCTTCGATCGCGGCGACAAATCCCGATCGGCAGATGTACGGATCCGTTCCGGCATTGCGAGCGTATAGATCGGGATGCTCCTCCAGCCACCGGCGACCATGACGATCCAGATTGCCCGCCGCACGATCCTGCCGCTGCTTGCCGGGCTTGCGCTGCCCGCCTGCGAGGCCTTGCGCCCAGGCGGCTTCAGCGAGGGCACGCGGGATGTCGCCTATGGACCGCACCCCCGGCAGCGCATGGACATTTACGTGCCCAAGGGCGTTCAGGACGCTCCGAAGCCGGTCGTCTTCTTCATCTATGGCGGCTCGTGGGCGAACGGGGCCAAGGAAACCTATTCCTTCGTGGGGGACGCTCTTTCAGCTCGCGGCTTCGTCACGGTGATCGCGGATTACCGCCTCGTGCCGGAGGTCCGCTTTCCCGTCTTCATCGAGGACGGCGCGCTGGCGCTGCGCGTCGTTCGCGACATCATCGCCCGCTTCGGCGGCTCGCCGCGAGCCCTCCATCTGATGGGGCACTCGGCGGGCGCCTATAATGCGATGATGCTGACCCTGGACAAGCGCTACCTCACCGCCGTGGGGATGCGGTCCGGCGAGATCCGTTCCACCGTCGGGCTTTCCGGCCCCTATGATTTTCTGCCCTTCGACATCGATGTGACGAAGGATGCCTTCGGCAGCGCCCCTGTCCCGGCCCAGACACAGCCCATCAACTTTGCCCGGCGCGACACTCCGCCGATCTTCCTGGCGACAGGGTCGGAGGACACAACGGTCCTGCCGCGCAACAGCGAGCGCCTGGCGCTGGCGCTCGAGAAGGCCGGCGCTCGATCGGTCTCTCTCAAGATCTATCCCGGGCTCGGTCACGCGGGCACAGCCACTGCGCTCTCCAGGCTTCTGCAATGGCAAGCCCCTGTCCTCGACGACGTCGTCACGTTTCTGACTGCCCGGTGACCAATCCAGACATGCCGGTCGGCGCCACTTCCGGACATTGGGTCGCTGCCCGAAAGCGGACATTCCCGGCTCCGGTTCGGGGTGGCTGGTTGCGACCTAACTCCGACGTCGGGGGGCTATACTTCGAGGGCTGACTTGGCCACAGCCCCGTGCACGTCAGGGAGGCTCGCCGAGCGGCACTTGGAGGGCTTTGCATTGCCCGGAGCATAGCCGGAACAGGATGCCTCACTCGCCCGTTCCGCTCACAGGCCGCACCGGCCTGAGTTCAGCGAATGCCCAAGTTCACGATTACGACGGACGCTGGCGATGGCCCCGAGACGTTCGACGATCCCATTGAATTTCCGACCATCTAGGCAGCCACCGACGACGCCCAGGTCGCGCTGGTCCGCGAGAGCAATAAATTGCTAAGGATGATCTGGACAATTGTTTTTAATCGCAGGCAACTACTTTCTGCGGCGGCAGTTGGCTAACTGAACAACCGAAAGTCAGCCATGTCGAAACTGGTCGTCCTGATCGTTGAAGACGAGCCGCTGCTCCGGATGGACGCGGTGGATTTCCTTGAGGAAGCCGGTTTCGAGGTGATCGAGGCGGCGCATGCCGACGAGGCTATGGCCGTATTGGCCGATGGCAGGGACGTCGACGCCGTCTTCACCGACATCGAGATGCCCGGCTCCATGGACGGCATCGAGTTCGCTCATGCCGTCCGTCATGGATGGCCGCCGATGATGATCGTCGTGGCCAGTGGGCGTGTCGTTCCCGCAGAAGGCGACCTGCCGGACAACGCGCTTTATCTGAGGAAACAGTATCGCCCCGATAAAGTGATCGCTGCCCTTCGACGGGCGGCCTAGGGCACCTGGTCTGGCTGTCCCGGCATCCGAAACGTGAACCGGGTCTCGGCCTCCGACGATGCAACGGTCAGCGTGCCGCCATGAGCCTTGGCGATCTCGGACGCGATGTGAAGCCCGAGCCCGAGGCCGTTCGCACTATGACGGACGTCACCTCGGAAGAACGGCTGGAACAGGCGCTCCATGGCCGCGGCGGGAATCGGATCTCCCCCATTGGCGACGGAGATCTCCAAGCCTTCATTGGCGGTTGCAGCCTCGACGCGGATGGGTGTGCCAACCGCCCCGTGGGTCAGCGCGTTGCCCAGCAGGTTCGACAGGAGCTGCGCGATTCTGGAGTGGTCGCAATCGACGGGCGCGTGGATGGAGAAGTCCTCCACGATCTCGACGTCCGGATGCGTCGCCTGGAGTTCGGCCACCACCTGTCGAAGCGTCGGCTCCAGCGGCTTCGAGGGATCGCGCGATAGCGTCAGCCCGCCGCCGAGCTGACCGCGGGCAAAGTCTAGCACGTTGTCGATCAGGCTCGACATCCGCAGCGAGCTCGCCTGCATCAACCCGACGAGGCGGGTTTGCTTCGGGCTGAGCGGCTCCTTGCTGGCCATACGCAATCCTGCGTCGATCGAGGCCAGCGGGTTGCGCAGGTCGTGTCCCAGTACGGCGATGAATTGCTCCCGCAGCGCGCTTGTCGCCCTTTCGTCGGCGAGCCCCTGGTAGGCGTCGTCGCGGGATCGGACGAGGGATTGCTCGAAGGTGCGGCGCTGCTCGGCCTGGAAGACGACGAGACGGGTAAGTTCGAGATTCTCCTCGGCGTCCCGCCGTTCATTGGCGCTGACGAAAACCGGGAACTTGCCAGTCGCTGTCATCAGGTCCAGGGCGATCTCCGTGACAAAGCCCTGCATCCGCAGGAGCGGGATCAGGTGCGTCTCATAGAGTATGCGCCCCGGCATCGTGAGCCGGTCCCGAAATCTCCCGCCGACCAGTTCGTGAGCCGGGACGCCGAGCCAATCGCAAAGGGTGGCGTTGACCTTGGCGATTCTGCCGTCTGCGAGGAGAACGACGTACCCGCAAGGCGCGTTTTCGTAGAGATCGTCCAGATCGCCGGAATGGACTGCCGGGTCAGACAAAGGCGCGGATCTCACGGATGACCTCGGCGGGCGCGCTGAGATTCGGGCAGTGGCCCGAGGCGTCCAGCATGACGAATTTACTGCCCGCGATGTTGTCGTGGACGAAACGCCCGACTTTCTCGGCGGCGATGATGTCGTCCTGGCATTGCAGAATCAGCGTCGGCACCGCCACCAGCAGCAGATCGGCGCGGTTGTCGGAGGTGAACGTCGTCCGCGCGAACTGCCTGGCGATGTCGGGATCGGTGCGGCAAAAGCTTGCCGTCAGCTCCTCACCCAGCTCGGGGCGGTCGGCATTCCCCATGATCGCGGGTGCCATCGCGTTCGACCAGCCCATGTGATTCTCCGCCAGCGAACCCAGCAAGTCATCGACGTCGCCGGCGGTGAAGCCGCCGACATACTCGCCGTCATTGATGTAGCGCGGAGACGGCCCGACCAGGACCAGCTTGCCAAACATCCCCGGCGCCCTGAGCGAGGCGAGCACGCCGATCATCGCACTGACGGAATGGCCGACGAAGATGGCGTCTTGGAGCCCGAGCTCGTTGCCGATCTCCACAATGTCTTCGGCATAGCCGGCGAGGCTCGCGTACTTATCGGGATTGAATGCGGATAGGTCGGACTTGCCGGCTCCTACGTGATCGAACCGGACGGTCGTGAACTGCGGACGGAAGGACGGCTCCACCAACCGCCACATGTTCTGATCGCAGCCGAAGCCGTGCGCGAACACTAGGGCCCGGTCGCCTGAGCCATCCGTCACGACGTTGTTTCGCAGAAGGGCGGTCTTTCTATCCAACATTCTCGGGTCCTAGCATTCCCGCAGTCGACGAGTCTTCCACGCGCTGTCGGTCGGTCCCGATCAAGGCCTTTTAGAATGTCTACAGATTAGTCATAGCCCAGCCTGCGCTGAACCCGAAATGAACGCCGCTGAGAACCCCCAAGCGGCCTCGAATGGCGCGCGGGCGCGAGGCGCCATGTGTCCCCTATCGCGTTGCGCCACTTCCGGACATTGGGTCGCTGCCCGAAAGCGGACGTCCGCCGCGCAGAGCCGTCGTACCGGAACCGACCCGTAGCGATCACCGAGGACGTCCGCTTTGTGGCGCTACAGCACCGGGCGCGCCTCAGGGAACTTCCACAAGCCATTGAGAACGGTCGGCTTTGACCGGTACAGCCGGACCATGTCGTTCCAGCCGGGCGTGATCGGCAGGCAATTCGGTATCTTGTCGTCGCAGCCGCCGAATTGGACCGAGATCGTCCCGTTCTCATTCTTTGTCGCGATGAGGTTGTTCACCGAACAGGCTTTGAGGAGGTTCTGCTGGTGAGCAGGGGCGGATCTGGGCGGCGCTCGGGAGCACCGTTCGTTTCACTGCCTTGCCTTGATGAAGTCGACAAAGGCGCGGAGCGGTGGGGGCACGAGGCGACGGCCGGAATAATAGAGGAACGGGCCCGAGAAAGGCTGCCACCAATCCTCAAGAACGGGTTCGAGAGCGCCGGTTTCGAGATGGGGGCGCAGCCATTCCTCGAAAAGTTGGATGATTCCGATACCGGCGACCGCCATCACGACGGCGAGATCGGTGGCGCCGCCGACGCGCACCACCAATGGTCCCCGCGGTTCGACGCGCACGACCGCGCCCTCCCGCTCGAACTCCCAAGGGCTCGTCGTCGCCCCACTGGCGAAACGGCCGAGCAGGCAGGCATGGCCGAGCAGGTCCCTCGGATGTCGGGGACGGCCGTGCCGGTCGAGATAGCTTGGCGCCGCGGCAGTGGCGAAGCGCTGAATGCGCGGCCCGATAGGAACAGCGATCATGTCCTGCTCCAGGCGCTCGTCGTAGCGAATGCCGGCATCGCAACCCGCGGCCATCACGTCGACGAAGCTGTCATCCGCGACAATCTCCAGAGTGATGTCGGGATAGGCGGCCAGGAAGCCCGGCAGAATGGCTGGGAGCACGAGCCGGGCGGCGCTGACCGGCACGTTGAGGCGGAGCGTGCCTGCCGGCTCGTCTCCGAGGCTCTTCACGACGTCGAGCGCTGCCTCCACTTCATCGAGGGCCGGGCCCAGACGGTCGATCAGCCGGGCCCCCGCTTCCGTCGGAGTGACGCTCCGGGTGGTGCGATGGAGCAGGCGAACGCCCAGCCTGGATTCGAGACGGCGGACCGCATCGCTCAATGCAGACGCGCTGGCAGCCCCAGCGCGGGCCGCATCGCGGAAACCCCGGGCCTGCGTCACGGCGAGAAAGGCATTGAGATCGCTGAGATCCACTTTCATTGTTCGAATTTCCGCACAGCCCGTGCAGACAATGCCGGATTATCCCAGCAGTCTGCAAGGTTTAGCTGATGGTCATCGAAAGGAGACAGCCATGCAGACGATTGAGCGAGCCGGCACCTTCAACCTCGGAGACCGCCGCGTGAAGCGGCTCGGCTACGGCGCCATGCAACTCGCCGGACCAGGGGTGTTCGGGCCACCCCGCGACAGGGATGCGGCGCTTGCGGTACTGCAGGAAGCAGTGAGCGCCGGCATCGACCACATCGACACGAGCGACTTCTACGGCCCGCACGTCACCAACCGGCTGATCCGCGAGGCACTTTCGCCCTATCCCGGCAATCTGGCGATCGTGACCAAGATCGGCGCCCGGCGGGGAGAAGATGGCTCATGGCTGCCGGCCTTTGGCGCCGACGAGCTCGGGCGGGCCGTGGACGACAACCTGCGCAACCTCGGACTCGAGGCGCTGGACGTGGTCAACCTCCGGATCATGTTCGACACCCACGGCCCGGCCGAAGGGTCCATTGCCGCGCCACTCGAGGTGCTCGCCACCCTTCAGCGACGTGGACTGGTCCGGCATATCGGCCTGAGCAATGTGACCCCGGCGCAGGTGGAGGAAGCGCGCAAAATCGCCGAGATCGTCTGCGTGCAGAACCAATATAATATCGCAAATCGCGGCGACGACGCGCTCATCGATGCCCTGGCCGGGGACGGCATCGCCTACGTGCCGTTCTTTCCCTTGGGAGGATTCGCCCCGCTGCAATCTGCGACCCTCTCCCATGTAGCCGGGCGGCTGGGCGCAACACCGATGCAGGTGGCCCTCGCCTGGCTGTTGCGGAGAGCCCCGAACATTCTCCTTATTCCCGGCACCTCTTCGGTAGCGCATCTGCGCGAGAACATCGCAGCCGCATCGCTGACCCTGCCTGACGATGCGATCGCAGCCCTCGACGGCATCGCGGCAACCCGGGCGTCATAGCGCCCCCTCGCCGACATTCGGAACGTCCGGCCCACGGGAGCGTCACGCGCCTGCGGGCCCTAGGCCCGAAGCCTTGTCGTCAGCGAAAGACGTTCGGGGGCAGCGGCGGGTCCGTATTGAGCAGCGTGATCGTCACGCGGCGGTTCGGCGCGAGGTAGGGGTTGTCGGGGAAGACCGGCTCGGCGTCGCCGCGTCCCACCACGGAGAAGAAGCTGTCGTTGGGGAGCCCGGCACCCGACAGGATCTCGCGCACGGCGAGCGCGCGCCCGGCGGTGAGGCTCCAGGGATCGACGGCCCCGACCGAGCCCGGGCGCGCGGCGGCCGTGTGGCCGGTGACCCTCAGGCGGTTGGGCAGCCGGCGCAGGGTGGGCGCGATCGCCTCCAGCACGAGGCGGGTGCGATCGTAGGGGCGGACCGAGCCCTCGGCGAACATCGAGCGGCCGTCCTCGTCCACGAGGGAAACGTCGACCCCCTCCTTGGTCTCCTCGATCACGATGTTGCGCGACAGCTCCGCAATTTCGGGCAGTTTCTGGAGCGCCTGCCGGAGGCTGGCTATGGCGCTGTGGTTGGCCTGCGCGTCGGCGGCCGGGCGGCTGACCTCGCGGCCGCCGGGGCGGCCCGAGCTGTTCGGGAGCGCTTTGTCATCCAGCCCGGTGGTGCCCCTCGCCGCGTCGCGGGGCACCGACGGTCTGTTGCCTGATTTGTCCAGGGCGGTGCCCATCAGGACGCCGCCAGCGCCACTGGTGCTGGGACTCACAGCCGCCGGCGCGAAGTATTCCGCCAGGCCGACCTTTTGCTCCTGCGTCGTCATGCTGATCAGCCACATCAGCAGGAAGAACGCCATCATGGCGGTCACGAAGTCCGCATAGGCGATCTTCCAGGCCCCGCCATGGTGCGCGTGAGCGGCCTTCTTGACCTTCTTGATGATGATCGGCTGCAGGGGCTTGTCCATCGGGGTCCTACTGGAGATTGGGTCAGATCTAGAGCATTTTCGAGCGAAGTGGATCCCGGTTCGCGTGAAGAAAATGCGTTAAAACAAAGGGATAGAGAATTTACGCGTTTCGCAGAAACGCGGAAATGCTCTAGGCGGGCAGATTGGCGGTTGCCGCTTCCACTTCGGCGAAGGTCGGGCGGACGTCGCTCATCAGAGCCTTGCGGGCAAATTCGACCGCCATCACCGGCGGCTGGCCGTTGATATGGGCGAGGAGACCCGCCTTGAGTGAAAGGTAGTATTTGGATTCCGCCTCGAAGATGCCCTTGAGCGACTGCGCCATGGGCCCGAAGAAGCCATAGGCGACGAAGACGCCGAAGAAGGTGCCTACGAGCGCGCCGCCGATCAGATGTCCCAGCACCTCCGGCGGCTCGGTGATCGACCCCATCGTCTTGATCACGCCGAGCACGGCGGCGACGATGCCGAGCGCCGGTGTTCCGTCGGCGATCGACTGCATGGCCGCAACGACACGCTCCTGCTCCTGGTGGTGAGTCTCCAGTTCCTCGTCCATGAGAGCGTCGATCTCGTGGACGTTGTTGGCCCCCATCGTCAACATGCGCATGTAGTCGCAGACGAACTCGACCGCGTGATGGTTCGCCGCAAAAGTCGGGAAGGCATTGAACAACGTCGAATTGCTCGGATTCTCAATGTGCTCCTCGACCGCGAGCATGCCCTTCTGCTTCACAAGCTTGTATAATGAGTACTGCATCCCCAGCAGTTCGACATAGCATTCCTGCTTGTACTTGGTGCCCTTCACGAGCGTGCCGAGCATGGCGGGCACGGCCTTGAGCACCGGCCCGGGGTTGCCGATGATGAAGGCACCGATCGCCGCACCGAGGATGATGACAAACTCGAACGGCTGCCAAAGAACCTCGAGGTGGCCACCCATCGCCGCGTAGCTGCCGAAGACGCAGACGAAGACGATGATTGTGCCGACGATCAGCCGCATGGTTTGTCACCCTCGCACCGCAGCAGGTACAGCCCACGCGAAGCCACTACTGATCCGAGGAAATGAACGATTAAGGTTAAGGCTGAGTTTACGGGCATTGGCCCGCAGGCTGTAAGCGCCCTCCTCCGGCCAAGGCTTTGAGGCTTGGGGCGGCAGGATAGGCCCAGGTTGTGGCGCGATGCCGCCGATCCGAGGGGATCCGGCGAAGTTCAGCTCTCCACCCAAGCTGGTCACTCGACGTTGGCCGTGGCTCGGGGCCGCGCTGCGCCATTAGAGCATTTTCGAGCGAAGTGGATGCCGGTTCGCGTGAAGAAAATGCGTCAAAACAAATAGATAGAGCATTTTCGCGATTCGAAGAAACGCGGAAATGCTCTAGCAGAAGTTGGCTCCTCGCCAGGGAGCAGACGTTCCGCGCTGACGGTTGGACGGCAGCTCCCGACCCAAGTCGGACTTTGTTGCTGGTTCGTCGTACCGTCCGTCCCCACCCCAAGCGCCTCTCAGCCAAGGCACGAATTCCCTAGGCGGAAGCATTGCCTTGTGGCAGTGCACGTTCAAACAACCATGCAGCAAATGGGTCTATGACCGGGACGTGCCGACCTCATTAGCGAAGTGAGTGAGATAGGCGTTTCGGTATGTTCCACTCTCTGCCAACTGCGCGCGCTTCTGTGCGGTTGCCGCCGCGTCCACGCCATGGTCTTCGATGATGACGCCATAGACGTCCGCCGCGTATTCACGCGTTATGAGCTCCTTGACGACATCAGCCAGAACCTTTTCGGGAGCCCGCTCCAGCGGGTCGCCATAGCCGCCCGCCCCTGCCTGGATATGGACGAAGACGTCATCCTTCTTCATCGGGGTGCTCTCCATCGGGCACACCGGAAGCACCTTCTGGTTGGGCCCTGGATTGATCAGGTTCCAGGACGGCGTTCCCGGCAAGCCGCCGAAGAGCCCGTAGGGTAGGATGTCGCGGCGGTCCGAGCGCATGATCAGCTCCGCCTCGTCCTCCAGCAGACGATAGCCCCGCATCAGGGCTGCCCCGCCGCGATGTCGCCCCGGCCCGCCGGAGTTCTGCACGAAGCTGTAGCAGGTGATCTCCACGGGCAGGCGCGCCTCGACGATCTCGATCGGCGCATTGCCGAGATTGGCCGCGGGATTCGAGATGCCCTCCTGCCCATCGCGCGCGGCACTGCCGCCCCAGCAGCCCATCAGGCCGCCCGAGATCATGAAGGGCTTGTTCTGTCTGGTCCGTCCCGCGATGTGCGGGGCGGAGGAGCCGCCCTCGCTGGCGCCGGGAATGCGCTGCGGCAGGATCTGGGCGAAGGCCCCGAGCATGGCCTCGTACATGCGAAAGCAGATCACGCCGCGAGCGCCGCAGGCGGCCGGCTCGTTGGGATTGACGATCGACCCCTTCGGCGCCTTGACGGTGATGGCGCGCATATAGCCTTCGCAGTTCGGGATCGTCGCGCCGATGGCGCAGCGCACGGCCAGATAGGCCATGGCATTGGTCGTCGGCATCGGCCCGTTGATCGCCGCCTTGACCTGCGGCGAGGTGCCGGTCCAGTCGACGATGACCTGATCGCCCGCGATCGTCAGCGCGACCTTGAAGCGGATCGGCTCCGGATTCTCGCCGAGGCCGTCGAGGAAATCCTCGAACTCGTAGGTGCCGTCGGGCAAGGCGCCGATCTCGGCCCGGATCAGCCGCTCGGCATAGTCGTGGAGTTCCTGCGTGTAGAAGCGAAACTCCTCGGCACCGTAGCGCTCGATCAGGGCCTTGAGGCCCTTCTCGCCATTGCCGCAGGCCGCGAGCTGGGCGCGGAGATCGCCGAGCACCTCGACGGGCTGGCGCGAGTTCAAGGCGACCAGCTTGAAGATCGCCTCGTTCGGCACTCCGGCCTCGTGGAGCTTGAGGATCGGGATCCGCATGCCTTCCTGGTAGATCTCCGTGCCGTACACCGCCATGCCGCCGGGCGCGATGCCACCGACATCGCATTGATGCGCCAGCGTGGCGATGTAGCCCTCGACACGGTCGTTCACGAAGACCGGCTTGATGACGTAGTAATCCGGCAGGTGCATCCCGCCGGCCTCGTAGGGATCGTTGAAGAGGAAGATATCGCCCGGCGCCATCCGCGATCCATATTCGCGCACGAGCGTCCGCAGGGCGTCGGGAAAGGAGCCGAGATGCACCGGGGTGGTCAGCCCCTGCGCGATCGTCCGGCCCTCATGGTCGCAGACGGCCGTCGAGTAATCCATCGAGTCGCGCACGATGTTGGAATAGGCGGATCGCATGATGACCAGCGCCAGCTCGTCGGCAATCGAGCCCAGCGCGTTCTGGATGACATCAAGCGTGATCGGGTCGAAGCGCTTGCGCATGATCAGTTCCCGAGCTCGATGACGATGTTGTTCCAGCGGTCAACGGTCGCCGTCGCCCCCGGTGGAATGACACAGGTTGAATCATATTCCTCGATGATGAGCGGGCCGGCGCTGGCGACGCCGAGAAGGTCCGCGCGGCGCAGAACCGGTGTCGTCCACAAGCCCGGACCGGGGCCGAAATAGACCTCCCTGGTCACCGGCGCGCCGGAGCCGGCCTCGCCTCCCGGCAGCGTGCGCGCGCCCTGGTCCGGCGAGCGCACGCTGGCAATGACCCGGATGCTGACGAGCCCGACCGGCTCCGCCCGCGACATATGCGAATAGCTCCGCAGATGCTCCTGGTGATACGCCTCGTCGATCTCGGCCATCACCAGCGGCCGTCCTGCTGCGACCGGAACCGAGAGCTCGTAGGCCTGGCCGACATAGCGCAGATCGGCGAAGCGCCGGACTTCGATTTCGGCCTCGGCGAAACCTTCTGCGGTCAGCGTCTCGACCGCCTGGCGCGCCAGCGCGCGGTAGCCGGCGTCGAGCTCCAGCGGGTCGATCTCGGCCGTGCGACCCGGAAACGATCGGACCAGTTCATGCTCGTGATCCGCTACCAGCAGCCCATAGGCGCTGAGCACGCCGGAATTCGGTGGAATGAGGACGCGCGACATCGACAATTCGCGGGCGATCATCGCGGCGACGATCGGGCCGTTGCCACCGAACCCGATCAGCGTGTAGTCGCGCGGATCGCGACCACGATAGGTCGAGACGGATTTGACGGCGCGCACCATGTTGGCGATCGCGACCGTGACCGCGCCATGGGCAGCGTCCCTAACCGGCTTCTCCAGCCTGTCCGCGATCTGGCTTTGCAGGGCCGCGAACGACTTCTCGGCCTGGAGGCCGAGCGCGCCGCCGACGAGGAAGCGCGGATTGATGTAGCCCAGAGCCAGGAAGGCGTCGGTCAGCGTGGCGACGGTGCCACCCTTCCCGTAGCAGACCGGGCCCGGCGCCGCGCCGGCACTGTCGGGGCCGACTTTCAGCACTCCGCCCTTGTCGAACCAGATCTTGCTGCCGCCGCCGGCACCGATCTCGGAGACGTCGATGAAGGGTAGCTTGATCGCGTAGCCGGCGCCCTTGACCAGCTTGCTCGACAGGTTGATGCCCGCGCCGACCTCGAATTCGCTGGTCTTGGCCGGCTCGGCATTCTCCACGATGGCGGTCTTGGCGGTGGTGCCGCCCATGTCGAAGGTGATGATATTGGGCAGGTCGAGGCGCCTGGCCGTTCTGGCGGCCGCGATCACCCCTGCCGCCGGACCGGATTCGACAAGATAGGCCGATTTGTTCATCGCCGAGCGGAGGCTCATCTGCCCGCCGCCCGAGGTCATGACATGCAACGACCGGCCGGCGCCGAGAGCCCCGAGCCGCTGCTCCAGCCGCTGCAGGTACTGGCGCATGACGGGGCCGAGATAGGCATTCACCACGGTCGTGCTGGTGCGCTCGTATTCCCGGATCTCCGGCAGGATCTCGTGCGAGCAGGTGACGAAGACGTCATCGGCAAAGACCGTTTCAACGATCTCCCGGATGCGCTTCTCATGGACCGGGTTGGCATATGAATGGAGCAGGCAGACCGCGACGGCCTTGACCCCGGCCCGCTTCAGCCGCATCGCCGCACGCTCGACCGAGGCTTCGTCCAGCGGTACCCGGACCTCGCCGCCCGGCCCCAGCCGCTCCAGCACCTCGAGCCGCAACTGCCGCGGCACGAGCGGCTCCGGCTTGACATAGTCGAGGTTGTAGAGCTCGGGCACGCGCACCCGCCGGAACTCGAGAATGTCGCGAAAGCCGGCCGTGGTGATCAGCCCGGTGAGCGCGCCCTTGCCTTCCAGCACGGCGTTCGTCGCCATCGTGGTCGCATGGACCACGACATCGACCTCCTCAGGCAGGATCGCGTTCTCCCGCAGCAGTTCAGCCAGCCCTTCCGAGCTTCCAAGGCTGAAATCATCGGGCGTCGAGGCGACCTTCCTGACCAGGACGCCGCCATCGCCGCAGGTCGCGACGACGTCGGTGAAGGTCCCGCCGATATCGATCCCGACACGGAACGATCTTGCGGTGGATCTTGCATCTATAGCCATTCGGCGAAGTCCGGATCATGCTGGCCACGGCAGGAGGCTCGTGGAGGATCGGCACTCTCGCGTCCGGTGGCCATTCCGGTCCAATTTTCGTTTTGGATTCGCCTGATAGATTTTTTTTATGCGCTGTCGAAGCCTTGGAGATAATTTCTCGCTACCTCCATGGCGAGGTCGCTGACGACACGCGCCAGCGGAACCTCTGTTTCCCTGGGAAAGCTGATGTAGAAATCCAGCATCGGCAGCTCCGCATCGATCTCCAGCGGCCGGAGCCGGCCGTCGCGGAGCTCGTTCTGCACAACCGCCGGCGGCAGCACGCAGGTCCCGATGCCGTCGAGCGCCATGCGCACGATCCCGGCGATCGCGGAGCTGCCGAACATGCGTGCGCTGGTGAAGCCGTGCTGGTCGAGCAGAGAGCGGATGGCGACATAGGCCGGCGAGCCGCGCCGGGAGGTGACGATCGGAAACGCCGCGAGCGCCGGGAAGCCGGGCTTGCGCGGCAGGTCCGCCAGGGCCTCGCCCGCCATCCAGGCCAGGGGGAAGCAGCACAGCAGCTCCGATCTCAGCCTCGGATCGGAACAGGGCCCGTGGGTCATCGCCAGGTCGAGCCGCTCGGCGGACAGCGCATCGCGCAGGTTGGGGCTGGAATCGACTTCGATGTCGAGGGTGAGCGAGGGATAGTCGAGCGCGATCCGTTCGACCAGGAGCGCCAGCCAGGTATGGACGATGGTCTCGGGCACCCCGATCCTGAGCACGCCCCGATGGGTGGCGGCGCCGCCGACCGTATGCACCATCTCCTCGCGCAAGGCGAGGATGCGCTCGGCATAATGCATCAGTTCGAGACCGGATGCCGTGAGGACGCCGCGGCGCGGACGGTTCTCGAACAGCCGCACGTCAAGATCGCGCTCGAGCAGCGCGATGCGGGCGGAGATCGCCGGCTGTGTCGTGTTGAGATGCTCTGCGGCCAGCCGGAAACCGCCCAGCCGGGCGACCCAAAGGAAGGTCTCCAGATTGCGAAGGTCGATCAAGCCAGCTGCTCCAGAAATGCGCGCCCATATGCCGGGCAGCATGATAAAAAAAACTGATGCCGCCAATCCAAATTGAGGATTGGACTTGGCGACCGGCCGCAACCCATCCTGCGAAACTGGAGCCTCTCGGCACCGTGGTTCACGGACGACAGGACGGGGGATGATCTTCAGTTGGCGGACCGGGAGAGCTTGAAATGAACGTGAGTCCAATCGTGGCGGCCGGATTGCGCGGCCTGATCTGCCTCAGCCTGCTGCCGGCGGTCATCGCCACGGCGAGCGCCCAGAGCAAGTATGACCGCGTCCTGCAGAACAAGAGGATCATCGCCGGCGCCCAGGAAGGCACGCCGCCTTTCGGCTATGTCGACGAGAAGGGTGAAGTCGCCGGCTGGGCCGTCGATCTCAGCAAGGCGCTGCACGCCCTCATCGAGCAGAAGATGGGCGTCAAGCTGGCGCTGGAGTTCCGCAAAGTCACGCCCGAGACCCGCATTCCGCTGATCGTCAACGGTTCCCTCGACTGGGTCCTGGGTTCGACGGGCAAGACGGTCGAGCGCGAGGAGGTCGTCGATTTCTCGCTCATCAACAACGCAGTCTGCGTGAAGACGCTGCACCGCAAGTCGATGCCGGTGAACACTGCCAACGATCTGGGTGGCAAACGTCTCGGCGTGACGAATGGCAGCGTCGAACAGAAGCTCCTGGCCGAGATGGGCCGGACCGGCAAGATTACGCCGCCGCCGCAGATCGTCACCTTCCCGACCCATGCCGTCGGATTCCTGGCGCTCGAGCAGGGCCGCACCGATGCCCATGTCACCCTCGACGTCGCCTTGAAGGCCTTGCAGATCAAGGCGCAGAACCCGGACGAATGGGCCGTCGATGGCCCGGAACTGATGTGCACGCCGAACGGCATCATCCTTCCCCAGAACGACTCGAAGTGGAAGCGCACCGTCGATCACGCGCTGTGCTACTTCATCGCCACCGGCGGCTACGACAAGCTCTGGGCCGAATGGTTCGGCGAGACCAATCCAAAGGCGGGGTTCTCGCTGCCGATCGCGGAAACGACCAAGATTGTGCTGAGGAACCAGTGCGCCTTCGGCATCGAGGACTGGCTCGTGAAGAAATAGCGGCGAACTGCCGCCCCGCTTCATCAGCCAGGACCCGCACCATGCTCGACCACTACGCCAAGCGCATCGAGAAGCTGCGCTTCTCATCCTCCCTGATGTCGATGCGCCGCATCCGCGAATTGCGGGCCAACGGCATCAAGGTCCACGATTTCGGCTCGAAATTCGATACGCCGACGCATATCAAGGCCGCCGCGGCCCGCTACATGAATTCGCCGCAGGGCTCGCTCTACGCCGATCCGCGCGGCATCCCCGAATTCCGCGCGGCGGTCCAGCGCAAGCTGCTGCGCGAGAACGGTCTCGCAGTCGATCCGGACACGGAGATCACCGCCACGCCCGGCGGCAAGGCCGGCATCGTCGCAACATTGCTGGCGCTGGTCGATTCCGGCGACGAGGTCATTCTGGAGGATCCCGGCTGGCTCAGCTTCGAGCCGATGATCCGCATCACCGGCGCCACGCCGGTGCCGGTGCCGCTGCATGAAAGCAACGGATTCCGGCTCGACGCCGCCGATATCAGGAAGGCGATCACGCCACGCACCAAGGTCATCGTGCTGTGCAGCCCGCACAATCCCACGGGCGCGGTGCTGTCACGCGCTGAGCTCGAGGCCATCGCGGGCGTCGCGATCGAGCACGACCTCCATGTGGTGATGGACGAGGCCTACGAGCATTTCCTCTATGACGGCCACGCGCATGTCAGCATGGCAACGATCGAGGGGATGCGGGCGCGAACGATCACGGTCCAGACCGCCAGCAAGACCTACAACATGTTCGGCTGGCGCGTCGGCTGGGTGATCGCCCCAGCCGAAATCAGCGAGCGGATCAGGATGATCTCGTCGCACATGTTCACCTGCGTCACCTCCTTCGCCCAGGCCGGCGCGGCTGCCGCGCTCGACGGCGACCACGTGCAGGGCACGCTCACGCTTCCGGAGATGATGAAGAACTACCAGATCCAGCGGAATGCCCTGGTGGAGGGCCTGCGTGCCATTCCCGGCGTGACCTGCGTCATGCCGGCAGGGGCCTATTTCGCCTTCCCCAGGATCAGCGGGTTCGGGCGCTCCTCGCAGGATTTCGCCGCGCTTCTTCTCGACAGGGCCCGGGTCAACGGCCTTCCGGGCTCAGTCTTCGGCCAGCGCGGCGAGGGGCACATCCGCTTCGTCTTCAATGCACCGCTGCCGGAAATCGAGGAAGGCGTCGCCCATTTGCAGGAGTGCCTGCGGGCGCTCTGAGGGCGAAGGAAACCGATCCGCCATGCAATACGAATTCGACTGGGGGATGCTGCTCAGGTCACCGTATTTCGGCTGGATCGTCGAGGGCGTGCTCACCACCTTCCATCTCGCCTTGCTGTCATGGGTCCTGGCCCTGACCCTGGGCATCGTCATCGGCATCTTCCGCGTCACGAACTCGCGGGCGCTGCGCGTGATCGGCACGGCCTATGTCGAGCTCTTTCGGAACATCCCCCTGATCGTGCAGCTTTTCCTTTGGCTCTACGTCGCACCGCAATTGCTGCCGACGGAGACGCGGCTGTGGTGGAACCGTCTCGACTACGTTCCGTACTGGACCGCCGTCATCGGCATCTCGTTCTACACCGCCTCGCGCGTCGCCGAGCAGATCCGCTCCGCGATCCTGGCCATCCCGCCGGGCCAGTTCAAGGCGGCGCTTTCGACCGGGCTGACCACGACGCAGACCTACCGCTTCGTCATCGTCCCCTATGCGCTGCGCATCATCCTCCCCGCCCTCACCTCCGAGTTCCTGACGATTTTCAAGAACACCGCCCTGGCACTCACGATCGGCGTGGTCGAGATCACGGCGACGACGCGCAAGATCGAGGCGTGGTCCTTCCGCGGCATCGAGGCCTACACGGTTGCTTCGCTCACCTATGCCGCCACGACGATCCTGGTGGTCGTCTTCATGTCCTGGCTCGAGCGGCGCTATTACATCCCCGGCCTGATCCGGCGCGAACGGGAAGCGGCGTGATGGACTGGAAAGTCGTCGCCGCCAACTATCCGCTGCTGCTGAAGGGGCTCCTGACCAGCCTGCAGCTGACCTTCGTCGCCATCGCCTTCAGCCTGCCGCTGGGCTGTCTCATCGCGATCGGCAGGCTCAGCCACCGGACCTGGCTCAGCCGCGCCTGCACGGCCTTCGTCAATGTGCTGCGCAGCAATCCGCTGATCCTGATCCTGTTCTGGTTCTATTTCCTGATCCCGCTGATCACCGGCCAGAGCGTCAACGACCTGACCTCGATCATCATCGCCTTCGTGGTCTTCTTCTCGGTCTATTTCGCGGAGATCGTCCGCTCGGGCATCCAGTCGGTCGGAAACCGGCAGATCCAGGCGGGCCTTTCCACCGGCCTTACCTACGCCCAGACGATGCGATTCATCGTCCTGCCGCAGGCGATCCGCGCGATGATGCCGGCGCTCATCACCCAATGCATCGTCGTGTTCCAGGGCACGACCGTGGTCTACGTCATCGGCTACAGCGAACTGCTGCACACCACTTCGATGATCGCGGAACGGACCGTGCGCCCGGTCGAGATGTATCTCGCGGTCGCCGCGATCTACTTCGTGGTCTGCTATTCCGCCTCGCTGCTCGCGCGGCGCTTTGAGAAGGGACGGGCCTGATGCCGGATCCGATCGTCAGGGTCGAGGATGTCGGCCTGCGCTTCGACAAGTTCACCGCGCTGGACGGCGTGTCGCTCTCGGTCGAGACCGGTCAGTGCATCGTCATCTGCGGGCCCAGCGGCTCGGGCAAGAGCACGCTCCTGCGCTGCATCAATGGCCTGGAGCGCTTCCAGGCCGGCGAGGTCTTCGTCGACGGGGTCCGCGTGCGCGACAACACGGACCTGCCGAAGCTACGGCGCGGGATCGGCATGGTCTTCCAGCATTTCGAGCTCTACCCGCACATGACCGTTCTCGAGAACATCACGCTCGCACCGATCAGGGCCAAGGGCGTGCCGAGGGCTCAGGCGGAAAAGCTGGCGCGCGACTATCTCGAACGCGTCGGCATCGCCGACCAGGCGGACAAATACCCCGGCCGGCTCTCCGGCGGCCAGCAGCAGCGCGCCGCAATCGCCAGGGCGCTCGCGCTCGAACCCAAGGTCATGCTGTTCGACGAGCCGACCTCCGCTCTCGACCCGGAGATGATCGCCGAAGTGCTCTATGTCATGCGTGATCTCGCGCGCGGCGGCATGACGATGCTGGTCGTCACTCACGAGATGGGGTTTGCCCGGGAAGTCGCCGATGAAGTCATCTTCATGGACCGTGGTCGGGTGGTCGAACGCAGCGGTGTGAAGGAGTTCTTCACCGCCCCCCGTGCGGACCGAACCAAGGAGTTTCTGAACAAGATCCTCGTCAAATTTTAAGCTGTGGTGACGACGGCCACTCACCCACAAAAGCCAAGTTTCATTCACGGTCCGACGAGCACTACCTTTCAATCGTACGCTCCGATTGCACTGAACCGTGCGCTGCTTCTATGGCGCCCGCGCTGGTTGCGCAATTAGCGGAAGTGGGGTCTTCGCCAGGAAGCGGACATTCTGCGCTGTCGGTTGGATGGTAGGTCTCGACCCACAGCCGCCGTGCCAGCCTGCTCAGCTGTGTTAGCCTCCAGCAGTTTCATGCTGGACGGCGCCAAAGATCATACGCGTGTCACCGGCGATGCCGCTCAACTTTAGCGTCTCCTGTGGGATCTAAATTCGTCGATCCCCAACGCGATGATGCTGCCTAGGAACAGAGCGCCTGTAACCAATCCTGCCAGAACGAAAATCGGCTTTACCAATGATCCGAATGCCGACAGCTCCACAAGAGCAACGTAATCGAGAACAAGAGCGCAGGCGAAAAAGGCGAACAATGCGCCGGTGAGCTTCCCGTGTTGGGATAGAAACATTACCGGCTCCCACGATTCCCGCTACCACACGGTGGCGATTGCAACGGTTGGACGCCAGCACGTCAAGGGCAAGGTGCAAGCTCCCCAGTGCGATGCGCATAGGCAGCTCGACATACCGCCGGTTCCATCGGGCTGACTGTTCGCGTGCTCGGCCAGCTCGATCATCCCTACGCGAGCCGGGTCAGTGAGTGGGGCGTCCTTAAAGCGCCGGTCATGCTGTTCTGGAACATCGAGAAGAAATAGCGATCCCGTAACGGCGGACTAGAGCATTTTCGAGCAAAGTGGACACCGGTTCGCGTGAAGAAAATGCGTCAAAACAAATAGATAGAGAATTTTCGCGATTCGGAGAAACGCGGAAATACTCTAGACGGCCTCGACAACGCGGGATTTGCGAGAGAGCAAAACAGTATGTGCGCGGCCCACGCTTCCATGTTGACGGGCTGTGGGTTGAGCGACAGCGGCTCACCGCGCCGTATGCCCGTCTGAGAGCGGCGCGACTGCGCCGCTCTTCATGAAACCGAAGTTCGGGTCACTGCGCCGCGGGTTGCCAGGCAGGGGTCAGCAAGGTCAAGCAAGGCCGCCGGCGAAGAACTGAATCGTCAGCCGACCAACTCCGCGTCGAGCGAGATTTCGGCGTTCAGGGCCTTGGAGACAGGGCAGCCGGCCTTCGCCTTGCCGGCGAGCTCCGCGAATTGTGCCTGCTCGGCGCCGGGAACCTTCCCCTTGAGTTTCAGATGAATTGCCGTGATGGCGTAGCCGGCGCTGTCCTTGTCGAGCGTCACCCGCGCGGTCGTCTCCAACAAGTCAGCCTTGAGCCCGGCCTCACCGAGAATGAGCGAGAGCGCCATCGTAAAGCACGCGGCATGTGCAGCCCCCAGAAGCTCCTCTGGGTTACTGCCCGGCTGCCCTTCGAACCTGCTGGAAAAGCCATAGGGATACGCCTTCAAGGCACCGCTTTCCGTGGAAATCGCGCCCTTACCATCCTTGATGCCGCCTGACCATATTGCCGAGCCGGTCCGATTGATCGCCATCTTCAACACCTTTACCTGTCCGCGGGAGAACTCAGTCTATGCCGCGTTCATCGCCAATCAAGTTCGCCGGGACAGCTGACAATCGGACTGAGCGAGCGCCCCTTCCCGTCTCAGTTAGGTGACGACCGATCGGTTTGGATCAATAGCCACCGCCAAATTGGCAGGTGGCAGGGCAAGGTCATCGGCTCATCGCCCTCGGAGCGAGGCTCGCGTTCCAGCAGCGCTGAGCCCTCAATTCAATCGCGTCGCGAAACGCTCGCCAAACGCCTTCGCGTCAGCCTCTTGCGAGAAGCTCACACGGCGTCTTTGCGGCTCCGGCTCCATCCGCACACGCGCCTGATGTGGAATACGGCGCTCGACGAGTCTGTAGAAGGCGCTCGTTGAGATCGCCGGCGAACAATGGCAGGTCGACGCGGAAGCAGCCTTCGGTCCCGACCCGCGTGGTGATGCCGACGGCCGCTTTCGCTCCATCGATCGTGTCCGGCTCTAACTCTCGCATTTCCTCACTCCTACCGCCCATTCCGCGTAGGGCGTGTTCTTGGCCATGTGCCGATTCCAGTCAGGCGCGCCGTCGTCCCACCAAACGGGTCCACGCTCGCCAAGCGCAACTTTCGCGGAATCGACCCGAACACGGGCGGCGCGAAGCTCGCCATTCCCACGCTTTGCCTCTTGGACTGCACGGCGAGCATCCATTAGTTCGGCGACAAGCCGATGGCGCTCCGCGTCGGGGATCGCCGGGTTCGTCGATCGCCACAGTCTGCCAGCGACGATGAAGTAGCGCCCGTCCGGAGTAGTCGGCCCGCGCTCGTTCACGCCAGTCCCACGATGGGCAGTTCATCGCTACGGGTAGTGGATCGGGGCGAGCGCATCTCGGACTCAGTAATCGACAACCTCCGCTATCGTTCCACGCCACAGGCATCCGTTCCGGCGGATGAGGATGCTCGTCGTCGTTGAAGGCCCTGTAGGAAGGCCACGTGGTTGCACTGCGCCAATTGCGGACATTAGGGCGCTGCGGGGAACCGGACATTCGCCGGTTGTGATGGGTGTGGCCATCGGAACTGGAAGTTTGCCAACGTAGCAGCAGTCGGCCGGGCGGCTACGCATCGAGAGCCGGACGGCGAGCCTTCCCTGCGCTGCGAGACGACACTCGGGCGAGCTCAGGATGTGGAGCCACCGTCAGGGCTGGACGATCGAACTTGTGCTCAAGGGCCAGGATGAAGCGTAGTGACACGCCGCCAAATGACCTTCCCCGGTCTCGTGCAATTCCGGGGCTTCAATCCGGCATCTGTCGCGCGCGATCGGGCAGCGCGGGTGAAAGCGGCAACCGGAGGGAATGGCCGCAGGGCTGGGAGGGTCGCCTCTCAGGAGAATCCGCTCGCGCTTTTCCCTGGGATGAGCGATCGGAACGGCTGAAAGCAAAGCGTGGCTATAGGGATGCTTTGGCCCGGCGAAAAATGCCTGCTTGGGTGCGATCTCGACGATTTTGCCGAGATACATCACGGCGACCCTGTTCGCCATGTGCCTTACGCTCGCCATGTCATGCGAGATGAAGAGATAGGCGGTGCCCTGTTCGTCCTGCAGATCCTGCAACAGATTGATCACCTGCGAGCGGACCGAGACATCCAGCGCCGAGACGGGTTCGTCCGCGACGATAAGCTTGGGCTGCATCGCGAAGGCGCGGCTGATGCCGAGGCGCTGGCGCTGGCCGCCCGAGAACTGGCGCGGCCACTGGTTCATGTGGCGCTCGCTCAGCCCCACCGCCTCGAGCAGTCGTTTCGCGACGCTTCTCCTGTCCTCGCCGCCGGCGACCAGCCCGTGGATCGCCAGGGCTTCCGTCACGATCGTGCCTGCGCGCATGCGCGGATCGAGCGAAGAGAACGGATCCTGGAAGATGAACTGGAGATCCCGGCGGACCGATTTCAGCTGGCGCTGCGAAAGCCGGCTGATGTCCCGGCCCTCGAACCGGATATGGCCCGCTGTCGGTTCCGTCAGCCTCAGCACGAGGCGCGCGAGGGTCGATTTTCCGCAACCCGACTCGCCGACGAGCGCCAGCGTCTCGCCGGGCAGGATGTCGAGTGAAACGCCGTCGACCGCCCTCACGCTCCCGAAATGCTTCTCCAGATCGTCAAGTCGCAGGAGCGGTTCGGTCATGGCACGGCTTCCGCACCGTCGGTCCGCCTCACGGGCGACGGCTGCCTCGCCCAGCAAGCCGCGCGATGATCGGGCTCGATCGGCAACAGGAAGGGGACCTGCTTATCGCAAGGGTCGAAGCGCTCCTTGCAGCGTGGATGGAACGCGCAGGCGGCCGGCATCTCACTGAGATGCGGCACCGCTCCAGCCACGGTCGGAAGGCGATTGCCGATCGGGGCGGTCAGGGCCGGCGTCGCCGTCAGCAAACCTATCGAATAGGGATGGCTGGCGGCATCGAACAGGCGCAGCGTCGTCGTCTCCTCGACGACGCGTCCGCCATACATGACGGCGACCCGCTCGGCCAGTTCGGCGACGACGCCGAAATCATGGGTGATGAGAACGACCGCGAGGCCCAGTTCCCTGCGCAGGCGGTTGATCAGGTCGAGGATCTGCGCCTGGATGGTGACGTCGAGCGCCGTCGTCGGCTCGTCGGCGATGAGTATCTGCGGCTCGCAGGCGAGCGCCATCGCTATCATGACGCGCTGGCGCATGCCGCCGGACAATTCGTGCGGATAGGCATGGACACGCTTGTCAGGTGCGGGAATACCGACCAGCGCGAGCAGTTCGACGGCGCGCTTGCGGGCGGCGGAGCGGGAGAGCGAGAGGTGGCGCCGCAACGGCCCGGTGATCTGTTGCCCGACCGGCATGATCGGGTTCAGCGCCGTCATCGGCTCCTGGAAGATCATCGCGATCCGCCGCCCTCTGATGCGATCGAGGGCAGCGCGCGGCAAGGCCAAGAGATCCTCGCCGTCGAAGCTGACCTGCCCGCCGGTCACCTGTGCCGCCCCAGGCAACAGACCGAGGATCGCGAGGGCGGTCAGGCTCTTGCCGGAGCCGGATTCGCCGACGAGGCCGAGGCATTCGCCTGCACGCAACTCCAGATCGACGCCGCGCAGCGCCTGGACCGGGCCGTGCGCGCTCGGAAACGCCACCTCGAGCCCGCTGATCGACAGGAGCGGCGTCATCGCCCGCCCACCCGGTCGGGGTCGAGCCTGTCGCGCAACCTGTCGCCGATGATGTTGAAGGCCAGCACGCTGAGCGTGATCGCCAGGCCGGCGAAGATCGCCGGCAGCGGCGAGCCGAAGATGTCGGCGACACCTTCCCGCACCATGTTTCCCCAGGACGGCGCCGGGGCCTGCGCGCCCAAGCCGATGAAGCTCAGCGAGGCCTCCAGCCTGATGGCGGAACCAATCCAGATCGTCAGCATCACGACGAGAGGGCCGGCGATGTTCGGCAGGACATGGAGCCAGATCGTGCCGAAGCTGCCGCGCCCCATCGCGATGGAGGCGTCGACATAGGCTTCGCGCTTGACCGAGAGCGCCGAGGCGCGGGACAGGCGGCAGAAGGACGGCACCAGAGCGGCCGCGATCGCGATCGAGAGGTTCTGCACGCCGGGGCCGAGCAGCGCGACGATCAGCACGCCGAGCAGCAGCGGATCGAACGACATCATCACGTCGGTGACGCGGGTCACGACCGTCTCGGTCCAGCCGCCGAAGAAAGCCGCGGAGGTGCCAAGAGAGATGCCGATGATCGCGGCGATCAGCGGGGCTGCGACGCCGATGGTCATCGACAGCCTGGCGCCCTCGACCAGCCGGGAGAAGATGTCGCGCCCGTATTCGTCGGTTCCAAGCCAGTGCTCGGCGGAGAGGCCCTGATCGGCGGCCGCGAAATCCTGCAGCAGCGGATCATGCGTCTGCAGCCACGGCGCGAAGGTCACCACCACGAGCAGCAGGATCAGGATGATGCCGGCGAAGCCGAGGAAGACCCGGTCCAGCATCTCAGCTCCCCCTCACCCGTGGATCGATCACGACGTAGAGAATGTCGGTGGCGAGATTGACCAGCACCACCAGCATGGAGAGGATCACGATGCCGCCCTGGATCAGGTTGTAGTCGCGGGCGGTGACCGCGCCGACCAGCAGTTGCCCCACGCCGGGCCGGTTGAAGACGAGTTCGATCGCAATCGTGCCCCCCAGCGTCGCGACGATCATCAAGGAGAGCTGCGTCGTGATTGGGATCAGCGCGTTGCGCACGATGTGCTGCCAGACCACCTCGCGCTCCGGCGTGCCCAGCGAGCGGGCGGTGCGGACATAGTCGCGGCCCGAGACGTCGAGCACGGCGGTGCGCGTCAGGCGTATCAGGCCGAAGCCCTTGAGCAGGCCGAGCGTCATCGCCGGCAGCACGAGATAGCGCAGGTCCAGCGCCGAATCGCCTCCGCCCAGCAGTGGAAACCAGCCCAGCTTCAGTCCGAAGACGATCAGGAGAATGAGGCCGAGATAGAAGTCCGGCAGCGCCGCGCCGAACAGCGAGACGATCCGCGTCGAATGGTCGAGCCCGCCGCTCGGCCGCATCGCCGAAGCGACGCCCACCGGCACCCCGATCGCGATGCCGATGAGGGTGGAGGCGATGGTCAGCATGATCGTATAGGGCAGATGGCGCAGCATGGTCTGCGCCACGTCGACACCATTGACGAGCGAGCGGCCGAGATCGAGCCGGAGCAGCCCCCAGAGGAAGCGGCCGTACTGGACGAGCAGCGGCTGGTCGAGGCCGAGGTTGCGCCGGACGTTCTCGACATTCTGCGCATTGGCGCGGTCGCCCAGCATCGCGATCACCGGATCGCCCGGCAGCAGGCGCATCGCGAAAAAGACGAAGGAGAAGACCAGAAAGGCGGTTAGAACCGCCTCCCCGAGTCGCTTGATCACGAAACGCGCCATCTCGACAATTCTCGGATGGAAGCCGGCGCGGCGGCGCCGCCTTCGCTCAGCGGGAGACGCGGCGCGCCGTGGCGTATTCGTATTGGCCGAAGCCGCTCACGGGCTTGTAGCCAAGGTCGATATTGCCCTGGATCGCGCTGACCAGCGGCTGCGTCTGCAGCGGCAGCACCGGCATGTCGCGCAGGATCTGAAGCTGCGCCTCCTTGAGCAGTGCCAGCTGCTTGTCGACATCGGTCTCGCCGACGGCATCGTCCACCAGCTTGTCGACGCTGCCGCCCATCTCGCCGTAATGCGAGAAGTTGCGTAGCGAGGCGGGTTTGCCCACCGCGGCGGCAGAATGCAGGAACTCGTTGATCACCGCGGGCGCGGTCGGCGCGATCGCGGTCGACAGCATGGCGAGGGTGCCCTCGTCCTTGCGGATCGCGGCGTGATAGCTGGCATGGTCGACGATCTTCAGCTTCACGTCGATGCCGACCTTGCGCAGCATGTCCTGCACCATCAGCATGTTTTGCTTGTAGTCGGAGCGCTCGCTGGAGAGCGCCTCGATCGAGAAGCCGTTGGGGTGCCCGGCTTCCGACAGCAGCGCCTTGGCCTTGGCGAGGTCGAACTCGTAGCGCAGATCGGCGGGAATATCGGCCGCCTTGATGGCGCCGTAGAACTCCTCCGGCACGATGGCCGGCAGCGGCCCATGCACGACGCCGAACACCGATTTCCAGACGCGCCGGTCGACCGCATAGGCGATGGCACGGCGCACGCGGACATCATCCAGCGGCTTGATCTTCATATTGAAGTGCACGAACTGCAAGCTGCCTGGCTGCATGATGCTGATCTTCGCATCGGAGCGGGCTTTCTGGATCTGGTCCACCCAGCGCGGCTCGCGTGGCCCGCTGGTCTGGTCAATCTCCTTGCCGATAAAGGCGATGGTGGCCGCGTTGTCGGCGGGTATGTAGCGGAAGCGCAGCGTCTCCGTGGGCGGCGCGCCGCGGAAATAATCCTTGTTCGCCTTCAGCACGATCGCTTCCTGCGGTCGATATTCGGCAAAGGCGAACGGCCCGCTCCCGATGGGCGCGCGGCCGAATTCGGCACCCAGCTTCTCGACCGCCTTCTTCGGCACGATGAAGCGCCCGAAGCCCGGCGTCAGCGCCGAGGCGTGGAAGAAGGCGTTCGGCCCCTTGAGCACGAAGCGGACCGTCAGCGGATCGACCACCTCGATGGTGTCGATGTCCTTGAAGGTCGCGCCATGGACGCCGCCGAGCTTGGGGTCGAGCTGGCGCTCATAGGAGAATTTCACGTCCTCGGCCGAGACCTCGCCATAGCCCTGGTGCCATTTCACGCCGGGCTTGAGGAAGAATGTCCAGGTCTTCTTGTCCGGGGAGATCTCCCAGCGCTCCGCCAGCTCCGGCTGGAGATCCTTGAGGTCGATATCCATCGTACCTCGCTTGGTGTTCACCAGCGAGTTGAAGATCTGAAGCACGATGGTCTCGTCATCGCCGGTCTTCGTGAGAGCGGGGTCTATCGAGCCGAGATCGCGGGCCTGAAGGCGCAGCGTCAGCGTATCGCCCGCCTGGGCAGATGCCGTGCCGCCGAATGCGGATAGACCAGCAGCGGCCGCGCCGCCGGCGACGACCAGACGTCGGGTGATCAAAGTCATCGTTTCCTCCATTTGCCGAATGGCGGCTCTTGCGGCCGCGCTTACTCGAAGACGCTGTGACTGAGCTTGTTCTTCTCGATGAAATCCCAATCGTAGCTGACGCCGAGGCCGGGCCCCACCGGCACGACGAAGCATCCGTCCGGAGCGACGGCGTCGAGCTTGTCGGAATAGCCATCCGTGTAATAGGTGCCGACCGGCTGGCCGCGCGACGGACCGACCATGGCAATCTCGTAGAAATTCGTGTTGCGCAGCGCCGCCATGGCGTGGCGATGCGCCGGTCCGTTGCCGTGCAGCTCGCAGTCGAGACCGAGTGCTTCCGCGAAATGGGCGATCTTCATGGTGCCGGTGATGCCGATGTCGAGATCGGGATCGGCACGTACGAAATCGGTGCCGTCCGCCAGCGTCAGCGTCGCCATCGCCTCGACGCCCCGGATATGCTCGCCGAGCAGGATCGGCGTCTTGATCAGTTCTCGCAGGCGCCTGTGGGCATGGGCGGCCAGGCCACCGTCGCTATAGGGATCCTCGTACCAGAAGAAGCCGGCCTCGTCGCAGGCCCTGCCGCAGGCGAGCGCATCGGCGAACGTCTTCAAATGGCAGGCTGAATCATGCATCAGCTTCATGCGCCCGCCGACGCGCCTGCCGAGCAGCCTGATCGCCGCCGCGTCGCGGCGCCAACCGCCATCGGTCCAGCCATGCATCTTGAAGGCGCGATAGCCGATGCCGTGGCACTCCTCGGCGAAGTCGGCGAAGGCTTCCGGCGTCGCGAGCCCGCCGCCATCGCCGCCGAACCAGGTCGAGGCATAGGCAGGCAAGCGCTTGCCGCGCTGGCCTCCGAGCATGTCGCTGACCGAATGGCCCGTGCGCTTGCCGGCAAGATCCCAGAGCGCATTGTCGATCTGGCAGCCGCCGATCCGATCCTCCTTGCGCAGCCAGCGTCGCGTATCCTCGTAGACCGCCTCGCGGGCGAAGCAGTCGCGCCCGATGATACGCTTTGCAATGAACTCCGTCTGGGGTGCGGTATCCGTGCGGCCTCCGACATATTCGCCGACCGCGCCGTCGCGCGTCTCGATCCTCACCGCGATGCGCTTTCGCGTCGTGCGGACGCCCGGCATGTCGATGCCGCTCGGGCTGACGTCGAAGGCGACGTTCTCCATCTCCTGCTTGAACCGGATGATCTCGATCCGCCTGATCCTCGTGGCTTCGCCCTGCGGGATATCGCGCGCGACGTGACGCGTGGCCTCTTGGTTCAGCATGGGTGCCTCACTCGACCACGACATGGGATTTGGCGTTGCGGGCGATATAGTCCCAGTCGTAGCTGACGCCGAGACCGGGGCCTTCCGGCACCGGGACGCAGCCATCCTCGCCGATATCGTCGAGCGCGTCGGAATAACCGCAGGTATAGACCGGCGCGTTGAAGTTTCCGCGCGAAGGGCCGACCATCGAGAGTTCGTAGAAATTGGTGTTGCGCATCGCCGCCATGCAGTGGCGATGGGCCGGGCCGGGCGCGTGCAGCTCGCAGTCGAGGCCGAGCGCTTCGGCGAAATGCGCGATCTTCATCGTGCCGGTGATGCCGATGTCGAAATCGGGATCTGCCCTCACGAAATCGGTGCCATCTGCAAGCGTCAGCGTCGCCATCGATTCCAGCCCGCGGACATGCTCGCCGAGCAGGATCGGTGTCCGCAGCATCTCGCGCAGGCGGCGATGGGAGTGTGCGGCGAGGCCGCCATCGCTGTAGGGGTCCTCGTACCAGAAGAAGTTCGCATCGTCGCAAGCGCGTCCGACCTCCAGCGCATCGGCGAAATTGCGCAGATGGCACGCGGCGTCATGCATCAGCGCCATCCGGTCGCCGACCTTCCGGCCGAGCAGGCGCACGGCCTCGGCATCCCGCACCGGGCTGCCATCGGTCCAGCCATGCATCTTGAACCCGCGATAGCCGAGGCCGTGGCACTCCTCGGCGAAATCGACGAAGGCTTCCGGCGTCGAGAGCCCGCCGCCTTCGCCGCCGAACCAGGTCGAGGCGTAGGCGGGCAATCTGGTCTTGGTGCCGCCGAGCATCTGGGAGACGGAGAGACCCATCCTCTTGCCGGCAAGGTCCCACATCGCGATGTCGATGACGCCTGCGCCCATCCGGTCCTCCTTGCGGAGTTGCCGGCGGATGCGCTCATAGGCCTGCTCGCGCGCGAAGGCGTCGAGGCCGAGCACGCTGCGCGCGCAGGCGGTCGCCTGGGACAAGGCGTTGGCCTGACCGCCGACATAGGACCCCTGGGCGCCGTCCCTGGTTTCGATGCGGACGGCGAGCCGCGTGCGCTCGGACCTCGCGCCCGTCACATCGACGCCGCCCGGCCCGACGCCCACCATCGGATAGCTGAAGATCCAGAGCTCGATGCGGGAAATACGGCTCGAACGGCCGTCAGCTCGTTCCGAATGCGCGGCTTCGTCTTGGCGCAACCCGTCCATCGGCCAGTCCCGTCGATCGTTTCCACCCTGGCGAATTGCAGCCGGATCGGATGTCGATTCCGTCGGACTTGACTGGCGCGAGCCAGCGCAATTCAGATTATATAATATCTATAACCGGCGAAGGCATGCGAGATGTCAAGTACGATGTGGGCCGGCCCGGGCCTTGTCAGTCTCGGCGCCGGTAGGCTTCTGGCCCGCATATGATTGGGTTCAGGTCGGCAGGAGCTCTTTGGTCGGAAAGGCGGTCGCAATGAGTTCAGTCATCCCGATCATGCCGATGCAGGCGACGACCTATCAGCGGCTGCGCAACGCGATCCGCGCCGACATCATCACCGGCGTCTATGGGCCGGCGGAGCATCTCAAGATGGCGACGCTGGTGGAGCGCTACGGCACCAGCCCGGCGCCGATCCGCGAGGCACTGGGACAGCTCGAGGGCGAGGGTTGGATCGAAATCCTGCCCAATCGTGGCGCGCGCGTGCGTTCGATCGAACGTGATTTCATCCGCGAACTCTTCGAGATCAGGCTGTCTCTCGAACCACCGCTGGCGGGCTATAGCGCGGCGGTTGCGAGACCTTCGGACATCGATGCGCTCCGGGCCATCCATGTCGACTATGCCAAGGCCATCGGAGCACGGGACGTGGCCGCGATTTCGTCGACCAACGGCGCCTTTCATGCCAGGATCCTCAGGATCCGCCCCAACCGATCCGCGCTGGTCCTGCTCGAGCAGCACGATGCTTTCGTCGGCGCAACGAGGCGGCGCTTCGGTTTTCCGGACCATCGCCTGCAGGACATGATACCCGAGCACGAAGCGATTATCGCAGCTTGCGCAGCCAATGACGAAGCACTGACCCGGCGTTTGATGCGCAGCCATATCCAGCGCTCGATCGACGAGCTCATCGAACGATTGCCGCGTTAATCGACCTTCGCGTGGGCGCCATGACCGGACGTTGGCTTGCTGCCCCGAAGCGGAGATTGAATGTTGAGACGCCCGCCCCGGTGACGATCTCGAGCTCGAAGAACAGGCGTGGCGTCAGATGACGTGCAGCCCCCCTCAGAAGGAGCTTGCATAGAGCTGATGCCTCGAGAGGCAGAGCCCAAAAATGTCGCCGAGCGAGCGCCATAACGGGCAAAAGCGGCAGGGCGGAGCGCCTTCCGGATAGAGTCCGCAGAGCGTTCCGTCGTACGGCGTGAATATGCTCCTGTGAGGAATATCTTGTGCTGTCGCGAACCAAGCAGGGTTTGGTTCGTTAAGGGCTTTTGGGGCCGAGATTCGCTTTAGGCAAAAATCTTGAAAATCAGTGTTCTGGTCGTCGAAGATGATGCGTTCATCCGCATGGACGCCGTCGAGATCGTGCAATCCGCCGGATACGAAGTCTTCGAGGCGGCGAACGCTGACGAGGCGATCGTTCGGCTGGAACAGTATCCCGCGATCGCGATCGTCTTGACCGATGTCGAAATGCCCGGTTCGATGAACGGGATCCAGCTCGCCTTCGCCATCCGTGACAGATGGCCGCCGATCCACGTGATCGTGGTGTCGGGAAGAATGAGGCCCGGAGCGGACGAACTCCCGGAATACGTGCCGTTCATCGCGAAGCCGTATCAGCCAGCGCAGATCGAAGCCGCCCTGCGGGCCGCCGCCTAGCCGAGGATCGACGTCAGCGGCAGTTTGATCGACACTACCACACCCTCACGCTGCCAATCGTGTGAGAACGCGCCACCGAACTGACGGACGATGGTGCTGTCGAGAAGGCGGCTCCCGAAGCCGATGCGCTCCGGCGCGGCCTCGACCGCAGCTCCGCCTCGTTCTTCCCAACGAACCGAAAGATGGTCGTCTTCCGTGCTCCATGAAACGGCGACCGTACCCTCGTCGGAGGCCAGCGCTCCGTATTTGATTGCGTTCGTGGCGAGCTCGTTGATCACCAGCGCCAGACCGCTGATCGACTCCGGTCTCACCGACACCGCCGCCCCCGTAAGGTCGAAACGAAGGCTGTCCGCCGACTGATGGGGTTCGACCACCGATCGAATGATATGCTCAAGCTCCGAGACCGACGCTGTTGCTTCCCCGGCGAGAACCAGATGATGCGCCTCGGCCAGCGCATGAAGACGTCCTGACAGACTTCTCGCGAAATCATCCTTGTCCGTCGCGCTCTTTGCGCCGAACCGGATCATCGTGTTGACCAGCGCGAAGAGATTCTTGACGCGGTGACTCATCTCGCCGGTCAGCATCGTCTGGCGCAGTTCGCTGTCCCGGAGAGCTTCGCAGGCGCGTTCCAATTCCTGTTCGCGTGTCTGAAGGGCTTCCTCGCGGATCGTGCGTTCGAGCAGATCGGCTGCCTGCCGGGCCAGAATGTCGAGAAGGCGCAGGTCGCGGGCGGACGGACGATGCGGCTCGGTCCAATGGGTGGAAATCATTCTGAGCAGAGCGCCGTCCCGCGACAATAGCGGCGTGGTCTGCGCGGCACGGATCCCCGCTTCCCGGAACGCAACGAGATCGGGAGTGCCTGCGATGTCGTCCCACGCCTCGAAATCGGGAATGATCGCGCGCTGGCCCACCTTGAGCGCAACCGTGCAACTGCTGTGGGCGGTTGGCTTGACCCATTGCCAGAACTTGACGGCATGAGGCGGCAGTCCGCGGTGGCAGAGAAGCTGCAACTGGCCGCCATGGCCGGACGGATCATCCTTGGGGCACAGCAACTGCATCGTGCCGAACTGGGAACGCGTGATCGAAACTGCGGCATCGACGATCTTGCCGTAGAGCTCTGTTCGATCGCGTTCGCCGATCAGCTCGACGCTGATCTGATGGAGGAGATCGACGTCGTCCGGTCCAATCTCCGGAGCCGCGGGCGGGACAAGTTGCAGATCGTCCGAACGGGCTTGGAGCTGGCTTGCCATGGTTCCTCCGGACAAACCCGAGGCGTCAAATGAATTGCGCATCGCATCACACTACCAACTTGCCACCAGCTTGCGAACGAAGAATCCGTGAACGATCGACCGCGCCGGCTGACGACTTCTGATCCGCTGACGTCCGTCGATGCCCGCTATGCGCCTGGCGTCGCTAGCCTTGCGCCTTTCGGGGGGCATTCCCGCTTTATCCGCATTGCTCCGAGGCTCATCCGGCAGCAATCTACCCGTCAGGTATGCCCGATAGGCCCGGATCGAGCTTCGCTGACTGGCTGCGCGATCAGGACGACGTCCTTACTCACGTTCTCAACGGAGAGGATCGCGCATGAAGTCCCCATCACTGACCCGTCGCGACACGATGAAGGCGGGTATCAGCACTGTAGCCGGCGCGGCCATCGCGGCAGGGCTTGTTCCAGGCTTGGAAAAGGCGGCTTCGGACCGATTATCCGTCCGGTATTCCAGGCGGGACGTATCGATGGCTGTCGAGCAATATCCATGATCGCATCCTCCCTCCAGAATGCCGCATCCGGAGTCGTTACGTCATCGGCTCGCAGTCAGATGCGCCAAGTGCGGACATTGGAGCCTTGCCATCAAGCGGACATTGGCGGCACTGGGCTAAAGGCGCCACTTCGGCCCAATTCGGATAGCGCTGCTAATGACGCAGAGATTGAAAACGCACCCTCCACCGCGTTCGAAACATCCGGTCGACGGAGGCAATTGCAATTGTCGGCCGGCATTGGAGCCGGCCGACCGAAGCTTATCTCCGCTACTTGGAGTCCAAGCTTCGTTGAAGCTTCTCGACCATTTGATCGACGCTAAAGCTGTCGGGCCGCTGGCTTGGCGGAAACTCTTTGAAGGTTTGGAGAAACTCACCAGCTTCCGCCAGCACGCCGTACATCAGACCAGCATTGTCGAAAACCCAGTCCCAGTAAGTGTTCGACGTGATGTCCGCGCGCTCGTAAGGATCCGAACGCAGGTCGAATAGTTTGGCTAGGCGCAACTTCGTGAAGGGCTCTGCCCAAATGCGCATAGTGCCGGTCGCACGCTGCTCCTCGAAGACAGCCTTCCAGTTCTCGTGCCTTATCGCGACGAGATCCCCATCGTCATTGAAATAGATGTATTGCTTGCGCGCTCCTTTGGGTTGCTGGCCCAGAAGGTGCGGCAACTGATTGTACCCATCCAAGTGCACCTTGAAGGACTTATTGCCAGCCTGGTGACCTTTCAGTAGCTTTTCCTTGATGTCCGGCTCGCCTGCCGCCGCCAGCAGCGTCGGCATCCAGTCGAGCCCGCTGAAAAGTTCGTTCGAGATCGATCCCGCCTGAATCTTTCCAGGCCAACGGATCAAGGCTGGCACGCGGAACGCGCCTTCCCAATTGGTATTCTTCTCGCTGCGGAACGGGGTCGTTCCCGCGTCGGGCCAAGTGTTCTGATGCGGCCCGTTGTCGGTCGTGTAAATGACGATCGTGTTGTTTGCGATATTGAGATCGTCGAGAGACTTCAGGATGGTTCCGATTACTGCATCGTGTTCGACCATGCCGTCGGCATACTCGGTCAAGGATGTGAGCCCCGGCGGGCTGCGGTGCGCCTCGCGCACGTGAGTTCGGGCGTGCATCCGTGTTGAATTGTACCAGCAAAAGAAGGGACGGTTGGCCTTGGATTGACGCTGGATGAAGTCAATCGCCGCCGACGACGTCTCGTCATCGATGGTTTCCATGCGCTTGCGAGTAAGCGGGCCGGAATCTTCGATTTTCCCGTCGGCGGATGACTTCAGGACACCGCGCGGACCGAATTTCCTTCTGTATTCTGGATCGCGTGGATAGGTACGCTTCTCCGGCTCCTCCTCGGCGTTGAGATGGTAGAGATTGCCGAAGAACTCATCGAATCCGTGGTTGGTTGGCAGAAATTCGTCGCGATCACCCAGATGGTTTTTGCCGAACTGACCGGTCGAATAGCCCAATGGCTTCAGCAGTTCCGCGATGGTGGCGTCGCGCGGTTGCAGGCCAGCGTGAGCGCCGGGGATACCGACCTTGGAAAGTCCAGTGCGAAGGGTGCATTGCCCAGTAATGAAGGTTGAGCGGCCAGCTGTGCAGCTCTGCTCAGCATAGTAGTCGGTGAACATCATCCCCTCTCGGGCGATGCGGTCGATGTTCGGCGTCTTGTAACCCATCAATCCGAACGAATAGGCGCTAATGTTTGTCTGACCGATATCGTCACCGAAGATAACGAGGATATTCGGCTTGGCGCCAGGAGCAGCCGTGGGCTGCGATTGGGCCTGCACGTTCTGAAGCTGCGCAGCCGCTCCGAGGGCAGACGCGGTCACTAGAGTCGCCCCATTTAGCAACATCCCGCGCCGCGTCAGTTTTGCCCTGGACGGGCTGCCTCTCTCGTCCGGCTCCAAGGCAGTGGAGTTTTGTGTGGAATTCGACGAACTTTGATCTGAATTACGTGGCTTATTGGCTTCCATTACTGGTCTCCCATGCAAGCTCAATCAGATTAGTCAGTCCAACTTCGAAGGCGTTCTGACTTTGGATGATGTCGCTTAGGGTCCACTTCTGTTTCAAGGGGATACTTCCAACGCCCCCGGGCACTGTCTGCCATTTCGCCCGACTCATACAAGGGGGTGTTGCTTACGTGCCTCGTCGGTCAGTTCCCGGACATTCGCCCGAAAGCAAAAAGGGCCCCGCCGGCTGGAGCTGACGGCGCGCAGTGTCCGCTCCCGACCGATACCGTTGAAAAAGTCGGCCTGCGAGCGAGGCGATCACGGGCGGCGATTTGCCGGCGAGCGTCTTCGCCCGTCACGGACGGGCGTGCATTTCTGCCTCGGCTTTCAGCTCGCTCGCGCCGAGGCGGCGGTCGCGCTGGAGCGCGCGATCGCGCGCTATCCTGATCTCCATCTTGCGAAGCCCATCGGACAGATCCGCTGGCGGAAGCGTCTCGGCATTCGCGCCCTCGCCGAGTTGCCTGTACGGCTCGCCCGCGCGAACTGACCTGGTCGCCCCAGGGGCGAGACGCCGCGGCTTGTCGTCGAGGCGACCACAACGCATTTTGAGACCGATGGTAGGAGACGCAGCTTCTGGCAACCGTCCGGTGCCCATGCACTGAAGCCAACGCCGCAATGAGCGTGGCGGGGTTGATCCCTTTTCAGGTGCGCCGCCTACTTCAAGTGGGCGGCACGCGACGTGAAGGGACGCGGATTTGGTTGAGAGCGAAGTGAAACCCGCTTGCGGTACCGACGAAGAGCGCCGTGCCGCGCTTCGGCGATTCGTCAATATTTTCAAGGCTTCAAGGCCGGAGGGAACGCGTTTGACGTTCGAGGTTTCGACCACGGATTTGGATGCCGCGCTGGCATTCGTTCTGAAAGAGCCCGGAATGCTCTTCGTGGTCCGCGACGACACGGGCGCCGGCCAGGGCATAACGACGGACCAACTCAAGGTGGCGCCGCAACCGCCCCCCGGCGTGACCGAGGCCGACGAGATCAAGGCGCTGCGGCGGACGCTTGGGCGGCTCGCCTAGTGACGCGCCGCCAGGCCGCGCAGGTCTCGCAGACCCATGCTTGTATCCTCGTCAAGAATGGCGCCGGTCCGGGGGACAGTGCCGCTTCGACAGGTCCTCGATGGAGGGCCCATCAATGAATGGCATGGACGATGCAAAGTTATCCGATCGCTCTCCGACGCTCGCCCCTCTGCTGCAAGTTCGGCAGCTCAGCGTAGCGCTCCAGCCAGGTCGAAGCACAACTGGAAATCAATCGGGTTGTCGCCTTAAGAGAGTTGAATGATCGGGCGCGTAACGAAAATCCGGTTGCTCCGGCGCTCTCGAACTCTGGCAACCTCACCGCGCTTCTGGAAGCCGCGCCTGGTGTTTTGGACTGGAGCGCTTGCGATTGGCGTTCTCAGCACGGCATGGGCCGCTGGTCATGATCGGACCGCCGGCGGCAGGAAGCATATTCGATCCCGATGCACTTCGCGCCGAAACGTTCATCACCACCGAGCCCGGATGCGTCTATCGACATTTGTTCGATCAGGCTTGGCGCCAGATCGGTCTCAAGCCACCGAGGCCGTTTGCGGAGGTCGGCAGCATCGAGGCAATTGTACGTCTCGTCGCGGCCGGCAGCGGCTATGCCCTCGTGCCTCGGATCGCGGCCAGGGAAGCGTTCGAGCGTGGTGCCATTGCTGCGATCCCATCGTCCGGGTTTGAGCTCGTTGCGACACTCGACATGGTATGGCGCCGCCGTCGCGTTCAACCGCCCAGCCTGACGCTCCTTCTGACCCGGGCGGGACGAGCGCGGCGTTCTCTCAAACGAGACGATGACCGCCTTCGACGTGAAGAACCGTGCCCGTCGTGAAGCCGTTGCCGATGAGGAAAGCCACGGCATCAGCGATATCCTCCGGTTGACCCACGCGACCGACCGGCAGGCGCTCCGCCATCCCGGCGAGAACCGGTGCCTTCCTTTCGCCCGCGACCGCCTGCCATATCGGTGTATCGACCCAGCCCGGCGATACTGCATTCACGCGAATGGGAGCCAGTTCGACGGCCAGGGCTCGGACGAGACCTTCGAGTGCCGCGTTTATAGTCGCGACGACGGTTCCCCGTGCCATCGGCCGGTAGGCTGCGATGCCGGATGTGAAGGTTAGCGATCCCCCGGCGGCGAGTTTCGGACTGCCGTGCTTGGCGAGCAGGATCGGGCCGATGATCTTACTCTCGATAGCGCGCCGGGCTGCATCCAGGTCGAGCGCAGGGAGCAGTTCGTAAGCGCCCGTAAAATCGGCAGCCGTACAAACGATATGGTCGAACCATTCGCTGTTCGCGAACAGCGCCTGCACCTCGCCCTCGGAGGTGATATCGGCTGCATACGTCGTGATCAACGGCGAAGCCCCGAGCTCATCCCGTGCGCGCCGGAGCCGAGAGGAATCCCTACCGACGATCGCCACATGGTCACCGGCCCCTGTCAGCCGTCGCGCCAAGGCGAAGCCCATGCCGGAACTCCCGCCGGCGATGAGGATACGGCGCGGGCTCGTTCTATTGCTGGTCATCTCGGTCTCCATTTCCGATCTGCCGGCTGTGTTCCAGCTTTGGGCGCTCGTTGGGAAACGGAATGATCCGATGATGTTATCGGCGTTGCCGATAGGCCGCGTAGCGCAAGTCAGTTGGCGGGGCGAACAAATCAAGGCGGCAGTGCGCAGGCCTGAACCTCTCGGATACCCGCCCGAAAGCCTGTCGGCACCGACTCTAAACTGTGTCGTTGAGGACATTGGACGGTTGCCGAGCGCGGACCTGTGTCGCGGAGTTTGCCGTGTCAGAAATCGCCCCATGGGTGATCCGCGGGGCGGGCTCGCGCGTAACCCTCAAGAGGCGCCCGCTAGGACGGCCGCTCGTCGCCCGGGAGGCCTCCATGAAATCGATTCTGCTCGCCGCCGTCGCCACCGTTTCGCTCGCCGGCTGCGCGGGGAACTCGATGACTCAGGCGCAGAAGGCGCCCGAGCCGCGCAAGCGGATTGACGTTCAGCGCTTCTATTCGGGTACTTGGCGAGAGATCGCCCGCCGCCCGATGACGATCACTGATGGCTGCGTTGCCGGCGCGACCGAATATGGGCGGGACCGCGCCGGTGGCATCCAAGTGCTCGATTCCTGTCGTATGGGCGGTCCGCGCGGCGAGCTCAAGACGGTCGGCGGCCCCGGCACGATCCTTGACCCCGGCTTTAACGCAAAGCTCAGGGTGGACTATAAGCTCTATGGCTTCGTGCCGGTGCAGCGCGACTATTGGGTGCTGGACCGGGCCGACGACTACAGCTGGTTCATCTCGGCCGATCCGACCTTGCGCGACCTCTATATCTTCACGCGTGATCCGCAGATTGGCGCCGCGCAGCGTAAGCGGTTGGTCGCGCGTGCGGCTGCGCTTGGCTATGATGTCGGCAAGCTGGAATTCCCCGAGCAGCCACGCCACTGAGGCGCGCTTTCATCGCTTCTTGCGGCGCTCGCAGAGGCTCTACAGACCCGATCCGATGCATGCGTGCAGCGGCTTTGCTCGACAAAAGAAGCCACCAGACTGCGAAGAGAAGCGTGACCCGCGTGAACGAGACCCCTGCACAGATAATCCGAGCTTGACCCAGCTGCCCGATTAGAGAAGCGGACGTTGGGTTACTGCCCGAAAGCGGACGTTCACGAGATGAGACTTCATCCGATGACGTCTCCACCTGAACATGCCGAGCGGAGGCTACACCAAGCCACCGCGCGACTATGCCCCGCTGAACCTCACCGCGAGATTCGCCTTGAAGGCGTGGTCCTGGGCATCCTGCGCGAGCTTCCCGGTATAGGAGACACCGAGCGTCGCGCTCTTGCTGATCGCGAGGTCGAGCCCGGCTTCGACCAAGGCGCTGGAGCCGGAGAAGGCGGCGAGACGCTTGACCTATAACCGCTCCGTTGGGGCCATCCGGGCCGAGTCTTCAAGGCAAGAGAATGCGTTCATCCGTGGCCATGGGGGCGTTTTTCCCGCCACATGCGAGCCTATCCCATCGGGGTGCCGAACTTTTGCTCCGAAGGATAGCGATCGCTCAGCTGCGCGATGTCCATGCCGGCGAGCCGTTCATCTCGGCAGGGGATAGACGATCCTCACCTTGCGCTGGTTCGGTGCCTGCCGCGTCGTCACGGAGGTCTCGCTGGCCTCTTCCGAAGTGGGCTGAACCTTGCCCTTGGGCTCGGAGTTGAGCCGCGCGCCCAGCTCGATCCCAGGGATTCCTGCAAAGGCGGTCGTGTCGAAATTCTCGCCCGCCCATGCGGCAGTGCCGAATGCGAGGAGCGAAGCGAGGCTCAAGGTCAGGATAGCGTTCTTCATATGCAGCCACAGTCTCGGGTCAGTTGATCTGCAGACGGCAAGCCGTCGGCGATGAAGTGGGAACACCGGGCGGCGTTCCCACAGTGAACGGTCAATTGACTTCGCGTGTCACTTTCCGGGTCACCCGATCGCCGTAGGCGTTCGTATGGGTGACCTTCTTGGTGACGCGGGTGGCCCCACGATGGCCGACGTCGCGCCGAACAACGACCTTTCGAACGCCATGGCCGTGACCGTTACGCCAGCCACGATGGAGGCCGGAATCCACGTGGCGGCGCTCCTTGACAACGACCGTCTCCGCCGAAGCGGGCGCAGCCGCCATCGGGAGTGCCATGAAAGCGAGGGGGGCCAGCAGCAGGAACTTCTTCATCTGTACACTCCGGATGGGGTGGATATCTGAGTACAGAACATCGCTTCTTTATATTGGTTCCAAACAATATTTCATCCGAACTCGCAAGCAATTCCTCGACACCTGAACCGTCGCCAAAGAAAAGGCCCCACCAGCATGGCCTGGCGGGGCTTTAGTCTCATGACGTGGGACTGGCATTCCCACTCGCAGAACGCTGACGACGCGGATGTGTTCCGCGAAAAGGCCCACCGTTATTTTCACAACGGTGGGCCAAGTCGTGGCATCTCAAGGGAATGCGAGCGGAACGCGGCGCGGCGAGATTTGTTCAGCTACCCGTCCTAAGGAACCGAGCGGACTGAAACGCACCCGATCAGGATCGTGAATTCGACAAGGCCCATTGAACCCTCCCATTGAATTCCAGCATGACGCGAACTGACCAGGAAGCGCAGCCGTTCCCCTGAGAATCGCCTTGTCCTTACCGACCATTGAGGTGATCGAACAACCCTCGCGAGAGAAAAGGCCCAGCCTCCGTTAGGAGTGCCGGGCCTTCTGACCGTCGTCGCGCGTGCGAACTGTCGCTTTCGATCTCGGTGCTACCTCCGACCGGGCGGCCGGTACATCCGCGGCTCGCAGCGGTCGGCGGTAGGCTGGCGCTGGATGAGTGCCGCGAGACGAACGCCGCAGGCCCCGGCAGGCTCCGATGCCCTTACTGCAACCAACCAGGATATTCAGCGGGTACCGCATCGCTCCGGCCACACAGCCGACGGATGTGTTTTGTCAGGGAGAGGGCAAGATGGGTGAGAGGGTGTCGCCGACGTTGACCGTTCCACCCTCGACGATGCGTGCCGTAATACCTCCGAGTCCGCGCACCGCATTGTATCCGCCCGTGCCGAGTATTTCCTCCATGCGAGAGCAAGGGTGACATTCTCCGGTCGTCTCGAGGATCGCGGAACCGATCCGGAAGCGCTTCTCCTTCAGCGCGAGCAAGTTGAGACCTCGGGTGACGACGTTGCGCCTCAGATCGGCTGGCACCACACTCAAACGTCCCAAATGACTGGCGATTGCGTCCAGGTGTTCTGCCTGGATCAAAGTGACCTGACGCGCCCCAGCGACACGAGCGTAACGGTCGCCGATCACGCCTCCTGCCGCATCGAATTCCGCGGTCTCGACCGCACGTACAGGCTCTCGACGGCGCGGCCGAATGCCGAGCCACACAACCTGTCCCGATCTGACCGGTGCGTTCAAGAGCATGGTCAGCGAAGATGAAGGATTAAAGGGCATGGGTTGAGCCAATCAGGTCTATCGGGCGGTCAATCGCCGAAAAAGTTCCGGACCATTCTGCATATCCGTTCGCGAAGGTCAGGTCGCTGCGACTACCCACCCGGCCGCGCCAACCAGTCGCTTCTCGCTAGCGTCCAAGCTGGCATTCGAGCGTCGCCGGACAGCGGACGTTCCAGATGGACTGATCGGACGATGCGCAAGCGCGCTGACGATCTCGTGTGCGCGCATTTCAGAGCGAGAATGAACTAGCCGCCGCTTCCGTCGTTCTCCTTCGCAACGCAGCTGTCTCGGGAGCGAGCCCCCAGCTGCGATTTGCCGAAACCGGAGGCGGGTATGCCAACTCCCAGCGAACTGGAAATGAACCGACGCGACCTGATGGTCATCGCCTGCGCCTGTGCTGCCTTTTCTACGACGGCGGCGGGCGCGCGCGCTCAGCCGGCGCCAGTCGGAAAGCCGGTGCTGAGCGAGGTCTCGTTCAACGTGAACGGGCGCATTCACAAGCTCGAACTCGATACGCGCACGACTTTGCTCGACGCGCTGCGCGAGCACCTTCACCTGACCGGCACCAAGAAGGGCTGCGACCATGGCCAATGCGGCGCCTGCACCGTGCTGGTCGACGGGCAGAGGATCAATTCCTGCCTGACGCTGGCGATCATGAACCAGGGCTCGGAGGTGACGACGGTCGAGGGGCTGGGCGGCGTCGATGATCTCCACCCGATGCAGGCGGCCTTCGTGAAGCATGACGGTTTCCAGTGCGGTTATTGCACGCCGGGCCAGATCTGTTCCGCCGTCGCGGTTCTCGATGAAATCAAGGCGGGCATCCCAAGCCATGTCAGCGCCGATCTGACCGGCCCGATGGCCCTGACCGAAACCGAGATCCGCGAGCGCATGAGCGGCAACATCTGCCGCTGCGGTGCCTATTCCAACATCGTCGAGGCGATCACCGAGGTTGCCGGGAGGCGCGGATGAGGGCTTTCAGTTACGAGAAGGCCGCTTCTCCGGCCGAGGCGGCTGCGGCCGCTGCAAGCGATCGCGACGCCAGGTTCATCGCTGGCGGCACCAATCTGCTCGACCTGATGAAGCTGCAGATCGAGGCGCCGACGCATCTGATCGACGTCAACGGGCTGGGGCTCGACACAATCGCGCCCACCACCGATGGCGGGCTGCGCATCGGGGCGCTGGTCCGCAACACCGCCTTGGCCGCGGACGAGCGCGTCCGGCGTGATTATGCGGTGCTGTCGCGGGCGCTGCTCGCGGGCGCCTCGGGCCAGTTGCGCAACCGCGCCACCACCGCCGGGAACCTGCTGCAGCGGACGCGCTGCCCGTATTTCTACGATACGGCGCAGCCCTGCAACAAACGCCAGCCGGGGAGTGGCTGCTCGGCGATCGACGGGTTCTCGCGCCAGCTCGGCGTCGTCGGCATCAGCGACACCTGCATCGCGACGCATCCCTCGGACATGGCCGTGGCAATGCGGGCGCTCGACGCCACGGTCGAGACGGTCAAGCCCGATCGATCGACCCGCTCGATCCCCGTTGCCGATCTGCATCGGCTGCCGGGCAAGACGCCTCATGTCGAGACTGTGCTGGAAAGGGGCGAGCTCATAACGGCGGTGACGCTGCCGAAGCCCGCCGGTGGCACGCAGATCTATCGCAAGGTGCGGGACCGGGCGTCGTACGCGTTCGCGCTGATTTCCGTCGCCGCCATCGTGCAGCGCGACGGCAGCGGCCGGATCGCGCTCGGCGGCGTCGCGCCGAAACCCTGGCGCGTCGAGAAGGCGGAGGCGGAACTTCCCCGCGGCGCGAAGGCTGCCACCGAGGCCATTCTCGCCGGCGCCAAGCCTACCCATGACAACGCGTTCAAGCTGCCGCTGGTCGAGCGCACGCTCGGCGCCGTGCTGACGCAAGCGAGGGGCTGAACCATGAAATTCGACAAGCCTGCAACCGCGAACCCGATCGACCGCCTCCAGGTGATCGGACAGCCGCATGATCGCATCGACGGTGCCCGCAAGGTCACCGGCACAGCCCGCTACGCTTATGAGCAGCACGATGTCGTGCCCAACCAGGCCTATGGCTATGTGATCGGCGCCGGCATCGCCAAGGGGCGCATCGCTTCGATCGAACTCGACGCCGCGCGAAAGGCGCCAGGCGTGCTTGCGATCGTGACGGCGAAGGAGGCCGGCAATCTGAAGAAGGGCCCGCGCAACACCGCCCGCCTGCTCGCGGGACCGGAGGTGGAGCATTACCATCAGGCCGTCGCGCTGGTGGTGGCCGAAAGCTTCGAGCAGGCGCGCGCCGCGGCTAGCTTGATCAAGGTGGAGTATGCCGCGGCCAAGGGCGCCTTTGACCTCGCGGCCGCGAAGGACAGGGCCACGAAGCCCGAGGGCGACGACCCCAGTCTCAAAGACACCCATGTCGGCGACTTTGTGGACGCCTTCGCGAGCGCGCCGGTCAGCCTCGACGAGACCTACACGACGCCCGACGAGAGCCATGCGATGATGGAGCCCCATGCCACGCTCGCCGCCTGGGAAGGCGACAGGCTGACGCTCTGGACCGCCAACCAGATGGTCGCCTGGGGCGTGACGGACATGGCGACGACGCTCGGCATTCCCAAGCAGAACATCCGCATCGTCTCGCCTTTCATCGGCGGGGGCTTCGGCGGCAAGCTGTTCCTGCGTGCCGATGTGCTGCTGGCGGCGCTGGGCGCGCGCCTGGCGCAGCGGCCGGTCAAGGTGGCGCTGACGCGCCCGCTGATGGCCAACAACACGACGCACAGGCCGGCAACGATCCAGCGTATCCGGCTGGGCGCGACGAAGGAGGGGAAGCTCACCGCGATCGGCCATGAAAGCTGGTCGGGCGATCTCAAGGGCGGCGGGCCGGAGGTCGCGGTGCAGCAGACGCGGCTGCTCTATGCCGGCGCCAACCGGATGACCGCGATGCGTCTTGCCGAGCTCGACCTGCCGGAAGGCAACGCTATGCGCGCGCCCGGCGAGGCACCGGGCCTGATGGCGCTGGAAATGGCGATGGACGAGATGGCCGAGAAGCTCGGGATGGATCCGATCGCCTTCCGCCTCCTCAACGACACGCAGGTCGACCCGGAGAAGCCCGGGCGGCCCTTCTCGATGCGGCGGCTCGACGAGTGCTTCAAGCTCGGCGCGGAACGGTTCGGCTGGTCCCGTCGCTCGGAGCGGGTGGGCCAGATGCGCGAGGGTAACTGGCTGATCGGCCTCGGCGTCGCGACCGCCTTCCGCAACAACCTCGTGATGAAGTCGGGCGCGCGCGTCAGTCTCGACGCCGAGGGCATCGTCACGGTCGAGACCGATATGACCGACATCGGCACCGGCAGCTATACCATCATCGGGCAGACCGCCGCCGAGATGTTGGGCGTCGATCTCGAAAAGGTCGTGGTGAAGCTGGGAGATTCCGCCTTCCCCGTCTCGGCCGGATCCGGCGGGCAGTGGGGCGGCAACAGCTCGACGGCCGGCGTCTACGCAGCTTGCGTGAAGCTGCGCGAGGCCGTGGCGCAAAAGCTGGGCATCAACTCGACAGAGGCCGTCTTCGCGGGCGGCGAGGTGAAAGCCGGCAATCGCAGCCTCCCGCTGAAGAGCGCGGCAGAGGCCGGCCCCCTGACCGGCGAGGACACGATCGAATATGGCGATCTCGACGAGACGCACCAGCAATCCACCTTCGGCGCGCATTTCGTGGAAGTGGGTGTCGACGCGGCTACGGCCGAGACGCGGGTCAGGCGCATGCTGGCGGTGTGCGCGGCAGGGCGCATCCTCAACCCCAAAACCGCTCGCAGCCAGGTGATCGGCGCGATGACCATGGGGGCAGGCGCGGCGCTGATGGAGGAACTGGCGGTCGACAAGCGCCGTGGCTTCTTCGTCAACCACGACCTCGCCGGTTACGAGGTGCCGGTGCATGCCGACATTCCGCATCAGGACGTGGTCTTTCTCGACGAGGCAGACCCGATGTCCTCGCCGATGAAGGCAAAGGGCGTGGGCGAGCTCGGCATCTGCGGGGTCGGCGCTGCCGTGGCCAACGCCATCTACAACGCGACCGGCGTGCGCGTGCGCAACTACCCGATCACGCTCGACAAGCTGCTGCCCCGGATGCCGGAAGCCGCTTGAGTGGCTTTCGGTTATTCCTGGTCGTCGTCAAGCCAGCCGTTGCCCGTAAGGGATGCCGCGAGCGCATCCCGATTCAGCCGGGAATACGCGCGGATGTACGCGATGCCTCCGGTTCACGACGTGGCGCGGTTTCGGAAGTCACCCGGGAGTTCCGTCAGGAAGCCGTTTTGGCTTGAACATCCAGAGCTTTCGCCGGTGTCCATCACGATCGAGCAGCCATCCTCGGGCTGCTCGAAAGCGCCACGACTACGGTCGCCCCATCCGGACAAGATGGGCCAATTGCGGACGTTAAGGCTTGCCCGGAACCGGACATTCGGCAGCCACGAGATTGTGGCTTCTGACGTGAGCTGGCTGAAGGCTGAGCCCTGTAACCGAGAAGGCCCTGCTACCCAGGCTTGGCCGTGTCCAGAGCATTTCCGCGTTTCTCCGAATCGCTGAAATGCTCTATCTCTTTGTTTTGACACATTTTCTTTACGCGAACCGGTACCCACTTCGCTCGAAAATGCTCTAGCCTCAGCACAGTCGTCCCCGCGCCTCGATCGAGCAGCGCAACTCCTATCGCATCGGCGGGGTCAGGCAGCTTGCCGCGGCCTGACTCGAATTAGTTCAATGTATTTCTAGTTCGTATTTCGTTTAGTTTTGAAGTATAGCTCATGTATTATTGATGTTGCGAATCTATTCGCAGATGCATTAGAGCATCTACGCATAAATTCGGGGCTCGGTTATGAATAATAATTCAAAACTACTTACTCTCCTGGCGCTGCTATCATCGACAGCACTGGCGAACGCTCAGGCACAGCCGGGCGACGGGCGCTCGACTGAGCAGCCGATCTCGCTCGACCAGATCACGGTCACGGCCACGCGCACCGAGAAGCAGGTGCTCGACGTGCCCGGCGTGGTGAGCGTCATCTCACGGCAGGAACTGGACGAGCGGATGATCCGCGACACGCAGGATCTTGTCCGCTACGAGCCGGGCGTCAGCGTCAACCGCATCACCAGCGGTACGGATCCGTTTGGCAATTATGGCGGCTTCACCATTCGCGGCGTCGGCGGCAACCGCGTGCAGATGCAGGTCGACGGCTCCCGCGTCATCGAGCGCATCACCGACGGCAATCGTGACTTCGTCGATCTGCCCTTCATCAGGAGTGTCGAGATCGTCCGAGGGCCGGGCTCGGTGCTCTGGGGCGCCGATGCGTTGGGCGGCATCATCGCCTACCGCACGCTCGACCCGCAAGACCTGCTCAAGGGCAAGGATAAACCTTACGCGGTGCGTCTCAACACCGGCTATGACAGCCTCGATCGCTCCTTCGTGAAGACCGGCATTGCCGCCTTCAGGCTCACGCCCACGCTGGAAGCGATCTTCGGCGTCAGCCAGAAGACGGCGCAGGAAGCGAAGCTCGGCCGGGCGCGGGCCGATGGCGGACGCTGGGGCTGCCCGGTCCCGGCGCAGCGCTTCCTGCCCTGCAACCTGCTCAACCCACTCGACACCACGGTCTGGAACACGTTCGGCAAGCTCGTCTTCCAGCCTAACAGCGACCATACGATCAAGCTCACCGGCGAGTATTTCGACAGCGCTTCGACGGTGAATCAGCTTTATAATTTCAATGTCGTCAGCTCGGGCATCCGCAACGGCCCGAACATCCGAGACCAGCAGAAAACGCGCCAGCGCTATGCCATCGAGCACGACTGGACTGTCGGCGCGAGTTTCCTCGACTCGCTGCGCTGGCAGGCCTCGTTCTCGCCGCAGGAACGCACCTTCATCACCAACAACCTGCAGACGCTTGCCAATGGCCAGCAGCGCTTCACCCGCGGCCTGCTCGACTATTCCGAGAAGTTCTCGCAGCTCGACATCCAGGCCAAATCGAGCTTCGGGCTCGGCTCGAGCTTCCACCGCCTGACCTACGGTTTCCAGGGCGACGTCACCCGCACCGATTACGAGCGCCGCGACGATGTGAAGAACCTCGCCACAGGCGTCACCACCACCGCGATTGCCGGCGGCTTCAACTTCGCCAATTCGACCACCTCCCGCTACGATTTCTACCTGCAGGACGAGATCGAGCTGCTCGGCGGCCGTTGGACGATCACGCCGGGCCTGCGCTATGCCAATTACAATATCGATCCGCGCCCGGGCCCTGGCTATGTCTTCGTCCGGGGCAAGGAACCGCGTGAGCTCGACGCCCACCGGCTCATTCCGCAGATCGGCACCATCTTCAAGCTGGACGAGACCTATTCGGTCTATGCCCGCTATGCCGAGGGCTTCAAGATGCCGACGGCGCAGCAGCTCTACACCTCCCTCCCCTTCGGTACGCAGAACCTGATTCCGAATCCCGATCTGAAGCCCGAGAAAGTGAATTCCTACGAGGCCGGCTTCCGCGGCAGGTTCGCCGATGGCTGGTTCTCGATCGGCGCCTTCCATGCCAACTACAAGGACTTCATCCAGGAACTCTTCGAGGTCCCCGGCACGACAGATATCACCTCGCGCAACCTGGCGCGGGTGCAGATCTCCGGTATCGAGGCCTCGGCGGAATGGCGCTTCCACGAGCGCTGGCTCGCGAACTTCGCGTTCAGCTATCAGTACGGCAAGCAGCGTGTCGTGCAGGGCGCACCGGTGACGCCCTATAATGTCAGCCCGCTGAAGGTCGTGACCGGGCTCAAGTACCAGATGCCGGAATACGGGCTGGAAGCCGAAGTGATCAGCACCCTTGCGGCCGGCGCCACGCGGGCGAGCTCGCCGGCGATCTTCAAGCCGGGCGGCTATTCGGTCTTCGATGCCTACCTGAACTGGAAGCCGGCTTCCTTCATCACCCTGCGCGCCGGCGTCGAGAACATTTTCGACAGGCGCTACTTCGCCGATCTGGTCAGCCCGACCTACAACAGGGTGCCGGATACGATCGCCGTGGCCGGCACCAATCCGCTCGAATTGCAGACCGCGCCGGGCCGCACCTTCAAGCTCGCCGCGACCGCGGAATTCTGACCCTTGCCGTCACGCGGCCGTGCAATTGCTGCTGCGGCCGCGACGGGCGACGCTCCGGTTCGAGACCCCGGCGCGTCGCCTGCCCCTTTTCGAAAACCGAGATGACCGAAATGACCGAAATGACCAATCCGCGCGAGCGCCTCAGGCAAAGCCCTGCCGATATCCTGCCGAGCCTGCCCGCCATGGGCCGCGTCATGCTGAGCACCCGCTCGGGCGGCGCGACGCATGAGCGCATGGGCCTCGTCGAGGCCGTCACGATCGAGGGCGCCGAGGCCCGTCTGTCCGGCGCCTTTCACGACAGCCGCATCGATCTCGCCACGGTCGCGCGTCTCGTCGCCGACCGCACCAGCACGATGCGCGAGCGCGTGCTGCCGCGTCTCGAATGCCAGGACGTGCATGGCGAGGTGCTGTTCAGCCTGATCGGGCTCGACGGCCTGGAGCCGTTCGACAAGGCGCTGGCCTCCTTCGGCGCGGGCGAGGCGCTGGAACCGGTCGAGCGTGAGCGCGGCGGCGGCAGCCAGGATGTGCCGGAGGATGATCTTGGCGCACTCAGCTTCGCCGCGATCCTCGCCAGTGGCGAGGCGATCGCGATCGATGTCGAGCGCCCCGGCCTGTTCCAGCACTGGTCCGGAGCGCTGCCCGAGCCCAAGCCCGCCATGGGCTTCGTCAACATCATGCAGCCGGACTTCCACCTGCATCTGAAGGCTGGCGCGCTTGCCGGCTGGCTGCGCCGCGAGACGGCGGGCGGCATCGCGTTGCACGGGCTGGATGCGGAGGGGCAGGAAACCGGCCTTATCCTGCGTGGTCCCGCAGCGGCCTTCGCCAATGTGCCGAAGGTCGGCCCGGCCGATGGCTGAGCTCGTGCCCGAGCGGGATAACCTGGCGCATGCACGCGCGACCTGGCTTTGCCCGCAGTCCGGCCAGGCGCTGCCGCAAGGCGAGCTGATGCGCGCCATGGCGCAAAGGCGCGTGGTGTTGCTCGGCGAGACACATGACGTCGCCGAGATCCATCGCTGGCAGCTCCACGTCACGGCTTTCCTGCACATGCTGCGCCCGGCGCTGGCGGTTGGGTTCGAGATGTTCCCGCGCCGCGTCCAGGCCGTCCTCGACGCCTGGGTCGAGGGCGCGATGGATACGGCCGATTTCATCGAGCGCAGCGAATGGGCACAGGTCTGGGGTTTCGACCCCGAACTCTACCTGCCGCTCTTCCATTTCTGCCGCCAGCAGCGGGTGAAGATGCTCGCGCTGAATTGCGAGCGGCCGCTCGTCACGCGCGTCGGCCAGATCGGCTGGGAGGCGATCCCGGTCGAGGAACGCGACGGCGTGACGCCGGCTGCGCCGGCGACCGAGGCCTATCGGCGATATCTCACCTCGCTGATGTCGAGCGTCGCAGGAGAAGAGCGCCAGCCGGTCTCCGATCGCTTCGTCCGCGCCCAGCAGTGCTGGGACCGTGCCTTCGCCTGCCGGATCGCCGAGCATCTCGCCGAGGCGAAGGACGATCCGATCGTCATCGGCATCATCGGGCGCGGCCATCTCGAATACGGCCATGGCACGCCCCATCAGCTTCGCGATCTCGGCATCGCCGACGCCGCCGTGCTCCTGCCCACGGATCGAGCCGGACACGAGCCCGCGTCGCTCGCCGGCATCGCCGATGCCGTGTTCCGCCTCGACACGCCCGAGCCGCCGCAACCTCGGCGAAGCCTGCCGCGAGCCACATCGTGAGCCAGGTCCTCGCGCGCATCCGGACGCTGACGCGGCTCTGCATCGCAGGCCCGGGCGGCAAACTCGGCGCTGTCTATTTCGTGCTCGTCTTCGCGCTCGGTCTCGCGGGCGTGCAGGTCACGGTCCGGCTGATTTCCTGGACCGCGGATTTCTACAACGCGCTGCAGAAGCTCGACGTCGACGCGACACTCCGGCAGATTGCGATCTTCTTCGGCCTGATCGCGATCAGCGTCACGCTCTTCCTGACCGGCGCCTATTTGCGCAAGATGCTGCAGATCCGCTGGCGGCGGACCCTCACCGAGGCGGTCCTCGACCGCTGGCTTGCCGGCAAGGCCTATTGGCACCTGCGCGAGCGCACGGATCACGGGCTCGACAATCCCGACCAGCGCATCGCCGAGGATTGCCGCATCTTCGTCGAGAAGCTCACGGTGGAGGCGATCGAGCTGGTCACCAATATCGTCGCGCTCATGTCCTATGTCGCGATCCTGTGGTCGCTCTCGACCTTTCCGCTCTCCTTCAGCCTGTTCGGCCAGGCGGTCGAGATACCCCGCTACATGGTCTGGGCCGCGCCGTTCTATGTCGCCGTCGCGACCGGCGTCACCCATGCCTTCGGCCGGCCCCTCAAGGCACTCACCGTCGAGCAGCAGCGCCGCGAGGCCGATTTCCGCTTTGCGCTGACGCGGCTGCGCGAGCATGTCGAGGCCGTCGCGCTGGCCGATGGCGAGCCGGCCGAGCGCCGCCTGTTCCGCGAGCGCTTCCAGGCGATCGCGAGCAACTGGCGCAGCCTCGCCAATCGCGAGCTGATCCTCGGCTGCTTCACCCGGCCCTATTTCCAGACAGTCCTGCGCATCCCGCTGTTCCTGGCGCTGCCGGCCTATCTCGCCGGGCGGGTGACCTTCGGAGGGTTGATGCAGATCGGCTCCGCGTTCCAGAACGTCGTGACGACGCTGTCCTGGTTCATCTTCTCCTATCGCGACCTGACCGAGCTCGCCGCAGCCGCGAGTCGCCTTGCGCATTTCATCGAGGCTGCCGATGCCGCTGCAACGCCCGCGCCGCGCCCGGTACTGGCCCCCTCCCCCAGCGGCGGCCTGCACCTGCGCGATGTCGTCCTCGCCACACCCGCAGGACGCAGCCTCGCCCCGCTGCCCGACGTCGCGCTGGAGCCGGGACACAGCTACTGGCTCGCGGCTCCGTCCGGCCACGGCAAAAGCACGCTCGCAAAGGCTGTCGCCGGGCTGTGGGGTCATGGCGAAGGCGTGATCGAACGCCCGCACGGACGCCTTCTCGTCACGCCGCAGCAGCCCTATCTGCCGCTCGGCGGCCTGCGCGGCGCGCTGGCCTATCCGCAAGCGCCGGAGGCCTTCGCGGACACGGAACTGCGCGCTGCCCTCGCGACGGTCGGGCTCGAGGCCATGTGGGAGCTCGACGCGGCAGCCTGGGCCGATCTCAGGCGCGGCCTCTCCGGCGGCGAGCGCCAGCGCTTCGCCCTGGCACGCGCGCTCCTTCAGAAGCCGGACTGGCTGGTGCTCGACGAGGCGACGAGTGCGCTCGACCTCGATGCCGAGGAGCAGGTCCTGACGGCATTGCGGCGCGCCCTGCCGCAGGCGACGCTGGTGTTCATCGCCCATCGCGCCCCGCGCGGCATCGACGGGGTCCGCAAGATCGACCTCGTGCGTGCGTCCCGGCCGGAACCGCTATCGGGCGATATCCTGCCCCTGTCCGAGCGGCTAGGCTGAGCGGCTATCGGCGCGATTCTCCGTCATCGGCAGCCATGATCCGCATCCCGACCCTGGCCGGCCTTCGCGCCGGGCTGCACCGCCGTCTCACGGGCTGGGCGAATGTCCCGCGCCTGTTGCGCTCGCTATGGCGGGCAGGCCCGAAGCTCGCCAGCACCATCGCGCTGGTCCGGCTGCTGCGCGCGCTGCAACCGCCGGCGATGCTGTTCGTCGGCAAGCTGATCATCGACGAGATCGTGCTCCAGACACAGAGTCCAGCGCCGGGACCGAACCTGTCGGATTGGGTCGATAGCGGCAGGGCTTCGGCGCTCGCCGGCTGGATCTTCGTCGAGTTCCTGCTCGTCGCCGGCGGCAATGCGCTCACGCGCCTCGGCACCCTCGCGGAAAGCCTGCTCGCCGAGCGGCACGGCCACGCCCTCGGCGTCGAGCTTGTCAGGCAGGCCGCCCGGCTCGACCTCAAGGACATCGAGAGCAGCACCGCGCAGGACAAGCTGCAGCGGGCCAATGCCGCGACGATGCTGGGCAACCAGCTTCTCGCCACGCTGCTGAACCAGATGCAGAGCGCGGTCACCCTGCTCGCGCTGCTCGGTGGCCTGATCGCGTTCGCGCCCTGGCTCGTCCTGCTTCTGCTCGCCGCGTTGCTGCCGACCTTCCTGGTCGAAGCCCATTTCAATGCGCGGCAATACGAGGCGGCGTTGGCGCTGAGCCCCGAGCGCAGGCGGCTGAACTATTTCCAGCAGGTCGGCACGACCGCCTCCGCCGCCAAAGAGGTCAAGCTTTTCGACCTCGGCAATTATGTCGCGGAACGCCTGGCCGAGGTCGCCACGCGGATCGTGACGACGCACCGCCGGATCGCGACCCGCCGTGCGATCTGGAGCAGCGCGTCGGGAGCCGTCGGCTCGCTCGCCTATTATGGCGCCTATGCCGTGATCGCCTGGCGGGCGTTGACCGGAGCGATCAGCATTGGCGACTTGACCTTCCTCGCCGGCTCACTGATGCGGCTCAACGGCCTGTTCGAGGGGCTGGTGCTCGGGCTGACCCAGATCGCCTCGCAGACGCAGTATCTCAACGACTTATACGCCTTCATGGACATGCGCTCGGCGCTGGCGCCGCCGGCGAGCCCGCGCCCCTTTCCCGCTCCGCTGCGCGAAGGCGTGGTCTTCGAGAATGTCGGCTTCCGCTACCCGGGCACGGAGCGCTGGGCCCTGCGCAATCTCAGCTTTTCCCTCCCGGCCGGGGAGACGCTGGCGCTCGTCGGCGAGAACGGCGCCGGCAAGACGACGATCGTCAAGCTGCTGACCCGCCTCTACGAACCCGACGAGGGTCGCATCCTGGTCGACGGGCTCGACCTGCGCGAGATCGACCTCGCCGAACTCCGCGAGCATGTCGGCGCGATCTTCCAGGATTTCGTGCGCTACAACCTCACCACCTCCGACAATATCGGGATCGGCCGCGTCGCCGATATCGCCGACCGGGCCGGCATCGTCGCGGCGGCGCAAAAGAGCCAGGCCGACGCGCTCATCGCCAGCCTGCCCGGCGGCTACGAGCAGATGCTCGGCCTCTCGTTCATGGGCGGGCTCGATCTCTCCGGCGGCCAATGGCAGAAGCTGGCGATCTCCCGCGCCTATTTCCGCAATGCCGGGATCCTGATCCTCGACGAGCCGACGGCAGCGCTCGACGCCCGCGCCGAGGCCGAGATCTTCGAGCGCTTCCGCCATCTCGGCGAAAAGACGACCACGCTGCTGATCTCGCATCGCTTCTCGACCGTGCGCATGGCCGACCGCATCCTCGTCCTCGAGGGCGGGCAGATCCTTGAAAGCGGTAGCCATGCCGAGCTGATGGCCCGCGCAGGGCGCTATGCCGAGCTCTTCGAGCTGCAGGCTGCCGGGTATCAGAGCGAGCCGGCCTGAGCCGGCACGCCTCGCGACAGGCAACACCGCCTCGGCCGCGTCCGGGCGCGGCAGTGCGGCGCCTTGCCCTGCAACGGCCGTTTCGATAGGCATGCCGCCCGCGACGACTTCAGATGTCGAAGCATTCCAATCTGGACTTTGCCGTGCCTGCTCGTCACCGCGCCGACAGCCAGCGCTCCAGCGCCTATCGCCGCGATGTGCAGGTGACGCTCGGGCGTTTTCTCACCCGGCGGAAGCAGGCCCGCGCCGGGCTCAGCCTGTTGCTTGCCCTGTCCCTCTCGGCCTGCGCCGTCGGCCCCGACTACACGCCGCCTGTCATGCAGCTCCCGGAGAGCTGGAACTCGGCTGGCGCGAACGCCAAGGCGCCGCGGCCATCGGAATGGTGGCGCGGTTTCCGCGATCCCCAGCTGAATGCGCTGGTGGAGACGGCAATCGCGGGCAATCTCGAGGTCGCCCAGGCCAAGGCGCGTATCCGCGAAGCCCGCGCCGCGCGCGAGCAGGCCGTCGGCGCGCTCTTCCCGCAGGTCGATGCCGGGGCCTCGGGCACGCGCTCGCGCGTAGCCGGCGTGACACGCAACAGCTTCCGCGCCGGCTTCGACTCGTCCTGGGAGATCGATCTCTTCGGTGCGCAGGACCGGGCCGTCGAGGCCGCGACCTATGGCACCGATGCCGCCTTCGACGATCTCGACGGCGTCATGCTGACGCTGATCGGCGACGTCGCCTCGACCTATGTCGAGGCGCGCGGCCTGCAGGCCAGGATCGTTCTCGCCCGCAGCACCGCCAGAACGCAACGCGAGACGGAAGCCCTGACGCGCACGCGCTTCCAGGCCGGCGACATTTCCGCCATCGATACCAACCGGGCCACGGCTCAGGCGGCCAGCACCGAGGCGCAGATCCCTGCGCTGGAAACTGCGCTCGCCCAGAGCCAGCATCGCCTCGCCGTGCTCACCGGCCGGCCGCCCGCTGCCATGGTGCCTCCGCTCAAGCCGGGGGCGGCGGTCCCCTCGCCTCCGGCCCCGCCGCGCGCCGGCATTCCCGCCGACGTGCTGCGCCGCCGGCCGGACGTGCGCGCCGCCGAGCGGCTGCTCGCCCAGGCGACGGCCCGGATCGGCCAGGCGGAGGCTGCACGCTACCCCTCGGTCTCGCTGACCGGCAGCATCTCGACCTCGGCGCTGAAACTCGGCGACCTCGCCAAGAACAGTGCGATCGGCTGGTCGATCGGCCCGAGCCTGAGCGTGCCGATCTTCAATGGCGGCGAGCTCGCCGCTGCGGTCGACGCCGCCCGCGCCCGGCGCGACCAGTCCGACGCGACCTTGCGGCTCGCGGTCCTGACCGCGCTGCAGGATGTCGAGGACGGGCTCGTCGGGCTGCGGCAGGAGAAGCTTCGCCTGGCACGCCTCTCGGAAGCCGCCGCCGCCAATGCCGAGGCCGCCAGGCTCTCGCGCGCGCTCTACACGTCCGGCAATGCGAGCTTTCTCGACGTGCTTGACTCGGAGCGCTCGCTCTACAGCTCGCAGGAAGCCCAGATCCAGAGCCGCGTCGCGCTCGCCACGCAGTTCATTGCACTGAACAAGGCGCTGGGCGGCGGCTGGCTCAAGCCTGTCGATGTCTCCACTCCAGCCGTCATCGACGGCCAGACCGGCCCGCGCCTGCGCATCATCCCGATCGAGGAGCCGCAACCATGAGGCTGCGCCGCCTTGTTCTCCCCATCCTGATCGTCGCGGCCGCCGGCGGCTTCTATCTCTGGCAGTCGCGCCAGGCAGCCAAAACGGAAACCATCAGCCTCCCGAGCGTGGAGGCCGTGATCGGCGATGTCGAGGAGGCAGTGCTCGCCTCGGGCGCGCTGGAGCCGGTTCGCCAGGTCAGCGTCGGCGCGCAGGTCTCGGGCCGGCTGATCTCGCTGAAAGTCAAGCTCGGCCAGAACGTCGCGGCGGGCGATCTGATCGCCGAGATCGACGGCGTCACCCAGCAGAACGCCCTGCGCTCGGCCGAGGCCGATCTCGCCGCGCTGCAGGCCCAGCGCGACGAGCGCCGCGCCAGCCTGGCCTATGCCGAGTCGGTGCTCGCCCGCCAGAAGCAGATGGTCGGCCAGAACGCCGTCTCCCGGGACGCCTACGAGAATGCCGAGATGACCGTGCGCACCACGCGCGCGCAGATCGAGGCGCTCGATGCGCAGATCGTCTCCGGTCAGGTCAAGGTCGAGACCGCGCGCGCCAATCTCGGCTACACCCGCATCACCGCGCCCAGCGCCGGCACAGTGCTCGCCATCGTCACGCTGGAGGGCCAGACGGTGAACGCGGTGCAGTCGGCGCCCACCATCGTCGTGCTCGGCGATGTCTCGACCATGACGATCAAGGCCAAGATCTCCGAAGCCGACGTGCTGCGGGTGAAGCCCGGCCAGGAGGTCTATTTCAGCGTGCTCGGCGCGCCGGACCAGCGCTTCCCCGGCAAGATCTCCTTCGTCGAGCCCGCCCCCGATACGCTGAAGACGCAGAATGCCAGCTCGTCCTCGCTGGCGAGCAACAGCAGCAGCGCCGCCACGACGACGGCGGTCTACTACAATGCGCTTTTCGAGGTGCCCAATCCGGACGGGCGCCTGCTGACTTCGATGACCGCGCAGGTCACCGTCGTCGTCGGCCGCGCGCGCGCCGTCGTTACCGTGCCCTCGACCGCGATCCGCCGCCGCGGCGAGAATGCCTTCGTCGACGTCCTCGGCGAGGAGGGCAGGCCCGCGCCGCGCAAGGTCACCGTCGGGCTCGACAACAAGATCGTGGCGGAGATCAGCTCCGGGCTGAAGGCGGGCGAACGCGTCGTCACCACCCGCAATTCCGGCGGCCCCGACGCGACGCGCCCTGCGCGAGCCCGCCGCTCGCCCTTCGGGTTCTGAGCATGGGCGTGCCCCTCATTCGCCTGACCGGCGTCCGGCGCGATTTCGGCAGCGGCGAGGCCACGGTCGCGGCGCTGGACGGCGCCGAACTCATCATAGAGGCCGGCGAGATGGTGGCGATCGTCGGCCAGTCCGGCTCCGGCAAGTCGACGCTGATGAACATCATCGGCTGCCTCGACCGGCCGACCGGCGGCGTCTACGAGATCGACGGCCGCCCCACCCGCGAGCTCGACCCCGACGAACTGGCGCGGCTCCGGCGCGAGTATTTCGGCTTCGTCTTCCAGCGCTACCACCTGCTCTCGGAGTTAACGGCGCTCGCCAATGTCGAGGTACCGGCGATCTATGCCGGCATCCCCGCCGGGCCGCGCCAGAGCCGGGCGGCGACGTTGCTGGACCGGCTCGGCCTCGGCAGCCGCAAGACGCATCGCCCCTCCGAGCTGTCCGGCGGCCAGCAGCAGCGCGTCTCTGTCGCGCGGGCCCTGATGAACGGGGCGCGCGTCCTGCTTGCCGACGAACCGACCGGCGCGCTCGATCGCCGCAGCGGCGAGGAGATGCTGGCGCTGATCGAGGAGCTCAACCGCGAGGGGCACACGGTCATCCTCGTCACCCACGACATGAACGTCGCGGCCCGGGCGCAGCGCATCATCGAGCTGAGTGACGGCCGCATCATCTCCGACCGCCGTACCGCTCCGAGTTCACAGGCAGTGCCGCCGCCTTCGCCGGTACCGCCGCCGTCAGGACGCCTGCGCGCCGCCTGCGGCCGGCTCAGCGAGGCCTTCGGCATGGCCTTGCGCGCCATGGCGGCACATAAGCTGCGGACGACGCTGACCATGCTCGGCATCGTCATCGGCATCGCCGCCGTGGTCAGCGTCGTCGCGCTCGGCGAGGGCGCGCGCCAGCGCGTGCTGGCGAACATCTCCGGCCTCGGCACCAACACGCTGGAAATCTTCCCCGGCGCCGGCTTCGGCGATCTCCGCTCCGGCAGGGTCCGCACCCTCACCGTGCCCGATGCGCAGGTTCTCGCCAGCCAACCCTATGCCGCGAGCGTCACGCCGACTGTGACGACGAGCGCGACGATCCGCCTGGGCAGCGTCGAGGCGAACGCCCAGGTCAACGGCGTCAGCGAGCGCTATTTCGACGTGCGCGGCAGCGTCCTGGCGCGCGGCTCCTTCTTCGATGCGCGCGACGTCCGCAGTCTGGCGCAGGATGTCGTGATCGACGAGAACGCCCAAGGCGTGCTGTTCCCGCAGGCCGGCGCCAATCCGATCGGCAGCATCATCCTGATCGGCTCCGTGCCCTGCCGGATCGTCGGCGTGGTGCGACAGCAGCAAGGCGGCTTCGGCGGCAGCCAGAACCCGCAGGTCTTCCTCCCCTACACCACCGTCCAGGGCCGCTTCCTCGGCGACCTCTCCCTGCGCAGCATCACGCTGCGCGTCGATGACGAGACCCCGATGGCTGCGGCACAGGAGGCGGTGACCGAGCTGCTGACCCACCGCCACCGCACCAAGGACTTCTTCATCCTGAACCAGGACGAGATTCGCAACACCATCACGAGCACGACCGCGACCATGACCCTGATGATCTCCTCGATCGCGGTGATCTCCCTTCTGGTCGGCGGTATCGGCGTCATGAACATCATGCTGGTGTCGGTGATCGAGCGCACCAGCGAGATCGGCCTGCGCATGGCGGTCGGCGCCAGGCGCAGCGACATCCTCCAGCAATTCCTGATCGAGGCTTCGCTGGTCTGCTTCATCGGCGGAGCGCTCGGCGTGGCGCTCGCGCTCGCCGTAGGCTTCGGCTTCGAGCTTTCCGGCTCGCAGCTCAGCTTCATCTATTCCACCGAGGCCTTCGTCGCGGCGATCGCCTGCTCGACGCTGATCGGCCTCATTTTCGGCTTCCTGCCCGCCCGCAATGCCGCGCGGCTCGATCCCATTACGGCGCTTGCGCGCGACTAGAGCATTTCCGCGCTGCTCCGAACCGCGAAAATGCTCTATCCCTTTGTTTTAACGCATTTTCTTCGCGCGAACCGGTGCCCACTTCGCGCGAAAATGCTCTGGGGTCCGTAGGCCTGAGATCGTTTGGCATCACGCCTCGGGCCGAGCGTTCGACGATGGCTGTCAGTTCAGGCCGTGATGCCCCGCGAAACGGCCCTTTTCGCCAGTGTTCCAGGGGGCCGAATGGCGCGAGACGAGCCCTGGCTTCGCGACTGATTTGAGCAGGCGGCGTCAAGTTGCCGTGGACCAGCGACGGTGTCAGCAGGGTACCAAAGAGGATACTATCCAAATGGGGTAGTGGTATTCCCGGTTTCAGATCTACAGAATAACTGTGAGATGAGCACGGGTCGCCGCCCGCCAGAGGCAATAGAAAGTTGCGATCCTCTCTTAAATCGAACGATACTCGACGCATATGACACCTCGAATGACCGATACCGCAAGATAAACTCAGTTGAAAACATGAATATTTTCCGGGCGGTGTTCAGATACAGTCAATCTCGGATTTCGGAGATCCTTCGAGCGATTGGCTTCACTTTCGATCGCTGCGCATTCATCGTCGCTACTCGCGTCGCGCGCTGCTCCCAGTCGAGCGCATTAATTAAGACTTCATTAATTCCTTGCCGAAAAGATTAACAATGTATTAACTGGGCGCGAGGGCGGCGAATGGTCGCTTGCCCCACCTTGGAAAAACAGGGGAGCCCCCCGTGAAAAGAGTAACCGCGTTGATGCTGGCACTCGCCAGCTCGACTTCGCTCGCCTATGGGGCAAGCAACGAGTCATTCATCGGGCAAGTTGGAGCTAAAAACGACGCTCTCGTCGGACAGACCGGCGGCAACAACCGTCAGGGCACGGTCCAGCTCGGAGCCCGCAACCAGGCTGTGACCTCCCAGTCGGGGGCCGGCACCGACAATACCAACGAATCCGGCGTGGTGCAGATCGGCGTCCGCAATGGTGCGGCGGTCGGCCAGACCGGCGGCAACAACCGCCAGGGCACGCTGCAGGTTGGCGCACGCAACTATGCGGCCACGTCCCAGAAGGGCGTCAGCACTGCCGATCGCCTGAACCGCTCCGGCACCGCTCAGTTCGGCGCCCGCAACGCCTCGGTCGTCGGCCAGGACGGCGGCAACAACACGCAGAACACGCTTCAGGTCGGCGCCGGCAACAACGCCCTGACCGGCCAGGCCACCAACAAGCGCGGCGGCACCAACAACTCGACGGTCGCCTCGTTTGGTGCGCGCAACAGCGCGACGGTCTCGCAGACCTCGACCGGCTACGACAGCAACAGCCCGAGCCAGCGCGGCCAGGGTGGCGATAACCGCTCGGCCATCCTGCAGGGCGGCACCGCCAACGTGGCGCTGACCGGCCAGAACGCCAATGGCGGCAAGGGCATGACCGGGGTCGACAACAACTCGGCCGTCCTGCAGTTCGGCGCGCGCAACTATGCGCTGACCAGCCAGGCGGGCGAGCGCACCACCGGCGGCGCCTCGAACGATTCGTTCACCGGCCAGTTCGGCAACCGGAACGCCTCGGTCGTCGGCCAGGACGGCGGCAACAACAGCCAGGGCACGCTTCAGTTCGGCAACCGGAACGCTTCGACCACCGGTCAGCTCGCCAGCGCGCTCGCCGGCACCAACGACGCGCTGACGCTGCAGGCCGGCAATGGCAACAGCTCGGTCACGTCGCAGAAGACGACCGGCGCCGCGGCGGAAAGCGGTCCGTTCACCTTCACGCCTCTGCTGTTCGGCTCTCCGACCACCGTCAACCGGCCGGGCTACAAGGCAGCCTATGAGGGCGGCACCAACGCGGCGGCAACGATCCAGGCCGGCAATGGCAACATTGCATTGACCGGGCAGGATGCCAGCGGCGCGCGCGCGCCATCGACCGAGCTGGGCTTCAATGGCAGCAAGTTCGGCACGTTCACCTCGCCCTATGGCACGGGTCTGGACGGTGTCGACAACAATGCGCTGACGGTGCAGGTCGGCAAGGAGAACTTCGCCTCGACCTCGCAGAGCGGGGCGCGTTCGGCTCTCGCCATTCCCGGCTCGAACGACTCGTTCGTCGGCCAGTTCGGCGTCGGCAACTCCGCCGTTGTCGGCCAGACCAACGGCATGAACGGCCAGGCGACCCTGCAGGCCGGTAACCGCAACGCCGCATTGACGTCGCAGAGCAACACCAGCGCCGCGCTCAGCGGCACTCAGAACGCCGCTGCGACGATCCAGGCCGGTGCGCGCAACAACGCGCTCACCAGCCAGGTCGCCAACCCGCTCGCGGGCGGCCTCAACGGCTCGCTGATCGTCCAGCTCGGCGCCGACAACCAGGCGGTCGCCGCGCAGTCGACCGGCCTTCAGCCGATGATCGGCGCGAACCTGCAATCGACCGTCCAGGCCGGTGTCGGCAACTATGCCACCACCTCGCAGGTCTCGGCGGCGGGCCTGACCAACACCTCGGTCACCGCCCAGTTCGGCTACAAGAACACGGCAGTCACCGTGCAGAAGTGATCGACAGGGAGGCGGCGGGACGATCCCCGCCGCCTTTTCTTCCTCGCTTTGGGCGGAGCGTGGTCATGTGGTGCGATAGAGTCTCCAGCAGTCGGACTGCTGCCATCGCGGCGTTGCCGCTTCTGATGGCGAGCCTCGCCATGTCCTCGGCGGGCGCCGAACCGGCCGGGCCTTCGCCGGGTGACGCCAAGCTGCGTTGCGACATCATCGGCCAGGATCTCGGCACGGGCTATCGCCTGAAGGCACTCGCCCGCACGGCGCAGGCCGACAGGGGCGAGTACCAGTTCATGGTGCTGAAGCAGAGCGCGAGCGGCACCAGCCAGAACATGCAGAGCGGCGCATTCAGCATCGAGTCGAGCGGGGAGCAGATCCTCACCGCGGTCGTGCTCGAACGCTCCGCGCAGGGGCATGTGCGGGCCGAGCTCGCCATTGAAACCGATCACGGGAGCGTCACATGCAATTTCCCCTGACCCGTGCGCGATCGGGCCTGGTCGCAGCCTTCCTCGCAACGATCGCTTCAGGACCGGCTGCGGCGGAATCGGCCTATATCCAGCAAAGCCAGGCGACGGCGATGCTGCCTGCCATCGGCGTGCCGGTGCCGCAGCAAACGATCCCGCGTCCGGGCTTTGCCGGCGTCCCTGCGCCAAGCCTCCAGCGTTTCACGCCGGAAGCAAGCGTCGCCGCCGGCAACAATCTGGCGCGGACGCTGCAGATCGGGGCGCTCAACCAGGTCGCCCAGATCCAGGCAGGCGCGAACAATGTCTCGACGGTCGGCGTCATCGCGGGGCAACTGAACAATGTCGGCGTCGTGCAGGCCGGAAACAATCTGAGATCGAATCTCGTCCTGCTCAACACACAGGGCCTGTCCGTCGGCGTCTTGCAGCCGAACGGCTCGGCGCCGGTCAACATGCTGATCGCAAGACTGCCGAATGGAGCGCTGCTCATCAAGCGCTGACGTCCATGCCTGTTCCAACGACACCGGGGTACCGAGATGACGAAGCCAGTTCTGCTATTCCTATCGATCGCCGCGAGCGCGCTGTTGCCGGCAAGTGTCTTTGCCGGCGAGCAGATCTACCGGCCGACAAACCCGACCTTCGGCGGCAATGCGCTGAATGGCAGCTTCCTGCTCTCGACAGCGCAGGCGCAGGGCAAGGGCGTCAAGTCCGGGCAGCAATCACCCGATCTGTCCGGATTGAACGAGGCGCTGAGCAATATCGGCAACAATACCGGCTCGACTCCCGTCGTCGTCATTGGTGGCAACGGCCTTCCGGTGGTTCCTTCCAATCCTTGATGGCGGTTCCGGTCGGGGGGCTGGAGCTGACACAACTGATACAGGTTCGACGGCGTCATGATTTCGTTTTCGTTGCGTATGGCCGGCGCGCTCACACTCGCGTTGGCAACGAGTGGTTGCGTGCTTACGGGAACCGCGAGCGATCCGATCGCTCAGCCTGCGACAATGGTGCAGGATACCAAGACCGGTGTCGTGCTCGATGCCCTGCCGCCGCCGGTGCAGAGGCTCGATGTCGCGGTCTACAGCTTTCCTGACCTGACCGGGCAGAACAAGCCGAACGACAATTTCGCCGAGTTCTCCCGGGCGGTCACGCAGGGTGGATCGGCGGTCCTGTCTGATGTACTGACCAAGGCCGGCAACGGCGCCTGGTTCAACGTCATCGAGCGCAACGATCTGCAGCCCCTGCTCCAGGAGCGGCAGATCATCCAGAACACGCGCACCGCGGTGGATGGGCGCCACGCGCAGGGTCTGCCACCGCTCCGTTTCGCCGGAATCCTCCTGCAGGGCGGGATCATCGGCTACGATACCAACGAGACCACTGGCGGTATCGGCGCCAATTATCTCGGTATCGGTGGCAACACCCAGTACCGGCAGGACATCGTCACGGTTGCGCTGCGCGCAGTCAGCGTCCAAACCGGCCGTGTCGTCGCATCCGTCACCACCACCAAGACGATCTATTCGGTGCTCGTCCAGGGCAGTGCCTTCAAATTCGCCAAGGTCGATCACCTCTTGCAGGTCGAGGCGGGCTTCACCAAGAATTCGCCGGGAACACTTGCGGTCCGCGAAGGCGTGCAGCTGGCCGTCTACGCTCTCATCTTCGAGGGCGTGAAGGCCAAGCTCTGGGATTTCGCAAACCCGACAGCGGGTGCGGCCTTCATGCGGGCTCTCGATGAACAGAAGAAGGCGGTGAACTTCGATCTTCAATCGGCCGAGGTGCAGGCAGCGCCCACCAAGACATCGGCGTTGCCCGCCGCGGAGGCGCCGCCACCGCGTTCCTGACAGGCCACTTCGCTCCGCGCATGGCCGGCTTCCAGTCGTGCGACGGCGATGTCAGCGCGATAGCGGACGCGATTGCTGGGTTGCCGTGTAGCATGCCTGGCTGTCAGCATTCTGTTGTCCGCAGGTGGCTGGAGCGGCAGGGCCGCCGCCGTTGCCCGCCAGGCCTGGTTTCAACTTGGCCGGCGCCGCGCCGCCATCCGTGCGCACCCGCCCGCTGACCTGGGCCACCCTGGCCTCGGGCGCGATCGCTCGCCCGGTGACGACGCCGGTTCGGGCCTTGGGTGAAACGGGCGCCGCGGCATGTTGAACGCAGCCCGAGAGCAGGCTCGTAGCGGCGGCGACGGCCGCAATCGAAATCAAGCGCTGCATATGTGCTCCCTTCGGGCGGCCTCGCTGGCGCCAGTTCTGAAGCGACCGGGGCAAGAGCTTCCACTCGCGCTCAACAGTGCAAGATGATTGCACTAACCGATCCTTCACGCATCCGCGGAATATTGGCATCTCACACAGAGGTCTGTCCAATGTTCAAGACGAGCGCGCCGGTTTTTCTTTGCTGCACAGCCCTGCTCTCCGCCGCACCGGCCATTGCGGCCGAAGCCTTCGTGCAGCAGGCGACGTTCCGGCAGGTCGCCAACGAGAAGGCTTCGCGTGCCGCTTCCTTGCTGAGCAACCCGATCCCGTTGTCGCAGGCCAAGGCCCTGGCATTGCCCCCGGTCCAGAACAGCGCGGGCCAGGACCAGAATAGCGCCCGCATCGTCCAGACCGGCAGCCAGAATCAGGCCGTCATCGCGCAGCAGGGGGCGGGAAACTACGCACTCGTCACTCAGCGGGGGCAGGGAAATGTCGCCATGGTCTCGCAAACCGCGCGAGCCCGCTAAATCCTTAAGGCCGCGCCTTCATTTGCTCACGACCCGCAGCGAGCCGATCTTCAGCTCTTCGGGATCGTCGTCAACGAGCGCGCGCACGCTGATCAGCCCGGGGGCGAGAATTTCCAGGGGCGTGAAGATCAGGCTCGCAGCGGCGACGATGAAGCGCGGCACCTTTTCCACGGTGCCCATCTCCTCGATGATGCGTCCCTGAACGGCCTCGTCCGGCGCCTCGATCGGCTCGCTCGCGATCGGGTCGCTCAATGTCGGCGCATAGCAGCGCGCGAGAATGGACCGAAACGGCTGGTGAGCCGGCGACAGGATGTGGAGGTGAACGCAGAATTTCGGCAGCACGAAGGGAAAACTCTGCGGAACGAACATCACCGCGTTGTAGCAACCGACAAAACTCAGCTTCCCACCCACTTCGTTGCGAATATCATCGCAGAAAATCGAGTACCCGTAGCGGTTCATCGGTCTACTTCGCGCTCGCGGGGGATCGGATACGCATGGCCGGACGCGACGGCAATGTCGAACTGCTGGAGGCTTCGCCGATCGTCCGCGTATCGGTCTCGAGCGTTGCCGTGTCGCTGAATTGGTTCTGGCCGGGGCGGTCGCTCTTTGGCCGCAGCTCGAAGACGATCTCGCGATCGAGCGCCCAGGCCATCCCGGATATCACCCGCAATGAAAGTGGCGCGCTGCCGCTGAGCTGACGATTCAATTCGGTTCGCGACATGCCCAGCTTCTGGGCGAGTGCCTGCTGCGTCAGGCCGCCATCCTTCCGTTCCACCAGTGCCTTCAGCAACTCCCCCCTTACACCTCCGATGAACCGACTTGCCGCAATTGACCTTGCCCCGATGTCAAAGCGAAAGAACTTCACTTGGGTCGACCTCCGTAACGCAAAGCGATTTTTCTATGCCTAGCTCACGTCGGAGTCGCCTTATCTCCAGGCGGTAGCCACGATAAAGGTCATGGTCCTTGACCTTATCTGCCCAATCACCAAAGACCGCTACGAAACAATCTTTCATCATGAACCAGCCGAATATTCGGGTGTCCGGAGTCTTCAGCTCCCAGACGGCGTTGGGCTCGGAACGAATGAACCTGAATTGCCGTGAGTAGACAAGTGGTTTTCCGCTCACAAACGTGTAAAAAATGCTCTCTATCTGCTCAATGGGAGTAAGATCGGAACCTATAGGAGACTTTTCTATTGACTTCGCCTGTTCGCCCAACCACGCGATGAAAGTCGGCGTCGCGTAAAGCAAGCGCATCGGCTGCTCGCTTTTGTCAAGTGCGACCGTGATCGGGATGATCACGCCGCGATCGACCAGGCTCGATATCGTTGTCATTACTTCCAGGATTTGTTGAAATACAATCTCCGATCTGACTACGCAGATGCCCTGCCCGCATCGAACAACTAGCCAGGCATCCTGATTGCCCCCGCAGCCGGATATGGATCGAACTTAAGCGAATTTGCTTTGATGTCATCATCATCGCGGTCGCCGCCGATGTCGAGCCGCTATCCATCAAGGGCGCTGTTTTGTCGAAAGCCATCGATCTTCAGCCCGCGACCAGACGTTGTCGGTTGAGCCGGTCGAAGGGCTCATTATCCATCAAACTGGGCGCCGTTGCCTGCGGCCGATAGAAGTCGCTCCGCGAGAGCGGGCCGCTCAGCTCAATATTCTCGTCGAGACGGCGACGGAGCGCGTCACGTGGCTGCGGGCATCGAGCCGGAGGACGAACATCTGCGCTCGCGCAGCTCGGCCCGGCCGCCACCGGCACGACATGGACCTCTATGCCCTTCCTGTGGAGATCGAGACAAGCATCGGCAGCCAGGACCGCCGTGACGGCGTCCAAACGGCCGCGCAGAACTTAAAAAGCGATGCAATGTCCCAGAATCGAATGAAGCGGGCCCGCGTCCTCCGCGAACCCGCTTCCGAGAGCGACAGCTCAGGATGCCACTGTCAGCGCGTCGTCCACGCCCCGTTCTTGACCGTGCGCAGCTCGAGCTCGACCGGCAGCTTGGTCTGCCCGTTCTCGTCGAAGCTGGTGTGGCCCATGGCGCCGTCGTACTGCGTCTCGCGGATCGCCTTGGCGATGGCGGCCTTGTCCTTGGTGCCAGCCTTGTTGATCGCCGCGACGATGATGTTGGCGGCATCGAAGGCGTTCTTGGTGTAGGTCGTCGCCGGCTCGGCGAAATTGGCGGCCTGATAATCCTTGGTCAGCTTCTCCAGCTGCGGATTGCCCTTTTCCTTGACGATGCCCGAGATGGTGCCTTCGGCGGCCGGGCCGGCGATCTTGATGAATTCCGCGTCATGGAAACCGTCGACGCCGATCATCGGCACGGCCATGCCGAGCTCGACCATCTGCTGGCGCACCAGGCCAGCCTCGGTCACGACGCCGCCGAAATAGATCGCGTCCGGCGAGCCGGCCTTGATCTTGGTCAGCAGCGCGCGGAAATCGGTGGTGCCGACGGGCGCCGCCTCGGCGGTGAGGATGGTGCCGCCGGCAGCCTTGTAGAACTTCTCGAAATTCTGGGTGTTGGCGACGCCGTAATCGGAGGTGTCGGAGACGATCGCGATCTTCTTGCCGACATTGGCGACGGCCCATTTGGCCAGCGGCTCGTTGGTGTTGACCAGAGTCGTCACGACGCGCGAGACCATCGGGTTGTTGCGCTCGGTGACCTTGGGCGAGATGGCGCCCCAGACGATGAAGGGCACGCCGGCGCGCTGGAAGACCGGGATGGTGGCCAGCGCGACGCCGCTGTTCCAGTGGCCGGTCGCGGCCAGCACCTGCGGATCGTTGGTGAGCTTCAGGGCCGCGGCGACGCCGGTCTGCGGATTGGCGGCGTCGTCGAGGATGACCGCCTCGAGCTTGAAGGGCAGGCCGGCCTTGTTCGCTTGATCGATGGCGAGCTGAAAACCATTGCGGGCCGAGAGACCCTGCTGGGCGTTGCCGCCGCTCAGCGGGCCGATGAACCCGATCTTGACGGTTTCCTGAGCGCAGGCGGCCGCAGCGCCCCACGTCACCGCGGCAGCGACAGCCGACATGCGCAGCACTGCTGAAATTGAGCCGGGGCCGGCGCCGAACTTGAACAACATGATCCCCTCCAGGATGGATTTCGAGCTCCAGCGGTCAGCCATGCCGATCCCGAGGATGCTTCGGCCGGACAATCCGCCCTTCCGGAAACGCGAAGCAAATCGGATATTTCGAACCCCCGGTCTCGGTTTGCCTAAGTAGAGCGTTTTCGAGCGAAGTGGGTTCCGGCTCGCGTAAAGAAAATGCGTCAAACCAAAGAGATAGAGTGCTTGCGCGATCCGGAGAAACGCGGAAGTGCTCCAGCGGCCCAAGTGTGGACCGAACCCGCCCGACAAGCTGCCTCAACACAAGCAAAGCAGAGATTCCGAAATTACGACTCCTGTCCGCATGCGGGCTGGTGCACAGCCGAGCGAGCGGCCACAAGGCGCTCGCCAAGACAAAGAGAGGGACGGGATGACCGAGCAGCTTCTGCAACAGATCCTGAACTGGATCACGCTCGGCTCGATCTATGCCCTGATCGCGGTCGGGTTCAGCCTGCTCTTCGGCGTGCTGAACATCATCCATTTCTCCCACGGCGACGTCGCGCTTATGGCGCCGTTCCTGGCGCTCGCGCTGGTGCAGACCTTCGCGACGGCGCTCGGGGCTGCAGCGACGCCGGGCGCCATGCTGCTCTGCGTCGCGCTGGCCATCGCGCTGACGGGGCTGCTCGGCGTCGTGCTCGACTTCCTCGTCATCCAGCGCTTCCGCAATGCGCCCGCGATGATGGCGCTCGTCGCCACCGTCGCGCTCGGCATCGTGCTGCGCGAACTGATCCGTCATCTCTTCCCCAACGGCTCGAACCCGCATGCGGTGCCGCGCCTCGTCCGGGGCAGCGTCGAGATGCTCGGCGTGACGGTGCCGGCCTTCAACCTCGTCGCGATCGCGACCTCGGTGCTGTGCGTCGCCGGGCTGTTCTTCCTGCTCGGCAACACCCGGCTCGGCCTTCATATCAAGGCGGTCTCGCAGGACCGCGACGCGGCGCGCCTGCTCTCGATCGCGCCGGGAAAGATCTTCCGGATCACCTTCTTCATCGCCTCGGCGGTCGGCGCCGTCGGAGGCCTGTTCTTCGCCGGCTATGCCGGCATCGTGCGCTTCGACTTCAGCATCGATGTCGGCTTGATCGGCTTTTCCGCGGCGGTGGTCGGCGGGCTGGGCTCGATGCCCGGTGCGATCATCGGCAGCCTGGTGATCGCCGGGCTCGACACGCTGGTGCAGGCGGTGGTGCCGAATGGCGCAGCCTATCGCCTCGTCTTCGTCTTCCTGCTGGTGATCGGCGTGCTGGTGTTCCGGCCGGCCGGCCTGTTCGGCCGCACCGTCGTTGAAAAGGTCTGAGCCGATGACGGATCTGACAGTCCCCGCCCGCGCGACGCTCGGCATCGCCAGCGGCCTCACGCTCGTCGCGCTGACGGAAATCGCCGGCGCCGCCTTCCTGCGCCAGTTCCTGCTGGTCGACGACTGGCGCGCGGTCGTCGGACTCCTCGCCCTGTTCGGCGGCGTGCTCGTCGCGATGCAGCGCCTGCCGGCGATCGAGACCAATATCGAGCAGGCTTTCGGCAGCAACCGGCGCTTCGCGACAGTGCTCGGCATGGCGATCGTGCTCGTCTTTCCCTTCGTGCTGCAGAACAGCACCTATGCGCTGCATCTGCTGATCATCGCGCAGCTCTATGCCGTGCTGGCGCTGGCGCTGAACTTCCAGCTCGGCAGCGCCAACATTCCGAACTTCGCCACCGGCGCCTCGTACGGCATCGGCGCCTATGCCTCGGCCCTGCTCGCCCTGCAGTGGGACGTCAGCTTCTGGCTGGCGCTGCCGGCCTCCGCGGTGGTCGCGACCCTGTTCGGCTTCCTGCTCGGCATCCCCTCGATGCGCACACGGGACAGCTATCTGGCGCTGGTGACGATCGCCTTCGGCGTCGTCGTGCACCAGCTCCTCAACAATCTGGAATTCACCGGCGGCCCCAACGGGCTGGTCGGCATCCCGGCACCGGAGCTGTTCGGCCACTCCTTCGCCTCGCCGCTGGTGATCTTCGGGCATTCGCTGCCGTCCCAGGCGAATTTCTATTACCTCTCGGCGTTGCTCGTCGGCGTCTCGATCCTGTTCGCCGGGCGGTTGCACCATTCACGCATCGGCCTGGCCTGGAACGCGCTGCGCGCGGACGAGCTCGCGGCCCGCTGCCAGGGCATCAACGCGACCTGGTACAAGGTGCTCGCCTTCGCGGTGGATGCGTTCCTCGCCGGCTTCGCCGGCACGATCTACGCCTTCTATGTCGGCTTCATCTCGCCCGACAACTTCACCTTCCTGGTATCGGTGACGATCATGACCATGGTCATCGCGGGCGGCATGGACAACACGCTCGGGGTGATCGTCGGCGCCTTCCTGCTGACGCTGCTGCCCGAGAAGCTGCGCGCCTTCTCGGATTACCGCATCCTGTTCTTCGGCATCACCGTGATCGCCTTCCTGATGATCCGCCCGCAGGGAATCTTCCCGCAGCGGCTGCGCCGCTACGGAGGCTGACCATGGACCGCGCCATCATTCTGCAAGGCCAGGCCCTGACCATGCGCTTCGGCGGCCTGGTCGCCATGGCCGAGGTCGACTTCTCCCTGCGCAAAGGCGAGGTGCTCGGTATCATCGGGCCGAACGGGGCCGGCAAGTCGACCCTGCTCAACATCATCACCGGACTTTATGTGCCGTCCTCCGGCGAGGTGCGGCTTGAAGGCGAGCTGCTCAACGGCCAGCCGGCGCATCGCATCGTCGCCAAGGGGATCGCACGCACCTTCCAGTCGAGCCGGCTCTTCGCCGACCTTTCGGTGCTCGACAACGTCATCATCGGCCGCCACACCCATATGAAGACCGGGGTGTTCGACGCGATCTTCAACCGCCGCAAGGCCGAAGCCGAGCTCAACGCGGCGGCCGAGCTGGCCGAGCGCCTGCTGAAGGCCGTCTCGCGCGAGCTGTATGCCCAGCGCCACAGGCCGGCGGGCGAGCTGCCGCAGGCCGACCGCAGGCGCCTGGAGATCGCCCGCGCACTGGCCAGCGAGCCCAAGGTCCTGCTTCTCGACGAACCCTCCTCGGGCATGGACGATGCCGACACCGACGCGCTGATGGACGATATCCGCTCGGTCTGCGCCGAGCGCCCGGACCTCGCCCTGATGATCATCGAGCACGACATGCGGCTGATCGCGTCGCTGCCGCAGCGTGTGCTGGTCCTCGATTACGGCCAGAAGCTCGCCGAGGGCACCTATGACGAGATCCGCCTGATCCCGCGCGTGCAGGAGGCCTATCTCGGCCGGAAGGGAGCGCAGCATGCTCAGGCTTGAGAATGTCGACACCAATTACGGCGTGGTGGCGATGCTGCGCGACGTCTCGCTCAGCGTCGAGCCGGGCGAGCTGGTCTGCATTCTCGGACCGAACGGGGCCGGAAAGACCACGATCTTCCGGGCGATCTCGGCGCTGCTGCCCCTGGCACGCGGCCGCATCGCGATCATGGGGCAGGACCTCAAGGGCTCGCGGACGGAGGCCCTGAGTGCGCTCGGCGTCGGCTTCGTGCCGGAGGGCCGGCGCCTCTTCGCCGACATCTCGGTGCGCGACAACATTCGCCTGGGCTATGAGGCGCAGGGGCACCAGGCCGGCTTCGAGGAGCGGCTGGAGGAGATGCTGGAGCTGTTTCCGCGCGTGCGCGAGCGCATCCGCGAGCGCGCCGGCACGCTTTCGGGCGGCGAGCAGGCCATGGTGGCGCTGGCGCGCGCGCTCATCGGCAAGCCTCAATTCGTGATCATGGACGAGCCCTCGCTCGGCCTCTCGCCGAAGCTGATCGACGAGTATTTCGACACGGTTGCGGCGGTGAACCGCACTGGCACGACCGTCCTGCTGATCGAGCAGAACGCCGAGATGGCGCTCTCCATCGCCCATCGCGGCATCCTGCTCACCAAGGGGCGGGTCATGGCGGCGGGCAACGCCGCCGAATTGCTCGGCAGCGACGCCGTGCGGCACCTGTATCTCTAGAGCATTTTCGAGCGAAGTGGATACCGGTTCGCGTGAAGAAAATGCGTCAAAACAAGTAGATAGAGAATTTTCGCGATTCGGAGAAACGCGGAAATGCTCTAGAGCATCTTCGAGCGGAGTGGACACCGGTTCGCGTGACGAAAATGCGTCAAGACAAGCGGATCGAGCAGGCGAAGGCGGAGCGGCGATGGACACGCTGACGATCCTGGACACATTGGTGGGTTTTGCCACCGTCAGCCGCGATCCGAACCGGCCGCTGATCGATTTCGTGCGCAACTTCCTCGCCGGGCACGGCATCGAGAGCGAGATCATCGAGGCCGAGGACGGGCGCAAGGCCAATCTGTTCGCCACCATCGGCCCCAGGGACCGGCCGGGCGTCATGCTCTCCGGCCACACCGACGTCGTGCCCGTGGACGGCCAGGCCTGGAGCCACGACCCGTTTCGGCTGAAGGTCGCGGACGGTCGTGCCTACGGACGCGGCACGGCCGACATGAAGGGCTTCGTCGCCTCGGCTCTCGCGCTTGCCGCGCGCGCCTCGACGCGCGAACTCGAAACGCCGCTCCATCTCGCCTTCAGCCATGACGAGGAGATCGGCTGCGTCGGCGTACGCTCGCTGATCGACCGGCTGGCAGGCCGGCCGCTGCGGCCGAAGCTCGCCATCATCGGCGAACCGACGGCGATGGCGATCGCGACCGGGCACAAGGGCAAGCTCGCGGCGCGAGCGACCTGCTGCGGCGTCACCGGGCATTCCGCCCTCGCGCCGAACGCGCTGAACGCCATCCATCTCGCCTGCGATTTCGTCGGCGCGCTACGCGGGCTGCAGAACGAGATCGAGCGGGACGGCCCGCGCGACGACGATTACGACATCCCCTACACCACATTGCATGCCGGGCGCATCGCGGGCGGGACCGCGCTCAACATCGTGCCGGAGCGCTGCACGATCGATTTCGAGATCCGCAACGTCGCCGAGGACGACCCCGAGGCGATCCTGGCCCGGCTGATGGACGAGGCGGCCGCCCTCGTCGCGGCGCGGCGCGAGCGCTTCCCGGAGGCCGGGATCGGCTTCGAGCGCCTGAACGACTATCCGGGACTGGCGATGCCGGCGGCCTCCGAGGCCGTCGCCTTCCTGCGGGGGATCCTCGATGACAGCACCTTGTGCAAGGTGGCCTTCGGCACCGAGGGCGGGCTGTTCTCCCAGCGGCTGGGAACCCCGGTGCTGGTCTGCGGGCCGGGCTCGATGGAACAGGGGCACAAGGCGGACGAGTTCATCGCGCTCGACCAGCTCGCGGCCTGCGACCGGATGATGGACCGGCTGCTCGACAGGATCGCGGCCTGATCCACCGCTTTGCCGGCCCGCTTCTATCGTGCTTTATGCTGGCCAGATGCGGTTCTCCTTGCGCCAACTCGAATATTTCATCGCGGCCGGCGAGACGGGCAGCATCACCCTCGCATCCGAGATGATCCATATCTCGCAGCCGTCGATCTCGACCGCGATCTCGCATCTGGAGCGGGAGCTGAACGCGCAGCTCTTCATCCGCCATCACGCCCAGGGCCTGTCGCTGACGCCGGTCGGCCGGGCGCTGCTGAGCGAGGCGAAGCGGGTCGTCGGCCAGGCCGAAAGCCTCTACACCATCGCCTCGGAAACAATCGGCACCGTGCGCGGCACACTCTCGCTCGGCTGCATGGTGACGCTGGCGCCGATGCTGGTGCCGGAGCTCAGCAACGGCTTCATCGCGGCCTTCCCCGAGACTGCGATCCGCCATGTCGAGGGCAACCAGGAGGATCTCCTGAGGGGGCTGCGCCGCTCCGAGGTCGATGTGGCGCTGACCTACGATCTGCAAGTCCCCGACGACATCGCGTTTACGCCGCTGGTCAGCCTGCCCCCCCATATCGTGGTGGCGGATACGCACCCTTTGGCGCAGCAGAGCGCCGTCACGCTCGAGGAGCTCGCAGAGCAGCCGCTCGTGCTGCTCGATCTGCCGCTGAGCCGTGAATACTTCCTGGCCTTGTTCATGGCCGCCGGCGTGGTGCCGACGATTGCGGCGCGCTCGGCCTATCCGGATCTGGTGCGCGCGATGGTCGCCAACGGCGCCGGCTACGCATTGTTCAATGTGCGCCCGCGCTCCGATCACTCGCTCGACGGGCGCAAGCTGGTCTCGATACGGCTCGCCGGCCAGCACCGCCCGATGACGATCGGCGTCGCGACATTGGCCGGGCTCGCCAAGTCCAAGCTGATCGAGGCCTTCCAGGCGCATTGCGAGGCGCGCATTTCGCGCGCCTACATCCCCGGCATGATCGCGCCGGTCATGACGGATCGGCCGCGCGTCGAATCCTAGAGCGTTTTCAAGACCGCTGCGGCTCACTCGTCTCCCGGCACGCCGTAGGATGGCGCCTGCCGTGGATCGAGCGCGCGCTGGATATAGGCGTCGAGCTGGGGCTTGTAGACCTCCCAGGCCGTAGCCACCGCCTCGATCGGGCAGTCTTCAGTCCAGTCGCTGCGCAGATCGGCGACCGGCCAGCTGACCTTGTCGACGATCTTGAGCCCGGCCGAATGAACCGGCCCGGCTTCGCCGCCGGCAGCGAGGCCGGCGCGCATCGCCGCGATCAGCCGGTCGCCGAGATGGCCGGAGGCGGAGAGAAATCCGTCGACGATCGCCTGCGGCACGCCGTCATTGGCCAGAAGATTGCCACCGGAGGCGACGTCCCGCGCTTGCGCCTGCGTCCAGATCCCCAGCGAGTTCGGGCCGGAATGGATCGCCGTCCCGCCATCGCGGTCGACCGCCAGAACCTGGCGGTATTCGATGAACTTGCCGCGCCGGCGCACCTCCGCGACCGCCTCGGCCGCACTCATGCCGCCTTCCATCAGATCGAGCGCCAGCGGGCCCAGCGTCGGGTCAGTGACGTTCTGCGAGGCGACGGCGCCGACGCCGGCGCGCGCATAGGAGCAGCGCGCCGCGACCGCCGGCGAGGATGAGGAGATCGCGACCCCGAACATACCGGTCCGGGCGCAGCGGGCGACCAGCGAGAATGTCATGCGATCACTCCGGGATGACGGCCGTGCCGTCGATCTCGACCAGCCATTCCGGCCGCGCCAGCGCCTGCACGACGAGGCCGGTCGAGACCGGGTGCACGCCTTTGATGTATTGGCCAATGGTGCGGTAGACCGCTTCGCGATGGCGGACGTCGGTGATGTAGACGACGACCTTGACCAGATGCTCCATCGTGCCGCCGGCCTCTTCGATCAGTTGCTTGATGTTCTGCATGACCTTGTGCGTCTGCTCGACCGGGTCGTGGCTGTCGATGTTCTTGGCATCGTCGAGATTCTGCGGGCATTGGCCGCGCAGCCAGACGATCTTGCCGCCCTGGGTGACCACCGCCTGGGCGAGGTCGTTGTCGAGCTTCTGTTCCGGGTAGGTATCCTTAGTGTTGAACTTGCGGATGCGGGTATGCGCCATCTCGGCCTCCATCGGTGTCTGTTGAAGTATGTCGCGTCAGGCCGGCTCGAGCTCGCCGCGGGCGGCGGCGTCATAGGCCATGTACTGGCGCTGGATCCCGATCTGGTCGGCCACGTATTTCGCATCGTGCCAGACGCCCCAGATGAAGCTGGAGCCGCGCCGCGACTGCCAGGGCAGGCCGAGGAAGTAGATGCCGGGTTCCGAGGAGACGCCGCGCTGGTGCCGCGGCTTGCCGCTCTCGTCGAAGGCGTCGACCCGCATCCAGCTGTAATCGGCGGTGAAACCGGTCGCCCAGATGATGCTGCCGATGCCGGCCTCGGCGAGATCGAGCGCCAGAATGGGCTTGGCGATGCAGTCGGCATCCGGCACCCGGTCGCGGGCTTGCGGCTCCTCGGGCAGGTCGAGGCCGTTGCGGACGACATAGGCGTCCGCCTCGTCGAGCAGGGCATCATGGTTCTCGTCGCCGGCCCGCAGGTTCTCGACGAGATCGGGAGCGAAGCGGACGACGCAGTCCGTGCAGGATTCCGTGCGCCCGACCAGGATCATGCCCTGGGCGGCGAGGCGGCGGAAATCGATGGTGTGGCCGCCATGTGCGCCGCTGACGGCGATGGTGACATGCTCCTTGCCCGCTTCACGCGTGGTCGCATCCCATTTGCCGAGCACGCCCAGCCACCAGCAGAAGTCGCGGCCGCGATAGCCCCGCGGCGGCCGGTCATGCGGGCCGACCGAGAGATAGACGCGCCGTCCCGCCTGCATCAGCTCTTCTGCGATCTGGGTGCCGGACGAGCCGGAACCGACGACCAGCACCGCACCATCCGGCAATTGCGCGGGATTGCGGTAGCCGGTGGAGTGCATCTGCAGCAAGCCGGCCCGCTCGGGAACCACGGCGGGGATGACCGGTGTCTGGAAGGGGCCGGTCGCGGCCACGACGCGCTCGGCCTCGATCACCCCTTTGGAGGTCTCGACCCGGAAGCCGGAGCGGCCCGCATTGCGTTCGAGCTTCAGCGCCTCGACGCCGCAGCGGATGGGAGCCTCGATCTTCTTGGCAACGGCGACGAAGTAATCGGCGACGGTTTCCTTGCCCGGAAAATCGTCCGGCCCGACGCTGCTTTCGACATCGGTGAAGGTCATGCCGGGAAAGCGGTCATGCCAGGCCGGGCCGTTGGCGACGAGCGAGTCCCAGCGCTCCGAGCGCCAGCGCTCGGCGATGCGATGCCTCTCCAGCACGAGATGCGGCACGCCGCTGCGGCTCAGATGCTCGCTCATCGCGAGCCCCGCCTGGCCGGCGCCGATGACGAGCGTGTCTATCTTCTCAACTGACATTGTCCGCCCTTGCCGATTTTCTCGCGCTCCGCCGCTGGGACGCGTCACGGCACTGGTCTAATGGGCGGCTCGATCGCGGAAAAATATGAAATCTTGCGGCAGTGCTTAGGAAGCCCCGAAACGGTCGGGTAGGACCGCTAACTGGAGCTGGCGTTACAGACTGATCGATGGGAAGGTTACTGCGGGCGGATCCGGCGATAGCAGGGGAGAGGCCAGTGAACATACTGCGAAGCGGCGTGGGCATTATCGCCGGAGCCATTTTGGGCCTTTGTGTGATGAGCGCTCAGGCGTCGGACGGCGTGATGGTCGCGCCGTCGTCACAGCCGCTGAATGTCGGCGACGCGATGCTCGCTGCCGCGGCGTATCACGATGAAGGGGCCTATGAGCGCGAGGTTGCCCGCATCGCTAACCTCGCCGACGAATGGATGGCTCAGACCGCTCCAAACGCCGCCCGACCGGCGCTCGTGCTCGACGTCGACGAGACCGCGCTCTCAAATTGGGAAGTCATTCGTCGCGACAATTTTGGCCGGCCCATTGCCGGCCCCTGCGTCTCGGGTTCCACGGCACCGTGCGGATGGGCGAGCTGGGATCTGCTTGCCAGCAGTACGCCCATCGCCCCGATCCAGAATCTCGCCCGCAAGGCGCAGGCCCGTGGTATCGCCGTCTTCTTTATAACCGGGCGACCGGAAAATCAGAGGGAGGCGACCGAGCGCAACCTGCGCGCCGCCGGCTACACAGACTTCGTCAAACTCTACATGGTTCCTGAGGGCAGCTCCTTCGCGTCGGCGGTAGATTTCAAGGCTCCTGTTCGCGCAGCCATCGAAGCGGAAGGCTACACCATCATCGCCAATATCGGGGACCAACCCTCCGATCTCTTTGGCGGGAACGCACGGAAGATCTTCCTTCTTCCCAATCCGTTCTACCGCGTGCCGTGAGAGGTATGATCGGCGTCGGACCGCGCGCGATTTTCTATGAGAATGTTCACCGGCGGCGTGGGATCGCTGCTGGAGAGCGCACGTTCTTCCCGTTTGACCATCGAGATTGAGGCTAATTTGATGGCTACAGTATTTGGAGTAGCCCGTCTTCCCATTCCATCGTTACTCTCCAGGCCTGAGGTTAGCGGTTGGCGTCTGCCAGGTTGAATTGAATCAGATCAAGTCCATCACTTCGATATGAGATATAGTATTCGCCTTGTTCTGATCGAAACATGTACAGGCAATCTGAGCGGTTATTGCCTATACTTCGGCATATTCTCTTCCGATCAATCTGGTATTTGCCAGAAATTGACATGCGCGGGGACACAACCCAGGTAGCGATCCGCCGTCGGCCCCCCGATGAACCGCCCGAAACCGGACGTTCCACGCGTCAGCAAAGTGCCAGTTGCGGCCGCCAGGCATGGATGGTGAAAAGCACAGCCTGGAAACCGGCAGCTCGGCCGAAGCCCGGCTCTCGCTATGCCGAACGCACAACCCTCAACCTGCCGACTGTGGCCTGGCCCGCCGCCGAAACCCTGCCCCGCCGGCATTTGCCACCAGCGCCCCGCTCATGATCAGCAGGCAGGCGAGGGCCAGCGTCCAGCCCGCGGTGGCGAAGCCGGCCGCGACGAGCGCGAGCGTCGACAGGACAGGCGCCGCGTAGGAGACGACGCCGAGCAGGGCGACGTCCCCCCTCTTCATGCCGATGTCCCAGCACGCCATCGCAAGGCCGTTCGCGCCCAGTCCGAGCCCGATCACGCCCAGCCATTCCCAGGCATTCGGCGACCAGTGCGTCGTCTCGACGAGGCCGTGGAGCGCGATGGCCGGCACGGCGCAGCCGAGCATGGTGAGGGCGATGCTCTCCGAAGGGACCGCCGCCAGGTTGCGGCAGAGCACCGAGTAGCCGGCCCAGACGATCGCGCCGGCGAAGGCCAGGCCATGGCCGAGCGCAAGGCCGGCATCGGGCCCGCCATCGGCGAGCAGGAGTACGCTCGCGCATAGGCCGAGCAACGCGCCCGCGAGATGCCGGGGCATCAGGCGCCCACCCGGCAGCAGCGCCGCGAAGAGCACGATCAGCAGCGGCCAGAGATAGTTGACCAGGTTGGCTTCGGCCGGCGGCGCCGTCTTGATGGCGGCGAAGAACAGCGCGCTGTTGCCGAGAAGACCGACAAGGCCGAGCAGGAACGAGGCGCGCGTCGGCAGCGTCCTGCGCAGCCGGCCACGCATGGCGGCAATCGCAAGCACGAAGAGCCCGCCGATGAAGAAGGTCATCGCCACCAGCTGAAGCGGCGGAATGCGGCCGGACAGCACCGTGAACAGCCCTGCCGTCGACCAGAGCAGCACGGCACAGGAGCCGATCAGCGTCGCCGCCTGCCCGCTCATGCCAGCGCGAGGCCGTGATCGGCCATGTCCGTCCCCCCACAAAGCCGCTCGAAGCGTGTTGACGGAGGCCTAGCACGCGTCTACTCATCTGTGAAAATAAAATTCATATATAAAAATACTGGAGGACGCGCATGACTACCCGCCACCCGCCCGGGGGGCTCGCCGTGGCAATCGGGCTTTACCGCGCCGTGCTCGTCGGCCTGCTGATCGCGATCGCGCTGCTCATCGCCGTCGCCGTGCTCTTCCGCTACGGGCTGGGGGCGCCGATCCTGTATTCCTACGAGCTGGCCTCGCTGCTCTTCGTCTGGCTGGTCTTCCTGTCGCTGGCCGGCGGCGCGGCGCAGGCGGCCCATCTCGGCGCCGACATCCTGACGCCCTATCTCGGCCCGAACGCGCTGCGGCTGCTGCAGATCCTGGCCCATGCCTGCTCGCTCGCCGTGCTCGCCTATATCAGCTGGTATGCCTGGGTTCTGGCCGGGCGAACCCGCGTCGAGATGCCGACGCTCGGCCTGTCGATGGCCTGGATGTATGCCGCCGTGCCCGCCGGCTCCGCGCTCTACATGGGCTGGATCGTCTACGACCTCGCCCGCCTGGTCGGCGTCGTCAGGGCGCCCGCCCCCACCCCGCTGGAGGTCTGAGACGTGGGCAGCACGGGCCTTTTCGCCGTCTTCACCGGCCTGATGATCACGGGCATGCCGATCGCCCTGGTCATCCTCGGCGCCGCCATCCTCTTCGTCATGGCCGAGCCGGGGCTGATGCCGCTCGGCGTGATCCAGGCGCTGGTCAACGCGACGCAGCCCTTCCCGCTGATCACCATCCCGCTCTTCCTGCTGGCGGGCGAGTTGATGAATGTCAGCGGCATCTCGCGCCGCCTGATGGATTTCGCGACGGCGCTGACCGGCCATATGCCGGGCGGCCTGGCGCAGGTGAACGTCGTCGTCAGCACGCTGAAGGGCGGCATGAGCGGCTCGGCCAATGCCGATGCGGCCATGGACGCCAAGATGCTGGTGCCGGAGATGACGCGGCGCGGCTACGATCCGGCCTTCTCCTCCGCGGTGACCGCGACCTCGGCCTTCACCGCGGCCATGCTGCCGCCCTCGATCAGCCTGCTGATGTTCGGCTTCGTCACCGATACCTCGATCGGCGCGCTGTTCCTGGCCGGCATCATCCCCTCGCTGCTGCTGACCGTCGCCTTCATGATCGCGACGCATATCGTCGCCAAGCGCCGCGGCTATGGCGGCGACACCGCCTGGCTCGGCTGGGGCGCCGTCGGCCGCACCTTCATCGGCTCGCTGCCGGCGCTGCTGCTGCCCCTCGTCATCGCATTCGGCATTCGGCTGGGCATGTTCACGCCGTCCGAGGCCGGCGCGGTCGCCGTGATCTATGCGCTCGTTTTCTGCGCCGTGACCCGCGAGGCGGGCTGGGCCGAGATCTACAGCGCGATCTGGACGACGGCCGCCACCACCGGCGCGATCATGCTGGTGCTGGCGGCGACGGGCGCGCTCGGCTTCGTCCTGACCTTCGAGCGGATCCCGCAGGCGGTGGCCGAGCAGCTGATCGCGATCACGACGGAGCCGCACCTGCTGCTGATGCTGATCTGCGTGCTCGTCTTCGTCGTCGGCATCTTCATCGAAGGCCTGCCGATGATCCTGATCCTGGCCCCGATGTTCCTGCCGGCGGTGACGGCCGCGGGGGTCGACCCGGTGCATTACGGCGTCGTCTTCGTGCTGGTCTCGCTGCTCGGCGGCATCACGCCGCCGGTCGGCACGCTGATGGCCACGACCTGCGCCATCACCAAGGTGCCGATGGGGCCGTTCTTCCGCGAATGCCTGCCCTTCCTGGCGGCGATCATCGCGACGGGGCTGCTGATCATCTTCGTGCCGCAGACGGCCACCTGGCTGGCCTATTTCTAGCGCATCGGCCCGAGAACCGGATCGCGGTTTTCGGAAAAAGCCGTTGCGAAGCAAGCAGCTGGATCATCCAGCCGAACCAGAAGGCGACCCTGGATGTCGCCGAACGACCAAGGGAGGATATCGATGAAGAATCTGGTGAAGCTTCTGGCCGCGACGGCGCTCGGCGCCCTCGCCGCGACCGCGGCACAGGCGCAGGGGAAGCCGACGCAGCTGCGCTTCGCGCATATGAACGGGCCGCAGCATTCGGTGAACCTGGGCGCGCTGAAGTTCAAGGAGGCGGTCGAGAGCCGCACCTCCGGCCGGGTCCAGGTCGGCGTCTTCCCGAGCGGCCAGCTCGGCGAGAACACGGCGGTCGGCGAGCAGATCAGCCTGGGCAGCGCGATGATCGGGCAGATCGGCGTCGGCGTGCTCGCCGATTACGTCCCGGACTATTCGGTGCTGGTCTATCCGTTCCTGTTCAAGGATTTCGCCCAGGTGAAGACCTTCCTCGCCAGCGACATCCCCAAGCAATGGGCCAAGTCGCTCGAGAAGAACAATCTCAAGGTCCTCTGCCACGTCTATTTCGGCACGCGTGACCTCTATACCCGCAACAAGGCGGTGAAGGTGCCGGCCGACATGACCGGCCTGAAATTCCGCGTCCAGCCGGTCACGATCTACACCGAGCTCGCCAAGTCGATGGGCGCGACCCCGACGCCGATGCCCTGGCCGGAAATCTACAGCGCGCTCAGCCAGGGCGTGATCGACGCCGCCGAGGCGCCACCGAACGCCATCGTCGACCAGAAGCACTACGAGCACGCCAAGATGTACATGAAGACCGGCCATATCGTCGACGTGTCGCCGGTGGTGATGAGCCTGTCGGCCTTCAACGGCCTGTCGAAGGACGACCAGGCGGTCGTGACGGAGGAGAGCCAGAAGGCCTGCGACTTCATCAGCGACGACACCGCCAAGGGCTACGACACCAATGTCCAGATCCTCAAGGATCGCGGCATGACGATCATCACCGATATCGACCGCGAGGCCTTCGCCAAGCGCGCCGAGCCGATCGAGAAGGCCTTCCCGAAATGGACGCCGAACCTCGTCTCCAAGGTCCGCGCCGCGATGGGCGGGAACTGAGATGACGGCGGCCGAGCTGGAGAAGGACCGGGACGGCGTGCGCCGCTACGCCGTGCCGGCGCTCGAAAAGGGGCTCGACGTGATCGAGCTCCTGGCCCGGTCGCCGGACAGCCTCAGCATGAGCGCCGTCGCGACGGCGCTCGACCGCACGGTGAGCGAGATCTTCCGGGTGATGCAGTGCCTGGAGAGCCGCGCCTATGTCGAGCGCGATCCCGAGAGCGAGCGCTACCGGCTCTCGATGATGCTGTTCAACCTCGCCCATACCAGGCCGCCGACCAAGGCGCTGGTCTCGGCGGCGACGCCGGTGATGGACCGGATCGCCGCCTCGACCATGCAGTCCTGCCATCTGGCGGTGATGGACGACCTGCGCATCCTCGTCGTGGCGCAGGTCAGCGCGCCGACGCCGATGCATTATGCGGTGCGCCTCGGCGCGCAGTTCCCGGTCTGGGAAACCAGCTCGGGCCTCGTCCTCCTCGCCTACCAGCCGGAGGAGGCAAGGCGCGGCATGATCGACCGGATCATGACGGTCCAGTCCGATGTCTCGCGCGAGGAGCTGGAGATGCGCTGTTCCGAGGCGCTGCGCACCGGCTGCGAGGTCCGGACCAGCGCCATCGTCAGCGGCATCACCAACATCACCTATCCGATCTTCAACCATCAGGGCCGGATCGCCGCCGTGCTGACCAGCCCGTTCCTGCCGCAGGTTCATCTCGACGTGTCGACCGAGGAAGCCTCGGCGCTGATCGCGGCCGGCACCCGCGAGATCTCCAACGCGCTCGGCCACCATCCCGGCTGAGCTTCCCCTCCCCCTCCAGAAACAAGATGGAATAATGGCCCCTCTTCGCACCATTCGCGGTATTTCCTGGGATCATCCCCGCGGCTTCGACTGCCTTGCGGCGAATGTGCCGGCCTTCCAGGCGGCCAATCCGGATATCGAGGTCGTCTGGGAGCGCCGCAGCCTGAAGCAGTTCGGCGAACAGCCGATCGACGCCTTGGCGGAACGCTACGACCTGATCGTCGCCGACCATCCTTTCGTGGGCCATGGCGCCGCCTCGGGCTGCCTCATCGACGTGACGCCGATCATCGGCAAGGACGCCGTCGACGCCATGCTGCAGGACAGCGTCGGCAAGAGCAGCGTCTCCTATCACTGGAATGGCGGCGTCTACGGCCTGCCGACCGACGCGGCCTCGCAGGTCGCCTCCTACCGCCCCGACATCATGGCCGCGCTGAAGCACGAGGCACCGCAGAGCTTCGGCGAGACGATCGCGCTCGCCAAGGCCGCGCGCGCCGCCGGCAAGTCGATCGCGACCCCCGCCTGCCCGACCGACGCGATGTCGCTGATCCTCTCCTTCACCGCCAATCTCGGCCAGCCGCTCGGCGCCGAGCCGGGCCAGTTCTGGGAGAGACGCGCGCTGGAGGAGGCCTTCGCCTATGTCGAGGAGCTGGTCGCGGCGAGCCATCCCTCGTCCCCGGACTGGAACCCGATCCAGGGCTACAACGCCATGTCGTCCACGGACGAGATCGCCTATATCTCCTACGCCTTCGGCTACTCGAACTATTCCCGCAAGGGCGTGGCCAGGCCGATCCTGTTCACCAACGTCGCCGGCCCCGGCAGCGACCCGCGGGCCGGAGCGCTGCTCGGCGGCGCCGGCTGCGCCGTGACCAGCAGCGCCCGGGATTTCGAGGCGATCGGCCGCTATCTGCGCTTCGTCCACGACCCGGCGCATCAGCGCGGCGCCTATTTCGATGCCGGCGGCCAGCCCGGCAGCCGCAGCGCCTGGCTCGACGAGCGCGTCAACGCCGAAGCGAACAATTTCTTCCGCAACACGCTGGAGACGCTCGACAAATCGTTCCTGCGCCCGCGCTTCGACGGCTTCGTGCCGTTCTTCGAGGAGGGCGGCGAGATCATCAATGCGCGCCTGCGCGGCGCCTTCAGCCGCGAGGCGGCGATCGACAAGCTGAGCGCGCATTACGAGCACATCCTGGCGCTGGAGCCGGCCCAGGCATGAGCGCGCTCGATCACCTGACGGTGCTCGATTTCAGCCATCTGCTGGCCGGTCCGCTGGCCACGCAGATGCTGGGCGATCTCGGCGCCGATATCATCAAGATCGAGCGCGTCGGCGAAGGTGATCTCTACCGGCGCCTGCCGCCCTTCTTCAACGCGCGCATCAATGGCGAGAGCCCGCATTTCCTGGCCTGGAACCGCAACAAGCGCTCCCTCGCCATGGACCTGAAGACGCCGGAGGCGCGCGCGATCGTCCTCGCCATGGCCGCGAAGGCCGATATCGTGGTCGAGAATTTCCGCCCGGGCGTGATGGAGCGGCTCGGCCTCGGCTATGCCGATCTCGCCGCGGTCAATCCGGCGCTGATCTATTGCTCCAGCTCCGGCTACGGCGCGAGCGGCCCGATGGCCGGGCGCCCGGGCCAGGACCTGCTGCTGCAGGGCATCAGCGGCTTCATGAGCGTGACCGGCAGCAAGGACGGACGGCCGACGCCGCTCGGCATCTCGCTCGCCGACCAGCTCTGCTCCTACCACATCGTCTATGCCGTGCTGGCGGCGCTGATCCACCGGATGAAGAGCGGCCGCGGCCAGCATATCGAGGTCGACATGCTGCGCGCCTGCCTCGCCCATCAGGGCCAGGAGCTGCTCTTCGCGATGACGCTCGGCAAGAGCTTCGAGCGCCCGGCATCCGGCATCGCCCATTCCGGCATGCCGGCGCCGTTCGGCGTCTACCAGACCTCGGACGGCTGGATGACGATCTCGATGAACCCGGTCGAGCGCCTGGCCGAACTGCTCGACCTGCCCGAGCTCGCCGCCTGCGACGCCCAGCGTCTCTGGGACGAACGCGACGCCGTGCACGCGCTGATCGAGGCGCGGACGCTCACGGGCCCAACCGCGCATTGGGTCGAGCGCCTGCTCGGCGCAGGCCTCTGGGCCGGCGAGATCAACAGCCTGCAGGATGTCGCGACGCTCGACCAGGCCGAACATCTGCGCGCCTTCACCAGCTACGAGCATCCGAGCGCCGGGACGGTGCGCACGGTCAACATCCCCGTCGACCTCTCGGAGACGCCGGGCGAGATCCGGCGGCCGGCGCCGCGGATCGGCGAGCACAGCCGCGAGATCCTGGCCGGTTTCGGCTTCGCGGAGGACGAGATCGACGCCTGGATCGCGGATGGCATCATCGGCGATCTCCAGTCATCCGCGACGGAGAAGGCCGCATGAGCAGCGCAACGACGATCAAGGTCGACACCGTCGGCGCGACCGGCATCATCCGCTTCGCGCGGCCCGACCAGCTCAATGCGATGAGCACGGCGATGGTCGCCGAGTTCCTGGCCGCGCTGGAGCGCTTCGAGGGCGATGAGGCGATCAGCGCGGTCATCCTGACCGGCGAGGGCAAGGCCTTCATGGCCGGCGCCGACCTCAAGGAATATGCCACGCTCGATGCCGACGGTTTCCGCGCCTTCCAGCGCCGCGGCCGCGCGCTCTACGAGCGGATCGAGCGCTACGCCAAGCCGGTCATCGCGGCGGTCAACGGCTATGCGCTCGGCGGCGGCTTCGAGATGGTGCTGGCCTGCGATCTCGTGGTGGCCCGGCGCGGCGCCCGCATGGGCCTGCCCGAGGTCAAGCTCGGCCTCGTCCCGGGCGGGGGCGGCACGCAACGCCTCACCCGCAAGATCGGGCCGAACCGCGCCTTCGAGCTGCTCGCGACGGGCGAGCATCGGCCGGCGGAGGATTATGCCGCCTGGGGGCTCGTCTGCGAACTTACGGACGAGGATGTCGTCGCTGTGGCGCTCGCGCTGGCGGCCCGCTTCCAGAAGCACCCTGCCGCCGCCGTCTTCGAACTCAAGCGCCTCAACCGCGCCGCCCAGGCGAGCGAGCTGCAGGCCGGGCTCGACCTCGAGGCGCAGGCGCTGCAGGCGCTGTTCGAAAGCCCGGACGGGCAGGAGCGCGTCGCCGCCTTCGTCGCGCGCTCCGCGGCGCGCTGAGATTCCCGGGACAGGCGGAAGGACCCATGGCCAAAGCCCTCGAAGACGTCACCATCCTCGATTTCAGCCATTTGCTGCAGGGGCCGTTCGCGACGCAGCTCCTCGGCGATCTCGGCGCCAACATCATCAAGGTCGAGCGCCCCGGCCAGGGCGATCTCTTCCGCACGCTGACCTTCAACAACCAATGGGTCGGAGGCAGCGAGAGCCCGAACTTCCTGGCCTGGAACCGCAACAAGCGTTCGATCGCCGTCGACCTGAAGGCGCCGGAGGCGAAGGACGTGCTCTACCGGCTGGCCGAGACGGCCGATGTCGTCGTCCAGAACTTCCGGCCCGGCGTGCTCGCCAAGCTCGGCTTCGGCTACGAGGATTTCAGGCGCGTCAATCCGCGCATCATCTACTGCTCGGGCTCGGGCTACGGCCAGGACGGGCCCTATGTCGACCGTCCCGGCCAGGACATGCTGATCCAGGGCCTGACCGGGCTCGCCGCCGCCACCGGCCGCGGCGACGGGCCGCCGGTGCCGGTCGGCGCGGGCTTCGCCGACCAGATCGGCGCGATGAACATGGTCTACGGCATTCTCGGCTCGCTCTACTGGCGCGAGCGCTCGGGCAAGGGCCAGGAGATCCAGGTCGACCTGATGAGCGGCCTGCTGGCGCATCAGGGCCAGGAGATGCTGGCGGCGCTGAATTTCGGCCGAGATTTCGTCCGGCCGAAATCCGGCATCGGCCATCCCGGCATGGACGCGCCGTTCGGCGTCTACCCGACCTCGGATGGCTGGGTGACGATCGCGATGAGCCCCTTCGCCAGGCTCGTCGGCGTGCTCGGCGACGACAGCCTGCTCGCCTATGACGACCCCAAGCTGCTTTTCGACAAGCGCGACGAGATCTGGGAGCGCATCGCCGCCCTGACCAGGACCTGGACGACGCAGGAATTGCTCGAAGCCATGCTCGCGGTCGATATCTGGTGCGGGCAGGTCCAGACCCATAGCCAGGTCAAGGACGATCCGCAGGTGCGCCATATGGGCACGCTGCAGAGCTACGAGCATCCGCGCGCCGGCACGGTGCAGGTCGTCGGGCCGGCGGTCCGCTTCTCGGAGACGCCGGCCGGGATCGAGCGTCCCGCGCCGCTGGTCGGCGAACACTCGGTCGAGATCCTGCGCGAAGCCGGGTTTCGGGCCGACGAGATCGAGGCGCTCCTGTCCTCAAGGGCGATCGCGCAGGTGGAGTGAGCGCCCCTGGAGCATTTTCGCGCGAAGCGGCGGGCGGTTCGCGTGAAGCAAATGCGCCAAAACAAATCGTTGACCCGCTGCCGGAACGCAGGGATTCTCGATCCTGCGCACCGTGATCGAGACCCTTTGTCCAGGCTCGGTTGAGCCAGGGCTCGCCACGATCCGCCGCCTGCCAGCCGACGGATCCAGACGTCCCGCCATGACCGGGCCGAGAGATCTCCGCTCGAGGCTTCGAGGCGCCCGACAGTGTGAGCTGAATCACTGTTCGGGGCCACGAACGGACGCAGTTTCCGGTCCGCCCTGGGGGGCGAAGCTCGAAGCACCCATTCGGGAGGAGCGATTATGTCCGGATACAGCCTCACGACACTGACGGCCGGAAAGACGACCATCGCGAGTTCGGTCGTCGAAGCGCTTGCGTCACAATTGAGCGGCAGCATCCTCGCTGCCGGCGATGCCGGCTATGACGACGCGCGCGCGATCTGGAACGGGATGGTCGATCGCCGGCCCGGGCTGATCATTCGCTGCAGGACCACCATGGATGTCGTCAGCGCGGTCCGTTTCGCTGCCGATAACGGGCTGCTCGTCTCAGTGCGCGGCGGCGGCCATGGCATTGCCGGCAACGCGGTCTGCGATGGCGGCCTGATGATCGATCTCTCCGCAATGAAATCGGTCCGCGTCGATGCCTCGAACCAGCGTGCCTGGGTCGAGCCCGGCGCCACCCTCGCCGATCTCGACAAGGAAACGCAGGCGGCCGGGCTGATCGTGCCGACCGGCGTCAATTCCACCACCGGCATCGCCGGGCTGACGCTGGGCGGCGGCTTCGGCTGGATCACCCGGAAATTCGGCCTGACGCTGGACAACCTGGTCTCGGTCGAGGTGGTGACGGCCGATGGCGAAGTCAGGCGCGCCAGCGCGACGCAGGAGCCGGACCTGTTCTGGGGCCTGCGCGGTGGCGGCGGCAATTTCGGCGTGGTGACGGCCTTCGAGTTCCGCCTGCACAAGCTCGGCCCCCAGGTCCTGTCCGGCCTCGTCGTGCACCCGCTCGCCGACGCCGAAACGGTCCTCAAGGAATACCGCCAGGCGCTCGAGCTCGCCCCGGACGAGCTGACCTGCTGGGCGGTGATGCGGCAGGCGCCGCCGCTGCCGTTCCTCCCGGAGGAATGGCACGGCAAGGAGGTGCTGATCCTGGCCATGTGCTATTGCGGCGATATGGCCGAAGGCGAGAAGGCGACCGCGAGGCTACGCTCGATCGGCACCCCGATCGCCGATGTCGTGGGGCCCGCGCCGTTCACGGCATGGCAACAGGCTTTCGACCCGCTGCTCGCGCCCGGCGCCCGCAACTACTGGAAGAGCCACGACTTTGCCTCTCTCGGGGACAAGACGATCAGCCTGCTGGTCGGCGCGGCCAGGAGCCTGCCGGGCCCGGAATGCGAGATCTTCATCGCTCATGTCGGCGGCGAGGCAGGCCGTGTCGCCGCCGATGCCACGGCGTTTCCGCAGCGCAGCTCGCATTTCGTCATGAATATCCATGCGCGCTGGCGCGAACGGGAGATGGACCAGGCCTGCATCGGCTGGGCGCGCGCGCTCTTCGACGCCGCAAGGCCGTTTTCCGTCGGGACGGCCTATATCAACTTCATGCCGGCCGACGAGGTCGATCGCGTCCAGGAGGCCTATGGCGGCAGCTATCAGCGCCTTGCCATGCTGAAGCAGCGCTATGACCCCGCCAACCTGTTCCGCATGAACCAGAATGTCATGCCGGCGAGGAGCACCAAGGCCGCCTGAGCCTGGTCGGGCACGCGCATGCTCGAAGCCGGATGGCTTCGAGCCGTCGCCGGGCGGCAGAGGATTGCCGCCCGGCGATCCCGGCCGGCCTGGAACAGTGAGGAGGTGTCGCCGGACACTCACGAAGCCCCCAGCTTCGCGTTGACGAAGGGGCGCTTTTCCAATGCATTCATTGGAATCGGCTATTGTGAGATGAGGCTCGGAACAGGAAGATCGATGGCCGGCGCCGAGTTCCAGTCCGGACCCCACAGGGCGATTGATCTTGCTTCAGATGTCCGGCGCCCGCGCACTCCTTCGCAGTCTCTACTTCGGAGATGATCGGCGGGCTCGGCGTTTTCGCTATGGCCTGGTCGTCTTCGATCTTCTGACCATCGGGCTCTTCATCCTGTCCGCATCGGTCGGCGACGCAGGCTGGATCGTGCCGGTCGATTTCGCGCTTGGCGTCGTCCTGGCCGTGGAACTGGCGGCGCGGCTCTATGCCGGAAATCACCCGCTCAGACATCTCCTGTCCCTGTCGACAGCGGCCGATCTCGTCGTGATCGGCTCCCTGCTGCTGCCGGCACTCACGGATAACCTGGGCTTCCTGCGGGTCGTCAGGGCGCTGCGCCTGCTGCGCTCCTACCATTTGCTGCGCGACCTGAGGTCCGATTCTCCCTGGTTCCGGCGCTACGAGGACGTGATCCAGGGAACGCTGAACCTGACAGTGTTCATCTTCGTGGTGACCTCGCTGGTCTATGTCTCCCAGAACGACGTCAACCCACAGATCGCAGGCTATATCGACGCGCTCTACTTCACGATCACGACGCTCACCACCACCGGCTTCGGCGACATCACACTGGTCGGGCCGGGCGGACGCCTGATCTCCGTGGTCATCATGGTCGTCGGCGTCGCGCTCTTCCTGCGGCTCCTGCAAGCGGTTTTCCGCCCGAACAAGATCCGGTTCGAGTGCCCCGACTGCGCCCTGCAGATCCACGATATCGATGCGGTCCATTGCAAGCATTGCGGCCGCATCCTGGCCATTCCCGACGAGGGCGCGAACTGACCCCTCGCTGCGCCGCTCAGGCCGGGACCAGGCCGCGCACGACACGGAAGATCATGGGGAACGAGCGCGGTCCGTCGGGCAGGCCGACCAGGTATCCGGCGCGCACATGCTGCTCGATCGCGGCGCGGGCGCCGCTCGACAGCCCCATCAGCATGGCGGTGACGCTGCCAGGCCCGTCGGTGAAGGTCACCCAATAGTCCTGGAAGGAGCGATACTCGCAATCCACGACGACCGGGATCTCGGTCACCTCGGCAAGGCCGAGCTTGCGCCACAGCGCCGCCTGGCCGCCGGGCCAGAATTGCGTGCGCCCTGCCCGCGCCGATCTCATCCTGGCGGCGGCGCTCTCGAGCACGGCGCCGGTATTGTAGACGAGATCGAAGGCGGGCATGCCGCCGAAGAATTGCGTCACCGCGGAGGCGACCACGCCGCCCGGACGGGTAACGCGCTTCATCTCGGCAACGACCTGCTCGACCTCCGGAATGACGTCGAGCGCCAGCGTCGAAACGGCGGCATCGAATGCGTTATCGTCGAAGCGCAGGTGGCGGGCATCGCCCTGTTCATAGCTGACATGAGGGTGCGGCCGGCGAAGGCGGGCGCCTTCCAGGTAGCCCTCGGATGCATCGACACCGACCACCTGTGCGCCCGCCTCGGCCAGGGCCTTGCTCAAGACGCCTGTGCCACAGGCCAGATCGAGGACGCGAGCGCCCGGAGCGAGATCGGCGCGGGCGAGAAACGGGCCCGCCAGATATTCGCTCCAGCGCCCCATGAAGGCTTCGTAGATATCGGCATCAGTCCAATTGTATCGGAGTTGTGCGGTCTCCATGACTTACCCCCCTCGATTGACTTGCCACCTCGATGAGACTTGCTCCGCTCTATCGCGGATGGACTGTAACATGGTCGCGCGGACCGCGCGTGCCCTGGTATTCCCGGACGATCATGGCGGAAGACAGAGCCGCCGCGGCACGGTTGAATCCGCGCGCCGCTGCTCCCAAGTGACCTCTGCCCAACTGAGCCCGGCTATCCCCGCCACATGAAAGCTCCCGATGACACAGCCTGATCGCAAGCGCGCCCTGGTCCTGCGCAACCCGAAGGCGCGGCGTGGCCAGGAATCGCTCGAGGGTCCGTTCAGGCAGCTGGAGCGCGGCGGGATCGAGGTCACCCTCGAGACCTTCGAAGCCCTGCCGGAGATCGCCCGCGATATCGTGCGGCTGCGCAGCCTCGCCGACCTGATCATCATCTGCGGCGGCGACGGCTCGATCTCCTCAGGGGCGATGGCGGTGATGGAAAGCGGCCTGCCGCTCGGCATCCTGCCGATGGGCACGGCGAACGACCTCGCCCGGACCCTGGCGATCCCGATGGACCTGACCGAGGCGGCCGGGGTGATCGCACGGGGACAGACGCGCCGCATCGACATGGGCACGGTCAACGGCCACGCCTTCTTCAACGTCGCCAGCATCGGCCTCAGCAGCGAGCTCGCGCAGGGGCTCGACCCGGAGCTGAAGAAGCGCTTCGGCCGCCTGGGCTATGCGCTCGCGGCCGCCAAGGTGCTGACCAGGGCCTCGCGCTTCCACGCCACGATCACCGAGAAGGGCCGGACGACCGAGGTCGACACGTTCCAGATCGCGATCGGCAACGGAAGGCATTATGGCGGCGGCAATGTCGTGCGCGACGATGCCGAGATCGACGACGGCCGTCTCGATCTCTACAGCCTCGAACTCAGCAACCTCTGGAAGCTGGCGCTGATGCTGCGCTCATTCCGGTCGGGCACGCATGGCGCCTGGCAGGAGGTCCGCACCGCGCGCTGCGTCGAATTCGACATCCTGACCCGGCGGCCGATGCCGGTGAACACCGATGGCGAGATCGTCACGGCGACGCCGGCCCATTTCAAGGTCCATCCGCAGGCCGTCGCGATCTTCGCGCCCGAGGCCGATCCGTGCGCGCAGCCCATGCGGATGCCGCTGTTCCACCGCTGAGGCTGGCCAAGGTGGGTTGGCCGCAGGGCCCGCCCGCCCCTGCCCCGCCCGTAGCTCCGGCTACTCGCCGACCTTGATGTCCAGCTCGCGGATCAGCCGGCCGAAGCGTTCGATGTCGTCATTGACCAGGCTTGCCATCTCCGACGGCGAGCCGGGCGCCGGGACGAGCCCGCTGGCCTCGAGCCTGGCCGCGATCTCGGGCGCGGCGATGGCGCGTGCCGCGCTGGCATTGAGGCGCTCGACGACCGCTCCAGACGTTCCGGCAGGCGCCACCAGCCCGAAGAAATTGGGGATCAGCGGATCGTCGGAGATGCCCAGCTCGATCATCGTCGGCACATCCCGCATTTGCGGCAGCCGGCGTTTGTCACCGACCGCGAGCGCCTTCACCTTCCCGTCCTGCATCAGGGAGAGGGCCGCCGGCGGTGTCGCGATGGTCAGGGCGACCTCACCGGTCGCGACCGCGGCGACGGCCGGCGGCGCGCCGCGATAAGGCACGTGAACCATCTTGACGCCGAGCCTTCGGGCCAGCGCCTCGATGTTGAGATGCGCCATGCTGCCCTTGCCGAAGCTCGCATAGGCGAGCTCGCGTCCCTTCGCCAGCGAGGCGAACTCGGCGAAACTATTGGCGCCGAGCCCGGGATTGACGATGAGGACGTAAGGCCCCGTGGCGACCACCCCGACATAGGCGAAGTCGCGCCGTCCATCGATCGCCTGCTGCGGCATCAGGATCGGGTTGATGCCGAACACCTCCCGCGGCGCCATCAGCAGCGTGTAGCCATCGGGCTCAGCGCGTGCGACGGCCGCGGCCCCGACCATGCCATTGGCGCCGGGCCGGTTCTCGACGACGACCGGCTGGCCGAATTCGAGACGCAGCTTCTCCGCGACGAGCCGCGCCGCGAGATCGACCGCGCCTCCGGCCGGATAGGGGACGATGAGCTGAACCTGTCGGATCGGAAAGGCGCCCGGGCTCTGGGCCAGGGCCGGCAGGCCGATGGCGCCGGCGCCGGCAGCGGCGAGAAAGGCACGGCGAGATATCTGCTGGGACATGTTGACCTCCCGGTCTGCTGGCGCGTTGTTATTCAGTCCGCCTGGAATTCGTTCGCTAGCTAATGATCGGCCGGGACATCGCCGGCTTGCTGGACATTCCGGGTCCATTGCTCCCAGGCGCGGTCCATGGCGAAGGGCGTCAGGTTGAACTCTTCGGCGGCTTTCGCCTCGGCTTCCGTCAACCGACGAACCCCGCCCAGCTGTGCCGCCTTCAGCTGCACATCGGCATTGCGGGCGCCATAGATCGTCCGAAAGGTCAGTTCGCGGAGCGAGCGCCCGGCGACGGTCGCGCCGTGGCCGCGCATCAGCACGGTCCAGTTCGGCCCGAGGGCGTTGGCGAGGGATTCGCCCTGCGCCCTGGTCGAGACGAGCAGGTTCGTGTCGCCGAACTCGTCCTGGCTGTCCCAGAGCGGCACCGTCGCGCCCATGGTCGCTCCGAGATGGAAGACGGGAACGAGCGCGCAGCTGCTGGTGCAGAACGGCATGATGGCGGGCGCATGGTGGTGGCAGATGGCCAGCACATCGGGCCGGGCCCGGTAGATCGCGCCATGGATGCTGCGCTCGGCGAAGGCGCGGGCCTCGCGCGACGAGACAAGGGCGTCATCGCGGTCGAAGACGAGAATGTCCTGCACCGTGACCAGCTCGGCCGCACGGACCCTCGGCATCAGGTAGAGATCCGGGTCGTGCGGATGGCGGGCCGAGACATGGCCGAAGCTGTCGACGATGCCTTCGCGCGCCAGGATGCGGCTGGCGAGGACGAGCTCGGCGACCATCGCGTCGAGCTCCGGGGAATAGTGTTGGAGCGCGGTCTCGCTGGCCTTGGTGGAGTTCGACAGCATGGGATGACCTCGAGACAGACGGGACATTGCGTCGTCGAGGACAGGATCATCCCGAACGCCGGGCAAAATCCAATGCGAAGCGCTTAGGTCAGCGCTAAGCGTTTTGCGATGGCTCGCTGGCCGGGAGCGGCTGCCCCAGGCCGAGCATGGCCGCCGACAGCGTCCGCATCGCCGCGCCGACCGCCGCGCGGATGGTCGGCAGCGCGGCGAGCTGACCTGCCTTGCGCGAGCCCGCGAGGTAGAGCGTGCGCCGCAGCGCCGGCGCGACGATGGGCTGGGCGAAGAGTGTTCCGGCCGAGACCTCGGCGAGAACGGTGCCATAGGGCAGGATGCCGGCCGCGGAACCGCGGGCAACCAGGGTCTTGATGCCGGAGATCGAGCGAACCTCGTGCGCGAGCCTGACGGGAAGGCCGTGCTCGGCCGCCGTCTTCTCGACGAGGGAGCGCACGCCGTCGCGCGCTTCCGGCAGGATGAGCGGGCGGGCCAGGGCCTGCGCGAAGGTGACCGGAGGCTGGTCCGCCTGCCCCGCCGCCCTCTCTCCAGCAGCCGTGACCAGCACGAGGTCTTCCTGATAGATCGCCCGCTTCCAGAAGCCGGGCAGGTCCGGGACCTCATAGGCCAGGATCAGGTCGAGATCGGCCCGGTGCAGGCTGTCCACCAGGAGATGGCTCATCTCCTCGGTCAGGCTGAGGACGAGCTGCGGCGCGCGCTCCGAGACCAGCAGCAGCAGTTCCGGTCCGATGATCTGCATCAGGCTCGGCGTCAACCCGAACCGGACGGCCTCGCGCGCGTCCTCGCAGACCTCCCGGCGCGCGAGCTCGACGAGGTCGAGGATCTCGACGGCGCGCCGGAACAGTTTTTCGCCCGCGGCCGTCGGCGAGACCCCGCGCGAATGGCGCGTCAGCAGGGCGACGCCGAGGCCTTCCTCGAGCTGCTTGATCTGCATGCCGAGCGCCGGTTGCGCAAGCCGCAGCTCATCGGCCGCGCGCGTCATGTTGGCGGCTTCGACCACGCGGACGAAATACTTCAGCTGGCGGAGGTTCACACCCGCTCCGTGGCATCAGGCAACGATCGAGCCGCGAGCCTGCCACGCGCGAGCCGGCCATGATAGAGGTCGATCCGGGCAGACGCGGTGCATCCTGAGCGTCCGGGGGGAATGATGGCCGGCTTTTTCCGCAACGAGATGCATAACGACTTCGTCTGGGCCCATGGCTATATCGCGTTCGGCGGACCGGATTTCGGCGAGATCCGGGCTGTGGCGGAGGCGACCGGCGACGGCGGCGACGATGCGTTCTACGCGGCCTGGGTCGCGGCCGGCGAGCGGATGGCCGATGAGGCGGACGCCCTCCTCGCCAAGGGACATGTCACCAGCGCGCGCGAGACCTGGTTGCGGGCCAGCGTCTGCTACGGTTCGTCATTCCGGCCGCTCTATGGCTCGCCGGTCGATCCGCGCCTGCTCCTGGCCTGGCGCAAGCAAAGGGCGGCCTTCGACAAGGGGCTCGCCCTCGGGCCGCATCCGAGCGGGCCGGTCGCGATCCCGTTCGGCGGGCTCTCGCTGCCGGGCTATCTCATTCCGGCGCAGAACGCGGAAAGCGGGACCCGGCCGCTGATCATCTTCACCAACGGCTATGACGGGACGATCGTCGACACCTATTTCGCCTGCGCGGTCGCGGCCTCCCGGCGCGGCTATCACAGCCTTATCTTCGACGGCCCCGGCCAGGGCGCGATGCTCTACGAGGGCGGGACGAGCCTGCGGCCCGACTGGGAGACCGTCATCAAGGCGGTCGTCGATTTCGCGGAGACCTTGCCGCGCGTCGATATGAGCCGCGTCGCCCTGTCAGGCTGGAGCCTTGGCGGCTATCTCGCGCCACGCGCCGCATCCGGCGAGAAGCGCATCGCCGCGCTGATCGCGGATCCGGGCCTGTGGAGCATCGCGGACGGCTTTCGCGACCTGATCATCCGCCAGTTCGGCGTGCCCGCCGGCGCGGCGGCGGATCTCGGCGCGCTCGACGATGCGACCATGGCCAAGATCGACGCGACGATCCGCCAGAACCCCCTGCTCAACTGGAAAGTCGTCCGGCGCGGCTTCTGGACCCATGGCGTCGACAGCCTGCGCGACTATTTCGCCTCGGCCGAGCTGTTCACGATGGCGGGACGCGCCGAGGCGATCTCCTGCCCGACGCTGATCACGCAGGCCGACGGCGACATCCTGGCGGCCGGCGCGGGCGCCTTCCATGAGGCGCTGACCTGTCCGAAGGACCTGCTCCGCTTCACTGCAGCCGAGGGCGCAGGCGGCCATTGCGAGATGGCGAACCGGTCCTTGCTCAACCGGCGTGTGCTCGACTGGCTGGATGAGCGCTTCGGCCTGTGAGCGGTAGTCCTCGCGACTCTGACGGCTAGGCTGGGCGCGCAGGCTCGCCCCGGAGACTACAGGCCGCATCGGGCGATGGCGAAAAGCTTGAGCATGTCCGCGTTTCTCCGAATCGCGACAATTCGTTATCGATTTGTCCTGAAGCATTTTCTTCACGCGAACCGGCATCCACTTCGCTCGAAAATGCTCCGGCGCATCGGCCCGATACGTGGATCGCGGCTTTCGGGAAAAGCCGATGCGACAACAGGAAGCTGGATCACCGGACCGGATAGGATATCTGGTCGAACGATCCAGCGTCAGGGGAACGACAGTGACTGAGGCCGTCGACGATTGGTGCGAAGCCCCTGCGCTCAATGAATTCACGCAGCATTTTGGCCCGCTGCGCCGCACATGCCAGGCAGAGCGCCAGCGCTATGCCCTGCGCGCCCGCTCGGACCACAGCAATGGTGCCGGTTTCGTGCATGGCGGCGTGATCACGGCCTTTGTCGATGAGGTGGCCGGAACGCTCGTCGCGGAAGCGACGGGCAGGCCCCATGTCACCGTGCATCTCGCGACGTCATTCATCGGCCCCGTGCGGATCGGTGACCTGCTCGAGCTGGATTGCCAGATCGTGAAGACCACGCGCAGCATGGTCTTCCTCGAGGCACGCCTGTTCGTCGCCGATGAGATCGTGGCGACGGCCAATCTGATCTTCAAGGCGACGCGGACCGGGAGCGCGCCTGCGGGAGCGTGACGGGACGCCTTATCCGGTGCGCTGCGATCGCGGCCTCGATCGTCCCGCGAAAACCCGCTTCGGCCATGTCCGCGAGCCAGGCCCGGTCGGGCCTCACAAGGCGGCTGCGCTCAATCGTCGAGAAGGGCGAAGACGGCGCCCGGTACCGGCGCCACCGAGATGGCGGCTCCGTCGGCATGCCGCTCCTCGGAGAAGGATTCGAGCGTGAGCTCGGTTCCCGCCATATCGATGACATGGATCGTGCTGGTGCCCTGGAAGACGCTGCGGATCACCCGGCCGGGCCGCGCGCCATCGCTCTCTCCGGCGCTGATCGAGAGCAGGGTCGGCCTCACCGCGACGGTGCAGCGGTCGCCATCGGCCCAGCCGCCGCGCCAGCCGCGGGTCCTGAGCGGCCCGAGCACGGTCTCGACGACGGCACCATCCGGCAGGGACGCCCGCACGACACCGTCGACCAGGTTCGGAATGCCCATGAAATCGGCGGTGAACCGCGTCCTCGGCCGCTTGTAGACATCCTCCGGCGTGCCGACCTGCTCGATCGTGCCGGCGCGCATCACCACGACCCGGTCGCCCAGCGTCATCGCCTCGAGCTGGTCATGCGTGACATAGATCGAGGTGAAGGGCGCCCGCTGCCGCAGGGCGAGCAGTTCGAGCCGCATGCGCTCGCGCAGCCGCGCGTCGAGATTGGACAGCGGCTCGTCGAACAGCACGGCGCGCGGATTGCCGACGAGCGCCCGGCCGAGCGAGACGCGCTGCTGCTGGCCGCCGGAGAGCTCGTGCACGAAGCGGCCGCCCATGCCGACGAGCCCGATCCACTCGAGCATCGCCTCGGTGCGGGCCTGGATCGCCTGCTTCGGCAGGTTGGCGGCGGCGAGCGGGTAGCCGATATTGTCGGCGATGCTGAGATGCGGCCAGAGCGCGTAGCTCTGGAAGACCATGCCGAGACGCCGTTTCTCGGGCGGCGCCAGGACGCCCGTCGCGGCATCGAAGACGATATCGGAGCCGATCTCGATGCGGCCCTGGTCCGGCGGCAGCAGGCCGGCGATGGAGCGCAGCACGGTCGTCTTGCCGCAGCCGCTCGGACCGAGCAGGACGGTGCATTCGCCGGCCGGGAAGTCCAGCGTGAACTCGTTGAGCGCGCGCACGACGCCGCCGGGGCCGTAGCCCTTGGTCAGGCCCTTGACCGCGACGCTGCTCGCTTCTGTGCCGGTCGCCAGATGTTGCAAGTCAGCCATGTTTCAAGTCAGCCATGTTTGAAGTCAGCCATGTTTCGCGTCAGCCATTTCGTCGTCCATAGGCGACAATCGGGGTCTCAATCGGCGCTGAACTGCGCGTAGCGCGACAGCAGTGCCACCGGTATCAGGCCGAGCACCATCAGCAGCAGCGAATAGACCGCCAGCTCGGGATAGAAGCCGCTGCCCCAGACATCCATGAGGCCGACCGAGAGCACGATGGTGCTGGGATTGTAGAGCAGGATCACCAGCGAGATCTCGCGCAGGATCACGACATAGATCAGGAGCCAGCAGCCGATCAGGGCCGGGCGCATCAGCGGCAGGTCGATGCGCCGGATGGTGCCGATCAGGGAGCGGCCGGAGATGCGGGAGGCCTCTTCCAGATCGGTGTGGATGCGGTGCAGGGCGCTGCCGACGAACTGGATCGCGACCGGGATATGGGCGGTCACATAGGCGAGCAGCAGGATCCAGAGCGTGCCGTAGATGCCGCCCGGAACGAGGATCCAGAAGCTGAGGATGCCGACGCCGAGCGCGATGCCGGGCACGCCGAGCGGGATGACCATGGCATATTGCACCAGCCCGGCGAAGCGCCCGCGCATGCGGACCATGTACCAGCAGAGCGCCAGGGCCAGCAGCACGCACAGGGAGGCGCCGAGCACGCCGAGCAGCAGGCTGTGGCGGGCCGAGGGCCAGACCTGCGGATACTCGAACAGCATATAGTGGAAATGCCGGAGCGTGACGTTCTCCAGCTTCATCGCATAGGGCGCCCAGAAGCGCATGAAGGCCATGCAGCCGACCGCCAGGATCGGCAGGACGGAGGAGCACAGGGCGAAGAGGAAGGCGAGCGCCGTGAGCGGATAGCGCAGCCGCCCGAGCGCGAACTGGCTGACATTGGCGCCCTTGCCGGCGACCAGCGTGTAGCGCCCGCCGCGCTGCAGCGCCCGGCGCTGGAAATAGATGCAGACCAGGCCGATCACCACGAGGAGCATCGACTGCGCCGCGGCGAGCCCGGGCCGTTGCGGGAACGAGCTCTCGTTCTGCCAGATCAGGCTCGGCAGCATGTAGATGCGCGCCTTGAGGCCGACCGTCGAGGGGATGATGAAATCGCCGGCGCTCATGATCACGACGAGCAGCAGGGCGGCCAGGAGGGCGGGCCGCTGCAGCGGCAGGATGACCGTCGTCAGCAGGCGCAGGCGGCTCGCGCCCGACACGCGTGCAGCCTCTTCCATCGCCGGGTCGCAGTTCCGGAAGCCCGCGGCGACGAGCAGGTAGACATAGGGCGTCAGGAAGAGGCCGGTCATCCAGATCAGGCCCGGCATCGTGTTGATGTTGACGAGGACCGTGCGCGGGCCGGCCAGCGCGGAAGCGGCGATATTGATCAGGCCCGCATTCGGGTCGGCGAGCGCCACCCAGCCCACGACGAGGATGAAGGGCGGAACCAGGATCGGCATCATCGCCATCAGGCCGAGGATGCGGCTGCCCGGCATGTCGGTCCGCGCGGCCAGGAAGGACAGCCCGACGCCGAGGATCATGGCGAGGCTCGAGGAGCCGGCGGTGTAGATCGCCGTATTGATCAGCGCCTCGCGGCTGCGGCCGGAATCGACCAGCGCCGACAGCCATTCCAGCGTCAGCGGACTGCCGATATCCCCGGTCGAGATGCTGCGCAGGAACACCAGCACGACCGGATAGCTGACCATGACCACCGCCAGGAGGGCGATGGCCGCGAAGAGCGCGCGCTCCCTCGCCGGAAGCCGGCGCTTCGCTTGCGGCGCGGCCGCCGCATGCCCGGCTGCCGTCATCTGACGTATTTTTCCCATTCCGCGAGGAGCTTGGGCGTGTCGGCGAGGATCTTCTTGTAGTCGGGCTGCGTGAAGACGTGGCTCTTGGCGAGTTCGGCGAGATTGCCCGCCTTCGGCGCCGAGGCCCCGGGATGGGTCGGGATGGTGGCGCCGGCGACGTTGATCACCGTCTGGCCCTCCGCCGAGCAGGCGAAGTCGCAGAACAGCCGCGCCGCGTTCGGGTGCGGGGCCTTCGCGAAGATCGCGACATTGCCTCCGAACAGCACGGTGTTCTTCGGGGTCACGCCGCCCATCGGCGCGCCGGTCTCGGCCATCTGGATGACGCCGAAGGAGTTGGTCAGGCCGAGGTCGATCTCGCCGGAGACGATCGCCTGCGACATGGCGTTGGTGCTGGCATAGAGCTTGGGCTGGTTGGCGCCGAATTGCTGGAGGAAGCTCGGCCCGTAGAGCTCGTCGACCATGACCTGCCAGGCGAGCGTCGTCGCGGTGACATGCGGATCGAGCGAGCCGAACCGGCCCTTCCATTTCGGGTCGAGCAGGTCCTTCCAGTCCTTCGGCGCCGCATCCGCCTTGACGGCGTTGCTGTTCCAGCCGATCTGCGCCGTATACATCCGGATCAGCGTGTATTGCGGCGCCTTGTACTCGGCGGGGATCTCCGCCCGCTCCGGCGAGTCGTAGCTGGCGAGGAACGGCATCAGCAGGCTGAGCGCCGGCTCCTCGATGATCAGCGCATCGGCCTGGGGCCGGCCGGCCTTTTCCTCGCCCTGGACGCGGGTCGCGAGATCGGACGAGCCGGCGCGGTAGACCGTGACCTCGATGCCGTATTTCTTCTTGAAAGCCTCGGCGATGCCGTTGGACGGGCCGGTCGAGGCCGAGCTGTAGAGGCTGACCGTGCCTTCCTTCTTGGCGGCCTCGATCACCTTCGGGTCGCTGGCGGCGCTCGCGGGAACCGCGCGCAGGAACGGCAGCGCGCCTGCCGCGACCGCGCCGGCCTGGAGCAGCGACCTGCGGGTGAGCCGGAACGGAATTTCGGATTTCGTGGTCATCGGCCAGTCCTTTCCCCTTGTCGTTGGTTATGCGAAAGGCGGGCCGTTCTGTTGCGAGCGGACCGCCGAGGAGCTCATTGGCCCGAGGAGCTCATTGGCCCTTGAACGGTCCGGCCTTGCGTTTCTCGGCGAAGGCCCGTGCGCTCTCCCGGAAATCCTCGGTCAGGTGCAGCTTGAGCGGGAGCGTCTGCAGATAGGCCTCCCGCTCCGCCTGATCCATGTACCAGCGCCGGGCCCGGACCGTCGCCCGCACGCTCAGCGGCGGATTGGCGGCGATCGCCCGGGCCATGGCATAGGCCTCCTCCAGATGTTGGCCCGGGGGCGCGACGCGATCGATCACGCCGGCCGCCTGCCCTTCCTCCGCCGTGAAGAAGCGGCCGGTGATCGAGACCTCGGTGGCGAAGGAGCGCAGGCCGCGATAGGCGAGCAGCGCCCAGTGGCGCGCCGAGGAGAGGCCGCGCGAGGTTTCGGTGACCTGGAACTTCGTGCCGGCTTCGGCGACGACGATGTCGCTTTCGAGGACCATCGCGAGCCCGAGCCCGACCGCGAAGCCATGCGGCGCCGTGATGATCGGCTTCCAGTTGATCGCGCGGGTGAACAGGTCGCCGCTATGGGCGCCCCAGCCCTGGGGGCCGCCATGCTTCTTCAGCTCGTCATCGCTGCGCAGCTGCCGCTGATGGACGTCGGCGCCGCTGCAGAAGGCGCGTCCCTCGCCGCGCAGCACCGCGACATCCGCCTCCGGATCGACATCGAACTCGTGCAGGACCTCCGCCAGCCGCATCACCATGGCGTCGTCGAAGGCATTGAGCTTCTGCGGCCGATCGAAGGTGATCGTCGCGATGCGGTCCCGGCATTCGTAGCGAATGTGATCGGGCTCTGCGGCGCCTGCCATTGGACCTCCAACCAAGACGGTCGATGGGCTGGGAACCGGTTTGGAAAGCGGCAGATTGCAGCCCGTTACGGCACCCAGTCAACAATTCATGCGATGTGAATTATCTCTATGCGATACTTTCAACCGGAGTGTGCGGTGCGAAACCGTGTTTGTCAAACCGTTCAATCGGCAGGTCGGATTTTTCAGGCACGCTCCCGCAAGGCCGTGGACAGCGCCGAATAGGCCTCATAGGCCGCAGCGAATTCCGCCATGTCGAAGCCCCCCGCCAGCTCGGGGCTGACCTCCCGCAAAGCCGCCTCGACGCGGCCGGTGTAGCGGACGCGCCCGTCCCGTCCGACCACGACGCCATTGGCCTCCTCGAAGCGTATGTTCCAGGCGACGGCGTCCTCGGCCGAGAGTCCCTCCGGCAGATCGAGTTCGAGCCGTCCGCCCGCCAGCTTCACCGGATAGCCGCCGGACAGGCCGTTCGGTCCGGGCAGGTGGCCGTGCCAGTCCCGTCCCTGCACGAGGGCGATGAAGAACGGCACGCCGGAGGCGCCGGAGATATCGATGACCGGTTCCGGCGCGAGCTTCACCGAGGCGAAGCGCTCGAAGATATCCGCCACCTCCTGCCCGCCCAGCCAGAGCCGCAGCGGCGCCGGGCCGGTCCGCTCCTCGGCGCGCCGGCGGAAGGCCGAGAGCGCCGCGTGCTGCGCCAGCATGCGCAGGCCGCCCTGCCCCGGCCCGAGCTCGCCGGTGAAGGCATGGGCGAGGATGGCGACATTGCCGATGCCCGAGGTGATCGGCAGCCCCGCCGCGGCGAGCATCGGATTGACGACATCGGGGTAGCAGCAATTGACGAAGGCCGCGCCCGGCGCCGTCGCCGCGACGCAAGCGGCGATCACGGCGGAGATCCTGGCCTGGAGGACGGCGGAGATGCCGAGCCCGGCCTTCTGGACGAGCCTGGCCCAGCCGTCGGGCCGGTCGGTCGTGGTCCTGCCGCCCTGGATCGAGGCGGTATTGACGACCAGCCGCGGCGCGAGCGCGGAGAGAAGGCCGCTCACGGCCTCGCCCGACAAGGGATCGAGCCGGTGCTCGGCAATGCTCACGCCCGTGCCGAACATCGCCGCCCGTGCGCGGGCCGCGGTGCGCAGCCAGGCCAGCCTGTCCTCGTTGCGGCCGGCGATCGCGACGCTGAGGCCGGCCGGCCCGGTCGCCGCCAGGTCGAACAGGATGCGGGCTGCGAAATTGCCCGTTCCGAAAATCAGGATGTCGGCTTTCGTGGCCATGCCGCGCTCCGCGATCAGCACCCAAAAGAGCGCTATTATTTCGCTATTGAATATCGCATAGAGATACTAAAATAATCATAGGGTGTCTATGACGGCCACGCAGGAACCGGCGGATATCGAGGCGCGGAGGGCGGCGCTGCGGAGATGACGATGGAGAGCAGGGATTTCGACTGGCTGGCCGCCGCGCGCGAACGCTATCGGCGGATCGGCGAGGAGACGCTTCCCCCAAACGTGATGGCGTTGCTGGAGAGCGCGGCGGCCGCGCATCCGGCCGCGCCGGCCCTCCATTTCATCGAGACGGGCCGTGAGCTCACCTATGCCGAGCTGCTGCGGAGCGTGCACCGGCTGGCGGCGGGGCTGTCCGAGGCTGGCGTCGAACATGGCAGCCATGTCGGCGTCATGCTCCCGAACGTGCCGGAGATGCCGATCACCTGGCTCGCCCTGGCCGCGATCGGCGCGGTGATGGTGCCGATCAACACGCGCTACACCGCGCATGAGCTGCACTATGTCCTGACCGACAGCGAGGCGAGCCATCTCGTCATTCACACCGATTTCACCGGACATCTCGAGATGATGCCGGCCGCGATCGCGGGGCTGACGACCATCGCGGTCGGCGCGAGCGCCCTGCCCGGCCTCCTGTCCTGGCAGGCGCTCGCCGATAGGCCGGCCGAGCCGTTCAGCCCGGCCCGCGCGCCCGGGCTCGATGACCTGCTCAACATCCAGTACACCTCCGGCACCACCGGCTGGCCGAAGGGCTGCATGCTGTCGCAGCGCTATTGGCTGACCTGCGCCAAGGCCTATGCCGACAGCGACGGGCTGCATTACCGGCGCATCATGTCGTCGAACCCGTTTTTCTACATGACGCCGCAATGGCTGATGCTGATGGCCTTCTTCCACGGCGCGACGCTCCATGTCGCGCCCTATCTCAGCCTGACCCGCTTCACCGAATGGCTCCGGCACTATCAGATCGAATTCTGCTGGTTTCCAAGCGACATCGTCGCGCAGGTGCCGCCGCAGCCTGAGGATGGCGAGCTCAGCCTGATCCGGGGCAATCTCGCCGTCCACCGGCGCGACCTCCATGCCGAGCTCGAGCGCCGCTTCCGCTTCCCGGCGCGGGCCGCCTTCGGCATGACCGAGATCGGGACGGGGCTGATGATGCCGATCGAGGCGGCCGAGATGGTCGGCTCCGGCTCCTGCGGCATCGCCGGCCCGTTCCGCGAGGTGCGCATCGCCGACCCCGCCGGCAACACCGTCCCGCCCGGCAGCAGCGGCGAATTGCTGATCCGCGGGCCGGGCATGCTCCAGGGCTATTACAAGCGGCCGGACGCCACCGCCGCCGCCTTCCATGGCGACTGGTTCCGCAGCGGCGATCTCGCCGTGCAGGACGAGCACGGCTTCGTCACCATCCAGGGGCGCATCAAGGAGATGATCCGGCGCGCCGGCGAGAATATTTCGGCGACCGAGGTCGAGGCCGCCCTGCTCGCCATCCCCGGCATCGCCGAGACGGCCGCGCTGCCGGTTCCGGATGCGCTGCGCGGCGAGGAGGTCAAGGCCTATATCGTCCTCGGCGAGGGCCGCAGCGTCGAGGACCTGCCGCCGGAGCAGATCATCGCGCAATGCAGCCGGCGCCTGGCCTCGTTCAAGGTGCCGCGCTTCATCGAGTATCGCAGCGCGCCCCTGCCCCGCTCCACCAGCGGCAAGGTGCGCAAGCCCGATCTCGTCGCCGAGAAAACCGACCTGCGGGCGGGAAGCTGGGACCGCATGACCGGCGGCTGGCTCTGAAGCATTCTCGAGCGAAGTGGATACCGGTCCGACGCTCTAACCAGGGCGATGCAGCACGTCGTCCTGGAACTCCTCGGCCAGCGAATGCACCTGCCGGCGCCCCTCCGCCGAGAAGCGGCCGATGCCGAAGGGAGCGATCGGCAGCGCCGTCGCGCCGGTCGTGATGAGCTCGGCCAGGGCCTTCGCCGCGGCCGGCCCGAGCTGGAGGCCGTGGCCGCTGAAGGCACAGGCATGGAAAAGGCCTGGCGTCGTGGCGCTGGGGCCGAGCACCGGCATCATGTCCTCGAGATAGCCTTCGATGCCGGTCCAGCTGCGGATCACCGCATAGGCGCGCAGATGCGGCGCGATCGCGACCAGCCGGCCAAGATTGGTCAACATCTTGTCGGGTGGGACGCGCGTCCTGCGCGTCGTCGCATCGACGCTCATGCGCGGATGGCCGCCGATCACGACATTGCCGCGGCTCGTCTGGCGGAACAGCACGCTGCCGTCGACCACATGCATGGTCGGTTCGACGAAGCGCGGCACCGGCTCGGTCACCATCTCGGCGGGGCCGGCGGCGAAGAGCGGGATGGTCTCGCCGAACCATCCGGCGAGCGTCCCGCTCCAGGCGCCCGCGGCATTGACCAGGACCTCGGCACGCAGAGTCCGCTCGGCGCCGTCCCGGTCCCGGCACTGCAGGGCAAAGCCTCCGGCATCGTGCCGGGCGGCGAGCACTTCGACGCGCTCGCAGATCGTGGCGCCGAGGCGCTGCGCCGCCCGGGCGAAGGCCGGCGCGACGAGCCGCGGGTTCACGACGGCATCGCGCGCGGAGAAGGATGCGGCGCGCACGCTCGCGCCGAGGAAGGGCCAGCGCCGGATGGCCTCCTGCCGGCCGATCAGCTCGATCGGCAGCCCGAAGGCCCGGCCATGCTCGGCATTGCCGGCGAGGCGGGCCTCCTGCGCGTCGTCAACAGCCAAATGGACATGGCCATGCCCCGCAAATTCGACGCTCTCGCCGATCAGCGTCTCGACCTCCGTCCAAAGCGCCTGTGCGTGCAGCGCCAGCGGCAATTCGGGTGCGTGCTGTCCCTGCAGCCGCAGGCTGCCGAAGCTGACGCCGCTGGACTGGCCGCCGAGGAGCCCGCGCTCGAGCACCAGGACGGAGCGTCCGCGCCGGCGCAGCTCATGGGCCGTCATGCAGCCGATCAGCCCCCCGCCGACGATCGCGACCTCGGCGTCCACAGCATTTTCCGCTCGAAAATGCTCCAGCCCGCTCATGGCGCGGCTTCCCCTGCCAGGGCGATCGGGAGCGGCTTGATCGGCGCCTGGGCGCGCAGCCTGTCCAGCTCCCCGGCATGGCCGGCACCGACGAGCTCCGCCAGCGCCGGACCGCAGAACCGGCCCTGGCAGCGGCCCATGCCGCAGCGGCTGACCGCCTTGATCCGGTTGGCGTCGGGGCTGGCCATCGGCTGGCGCAGCGCCGCCCGGACCTCGCCGACACGGATATTCTCGCAGCGGCAGAGGATGGTGTCGTCGGCGAGCGCCACGACCTGCTCGCGCGGCCAGCGGAACGCCGCCGCGATGCCGTTCGGGAAGCCGCGCAGCCGGGCCAGGCTCCGGCGAGAGCCGGCACGATCGACATCGGAGGCCGGCAGGCCGAGATCGTCGAGCAGGGCGGCGGCGGCGAGCGCTCCGGACAGGCTCGCCGCCTGGCCGCCGCCGATATGGCCGCCATCGCCGGCGATGTAGAGGCGCTCGCCCGCACGCCCGTCGCCATCGATGACCGGCAGATGCAGCCGCTGGACCGGGTCGTAGCGCAGCTCGCAGCCGGCGAGCTCGGCGAGCTGGGCCTCTGGCCGCAGGCCATGGCCATAGGCGGCGGCATCGCAGGCGATCCGGACCAACTGGCCAGCGCCGGCGCGGCATTGCACGGCGGCGAGCCGCTCCTCGCCCTCGAAGCGCTCGATCCGCGCACCCTGGTGGATGGGAACGCCGCCGAGCCGGAGCTCGGCCATGGCGCGCAGGCCGGCCGCCAGGGTGGCGGGCGCGCGGGCCATGTCCGGCAGGGCGCGCAGCTTGGCCGCGAAGGGCGTGCTGTCGATCACCGCCGCCACCTTTACGCCCATGCGCAGATACTGGCTGGCGGCGAGATAGAGCAATGGCGAGCTGCCGCAGAAGACGACCCGCCGGCCGATGGCGACGCCCTGGTCCTTGAGCAGGGCCTGCGCGCCGCCGAGCGTAAAGACGCCGGGCAGCGTCCAGCCCGGCGCCGGCATGATCCGGTCGGTCGCGCCGGTGGCGAGGATCAGGGCATCATAGGGGAGCGCGGCGGCGCCCGAGGCCGAGGCGAGATGCACCGCGCCGCCATGGATGCTCCAGACGAGCGTTCCGGGCCGATAGTCCAGCCGCCGGCACAGGCCGGCGGCCTTGTCGTGAAAGGCGGCATAGGCGCCATGGGACGAGCCGAGCAGCCGGGACATGTCGAGCTTCAGCCCGGGCGCCGGAGAGCGATAGAGCTGGCCGCCCGGCCGCGCCGCCTCGTCGATCAGCGTCACCTCGACCGGCGCAGCGGAGAGAGCATCCGCCGCCGCGATGCCGGCGGGTCCGGCGCCGACGATGACGATCCTGGTCACGCGAAGCCCGCTGGCGCGGGCGGAATGGTCGAGACCTGCAGCCCGTCGGCGACCGGCGTGGTGCAGGCGCGGGCACGGCGATCGGGGCCGATCCAGACCCAGCAATCCTGGCAGGCGCCCATCAGGCAGAAGCCGGCGCGCGGCTCGCCATTGCCCTCGTGCCGGCGCAGGTGATCGCCGGCGGAGAGCAGCGCCGCGAGCAGGCTCTCGCCCTGTCGCGCCGCGATCGGCCGGCCGTCGCAGGTGAAGCGGACCTGCTTGGTCTCGAAGGAGGCGATGCGCAGGAGCAGCGGCGAGCCCATGGCGGCGTCTCCCTCGCTGTCCGGGACGGTCAGGCGGCGGCGCGGGACAGGACCCGCTCCACCGCGGCGGCGACTTCGGTGACGCGCCCGACGGCCTCGCAGCCGGCGGCGCGGAAGGCGGCGAGCTTGGCCGCGGCCGTGGTGTCGCCGCGATCATAGATGGCGCCGGCATGGCCCATGCGCTTTTCCGGCGGGGCGTTCTGCGCGGCGATATAGGCGATGACGGGTTTCGACATCCGGCCGATCACCTCGATGGCGTCATGTTCCATGCGCCCGCCGGGCTCGCCGATCAGGATGACCAGGTCGGTCTGCGGATCGGCCTCGAACAGCGGCAGCACATCGGCATAGCTCGTTCCGATGACCGGGTCACCGCCCAGGCAGACGACGCTGCTCTCGCCGAAGCCGCGCGCCTGGATGTCGTCGACCACCTCATAGGTGAGCGTGCCGCTCTTCGAGACGATGCCGACGCGGCCCGGCCGCAGGTTCGCATCGTTGAGATCGGCGAGATTGGCCTTGCCCGGGCTGATGACGCCGGCGGAATTCGGGCCGAGCAGCCGGGCCCCGCGTGCTCTCGCATAGGCGCGCATGCGGATGGCGTCGTGCAGCGGCACGTTCTCGGTATAGACGACCAGCGTGCCGATGCCCGCGGCCAGGGCCTCCAGCGCGGCGCCCATGGCAAGCGAGCTGCGCACGGCGCTCAAGGCGGCGTCGGCCCCGGTCGCGGCGACGGCATCGGCGACATTGTCGAAGACGGGGACGCCCTCGACCACCTGCCCCTGCCGGCCCGGCGCGACGCCGCCGACGAGCGGCGTGCCGTTGGCGACCATGCGCCGTGCATAGGAGCGGCCGGTCGGGCCGGTGATGCCCTGGATCAGGATGCGGGAGCGTTCGTCGACGATGATGGCCAAGGCGGTCGTCCTCAGGCAGCTGTCTGCAGGCGCGCCAGGCGCACGGCTTCGACGCAGGCCGGCCCGAACTCGCGGATGATGGTGAGGCCGCTGCCCGCCAGGATCGCGAGCGCCTCCGGCTCCTTCTCGCCGCGCAGCCGCAGGACGAGGCGCTCGGGAGTGAGCTGCGGCAGGCGCTGCATCGCCATGACGACGCCCTCGGCGATGGTCTCGAGGCTGCGGAACTGGAAATGGATATTGACCATGATCACGGCGGGGTCGAGCCGGGTCAGGACGCATTCCAGCACGTCGGCGATGCGGGCCGCGCCATGCATGGTGGCGCCGTGCAGCTCGACCACGCCGGAGACCCGGCCATCGAGGGCGATGATCTCGTCGAGCGTCGCCATGGTGAGCCCGGCACCGTTCATGATCGCGGCGGTGCCGCCGGGGCCGGCGATCTCGACGCCGATGGTCTCGAGCGCGCGCGCCGCGTTCTCGAAGGCGGTGCCGTCGGGCTGAGAGCGGCGGCCGGGATGGCGGAAGGCCGCGTCCTCGTCGAGCACGACCTTGGCATCGGCCGCGACGAAGGCGCCATCCTCGGTCAGGACCAGCGGATTGATCTCGATCAGCTCGGCATCATGGGCGGAGAGCCCATGATAGACCTGCCCGACCAGCTCGGCGAAGGCGGAAGCGGGCTCGCCGGAGAGGCCGAGCCCCCTGACCAGCCGATCGACCATGAAGGGCTGCAGGCCGAGCAGCGGATCGACCGGCTGCCGGAGCAGGCGCCCGGGCGCGACGGCCTCGATCTCGATGCCGCCATCGGCGGAGGCGAGCAGCACCGGCATGCCGAGATCGCGGTCGACCAGGGCGGCGAGATAGAATTCCTGCGCGATGGCGAGCTTGCGCTCGACATAGACATCCTCGATCGGCGCGCCGGCGAGCTCGCCCGCGGCGATCTCTTCGGCGATGCGCAGCGCCTCCGCGCGCCCCTCCGCGAAGCGGATGCCCCCGGCCTTGCCGCGCCCGCCGGAGAGGACCTGCGCCTTCACCACCAGCGCGCCGTCGAGCGTCTCGGGCAGCGCGCGGTAGAGCGCGCCGGCCGGGATGGCGACCCCGCAGGACGCGAGGATGGCCTTGCCCTCGTGTTCGAGAAGCTTGATCACGCCCGTCGTCCTATTTGTAGTCGGGATCGAAGCCGTCGTACTGCAGGTCGATCCATTCGGCCGTGAAGTTCGGCTCGCGCCGCTCCAGGAAGGCGCGCGGTCCCTCGCGCGCGTCGCGGTGGAACATCAGCTCGACATTGCAGAGGATCTGGGCCTCGAGCCCCTTCACCGGGTCGAGGCCGAGGCCCTGGTTGCGGGCGTTCTTGATCGCGCCGATAGCCTGGGTCGGCCCCTTCGCGAGCTTGGCGGCGAGCGCATAGGTCTCCGCCTCCAGCTGATCCTCCGGCACGACGCGGGTCAAAAGGTTGAGGCGCAGGGCTTCCTCCGCCTCGATCCAGCTGCCGAGCAGGAGCAGCTCGGTTGCCTTGCCGAGGCCGACGAAGCGCGGCAGCAGATAGGTGGCGCCGCCGCCGAGGCCGCGCCTGACATAGATCGCGGCCATGCGCGTGTCCGGGGCCGCGATGCGGAAGTCGCAGGCGAGCGCGATGTCGAAGCCGGCCCCGCAGGCATAGCCGCGCATCATCGCGACGACCGGCTTGCGCAGCTGCATGAGGTCGTTGACGAGGCGCGGATAGCCCATCTTGAGCCGGGTATGCAGGTCCGGCGGGCCATATTTGAAGCGATCTTCCGGATGGAGGTCGTCGCCGGCGCAGAAGCTGGTGCCCTCGCCGCGCAGCACGACGACGCGGACCTTGTCATCGCGGCGGGCGCGCTCGATCAGATCGGACATGACCAGGATCATGTCCGGCAGCAGCGCATTCAGCTTGTCCGGGCGCCGGATGCTGATCGTGCAGATGCCGTCGGCAACCTCGTAGCCGAGCCGTGGATCGGAGACCTGATCGACATGGGCGCCGGCATTGCCGACGACGGGGGCTGCGGCTGGATTGGTCGATGCTGGACTGGTCATGGCGTATCCGATCCGGAGAGGTCAGAGAGAACGCATTGCAAGCACTAGTATCTCTATGCGATATCATTCCAATCATGGTGCGCATGTCAAGCGCATATTTCGGTTTGCATCGCGGCGATGGCGCGGCTACCAGCGACAGGCAAAAGGGCCGGGAGAGCAGAGGCGATCATGCGTGAAAGCAAGGCTGCGAAGGAGCCGGGGTGGTTCGTCTCCTCGGTTGAGAAGGCCTTCCAGATCCTGCGCGCCTTCGAGGCCCGCGAGCGCAGCCTGAGCCTGACCGAGATCTCGGAACTGACCGGGCTCGACAAGAGCACGGCGCAGCGCTTCACCTACACGCTGGCGGCGCTCGGCTACCTGCACAAGGACGCCGAGGCGCGCCGCTACACCATCTCGCCGAAGGTGATGAGCCTCGGCATGATCTATCTGCGCACGGACCCGCTGGTCGCGCGCGCGCGCCATCAGCTCTACGAGCTCAACAAGGTGCTCGATGCCACGGTGAACATGACCGTGCTCGACGACACCGACGTGATGTATGTCGTGCGCTATCCCGGCCGCCAGGTGGTGACGGTGGATGTCGTCCTCGGCATGCGCCGGCCGGCCTTCTGCACGGCGAGCGGGCGGGCGATCCTCTCCACCATGTCGGATGACGACGTCATGGCCCTGCTCGGGCGCTCGAAGCTCGTCGCCTATACCAAGTACACGAAGACCACGACCGACGAGATCATGGCCGAGGTGCACAAGGCCCGCATGCAGGGCTTTGCGGTGACCGAGCAGGAGACCACGATCGGCGACGTCTCGATCGCGGCACCCGTGCGCAAGGCCGATGGCAGCAGCACCGCGGCGATCAACCTCTCCGTCTCCTCAGCCGACTGGAAGGGCGCCGACGTCGCGCTGAAGCTCGGCCCGACCGTGGTCGACGCCGCGCGCGCGATCGCCGGAAGCAGCGAGTTCAGGCCGCTGCCGATGGGCAACACCTGACGCCAGGCCAAAGGCCGCGCCCGTCATTGCGCTGAAAGCACGCGCCGCCTGGATCATCGGACCGGATATCGTATCCGGGCCGATGCTCGAGGGAGATGAAGACGCGCCGGCGCGGACGATCGACCGCTGCGTCAGGGCAGTTTCACGAACACGTCCGTGCCTGAAATCCTGACCTCGAAGACCGGCAGATCGCGCTCGATCGGCGCGCACAGCCCCTTGCCGGTCCTGACATCGAAACGCCCGGCATGCAGCGGGCATTCGATGACGCAATCCTCGAGCCAGCCTTCCGACATCAGCGCGTATTCGTGCGTGCAGATATTGTCGGTGGCGCGGAACTCGCCGTTCTCGAGATGGAACAGGGCGATGTCCTGCTCGCCCACCCTCAGGCCGATGACGCTGTTCTCGGGAACGTCGGTGGTGGATGCGATGCGCACAAATCCGTCGCCGTCCCGCATGAACCTTCCTCTTGCCGATCCCGCTGCCGCCGACCCTGGGCCGCCACCGCCGGGCGCGCCGTCCCGCCTTGACCCGTTCCTAGTCATTTTGTATAAAATAGACAATAGAAAAAATCGGCGTCGGTCACGACGCGACATGATTGGCAGGCGCCGAGACAAGGGCCTGGGGCGAGGGGCTTGGGCGCGTAGATGCGGCGGTATCTGATTTCCCGATTCATCCAGATGCTGCCCGTCGCGGTCGTCGTCTCCTTCCTGGTTTTCTCCGCGACGCTGCTGCTGCCGGGCGATCCGGCCGTGACCATTCTCGGCGAGCAGTCGACCCAGGCCCAGCGCCTGGCGCTGCGCCAGCAGATGGGGCTCGATCGCTCGATCCCGGAGCAATATCTGCGCTGGCTGGGGCGGATGCTGTCGGGCGATTTCGGCGCCTCGCTCTCCACGCAGGAGCCGGTCGCGCAGATGATCCGCAACCGCACGCCGGTGACGGTGGAACTGTCGATCCTGTCGGTGATCTTCGGCGTGCTCGTCGGCATTCCGGCCGGCGTGGTCGCCGCGGTCAAGCGCAACACCTGGATCGACGTCGCCGCCAGCCTGACCGCGATGACCGGGCTCGCCATCCCCTATTTCTGGGCCGGCATCCTGCTGATCATGGTCTTCTCGGTCCATCTGGGCTGGCTGCCCTCATCCGGATACGTGCCGTTCTTCGTCGACCCGGTCGCGAACCTGAAAGCCATGCTGCTTCCGGCGATCACGCTGGGCAGCGGGCTCGCGGCGCTGATCATGCGCCAGACCCGGACCTCGATGCTGGAAGTCCTCTCCGCCGACTATATCCGCACGGCGCGGGCCAAGGGCGCGCGTGAGCCGCGCGTCGTGCTCCATCATGGCCTGCGCAACGCGCTCCTGCCGGTGATCACGGTGATCGGCCTGCAGATCGGCACGCTGCTCGGCGGGGCCGTGGTCACGGAGACGGTGTTCTCCCTCTCCGGCCTCGGCCGCATGATCGTCGAGGGCATCTTCCAGCGCGACTTCCCGTCGATCCAGGGCGCGATCCTCGTCATCGTCTTCAGCATCCTGGTCGTCAACCTGCTCACCGACCTGAGCTATTTCGTCCTCGACAAGCGGATCAGCCGATGAGCAGCGTGATCGCCCGCGGCCCCGGCGACGCGGATGCCTCGCCATCACAATCGATCAGCGTCTACGGGCAGGCCTTCCGCAAGCTCCTGCGCCACAAGCTCGGCCGCAGCGGGCTCGCGGTGCTGGTCTTCATGTCGCTTGTCGCGATCGCCGCGCCGCTTCTGGCGCCCTATGATCCGACCACGGTGTTCTACGAGGATTTCCTCGCCGCCCCGTCCTGGCGGCACTGGCTCGGCACGGACGATGTCGGCCGCGATGTGCTGTCGCGGATCATCTATGGGGCCCAGGTCTCGTTCCAGGTGATCACCGTCTCGGTGGTCGGCTCGGTCATCGTCGGCTCGGCCGTGGGCATGATCTCGGGCTATGTCGGCGGCCGGCTCGACCATGTCCTGATGCGCATCGTCGACGGCATGCTGGCCTTCCCCATGCTCGTCCTGGCGCTCGGCGTCATCGCGATCCTCGGGCCCGGCCTGACCAATGCGATGATCGCGATCACCATCGTCAACATTCCCGGCTTCGCGCGGCTGGTGCGGGGACAGGTGCTGTCGGCGCGCAATCTCGATTTCGTCGTCGCGGCCCGCGCGCTGGGGGCTTCGGATGTCAGGATCATGGTCCACCACATCTGGCCGAAGGTCGCCGGCAACGTCATCGTCTACGCCTCGCTGCGCGGCTCGGCGGCGCTGATCACCGAGGCATCGCTGGCCTTCCTCGGCCTCGGCGTCCAGCCGCCGACCCCGAGCTGGGGCGGCATGCTGACGACGTCGATGCAGTACTGGAACGCCTGGTGGATGAGCGTTTTTCCGGGCGCGGCCATCTGCATCATGGTGCTCGCGCTGAATTTCCTGGGTGACGGATTGAGGGACGCGCTCGATGCTCGCCTATCCGAATAACGCTGACGCGGTGCCGGCCACCGTCACCGACGCGGAGGGGCGCGCAGACGCGGCCGCCACGCCGCCCCTGCTGCGCGTGCAGGATCTGCGCGTCGAGTTCGCGACCGATCGCGGCCGCATCATCGCCGTCGACGATGTCTCCTTCACCCTCCGGCCGGCACAGACGGTGGGCATCGTCGGCGAGTCCGGCTGCGGCAAGTCGGTGACGAGCCTGGCGATCATGGGCCTGCTGGCGGCCGGCACCGGCCGCGTCGCCTCCGGCGAGATCATGCTGCGCCGGCGCAGCGGCGCCTGGAGCGATCTGGTGAAGCTGCCGCGCACGCAGCTGCCCGATATTCGCGGCGACGAGATCGCCATGATCTTCCAGGAGCCGATGACCAGCCTCAATCCGTTGCATACGGTCGGCGACCAGATCGCCGAGGCGGTCTTCCTGCATCGCGGCGCGGGCCGCGCCGAGGCGCTCGAGCGGGCGGCGGAGATGCTGGCGCGCGTCGGCATCCCGCAGCCGCGCCAGCGGCTCGGCGCCTATCCGCACGAGCTCTCGGGCGGCATGCGCCAGCGCGTCATGATCGCGATGGCGCTGTCCTGCGAGCCCTCGATCCTGATCGCGGACGAGCCGACGACGGCGCTCGACGTCACCATCCAGGCGCAGATCATCGAGCTGTTCCGCTCGCTGCAGGACAGCTCGCAAATGGCGACGCTGTTCATCACGCATGATCTCGGCGTGATCGCGGAAGTCGCCCACCGCGTCCTCGTGATGTATGCCGGCCAGGTCGTCGAGGAAGGCAGCGTCGTCGAGATCCTGAAGCGGCCGAAGCATCCCTATACGCGCGGGCTGATCGCCTCGGTGCCGCGGCTCGACCGGCCCGAGCGCGGCCAGGCGCGCTTCTTCACGATCCCGGGCCAGATCCCCGAGCCCGGCCGGCGGCCGCCGGCCTGCCGGTTCATGCCGCGCTGCGCCCATGCGGAGGTCGGAATCTGCGATGCCGCGCCGCCGCCGCTCGAGGCGCTGCCCGATGGCGGCAGCATACGCTGCGTCAAATGGCGTTCGATCGAAACGGCCCCGCATGCTTGATCAAGCCACGGCGCCGGCGGCGCAGGACGTCATCCTCGCGATCGAGAACCTCCGCAAGTCCTTTCCGGTCACGGCCGCCGGCGGGGTCGGCAAGGCCGCCCTGCTGAAGGCGGTGGAGGATGTCAGCTTCACCATGCGGCGCGGCGAGGTCGTCGGCCTGGTCGGTGAATCCGGCTCGGGCAAGAGCACGATCGGCAAGCTGGTCCTGCGCCTGCTCGACGCGAGCGGCGGACGCGTCGTCTTCGACGGCGTCGACCTGAACACGCTGTCGCGCGGCGAGCTGCGCCGGATGCGGCGGCGCATGCAGATGATCTTCCAGGATCCGTTCTCGTCGCTGAACCCCTATTTCCGGATCCGCGACATCCTGGCCGAAGCCCTCGTGGTGCATGATATCGGCTCGGGCCGGGAGGACCGCTATGCGCGGGTCGAGCGCCTGCTCGAGCTCGTCGGCCTGCCGGTCTCGTTCGCGACGCGCTATCCGCACGAATTGTCGGGTGGCCAGAGGCAGCGTGTCGGCATTGCCCGCGCGCTCGCGGTCGAGCCGGCGCTCGTGGTCGCCGACGAGGCGGTCTCGGCGCTGGACGTCTCCAACCAGGCGCAGATCCTCAACGTGCTGATGGACCTGCGCGCGGCCTTCGGCCTGTCGATGCTGTTCATCAGCCACAACATGGCGGTCGTCCAGAACATCGCCGACAGCGTGGTCGTGCTCTATCTCGGCCGCGTCATGGAGATCGCTCCGACCGAAGCGCTCTTCGCCGCACCGCACCATCCCTATACGATCGCGCTGCTCTCCTCGATCCCGATCCCCGATCCGGAGCTGAAGCGCCGCCGCATCGCCCTGACCGGCGAGATCCCGAGCCCGATCGATCCGCCATCCGGCTGCGTGTTCCGGACGCGCTGCCCGGTCGCCCTGCCCGCCTGCGCCGAGCAGGTGCCCGCGCTCAGGGCCGTCGGAGAGGGCCGGTTCTCCGCCTGCATCCGCGACGAGGCGGCTGCCTCGATCCTGGCGTGAGGGAGACCCGCGTGAGTTCCAGCATCGTCATCGTCGGCGCCGGCCAGGCCGGCGCCTGGGCCGCGATCGGTCTGCGCCAGGCCGGCTTCGACGGGCGCATCCTGCTCGTCGGCGACGAGCCCGACCGGCCCTATGAGCGCCCTCCCCTGAGCAAGGCCATGCTGGTCGATGCAGACGAGCCGCCGCTGCGCCATTTCCACACGGCCGAACGCTATGCCGATGCCGATGTCACGCTCATGCTGGGCCATGGGGTGGCTGGCATCGACCGGGACAAGGCGCGCCTGCAGCTCGCCGACGGCACGCAGCTCGCCTATGACAAGCTGCTGCTCGCGACCGGCGGCACGGCGAGGCGGCTCGCCATCCCCGGCGCGGAACACGCCCTCTACCTGCGCACCGCCGCCGAGGCGCGCCATCTGCGGGCCGTGCTGGAGCGGGCCGGCAAGGTGCTGTGCATCGGCGCCGGCGTCATCGGGCTCGAGGTCGCTGCGGCGGCGCGCAAGCGCGGCGCGGAGGTGACCGTGATCGAGCCCGCCGCCGCGCCGATGCTGCGGGCACTCTCGGCGGCCGGCTCGGCCTTCCTCGTTGCGCTTCACCGGGATGCCGGCGTGGATCTGCGCTTCGGCGAGCGGCCGCTGGAGATCGGCCGCCTCGCGCAGGGCGGCTTCGTCGTGTCCTGTGCCAGCGGGGAAGCGATCTCCTGCGACGTCGTCGTCGCCGGCATCGGCATGGTCCGCAACGATGCCATCGCCGCGGAAGCCGGCCTCGTCACGGATGACGGCATCTGCGTCGATGCGAGCGGGCGCTCGAGCGACCCGGCGATCTTCGCGGCCGGCGACGTCGCCGCCTTCCTGCACCCGGCCTACGAGCGCCGGATCCGGCTGGAAACCTGGCGGCACGCGCAGGATCACGGGCTGGCCGTGGGCAAGGCCATGGCCGGCGCCGACGAGGTCTATGACGGCATCCCGTCGTTCTGGACCGAGCAGCACGGCGTCAACCTGCAGGTGCTCGGCTTCCCGACGGAGGCGGCCCGCCACATCCTGCGGCCCCAGGCCGACGGCAAGAGCCTGACGGAGCTTCATCTGGCCGAGAGCGGGGCGGTGATCGCGGCCAGCGTCGCCGGCAACCCGCGCGACTTTCGGGCCGCGACCGCGCTCGTCCGCTCGGGCGTCGTCATCGCGCCGGAGCGCCTCGCCGATCCGGCGCTTCCGCTGCAGGCGCTCGCGACCGGAAAGGCGTGAGGGAGCCCGAAAGCTCCCTCCGTCCGCTCAGGGCGCGAGCCACATCGTCTGGTAGAGCCAGACCATGGTGCCCTCGCGCTTGATGCCCTGGACCTTCTTCGAGGCGATCTCCGCCGTCGGGCTCCAGTAGAGCGGCGTCTGGTAGGTATTGTCCAGGAGCTGCTGCAGGATCGTTCCGTAGAGCGCCTTGCGCTTGTCCCAGTCGAGCTCGACCCGCGCCTTGTCGACCATGTCGAAGACGGCGTCGTTCTTGAAGCCGCTATAGTTGTTGGCGGCCTTGCGGCTGTAATTGTTCGCGTAGAACTGGTCCGGATCGGGCCGCTGCAGCGCATCCTGCGAGATGCTGAAGTCGTAGTTATAGGCGAAGATCTTCTGGATCCAGGACTGGCGCTCCAGAACCTCGACCTTGATCTCGACTCCGACATCCTTGAGCATCGCCTGCACCAGCTGGGCGATCTGGATGTCGTAGTCGCGCTGGATCACCGAGAGCGTCAGCGGCTCCTTCGGCGCGAGCTTGGCGAGCTGCTCGCGGGCCTTGGCACGGTCGAAGCCGTGGCCCTTCAGGCTGGCATCATACATGCGGCTTCCCGGCGGCTCGACGCCGACCAGCGCGATGCCGGTGCCGGGCGAGAGGGCGTTCGCCATGGCGGCGCGGTTGATCGCCAGGGCGACGGCCTGGCGCAGCTCGATATTGTCGAAGGGCGGCCGCGTGACGTTGAAGTTCAGGAAGCGGCTGACGCCGAGGCGGGCATCGTCGAGGACCACGAGATTGGCGTCGCTCTTGACCTGGACGATCGAGCGCGGCGCCACCGCATCGGTCAGGCTGGCCGCGCCCGAGCGCAGCTGGATGAGCCGGATCGACTCGCTGGGATTGACCAGCAGCTTCACGCCGTCGAGATAGGGCAGCGGCTTGCCGTCGGGCGCCTTCTGCCAGTATCCGTCGAAGCGCTTGGCGACGATCTCGTTATTGGTGCGCGAGACGATGACGAAGGGCCCGGTGCCGACCGGCCGCCGCCCGAATTCCTCGCCGCGTTCCTTCAGCGCCGTGGGCGACAGGATCGAGCCCGGCTCCGCCGCCATCATCGAGAGGAACGGCGCGTTGGGCTGCTCGAGCCTGACGCGGACCGTGTAGTCGTCGACCAGCTCGACCGCGCGCATATCGGCGACATAGGTCTTGAGCGGCACGTTCCAGGCCGGATCGAGCAAGCGGTCGAGGTTGAACTTGACGGCCGCGGCGTTCAACGGCGTGCCGTCCTGGAACGAGATGCCCTGGCGGATCTTGAACAGGATGGTCTTGCCGCCATCGGCATATTCCCAGCTTTCGGCCAGGTTCGGGACCAGGTCACCCTTGGCGTCGAGCAGCAGCAGGCTCTCCGCATAGAGGTTGAACACCTTGCGGTCGATGCTGACGCTGTTGCCGAACAGCGGATCGAGGCTCTTCACGTCGCGCTCGACCATGATGTTCAGCGTGCCGCCCCGGACGGGCGTATCCGCCGCGCGGGCGGGCGACAGGCAGGCCAGGATCAGCGACGCGGCCGCGAAGCCCTTGAGGGCCCGCCCCGCGATCGCGCCCAGCGCAGGTCGCGCGCCGACTGCTCCTCCTGCATCCGCGTGTCCGGCATACGCCTGCCCTCCTGCCGATCGGTCCGATCCGTAGGTCATCGCAAGTCCCCCTTCCGATTTTGCGGTTGTCGATTTTATGCAGTTGTTGTGTATTGTCGATTTTATACAGTCCGGGTAATCAGGGTCAACGTACTCCGGCGATGCTGCCGACGATTCCGCGCAATTTCGCAGGCAGCCGCCTGCCTTCGCGGCACGTCAGCGTCGATCGTCGAGAACGGGATGGGGGCGGCCGGCTTCAGCGGTGGCCGCATGGGGGAGATCGATACGCGATGGGTTGCACGACGCCATGAGCCTCATTCCTCCGAGCCTCATCCCTCCAGGCGCGATCGATTGCGACGTGCATCCGGCGGTGCCGGACCTGCGGGCGCTGTTTCCCTATCTCAACAATCACTGGCGCGATCAGGTCGTCCAGCGCGGCATGGGCGATCTCGAGACGATCAGCTACCCGCCGAATGCCCCGCTCTCGGCCCGCAGCGACTGGCGCCCGGCCAGCGGCAAACCCGCGTCAAGCGTCGCGCAGATGCGCGAGCATATCCTCGATCCCTGGCAGATCCGCACCGCGATCCTGAACCCGCTCTACGGCGTCCACCTGCTGTTCAGCGAGGATATGGCGGCCGCCTTCACCAGCGCGCTGAACGACTGGGTCCGGCATGAATGGCTCGACCGGGACGAGCGGCTGCGCGCCTCCATCGTCGTGCCCTTGCAGAATGTCGACATGGCCGTCGCCGAGATCGAGCGCTGCGCCAGCGACCGGCGTTTCGTGCAGGTGCTGGTGATGGCCCTGGGCGAGACCCCGCTGGGACGGCGGCATTTCTGGCCTATCTATGCCGCCGCCGCCCGCCATGGCCTGCCGCTCGGCATCCATCCCGGCAGCAGCTATCGCCATCCGGTGACGCCGACCGGCTGGCCGTCCTATTTCACCGAGGATTATGCGGCACAATCGCTCGCCCTGCAGAACCAGCTCACCAGCCTGATCACCGAGGGGGTCTTCCAGAAATTCCCGGACCTGACGGTCGTCCTGCTCGAATCCGGCTTCACCTGGCTGCCGGGCTATCTCTGGCGCTTGACGAAATTCTGGCGCGGCCTGCGCCTGGAGGTGCCCTGGGTCAACGTCTCGCCGACGGAGCTCGTGCGCGAACGGGTCCGCTTCACGCTCCAGCCCCTGGACGCGCCGCCCACCGCCGCCGATCTCGAGGCGCTGCTGCGCCATGTCGACAGCGACAAGATGCTGCTCTTCTCCAGCGACTATCCGCATTGGCAGTTCGACGGCGACGAGGCGATCCCGGCGGGCTTGCCGGCGCAGTCGCTGCAGCGGATCCTCGTCGACAATCCCATGGATACCTATCCGCGCCTCGGGGAGCCATGACATGAACGCCCAGAACCCCAGCGCCGTGCAGAAGCCGCAGGCGGCGATGATCGCCGATTGCGACATCCACCCGATCTGGAACAAGCCCAAGGATCTCTACCCCTACCTGTCGCGGCGCTGGCAGGAGCATATCGAGACCTTCGGGCTGAGCCATCGCCATGGCTGGCAGACCGGCACGCCCTACCCCAAGGGCAATGCCTCGGGCTATCGCAACGATGCCTGGCCGGAGGATGGCGGCAAGCCGGGGAGCGACTTCAACCTGCTGAAGCGCGACCTGCTGGATGCCAACAATATCGAGCTCGGCATCCTCAACGCAACCGGAGCCAACGGCCAGGGCTTCCAGAACCTCGAATGCGCAGCGGCCTATTGCACGGCGGTCAATGACTGGCTGATCGAGGAATGGACCGCGAAGGATCCGCGGCTCAAGGCCTCGATCATCGTCTCCTATGAGGATGCGCCGGCAGCCGTCGCCGAGATCGAGCGGCGGGCCGGCGACGAGCGCTTCGCCCAGGTGATGCTGCTCAGCCGGACCGCCGAACCGCTGGGACGGCGGCGCTACTGGCCGATCTACGAGGCGGCCGAGCGCCACGGCCTGCCGATCGGCATCCATGCCTTCGGCTTCGGCGGCTATCCGATCACCGGCGGCGGCTGGCCGTCCTACTATATCGAGGAGATGGTCGGGCACTCCCCGGCCTGCCAGGCGCTGCTGACCAGCCTGATCGTCGAAGGCGTCTTCGCCCGGTTCCCGAAGCTGCGCGTCGTGCTGATCGAGGCCGGCTTCGCCTGGCTCCCGGCGCTCGGCTGGCGCCTCGACAAGCTCTGGAAGACGCTGAAGGCGGAGACGCCGGCGCTGACCCGGAAGCCGTCCGAATACATCCGCGACCATATCTGGATCACCAGCCAGCCGATGGAGGAGCCGCAGCCGCGCGAGCAGCTCCTCGACACGATGGACTGGATCGGCTGGGACCGGCTGCTCTTCGCCACCGACTATCCGCACTGGGACTATGACGACCCGGCGCATTCGCTGGCGCTGAGGATCTCGGACGAGAACCGCCGCAACTTCTTCCGCAACAACGCGCGCGAGGTCTATGGTCGATGAGCCGGCACGTCGTTTCGTCGGTCGATGATTTTCCTCCGGGGACGCGCAGGCTGATCACCGTCAAGGGCAGGCCGATCGTCGTCTTCAATATCGAGGGCGAGTATTTCGCGCTGCTCAATCGCTGCCCGCACCAGCAGGCGAGCCTGTTCCACGGCACCCTCACCGGGCTCGTGGCCTCCTCGGAGCCCGGCTGCTACAAGTTCGAGCGCGAGGGCGAGATCCTGCGCTGCCCCTGGCATGGCTGGGAGTTCGACATTCGAACCGGCCAGTCCTATTGCGACCCCTCGAAGATCCAGGCCAAGAGCTACAAGATCGAGATCGAGGACGGCGCCAGCGTGGTCAAGGGGCCGTATATCGCCGAGACATTCTCGATCGTCGTCGAAGAGAACTACGTCGTTCTCGAACTTTGAGCGCTCCGCGAGCCAGGCTCAGCGTTGGCTCGAGCATTTTCGAGCGAATTGGATCCCGGTTCGCGTGAAGAAAATGCGCCAGTACTCCAGCACCCGACCTAGGTAGCCCAATTGAGCCGGTCATCGGGACGTCATCGACGTCCCGGAGGCCGATCCATTAGAGCATTTTCGAGCGAAGTGGGTACCGGTTCGCGTGAAGAAAATGCGTTAAAACAAAGGGATAGAGCATCTCCGCGATTCGGAGAAACGCGGAAATGCTCTAGCTTGTGGCGTGCCGCGGCGGGCGCAGCATCGGCGTCAGGACCGGCGACGATCCAGCCTGGATGGTTCCGAGGATCTCGAACCCGTGCCGCTGGTAGAGCGGGATGTTCCGTGGGTTCGAGGATTCCAGATAGGCTGCGGCGCCGTCGCGGTCGCAGCGCGCGAGCGCGTGGCGCATGAGCGCGCTGCCGATGCCCTGGCCCTGCCGCGTCGGATCGGTGCCGATCAGCGGCAGATACCAATGCGGCGCCTCAGGATGATAGCGCGCCATGCCATCGAATATCGCCTCGACCTCGGACAGGATCGCCGGATCGGCATTGTCCCGGATGAGGCGAGCGAGCGTCTCGGTGTCGGGCTCCACGCCGGGCGGCAGCCACATCGCCGCGCCGCCGAAATCCTCGCTGACATCGGCGCTGTCGCTGTCATAGGCGGCGGCGCCGAAGGCGCAGATCAGCGCGGGCATCACGGCGAGATAGGTCTTCGCGCCCCGCAATGACCAGCGCGCCATCGGATCGGTCGCGAAGGCAAGCGCGATGACCGCGGACACGGCGCCCTCCTCGTCGCGGGATGCGGCGCGCACGGCAATCGATGTCATGAGGTCACCGGGACCGGCCCGATCATTCGAATTCCTGTCCAATGATATGGGTGATGCGCCGGGTCGGCGGCTGGACCATGCTGACGCCCTCGCCTGTCGCGGCGGCGCGGAGATCACCGCCAATCCGGATGGCGTTCAAAGAGCTCGCCGACAAAGTCCGCCCAAGGCTTGCACTGGGATAGGACATCGGCACGAGCGAGACCTCGTCCATGCGCTCGTGCGAGAGCGCGCACCCCAAATGGTCGGGTGCCGCCAAAGCGACGGCTGTCGTCGCTGTTCCTGGGGCTCGGGGATCAAGCGCAGCCCGGTCGGACGGAGCCGAGGCAAAGCTGGTCTGAGCGGCGAGAACGATGGCCCCAACGGCAGTGACCCATTTCATGGAAAGTCCCTCCGCCACCCGACTTCAATCAACCCGGAAGGCGGGAGAGAGGTTCCCTATGGCGGAGGCTAAACGCCCTGCTTGTGCCAGTGGCACAAGTTTCCAGTCCCTCAGCCGACTGGAAGGGCGCCGACGTCGCGCTGAAGCTCGGCCCGACCGTGGTCGACGCCGCCCGCGCGATCGCCGGAAGCAGCGAATTCAGGCCACTGCCGATGGGCGGCAACAGCTGACAAAGGCGCTGCCCGCCGGCTGCACATCATCCAATTGTGCGGTCGCAGGCGGCCCTTCCTCACATCGGCAGGCCATTCCCGAACATGTCCGTCTGACGCGCGGGCGCACCGACACCTGGCTGCGTATAGGCCGGCCCATCGGCCCTTCTGGCGGGAACGCTATCCTGGGTCACGCAGCCGGTTGGCCCGAGAAGAATGAACATCAAAGCGAAAGCGCGTTTCAGCACGGCGAACTCCATCGTTACGGCCTCGGGCTTCCCCGCAGTATCGCACAGGCCCTGAGCCGGGAAAGCTGCTCGTTGCGACAATCTGCGCCTGCGGGCGAGCGCTCCCCGGAACCTGGCCGCAACCGCCCGGTTCTCCCTGATCCAAGGGAGGACGCCATGGCGAAACAGCCTGAGACATTAGCGACCTTTGCCGCGGCGGCCCGCGCCGGCGGCAAGAAGCCCAAGCATATCGGACTGGAGGCGACGCCCGAGACCGCTCCCTTGCCGACACGCTCGAAGGACAAGGACGTCGCCGCGACGAAAGTTCTTCGCGAGGGCGTCCTGAAAACCGATGAGGGTGCCGACGAGGCGATCGACAAACTGCCGGACCGGACACGCGTCGCCGCCAAGGTCAAGCCTGGAAAACTGTGAGGGTGGTCGGCGCCTTCCCGCCGGACGCTTCATTGCCGGGCGGAGAGCGGCTGCCCGGTCGCGGCGCGCGCCTCTTCCAGGCAGAGCCGAACCGTTTCGCGCAAGGTCGTCGCGATCAGATCGACGCGGATCATGTCCTGCAGGTCGATGGGCTCGGCTGCATCCGATCTCAGGCAGCTGAGCACGATGCGGGCGCCGGGCAGGCGCCGGCGCAGGCGGCGCACGGCGTAGCGCATATGCGCCGGGCTGGTGTCGTCGAGATAGCACAGGCAGCCCAGCGCGGCGCCTTCGGTGTCGAGCTGGGCCAGGTTCTGGGTGGAGAGCGCCCCGGCGGCCTCGATGCGCACGCCGAGCCCGTGCTTGGTCAGCAATTGCGCGAGCATCAGCGCCGCCGCCTCGTCGAGCGGTCCCTGTCCGGCGATGCACAGGATCGGCGTCTCCGACTGGAAGGCCGGGCCGAGCTCCTCCCTGGTCAGTGTCGGCAGGTCGGCCGCGCCCTCCTCTTCATCGGTCGCATCGATTGTGGCCGCCGCCTCCGCATCGCGCGTGGCTGTGCCCTGGGGCTTGCGATCCTCATGATCCGAGAGATCGTCGACCACTTCGCGAACAGACTCCAGAATCACGTTCAGGCGCTCGGCATCGAGCGCCCCGCGCAGCACGTCGACCCGCGCCAGATGCAGCCCCTCCAGGGCGACTTCGTCGTAATAGCTCGAGAGCGAGCGCTCCTTCAGCACCTCTTCGGCCGTGTCGGCCGCCTCGGACGGATCGCCGGCGAGGATGCGCTGATAGAAGATCTCCGGCGGCGACAAGGCGGGTCGGTCGCCCAGCAGGACATCGAGGAATTCGAGCCGCTCGACATGGCGCCCGAGCACGACGAGGCAGACCGTGAGCGGCGTCGCCAGCACGAGCCCGATCGGCCCCCAGAGCCAGGTCCAGAAGGTCGCCGCCGCGACCACGGCGACCGGCGAGAGCCCGGTCGAGCGGCCATAGACCAGCGGTTCGACGACATGGGCGGCGACCGGCTCGGCGATCAGGAACAGCGCGGCGGTCCAGAGCAGCATCGACCAGCCGGGATCGACCGCAATCGTCAGGGCGAGCGGGAAAGCGGCCGAGATGATCGCCCCGATATAGGGAATGAAGCGCAGGATCGCCGTCAGGATCCCCCATAGCAGCGGGCTCGGCACGCCGATCGCCCAGAGCCCGAGCCCGATCACCAGGCCGAACCCGGCATTGAGGGCGAGCTGCGTCAGGAACAGGCGGCTGAGGCGCGCCGCCGCGTCATCGAGCGCGGCGGTGGTCTTCTGCAGGTCATGGGTGCCGGCGAGCCGGATGAAGCGGTTTCGCAGGTCCTCGCGCTGCAGCAGGATGAAGATCACGAAGATGACGACGATCCCCGTCGTGGTCAGCGGCTGGATCAGGGGCGTGATGAAGGCCGCCAGCGTATGCAGGGCGCCGGGATCGGGCTCGCGCACCTCGACCGGGATCGGCCGGCCCATGGGATCCGCCGGCTCCTTGAGCGAGGGCTGGTCCGGATCGGGGCGCGGCCTGTCGAGTTCCTTGCCGAGATCCTGCAGCATCCCGGCGGCGCGTTCGAGCGCGCTGGTTCCGGCCGCCGATCCGCGCAGCGAGGTGATCTTGTCGCGAATGGTCAGCTGGTAGCGCGGCAGATCGGCCGCCAGCTGGTTGACCTGGCTCATCATCAGCAGGGCCAGCAGCCCGATCGCCGCGAAGGCGACGATGACCACACCGACCACGGCCACGGCACGCGGGACCCGGACGCGCCTGAGCAGGCGGATGGCCGGGGCGAGGACGAAGCTGAGCAGGACCGCGAGCGCGACCGGGACGAACACCTCCCGGCCGATATAGAGCGTCCAGACGATCAGCGTCACCAGCGCCAGCGGGCCGAACCCGGCCGTGGACAGCGCAGGACCAGGCCTGCCAGGCTGCGAGGGCGGAACGGCGAGCTTTGTCATGCAGGGACTCCACCTCCGCTTACCAGGTTACAGGTCTCGGGCCTCGTCTGAACGGCGGTGGCTTGCGCTTGTTCCTCAGGGATGTGGGGAGTGATGCGTCGAGCGGGTGGTGGGATTGGTTCGGGGTGCTGTCAGCGGGCGGGATCGACCGTCCCTGCCGCCTGTGCCGCCCGGCTGCGACGTCATCGAGCGCGGGAACATCCCGCCCTGCCGGCTATGTCGTCATCGGCTGAAAACGCTCCGCCCCCGCCCGCACTGCGGGGGATCGCGAGTGCCCTTGCCATTGCCATTGCCAAGGCCTCAGATCACAGGGGCTGCAGCGAGTTTCACCCTGATTTGCAACCAGTGCACGGTCGGTGGTCACGCGGGGTTACCTATCCGGAGCCTGCAATCGACAGCCGGCCTCGTTCATCGCCGTCAACAATTCGAGCGCCCGCAGGCACTGCTTATCACTGCCGATCCTGCCCGGCGTTGCCAGAACTTGGAGAATGCCTGCATCGGCTGGTGACATTCGATGGTTCGCGCGCGCCCACTCCAAGACTTTGGCCCAGAACCCGTGCCCTGCCTTGACCGCGACGGTTTGAGCCTCGATCCCGTTGATCATCTTGCGTTCCAGGCGAGCGGACCGCCGCCCGCCATCGGCGTCGGTTTTCATGATCAGGGCTGCGTCAAGATCGTCCGGCCATACAATCTCCACGTCTTGGGCGCGCTTCCAGCAAGCAGGCTGCTTGGCCCACTCCGTGATACTCTGGCTTACGACTGGCGGTCGCGTGATCAGCTCGTTCGCGGCAGCGGTGGCGACCTCGAGGGCTCCCTTCAACGCAGAAGGAAGATCCTGCATACGCCAGACTAGGTCGAAGTTTATTGCATCGCCGCGCTGCTTCACATCATGCGCCAACTTCGCGATGGCGTAGGCCACGATCGGGGCTCGCGAGCCGCCGCCGGTATACCAAGGCTGCTCCGAAACGATCTTCTCCGTCTCACGGAAAATGATAGCTTTCGCCACGCTCTCGCGAAAGAAGGTTTCGTTGTAGTCGTCTTCCCGAGCTTCCCATGTCTCGCCAACCTGCTTGGCGAACTCAATAAAATTCTTCTGCGCACCACGCGCCACGATATGCGGCTGGCCGCTCCAAACACTGAGCACCTTGGCAAGATCGGTCTTTGTTAGAAGCTGAGACTTCGGGTACTCCACATCGAATTTCTTGCGGTGAGCTTCCGTACGACGGGCGCGCTCGTCCGCGTACTGGCCGCGGGCTCTCTCATAAAACCATTTTGTCTGGATGAACCCGCCGTCGACCGATGGCACGTAGATGCGCCGGGAGAGCTTCTCCATCTCGATATGGAAGGGGTGATTTGCGAAGAAATCCGCCGCGTTAACCTTGTTCTGGCTGTTCGCAAATTCCGAGATCTTCGGGACGACCTCTTCGCTCCTTTCCGGCGAAACAATTGACAACTTCATCTGGACCGAAACACGAGACAGATCGCAGCCCTTTGTTCGACTTGCCGCATGGATTGAAGCTGTCGTCTGTCCGCCGTTCACTATCTGAAGATTCTTTAGCCGAAGAACGGACAGCACGCCCTCCTTCATCTCGGTCTCAATGGCTTCCGCGGTTGCCGTCAGACCATTGTTGTAAGCGAAGAACATCTCTGGATCTGCATCGATTGTCTTCCTGATCCCCTTGTTCACGCTTCCGCGTGCCTGAAGAAAGCTGCGGACATTCTGCTCGAGCAGTCTTGGGCCCCACCGATCGTAGATTGCCGCAAGCTGACGCCCGGGAACGACCATCAGGAAAGCTTCGTAGGTGGTGTTGTCCAGATGAGCTCGTAGAGCTGGAATGGCGCCACCGAACTCGTCAACCAGATCGATGTCCCGGTCCTCCTGTGCACGGCCAGACAAAACTAGCCGGTGGAGCCGCGCGATGTCCCAGACATTGTAGGTAGTCTCAACGCCGTCGATCGCGCCCGCCTTCAGACCGTCAACGCGTGCACGGAGCTCGCGGTTCGTGAACAATACAAGACGTATTTTTGTCAAGCTTGCCCATCGGGCTGAGATCGTGTCTGCCAAGCCGAATGCAGGCGAACTCTCTTCCAGCGAAGCTCTGAATTTCGAGTCTCGTGCCTGCCGAATAAATCGGACAAGTTTTTCAAATTGACTTGCAATGTCGCCTGAGTTCAACCGGCCAAGTTCGGGAGAAGACTGAAAATCGGAAACGATCAGCGTCAGAACTCCGTCAGCTTCACGCGGGTCGCCGCCATATCCATCGACGCGAGCATCCTTGCGGCCGGAAACCCATGGCACATAGTCCGCAGTTTCCAGCTCTCCAGTGCCGATAACGTGCTCGGCCATCTTCTCAAAAAAGACAACCGGCTTAAAATTGCCGTGAGCCCCCGCTAACGAGGCAATCTCCTGAAAGAACTCGACGTGAAATTCTGCAAGACTCATCGAATGCCTCAAGAAGGTATGACCCAAATCTCCGCCTCGTCGGTCGCGTAGGGGCGTACAGATGCAACGGCAAGGCCATAGCGTACGCCGACAACGCCGAGTGGCAGCGAATGGGGAACGAGGCGCGGAAAATCATTCTGCACTGCAGCGGTGATGACGAGGCCAACGCACCAGTATTCATCGCCATAGTCACCATCAGGCCGTACACCAGCAGCCTCGAGCTTGGACAGGAAATTATCCTGTGTTGCCTGTCCGATCTGGGCACATATTGAGGCGAGCTCTTCGATCATCTCGGCAAGTGTGAGGGAACCTTCCATGCCCGAATCGCTGTGTCGCAGTTCCATGATCCGCAGATAAAGCGTGCCCGTGGCGGGGCCATCAAGCTGATGCTCTGACGAGATCGCAACGAAGGGCTCGCTGCTGCCCTGCGTGGCTTTGCACTCGATAGATGCGTGAGGCAGCCGGAAATCATGCGCGGCACCTAGCGGACCGACCCAAGCCTCGACAGCTTGGTGCATTCCTACGTTCGGTGAAATTAAATCGCGGAGCGTCAGCAACTCGGCGAGCAGTCCCTTTTGCTGCTCGATGCCGAGACGACCAGAGCCCCCACGTAGGAGATGGTGCCAGCGCCAAGTCCGTGAGATGGCGATGGTGATCGCTTCATGTTCGAGAGAACGCTGTTCGGCCGCGTCAATAATGTCGACGCACAGCCGGATGAACGGTTCCTTTAGCTGGGCATCGAGAAGGCGGAATGTCAGCGTTGCTTCGTTATGATCGAGCGTGGCATGAACTACGTCGAAACCCTTGAAAAATGGCAGTTTCGTCTTTGCAAACGACCCAGGCCGGTGACGGAATACGAGCAAGCGTCGTCCGCCGTAGTCGATTGCCCAGAAGAAATTCCATTGCGACTTGGCGTCCACCCTCCTGGCAGAGACATCCTGCGATGATGTCGGCTGGGGCATACCCCTCCACGGGTCATCAGGCGGCGTCATCGCGCGGCTCGTCATCTTCGTCCTCGTCTCCGAGGTTCTCGCGCATCCAGGTGGTGTTCACGACATACTCGACAGTGTGCTCGGGGGTCTGCGTTTTTGGAAAGCTGATACTCCACGCAACGACCGGTTGATCGAGCCCGGCAAAGGTGCCGCACCGCTGGCCCTCTTTTTCGGACACGGTGTTTGCGTTTATCTTCATCAGGTGAACGATAAGCAGCGGCCTCGGCCTAACCTCCCTGTATATCCGGTCGGGGTAGTTGGTGTTTCCCGTATCTCTCTCGCCGGAATTGAAATCTCGCTCCGCGTTGGAAGCAAGATCGTCCGGGACGCCGATCCGCTCGACTCCGCGTGACGCGACCCGTTGCTTTTCACCAACATGGATCGCTGAAGCGGTTGTCCGTGCGCCAGCCCTTCGTTCCTGACGAATGATCGGGAACCCTAAATCGGAACTGACTAGAGATGGTAGTTTGTCGGCACCCAAACTGGCGAAAAGGACTTGCCACTTCGCCAGTTCGCCCTTGGCACGATCGGAGATGTAGGCAGCCACAGGGTCTCCGAGGGTCAGGATAGAGCCATCGTGGTTTCTGAAGGCGCGAAGGAAATCCAGAACATAATCGACAGGAACATTCTCAAAAAGGCGGCCTTGCCGTGTGGGGAAATGCGGGGCCGAGGAGGCGTTCATAACTGCAGCCAATCTGCGGGCCGCTTCAAGGTTTGCCCGGAGCGCCGGCTGATCGGCGAGCAAGGTTGTGGTTTCGATGAAGTTGTTGGCGAGACCAACTCGCGAAACGAGCTTTTTGCCCGAGCCCATCTTGTTTCGTGCAGTGACAATTAGCGTATCGGGATGGCTCCTGACGCGTAGGCCGAATTCTCTCGGGGTTGCGTTTGCCTTCTCCATCGCGCGGAGTTCGCTTCGAAGCTCTTCAATTGCTTCGGTAATGTGTTCATACCAACCGTCAGCCTCCTCAGGTAACCACAGGCGGCAAAGATCCTCGTAACCGCCCCGATAACCGAACCATCGGCCCATCTGCATCAGGGTATCGTACATCATCGAATTCCGCAGGAAGTAGCTCACCATGAGCCCTTCGAGCGTAAGTCCGCGTGACAGCGAATAGCCGCCGACCGCGATCACAGAGAGCCCGCTTTTTGCGTGTCCGTCATAGTCGAGCGCGCCGGAAGAACGTGAGTTTACGGTCACGACGCGGATGGGAGCTGCGGCTTCGTTGAGGACTGACTGGATATCGGCCCATGGCGTCTCGGAGAACTCTTTCTCCCAAACGCCGTGCAGGGCCGCGATGTACGGATTGGCGAGAGCCTGCTTCACCGGCAAGGCACCGTCAACGCGAATATTGCGCTGTATTTCATTCAGCCGAGCATCGATCTCGTTCCGCAGCCGCTCTTGCACGTCGGTGAACCGAGAAGCGTTGACAAGCATTGAGCAATGCTGACCGCCATGCCCTCGCAAGAGACGTATTGCGCGACCGAGGATGAACGCTCTGATGGCCGTTATCAAGCTTTCGGGCAAGCCGTCGATCCGATGCTCCTTTTTGTGCACCAGCGGGAGCAGATCCTCGTTATCCTCGATGTAGCGGACGATATTGGGGCTGCGGTCCGCAAATATGCGGGTCGCACCGACATAGTTGGACGGTGGATCGAGGCTGATGATGAAATCGCTTGGAAAAAGATCTTCGCCAAGCATGTCGTCCGTTGTTTCGGGATCGATAAAAATGTTGGCGAAGGGTGTCGCGGTGTAGCCGACATAACAACTGCGCTCGAACGCACCAAGCAGCTCCCTGATCTGCCCATTTATGCGACTGATCAGCCCCTTGTCGCTTGCCGTGTTAATCGAAGCGTTGTCGGCCTCGTCATCGATAAGGAGCATCGGCGCTGAAATGGTTTTGGTGCCTCGCTTTGCATTGTGCTCCTTGAGCCATTCAATAACGTTCTTCAGTGTACTGGTATTTTTCTTGATGATAAGGATCGCTGGAACCTTCAGATCATCAAGGCGAACTCCAGGGTCGGTCGCTGATCGGGAGAAATCCTTCACCGAATTCGTAAAGAAGCCCGGGCGCTGCCGTGCATCGAACCTACCAACACCGATGACACCATCATGAGATGCACCCTTCAGCTTCTTGGCGGTATCCCAGCCGATGAAACCCTCATCGATCCGTATTTGGGTCTGGTTGCGAAGGTTGTTGTGGATGCCGGCAATCACGATGATCAACCTGTATCCCGCATCGGCCGCCTTGCAGATGACACCTGTGTAGTTCGCGGTCTTGCCCGACTGCACATGACCGACAACCATTCCGCGGCGCTTCCACGGCCCTTCTTTGGCCGGGTTCTCGAGCAGCCCGACAATGCGGTCAGTCACTTCGTCTGTCTTCGCGATGACGTCGCGAGCAAAGCTCTTGTGCACAAGATACTTCTGGTATCTTTCCCAATAGAACGGATTGATCGTCACCTTGGCGGCGGGCAACCACGGCTCGAAATCCGGCGTGACTAGCTGAGCGCCCACCGTCATGGTGATTCCCAGTCGTTCCTCCAAAATACGAGCCACCATCTCCGCATGATTGTCGTCAAGCGAATCGAACATCGGCAGGCGGCGCAGCTGTGAAACCGTCTCGCGAATAGCTTCCGCTTTGGGCAGAGATGACCGTGGCAAACCCATGCTCACCATGTCTTCAAGTTGCTTCATCAACTCGTTCATGCGTCCACCCATCCAAATTCGTCAGCGAGCATTTCACGGACCTGCTGGAACCTTGTCCGAAACGGGTCGATGACCGACATCATGTCGATGATGCGCTTTTCAGGCGCTTCGGTTGCGCTAGACAGCTGCCGGTAGGTGGTAATGGCCACGTTTCGCAATGCCTCTGCCGAGATCTCCGCTCCCGAGACCTCTTCTGGCTTGCCTGAAAGGTCCACTACTAGGGCGTCGATCGGGAGCGCTGCTGCCGCAAGTTCCAGCGCATCACGAATCCGCTCGGCCATTGATGGCGCGACATCCTCGATGAGCTGGGCAAGCACGGGGTGCTCGAGGTTCAAGCGGTAACGGATCTCGCCGGCCTGCTGGACGCGGTTCCAGACCGGAAGACGCTTGTCGTCGGTGATAATGCGTCCACGGTAAGTGTAGACCCGCTTCGAAGTCGCCCCAATGCGTTCGACGAGCGAGCGTAGATGATCACGCAGTTCTGGCGGAAGCTGCGCTGAGGCTTTCTTGACATCAATCTTCCAATGCTGGTCGAGTTCGCGCGGTGTATCGATCCGCACACGCGACAGCTTGGTTGCCTCGGTCTGCCGTGCGAGCCCGAACCAAGTACCGTGGATGATAAGGCGTCGCTCTCGATAGACGTAAAAGCCTTGGTTCTTCGTGTAGCCGGCCTTGCCGGCGTACTTCTCCCAATCTGCCTGGCTAACCTTCCGATGGTGAGGAAGCGTGAACGCTTGGATCAGCACATCGTGCCCACGCAGGCGCATCACCTCGGGCTCCGGCGGCTCGCACTGCGTTGCAGGATGAACCGAATGAAATGGATCGAAAGGCCTTAGCGGTCGCCCGTTGAGTTTCATGGACAATTTCTTCTGGCCTCTCTCTCCAGCAAGAAAGCGATGAAACACCAGCTCCAGATGCTCCCGGGCTTCGTCTAAAGCAACGCCGATAGAGGCTCCCGTCCTATCGCCGGTCGACGACACACGGTCCAGCTTCTCCCAGACGATCAGCGTGCCATCACCCGCGAGATGCTCGACAAATGGCACTGTCGCTGCGCTTTCAGGGAGCAGCACTTCCCATTTATTAGCCGAAGCGACATGATCGAGGTCCCATATTGCGCATGTTGTCTGGGCAGACCTCGTAGTGACAACTGTAAGACGCCTGCCTTGTGAGAATGATGCGGTCTTTAGACCAAGGCCAAAGCGGCCGAGGTCATGGGGCCGGTTGTCCAATATCGGATTTCTGCTCCCTGGCCGCATGGCCTGAAGCAGTTCGTTCCGCGTCATCCCTTCACCGTCATCAAGGACTGCAATGACTGGCTGTTCGCCAGATGACCTTGAAAAAATTTCGATCTTCGACGCGCCGGCCGATATCGAATTGTCCAGAATGTCGGCGAGCGCTGTTTCCAACGAATAGCCGATGTCCCGCATACTCTCGATGAGCTTTGAGGCTTCAGGCTCAAGTATGTAGTGTTCCAACGTTAGCCTCACGCCCACGCGTTAATCTAGACTGCGCATTCGGCCAATAAAGTGGCAGCTCCGGAATATTTGATCAGATCAGTCCTCTTCAACTCGAAATGACCGCCAAGAATTTTCCAGAGTGCACCGGCGATGCTTCTGGCTAGCAACGGCGGAACAGCGTTGCCTACCTGCACATACTGTTCGGTTCGGTTTCCCAAAAATAGATAATTGTCTGGGAAAGTTTGAAGTCTTGCGGCTTCCCGCACGGTCAGACTGCGACACTGCGCCGGGTCCGGATGGATAAAATAATGTCCATCCTTCGAGATGTGGCTGACCACCGTGGTCGCCGGCGCATCCCATGTCTGCACGCGGAACCGATCGGCGAACTTTCCAGTCTCCCAGTTCGCGTGATCCGGCGCTAGAAAAGCCGGAAATTCGGCGGCCTTGGGTGACCGTCCGGCGGCCTCCGCAAACAGTCCGGCAAACAAGTAACGGCCGAGGTCCGATTTCATATGGCCGCGGGTATCATGGTTGAGTGTCACCGACAGTTTCGGATCATGCAGCCAATTGGCGATCCAAGGCGGGCAATTGGCAGGAAGTGACGAGGTTGCTGAGGAAGAACGAACAAGAGGTTCGTCGCGTAGTTGAATCGTGAGCTTCAGCCTTGCAAGCGCAGCTTCGAAGTCGGACTGGCGCTTGGCCGGGCCGCTCAGGCGAGAGCCGGCAAGCCTGCCGATCGCCTCATGGATGACAGTGAGCCACTGATGTTCGGTGTCCTGTGCTCCACTCAAGCCGCTGCGAAGCATAGGCAACCCCGAGAGAACATGCCGGACGTTGCTGCGTTCCGAGGGCCGGTCGAGACGCGGGTTGACATCGCCGTGCGAGAGGTCGCGTCGAATTCCGACGATGATCACGCGATGTCGGGCCTGCGGAAGTCCGTGATCCTCAGCGCAAACGACGAAATCACGTGGCTCGGGTTCGCTTTCGATGTCCGCGAGCAAGTCTGTGGCCTGCGGGGCGAGCGCAATAAGCCTGTAGCCTTCCGACCTCAGGTCATCGAGAACATGCTGGAACACCGCCACCCCCTCGACTTTCGAGGACAGCATGCCCTTTACGTTCTCCATGATGAAGGCGGCGGGCCTCAACCTGCGAAGAGTGGCGATGTAAGCCTTGTAAAGAAAGTGGCGATGATCCTCCTTGGCATCATACCCAGCGATCCCGGCGTTCCGTGCGCGCCCAACCAGCGAATAGGCTTGGCAGGGAGGCCCGCCGATCAGGATCGTGCTCTCTCCAAACTCGCGTCGGACGGCGTCGACTTGCTGGTCGATGACCGCCTGATCAGGTCCCTTGCCCAACTCTCGGCGAAGAGCGATCTCGTTGGCCCGTTCCCACTCGGCAGGGTGTAGAGAGCGCCAATTGGGTTCGTCCTCACGCCCATTCAGCCACTGGTAGTAGGCACTCGGAAATCCACCATCGAACTCGCGCAGAAAGGTACGGAGAAGAAGTGTTCTGTGCGCCGCACGTTCCCTCTCGACGGAGAGCATGACGCGGAATGGGCGATGGCCGTCGACCTCGAGCGCTGAGAAGCCCTCCGCTAGCCCCCCCGGGCCGGCGAAGAGGTCAACGACCCCAAACTTTAATGGCGGCACATCGGTCTTCATTTGTAGGTACGAGATATATCCAAATCCGCACGAATAGCGAGTATGGCAGAGGAACATGATCGACGTTGTCGACAGGCAGACGCGCTCCCGGATGATGGCCGGCATCAGGGGCGGCAACACGAAGCCGGAGCGATTGCTGCGAAGTATGCTGCATGCTGCAGGGCTGCGTTTTCGCCTGCATGCGAGGGAATTGCCTGGCCGCCCTGACATCGTCCTGCCGCGACATCGGACTGTGATTTTGGTCCATGGCTGCTTCTGGCATCGCCACCGGAGCTGCCGTTTTGCCACCATACCCGCCAGCAACGCGGACTTCTGGGCCGGCAAGTTTGCGTCCAACGTGGCGCGCGACGCTGCCAACGAGCAGGGGCTGCTCGCGGCGGGATGGCGAGTAGCGGTCGTGTGGGAATGCGCCTTAAGGCGTGATCCTGATTCTGTAGCGGTAGCGTTGAAGGATTGGCTATTGAGCCGTGAAGCCGGCGAAACTCGCATAAAGCATTTTGATTGACCGGCTGAGACTTGCCGTAAAGATCGCGGACCAATACTTTACGAATGCCAGTTGGCGATCTTTCGATGGGCCACCAAACCTCCAGTGGAGCTCAAATTTGATGCGCAAGCACACCGCAACTATTGTAATCAATAGATATCACAGCCCCCTTTCCTCAAGCCGACATCATCTCCCTCCCCCTACCCCACCATCGCCACCCCCCGCGCCATCTCGTTGCGCACAATCATCAGGGCTTCGTCGCCGCCGAGGCCGGGCTTGGCCAGCATGACCTCGGGGCGGAAGGCCAGGCCGATATGGGCGCTGACGCGGGCTGACTGGTCGGTCTCGTTGGCGCTGCCGCCGAGGCAGAACGCCATGCCATGGGCGCGGCAGGCCTCGATCGCGCTCATGCTGGCGGTGATGCAGCCGAGATCGGGCATCTTGATGTGGAGATAGTCGCCGGCCCCGGCGGCGGCAAAAGCAGCGAAATCCTCGAGCCGGTTGCACCATTCGTCGACGCCGATGCTTAGCCTGCGCCCCCTGCCCCGCATCGCCGCGGTGAGTTCGACGTAAATCCCGATCTGCTCCTGGCGGCTCGCGCCGAGCCAGGGGCATTCGATGCGCAGCGCGAAGGGCGCGGCCGCGTCGGCGAGCCTTTCGAGGAAATCGACGAGGCGCGCATCCGGCGCCGGAAAGAGCCGGCCGAGATTGCCGCTCATGTCGAATTGCAGGGTCGGCTGGTAATCGGCGTCGCCGAGCGCGCGGATGCGCGCAGCCATGCGCCGGATATGGCCGAGCAGCGCCTCGCCGTTGCGGCCGAGATGCCGGTCGGGATCGGTGATGAAGCTGTGCGGCAGCACATCGACGCGCTTCAGGATCAGCCGGTCGAGCGCCTCGTGATCGTCCATGGCGGCGCAGGCCAGCAGCGGCGGCATGCCGAGCCGGTCCGGCAGGGCATAGGCCTCGCAGATCAGAGCGGCCATCGGCCGATGCCGGGCGAGCGAGGCCGCATGCAGCAGCGCCTGGCCGAGGCCGTAGCGGATCGCCGCCGGCCAGGGCTCGCCATTGCCGCGCCCGGCCGCGAAACTTTCCGCGAGGCCGCGCCAGTCGCTGATCTCGGCGCCGACCACGCGTTCGCGCAGCTCCGGCGCCAGCCAGGGCAGGACGCGATCCGGCGTGAAGGGCGGCTCGCGCCCGGCGGAGCCGGCATAGGCGACATCGACGCAATCGCCGAAGCCAACCTGGCCATCCTCGAGCCGGAGCAGGATCGACAGGCTTTCGGCCGGCTGGACGATGCGCGAGAAGCCCGGCGTCAGCGGCTCGCCCTTCCAGGAGAAGCCGTCCGGCTCCGCGCCGGCGCGCAGCGCTTTGGCGTCGACATGGAAATGGCCGGCGGAGCCCTTTGCGAACAGGATGTCTGCGATCCTCATGGCGCACCCGCCTCGCTCGGTTTCGCATCGGCTTTGTCCGAAAACCGCACTCCACTTTTCGGGCCGATGCTCAGCTCCGGCCAATCGCGCGGCGCCTCGCCATGAAGAGCGGCGAGTTGCACCGGATCGACCGCAAGGGCCGGCGGCGTCGCGACATGGGCGAAGCTGGCATCCTCGCCATCAACAGCCAGGGCGACGAAGCCGGGGCTGCGCTGGGCGAAGGGCTCGAGGCCGTGGCTGGCGCGGCCGATCAGCGCCGTGCTCGGCAGCCAGAGCTGGGCGGTGCCGCCGAGGACGAGCGCGCGATGGTGATGGTAATGCCCGGAGATGACGAGCCTGACCCGGCCGCCCCGCGTCAGATCCTGCAGCCTGGCCTGCGCCGCCCTGCCGATGCTGTTGGGCTGCTCGGCCTCCGCGCTGGTCCAGAGGGCGAGCGGCTTGTGCAGCACCAGGATGACGGGCCGCCGGCCGGCATCGCGCATCGCCTCGCCGAACCAGGACCATTGCTCCTCCTCGCGGGCAAAGCCGGTGCCGAAGATCTGGGCGTTGAGGCCGATGATCCGCCAGGAGGCGAGGTCGAGGGCGAAGCGGTCCGTGCCGTGGGTGGCGAGGAAGGCCGCGAGCCGCTCGGCGGTGACGCCCTGCCCCATCCAGGGCTCGGCGACATTGTCGCCGAGATCGTGGTTGCCGGGGATGAGGCGGACCTCGCCCGGCAGGGAGGCGACCGCCTCGGCGGCGAAGGCCCGGTCCTCGGCATCGTCGCAATCGTCGAAGACGAGATCGCCGGCAACGATGCTGGCGGCCGGCGCGAGCGCGGCGAGCTCGCCCTGGAGATGGCGGAAGGCCGGGACCGTATAGCCGCGCCGGCGCGACAGATGCGGATCCGACAGGAGGGCAAGGACAGCGCGCGCCATCAGCCGGCCCTCATATTGTCGGGGCCGAAATCCATCTGGTGGGCGGGATAGGGCCGCCAGTCGAGATCGGCGCGGATGCCGTAGAACATGTTCTGCATGAAGAGCAGGACCATCGGCGGATCGTCCCATTCGAGGATGTCGAGCATGCGCGCATGCATGCGCCGGCGCTCGCCGAGGTCGCTCGTGCCGGCGAGCCCGCGGCAGAGGCCGTTGAACTCCTCGTTGAACCAGCTGTCCTCGGTGAGCTGCAGGGCGCTGCTCGGCCCGAAATTGCGGACCGTGCCGGCGAGCGGATCGGGGAAGAGCATGACAGAGGAGTAGTTGTACATGCCGGAGCCGGGCCGGCGGTACCATTGCGCGTAGTTCTCGACCATCTCGATGCGGACCTCGATGCCGACGGCCTGCCACATGCCGACGAGCGCCTCCGTGGTCTGCCGCTCGGCGAGGTAATAGGTGCCGGTGGTCCTGAGCGCGATCGGCTCGCCGCGATAGCCGGATTCCCTGACGAGCTTGCGGGCGAGGTCGGGGTCGAAGACCGGGGCGCGCCGCCCGGGATCGTAGAGCGGGCCGTAGCTCGGCGACTGGAGCCCGTTCGGGATCGTGGTCCGGCCGAGCCAGATCGTGTCGACGAGGAGCTGGCGGTCGACCGCGAGGCTGAGCGCGCGGCGCAGCCTGACATCGCGCAGCTGCGGATTATGCTTGGCGTCGAGGATGACCATGCGGGTGACGTTCGAGCCCGCCTCGGCGACCTTGAAGCCGCGGCGCCCCTCGATCTCGCTGACCGCGTCCGGCGTGACATCGGTGGCGATGTCCCAGTCGCCCGCCAGCAGCCCGGCGAAACGCGCCGCCATTTCCGGCACGGCGCGGAAATTGACCCCGGCGAGCGGCGGCCTACCGCCCCAGTACTCGTCATGGGCCGTCAGCTTGATGCCGTAATCGCGCCTGAGCTCGGCGACGCGATAGGGCCCGGTCCCGACCGGCCGCGCCGCCCAGCTCGCCCAGTTCGGCGCGGCGCGGAAGGCGGCCGCGCTGATGATCTGGCCGCCCCAGGCGGCGATGCGCCGGTCGAAGACCGGATCATCCATATTGGTGATCAGGCGCACCGTGCGCTCGTCCACCTTCTCGGCGCGCGCGAAGGTCGGCAGGAAGCCCTTGGCCGAGGCGCGGCCCGGCGCATTCGGCCCCATCAGCCGGTCGTCGCCGAGCGAGACCATGACGTCCTCGGCGGTCAGCTCGCTGCCGTCATGGAATTTGACGCCCTGGCGCAGCGTGAACTCCCAGGTCCGGGCACCGATCTGCGACCAGCGCTCGGCCAGGGCGCCGCGCACCGTCAGGTTGTTGCGGAAATCGAGCCCGAGCAGCCCCTCGAAGACATTGTATTCCGTCCGGTACCAGACCGAGCTGGTGCCGGGCGTGTCCATCGGCTCCATGCTCGGCGGCAGCGCCTGGGACGCGACCGTCACGGTCCGGCGCGCCTGCGCCCGCAGGGGCGGCGCGGCTGCAAGGGCGAATGCGCCCGCGCCCGCGGCGAGCAGCGTGCGGCGTGAGATCTGGCTCATGACGGCCTCCTTCCGAAGTCCAGCCATGGCTACGAGGGCTGCTTGACCCGTCGATGACAGAATGTGACTGTTTATGCCGTCTATTGACCGATTTGGCGGCGCGCGCTCACCGAGGCGAGCAGAAGCGGCCAAGTCTACGGATCGCGCGTGCGGATCAGGAGCCCGAACCATGCTCGCCAATGCCAGACAGCAGCGCATCCTGGAGCTGCTGAATGCGGTGGCGGAGGTCGAGGTCGCGGCGCTGGCCGCCGATCTCGGCGTCTCCATCGAGACCGCCCGGCGCGATCTCGTCGCGCTGGAGCGCAGGCGGCTGCTGCGAAGGGTTCATGGCGGCGCGGTCGCGCTGCCGCCGCCGAGCCTGCCGCCGGTGCGGCTGCGCATGGACTACGCCTCCGATGCGAAGGCGGACATTGTCGAGGCGGCCCTGCCGCTGGTGCCGGCGGGCAGCCACATCTTCCTCGGGGCCGGGTCGACGGTGCTGGCGCTGGCGGGGCGCCTCGCCGACCTGCCGGTGCGCACCACCTTCGTCACCAACATGATCGATATCGCGGTCGCGCTGCGCGGCGGCGTGCATGAGGTCCATCTCACCGGCGGCGAGCTCTATGCGGACACGCATACGCTGGGCGGGCCGGAGGCGCTGCGCTTCCTGGAGAACCGGCTGTTCGACCTCGCCATCACCGGCGCGGCCGCGCTCGATGCCGAGCATGGCGTGATGGGCCCGACCACCGCGCATGCGGCGATCACCGATATCCTGCGCCGGCGCGCGCGCCGCCGCATGGTGCTGAGCGATTATTCCAAATTCGGCCGCAGCGACCGCTACCGCCAGGGCGACCTGGCGGAGATCGACGTTCTGGTCACCGACCGACGCCCGCCGGAACCGTTCCCGGCGCGCCTCGCCGCCGCGAAGGTGCAGCTGGTGATCGCGCGGCACCGCTAGAGCATTTTCGAGCGAAGTGGATACCGGTTCGCGTGAAGAAAATGCGTCAAAACAAGTAGATAGAGAATTTTCGCGATTCGAAGAAACGCGGAAATGCTCTAGAGCATTTTCGGGCGAAATGGGTACCGGTTCGCGCGAAGAAAATGCGTCGAAACAAAGGCATAGAGAATTGGCGCGATCCGGAGAAACGCGGAAATGCTCTGGAGCATCGGACCGAAAAGTGGAACCCGCTTTTCGGAGAAATCCGATGCTGGAACAGAGAGATAGATCGCCACTTCGCGTCCGACAGGACGCGCGGCGATCTATGTGTAGATATTCTCCTCGGCGACGACCTCTTGGATCAGGTCGACCACCTGGCGCAGGCTCGGCCCCAGCTCCTCGACCTGGTAGCAGATCCAGACATCGTAGGGCGGGATGGGTGGACAGGCTTTCAGCTCCTTCGCCAGGCCTTGCTCGACATAGGGCTTCATCACCCGGATCGGCACCGAGCCGATCCCGACGCCGCGCAGGATCATCCGGACCGTCGTCGCCAGTTCGTTGCAGGTGCTGAGGCGTTGCGGCGTGATATTGGCCTGGCGAAACCACTGCATGACGCTGGCGTTATGGCGCGCCGGCGGCGGCGTGATGATCAGGTGATGCGGCGCCAAGTCTGCTGGAGACAGGATTTCCTCGTCGAATTCCTGTGACGAACTGGCGAACCAGCCATGTAGATTGACGCCCGTGCGCTCCCGGTGGATATGCTCGGCGATGCGGTATTCCGAGGTGACGGCAAGATCGAGCTTCTGCTCGTTCAAGAGCTCGCTGATCGTGTTGCTGTCGCCGACATGGACCGCCGTCTTCAGCCCCGCATGACGCTTGTTCAGCCGCTCGAGCATGATGTCGAGACCGACGACCGCAAAGCTGGCGCTCACGCCCAGGCGCAGCGTGCCGCTCAACGGATCGCCGGTGCTGAGCCGCACCGCCATTTCGTCGGCGGTGTTGATGAGTTCATCGGCATAGCCCAGGAGTGCGGCGCCTTCCGGGCTGATCCTCAGGGAGCGGCCGCTGCGCACGAAGACCTTGATGCCGAGCGCCAATTCGAGTTCGCGGATGCGGCGCGACACGGCCGGCTGCGTCAGGCCGAGATGACGTGCTGCCGCATGCACGCCGTGGAGGCGGACCGTGCGCTCGAAGGCGCGAATTTGCGACAACGTGACATTGTGGATCGCAGCCATTCCGCAGGTTTATGACAGTACTCGACCGGGCGGTACGCTTTTCTCATCCTGCACTGCAGCAATTTTTATGTCTCGCGTGGTTTCGCCATCATGCCGGGGGGCGCCGAAACCGGAGATCGGTGCGAGCTTCCGTCTCCGCCCGGGTCGCTTTCATTCAGCCTAACGACTTGAACAGGCTCGAATTTCTTCGACGCCAACGAGCGGAACGCGATGTCCGGCGACGCCGCCGGCGCGCGGAGCAGCGAAACGATGCGGCTTCTGCGCAAGTAAACCGGCGGCGAATGATAAAAAATCCGCATCAGACGTGCGGATGATTACTAATTAGACCGCACGGAGCGATGCTGATAAAACTTCGAAATAATAAGCTCGTTCCGAATGCTGCGAGGAGTGATACCGCAGATCATCAGCCAATTCGGACATGATAAAATCAATAAAACATGGGAGGATGCATATGATTTTGAACAAAATCGGGCTTGCGCTGGCCGTCGTTACATCGACGCTCTCCGGGTATGCTTATGCCCAGGGGACGGATTACCCTACGCAAAATGTTCGCATCATCGTTCCCTTCACGCCCGGCGGCGGCACGGACCTGACGGCTCGCATCGTCGCCGATGCTCTCAGCAAGGCCTGGGGCCAGAGCATTGTCGTCGAGAACCGGCCCGGCGCGGCGTCGCAGATCGGCATCGACTACGTCGCGAAGGCGAAGCCGGACGGTTATACGCTGTTGTGGTCGTCGGCTGACGGAATTTCGGTGCTTCCGGCAGTCAAGCCGAAAATGCCCTACAAGATCCCGGAAAGCTTCGAGTTCGTCTCGACCTTCTCGTCGTTTCCGCTGATCCTCGGCGTCTACAGCAAGTTGCCGATCACGAACATGAAGGAATTCATCGATTACGCCAAGGCGAACCCCGGCAAGATGCACTATTCGAGTTCCGGCGCCGGCGGCGGCGGGCATTTGCAGCCGGCCTATATGGCGAAGGAACTCGGCCTCGACGTGAAGCATGTGCCCTATGACAGCGCGGCTCCCGCGACCGTGGCTGTGGCGGGAGGTCACGCCGAATTCACCGACGTCGCCCCCTCGACCGTCTCGCCCTACATCAAGGACGGCACGATCCGAGCGATCGCGACCTCCGGGCGGAACCGCACGATCCTGTTCCCGGATGTTCCGACCGTCAGCGAGCTCGGCTATCCCGACCTCACCGAAGACTTCTTCTACGGCATGTACGCGCCGGCCGGCACCCCGGCTGAGATCGTCGCGAAGCTTCGGGACGGCGTGCAGTCCGTCCTGAAGAGCCCGGGCATGGCCGAGAGGCTGCGGGCGCTCGGCCTCGAGCCGCTCGGCCTGACCGGCGAGGAATTCAAGGCATTCGCCGTCGCCGACCTGAATCGCTGGACCAAGATCGCCAAGGCGATCGATTTCCAGCTTTCCGGCCAATAGGCCCCGGGAGCCGTCTTGATCGACGGGCGCTGCGCGTCGCCGCGCAGCGCGTCCTACGACGATCATGTCCAGGCAGTTGCAGAACCAGCGTTCTGGGCCCCCGGCACACAAGCGGAATGAGTTGATCCCTCGATCGATCTGTCGATCGACCTGGATCCAATAAGATTGGGAGGACATGGATGAACCGGAAACTCTTGCGTTTTCTTTTGGCTGCCTTCGCTTTTGCTCCGGCTGCTTCGACCATCGCGCAGACGACGGACTATCCGACGCAGACCGTGCGGGTCATCGTGCCGTACGCACCAGGTGGCGGCACCGACATCACGGCCCGTATCGTCGCAGAGCTGCTCAGCAAGGAGTGGGGACAGAGCGTCATCATCGAAAATCGGCCTGGCGCGGCATCCCAGATCGGCATCGACTTCGTCTCGAAGGCCAAGCCCGACGGCTACACCCTGCTCTGGGCTTCATCCGACGGGCTCTCCGTCTTGCCCGCCGTCAAGGCGACGGTCCCTTACAAGATTCCAGGCAGTTTCGAATTCATCTCGTCTTTCAGCTCCTACCCGCTCGTCCATAGCGTGTCCGCCAAGCTGCCGATCACGAACATGAAGGAATTCGTCGAATACGCGAAGGCTCATCCGGGCCAGATGAGTTATGCGAGTACGGGCCCGGGCGGTGGTTCTCACCTGCAGGCGGCCTATATTGCGAAAGAGCTTGGCCTGGACTTGAAGCACGTCCCCTATGATAGCGGCGGTCCTGCATCCGTCGCGGTCGCCGGCGGCCATGCGGAGTTCACCGAGCAAGGCCCCTCGACGGTGTTGCCCTATATCAAGGCGGGCACCCTGCGCGCCATCGTGGTCTCCGGCAGCAAACGAGCCAGCGCCTTGCCGGATGTGCCGACGATTGCCGAGGCGGGCTATCCCAATCTGACTTCGGATCTCTACTACGGCATTCTAGCCCCGGCCGGCACCCCGGCGGCGATCGTCCGGAAGGTCAGGGACGATGTCCAGAAAGCCCTCAAGAGTCCCGGCATGACGGAGCGACTCAATTCGCTGGGTCTCGAGCCGTTCGGGCTCACTGGCGACGAGTTCAGGACCTTCGTCGTCAATGATCTCAATCGATGGACCAAGGCCGCCAAGGCGATCGACTTCCGGCTTTCCGGCCCCTAGAGCATTTTCGAGCGAGATGAATACCGGTTCGCGTGAATAAAATGCGTCAATACAAATAGATAGAGAGTTTTCGTAATTCGGAGAAACGCGGAAATACTCTAGGCCGCGCGGGCCACCTCTTCCGCAAGCGCTGTGCGACGGCCGCCGCATAGCCAATCCTTCGAACGACGCATGCCTGCCGATGCCGGAGCGGCAACGGCGCCATGCGGACCGAGTTCTGCGGCCGGTCAGCGCCGGCGACACGGGAAACAGGCATGCTGCAAATCCAAAATATCCGACAGTTCTGGCTTGGTGTCCTGTTCGCCGTCATCGGCCTGATCGCGCTCTGGGAGCTTCCCCGGCCGATCGGGACGCTCACCGCGATGGGCCCGGGCTACTTCCCGATGCTGCTCGGAATCGGCCTGGTTCTGGCGGGCGCGGCATCGGTTGCGGTCGGCATCCGCTCGCGGGCGCATACGACGGTCGAGCCCCTGTCCCTGGTGCCGACATTCTTCATCATCTCCGGCATTGTCGCGATGGCGTTGCTGATCGACCGCGCAGGGCTCGCCGTCTCGCTCCTCTTCATGGTTCTCGGCACTTGCTACGACCGGGTTCTGAAGCATCCGCTCGAAGTGGCGCTGATCTATGTCGCGGTGCTCGGCATGACCTGGGGCGTATTCATCCAGCTCATCAAGCTTCCGATCAAACTGTTCTGGTAACGCGCGGGAGACGACAAGAAATGGACTTCCTGCAAAGTCTTCTGATGGGTTTCAGCGTCGCGATGACGCCGGAGAACCTGCTGTTCTGCCTGGTCGGGGCAACAGTGGGGACGGCCGTCGGCGTCCTGCCCGGCATCGGCCCGGTCACCACGATCGCCATGCTGATCCCGCTGACCTTCCACATGCCGGCCATCGGCTCGCTCATCATGCTCGCCGGCATCTACTACGGCGCCAACCATGCCGGCTCGACGACGGCCATCATGCTGAACATGCCGGGCGAGCCGAGTTCCGTGGTCGTCTGTCTCGACGGATACCCGCTCGCGAAGAAGGGGCGCGCGGGTGCGGCCTTGGCCATGTCGGCGGTTTCCTCCTTCGTCGCTGGCTGCGTCGCCTTCATGATCGTGGCGGCGCTCTCGCCGCAATTGTCCCATATCGCGCTTGCTTTCGGGCCGACGGAATACTTCGCCACCATCGTCATGGCACTGATCATGGCCTCGATCCTGACCGACGACAGCCTGCTGACGACGCTCGGCATGTGCATGATCGGCCTCCTGATCGGCTCCATCGGCACCGACCTGACCACGGGCGACGAACGCTATGCATTCGGCATTCCGTCGCTGTCCGACGGGGCGAATTTCGTCGCCGTGGCCGTCGGCCTCTACGCCTTCACCGAGATCATCGAATATTCCGGCACCACGGCCATTCGCCAGAAGATGAGCTTCAGCTTTCGCGGGCTGGTCCCGTCGCGCGATGATCTGGCGCGTTCGTGGAAGCCGATCATGCGCGGGACGGCGCTCGGGTCGGCTTTCGGCATTTTTCCCGGCACGGGGCCGATGCTGAGTTCATTCGTCGGCTATTCAATGGAAAAGCGCCTGGCGGACGATCCCTCCCGGTTCGGCAAGGGCGCAATCGAAGGCGTGGTCGGGCCGGAAGCCGCTGCGAACGCAGCTGCCATTACCCACTTCATCCCGATGCTGACGCTGGGCATTCCGGCGGGGGCGGCCATGGCGATCATGCTCGGCGCGCTGCAGATCCAGGGCATCGCGCCCGGCCCCGGCGTCATGACGGACCATCCGGCGCTGTTCTGGGGGCTGATCGCCAGCATGTGGATCGGCAACCTGATGCTGCTCGTGCTGAACCTGCCGCTGATCGGCCTCTGGGTCCGGCTGCTGGGCATGCCCTTCCACGTTCTCTACCCGCCGATCATCGCCTTCTCCTGCATCGGGGTCTATAGCGAGCAGAATTCCTATTTCGACATCCTGTTTGCGGCCGGCCTCGGCCTGCTCGGCATCCTGTTCCGAATCCTGGGGGCCAATCCGGCGCCGCTGATCCTCTCCGTCGTCCTGGAGCCCCTGCTCGAGCAGAACTTCCGGCGCGCGATGATCATCGGCAACGGCGATGTCTCGGTCTTCCTCAAGAATCCGATCAGCCTGGGCATCCTGCTCTTCACGGCAGCGGTGATGATCTACTTCAAGGTCAAGAAAAAGACGATCATCGATGATGTCGTCAATCTCGACGACAAAGCGAGGGAACCTGCCTGAACTGAGCAAGATGTAAATCTGTTCGGCTTCGTCTCTATCCGTTTCCGGCGGAACCTCGAAGCAGAATACCGGCAGTCATTACACGGATCGTTCAACGGGCCGGCCCAGCCGGATTGCCGGAACGAGAAGTCTTTGCCGAAAGCGGACGGACCGAGCCGCGCCGGAGACGTCATGAAGCTTACGACCTGGCGAAAGGATGCCATTTCATGAAGATTACCGAGATCATCATCCACCCCTTGCAGGCGGACCATAACCGCCTGTCCTGGACGGCCCATGAACCTTTCGCCCGGGCCATTCTGACCTTGGTGGAGATCAGGACCGACGAAGGCGTGGTCGGCATCGGCGAGATCGCCAGCGGGCCGCAGCCGGTCGTCTGCGACATGCTGAACCTGATCATCCCGACGATCATCGGCCTGGACCCGCGCGGCCATACCGAGATCTGGGACCGGATGCTGTCGATCACCACGCCGCGGCCAGGCGCCGTGTTCGACGGGGACGGCCTGCCCGCGCCGCTGGCGCGCCACTTGCGCTGGGAGTTCATGGCCGCGATGGCCGGCATCGATATCGCGCTCTGGGACATCAAGGCGAAGTCAGCCGGCCTCCCGGTCTTCCGGCTGATGGGCGGCACCCGCACCGATGTCTTCACCTACGGCGTCGGCGGCATGTACCGCAAGAACGGCAAACCGTCCGATTATGCCGAGGAACTGGCCGAGTTCGTCGACCGCGGCTTCAAGGCCGTAAAGCTGAAATCCGGCGGCCTGTCGCTCAGGGAAGAGGTCGAGCGCATCAAGGCGGTGCGCGACGCGATCGGCCCGGACATCCAGCTCGCCCTCGACGTCAACGCCGCCTACAATGTCGAGGACTGCATCGAATATGCCAACACGGTGGCGGAGTTCGACATCGCTTGGCTGGAAGAGCCGCTGCACTGGTACCTGCAGCCGGCAGATTTCGTGCGGCTCGCCAATTCCTGCCCGATTCCGCTCGCCCATGGCGAACGCGAATGGCACCGTTTCGCCGCCCGCGACTACATCGATTCAGGGGCGCTCCGTTACATCCAGTTCGACTCGGCTCGCTTTGGTGGGATCACGGAGGGCCTGCGCGTCGGGCTCTATGCCGAGCAGAGGAACGTGATGGTGCAGCCGCATTCCTGGCCGCATCTGCACGCCCATATCGCCTCGGCACTCGGCAAGGGAGCCTATGGCGCCGAATGCGTGCCGGATCCGCACATGCACCCGGTCCACCACGAGATCTTCAGCGGCGGCGCCTACTACAAGGACGGACGGCTGCATCTCACCGAAGCCCCGGGCTTCGGCATGGAGGTCGACTGGAAGCGGGTGAAGGCGCTGACGGTCTGAGACCCCCGATGCAATCGTGCAATTGGAAGGAAAAGCTATGAGTGTCATCATGGGCGCCGGGGAATACCGGTACCGGGTCGAAGAGCATTGGCCCCGCCTCCCCGCCGATCTCGAGATCGGCGACGTGTCAGCCGTCACGGTGGACAAGAACGACCGCGTATACCTCTTCAACCGCGGCCCGAACCCGATGATCGTCGTCGACACCGCCGGCAACTTCATCGAGACCTGGGGCCAGGACATCTTCAAGAGCGCTCACGGCGTCTATGTCGGCGAGGACGGGTACGTCTACTGCACCGACTGGGGCGACCACACGGTCCGCCGCTGCACGCCGGACGGCAAGGTGCTGATGACGCTCGGCAGGCCGAACGAACCGGCGCCCTATATGAGCGGCCAGCCGTTCAACCGCCCGACCCATACGGTCCTGTCGCGCGACCTGAAACATCTCTACGTCACCGACGGCTACGGGAACGCCAAGGTCTACAAGTACACCTACGATGGCGATCTGGTGGGCTCCTGGGGGGAATCCGGCACTGGCGAAGGCGAATTCAACCTCCCCCATGCGATCTGCTGCGACAAGCAAGGACGTCTCTACGTCGCCGACCGCGAGAACCACCGCATCCAGGTCTTCGACGGCGACGGCACGTTCCTCTGGCAAATCAACAATATCCACCGTCCGGGCGGGCTGTTCCTTTCGGAGGACGATGATCCGATCTGCTATATCGGCGAACTGGGTCCCTTCTACTCGTTCAACAGGCATGCGCCCAATATCGGGCCGCGGGTCAGCATCATGACGAAGGAGGGCAAATTGCTCGGCCGGCTCATCGGCGACCCGCCGGCGGGCAACAATCCGGGCCAGTTCCTTTCGACGCATTCGCTGGCACTGGATTCCCACGGCGACATCTATGTCGGTCAGGTGGGCAACAATTCCTGGCCGATGCTCTTTCCGGGCGAACCTCTTCCGAAAGATCTTTGCCATATCCGCAAGCTCGTGCGGGTCCGGTAGACGACATCGGAGCAGCGCCGACGGTCAGAGCATTTTTCGAGCGAAGTGGATACCGGTTCGCGTGAAGAAAATGCCTCAAAACAAATAGATAGAGCGTTTCCGCGATTCCGGGAATCGCGGAAATGCTCTAGATCATCGGACCGGATATCGTATCCGGTCCGATGATCTAGCTCCTTGTTTTCGCATCGGCTTTTTCCGAAAACCGCAAGCCACTTTTCGGGCCGATGCGCTAACCGGGACCGGCATGGCTAATTGCCGGGCTCGGTATGATCGCAATCCCGGGGGCGTTGTCGCTCAGCGCTTGTGGCGACCCGGGAGGCTTCGTCGTCAAGCTCAGCCCCCGCCTCCCCCTCACGGCAACCTGAGCCGATGAGCGATCACATTCAGCGCGCTCCGGAACGTGCCCATGGCAGCATGGTCCTCGATATCCTTGTCCATGATGCAGACGCGCGCGAGGATGCTGTTGCCCTCGTGATGCAGGCCGGCATCGGCGAGCGCGTCCTGCAGCTCCCGGAACTGCGAGCGGATCGAGGCGATGGCGTCATCGTCCGGAGGCCCGCCGGAGCCGCCGGAAAAGGTGCCGAGCATGGTGGCGAAGAGGCTCGGGAAGCGCGGCAGGCTGCCGGTGACATGCGCCATGTAGCGCACCGCCCGCTTGGTGTAGATCTCCGCCGCCTGGTACTGGCGCTCGTCGATCATGCCGCCGAGCCGCAGCCGCCCGACGGCGAAGCCCGCCATATACGAGCGTTCGCCGCGGCGATGCGGCTGCGCCAGCGCGACCGCCATGATCGCCTCGGGCCGCTCGCCGCGCTCGGCGCGGAGGATGCGGCCATTGGCATAACGCGCCACATTCGGCCTGGCTTTGCGTCCGGGTTTTGCCATCGGGTCTCTCCTTGTGGTGACTGGGGGTGGATGAAGGGGTGGCATTCGCTGCGCGCCGGCTCATGCCGGGGCGGGCTTTGCGTTCACGGCGCCCTTGGCGGACGCGGGAGTCGTGGCGGCCGAGGGAAAGCGTGTCGGCACCGTCCAGCAGCCGGTCCTGTCGGTCGGCAGCGGCCTGCCGTCGCGTGCGATGCGCCAGGCTTCCCAGGCCTCGGGATCGCCGATCGGCGAGATGCTGATCCCGGCCGGCGGCGGGCCGGTCGCCGCGCCCGGCGCGGCCCAGCCCTTGCGCTCGCATTCCGAGGCGCACCAGTTGCGCCAGGTCGCGTCCCAATCGAGCTTGAGCGCGTCCTTGCCGGGTTTCGCCGTCCAGAAATCGCGGAAGCGATTGGCGAGCGGATCGATCAGCCCCTCGGGGACTCCAAGGCGCAGCGCGTCGGAGCGGTTATGCTCCGCTGGCCGCCAGCCGGGCGCAATCCGGCGGCCCTTCGCCTGTCTCGCTTCCCTCGCCTGTTTCGGTTCTCGGCGCCCTGAAACAGGATCGTCAGAGACTGTTTCAGGAGGTGATTGTGGTTGTGATTGGCATGACCCCGGCAGGTGCTGCGGAATTGCCGCTGCATGGGTGTCTGCATCCGCCGCGGCTTCGCCTCTTCTATCGATTTGTATTGACGCATTGTCTTCACGCGAACCGGTCTCCACTTCGCTCGACAATGCTCTCGCCCTGCCCCAGCGCTTGCCGGCCTTCTCCCGCGCCCTGGCGCTCACCGCCTCGGCGGCCGCGAGTTCCGCGTCGATGCGGCTATGCCTCCAGTTCTCGTCGAAGAGATCGAAAAGCGCTGCGCGCGCGTCGTCCCATTCCGCCGCCGACATGCGGGCGATACGGGCGAGGCGGCGGTCCTCCTCGGGGAGCGCGCCGTTCTGCCAGTAATGCATGATCAGCAGCAGATAGGCGCCATGCTCGGCCGCGCTGAGATGGCCGGTATCGGCGAGGTAATCGGCGACATAAAGCGGCATCCAGGCGCGGCTCATCCGAGCACCTCGACGGCGCCAGCGGGAATGGAAACGAAGCGGTGGGGATGGCCGCCCTCGATCTCGACAAGGAGCCGATCGGGCGTCGCGACGCGGCCGCGGAAGGCGCGACGCACGATGCCCTGGCGGGCGGCGTGCTCGCCGGCGGTGACGCGGATCATCCGGTTCATCAGCGGGTCCGCCTCGCGCGGGATGGCGAGCGCCCTGCCCATGCTGCGTGACGTGCTCTTGCCGGGTTGCGCGTTGTTGCCCAGGGGCCTGCGCGCGCTCATGGCTCGGCCCGCGCCATGATCTCGTCGGAGAGGCTGCAGATGAGCCCTTTGAAACCGGGGTCTGCCGCCATCATCGCCTCGACGCGGCGGCAGCCATGCAGGACCGTGGTGTGGTCGCGGTCGCCGATGCGGCGGCCGATCGCGGGTAGCGACAGGCCGGCATGCCGGCGCAGCAGCCAGAACAGGATCTGGCGCGGCCGGGCGATCCTGGCGACGCGGCACTCGCCGAGCAGCTCACTGGGCGTGATCCCGGTGGCATTGACGACGGTATTGAGGATGTCGCGCCATGTCGGCCGCTTCAGCGAGGTGGCCGAGGCGAGGTTGAGCCAGTCGCGCCGCGGCGTCGCACGCTGCACCAGGCTCGCACGGCCGCCCTCGGCCGGCGGCGCCGGCCGGGCCAGCGGGACCACGGATTGCGGGAAGAAGCGGGCCTGGCGCTCGCGCGCGGCCTTCAGCATATCCGCCGCATCCCGGTATTCGCGCACGGGGACGCCCGATTGCCTGGCGACGGTTTCAGCCATCGCGGCCTCCTCCGGTTGACGTGGTGGCCGCGATGGCCGTGCGAATGAGTGGCAGCCGCGCGCTCATGGCCGGTGCAGCCACCAGATGACCGGCATGGCGAGGAAGCAGAGGAGCGGAAAAGCGCAGAGCAGGAGGACGGTCGTCATGGCGCCCTCACCCGGCCGCCGACATGACAAAGTCGCGCCTGCGGATGACGGAGCGGGTGGGGTCGGGACGATCGGTGCTCATGCACCTGAATTTGCGATTATCGCAATTCTTGAGTCAAGTGAAATTTGCGATCTTCGCGATGGATAATTTTGCGAGCTTCGCAAAGAGTCCTGCCATGACCGATGACCCTCAGCGCGCTCTGAAATTGTGGCTGGCCGAGAAGGTCGCGCCGCATGGTACGATCTCCCGGCTCGCGGCGGCGACGGGGATCAGCAACGACAAGATCACCCGCTCGAAGGAGCTCGAGGCGAGCGACCCGAAGAAGCGGCGCCAGCTGCCGCTCGCCGAGATCCGACTCATCGCCCGCTTCTTCGGCGAGCTGCCGCCGGGATTCCAGGAGATGTCGTCCTGGCTCGACGATGCCGCCCAGGTGCTGCCGCCGGCCGATGCCGGGCCGCGCCTGCCGCTCTCGCCGCAGCCGCAGCGCGGCGGCCAGCCCGATCTCAGCGTCAGGGGCATCGCGCTCGGCGGCAAGGAAGGCGACGGCGATTTCCACCTGAACGGCGAGGCGCTCGATTTCATGGCGCGGCCGGCGGGGCTGCTCGGCCGGCCGAAGGCCTATGCGATCATCCTGCGCAACAGCAGCATGGAGCCGGTCTATCGTCATGGCTGGCCGGTCTTCGTCGACGAGGACGGGCGCAAGCCGGTGGAAGGCGAGGATGTGCTGATCGAGCTCTATGGCGAGGACGAGCACGAGCCGGGCCCGGCCTTCATCAAGACGCTGGTCCGGCGCCGCGGCGGCCAGGTCATCCTCTCGCAATACAACCCGCCGCCGGAGGAGCTGCGCTTCGACGCCAGCCGCGTCAGGCAGATGCTGCGGGTGATCCCCTATGTCGAGGCGATGGGACTGAGCGTCTAAGAGCTTGCCCGGGCTTGGGGGGCTGACGTTCCGCAATCCAGGTTCCGGGCCGATGCCCTGGCACTCCCGTCATTGCGAGGAGCGTAGCGACGAAGCAATCCACGAGGACGTGGAGCGCTGCCGTCCTGGATTGCTTCGCTGCGCTCGCAATGACGGCTGAGCGATGCGCGGGTGGCGCGGCCCGCTCAGAGACTTTGCTCCTTTCGGGAAGCCAGGGCGAGTTTCCCGACGAGTTCGTCAGGGATCGGCCGGCGCGGCGAGAAGGTGATGCCGGTCTTGGTCGATTTGAGCCCGGCCGCGGCGATCTCATCGGCATGCGACGCGATGGCGGACGGAGCCAGATAGAGGCCGCATTGCTGACTGAACGCCGCATAGCCCGCGATGATGGTTTGCCCGATCCTGAAGCCCGGCATCTTGTAGGCGATGACCTCTTCGGCGTCGGGCAAGGCGCGCGCAAGCTGAGCCCGCAGGCGAACGAGCAGCGGGCGAAGCTCCGCGGGAGCCTCGGCTATATAGGCGTCGTGATCAGCAATCATGCTCAGGCAGGCTTCCGCTGGCGTGACATTCGGGGCTGGGGATCCCAGCCTCGACCAGTCGACCGATCGGATCAAGCCGATCTGGAGAACGGCCGAAAGCGGTCATCGTCTCCTCCAATGCCTCACGCCGAGCCCCTGTCGATCGGGAACAGGCTCAGATTCTTGCCGAGGCCACCGCGCTCGCGGCAAACCGCGCAATAGAGCTTGTCATGCAGGCCGATGAGGCTGTGGCAGCCGGCGCTGACATGGCGCGCGATCGCCGGCGCCTGCATGCGCCTGGTCCGGCCGCAATCCTCGCAGCGGATATCGATCGCCCGCACCAGGGCCAGTTCGGGCTTCCACGGTCCATTCTCGAAGGCCAGGCTCATCTCACGCATCCCGTATGTTCTATTTATGTTCTCATTGAAAGCAGGGTCGCCGACGGGAGTCGAGTCAGGGCGGCGCCCTCCCCCTGACAATTTCCGTCAGGGAGAAAGGCGGGGACGGACGCGCGGATAAATTCGCGATTTGCACAAGTCTCCGCTTGACTAAATTTGCGACTATCGCAATTTTATCTCCGCAGCAGGAGAGACCTCATGTCCAGCTATCTCACCCCGTCCGCAGAGCTAGACGAAGCCGCGATCCGCCGCGCCGTCGCCGCCGAGATCGGGGCCCTCGCCTATCGGCGCGGCGGCAGGCCGACACCAGCCGAGATCCAGGCCGCCGAGGCGCTCGCCCGCACTGACGCAAGCCGCGAGCAGGCGCTCGCCGCCGGCTGGCCGGCGATGGCCTATGACGCCGCCCGCGCCTTCATCCAGGGCGCGCTGGCGGGCCTGACGCCGGAGCCGCAGGCGCATGGGATCGCGCCCCCGGCGGAACGCCCGGCCGGCTCGTTCGAGCGCGCCGAGCATTGCCAGCGCGAGATCTACCGGCAGCGCCGGCAGGCGCTCGACGCCACGCTCGCCCGCATCACGGCGAGCCGGGACATCGTGCAGTATCTCGAGGCGGCGGAGTGACGGCCGTGCCCAGCCGCCATCACACCCGCAGCGGCGCGGCGGATGCAGCGCACGCCGTGAGTGCCGACAGCGCGGCCGGCCGCAGCGCCGCCAGCTTCGCGGTGCCGGCATGAGCTGGTGGAACGCCCCGCTGCTCAGCCCGGCCCTCGGCGTCTACTGCTTCCTGGCGATCGGCGTGGCCTACGCGCTCCTGTCGCTCTGGCTGCGTGCCACGCGTCAGTAGCGCGTTCCTGCCGCTCGCACCGCCAGACGCAAGACCGGCCAGCGGGCACGATGGTCACGCGTCTGTGCAACGCTTGCGTGAGCACGACGATGTCAGAGATGGGGGGAAGAACGCGCCGCGCACCGAGGGGCTGCGGGGAGCGCAATTCGATCTAACATGCCCGAGAATGTCCGCAGCGGGTCGGAGGCTGCGCTGCGCTCAGGATTTCCTCTGCGCTCGATAGCGATAGGAAAACCAATAAGGAACCACTATCGCCAATGGGAACAGGACGAACATGACCACCCTTCCCATTTGCTCGAACTGAAACGCAGCGCAGAAAAGCAAGAATAGCCAACCGAGGCCGCCGACCAAAAGAGAACGAAATATCACGCTCCCGAAGGTCGGGACGTCGCAGAAAAATTTCTCGAGTGCGTCCCAGATCGCGAGCATGTCGAGAACTCCATGGGCGTCGCTCCACAACCTGCCCGGGAAGCGTAAACGAACAATGCTCCGCGATTGGCAGGCACGGCCCCTTCAGCCCCCAAAGCCGACCTCATCACCAGGGCCGCCCCGGCCCGGACGTCCCGAATGTCCGCCTTGTCCTCAGGGGCAATAGCGCGACCGTCGCGCTTCGGCGCCATCTCAAGGCATCGGTCCGAGTCCGCGACTTCGAAACAGGCGCAGTTCGGGGCAAGTGCCATGGGCCTCTCGGTTTCACGCCTCTTGCTGATCGTGGCCGCCACGCTTGCTCTGATCACGGTCGGCATCGTCGGGTACCTGGAATGGTCCCGGCCCATTCACCTGCGCGTCGCAGCGGGGCCCAAGGACGGGATCGACGCCAAGCTGCTGGCCTCGTTCAACCGTCTGCTCGATCTCAATCGCGCCGGAGTCCGCCTCGACCTGGTCGCGACCGCGAATGTGCGTGAGAGCGATCGCCTGCTCGACAAGCGGGAGGTCGACATGGCCGTGGTCAGGCTCGACGATCCGCTGCCGACCGGCGCGGCACTCGTGGCGTTGCTGCGCACCGAACTCGTCATCGCCATCGCGGCCCCCCGACACAAACTGGAGAGCCTCTCCGACGCGAGAGGCAAGCGCTTCGGTCTGGTCTCCCGCTCGCCGCTGGACGAACCGTCCTTCGTCAGGCTCCTCGACATGCTGGCTCTCACCCCGGCGGACCTTCATCTCTCGATCGTCAAGGCCGAGGATGTCGCCAGGCTCATCGCGAGCGGACAACTCGACGGCGTCGTCGTGATCGGCGTACCCGCAGATCCGGAGGTGCGGGCTGTGGTCGCCGCAGTGGGGGACAAAAGAAAAAACCCGCCAACGATCCTCAGTATCGAACTCGGCGAAGGGCTGAAGCAACGGACTCCGGCAGCCAGCTCCGAAACCATCGAGAAGCACGCATTCCCGCGCCAGTCCATTCCCGACGACGATGTCGACACGGTCGGCGTCCCGACGGTGCTCGCCGCCAATCGGGCGATCGACGGTCCGTTGCGTGTGCGGCTCTACAATAATGCGATCATGGAGGTGACGCGCGGCCTGGTGGAGCGGCGCAGCGAGCTGGCGCGCGAGCTTCCGCTGGCCAGCCAGATCGCACCTCCGGACAGCGAGAAGGATGCGCGCTTTCCGGTTCACCCCGGCGCCGCCGCCTATCTGGAGGACACGGACACGAGCTGGGTCACGCTGTTCAGCGACCAGGTGTGGAACGTCGTCCTGGTCGGGGGACTTGCAAGCTCGCTTTTCGCGGCCGCGGGCAGCTTCCTCAGGAAGGGCCGCGACGATCCCGAGGGTGAGATTCTGGAGCGCCTGAAGGCCATCACCAAACGCGCCAGTGCAGCGACCGACCCCGAGGAGGCGGATGTCCTGTCACGGGAACTGGGGGTGTTGGCGATGGACATCGCGACCCTCGGCCACGAGCGCCGTTGCAGCTACGAGGAGTTTGCCCCACTGCAATTGGCCTACGAAAGCGCGAGAGACCTTGTTGCGTCGCTGCGAACAAGTCCGCCTCGCCTGCCGTCCACGCTCGCGCCGACGCCAGATATCGCCTCAGCGCCGATCGGATCGTCTAGGCGCTGAGATGCCAGGAGGCGACTCATTGGCAACCAGCCGCCAACGTCATTGCGAGCGAAGCGAAGCAATCCAGGGGCGGCAGCGCTCCACGTCTCCCTGGCGACTGTGTCTGACGTCAAGTCTTGGAGGGCGGTTTGTCTTGCCATGGCCTGTTCTGGCGGGCCATTGAGCTGAGGGCGACGAGAAGCT
>NZ_SLZF01000010.1 GCF_004341515.1 Allobosea sp. BK604
GGCTATAACCGCGCTGCCTCGATCATGGAGCGGATGGAGAACGAGGGCATCGTCGGCCCCGCCAACCACGCCGGAAAGCGTGAGATCCTCGTCGATGGCGTTGATCTGTAGCGCATCGGCCCGAAAAGCGGCTTCCGCGTTTCGGAGAAACGCGGAAATGCTCTAGTCAGCGCTTCTCGGCAAGGAGTGCGAAGCGGGTCGAGGAGCCGAGCCGGATGGCGTCGTGCACCGGCGCCGTCATTTGCTGGGCCCTGACGACCTGGATGTAATCCGCCGGTTGGATGTTCACGAAGCCCGCAGCCGTGAGCATTCCCTTCAACCGGTCCTGACTCAACCCGTCCTTGAAGAAGAAGCGCTGGCTGATCGAAGCATGGGTGTCGCTGTCGATCTGATGGACGGGCGCACCCCGGCGGTCGCGCAGCCAGTTGCCGAAGCGGTTGATCAGGGCCTGCAGCCTGGTGCGATTGATCCAGTCGCCATCGATGACGAGCAGGCGCCCGCCCGGCCTGAGCACGCGGAACCATTCGGCGAAGGCCGCTTCAGGATCGGTCAGCGTCCAGACCAGATGGCGGGTGATCAGCGCGTCATAGCTCGCGTCGGAATCGAGCAGGCGCTCGGCATCGCCGAGCAGGATCCGGGCGGATTTGCCGTGCTTGGCGCGGGCCCGCTCGATCATCGCCTCGGAGAAATCGAGCGCGGTGACGCGATGGTTCAGCGAAAGCAGCGCGCGGGTGATCTCGCCGGTGCCGCAGGCGAGGTCGAGCACGTCGATCGGCTTCGGTCCGAACGAGTCGCGGAGCAGGCGCTGGAAAGCCTGCATCTCCCGGTCGGACTTGATCGCGTGGCCGTATGAGAGATCGAAAGTCTCGGCACGAACCGACCAATAGGCGCGGATCTCCTCCTTGAGGGAGAAGTTGTCTTGGGGCGTGGGTGCCGGCATGGCTCAGTGGACCTGGATATAGGGCTCGACCAGAAGCGTGCCGCGGGCCGAGCGTTCGAGATGCACGCCGACCGCATATGTCTCCGAGACGGCCGGATGCGCAAGCACCTTGTCGGGTTCTCCCGCCTGGGCGATGCGGCCCTGGTTCATCACCAGGATATGGTCGGCGAAACGCGCCGCCAGCGAGAGATCGTGGATCGCGACCACGGTGACGATGCCGCGGCGGCGGGTGGCGGCGCGGATCGTCGCCATGACGTCGAGTTGGCGGCGGACATCGAGCGCGCTGGTCGGCTCGTCGAGGAGCAGCGCGTCGGGCTCGCGCACCAGCGCCTGGCCGATCGCGGCAAGCTGGCGCTGGCCGCCCGAGAGCGTGCCGATATCGCGCGAGGCGAAGGGAGCGAGGCCGAGCTCCTCGATCACCGCCTCGACGGCCCTGACATCCTCGGGCGAGGCGGACAGGGCGAAGCCACGATGCAGGCTCTTGCGGGCGAGCAGGATGATGTCGAAGACCGAGAGCGCGACGCGCGCCTCGGTATCCTGCGACAGGTAAAACACCTTTCGGGCGCGCTCGCGGGCGGAGAGGCCGGAGAGGTCGTTGCCGTCGAGACTGACGCGGCCGCTCCTGGCGCGCAGCAGCCCCGCGGCGCAGCGGAACAGGGTCGATTTGCCCGAGCCGTTGGGGCCGACCAGCGCGGCAAGGCTGCCGCGCGGAAGCTCGCCGGTGCTCAGGCCCTGCAGCACGGGCGCCGCACCATAGCCGAAATGCACGTCCTGGACGGAAAGCGCCATCCTCAGGCTCCCTTGCTGCGGATCGACATGACCAGGCTGATGAAGAAGGGCACGCCGATCAGGGCGGTGATGATACCGATCGGGTAGATCACGCCGGGATTGATCGCCTTCGAGACGCTGGAGGCGAGCGAGAGCAGGGTGGCGCTGGCGATCGTCGCCACCGGCAGGAAGAAGCGCTGATCCTCGCCGACGAGCAGCCGCGCGATATGCGGGCCGACGAGGCCGATGAAGCCGATGCCACCGACGAAGGAGACCGAGACCGCCGCGAGCAGGGATGTCGCGACCAGGATCTCCAGCCTGAGACGGTCGACACGCACGCCGAGGCTTTCGGCCCGCTCGTCGCCGAGGCGCAGCGCCGTCAGCGCCCAGCCGCGCATCAGGAAGAAGGGCAGCGCGACCGCGATCAGCACGGCAGCGATCTCGACCTTGCCCCAGGTGGCGCGCGCCAGGCTGCCGAGCGTCCAGAACACGATCTGCGTCAGTTGCACCTCATTGGAACGGTATTGCAGCAGCGCAGTGATGGCGTTGCAGGTGAAGAGCAAGGCGATGCCGACCAGGATCATCGTCTCGGCGCTGACGCCGCGCAGCTTGGTCATGAAGAAAAGGACGAGCGAGGCGGAGAGCGCGAACACGAAGGCATTCGCCGTGACGATGAAGACGCCGGCGCCGGGAATGATGCTCCAGCCGAAGACGATCGCCACGGAGGCGCCGACCGTCGCCGCGGCCGAGACGCCGAGCGTGAACGGATCGGCCAGCGGATTGGAGAGGATCGTCTGCATGCCGGCGCCGCTGAGGCCGAGCATGGCGCCGACGGTCAGCGCCATCAGTGCGATCGGCAGTCGCAGGTCCCAGACGATGACCGAGAGACGCGGCTCGACGCCGGAGGGATCGGCCAGCGCCCTGAGCACGTCGCTCAGCGCCAGGTTGCCGGGGCCGATCGAGACATCGAGCGCGACCGCGAAAACGAGCGCGGCGAGGCCGAGCACGATCAGCTTCACCCGGCGTGCATTGCGCTGGCGATAATCTGCGGAAGCGCTGGCGCTCACGGGCAGTACTGCGGTCATCTTGCGTGGCGGCTCAGGGACTGCGGTGCCAGGCTCACTGGAGCTTGGCCCAGAAGATGCCGGAATAGGTGATCGGCAGGAACTTCTCGTGGAATTCCTTGAACACCGCCTCCGGATCGACGTCCTTGAACAGGTCGGGATAGAGCTCCTTGGCCATGGCGAGCTCGGCGACGAAGTAGAAGGGCGCGTCATAGAACTGGTGGTAGAAGGCCATCACCTTCTTGCCCTGGACGGCCTTGAGCTGGGGGAAGCCGGGGCGCTGCATCAGGGCCGAAAGCTCCTTCTGCACCTTCTCGGTCGTCGCGTCATAGCCGAGGCTGACGGCGGCGCTGCCGGGATTGCTGCCGTACCAGTTGGCCCCAGTGAGGAAATAGACGTCCGGATTGTCGGAGAGCACCTTCTCCTGCGCGGCCTCGGCCTGGAAGCCGGTGAAGAACTGGCTGCCCCAGTTGCGCCCGCCGGCCTCCTCGATGAAGCGGCCGAAATTGGCCGGGCCGAAGGTCGCGCAGCAGGGCAGCAGGCCGGCGGCGCGCTCGACGAACACCATCGGCTTCTTCTTGTCCGGGATCGCACCGACGCGGGCATAGATGCGCCGGGTCTGCTGCAGATAATAGTCCGAGAAGGCGGTCGCCTCCTTCTCGCGGCCAAGCACGCGGCCCAGCAGCTGAACGCTCGGCAGCACGTTCTGCGTCGGGTCCTGGCGGAAATCGACGAAGATCGTGGCGATGCCGGCCTTCTCGAGCTTGCCGAGCAGCCCGGTCTCCTGCGCCTTGAAGTAGTTGGACAGGTCGAGGATGTAGACCTCGGTGCCGAGAGAGGCGATCTTCTCCATGCTGACATCGGCCGCATAGGGGTTGCCCATGTCGGCGACGTCCTTCGCCTTCGGGAATTTGGCGAGGTATTTTTGCCAGGCACCGGGATCGTTCTGGATCAGGTCGTTGCCCCAGCCGACGACGCGCTTGAACGGATCATCGCGGTCGAGCATCGCCAGCGTATAGAGCTGGCGGCCTTCGCTGAGCACGATCTTCTGTGGGTCCTTGGTGACCTTGACGACGCGGCCGGCGAGATCGGTGACCTCGATCGTCTCGGCGGCGGCGGCCGCAGTGAAGAGAGCGGCGGCGGAGAAGGCGAGGGCCGAGACCCAGCGGCGCAGCGAAACGGAGGGGGAGAGCATAATTTGTCTTCCGGCTAGGGAGTATTAGCCAGCCGCTATCACGGGTATACCGCCCGCATCAAAGCAATTCTTGTTCTTTAGATTTAGTCTAAATAGCAGATACAAGTATTTCCGCGTGACAACCACGGCGGCGCAGGGCGCGAGCTTGGCTGAATCTTCCGTCCATCGGCGCGCGAATGGCGGGCAGGCGGCCGTGACCGGGCCGCGGGCGGCCCGGCCTTCCACAGGGCTGTGCGCTGGCTCAGCCGGCGGTCACGGTCAGCGCGACGCTGCCGAGCCCCTCGATCTCGAACGCGTAGGCCTCAGGAGTCTTGGGGAAACGGGTCGTGACCAGGCTGCCGGTCATGACGATCTCGCCGGCGCGCAGGGCCTGCCCTCGTGCGGCGAGATGGTTCGCCAGCCAGGCGAGCGGGGCGAAGGGATGGCCGAGCACGTCCCGGCCATGGCCGCGATCGACCTCGGCGCCATTGCTCTTGACGATGCCGAGCACCGACTCGAGCGCGGGCCAGGTCGGTCGGAATTCCGACAGCACGATGCCGGCATTCCAGGAGTTGTCGGCGACGAGCGAGAGGATATCGAGCTCGGCATAATTCGCGGCGCGGTCATCGACGATCTCGATCGCGGCGCAGACGCCGTCGACATAAGCGGCGACGCTCTCCGCCGTGAAGGGCGCCTCCTGCGGGGGCAGATCGCGGGCCATGCGCACGGCGATCTCGAATTCGAGGCCGAGGCGGCCATAGGCCGGGATCGCGACGCTGGCGCCGCTGGCGTGCACGCGCTCGGCCAGGACCACGCCGGCAATCGGGGAATCGATGCCGCACATGGCCTGCATGCGCTGCGAGGTCAGGCCGATCTTGTAGCCGACGGGCTTGCCGTGCTTGGCCTGCAGCAGCGGCACAAAGCCGTCCTGGATCGCATAGGCGTCGTCGAGCGAGGCTGCGCCATTCGCCGCCGCGAAGGGGCGAAACTGCTCATTCTGCTCATGCTCGCGCAGCAGCCGCTGCGCGAGTTCGTTGGCATTGCGCATCTTGTCCTCCCGGAATGGCGCTTCAGGCCTTGTCGATGCCCCAGAAGACCGGGAAGCCCTTGCCGACGCCGCTGATCGTCTTCCTGTATGCCGTGGCATAGAGGTACTGGCCAAGCGGAATATAGGGCACGTCCTCGAAGGCCTGGACCTGGATCGCCTCGGCGGCCTTCTTGCGCGCGGCCTCGTCCGGAGCCGAGAGCCAGGCGGCGCGCAGCTCTTCCAGCTTCGGGCTGCTCGGCCAGCCGGGCGCCGCCGAGGCGCCGTTGCTCCAGAGCATCGTGTGGGTCATCGGGTTGAGCTGGTCGAGCCCTCCGGTGAAATTGTCGATCACGCTCCAGCCGCCGGCATCGACGCCGTCGCGCTTGGCGCGGCGCTGCACGACCGTGCCCCAGTCGGTCGCCTGATAGTCGACATTGAAGCCGAGCTTGACCAGGAGGTCGCGGCCAACCTCGGCGACGGCCGAGAGGATCGGGATGTCGGTCGCGCCGAGCATGACGATCTTCTCGCCCTTGTAGCCGGCAGCGACGATCGCCTTGCGGGCTTCGTCGATGCTGAGGGGCGAGGGCATGCCGGCGCTGTTCGCCATCGGCGTGCCCGGGCAGAAGAAGCCGACGCCGTCCTTCCACATCGACTTGTCGTCTCCGACGGCGGCCTGCATGAAATCGGCCTGCGTGACGGCGCGGAGCACGGCGCGGCGGATCGCCGGATTGTCGAAGGGCGGGTGAAGCTGGTTCATCCGCATGATGCCGATATAGCCGGCAGGATCCTGGATCTCGACCTTGAGATTGGCGTCCTGCTTCAGGATCGGCAGAAGGTCGGGGATCGGCAGCTCCCACCAGTCGATGCCGCCTGTCTGGAGGGCGGAGCTGGCCGTGGAGGAATCCGGGATCGTGTGCCATTCGACCCGGTCGAATTTCACCACCTTCGGGCCCGCCATCCAGTCGGTGGTGCCGGTCGGGCATGGAACATAGCCGGCAAATTTCTCATAGACGGCGAGGGCGCCGGGCTGGCGCTCATCCGTCTTGAAGCGGAACGGCCCGCTGCCGATCATCTCGGTGACCTGCTTGAACGGATCGGTCTGGGCGATGCGCTCGGGCATGATCGCGGCGAGGTTGTTCGTCGCCTTGCCGAGGACATCAGGCAATTGCGGGAAGGGCCGCTTCAGCTTGAAGACGATCTTGCGATCGCCCGAGGCCGAGACCTCGTCGCAGGCGGCCATCAGCAGCATGCCCATGCTGTCGCGCTTGCCCCAGCGCTGGATGCTGGCGACGCAGTCGCGCGCGAGCACGGGCGTGTTGTCGTGGAACTTCAGCCCCTCGCGCAGGGTCAGTGTCCACTGCAAGCCGTCGTTCTCGACGACATGGCCCTCGACCATTTGCGGCGAGGTGCGGAAATTGCTGTCCTGGCCATAAAGCGTGTCGAAGACCATGGCCGCGTGGTTGCGGGTGACATAGGCCGTGGTCCAGACCGGATCGAGCACGGCGAGATCGGCCTGCGGAATGAATTTCAGCAGCTTCGCGCCTTGCGCCCGGGCGATGGAAGGCGCGGCGAGGCTGCTCGCCGCGAGCGCCGAGCCGATCAGGAATTCACGCCGCCTCATGGCTGCACCTCGTTCTGTCTGGATGTCGTGTCGATGCGGTAATAGCGGACCGCGTTGTCATGGAAGATCGCGCGCTGCTCGTCGGCCGAGAACGGCTCGAGCATATCCTTCAGCCGCTCGCAGATATCGGCGAAGCTCATGCTGCGCCGGGCGACCGGATAGTCGCTGCCGAACAGGGTGCGCGACGGGCCGAAAGCCTCGACGATGGGCAGCACCGTGGCCTTGAGATTGTCGAGCGAGCGGTCGGGATCGTAGGCGCCGTAATTCGAGAGCTTGATCGCGATGTTCGGCGCCTTGGCCATGGCGGCGAGCCCGGCGCGCCAGCGCGCGAGACCCTCTGCGTCGCGGTCGACCGGGCTCGCGCAGTGGTCGACCACGAAGACCTGATCGGGAAAGTCGAAGGCGAGCTTCGCGACATCCTCGGACTGATAGGGGTTCATCAGCAATTCGAGCAGCAGTCCGTGGCGTTCCAGGAGCTTCAGGCCGCGCCGCCAGTCCGGATCAGTGAGCAGTGGCTTGTCGGTCCAGCGCTTTTTCGGATCGGGATGCCAGCGAACGGTCTCGCGCAGGCCGGCTACAGCGGGGAATTCGGCCTGGCGCTCGACCATGCGCTCGGCATCATCAGCGTCGAGCTTGGCATAGACGACATAGCGCGTGGCGAGGCCGCCGGGCTTTTCGGCCGCCTCGAACCAGAGCGTCTCCTCGACCGGATCGCGAGCGCGGTCCCAGAGCGCCTCAATGCAAACCGTTGCGACGACATTCTGGCCGGCGGCATCGGCCCAGTAGTCGGGCGCGAGATAATTCTTGCGCATGTAGGAGATGTCGCCGAGCGCGCCGATGCCGGAGGCCGCGTCGGTCAGCCAGGGATGGCGCTTGAGGTCGAGATCCCAGAGATGGTGATGAGCATCGACGATCGGGCCGTCGTAGCGCGCCATGCAAACCCCCCTGCAGCCGGTTCCGCGCCCTCTCGCCATTCGGGAGGGCCGACATGAAAGCTCAATCTAGCTCAGGGCCTGCGATCTTTCTTTTCAAATTCGGCGGGTTCTGCGAGAGCCTTCGGCATGAACATTTCAAGGAAGCCCTGGAAGGCGAAACATTCATGTCGACCAAGCTGGACCGAATGGACTTAAAGATCATCGAGGCCTTGCAGGAGGATGCGCGGCTGTCGAGCGCGGAGCTCGCCGAGCGCGTCGCGCTGACGGCCTCGCCCTGCTGGCGCCGGGTCAAGCGGCTGGAGGAGGAGGGCGTGATCACCGGCTATCATGCCGAGGTCGACCCCGCCCGGCTCGGCTACAAGGTGATGGCCTTCGTCCACATCTCGCTGGCGCGCAAGGACGCGGCCAATGTGCGCGCCTTCGAGCAGGCGGTCGCGGCGATCCCGCAAGTGATCGCCTGCTATTGCGTCTCCGGCCGCTACGACCATCAACTGACCGTGGTCGCGCGCGATCTGGAGGAGTTCGGCCAGTTCGCCCGCGACCAACTCGGTGCGTTGCCGGGTGTGGCGGAGGTCTACAGCGCCTTCGTGATGCAGAACGTCAAGACGCGCGGGCGCCTGCTGCCGCACTTGGACGGCGCAGGCTGACGGGGAGCGAGCTGGCTCAGCCCGCGCGCGGCACGCTCTTGCGCTGGCCGCTCTCGGCCGAAGCCTCGATCAGCTCGAGCAGGCGCTGATGCTCGAGCGCGTCGGCGAAGCTGGGCAGGGCCGGCGTGCCGTTGCGGATCGCCTCCGCCAGCCGGACCAGGAGCTGCGCGCTGAAGAAGGGCGGCCCGGCCGGCATATCGGGCGGCGCCATATTATAATGAGTGGGCACGTCGAGCTCCTTGAACTCGCGGGCGCCGCGCCGGGCGCTCATCACGGCGAGGTCGGCGCGCTGCAGGCCAACCGTGGTGACGACCACCGGCGGCCTGGTGGCGATGACGAGGTCGCCGTCGGTGCCGTTGATCTCCAGGCGCACGCCGGTCGGCGCGTACATGTCGGTCTTGATATGGAGGCTGGCGACGGCGCCGCTTTCGAGCCGGCCCTGGACCAGCAACTGGTCGGGCGCGGTGACGTCGAGCACCTCATTGGTGCCGACGATGGCGGTCTTCTTGTGCTGCGTGGTCAAGACCGCCGAAAGCTCCGAGAAGCCGCCGAGCATGTGCTTGAGGCTGTCGAGCGAATGGCCGCCGGCGACCGTCAGGGCCGTGGCGCCGGCGCGCTTGTCGGTGCGGTAGGCTTCGCCCGGCGGCAGCTTCGCGCCGGAATTGGCGAGCGATGACGTGAAGGTATAGGAGATGACCTCGCCGACATGGCCGTCGCGGACGAGATCACGGATGAAGTTCAGGGTCGGGTTGGCGCGGCCCTGCAGGCCGACCATGTGCTTGACGCCAGAGGCTTCCGCCGCGCGCAGCATCGACTGCGCCTCGGTGCTGTCGAGCCCGAGCGGCCATTCGCAGAAGACGTGCTTGCCGGCATCGGCCGCGGCCTCGACCAGTTCCCTGTGCTGCGCGACCTTCACCGCGACGATGACGAGGTCGACATCCTCGCGGGTGACGAGCTGGCGCCAGTCGGCGAGCGCATGGGGCACGTTAAAGCGCTTCGCCGTCTCGTCAGCGCTCTCCTGGCGCGTGGTGCAGACGGCGGTCACCGCATATTGCGGCAGCTTCGCCAGGGCGGGCAGATGCGCGGTGATGCCCCAGCCGCGCTCCGGGTTCGCGCCGATGATACCGACGCGGATCTGCTGTTCAGCCATGTGTGATGTCCTTTGAAACGGTGTCGGGTCCGCCGGCGCAGGCTCAGCGATCCTCGACGAAGGCGGTCTCGCGCGTCTTCTGGAAGGAGGGCAGCATGATCAGGATCAGCAGCGCGACGGCGGCGGCGAGCAGCACGGCGCTGATCGGGCTGGTGACGAAGGTCATCGGATTGCCGCCTGAAAGCTGCATCGCCCGGCGCAGGTTCTCCTCCATCAGCGGCCCGAGCACGAAGGCGAGCAGAAGCGGCGCCGGCTCGAAGCCCCATTTCATGAAGAGATAGCCGACGAAGCCGAACAGGATGAGCAGCGTGACGTCGAAGGTGCTGTTGTTGAGCGTGTAGACGCCGATGCAGCAGAACACGATGATCGCCGGGTAGAACAGGTGGTAGGGGATCTTCAGGAGCGCGACCCAGACCCGGATCAGCGGCAGGTTGATCACCACCAGCATGATGTTGCCGATCAGCATCGAGGCGATGACGCCCCAGAACAAGTCGGGATTCTTGGCCATGACCTGCGGACCGGGCTGGACGCCGTGGATCATCATCGCGCCGGCCATCAGGGCGATGACGGCATTGGCCGGAATGCCGAGCGTGAGCAGCGGAATGAAGGAGGTCTGCGCACCGGCGTTGTTGGCCGATTCCGGTGCGGCGACGCCCTCGACCGCGCCACGGCCGAAGCGCTGCGGCTGCTTCGAAAGGCGCTTCTCGGCGGAATAGGCGACGAAGGAGGACAGCATCGCGCCGCCGCCGGGCAGGAGGCCGAGGAAGAGGCCGATGCCGGTGCCGCGCAGCACCGCCTTCCAGGCGCGGCGGAAATCATCGAGCGTCGGCCAGAGATTCTCGATGCGTCCGCTGATCGTGACGCGCTGCTCCGGCTTCTCCAGATTGGAGATGATCTCGGCGATGGCGAAGAGGCCCATGGCGAGCGGCACGAAATTGATGCCGTCGGCGAGGTCGGGAATGCCGAAGGTCATGCGCCTGGCGCCGGATTCGACATCGGTGCCGACCGAGGCGAGCAGCAGGCCGAGGATGATCATCGCCAGTGCCTTCACCAGCGAGCCCTGGGCGAGAACGATCGCGGCGACGAGGCCGAGCACCATCAGCGAGAAATAATCGGCCGGGCCGAAGGCGAGCGCGACTGCGGCCAGCGGCGGGGCGAAGAGCGCGATGAAGAAGGTCGCGACGATGCCGGCGAAGAGCGAGCCGAGAGCGGCGACGGCGAGCGCGGCGCCGGCGCGGCCTTGCCGGGCCATCTGGTAGCCGTCGAGGCAGGTCACGACCGAGGAGTTCTCGCCCGGCAGGTTGACCAGGATCGCCGTGGTCGAGCCGCCATATTGCGCGCCATAATAGATGCCGGCGAGCATGATCAGCGCCGAGGTCGGCTCCAGGTAGAAGGTCGCGGGCAGCAGCATCGCCACGGTGGCGACCGGGCCGATGCCGGGCAGGACGCCGATCAGCGTGCCGACCAGCGCGCCGATGAAGCAATAGAGCAGGTTGATGGGCAGGATCGCGATGCTGAGCCCATGCAGCAGGCCGGCGAGACTATCGATCATCACAGGCTCCCGAAGCTCGGCCAGACCGGCATGGACAGGCTGAGGCCCTTGACGAAGACGCCGACGCTGAAGGCGGCGAGGATCGCGGCCATCGCGGCGATCTGCAGCGCACGCGTCTCGCGGTTGGCCATGGCCGAGATCAAGACCACGCCCACCACGGCGACGACCAGGCCGAGGCGCTCGAGCGTCGCGGCGAAGAAGGCGACGCTGGCGAGCACGAAGATGATCGGTCGCGGCACCCAGCGCTCGAGCGGCGGTCCCTCGCTCATCACGCCCTGGACGAGCATGATCAGGCCGAAGCAGAGCTGGATGATGCAGAGCAGGCGCGGTGCGTAGCCCGGCCCCATCTCCAGCGTCGTGCCCTGGCGCAGCGGCGCGCAGAGCCAGAGCGCCAGCAGCGCGACGGCTATCAGGAACAGGCCGCCGATGACGTCATTCGGGTTTCGGATCTGCTTCAGCATGCCCGTTTTCCTCCTCGAGAGCGCGCGCCTGGCTCTTGCGGCCGGCACGTTCTGGTCTTGTCGTTGCAGTCCGGGCTCTGCGGCCCGTTCCCTCTGGTCTTATCGCTTGAGCATTTTCGCGCTTCTCCGAACCGCGAAAATTCTCTAACTATCTGTTTTGACGCATTTTCTTCAGGCGAACCGATATCCACTTCGCTCGAAAATGCTCTAGCCTATCAGACGCCCGCCATCGACGGGCATGACGATGCCCGTGACATATTCGGCTTCGTCCGAGGACAGGAAGACGGCGGCGGCGGCGATATCCGTCGGGCGACAGAGGCGCCCGAGCGGGATCGTGGTCACCAGCCGGTCATGCGCGGCCTCGGCTTCCGCCTCGTCCTTGAACATTTCGGCGAACATCGGCGTGCGCCCGACGGCGGGCGCGATCGCGTTCACGCGGATGCGGTCCGGCGCGAATTCGCCGGCCATGGACTGGGTGATCGAGATCACCGCCGCCTTGGTGGCGTTGTACCAGGTCATGCCCGGGCGCGGGCGCATCGCCGTCACCGAGGCGATGTTGATCACCGAGCCGCCGCCGACGCGGCGCAGAACCGGCATGGCATGGGCCGCCATGTGATAGAGGCTCTTGATGTTGATCGTCAGCAGCCGGTCGACCTCGGCCTCTGGCGTGCGGCCGGTGCGGGAAGGGTGCTGCGTGATCGCGGCATTGTTGATCAGGACATCGAAGCCGCCGAACTGGGCATCGACCTGCTTCACCATCGCCGCGACCGAGGGGCCGTCGGCGACATCGCATTGCACCGCGATCGCTGCGCCAGCGCCGGATTCCGCCGCGACCTGCTTCGCCGAGTCGAGATTGAGGTCGACGCAGGCGACGCGCGCACCCTCGGCGCGGAAGCGCCGCGCCATCTCGGCGCCGTAACCCGAGCCCGCGCCGGTGATCAGTGCCGTCTTGCCGTCTAGCCGCATCTTATCGTCCCACGAAAACAGGTTGGCGCTTTTCGACGAAGGCGCGCTTCGCCTCCTGCGCATCCTCGGTCCGGCCGAGCTTCGTCGTCATCTCCTGCTCGAAACGGTAGCCGTCGCGCAGGGTGAGGTTCTCGACCAGATTGAAGGAATCCTTGATCAGCTGGATCGCGAGCGGGCTCTTGGCGGCAAGCTCGGCCGCCAGCGCCATCGCCGCCGGCATGAGCTCGGCAGCCGGCCGCAGCTCGTCGACCACGCCGAGCCGGTAGAGCTCGGCCGTGGTGATGCGCCGCCCGGTCAGGAGCAGGCGGCGCGCCATGGTCGGGGTGAAATGGCGCTGCAGGAACTTGACGCCGCCGGCCAGGCCGACATCGACCTCCGGCATGGCGCAGAACGTGTCCTCGTCGGCAATGATCATGTCGCAGGACAGGGCCAGCGCGAAGCCGGCGCCGAGGGCCGGGCCGCTCAGCGCTGCGATGACCGGCTTCGGGCAGTCCATGACTGCGTAGAAGACCTCGCGCACCAGCCGGTTGAGGCGCCGATAGTCTCCGGCGTGCGGGGTCAGGGCGGCACGCTCCTTGATATCGGCGCCGGCGGAGAACGAGCGGGTGCTGCCGGTCAGGACGATGGCCCTGACATCCTCACGATCCGACAGATCGTCGAACATGTGCAGCAGCTCCTCGCGGAGCTCGCGGCTGAGCGCGTTCACCGGCGGGCGGCTCATGGTGACGGTGGCGACGCTGTCCGCCACCGCCAGGCTGAGATGCTTGAACTCCATCACTGGCTCTCGCTGGTTGCCATGGCTGGGGCAGGCGCGGCGGCGGCGAGCTCGCGCCTGATCTCGGCGCCGTGCTCGTCGAGCACGGGTGGCGGGGTCATGACGATGCCGTCGCGATTGCCGTCATAGACGATCGGGGTGCGCAAGGTGCGGACCTCGCCCTCGGTCGGGTGGACCAGCGTCCGGTCGATGCCGAGATGGCGCACCTGCGGGTCGGCGACGACCTCGTCGGCGCCCAGCACCGGCGCGTGCGGCACGTCCGCAGCCTCCAGCAGCGGCAGCCAATGGGCCCGCGGCTGGCTGGCGAAGATCGGCCGCAGCACGTCCTCGAGCTGATCGTGGTTGCGGACGCGGTCCATGCGCTGGACGAAGCGCGGGTCCTGGGCCAGGTCCGGCCGGCCGATCGCCTGCAGCAGGCCGTTCCAGAACTTTGGCGGCGAGGAGAGATGCAGCGCGATGGTGCGGCCATCGGCGCAGCGGAAGGCGAGCGATTGCGAAACCCGGCCGCGATCGCGCGGGGAGGGCACCTTGCCGTTGACGAAATAGCCCTGGAACTGCTCGACGGCGAAATGCATCGTCGCTTCCAGCATGGAGATCTCGACGAGGCGGCCCTGGCCGGTGCGCTCGCGCTCCATCAGGGCGCCCATGATGCCGAGGGCGGCATAGAGGCCGGTTACCGAGTCCGAGACCGCCGGACCGACGATGCGGGGCTCCTCTGGCGAGACGAACATGCTGAGGAAGCCCGAGACCGCCTGCGCAACTGTGTCATAGGCCGGGCGGCGCGCGTAGGGACCGTCACGGCCGAAGCCAGTGATCTCGCAATGGACCAGCCGCGGATTGAGGGTGCGGGCCTGTTCCGGGCCGATGCCGAACCTGTCGGCGGCGCCCGGCCGCGAGTTCTGGATCAGCACGTCGGCCCCAGCGATCAGATCACGAAAGGCCGCTTGGTCCTGCTCCAGCTCGAAATCGAGCGCGATCGAACGCTTGTTACGGTTGAAGGCCTGGAATTGCGGGCCGTAGAGACCCTTCTCGAAGCTGCGGAACGGGTCGCCGCTGCCGGCGCGCTCGACCTTGACGACGTCGGCGCCGAGATCGGCAAGCAGCATCGCCGCATAGGGGCCGGTGATGAAGCGGCCGAACTCGATGACGCGGATGCCCGCTAGGACGCGGGTCATGGCTGCGGACCCTGGAACGAAGGAGGGGAAAGGCGCTGCACGGCCCGAACATCTCGATTGCGTGACATGCAACGAGGGGAGCGACTTGGTGCTTTCAATGCAAACCAAGTTAGATCAATCTCGGTTGCAGTTTTTTAAATCGAAATGCCCCGCCATGCTGCGCCTGCCGCCGTTGAACGCCATCCGGGTCTTCGAGGCCGCCGGGCGCCATCTCAGCTTCAAGGATGCTGCAACCGAGCTCTGCGTGACGCCGGGCGCGGTCAGCCGGCACGTGATGAACCTGGAGCAGCATCTCGGCGAGCGGCTGTTCGAGCGCCATCATCGCGAGGTCCGGCTGACGCAGCTCGGCGAGCTTTATCTGGCGACGGTGCGCCGGACGCTGACCGAGCTTTCCGACGCCACGGAGGCGCTGGCCGCGATCCGCGCCAAGGGGTTGCTGCGGCTGAAGGTGCCGCCGACCTTCGCGACGCTCTGGCTGGTGCCGCGGCTCGCCCGGTTGAAGGCGCAGCATCCCGACCTCACCCTCCAGATCACCACCTCGCATGACCAGACCCGCTTCGCCGCCGACGAGATCGACGCCGCGATCGGCTATGGCGGCGATTATGGCGCCGATATCCAGGTCGATCGGCTCTTCGGCGAGGTGATGGTACCGATCGTGGCGGGGGCGCGGGACGGGCAGGGCACTGTTTCCATCCCGCCCGAGTTGCTCGTGCAACGCACCCTGCTGCATTCGAGCCATCGCATGCAGGATTGGGGGCAATGGCTCGCGGCGGCGGGGCTTGGCCAAGTTGACCGCAACGAGGGGCTGGTCTTCGAGAATTCGAGCCTGACCTTCCGCGGCGCGATCGAGGGCGTCGGCGTCGCGCTGACCCAGGTCGCCTTCGCACTCGACGAGCTCGAGAACGGTCGGCTGGTCATTCCCTGCGACATCCACTTGCGCGACGAGACCGCCTATGTGTTTGCTGTCCCGCGCGCCCGGCTGCGCGATGCGCGCGTTCAGCGCTTCCGCAACTGGATCGTCGAGGAGGCCCGCACGACCCGGGAGCGGGCGGCCCGTTTCCGCATCTGAAAACAGCCTTCGATCTTTGCATCCGCCGCACGTTGGATGTTCCAAAACCGGAACGCCCTGATCGTTGACGCAAAGGCGGGCGCTGTTAGCATTTCGACCAAAGGACAAGAAACTGTCGGGGAGGATCGAAATGCGCAGAATGTTGACGGGCCTGATCGCGTCCGTAGTGATGGCCATGAGCGCGCCGGTATCGGCGCAAGAATTTCCCAGTAAGCCCGTCCGCATTGTCGTGCCGTTCCTGCCTGGCGCCGGTAACGACGTCCTGGGCCGATTGACGGCGGAGCATCTGAGCCCGCGGCTCGGCCAGCCTGTGACGGTCGAGAACAGGGCCGGCGCAGGATCGCAGATCGGCGTCGACTTCGTCGCGAAGTCTCCGCCCGACGGCTATACGCTGCTCTGGGCGGCGTCGGACGGCATCTCGGTGCTGCCGGCGGTCAAGGACAACATGCCCTACAAGGTGCCGGACGATTTCACCTTCGTCTCGCGCATCGTCGAATTGCCCTTCGCGCTGGTGGTCTCCTCGAAGCTGCCGATCAACTCGGTGGCGGACCTGCTCGCCTATGCCAAGGCCAATCCGGGCAAGCTGCGCTACGGCACGTCCGGCGTCGGCGGCGTGCCGCATATGGGCACGGTGCTGATGGAGAAGCGCGCCGGCATCAAGCTGCAGCACATTCCCTATCGCGGCGTCGCGGCAGTGGTGAACGACCTGCTTGGCGGCCATGTCGATATCGGCTTCGTCACCCCGCCGACCATCAAGCCGCATGCCGGCTCGACCGACAAGATCAGGATCATCGCGACCACCGGCACGAAGCGCCATGCGCTCTTCCCGGATGTGCCGACCCTGATCGAGGCCGGCATTCCCGATGCGGTCATCACAGCCTGGTACGGCGTGCTCGCGCCCGCCAAGCTGCCGGCGCCGGTGCTCGACAGGCTGACCAAGGACCTGCGTGCGACGCTCGCCGATCCGCAGGTGCAGCAGCGGCTGGACCAGCTCGGCTACACGCTCTCTCCGCTCGAAGGCGCGCCGTTCCGCGACTTCGTGGTCAACGACCTCAAGACCTGGACGGCGCTCGCCAAGAGCGAGAACATCAAGGTCGAGGAGTGACCTGAAAAATACTGCCGCGCGCCGTTCCGGCGGTGCGCGGCCCCTCACAATTGCCAAGGCCGTGTCGATCTGCCCAACGCCCCGCGCTTGCGGGGCGAGCCTTATCGCACGCCACGCGACGAGAAGGCGAACTCATGAAGCAGCGGGTCATCCATGTCGGCATCGGCGTCTTCGGGCGCCGCTGGTGCAGCGAATTCCTCAAGACCAATGTCGCCGACGGCACGATCGAGGTCGTCGCCATCGTCGACCTCAACCCGGAGGCGCTGGCCTTCGGCGCCGCCCAGCTCGGGCTGCCGGCGGAGCGCTGCTACCAGGACGCCGCGAAGGCCTTCGCCGAAGTGAAGGCGGATTTCTGCACGGTCGTGGTGACGCCCGCCCATCACGAGGCGATCATCGACCTCGCGCTGGCGCATGGGCTCGACATCCTCTGTGAAAAGCCGATTGCCGATACGATGGCGGCCTCCCTGCGGATCGCGCGCAAGGTCGAGGCGGCCGGGCGCAAGATGGCGGTGACGATGAGCCACCGCTTCGACCAGGACAAGACGACGCTGCGCCGGATCGTGCGCTCCGGCATCCTCGGCAAGATCAACCATGTCAGCCTGCGCTTCCTCGGCGACATGCGCCAGCACATGGCCTGGAGCTCGCTGTTCCGGCACCAGATGGCCGATCCGCTGCTGATCGAAGGCGCGATCCACCATCTCGACATCATCGCCGACTTCGCCGGCGCACCCTGCCGGACCGTCTATGCCAATACCTGGAAGCCGAGCTGGGCCGAATATGCCGGTGATACCGACGGCATCGTGACCATGGAATTCGAGAACGGCGTGCGTGCGCTCTATGAGGGCTCCTGCGCGCATTCGACCGGGCTCAACACCTTCTACAAGGAGTATATCCGCGTCGATGGCGAGCACGGCAGCGCGATCCTGCATCATCGCGATGTAGAGGTGTTCATGCGCCAGGATATCTGGCGCCAGCAGAGCCGTGAGGGCACCGGCCAGAAGGTGCCGCTGCTCGAACAGCGCAAATGGATCAACAACTGGTTGATCGAGCTGTTCTGCCAGTGGCGCGACGGTGGGCCGGCCCTGGAGACGCAGGTCGCGGCGAATGTCCAGGCCTCGGCACTGGTCTTCGGCGCAATCGAGAGCAGCCGCAGCGGCAAGGTGGTGGAGCTGCAGGAGCTGCTTGCGCAGGCGGCCTGAAGCAGTCCGCAGCGCAAGCCGAGCAAGGTGAGGCGCTGGGAACCCTCTCCCGGATGGGAGAGGGCAGGGTGAGGGACGGGATCCCGCGCGCTTCCCGGAAAAAGTCAGCGCTTATTCGCGTCCTCGACCAGCGCCGTCAGCTCGCGGTTGAAGCGCTCGGTCTCCTCCCAGAAGGGCGAGTGGCCGACGCCGTCGTAGTAGGACGTCTTGGCGTGCGGCACGGTCGCCGCCGTATAGAGGCTCGCCGCCTTGAGCACCGCCTTGTCGGAATTGCCGTGGCTGACCAGCACCGGCACCTTCAAGCCCTTCAGCATGGCCTCATACGGCGTCTGGCGGCCGCCGAGATTGACCCGCACATAGGCCGGGGTGAGCTGGTTGAAGGCGACCATCCGCTCGAAATCCGCCTGTGCCGGCTGCTTCTCGAAGCAGAAGCGGATGAATTCGGCCACCGAACGCGTCTGCGTCAGCAGGTCGGGGCTGCCCATGCCGGCGGAGGCGTCGCCGGCCGGCGCGCCGGCATTGCTCGCGGCATTGGTCAGTGCCGCGACATAGCTCACCGCCGCGACATTGCCGTCGCCATAGACCATCAGGTAGTCGCTGACGACGCGCCCGGCATAGCTCCAGCCGACCAGCGTCGGCTTCTCCAGCTTCAGCGTGTCGATGATCGCCTTGACGTCGTCGGCCCAGCGCTTGTTCTCGTGATAGGCCGCCTTCTCGACCGGCTTGTCGGAATTGCCGTGGCCGCGCAGGTCGAAGGTCACCATCCGGAAGCGGCGCGCCATCTCGGGATCGGTGACCTGCTTCAGCCAGGACATGAAGGCCTGGGAATAGCCATGGACGAACAGGATGGCGGGTCCTTGCGGATTGCCCCATTCCTGCACCGAGAGCTTGACGCCGTCGGGCGAGGTCACGGTGTAGGGCTTATAGGGCAGGGCCGGCGGCTGCTGCGCGAACACGGGCGTCGCCAGCAGCAATGCCAGCGCCAGGGCGGCGATCTTCATATGTTTCCTCCCATTGTTATTACGCCCCGAGGTTAGGCCGGTGGCGCCGGGAGGAGAGCGGCCGGGCTTTGCAAAGCGGCTGTTCGGGCCGTGAAAGCATGCTCCCGCGAGAGGAGCCGCCATCGTCATTGCGAGCCCCGGGCCTTGGCTTCGGCAAGCCCGAGTACAGGCTCCGCGAAGCAATCCAGGAGGTCTCGCGCAGTCCCCTGGATTGCTTCGCTGCTCGCAATGACGGCAGGAAAACGCGCTATCCGGCCTTGGCGACCTTGCGCTCCGGCCCAGAACCCTCGCTGAAGGCGCCGGCCTCGGCGAGCCTCCGGATCTCGTCGGGCGCGAGGCCGTAATCGGCCAGGATCTCGTCGCGATGCTGGTCGAGCAGCGGGGGCGCATGGCGGGTCTCGGCCGGCGTCCCGGTCAAGCGGAACGGGCTCGAGACCGCCTTCACCGTTTCGCCGGCATAATCGAACTCGGTGACGCCGCCGGATTCGGCGAGCTGCGGATGCTCCGCCGCCTCGCCGGCATTGTTGACCTTGGCGACATTGACCTTGACCGGGCCGAGCCGCTCGATGACCTCCTGGCTCGAGAGCTGCCGCGTCACCGCCGAGATCGCCTCGATCACCTCGGTGCGGTGGGTCTGGCGGTCGCGCACCGTCTTGTAGCGGGGGATGGCGAGGCGCTCGGCATCGAGCGCCTGGGCGCAACGCTGCCACATCGCATCGCTCGGCGCGATGATGACGACGCTGCCATCGGCCGTTGGGAAGACCTGGTTGGGCACGCTGAGATGGTTGGCCGTGCCCATCGGCTTCCGGACGGTGCCGTCGATCCAGTACTCGGAATAGAAATAGTTCATGAGATGGGCCGAGCTCAGCAGCAGCGAGGCCTCGATGCGCTGGCCCTTGCCGGTCTGGGTGCGGCTGTAGAGCGCCGCCAGCACGGCGCCGACCAGGGCGAGCGAGCCGTGCAGGTCGACCGCCGCGGTGCCGATGCGGACCGGCGGACGGCCGGGCTCGCCGGTCAGGCTCATCAGGCCGCTATGGGCCTGGAGCGCGAGATCATTGGCGCCGATCTCCGAGAGCGGGCCGGACGGGCCATAGGCATAGAACTCGCCATAAATCAGGCCGGGATTGGCGTCGTTCAGCGAGTCGTAGTCGAGCTGCCATTTCCGCATCGCGCCCGGCCGGAAATTATGGACGGCGATATCGCATTGCGTCAGCAGCTTGCGCGCGACCTCGCGGCCGGCCTCGGAACCGAGGTCGAGCGCGATCGAGCGCTTGTTGCGGTTGAGCGCAAGGAAGGAGGGGCTGACGCCGAGCCGCGGCTCCGTGCCCTCGGTCAGGCCGAGATAGCGTGCCTCGTCGCCGCCCAGCGGCGCCTCGACCTTGACGACATCGGCGCCGAGATCGCCGAGGATCTGCGTGGCAGCCGGTCCCGCGAAAACGCGTGAGAAGTCCACGACCCTGATGCCGTCCAATGCGCCTGCCACGTCACTCGTCCATTCTGCTGTGGTATCGTCCGGCTGCGGCCTTGCTCCGCCACGGCCCATCCTGTCTCGGTTCAACGCGCCGGCGCGTAGACCAGCGCCTCGCCGACGGTCAGCTTCTTGCCGGTATCGTCCTCGCACCAGACATCGAACTGGTAGGCGGTCTCGCCCTCCGGCGTCTGCGTCGCGGCGGTGACGCGGGCGACGGAGATGACGATCTGGTCCTCGTAGATCGGCGCGATGTACTTGGTGCGCAGCCGGCCCTTTCCGGCGACGGCGCGCCCGAATGTGTCGAAGAGCAGGCCCATGATCCAGTTGGTCGAGATCATGCCGTCGGAGATGATGCCGGGCAGGCCCTGCTTCCTGGCGTAGTCGTCATCGTCATGGATCGTCGGATCCTGGGTATGGATGCGGCCATCGTCATGGGCGACGGTGGGCTGGGCATCGACATACCAGCGCATGCGCTCGCGGGTCATCGGGCGCGGGGCTGAGCGTAGCTCGGAGCCGATCTGCAAGGTCGTTGTCATCATCGTCTCCTCAGGCCGCGGCCGAGTCTGCGCCGCGATAGGCGAGGATGGCGGTGTCGCGATAGGCGATCAGCAATTTGCCGTCCGAGGCGCGCCGCAGATCGATCGTCATCACGACATAGTCGCGGCCCTTCTTCTGGTAGCGCTCGATCACCTCACCGGAGACGCTGAGCTTCTCGCCGACGGGCACCTCGGCATGGATGGTCGCATCGTATTCATAGTGGATGCGGGCGCTCGGGCCGGTGCCGAGCGGGCAGCCATGGCGATAGAGCCTGAGCTTGTCGAGATGAACCAGCGTCGGCGGCGCGATTGGATTGTCTATGCCCTGCAGGAATTCGTGATGCAACTCGTTGGCGTGGCTATACTCCCGCACCACGAAGGCACTCATCGTGTATTCGACCGGGCCGATCTTGTCGCCCACGTCGAGATCCGAAACATATTTGCCTGTCGCCACGTGCGTCCTCGCCGAAGTTCTGTCGCTTGTCTGACAGGAGGATAGGAGCCCGTTTCGCGCCCCTGAAGGCGCAGTGCGCGAGCAGGAACTTTTCATCCGCCGCAAATGACTGCGTGAAAGCCGGCAAAAGCCACGATGTTCTTGAATTTCGCTGGGCTTGGTGCCGGAATGGGCAAACCTGCAACACCGCCATCGCTTGCACGCCAAGCCGGCTCTCAATAGGCTTCCTTCCAAAATAAGCAAAGATCGAGGAGGACGTCATGGAGTGGCTGCGCGCCGCGGAACTGTTCGTGAATGTCGTGCAACTGGGCAGCCTGTCGGCGGCGGCGCGCCGCTGCGGCGTCTCGCCCGCGACAGTGTCGCGGATCATCCATTCGCTCGAGGAGGATGTCGGCGGGCGGCTGCTGAACCGCACCAGCCGCAAGCTCAACCTGACCGAGGCGGGCGAGTTCTACTACAACAAGGTCGACCAGATCCTGCACCAGATCCAGGAGGCGAACGAGAGCGTCGCGCGGCTGCAATCGAGCCCGCGCGGCACCTTGCGAGTGCATTCGCGCATGCTGGTCGGCAACCAGTACATCGTGCCGGCGCTGACCGAGTTCTCGCGGCGCTATCCCGAGATCAGCGTCGACCTCCTGCTCTCGAACTATGCGGTCGATCTCGTCGCGCAGAACATCGATGTCGATATCCGCATCGGCAAGATGGAGGACTCTGCGCTGATCGCGCGCAAGCTTGCGCAGGCGCATCGCGTGGTCTGCGCCACACCGCGCTATCTCGCAACCGTGCCGCCGCTTGAGACGCCGGATCAGCTCGGCGCCTATAACTGCCTGACGTATCGGCTCAATCTTGGCCGCTCGGTCTGGCGCTTCATCGATCCGGAGGGCAAGCTCAGCGAGGTTCCGGTCAGTGGCAACCTGCAATCCGACAACGGCCGGGCGCTCCTGCAGGCGGCGCTCGCCGGGCAGGGTATCGTGATCATGCCGGACTGGGCCGTGCGCGACGAGCTGGCGAGCGGCGCGCTGGTCCGGCTGCTGGCCGATTATCAGGTCAGCAATCTCGATTTCGACAACGGCATCTACGCCGTCTTCCAGCACGCGACGCAGGTTCCGAGCAAGATCCGGGTCTTCGTCGACTACATCGCCGGCTATTTCAAGGAACAGCTCGGTGAGCCGCCGCGCCAGCGCGAGCCGGCGAATTTGCGGGTGGTGTAGCGATCAGCTCGGCTCTGTCGCCGCCATCGAGGGGCGTTCGAGCAGCCTGGCGTAGAAGGCCGCCAGGCGTGGGTGCTTGATGCCCTCGAATTCCGGCAGGCGGCGCGCGGTGTAGCCGATGGCGCAGGCGGTCGCGACCACGCCGAGGTCGAATTCCGGCGCGGCCGGGTCGATCGTGCGCTCCATCTCGTCGAGGCAGCGCTGGACCTTGCCGAAATGCCAGGCGATGAACTCGGCCGATTGCTCGCCCTCCGGCCGCAGCCGCTCGTTGCGGACGAGGATCGCCGCCTCGATGATTCCGTCGGCATCGGCGATGCGCGTCAGCGCCCGCCAGCGCGCCGGGCCGCTCGCCGGGAGCAGCCGCGTCTTGCCGAACTCTGCGTCGAGATATTCGGCGATCACGGGCGAATCCTTGATCGTCAGCCCGTCGCCGGTGACGAGGAAGGGGATCTTGCCGAGGGGATTGAGCGGGATCACCGCTTCCGGCTTCTGGCGCGGATTGACGTCGATGAGCTCGACCCTGTCCTGGAGGCCGTGCTCGTGGATCACCACGAAGACCTTGCGGGCATAGGGCGACATGCTGTTTGCGTAGAGACGCATCGCGATCATCCTCGAGACTTGGCCACGCGGCATTGCCGGCACCGACCCTTGAGGTCTAGCGGCCCATATTCGCGCCCGCCAGAGGATGGTCCGGACAGCAGCTTTGCGCGGGGCGGAAACCGGCCGCACGAGAGGGCCGATCCCTCCAGCCCCTGAAAATCTGGTTTGCGCCGCGCCCTGTATCCGGCCGCCGGACTGCAAAATAGCATTCGGGCAGCCGGGAGGGGCGTTGTCCGCCATGCCGGCCTTTTCTTGCGCAGGACGAACGAACCCATGAACAAGATCGACCTCGACGGCCGCGTCGCCATCATCACGGGAGGCGCCGGCGGGATCGGCCTCGCCACGCTTGAACGTTTCGTCGCTTCAGGCGCGAAGAGCGTGATCTGGGATCTCGACGAGACCCTGATCGCCGAGGCGGCGGCACGCTTTCCCGGCACGACGGGCCTGCGCGTCGACGTGACCGACGAGGATGCGGTCAAGCGCGCTGCGGCGGAGACCTTCGCGCAGAACGGCAAGATCGACATCCTGGTGAATGCGGCCGGCGTCACCAATCCCCGGACGCTGGTGGTCGAGTACTCGCTGGCCCTGTGGCGGCGGATGATCGACATCAACCTGACCGGCACCTTCCTGTGCTCGCGGGAGGTCGTGCCCTTCATGCAGAAGGTCGATTATGGCCGCATCGTCAATCTCGGCTCGGTCTCGGGCAAGGAAGGCAACCCGTTCAGCTCGGGCTATTCCGCCTCGAAGGCGGCGGTCCATTCGCTGACCAAGTCGCTCGGCAAGGAACTGGCCAAGACCGGCATTCGCGTCAACGCGGTGGCGCCGGCGATCATCGCGACCAAGAACCTGTTCCACGACATGCCGGAGGAGATGCGCAATCTCTGGGTCTCGCGCGTGCCGATGGGGCGGCCGGGGCAGCCCGAGGAGGTCGCGGCGATGATCGCCTGGCTGGCCTCCGAGGATTGCAGCTTCTCGACCGGGGGCATCTTCGACCTGTCGGGCGGTCGCGCGACCTATTGAGCATCCGGGCGACAAGGCCCTCGCCGTTTGAGACCGCCGCGTCGCGGCGGTCCTTGGGGCAGGGCCCGGGCCCGTTTGGACGGCGTCCGAGGCGCTCTACTTTGTGACGAAGGTGCGGGCGATTTGCTGGTCGGCGAGCTTCCAGCCGCCCTCGGTCCGCACGAAGCGGCTGCGCCAGTCGCCGATGCTGAAGGGCTGGCTCATCGGCAGGGGTAACTCGGTGCCGCGGCCGTTATAGACCATGTAGTAGGACAGGCCCTCGGCATTGGCGCCGTCGATGATCCGGATGTGGACCGTCGTCAGCAGGTGCCGCATCACCAGGTCATCCGGGCGCTTGCCGAGGATGGTCGGGATCTCGTCCGGGCCGCGCAAGGTCAGGTCGCCCCGGCGCAGCGTGCCGTCGGGGGTAAACAGTGCCACCATGGCGGCTCCGTCGCCGCGATCGACCGCGACGGCATATTCGGCCAGCAGCGTGCGGCAGGCCTGCTCGATGCTCTGTTTCTCTTGGCTATCCATGGTCCAGCGGTCGCATGCGCGCGTGCCGCTGTCACGCCGGCGCGGGCGACAAGCTGATTTTCATCCCGTGAAACGGCGCGCCTGAAGCAGTTCCGCGTTTCTCGAAAAGCGCGGACATGCTCTCTCTATGTGTGGCGACGCATTTTCGTCACGCGAGCCGGTGTCCGCTTCGCTCGACCATGCTCGGGCGGCGCATTTGCATGCGGGGAGAAGCTGGCGTCCGGCGCCTGCGCCTTATCCGGCGGCAGGGCGCCTGATAGGTCTTGATCGTTAGGCGGCGGCGCTTTCTCGATGCCGGCCGTGACCGGGAGCGGGCCAGTCGCTGCGATGATCCATACAGAAATCAACGGCGTGAGCCTGCCCGTGCTGGGCTTCGGAACCTATCACCTGACCGGCCCCGAAGGCGTGAAGGCGATCCGCCACGCACTCGATCTCGGCTACCGCTATCTCGACACCGCGACGCGCTACGGCAACGAGGAGGAGGTTGGCCAGGCCATCGCCGAGTCGGGGATCGACCGGGATCGCATCTTCCTCGCGACCAAGCTGCGCTATGTCGATCTCGACCCCGCCACGATCGAGGACAGGGTCAAGGAGAGCCTGGCCCGGCTGCGCGTCGACCATGTCGACCTGCTGATGCCGCACTGGCCGAGCCCGACCATTCCGGTCGCCCCGATCATGGAGGCCTTCGCCAGGGTCAGGGACAAGGGCTATGCGACGCATATTGGCGTCAGCAACTTCCCGACCGACCTCATGCGCGAGGCGATCAAGGCTTTCGACGGGCCGATCTTTTCCAATCAGGTCGAGTATCACCCGTTCATCGCCCAGAGCGCGGTGCTCGATCAGCTACGGTCCCATGGCATCCTGCTGACGGCGGCCGTGCCGCTGGCGCGCGGCGCGATCGACGACGAGCCGGTCATTCGCGAGATCGCCGAGAGCTACGGCAAGACGACGGCGCAGATCACCCTGCGCTGGCTGATCCAGCAGCCGGGCGTGACTGCGATCCCGAAATCGGGGCAGCCCGAGCGGATCAGGCAGAACCTGGAGATTTTCGATTTCGCCCTATCCGAGGACGAGATGGCGCGTATCGGCGCGCTGCAGCGCAATCTGCGCCTCGTCGACGTGTCCTGGGCGCCGGTCTGGGACGCGCCGGGCTAGCGCATTTCCGCGTTTCTTCGAATCGTGAAAATTCTCTATCTACTTGTTTTTACGCATTTTCTTCACGCGAACCGGTATCCACTTCGCTCGAAAATGCTCTAGCGCACGGGCCCGAAAAGTGGATTGCGGTTTTCGGAAAAGGCTGACGCGAAAACAAGACGCCAGATGATCGAACCGGATACGATATCCGGTCCGATGATCTAAAGGGAGTGGTTCACGAGGGCCGCTTCCCGCGCTCCGTATAGGCGCCGAGCCCGTCCTTGAGCTCGGCATTGCCGGTCTTGGCCTTGGCGTTCTTGGTCGCGAGCGCGATGCCGTCCTCATAGCCGAGTTCCTCGCTATGCCGGATGAAGCGCTTGGTTTCCTCAAGCGCTCCCGGCTTGCCGGCGAGGATGCCGGTCAGCGTCTCGCCCAGCTCTTCCTCGAGTCGTCCAGCCGGAACGACCCGGTTGACGAGGCCGAGCCGCATGGCCTCGGGCGCCAGGAAGGTTCGGCCGGAGAGCAGGAGGTCGGCGACATCGCGCGAGCGCATCAACTTGAGCAGGCTGGGCGCCGCGCCATATGGCACGATGCCATGCCGCACCTCGGGGAAGCCGAGCTTCGCCGTCTCCTCGGCGATGGCGATGTCGGTCCAGCCGACGATCATGGTGCCGATGCCGAGGGCGAAGCGCTCGACCACGCTGACGACCGGCTTGGGACAGAAATAGATCGCGCGGTTCATGCCCTCCATCAGGTCGTACATGCGCTCGATCTCTTCGGGCGGGGCGCTCTGCAGGGCGGCGAGGTCGTTGAGGTCGCGCCCGGCGCAGAAGGCGCCCTGCCTGCCGCGCAGCACGACTGCGCGGCAGCTCGCATCCGCGGCGAGCGCCGTCATCTCCGCGACCAGACCGGCCACCATCCGGTTGGATAGCGCATTGAGCCGGCCGGGATTGTTCAGCCAGAGCGTCACGATACCCGCTGCGCTGCGCTCGACGTCGATCCCGCTCATGCCATGCTCCTTCCGGCCGAGGCGGCCGATGCTGTGCGGCCGTTATAGCCGACAAGGCGGAGCGGGATGTTGCGCTGGGCCGATGGCAGCTTTTCGCCCGGCGACCGGTCGGTTCAGCGCAGCGGCGGAGCGTAGAGCACGCCGCCCATGCTCCAGAGCTGGTTAAGGCCGCGCGGAATCCCAAGGCGCGAGCGCACGCCGAGATTGCGCTCATAGATTTCGGCATAGTTGCCGGAGGCCTTCACGGCGCGCAGTGCGAAGGCATCGTCGAGCCCGAGCATCTTGCCGAGCCCGCCTTCCGCCCCGCTGAACCGGCGCACATCGGGCTTGCCGGAGGCTGCGGCCTCGGCCGTGTTCGCCTGTGTGACGCCGAGTTCCTCGCCATTGATCAGGGCGAAATTCACCCATCTGACGACGTTGAACCAGGGGAAGTCGTCGGCGCGGGTCACCGGGCCGAGCGGCTCCTTGGAAATGACATCGGGCAGGATGATCGCATCGCCGGGCTTGGGCAGCCTGAGGCGCTCGGCATAGAGGGCCGACTGGTCGCGGGTCAGGACGTTGCACTGGCCGTTCTGAAAGGCTGCGAGCGTCTCCGAGCTCCGCGGGAAGGCGAACTCCTCGTATTTCATCGAGTTGGCGCGGAAGAAATCGGCGAGATTGGCTTGCGTCGTCGTGCCCGCCTCGACGCAGACCTTGGCGCCGTCGAGATCGAGCGCCGAGTCCTTGTTCAGGCTGCGCATCACCATGAAGCCCTGGCCGTCATGGAAGTTGATGCCGGCGAAGGCGAGGCCGAGGCCGGCCTCGCGTTCGAGGGTCCAGGTCGTATTGCGCGAGAGCAGATCGACCTTGCCCGAGCGCAGGGCCTCGAAACGGTTGCTTGCGGAGAGCGGGACGAATGTGACCTTCGCGGGATCGTCGAAGATCGCGCCCGCGACGGCACGGCAGAAATCGACGTCGAAGCCCGACCATTGGCCCTGGGCGTTCTGCTCGGAGAAGCCGTAGAGGCCCTCGCTGACGCCGCATTGCAGCGTGCCGCGCTGCTTGACGGTGTCGAGCGTTCCGGCGGCCGCCGGCAGCGCGAGCGCGCAGAGCGCTGCAGCACCGAGACAGGCGAGGGCGGAACGAGCGTGAAGCTTGACTGCGTGCAGCATGAGCGATCCCCCTGACGCGGAAAGTCCTGGTTCTGGAAAGTCCCGGTACTGGAAAGTCTTGGCTGTGGAAGGGCAGGCGCCTAGAGGCTGGCGCTGTGCCTGATGATCACCTTGGTGCCGACAGGCACGCGCTCGTAGAGGTCGATGATGTCGCCATTGGCGAGCCGGAAGCAGCCCGACGAGATCGCCTGACCGATCGTCTCCGGCTGGTTGGTGCCGTGGACACGGAACACGGTCGAGCCGAGATAGAGCGCGCGTGCGCCCATCGGGTTGCCCGGCCCGCCGGCCATGAAGCGCGGCAGATAGGGCTGGCGCGCGATCATTTCCGGGGGCGGGCGCCAATCCGGCCATTCCGACTTGCGGCTGACCTGGACCTTGCCGGACCACTGGAAGCCCTCGCGGCCGACGCCGATGCCGTAGCGCAGCGCCTTGCCATTGCCCTGGACGATATAGAGGAAGCGCTCGGAGGTATGGATGACGACCGTGCCCGGCGCCTCGCTCGAGCGGAACAGCACCATCTGCTTGGCATAGGGGCCTTCGGCATGGACGTCGTCGCCCGAGACGCGGCCGGGCTCGTCGCCGACATCCATGGTTTCCTCGGAACCCTTCGCCGATCCCTGCGCCGACGCAGGCACCCAGGTCACTGCGGCGAGAGAGAGGGAAAGGCAGGAAGCGGCGAGCACAGCTCGCGTCAGATCGCGCATCCGCATGATTGCTACTCCAGAAAGACCGATATTCAGCACCGCACGTAGACGAAGGTGCCATAGCGCCGATTGGCGTCGGCATCGATGAAACGCATGGTCATGACGCCGTTCGAGACGGGCTGGATCTCGCGGTCCTGCGGGTCTCCGGCCGGAGCCTCGAAGCCGACATAGATCTTGCCGCCCGGGCCGCCCTTGAGCTTCAGCTCATAGGGCTTGGGATCGTCGGCGACATGCATCATCACGCCGTCGGTCGGGCCCTTGGTGATGGTGTAGGGCTGGCTGCATTGCGCCTTGGCCTGGGCCTCGGTGCGCTTGCGGTCCTTCTCGGTATGGTAGGAGGCGATGCCCCAGCGGCCGATCAGCCGCTCATTGGTGAAGCCGGCGGGCGGTGGCGGTGCGGCGCCGACGGAGGGCGCGAGCGCGGTCTCGCTGGTCGAGCCACAGCCGGCGAGCGCCAGTGTCAGCAGCGTCGCGCCGAGCGCGGAGCATGGTAGCCAACGAAAGGGAATCGCCGTGCGGGTGCCAGTAATCGTGTCTGAACGTGAAGAGAGGGCGGATGAGGCCGCCGCTTGTCCGGCCCGGTATCGCAGTAGCACGTCATGCCCCCCAGCGTCTTTTGACCTGTGCCATCATGCGCGGACATTTTTGCGGATTTCAAGCCGCTGTGTGAAATCATGTTCCGGGATGCGCAGGACTGTGCCTGATCCTTGCGGCTCGCGCTTGCGGCGCCGGGCGTTGCAAGTTTCTGAATTGCCGGGAAAACTATCCGATGCCACGGGCAGCCGCGGCGCGGAGCTGGATGCGGCCGGATTTCATGATCATTCGCCAACTGGTCTATCTCGACGCGCTGGCCCGCGAGAAGCATTTCCGCCGCGCCGCCGAGGCCTGCCATGTCTCGCAGCCGACGCTTTCGGCTGCGATCGTGCAGCTCGAGGAGGAGCTCGGCGTGCTCATCGTCGAGCGCGGCCGGCGTTTCCAGGGTCTGACCAGGGAAGGCGAGATCGTGCTCGCCCATGCCCGCCGCATCCTCGCCGAAGCCGACCAGATGAAGGACGCCATCGCCGAGCTGCGTGACGGCGTCAGCGGCAAGATCAGGCTCGGCGCCGTGCCGACCGCACTGCCGATGATCGCGCATATCACCGCGCCGTTCTCGACGCGCTATCCCGGCGCCTCGCTCACCGTGCTGTCGCTGACCTCGACCGAGATCCAGGACGGAATCGACAATTTCGAGCTCGATGTCGGCTTGACCTATCTCGATAACGAACCGCTCGAACGCGTTGTTTCCAAACCGATCTACCAGGAAGCCTATGTGCTGCTGACGCGCGAGGACGGGCCGCTCGGCGAGCGCGAGAGCATCACCTGGGCGGAAGCCGCGGCGCTGAAGCTCTGCCTGCTCACCTCGGACATGCAGAACCGGCGCATCATCGACGGCATCTTCCGCTCGGTCGGGCACGCGCCGAAGCCGGCGATCGAGACCAATTCGATCTTCAACCTCTGTTCCCATGCCGGCATCCAGGGAGTCTCCAGCATCGTCTCCTCGCAATTGCTGGAATTCTTCGGCGTGCCGCTCGGCACCAAGGCGCTGCCGCTGATCGAGCCCGACGCCAAGCGCACGATCGGCCTGATCATGGCCGATCGCCACCCCGCTGCGCCGCTTGCCCGCAACCTCTTGGCGATGTCCGGGACGATGGCGGATGCCAGCCTGCCGAGGCGCCCGATCGTTAAATAGTTCGCTTCTATCGAAGCCGCCCGACGCGGCTGATCTTTGCGCATATCAGCGAAAGTTATCAGGGCGCCGCACGAGGTTGGCGGGCCGGCGTCTCGGGTTTTGATAGGTCCTGGCTATTGTGTGGTCGGAACAAACGATTTGAAATCATCCTAAACTTGCCCATCCTCCCCTGAAACGGCAGGCCGCGTGAACGGCCCGCATGGAGGAGGGACGATGGTCCACTACCCAGCCTGGGACCAGGACGAGGCGCGCTCGATCGTGTCGGGCCTGTCTCATCTCGAAGGAGCGACGCTGCCGATCCTGCACGCATTGCAGGAGGAGTTCGGCTATGTCGATCCTCAGATCGTGCCCGTCATCGCCGAGGCGCTGAACCTGTCACGGGCCGAGGTCCATGGCGCGATCACCTTCTATCATGATTTCAAGACCTCGCCGGCACCGCGCCGGGTGATCAAGCTCTGCCGCGCCGAGGCCTGCCAGGCGCTCGGCTGCGAGGCGGTGGTCGACGAATTGGCGCGTGAGCACGGCATCGATGTCACCGCGCTCGCGCATTCCGGCGATATCGCCGTCGAGACCGTCTATTGTCTCGGCAATTGCGCTCTCGGGCCGTCGGCGCTGGTCGATGGCGAGCTGATCGGACGGCTCGATGCCGACCGGCTGGCGGCGTTGTGCTCCCGTCACGGAGCCGACGCATGAGCGCCCAATCCGTGAAGGTCTTCGTGCCGGTCGATGCCGCGGCGCTCTCCGTGGGAGCCGAGGCCGTGGCCAAGGCGGTCGCGCGGGAGGCCGAGGCGCGCGGCCTCGAGGTCGAGATCATCCGCAACGGCACGCGCGGCATGCTATGGCTGGAGCCGCTGGTCGAGGTCGAGCTGCCCGAGGGGCGCGTCGCCTATGGCCCGGTTGCGGCACGCGATGTGGCCGGCCTGTTCGATGCTGGCTTCCTGAGCGGCGGCACGCACGCGCTCAGCCTCGGCAAGACCGTGGAACTCGACTGGATGAAGCGCCAGCAGCGCGTCACCTTCGAGCGTATCGGCGTCACCGATCCGCTATCGCTGGCCGATTACCGCAGCCATGACGGGCTCAAGGGGCTCCAGTACGCGCTGTCGCTGACCGGCGCCGAGATCGTCGAGATGGTCAAGGCCTCGGGCCTGCGCGGCCGTGGCGGCGCCGGCTTCCCGACCGGCATCAAGTGGAAGACCGTCCACGACGCCAAGGCCGAGCAGAAATACATCGTCTGCAATGCCGACGAGGGCGATAGCGGCACTTTCGCCGACCGCATGCTGATGGAGGGCGACCCCTTCCTGCTGATCGAGGGCATGACCATCGCGGCCGTCGCGGTCGGCGCGACGCGCGGCTATATCTACCTGCGCTCCGAATATCCGCATGCGCACAAGGCGCTCTCGCGCGCCATCCTCAAGGCCGAGGCGGTCGGGCTGCTCGGCGATTCCGTGCTCGGCACCGGCCATGCCTTCCATCTCGAGGTCAGGCTGGGCGCCGGCGCCTATATTTGCGGCGAGGAGACCTCGCTGCTCGAAAGCCTGGAAGGCAAGCGCGCCATTGTCCGCGCCAAGCCGCCGATCCCGGCGCTGAAGGGCCTGTTCGGCAAGCCGACCATCGTCAACAACGTCCTCTCCTTCGCGGCCGTGCCCTGGATCCTCCAGCACGGCGCCCAGGCCTATGCCGATTACGGCATGGGCCGTTCGCGCGGCACGCTGCCGGTCCAGCTCGGCGGCAACATCAAGCGCGGCGGGCTGATCGAGCTCGCCTTCGGCATCCCGCTGCGCGAGATCATCGAGGATATGGGCGGCGGCACGCGCTCGGGCCGGCCGATCCGCGCCGTGCAGGTCGGTGGCCCGCTCGGCGCCTATCTGACGGCGGCACAGCTCGACACGCCGATGGATTACGAGGCGCTCGCCGCCATCAAGGCGATGCTCGGCCATGGCGGCATTGTCGTCTTCGACGACACGGTCGACATGGCCAGGCAGGCGCGCTTCGCCTTCGAGTTCTGCGCCAAGGAGAGCTGCGGCAAGTGCACGCCCTGCCGCATCGGCGCGACACGCGGCGTCGAGGTGATGGACCGCATCATCGCCGGGGTCGAGCGGCCGAAGAACATCGCCGTGCTGCGCGACCTCAACAAGCTGATGACCGACGCTTCGCTCTGCGCCATGGGCGGCCTGACGCCGATGCCGGTGATGAGCGCGCTCAACCATTTCGCCGAGGATTTCGATCGCCCAAGCCTGCCGCTGGCGGCCGAATAGGAGAGACCGATGAGCCTGATCAAGGAACTCGACTTCGGTACACCGATCCGCGTCTCCGACAAGATGGTGACGCTGACCATCGACGGCGAACGCGTCACGGTGCCCGAGGGCACCTCGGTGATGGCGGCCGCGATGCAGATGGGGACGAAGATCCCCAAGCTCTGCGCCACCGACTCGCTCGAACCGTTCGGCTCCTGCCGGCTCTGCCTGGTCGAGATCGAGGGCCGGCGCGGTACGCCGGCTTCCTGCACCACGCCGGCCGAAGAGGGCATGGTCGTGCGGACCCAGACCGAGCAGCTCGCGACCCTGCGCAAGGGCGTGATGGAGCTCTACATTTCCGACCACCCGCTCGACTGCCTGACCTGCTCGGCCAACGGCAATTGCGAATTGCAGGACGCCGCGGGCGCGGTCGGCCTGCGCGAGGTGCGCTATGGCTACGAGGGCGAGAACCATGTCTTCGCCAAGAGCAAGGATGGCACGGACAACGTGCTCTATCTCGGCAAGGACACGTCCAACCCGTATTTCACCTATGATCCGACCAAGTGCATCGTCTGCAATCGCTGCGTCCGCGCCTGCGAGGAGGTGCAGGGCACTTTCGCGCTGACGATCAGCGGCCGCGGCTTCGATTCACGCGTCGCCGCCGGCCCGACGGATTTCCTCGGCTCGGAATGCGTCTCCTGCGGCGCCTGCGTGCAGGCCTGCCCGACCGCGACGCTGATGGAAAACCTCGTCATCGAGCACGGCCAGCCCGAGCATTCCAAGGTCACGACCTGCGCCTATTGCGGCGTCGGCTGCTCGTTCAAGGCCGAGATGCAGGGCGACAAGGTCGTCCGCATGGTGCCGTACAAGGACGGCAAGGCCAACGAGGGCCATTCCTGCGTCAAGGGCCGCTTCGCCTGGGGCTACGCGACCCACAAGGACCGCATCACCAAGCCGATGATCCGCGAGAAGATCACCGATCCCTGGCGCGAGGTCTCCTGGGACGAGGCGATTTCCCACGCGGCTTCGGAATTCAAGCGCATCCAGTCGAAATACGGACGCGAATCGCTTGGCGCCATCACCTCGTCGCGCTGCACCAACGAGGAGGTCTATCTCGTCCAGAAGCTGGTGCGCGCCGGCTTCCGCAACAACAATGTCGATACCTGCGCCCGCGTCTGCCATTCGCCGACGGGCTACGGCCTGAAGACGACGCTCGGCACCTCCGCCGGCACGCAGGATTTCAAGTCGGTCGAGAAGTCCGATGTCATCTTCGTCATCGGTGCCAATCCGACCGACGGCCATCCGGTCTTCGCCTCGCGGATGAAGAAGCGTATCCGCAAGGGCGCCCGCGTCATCGTCGCCGATCCGCGCCGGATCGACATGGTCAAGTCGCCGCATGTCAAGGCCGACTACCATCTCCAGCTCAAGCCCGGCACCAATGTCGCGCTGATCAACGCCATCGCCCATGTCATCGTCACCGAGGGGCTGATCGACGAGGATTATGTCCGCGAGCGCTGCGATCTCGCCGATTTCGAGCTCTGGGCCCGGTTCGTCGCCGAGGAGCGCAACTCGCCGGAGGCGAGCGAGCAATATACCGGCGTGCCGGCGGCCGATGTCCGCGGCGCCGCAAGGCTCTACGCCACCGGCGGCAATGGCGCGATCTTCTACGGGCTCGGCGTCACCGAGCACAGCCAGGGCTCGACCACGGTGATGGGCATGGCCAATATCGCCATGGCGACCGGCAATATCGGACGCGAAGGCGTCGGCGTGAATCCGCTGCGCGGCCAGAACAATGTCCAGGGCTCCTGCGACATGGGCTCGTTCCCGCACGAATTCACCGGCTATCGCCATGTCTCGGACGATGCCACACGCGACATCTTCGAGAAGCTCTGGGGTGTCACGCTCGATGCCGAGCAGGGCCTGCGCATCCCCAACATGCTCGACGAGGCGGTCGGCGGCAGCTTCAAGGGGCTCTATGTCCAGGGCGAGGATATCGCCCAGTCCGACCCGAACACCCAGCACGTCACGGCCGGCCTTGCCGCGATGGAATGCGTCGTCATCCAGGACCTGTTCCTGAACGAGACCGCGAAATACGCCCATGTCTTCCTGCCGGGCTCGTCCTTCCTGGAGAAGGACGGCACCTTCACCAATGCCGAGCGCCGCATCAACCGTGTCCGCCAGGTCATGGCGCCGATGTCGGGCAAGGCCGAGTTCCAGGTCACGATCGATCTGGCCCGGGCCTTGGGGCTGGAGATGAACTACGGCCATCCCAGCGAGATCATGGACGAGATCGCGCTGGTGACGCCGACCTTCGCAGGCGTCAGCTATGCGAAGCTGGAAGAGCTCGGCTCGGTGCAATGGCCCTGCAACGAGAAGGCGCCGCTGGGCACGCCGCTGATGCATGTCGATCGCTTCGTGCGCGGCAAGGGCAAGTTCATGATCACCGAGTTCGTCGCGACCGAGGAGCGGACCGGGCCGCGCTTCCCGCTGATCCTGACGACCGGGCGCATCCTTTCGCAATACAATGTCGGCGCGCAGACCAGGCGCACCGAGAACAGCCGCTGGCACGAGGAGGACGTGCTGGAGATCCACCCGTTCGACGCCGAGAGCCGCGGCATCAAGGATGGCGATCTCGTCGCGCTGGCGAGCCGCTCCGGCGACATTTCGCTGCGCGCCGAGGTCTCGGAGCGCATGCAACCGGGCGTGGTCTACACGACCTTCCACCATGCCTCGACCGGCGCCAACGTCATCACTACCGACTTCTCGGACTGGGCGACCAATTGCCCGGAATACAAGGTGACCGCGGTCGAGGTCCGGCGGACGAACTATTACTCGCAATGGCAGGAGAAGAACCGCGAGGAGGATTTCTCGCTGCGCCGCATCGCTGGAAGGCTGCAGGATGCAGCGGAATAGCGCTCCCGCCCAGCCTCCGGCGTCCTATGCCGTGCCGGTCAGGCCGCTGCGCTTCGCGGACGGCCTGCTGCCGGAGATCGCCGCCGAGGTCGCGGTCGAGGCGCCCGTCAACATCGTCTATGGCAGCTTGCCCTATGCGGTGATGATGGCGAGCCCGGCCGATCTCGAGGATTTCGTCGCAGGCTTCAGCCTGACCGAAGGCATCATCCGCGGCGTCGACGAGATCCGCGATATCGTGGTGACGCCGAAGGAGGAGGGGATCGAGGTCGCGGTCGAGCTCGCCCCCGGACGCTTCCGCGAGCATCTGGCGCGCCGGCGCAATCTTTCCGGCCGGACCTCCTGCGGGCTCTGCGGGGTTGAGACCTTTGACGAGGTACCGCTGGCAGCGCAGCGGATAGGCGAGGAGCCGCCGCTTTCGCTTGGCGCGATTCACGCGGCCCTGGAAGCGCTGACCCGGCACCAGCCACTCAACCGGCTGACACGCTCGGTCCATGCCGCCGCCTGGTGCGATCGCGACGGCACGATCCTGGCGGCGCGGGAGGATGTCGGCCGGCACAATGCCTTGGACAAGCTGATCGGTGCGCGGTTGCGAGCTGGGCAGGGTGCCGGTGGCGGCTTCGTTCTGACGACCAGCCGGGCTTCGTTCGAGATGGTCGAGAAGACCGCGATCTTCGGCGCGGCAGCGCTGGTGACGATCTCGGCGCCGACCTCGCTCGCGATCGAGCGCGCACGGAAGCTCGGGCTGACCCTGGTCTCCGTCGCCCGCGACGATGCCGCGATCCTCTTTGCCGGCGAACTCGCCGAGGAGCTGGAAACAGAAGCGCGATGAGCCAGGACACGCACGACGCCCATCACGATCCCGCCGCGGCCAAGGCCGCGAATGTGGTCAAGCTCGGCCATATGGCCAGCCAGATCGCGGATTTCTTCAAGTCCTATCCGGAAGAGCAGGCGGTGCCGGCGATCGCCGATCATATCAACCAGTTCTGGAACCGGCGGATGCGTGAGGATTTCCTCGCGACCTATAATTCCGAGCATCCCGACCTGCCGCTACTGGTGCGCAAGGCGATCGCGCAGATCAAGCCGGCGAGCCCGAGCATCTAAGCTCTCTAGGAATCAAGCGGCCCGCAGCAGCTCCTCCGCGGCTCGCCTGAGCAAGGGCGCCGCGGCGCCGTGGATCTCGAAATTCGGGTCGGCCCGTTCGCTGGCGAGCTGCGGCATGGCGAGCCCTTCCAAAGTGCCCTCGGTCCGGAACAGCGCGTCGAAATGGGCCCAGAGCCGGGCATTGGCGACGAATGGGCCGCTGACGATGATCCGGTTCGGGAAGAACAACCGGCAGGCATTGGCAAGTGCCCGCGCCAGGATCCGCGCCGCCTGATCGATCTCCGGCAAGCTCAGCAGGTCGCAGTTGGAGAACTGCTCGCTCAATTTCGCCTCGTCCTCGCCGAGGCTGCGCCAGTGCCGGCGCAGCAGCGGCAGCAGCGACCAGAGCGCCGCGCCGGTTTCCAGGCAGGCCGTGTTGCCGCAGCCGCAGCGACGGCCCTCCAGCACTGAGAAGCGCCAATGGCCGATCTCGCCGAAGGAGCCGCCGGCCGGCGAGAAGGGCTCGCCGTCGACGGCATAGGCGAGGCCGATCCCCCAGCCCCAATGCAGCAGCAGCGCCCCGCCGGCGAATGATTTCGGCTCCCGCGCCGCGCGCGCCCGGAGCTCGGCATCGAGATTGCGACAGATCTCGATCGGGCCGGCGACGGGTTCGAGAATGGCCTGGATGTCGAGCGCCCGCATCTTCGGCCAGCGCGACGCCATCAGCCATTGCCGGCCGCGGATATCGATCAGGCCGGAGAGCGAAACCGCCGTGCCCGCATGGCTCATGCCGCGCGGCATGGCGGCGACGAGGAAGCCGCCGAGCTCGGCCATGGCGGCGGCCAGCGCCGCGTTATCGGCCTCGGGTGCCAGCGCGATCGTGCGCTCCTCCAGGATATGGCCGTTGAGATCGACCAGCGCACCGGACAGCGACTGGCTCGCCACATAGATGACGGAGGCGCCGATGCGGCGCGGATTGGCGATCAGCACGGCCGCGGGCCGGCCGCGCCCGGCGGTCTCGCCGGGAACCTCGAGGATGAGACGGCGCGCCGCCAGGTCCGCAACGACGCGGGAGGTGGTGGTCGAGCGCAGCTCCAGCGCCTTGCTGAGCTCGGCCCGCGAATGGGCGAGCCCGCGTGCGACGAGCCCGTAGACGCGCGCGCAATCGCGCTCGTAGGGCGTGGCGAAAGGGGCCTCGTCGGTCGTCGCGAGCATGTCGGTCTTTATTTTGAACGCATGTGTTTAAAAATAGCCATTGCGTTTTCGAGCAGCACCCATAGAGTTTGTCACGGGAAATATAAACAATTCTTCTGTCTAAGGTTCAAAAATCACATGATCGATCTCCGCATCGTCGCCGACAAGGACACGCTCGGCTGCGAGGCCGCCAAGCTGGGGGCGGAGGCGATCCGCGCCGCCCAGGCCAGCCATGGCCACGCCAATATCATCGTGGCGACGGGCGCGAGCCAGTTCGAGGTGCTCGGCCACCTGGTCAAGGCTGAGGGTATCGACTGGTCGAAGGTCACGGCCTTCCATCTCGACGAATATGTCGGCCTGAGTGAGGCGCATCCGGCGAGCTTCCGCCGCTATCTGCGCGATCGCTTCGTCGCGCCGGTCGGCGGCAAGGTCGAGTTCATTCCGGTTGACGGGGAGGGCGATCCGGCGGGCGAGACCGCGCGGCTCAACGCGCTGATCGCCGGCAAGCGCATCGATGTCTGCTTCGCCGGCATCGGTGAGAACTGCCATCTCGCCTTCAACGATCCGCCGGCAGATTTCGAGACCGAGCAGCCCTATATCGTCGTGACGCTCGACGAGGCCTGCCGCAACCAGCAATTCGGTGAGGGCTGGTTCCCGACCTTCGCCGATGTGCCGGAGCGCGCCATCTCGATGAGCATCCGGCAGATCATGAAGAGCGAGCTGATCATCCTGTCGGTACCGGATGAGCGCAAGGCCAAGGCGGCTCAAGCCGCGGTCGAGGGGCCAGTCAGCCCGCTCTATCCGGCGTCGATCCTGCAGCAGCATGCCAGGACCGTGCTGTTCATGGATCCGCCTGCGGCCTCGCTGCTGAAGAAGTGACGGCGATGCGCTCAGCCGGGCTGATCGATCTTCAGGTCAACGGTTTCGCCGGGATCGATTTCAATTCCGGCGCGATCACGGCGGCAGAGCTCGACCATGCGCTGGAGGCGATGCTCGCCACCGGCGTGACGGCCTGCCTGCCGACGATCATCACGGCCCATCCGCACGAGCTGGAAGAGCGCTTCCTGGCGCTTGACTCGGCGGTTTCGGAAAGCAGGCTCGGGCCGCTGATGTGCCCGGGCTACCATCTCGAGGGCCCGTTCCTGAACCCGGCCGAGGGCTATCATGGCTGCCATCCGCCGGCGGCGATGACGGCCGCTGGCATCGGGCTGGTTGACCGGCTGCAGGCGCTGATCTCCCGGCCGATCCTGCTGGTGACGCTGGCGCCTGAGGTCGAGGGTGCGATGGCGCTGATCGCCGCGCTGAAGAGCTCGGGCCGCATCATCGCGCTTGGCCATACCGCCGTCGATTTCGCGCTGGCGGAGGCTGCCGCGCAGGCCGGGGCGACGCTGTCGACCCATCTCGGCAACGGCATGCCGCAGCAGGCCCACAAGCTCAACAACGCGATCTTCGCCCAGCTCGCCGAGGACGGTCTCTGGGCGAGCTTCATCGCCGACGGCATCCATATCCCGCCCAAGGCGCTGAAGGCCTTGCTGCGTGCCAAGGGCTTGGAGCGGGCGATCCTGGTCACCGACGCGATCTCGGCGGCGGCCTCGCAGCCGGGCCGCTATCCGTTCGCCGGCATGAGCGTCGAGCTCGGCCCGGATGGCGCGGTGCGCCAGCCGGGCGGCGTTGGCCTGGCCGGTTCGGCGCTCAGCCTCGACCAGGGCGTGCGCAATCTCGTAGCCTGGGGGCTTGCTACGCCGGACATGGCCATTGCGCTGGCCTCGGGCCATCCGCTTGCGCTGCTGGGGCCCGCTCTGAAAGCCTTCGGGATCACGCTCGACCTCGGCGAGGTCGACTGGTCCGATCGCCTTGCCGTCAGCCGCGTTCGGCTGGGCGAGGTCGAACGCCGCTTTGCCGCCTGATCGACGACGCCGAACAACTCACCAAGAAGAGGGGATCACCACATGAGCCATGACCTGACCAAGATCGACCGCCGCACCGTCCTGGGCGGCCTCGCCGCTACCGCAATGGGCGGCACGACCGGCGCCTTCGCGGCCTCGCCGCCGCTGCCGACCTCGCCCGTCGCGCTCAACCTGATCGATGTCGGCGGCGCGCTGGCGCTGATGCAGCGCGCCTTCGACGATTACAAGGCCGCCAATCCCAAGCTGATCTCGCGCCTGACCTATGTGAAGGCGCCGGCGCCGGAACTCGCCAGCAAGATCAAGGCGCAGCAGGATGCCGGCCGCGCCGATCTCGACATCGTGCTGACCGGCAGCGACGGCCTCGCCGCCGGTCTCGACCAGAATCTCTGGCTGAAGATCCTGCCCGATTTCAACGACAAGTTCCCGAATATCGAGGAGAACTACGAGCCAGCCGCGCTCAACCTGCACAAGGTGCAGGGCGCGGGCTTTGGCGTCGTTGTCAACTACTACCCCTCCGGGCCGCTGATCGAATACATGCCCGACCGGGTGAAGGCGCCGCCGACCACGGCCGAGGAACTGCTCGCCTGGGCCAAGGCCAATCCGAACAAGTTCATGTATGCGCGCCCGGCCAATTCCGGCCCCGGCCGCACCTTCATGATGGGCCTGCCCTATATCCTCGGCGACAAGGATCCGCAGGATCCGGTCAATGGCTGGGAGAAGACCTGGGCCTATCTCGCCGAGCTCGGCAAATATATCGAGTATTACCCTGCCGGCACCGGCGCGACGATGAAGGAGTTCGGCGACGGCTCGCGCGACATCATCATCTCGACCACCGGCTGGGACATCAACCCGCGCGCGCTCGGCATCGTGCCGAAGGAGGCCAAGGTCGGCACGATCAAGGGCTTCCACTGGGTCTCCGACGCCTTCTTCATGTGCGTGCCGAAGGGCGTGCCGAACGACCGGCTCGCGGTCGTGCTCGACATGATGGCCTATGTGCTCACCCCCAAGGCGCAGGCCTATGCCTATGACGAGGGCTATCTCTATCCTGGCCCGGCGGTGAAGAACGTGCCGCTCTCGCTCGCGCCCAAGGCGAGCCAGGACGTCATCGCCGAGTTCGGCCGGCCGGAATATGCCGACCTCATCGCCAACAACCCGATCGAGCTGCCGCTGAAGCCGGACAAGATGGTCGTCGCATTCCGCAAATGGGACGAGCTGGTCGGCTCAAAGGCCAACAAGAAGTAAGCTGATTCTGCATGAACGCGCCGCCGCGGCCGGGAGGTTGCGGCGGCGTTCTGTTGTCGGACGATCTGCCGCAGGCCGAGCCGGAGCGCGGACCGGCGCGGCGTTCACATCGACGACGCAATGCTGGTCAATGCAGCATGAGATTAATTTTGAAGAGCCCGGCGCATTTTCCAGTTTTCAGATTCTGGTCCGTGTATTAACCTTGCCTTCAATCGATGTCGTCTGCGCCTGATCTAAGGCTTCCGTTGTGAACGGCCGTTCACTTAAGCGGGTAGTAAGCAATATTTACTTTACTACCTCTTCTCCCTGATATGCCCGATCAGTTTGGGGTGATGCCGGAGCCGGGGGCGGCCTGGCGCGGGGGCATTTTCGGGCGTGTTCACCTGGTCGAGCGACCATATTGCTCCGCATGAGCGCTTCGAGCATTGGCGCGAAGTGCGTGCGAAGGGCATGTTCGGCGTCACGGCCGAGCGCGACGGCGACCATGACGGTGAGTTCCGCGGCAGCCTGACATTGCGCCCGCTGGGCTCGGCGGCGCTGGTCGAGTTGCATGCGACGCCCTACAAGGTCGCGCGCACGCAGGCCGATATCGTGGCTGCGCCGAGCGACAGCCTTTGCCTCTACCAGCAGCTCGAGGGCGGCGGCTGGTTCGAAGCCGGCCGGGGCGGACGCTTCATCACGCCGCGCGGCACGCTGGCGACCAGCTATTCCGACCTGGCCTACAACACCGTGCCGGCCACGGCGGCCGGCTATCACCTGCGCGTCCTCAAGATCCCGAACGGCCTGGCGCTGACGAAGCGCGCACATGAGCTCGTCGCTAGCCCGCTCGACGAGCGCGTGCCGGTGACGGCGCTGATCCAATCCTGCTTCTCCGATCTCGTCGAGACGGATAACAGCATCGGCGCGGAGGAGACCGAGCTCCTGGTGGAGGCGCTCGGGCAGCTCGTGCTGATCGCGCGCGGCGTCGCCGAGGCGCGCAGCGACGCCAGCCGCGCCGCGCTCAGGGTTGGGCGACTCTCGGCGGCGCGCTATATCATCGGCCGCGATTTCGACCATGCGGCGCTGTCGCCGGCCTTCGTCGCTGGCCAGCTCGGCATCTCGATCAGGCATCTTCACGCCCTGTTCGAGCCGACGGGCCAGAGCTTCTCGCAGAACGTCACCGCCGTCCGCCTCGCCGAGGCCGGACGCTGCCTGCGCCAGAACGCGGCGCGGCCGGTGGCGGACATCGCCTTTTCCTGCGGCTTCGACAGTCTCGCGACCTTCCACCGTGTCTTCCGCGCCGCCTATGGCATGGCGCCCGGCGATTATCGCCGGGCCCTGGCCGAGGGTGGCTGAGACGACACTACGCGCTGATTTCGTAGGGTTTTTTACTGCCGGCGCGCTGTCGTGCGCTGGATGAGAAGACAAGGGCGCTGACCTTGCGACAGGGTCCGCGCCGATCATGACGGGCACATTGCCGGGGATTCGGGTTTGGCCATGGCTGAGAAGACGAGAACGGGACTGCGGAAGGCGAGGCTCGGCAAGGGCGCGAAGCGCGCGGCCCTCCAGGCCGGTCGCGACATGGTCCAGCCGATCGCTCTGGCACTCGGCCGGCGCCACCGCCGGGCATTGCTGCTCGCCTGTACGGCTCTGGTCATGCCGATCGTGGTGGCCTTCCCCACAGCGCCGGCCATGGCGCAATACACCGGCGGCAATGGTGGGAATGGTGCCGGCGCACCCAATGGCTCCACCCCGGGCGGCGGCGGAGGCGGCGGTGCATATGGAGATGGCAGCGCAACCGCCGGTGGCGGTGGAGGCGGAGCGACCGGCGGTTCGGGCAACCGGGGCGGTAGCGGCGGCGGTTCGGATGGTGCTGGCGGCGGCGGAGCCGGTTTTGTCGCTGGTGCCGGCGGCGGTGGCGGCGGAGCTGGCGGCGCCGGCCTGACCCTCAGCGCCGATCTGACTAACGCCGCCGCCATCACGGGCGGCAACGGCGGCAATGGCGGTGGTGGAAACTACAATGCCGTCCCCAGCAACTCATATGGCGGCGGCGGCGGCGGCGGCGGTGGCGGCTCCGGCATTATCGCCGGGGCAGGCGCCAACCTGACTAATTCCGGCACGATTACGGGTGGCAAGGGCGGCGGCGGCGGATCTTCGAACGGAGCGATCAATCCGTTCACCGATCCCTCCGGCAACGGAGTGGGTGGCAGGGGCGGCAACGGCATCACCGCAACCGGTTCAGCCGGGTTGGTGATCACCAATACCGGGACCATCAGAGGCGGTGGTGGCGGCTCCGATTTCCAGAATGCGCAACCATACCGGCCTCAGCCCGGCGGCATCGGCATCATCGGGCAGAACCTGACGATCATCAACAGCGGTACGATCGCCGGTGGCGCCAACGGTGGCGCCGCTGGTGTGAACGGCGCTCTTTCCAACGCCATCACGATCACCGGCGGCACCAACAGCATCAAGGCGCTCGCGGGCAGCAATATCGGTGCGATCGAGCTTGGCGGCAACACGACGCTCGCCGGCACGTTCAACAGCACGATACAGGTCAATGGCGGCATCGCGATGTCGGTGACCGGCTCGACGGCCGCCGATGATGCGACGGGCATCACCACGCTGACCAATTTCGGCGCCACCTCGATTGCGGCCGGCCGCAAGCTCAGCGCGCAGACGATCAGCAACGGCGCCGGCTCGATCGGTATCGGCGCCGGCGCGACCCTGCAGGGCACCGGCAACACACTGAACAACAACGCGATCATCGATGTCGGCGCCGGCGGCAGCGTCATCGATGCCGGCGCGATCAACAACCAGGGCGGTGGCACGATCAACTTCAACGGCCCGACCGGAACGGCGACGCTGTCGGCGGGGCAGGGCATCTATAATGACGGGCAGATCAAGGTGCTCGGCGGCGACGTTGCCGTCACCGGCGATGTGAGCAACCAGAACAATGGCACGCTCACGCTGACCGGCGGCAACATGAGCGGCATCGGCACGCTGACCAATAGCGGCACGGCGACGCTGAACGTCGCCTCCGGCTACAATCTGAGCGTTGGCACGCTGTCCGTCACGGGCGGCAACGTCACCGGCACGGGTACGGTCACGGCGTCGACGGCCTTCAACCTGTCCGGCGGCACGATTGGCGCCACGCTCGCGGGCACTGCCGCCTTGACCAAGACGGGAACCGGAACCGCCATTCTGACCGGCGCGAACAGCTTCAGCGGCGGCACCACGGTCAATGCCGGCACCTTGCAGCTTGGCGCAGGCGGCAGCCTGGTCTCGACCAGCGACCTGACAGTCGCGACCGGCTCGATCTTCGATCTCAACGGCCGGTCGCAGGGCTTCGGCAAGGTCGAGGGTTCTGGCGAGGTCAAGCTCGGCACGGCCGGCGCGCTCACGGTCGGCAATGCTAACGCCAGCTCGACCTTCGACGGCGTCATCAGCGGCGCGGGCTCGCTGACCAAGGCGGGTAGCGGCACATTCGTGCTCAATGGCGCCAACACCTATACGGCCGGCACGACGGTCAGTGGCGGCATCCTGCAGCTGGGCGCGAGCGGTAGCCTGGCCGCTACGGGCAGCCTCGGCATCGGCTCGGGCGCGACCTTCGACCTCAACGGCCGCGCGCAGACGATCAGCACGCTCAGTGGCGCGGGCTCGATCGCGCTCGGCACCGGCGGTGCGCTCAGCATCGGCAATGGCAATGGCAGCTCGGGCTTCGGCGGCGTCATTTCCGGCGACGGCTCGCTGACCAAGCTCGGCGGCGGCACGCTGACGCTGACCGGCGCCAATACCTATACCGGCGGCACGACGATCTCGGGCGGCATGCTGCAGCTCGGCGACGGCGTCACCAACGGCACGATCACCGGCACCATCGTCAATAACGGCACGCTCGCCTTCAACCACACCGGCAGCCACAGCTTCGATGGCGCGATGACCGGCACCGGCGGCCTGGCCAAGTCGGGCAACGGCACCTTGACGCTGACCGGCGCCATCGGCAGCACCGGCGCGACGACGATCAACGGCGGCACGCTATTGCTCGGCACGGGGGGCGGCCTCTCCAGCAGCAGCGTGGTCTCGATCAACTTCGCCGGCACGATCCTCGACCTCAACGGCCATACCCAAACGATCGCGGGCCTCAACGGCACGGGCGAATTGAAGCTCGGCAGCGGCACGCTGACGATCGATCAGGGGCCGGGCACGTCGGGCTATGGCGGCGTGATCTCCGGCTCTGGCTCGCTGACCAAGAGCGGCGCCGGCACGTTCGTGCTCTCCGGCGACAACACCTATGGCGGCGGGACGACAATCTCCGACGGCACGTTTCAGATCGGCTCCGGTACCACCACGGGCTCGGTCCTGGGCAATATCGTCAATAACGGCTCGCTCGCCTTCAGCCGGACCGACGACTACACCTTCGCCGGCGATATCTCGGGCTCCGGCTCGGTCACGACGGTCGGCGGCGGCAAGCTCATCCTGACCGGCAACAACAGCTATACCGGCGGCACGACCGTCACCTTCGGCTCGCTGCAGATCGGCGACGGCACGACCGACGGCGTCGTGTCCGGCGACATCAACGTCCGCACCAATGTCACCTTCAACACGGTCGGTACCCAGACCTTCGCCGGCCGCGTCCTCGACGGCTTTGGCACCTCCGGCTCCTTCACCAAAGCGGGGGCGGGCTCCCTGACGCTGACCGGCACCAGCGATTTCCTCGGCGGTACGAGCGTCGATGGCGGGACCTTGGTGCTCGGCGGCAACGGGCTCCTGCGCAGCACCGGCGGCTTGTCGGTCAGCTCCGGCGCGGTGCTCGACCTCGCCGGCCATGCTCAGGGCGTGGGCGCGCTCAGTGGCGGCGGCACCGTCCAGCTCGGCACGGGCGGGGCGCTCACCGCGGGCAATGGCGATGCGACCTCGACCTTCGCGGGCGTGATCACCGGTGCCGGCTCGCTGACCAAGGCGGGCACCGGCACGCTCACGCTGACCGGCGCCAATGACTTCACCGGCGGCACGACGATCAGTGCCGGCACGTTGCAGATCGGCAATGGCGGCGCGACCGGGGCGATTGTCGGCAATGTCGTGAATGGCGGCACGCTCGCCTTCGATCGCACCGGCAGCTTGACTGTCGCGGGCGACATCTCCGGCGCGGGCGCCCTGGCCAAACGCGGTGCGGGCACGGTGATCCTGACCGGCACGAACAGCTATGCCGGCGGGACGACGATCAATGGCGGCACGCTGCAGATCGGCAATGGCGGCACCGCCGGCACGATCGGCGGCAACATCACCAATAATGGCGCGCTGAGCTTCAACCGCTCCGACAGCGTCACCTATGGCGGCGTGATCAGCGGCAGCGGTTCGCTGACCCAGGCCGGCAGCGCCACCCTGACCCTGACCGCAGCCAACAACTTCAGCGGCGGCACGACCATCAACGCCGGCGGCACGGTGCGCTTGGGCAATGACGGGACGAATGACGGCTCGATCACCGGCAATGTCGTCAATAACGGCACGCTCGAATTCGACAATCTGAACAATGCCAGCTTCGCAGGTGCGATCTCCGGCAGCGGCGACCTGACCAAGCTGGGCACGAACACGCTGACCCTGACCGGGGGCAGCAGCTATACCGGCCAGACGCTCGTGAGCGCCGGCACCTTGCAGCTCGGAGGCAACAACCGCTTGGGCGGCGGCGACCTCACGGTCGCGTCCGGCGCCAGCTTCGACGTCAACAGCTATGCGCAAAGCGTCGGCGCGCTTGGCGGAGCGGGCAACGTCCTGCTCGGCGGGGGCGGGGCGTTGACGGTCAACCCCGGTAGCGATGCGACCTTCTCCGGCACGATCACCGGCCTGGGCTCGCTGACGAAGACCGGCGCGGGCCGGCAGATCCTGACCGCGGACAATAGCTATACCGGCAGCACCACGATCAGCGCCGGCATTCTGCAACTCGGCAATGGCGGCACCGCGGGCTCGATCGCGACTGATGTCAGCAATAGCGGCATCCTCGCCTTCAACCGCTCGAACGAATATACCTTCGACAAGGTCGTCTCGGGATCCGGCTCCGTCGAGCAGAACGGCACCGGCCGCACGATCCTGACCGGCACGAACATCTATAGCGGCGGCACCGCGATCAATTCCGGTGCGCTCCAAATCGGCAATGGCACCGCGAGCGGCTCGATCGCCGGCTCGGTCACGGTCGCGTCCGGTGCGGAGTTCGCGGTCAACCGCTCCGACGTGTACACGCTTCCCAACGCGGTCAGCGGCGCCGGCAAATTCGCGCAGCGCGGCAGCGGCACGACGGTTCTCGGCGACGGCATGGCCTATACCGGCGGCACCGTGATCGCTGCCGGCACGCTCCAGGTCGGCACCGGCGGCACGAGCGGCTCGCTCGGCTCCGGCGATATCGCCAATGCCGGCGCGCTCGTCGTCAACAAGAGCAACGGCCTAAGCATTGCCGGCGCCATCAGCGGCACCGGCAGCTTCGAGACCGCAGGCGCCGGCAAGACCACGCTCTCCGGCGCCAATATCTATACCGGCGCGACCACTGTCAGCGGCGGCACGCTCGAGCTCTCGGGCTCGCTCGGCAACACGGCCGTCTCGGTCTCCAGCGGCGCGACCCTGGCCGGCGGCGGCACGATCACGGGCGCGGTCACGATCGCCGCTGGCGGCCATCTCGCGCCGGGCGCCAATCCCGGCACGCTGACCACCGGCGTCCTCAGCGTCGGCTCGCTGTCGCTCTCCTCGGGCTCGATCCTCGATTTCGATCTCGGCCTGCCCAATCTGCTGACCGGCAGCGACCGGGTCGACGTCACCGGCAATCTGACCCTGGCCGGCATATTGAACGTCTCCGATGCCGGCGGCTTCGGCGGCGGCATCTACCGGCTGTTCAACTATGGCGGCGCACTGATCAACAACGGGCTGGTGCTCGGCACCCTGCCGGCAGGAACCGTCGCCTCCGACCTCTCCGTGCAGACTTCGGTCGCAGCCCAGGTCAACCTGGTCAATTCGGCCGGCCTTTCGCTGAATTTCTGGGATGGCGGCGCCGCGGGCAATGCCAACAACAACCTGGTCGATGGCGGCGCTGGCACCTGGAGCGCCAGCAACGGCACCTGGACCAACCAGAACGGCAGCGTGAATGCGCCTCCGAGCGTCACACCGGGCTTCATGGTGTTCCAGACGCTGGGCGGCACCGTCACCGTCGACACGACGGGCGGCGCGGTCTCGGCTACCGGCATGCAGTTCGCCGCCGACGGCTATCGCGTCACCGGCGGTCCGATCGCGCTCAGCGGCGCGCAGGCGATCATCCGCGTCGGCGACGGCACCTCGGCCGGCGCTGCCTATACCGCGACGATCGACTCCGTGCTGACCGGCGCCAGCGCCTTGGTGAAGACCGATCTCGGTACGCTCGTGCTGACCGGCGCCAACACCTATACCGGCAACACCGTGTTGAATTCCGGCACGCTCTCGGTCTCGTCCGATGCCAATCTGGGCGATGCGGCCGGCGGCCTCGTCTTCAACGGCGGCGTGCTGCGCGTCACCGGCACGAGCTTCACCTCGACCGCGCGCGGCATCACCTTCGACAATGGCGGCGGCGGTTTCGATATCGCCGATGCCGGCAACAGCTTCACCGTCAGCCAGGCGCTCGGCGGCAATGGCGGGCTTGCCAAGCTCGGCGCAGGCGCGCTGGTGCTGACCGGAGCGAACAGCTACGCGGGCGGGACCACGATCGCCGGCGGCACGTTGCAACTCGGCGATGGCGGCGCCTCCGGCTCGATCACGGGCGACGTCGCCAACAGCGGTACGCTGGCCTTCAACCGCTCGGATGCCGTGACCTTCGCCGGCGCGATCTCGGGCAATGGCGCGGTGCGGCAGATCGGCAGCGGCACCACGATCCTGACCGGGGCGAATAGCTATACCGGGGGCACGGTCATCACGGCCGGCACCCTGCAGGTCGGCGATGGCGGCACGGTGGGGTCGATCGTCGGCGACGTCGTCAATGACGGCACGCTCGCCTTCAACCGCTCGGACAATGTCGCCTTCGCGGGCGCCGTCTCCGGCGGCGGTGTGCTGAAGCAATTCGGCGGCGGCACGCTCGTCCTGACCGGGGCAAACAGCTATACCGGCGGCACGAGCATCACCGGCGGCACCTTGCAGCTCGGCAATGGCGGCACCTCCGGCTCGATCACCGGCGATATCGTCAATGACGGCACGCTCGCCTTCAACCGATCCGACAACCTGACATTGGCTGGGGTGATCTCCGGCAGCGGCGCGGTTCGGCAGATCGGGACTGGCACGACGATCCTCATCGGGACGAACACCTATGCCGGTGGGACGGTGATCACGGCTGGCACGCTGCAGCTTGGCGATGGCGGCACCTCCGGCTCGATCACCGGCGATGTCGCCAATGACGGCGCACTCGCCTTCAACCGTTCGGATGTCGTGACCTTCGCCGGTACGATCTCGGGCAGCGGCACGGTGCGGCAGACCGGCAGTGGCACGACGGTTCTGACCGGAACGAACAGCTATGCCGGCGGCACCGCGATCACGGCAGGCACCTTGCAACTCGGCAATGGCGGCACGTCCGGCTCGATCACCGGCAATGTCGTCAATGACGGCACGCTCGCCTTCAGCCGTTCGGACGCGGTGACCTTCGCCGGGGCGATCTCCGGCAGCGGCGCCGTGCGGCAGATCGGCTCGGGCACGACGATCCTGACCGGGACGAACACTTATAGCGGCGGGACGGTGATCACGGCCGGCACCTTGCAGGTCGGCAATGGCGGCACGAGCGGTTCGATCACCGGCGATGTCGTGAATAACCACACGCTCGCTTTCAACCGCTCCGACAGCCTCACTCTCGCGGGTGCGATCTCCGGCAGCGGTACCGTGCAACAGATCGGCTCGGGCACGACGATCCTGACCGGGACGAACAGCTATACCGGCGGGACGGCGATCAGCGCCGGCACCTTGATGCTTGGCAATGGCGGCACCTCCGGCTCGATCGTCGGCGGTGTCGTCAATGCCGGCACGCTCGCCTTCAACCGTTCCGACAGCCTGACCCTGGCAGGGGTGATCTCCGGCAGTGGCGCGGTGCGGCAGATCGGTTCTGGCACGACGGCCCTGACCGGCAACAACAGCTATACGGGCGGCACGACGATCGTCGCGGGCACCTTGCAGCTCGGCAATGGCGGGACGTCCGGCTCGATCACCGGCGATGTCGCAAATAGCGGCACGCTCGCCTTCAACCGCTCGAATATGCTGAGTTTCGCCGGCGCGATCTCGGGCAGCGGCGCGCTGCGGCAGATCGGGTCGGGCACGACGATCCTGACCGGCACGAGCAGCTATACCGGCGGCACCACGATCAGCGCCGGCACCTTGATGCTCGGCAATGGCGGCACGTCCGGCTCGATCACCGGCGATGTCGTCAATGACGGCACGCTCGCCTTCAACCGCTCGAACGCAGTGACCTTCGCGGGGGCAATCTCGGGCAGCGGCGCGCTTTGGCAGATGGGCGCCGGCACGACCGTGCTCGACGGCACCAACAGCTATAGCGGCGGCACGGTGATCTCGGCCGGCACGCTGCGCGGCGCGGCCTCGAGTTTCGGCAGTGGCGCCATCCTCAACAACGCCGCTTTGATCATTGATCAGCCGGTCAATGCAGTCTTCGGCAATGCGATCGACGGCACCGGCTCCTTCACCAAGACCGGCGCCGGCAGCCTGAACCTGACGGGCAATAGCGGCCTGTCGGGCCCGACGACGATCGCGGCCGGCCGGCTTGCCGTGAACGGCTCGCTCGCCAATTCGCCGGTTACGGTGCAGAGCGGCGCCATTCTGGGCGGCAACGGCACGGTCGGCGCCTTGAGCGTGCAGAGCGGCGGCATTGTCGCCCCAGGCAATTCGATCGGGACCTTGACCGTCAATGGCGGCGTCACCTTCGCGCCCGGCTCGATCTATCAGGTCGAGGTCGACGGCCAGGGCCAATCGGACAAGATCATCGCCACCGGCACGATCGCCGTGTCGGGCGCGACGCTCGAGCTCGCTGCGATGACCGGCACGTTTTCACCCACGGCGCGCTATGAGCTGTTCAGCGCCGCAGGCGGCGTCTCCGGCCGGTTCGACAGCGTCGTCAGCAATTTCGCCTTCCTGGCATCGAGCCTCGACTATGATGCAGGGCAGACTTTTCTGACCATCTCGCGAAACGACGTCGCGTTTCCCGCCGTCGGCCAGACGGGCAACCAGATCGGCTCGGCCGCGGCGAGCGAACGGCTCGGGCTCGGCAATCCCGTCTACGACGCGGTCGTCAAGCTCGACGCTGCCTCGGCCCGTGCTGCCTTCGATGCGCTCTCGGGCGAGGTGCATGCCTCGGCCAAGACCGCGCTGGTCGAGGAGAGCAACGCCGTGCGCTCGGCTTCGATCGACCGGCTGCGCTCGGCCTTCGGCTCGGTCGGCTCGACGCCGATGGCGACGATGAATTACGGCTTCACCGCCGATCTCGCTCCCGCCATCAAGGGCTCGATGCCCCGGCTCAACACCGAGCGCTTCGCGGTCTGGGGCCAAGGCTATGGCTCCTGGGGTCGGACCGACGGTGATCGCAACGCTGCCAAGCTGACGCGCTCGACCGGCGGCTTCTTCATCGGCGCCGATATCGCCGCCTTCGACACGATGCGCTTCGGTCTGGTCACCGGCTATAGCCGCACCGAGTTCGACGTGAAGGGCCGGCGGTCGTCGGGCGAGAGCGACAACTACCATCTCGGCCTCTATGGCGGCGGGCAATGGGGTGCGCTCAGCCTGCGCACCGGCGCGAGCTATACCTGGCACGATGTGGAGACCTCTCGCATCGCCGCCTTCGCCGGCTTCGGCAACAACTTGAGAGCCGACTACAATGCCGGCACGGCCCAGGTCTTCGGCGAGCTCGGCTATCGGATCGATCTCGGCCGCGTCGCGCTCGAGCCCTTCGCCGGCCTCGCCTATGTCAACCTGCATACGGACGGCTTTAACGAGACAGGCGGTGTCGCCGCGCTCTCGGGCCGCAGCGACGACACCAGCATCGGCTATTCGACGCTGGGCCTGCGCGCCTCGACCTCCTTCGCGCTCTCGGGCATGGACATGACCCTGCGCGGAACATTGGCCTGGCGCCATGCCTTCGGCGACGTCGATCAGACCGCGACGCTGGCCTTCGCAGGCTCGACCCCCTTCGCGGTCGCCGGCCTGCCGATTGCCAGGGATGCCGCACTGGTCGAAGCAGGGCTCGATTTTGCGATCAGCCCGACCGCGACGCTCGGCCTGTCCTATACCGGACAGCTCGCGAACGATGCTCAGGATCACGCCTTCAAGGGCAATTTCGCCATCAAGTTCTGAGGTTCATCCCTCTAAGACGGCAAGCAACGCCGCCCACCCGGGCGGCGTTTCGCTGTTGGTACAGGGCATCGGCGTCGCCATTGGGGCGCTCGGAATACTTGTCTGTCATGTGAGTTCTGGCAGACCCGCGTGAACAAGCTTGCCGGCTACTCGGGCCTGCGCCATCATCCGATTGCCGGTCGAAATCGATGTCCGGCGCCGCGGAGTCAGATCGCGATCAGCACTTTGCATCGACCTTAACTCCTTACAGCAGCGCGGCTTTTTCGAAACCTTTCAGCAATCGGGAGATAGCAATGAAGGCTTTCAATGCGACGATGGTTTCCCTCGCTGCTTCGCTGATGCTCGCTGCTCCGGTCGCCGCGCAGCAGAACCTCGGTCCTCCAACCGGGTCGGTGCGGATCCAACAGGTTCAGGTGGCCTTCATCGGCTCCGGACAGGCTGGCGGCGGGACATTGAAGTTTCGCGGCCGTTCCTATGGCATTACCGCGGGCGGCCTGGGAATTGGCGGTATCGGGGCGTCCAAGCTCACGGCGACCGGCACGGTCTATGGCCTGACGCGGCTGAATGATTTCGCCGGCGCCTATGTCCAGCTTCGGGAAGGCTGGGCCGTGGGAGCCCAGGGACGCGGGCAGCTCTGGCTGCGCAACGACAAGGGCGTGACGATGCGGCTGGCGACGCGCCGCCAGGGCTTGCAGCTTTCTCTCGGGGCAGACGGCGTGCTGATCGGCTTCAAGTAAGCCTGGACGCGCCAAGCCGAACAGCGTCACCTCTCTGCGCGGACCGCCCTTCCGACCCTTTAGATCGGCGGTCCAGCAGCCGTGACATCCGTGTCGAGCGCCTTAAGAGGTCGAGCGGGCGAGCGCGTCGCGCTGCTTCATCAGGCGCGCGATCTCCGCCTCCTGATCGGCGATCCGTTGCGACATCAGCTCTTCATCCGCGGCGCCGGAATAAGCCGCGGCCTGCTCGATCAACTCGCTGAGATTTTCCCTGAGCGCCGCGATGCGGCCGTCGATCTCGGCGATGGTCGTCAACATGTCCGGCATGACAGATCTCCGGGAGATATCGCAGGTGACGCTGCGCCGTGATCAAGGCGTGCGGATGACGAAAGCGGTGATGTTAGCGCGACTTCACCTCGCCGCCATCCATGCGCAGCACGGTGCCGGTCATCCAGCGCGCTGCCGGCGATACGGTGAAGGCGATGAGATCGGCGATCTCCTCGGGTTCGCCATAGCGGCTGATCCCCGCCTGAGCGAGAAGCCTTGCCTTCGCCTCCTCGATGCCCAGCTTGTTGGCCGTCGCCCAAGTCGCGATCATGGCCTGCCGCCGACCGGTCATGACCGGACCCGGCGATACGCTGTTGACCTGGACCCCGTCCCGAAGCCCGCGATCCGCGAACGCCTTGGCCAGGGCTTCGATCGCCGCATTGATCGTGCCGATCGCGGCCGTGGCGGCATTCGGAATATCCGCGCCCGTGCCCGAGATGAAGATCACCGAGCCTTTCGACGCCATGAGAGCCTCCCACGCCCGCAGCGTCAGCCGGCGTGCGCCATGGAATTTGAGCGCCATTGCCGCGTCCCAGTGCTCATCGCTGAGTTGGAAGAGATCGACGCCTGGAACCGCACCGGCGATGTTCACGATCGCATCGATCCGGCCAAAGCGCTCCAGGCTCCGGCTCACCAAGCTGTCGGCTGCACCGGCCGCGCTCAGATCGAGTTCGAGGACCAGCGCTTCGGCGCCCGCAGCCTTCACCTCTTCCGCAACCCGGTCGAGTGTCTCGCCAGACCGCGAGGCCAGGACGACCGCGGAAAAATCGCGGGCGAGCCTGAGCGCAGTCGCCTTTCCGATGCCGGAGCTGGCGCCGGTTACGATCGCTACTGATGTCGTCATGGGGCATTCCCCTGAGGCTGGCTTCCATCGTCTCATTCGCGGCCACGCCTCAGGCGTGCACCACGACCATTTTTCCGGTGGCTTCGTTGGCTTCCATCACGCGATGCGCCTCGCGGATCTCCTCGAACCGGAAGATGCGCGACGGCTTCGCCTTCAGGCGGCCGGCGGCGACCTGTTCGGCGATGTCCTGCAGCGGGACATCCGACAGCGGAAAGCCGGGCGTGCCGAAGACGAAGCTGCCGAAGAAGGTCAGGTAAACGCCGCTCGCCATCTGCAGCAGAGGATTGAAATCCCTGATCGGGTCGAGGCCGCCGAGCCACCCCGCAAGGCAGGCCCTGCCACCGCGCCGAAGCATCGCAAGAGAGTCGACGATCGTGCTGTTTCCGACCAGGTCGAGTACCGCATCGAGCTGCTTCGTCTCGGCCAGGCGCTGCGACAGATCGGGCCCTTCGAGCTGGCAGCGCTCAGCCCCCAGCTCCTGAAGCATCGCAAAGCGCTCGCGGTTGCGCGTCGTGGCGATCACGCGCGCTCCCGCATTCACGGCCAGATTGACCGCTGCCTGACCGAATGATGAGGTCGCACCCCGGATCAGGAGGCCCTGGCCTTTCCTGAGTTCCAGGTTGCGGAAGAGGCAGGTCCATGCCGTCGCATAGGTTTCCGGGATCGCCGCCAACTCGGCCCAGGGCAGGCTGGATTCGATGAGCGCGACATTGGAGACGGGAACCCGGGTGAATTCGGCATAGCTGCCATTGATCGTGCGCCCGAGCCCGCCCATCAGCGCCGCGACCTTGGCGCCGACCGCAAACTCGCCGCCGGGGCAGGATTTCACCAGGCCGACGCATTCGATCCCGCTGACCTCCGCCGCCTCAGCCCATTCGCCGCGGCGCATATGCATCTCGGCATGATTGATGCCGAACGCCTTGATCGCGATCACGACATGGCCAGGCAGGGGCTCCGGCTCGGGAATGTCCTTGTAGACGAGGGCATCCAGCCCACCGAACGTGTCGATGACGATCGCGCGCATTGTCTTTCTCCAGGTTGGGACGTGCACAGGCTGCCGCGGGACGCGGGCCTCCTCCCGGTGCTGATAGGTTGGGCGGTCAGCGAGCCGTGCGGCTGCCCGTCAGTGCCGAGTTCAGGAAGTCGCGGATCTCCGCCGCGATCTCCTCGGCATGGGTCTCCAAAGCGAAATGGCCGGTGTCGAAGAAGCGGATCGCGGCATCGGGGATATCGCGCCCGAATGCCTCGGCGCCTGGCGGCAGGAAGAACGGATCATTCTTTCCCCAGACCGCGAGGAATGGCGGCTTGTACGCGCGGAAATAGCTCTGGAATTTGGGGTAGAGCGCGATGTTGCTCTTGTAGTCGCCAAAGAGGTCGAGCTGGATTTCGTCGGCGCCAGGACGCGCCAGATAGAAATTGTCGAGCGTGTAGCCATCCGGCGAGAGGCGCGCCTTGGCCGCATCCGGCACGCCGTGCGCGTATTGCCAGATCGTCATCTCCGGCGCGAGCATGGCCCGCAGCGCCTGGCGGTTCTGGTCCGACGGCTCCTGCCAATAGGCCCGGATCGGGTTCCAGCCGTCGCTGAGCCCGTCCTCATAGGCGTTGCCGTTCTGCGAGATGATCGCGGTGATGCGTTCGGGATGACGCATCGCCAGGCGGAAGCCAGTCGGGGCACCGTAGTCGAAGACGTAGATCGCAAAGCGATCGAGACCTGCGAGCTCGGTGAAGCGTTCGATGACGCCGGCGATGTTGTCGAAGGAATAGGTGAACTCGCTTCGCGGCGGCATATCCGATTGACCGAAGCCGGGAAGATCGGGCGCGACCACATGGAAACGGTCAGCGAGCAGCGGGATCAAATCGCGGAACATGTGCCCGGAACTCGGAAAGCCGTGAAGCAAGAGCAGCACCGGCGCGCCTTTGGGGCCGGCTTCGCGATAGGCGATCTTGAATCCGTCGACATCGATCTTGCGGAATTTCACGGTTGCCATGGAGCGCTCCTCTGCGAGGTTGCCGTAACCTCTCTGAATGCCAGAAGAGGGCTATCGTTCTTGGCGTAACCTGTCAATCGCTCTCATGGAGGTTATTCATACTCATCCTGCTTGGGAATCCGATAGGAATATGCCGCCCCATTCGTGCGCGGCCCGGCCGCGCCCGAAGCTATCAATCGAGAAGGCGACCAGGGCGCTCGTATCGTGCAGGCAAAGCAAGGTAAGCTTGAGGACACCGGCGAGCAGCACACAAGTCCCGATCACACCACACGGGAACCAGGTTCGCTGACGCGGACTGGTTCTGCGGGGCCCTCATCCGCAGCGATTTCGGCGTGAGCCGCCGCCGTTTGGCGGCTATGCCCGCCCTTAACTTGTCAGGCGTTGTTTTAGTGGTTATCTGCGGATTCTGAGCTTGATCGCAGGATGCGATAGGATCGCGACGTGATGACCGAAAAGCGCCCGCCCGCCTTCTTCCTTGCCGATGCGACCGGCCTCGATTTCCTCAATTCGATCGCGACACCGGTCGAAACGCCGGTCGAGTGGATCAACTCGGGTGAAGATCTGCTGTCCTGGCTCAAAGCCGCCGGCCTGGCGCCCGAACCCGTGCTCGACGGATTTCAGAAAGCGAGCGTGCCGGGCGAACTCGATGCCGTGGCAGCGCAGGCGCGCGCCTTGAGGGAATGGTTCCGCGGTTTCGTGCATAAGCACAAGGGCAAGCCGCTGGCCTCCGAGGCGCTGGATGAGCTGACCCCATTGAACAAGATCCTCGCCAGGGACGAGGAATTTGTTCAGATCGTCGCTCGCGACGGGACCGAAGCCGATGCGGGCGCATCGGGCCTGAAGCGGCAGGCGCAGCGCCGTTGGCGCTCGCCCGAGACGCTCTTGCTTCCGATCGCCCGCTCGATGAGCGACCTGGTCTGCACCGATGATTTCAGCCATGTGAAGGCTTGCGAGGGCGCGGCGTGCACGATGCTGTTCATCGATCGCACGCGCGGTCATGCGCGCCGCTGGTGCAGCATGGCGGTGTGTGGCAACAGGGCGAAGGCGCAGGCCCATCGCGATCGGGCGAAAGAGGCCGGACAGCCGTTGCAGCGCTCTCGGAAGCACTGATCCGGATGGAGAATTGGCTAGCCGGCTCTTGGGTTCGCTGAGCGATGCTCTGCGCCAGGCTGGATCCAGGCGAACGCCGCTAGCCTGGCGCGTGCGGGCTAGCGATTGATCGAGACGCCCCAGGCTCGCGGCTGGCCCATCGCCCAGCTCTTGTAGCCGGAGATATTGGCGCGCACGGCGCTGGTGCGCACCTCCGAATAGAGCACGATCATCGGCACCTCCGCCCGGAACATCGCCTCGAGCTTGTCGAAGATCGCCTGGCGTTTCGCCGGCTCAGCGATTTCCATGCTCTGCGCGAGGAGCTTTTGCGCCTCGCCATTATCCCAGACCTTGCGGGGTTGCTCGGCCTTGTCGCCGGAGAACATCTCGAAGGACAGGGACGGGTCGAGCCTTGCGGAAAAGCCGTGCGACATCAGTTGATAGCTGCCGGAGAGGTAGCGGTCCTGCTGCGTGCCCCATTCCAGCACGTCCAGGTCGATGTTGATGCCGGCTTCCTTGGCCATGGCCTGCACGATCACCGCCTGGTCGAACATGTTCTGGTAGCGCTTGTTGGTGATCATCTTGATCGGCTGGCCCCTATAGCCCGCGTCTGCCAGCAACTTCCTGGCCGTGGAGAGGTCGCGCTTCGGCCGCTCCGACTGGATCTTCTGGTGATAGCCGCTTGCCGGTGAGATCGGCGAGCTGTTGGGCCTGGCCGTTCCTTCGCTGACCTGGTCGACCAGGACAGGCAGGTCGAGCGAGAGCTGCAACGCCTGGCGGACCCGCACATCCGACAGCAGCGGATCCTTGGTCTGGATCAGGATGTCGTTGATGTTCATCACCGATGCCGAATCCAGGATGATGGCCTTGTTGGCCTTGTACCCGGCGAGGTCGGCATTCTGGATGTCGAAATTGATGTCGATATCGCCCGAGAGCAGGGCTGCCTTCGCCGTCGACTCGTCCGGGATGATCGTGAAGCGCAGTTTCTGGAGGCTGGTCGACTTATTGCCGGCGAGGCCGTCCGGCGTGCCGGGCAGGGCGGAATATTTGTCGTTGCGGATGAGGTCGATGAACTGGCCGCGGCGCCATTCGCCGAGCTTGAACGGCGCCGTCGTGACCGGAGCGAGCCATTTGCCGTCGGGCCCCAGCGAGCTCCTGTGGAAGACGCCGGTGCCGCCGCAATCGGGCCGCGCCAGCGTTCCGAGGAAGAGCGCCGAGGGCTTCGCCAGCGTGAATTCGACGGTCCTGGCGTCCTTGGCGACGACGCCGGTGACCTTCACGGCGCCGCGCCCGTCGACCTCGGACAGGCAGCGCCAGCCGGTGGCCGGATCGGTGTAGCGCTTCCATGAGAACAGGACGTCGTCACTGCTGACCGGCTCGCCATTGCTGAAGCGGAGATCGTCGCGCAACACGAAGCTATAGGTCTTGCCGTCCTCGGACACGTCGATCGACTTCGCCAGGAGCGGGCCGACGGTCGCATCCTCCTTGAAGGCGACGAGCCCTTCGAACAGATGGCTCTGGAGCGCGTCGGTATTGGCATCGCGATTGACGCCCGGATCGAGCGAGCGGATATCGGCGTTGAGGCGAATGCGGAGCGGCCGCTCCTCCTGGGCATTCGCCATGCCGGCCACCAAGCTGGTCGCCAGCACCAGAAGCATGAATGGTCTCATTTTATCCCCTCGTTTTTGAGTTGGCTCTGGGGTCTGTGCAGACCCCGTTCCGCGGGCCATCGCGTCGGCCCGCGGGGAGGGCGGGCTCAAGCCGCCGAGCGTGCGGCCTCCGTCGAGCGAGCGACCGTCGTGCTCGGCACCTCGATCTTCATTCCCAGCGAATAGCTCGCGAATTGCCGGTTCAGGGCCGGCAGCAGCGCGACCTCCATCGTGCCGGTCGCGGGCTCCATCACGATCATCGCGACCGTCGCGGACTGATTGTTGGAGAGGTTCTCGCGCGGCGGCCGGCAGACCGACCAGGGCGTCTCGAAATCGTCGAAAAGCGCGGCCTTCACCGTCTCCGGCGTGATGCTGCCGACATGCGGCTCCAGCAGCTCGCGGACCCTGATGTCGCGATAGAGCGAGTCCGGCATGTTGGCGACGCCGGTATCGCGCAGCTTCGAGAGCGCGACCGGGCTCTGGAAATGGTTGGCGTGGACGATGAGCCCGTTCTCGGGCTGCACCTGAAAGGTCTCGTCCGGCACGCACTCGAAATCGATGGCGATGCCGTTGGCGTGGCTGACGATGATGTTGTTGGAGGCCGATTTCGGCGTCGTGTAGACGGAGTGCATGGCGAGTGCCAGGCGGCGCTGTTCGAGCACCTTGCGGCGGATCAGAGCCAGTGGCACGCCGAGGCGGCGATAGTCCCGCTCGCATTCGAGATAGTTACCGGTGATGGCGATGCCGGCGGAGTTGAAACCGAAGCGCGCCAGGACACCCGCTTCAGTGAAGGTGAGGATGTCCGGCTCGTTCTCGCGGCGGATGCGCAGCACGACGGCCGTCTCCGCGCATTCGATCTTCCAGTCCCAGTTCTGGGCGTGAATGAGCCGTCCCGCCTTGGTCGCCGCGGGGAGCGCGACGAGGCCGGTGCAGCCATCGGGATCGTCAGGGATCTCTTCGCCGCGCTGGCGCCGCTTGGCGAGCTTCAGCATCTCGGTCCTGGCGTTGAGCAGCAGGATCGCGGCGTATTCGACGCCGGCCCCTTCCGCGATGCCGCGCATCTCCTCGACATAATCAGCGTCATAGGCCGTGATGCTCGGCTCGAAACGTGCGGTAATCTCGCGGATCTGCTGCCAGTCGACATTGCTGGCATGGATTTGCGTCGCATAGTGATCAACGCCACGCTTGATGCGATCTCTTGCCTGCTCGCCATATTGGCGGCCGCGCTCGCGCGCTGGACCTGAGATCTCGATCAATGGGCAGTTCGAAGGAATCGTCATCGTTGCTAAGCTCTCCGCGCAAAAAGGCTGCCGAGGCCTGTCGCAGCCATAAGGGAACGCTAGCAGAATGTTTTTTGTGATACAATGACCACGACGGACAACGACAATGGCCGCCAGCCTACGCGTCTCCAGGAGGAGCTCGCCGGGCGCATCATGGATCTCGCCCGCGCGGACGGCGCTGTTCCCGGCGACCGCCTCAACGAGAAGATCCTGGCCGAGCGCCTGAGCGTCTCGCGGTCCCCGGTTCGTGCGGCGCTCGATCTGCTGGCGGCGCGCGGGCTCGTCATCCGGCGGCCGCAGCGCGGCGTCGAGCTCCTCGCTGCGCTTCCCGGCGAGGCCGCGGCTTCCGGCGAGCGCGCGGGCGACGACGATCTTCTCGTGCGCATCGCCGCTGATCGGGACTATGGCAATCTCGGCGATGACGTCTCTGAAACCGAGCTGATGCAGCGCTACGGCGTCGTGCGCGCGGTCGTTCGCCGGGCGCTCGATCTGCTCGCGGATATGCAGATGGTGGAGCGCAAGCCGGGCTATGGCTGGCGTTTCCTGACGAGCTGGAGCGCCGAGCTGCGCCGTGACAGCTATCGCTTCAGGCTGGTCATCGAGCCGGCCGCCATCCTCGAACCCGGATTTGCACTGCGTCCCGGCTTTGCCGAGGAGATGCGGCGGCTGCACGATGACAGCCTTTCATTGCCATGGAGCGAGACCTCCAGCGTCGCCTTCTTCGAAATGAATGCCGCGTTCCATGAGGGCATCGCCGAGGCCTCGGGCAATCGCTTCCTGCTGGAGGCGATGCGGCGCCAGAACCGGCTGCGGCGCTTCTCGATTTACAATTGGAAGCACGGGTTCGACCGCGTGCGCGCCAACTACGCCGAGCATATGGAGATTCTGGCGAAGCTCGAGGCCGGGGATGTCGAGTTCGCCGCCCTGCTTATGAGGCGGCATCTGGAAATCGCCGGGAACATGAACCCGTCAGCAGCGAAGTGATGTTTTTTATCGACTGAAAGTCAATCTATCGGAATCGTACCTGTGCTGGGCGATCGGCTTTGCCTGGCCAGCGGCAGCTCAGGTCCAGCGCCGCTGCCCCGGGTGGATCAGCGATCAAGAACCGGTTATTGTTGTCCGCCGACGATAACCGAAGTTGTTGAAATGGACCTTTCCCTTGCCCTGAGGGCTTTCGTTCGCACGGTCGAGCGCGGCTCGGTGACGGCCGCGGCCAAGGACCTGGGTGTGTCCCAGCCCGCCGTGACCAAGCATCTCCGCAATCTGGAAGCTCATATCGGCGCGCGTCTGCTGGAGCGGTCCTCGCGTCACGTCAGGCTGACGCCGCACGGGCGCACGATCTATGAGGCCAGTCATCCGGCCTTGGCGTCGATCGATGCGGCGCTCGAAGGCGTCCGGCGCGACATGGGGGCGATCGAGGGGCTGATCCGCGTCCACGCGCCGTCCTGCATCGGCGCGAAGCACCTGCATGCGATGGTCATGGAGTTTCAGGCGCAGCATCCGACCGTGTCGGTCGATCTGGTGCTCGAGGATCGCGTCGTCGATCTCGTGTTCGAAAATTTCGACCTGGGCATCAAATACGGGCGGCCGGAAGGCCAGGACCTCGTCATCAGAAGCCTCGGGCAGATCAGGCGTATTCTCGTCGCCGCGCCATGCTTCCTCGGCAAGCATGGTCCGATCGATACGCTCGAACGGCTGTCCGAGGTCGATATGGTGACGACGGCCCAGGTGCTGTCGCCGCGCGATACGATCCAGCTCCAGCGCGGGCATGAAGGCGCCGAATTGCGGGTTCGGGCGACCCTGCGCACCAACAACGCCTATGTGATCGTCAATTCGCTCATGACCGGGCATGTCGCCGGGCCTGTCCAGCATCTTCTGGTGCATGAGGAACTCGAGCAGGGCGCGCTGATCCGCATCCTGCCGGAATACGAGGTCAAGTCGCACGAGATCTTCATGGCCTACCCATCGGTGCGGTTCATGCGGCCCGCCGTCCGGGCCTTCGCGGATTTCGTCGTGCCGCGCATCAAGGCGGTGGAGGGGGTCGATCCGCTCGAGCGCCCCTTGTCACGTCGCGAGGCGGGTTCCGATCGCGCCGTCGCCGTTTGAATAGCTATTGGATATGGAAGCTATAATTACATAACCAATCGACAAGTTTTCGATCTGGCCTCATCTCCCCGGAGACGTTTCGGAGAGATCGAAGACCATGATGACAAGACGCGGCGCCATGCTGGCGATCGGTTCAGGTGTGCTCCCGGGTTGTGTTTCGCTCCCGCAGCCCGAACTGGCGAGTACTGCCCCTCCCGGAATCGATCCGGCCTATGTCCGGATGTATGCGGCGCTCGATGACGAGCCGTTTCCCGTCCCGGCGGTCGAACTGGAGGAGGTCGATCCGCAGTTCTGGCGGCGGGAGATCGCCTATGCGACGCCGGAGCAGCCTGGCACGGTCGTCGTCGATCCCGGCGCCCGCCATGCCTATCTCGTCTTGCCCGGCGGGCGGGCCATTCGCTACGGCGTCGGTGTCGGCAAGGAAGAGGCGTTCAACTTCCAGGGAGCCGCGATCGTCGGCCGAAAGGCGCAATGGCCGCGCTGGACGCCGACGCCGGACATGATCCGCCGCGAGCCCGCGCGCTACGCGCAATATGCGGGAGGATTGGCTGGCGGCGCCGGCAATCCGCTCGGGCCACGCGCCCTGTACCTCTACCGGAACGGTCAGGATTCCCTCTACCGGCTGCACGGCACCGTGGAGCCCTGGACGATCGGCACGATGGTGTCCTCCGGCTGCGTTCGCTTTCTGAATCAGGACATTATCGATCTCCACCGGCGCGTGCCGACCGGCAGCAAGGTCGTCGTCCTGGCCGCTTCAGCCGGCATGGCCTGAATCTCCGACATCGCTTCCCAAGACATTCCATTCGATGCGCAGCCCGGCCCGTCCTGGGCCCGTGAGGTTGCGCGTCCAATTCCTCGTGGAGATTTCCATGGTTTCTCACCAGGCTCCCCTGTCCGTGGCCAAGGTCGATCGGCTGCTGGTATGGCGCTACATCTTTGCCGGCCTGTGCGCGAGCCTCGACAGTATCGGGCTGGCCCGCTTCGCCTTCACGCCGCTCATTCCGGAATTGATCGAGGCCGGGTGGTTCTCGGCCCCGAGCGTCGCCTATCTCGCCGCAGCCAATCTGGCGGGCTATGTCTGCGGCGCGCTTCTCGGCAGGCCGATCGCGGGGCGCCTCGCCAACGAGCATGTGCTGCGGATCATGATGGTGCTGATCTGCGCCGCATTCTTCGCCTGCGCTTTCCCATTCTCCTTCGCATGGTATTTCGGCTGGCGCTTCCTGTCGGGTTTCGCGGGCGGCGTCGTCATGGTGCTGGTGGCCGCCACCATCCTCCCGCATGTTCCGCCGGCCCGAAAGGGCGCTGCGGGTGGGGCGATTTTCCTCGGCCTCGGCCTTGGGATTGCCGGGTCAGGGACCATCATCCCCCTGCTGCTCGGGCTGGGTCTGGCTCAGACCTGGATCGGGCTGGGCATCATCTCCACCGTGCTGACTGCCGTGAGCTGGTTCGCCTGGCCTTCGAGCAAGCTCAGCCGGCGCGATGAGCCCAAGGCGGCTCCCGAGCGGGTCGCGCGGTTCGGCCGGGACGTCAGGCTGGTCTATGTCCAATATGCCTTGATGGCCACGGCCGCGGTTGCGCCCATGGTCTTCCTCGTCGATTTCGTGGCTCGCGGTCTGCGGGCGGGCACGCATCTAGGCTCGGTCTTCTGGGCGATCTATGGGCTAGGGGCCATTGCCGGCCCGCCTCTCTATGGCTACCTGGCTGACCGGATCGGCCCCAAGCCGACCATGAGGCTGGTTTCGCTGATCTTTGCCGTAGCGCTGGCAGGGTTCTACGCCACCGACAACCTGACCGTGCTGGCAGGCCTGACGATCATCATAGGCACCTTCGCGCCGGGGATCGTGCCGCTCGTGCTTGCGCGCGTGCATGAAGCGATTCCGCGGAGCGCGAGCCGCCAGAATCTTGCCTGGGGACGCGCCAGCATCATCTCCGCAGCCGCCATGGCGGTCGCAGCCTATGCCTACTCGGCGCTGTTCAATGCGACCGGTGGCGATCACCGCCTGCTGTTCCTCATGGCTGCCGGGCTGCTGGTGGTCTCGCTCATCTCGGATTTCGGCCTTCCCGCCAAGGTCAGTGGCGATCCCGAGGGGGCCTGACCGAGGGATACGACTCGCCTGGGTTGGCCCGTTCCGCACCGCAGGCGATCATATCCGACGCCTATTTTTTCCGAGCCGTCGTGCCGCGTTCCGTGATTCCGGTGGATGGAACGCGCACGACGCGCGGCTCGACGATCTGGCCCTGGCTGAGCGATGACAGCATCGCCAGCGTCTCGTCGACCATCCGCTCGATCGGCAGGCACAGGGTGGTGAGGTCGTGCGAGGACCAACTGGCGAGTGCGATGTTCTGGCAGCCGACGATGGACAGCTCTTCCGGGATGCGCAGGCCGAACCGTCGCCGGGCCTCGTCGGCGAAGCCAAGGGCCAGCAAGTCACTGGCGCAGAACAGGCTGTCGATCGCCGGCAACTGCTCGCGTGCCGCGAGGGCTGCATTGAGGCCATCCTCATAGCTGAAGCCTGTCGCCGGGATGATCTTGGGGGCAGGCAAGCCTCGCATCCGGGTCCGCTCGACGAAGCCGGTCATCCTCTCGATATTGGTGGTCGCGTCATTGCCGGACGACAGGAAGGCGAGGCGTTCATGCCCGCTGTCGATGAGCAGGTCGGCGACCAGAGCGGCGCCGGCCTCGTTGTCGCAACCAACGCCATAGGCATCGGGGTCGCGTGAAACCCTGTTGAAGTAGATCAGCGGAACACCGGCATGCTTGGCCTGTTCGATCGCGGCCTCGGAGAGGAGGCCGGAGAAGACCAGGATCGCATCGGGGCTGTAGGCCATGAGCGTCTGCAGGCTCGCGTCGAAGTCCTGGGCGTAGCTGCCCGGGATCAGCATCAGCGACATGTCGATCCGGTGGATGCGCTCCGACAGCTTTGCGAGAACCTCCGAATAGATCGGCGAATTGACGCTCGACATGATGACGCCGACGATGCGCGTCTTCCGCGTCGCCAGGCTTCTGGCGAAGACATTGGCCCGATAGCCGAGCTGTTCGGCCCGCCGTAGCACCAGTTGCCGCGTCTCCTCCGAGATGATCGTATCCTTCTGGAAGGCGCGTGCGACGGTCGCCAGCGAGATATCCAGGTCAAGCGCGATATCCTTCAAGGTCACGCGGCCATAACTGCGCTTTCCAGCCGCGCGCGTCGGGACTGCCGTGCCGTCGGTAAGAGCGTCCTCGGATATTGCAGGGCGATCATTGCTCACGCGGTCAAACCTTCGAATCCCCAAACCTGACAAGACCTTGCAGCATCTTGAACAGCGCTAGCGCTTCGGCGGTTCAGGTCAACACCAGAGCCTACAGCATTGCGGCGATCAAAAAAAGAGAGCGCTCTCATTGACAATGAGAGCGCTCTCTTTGTAGCGTCGCGGGCATCAGCTTTCGCGTTCGCGGCGCCGCTGAGGGCGTGGCGGGTGCTGATCGATCGGCGCCGGGCTTTCCGTAGGGAGCGCCGGCGTTCGTCAAGAACCAGAGCATCCGCAACCGAATGGATGCCTCGCCACAGGGAGATGATCATGAAGCTGCTGGCTGGCGCCTGCTTTGCGCTCGGCGTCGCATTCGCCTTGCCCGTGATCGCGCAGGAGACGCCGAAGCGCGGGGGCATTCTGGTTCAGTCGATGGATGTCGAGCCGGCATCGCTCGATCCGGCCTTTGGCAATGCCCCCGGTCGCGATCGGACCGTCTACACCCAGATTTTCGAGAACCTGTTCGTCCAGGACGAAAAGGGAAACCTCGTCCCGCAATTGGCCAAGTCCTGGGAGATCGCCAAGGACCAGCTCTCGATCACCTTCCATCTGCGCGACAACGTGGTCTTCCATGATGGAACGCCGCTGAACGCGGAAGCGGTCGCGTTCAACCTGAACCGGATCGTCGATCCGCAGGTCAAGGCGCGCGCCCGCCAGTTCGTCTCCGACATGAAGTCCGCAACGGCGGTCGACGCCATGACAGTCAGGGTCGATTTCACCCGGTCCTCGGCCTCGGTGCTGTCGGGCCTGGCCAATGAAGCCGGCATGATCTCATCGCCCAAGGCGATCCAGGCGCTGGGCAACGAATATGGCCGCAAGCCGGTGGGAACGGGCCCGTTCTCCTTCGCCAGCTGGACCAGCGGCAACCAGATCAAGCTGCAGAAATTCGAGAATTATTGGGGGCGTGACGAGAAGGGCGAGAAGCTGCCTTATCTCGATGGCGTCACCAACCGCATCATCGTCGATACCGCCTCGAAGATCGTCGAGGCCCGCGCAGGCACTGTCCATATCACCGATGCGATCCAGCCGAAGGATTATGCTCAGGTCGAGCGCGACCCGAACCTGACGCTCGAGGACAGCCTCGCCAGCAATCTGCAGATCCTGTCGTTCAACCTGACCCGGCCTCCCTTCGATGACGAGAAGCTGCGCCGCGCCTTCGTGCATGGCATCAACCGGGCCCTGATCGAGAAGGTCGCGTCGAACGGACAGGGGCTCGTGCTCAAGGGGCTGGAGCCGCCGCAATCGCCGATCTACGGCGAGAACCTGCGGGACTATGATTTCGACCTCGCCAAGGCCAAGAAATTCTATCAGGAATCCGGCCACAAGGGCGTGGTCAAGCTCGCCATGATCCAGCGCGATCCCGATACCAGGATCGCCCAGATCATCCAGGCCCAGATGGGCGCGGTCGGCGTGCGCGTCGAGATCGAAGCGCTGGAGCGGCTCGCCTGGGGCGACAAGATCTACAGCCACAATTACGATATCGCGCTGCATCGGATGTCGGCTCCGAAGGTCGATCCCGATGTCAATTTCGGCGCCTATTACGCCAGGACTGCCGGCGCGAACCATAGCGGCCACAAGGACGAGACAATCTTCGCGCTCATCGAGAAGGGCCGCACGACGATCGATCCGGCGGCGCGCAAGGCGATCTATGTCGAGTTCCAGCAATATTTGCTCGATCATGCCTATCAGCTGCCGCTGACCTCGGTCCGCGACCGCGGCATCATCCGCAAGGAGGTTGCCGGCCTCCACCAGGAATTCAGCGGCGCCTATCTTTTCGACCGGGCCTGGCTGCGGAAATAGCCCGATGCCTGCCTCCGCGAAGGCGTCGCTGCTCCGGTTGTCATGGACGCCGGGCAGGGCGCTTCCGGCCCCGTTCCAAGAGAGCCGCAGGAGAACCGCGTGATTGGGTTCCTGATCCGCAGGGTGCTGCAAATCGTGCCCGTCGCCATCGTGATGTGCGCGGTCGTCTTCACCACCGCCTTCATGCTTCCCGGCGATCCGACCCTGACCATCCTCGGCGAGAACGCGCCGGCGGCGGCGAGGGCGGCCTTGCGCGCGGAAATGGGCCTGGACCGGCCCATTCCACTGCAATTCATCGATTGGCTCGGGCGCGCGCTGACCGGCGACCTCGGCAAATCGTTCAAGACCGGGGAGCCGGTCATGGACATGCTGCTCACCCGCATTCCGGTGACGCTCGAACTCACAATCCTGGCGATCACGCTGGCCGCATGCATCGGCGTGCCGCTCGGCATCATCGCGGCGCTCCGACGTAACAGCTGGGTCGACACCCTCGTCAGCATTCTCTCGATTTCCAGCCTCGCCATGCCGTTCTTCTGGGTCGGCATGTTGCTGATCATGCTGTTCACGTTGCGGCTCGGCTGGCTGCCTCCCTCCGGCTACGTGCCCTTCTTCGAGGATCCGCTGAGGAACCTCCAGCTGATGATCATGCCGGTGATGACGGTCGGGATGGCTTACGCCGCGCTCCTGATGCGGCAGACCCGGGCGGCGATGATCGAGGTGCTGTTGCAGGACTATGTCAGGACGGCGCGGGCCAAGGGCGCGGCCGAGCCACGCATCATCATCCGGCACGCGCTGCGGAATGCGCTCATCCCGGTCATCACCGTGATCGGCCTGCAATTCGGCGGGCTGATCGGAGGCGCCGTCGTCACCGAGACGGTGTTCGCGCTGCCCGGTCTCGGCCGCATGATCACCAATGCCATTTTCGAGCGCGACTACATGGTCGTGCAGGGCGCGATCCTCGTCGTGGTCGTCGGCGTGATCCTGGTCAATCTCGTCACCGACATCACCTATTCGCTGCTCGACCGGCGGGTGCAGCTATGATCGCGACCTCCGAACCGGCCAAGGACGTGGCTGCAACGCCTGCCATCGGTGCGGCGCCTGAGCCGTCGCGCGTCCTGGCGGTACTGCGTGCGCTGCTGCGCCATCGCCTGGGCAGGATCGGCGCTATCGGCCTTTCGCTGTTGCTGTTCTGCGCTGCCTTTGCGCCGCTGCTGGCACCATTCGATCCCGCAGAGATCGACTATGAGGCGCTTCTCGAAGGGCCGAGCTGGCATCATTGGTTCGGCACGGACGAGCTCGGGCGGGATGTCCTGTCGCGCGTGCTCTATGGCAGCCAGACCTCGCTTCAGGTCATGGCGCTCGCGATCTCCGGGGCGCTGCTCATCGGCGTGACGCTCGGCATCGTCTCGGGCTTCCTGCGCGGCTGGTTCGACGATGTCGCCATGCGCGTCGTCGACGGCCTGCTCGCCTTTCCGACCATCATCCTGTCGCTCGCGATCGTCGCTGCGCTGGGGCCGAGCCTGACCAATGCGATCATCGCGATCGCCATCGTCAACGTCCCGGACTTCGCGCGACTCGTCCGCGGCGAGGTGATCTCGGTGCGCGAGCTTGAATACGTGCAGGCGGCGCGGGCAATCGGCATGACCAATGCCCGCATCCTCTGGAAGCATGTCTGGCCTAACGTCCGCGGCAGCGTGATCATCTACGCCTCGCTCAAGGCGGCGGCAGCGATCATCACCGAGAGCGCCTTGTCGTTCCTCGGTCTCGGCGTCCAGCCGCCGGATCCGACCTGGGGCTCGATGCTTTCGACCGCCATGCAATACAGCGACGCCTGGTGGATCAGCATCTTTCCGGGCCTCGCGATCTTCATCACCGTCCTGTCGCTGAACCTTCTCGGCGACGGCCTGCGCGACGTGCTCGACGCAAGGACGTGAGCCGCGACGCCGCCCGCATCCGCAATCCAGCCCAAATTCAAGACCGAGAAAGGCGCCACCATGCAGGATAGTTCATCGACGTCGAACCGGGTGAAGGAGCCCGGCATCCGGGCATTGTTCACGCTCGAAAGCCGCTGGCAGGCCTGGCTGGATGTCGAAGCCGCCCTGGCGCGGGCCCAGGCGAAGATCGGCATGGTGCCGGAGGAGGCCGCCCAGGCGATCACGGCCGCCGCGCGGCTGGAACTGCTCGACCCCGAGCGCATCCACGAAGGCTTCCTCCGCACCGCTCACACGCTGGTGCCGCTCGTCTGGGAACTCGGACGCGTCGTCGGCGAGCCGCATGGCGGCTGGGTCCATTGGGGCGCGACCACCCAGAACATCGTCGCCAGCGGCGATCTCCTGCTCATCCGCAGGGCTTTGTACATTTTCCGCGGCCAGCTGCGCGAGATTTTGGGCTCGATGGCCGCGCTGGCGGAACGCGGTGCGGAGATGGTCATGGCCGGCCGCACCCACGGCCAGCACGCCGTGCCGATCACCTTCGGCTACAAGGTGGCGACCTGGGTCGACGAGCTGCTGCGCCATCTCGACCGCATGGACCAGGCCGAGCCGCGGATCGTCGCTGCCATGCTGGGCGGCGCCGCGGGCACCTTCGCCTCCTTCGGGCCTGAAGGGCGCAAGCTTCAGGAACTGCTCGGCAAGGAGCTCAACATGCCCGCCCAGGAAATCCCCTCACGGGCGGTCGGCGATCGCGGCGCCGAATATGTCTGCTTGCTCGGAATGATCGCGGCGACCTCGGCGCGGATCGGCCGCGAGGTCTATACGCTGATGAAGACGGAGTTCGGCGAGGTCGAGGAGCCCGTGCCGCCTGGAACGGTCGGCAGCTCGACCATGCCGCAAAAGCGGAATCCGAAGCTGTCGCAGGATGTGGTGAGCCTCGCCGCCGAGGTGAGGGCATTTGTGCCGCTTGCGCTCGAGGCGATGCAGACGGAGCACGAGGCCGACCGGACCACCGACGTCCTGATGCAGACGGTCGAGGCGAATGCCAGCATCGCAGCCGGCGATATGCTGGCCCGCCTCGTCGAGATCATGGCCGGGCTGCAGCTCAACCCGACCAGGATGCGCGCCAATCTCGACCTCAGCGGCGGAATGATCATGTCCGAGGCGATCATGCTCAACCTCGGCAAGACCCTGGGACGCCAGCATGCCCATGACGTCGTCTATGATGCGGCTCAGAAGGCGGCGACCAGCGGCGGCAACTTCGCCGAGATCCTGGCGGGCGATGCGGCCGTGAAGGAGAGGCTCTCATCCCAGCAGATCGCCGATCTCCTCGACCCCGCCGGTTATACCGGACTCTGCGCGGAGATGGCGCGGGACGCGGCACGGCGAGTCCGGCAGGCGGCGCGACAGACAGCATCTTCTGCCGGCAAGCGTATCGGCTGACCGGGACGACACGAAACCTGATCCAGAATTACTTTTTCTGTTCCAGCGAAAGTAATTCTGGTGTTTCTTGGCGTTCGGGGGATGAACTGCGCGATGCGAGGACTGTCTGGCGCGCTTCAACCCTGGATCGAGGGGGGAGGCCGTCATGAACAGGTATATCGCCGTCAACAGGTATATCGCTGTCGCCTGTGTGCTCGCCGCGGGGCTGGCTTTGCCAGCCTGCCAGACATCGCAATCAAGGCAGGCCGAACTCGCGCAGATCTGCTCCAATCCCTATAATCGGCAGCCGGGCAATCTCTATTTCAGCGAATGCCAGGCGATCGCTCCGTCTTCCAACCAGCAGCTCCAGCAGGATTATCAGCAGGGGGCGCCGACCGGGGACGAATAGCCCGGCGGCTTCCCCGCTGGCAGGCTGACGCGCGTGTGAGCCGGCTCCTCAGGTGGGAATAACCGACCTATGCGAGCTGCGCGAGCGCGCCTTCATATTTCTCGAGGCGCGCCTTGAGCTCTTCCGGCTCAAGCTTCGCCAGCTGTGTTCGCGCGATGTTGTCACGCAGATCGGCGAGCTTGACTGGCTTCGCCAACGCATTCGCGCCGGCTCGGCGAACGAACGCTTCGTAAGGCTCGTCGTCCGGCCGCGTGAGGGCGTTCACCGCATCGACGATCTCCTCGCTGAACCCTTCATTCGTCAGATCCGTGAAAGTCCAGGCGGAATCTTCGACCACGTCGTGGAGCACCGCGATGATCGCACGCTTTTCGTCGTTCGAGCGGATGAAGGCCAGGGCGACCCGAAGCGGGTGCGAGATATAGGGCGCCCCGGCCTTGTCGCGCTGGCCGGAATGGGCTTCCGCGGCGATTTCGATGGCCCGCTCCAACGTGCTCATGGCCAATCTCCCTGCAGGCGGATGGCGGAGCTTCAGCGCGGCGTCAGGTTCTCGTCGCGATGCTCGCCGCCGAGCGTTGCGGCCCACCATGCTGCTGCGGCGCCGACCAGCAGCGCAGCCGCCGTCATGAACGCGGTCAGGACTGCGATCTTGCGGGCGCGCTCGGCGACCTGCTTCGCCGTTTCCTTCGCCTGGTTCAGCTTGGCAAAGGCGTCGTCCATCCGCTTTTCAGCCTCGGGCTGGGCAATGCCGGCGCGTGCGGCCAGCCGCGACGCGAGATATTCGCGATCTGCCGGATCGAATTTGCCGTTGGCCAATGCGCCGACGAAGATCCGTGAAGCCTCGTCCCGCTCGGCCGGCGTGACATTGGTCGTCCCGGTCGTCCGCATGACGCTGTCGAGCGCCGAGCCCATCGGATCTGCCTGTTGGGAGATCAGTGACGCGGCTCCCGAACCGGCTGCGGCGATGCCGCTCGCGGCCGTGCGTGCCACGCCGAACAGGGATGAGCTCGCGACCATGGTGATGAGCAGCGCGCCGACAGCCCAGACCAGCAGGCCATGGGCGCCATCGCGGATGCCACGCTCTTCCCGGGTTGCGTCCGGGATCGGGTGACGCATCCTGCCTGCGAGATAGCCACCTGCGGCACAGCATGAAACCGTGATCCACAGCGCCCAGAGCGTGCCGGCGACCATGAGCGCCGCTGCGCTGGTGCTGCGCTCGAAATCCGCCGAAACGAGCGAGAGGCCGACCGCGGCACCGAAAATGGTCAGGATGGTCGAGATCGCGGTCGCGAGCACGGCTCCGCCGATGATCGGCCCCCATTGCAGGTAGCTCTGATCCGGCTCGTTGACGGTGACGGGGGCTACGACGACATCGGTTCCCATGGACATGGCTTTGCCTCCCTACCGCAATCCAAAGAACGAAAGGATCGCCATGACGACGACGACGAGACCGACCAAGTAAATGATATCGTCCACATGAGCCTCCCTGCGGCGCGTCGCGGCATGAGGTTCAAACCAGAAGCGGGGCCGATTGGTTCCTCCCGGAACAGACGACGGGAGCTGCGCGGGGACGTGATGACTTGGCCCCTGATGACTTGGCCCCTGATGACTTGGCCCAGCTGATGACTTGGTCGAAACAAGCAAACCGGAGCGCAGCATCGCGCTCAGACGATGCCGCGCCCCGGGGCCGTTCGTTTTCGGGCATGACGGGCGGGCGACAAACGGCGCCTCCCGCCGGTCAGGTCGACGCTATTCGATCACGTCGATGATCTTGCGGCTCTGCGGATCGACGATCAGTACGTCGTCGCCGACCAGCGCGTAGTGATAGCCGCGCAGCTCGCTATCCTGCTCGCTGGCTTGGGCCGGGATCGGGCGAAGCACGATCTCGCTCGAGAGCACGGCACCCTTCAAGCCTTCGATGCCCTGGATGTCTCCGGGCCTGGCGTCGTTCAGGATGAGCCGCGCGATCTCATGCCGGGAGTCGGTGCCGTTCGACGTCGATTGCCGCGCCGTGCTGCCGGATGTCGCCGGAGCGGCGGCGGCCGAGCGCATCCCGCTCTTGTCGACCACATCGACGATCCGATGACTGCGCGGCTCGACGATCGCGACCTCGTCTTGCTCGGTCATGACATATTGGTAGCCGCGCCAGCGCGGGTTGCGGTCCACGAGCTCGGCCGGCAGATCGGCATAGGGAGCATCGGCCGGCAGGACGACACCTTCCTCGAAGACGACCGAAGTCGGTGCGCGCCAGCGCCTCACGTCTCGGCGCCGCTCGAAGCTGGCATAGACGTCGACGCCGCCGTGCCGTCCTCCGTCGCGCTCGATCACCTCGACGATACGTCGGCTGCGCGGGTCGACGATCACGATCTCCCGGTCCGAGACCGTGTAGCGGAAATCGCGATATTGCGGCCTGAGCGAGGCGATCTCGCCCGGCACCGGCTGGAGCTGGACGCGCGTGGGCAATTGCGCCCCCACCGAGACCGAGACGCCCAGGTTCTCCGCCTTGATCTCATTGCGATCGACGCGGCTGCGCACGGTGTCGGCGATTTTCTGCTTCTCGGATTCGGCACGCTCGTCTCCAGCCGGCTGGCGGCCGGCCGTAGCGCGGCTATCCGTCGGCTCGGCGCCCGCCGTACCAGGCTGCGCGCCGGGGCGCTGGGCGGTCGAGCCCGAGCGCTGATTGTCATCCGACCCCGGGGTCGCGCCCGGCCGAGCGGATTCGGTTGCGCCGGGTTGGTTAGGCTGCTGCGGCTGAGCGCGCTGCTGTGCGGGCCGCTGATTGTCGGGCCGCGACTGCTCCGCATCGCGCCGCCCGGAACGGTCTTCCTGTTGCCGGTCGCGCTGGGCCTGCTCGCGATCACGCTGGCTTTGTCCCTTCTGCATCTCCTGAGCGCGTTGTTCGGCCGGTTGCTCGTGCTTCTCGCGTTGCGCCTGCTCGCGTTCGCGCTGCTGGGCTTGTCCCCGCTGCATCTCCTGCGCGCGCTGCTCGGTCTGTTGCTCGCGCTGAGCCTGCTCGCGTGGGGAATTTGCACCTCGCTGGCTTTCGCCTCGCGGGCTTTCCTGGGCTCGCATTCCATCCGATTGCGGCCCGCGCTGAGCGCTTGGCGGCTGCTGGACATCACGCTCCACCCGGCCCGGCGCCCTTTGCGGCCCGGCATCTCCGGGCGAGGGGCGCTCGGCGCGTCCTCTCGGCGCCTCGTCCGGCGGCACCACCATGACCGGTTGGGCGAGCGCCCAACCCGACTGAGCGGCAAAGGCGATCGCAGCGATTCCTACAAATCGTTTCATTGGGATCACTCCCTGTTGAGTTTATCGGATTGGGCAAACAACGACGCGGGCGGATGCCTGTTCCCGTCATCGTGAAGGGCGCTGGTGCGGTGGGCCGTATTTCCGGCTGGTCAGATTGCCGGCGAGGGGCGGCTATTTCCGCTGCCAGCGTCGTCGCAGCCGGAGCCAGAGATCAATCGCTCCCATGGCGAAACGCGCCATCGGCTTTTGCAGGAACGGGATATCCGCAGCCAGCAGCAGCAGGCCGAGCGGCAGCATCCATAGACCCAGGAATGGAAGGATCGAGAAGACGCCGCCGATGATGAGAAGTGCGCCGGCAGGCAGGCGGATCCAGCGCGAGGCCGGATGCCTGAGCCAGCGCAAGGCCGCAGCGGCGCCCGCCGGGATCTCCTGCTCGATGCGCTTGAACGCCTGACGGAGAGCATGCTCGCCTTCGGTCATCGTTCAATCGCGCCCTCGGTCCCGTTCCGCGTCGTTGGGAAGTTCCTTCAATTTCGGCGGCGGGCCCAGCCGATGCAACCCAAGAAGGTTACTCCGGCCGAGCCCGCGTGCGGCGATGCCGAGGCATCCGTTCTATTCGATGATCTGCACCACGCGACGGGTCTTCGGCTCGACCAGGACCGTGCGATCATTCACCACCGTGTAGCGATACTTGCTCACGCCATACTCGCGCGGGACCGTGTGGTACACGACGCCCCTCGAGGGAAGCACCGTTCCAACCTCGACATCGTTCGAATAGGTGTACGACGGCACGCGCTGTTGCACGACATATTGCTTGAAGCGCGGGGTATTGTCGCCGACGATTCCGCCGGCAACGGCGCCGCCAACTCCACCCACCACGGCGCCTACGGGACCACCGACGATAGCGCCGCCGACCGCACCCGCCGCGCCGCCGCTCAGCGCGCCACCCCGGGCGCCGTCCGGGTTCTGGGCGAAGACAGCAGCCGGGATCAGCGTGAGCGCTGTGGCAAGAACAAGCTTCTTGATCATAATCGTAAGCTCCTCGTGATCCGAGACCTGTGAAACCGAACGGCTCGCCGTCCAGAAGGTTCCTGGGAGCCGGCCGCTAATCCACGAAGCGGACGGTGACGCCGGGCTTCACCATGCCGGCGAGTTCCTCCGCATCCCAATTGGTCAGCCGCACGCAGCCATGCGAGGAGGTCTTGCTGACGCGGGACGGCTCCGGCGTGCCGTGAATGCCGAAGGTCGGCTTCGACAGCGCGATCCAGACGGTGCCGACCGGGTTGTTCGGTCCGCGCGGGAGCACGAGCTTGCGGGTGTTGTTGCCCTGCTGGAAGTTCTTTTCCGGATCATAATGATAGGTCGGATTCTTGACGATCCGTGCGACCTGATACTCGCCTTCGGGTGAGGGCGTGTCGCCGCTGCCGATCGTGGCGGGATAGCTCGCGATCATCTCGCCCGCCGGCCCATAGGCCGAAACCATGCCGGTCCGCTTATTGGCCTCGATCGTCTGGACTTCGCTGGGTGGTGCCGCCCGACTGGCGGAAAGCACGGCGATCGTTTCTCCGGACTCGCGATAGCGTGCACGCGGATTCAGGGCTCGGAGCAGGCCCTGGCTCATCTTGAAGCGCTCGGCATACATTTCCGCCGCTGTGCGGTAGCCGAGCCGCCTCAGCCTCGCCTGCCTGCCATAGTCATGCGGGATCCGCTTGGTGAAGGCGTAGCGCACATCTGCAATGGTCAGGGCATAGGCGGTGACGATGTCCCGCGCGGTGTCGCCGCCGAGCGCCTGCCAGGTCGCGTTGTCGATTATATCGCCCTCACCAAGATTTGCGCGCTGGCGGAATTGGACGATGGCCTTGCGATAGTTCTCGCCGTCCATGCCGTCGATTTCGCCGGGGGAGATGCCCTGGCGCGCCAGCAACGTCTGGGCCTTGACGATCGATGCCGATGGCTTGGCCGATGGCTTGGTCGCCTTGCGCTTGGGCTGAGCAGGGGCACCGGCGCGGTTCACCTCGTCCGGCGTGAGCGCGAGCGCGCCGCCACCGAACGCCAGAGCGAACGCGACAACGAGCGCGCGGCTCAATCCGCGCCTCATGAATGGCTTCGGCATGGCCTTACCTGCGCTCCGCCCCAGTGCTTTCCGTCTCAGTGTTTGGAGACGTGGCCTGGCTTGCCCTTGCGCTTGGTCGAAGCGAGTTCGTCGAGTTGCTTCTCGCTCATCGATTTGGCCATCGATTTCGAGGCGCCTCTCAGCTCGCTCTTCGGCATGTCGCCGCGTTTCGCCGCAAGGGCGGCGCCGGCGGCCTTTTGCTGGGCTTGGGATTTGGCGGGCATGGCGGGATCTCCCGGTAGGTTTTCTGCAAATCCAACGGGCGAACGCGGCCAACGTTCCGCTGGCCGTGACGCGGGGCGCCCCAGCTCAGCTTTTTCGTGACTGGTGGACCCGATTATGCGAAATATGTTCTTGTTTGGTTCCGGAGGGCGATGTGGCTCAGCGGGCGGGCAGTGCCGATCTGCCATTGCATAATGGCCGTGTTCCAGCCTGGCTCGGCCAGCGCATGTCGCGGCTTGGCGCTGTGATCGCGCAGGCTATCGTGCACCATTACGGGCGCGACGAGTTCCTGCGTCGGCTCGCGCATCCCTACTGGTTTCAGTCCTTCGGCGCCGTCATGGGCATGGACTGGCACTCGTCCGGCATCACCACCTCCGTCATCGGCGCCTTGAAGCGCGGCCTGACGCCGCTCGCAGGCGAACTCGGCCTGCATGTCTGCGGCGGCCGCGGCAGTCATTCGCGCCAGACGCCCGCCGAACTGGTCGCGGTCGGAGATCGGATCGGCTTCGACGGCGCGGCGCTCGCCAAAGCGAGCCGGCTGGTCGCCAAGGTCGACAGCGCCGCCGTGCAGGATGGGTTCGAGCTCTATCTGCACGGTTTCGTGGTCGGCGATGACGGCAAATGGACAGTCATCCAGCAGGGCATGAACGGCGATAGCGGCGTGGCGCGGCGCTATCACTGGCTCTCCGAGGGGTTGGACAGCTTTGTCGATTCCCCGCATGCGGCGATCGACGGCAGAAGCCAGGGCAATATCGTCAATCTCGCCGATCGCAGGGCCGCGCCGTCGCGCGCCGGTCAACTCGACCTGCTGCGGCATCTGGGGCCGGATCGCATCGCCGAGGAGGTGGCTGCGCTCGAAGGGAGGGTTGCGCCGCTCGAGACGTTCGAGCAGCCGACCCTGCCGCATCTGGTCATGCCTGGACATCACGACGTACGGCCGAAGGATGTGATGATCCGCCGGCTTCACGGCGCGCTGGCGGCGGCGGCGGATGCCGGCCCGGAGGATTTCACCGATCTCCTGCTTGTGCCCGGCGTCGGCGCCCGCACCGTCCGCTCGCTCGCCATGGTGGCGGAAGTCATTCACGGCACGCCATGCCGCTTCGCCGATCCGGCGCGGTTCTCGCTCGCCCATGGCGGCAAGGACCGCCAGCCCTTCGCCGTGCCGACGAAGGTCTATGACGAGACGATCCGGGTGATGAAGTCCGCGGTGGAGCGGGCGAAACTGGGCAATGAAGAGCGTCTGGAGGCCATTCGCCGGATGGATGCCGAGACGCGCCGGCTCGAGCGCTTCGCAAGCGGGCCGAGCCTGCCGGCCTATATCGCCGAGGAACGCCGCCGTTCGCACGAATATGGCGGGCGGAGCGTGTTCGGCTGGGAGCAGGCGCCTGAAGAGGCAGATGCCACTGACGAAGCACCCGTACGTCCGAACCGGCGATAGGTGAGGGGATCTGCAGGTCAGGCTCCCCACCAGGGTGCCAGCTCTCGACGAGCTGAGTTTTTCCTCACCTCCGTGATGCCAAGCGACCCCACGTTATCCGATTGCCATATGCGGGAGCATGTGTATTTGAATTGTTTCAATTTCCTGATCTGCCCGGACATCGAGGGATATCGGTTGTGACAGGCATCCTGGACGAATCCCGCTCCGCTGGCGCTGTCGGCCAAACCGAAGCGGCGTTCAGCGTCACTCGGCAGTCAGACGATCGGTTCCTCGGCAGGAACATCCATTCCGGGCCGGGCCGCGTGTTCGGCGGCCTTCTGGTGGCACAGGGTCTTGCGGCCGGAGGGGCGACAGTGCGCGCGGACCTGGCACCGCATTCCCTGCACGCGCAATTCCTGAGGCCCGCCGATCAACTGATGCCGTTGGACTACATCGTCGAACGGATCAAGGATGGTCGCGGCTTCGCCACCCGTCTTGTACGCGTGCAGCAGGAGGGGCGCCTTGCCGCGCTGCTCATGCTGTCCTTCGCGGCCGAGAGCCGTGGTCCCTACCGAAATCCATTGCCGCCGATGGCCCCAGCTCCGGATGCCTGCCCGACGCTGGAGGCGTGGCTGAACGATGTCGGCCAGCACTATCCAGGACTTTCGGAGGTGCTGAGGGGGCGGGATCATCCGCTGGATATCCGGCCGGTGAGCGCGCCATCGCGTCTCGATATGCATGGAAGCCGCGATGCCTCGCTCTCCTTCTGGTTTCGACCGCTGGTTGCCGGGCGCGCCGATCGCCTGGCTCGCTGCTGCGCTCTCGCCTATGCGTCCGATCGGTTCGTGATGACGACGGCGGCGCTGACCGAGCTCGCGCGGTTTGTCGCCGGCGAGCTGATGACGGCGACCCTCGACCATTCCCTGCGGATTCATGCCGAGCCGCCCGAGGGATGGCTCTTCTTCCGAACCGACAACCCGGTCGCCGGGGCAGGGCGTGCCTTCGTCACGGGTGAGATCTGGTCGACAGATGGCCGCCTCATCGCCTCGGTCGGGCAGGAGGGGGCGATCGTCTATCGGGATGGCGTAGCAGCCTAGGCGCGCCTGGCGGCTCGGGGGAGCAGGGCCCCGTCAGATATGCCTGACGGACTCCCGGAAGATCACTTCGGCGTCGAGCTGGATCCGCTGTGGGATTTCGGCCTCGTTACGCATGCGGCGCATCAGGAACGTCCAGGCCATGCGCGCGATCTCCCGCGTCGGGCGTGACACGACCGAGAGTTTCGGCGTGACGAGGTCTTCCCATTCAGGCTGCTCGAAGGACAGCAGCGAAATATCGCGGGGGCAGTCGATGCGCAGCACCCGGAAGGCGCGGAGCACCCAGGCGGCGAAGGTCGAGGTGCTGACCACGATGGCCGTGGGGCGCGGCTCGTTCTGCAACTCGCCCGCCAGCCGCGCTGTCAGCGTGGATTGATCGCGTCCGCCTTCGAGCACACGGATATGGACCCCGACCGGGTCGGCTGCCGCCCGCATGCCCGCGATACGCTGTTGATTGACGATAAGGCCCGCCTCGCTGACGATGAACAGGATGCTGCGGTGGCCGCGATCGATCAGCCCCTGCGTCGCCCGCTGCATGACGGCATGATTGTCGAAGGTGACGCGGTCGAAGGCGAAATCGTCATCCGGGGCCCGCTCGACCACCACGGTCGGAACGCCGGAAGCCGCGATCATCTCATAGGTTGCCGAAGGATCCTTCGACGGCACGATCAGCAGCCCGCCCACGCGGTATTTCAGCAGGGACACGATGCGCTGGTACTCGATCTGGGCATCGCCCTGGCTGAGCACCTGCATGATCTCGATGCCATGCGCGGCGGCGACCTCCTCGAAGGCCTCCATCAGCGCCGAGAAATAGGGGATCGAGGTCTGCGGAACGCAGATGCCGACGACGGGCGAGCGCTTGCGGCGCAGGCCCAGCGCCAGCATGTTGGGCGAATAGCCCAGCTCCTTGATGACATCCAGGACACGCTGCCGGCGCGCTTCGCTGACTGTGATCGTGCCGTTCAGCACGTTGGAGACCGTGCCGACCGACACCCCGGCCATGGCCGCGACATCCAGGATCGTCATGCGCTTCTGCTTCACGCCCGGTCCAGCCTCCATCCTTGCTAAGCGACTTTACGTCTTTGATGATTTTGACGGCGATGGGAATAGTCCGATCGGACAAGTGCCCTTATGAGCCGGCGAATTCATCGAGAAACGGCCTTGCGGAAACGGCCCGCTGCTCAGAGTTCGGAATCCTGGCCGCGGACATTCGATACGATGCTCCGCGTCGAGAGCGCGACGATCGCGACCGCGAGGATGATGAGCCCGGCCGAGATCGGCCGCTCCATGAACACCATGAAACTGCCCTGGGATATTTCCAGCGACTGCCGCAACGACTGCTCCATTAGCGGCCCCAGGATCAGCGTCAGGATCAGCGGCGCGAGCGGCACATCGAGCTTCTTGAACAGATAGCCGACGACGCCGAACACCGTCATGGTGCCGACGTCGAAGAGACGGCCATTGGTCGAGTAGGCGCCCACTACGCAAAAGGCGAGGATGAGCGTGAAGAGCACCGCGCGCGGAATGCGCAGCAGGCTGACCCAGAGCGGGATCAGCGGCAGGTTGAGGATCAGCAGGATCAGGTTGCCGACGACGAAGCTCGCGATCACGCCCCAGACCACGTCCGCATGTTCCTGGAACAGGAAGGGACCCGGGATGATGTTCTTCATCATGAAGGCGCCCATGATGATGGCGACGGTCGGCGAGCCGGGAATGCCGAGGGTGAAGAGCGGGATCAGCGCGGCATTGGCATAGGCGTTGTTGGCGGTCTCGGGCCCCGCGACCCCCTCGATCATGCCCTTGCCGAATTCGCCCGGCGTCTTCGAGAGGCGCTTTTCGGTGATGTAGGAGATCACGGTCGGCACCACCGCTCCGACGCCGGGAACGAGGCCGAGCACGAAGCCAATGCCGGTACCGCGCAAGACCGGGCCGGTCGAGCGGCGCATATCCTCGCGCGTCGGGACAAGGTCGCGAATCCGCGCGCGGATGATCTCGATGCGCTGGTCGCCCTCGAGCGCGACCAGGATTTCGCCGATGCCGAACAACCCCATCGCGACGATGACGATGTCGATGCCGCCCATGAGATTGATATTGCCGAAGGTGAAGCGCGGCGCGCCCACCACCGGGTCGATGCCGACCATGGCGATCAGCAGGCCGAGCACGGCCGAGATGAGCGCGAGCGCGATCGAACGGCCGGCCAGTCCGATGACGAGCGTCAGGCCGACGAGCATCAGGCTGAAGAATTCAGGCGGGCCGAACAGCAATGCCAACTTGGTCAGCGGGCCGGCGAGCAAGACGAGCCCGGCGACCGAGACGAGACCACCGATGAAGGAGCCGATGGCCGCGACTGCGAGCGCAGGGCCGGCGCGACCGCGCTTCGCCATTTCGTAGCCGTCGATGCAGGTGATGGCGGAGGCGGCCTCGCCCGGGACATTGACCAGAACCGAGGTCAGCGTGCCGCCATACATCGTGCCGTAGTAGATTGAGGTCAGCATGATGATCGAGGCGGTCGGGTCCATCTTGAAAGCGATGGGCAAGAGCAGAGCCGTCCCCGCGACCGGGCCGATACCCGGCAGGATGCCGACCACCGTGCCGATGATGCCGCCAATGAGCGCAAACAGCAGGTTGTTAGGCTGGAGCGCGACGGAGAAGCCGGAAATCAGAAGCCCGAGCGTCTCCATCAGATCAAAGTCCGAACCGGCCGGATGGCAGCGCGACGCCGAGATAGTCCGAGAACAGCATGGAGAGGCCGAAGCTGGCGAAGATCACGGTGAGGCCGATCTGCACGGGGCTGCGGCAGCCCAGCGCCAGCAGCAGCCCCAGCGAAGCGATGAGCATGGTGAGCCGGAAGCCAAGCGCGTCCATGCTCGCCGCGACGAAGATGAGCGCGGCGATGACGGCGCCGATCCGCAGCAGCCCTGTCCGATCGGGCCAGAAATCAGCGGGTACCGCGCCGCCGTCGCGCCGGGCCGTGACGATCACGCTGGCGGCGAGCAGTGCCAGCGCGCCGCAAAGCCAGAGCGGAAAGAAGCCAGGTCCCGGGCCGAGGGCCGAGTAATAGGAATAGCGGGTCGCTTCCCAGCCGAGCCCCGCCGCGATCAGCATGAAGATCACGCCGGCCACAACATGCAGACGCGTCATTAAACCTCCGGGCAGGCGAGGGGACGGGGGACCGAACAGCCTATTGCGGGTTCGCGTCCATGACGGGTTTCATCCGCGTTTCGATGTCGATCCAAGCCTTGGTGTAGTCTTCCGGCGTGAGGTAGCGCGGCTCGACGCCCATCGCATCGAGCCCCTTGCGATGCTCGGGATCGGCGATGACCGTCTTCATGGCCGCGCTGATCTTGTCGACGATCGGGCGTGGCGTGCCGGCAGGCGCGAGGAGGCCGGTCCAGGACGCGGCGTTGACGTCGTAGCCCTGCGATTTGATCGTCGGCACGTCTGGCATGGCGGGGTCGCGCGTCTCCGCCGCAACGCCGAGCACCCGGAACGCGCCGGCCTTCATCTGGGTCAGCCCGTCGGTGATGCCACCGGCCAGGACGTCGACATGCCCTCCGAGCAGCGCCGTGACGGAGGGAGCGCCGCCATTGAAATGGACCGGTGCGAATTTCACGCCGGCGGCCCGCTCGAGCATCACCACCTGGATATGCGGCACGGCCATCAGCCCGGAATCGCTGATCTTGATCGTGCCCGGCTTGGCCTTGGCGGCCTCCACCAGGTCCTTGATGTCCTTGATCGGCGAATTGGTCCGCACCGCCAGCATGGCCGGCGTGAAATAATGCAGCCCGACCGGCTGGAAACTCTCGCGGCCGTAGATGGCCTGCCGCGTCTTGTCGAGATAATGGGTCGTCACCGTCGGTAGCACCGCGTAGCCGAGCGTGAAGCCATCTGGCGTCGCGCGGACGAGTTCGCTCAAGCCCACCTGCGAGGCGGCGCCGGCCTTGTTGACGATCTGCACGCGTGTCTTGAGTTCTTTCTCCAGCCCCTGGGCCATGAGCCGTGCGGCGGTGTCGGTCGCGCCGCCCGGCGCATAGGGCAGGATGATGGTGATGGTCTTGCCCGCCGGAAAGTCCTGCGCCATCGCGGGATGGACCGCGGCCATCGCGCAGAGCGCCAATGCTCCCAGGGCGAGGCTCGATAGCGAGCGGAATGCGACGATCGGCCGGCTTCGGCTCATCGTTCAATCTCCCATAGCGTTTCTCGGAGCTCTCTGACGAAGCTCTTTGTTATTGAATGGTTTCAGAGCGCGGGTGGTTTTGCAACCGCTGAATATTGGCGAAAACGTGCCGGTGACCCGGCTTCGCGACGGTCAACGATGCGAGAACATCACCCGCCCAGGCGTGGCCATGCGCGCTTTCAGGATCACGCCCTGTTCCGATTCAGTGAGATAGAGCGTCTTGCGGTCGGGCCCGCCATAGGCCGCGTTGGTCACGCGGATGCCGGCGCAGGACTTGATGCGCGCAATCGGCTCGCCAAGCCGGTCGAACAGCCAGGCGCAGGCGAGGCCGGAATGGCACACGACGAGGCCGCCATGTTCGTCCAGGGCCAGGCCGTCCGGCCCGGCAAGTCCGCCCGAAAGCTGGATGAAGAGGCCGAGCTTATGGGCGAGCGGGGACTCGGGATTGAGTGGAGCGCGGATGATCTGCAGCGTCCGGGACAGCGCGATCAGCAGCGCCTTGTTGCCCTCGTCGAACACGAGTCCATTCGGATAGGTCAATCCCTCGGCGACGAGTTCGACCGGCCCGCCCTCACGCCAGCGAAAGATGCGACCGACCGGGTTTTCGAGGCTCGCACCGCCGGGATCGGTGAAATAGAGGGTGCCATCCTCGGCGAAGACGAGGTCGTTGAGGGCGTTGAAGCGCTCGCCCGCGGGGCCTTCGACACAGTGCAGGATCTTGCCATTCTCGGGATCGAGGATGAGGAGGCCCTGAAACTGATCGGTGACGAAGAGGCGGCCATCACGATGGATCTTCAGGCCATTGGGAGCGCCGTCATAGCGCTTGAACAGCGACCATTCGCCCGCCGGGGTCAGCTTGAAAATGCGTCCATGGCAAATGTCGACGCAGTAGAAATTGCCCTGCCGGTCGAAGGATGGGCCCTCAAGGAAGGAATGGAGCGGGCCACTGCCGCGCCTGCGGCTCCACTCGGTCTCGTTGGTGAAGCGCCACTCGGCCGGCAAGCTGGCAAAGACCTCAGTCTCGACGATCGGGGGCGCGGCGAACATCGGGTTTCCTCCAGGGCTGGCTTGAGCAGGCGGGCGATCGGCTTCCGCCGGGCCTATTCGACGAGCAGCAGCCCATCGACGGCATGGCATGCATCGGCCGAAATCTTGAGCGGGTTGACCTCGAAGGTGAAGTTCTCCCAGGGCGCCGACGCGACGAGAGCTGAAAACCCGGCGAGGAAATCGGCGGCGAGCTTGTGCTGGGTCTCGGAGAGGAGGGCGGGCATCCGCCTGACGGTGCGCAGCCGGGAGAGGAGATCATAGGCTCCGTCCACATCGAGCGGAGCGCGGGCGAAGACCACATCATCGATGATCTCGGTCTGTCCCCCACCCATGCCGACGCCGACCATGATTCCGAATTCCTTGTCGCGGAAAGCGGTGACGAGAAGCTCGACATCGCCCGGCACCATGCGCTGGAGCCAGAGGCCGTCGAGCGTGGCGCCGAGCGCCTTGGCGCGATCGCGGAACACCGCGTCGGTCTTCAGCGCGGCCTCGGTGCTGTCGATGCCAAGCGCAAGCAGCCCGGCTGCGGCGCGATGCGTGACCTGAGGCGAGATCGCCTTCATCACGAGCGGGAAGCCGACCGTCTCGGCAGCCACTGCGACATCCCGGGGCGAAACCGCGAGCAGACCGGGCGCGACCGGCAGCCCGGCGGCTTCCAGAATGCCCGCGGCAACATTCTCGGAAACGACCTGGGGGCCGCCGGCTTCGCTGACGAAGGCTTTCCAGTCGAAATGCTGTACCAGGTCGGGCCTGAGGCGGATGCGACTGCGCCGATCCTCCGCATAGCGCGCGACATGGCCCATGGCGCGGATGGCGCGAGCATGCTCGTCATAGGCGCGCACGCCGCGCCCGGCGAGCAGATCAAGGATGCCTTCCGGCGGTGAGAGCCAGCTCACGGCGACCGGCTTGTCGATGGTCCCGCGCAGGTGCTCGACCATCTCGACCACCTCGCGGGCGTGCTTGCCGAAGCCGGCGGAGAGGAAGATCATCGAATCGACGTTCGGCGCCTCGGCGAAGATGCGCAGCACCTCGGGTAGGTTGGCGCGGTTCTTAGGATTGGTGACCGAACCAGGCGTCAGGTCGATTGGATTCATCGAGGATGCGAGCGGGGTGAGGATCGGCTTGACCTGCTCGCGGATATCCGCGTCGAGGGCCGGCACGGTGAGGCCTTCGCGAATGCATTGATCGGTGCCGATCACGCCGGAGCCGCCGCCGAAGGACGACAGCAGCACGCGGCTCCCGCGCGGAAGCTGCCCGGGTTTCAGCGCCGCGAGCTGCAGGCAGACATCGAGCTGTTCCTCGGTCGAATAGACGCGGATGGCGGCGAATTCGCGAAAGATCGCCTCATAGGTGCGGTCGAGCCCGGCGAGACGGCCGGTATGGGCAAGCGCCGCCCGGCCGCTCTCCTCGGTGGCGCCGCCCTTGAGGACCACGACCGGCTTGCCGCGATCCCGCGCCTTGCCCAGCGCCCTGGCGAAGGCAGCCGGGTTGGAAAGCCCTTCGGTATAGACGGCGATGACCCGCGTTCCCTCGTCCTCGACCAAGGCCTCGATGAATTCGGGAATGCCGATTACCGCCTCGTTGCCGCAACTGATGGTCATGCGGAAGCCGAGGCCGAGCTCCTGCGCGCGGGCATGGGCTGTGACGGAGAGCCCGCCGCTCTGGCTCACCATCGAGACCGAGCCGGGCACGAAATGGTCGAACTCGGTCATCAGCGACGAGAACGACGCCGTCAGTCCGATCGCGGTGTTGATGACGCCGATGCAGTTCGGGCCGCAGAGCTTGAGATCCGTACCGCGGCACAGGTCCTCGAGTTCTCGCTGGCGCGCCCTGCCATCCTCGTCACCCTCGGCGAAGCCGCCGGCCCAGACGATCGCAGCCGGAACCTTCGCCGCGATGCAGTCCGACACGACGCCGAGAACGGCATCGGCCGGTACCGCGATGATGGCGAGATCCGGCACCGCCGGCAGTGCCGAGAGGCTTGGGAAACATGGCAGGCCACCGACCTCGACCCGCCCCGCATTCACGGGCCAGACCGGGGCCTTGTAGCCGAATTTCTGCAGGTAGGAGACGCAGAGCCCGCCGAGATTGCCATCACGGTCGGAGGCGCCGATCACTGCGACGGAACGCGGCGCGAGCAGCGGCGTCAATGAGCCCATGGATGTGGTCACGCAGAACGTTCCGGTCGCTTGATGGTGGTCAGGGGAGGCGGGTCAGCGCAGTTTCCACACCGGCTTGCGCTTCTCGCGGAAGGCGCGCGGTCCCTCGGCGCCGTCCTCGCTCTCGGCCGTTTCCTTGTCGAGATGCTTGGCGTAGCTGTCGAGCGCCTCGTGCTGGCTCTGGGCCATGCGGTAGAGCTTGACGGCCGCCTGCGTCGCCAGGGGCGAGCCCATGCAGATCATCGCGGCAAGCTTCTCGGCCTCCTCGATGACCTTGTCCTGCGGTACGACGCGATTGACGATGGCGTATTGCAGGCATTCCTGCGCGGTCAGCCGGCCGTTGCACAGGGTGAGATAGGCCGCGATGGCGGGCGGAAGGCTCTGCAGCATCTTCTGCGGAGAGCCGAGGCGCCCGACCAACGTGTGGGTATCGCCGATCCAGGCATCGTCGGCCATCACGCGAAGCTGGCACTGCAGCGCGAGCGAAAGCCCGACGCCGACCGCGAAACCATTCAGGGCGCAGATCAGCGGCTTGTGGAGATTGGCGTCGCTCGGCTGGCCGCCGCCGCCCCAGAAGAACATCGGATTGGTTGGGTCCTCATGCGGCGTGCGCTTGCCCTCGGCCTGGTACTTGGCGAGGAATTTGACATCCCGCCCGGCGCAGAAGGCTTTGCCGGTGCCGGTGACGATGCCGCAGTAGATATTCGGGTCCATGCCGATATCGCGCCAGGCCGCCCGCATCTCGGCATAGGCGTAGGAGTGCAGGGCGTTCATCACCTCCGGGCGATTGATCCGCACATAGGCGACGTTGCCCTTCTTCTCGTAGACGATGTGCTCCTGGCCGGTCGGCATCTGGGCGGGATCGTAAGGCGATTCATATCTCGGCATGGCGGTTCCTCGGTTTGACCTGTGCGCGCTGTTTTGAAGAGGGGGCGCTGCGCCAGGACGCGCCTCCCATTTTTTGAATGCTTTCAGAAACTCTATTCGGTTTCCCCCATGACGCAAGCACGATGTTGATAAGACGGCGATTTCACGCTTTCCGGCGGCCGCCGCAGCGGGTTTCAGAACATGGCGATCAGCCTGCCTTCATCGGCGAGCTCCGCGGGGCTGCCGTCATAGAGCTTGGTGCCGCGATTGAGCACGATGGCCCGGTTCGCCACAGCGAGGCCCTGTTTCAGGTTCTGCTCGACGAGCAGGATCGTCGTCCCGAGCTCGGCATTGATCTCGCGGATGCTGTCCATGACGCGTTCGACCAGCAGGGGCGCGAGTCCGATGGAGGGTTCGTCGAGGATGAGCAGGCGCGGGCCGGACATCAGCGCCATGCCGATCGCGAGCATCTGCTGCTGCCCGCCCGACAGCGTGCCGCCGATCTGGCGGTGGCGCTCCTCGAGGATGGGAAACAGACCAAAGACACGTGCGATCCGCTCGGCGATGACGGCTTTGTCGGTGACCGAAAAGCCGCCGAGCTCGAGATTCTGCTGCACAGTCAGGCTGCGGAAGATGCCGTGGCCCTGCGGCACCAGCGCGACGCCGTCGAGGATGTTGTCCGAAGGGCTGCGGCCGGTGATGTCCCTGCCGTCGAAGCCGACCTTGCCGGATTTCAGCCTGATCAGTCCGAAAATCCCGCGCAACAACGTGGTCTTGCCCGCCCCGTTGTGGCCGAGGACCGTCACGATCTCGCCGGGCTCGACGACGAGGTCGACGCCGTTGACCACCGTCTTCTTGCCATAGCCCGCGTTGAGGCCTTCGATGACGAGACGCGCGCTCATTTGAAGTACCGCCGCATCAATTCCGGATCCCGCATGAGCGCGCCGGGCTCGCCCTCGGCCAGCGCCTTGCCTTCGTCGAGATAGACCAGGTGATCACAGGCGTTACGGATCGCCTCGAGATTGTGCTCGATGATGCAGATGGCGCGATTGCGGGCCGCGAGCTGGCGCAAGAGATCGATGATCTTCTGCATGGCCGCGCCATCGAGGCCGGATAGCGGCTCGTCGAGCAGCAACACCTCGGCATCGGTGGCGATGAGCCGCGCGACGACCAGGAGCTTCTCCTCGGCATAGGAGAGGTCCTCGGCCAGATCCATCGCCCGGTCGCCGAGACCGATAAACGCGAGGATCGCCATGGCCCTGGCAGTATTGGCCGCGTCCTCCCGACGCACGGCGAAGGGTCTCAGGAACAGCGCCGAGAGCCGGTCGCCGCTCTGGCGCGGCAGTGCCACGAGCACGTTTTCCAGCACCGACATCCTGGTGAAGAGCCGCAGGTCCTGGAAGGACCGCGCGATACCGGCACGGACGAGCTCGTGCGGCCGCAGCCTTGTCAGCAGCTTGCCGCGAAAGCGGATCTCCCCGCCATCGGCAACGAGAAAGCCGGTGAGGAGATTGAAGGCCGTGGTCTTGCCGGCGCCGTTGGGCCCGACGAGGCCGGTGATCCGGCCGCTCGCCAGATCGACGTCGAGCGAGGAAATCGCCACGATCCCGCCAAAGCGCTTATTGAGGCCGACCGCGGACAGGGCCGAGCCTTCGCGCGCCGCAAGCGGGACGATGGCGCCCATGGCGGGTGGGGCCCCGTCGGGCATGTTGCGATGCGGCGCCTTTTTTCCGCCCCGTTTCGGTTCGCGCAGCAGGCCTTCCGGCCGGAAGACGAGGAAGAGGATGAGGACGAGCCCGTATATGAGAAGGCGGAGCTGGCCGGCCATGCCCTGCGGCAGATCGATGAAGGCAAGCCCCGCGGGGAGCAGGACCAGGATGGCTGCCCCGAGCACGGAGCCGAGAAGATTGCCCGTTCCTCCGACCACCACCATCGAGAGGATCAGGACGGTTTCGCTGACCTGGAAGCTGTCGGCCCCGACATAGGAGAGGTAATGGGCGAAGAGCGAGCCGGCGACGGAGGCGAGGGCGGCGGAGAGGCCGAAGACGCCGACCTTGAGATAGAAGATGTTCTTGCCGACGGAAGCTGCCGCGCTTTCGTTCTCGCGCATGGCCCGCAGCGCCCGCCCGAACGGCGAATTCCCGACGTGATAGGCGACGGCGAAGCAGAGGGCGGCGGCCAGTGCAGCGATGGGCAGGAAGCGCGCCGGCCCGCCGAAGGCGTGCCCCAGGATCGTCAGCGGCGGCACGCCCGAGATGCCGGAGGCTCCGCCGGTCAGGCCCGTCCAGTTCAGCATCACGTCGATGGCGATGACCTGGAGCGCCAGCGTGGTGATGATGAGATAGATGCCGGAGACCCGGAGCGAGGGCAGGGCGATGGCGAGCCCGATCGCCCCTGTCAGGACGATCGAGGCGATGAGGGGCAGCGGGAAGGGCCAGCCGAGCCTGAGCGTCAGCAGCGCCGTCGCATAGGCACCGACCGCATAGAAGGTGGCGTGGCCGAAGGCGAAGAGCCCGGAGAAACCGATCAGCAGATTGAAAGAGGTCGCAAGGATCGCATAGAGGCAGATCATCACGCCGATATGGAGCACGAGATCCATGGCTTACCTCTTCAATCCGGAGAAGAGGCCCTGCGGCCTGACCAGCATGACCAGGAAGAGCAGGACGAAGGCAATCGAGTTCTGCCATTCGGTCGGGATCTTCCAGAGGCCCAGGCTTTCGACGAGGCCGACGAGATAACCGCCGGCGATCGCGCCGGGGATCGAGCCGAGCCCGCCCACCACCGCGACGACGAAGGCTATGAAGACGGGGTTGAAGCCCATGGTCGGCGTCGCGCCTTCGTTGAGCAGGGTGAACACGGCAGCGATGGCCGAGACGGCCGAGCCGATGGCGAAGACCACCAGCGAGATGCGATCGGTATCGATGCCGACGATGCGGGCCATGTCGCGATTGTCGCCGAGCGCCAGGATCGCCTGGCCATAGCGGGTGCGCCTGAGAAATAGGGTCAGGATGGCGGCGACCGCGACGACGGCGGCGATCTGACCGAGTTGCAGGGCGGTGACATAGACCGGCCCCAGTATAAAGATCGGGGCGGTGAACTCGGGAATGGTCTGCACGCTCGGCGTGAAGGCCAGCGTGAGGAGGCTGTCGAGTACGATCGACAGCGCCAGCGACAGGATCAGCACGGAATGCGATGACATTCCGCGTGCCTCGAACGGCCGATAGGCCAGTCCGTAGACGGCAGCACCGGCCAGCGCCGCGCCGGCGACGCCGATGGCGGCGCTGATCGCCAGCGGAAGGCCGGCCGCGGATGCTGCGAGCCAGGCGGCATAGGCCGCAACGGCATAGATCGGCCCGTAGGCGAAATGCACGATCCGCGTCGTGCCGAAGATCAGGCCGAAGCCGAGCCCCAGCAGCGCATAGCGGCTGCCATTGCCCAGCCCGTTGACCAGGAGTTGCGCAAAGAGGTCCACGCTGAGGCGAGCCGTCAGTTGATCTCGGCGAAATTCTGGAATTTCGCCTCGCCATTCGTGACCTTGAAGATGCCGACGCGCTTCAGCCCGGTTCCGTCGGGCTTGAAGGTCATGTCGCCGCCATAGACGCTCGGCACCTTGGGGTTGGCGAGAAGAGCGGCCCGGATACGCTCACCGGTGAAATAATCGCCACCTTGTGCGCGCGATCGCTTGATCGCCTCGCAGATGACGTGGATGCCCTCGTAGTAATTCGCGGCGTAGACCTCGGGGTTGTCGTTGAAGCGCTTGCGGTATTCCGCCGCGAAGCGCTGGGGCCAGGGGTCGGAGGCATTGGGATTGAAATAGTCGGAGGCAAAGATGTAGCCCTCGGAATGGGGACCCGCGACCTTGCCGATATCGGCGGTGTATTCGACGCCGATGATCGGCTGCTTCATGCCGAATTCGCGCGCCCGCTTCATCACCAGGCCCGGTCCGGGGGAGAACTGCCAGACAGCGAGGAAATCCGCATTGGTGTTGCGCAGCTTCGCCATTTGCGTGTCGATGTTCGAGGCGTTCGACATGGCCTGCTCGGTCGCGGTGATCTCGCCGCCATACGCCTTCCAGTCCGCCTCGGCGGCGCGGATCAGGCTTTGACCGTCATCGGTCACCGCCGCCATCTGCGCCATTTTCTTGAAGCCCATCTGCTTGGGCACCGTCAGCACGGCACGGGCGACGACCGAGGCCACCGAGCGGTTGTGGTAGAGATATTTGAACGGGCCGACGAGCGCGTCAGTGACCGAGCCGCCGTCGAGCATGAAGATCTTGTGCTCCTCGCCGATCGGAGCAACGGCAAGCCCGACCGCGGAATAGGACAACAGGACCGCCTGGATATCGTAGCGGGCGCGAAGCCGCTGCATTGCATCGACGCCGACGCGCGGCACGCCCTGATGATCCTCGATGGCGGCTTCGACCTTGATGCCTTCGACGCCGCCGGCCGCGTTGATCTCCTCGACCGCCATCTGGATGGCGCGCTGCATGACGAGCGCGTTCCAGTTGCCCTTGTCGGTGAGGCCGAGCAGCGCACCGATCCGGAACACGGGCGGGTCCTTCGGCGGCTCGGCGGCATAGGCCCGGCCCGCGAACGCCATGGCCGGCGCCAGTGCGAGCATCGATGCCACGCTGCGCCGAGATGGTGCCTTGGCGGGCGCCGGCGGCGCGCCGTCGGTGACCGCGTGCTGAAGCGGAAGCGTGTTCGTCGTCATGCCGCATCCTCCCGGATACTGATTTCGTTGATCCAGCCCCTCTGTGGAGGCGTTTGCCGCACGTCGCTCCGGATTGATCGGCGTGTCGATGTCGGGGCGGGCGGCGTGCGCGTGGCCGGCCAGGTGCCGTTGCACGGCCGTCTTCAGCGCTTCTTCATGCCCGCGGTGGCCAGTACCTCGTCCACGATCGGCGCCTGCGCCTTTAGGGCGCTCAGGAATTCGGCGCCGGTCATCGCGTTCGGCATGATGGTGAGCTGCTTCATCGTCGCGAGGAGTTCGGGATCCTTGCCGGCGACGATGATAGCCCTTTCCAGCCGCGCCTTGAGCTCCGCCGGCACGGCCGCGGGACAGGCGAAGCCGAGCGGCACGACGCTGGAGGCGTTGAAGCCCAGATCCTTCAGCGTCTGGACGTCCGGATAGTTGGGCCAGCGGTTGGCCGTCGCCGAGGCGAGCAGCCGGAGCTGCTTGCCCTCGATCAGGGAGACCATGTCGGGCGGGGTCTGCAGCACGATGTCGACATGGCCGCCGACCGCCTGCGCCACGGCCTCCGGCTGGGTGTTGGCCGGAACGAAGCGGAATTTCGCGCCCGTCAGGGTGCCGAGCTGCACCATGGCGATGCCGTTCATGATCGCACTGGCCGACCAGGTGATCGGCCGCGTCTTGCCGAGTTTGATGAGGTCGTCGACGGTCTTGATCGGGGAGTTGGCGGCGATCCCGATGCCGAAATAATTCTCGGCGACGCTGCCGAGGAAGCTGAAGCTGTCCCAGGTGTAAGGCACGGTCATCACATGCGGGAAGACCAGCAGTCCTCCGACATTGACGAGCCCGATGATCGAGCCGTCGGCTTTCGAGGCGGCAAGTTCGGCGAAGCCGGTGAGACCTGCGCCGCCGAGCACGTTCTTGACCTGTACGGGAACGCCGAGCTCGCGGCTCAGCACCTTGGCGACGCCGCGCGCGACCGAATCCGCAGAGGAGCCCGGGCCAACCGCGACGATAATGGTGATGTCACGCGTCGGCCATGCCTGGGCGCGGACCGGCAGCGGGCTTGCCACCACGCATGCGGCGAGCGCGCCAGCGGCTTTCAACAGTTCCCTGCGCTTCATGCGTTTCCCCTGGGTTTTGATTTTTGAATTGTTTCAAAATTGGCATGGGCCGGCCCGGCGCACAAGCGGATCAATGCCTGTTTTTCTTCCTAGCCATCCTCCCGCAGGACGAGCTTGCGATGCGGCAGCAGTCCGAGGACAAGGAAGAGGGCGGCGATGCAGAGCAAGCCGGTCGAGAGCGTGCCGGTCACGAAGATCGAGATTTCGCCACCCGAGATCGTCAGCGCCTGGCGCACCGAGCGCTCGAGGATCGGGCCCAGCACGAAGGCCAGGATCAGCAGCCCAAGATCGAAATTCATCTTGCGCAGGAAATAGCCGAGGAAGCCGAAGATCACGGCGACCAGGATCGCGGTCGTGCCGCCCGACGCATACACACCGATGACGCACATCAGCATGATCAACGGCGAGAGATAGGCGCGGGGAATGTCGAGGATCTTGATGAGCGGCCCGATCAACGGAAGATTGAGCAGCAGCAGCATGACGTTGCCGATATACATCGAGGCGATCAGCCCCCAGAACACCTCCGGCTGGCGCTCGATCATCGCGGGCCCCGGCGCGACGCCATGCATCATGAAGGCCGTGAGCAGGATGGCGGAGACCGCATTCGAGGGCAGTCCCATGCAGAGAAGCGGCAGGAGCGCGCCCGAGCTGCCGGCGTTATTGGCGGTTTCGGGGCCGGCGACGCCTTCGACCGCCCCCTGGCCGAACTCCTTGGGATATTTGCAGAGCTTGCGCTCCAGCGCATAGGAGAGGAACGAAGCCAGCATGGCGCCGCCACCCGGGAGAACGCCGACGGCGAAGCCCAGTACCGTGCCGCGCGCGACGGGTGCGACCGATCGGCGGGCTTCTTCCTTCGTCGGCAAATAGCCGAAGAAGCTCTTGGGAGGCTTGATGATCTTGAGCTTTTCCAGCGGCTGGCGCGCCATGGTCAGGATTTCGGAGAAGCCGAACAGTCCGATGGCGAGCGGCGTCAGGTCGATGCCGCCGGTCATGTCGATGCTGCCGAAGGTGAGCCGCGGCGCCAGCGTCATCGGGTCTGCGCCGATGCAACCGAGCGTCAAGCCGAAGCCGACCATGAGCAGCGCCTTGAGCAGCGGCCCGCCGGAGAAATAGGTGACAGCCGCGAGGGCCGCGAGCATCAGCGCCGCATATTGCGCCGGCCCGAAGGCGAAGACGATCTTGGCGAGGGGCGGCGACAAATAGGACATCGCGACCGTGCCGACCGTGCCGGCAATGAAGGAGCCGACGGCCGCGACCGTCAAAGCCGCGCCGGCCCGGCCTTTGCGGGCCATCATGTAGCCGTCGAGGCAAGTGACGACCGAGGATGCCTCGCCCGGGATGCGCAGCAGCACCGAGGTCGCCGTGCCGCCATAGGCGACCCCGTAGTAGATGCCGCAAAGCATGATCAAGGCTGGCGTCACGTCGAGATTGGCGCTGAGCGGCATGAGGATGGCGATGGTCGCGAGCGGGCCGACGCCAGGCAGGATGCCGATGACCGTACCGAGGAAGGTGCCGATGAAGCAGTAGAGGAGGTTTGTTGGCGTGGTGACCGTCGAAAAGCCGAGCAGGAGATTGTCCATCGCGCGGCCTCAGCGGGTGGCCAGGCGGAGCACGAATTCATCGAGCGGCCCGAGCGGCACCTGCGTCTCGAGCAGGTAATTGAAGCCGAGGACGCCCAGGAGACCGAGCAGGATCCCGTAGACGAGCGCGCCCTTCCAGCTTCGCCCTTCCGCGCCCCAGCACAGCGCGAGGACGAGGACGACGCTCATCAGAATGAAGCCGAGCCAGGCCGAAGCCAGAACAAGGAAGGGCAGAGCGAGGGCGTAGGCCCAAAAGTTGCGCTTCTCGGTTGGGCCAAGCTCCTGTTCCGGTTCCGCTTTTGCCTCCTCCGTGGCGAGGCCGGGGAATGCGAAGAGAATGGCGGCGAGCACGCAGCAGAACGCTGTCGTCAGCATCGGAAACAGGCCCGGCCCGGGGCCGAAAAGATCCCACATGTCGAGAGTCCGCGCCTGCCAGAAGAAAGCCAGGCCCAGGATGAGCGCGACAAGGAATGTCACGCGGTCAAGCGACATCCGCAGCATTCGGGGCTCCCTAGTCCCGGCGCCGCCTATCGCGTGCCCCAGCAGGGGCATCACCCGGCGACATTATTGAATGCTTTCATTGGGGCATTATCGGATTTTGCTGTCAACCCGCGAGGGCCCGCGGTGAGAGCGCTCCGGCTTGGTCTATCGGAGTAGTTTGGGGGACGTGGTTGCCCGCCCTGGCTCTTCCCGACCCGTACCAACCGTGGCCTTACGCAGACCAGACAGCAATTGTCCGCGCTCGCAGCGATTGGGAACCGCGCGTTGCGCACGAGCGAGCGCTGAATTGGGCATGCATCATCGAGGAACGTCTCGGCAGGAGACTTTTGGCCGATAGCTCCCGCTCGCTGGAAACCAGCCGCCACCCACAGGATCGAATGTCTGCCAACGCCCGGCCCAACAGTATTTTACCACGTTTAACGCGCGGGGGCCCGCGTTCATGCCTAATCTCTTCTCGAACCGGCGTCTCAATGGGGCCACGCCGTGATGCTGTCGCACCCGCGCGCGGTCGCCGCCTTCATCGAGATTGCCGATGCCGACATCAGCCCGAATCTCTGAACGCATCATCATTCATTCAAGGAGAGAACCTTGACCAAACATGTCCTGTTCATCGTCACCAACGCTGCCGTCATTGGCCCGCACAATCGCAAGACCGGGTTCTTTTTTGCCGAGGTCGCCCATCCTTTCGATGTGCTCGACAAGTCGGGAATCGCGGTAGAATTCGCATCCCCCGCCGGGGGATGGACGCCGTACGATGCATATGACGAGAAAGATCCGGCCCAGAAGGCGTTTATCGAGAGCAAAGCCTTTCGCCGATTGAATCGTAGCCGCAAACTATCCGAAGTGGACGCTGCGGATTATGACGCCATCCTGGTGCCCGGCGGTCTCGGACCCATGGTCGATATTCAGCACAATGCGGACGTCCAAAAGGCGATCGTGCGCGCCTGGAGCACGGGCAAGCTCGTCGCCGCCGTGTGTCACGGCCCGTGCGCGCTGCTCGGGGTGGACCTCGGCGACGGCACGCCGTTCGTGCGTGGCAGAAAGCTCACGTCCTTTTCCAAGAAGGAAGAATATGACTATGCCCGCGAGGATGTGCCCTATGAACTCGAGGATGCGCTAAGGGCAGAGGGCGCCGAGTTTTCGTCAACGTCCAATTGGCAACCTCATGTCGTGGTCGATGGCCGCCTCATCACCGGCCAGAATCCCGCCTCTGCAGGGCCATTGGCGAAAGAGCTGGTTGATGCCCTCGAGCATGCGCGCGCGTTGGCAGCCTAGCCTCGACGCAGCGGCGACCTCCCGCGGAAATGACCTATGTCCAATCCGGTGAAAATCGTTGCGGTCCTGGCCCCCCGGCCAGGCAAAACGGAAGAGCTGCAGGTATTGCTCGAGGGCTTGGCGGCTGCGAGCCGCACCGAGCCGGGGAATCTTCGATGGGATGTCTGGCAAGAGCAAGGCGCGGACAAGCGTTTTGTTCTCGACGAACTCTACACCGACAACGCAGCGGCCATTGCGCACCGCGAAACGCCGCATTTCCAGGACTATCTCAAGCGGGTCGGAGGTCTTGCCGAACGGTCCGCGCTGACACTTGATCCCTTCAATCTAGGCCAAGTCTAACGAAGCCAAGTCTAAAAATCTGCACCAGCTCGGTTAGGCACGACCGTCGCGATCGACCTGATGGCAAGCAATACGGACTGCCCGCACGGAACGGACCCGCTCAGCGTGTCTCGCAGGTTTCGCTGCTGCCATTACGGGTGAGGGTGGCGCTGCGCCCCTTGATCCAGAACTCGATGTCACCGCCGACATAGCGCCCGCCATCCGCCGACACGGCCTGCGGCAAGATCGCCTCACGACCGCCATCGAAGGTCAATTTAGCGCGACCGGCCTGCGCGGTGGGCGGGGAGAATTGGGCCGTCAGCTTCGTTCCGCCGCTGCATTCATAACGCGCCTCGGTCGCGGAAGCATGGCTGGCGAAGGCCAACGCCACCAGCGCCACACCAAGGGATACCGGCCGCGAGAATTTCGACATCCGCCAACTCCATTGTCCTGAATGCGTCGCCCAGGTCAGCGTCGCCATCACGGTTCCGTGGGGCCGTCGCCAGCGTTTACCGGCGGTCCCAGGAATTCCATGTTCCAGCGTCGGCCGAATTCATTCAAGCGGGCGCGGTCCGGCACGCCGTGCTGCATGATCTCGCCGAGCTCGGTGAAGAAGCGCTCGGCATCGAGGCCCGGCAGGATCATGATGAGCTGACGCGCGGGCCTGTCGGTGACGTTGACGAAGCCATGGCTGGCGCCGCCCGGCACGGACACCAGATCGCCGGCATCGGCGAAGAAGCGCCTGCCGTCGATCTCGTACAGATAGCGGCCCTCCATGACCCGGAACAGCTCGGTTTCGGGATGGCGGTGGCGCGGCGGGCCGTAGCCGGGAGCGTTGACCGTCTCGATCACGGTCATGGCACCGCGGTTCGTCGTGGGCGGCAACCGGACGCTCAGTTCCAGGCCGATCGCCGGCACGAGAATGGGCGGCTCGTCGCCGCGAGATCTCCAGAAAGAAAACGCCATCGGCCGGTCCTTTCTCGGCTTTCCCGAAATCGCTCGTTCATCGGCCGGCCCGGCCGCCGCGCCGAGCATGGCCTGCACCCTATTCTGGCGCTGGAACATCGCCCGAAAGCAGGCATAGTCGGTCGCTTCCATTGCGCCTGCAGGCAACTCGTGGCCGAGACGTGCCTGCCTGCCGCCCTATTGAGACATGTGTGAAACGGATTGGGTACGGGACGATGCAGATTTCCTTCAAAGACAAAAAGGTCGTGATCGCCGGAGGAAGTCGCGGGATCGGTCGCTCGATCGCCCTGGCCTTCGCTGCCGCAGGGGCCGATGTGGCCATCTGCGCGCGCACCCAGCAAGGGCTTACGCTGGCGGAGGCCGAGCTGAAGCGTCATGGCGGCAAGGTATTCGCCGCGCCCTGCGACCTCGCCGAAGCCGCCGCCGTGACACGCTTCGTGAACGAGGCGGCCGAGGCGCTCGGCGGCATCGATGTTCTCGTCAACAATGCCTCGGGCTTCGGCATGAAGAATGATGAGAGCGGTTGGCTTGCCAGCGTCAATGTCGACCTGATGGCGACGGTGCGCGCGACGGATGCGGCCATCCCCTATATGGAGAAGGCCGGGGGCGGCGCGATCATCAATGTCTCGTCGATCTCCGGGCTTCTGGCGGTGCCGCGCTCTTTGCCCTATGCCGCGCTCAAGGCGGCCGTGGTGAATTACACGATGGGGCAGGGACGGGCGCTGGCGCCGAAGGGCATCCGCGTGAACGCGATCGCGCCTGGCTCGATCGAGTTCCCCGGCGGATCGTGGGAGAGCCGCAAGGTCTCGGATCCCGAACTCTACCGCCGCACGCTCGACAGCATCCCCTCGGGCCGCTTCGGGGCGCCCGAGGAGATCGCCAAGGTCGCGCTCTTCCTGGGAGGCGATATGGCGAGCTGGGTGACCGGCCAGACGATCGTCGTCGATGGCGGCCAGATGCTGAGCTGAGCCGCACGCTTGGAGCGTTTTTGCGCTTCTCCGAAGCGCAGAAACGCTCTGTCTATAAGGCTTTGACGCATTTTCTTCACGCGAACCGGCCTCCGCTTCGCTCGAAAATGCGCTGGCCTGCGAGGCCGCGTAGCAATCGCGGCCTCGGTCCAATGGGCGTGGCGATCCAGCCTGCCTATTTTTCCGCGTCCGCGGCGATCGAGTTGTCGATGAGCGCGTCGGCCTTCAGGGTGATCGGCTCGCGGCTGAAGCGTTTCGCGAGATCGAGCGCGGTTTGCACGCCGGCGAGCGAAACCTCGGGCTTGTGGGCGTAGAAGGCGATATTGCCGTCGAAGCTCGCATCGAATGTGGGCTGGTCCATCGAGGCGAATTGCTTCTCCTTCAGGATCTTGCGGGCCTGGTCCGGGTGCTCGGCCAGCAGCACCTGCGCCTTTGCGATGGCGCGGACGAATTTCACCGCGAGCTCGCGATTCTTCGCTAGGAAGTTCGGATCGACCGCGATCGCCATGTAGAGCGAGTCGCGCAGCAGCGGGATCTTGTCCTTGCCGAGATCGACGATCGGGATCGCGTCGCCGGCCGCGATCGCGCGCTCGGGAACCGGCGGGGTCATGACGAAGGCGTCGATCTGGTGGTTCTGGATCGCCGGCGGCAGGTTCTGCGCGCCGAGCGCGATCAGTGTCGAGTCCTTCGAGGCATCCAGTCCGGCATCCTTCATCAGCAGCCGGACGACCTGGTCGGTCGAGGCATTCGGCTCGGTGATGCCGATCTTCTGCGCCTTGAGCGCCTTGACCCGGGCCTCGAGCGGGGAGTCGGGCGTCACGCCCGCCTTCTGCGCCTGCTCCTTGCCGAGCACGATCTTGTGGTTATAGCCGGTGATCAACGTGGCGATCACCTTCACGTCGCCGGCATTCACCTTCATCGCGTCGATCGGGTGAGAGAAGATGCAGGCGCAGAACTGGGAATCGCCGTTGATCAGCGGAACGATCGATTTCAGGCCGCTGCCGGTCGCGACGAAATCGACATCCAGCCCCTCCTTGGCGAAGAGGCCGGTATCGCGGGCGAGATAGACGGCGGCGGCCGAAAGGCTGGGGGCCGACTGGTTCACCACGATTTTCTGTGGCGCGGCATGCGCCGCCGTACAAAGCATCGCGCTCGCGAAAATCGCGGCCGTGCGAGACAAGACTGCACGCATTGAAACCTCCCTGTCGCTTGTCGTTTCAGCCTGCCGGACGCGACGATCTCCTCCACCGGAACAGGCTTTTTTCGATCCGCGTCAGCAGGGCGCTGAAGCTCGCGGAAACGATGACGAGAAGGATGAGGCCGGCGAAGACGCCCGCCGTGTCGAACTGCGCTCCGCTCGACTGGATCAGGTAGCCGATGCCGCGGTTCGACGCGAAGATCTCGCCGACGACGGCCCCGATCAGCGCATAGGGGATGGAGATGCGCAGGCCGGTCGAGACCCAGAGCAGGGCGCTCGGGATGATCACCTTGCGCAGGATCTGCAGGCGCGAGGCGCCCATCGTCTTGATGATGTTGACCAGGTCCTCGTCGACATCGCGCACGCCCATGAAGGTGTTGTAGAACACCAGGAAGAACACGATGACCACAGTCAGCACGACCTTCATCGTCAAGCCGATGCCGAACCAGAGAATGAAGAGCGGCGCCAGCGCGACCTTCGGCAGCGAGTTCAGGACGACGATGAACGGGCCGAGCACCCGCGCGAGAAATTCGTTGCGGCCGAGGAGCAGCCCGACCGCCATGCCGGCGAGCGCGCCGATCAGGAAGCCGAGGATCGCCTCGTGCAAGGTCGCCGCGAGATGCATCCAGATCTCGCCGCTCTCGATCCAGTGCCACAGGCGCTCGGCGACGAGGCTGGGCTTGCTGACATAGACCGGCCGGATCCAGCGGCCTGAGGCGAGCTCCCACAGAAGCAGGAGGCCGACGACGATGGTGATCCGCGCTGTCCAGATCACGGACGGGCGCAGCCAGAACGAGTTCTCCTCGGTCACATCGGCGGGCGCCGCGATCGGCATGTCGACCGTGTCGGCATCGGCAAGCTCGCCGCCACGGAGGGGCTGATGCACCGTCATGCGGCTTCCTCGCTTTCGGCCTGCCGCAACATCGCCGCGAGCTCGCGCTGGATCGTGAGGAACTCCGGCGAATATTCGAGCTCCTCGAGATGGCGCGGGCGCGGGAGCGGGACCTTGAGAACGCCCTTCACCCGGCCGGGCCGGCGGGAGAGCACGAGGATGCGGTCGGCGAGCTTGACCGCCTCGCCGAGATCATGCGTGACGAAGACCACGGTTTTGCGGTCGTTCTGCCAGATATCGAGCAGTTGCTGCTGCAACTGGCCGCGAAGCTGCGCGTCGAGCGCGGCGAAGGGCTCGTCGAGCAGCAAGGTCGCCGGCGCCGAGACCAGCATGCGGGCGATGCCGACGCGCTTGCGCATGCCGCCGGAGACCTCCGCGGGATAGTGCTTCTCGAAGCCGGACAGGCCGACCGCCGCCAGCATCTTCGCGGTCCGGTCGGCCGCTTCGCGGCGAGGGATTCCGGCGATCTCGAGCGGCAGCGCGACATTGTCGAAGACCGTGCGCCAGGGCAGCAGGCTGTCCTTCTGGGTGAGATAGCCGACCTTGGTGTTGATGCCGGTGACCTTGACCCCGTCGAAGAGTACCTCGCCGCGATTGGGCTTCATCAGGCCCGCGGTCATGTTCAGCGTTGTCGACTTGCCGCAGCCGCTCGCGCCAAGCACGGCGAGGAATTCACTGCGCTCGACCTCGAACGAGATCGGGCCGAGCGCGGGGATCGCCTTGCCCTCCTTGAAGAAGGTCTTGCAGACGTCCCGGAATACAATGGCGCGGTCGGATTGCGTCCTCATGCCGCCGTACTCCGCGCCGCGGCGAAGGCGGTCGCTGCGGCGATCTCAGTCAGGCTGACCGGACCATCGAGGCTGCGCAGCTTGCGGTAGAGCTTCCCGGAAAGGGTGGGATCGTTCATGACCTTGGCGCAATCATCGAATTTGGCCTCCAATTCGGCTTCGGAGAACCAGCGCGAGGGCTTGCCCTTCGCCAGCGGCACGAGCTTTTCGACGCTGCTGCCATCGCTGAAGGATACCGCGACGGCTGCGGCGAATTCGGGGCTGTCGGCGACGCGATCGTCGACGACGACGGTCATGCGCGACAGCAGCGCACGCAGCCGCGAGTCGGTCAGGGCGTTCGAGCCGAAGGTCGAGAGCAGCACTTCGCCATAGAGCAGGCCGGCGGCGACGCAGAAATTCATGCTGAACTTCGCTTCGAGCGCCGTCTTCGGGTCGGTATAGATCAGCGGGTCGAAGGAGAGAGCCGAGGCGCCGACCCGGATTTCAGCGATCTCCCGCCCGGCCATCTCGGCATGGATCTGCGTGGCGGCCTCGATCGCCGGGTGCGTCGCCCCGCAGGCGGGGTAGGGCTTCAGCGCGAGGCCGTATTCGGACAGGATTTCGAGCGGTTCGCCGGGGCGGGCGAGATGGGCGATATCTGCACCCGGCGTGCCGAAGACGGCGGCATAGCCGAACCTGTGCTCGAGCACGCCGCGCGCCGCGGTGAAGCCGGCCCGTGCGAGCAGCGCAGCGCGGACACCCGCTTCGGCAGCCTGCCCGGCATGGAGCGGCTTGGTCATCGTGCCGAAATTGCCGCGCAGGCCGCCGGCGGAGCTCGCGGCGATGGCCAGTGCCGTTTCCATGGTGGCCGTGTCGAGCCGCAGGATGCTGCCCGCCGCAAGTGCGGCGGCGAGGCAGCCGAAGCTCTTGGTCGCATGCCAGCCGCGCTTGTAATGGGCGGTGTTGAAGGCGCGGCCGAGCTTGCCGAACATGTCGAGTCCGACAATGTAGGCGCTGACCAGATCCCGGCCGCTGGCCTGGGACAGAGGCGCCACCGCGAGCGCGGCCGGCACGATGACCGCGCTCGGATGGGCATAGGCGGGGTGGTTGGTGTCGTCGTAGTCGAGCGCATGCGCGGCGGTGCCGCCGTAAAGCGCGGCTTCGGCGATGCCGGCATAGGCATTGCGGCCGACCAGCGCGCTCGGCAGGGCGGCGCTCGGCTCGCTCGCGCTGGCCATCGTCTTCAGCATGATCTCGGCGGCGGGCTCGGCCGACCCGGCGAGCTGGCACCCTACGCAATCGGTGATCGCATCGACGGCCCGGCGGCGTGCCTCGGCCGGGAAGACGCGCTCATGGGCCGACGCGGCGAAGGCGGCAAAGGCAGTCGCGAGCACGTCAGCCATGGCGATCGGCTCCCTCTCGGGCATGACGGATGAGCACATCCGCGACGACGAGGCCCTGGCCGTGCGGGCCGACGAAGACGGGATTGAGCTCGATCTCGGAGATCCGCCCGCGTGCCGCCAGTGCTGCATCGCCGAGCGTCAGCGCCGCCGCGACCAACGCATCGCCATCGGCCGCCGGAGCACCGCGAAAGCCGTTCAGCAGGCTGCTCAGCTTCAGACGGGCGATCGCCACACGGATCTCGCTTTCCGTGGCGGGCAGCGCGAGATAGGCGATGTCGCCCCAGAGCTCGATACCCTGTCCGCCGGTCCCGATGGCGAGGACGGGTCCGAAATCGGGATCGTCCACGATCGACAGCACGGCCTCGACGCCCTTTGCCATGGCCTGGATCAGCACGGGAGCCTGCGGATCGCCGAGGCGCTGGCGAATGCGGGCGACAGCGGCATCGGCATCGCCCACGCTCTTCAGACCAATTTCGACGAGACCGAGTTCGGTCTTGTGCTCCGCCTGCTCGGGCAATGCCTTGACCACATAGGGGCCGTCGCATGCGAGAGCATTGGCGCTGGTTCCCGGTGCGACGACGAGGCTTTGCGGGATCGGTAGATCGAGTTCCGCAAGGTAGCGCGAAGCTTCCGCCCATCCGGTATCCGCAGGCGGCTCCGCATCAAGGGTCGGCGTGCGGGCGTTGCGGCGCTCGGTCCTGGACTGCCTTGCGGCGTAGAGCCAGGACAGGTAGCGCACCGCGTCGGCGGGGTCCCGCGCGGCGACGATACCGTCAGCGATCATCTCGCGGCGTTCTGCGGCGGGAAGCACGTCGCCGAGCAGGGAGACGACGATCGGCAATCCGGTTCGGCGCGCGATATCGGCGACGAGCTCGCGCCGCTGGCGGATGTCGCGCGGCCCGCGATTGGCGAGCTGGATGATCAGGGCTTCGGTCGCGGCGTCCTCCGCCACGATGGCGAGCGCCTTCTCGAAGAGATCGGGATGGGACAGGACCTGGCCGGTCAGGTCGGTCGGGTTCTGAGCCTGCCCGAACGCCGGGAGGATGCCGGTCAACGCCGTGACGGAGGCATTGCTGAAACGGGCGAGGGGCACGCCATAGCGCTCGCAGAGATCGGCGGTGAGTGCGCGCGTGCCGCCGGGAATGCTGAACACCGAGACGCCCGCCTGCCCCTCTCCGCTGCGCTTTGGCGGCGGGATGAAGGTCAGGATTTCGGCGGCCTCGATCAGCTCGGCCAGGCTCTCGACCTGGACGACCCCGGCCTGGCGGAAGACGTCGCGATAGATCGCATAGGCACTGGCGAGCTTGCCGGTATGCGATCCGGCGGCCTCCCGGCCGATGGCCGAATTGCCGGATTTCAGCGCGACAAGCTTCACGCCGCGTTCACGCGCCCGCTGGGCAAGGTCGAGCAGCCGCGCCCCATCCTTCAGGCCCTCGATGAAGAGCAGCGCCACCTTGGTGTCGGGCTGCTCGATCAGCCAGTCCAGCACGTCGAGCGCGTCGGTGCAGGTCTCGTTGCCGACGCTGACGACATAGGAGCAGCCATAGCCGGCATCCTGGAGATGCCGCGCCAAGGCGCCGGCGACAGCGCCCGACTGCGAGACGATGGCGATCGGCGCATGGTGGAGCGTGTCGCGCGCCGCTGCCGAGCCGAAGGTCAGGACGAGCTTCTCGGCGACCGACCAGACGCCCTCGCAATTCGGGCCGATCAGGGTGATGCCGGCCTCCTCGGCAACGCGCGCCATCTCCTGTGCCAGCGCGTGGCCGCCTTCGGCCTCCTCGAAGCCCGAGGTCAGCACCACTGCCGCTCCGACGCCGCGGCGGCCGCATTCGGCGATGACGCCGGGCACCTGCGCCGCCTGCACCATCACCACTACCACGTCCGGCGCTTCCGGCAGGGCGGTGATCGACGGGTAGCAGGTCAGCCCGCCGATCTCGGCATATTTCGGATTGACCGGGTAGATCCGCCCGGTGAAGCCATTGCGCCGCAGGTTGAGCAGCGGCGCGCCATTGAGCTTCTGAGGGTCGGCCGAGAGCCCGACGAAGGCGACCGAGCGCGCCTTGAACAGCGCCTCGAAGCCGACGAGCCCCTCAGAACATGAACTCGCCGCCGTTCGCATGAATGATCTGTCCCGTGATGAAGCCGCCGGATTGCGAGGTGAGGAAGAGGCACGTGTCGGCGATGTCCTCGACACGCCCGAGCCGGCGTAACGGCAGGGCCTTGCGGCGCTTCTCGTACTCGACCTCGAAATTCGGATAGTGGACCGGGTCGCGCGTGGTCTCGATGATGCCTGGCGCGACCGCATTCGCAGTGATGCCGAACTCGCCGAACTCGATCGCGATCGCCTTGGCCAAGGCGAAAGTGCCGGCCTTGGCGGTGACGTTATGGGCGCGGTTGGTCTTGGGCGAGAAGCCGTCGCGGCCCGAGATATGGATGATCCGGCCCCAATTCCGTTTCTTCATGTGCGGGATCGCGGCATGCGCGAGGTAGAAGGCCGAGCTCAGGTTATTCTCGATGACCTGGCGCCAGCCCTTCGGCGTAATCTCGAGGAAGGGCTGGTGCAGGCGCAGCGAGACATTCGAGACGACGATGTCGAGCGAGCCGAAGCGGTCGACCGCCTGCTGCACCATCGCCTCGACCTGATCGGAATCGCCGACATCGGCCAGGAGCGGCAGCGCCTCGACGCCGAGTGCACGGGCCTCCTCGGCGACCTTCTCGATCGAGTCCCGGTTCTTCAGGCCGTTGACGACCACATTCGCGCCGGCAGCCGCGAAGGCAAGCAACGTCGCCCTGCCGATATTCTGGCCGGATCCCGTGACCAGCGCGGTCCGGCCCGCAAGCATCTTCTCAGTCATCGTCTGGTCCTCATGCAATGGCGCCGGCGCGACGAAGCTCGCCGATCTCGGCTTCCGAGCGGCCGAGGACGGCCGTCAGCACGTCCTCGGTGTGCTCGCCGAGCATGGGCGGCGGCGCCGCGACCTGGCCGGGCGAACGGCTGAAGCGGAAGGGCACGCCGAGCTGCGAGATCTCGCCGACGCCCTCGTGCTGCAGCTTCACCACCATGCCCGGCGAATTTCGTTCGAGATCGCGGAAGGCGCCGGCGAGGTCGTTGACCGGGGCGCAGGGCACGTCGGCGGCCTCGAGGATCTCGAGCCATTCCGCCGTGCTGCGCTGCTCGGTCACGGCCGAGATTTCCGGCACCATCAGCTTGCGGTTCTTGACGCGGAGCTGGTTGGTGCGGAAGCGCTCGTCCTCACCGAGCTCCGGCCGGCCGAGTGCGGCGCAGAGATCGCGATAGATCTTGTTGGTGCCGGCGCTGATGACGACATGGCCGTCCTTGGTCGGAAAGGCCTGGTAGGGCACGAGCTGGGGATGGCCGGAGCCCATCGGCCCGAGCTCCGCGCCACCGTCGAGCACTGCGACCGAATAGTTGATCAGCATGCTCATCGTCGCATCGAGCAGCGAGACCGAGAGCTCCTGGCCCTTGCCGGAGCGCTCGCGCTCGAACAGCGCCGCCATGATCGCATTGGAGAGATAGATGCCGCCGCCGAAATCGGCGAGCGAGACCCCCGGCCGCAGCGGATCCTGCGAGTCGGGCTGGCCGGTGATGCGCATGACGCCCGAGCGGGCCTGAACCGCGACGTCCATGCCCGGCTTGTCGGCCAGCGCGCCTTCGCTATAGGCGGCGATATTGGCGTAGATCAGCCGCTCGTTGAGGGCGCCGAGCTGGTCGTAGCCGAGGCCGAGCCGTTCCATCACGCCGGGCCGGAAATTCTGCACGGCGACATCGGCCCAGCGGGCCAGGTCGCGGCATACCGCCGCGCCTTCGGGCGTCTTCATGTCGATGCCGATGCTGCGCTTGTTGCGGTTGATCGCCAGGAAATAATCGCCGCCGACGCGCGGGATATCGGCGTGGAAGCGTTCGCTGACATTCATGTAGCGGGTCGGATCGCCGCGGCCGGGCTTCTCGATCTTGAGGACATCGGCACCGAGATCGGCGAGCACCATCGTGCAATAGGGGCCGGCGACGCCATGGGTGAAATCGAGGACGCGGATGCCCGCGAGTGGGCCGGAACGTTGCATCAGAGCTTCACCGAAATGTCGCGGGAGGGGAGGCGGACCTGTGCGGTGCCGCTGCAATTCTTCTCGCCGCGCTGATTGGTGCCCCACCATTCGACATCGACCAGCGCCTCGCCGTCGACGATCTGCTTGCCGGTGACCTTGCCGGTGAGCTTGGTGAGGTCGCCGACGAGATTGGGCTTGGTCACGCGCCCGCCGACCCGCCGGACGAAGCCCATGTCGCCAGCCCAGTTGGTCATCAGGTGGCCGGCCCAGTTGATGCGCTGCCAGCCCTGGTCATAGGCGCCGGGCATGCCGATCTCGCGGGCGATCTCCACGTCGAAATGGCCGGCTGCCGGATGGCAGGGCACATGGGTCGAGGGGGAATAGTAGACGTTGTGCGGGTGGCGGTCGCGCTCCTGGAAGGCGAGCTTCAGCACATTGTAGACCGTGCGCCGGCCCGCATAGAAGCCGACGATATCGACCAGCGTCAGCGGCCCCTTGAACAGGACCGGCAACTCCTCGCCGATGGCGACATCCTCGTAATAGCGCGCCTCGGCGCCGCGCCGCATCTCGTTGCGATAGGCGGCGGCGATCTCCTCGAGCTCGTCATCCGTATAGCGGTACGGCTCGCCGTTATTCCTCGGCTCCTTCTCGAAGCGGAAGCCGGCGCCGCTCCTGGCGCGGGGAATGCGGAAGATCTCGCCGACATAGCGCGAGACCTGCTCGCCCGCCTGGTTGCTGTAGATGACCTCGCCGACCTGGCTGATGAAGCGCTCGACCGAACGGCCGGATTTCTCGACCACGTCGATCAGGCGCGCCTTGGCGCTGATCGTGTCGCCGACGCGCACCGGCTTGCTGTGCTCGAAGGTGCCGCCGGCGAAGATCCACTGCACGCCCGGCAGGCCCGGCGCCACGATGCCGCTGTCGATCGTATAGAGGAAGGTCGGCGGCGCGATATTCGTGCCCCAGACGCTGCCCTTGCCGTAATCAGTGGTCGAGAACAGCGGGTTGTCGTCGCCGACGCTGTACTGCGCCCAGCGCCGGATGTCGTGCAGCGAGATCGGCTCGTAGATCGCCGGCAAATGAACGTCGCGGCGGAGCCAGACGCCGATCAGCTTGCGGGCTGCCTCGACCTGCTGGTCGCTCAGTCCCGGCGCCTGCTTGCCACGGTCGAGCAGGCGCGCCGCGCCCTCGTTTCCTTCGCCCATATGACGTCTCCACCAATTCGCGGCTGCTGTTTAGCCGTCATTATTTCATGCATGATTGCATGCAGATTTTCATGGCGCAACCCGAGCGACCGCGCTATTTCGACATGGCTGCCACGTCGTGAAGTGGGGATGTCGAGATGGATGAGCACCAGCCTTTTGCCCGCCGCATCGCGCAATTCGCCTTGGGTCTCGGGCCGATGGCGGGGCGCGAGGACGTGCGCGAGACGATCACGCGCTCCGTCGTCGATACGGTCGCCTGTCTCGTCGGCGCGCTCGACGCCAAGTCGGTGATTTCGGCCCGCGAAGCCGCTTTGGCCTTTGAGGCCGTGCCCGCGGATGCAGCTGTGCCAAGGGCGTCTCTCGCCGGCTCCGATGGTTATGCCACCATTGCCGCTGCCAGCTTCGTCAACGGCATCGCCGCTCGCTATCTCGACTATAACGACATCTACCTGTCGAAGGAGGCGATGCATCCGAGCGACAACATCCCGATGGTCCTGGCCCTCGCGGAAGGGCTCGGGCGCAGCGGTGCCGATGCGCTCGACGCCATCATCCGGGGCTATGAGGTGCATTGCCGGCTCGCCGACACGGTCAGCACCCGCAAGGGCGGATGGGACAATGTCATCCTCGGCGCGATCGCGGCTGCGGTCGCCGCCAGCACGCTGCTCGAGCTCGACGAGGAGGCGCTGGCCAATGCCATCGCGATCGCCGCCACCGGCAATGTCGCCCTGATGGAGACGCGCGTCGGCGAGCTCTCGATGTGGAAATCGGCCGCCTGCTCCTATGCCGGGCGCGCCGGCCTGTTCGCCGCGATGCAGGCCCGCCATGGCCTGACCGGGCCGGCGCTGGCGCTCGACGGCAAGAAGGGGCTGTTCGCGCAGGTCACGGGTGTTGCCGACCCCGCGCATTTCACGCTTCCCGTGGAGCGGCCGAGCCTCTTCGACGTCCATCTCAAGGCCTATCCGATCCAGTATTTCACCCAGACGGCGATCGACGCGGCGCTTGCGGTGCGCGGCGCGGCCCCCGTCGCCGAGATCGAGCGAATCCGGGTCGAGACCTTCGAGTTCGGCCGCGTCGCGGCGGCAGACAGCCCGCAGAAATGGCAGCCGCGCACCCGCGAGACCGCCGATCACAGCTTGCCCTATGCGGTCGCGGCAGCGCTGCTCGACGGCAAGGTCGGCGAGGCGCAGTTCGAGCCGGCGCGTATCCTCGCCAACGACATCCAGTCGCTGATGGCGCTGATCGAGGTCGAGGAGAATCCGGATTTCACTGCCGCCTATCCCGAGCGCGTCCCGACGCGGATCACGGTCAGCGCGCGCGGTGGCGATACGCATGAGGCACAGGTCGACTTTCCGCGCGGCCATGCCCGCAATCCGATGTCGCATGACGAGATTTCCGCCAAGTTCCGCGACATGTCGCCATTTGGCGGCGAGACCGATGCGCTCCTGGGCGAATGGTGGCGGCTCGCGTCCTTGCCGGGCGCGGCCTTCGCCGCGCTCATCCGCAAGACGCTGATCGCCGCCTGACCTCGCGACCAAGTGCTGTCAGGCGTTGGCGATCTCGGCCCGCCAGGGCAGGGCCCTGGCCCCGATGAATTCGCCGATGGCGAGGAGAACGAGGCCAAGGACAGCAAGTAGGACGATGGTCCCCATCACCGTCGCGGCATTGAGCTCGTTCAGCCCGTAGATCATCACGCTGCCCAGCCCGCTATTGCCGCCGACGAATTCCTGGAAGACCGTGCCGACGAAGGCGTAGGCGACCGATTGCGGAAAGGCGCGCATGGTCCAGGCCAACGCGACCGGGATCTGCAGGTCGAGGATCTCGTGGCGATGCCCGCCGCCGAGGACGGCGACATGGTCGATGCGGGCACGGTCGATCGTCGAGATGCCGTGCATCACGTTGAAATAGACGATGAAGAAGACGAAGGACGCCGCCATCACGATGCGCGGCTCGATGCCGATGCCGAGTGCGATCAGCAAATAGGGCGCCAGCACGATGCGCGGGATTGCGTTCGCAGTGCCGATGAAGGGATCGAGCACTCGCCGCATCAATGTCGAATTCGCCAGCAGCAGGGCGGCGCCGAAGCCGGTGAGCAGGCCGGCGATCAATCCCAGTACCGTCGCCAGCAAGGTGTAGCCGACATGCATCGCGAGCCGCGACTGGCCGTAGAGCTTGACCAACTGGCGCGCGACACCTGATGGCGTCGAGACGATGAAGGGGTCGAAGATCGGGAGCTGCCCGAGCAGCGGGATCCGGCTGCCCCATTCCCACAGCGCCAGGACAGCCGCCGCGAAGAGGATACGTGCGATCCAGATCTTCATGGCCTGGCGCCCCCGGGCGTGGCGTCGCCTAGCATCAACCGATGCGCGAAGGCGCGCTGCAGCCCGCGCGTGATTGCGATCAGCACGAGCCCGATGATGCCGAGGGCCAGCGCGCTGATGATGAGATCGTCGGGATGGCCGCGCTGCATCGCGTTGAACATCAGCGCGCCCAGGCCGCTCTCGGCATTCAGGCTCTCGGCGAAGACGACGCCGACCAGCGCGAAGGCGATCGCATTGGGCAAGGAGGCGATGACGGCGCCGATCGACGACCAGATGCGGACGTCGCGCATGCGGTGCCAATAGCTGCCGCCGAGCGCCCTGACCCCGTCGAGCAGGGCCGGCGGGGCATGCACGGCGGCATCGAGCACGTTGAAGAAGACGACGAGGAAGACGATCAGCCCGGACATCACGATCTTGGTGATGAAGCCGAAGCCGAAGAGCAGGGTCAGCGTCGGCACCCAGGCGACGCGTGGCACGGCGTTGGCCGCAGCCAGGAAGGGGGCGAGCGTCAGGCGGATCGTGGTGAATTCCGCCAGCGCGACGCCGAGTACGAACCCCAGCGCGCTGCCGCCGGCGAGGCCGACGAAGGTGGCGAGCACGGTGTCGCCGATCTGTCGGCTCAGCGGCGGCAAACCCTCGACGCCCTGCCAGAGCGCAGCGACGCGCGGGAAGACCAGCGAAGGCCGGCTCCACAGCATCTCGTCGATCGGGCCGAACTGCCAGAGCGCCAGGATCGCCAGGATGATGGCGATCTGGATCGCGGCGACCGTCAGGCCACTCGGCTGCCTAGGGCTCGCCAAGGCTGAACTCCTCGCTCAGCGCCGCCCAGGTCTGCTGGTAGCAGGCGGAGAATTCCGGCATCTGCTTGACCTGGAAGACGTTGCGTGGCCGCGGCAGCGGCACCTCGACGATGTCGAGGATGCGTCCTGGCCGCTTGGAAAAGATGACGATCCGATCGGCCAGCGTCACCGCCTCTTCGAGATCATGCGTGACGAAGACGACCGTCTGCCGGCTCTCCGACCAGAGGTCGAGCAGGTATTGCTGCAGCCCGGCGCGGGTAAAGGTGTCGAGCGCGCCGAAGGGCTCGTCCATCAGCAGCACGCTCGGCTCGATTGCGAGCATGGCGCAAAGAGCGGCGCGCCGGCGCATGCCGCCCGAGAGCTCGCTCGGATAAGCGCCTCGGACATCCGCGAGTCCGGCAATCTGGAGCAGGTGGTCGACGCGCTGACGCGCCTGGGCATCGTGCTTCAGGCCGCGATAGGACAGGCCGAGCGAGACGTTGTGCTCGACCGTGTACCAGGGCAGCAGCGTCTCCTTCTGGAAGAGATAGCCGATCTCGGACAGCGGCTTTCCCTGGACCTGCCGCTCGCCGATATGGATGCTGCCGGCAGAAGGCTCGGCGAGGCCCGCGATCGCATTCAGCAAGGTCGTCTTGCCGCAGCCGGACGGCCCGACGAAGGCGACGAACTCGCCGGCAGCGATCGTCAGGTCGATCGTCGTCAGCGCCTCGATCCTGCCGCCGGCGCGCGTGGTATAGCTCTTTTCCACCCCCGCAATGGCGATCCGCGCGCCGGCCGGCCGGGTGGTTTGGAGCTTGGCCATCGCGTTCACTTCGCGAAGGCCCCGACATCCTTGACGAGCTGGTCGTAGCCGTATTTTCCGCGCTCGGCTTCGGGGATCAGGCCGTTGGCGACGACGAAATCCTGCCAGCGCCTATATTCCTCGGGTGTGATCCTGATGCCCTGCGGTCGCCAGTAATTCTCCTTGTAGTCCTTAACCGCCAGCGTCACCGAGGCGAGATCCTGGCCGCCCATATCGGCGAGGATCGTCTTGGCAACCTCTTCCGGCGAGTTCGTCCTGATGAAGTCGTCGGCGGCGGCCATGGCGCGCACGACCTTCTTCACCATCTCCGGCTTCTGGTCGATCGTGGCTTGCAGCGCGTAGATCACCGAGGAGGGCATCGGGCCGCCGAAGATCGCGTCCCATTCCTTGCTGTCGCGGGAATCGAAGATGACGCGGCCATAGCCTTCCTTGACCGCCGTCTCGATCATCGAGACGCTCGCCACAGCTGCCTCGATGCGGCCGCTGCGCAGGGCGCCGACGATATTGTTGAGGGCGCCGAGGCTGAGCCATTGCACGTCCTGGTTCGTCAGGCCCGACTTCAGGAACATGTAGTTCGCATAATAATAGGCGCCGCCGCCGGTTGCGGTGACGCCGATCGGCTTGCCCTTGAGATCGGCGAGCGTCTTGGCGGCCGAGCCCTTGTTGACCAGGATGTTGCCGAAAGTGTTGCGCTGGTCGACCGCGGCCAGCATCGCCGCCGGGCGGCCTTCGCGGTTGATGACGATGACATGCTCGGGATTGCCGAGCAGCACGTCGGCCTGTCCGGTCGCGAGCAACTGGGCCGAGCGCGAGCCGCTGCCGGTGACGATCAGGTTCGGCTTAAGGCCCTCGGCGACGAAATAACCCTTGGCCATCGCGACATAGATGTGGGTGTAGATCGGGTCGCGCACGCCGACGGAGAGATTGATCGGGATCGGCTGTTGCGCCGCCGCAGGCTGTGATGCCGCGGCGAGACCGAGTCCCAGCAGGAATGCGCTGACCATCGCTTTGAACGGCATCTCGTCCTCCCTGTGGATTTTTGTGTTCTATTTTTCATGAATTTTTGCATGCAGAATTGGTTCTGGCAATCCCTTCTCCCGGTCATGGCGACGCGGGCGTTCGGAAGCGTTAGGGGCGCAAAGTCGAGGGCGCGAACTGGCGCAGATGTGAAAGCAGACGCTCGCGCGCGCCGCGAATATGCTGCGCGAGGATCTTGCGCGCCTTGCTCTCCTGGCCCTTCTCGAGGGCGCCGAGCAGGGCAAGGTGATCCTCGTAGACCGCGAGGCCGCGGGTGTCCGACATTCCGGCGATGCGACGCTTCAGGATCAGCCGCTCGAAAATGCCGTTGAGCATCGAAACGAGATAGGCATTGCCCGTGAGGCCCGCGAGAGCGAGGTGGAAATCGCGGTCGACGAGCATCCGCTCATAGGTGAGGTTCTGCGTGATCAGCGTGGAATAGCGCTCGTTGATGGTGCGCAGCTGACGCAGATCGTCTTCGGTGACTCCGCGCTCGAACAGGCGTTCGAGCTGGTAGAGTTCGAGCGCCTCACGGGTCTGGTAATAGTCGCGCGTATCATCGTCGCTGGTCTCGCCGACGAAAAAGCCGCGCCGGGGCAGGCGGAAGACGTAACCTTCCTGCAGGAGGCGCTCTAGCGCCTCGCGGACCGGGGTGCGGGACACGCCGAGGAGCTCGGCAATGCCCTGGTGGGTCAATTTGACGCCGGGCCTAAGCCTGTTGGTGAGGATCTCGGCCTTGATCCGATCGTAGACGCTGGCGTTCAAGCTCGCTTCTTTCGATTCAGCGCGGGCCCTCGCCATCACGGTCTCCCCATTCGGTTGCACGTCCTTTTCAGCATCGACTTGCATGCGCTATTGCATCCAATCAAGTGAGACTCAAGCATGAATGCGCGGGCGGCGAGCGGGAAAGACATGGCTCAACAGGAAATATACCCCATTGTCGACGGGCCTGTCTCCGCCGGCATCTGGAGCCGGATCGTCGATGGCGTCTACTGGGCGAGGATCCCGCTGCCCTTTCGACTGGATCACGTCAATGTCTGGCTCCTCGAGGATGGCGAGGGCTGGGCGATCGTCGATTGCGGCATCGACAGCGCGGAGGTCCGTGCGATCTGGGCGCAATTGCTGGCCTCCCTGCCGGGGGAGCGGCCGATCACGCGGATCATCGTGACGCATGGCCATACCGATCATATCGGCTGCGCCGGCCATCTGGTCTCGACCCTGGGCGTTCCGTTTCATGCGCCGCTGATCGAATGGCTGTCGGCGCGGCTGCGCCATGCCGCAAGCCTGACCACGCTGCCCGACGCGACCGCCTCGTTCCTGCTCCGGCATGGCTGCGACGAAACAATGCTGCAAGCCTTCGACGATGAGCGCCTGCGCGTATCGCAGTATCTTGGTGCCCCGCCGGCCGAGCTGCGGCGGATCAGCAATGGCGACAGGCTCCAGGTCGGCGGCCGCAGCTGGGCGGTGATCGTCGCCGGCGGGCATGCCGACGAGCATGTGTCGCTCTATTGCGAGGCGGACGGGCTGCTCCTGGCCGGCGACCAGATCCTGCCTCGGATATCGCCGGTCGTCGCCGTGTTTGCACACGAGCCGGATGCAAGCCCGCTCGGGAAATACCTGATTTCCCTCGACCAGTTTCTGAGCATTCCCGAGGGCGTCCTGGTCCTGCCAGGGCACGGCCTACCTTTCCGCGGGTTGCACGCGCGGATCGCTGCGCTCAGGCAACATCATGTCGACCGGCTCGACCAGTTGGAGACCGTCCTAGCGGAGCCGAAGACCGCCTTCGAGGCAGGGAGCATCCTGTTCAGCCGCGCGTTCGAAGGCGGGCATCGCCGCCTCGCGCTTGGCGAGACGCTGGCCCATTTGCACGTCCTCGTGCAGCAGGGCCGCGCGAGTGTCAGGACCGATCAGCAAGGGCGTCAGATTTTCTACCGGACGGGCGGCTAGATGATCGGACCGAATATCGTATCCGGTCCGACGATCTAACTATTTGTTCTCGCATCGGCTTTTCCGAAAGCCGCAATCCACTTTTCGGGCCGATGCGCTAGCTTCGACATTTAGTGGTCGCGGGAGCAGAGACGGGCCTCTCCCGGCCGCACGCCATAGCGCAGCTGGAAGGCCCGGCTGAAGGCGCTCTCCGACTGGTAGCCGACCTCGGCCGCGATATCGGCCAGCGGCCGCCCCGAGCCTGCCAGCTTGCGCCTGGCGATCTCCAGCCGGAGCTCGGTCAGGAAGGCGAGCGGGGCGATCCGGGCGCATTTGCGGAAGACACGCACGAGGCTGGCGCGGGAGGAATGCGCGACGCAGGCGAGCTCGTCCAGCGTCCACGCCTTGCCCGGCGCCTCCAGCATGGCGGCGACGGCGCGCCCGGCCTGCGGATGGCCCAGCAGGGCCAGAAGACTGTCGGATGTGCGGGCCGTCTCGAGATGGGCCCGCACCACCATGACCAGCAGCGCGCTCGCAAGATCCGAGGCGATCGCGGCCGCGCCGGGCCGGCCGCCGTCCAGTTCCTCCTTCACGAAGGCGATCAGCCGCCGGATCAGCAGCGCGTCGTCCCCCTCCGCGGCCGAGACGACGACCGCCTCCGGGAGGGCCGAGAGCACGAGGTTCTGCCCGGCATGCTCGAATCTGAGCCGGCCGCAGACGAGCTGCGCATTCGTCTCGCCGTCGGTATTCGATTTCACCAGGATCGCGCCATTGTCGCGGCTGGCGATCCCGAAAGGCCCGGACGCCGTCGGCGAGGTGGTGAGGCCGTGCATGATATGGGCGCTGCCGCGCGGCAGCAGCACGACATCCCCGGTCCGGAGCTGGATCGAGCGGCCCGATTCCGGAAGGTGCATGACGCAGGCGCCGTCCGTCACGATGTGGAAGGGCGCCCAGGACTCGACCTCGGCTGAATGCGGGGCAGCCCATTGTGCGCCGAAGCGGCAAACATATTGGAGCTCCGGGCGCACCCGCAGCAAAGGCGCAAGGCCGCTCAATGCGTCCGGCTGCGTCATGAACGGGTCCTGGCCAGCGCATCGGCCCGAAAAGTGGATTGCGGTTTTCGGACCACGCCGATGCGAAACCAAGCAGCTGGATCATCGGACCGGATACGATATCCGGTCCGATGATCCAGAGGCTTCGATTTGATCCGTTGGGACATGAGACTGAGCCTCGCTGACATTCCGGCAGGCATTATCCGATCCTACCCTCCTGCGTGAACCCTCGTCAGGAGCTCACCATGACCAGAACCGGCCACCAGATGCTGACACGACGCGGCTTCTGCCTCTGCTGTGTCGCTGCCACCAGCTTTACCGCCTCGGGTGCGTGGCTAACGCCGCGGCAGGCCTTTGCCCAGGCGAAGAACATCGTCGACATGATCCGCGAGCACGCCGCGACTGATCCGATCAAGGTCACCAAGCTCCGCGGCAATGTCAGCGTTCTCGAAGGCTCGGGCGGCAACATCGCCGTCCTGACGGGCGCCGACGGCAAGCTGCTGGTCGATGCCGGCATCACCGCGTCCAAGCCCCGCATCCTCGAGGCGCTTGCCGGCCTGGGCAAGGACCCCATCACCCGGCTGATCAACACCCATTGGCACTTCGATCATACCGATGGCAACGAGTGGCTGCACCAGAACGGAGCCGTCATCCTCGCGCATGAGAACACGCGCAAGCACCTTCAATCGGCCCAGCGGGTCGATGAATGGGACTTCAATTTCCCGGCTTCTCCCCCGGGAGCGATCCCCACGGAGGTGATGACGGCGGACAGGACGCTCAAGGCCAACGGCTCGACGCTGGAGCTCAAATATTACGGGCCGGCCCATACCGACAGCGATATCTCCGTCCGTTTCGCCGAGGCCGACGTGCTGCATACCGGCGATACGTTCTGGAACGGGGTCTATCCCTTCATCGACTATTCGACCGGTGGAGGCATCAAGGGCACGATCGCCGCTGCCGAAGCGAATGTGGCGGCGGCTGGCGACAAGACCATCGTCATTCCCGGCCACGGGCCGATCAGCGACCGCGCCGGATTGGTCGCCTTTCGCGACATGCTCGTCGCCATCCACGCCAAGGTGGCGGCGCTGAAGGCCAAGGGGCTCTCCCTCGAACAGGTCACGGCGGAGCGACCGACGGCGGCCTTTGACGAGAAATGGGGCCAGTTCGTCATCGGCCCCGCGTTCTTCACGCGCCTGGTCTACGAGGGCGCCTGACGGAGCCGCTGCCTGAGGCGACGGCGCGGCAGGACGGTTCATTGATAGCCCTACCTGCCGCGCTCTCTGCGGAAACCATTCCTGGGTATGAAAATGCTGAGCGGACATAGCAACGCGGACGGGTCTCCGGAGCGGCTGAACCGGCGCAGGTTTCTTGTGGCGGCTTCGGCCGGCCTCGCCGGCAGCGCCCTTGCCGAGAGCGCCACCGCCGAGAGCCTGGCGGATGTGCCGGCACGCGAACCGGGCGCCGATCTGAGCGGGTTCAGCGCGCGCTCCCAATACGTCAAGATCAGCCGGATTCCCGAGGCCGGGCCGGGCCGGCGCAATATCGACCCGAGCGAGGCGATCAACTCGAAGGCGCCTCTCCAGGACCTCGTCGGCACCATCACGCCGTCCGATCTGCACTATGAGCGCAGCCATTCCGGCGTGGTCGATCTCGACCCGGCCAGGCACCGGCTGCTCGTGCATGGCATGGTCGAGAGGCCCCTGGTCTTCAGCATGGACGACCTGAAATCCATGCCGGCCGTGACCCGTACCGCATTCCTCGAATGCACCGGCAATGGCTGGGAGAACTGGAAGAAGGCCGACGAGAACGTCACGGTTCAGAATACGCACGGGCTGGTCAGCACCAACGAGTGGACCGGCGTGCCGCTCAAGTTCGTGATCGGTCTTCTCGGCAAGGATCCGGCTTCGACCTGGATGCTGGCGGAGGGCGGCGATGCTGCCGGCGTCGCCCGCAGCATTCCGCTGACCGAGGAGATCCTCGACGAGGCGATCCTCGCCTATGGCCAGAATGGCGAGCCGCTGCGGCCGGCGCACGGCTTCCCGCTTCGTCTGCTGCTGCCGGGCATGGAAGGCAATTTGAACATCAAGTGGCTGCGCCGGCTGAAATTCGGCGACCAGCCCTGGATGACGCGCTGGGAGACGGCGCGCTACACCCAGCTCCTCGCCAATGGCAAGGCCCGGCAGTTCCAGCTCCGGATGGAGACCAACTCGGTCATCACGCAGCCTTCCGGCACGATGGTGATCCGGCCTGGTCGCAACCGCATCACCGGCCTGGCCTGGAGCGGTCACGGCAGGATCGCGAAGGTGGAGGTCAGCACCGACGGGGCGAGGACCTGGCAGGAGGTCGCGCTGACCGGCCCGGCACTGCCCAAGGCACAGGTCCGCTTTCAGCTGGATTGGGCCTGGGACGGCAAGCCCACCAAGATCGTGAGCCGCTCGACCGACGAGAAGGGCAACGTCCAGCCGGACCGCAAGAGCTTCATCGCGGCGATGGGGACCAATGCCCTGTTCCACTACAACGCCCAGCAGACCTGGGGCATCGACGAGTCCGGGAGGGTCCGCAATGTTCTCGACTAGGACGGTGCTTTACGCCGGCGCGCTCGCATCGCTGCTGATGTCGCCTGCCTTTGCCGACGGTTTCGGGCGTCCGGCAAGGCCCGACGAGATCGCCCTTTGGGATATCGATGTGCGTCCCGACGGCAAGGGGCTGCCGCATGGCAGTGGCACGGCCGAGCAGGGCAAGCAGATCTTCGCCGATAATTGCGCGGCCTGCCATGGCGAGAACGGCGTGGGCGGCATCAAGGATCGGCTCGTCGGCGGTCGCGGCACGCTCGCCTCCGACGCGCCACTCAAGACTGTGGGCAGCTTCTGGCCTTATGCCACGACCTTGTTCGACTATGTCCATCGCGCGATGCCCTATCAGGCGCCGGGATCGCTCAGCACCGACGAGACCTATGCCGTGGTGGCCTATATTCTCAGCCTGAACGGCATCGTCTCGGCGCAGGCGAAACTCGACGAGCACTCGCTCGTGACCGTCCGGATGCCGAACAGGGACGGCTTCATTCCCGAACCTGAATTCAGCGGCGTGAAGAAATGATGCGTGGACATCCAGGACAATGCTCGCTGCCGCTCTTCGCGCTTGTTCCCTGGCTGATCGCGCGCGGCATCAACGCACTCTTTGCGGCGGACATTCGCCTTGCGAGGCCCGCCATCGCCGCCGCTTTCGCCCTTGCTTCACTTTGCTCACCAGGAGGGCCGGCCATGGCCGCTGATGGACTGATTTCGCTGAAGAGCCAATACCAGCCGCTCGAAACGCAGGAGCGTCTGGAGGCCGCGATCGCGGCGCGCGGCCTGACCCTGTTCGCGCGAATCGACCATGGTGCCGGTGCTGCCCAGGCCGGCCTGCCGCTGCGCCCGACCGTCCTGCTGATCTTCGGCAATCCGAAGGGCGGGACGCCGCTGATGCAGTCCGCTCAGACAGCGGGGATCGACCTGCCGCTCAGGCTGCTGGTCTGGCAGGATGCGGATGGGACGACATGGCTCTCATATTATGACGTGGCCTGGATCGCCGATCATCATGGCGCGGGCCCGGACGCCAAGCCGGCGATTGCCGGCATGTCGGGGGCGCTGCAAGCGATCGCTTCGACAGTCACAGCGCGCTAACGACGGCGGGTGCCGCCGAGGGCGGGGCCGACATCCATCGGTGGCGCCGGCCGGCCATCATCCCGAGCCGACCGCCTTGCTCGGATCGGTGAGCGGTATCGGCGGAAAGTGCAGGCCGCGCTGGCCCGAAAGCCCGCGGTTGGGCGCCGATGACAGCTCGGGCTCGGCCATGCCGACGAGCGCGCCGTCGCGTAGCCAGGCCTCGTCGCCGCCATAGAGGTTGCCGGCCAGCGCCTGGCTGAGACGGGCCTTGACCTCGCCATGCCCGGGATCCGCGGCCAGGTCGCTCTCCTCATGCGGATCGCCCACGAGATCGAAGAGCTGCAGCCGGTTGCCGGCCGGATACCAGATCAGCTTGTAGCGCCCGTCATGCACCATGCGCGTCGCCTTCGCCCCGACGAGCGACTCGCCATAGAGGATCTCACGACGGTGCTCGCCGACCATCGACAGGCCTTCGCAGGTCGACGGCACCGGGATGCCGCACAAATCGAGCAGCGTCGGCATGACGTCCTGCAGCCCGACCAGGCGGTCATCGGTGGCGCCGATGCCGACGCGCTCGTCCGTCGTCGGTCCGACCAGCAGCATCGGCACCCCGGCGGAGGCCTCATACATCAGCCGCTTCGCATAGAGGCCGTTATCGCCGAGCATGTCGCCATGGTCGCCGCAGATCAGGATGATGGTGTCGTCGAGCAGGCCTTCCTCGCGCAAGGTGCCGATCAGGATGCGCAGCTGGTGGTCGATATGGGTGCAGAGCGCATAGACGGCGCGGCGCATGTCGGCGAGCTGCGCGGGCGGCAATTGCTCCCAGTAGTTCCAGGCGAGGCGGGCAGCATAGGGCAGTGCCGCGGGATCGCGCGCCCAGTCCGCCATGCGGGGCGTGTCGACCTCGCGCGCCCGGTAGCGCTCTAAATAGCTTGCCAGCGGCACGAGCGGCGGATGGGGATGAGTATAGGAGACGTGCCAGAAGCCGGGCCGCGTCGGGTCGCGGCGCTTGATCGTGCGCGCCGCCGCCCAGGTGGTCCAGTTGGTGACGTGCAGCTCTTCCGGTAGGTGCCAGGTGCGCCAGCCATATTCGTTGTTGCTCATGCCGTGCATGAACTGCTGGCCGGGATAGCCGCGATCGGCCAGGAAAAGCTCGTAATCGTCGACGCCGCCGAGATGGCCGCGGCCTTCCTCGGCGAGCAGCGCCTCCTCGAAGCCGATGCGGTCGCGTTGCGGGTAGACATGGAGCTTGCCGATCGCCGCCGTCTGGTAGCCGGCATCGCGGAAGCTTCGCGCCAGGGTCGGCAGATGCGCCGGCATCGGCAGGGCGGGCTGGAACTCGCGGTCGCCATGGCCGCGCGGGCTGGTACCGGTCATCATCGAACGGCGCGCCGGGATGCAGATCGGGCACTCCGCATAGGCATTGGTGTAGCGCGTGCCGACGCGGGCGATCTGGTCGAGCGTCGGCGTCTCGACGACCGGGTGGCCGGCAATGCCGAGAAGGCGCGCCGGCCATTGATCGACGGTGACGAACAGGACGTGATTGCGCTGCTGCGGCTCGGCCCCGTCCGGCGTCGCGTGAAGAGGCTCGCCGTGACGGTCGGCGGGGACGTCCTGCATCATTTCGCTCTCAGTTCGCCTTGGCGCCGGAGATCCGGACGAGCTCCGCGATCTTGCCGGACTCGGCCTTGATGAACGCGGCGAAGGCGGCGGGCGTGCCGCCGACGAGGTCGATATTCAGCGCCGTCATGCGCTCGCGGACGGCCGGATCGGCGATGACCTTGTTCAGCTCGGCGTTCAGCCGCTCGACGATGGCCGGGGGCGTGCCGGCCGGCACGAAGAGCCCGTGCCAGGAGGCGAACTCGTAACCCGGCACCGCAGCCTCGGCGACGGTCGGCACCTCCGGCAACGCCTTCGAGCGCTGCGGTCCGGTGACGGCCAGGGCGCGCAGCGTGCCTTCGCGCGCCATCGGCACGGCGGTGCCGTCGATCATCGCGGTGATCTGGCCGCCGATCAGGTCGTTGAGGGCTGGCGCCGAGCCGCGATAGGGCACATGGGTCGCGTTCATGCCGGTCTTCGCCTTGAGCAGCTCGAAGGCGAGATGCTGCGGGGTGCCGACGCCGGCCGAGGCATAGGTCAGCTTGTCAGGATTCGATTTGCCGTAGGCGATCAGGCCGGCAAGATCCCTGGCCGGGTCCTTGGGATTGACCACCAGCAGCAGCGAGACCGAGGTCAGCCGGATCACCGGGGTGAAATCCTCTTGCGGCCGGTAGGGCAGCTTGTCCTGCACGGCCGGGTTGATCGCATGGGTGGCGATGTCGCCGATCAGCAGCGTATGGCCGTCGGGCTCGGAACGGGCCGCATCGGCAGCGCCGATCGCGCCGCCCGCACCCGGCTTGTTGTCGATCACCACGGGTTGGCCGAAGGCCTCGCTCAGCTTGGGGCCGATCAGCCGGCCGAGCAGGTCGACATTGCCGCCGGCCGGGTAGGGCACGACCAGGCGGATCGGCTTGCTCGGCCAGGGCGCCTGCGCCGCTGCCGGCGCGATCCACGCCGCCGCTATCGTCAGTGTTGTCGCCACGAGGCAGGCTCGCCAGAGGCCACCGAACTTGCCACCGATCTTGCCGCCGATCTTGTCCCTGACCTTCATCATCTCGCCCTCCCGCGCGTCGGCAGGCATCGCTCGAACGTGCCTGTTCGCGGCGGAGGTTCGGCCAGTGCGGCCTGATCAAGAAATTAGTTTTTCTTATAAGTTGTTTGTGCTCGAAAAGAGCATGGATCAGAGACAGCTCATCTCTTTCGTCACCCTCGCGGAGGAGCTGCATTTCGTGCGGGCGGCTGCGCGCCTCGGCGTCACTCAGCCGGCGCTCAGCCAGCAGATCGCGAAGCTCGAATCGATGCTGTCCGTCACTCTGTTCGAGCGGACGAAGCGCCGCGTCGCGCTGACCGATGCCGGCCAGGTCTTCCTCGGCGACGCGCTCGTGATCCTGCGCCAGTTCGAGCAGGCGGCGGCCGGCGCGCGGCGGGCCGCGAAAGGCCAGATCGGGCGTCTGACGATCGGCTTCGTCGAGGCTTCGCCCTTCAACGTGCTGCCGCGCCTCGTCTCGCGGCTGAGCCGGGAACTGCCGGAAGTGTCTCTCGTGCTGCAGGAGATGGTCACCGACGAGCAGGTCGAGGCGCTGCGGTCCGGTCGCATCGATGTCGGGCTGCTGCGGCCGATCTTCAACGAACGCAGCTTCGGCAAGCTGCCGCTGTTCCGGGAGAGCTATGTGGTCGCGCTGCCTGCGGCGCATCCCCTGGCGCAGGCGGAAGAGATCGCACTCTCTGCCTTGCGGACGGAGCGCTTCATCGTCACGCCGGCGCGCAAGCGGCGCTATGTCGAGGGCCGCTTCCGCGCGGCCTTCAAGCGCGCAGGTTTCGAGCCGCAGGTCGCCCAGGAAGTCCTCCAGCTCCACACCATGATCGGGCTGGTCGGCGGCGGGCTCGGCGTCGCCCTGGTGCCGCAATCCGTCTCGCGGCTCGATCTCGAGGGCGTGATCTACCGGCCGCTGCGCTCAGAGGATTCGCCGGTCGCCGAGCTCGTCGCTGCCTGGTCGCGCGAGCGCGAGACGCCGGTGCTTCGCCGCTTCCTGGCCATCGCGCAGGCGACGGCGCTCGCAGGTGCCGGCGAGAGGGGCTGAGTCCGACCGACGTGAGCCAGGTGCGCTGGTTGGCATTCGATGTTGTGCTAGCCCTTCTCGGTTCCCTGGTTCTCATCGAGGTCGGTCACGAGCAAGGCTGCGCACTGGTGGCGATCACATAGGCTGGCCGGGAACGAATCGTCCCTGAACGTGAAAAGGACACCTTTCGGTGCCCTTTCCTGTTCGCCCGACGTGGCTTCGTCGCTCAGACGAAGCGGAAATCGTCCTGGGCGAGGCTGGCGAGCTGGACGCCCTTGAGGGTGAGGCTCGTATCGGCGTCGATGGTGAAGACGGTGTCGGCTCCGACCTGGTGGGCGGCGTCCATCGCCTCAGTGAAACCGACGAAGATATCGCTCGCGAACTCGATGACGTCCGAGCTTGAGCCCGTCGTCTTGAAGTCGGCGATCGTGTCCTTGCCGAAGCCCGCGGCGAAGACGAAGGCGTCATGGCCCGAGCCGCCGGTCAGCGCGTCGTCGCCGGCACCGCCGGTGATCCGGTCATCGCCCGAGCCGGCGTCGACCAGGTCGTTGCCGGCACCGGCGAGGATGGTGTCGTCGCCCGAACCGGCGTCGACATTGTCGTTGCCTGTGCCGGCATCGATCGCGTCATTGCCGGAGCCGGCCTTGATCGTGTCGATGCCGTTGCCGCCATTGACGCTGTCGTCGCCCGAGCCGCCATCGAGCAGATCGTCGCCGTCGCCGCCCGAAAGCGCGTCGTCGCCGGCGCCGCCCTTCAGCGTGTCGTTGCCGGCACCGCCGTCGAAGGCCTCATTGCCATTGCCACCGGTGACGGTGTCGTTGCCGGCGCCAAAGAGCAGCTTCTCGATATTGCTGAAGCTGTCGGTGCCGATGCCGGCGCCGGAGACCATGCCGCGGGTGATGTCGACCGAGATCGGCCCCGTCGCCGCCGAGAGGTCGAGCGTGTCGAAGCCGTCGCCGCCGTCGATCGTGTCGTTGCCGGCGCCGCCGACGAAGAGATTGTCGTGCTCGTCGCCGATCAGGGTGTCATTGCCCGAACCGCCGATGACACGCTCGATGCCCAGGACCTCGTCGGAGCCGATGGCATCGCCCTCGGCGCTACCGGCCGCGAGATCGACCCTGACGCCGGCGCTGTCGCCCGAGTAATCGGCCGTGTCGATGCCGGCGCCACCATCGAGCAGGTCGTCGCCCGCGCCGCCGATCAGCACGTCGTTGCCGCTGCCGCCGAGGAGCGTATCATCGCCGGCGCCGCCCTTGAGCAGGTCGTCGCCATCCTCGCCGGCGAGCGTGTCGTCGCCTTCGCCGCCGTCGACGCTGTCATTGCCGGCGCCGGCCGAGACTTCGTCATCGCCCAGGCCCGCAAGGATCGTGTCGTCGCCGGTCGTGCCCACCAGGATGTCGTCGCCGGGCGTACCCGTCGAGCCCGGATTGACCACCGAGAAATTCCAGGCGGCCGGGTCGCTGATGCCGGCAAAGGCGTTGCCATGCGGCACCTCGGGAATGCCGGTCACCGCGACATTGTCGATCGCCCACCAATAGGCATTGCCGGCCTGCATCATCTCGAAGGCTACGCTCATCGTCGTCGCTCCCTGGGGCACGTCGATGGTGAGGCTCAGCGTCTCGTTGGTCGCCGTCGCCTTGAAGTAGGGGCTGCCGGCCTGGTCGCTCCAATGGGCCAGTTCGAGCGTCTGGCCGTTGTCGAAGGTGACGACGATGCGCGCTTCCTGGATGTTGGTGTTTGAGGTCGGGTTCGCCCAGGAATTGTCGAAGCTCAGGGTAGCGCGGTCATCCTTGAGCCCGGTGACGTCGATCTGCGGGGTCCTGAGCAGCGCGCTGAACTTGTTCGGCGTGCTGGCTGAGTTGAGGTCGTCATAGGCATCGGGATCGGCCACCGCAACGACGCCCTGGCCCTTGGTGAACCCCGAGCGGCCCTGGTCGCCCTCGGTCGCCGTCCAGGACTGCTTGTCATGGAAGGTCCAGCCCTGGAACTCCTTCGGCCCGCCGGCCGGCGTGTTGTTGACATGACTCCAACCGTCCGGGGTCGTCGCCGTCCAGTCGGTCAGGTCGTCGTCCTTCTTTTCCGAGGAGCTTTCATAAGGCTTCAGGTCGTCGGCAAGGCTCTCGAAATTCTCGCTGAACAGCGTCTCCGCGTTGTTCAGGGCGAGGTCCTCGAAGGCGCCGGCGCTGACGGTCACATAATAGTCGCCGGTGGCCAGCGCCGTGCCCGGCTGGATCGTCACGGTCTTGCCATCGATCGCGACCGCCGCAGACGTCACGTCGATCGTCTCGGCAACGCTGCCATCGGCATGGTGGATGACGATGGTGCCTGCGCCCTTGCGCACGGCCTCGTCGAAGCTGATGACGAGCGGATCGCTCGGGGCGACCTCTGCCGCACCATCGCCCGGCGTGGTCGAGACGACGGTCGGCGCCGTCAGGTCGGCCGCGGTCCTGAAGCTCCAACTGGTGGCGTCGTTGATCCCTGCGAAGGCGTTGCCATGGGGCGAGGCGCCGCGGGTTTCGAGATCGTCGAAGGCGCCGGCATCGACCGTCACATAATAATCGGTCGCGGCGGCGAGCTGTCCGGAGAGATGCACGGTGACCACGCCGGCCGAGATGCTCACCCGGTCGGAATTGACGTCGATCGTCTCGACCACCGCGCCGTCGCCCGCATGGTGGATGGTGATGAAGCCCTGGCCCTTCTCGACGCGCTCGCTCAGGATGAGCTTCAGCGGGGCAGCGACCGCGACATTGTCGAGGTCGTCACCCGGCGTCGTGCCGAGCAGATAGGGCGCATGGGTGTCGACGGCGTCCTCGTCCAGCACGGACGGCCCACGGATGCCGTCCTGGTTGAGGCCGAGGAACTCGGCGATGCTCGCCGCCACCGAGGTCTGCGGCGCGGTTCCGTCGGAGCTGATCTCCTTGTTCGAAGCGATGAAGATCTGGCGCTCGCTGTCGGTCTGGTTGCCATGGCCGCTGCCGGTCGCCGGATCGCGGCCGTGATCGGTGCCGACGACGACCATCCAATCCTCGTCGGGATTGGCGGCCATGCGCTCGGCGACGGCGGTCAGGATCTGATAGAGCTGCTTGATGGCGACCAGCATGGCCTGGTCATAGGCCGCGCCAAAACCCGAGCTGTGGCCGACGGCATCGACCTGGTCGAGATGCAGGAAGGTGAAGGTCGGCGCCTCGTTCAGGATCAGGTCGACACCTTTCTCGGTGACGGCCGTATCGGACATGCCATGCGCCTCGTAATCGATGATCGAGGAGCCATCGGTGAGGCCGGTCTCGTCGCCGAAATGGCCGGTATTGATGTCCGGCCAGCTCACGATCGAGGCCAGCGTCGCATCGGGAATGCCGGCCTTGATGCGCTCGAAAAGGCTGACCACGGCGGACCTGATCGGCGAGTTGGAGTTGCCGGTGATGCCGTGCTCATTGGCCCAGACGCCGGAGAGAAGCGTCGACCAGCCGGGGCCGCTGACGGTCGGCTGCTGGGTGGCCGCGCCGAGATCACCGCCCGCATAGGCCTCGAGCAGGTCGAGATTGGGGAAGGCGCCGCCGAGCGCCAGCAGCTTGTCGAGCTGGGTGCCGTCGATGCCGAGGAAGACGACGTGGCGCGATTGCTGCGTCTCCGCGTCGAGCTGGGGGCTCTCGACGGTGAGGGTGACCTTGGCCTGGTCGGTGCCGCCATGGCCGTCGGAGACGGTGTAGGTGAACGACGCCTCGCCGGCGAAGCCCGCCTTCGGCGTGAACACGACATTGCCATGGGCGTCGAGCGTGACCGTGCCGCCCGTGCCCGCCGTCACCGAGTCGATCTTGAGCTGATAGCCATGAGGGTTGATGTCGTTCGACAGCAGCCCCGCGGCAGCGATCGTCACGGGTGTGTCATGGGCGGTGGAGAGGCCGGTATCGTCGACGCCCTGCGCGTCGCCGGTGATGACGCCGGTCGACTTGTCCCAGAGACCCATCGTGCCGTCGCCAATGCTGGCGCCGAGGCTGCCGTCGGTGAAGTCGAACTGCACCGCATGATCCGGATCGACCTGGCCCGGCTGCATGATGCCGCCAGACTTGGCGCCGCCGAGCGCGCCGATCTCGGCCGCGCTCATCACCTTGTCGGTGAAGAAGACGCTGTTGACATAGCCGGGCGCCGTCTCGGGCGTCGCCTGGCTGACTTCGGCTCCGCCATTGTCGGAGAAGATCAGGAAGCCCTTCTCGGGATCGATCGCATAGCGGCCGGCGGCATCCAGGCCGCTGGCGCCGGATGGCGACTGCGTGCCGACGAGCACGCCGTTGATGTATTTGCTCATGGTGACGGTGCCGTTGCCATTGTCATGCACGGTCACGGCGATGCGGTTCCAGCCGGTATAGTTGAAGGTGCCGGTATAGTTGCTGCTGATGCCGATGCCGTTCGAGTTCCTGAGCAGGAAGTCGGCATCGCTGGCATTGGTCGGGTCGGTCTGGAGCAGCGCCATCCAACGGCCGTTCGCGGCCGGGGCGTAGATGTCCCAGATCATGGTGTAGTCGTGGATCTTGCCGTCCGGCGCCGAGGCCGCGATGCCGGGCTTCACGAAATAGCCCTGGGCGGCCGAGGCCTCGACATAGGCCATGACCTCGTCGCTGCCGTTGCCGCCGGCGAGGTTGGGGATGCCGAGCCCGGCCGTGGTGCCGAAGCCGGTATCGGTCAGGACATCGGTCTCGGCCGAGACGACCTCGACGGCACCGGCCCCGAAAGTCGGCGCGAGCGGCGCGGCCGGATTGAAGTCGAACTGCACGCTCTGGCCGGCGCCGAGCGGGGCCGAGAGGATGCCGCTCGCGGAGGCGCCGCCGAGCGCGGTCACCTGCGTGCCGGTCAACACCTGGTCGGTGAACATCACGCTGCTGACGAAGCCGGGCTGGGTTTCGAGAGCGCCGACCTGGCTCGCGCCATCGTCGGAGAAGATCATGAAGCCCTTGACCGGGTCGATCTGGTAGCGGCTGGACGGTATCGACTGCGAGCCGATCAGGCTGCCGTCGAGATATTTGCTGAGGGTGACATTGCCGTTGCCGAGATCCTGCACCGTCAGGACGATGCGGTGCCAGGCATCCCAGGTGAAGGTCCCGGTATAGTTGCCGTTGATGCCGATGCCCTTGTTGGCGTTGACCAGGAACTCGGCGTCGCTGAGGTTGGTCGGGTCGGTCTGGAGCAGGGCGAACCACTTATTCGCATAGGCGTCGTCGACGTAGATATCGAGCGCGAGCGAATAGCTCTTGATCGGCGCGGTGCCGGTGAAGCCGGGCTTGATCAGGAAGCCGTCGACGACCGGGGCAGGGGCCGCAAAGCCCATCACGCCGCTGGCGCCGCCGGCAAGGTCGGGCAGGCCGAGGCTCGCCGAGGTTCCGAAGGTGAGCTGATCCTCGAATGTCGGCGCAGCATTGCTGGTGGAATTGGCGGAAGCCATGACGAAATCCCCTTGGGAGACGGGCAGCAGGATGCCCGGACCGTGGGGTGAGCGAGGCCGTTAATCCAATAGAAACCATCAATGTACGTTATCGGGCCGCCCGATCCTGAGCCCGTGCCTGTCGGCTTCGACAGGGCCTGGCGCGCTGCGCCGGTGGCTGAGGCCGGCCAAGCGCAAAATCGTCAGTTCGGTCCGCGAACCGGGCGGGAGGCCTCGAACGTCGCCGAAATCATGTTCGCGATCTCGAGGAAGGCCTTGATGAGCGGCGTCCTGATCAGATCCTGAGGGCAGGCGACATATTCGTCGAAGCCCGGCGCAGGTGGCGCCAGGCGGACCACGGTCCAGCGCTTGTCCTCGCCGGTCTCCGAATGCAGCAGCGGCGCGATGCCGAAGCCGCAGGCGACCGCTTCCTTGGTCGCCTCGCGGGACTCGATGTCGAGGAAGCGCGGCATGCTGAGATCCTCGGCCATCAGCGCGCTGACGAAGACGCTGCGGGTGACCGAGCCCTGCTCGCGGATGATCAGCGTCTCGTCGACGAGATCGGCATAGGTCGCGAAATCCCTCCGTGCGAGCCGATGGTCGTGTTTCACCAGAAGGACGATGTCGTCGCGGCGCAGGAACTGGATATGCAGCTTCTTATCGCCGGGCTTGAGATCGGCCATGATGCCGACATCGATGTCGTAGCGGGTCAGCGCATCGAGGATCTCGCTCGAATTGCCGGCACGCAGCGAGAAGGTGACCTCGGGATGCTTGGTCCTGAGCTCCTGGAGGATCGGCAGGACATGGTAGGGGCTGACCGCGCCGATGCGCAGATGCCCGCGGCTGAGCTTCTGATGACCGAGGAGCAGCTCGCGCGCCTCGTCCTGCGCCGTATAGATGCGCTCGGTCACCGCCTTGAGATGCATGCCGAAATCGGTCAGCTCGATCTTGCGGCCGACGCGGCGGAAGAGCTGGACGCCATAGCCGTCCTCGAGCGCCTTGATCTGGGCCGAGACCGTCGGCTGGCTGATGCCGAGGCGAACCGCCGCCCGCGTGATGCTCTCCTCCAGCGCCGCGACATGGAAGCATCTCAGCTGCGCGTCGTTCATGCTCCGGCCCCCTGAGCGCGTCGGCAGCGACGCGGGCAGGCCGATCTCAAATCCGCCGCGGATGACAGCCTAACGACATTATCCCGCGATGCGTGGGACGGACGGTGCCACGCGCGTCCGCTGGCCGGCTATGGCCGCGTCATCATCGATCGAACCGGCAGGTCAGCATGCTCCTTCGGGGGTTGAGCCGCGGGTCTCTCAAGCAGACCGCCATTTCTCGAACGCGTCGCGCTCCAAACGTTCCTGCGGCAAGGCGGCCGATTTCGGCATCCTTTCGGCAACGCTCGCCGCTGCATGCATCTGGTGCAGGCCGGTCAATCCGTGGCCGGTCTCGACCGCGCCGGTCCATTGCTGGAAGACCGAACCAACGCGTCTGCGTCGCCTGAGGGGACGTCAGAGAGACAAATCGCGGCAAAGGGGCGGGAGGGCTGAATTGAAGCTGCCATTGTGGGGGAGCGCCTTGAGCGCGACCCTTCTCGTGCAAGTCGTGAGTTCATTTGCCTCGGCAGCCATTCCTCTCCTGGGTCCGATCTTCACGCAGCGCTGGGGTCTGCCGCCTGAGAGCATCGGTTATGTCTCGGCTGTCGTCTCGATCGGCATCTGCTGGTGCCTGGCCTGTGGCGGGCCGATGCTCGATCACCACGGGCCGGTTCGTACCCTGCAATTCGGCCTGGCATCGATCGGCCTGGGCATGGTCTTCCTCGCGCAGCCCGTCGCCGTCATCGGCCTGTTGGGCGCTCTTCTCGTCGGTCTCGGCCTGGCCCCGAACAATCCGGCGGGCAGCAAGTTGCTCATGAGCGCGGCTCCGGCTCGGCACCGCAACCTCATCTTCTCGATCAGGCAGGCCGGTGTGCCTCTTGGCGGAGCGATCGCAGGCGTTTCGGTCGCTCCTGCGGTGGTTGCGTTGGGCTTGGCGCCGACGATCTGGCTGATCGCCGTAATCGTCATTCTCAGCCTGCTGGCCGTCCAGCCGTTTCAGAAGCGCCTCGATAGCGAGAAGGGGCCGATGAACCGGGCATGGCCACGGAACTTCCTATCGCCCTCCGCCCTGCTCAGATCGGCCAAGGTCATCCGGTCTCACCCTTCCTTGCCCCTGATCACCGGCATCGGCGTGTCGTTCTCGATCGCGCAAGCCAGCGTCCAGGCCTTCACCGCCACCTATCTGGTCACGCAGCTCGGCAAGGATCTCACGGAAGCGGGCTATTTCGTTGCGGTGTTGCTCGCTGGCAGCACGGTTTCGCGGATTTTCCTCGGCTGGCTCGCGGATCGCTGGGGTCGCGGCCTGCTGCTGCTCTGTCTCCTTTCGCTGGGAACGAGCGCCGCGCTCGTGCTTCTCGTCTGGTCCGCCGCGGCACCGTCCTGGATAGTGTATGTCAGCGTTGCCCTCGTCGGCGCGACGTCCCTGGGCTGGAACGGTATCTACATGGCCGAGCTGGCGCGGCTCTCGCCGCCCGCGCTCATCGGTGACGTGACCTCCGCCGCAAACCTGTTCGGATTTGCCGGCTCGGTCTGCGGTCCTCTCCTGTTTGCGCTCGTCGTCCGCCAGAGCGGCGGCTTCGATTGGCCGTACCTGCTGGTCGCGGGCCAGCTCGCCGCATGCGGCATCTTCTCGCTATCGCGCCGCGGCTGGCGTTGAAGCCCATCGGATCAAATTTGCGTGCTCCGGATGTTCGCGCTGCACAATCCGGGCGAAGAGTGGGGGCGTCCCCGCGGCTGGGGACGAGAGCCTTCAACTGAAGTTCGCCAATGAACAGCACTAGCACCGCTCTGAACGCCCATCTTCATCTGCCGGGTGTGATGACGGCCTGCAGTTGGCGCGCCGGCTGGCGCTCGCTCCTCCTGCGCGAATACCAGGATCCGGCGGAGGCGGAACAGTTCACCACTCCTGCCACGGCCGATCATCTAATCGTCCTTGTCGTCGACGGGCGCTGTGACATCGAGGGCCGCTATCGCGGCAGCTGGCACAAGTCGAGCTATCGCGCCGGCTGCATCGGGATGACGGCGCCTGGTGAAGAGGTGACGCTGCGCTGGCGTGACAATGGCGCGCACGCGACGCTGCAGTTGCACCTGCCCGAGGCGACGCTTCGCAGCGCCTACGAGGACCTGGCCGATCGACATGTCCCGGCGCCGGCAATGCCGCATGTGCTGGGCTATGACGATGACCTGATCGCGACGACGCTGCTGACGCTTTCCAGTGCCATGTCCGAGGGCGTGTCCGATCTCTATGCGGAGACGATGGCCCATTTCCTCACGAGCCACCTGCTCGTGCGTCACGCGAAGGCGTTGCCGCGCATGACCCAGGGGATCGACGGGCTGCGCATGCGGCGAATGGACGAATTCCTGCAGGCCAATCTTGGCGACGCGATCTCGCTCGAAGACATCGCCGCAGTCGCCGGGATCAGCCGTTTCCACCTGGTTCGGCTGTTCCGGAAAATCCACGGCGAGACGCCGTTCCGGCGTCTGACCCGCATGCGGATCGAGGAAGCGAAGCGGAAGCTGCAGGCCGGACGGGAGAGCGTAACCGAGATCGCATTCGCCTGCGGCTACGACAATCCGGCCCATTTTGCCTCGGCGTTCCGTCGCTGGGTCGGAGCTTCTCCGAGCGAATACCGCAAGCAAGCGCGATAGCCGCGTCTGAGCGAGCCCGGCCCAGGGCCGATGGCAATCCTGCGAAAGTGCGCAGCAATGGCAGGTAAGCGCCGTTGAATCGCATCTGGTAGTGGGTACTCCGCGATGGGCGGCTCGGGATGCACCCCAAGTCGCGGCGGCCGGGCATCATACGTCCGTATGGGTTCGGTCACACGAGAGGTCGATTTCCGACGAACCGGCATTCGACGATCTTCGAGCAACGGGCGCGGAATCCCCGGAGTTGGACGTGGGATCGCCCGTATTCAGGGAGGGATAGCCGTGGCTTTCACCATCAAGATCAACGGAATCCCGCATGAGGTGGATGTCGACGGCGACACCCCGCTGCTTTGGGTTCTGCGGGACATGCTCGGGATGACGGGGACGAAATTTGGTTGCGGCGCGGCCCTGTGCGGCGCCTGCACCGTCCATGTCGATGGCGCCCCGACCCGGTCCTGTGTGACGCCGATCGACAGTATCGGAGACAGCGCCATCACCACGATCGAGGCGATCGGCGAGACGCCGCAGGGCAAGGCGCTGCAGCAGGCCTGGCTCGAGCTCGAAGTCGTGCAATGCGGCTATTGCCAGTCGGGCCAGATCATGTCCGCGGCGGCGCTGCTCGCCAGCACGCCGAAGCCGACCGATGGCGATATCGACGATGCCATGTCCGGCAATGTCTGCCGCTGCGGCACCTATCAGCGCATCCGTGCCGCTATCCACCGCGCTGCGGCTTGAGGAGGCGGCCATGTTCGACGTGTCCCAGAACGCTGCTCTCGACCGCCGTGGTTTCCTCAAGATCGGCGCGGCCCTGGGCGGCGGCCTCGCCCTGACCGTGGCCCTGCCGCCGATCTTGCGGCCGACCCTGGCCGAGGCTGCCCCCGCAGCGGCGCCCGGCTTCGCGCCCAACGCCTTCATCCGCATCGACCGTACGGGGCTGGTGACGCTGGTGATGCCGATGGTGGAGATGGGGCAGGGAACCTATACCGCCCACGCCATGCTGCTCGCAGAGGAGCTCGAGGTCGGGCTCGATCAGGTCAAGCTCGAGCATTCGCCGCCGAATGACGCGCTCTACGCCAATCCGATGCTGCACATCCAGTCGACCGGGCTTTCCTCATCCGTCCGCGCCTTCTGGGAGCCGCTGCGTCGGGCCGGCGCGGCGGCGCGCATGCAGCTGATCGCAGCTGCGGCCAAGCAATGGGGCGTCGATCCGGCCCGGCTGAAGGCCGAGCATGGCGCGGTCAGCGACGGCGCCCGGTCGCTGCCCTATGGCGCGCTGGTCGATGCGGCGGCGCTGCTACCGGCACCGGATCTGCAGAAGGTGGTGCTGAAGAACCCGAAGGATTTCAAGCTGATCGGGACCCGGGCCAAGCGGCTGGATACGCCGGACAAGGTGGTAGGCAAGGCCGAGTACGGCATCGACGTGAAGCTGCCGGGCCTGAAGGTGGCGGCGATCGCGATCTCGCCGGTCCGCGGTGGCAAGCCGAAGACGGTTGATGAAGCGGCCGCCCTGGCGATCAAGGGCGTGCGCCAGGTGGTCAGGACCGACGAGGCCGTGGCCGTGGTCGCGGACCATATGGGCGCGGCCAAGAAGGGGCTGGAGGCAGCGGCCGTGCAATGGGATGACGGCCCCAACGCCAAGTCGGCAGCGCCGACATCGTCCGGGCGCTGGAGGAGGATTCGAAGAAGCCGGGCGTCGTCGCCCGCAACGATGGCGACGTCGGCAAGGCGCTGGCGGGCGCGGCGCAGCGGCTGGACGCGATCTATCAGGTGCCCTTCCTCGCCCATGCGGCGATGGAGCCGATGAACTGCACCGTCCATGTCCGCAAGGATGGCTGCGAGATCTGGGTCGGCACCCAGGTCCCGACCTTGACCCAGGCGGTGGTGGCCGAGCTGCTCGGCCTGCCGAAGGAGCAGGTCCAACTGCACAACCATCTGCTTGGCGGCGGCTTCGGCCGGCGCCTCGAGCCGGACGGCACCCTGACCGCCGTCAAGGTGGCGCAGCAGGTCGACGGGCCGGTGAAGGTGGTCTGGAGCCGGGAGGAAGACATCCAGCACGACCTTTACCGGCCGTACTATTTCGACCGGCTCTCGGCCGGCCTCGATGCCCAGGGGCGGCCAGTGGCCTGGACCCATCGGATCGCCGGCTCCTCGGTGGTCGCGCGTTACCTCCCGCCGCTTTTCAAGAACGGCTATGATTTCGATGCGGTGGAGGGTGCCGCCGAGCCGCCCTATGCCCTCGAAAACATCCATGTCGACTATGTCCGGGTCGAGCCGCCGGGTGTCACCACCGCGTTCTGGCGCGGTGTCGGCCCCACGCACAACATCTTCGTGGTCGAGAGCTTCATCGACGAGCTGGCGGCGGCGGCCAAGCAGGATCCGGTCGCCTATCGCAAGGCGCTGCTCGGCCATAATCCGCGGGCGCTCGCCGTCCTGACGCTGGCGGCGGAGAAGGCCGGCTGGGGCGCGCCGATGCCGAAGGGCCATGGTCGTGGCATCTCGGTGCAGTTCGCCTTCGGCAGCTATCTCTCGCAGGTCGCCGAGGTCGAAGTCGCACAGGACGGCTCGGTCAAGGTTCACCGCATCGTCTGTGCCGTGGATTGCGGTCTTCCGGTCAACCCGGACACGATCGAGGCGCAGATCCAGGGCGGCACCTTGTTCGGCCTGACCGCCGCGCTCTACGGCAACATCACCTTCAGGGACGGGCGGGTCGAACAGGCCAATTTCGATACCTACCAGCCGATGCGCATCAACGAGGCGCCAATGGTCGAAACCCATATCATTGGGAGTGCCGAGGCCCCGGGCGGCCTGGGCGAGGCGGCGACCGCGATCGTCACCCCGGCGGTGACCAATGCCATCTTTGCCGCGACCGGCAAGCGCGTCCGCACCCTGCCGATTGATCCCATGCAACTGAAATCGTCGACCTGAGACGGCTAGATAATCGGACCGGATATCGGATCCGGTCCGATTATCTAGCTCCTTGTTTTCGCATCGGCTTTTTCCGAAAACCGCAAGCCACTTTTCGGGCCGATGCGCTATTTGGAAGGATGGCCAGCTTGAACCTGTCACATTGGGCTCTCGCGGCCCTTCTCACCCTGGCCGTCGCCACGCCAGCGCTGGCCGATGGCGACGCGGCGCGCGGCAAGACCCTGTTCTCGCGCTGCAGCGCCTGCCACACGGTCACCGACCAGAACAGGCTCGGGCCCCATCTATCGGGCGTGTCGGGGCGCGTCGCCGGCACAGCCGCGGGCTATAGATATTCGAAGGCGATGGCCGCCTATGGCAAGAGCTGGGACGACGAGGCGCTCGATGGCTTCCTGGCCGCGCCGAGCAAGATCGTGCCCGGCACCAAGATGATCGCCGGCGCCATCGCCAATCCGCAGGACCGCGCCGACCTCATCGCCTATCTCAAGACGGTGCCGTCACCCTGATCTGGGCGTGAGCAGACGCGCCGATGGTCGAGAAAATGTTCTGTTCAGCCCGGAACACGCCGCAGGAGCGGGCTGATCGACTCAGCTTGCGCTCTCGCGCTGCTGCGTCGTCAGGGTTGGATAGTCGGAATCGGCGAGCATTAGGCTAAATCGCCTCATCAAATGCGGGGCTGGAAGGGCTCATGCGCATTCTTCATGCATTGCCAGATTATAATACAATCTGATTGCATGATGCCGGCGCATGTGCCAAGACACGCCGGTCGGATGGGCAGCGCCTGACGCATTGCTGCCTGTGACTGGGAGCTTTGAACGATGCCGATCGAAATCGATGCCAAGGGCAGGGGAATCTCGGTCGTGACCCTCAATGGGCACGCCACCGAGAATTTCCTCTACACCCAGGACCTGCTCGATCTGGCGGATGTGCTGACGCAATGCAGCCTCGACAAGGACCTGCGCGCGCTCATCGTCACAGGTAAGGGCGGCACGTTCTGCGGCGGCCGCGTCGGGGTCAAGGGCCTGACCCGCGCCTCGGAGGTCGGCGACGATCTCAACGCCATCCTCAAGGTCAACAACGCGCTGAATGCCGTCAAGGTGCCGGTCATCGCCGCCATCGAAGGGCAGGCGTTCGGCTTCGCCTTCGGATTCACGGCCCAGTCCGACTATGCGATCGCGGCGGAGAACGCCGTCTTCTCCCTGCCGGAAATGTCGCACGGCCTGCCGCCGCTGATCGTGTTTTCGTATCTGTTCCGCTTCGTCTCCTACAAGCAGGCCTTCGAGCTCGCGCTGACCAGCCGCAAGATCCCGGCCGGTGAGGCCAAGGATGTCGGCATCCTGACGGAGGTCGTGCCGGCGGGGACGACGCTGCAGCGCGCGCTCGAGGTCGCCGAGAACATGGCGTCGTTCGATCCGCGGACGCTCAGCCTGCTGCGCACCTTCGGGCGCAAGGCGGCCGAGCTGCATTCGCCCGAGCTCAGCGAGCATGCCGTCGCGGTGATGAGCATCATGCTCGCCGAGCGGGCCCCCGGCCACTAGGCGGGCAGGACAGGGCGACATGAACGTACTCGTAACCGGCGGGGCCGGGTTCCTCGGAAGCTATATCGTGGCAGCGCTCGCAAGCAGCGGCCACGAGGCCTTTGCCTATGATATCGCGCCGCCCGGCCCGGATGCGCTCAACGTGGCGCCGGCGCTCGCATCCCGCATTCGCATCGGTCAGATCGGCGATCTCGCCCGGCTGTTCGATGTCTGTGCGTCCGAGCGGATCGAGACGATCGTCCATAGCGCGGGCATCGTCGGGCTGGAGACCTCCCTGCAGCAGCCGCTGGCGACCTACCAGACCAATGTGATGGGCATGGTGAATGTCTGCGAGGTGGCGCGCCAGACGCGAATGCGCCGTGTCGTCTTCATGTCCAGCAATGCGGCCTATCACAAGGGCCCCAACGACCGGCTCTATGAGACCGATCCGGCCTTTTCGCCGAGCAACGGCAATCCGGCGGGGCATTACGGTACGTCAAAGATGGCGTCGGAGGCGATCGGGCTGGCCTATGCCAGCTTCCAGGACCTCGATTTCCTGAGCCTGCGGATCACCGCGATCTACGGCTTCGGCATGCGCAGCCCGATGTACATCAAGCCGATGGTGGAGAACGCGGTCCTCGGCTGGCCGACCCGGTTCGAGACGGGTGGTCCGATGAAGCGCGACTACACCCATGTGCTGGATTGCGGCGAGGCTGTCGTGGCCGCGCTCGGCGCGCCGCGCTGGACGGCTGGGGAGCAGCGGGTCCTGAATATCGCCGCGGGGCAGGCGCGCACCGCCTCCGAGGTCGCTCAGGCCGTGCGCAACGTGCTTCCCGGCGCCGATATCGAGATCGGCGACCGGCTGACGCCGCTCGAGGAGGAGAACGTCAAGATGCGCGCGCCGCTTGATATCGGCGCGGCCAAGCGCCTGCTGAACTGGTCGCCGAAATGGTCGCTGGAAGCGGGCATCGCCGAATATGCCGAAAGCTTTCGGCGCAGCCTCTCACAGTCCTGATCGAGCCGAGCCATGACCGACCTTCCGAACTACGAGCTCTATGCCATCAAGTACGCCTCGCGGGCCGGAAAGCGCTCCGAGAACTTCATCGGCGGCGATTCCCATGACGGCCCGATGCCGATGGCCTATTACGTCTGGGTCGCGATCGGGCCGGAGCGGAGCTATGTGATCGATACCGGCTTCACCGCCGAGATCGCCGCCAAGCGCAAGCGCGATCACCTGCGCTGCCCGGTGGATTCGCTGAAGCTCGTCGGCCTCGATCCGGCGAAGGTCACGGACGTCATCCTGACCCATCTGCACTACGACCATGTCGGCAATTTCGACAAGCTTCCTGCGGCGACCTTCCACCTGCAGGAAACCGAGATGCATTACGCCGTCGGGCGCTACATGCGCTACAAGAAGCTGCAGCATTCCTACGAGATCGAGGATGTCGTCGGAATGGTCCGGGCCAACTATGCCGGCCGCGTGCTGTTCTATGACGGGGTCGCCGAGTTGGCTCCGGGCATCACGCTCCATCCCGCGCCGGGCCATTCGGCGGGCCTGCAGTTCGTGCGGGTCCATACCAAGCGCGGCTGGGTGGTCGTGGCCTCCGACGTCACGCATTTCTACGAGAATATGGAAACCTACAGGCCCTATGTGACCGCCTTCCATATCGGTTGCATGCTGGAAGGTTTCGACAAGCTGCGCGCGGCGGCCCCGTCGCCCCAGCATATCGTGCCCGGCCACGATCCTCTGGTGATGGAGCGCTACAAGGCACCCCGTCCCGATCTCGAAGGTATCGTAGTACGTCTCGACGAGGCTCCGAACGCCTGATGCGACACGCCGTTGTGGGCTATGCGTCAGCGTTCGCTCTCAAGAGGTTTCATTCATGACAGCTACATCGCTCCGGGTCGCCCGCTCCGCAGTGTCGTTGAAAAGGCAGGTTATCGACACCTTGCGCAGCGCGATCTTCGATCGGCGCTTTGCTCCGGGCGACCGGCTGGTCGAGCGCGAGCTCTGCGAGATGCTCGATGTCAGCCGCACGCTGTTGCGCGAGGCCTTGAGCCAGCTCGAAGCGGAGGGCGTGGTCCAGATCATCCCGCATCGCGGGCCGATTGTCGCCGTCTACACGGCCGAAGACGCCAAGGCGATCTACGAGATGCGCGCGGCGCTGGAGGAGATGGCGGGCCGCTATTTCGTCGAGCGCGCGACCGACAAGGAATCCAAGGACCTGGAAATAGCCTTCGACGAGATGAAGCAGAAATACAGCGTCGAGCTGGGGTCTGACTATCTCAGCGTAAAAGCCAAGTTCTATGCCGCCCTGACCGCCGGCGCGCATAATCCCGTGCTGGTCGAGATGCTGCGGCTGATCCATGGCCGCGTTTCGATGCTGCGCGCGACGACCTTGACGCAGCCGGGCCGCCTGGCGGCGAGCCTCGAAGAGCTCAGCAACATCGTCAAGGCCATCAAGGCCCGCGATGCGGAGGCGGCCGGACGGGCCTGCCGCCTGCATGTCGAGAATGCCGGGGCGATCGCAGCCATTCTCCTGGCGGAAGAGGCATCGGTGCAATCCGAGCCGGATGCGCCTTCGCCGCCGCGCCGCCGGCTCATCTGATCAACCTCACCGAACGTGACTGGCCTTACCATGCAGCTCGATATCGCCCAGCAAGGCGCCCGGTCACGGGCCTCCAATGTCCATCTCGTCCGGACCGGTCAGCGAGGCAGGCCGCTCGTCGTCCTGATCCATGCGGTGGGTGTCGATCTCACCTATTGGGGCGAGCAGATCGAGGCCTTGGCGGCGTCCTATGACGTCATCGCCTATGATCTTCCCGGCCATGGTCGCTCGGACAAGCCGGAGAAGGGCTTCGGCTTCGCGGAGGCGGTCGCAACGCTTTCCCAACTGATCGAAGGCGCCGCGGCGGGACCGGTCCATCTCGTCGGCCTCTCCGTCGGCGGCATGATCGCGCAGCATCTCGTGCTGGCCCGGCCGGATCTTGTCCGCTCGCTCTCGCTGATCGACAGCATCTCGACCTTTCCCGACCAGGTGCGTGCGGCGTTGCGCGAGCGCGCCCGCCTGACCCGGGCGGAGGGCATGGAAGCCATCCTGAAGGCGACGATCGAGCGCTGGTTCACCGAGGATTTCGCGGCCCGCCGCCCCGATGTGATCGAGCGCGTGACGCGGACGCTGCTCGCCGACGATCCGGAGGTCCATGCCGGGATGTGGGAGATGATCGCGACACTGGATACCGCTCCCCGGTTGCCTGGTGTCGCCAAGCCGGCGCTGGTCATGGTCGGCGAGCATGATCCGACCACGCCGGTCGCGGCCTCCCGCCTCATGGCCGACAGCATTCCCGGCGCGACCCTCCACGTCATCGCCGGAGCCTCGCACATGGCTCCGCTCGAAAAGCCGGCGGAAGCCAACCGAGTCCTGACGGATTTCCTGGCGGCTCACTAAGCCTCTCTCATCGACCGGAGTGCATGATGAAGATCGGATTTATCGGCCTTGGAGCAATGGGCGGCCCGATGGCGGGCCATCTGATCGATGCCGGCCACGAACTGACCGTACTGACGCGGAGCCGGGAAACGGCTGCCGCAACCCTCGCCAAGGGCGCGGTCTGGGGGGAAACGCCCCGGCAGCTCGCCGAAAATTCCGAGATCGTCTTCACCGTCCTGCCGGCGCCGAAGGATATCGTTGCGACGATGGAAGGGCCGGACGGGCTCAAGGCGGGTTTCCGGCCCGGCACGATCTATGTCGATCTCTCGACGAATGCGCCCTCGCTGGTCCGCCAGCTTTTCGCAGAGCTGGCCGAGATCGGCGTGTCCATGCTGGACGCGCCGATCAGCGGTGGGCCGAAGGGCGCGGTTTCGCGCAAGCTGGCGATCTGGGTCGGCGGCGAACAATCGACCTTCGACCGCTGCAAGCCGGTGCTCGAGCAGATGGGCGACCAGACCCGCTATCTCGGCGGCAGCGGCAGCGGCTCGATCGCCAAGCTCGTCCATAACTGCGCCAATTACGGTATCCAGATGGTGCTGGCGGAATGTTTCACGCTCGGCGTCAAGGCGGGGGTCGATCCGGCCACGCTGTTCGGCGCGATACGGCAGGGTTCGCTCGGCCGCCAGCGCGCCGTCGACCGGATGGCAGACCAGTTCCTGCCGCATGTGTTCGACCAGCCAACCTTCATCCTGGAACTCGCCCATAAGGACATCTCCCTGGCGACCGCGCTGGGGCGGGAGACCAACGTCCCCATGCGCATCGGCAACATGACGCTCGCCGAGATGACGGAGGGCCTGAACAAGGGCTGGGGGAAGCTCGATTCCCGCGCCGCGATGCTCGTCCAAACCGAGCGTTCGGGGGTCGACATTCGCGTTCCCCGCGATGTGCTGCAGGACATCCTCAAAAACGAGCCGCTCTGACACCGGCGCGGCGCCAGTCTGCTTGACTCCAAACATTCAAAATGATTGTCTGACAATCATATAAAAATGATGTGGCTTATGCGCCGACAGCTGGCGCGACCGCAGACAGAAAAGCTCAACGAGTGGAGGAAGTTATGAAGCGATTTTCAATGATTTTTGCGTGCGGTCTGGCCGCGGCAATGCTGACGGGGGCCGCATCGGCCCAGACTCCTGCTCTGGAGAAAAAGAACGTCGCGATCTCCGTCGGCGGCTCGATCAGCCAGATGAACAAGGTGGCCTATGTGGTTGCCCTGCATCGCAAATATTTCGAGCAGGAAGGGCTGAACGTCGATTCCACGGCCTTCGCGTCCGGTACGGCGGCGCTGCAAAGCTTGGTGGGTGGCGGCGCCGACGTTGCGGAAGGGGCCTATGAGCACACGCTGCGCATGCAAACGAAGGGGGTGAACCTCACCTGCCTCGTGGCTTTCGGCCGCTATCCCGGGAACGTCCTGGTCGTGCGCAAATCGCTGGCCGACAAGATCAAGACCATTGCCGATCTCAAGGGCAAGAAGATCGGCGTCTCGGCTCCCGGATCCTCGACGCAGAATTTCGTCGCCGGCCTGATGGAGCGTGCCGGCGTGTCCTGGAAGGATGCGGGTTATGTCTCGATCGGCACCGGCGCCAGTGCCGTCGCGGCCATCAAGACCGGCGGCGAGCTCGACGCGCTGGTCAATCTCGATCCTGCGATCAACGCGCTCGTCGATGGCGGCGACGCCGTGGTCCTGTCCGACAGCCGCACCGATGCCGGCACCAAGGCGGCCTTCGGCGGCGATTACCTCGCGGATTGCCTGTTCGTGAAGACCGACTTCCTGAAGGCCAATCCCAATACCTCGCAGGCCCTCGTCAACGCCATCGTCCATGCCATGCAATGGCTCAAGACGGCCTCGGTCGACGACGTGATCAAGTCGCTGCCGGAATCCTACTACAAGAACGATGAGAAGCTTTACCGGGAATCCCTGGACAAGAACCTGTCGGCTTTCCAGTGGGACGGCATCATCACGCCGGAAGCCGCCAAGAACGTCCTCGACTCCATCGCGGTGCTCGAACCGGCGCTGCGCAACTCCAAGATCGATTTCGGCCGGACCTACGACAACAAGCTGATCGAGACGGCGCTGAAGAAATACAGCGCGCCGGTCAAGGAGTGACGCGCCCGCGCCTCAGGCTTCAACCGAACAGATGATGGAAACGCCATGATCGCACCCCTGGGGAAACCCGACGATGCTGCGAAGGCCGGCACGTCGAAAGCACCCGCTCTCGCCTTCGACCAGGTCACGGTCCGCTTCGGCAGTTACACCGCCGTCTCGAACGCATCGATCACCGTCGGCGACGGCGAGTTCGTTTCGATCGTCGGCCCGACGGGCTGCGGCAAGTCGACCTTGCTCAACGTTGCCGCCGGCTTGCTCGAGCCGACGGAAGGGGAGATCAGCGTCTACGGCAAGGAGCTCGACGGCATCAACCGGCAGGCCGGCTACCTCTTTCAGGCCGATGCGCTGATGCCCTGGCGCACCGCGCTGAACAACGTCATCACCGGTCTGCAATATCGCAATGTTCCGGTGCGCGAGGCGGAGGAACTCGGCCGCAAATGGCTGGCGCGCGTGGGGCTGAACGGCCACCACGAGCGCTTCCCCCACCAGCTCTCGGGCGGCATGCGCAAGCGCGTCGCGCTGGCGCAGACGCTGATCATGGATCCCAAGATCATCCTGATGGACGAGCCGTTCAGCGCGCTCGATGTCCAGACGCGGGTGCTCATGGAGAACGAGCTGCTGGCGCTCTGGATGGCCGACAAGAAGTCGGTTCTGTTCATCACGCATGATCTGGAGGAGGCGATCTCCCTGTCGGACCGCGTGATCATCCTGTCAGCCGGTCCCGGAACCCATCCGATCGCGGAATTCGTGATTGATCTGCCCCGTCCCCGGGATGTCTCCGAGGTGCGCATGACGCCGCGCTTCGTCGAGCTCCATCACCAGATCTGGGAAGCCATGCGAGAAGAGGTCTTGAAGGCTTATGAGCGAAATCAGCAGAAGCTTGCCAGCTAGCGCAGGCGTTGCGGCAAAGCCGCGCCGCCGGGCAGCAAAGAAGGCCAGCATGCCTGGCCGCGGCACCATGGTCCTGATGCAGCTCGCGCTGCTCGTGGCCCTGTTCGTGGCCTGGTTCGTCCTGGTCAAGATCAACATCCTGCCGATCTTCTTCTTCGGCGACCCGGTGCTGGTGCTCCAGCAGGTCTTCGACTGGATCATCAGCGGCGAGGTCTTCGTCCATCTTGCGACGACGCTGATCGAGACCATCCTCGGCTTCCTCATCGGCATCTTCTTCGGCGTCGCGGCCGGCATGTGGCTCGGCCTGTCGCCGATCGCGGCCGCGCTGCTCGACCCGTACATCAAGGCGCTGAATGCGATGCCGCGCGTCGTGCTCGGGCCGATCTTCGTGGTCTGGTTCGGCCTGGGGATCGCCTCGAAGGTCGCGCTCGGCGTCACGCTGGTCTTCTTCGTCGTATTCTTCAACGTCTTCCAGGGCGTGCGCGAGGTCAGCCCGGTCATCCTCGCCAATGCCCGGATGCTGGGCGCGAACAGGAGCCAGCTGCTGCGGACCGTCTATATCCCGTCGGCGATGAGCTGGGTCTTCTCCAGCCTGCACATGTCGGTCGGCATGGCCTTCGTCGGCGCCGTCGTCGGCGAATATCTCGGCTCGTCCCGTGGCATCGGCTACCTGATCCTGCAGGCTGAATCGACCTTCGACGTCAACGCGGTCTTTGCCGGCATCCTGGTGCTGACCGTGTTCGCGCTTCTCCTGGATCTGACCGTGACCCTCGCCGAACGACGCCTGATCGTCGGTCGTCCGAACTGATCCGCCCGTTTCAACAAGGAAAGACCATGGATATGTCTCAAGACAGCGATGCCCGCTTTCAGGCCGGGCTCGAAATTCGCCGCGAGGTCCTCGGCAAGGAGCATGTCGATCGCTCGCTCGCCAATGTCGATGCGTTCGCGGCTCCGCTCCAGCGCCTGGTGACCGAATATTGCTGGGGCGAGGTCTGGGGCCGCCCCGGCCTCGAGCGCAAGACGCGCAGCATGCTGAACCTAGCCATGCTTTCGGCGCTGAACCGGACCCACGAGTTCAAGCTGCACGTCCGCGGCGCGCTGCAGAACGGCGTCACCCGCGAGGAGATCCAGGAGGTTCTCCTGCAGGTCGCGATCTATTGCGGCGTTCCAGCCTCCCTTGAAAGCTCGCGAGCGGCCCAGGAAGTCTTCAAGGAACTCGACGCCAAGTAAGCGGAACCGCAGCGGGAATTTTCCCGCTGCGGTTCTCGGCTAGAACACGCGCCGATCAGATCGGATCACGCGTTCTCCATCAATCGTTGAGAGGTGGATTCACCGATCAGGTTGATTCAGCCTGATCGGATCCGGCTCCAGAGGCGGGCGCCAAAGCGGGCAGGGCGCGCCGCAACATCCCGACCCGCCTGAACGGTGCGCTGGATCACGGAACTCCAGCGTGATCTCGGCGTTTCATCTTCTGGCCTTGCGTTGGAGGGTGACATGTCGAAGCGGTTCGCAGCCTGCTCTCTTCTTGTCGTCGTGGGTTTGGCCGCCACGGGACCGGCTCAGGCCGGCATCCTGGAAGATCTGGCTCGCGCGGTCTTCGGGCGACCGGCGCGCCTCGCCCCGACCTACCTTGCACCCGAGCCGCTTCCACTCGACGTGACGGTTCGCCCGCAGCACCGAAAGAAGGCGAGCGTCGCGGCGTCCGCCAAACCGAAGCCACCAGCGATCAAGCTGGATCCGGAGACGGAGCCCTACTGGTATCTGCGCGATCCGACCTTGAGGCGCGGCGATATCGTCGTCGCCCGGTCGGGTGCTCTCGTGTTCGAGGGGCCGCGCGAGAGCGAGCATGTCACGGCCGATTTCGTCGCGCTCGAACACTCGCGCCTGGTGCCGAAAGCCTTCAAGCAACGCATCAATGCTGCCGTGGCCGGCACGGTCACCGACCCTGGTGCCGTCGCATCGGCGAACGACCGGACGGGAAACTGAGGTTCGCGTCGGCTAGCGCGGCCGGCGGATCGCCCTGACCTTGCCGGTATTGCCTCCGCCGCAGAAGAAGCGGTCGGTGCCGTCGGATTCCAGCCCCGAGACGGCCGTGCCCGGAGGCATGTCGAGCTGCTCCAGCACGGCCCCGCTCTGCGGATCGATCCGCCTGACGCTACTCTCGTCGCCTTCCCAGGTCCCGTGCCAGAGCTCGCCATCGACCCAGCTGACCCCGGTGACGAAGCGATTGGACTCGATCGTGCGCAGGGTCGCGCCGGTTTCGGGATCGATCTGATGGATCTTGCGCTCGCGATATTGGCCCACCCAGAGCGTCCCCTCGGCCCAGGCCAGGCCTGAATCGCCGCCGCCGCCCGGTGCCGGGATGGTGGCGAGGACGTTGCCGGTTTCCGGATCGATCTTCTGGATGCGATCCTCGGCGATCTGGAACAGGTGCCGGCCGTCGAAGGCCGTGCCCGCATGGGCGGGGACATCGAGCGAGCGCATGGTCTCGCCGCTTGCCGGGTCCAGGGCGTTCAGCCTGTCGCCGCAGGCGAACCAGACGTGCCGGCCGTCGAAGGTCACGCCACCGACCTGGTTGACGCCCGGAAACGGGCCGTATTCGCGGATGATTTCTGCAGGTGCGTTTTTCATGGCCTCACCCTAGCTGCCCGGCAACGGGGCAGGGAGTAACAAGGTCGTCGCGAAACCCGGCAGCGGCGGCGTGAGCCAGCGCCGTGCCCGTCCCCGTCCGAATGACTGCACCTTGCCGGCAAGCGCGAGCGAGTCGAGCGCCCGCTGCACGCTGCGCTGGCTGGTGTCCAGTGCGAGCGCGAGCGCCGAGCTCGACCAGGCCTCGCCATCGGCCAGGAAGGCGAGCACCGCCGCGTGCCGTTCCTCGATCGGACGCGCCAGCACCAGGACCTCGCACGCCTGGCGCGGCGCAAGCGCGAAGCCGCGCTTGGTCGCGCTCACGCCGGCAAGGGACCGCAGCAGCGAGCGCAGCCGCCCGATCTCGACCCGCAGCCGGGCGCGATGCGATTCATCGGCCTGCCTGCCTCCGAAGGCCTTGGCCACCAGCGCATCCCTCGGCACATCCGCGGGCCAGGCTTCGGCAAGCGCACGCGCGAGCGCGAAGAGGACCGGACGGGTCGCGAGCGAAACCGCGCCGCGCGGGTCGCGCACGACATGGCGGCAGGCATCGACCAGGAGCGCCTTCGAGCCTTGCAGCGCCTCGACCTCGTCGAGCAGGAGAGGGCGCTCTTCGCCGCGCGCAATCAGGCGCGCCGCCGGCGCATCGAGCAGGTGCGCCGCGCTTTCGACCTCGGCGGTCAAAGCCGGAATGCGAGCGATGCGCGCGGCGCTCTCGGCCCGGCCGAGCGCGGCACGCGCCTCCTTCGCCCGCAGGCGCCGCATCGCGATCCCGGTGGCGACCAGCTCATGGGCTGTCCTCAGCGCCGGCGGGAAGGGCGCCGGGTCGAGCTCGGAGAGGCGGCGCTCGGCTTCGTCGAGCCGCCCGAGCAGGACGAGGCGGCGGATCTCCAGGTAGCGCGCATGCGCGCCGTTCAGCCGGTCGCCATGCGCTTCGAGCGCCGAGCGCGCCGCGTCGAGTGTCTTTGCCGGCCAGCCAAGATCACGCGATGCGAGCGCGATCTCGGCCTGTGCGACGATGCAGCGCGCGCGGGCCACGGCCTCGCGCGGACCGAAGCCGCGTGCCGCGCGCCGAAGCAGGTCCTTCGCCCGGGCGAGGTCGCCGAGCTGCGCCATCGCGATGCCACGTAGCGCGAGCGCGGGCGCGTCATCGCGCAAGGCGATCCGGTTCAGGGCGCCGAGCGGATCACCCGCCGCCAGCGCACGCCCTGCGGCGGTGATCAGCGAGTCCATTCAAATCCCGCCAAACTTGTCACTCCCACCCTCTGCCCCCTCGGACCTACCACCGTTCAATACGTCGCGATGAGAACGGAACGCGCGACGCAGGACACAGGACGACAGGAGAGAAGGCAATGTCGATGCATGTGACCGGAACCCGTGAACAGTGGCTCGCGGCGCGGCTCGCGCTGCTGGAGGCGGAGAAGGAGCTGACGCGGCGGGGCGACGAGTTGGCGCGGCAGCGGCAGGCACTGCCCTGGGTCCGGGTCGACAAGGACTATCGCTTCGAGACCGAGGCTGGCGAGGTTGCGCTGCCGGAGCTCTTCGCCGGGCACTCGCAGCTCCTCGTCTACCATTTCATGTTCGGGCCGGACTACAAGGCGGGCTGCCCGTCCTGCTCTGCGATCGCGGACGGGTTCAACGGCATCTACAGCCATCTGGCGAACCATGACGTCACGCTCATGGCGGTGTCGCGGGCGCCGCTCGCCAAGCTGCAGGCCTATAAGCAGCGGATGGGATGGACCTTTCCCTGGGCGTCCTCGGCCGCTGGCGATTTCAGCTACGACTTCAACGTCTCGTTCACGGAGGCGGCGCTGCGCGCGGGGACGATCGAGTACAATTATCGCCGCAGCGGCTTCGTCATGGATGCGCTGCCGACCACCGGGCCCGTCGCCCAGTTCGCGGTCATGTCGGGCACCGACGTGCCGACCTATGTGCGCGACCGGCCCGGCGTCAGCGCCTTCATCCTCGCGGACGGCGTCATCTACCACACCTATTCCGCCTATGCGCGCGGCGTCGACGGGATCTGGAGCATGTTCGCCTGGCTCGACCGCGCGCCGAAGGGCCGCAACGAGGCCGACGGCCCCTGGTGGCGCCGTCATGACGAATACGGCAGGAGCTGAGCGGCGCCATGTCGATCCCTCTCCGACGCGGCGGCGCGTTCGCCCGAGGCGCAGCCGACTGGCTGCGCCTGGCGGCCGCACCGACCTTCGCGGCCATGGCTCTGGTCACGGCCATCTTCGAGGGCGACCGGCCGGATGTGCTCTGTTCAGTGGCGCAGCATGCGTCTGCATTGAGCGGAATGGCCGTGATGTACGCCCTGATGAGCGTCTTCCATCTGGCGCCCTGGTTGGGGCTGATTTCCCGTCAACGAGACGGAGCTTCGCGGATTTAATCCGGTGGGTCTTTCTTCGCACCATGCGCGGCGGGAAGGCGAGGACAGCCCGCCTTCCGCATAGGGCATCGGATCAGTCGTCAGCCGTCTGTCCGTGGCAGCGATTGCAGCACATGCACCGCCAACCCCTCCCGCTCCAGCCGGTCGCGCCCACCCATTCCGATCAGGTCGAAGACGAAGAGCGCGGTCACGCATCGCCCTCCCATCCGCCGGACGAGCTGCGCAGACGCGGCCGCCGTTCCACCTGTCATCAGAACATCGTCGAGAATGGCGACGGAGCGGCCTTCGAGGCGGTGGCCCTTGGACATGACGACGCCGCTGCCGAGCTCGTAATTGGCCATGACGCGGCGGATGACGTCGACCCGGATCGACTCGACTTTCCTGATGTCGATGAAGCCGAGGCCATTGCGGAGGGCGAGGGCGCCGGCAAGCCCGTAGCCGCCGATATCGATGCCGGCCAGCACATCGATGTCACCGGGCAGGCGCTGCGCCAGCGCCTCGACAATCGCTCGCGCGCTCGCGCCGTCGACAGTGGCGGCTGCAATATCGGGGAAATCCGTGCCCGGAACCGGATGGTCGTGCCAGCGTCGGTAGGGAATTTGGAGAGGTTTGCCGCCATCGGGGGCGAGTAAGGTAGCGCGATCCATGATGCTCGATGCCTGTGCCGCTTGCCCTAGGGGATTCTCACATGTCCTTGCCGCGTTGATGACAAGCCGGAGATGAGGCTTGGTCGTGCCGGCGGCAGGGTGAATCGACGAGCCGCAATCGAGCGAGGACTATCATCGGCGTCAGCCGTAAATCAGAGTGCAATGTTTCATCCGATTGCCACGCAAGAGAATGCGCCGGGAAAGACGCTGAAAATCGTGAGCGAAATATTTTAACAAATAGTGGGTGGCTAAGAATCGGGTGAATAAATACATATTTTTGCTTGTTCGAAGCTGCGTCAATAAAGAGTTAGCCCGGATTAGGATGCCGCTCGCCCGGCATCGGTTGGGTATAGTCGCGCCGTATCCAGTGGGGGCGCGGTCGTGCGAGCGCAGCCAGCAATCCTTTTACGTGACCTTTCATGGCCCGAACCCGGGTCTCCGGCCGAGCAAGTCCTGCTCGCCCAGGCCGAGCATGCGATCTCGGTCGAGATCGCCACGCCCGAACGATTCGCGTCCATCGAGCGGGAATGGCGGGATCTGACCACCCGCGCCCTGGCAGCCAATGTCTTCATGGAGCCGAGCATCGTCGCCGCTGCGGCCTTTGCCGATGGCGTCGAGATGCATGTCCTGCTCGCCTGGGCGGCGAAGGAGACAGCCGGGCCGGTGCGCCTTGTTGGCGCCTGGGCCTTTGCCTGCCGGCGCCCGACCTCGCTCGTGCCGCTCACCGTTCTGAAATCGCCTGTCCATCCTCATGGCTGCCTCGGGATACCGGTGCTCGATGCCGATATCGCGGCAGACGTCCTCATGCGGATGCTGGACACGGTCGTGCAGGAGCCCGACCTGCCCAAGCTCGTCGAGATCAACAGTCTCGACGATGCCGGTCCGATCGCTGCGCTCTTCGCCGATGTGCTGGCTCGCCGCGGCTCGCGCCATGTCCGTCTCGAGCCGCGCCGCAGGCCGCAACTCGTGAAAGGTCTCGCCGAAGCGGCCCACCTTTCGTCCAGCCGCGAGAAGGCGTTGCGCCAGAAGCACCGGCGCCTCGACAAGCGCGGGCAACTGAGCTGCACCACGCACCAGGCTCCCGAGGAGATCCGTGCCGCGCTCGAGGAGTTTCTCGCGCTCGAGATTGCCGGCTGGAAGGGCAAGGCGATCGAGCGCGGTCACGCGATCCGGCGATTTCCAGCGAACGAGACCTTTTTTCGCGCGGCGATCGAGGGTCTGGCCACGCGGGGACTGGCCAAGATCAGCGCGCTGCGCAGTGACGGCAAGCCGGTCGCCATGCAGATCACGGTGCAGTCGGGGTCCACGGCTTTCACCTGGAAATCCGCCTATGACGAGGCGCAAAGGGACTGCGCGCCGGGCATCCTGATGCTGCAGGAGGTCACGGCCGCGCTTCTGGCCGACCCCGCGATCGCCGTGGTCGATTCCTGCAATCACCGTGATGACGGCTATATGGCGGAGTTCTGGAGCGGGCGTAAGCCCGTCCTGGATATGGTGCTCGATGCGCGCCGGGGCATGACCCCGGCGTTCCTGCTGCTCGGCGGAGCCGAGCGCGCCCGGCAACGGCTCCAGGTCGAGGCCCGGCGCACCCACCGGGCGCTGCGCTCCGCCAAGGCGAGCGTATCTTCGTTGATCCAGTCGAAGCTGCAGCGCCTTCGGGACATTGGCGCGCGCCCGCCCGCGGATGAAGGCCCCACCAAGACCGCGCCCGCCCGTGTCGCCAAGTCTGCCCCTGCCGCCAAGCCCGGCCGCGAGCGATCCGGAAGGGACGCCGAATGACTGTCTTTGCGTTGCGTGAAGCCTCCGGGCGGCAGCCCGCATCATCCGCGCCTGCGCCGGCCATCGACAGGCCCGGAGTCGGTCATCTCGAACATATCAGCGTGGAACTGGCCGACGCGGCACGGTTCGCTGCGCTTGCCGAAGCCTGGATGTCGCTCGCCGCGAGGGCGGGGGTGCCGAACGCCTTCATGGATCCGGCCGTGGCGCTTGCGATGGCGGAAGCCTGGCCGGATCCGGTGCGGATTCTGCTCGCCTGGGCGCTGCCTGAACGAGGCGCGCCGGCCCAATTGGTCGGCGCCTGGCTGCTCATCGAGCGGCGGACGCGCCTGTCCTGGCCCTATCGGGCGCTCGTCAGTCCCGTCTGCTCGGTCGCCTATCTCGGCACGCCGGTGATCGACCCCGAACATGCCCGAGCCGCTTTTGCGGCGATGTTTGCGACGATCCGGAAGACCCCGGCACTGCCGAAGCTTGTCGATGTCGGCGATCTCTCCGACGACCAGGTCCTCATGGGAGCTCTCAAAGCGGCCCTGTCCGAAGGCGTGGGAGGCTGGGCGCAAGTCGAGCGGCGCCGGCGCGCCAAGCTGGAAACGCAGCTCGATGCGAAGGCCTATTGGACCCGCTCGATGTCGGACCACCATCGCCATGATCTTGCCCGCCTGCGGCGTCGGCTCTCCGAGCGAGGCAAGCTCGAATTCCGTGTCGTCCGTGATCCCGACGCGGTCGCGGCCGAGGTCGAGGAGTTTCTCGTTCTCGAAGCGTCCGGCTGGAAGGCCGCGCGCCACAGCGCCCTCGCTTGCGATCCGGCGACGGCGCGGTTCACCCGCGTGATGACGCGCGGGCTCGCATCGCGCGGCTTGGTTGCGGTCCATTCCCTGCGTCTCGACGACAGGCCGATCTCGAGCTCGATCGTGCTCTATTCAGGCACGGGCGCCTTCACCTGGCGGACGAGCTATGACGAGAGCTACCGGCGCTTCTCGCCCGGCATCCTCACCCTGGAAGGCACGACGACAGATCTGCTCTCGGACCCCTCGGTCAGATCGACCGATTCCTGCAACCACCTGGATATCGGCTTCCAGGCGCAGCGCTGGGCAGAACGGCACGAGATCGTCGATCTGGTGATCGATCTTGGATCGAAACGGCCCTGGCGGCTTGCGCTGCTGGTCGGGCGGGAACGCTGCCTGCGCCGCTGCAAGGCGCTCGCAAGACAGGCCTATCACGCCCTGCGCCGGCGCAAGGCGGAACTCACAGTGAAGCTACGTCGCTGGACCGAACGTCCCGGTTCTGCGGCATAAGAGACGAGACTCCCGGGCGGGGGCAAACATGCGTCAGGTAGAGATCGCGATCGTCGGGGGAGGGCTGGCCGGGTCATGCGCTGCGGCGATGCTCGGCCGCGCCGACCACGAGGTCGTTCTGATCGATCCGAATCCGGTCCACCGGCCGGATTTCCGCTGCGAGAAGCTCAGTCCGTCGCAGATCCGCCTGCTGCGCCGCATCGGACTCGAGAGTTTGGTGCTGCCGCATGCAACGCGAAACAGCGATCTTTGGGTCGCGCGCTTCGGTCGCCTGGTCGACCGGATACCCGTCGTCCAATACGGCATCCTCTATCAGGACCTGGTGAATGCGGTGCGGGCGGGCATTCCCGAGCGCGTGCCCGTCCTGGCGGGGACCGTTGCCGAGGTCAAGCCGAGCGGCGACCGGCAGCTTGTCACGCTACGCAGCGGCGAGGAGATCGAGGCCCGTCTCGTCGTCCTGGCGAGCGGTCTGAACTGGGCGTTGCGCCGCTCGCTCGGTTTCACCGCCCGGCGCCTCAGCCCGGCGCATTCCACCGCAATCGGCTTCAATATCGCGCCGCTGGAACGCAGCCGCTTCCCCTTCGACTCCCTGACCTATTACGGCGAGAAGCCGCGGGACCGGATCTCCTATCTGACATTGTTCAGGCTTGGGCAAGGCGTTCGCGCCAACCTCATGGTCTATTGGAACTGCGACGATCCCCTGCTGCAGCAGTTCCGCCTCGACCCGGAGGCGACCCTGTGCCGCGCGCTGCCGGGACTGCCCGCGCTTCTCGGTCCTTTCCGCATCATCGAGCCCGTACGGGTCAGGCCGGTCGATCTCTACGTGGCTGAGAACCTCGACCAGCCCGGTCTCGTCCTGATCGGCGATGCCTACGCGACCTCCTGTCCGGCGGCGGGGACCGGCACCGAGAAAGTGCTGAGCGATGTCGCGCGCCTGTGCAGCGTTCATATTCCGCGCTGGCTCGCGACCGAGGGCATGGGCGCCGCCAAGATCGCCGCCTTCTACGCCGACGGCCGCAAGCAGGCGGTCGACCGCAATTCCGAGCAGGCGGCCTTCGCGCTGAAGGCGGTGACCGTGGAGACCGGACCGGCCTGGCAGGCGCGGCGTTGGGCGCGCTTTCTCGGGCGATGGTCCAAGGGCTTGCTGCGGCGGGCTCTGGCCGTGGCGATCACCAAATTGCCGGCTACGCATATCGTTCGACAGATCGGCGCTGCACAGCTCCGCAAATGAGACAGGCCGATCGAGGAGAGGCTGGAATGGATGGACTAGTGACGGCTCCGCTTCGGCCGGTCGCAGCAGGGGGCGAGCCGCAATCGTTGCGGCTCGAGATCCATGACGGTGTCGTGGCGCTTTATCGGAGCTGGCGCGAGCTCGAGCAACGCAGCGCTGGTGGCAGCGTCTTTCAGAGCGCGGATTGGTGCCGGGCCTGGATCGAGGCGGCGCGTGTCGTCGGCGCGGTCGAGATGCCGCGCATCGTGACGCTTTGGCGTGGCAGCCGGCTCGTCCTGCTCTGGCCGCTGGCCGTGCGGCGCCTCTCGGTCTTCCGGGTCCTTCACGCGCTTGCTGAGCCGGCGACGCAATATGGCGACCTGCTGATCGATCCGGACGAGGACAGGGCTGCGCTCGTCGAGACCGCGTGGCGCGCGGTGCGATCCTGGCGCGATATCGATGTGATCGAGCTCCGTCGCGTTCCTGACGGTTCGAGCCTGGCAAATCTGCGCGAATTGGCCCGCCATGCCGTCGACAGCTCGGAGAACCGCGCGCCTCTGGTCGATTTCCGCATCCTCGCCGCCGATCGTGCCGACAGGCAGAGGACCAGCCGGACAAGGAACGCCCTGCGCCGCCACGAGCGCCTTCTGGCCGAGCTCGGACCCGTCGGCTTCGAAATTGTCGCGGAGCCGCAGGAGCAATGTGCCGCGATCGTTGAAGCTTTTGCGCTCAAGCGCAAATGGCAGGAGGAGAAATCCGTGGCGAGCGCCGGCTACGCGCATCGTGCGAGCGAAACCTGCCTGCAGCGGCTGGCGCGGGAAGGGCGTCTCTTCGTCGCGCGTCTGCGCGTCGGCGAGCAGACCGCGGCGCTCGAAATCGGCGCGCTCCGGCAGCGCCGCTACTGGTCGCTCGTCCAGAGCTACGACCTGCGCTTCGCCAAGCACGCGCCCGGCCGCCTGCTGTTCTGGCACCTGCTCGCCAGATGCCCCGAGATCGGCATCGACGTCTTCGATTTCCTGGCGCCGGCCAGCCGGCACAAGCTGGAATGGTCGAATACCGAGATCGGTATTCGCGACTATCTCGTACCGGCCTCGGCCAGGGGCGGTGTCGCGCTGTCCTATCTCTCGATCGTCAAGCCGCGCCTGCGCGACATCTATCGGCAGCTTCCGTCCAGGTTGCGCGGCCATTTGACCTGGATGCTGCCGGGGTTGAGCTGAGCCGCCGCGCAGTGCATCGGAAGTACCTCCAGCGCCGGGCTCGACGCGCCTGCGCCTGGCGCTTTCAATGGTGGCGCAGCCGGCATTCAAGGAAGCAGGGATGCCATTATCTCTCGTGACGCCCGTGACGGCGAGACCGGTCGATCTGGCTGCGCCGGCGCGCGACCTGGGCGATCGCTATCTCGTCTTCCTCTGCTTCCTGCTGTTCGGCTATGCGACCTTCGGCAAGGGCTTCGCCTATCTCGGCGTGCCGCCGCTCTTCGTCGGCGAGATCGCGCTGGTGCTGGGGCTGCTCGTCGTGATGATGTCGGGCTGCTGGCTCGCCATGCTGACGACGCTTCCGAGCCTAATGATCGTCCTGCTGATCGGCTGGGTGGTGCTGCGCACCTTGCCCTTTGTCGGGTCATACGGCTTCGACGCGCTGCGCGACAGCGTGCTCGCCGGCTATGGCATTTTCGCCTTCATCGTCATCGCCCTTCTGCTTCAGAAGCCGCAGCGCCTCGGCTGGCTGGTCGGCAAATATAGCCGTTTCGCATTGTTCTACGGCTTCGCCGGTGCGTCGCTCGCCTACGCCACCAATGCGTTCTCGCATCTCCTGGCCTGGCCTTTCTCCGGCGTACCCGTCGTCTATGTCCGGATGGGGGAGGCCTCGGTGCATCTGTGCGGGGCTGCGGTCTTCGTCCTGCTCGGGCTGCGGCGTGCGCCGCTGCTCTGGGTCGGCGCCGTGCTGGTCGGCTTCCTGATGGTCTCGGTCAGCCGTGGCGCGATGCTGGCCTTCCTGATCCCGGTCTGCGTGGCGGCATTGCTCGGCGGCAAGCTGCATCGCATCATGCCGATCGTCACGTCCGGCGGTGCGATCTTCGGCCTCGTCCTGCTCCTTGGCGTGCAGGTCGAGATCCCCGGCGGCCGCGTCATCGGCCCGGCCCAGCTCGTCAATAATTTCGAGAGCCTGCTCGGGCGCAGCGAGGCGTCGAATCTCGACGGCACCAAGACCTGGCGGCTGCGCTGGTGGCAAGCGATCCAGGACTACACGCTGCGCGGCCCCTATTTCTGGACGGGGAAGGGGTTCGGCGTGAATCTCGCGATCGATGACGGCTATGTCGTCGGCCAGGAAGGCGGCAGTGCCAGCGGCGCGCCGGTGCGGGCGCCGCATAACGCGCATATCAACATGCTCGCGCGGGCCGGCGTGCCCGGGCTCACCCTCTGGATCCTCACCTTCGCGATCTGGCTGGGAATGCTGATCTCGCGAATGATGGCGGCGCGACACCGCGGCGATGACGATTGGGCCAATCTCTTCCTCTGGATCGCCTGCTACGGGCTCTCAATGCTGATCAATGCCTCTTTCGACGTTGCGCTCGAGGGGCCGATGCTCGGAATCTGGTTCTGGTGCATCATCGGCCTCGGCATCGGTTCCACCATGCTCTATCGCGCCTCCTCCGCCATCGAGCCGCCCCGGCCGCCCCGGGACATGCTCGAGCCGATCGGGCCGCACCTGCCGGCGCAGCCTTTGCTGGTTGGTCGCTGATGCGCACGGCCGGGGCCTTGCTCTTCGTGGTGCTGGGCGGGATCCCGCTCCGGGCGCAAGAGACCCGAGCGCAAGAAATCAGAGCGCAAGAGACGGGGGCGCAAGAGACCATCGGCGAGGCCTGCCCGGCCGATGCGCTGCGCATCCGGCCCGACCAATCGCTCGGGATGGCCGTCAACCTCAACCCCCCGGGCGCAAGCTTCTGCATCCTGGCCGGGTTGCACCGGCTGGAATTCGCGACTCCGAAGACCGGGCAGAGCTTCTTCGGCGAACCGGGCGCCATCCTCAGCGGGGCGAAGATCCTGACCGGCTTCAAGCAGGTGGGGCAGGGCTGGGCCGCGCCGTCCGAGGTTGTTCCCGACGCCAAGGCGCGCGGCGTCTGTGCGCGTGGCTACGAGGCCTGCAGGCTTGCCGTCGGCGTGTTCGTCGACGGGGTGCCGCTGCGGCAGGTTGCCAGCCGCGAGTTGCTGCGCGCCGGCAGCTTCTTCCATGACCGGGTAAAGCGCCAGATCGTTCTGTCCGATCCGCCGGGGGAGAAGCTGGTCGAGGTCGCCGTCGTTCCCTTTGCCTTCCAGGGCTCGGCCGACAAGGTGACGATCCGTGGGCTCGTCATCGAGAAATACGCCAATCCGCCGCAGGAAGGTGCCGTCCGGGGTGACGGCCGCGGTTGGCGGGTCGAGAAGTCGGAGCTGCGCCTGAACAATGGCGCCGGCGTCTCAGTCGGACCGGACGGCGCGATCGTTAAATCCCGGATCCATCACAACGGCCAGATCGGCGCGACGGCCGACGGCGCCAATATCCTGCTCGAGGGCAACGAGATCTGGTCCAACAATATCTATGGCTTCGATCCGTCCTGGGATGCGGGCGGCGTCAAGATCACCGTCAGCTCGCAGGTCGTCTTCCGGGACAACCATGTCCATCACAATAACGGGCCCGGCCTGTGGTGCGATGAGCGCTGCGAGGATGTCCTGTTCGAGGGTAATCTCGTCGAGTTCAACCAGTCGGCCGGAATCTTCTTCGAGCTGTCGTCGCGGGCCGTGATCCGCCGCAATACGCTGCGCGAGAACAATCAGGCAGGAGCGTCCTGGTTCTGGGGCGCCGAAATCCAGATCGCAGCCTCGGACTATGCCGAGATCTACGAGAATACCTTGATCGTTCGCGACTCCGGCCGGGGCGTCATGCTCATCGACCAGAACCGCTGGAAGGTCGGCGGCGGCTTCTACAAGACGCAGGGCAACCGCGTGCACCACAATGACGTGACCTTCCTCGGCACCGGCGCCACCGGTGGCGTTTCATCCTCCGACCCCGCGGCCGAGAATTTCGCGATCATCGCCAAGGGCGGCAACACCTTCGATCACAACACCTATCGCGTGCTCGGGTCGCGCGCGCCGATCTTCGCATGGGACACGGCCCCGATGGACTTCGCGAGCTTTCGCAGCCGCGGCCAGGAGCCGAACGGCAGGGTGATCGCCGGCGCGCCGCGCGCGCCATGATCGAAGCCTAACAAAATAAAAGCTTGGAGGCGTTCCTAGAACGCCGAGACGGCCGGCTTGCCCGTCGCTGGCTTGCTTGCCGGAAGCGCGGGGGCCGTCCGGCGACGGAGCCGGCGATCGAGCGGCTTTTCCACGAGGATGAAGACCGCGACGCCAATGGCGATGCTGAGCACGATGCCGATTACCCGGATCGGCACCTCGTATGACGGCGATACGTGCAGATGGCCGAGAAGCTTGCCGCCTGCGGACAGCACGAACCAATGCGAGAGATAGATGCTGAACGAGGCATCGCCGAGCAGCCAGACCAGCCGGTTGAGGGCGTTGTCGGTGAAGAGCCTGCGGCAGGCGATGAAGGCTGTGAAGATCAGCGCCGCGATGCTGATCCGGTAGAACGGCTGAATGCCCCAGTCCGGCGCGAACCAGAGCGCGGCGAGGGCGAAGGCCGCGAAGGGGAAGGCGTTCAGCGACCGCTCGACGGGCTTCATGCTTTCCAGCACCCGCATCAGCCAGCCGAAGCCGAAGGCGAACATGAACGGGCTGAAGAGATGGTTGAGCACGGCATAGGAGCCGGCGCCGGGCGCCCCGGCGATTTTCGGATTTGGGATCCCGCCAAGGACGATGCCTGCCGCGCCCAACGCGGCGAGCATCCAGGCGAGGGTCAGCCGCGCCGGCGTGCTCGCTCCGAGCGTCAGCAGCATCGCCGCCACGGCGACGTAGAAGATCATCTCGTGCTCGAGCGTCCAGCCGACCCCGAGGATGGGGAAGCCCATTTGCGGCCAGATCAGGTAGGAGCGCGCGAGCGAGACGAGGTCGGGGTCGAAATTATGCAGCCGCCAGGCCGGATTCAGCACGAAAGCGAGGACGGCCAGGCTCGTGAACACCCAGTACATCGGGTAGAGCCGCAGGATGCGCGAGCGCAGGAAGGGCCAGGCCTTCTCGGACTCGCTCACCCGCATGCAGATCACATAGCCGGAGACGACGAAGAACAACTCCACGCCGATGGCCGAGAACGGCCGATACCATTCCGGCAGGGAGGTGTCGGACGAGATGTGCTTCATCAGCAGGAAGGAATGGCACAGCACGACCTCGCAGGCCGCAAGCGCACGCAACCACTGGATTTCAGCGCGGCGCTCCTTCTGCACGATCAGAAACCTTTATTGCTTCCGGCCAACCGGGCCGGTTTCACGCCGGGACCCGTCGTCATTTCGCGCCTCGTGCCGTGAGCACGGCGGGGATGGTCTCGATCAGGATGTAAAGATCAAGCCAGATCGACCAGTTGCGGATGTAGAAGAGATCCTGCTCCTTCTGGACATCGAGATCGCCGCCGCTGCGGGAGCTCACCTGCCAGAGGCCGGTCAGGCCCGGCGGCACGCTGACGCGCAAGGCCCGGAAATCCGCGTCGAAGCTGTTCATGTGATAGTCCGGAAACGGCCTGGGGCCGATGATGCTCATGTCGCCGCGCAGGATGTTCCAGAGCTGCGGCAACTCGTCGAGGCTGGACCGGCGCAGGAAATGCCCGATTCCGGGCAGCACGCGCGGGTCGGCGCTGAGCTTGAAGAAACGCGCCCATTCGGCAGCCGCTTCGGGATTGTTCTGCAGATGCTCGTGCAGCCGCTCCTCGGAGTCGCGATACATGGTGCGCAGCTTGAGCACGTCGAGCACCCGCCCGTCGCGGCCGACGCGGCGCTGGCGATAGAAAGCCGGGCCGGGGTCGACGAGCTTGATCGCGGCGGCCAGGATCGCGACGATCGGCGCGACCGCGATCGCGACCGGCACGGCCACGATCAGGTCGATCATGCGCTTGAGCGCGAGATTGCCCGGCCTGAACAGGTTGAAGCGCAGCTCCAGCCCCGCGGCGGTGCCGAGATTGCGCGTCCGCAGGCCGAGATTGGGAATGCCGCCGCTGCCTTCCGCTACGATGACATGCGCGAAGGGCAGCCGGTACAGGCGCAACGCCTCCGTCATGTCGGACTCGGTGAGATCGGACGCCGCGATGATCGCGACCTCGGCCACGCCGGCGAGCCGCTGCGCGTCGGTGATGCCGCACAAGATCGGCAGGGACGTGTCGGATCCCGGTGCCTCGGCCGGCTCGTCGGCGATGATGCCAAGCGGCCGCAGGCCGAGCTTGGGCTGGCTGAGCAGCGCCTTGCCGATCCGCGCGCATTTTTCCGGCGAGCCGATCAGGACGGTCGGCGCTTCCCACAGGCCGGCTCGCATCAGCGTCCGCCGCGTCAGCCCTTCCAGATAGTAGCCGATCACGAACAGGAGCGCTGCGGTCAGGCCGGCAGCGATCATATCCGCCGGCGAGGTCCAGGCCGAGGTCGCGACGAAGGCTGCCGCGCCGAGGCCGAGCGAGCCGAGGGCGCGCAGCCGCAGCCGTTCGATCGGGCAGGGGCCCCAGCCGCCGTAAAGACCGAGATAGGCATGGAGCGGCACCAGCGCCGCGAAGAGCAGGAATACGCTCTCCGGCCAGTTCCAGCTCGATTCCGGCACCAGGATCATGCCGAGGGCGACGGCAATGGCCGTCGCCAGATAATCGCTCGTCAGCAGTGCTGCGGTGACGGTGGCGCGGCGCCGCGAGATGCGCGGCGCCTGTCCCGAGCGAGCGGCGGCCGAGGCTGGCTTGCCCCAGTCCAAAGGCGGCGCCGTCGAAGGCGATAACCCCCAATGCATGGCTTCGACCCCCTGCCGATCGCGCGTTGCTTCGTTCGCGCGGCTTACTCGGCTGCTTGCGCAGCTTGGGCCCGCACGCCCTCGCGGCTGCCCGCGACCATCTCGGCGATCCAGCGATAGGTCGGCACCAGGCCGTCCTTCAGCATGATGCGCGGTTCCCAATCGAGGACCTCGCGCAGCCGGGAATTGTCGCTGTTGCGGCCGCGCACGCCTTGAGGCCGCGAGGTGTCGTGCTGCTTGATCACGCGCTTGCCGGCGATCTCGGCGACCATGTCGACGAGCTGGTCAATCGTGACGAGCTCGTCCGTGCCGAGATTGAGCGGCTTGTCGTAATCCGATTGCATGATCCGGTAGATGCCCTCGACGCAGTCATCGACATGCATGAAGGAGCGGGTCTGCTGGCCGTCGCCCCAGATCTCGATCGTGCCGCCATCGGCGATGCCGGCGATCTTGCGGCTGATCGCGGCCGGTGCCTTCTCGCGCCCGCCATCATAGGTGCCGAGCGGACCATAGACGTTGTGGAAGCGCACGACCCTGGTCGGGAAGCCCCAGTCCTCGGTGAAGTACTGGCACATCTTCTCCATGTAGAGCTTCTCGAGCCCGTAGCCTTCCTCGGGATCGGCCGGGAAGGCGTCGTCCTCGCGCAGCGGCGTGACGTCGGGCTTGCTCTGCAGGTATTGCGGATAGATGCAGGCCGAGGACGAGAACAGGAAGCGCTTCGCGCCGTTCTCGCGCGCCGCCTTGATCATGTTCACGTTGATCAGCGTGTTGTGCAGCGTGATCGGCGCGCGCGACGAGGTGATGTAGCCGATGCCGCCCATATCCGCGGCGAGATGGTAGATCTCGTCGACGCCGGCGGTCGCGATCGCGCAGTTCTTCTCCGTGCGCAGGTCGAGCACCTTGAAATCATGGGCCGCTGTCGGCGCATATTCCGGGTGCTTGATGTCGACGCCGCGGACCTGGCGCCCCTTCTTGACGAGATAGTCGACGAGATGGTGGCCGATGAAGCCTCCGGCGCCGGTAACGAGAGCGGTCTTAGCGGGCATGTCCCTCTCCTTTGAACTTTGAATGTGAATGGCCGCCGTGGCGGTCCGAATGGCGGATCTGTCCGGGCTTCACCCGGTCTTGAGATGGCGAAGGCGTTGAACGGTCCGCAGCCAAAAGGCCGAGCTGGCCCGGCGGATCAGCATTCCGCCGGCGGAGGCCAGGAAGGCGGGCACGATCCAGACGTAGCGGCGGAACAGGCGGCGCGGCTCCTGGCAAAGGCGGAACAGCCATTCCAGCCCGTTGCGCTGCATCCAGAGCGGTGCCTGGGCCTTTCGGCCGGCGAGGAAATCGAAGGCGGCGCCGACGCCGATCATGACCGGCGCCTCGACGCGTCCGGCATGGCTCGCCATCCAGTATTCCTGCTTGGGCGTGCTCAGCCCGACCCAGACGATATCGGGCCTCGCCGCATTGATCTGCTCGACGATGCCGGCATCTTCATCGCTGGAGAGCGGCCGGAAGGGCGGGCTCAGCGTGCCGGCGACGACGAGCCCCGGATAGGTCTCGCAGAGGCGCGCCGCGAGCGTGTCGGCAACGCCGACATCGCCGCCATAGTAGAACTGGCGATAGCCTTGCTTGGCCGAGAGCGCGCTCAGCGCCCGCATCAGGTCGGGGCCGTAGACGCGCCTGGTGCGCGAGTGGCCGAGCAGGCGCGACATCCAGACGAGCGGCATCCCGTCCGGCGTGACGAGCCCGGCCTGGTTGTGGATCGTCCGCAGCGTCTCGTCGTGCTGGCTTTCCATCACGCCATGGGCGCCGGTGATGCAGACATAGCGCTGCTTGCGTTCGGCGATCCAGGACTGGATCGTCTCGAGCGCCAGCGGCAGATTGATCGCGCTGACCCTGACGCCGAGGATATCGACGCGCGCGGGTTCCTGGCGGGCGCTCTTGGCCGTCATGCGATGGCCCTCCGCTCGATCAGCCGCACCGGCGCCTCCGGTTTGGCGAGCAGGTTGTCGAAATAGGCGATGGTCCGCTCGAGCCCATCCTTCAGCGCGACGCGCGGCTGCCAGTGGATCAGTTCGTTCGCCCGCTCGATATCGGGGCAGCGCTGGCGCGGATCGTCCTGGGGCAGCGGGCGCTGCACGATCTCCGAGTGCGAGCCGGTCAACGCGATGACCATCTCGGCGAGCTGCAGGATGCTGATCTCGTTGGGATTGCCGAGATTGACGGGACCGCGGACCTCGCCATCGACATTCATCAGCCGCACCAGGCCTTCGACGAGATCGTCGACGTAGCAGAAGGACCGGGTCTGGCTGCCATTGCCATAGATCGTGATCGGCTCGTTGCGCAGCGCCTGGACAATGAAGTTCGACACCACCCGCCCGTCCTGCGGATGCATATGCGGGCCATAGGTGTTGAAGATGCGCGCGACGCGGACCTGCAGCCCGTGCTGGCGCTGATAGTCGTAGAACAGGGTCTCGGCGCAGCGCTTGCCCTCGTCATAGCAGGCGCGCGGTCCGTTGATATTGACGAGGCCGCGATAATCCTCGCGCTGCGGATGGATGTCCGGATCGCCATAGACCTCGCTGGTCGAGGACTGCAGGATCCGTGCGCGCAGCCGCTTCGCCAGCCCGAGCATGTTGATCGCGCCGATGACGCTGGTCTTGGTCGTCTGGACCGGGTCGTGCTGGTAATGGATCGGCGAGGCCGGGCAGGCGAGATTGTAGATCTCGTCGACCTCCACATAGAGTGGGAAGGTGATGTCGTGCCTGACGACCTCGAATCCCGGATTTGTTAGAAGTTGAGCAATATTGCCGCGGTTGCCGGTGAAATAATTGTCGAGGCACAGAACCTCGTCGCCGCCGTGCAAAAGCTTGCGGCACAGGTGAGAACCGATGAAGCCAGCGCCGCCGGTCACAAGAATTCTTTTCATGCGATGCTGCCTCCTGGCGGGAAGTAAACGTCAGTAACAATCGATCCCGAGAGTAATGCTCTGCGAAAGCCAGAGCTCTGCGCTCGGTGAGTTATTCCCACGAAGCTTTCCCTCGAGATGACGGAACGTTTCGTTCGGGTTGCTCCATCGTTTACTTGATGTGGCAACGATGCAATTGGCGCTTTTGGGGGAATGGCGCGACTGGCCGCTTCTTTTGGGGGTACTCCGCGACTGGTCCAATCCGTTTCGTCGCCTGCCGGCATCGTCGGCGATGGCCCGGCGGGGAGGCGGGGATTATTGCGGCGCAGCGCGAGCGCCGAGCGAAACCGGAAATATCGCGGAATTCAACGCGGTTCAGGGCGAATCTGACCGGAAACCAGTCGAGGACCCTGGGAGTAGCCCCATCGCTCCCGGGGCTCGCTCCTAATAGCGCACGGTTTATCGCCGCACTGCTCTTAGGCTCTCTCTGGTCCGTTCCCGGCCGTTTCGCCGGGTCGGCCTGGTCTGTCGACAAGGGAAGAGTCGTGATGTCAGCGCGCATTTCCGTCATTCCGGACGAGTTTCGTCGGAATGGCAGCTTTACCGATGGGGCGGCATGGTTGGCGGGGTTGCTCCTGCTCGCGGCGCTTTTGATCGTCTTCCCTCGGCCGGTTCTGGCCGCGCCGGACGCCCCGCCGGTCTACCGCGTCGCGCCCGGCGATCGGCTGAACATCACCGTCTTCGGGCAGGCCGAGCTCACGGGCGAGTCCATGGTCGATGGCGCCAACACCGTCGCGGTGCCGTTGATCGGCGCGGTCCCGGTGCGTGGCCTGAGCATCAAGGAGATCGAGCAGCGCATCGCGCAGCGCCTGTCCGACGGCTATGTGCAGAAGCCGGTCGTCTCGGTCAGGCTAATCGAGCCGCGGCCGATCTATGTCGTCGGCGACGTCAAGACTTCCGGGAGCTACCCCTACCGCTACGGCATCTCGGTGATGGGAGCGGTGGCGCTGGCGGGCGGCTTCACGGTGACCGAGGAGCAGGCCCAGGCGGTCCTGCGTACCGATTACCTTCAGGCCGACGAGCGCGTTCGAACCCTGGAGACGACGCGCGCCGCCCTGCAGGCGCGCCGGATCAGGCTCGAGGCACAGCGCGACGGCCGGACCGCGCCTGATTTCGGCGAATTGATTGGACCGGGCGCGCCGAACGAGCAGCTCACCCAGATCATCAAGGGCGAGCAGGAGATGCTCGCCTTCCAGAACACCTCCCTGCAGCAGCAGATCGAGACGCTCGAGCAGCAGGATCCGAAGCTGCAAACGGTCAAGTCGTTTCTCGAAGAGCAACTCGCGGCCGAGAAGCGCCAGCTCGAGCTGATCCAGAAGCACCTGATCGATTACAACGCGCTGCTGACCTCCGGCCTCGCCAGGCGCTATACCGGCATCGAATTGCAGCGCGAGGAGGCGCGCAATCGCGGCAACATCGCCCGCTTCTCGGGGGACATGTCCGGCAACGACATCACCCGAGGCGAGTTGGCCCTGCGGATCCAGCAGGTCCGCGACGCCTACCAGCGCCAGGTCCGGACCGAACTGCAGGATACTTTGCAGCGCATCGCCGAGGTCGAGGCTTCGCTGCCGACGGCCCGGGCGACGCGCGAGCTGCGGCTGCGCCAGGTCGGCTTCGTCGCGGAGGTCGGTGCCGAACCGCGCCGCGCGCTCTTCGTCACCCGCACCGTCGACCAGAAGACCGAGACCTTCAGCGTCAATGACGGCTCGCCGCTGGAGCCGGGCGACATCCTGCGCGTCGAGCGGCTGCGCGAGCCCGATCGCTCGGCGGAACCGGTCTCGATCGCCGTCCGCTGAAGCACCCCCAATCTCGAAACCGACGAACGGAGAGGCGTATGACCAGTCAGATCCGGCCTTTGATCATGTGCGGAGGCGCCGGCACCCGGCTTTGGCCGATGTCGCGCGAGTCGTTCCCGAAGCAATTCGCGCTGCGCGTCGGCGAGCGTTCGATCTTCCAGCAGACGGTTCTGCGCGTGCGCAGCCCCGATTTTGGCCGGCCGATCATCATCACCAACAATGCCTATCGCTTCATCGTCGAGAAGCAGCTCGCCGAGATCGAGGTCGAGGCCGACCTGGTGCTGGAGCCCACGCGTCGTGACACCGCGCCGGCGATCGTCGCCGCGGCGGCGGTGGCGGGGCGCGCGGATCTCGATGCGCCCCTGCTCGTCGTCGCCTCCGACCACGTCGTGCGCGACGCCGAGGCTTTCCGCGCCGCCGTGCTCGCGGGCTTGCCGGCGGCCCTGGCGGGGCGCCTGGTCACCTTCGGCATCACGCCGACGCATCCGGCAACCGAATACGGCTATATCGAAGCCGGCGACGGATTGGAGGGCAAGGCGCGCGGCCTGCGCAAATTCGTCGAGAAGCCCGATGTCGAGCGTGCCATGCGCTATGTGCTCGACGGCTTCCTCTGGAACTCCGGCAACTTCATGTCGACGGCGCGCACGCTGATCGAGGAATACGCCAAGTTCGTGCCGCACAGCATCCAGGCCGTGCTGCTCTCCGCCGATCTGGCCAAGGATGCCTCGGGCGCCTTCGCTCTTGATGCCGAGCATTATGCGAAGGCCGAGCAGCAATCGATCGACTACGCGATCATGGAGCGCACGGAGCGCGCGGCCGTGGTCTCGCTCTCCTGCGGCTGGTCGGATGTCGGCAACTGGGACCTGCTCTGGTCGGCGAGCGAGCAGGACAAGGAGGGCAATGTCAGCCAGGGCCAGGTCATGCTCTCGGACGCGCATCGCTGCTTTGTCTCGACGGATGGGCCGCTGACCTCGGTGTTGGGCGTCGATGACCTCGTGGTGATCGTCAACAAGGACGCGATCCTCGTCGCCGACCGGGCGCGCAGCAAGGAGGTCAAGCAGATCGTCGAGGATCTGCGGCGCAACGGCCGCCAGGAGGCGGATACCCATGCGCGCGTCTACCGGCCCTGGGGCTGGTATCAGGTGATCGATCAGGGTGACGACTTTCAGGTCAAGCGTATCGTCGTCAACCCGAAGGGCCGGTTGTCGCTGCAGAAGCATCGCTATCGCGCCGAGCATTGGGTCGTCGTCAGCGGCACCGCCCAGGTCACCGTCGGCAAGAAGGTCAAGCTGCTGACGCCGAACCAGCACGCGAATATCCCGCTGGGCGCCATTCACCGGCTCGAAAACCCCGGCGATACGCTGGTCGAGCTCATCGAGGTCCAGCACGGAACCTATCTCGGCGAGGACGATATCGTGCGGCTCGAGGACGTCTACCACCGTGTCTGACCGGTGACCCTTTGACGGACCCCGCCGCGCCTGGCGCGGTGGGTTCCGGAAGACTGTATTGGGCGGATTTTCTGCATCGCAACATAGTACTGCGCGGTGCAATAGGATTAATCCCAGCGCACAGCTTCCCTGAGCCAGCGCAACTCCGTCCAATCATCGCACTCACTTTGCCGAACAACTTTCGCAGGGCGGTCGTGAAGCAGATGAACTGGGCCTTTCAGAATCCGATCCGGTTGGAAGGCGCCGTCCGGCGGCATTTCGAGAGCATTGGCTACACCGCCATGCTGACGCTCTGGCGGCGCAAGCGCATGATCCTCGCATTGATGGCAGTCGCGGCCCTCGCGGCCGTCGTCGTGCTGCTGAAGAGCGAGAAGCGCTACACCTCGAACGCGCTCGTCCAGGTCGATTTCGGCCGTGAAGACCAGACCGGCAATGGCCGGCAGGGTGGGGGGCTCTCCTTCGATGTCTCGGCCCTGGTCGAGACCGAGGCGCGCTTCGTCCGCTCACGCGCCATCGCCAGGCAGGTGGCCGATGCGCTGGCGGCCGCCCCGGGCGGCGAGCCGGTCACCGAGCGCCGGATCCAGGACCTGATGCGCGATCTCACGGTCCGCAACGACAGCCGCTCCTACCTGATCGAGATCGGCTATACGGCGAACGATCCCAAGCGCGCGGCCGAGATCACCAATCTCTTCGTCGACACCTATCTGAGGAACCGCAGCGAGACGAGCTTTGCCGCGGCGCGCCGGGCGAGCGACTGGTACGCGGCCCAGATGAAGGAAGCGCGGACGGCTCTCGAAGCGGCCGAGAACGCGGCTGGCGATTACCGCGCGACTTACAACATCGTCGACACCACGGCCGATGGCGGCGCCCTGCAGCAGCAGAAGATGCGCGAACTGGTCAGCCAGTCCAATAGCGCGTCGCTCGCACGCCTCAACGAGGAGGCGCGGCTCGAACGCGCCAACCGCGCGGTCGCCGAAGGCAATATCCCACCGGATATCGCGGCGCTCCCGCAGATCCAGCGCCTGATCGAGAGCCGCGAGACGGCGCGGCGCCAGGTGGCGGAACTGTCCGCCTCCTCCGGCGAGCGTCATCCCAGTGTCGAACGCGCCAGGGCCCTGCTCTCCGAGACGGAGGCGCGCCTGCGCGAAGAAGTCGGCAAATCCGTCGCGACGATTTCCGAGGATGTCGGGAATGCACGCCGGCTGGAGGGCGAGCTCGAGGAGAGCGTGCGCAAGGCCAAGCTCGCGCTGATCGACAACAAGTCCCGCGAAGCCGAGCTGCGGACCCTGCAGGGGCGGGCGGAGGCAACCCGTAGCCGCCTGAAGACCCTGACCGACAATTACGTGCAGTCCCAGGCCCTATCCGACCTGAAGCCGGTGGTCGCGCAGGTCATGATCGCAGCCGAGCCGATCGAAACCCCGTCGGGTCCGAAGGCTTCGCTCATCCTCGGCCTCGCCATCCTCGGCGCTGCGACGCTCGGCGCCGGCCTCGCCTTCCTGCTCGAGCGTCGCGACACCGGCTTCCATCGCGAGGACGAGGTCCTGCCCGAGACCGACTGCACCTGCCTTGGCCTGGTTGCGGCGACCACCGGAGCCGCGATGCGGCTCGACATCGCGGCGCGACGCGAGACCATGCGCGGGATCGCAGCCTCACTCGGCCTGACGGCCTTTCAGACCAGCGCGAAGACCGTGCTCGTGACCTCGGCCCTGCCGGGAGAGGGCAAGTCGCTGCTGGTCGACTCGCTCGCGCTCAGCCTGATGGAAATGGGCCGCAGCGTCCTGATCATCGACGCCTCGCCGTGCAGCGAGCCCGACAGGGATACGCGGCCGGCGCTCGAGGACATGGTCGCCGACACGGCGAGCCGCCGGCAGTTCCTGGAGAGCCGGCGCGGCGAGCCGATGCCGGTTCTCCAGCGCCGGAATGCCAATCTGCGCAACAGCCTGCCATTGGTCGTCGCCGGGCACATGGCGCCGCTCTCGGTGATCCAGCGCCGGACCGGCCTGTCGGAGGGCGGCGCGGTCTTCGCCAATGCCGGGATCGGCGATCTCGTCAAGGAAGCCAGCTCGAAATTCGACGTGGTCATCATCGAGGCGCCGCCGATCATGCTGGTCGCGGATTCCCTGATTCTGGCCCAGGTCGCCGATGTCGTGATCCAGGCGGTGCGCTGGCACGAGACGCCGAAGGCCACCGTCAACGCCGCGCTCAAGCGGCTGCGCGAGGCCTCCGTGCGCGTCCACGGCATCGTCCTCACCGGCGTGAACATGGCCAAATACCAGACCTATTACAGTTTCTTCCGCTCACCTTCGACGCGGAAGTTCCGCAAATATTACGCGGCCTTCGATTGATTATTGCACAGCACGTGATTGAGCTTCGGGGAGGCTAAATTGAACGGCCACGATCGTATTCTGATCACTGGTGGCAACGGCTATGTCGGCCGTCAGCTCACACGGCGGCTCTATGGAGACCATGAGATCTGCGTCGCGGATAATATCCGCTACGGCCAGGTCCGCTTCAGCGATGCCGACCTCGCTCGCATTCGGCTGGAACGGGTCGACATCACCGATCAGCAGGCCATCTCCGCGCTTGTCGCAGATTTCCAGCCCGACGTGATCATCCACCTCGCCGCGATACACTACATCCCGGAATGCGAGCAGGATCCGACGAAATCCCTGATGACCAATGTCGTCGGCGTGATGAACCTGCTCCTCGCCGCGCCCCCCGGCTGCCGCTTCGTCTATGCCAGCAGCGGCGCGGTCTATAAGCCCGATACGCAGCCGCATTGCGAAGGCACGGCGGCCCTCGAGCCGAGCGACATCTACGGACTGAACAAGCTGCATGGCGAGCATTATGTCCGCTATCTCGCCAAGCAGCGCTCGCTCGCCGCTGTGGTGGTCAGGCTTTTCAACGTCGTTGGACCGGGCGAGACCAATCCGCATCTGCTGCCGGAGATCGTCGCCCAGCTGAAGGCCGGGCGCACCACGCTCAAGCTCGGCAATCGCTGGCCCAAGCGCGACTATATCCATGTCGAGGATGCGGCGCGCGGCTTCGCGACGATCGCGACCGACGAGACGCTGGTCCCGGGCGCCACGGTGACGGTCAATCTCGGCACCTCGCGCCCCTATTCGGTCGACGAGATCCTGAGCAAGCTCAGCGGCATCGCCCGGATCGAGTTCGGGCTCGAGGAGGATAGCGACCGCGTCCGCGCCGTCGACCGGCCCTTCCTGGCCGCCGACACGACGCAGATCCGCCAGCGCTTCGGCTGGGAGCCGGCATTCACCATCGACGATGCCTTGAGCGATCTCTGGCGCGCCCCCGACCTCTCCGAGACGCTGACGGCGAAATATCGATGATCAGAGTCCTCGCAGCCATCGTGGCGCCGCCACATCTGTCGGTCAGCGGCGCCGGGCGCGCCGCCGAGCAGCTCAGCCTCGGGCTGGCCCAGCATTGCGACGTCACCATCGCCAGCATGATGGGGTCGCAGACCGCGCCGGAGGAAAGCAAGCTGCGCCGCGCCGCCGTGAAGGTGACGCTGCCCTTCGGCCTGCCCTGGCAGCGCATCCCCAACCGCTACCGGACGCTGTTCTACCGGTCGGACATTCCCGAACTGATCCGTGCGGGCGGCTTCGATCTCGTGCATCTGCACAATCCGATGCCGGCGCTCGAAATGGCCCGGATCGCCAGGGCCTGCCGACAGGCCGGCATTCCCTATGTGGTCTCGACCCACGGCTTCAACGAGATCGCCAATGGCGACCGCATCTACGGCTTCGGCCTGCTGAAGCAGCTGGTCTGGAAGTCGCTGGTGACGCTGCCGGTGCGTTCGGCCCTGCGGCATGCCGCAGCGATTTTCGCCCTGTCGCCGGCCGACAAGGAGATTTCCCGCAAGCTGGGCTTCGCCGGCGATGCCTTCGCACTCGTGCCGAACGGCGTGCCTGCGTCCCGGCCGGCCGATCCGGCTGGCGACGAGGCGATCTATGCGCGGCTCGGCCTCGGCGAGCGCAAGCCGGGCCGGATCACCTGCATGTTCCTGGCGAACCACACCCCGAACAAGGGCTTGCCGATCCTGCTTTCGGCCTTCTCGCAGCTCGATTGCCCCTATCAGCTGATCGTCGGCGGCGAGAAGCGGCCGGAGGTGGATTATGGCCTGGCGTCGCCGCGCCGGCCCGACCAGCAGATCGTCGTCACCGGCCGACTGTCGGACGACGAGGTTGCGGCCCTGTTCCGACGCTCCGACCTCTTCGTCTTCCCGACGCTCGCCGATACCTTCCCCTTGGCGATCCTGGAGGCGATGTCCTACGGGCTGCCGGTGCTCGCCTCCCATGTCGGCGGCATTCCCTATCAGATCGACGACCGGTGCGGCCGCCTGGTCGAGGCGGGCAATGTCGAGCAGCTCGCCGAGGCGGTGAGCCGCTTCGCGCGCGCTCCCGCCACCTTGGCCAAGATGGGCCGCCACGCCAGGGCGCGCGTCGCCACGCAGTTCACCTGGGATAGCGCCGCGAGCCGCGCCTTCGCGGAATACGAGCGCCTGCTCAGCTCGCCACATATCAAACCCGCACCCGCCAAGCCGCGCGTCGGTGCCGCCACCCGAATTGAAAGAGGGACGCCTGCATGAGCACGCAAGATCTAGGACGACTGGCCATTATCGGCTGCGGAGCGGTGGTGGATTATCATATCCTGCCGTCACTGCGGCGCATCGGCTGGTGCCCCGACGTGCTCGTCGACCGCTCGCCCGAGCGCATCGCGCTCGCCGCCGGCAAGCTCGGCAGCAAGGGGCGCTCCATCGTCAAGGCCGCGGACTGGCGCGAGGTCGCCGATAGCTTTGATGCCGCCATCGTCGCCGTGCCGCATGTGCTGCATGGGCCGATCGGCCTCGATCTCCTGGCCGCCGGCAAGCATCTCTTCATGGAGAAGCCGCTGGCCGTGACGACCGCGGAATGCGAGGCGATGATCGCGACGGCCAATGATGGCGGCCTCTCGCTGCGCGTCGGCTTGCTCAGGCGCTATCTCCACGTCACCCGCTGGCTCAAGGCGCTGCTCGAAGCCGGCGTGCTCGGCGAGATCAAGCGCTTCGACATCCGCGAAGGCTTCGTCTTCAATTGGGCGACGAGCTCCGATGCCCTGCTGCGGCGCGAGCTGGCCGGCGGCGGCGTCCTGATCGACACCGGCGCCCATACGCTCGATCTCCTGCTCTGGTGGCTCGGCGACGTCGCCTCGCTGAGCTATCGCGACGATGCCGGCCATGGCGTCGAGGCCGATTGCGTGATGGATTGCACGATGGCGTCCGGCGCCACCGGCCGGGTCGAGCTCAGCCGCACCCGCGACCTGCGCGATACCATCCTGATCGAAGGAACGCAGGGCTTCGTCGAGATCCATCTCGCCAAGAACCTGGTCCTGGATGGCTCGCCCAACGTGCTCGCCTTCCAGCATGAGGGCCACAGCCCGGCCGAGATGCCGATGCAGCTCTTCCCGGAGCTGTTCGACGGCGAATTGCGCGATTTCCGCGCCAGCGTCGCCGGCGATGCCAGCAAGGGCATCGGCGGCGTGGAAGGCATGCGCTCCGTCGACCTGATCGAACGCTGCTATGCGGCGCGCGAGCCACTCGAAATGCCCTGGCAATCGGCGCAGCCCGCGGCCGCCGCGGACGAGTCCGTGCCGCGCTTGCCGGCCGGCAGCACGGCGCTGATCACCGGCGCGACCGGCTTCATCGGCGGAAGGCTGGCCGAGCGTCTCCTCGAGCAGGGCGTGAAGGTGCGCTGCCTCATCCGCAATTTCGGCCAGGCGGTGCGGCTCGCGCGGCTGCCGGTGGAGATCGTTCGCGGCGCGCTCGACGATGCCGAAGCGGTCTCGCGCGCTGTCGAGGGCGCCGATTACGTCTTCCACTGCGCCTATGACCTGCGCTCGCGCGCGCTCAATCTCAATGGGCTGGAGAACCTGATCGCCGCATCGCGGCAGCAGAACGTCAAGGGCTTCGTCTATGTCAGCAGCTTCTCGGTCTATGAGCCCTTCCCGGACGGGGCGCTGACCGAAGAGACCCGCGACGGCGATCGCTCCTGGATCTATTGCCGCAACAAGCTCGATCTCGAGGCGCGCGTGGTCAAGGCCGCGCAGCAGGAAGGGCTGAATGCCAGCATCGTCCAGCCGGCGATCGTCTATGGCCCGTTCTGCAAGCCCTGGACCAATGCACCGGCGGAAATGCTGCTGACCGGCGAGGTGGTCCTGCCCGATCTCGGCGAGGGGCTGTGCAACGCGGTCTATATCGACGATCTGGTCGATGGGTTCGTGCTGGCGGCCTCACGGCCCGAGTCCAAGGGCGAGCGCTTCATCCTGTCGGGACCGGAGCCGGTAAGCTGGGCCACGTTCTACGAGACCATTGCCGATGCCGTGCAGTCCGCCAAGCCGGTCTATTGGCCGGCCGAGGCCATCGGCAAGGAAAATCACGGCTTCGTGCGCGATCTCAAGATGGTGCTCGCCAATCCCAAGCGGCTGATCCAGATCATCGTGCGCTGGCCGCCGGCGCGCCAGGCGCTGCAAGCCGGCTACGATGCTCTGCCGAAGCCGCTCTACGATTTCGTCACGCGCGTCTATTTCGGTGGCGGCGGCCGGCGTTTCGGCATGCGCTACCTGCCCGATCAGCAGGCCCTGGCGCTCTATCGCTCGCAGGCTCATGCCAGCAACGAGAAGGCGACGCGGCTGCTCGGCTACCGTCCGCGCTATGGCTTCACCGAGGGCATGCGCGAGACCGCCGCCTATCTGGCCTGGGCCTATGGTGACCTGCGCCGGCAAAGCGGCCAGGCATCCGCGCCCCCGGCTGCCAACACGAGCGAAGGCGCTTCGGCGAAGCTGGTCAATGCGGATTAACGCGCATCTGCTCCGCTCGTCCTGGACGATCCTCGACCAGGGGGTCGTCAGCCTCGGCGCCTTCCTGCTCAACATCGTGCTGGCGCGCAACCTGCCGCCGGACGAATACGGCGCCTTCGCGCTCGTGCTCGGCACGCTGGTGCTGGTGCAGCTGATCAACGGCTCGCTGATCTTCTATCCGATGTCGATCCGCTGCACGGTGCTGCCCGATGGCGAGCGGCAGAAGCTGATCGGCCGCAGCCTCGTCCTGCTCGGACTGCTTTGCGTGCCGCTTCTGCTGCTTGTCGGCATCGGACTGGTGCTGATGGGGCGTGACGAGCTCGTCGTGCCGCTGCTGGTCTACTTCGCCATCTGGCAGGTACAGGAGGCCTTGCGGCGCGGCCTTTTCGCCGAGTTCCGTCATCGTGACGCGCTGATCGGCGACGTGATCGGCTATCTTGGCCAGGTCGCCCTGGTGCTCCTCCTGCTGCAGCGCGGCAGTGTCGAGCTTCCCGAGGTCTTCCAGGCCTTGGCGCTGGCCTCGGCTGCGGCGCTTGTCGTGAATTACTGGCAGGTCGGCGCCAATTTCCGCGAGCTGCGCTCCTTGCGCGAGACCATGGCGGATTTCTGGCAATTGGGACGCTGGTCGCTCGCCAACAACCTGACGGGCGCCTCGCGCGTGCAGATCTTCCTGTGGGGGCTCACGGCGCTCTTCGGGCCGGCCGCGACGGCTTCGTTCCAGGCGGCGTTCAACGTCATCAACCTCACCAACCCGATCCTGCTCGGCCTGTGCAACGTCATCCCGCAGACGGCGGCCCGGAGGTTCCAGGACGGCTACGATAGCGCCTGGCAGGCGGCACGGCCTTACGCCTTCGCCGGCGCGCTGCCGATCATGCTTTGCTACGGCGTCCTGCTGGTCATGCCGGAGGCGATCCTGCATGTGCTCTACGGCCCGAACTCGGCCTATGCGGGCCTTGTGCTGCCGATCCGCATCCTGGCTGCGGGCGCGCTGCTCGGCTACTCGGCCGACATGGTCTGCTCCTACATGCACGGCGTCGATGCGGCGCGGCTGGCGCTGCTGATCAATGCTCTCGGCACGGTCGCGGCGCTGAGCCTGTTCCTGCCGCTCGCGCTAAATCTCGGCGTGGCCGGTGCCTGTGCGGCTGTGGCGGCTTCAAGCCTGGTGCGGCTGATTGCTTCGCAATGGATACTGTCGAGGATGATCGCCGATGGGCGCCGACCTGTTGTCTGAACCGCGTTTCGCGCCCAAGGCCTGGGTGCCCGCCGTCACTCGCCGGCGGCTGGATATCCGCCATGTCGTCATCGACGATATCAGCCCCCATCCATCCGCTGCGAACGGCATCCACCATGTCGCGCGCCGGCTCGCACGCGAGCAGATCGCTGCCGGCGACGATGCCAGGATCATCTTCCTGCGCCAGCACAAGATGGCTGGCGAGACGGAATCCTTCGATCTGCCGACGCTGATCCTGCCGCTCGACGGGCCCAGGATCATGGGCCATGTCGTCGGTGTGGTTCCGCAGGTCGTCAGCGCGCTGACCGCGGGCGCGGGTCCCGATACGATCTTCCATATCCACACGGCCCGGCAGCCGCTGCTGCTCTCGCTGGTGCGCGCGCTCAATCGGCGCGGGCTTCCCTTCGGCATCACCATCCATGGCCGCTATTCGCATGTCATCGACGGCAATGATGGCGTCGCGAACTGGAAATCCGCGCTCTACCTGCGCCTCGTCGAGCGCTGGGCCATCGAGCAGGCGCGTTTCGTCCAGGCGGTCTCGAGCGCCGAGGCGGCCGTCATCCGCCGCCTCGCGCCGCGAGCTCGGATCTGCGTGATCCCGAACGCGGCCTATTCGAGCACGCTTGACGGCAGGCCGGCGGTGCCGCGCCGTACGGCCTCCTTCGCGGCTTTCCCGACCTTCGGCTTCTGCGGGCGCTATGAGATCGTCCACAAGGGCCTCGACCTGCTGATCGAGGGCTTCGCGCTCCATCGCCGCGAGGGCGGTGCCGGGCGGCTCGTGATGATCGGAACCGGGCCGGCCCGCGACATCATCGCCGCGATGGTGAACACCTCGGGGATCGCCGACGCCGTCGAGATCCATGGCCCGTGCTTCGGCGCGGAGAAGCAGCGCAAGATGCAGGACTGGGATTTCTTCGTGCAGCCCTCGCGCTTCGACGGCGTGCCCATCGCGGCGCTCGAGGCGGCACTTACGGGACTGCCGCTGATCGTCTCCACCGAGACCGGGCTCGCCCAATCCATCGAGGTGGCCGATGCCGGGATCGTGATCCGCAGTCTGACGGCCAGGGCGGTCGCCACCGCCTTCGCGGAGGCGGCCGCGATCTCGACCCATGACTGGGATGGGATGGCCGCTGGCGCCTATGCCGTGGCGACGGCGATCGGCGACTGGACGCCGATCGCCGCGAGCCTGCGCAAGCTTTACGTATCGGCCTGATGAAACGCATCGGCCCCGCTCTGCCAGGGCAGGGCGGGGCCGAAATGTCGGGGCGCCAGTCGCTTTACGGCGCCAGTGGCCTCAGGGGGCCATGTGCACCCGGTTGGACTTGTAGGCTGCGCCATGAGTATCCAGCGCGCCATGCCCGTCGAGCACTGCAGGAGGCGGGTCGAGGCGGTTGACCGCCCAGATCGCAGCCTGGGTCCGGTTCTGCACATGGATCTTGCGCAGGATCGCCTTGATATGGACCTTCACAGTAGCCTCGACGATGTCGAGACTGCGCGCGATCATCTTGTTCGACTGTCCGCGCACGAGGCATTGCAGGATCTGCATCTCGCGAGCTGAGAGCGAGCGCGACGAATGCGAGATCGTCGGCACTTCCGTGACGATCTCATCGTCGATCTCGATATCCACGCCCTGCTCGTCGACCATCCGCGTCAGGATCGCCGAGGGGAAAATGCTCTCTCCGAGCATCACCAGTTCGAGCGACTTGATCAGGGTCGAACAATTGATGGTCTTCATCAAATATCCGCGCGCCGAGAGCCGGAAGGCGGTATGGACCTGGTCGGGAATGTATTGGTCGGCCAGCACAACGACCCGGGCCTGCGGAAACCGCGTCTTCAATGCGCGGATATTCTTTTCGAATCCGGTGTCGTTCTCGCTGACGCCAACAATGATGAGCTCCGGATCCGGTGAGGAGTCGGTTTCGACCTCATCGGAATGGGAAACCATCGCAGTAACGATGAAACCCGTTCGCGCCAGTAATTTGCAAAGACCTTCTCGAAATAGAGTGCTATGTTCTACTAATAACGTCGGGACGCCACTCATCGTTGCCCCTCCTGGGAGAATTACGAGTTAACTGCAATTTTTTTCGCCGCAATCTTTTAGCCAAAATTCCCTCAACTGGCTAAGGGCAAGTTATACATAATTTTCTCAGGTTTTCTAGCGATTTGTGAGTGCATTTGCTCACGTTCTTCGCTGTGATGTTTTGTGTAATTATGTAATAAATTCTTAATCTTTTGAAAGAAAATATTAATTCAATCGACTGTGTTGCCGATTTTGTTTGATAGTATTAGGTTTATTGGGGAATGTAACTAAAGGTTAGAATGATTAATTCCTCAAACATCAAAAAATGTAACCTAAAAAAACAAGAATTTACCTAAGGTAAGGGCTTTGGCGAATGGTCGTCATACGGGTTAGACTTCCAGCGCAAGGCTTCGGCCAGAATGAATAAGGTGTCGTGAGATTTTACGGCTTACGGCCTGCGATCGGGGCCGGCGAGGGGTTACCCCGAAAGAGATAGTCTCCGCCCCGGAACACTCGCCGAGGAAGCCAAAAGGTCAGGTTTCCTGGCGTCATTGTCGCCAGAAATTAAGTTGAGGCAAAGGACCGTCCAGGGTTGATCGAAAAGCGCAGCGATCGGCAAGGATGATGCTGGTCGCTTATGCTGATCCGATCAGTAAAGTCTTCCAAGTAACTCACGGCCATATCAGGCATTTTATTTAATTAGCCAGCACCGTGAAATAGCCCTTCCGCTTCCTGAGCCGGACAGTGCACCTCCCGGGCACGGCGCGTGGATATATGCTTGTCATCCGCGCGTTGAGGGGGGCAGCGTCACCTTGGAACGGCTCACTCGGCAGCGATGCGTACCACCTCCGGCATCGGATCGCGGGCTGCCCGGCCAACGCTGACATAGGTGAAGCCGAGGGCCTCCATATCCTCAGCACGATAGATGTTCCTGAGATCGACGATCACCGGCTCACGCAACGCTTGCCTGACCCGGTCGAGGTCGAGCGCGCGGAACTCGTCCCATTCGGTGACCACAGCGAGCGCGTGCGCGCCCGCGATGCAGCCATAGGCATCGCTGGCATAGTCGACATCGTCCAGGACGAGCCTGGCATTGTCGGCCCCCTCCGGGTCATAGGCGCGGATCCTGGCGCCGGCATCCTGCAGGGCGGTGATGATCGCGATCGAGGGCGCCTCGCGCATGTCGTCGGTATTCGGCTTGAAGGTCAGGCCGAGCACTGCGATCGTCTTGCCGCGAACCGAGCCGCCGCAGGCCGCAATCACCTTGCGGGCCATGGCGCGCTTGCGCTTGTCATTGACCGCGACGACCGTCTCGACCAGCCGGAGCGGTGCATCATATTCCTGCGCCGTCTTCATCAGCGCGAGCGTGTCCTTCGGGAAGCAGGAGCCGCCATAGCCCGGTCCGGCATGCAGGAATTTCGGCCCGATGCGGTTGTCGAGGCCGATGCCGCGCGCGACTTCCTGCACATTGGCGCCGACCTGCTCGCACAGATCCGCCATCTCGTTGATGAAGGTGATCTTGGTGGCGAGGAAGGCGTTGGCGGCGTATTTCGTCAGCTCCGAGGTCCGCCGCGAGGTGAAGAGCAGCGGTGCGGCGTTGAGATAGAGCGGCCGGTAGAGCTCCTCCATCACGGCCCGGGCGCGGGCATCCTCGGTGCCGATCACGATCCGGTCCGGCCGCTTGAAATCGGCGATCGCGGCGCCTTCGCGCAGGAATTCCGGGTTCGACACCACGGCGAAATCGGCGTCGGGCCGGGCCTCGCGCATGATCCGTTCGACCTCGTCTCCGGTGCCCACGGGCACGGTCGACTTGGTGACGACCACCGTATAGCCGGTCATTGCCAAAGCGATCTCGCGCGCCGCCTGGTAGACATAGGACAGATCGGCATGGCCGTCGCCGCGCCGCGCCGGCGTGCCGACCGCGATGAAGACGGCCTCCGCATCGGCGACGGCCGCTTTGAGGTCAGTCGAGAACGATAGCCGGCCAGCCTGGGCATTGCTGGCGACGAGCGCTTTCAGGCCCGGCTCGAAGATCGGGATCTCTCCGTGCCGCAGGGCCTCGATCTTGGCCGGTATCTTGTCGACGCAGGTGACGACATGGCCGAAATCGGAGAAGCAGGCGCCGGATACGAGTCCGACATATCCCGAGCCGATCATTGCGATACGCATCTTGAAACACCTGGGCTGAAAGCAGAACGCGCTCGCGTTTGTCGAATTTACGCAAAACACGTGCGTGGGGATGCTGTCGGCAATAGTTTCACCGGGCAACTGGCTAAAATGGTATCTGTTTGATCATTGGATGTATTGCCAATGCGCGCTCATCCTCCGCCAGCGCGGCTGCCGCCGGTCCTTGGCCATCCTCAGAGCCGATGCCGGCGTTGCGCTGCCGGGCGCAAGGTTGGGGCGGCATGGACGGCAATGGCCAGAAGGGCAGCGCAGTAGAAGACGATCCACAGCAGGCTGACGAAGCCGATGATGCCGGTCTCGCGCAATCCGAACTTATGGCCGGGATGTTCGAGGGCGGAATTGACGGCCGTCCACAGCGCGACGGCGGCATAGAAAAAGACGAGTACGAACTGGATGGCAGTTGCAAGCACAGCTCAATGTCCGTGAAATTGCCGAAGGTTTATTAATCACGATGTACTTCACGGTGCCAAGTTCAATTCCGAAGCAATGCTGCGCGAAATCATGATCTCGCGGACGATTTGGGGGTATCTCCCCGCTGGGCGCAGATGCCGGCTTGCCCCGCGCGGGAAGAGCCAAGCCAGTTCGTGAGGTCGGCAAATGGCGCGCGTCGAAATCGCCGGCTGCGTCTCGGGATGCCTGGTCGAAAGCGCTCTAGGATCTGGCGTTCGCGTAGACAGGCTGGTTGCCGGCGGGGCGTGCTGGCCGCGCCAGGCCGTCGCTTTCACTCTCCGGCTGCCTGGCGGGGATCGGCGCGGCGTTCCGCGCCTCCCGCCGGTGTTCCTGGACCCAGCCGCTGATGCCGCTAAGCGCCAGCCCGAGGGCGATCGCGAGCATGATGAGCGTCCATGTCATGAGATTGGCCTCGCCTGTACGCAACAAGCGACAGTATCGCAGGATTTTAACTATTGGTTAACTCTGATGGTGCTGCGGATGCGCGGAAATTCCGGATATAGCGGCGGGGACTATCGGGCATTTCGCCAAGTTGGCATGGAACGACCGGCCGGGGCGTTGCGCTCCGGCCGGCCGTGATCGTTACGCGACCGGCATCACCGGCAGGTCGAGCAGGTCGAACTTGCCGCCGCTGAGGCGCTGCCGGTTCCCGGGATCGCCGAGCAGCGCATAGGGAAAGACCGGTGCGATTGCGCTGACGGCATCGAGCCGCGCGATCTGCCCCGGCGTGAGCCTGACCTTCACCGCGCCGAGATTATCGGCGAGCTGCTCGACCGTGCGCGGGCCGATGATCGGCAGCGAGCCCTTGGCGGCGACCCAGGCAATGGCGACCTGGCCCGGCGTCGCGCCGATCTCGTCGGCGAGCGTCAGCACCTCGTCGAGAATGGCGCTGCGCTGGCTGCTGTTCTCGGCCTGGAAGACGCGCCCGCCGAAACCCTGCAGCCGGCCGGCTTCGCCGCGGCGGTATTTGCCGGTCAGCATGCCGCCGCCCAGCGGCGACCAGGCGACCACGCCGAGCCCCAGTGCCTGCGCCATCGGCAGCAGGTCGTGCTCGGTCGTGCGCTCGACCAGGCTGTGCTCGACCTGGATGCCGGCGATCGGCAGCGCGCCGCGCAGTTCGGCGATGGTCGCAGCGCGCGAGACGCGCCAGGCCGGAAAATCGGACAGGCCGCCATATTGGATCTTGCCGGCCCGGGCGAGGTCGTCGAAGCCGCGCAGGATCTCCTCGGCGGGCGTCACGCCATCGGCGAAATGCACCCAGTAGAGATCGATCCGCTCGGTCTTCAGCCGCTTGAGGCTTGCTTCCAGCGAGGTGACCATGGCCTTGCGGCTGTTCCCCGTGGCGAGAATGCCGTGGGCCGGCGTCGCGCCTTGCGTGAATTTCGTCGCGAGCACGAAATCGTCGCGTCTTCCCTGGAGCGCTTCGCCCAGGATCTCCTCGGACTCGCCGAACTGATAGCTGTCGGCCGTGTCGATGAAATTGCCGCCGGCCTCGGCATAGCCGTCGAGGATGCGGCGCGCCTCGGCCGGCTCGGCGCCATGCCCCCAGCGTGTCCCGAAACTTCCGGCGCCGAGCACGAGCTCGGAGACGCGCAGGCCCGTGTGCTCCCCGAAAACCTTGTAGCGCATGGAACTCTCCCGATGGTCGCCGGTCGGTGCGGCGCGCTGTTAAATGACGATCATCATGATCGTTGCGGATAAATGTCGACCATCATATATTCTGTCAAGGGATGATCTCGAAATGGGAGGCGCGGCATGAAAGTGAGCAGGGAACAGGCGGCGGAGAACCGCGAGCGCATCATCGACGTTGCCGGCAAGCTCTTCCGCGAGCGCGGCTTCGACGGCATCGGCGTCGCCGACCTGATGAAGGCCGCCGGGCTGACCCATGGCGGCTTCTACGGCCATTTCAAATCGAAGGACGACCTGATCGCCCAGGCCAGCGCCCGGGCCAATGCCGGAACTTGCAAGACATGGTCCGCGACGGTCGACAGGCTGGGTGAGGGCGCTTTTGCGGCCCTTGCCGGCCAGTATCTCTCAACCGCGCACCGCGACAATCCTGGCATGGGCTGCGCCTTCGCGGCGCTCGGCAGCGAGGTGGGGCGGCAGGGCGAGGCGGTGCGCGGCGTCTTCAGCGAGGGGCTCGAGGGGCTCATCGATATCCTGGCGGGTACGCTGCCCGGGGGCTCCGCCGCCGAGAAGCGGCGCAAGGCGCTGGCGGCAATGGCCGAGATGGTCGGGGCTCTGGCGCTCGCGCGCGCCGTCGGCGACGACGCCCTGTCAAAGGAAATCCTCGCGGCTGCCCGCGAGGATTTGGGGATCGAAGCGGCCTTCCCATGAAGGTCGATCGACTTCCGACGTCAGTGCAAGCGTGGCGAAGCCATCGAGGGGACCGGCGCCTGGCGGCCCCTGGATGGCTTCGTTGCTTGCGCGCCTCGCAGTGACGGCAAGCTCTTCGCCGTCAGACCAGCGGCGGGTTGAGCTGGGCGAAGCCGCCCGGGCGCCGGTAAGGGAAGTAAGGATAGGGTGCCGTCACTGCGCTCGCCGCGTCGAGCTTGGCGATCTGCTCCGGCGTCAGCGACCAGCCGACCGCGCCGAGATTCTGCCGCAACTGCTCCTCGTTGCGGGCGCCGATGATGACGCTCGACACGGTCGGGCGCTGCAGCAGCCAGTTGATCGCGATCTGCGGCACGCTCTTGCCGGTCTCCTGCGCGATCACGTCGAGCGCGTCGACTACCTTGTAGAGCCGCTCGTCATCGACCGGCGGACCGAACTCCGCCGTCTGGTGCAGGCGGCTGCCCGCGGGCAGGGGCTGGTTGCGGCGGATCTTGCCGGTCAGGCGGCCCCAGCCGAGCGGGCTCCAGGCCAGCGCGCCCACACCCTGGTCATGGCCGAGTGGCATCAACTCGTATTCGTAGTCGCGCCCGACCAGCGAGTAATAGACCTGATGCGCGACATAGCGCTGGAAACCATGCTTCTCGGCCGCAGCAAGCGATTTCATCAGCTCCCAGCCGGCGAAATTGGAGACGCCGACATAGCGCAGCTTACCGGCGCTCACGAGCCCGGACAGCGTCGACAGCACCTCCTCGACCGGCGTGCCGGCGTCGTAGGCGTGCAGTTGCAGCAGGTCGATATGGTCGGTCCCGAGCCGGCGCAGCGCATCCTCGACCGCCTTGATCAGCCGGACGCGCGAGGAGCCGGCATCGTTCGGCCCTTCACCCATTGGCAGGCTGGTCTTGGTCGAGATCAGCACCTCGTTGCGACGGCCCTTGATCGCCTCGCCCAGCACCTCCTCGGAGGCGCCGTTCGAATAGACGTCGGCGGTGTCGAACAGGGTGAGGCCGGCCTCAAGGCAGATATCGACGAGGCGGCGCGCTTCCTTCGCATCGGTATTGCCCCAGGCACCGAAAAGCGGGCCGGAGCCACCGAAGGTGCCGGCGCCGAAGCTGAGCGCCGGGACCTTCAGGCCGGAATTGCCGAGCCGACGATAGTCCATGGATCTTGTCCTTTTGGATCGGTGAGCTTGGATAAGTATGAGAATTGAAGCACTTAACCGCACAGCGCCGGGCCGGCGGGCGCCGCCTTGAGCGCGGCCTGCCTGCGGTCGAGCCGCAGGCTCCAGAAGGCGATGGCGAGCGCGCCGATCGGCATCAGCATCGCGACGAGCGGGATCGCGGTCAGGCCCGGCCCATAGTCGATGGTGGCGCCGCCGGCCCAGGCGCCGAGTGCGTTGCCGAGGTTGAAGGCGGCGATGTTGAGGCTCGAGGCCAGGCTCTGGCCGGCGCCGCTCGCGCGCTCGAGCACCCACATCTGCAGCGGCGGCACGGTGGCGAAGCCGGCAGCGCCAAGCAGGAAGACGAAGATGGTGGCCGCGATCGCATCATGGATGGCGAAACTCATCAGCCCGAGCACCAGGGCGAGCACGAGCATGCTGCCGAGCACGGTCGGGATGAGGTACCTGTCGGCGAGCTTGCCGCCGACAAGGTTGCCGATGATCAGGCCGGCGCCGAACATCAGCAGGATCGGCGAGACGGCACTGTCGCTCAGGCCGGTCACCTTGGTCAGGACGGGCGCGATATAGGTGAAGACCGCGAAGACGCCGGCAAAGCCGAGCACGGTCGTGAGCAGGCCGAGCAGCACGGGGCGCTGTGCCATCGCCTTGAGATCGGCGCGCCAATCGCTCGCCTCGGGGGCGTCCTTATCCTTCGGCACGAAGGCGGCGATGATCGCGAGCGCGACGATACCGACCAGGGTCACCGCCCAGAAGGTCGCGCGCCAGCCGAGCTGCTGGCCGAGCCAGGTGCCGAAGGGCACGCCGAGGATATTGGCGATGGTCAGGCCGGTGAACATGACCGCGATGGCGGACGCCTTGCGATCGGCCGGGACGAGATTGGTCGCGACCACCGAGCCGACGCCGAAGAACGTTCCATGCGCGAAGGCGGTCAGGATGCGCGCCGCCATCAGCAGGCCGTAGCTCGGCGCCAGCGCACAGGCTAGGTTGCCGAGGGTGAAGATCACCATCAGCGCCAGCAGCACGGTCTTGCGCGGCCAGCGCGCGGTGAAGGTGGTCATCAGCGGCGCCCCGACGACGACGCCGAGCGCATAGCCGGAAATCAGCAGGCCGGCCGCCGCGATCGAGACGCCGAGATCGGCGCTGACCTCGAGGAGCAGGCCCATGATCACGAATTCGGTGACGCCGATGCCGAAGGCGCCGGCGGTGAGGGCATAGAGGGCAATGGGCATGATTTCGATCCGCAGACGGAGGATGTCTGGCGGCAAGATGGTGCAATGCGGCATCGTGCATTAGATTGCCGCCGGGCACATCATTTGTGAGTTGAATTCATCATGGCGCGTCTCGACGTCAATCGCTCCGGCGAGATGGAGGTGTTTGCCAAGGTCGTGGAGCTCGGCGGCTTCTCAGCCGCGGCGCGCGTCTTCGGCATGACGCCCTCGGCGGTGAGCAAGCTGGTCGCCCGGCTGGAGGCACGGCTCGGCACGCGGCTGGTCAATCGCTCGACGCGCAAGCTCCAGCTCACGCTCGAAGGCACCGGCTTCTACGAGCGCAGCATCCGCATCCTTGCCGATCTCGACGAGGCCGAGCGCAGCGTGGCCGCGAGCGAACGTCCCGTCGGCCGCATCCGGCTCAACACCAACGCCTCCTACGCGACGCATATCCTGATGCCTGTGGTGCCTGAATTCCTGGCGCGCTATCCCGAAGTGACCCTGCATATCATCCAGACCGACACGGTCGTCGATCTGATGGAGGAGAGCACCGATGTCGCGGTCCGCGCCGGCCCGCTGAAGAGCTCGAACCTGATCGCCCGCAAGCTCGGCTCGACGCGCATCACCCTCGTCGCGGCTCCCGCCTATCTGAAGCGGCACGGTGAGCCGAAGAGCATCGCCGACCTCGACCGGCACAACCGGCTCGGCTTCTGCTACACCCGCGCCATCGAGGGCTGGCCGCTCCTGCGCGGTGGCGAGCAGGTCATCATCCCGATTGCCGGCAACGCCAGGACCAGCGATGGCGAGGCGCTGCGCCATCTCGCCATTGCCGGCGGCGGCATCGCGCGGCTCGCGGCCTTCACCGTGCGGGATGATATCAAGGCGGGGCGGCTGGTGCCGATCCTGGAAGAACTGAATCCCGGCGACCTGGAGCCCTTTCACGCGGTCTATCTCGGCCAGGGCGGGCCGCTGCCGTCTCGCGTCAGGGCGCTGCTCGATTTCCTGGGGGAGAAGGGCCGCGTCGGTTGAGCGCGAGCCTGCCACTGCCTAGAAACGGACGACGAGGCAGAGGACGTCATGGCGATCACGATCTACGGCATCAAGACCTGCGACACGATGAAGAAGGCGCGCACCTGGCTCGACCAGCACGGGGTTGCCTATGTCTTCCACGATTACAAGACGGAAGGCGTGTCGAAGGCGCTGCTCGAAGGCTGGTGCAAGGAGCATGGCTGGGAGGTGATCCTCAACCGCGCCGGCACGACGTTCCGCGCCCTGCCGGAGGCGGATAAGGAAGGGCTCGACGCCAAGAAGGCGGTGGCGCTGATGCAGGAGCATACGTCCCTGATCAAGCGCCCGGTGCTCGACCTCGGCGATCGGCGCCTCGTCGGCTTCAAGCCGGAGATCTATGCGGCAGCGTTCAAGGCCGCAGCCTGATTTGGACGGTCATTGCGAGGCGTGCAGCGACGAGGCAATCCAGCAGCCGTCGAGCTCCACGAGCCTGGATTGCTTCGCTGCGCTCGCAATGACGATGGGGGAGCCCGTAGCCAGAGCCTGTCAGCTCCCGGCCTTCATGCTCGAAGCCCAGTAATCCTTGACCTGCTTCACCAGGCTTTCCGGCAGCGGCACATAGCCGAGCGCGGTGGCGTCGGCCGCGCCGCCCTCGAAGGAGATGCGGAAGAAGTCGAGCACCTCCTGCGTGCGCCGGCTATGCGGCTTCGGCACCAGCGCGAAGGTCGTGGCGACGATCGGGTAGGCGTCCTTGCCCGGCGCATCGGTCAGCAGCAGCGAAAAATCCTTGGCCTTGGCCCATTCGGCGCTGGCCGCGGCCGCCGCGAAGGTGGCGGGCTCAGGCTTGACGAAGGTGCCGGCCTTGTTCTGCACCAGGCCATAGGCGAGCGCTGCGCGCACCACCTGGCCGAACTCGATATAGCCGATCGAGTTCTTGATGCGCTTCACCGCTTCGGTGACGCCCTGGGTGCGCTCGGCGCCGGCGCCGGCGGGCCAGGCGACCTGCGTGTTGACGCCGATCTTCTCGCGCCATTCCGGGCTCGCCTTGGCGAGGAAGTCGGTCCAGTTGAAGGTCGTGCCCGAGCCGTCGGCGCGATAGATCACGTTGATCGAGGCGTCGGGCAGCTTGAGATCGGGGTTGACCGCCTTGATGGCCGGGTCGGACCAGGTCTTGATCTTGCCGAGATAGATATCGGCAAGCAGCGCGCCGGTGAACTTGATCTGGCCGGCACTGATGCCGTCGATATTCACCACCGGGACGATACCGCCCATCACGATCGGGAACTGGATCAGGGCCGAGCGCTGCAGTTCCTCGGAAGAGAGCGGCCGGTCGGAAGCGCCGAACTCGGCGGCGCGCTGGGTGACGCGGACCTCGCCGCCGAGCGAGCCGATCGGCTCATAGTCGACGCCGATATCGAGCGGGGTCATCTCGGCGCCATCCGACTTCACGACGCGATAGTTCTGCGCCCATTTGCCGATGACGGGAAAGGCGAAGCTCGAGCCCGCGCCGGTGATCGGCTCGGCCTGGCCGGGAGCCACGGACGAGGCCAGAAGGGCGCCGGCGACAGCCAGCTTGGCCAAGAGCTTCATCATTCTCTCCCTGCAACAACGTGGCCGGGGCGCCAGTCGGTAGACTTATTGCTATGGTCGAGCGGTGACGCTGCGATGACGGTTATGACAGCGGCAACGGGGCGCATGCGGAAGAAATGCTTGCGCTTCAGCGCCTTCCGGTCGTCGCCAGGGCGATGCCGAGGAGAACCGCGCCGAGCCCGGCGATGATGTTCCAGCCGATCGTCTCGCCGAGCAGCAGCGCGCCGGTGAGCGCGGCGACGACCGGGTTGACCGTAACCGAGATCGCGACCCGCGTCGGCGTGGTGCGGCCGAGCGCGAAGGACCAGAGGAAGAAGGCAAGCGTGCTGCCGACGAGCCCGACATAGACGAAGGCGAGCCATTGCGCGGTGTCGGCCGAGCCCAGCCTTTGCAGTCCTCCACTCGCGGCGGAGATCGCGATCAGCGTGGCGGCGCCGACCGCGACGCCCATGGTCGTGAAGGTCACGGGGCCGGAGCGGGTGATGAGGGGCCGCGACCACACGCTGTAGAGCGCCATGCACAAGGCCGCGCCGATCATCAGCAGGTCGCCGTGCCAGGCATTGGCGGGTGCGCTGGCGAGGCCGGTCAGCAGGGCGAGCGCGACGCCTGCCATGGCGATGACGACGCCGAGCGATTTGCGCCGCGTCAGCGCCTCCACCTTGAGCAGCGCCGCGACGAGCATGGTGAGCAACGGCAAGGTCGACAGCGCCAGCGCCCCGCGTGCGGCGGTGGTGAAGATCAGCGCGGCATTGAACAGGATCGGGAACAGGCCGAAGAACAGCGCGCCCAGGCCCACGACGGCCGGCCAGTCGCGGCGCGGCGGCCAGGGCTGCCTCTGCCAGAGCGCGATCGGCAGTAGCCCGAGGAAGCCGATGCCGAAGCGCAGCGCTCCGAGCGTCATCGGATCGGTGGCGCCGACGACATAGCGTGTCGCCGCGACCGAACTGCCGCCGATTGCGCTCGACAGCATCGCGGCCAGCACGCCCAAGACCTCGTTCATCGAATCCTCCGCGATCGCATTGCCTGCTTGTGCCTTGAGCGGTACAAATCAGGGAATGGAATTTCCTGGATAAGCCCTATCAGGAAGCGTGATGACCAGCGTTGCCGCGCTCGATCCCGATCTGCTGCAGGCCTTTCTCGCGGTGGCCGATCTGCGCTCCTTCACGCGCGCCGCCGCCAGGCTCAACCGCACGCAATCGGCCGTGAGCATGCAGGTTCGCCGGCTGGAGGAGCGGTTGGGGACGGAGCTGTTCCACCGCAGCACTGTTCATGTTGAGCTCAGCGCCTCCGGCGAGGCGCTGATCGGCTATGCCCGCCGCATCCTTGTGCTGGGCGAAGAGGCCGTCTCGCGCCTGCGCGAGCACGAGACGCAAGGTCATGTCCGGCTCGGCGTCATGGATGATTACGGCACCTTGCTCGTGCCGCCGCTGCTGGCGAGCTTCGCCGCGCTCTATCCGCGCATCCAGGTCGAGATGCAGACCGGCCTGACCGCGACCATGCCGGAGCGGCTCGGCGAGGCCTATGATCTCGTCATCGCCATGCACCCGGCCGGGCAGGGCGGCGGCATCCTGCTCCGGCGCGAACAGGCGCTCTGGGCCGTGGGCGCGACACGTTCGGCCCTGGCGCAGGAGCCCCTGCCGGTCGCGCTCTATCCGCAGGGCTGCCTGTTCCGGAAATGGGCGACGGCTGCGCTCGATGCGGCGGGCCGGCCCTGGCGCCTCGCCTTCGTCAGCCATTCGCTGGCGGCGGTCGAGGCCGTCGCAGCGCAGGGGCTCGCGGTCACGGTGGTCAAATCGGGCACCTGCCCGTCGAGCCTGCGCACGCTCACGCAGGCCGATGGCCTGCCGCCTTTGCCGGCGGCGGATATTCGCCTGCACAGGGCAAAGGGGCTGTCGCACCCTGCCGGCTTGCTGGCGGACCATCTGGCCGCGGCGCTTGCCGAAGCGCCGGCGCATCGGCATGTGCGCGCCGTTTCCTAAAGCATTTTCGAGCGAAGTGGCCCCCCGGTTCGAGTGAAGAAAATGCGTCAACACAAATAGATAGAGCATTTCGCCAGATCGAGATCATTTTAGTGATCCAGCCAAATCGGACTTAAGCGGCTTTTGGCAGGACAGGGACATGTCCGATGTCCAGAGCTTGCGCTCCTCGATCAAGACCACGGCGTCATATGGCCCGTTCCGGTTGCTCGAGGCTGTGCCCTGGCTGATGCTTGCCTCCTCCATGCGCTTTGTCGCCTATGGCGGCGGTGTTCTGGCTATCCCGGCGATCATTGTCGCCAATCTCGCTCTGCTGCTGGCCTTCATCATCGTGGTCTGGCGCATGGTCAGGTTCAGCGGCGGGCGCAGCGGCCTTGGCGAACTCGGCCTGCGCGATCAGCTGGCGATGGCGCGAACCGTGCTCTTGCCCGTCTTCGGAATGCTCGCTCTGGCGGCAGCTCTCGCCAGCCTATCGGGCGGCTTCGTTCACCCGCACGTCTTGATGCTGGGATTCGACGCGATCGCTTTTGACCAGGTCACCGATATCGGCCGTCTCTGGAGCGCCATCGTCGCCGCCGTCATGCTGATCATGGTGCTCCAGGTCGACGGTGAGGCCAGGCCCAGCTTGTGGCGAGCCCTGCGCGAGCTGGCATGGCGTTGGCGCAGGCTGGTGCCGGCGATAGCGATGGTTACGGCCGCGCATATGCTGCTTCACCCGGTCCAGGGCGTTTTTCGCCGTCTGGTCTACGAGTTCATGTTGCTCGATGGCGTTTCCAATGGCCTGAAACTCTTCGCATATTTCAGCTTCGTGTTTTCCTTCGCGTCGATCCGCCTGTGGCTGACCATCGCGATCCTGGTGCTTGCCCTGCGTCGGTCCCATCAGCAGCTGCCGCCCCGCTAGCGCATCGGCTCGAAGAGCGGATTGCAGCCTTCGGAAAAGCCGATGCGAAAACAAGAAGTCCGATGATCCAAGGCAGCCCTGCGCCGGCTGCGTCGCCGCAGGTCGATAATGCGGCTTTTGTCGAGGGCGCGGGCACGTTAAGCCGCAGCGCATGACAACCGATTTCAGTTTCCACCTGCTCGGGCGCGACGGCGCGGCGCGTACCGGCGAGATCCGCATGCCGCGCGGTGTGATCCGCACCCCAGCCTTCATGCCGGTCGGCACCGCCGCGACGGTCAAGGGCATGTATCCCGAGCAGGTCAAGGCGCTCGGCGCCGATGTCGTGCTCGGCAACACCTATCACCTGATGCTGCGCCCGGGCGCGGAGCGTATCGGGGGCCTGGGCGGCCTGCACAAGTTCATGAACTGGCCGCACCCGATTTTGACCGATTCCGGCGGTTTCCAGGTGATGTCGCTGGCGCAGCTCAGGAAGCTGACCGAGGAGGGCGTCGCCTTCCAGTCCCATATCGACGGCTCGCGCCACATGCTCTCGCCCGAGCGCTCGGTCGAGATCCAGAACCTGCTCGGCTCCGACATCGTCATGCAGCTCGACGAATGCGTCTCGCTGCCCTGTGAGGACAAGGTCGCAGAGAAGGCGATGCGCCTGTCGCTGCGCTGGGCCGAGCGCTGCAAGGCGGCCTTCGGCAACCCGGCGGGCAGGGCGCTGTTCGGCATCGTCCAGGGCGGTGCGGTGCCGGCGCTACGCGTCGAGAGCGCAAGGTCGCTCGTCGAGATGGATTTCAAGGGCTACGCCATCGGCGGCCTCGCGGTCGGTGAGCCGCAGGAGATCATGCTGGCGATGATCGAGACGGTCGAGCCGCATCTGCCCACCGACAAGCCGCGCTATCTCATGGGCGTCGGCACGCCCGACGATCTCGTCGAGTCGGTCAGTCGCGGCATCGACATGTTCGATTGCGTGATGCCGACGCGGGCCGGCCGCCATGGCCAGATCTTCACCCGCTTCGGCCGGATGAACCTGCGCAACGCCAAGCATGCCGATGATCCGCGCCCGATCGACCCGAAGTCGAGCTGCCCGGCCGCCAATTCCTACGCGCGCGCCTATTTGCACCACCTGGTCAAGGCCGACGAGATGCTCGGCAAGATGCTGCTGACCTGGGTCAATCTTGCCTATTACCAGGAGCTGATGGCCGGCCTGCGCGGGGCCATCGCCGAGGGACGGCTCACGGATTTCGTCGCGCAGACCAAGGAAGCCTGGGCGCGGGGCGAGGAGGCATGAGCCTCGCTCCTGCCTCTGCGACTGGAACCCGGCTGCCGAGATGATCGACCCCTGGCTTCTGATGCTGCTGCTCAAGATGGCGGTGGCGGCGTCGATCGTCGTCGGCTGCTCCGTGCTGGCGGAGCGCACCGGTCCGCTGCTCGCCGCGATGATCGCGACGCTGCCGATCTCGGCCGGGCCGGTCTATGTCTTCCTGGCGATGGACCACGACGCGGCCTTCCTCTCGGCCGGCGCGCTCGGCAGCATGAGCTCAAATCTCGCCAATGCCTGCCTCTCGCTGGTCTATGTGCTGCTGGCGCAGCGTTTCGGGGTGATCGTCAGCCTCGGCGCCGGGCTCATCACCTGGGGCAGCGCCGTCACCGTCCTGCGCGAGCTGGCGCCGCCCTTCCTCGTGCTGCTCGTGCTGACGATCGCCGGCTATTCCTCGCTGCACCTGATCTTCAAGCCTTACCTCGCGTCCCGTCCTGCCAAGCCGCCCGGCCGGCTCTGGTACGTCATCCCGCTGCGCGCCGCGGCCGTCGCCACCTTGACCGGCGTCGTCACCACCTTGAGCGCCAAGGTCGGGCCGGCCTGGTCGGGCGTTCTCGCCGCCATGCCGCTCGTGCTGTCGAGCCTGATCGCGATCCTGCATAGCCGCATGGGCGGTCCGGCGAGCGCTGCCGTCATCGCCAATAGCGCGCTCGGCCTGCTCGGCTTCGGCCTCGGGCTGGGGACGCTTCACCTCACGGCCGTGCCGCTCGGCTCCTGGCTGGGGCTGGGGCTCGGCCTTCTCGTCTGCGTCGTCTGGAACCTCGCGCTGATGGCGCTAGCGCGGCGCAAGGCGCGCCGGCCGGCGCCATGAGGCGACGAACAGCCCGGCGATGATCAGGACGATGCCGCCGATCTGAAGGCCGCTCGGGATCTCGCCCAGCACCGGGATGGCCATCAACGTCCCGGTGACCGGGATCAGCGGAGGGAAGCGCCCGACCACGGACGCGCCGAGCACATGCGCGGCCCAGCCCCAGATCCACAGGCCGATGATGACGTTGAGGACGCCCTGGTTGAAGGCGTGGAAGAGCAGCACCCACCAGGGCGCGATGTCGAAGCCGCGGAAGAACAGCAGGGCGTAGAGCGGCAGATAGGCCATGGACAGCACCGAGACGATGGCCGTCGCGCCCAGCCCGTCGATCTTCCAGCGCTGGATCATCAGGGGATAGAAACCCCAGAGTAGCCCGACGCCGAGGAAGAACAGGTCGCCCTTCAGCGTGTCGTTGGCGCCGGTGCTGCCGGAAATGGCGAGGCAGAGCAGCCCCGCCACCACCCCGGCGATGCCGATGACGAGATTGCGGGTCAGCGCGGCGCCGAACATCAGCACGCTGCCGACGATGCCGATCACCGTCACCGTGCCGGGCCCGATCGTCGCGCCATGCGCGGCCGGCGCCAGGGTCAGCCCCGTCAGCATCAGATAGGTCATCGGGAAGCCGCTGCTGATCGCCAGGAACAGGCCGCGACCCCAGCCGACGCCACCGCAATTGCCAAGGCCGCCCCGCCTGAGGAAGAGCGGCAGCAGCAATGGCCCGGCGGTCACGAAGCGCAGCGCCAGCAGATCATGCTGACTCAGCCCGTGCTGTACGGCATAGCGACTGATGACGAAGTTGGAACCGTAGATCAGCACGCTGAGCAGCATGCCCGCCACGGCGAGGCGCCAATGCAGGCGGTATCTGCTCTCGTTGAGCGGCGAATTTTCAGCGAGCGCGTCCATGCCCCGATTAATCCCGCACTGCACAAGAGCGGTAGGGGCTGGGTTGCATGACCCTATGGCGCTCATGGCGGAGCCCGTCCGAAACCGCCGCAATTGCTCCCCGGCCGCGCCATTTTGCCGCCCACAGCCTCGGGCTTGCTGCGCTCACGATTGAGGGAGTGCCCATGTTCGACCATAGGTTTTCGGCGCCGATCGCCCGGACCCTGCGCAGGTTCGGCGGCCAGGTCGCCATATCCGTGGCAGCCTCGACCGCAGCGGCGGGGATCCTTGCCTTCCCGGACTTGCTGACCTCGCTCTCCGGCGAGCGCGCCGCCACGGCGATCCAGCTTCCGGCTACATTTGCCGAAGCCGGGCTCGACGTTGTCGGCGGCAAGTTCACCCAGCGCCATGGTCAGCCGGGACTTGCGGCTGAGGAGACGCCGAGCCGAGGCCTCGCCATGCCGGCGACTCTGATGATGCCGATGGCCGTCGCCTGGAATGCTCCGCCACCTGCCAGGCAGGAGGCGGTCGCCGTCGCCGCGCTGCCGGCGCGCACGGCGCAAGCCAGCCCGGCAACACGAACCAGCGCCAACGCCTCGCGCGAGCGCAGCCATGCCCCCGCTGGACAGCCCCTGCAGATCGCGGCGGTGCTTCAGGCGGTCCCTATCGTCGCACGAGCCGAAGAGTCCCGCGACACGACGACGATCCTCGGCGTGCCGCTGCCGCAGAGCGTCACACGCGCCGGCAGGGCGATCGGCGGGGCAGTCGACGCCGTTGGCTCGGCTGGAACCTGGACTGTTTCGGCCGCATCGAGCCTGCTGCCGAGCTGGGGCAGCTCGGCGCGCTGACGCGCGCTTCGCCTTGGCGATGCGTCAGGCGAGCACTTCGTCGAGCCAGTCGAAGATGCGAAGGTCGCGAAGTCCGTAGGCCATGGGCTCGCAATGGAGATCGCCGCCGCCGCTGTCCGAGAACGAGACCAGCGCCTTCGGTGCCTTCAGCATCTCGAACAGCTGTTGCGACTGCCCGGGCCAGAAGGCTTCGTTCGCCGGAGCGGTCACGAGCATCGGGCAGGTGATCTGGCCCGCCACATCGGCGAGGCGATAGTCCATCGTTGCCTTGAACGTATCGAAATAGGATTCGAAGCCGTAGGGCCGCATGCGGAAGCCGAGCGCGGTCTTGGCAGCGGGATCGAGTGCCTTGGCCATGATGGCGTCGAACTCCGCCTTGCGGCCGGCCGCGATCAGCTCGATCAGCGGCTTCGGCAGCGCGGCGGTCCAGGAGGTCGAGACGTCGACGAGGCCGGGATCGGCGATGGCCGCCGCGATCCGCTTCTCGAAAGCCACGGCCCGCGGAACCCAGTAGCCGCCCTGGCTGATGCCGAGCAGGGCGATGCGCTTCGGATCGACCTCGCTGCGGGTGAGGGCGTAGTCGACCACCGGGCTAATGACCTTCTCCCAGTCGGGCCGGAAGAACAGTTTCTGCTTCCACAGAGCGTAGCCCTGGCCCGGGCCGTCGAAAGTCAGCATGTCGTAGCCGCGTGCCAGCGCGGCGAAGCCGCCCAAAGTCAGCATGTCCAGCAGTGAGCCGTCGCTGCCATTGTTCATGATCAGGAGGGGCCGCCTGCCAGGCGCTCCCGGCGCCCGGAAGTAGTAGCCGCGCAGTTTCACGCCTTCATAGGGAATCTCGACCGGCTCGCCGGGGACCTGGAACAGCGCGATGGCGCTCGTCCAGCAGGCGTCGAGCCGCTCCCAGGTCGGGAGGAACCGGCTCGGATCGGCGGAGCCGTCGACGAAATAGGTCGCGCTGTCATAGTAGTTCTGCGCCCAGAGATAGGCCTGCCTTGCGCTTTCCTTGCGTCCCTTCGCAAGAGATGCGTCGGCCAGCGCGCTCGCCTCGTCGCCGGCCGCCTTGAAGGCCTGGAATGCGCCTTCGAAATCGCCGTCCCGAACCTGTCGGGTCAGGTACAGGACCTTGCCGGGATTTCCGCCCTGATGATAGGCGCGGCCCAGCGCGGTGAGAAACACGTATTCGAAGGCCGAGTTCTTGAAGAAATAGGTCGTCTGATGCGCGGCCCGCGGCGTGGTCGGCATGCTGTCCGTGCCCTGCGCATCGGCCGTGGCCGAGTGCAGCCCCGATGCCATCGAGGCCACGACGAGGCCCAGCGTGAATTGCTTGCGATCGATGTCCATGGGCATGATCCGATTGTCTTGCGGGACAAGATTACCCAGCCTGGTCGTAAGAATTGACGCCGCTGTGACAGGACGAAAACGCCCGGCACACGACTTTATCTACGAGGGTGCCGCTGGGAAAGCCCGTTCTTACGCGGGGAAGGCGAGGGCGCTCGCCGACCTTCAAGACAATTAGAAGATCAATTGAGAAGAGCTGATAGCATCGATGCCGGCCTTGTCGGGCCGGCATCGTCAAGTGCCATCTGGAGCGATCCGAGATCGCTCCAGTTCAGCCAGATAAGGGCTACGCGGCTCAGGCCAGCGCCTTCAGCGCGTCGCGGCCGGCATAGACCGCCTGGGCGCCGAGCTCTTCCTCAATGCGCAGGAGCTGGTTGTATTTCGCTGTCCGGTCGGAGCGGGCGAGCGAGCCGGTCTTGATCTGCCCGCAATTGGTCGCGACGGCGAGATCGGCGATGGTCGCGTCCTCGGTCTCGCCCGAGCGGTGCGACATCACGGCGGTATAGCCGGCGCGCTGTGCCATCTCGACGGCGGCGAGCGTCTCGGTCAGCGTGCCGATCTGGTTGACCTTCACCAGGATCGAGTTCGCGGTCTTCGATTTGATGCCCTGCGACATGCGGGTGACATTGGTGACGAAGAGGTCGTCGCCGACGAGCTGGCACTTGGAGCCGACAAGGTCGGTCAGCGCCTTCCAGCCATCCCAGTCATCCTCGGCCATGCCGTCCTCGATCGAGACGATCGGATAGCCGGCGACCAGCTTGGCCAGGTACTTGGCCTGTGCCTTCGGATCGCGCGTCTTGCGCTCGCCCTCGTAGACATAGGAGCCGTCCTTGAAGAACTCGGTCGCGGCGCAGTCGAGCGCCAGCGCGATATCCTCGCCGGCGCGGTAGCCGGCCTTCTCGATCGCGGCCATGACGAAGTCGAGCGCGGCCTCGGCCGATTTCAGGTTCGGCGCGAAGCCGCCCTCGTCGCCGACATTGGTGTTGTGGCCGGCATCGTGCAGCGCCTTCTTCAGCGTGTGGAACACCTCCGAGCCCATGCGCAGGCCTTCGGCGAAGGAGGGCGCGCCGACCGGCATGATCATGAATTCCTGGAAGTCGATCGGGTTGTCGGCATGGGCGCCGCCATTGACGATGTTCATCATCGGCACCGGCAGGGTGCGCGCCTGCGTGCCGCCGACATAGCGGTAGAGCGGCAGGCCGGACGAGTCGGCCGCGGCCTTGGCGACGGCGAGCGAGACGCCGAGAATGGCGTTGGCGCCGAGCTTCTTCTTGTTCGGCGTGCCGTCGAGCTCGATCATCGCCTGGTCGATCGCGACCTGGTCCTCGGCATCCATGGCGACCAGCGCCTCGGCGATCGTGGTGTTGACAGCTTCAACCGCCTTGAGCACGCCCTTGCCGAGATAGCGGCTCTTGTCGCCGTCGCGCAGCTCGACCGCCTCATGCGCGCCGGTCGAGGCGCCGGAGGGAACCGCGGCGCGCCCCATCGAGCCGTCCTCGAGCACGACATCGACCTCGACGGTCGGGTTGCCGCGGCTGTCGAGGATCTGGCGGCCGATGATGTCGATGATCGCGGTCATGGGAAGCTCCGGGCTTGGCGTCGGCTGAATGACGATGCGGATGGATGCCGGGCTTCTCTAGCCAAGCGCGGGCGCGACGGGAAGGGGGCGGCGCGGCGATTGATCTGTGGCGCGCGGGCCGCACAGGCTCTAGAAGGCCGCCTTCAAGGAGCCATACCTCATGACGATCGATGCATCGACGCTACAGCTCGGTCACGCGACCGTGCTTCCCAGCTCACCGGAGGAGGCGCGTCTCGACCGTGTGCCCAATCCGCACGAGGGCACGAGCTATCTCGCCCGCTTCACCTGCCCGGAATTCACCTCGATCTGCCCGGTCACCGGCCAGCCCGATTTCGGCATCCTGGTCATCGACTACCTGCCCGGCAAATGGCTGGTCGAGTCGAAGTCGCTGAAGCTTTATCTCGGCTCCTTCCGCAACCACGGCGCCTTCCATGAGGATTGCACGGTCGGCATCGGCAAGCGCCTGGTCGAGCTGCTGGAGCCGGAATGGTTCCGCATCGGCGGCTACTGGTATCCGCGCGGCGGCATCCCGATCGATGTGTTCTGGCAGACCGGCAAGCCGCCCGAGGGGCTCTGGCTGCCGGATCAGGGGGTTGCGCCCTATCGCGGGCGTTAGATCATCGGACCGGTTCGGTCCAATGATCTTGCTTCTTGTTATCGCAACGGCTTGCCCGAAAACCGCAATCCACTTTTCGGGCCGATGCGCTATCGCGACAGGCGCAGGCTGTTCAGCGAGGCGCCGATCGTCTCGAAGGCGGAGTTCAACGCGGCGGAATTCGTGGCGTCGAAATAGTGATCGGAGCCACTGGCACAGCCTTCCAGCATGGTCTTGGTGGCGAGGTCGCTGACCGCGAAGGCGATCGTGTAGAGCTCGATCGACCGGCCCTTGGCATAGGCGCAAAGGGCGGACGTATCCGCATCAGTCTTGTCCAGGTCCGACGACGAGTTCGTCCCCAGGTGCTTGCCGTCGGATTTGCTCAGCCGCATCGTGTTGTTGCCGTCGGTCATCAGCACCATCACCTTGCGCGGCCGGCGATTGGCGGAATCATAGGCGGCGCCTTCCATGAACGGCGCAGTCGCCGACAGGACGTTCACGCCCCAGACCACTCCCGCCGGAATATAGGTGGATGGCCGGTAGCCGCCGATATTGATGATGAGCCCGTTGATCGCCGTGGTCAGCTTGCTCTTGTCATTGGTGAGCGGAACGATCGGGCTCAGGCAGTTCTGGCTGCGGTCGAGAAAGCCCGGATAGGGTTCAGTCGGTTGAGCGTCCGACAGCCAGAGATTTGAGACGACGCGCGAGCCGACGCAGCCATACCATGTCATCTTCGTCGTTCCGCCGCCGCTGCAGACCTCATAGGCGGGGACGATCTTGTCGACGCAGGTCGAGGGCGTGCAGTCATAGGTCTCGGTGACGCCGTCCGTGCTGCGCGTGCAGGTTTTCGGGGTGCCTCGCGTGCATTCCTGCTTGGTGGTCTTCGTCTCGCAGGTCTTGGGGCTGGTCGTGGTGGAATCCGGCGGCACCGAAACCCAGGGCTGGCCGCGGTTGTTGACGCCGACATTCACGTAATCCGCGAAGGGCACCAGGCTGACCTTGACGTTGTTGGAGCTGCTATCCTTCAGCACAGTTTCGACGAGCTTCTTGGCAGCCCCTTTCAGGACGGTGATCTTCGAATCGCTGCCGCCGGCGCTCTCCGACATCGACCAGGTGTTGTCGAGCACGAGCGCGAGCTCGACGGTGCCGGTGACCTCCTTGACCGCGGTCGAATTGGCGGTGACGTCCAGCGAGTTGAACCCGAGCACCGACATCACGGATGTGCTGACCGACGCCTTCGCATTGACGCTGACGGCCCCTGTCGCCTCGTTATAGGTGAAGCCGTCGAGGACGACCTGGCTCGCGTCTATGCCGGCAGTGTTGACGGTGAAGTACTGGCTCGCGGCGCTCCTGAGCTTGGCGACGTCCTTGCTGTCGAGCTTCGCCGCGGCCAGCGCCGCCGAGTCCGTGGCCGCCTGCAAGGCCACCCGGGTTTGTGACGCCCGCGCATAGTCGATCGCCGCTCCCGCTACGGCGAGCAGCACGATGGCGCCGAACGCGAACGTGATCAGGACAGAACCCGAATCCTGCCTTGCGAACCGGCAGGCGAGACTGGAAAGCCAATTCTTGGCACGCACAGGCATCGTCCATCTCTCGTCAGGCAAGCACCGGAGGGGGCCCAGGATGGAGCAGATGCCGGCAAGCTCGTCTCGCTATCCCTTGCCGGGTAGGCGCAGGAAGTTGAGATTCCCTTGCGGCAGTTCGCTGAGAACGGCGGGATTTAGTGCTTGGTTAGCAATGGGTTGCCGGGGTTGGTGAGATCGGCTCGCGAGCCGAAGGGCGTGTTAACCCCTCTCTTCGGACGGCGTTAGAGCCGCTGAAGAGCCCGCAACTGGTCGAGTAGTGCCTCGACTGGATATTCCTCCTCATCGATGCCGAGCAGAGTCTTGGCCGCGTCGTTGAAGAGATATGGTCGAGAATCGGCAGCCGACAGTTCGGCTATGAGAAGAGGCAGGGCACGCATATCGTTTCGTCTCGCCAGACCGTGAAGCGCTTCTGCACGCGTTATCTCATCGTCGTCCTGGGTCGATCTCTGCAGAAGTGTGTTGCGTATGTCAGTTCCGTCGAACTCGACGGCGAAGCCGATACCGGTCGTCGCCCAATCCCGGACCTGCTCCTCACGGTCCTCCATCAATTGCAGAAGCGCCTCCACCGCGTGTTGTGACAAGGGGTGGCACGCGTTGACTAATGAGAACGCGACGCCACGGCGAACACGTGAGCTGCGATGGCGGAACCGCGCGATGAGCGCAGGCTCGGCCCGTGGATGGCCCAGATGCCCAAACGCGTAGATTGTCACGACCAGGGCGTCGAGGTTCCGCTCCTTTTCCACGAGATCGAGCAATGTATCGCAGCACTCTTCTGGAAAGGTGCGGCCTCGCCGCGACCCGAGCTGCCCTAGAATGAGTGCCCCGAGTTGGCGGCGCTTGGGATCCGCCGAGGCGCATTGTGCGCGAGCGGCATCGAGGACGTCGCGGGTTCCGCGCTCTTGCAGGCTGACGATGCATGGGCATGGGTCGTCGTCATTCCGATCAAGCTCGACCAGGGCGAGCTCGATCAGTTCAGCCGTCGATCTTCGATCAGACAGCACTTCAGGCGGGATGCACGACATATCCGTATCGACGACAGGGTGAAGTACTCACGTTAGCGTCCAAGGATGCTCGTGTCGTGGGGACTTACGTCCGGCTCCCCGCCAACGGCAGGATCCGCGGCGTCGCGAAGCCGAGCAGGCCGATCGCCAGCGCGAAGAGCAGGATCGCGCCGCTCGTACCGAGCAGGTGCAGCGCCAGCCCCATCAGCACGGGCCCCAGCGCATGGCCCATGAACAGCGAGCAGGCGAACAGAGCCATGCCCGAACTGCGGGCGCTTGGCGCAAGCTCGGTCGCCTGCGCCTGGAAGGTGCCGTGCATCAGGAAGAAGCCGAAGCCGTTGACGATGAAGAATCCGATCGCCGTCCACCAGGGCAGTGTCGGCACGGAGAACAGGGCGAAGCCGAGCGCCATCAGCAAGCCGCCAACCGTCGTCATCCGCGCCGGGCCGAGCCGCTCGACCAGGACACGCGTCAGGATGCCGTAGACGATGCCGCCGATGCCGGTGCCGGCGATGGCGAGACCCGACAGCGAGGAGCCGATCCCGGCCCGCTCCTGCAGGATCGCCGCGACATAGGGCGGCATGCCGAAGACCAGGCTGCCCTCGGTGATGACCAGGGCATAGAGCAGCTTGGTCCGCGGATTGGCGAAGACGGTGCCGTAATTCGCCAGCGCATTCTTGAAGCTGAGCGGCAGCCGGGCCGCATCGGGGCGTGGCTTCAGGACCAGCATGACGAGGGCTGCCGCCACGGCTGCCATTGCCGCCGCCACGACGAAGACGCTGCGCCAGCCGATATGCTCGGCGATCACGCCGGAGAACGCAGCTCCCGCCATCTGGCCGACGATCATCAGCACGAGGAAGCGCCCGAGCATGACCTGCCGCTCGGCCATCGGCGCACGGTCGCCGATCGCCGCCATGGCGACCGGGATCACCCCGCCGGCGACGATGCCGGTCGCGGCGCGGACCGCGGTCAGCAGCTCGAAGGAGAAGGCGAAGGTCGCGGCGAGCGAGAGCAGCGCAAGCAGGAACAGGCAGGTGCCGATCGTCTTCAGCTTGCCGATGGAATCGGCGATCGGCCCGAGAAAGGGCTGGCCGATCGCATAGGAAAAGGAGAAGGCCGTCGCCATGCCGGCGACCTGCGGGATGCTGCGGGTGAACTCGGATGCGAGCGTCGGCACCAGCGGGTCGACGATACGCATCGTGAAGGTCGAAGCGAAGCCGCAGGCTCCGAGGACCAGGATGAGCGGATGCAGCGATTCGGCTGTAACGGGCGGTGGCGAGGCGACGTTCATGCCCCATCAACAGGCGCGGACCGCGCCTTGGCAAGGCGATCGAAGCCTTGCAGCTCTGCGACCAGCGCAGGGAAGTCCTTGAGCGGCACCATGTTCGGCCCGTCCGAAGGCGCATTGTCCGGGTCGGGATGGGTCTCGATGAAGACGCCGGCGACACCGACCGCGACCGCCGCCCGCGCCAGCACCGGCACGTATTCGCGCTGGCCGCCAGAGGAAGCGCCCTTGCCGCCGGGCTGCTGCACCGAATGGGTGGCGTCGAAGATGACGGGGGCGCCGATCTCGGCCATGATCGGCAGGGAGCGCATGTCGGAGACCAGCGTGTTGTAGCCGAAGGAGGCGCCGCGCTCGGTCAGCATCACATCGGGGTTGCCGCTCTCGGTGATCTTGGCGGCGACATTGACCATGTCCCAGGGCGCCAGGAACTGGCCCTTCTTGACATTGACCACGCGGCCGGTCCTGGCCGCCGCGACCAGCAGGTCGGTCTGGCGGCAGAGGAAGGCCGGGATCTGCAGCACGTCGACGACCTCGGCCACCGGCGCGCATTGCTCCGCGTCATGCACGTCGGTCAGCACCGGCAGGCCGGTCTTCTCGCGGATCTCGGCGAAAACGGGCAGGGCGGCCTTGAGCCCCATGCCGCGCTGGCCCTTGGCGCTGGTGCGATTGGCCTTGTCGAAGGAGGTCTTGAAAACCAGCCCGATATCAAGCCGTTCCGCCATCTCCTTCAGCTGGAGCGCGATCTCCAGCGCGTGGTCGCGGCTCTCCATCTGGCATGGGCCGGCGATCAGCGCGAGCGGCAGCGCATTGCCGAAGCGCACCGGCCTGGCGAGGTCGGCGCCGATCGTGACGATGGCATTGGCAGCGGTCATGGCGGCATCCAATCGGTAAGTGGCAGGGCGGCTTAAGGTGCTGAGGCGAGCAGGGTCAACCCGCTCAAGTTACTTCGAACCAGGTCCAGAGCCCGAGGTCGAAGCGTTCCAGCACGGTCGAGGAGATCAGCCAGCGGCCGGGATTGTCGGCGATGAAGGCGATATGCAGCTTGCGCCCTTCCGGGATCTGCACCGTGTCGAGGAAATAGGGCTCCCAGCCATCATCGAGCGGATGCAGCAGGCGGAAGCTATGGCCATGGACATGCAGCGGCTGCGGGAACGCGGTCTTGTTGTCGATGCCGATCACCACCGGCGCGCCGCGCTTGACGCTGAACAGCGGCTTGCCATTGGCCTCGCCGACGCCGCCATTCAGCGTCCAGGGCCGGGCGAGATCGAGCCCGTCGAGATCGAGCTTGGCCTCGGGGGCGGGCTTGGCGCCGCCGGCGATCACGATCTCGCTGCGCCGCGCGTCCTGCAGCCTGACTGCGGCCGGCAGGGCCGGATTGGGCTTGAGCATGGCGATCGGCGCCGGCTGCACCTTCTTCTGCCCCTCGGCGACGAAGCGTACCAGCGGCACGCCCGGGCCGATCAGCGCGGTCACCATGGCCGTGGCGCCGGCATCCTCCGGCATGTCGAAGATCAGGTCGTAGCGCGTGCCGGGTGGGAAGGGCAGCTGTCCGCGCACAGGCTCGAAATTCTCGGTCGGCTGGCTGTCGACGGCGATGACGAAGGGTTTCATCCCGTCGAAGCGCAGCCGCGTGATCCGCGCGTTGCAGGCATTGGCCAGCCGGATGCGGATGCGTGCGCCGGGCGCGACCGCGACGCGCTGCGGCGGCGCCTTGCCGTTCACGGTCAGCCAGCTTCCGAGCCGTCCTGCGGCGGCATTCTCCGCCGCCCTGGCGTCGAAGGGCCTGAGCGCCTGGTCGTCGCCGAGCAGCCAATCGTCGATCAGCACCGGCAGGTCGAGATCGACCAGCGGCGGGCTCTCCTCCTCGACGATCAGGAAGCCGCTCAGCCCGCGCTCGGCCGGCTCGGACGAGCCGCCGAGCACCAGGGGGCGGTAGAGATAGCTGCCCGAATCGGGCGGCGTCAGCGCGTATTCGAAGCTGGCGCCGGGCGCGATCGGCGGCTGGCTGAAGCCGCCGACGCCGTCCATCTCGGACCGGCCGCGCAGGCCGTGCCAATGCAGCGCGAGCGGGCGCGCTGTCTTGTTCTCCAGGAGAAACCGTGTGGTCTCGCCCTGCTTCGCCCTCAAGATTGGTCCCGGCGTCGCGCCATCGAAGGCCCAGATCTCGGTTTCGGGCGCGGGCGCGGGGCGCAGGCGCGTCTTGGCCGGGATGGCGGTGAGCGTGCGCAGGGCCGGCTTGCCGGCGGAGGGCGGTGGCGCGGTCGCCCCGGCCGGCTGCTGGGCGGCGCTCCGCTCGGCGAGCACAAGGGCTGCTGCCGAGGCACCAAAGCCCGCCAGGGCCGCGCGCCGTGTCGGTTGCACGGGCGGCAGGGTGGAGACGGGGCGGATCGTGGTGCGATCGGTCATGATCAGCGGCATAATCCGCGGCGCGCGATCTGGCGAGAGGTCATCGCGCAGGGTGGGTGCTCCGGTCCTCTTGCCCGGCCTTCGCAGAAACGTCGCATTTTTTTGCTGCATGGTCCGCCTGAAATGCGTATAGCACCGCGGCCCAACGATGGCGGCGCTGCGTTTGCTCGCACGCGGCGCCTCGGGTCGGCGGGCGTGGCGGAACTGGTAGACGCACTGGATTTAGGTTCCAGCGGCGAAAGTCGTGGGGGTTCGAGTCCCTCCGCCCGCACCAGTGGCTTGTGGTTCTACCGGGATTGTCGGTCCTGCGTGAATCGCTTGCCGGGGCATTGAGGGAATTTCGCGAGCGCGGCGGCGGTCATCCGGCGTCGCGCTTTGGACATTGAGATAAGAAGAACTGTTGGCGGATCAGAACGATGAACGTGACCGAAACCCTGTCCCAGGGCCTCAAGCGCGAATTTCAGGTGGTGCTGAACGCCACCGACCTCAAGACTCGGCTCGATGACAGCCTGCAGGACCTTCAGGGCAAGGCCCGCATCAACGGCTTCCGTCCGGGCAAGGTCCCGGTCGCGCATCTGCGCCGGCTCTATGGCCGCTCGGTCATGGCCGACGTCCTGCAGAACGCGGTCAACGAGGCCAATCAGAAGATCGTCGCCGATAACGGCCTGAAGCTCGCCTTCGAGCCGCAGATCCGTTTCCCGGAGAACAAGGACGAGATCGAGGCCGCGATGGAGGCCAAGGGCGATCTCGCCTTCACCGTCGCGCTCGAGGTGCTGCCCAAGATCGAGATCGCCGATCTCTCGGACGTCTCGCTGGTCAAGCCCGTCGCCGAGGTGCCGGATGCCGATGTCGATGCCGCGCTCGAGCGCATGGCCTCGTCGAATCGCAGCTTCGCCTCGAAGGGCGACAAGGCCAAGGCCGCGACCGGCGATCGCCTGCTAATCTCCTTCGTCGGCACGCTCGAGGGCAAGCCCTTCGACGGCGGCACGGGCGAGGGCATCCCGCTCGATCTCGGCTCCGGCCAGTTCATCCCCGGCTTCGAGGAGCAGCTCGAAGGCGTCAAGAAGGGCGAGAAGCGCACCGTCCAGGTGACCTTCCCCGAGAACTACACCGCGACCCATCTCGCCGGTAAGCCGGCCGAGTTCGACGTCACCGTCGACGACGTCCAGGGCCCCGAGCCGCTCAAGATCGACGACGAGCTCGCCAAGAATTTCGGCATGGAGTCGCTCGACGCGCTCAAGACCGCGATCCGCGAGCAGATCGGCCGCGACTTCGGCGCCCAGTCCCGCCGCAAGGTCAAGAAGAGCCTGCTCGATGCGCTCGACGGCAAGTACACCTTCGAACTGCCCCCGACCCTGGTCGAGCAGGAATTCGGCAGCGTCTGGAGCCAGGTCGAGGCCGACATGAAGGAGGCGAAGAAGAGCTTCGCCGACGAGGGCACGACCGAGGACGAGGCGCGTGCGGAGTACCGCAAGATCGCCGAGCGCCGCGTGCGCCTGGGCCTCGTGCTGGCCGAGATCGGCGAGCAGGCCAAGGTCCAGATCTCCGATGACGAGGTCACCCAGGCCCTGGTCGAGCGCGCCCGCCAGTTCCCCGGCCAGGAGAAGCAGGTCTGGGAGTTCTACCAGAAGAACCCGCAGGCCCTCGCCGAGATCCGCGCCCCGATCTTCGAGGAGAAGGTCGTCGACCATCTGCTCGGCCAGGTGAAGGTCGAGGACCAGACGGTCTCCCGCGAGGCCCTCTATGCCGACGAGGATTCGGACGAGGCCGCCGCGACCGAGGCCAAGCCGAAGAAGGCCGCCAAGAAGACCAAGAAGACCGAGGCCAAGGAAGCCGATACGGCCGAGGAGGCCTGAGGCCGGATGATTTGCGTTGGGAACGCACGGCGTTTCCAGCGCAGATCTCGATCCTCCCCTCGACTGGAACAGGGCTTGATGCCTTCCGAAAGCCGCGTCGCGCCTTTCGGCATCACGCCCGGCTTGAGGGTCTCGGAAACCTTGATCTCAGATTTGGCGCCGCCCGGTCTCGTGCAGGGCGGCGCTTCCCTTTTCAGAGGCCGCAAGCGTGCTTATGTGGTGGCTCTCAACGACATCCGCTGATTCCCGGCGCCCGCGATCTCAAGGATAGACCCATGCTGCGCGATCCGATCGAGACCTACAACAATCTCGTCCCGATGGTGGTCGAGCAGTCGAGCCGCGGCGAACGCGCCTTCGACATCTATTCGCGCCTGCTGCGCGAGCGCATCATCTTCCTGACCGGCCCGGTCGAGGATTACAGCGCTTCGCTGATCGTGGCGCAGCTCCTCTTCCTCGAGGCCGAGAACCCGAAGAAGGAAATCTCCTTCTACATCAACTCGCCCGGCGGCGTGGTCACCTCCGGCCTGTCCATTTATGACACGATGCAGTTCATCCGCTGCCCGGTGACGACGCTCTGCGTCGGCCAGGCCGCCTCGATGGGCTCGCTCCTGCTGACGGCGGGCGCCAAGGACATGCGCTTTGCCCTGCCGAACGCCCGCATCATGGTCCACCAGCCCTCCGGCGGCTATCAGGGCCAGGTCACCGACATCCTGATCCATGCCCGCGAGGTCGAGAGCCTGAAGCGTCGGCTGAACGAGATCTATGTCAGGCACACCGGCCGCAGCTACGACGATATCGAGGCGGCGCTGGAGCGCGACAATTTCATGACCGCCGATGCGGCCAAGGATTTCGGCCTGATCGACAAGGTCATCGACAAGCGGCCCGACGAAGCCGCGGCGTAAACGGGTTACGCCACATCACCAAGACGCGAGCGCCGCAAAAAAGCCTCGCGCCTTGCTGAATCATACTTTTGAGCCGGCTGCGACTTCTGGCCCTGTTGCCTGTGGGTTGGCTTGGTCGGCAACGCGTCCCATATTGCAATGGGGGGCGGCCCCATGTTTGCATGGGGGAATCGGACGAGCTGCATAGCGCTCGGTTTTGGGTCAGCTTTCGGGTCGGGTGTGCCGATCCGCGACGTTAACCTAATAATCGTGAACTGAGCGCCCTATTATGACGGAGAGACGACGCCTGCATCCGCCACGGCTGATGTGAGCCTCCGGCTCCGGGAATGGAGATGGACGATGAGTAAGGTCAGCGGCGGCGGCGATTCGAAGAGCACCCTCTACTGCTCTTTCTGTGGCAAGAGCCAGCACGAGGTTCGCAAGCTGATTGCGGGACCGACCGTGTTCATCTGCGACGAATGCGTCGAGCTCTGCATGGACATCATCCGCGAGGAATCCAAATCCGCGCTGGTGAAGTCGAAGGACGGCGTGCCGACCCCGAAGGAGATCCGCAAGGTCCTCGATGACTATGTCATCGGCCAGGATCACGCGAAGAAGGTGCTCTCGGTCGCGGTCCACAACCACTACAAGCGGCTTTCGCACGCGACGAAGCACAACGACGTCGAGCTCGCCAAGTCGAACATCCTGCTGATCGGGCCGACCGGCTCGGGCAAGACGCTGCTCGCGCAGACGCTCGCCCGCATCCTCGACGTGCCCTTCACCATGGCCGACGCGACGACGCTGACCGAGGCGGGCTATGTCGGCGAGGATGTCGAGAACATCATCCTGAAGCTGCTCCAGGCCTCCGACTACAATGTCGAGCGGGCGCAGCGCGGCATTGTCTATATCGACGAGATCGACAAGATCAGCCGCAAGTCGGACAATCCCTCGATCACCCGCGACGTCTCGGGCGAGGGCGTCCAGCAGGCGCTGCTCAAGATCATGGAGGGCACGGTCGCTTCGGTGCCGCCGCAGGGCGGGCGCAAGCATCCACAGCAGGAATTCCTCCAGGTCGACACCACCAACATCCTGTTCATCTGCGGCGGCGCCTTCGCCGGTCTCGACAAGATCATCTCGAGCCGCGGCAAGGGCACCTCGATCGGCTTCGGCGCGACCGTGAAGTCGCCGGACGAGCGCCGCACCGGCGCGATCTTCCGCGAGGTTGAGCCTGAGGATCTGCTTAAGTTCGGCCTGATCCCCGAGTTCGTCGGCCGTCTGCCGGTTCTGGCGACGCTGGAGGATCTCGACGAGGCTGCGCTCAAGACCATCCTGACCGAGCCGAAGAATGCGCTGGTGAAGCAGTACCAGCGCCTCTTCGAGATGGAGGATACCGAGCTCACCTTCACCGACGAGGCGGTCAGCCTGATTGCCCGCAAGGCGATCGAGCGCAAGACCGGCGCGCGTGGCCTGCGCTCGATCATGGAAGGCATCCTGCTCGAGACGATGTACGAGCTGCCGGGGCTGGAAGGCGTTGAGCAGGTCGTGATCGGGCCGGAGGCGGTCGAGACCAAGTCGCGTCCGCTCTTCATCTATTCCGAGCGCGAAGACGAGGCGAAGTCGGCATCGGCATGACGCTCCGCCCCGCATCGGCGAGATCGGCCTACAGCAACGCGCGCCCCTTGGCGCGCGTTTTGCGTATGGAGCATGGCTGGCCTGCTATCGGTCTCGAACCGCGACAATCCAGCATGGGATGGCGCTCCGGGCCGCTTGAAAGCCGGTGCGGAAATCTCCACTTTGATTTCACTCGCGAGAGTCGTGTGCCTGCTGAGGGCGCGGCCCGCGGGGGCGAATGGGGTGAATGGTCGCCTCAGGTCGCTTACGTCCGATCGTTCCGCCCAACAGGGGGTTCGCCGGGCGCAACCACAAAGGATAAGTCATGACTGGCTCGGCGCCCCGCGCTCCATTCGTTCCCGGTGAGACCGGCACCTATCCGGTTCTTCCCCTGCGCGACATCGTCGTCTTCCCGCATATGATCGTGCCGCTCTTCGTCGGCCGCGAGAAGTCGATCCGCGCGCTCGAGGAGGTGGTCAAGACCGACGGGCTCATCCTGCTCGCCACCCAGAAAAATGCCGGCGATGACGACCCGGCGACCAAGGACATCTACGAGATCGGTACGCTCGCCCGCGTGCTCCAGCTGCTGAAGCTGCCCGACTCCACCGTCAAGGTGCTGGTCGAGGGCGTCGGCCGGGCCAAGGCGACCGCCTATCTCGCCGACGATGCCTTCTATCAGGCCGAAGCCGTCGCGCTCGCCGAGGAAGAGGGCAAGAAGGTCGAGATCGAGGCGCTCGGCCGTTCGGTCGTCAGCGAGTTCGAGAGCTATGTGAAGCTCAACAAGAAGATCTCGCCCGAGATCGTCGCTGCCGTCTCGCAGATCGACGAGCCCTCAAAGCTCGCCGATACCGTCGCCTCGCATCTGGCGGTGAAGATCGCCGATCGCCAGGCGGTGCTGGAGATCGTGAACGTCGCGCACCGGCTGGAGAAGGTGCTCTCGCTGATGGAAAGCGAGATGTCGGTTCTCCAGGTCGAGAAGCGCATCCGCTCGCGCGTCAAGCGCCAGATGGAGAAGACCCAGCGCGAGTACTATCTCAACGAGCAGATGAAGGCGATCCAGAAGGAGCTGGGCGACGGCGAGGAAGGCCGTGACGAGCTGGCCGAGCTGGAAGAGCGCATCGCCAACACCAAGCTCTCCAAGGAAGCCCGCGACAAGGCGATGGCGGAGTTGAAGAAGCTGCGTCAGATGTCGCCGATGTCGGCGGAAGCGACCGTGGTGCGCAACTATCTCGATTGGATGCTCGGCATCCCGTGGGGCAAGAAGTCGAAGATCAAGAAGGATCTCAACGTCGCCCAGGCGGTGCTCGACGACGACCATTACGGGCTCGACAAGGTCAAGGACCGCATCGTCGAGTACCTGGCCGTGCAGCAGCGCGCCAACCGGCTCGCCGGCCCGATCCTGTGCCTTGTCGGCCCTCCGGGCGTCGGCAAGACCTCGCTCGGCAAGTCGATCGCCAAGGCGACCGGCCGCGAGTTCGTGCGCATGTCGCTCGGCGGCGTGCGTGACGAGGCCGAGATCCGCGGTCACCGCCGCACCTATATCGGCTCGATGCCCGGCAAGATCATCCAGTCGATGAAGAAGGCCAAGACCTCGAACCCGCTCATCCTGCTCGACGAGATCGACAAGATGGGCCAGGACTTCCGCGGCGATCCGTCGGCGGCCCTGCTCGAGGTGCTCGATCCCGAGCAGAACTCGACCTTCAACGACCACTATCTGGAGGTCGATTACGACCTCTCGAACGTGATGTTCGTTACGACGGCCAACACGCTGAACATCCCGCCGGCCCTTCTGGACCGCATGGAGGTGATCCGGCTCGCTGGCTATACCGAAGAGGAGAAGCTGGAGATCTCGCGTCGCCATCTGATCCCGAGCACGATCAAGAAGCACGGCCTGGAGTCCAAGGAATGGTCCATGGACGACGATGCCCTGCTGACGCTGATCCGGCGCTATACCCGCGAGGCCGGCGTCCGCAACCTGGAGCGTGAGCTCTCCAACACCGTCCGCAAGGCGGTGAAGGACATCGTGCTCTCGAAGAAGAAGAAGGTCGCGGTCAACACCACGGTGCTCGAGGAGTATCTCGGCCCGCCGCGCTTCCGCTATGGCGAGGCTGAGACCGAGGATCAGGTCGGTGTCGTCACCGGCCTGGCCTGGACCGAGGTCGGCGGCGAGCTGCTGACGATCGAAGGCGTGATGATGCCCGGCAAGGGCAAGATGACCGTCACCGGCAACCTGCGCGACGTGATGAAGGAATCGATCTCGGCGGCGGCCTCCTATGTCCGCTCGCGTGCCATCGATTTCGGCATCGAGCCGCCGCTCTTCGACCGGCGCGACATCCACGTCCACGTTCCCGAGGGGGCGACCCCGAAGGACGGTCCGTCGGCCGGCATCGCGATGGCGACAGCCATCGTCTCGGTCCTGACCGGCATCCCGGTCCGTCGCGACATCGCCATGACCGGCGAGGTCACGCTGCGGGGCAGGGCGCTGCCGATCGGCGGCCTCAAGGAGAAGCTCCTGGCGGCCCTGCGGGGCGGCATCAAGAAGGTGCTGATCCCGGAGGATAACGCCAAGGATCTGGTCGACCTGCCGAAGTCCGTGAAGAACGGCCTCGAGATCGTCCCGGTCTCGCGCATGGACCAGGTGCTCCAGCATGCGCTGGTGCGTCAGCCCGTGCCGATCGTCTGGGAAGAGGACCTCACCAGCGTGCAGCCGAAGGTCGGCGACGAGGATGCCGCGGGCGGCCTGGTCGCCCACTGATCCGCGCTGATGGGCCTGCTGCGCAGGCCCGACAGAATGAGAAGGGCCGGCAGCACACGCTGCCGGCCCTTTTCGTTTGGCCTGTCGAGGAAAAGCGGGCTGGCGGGACAAGGCCGCGATGCGCTGCGGTTGCATGGCGGCGCCTCGGCGCTCGGCGCATGCCGCAGTTCGCCTCGGCTCTGAGCCGATGCTGGTAACGATCGGAATGTATTTGGGAAAACATGGCGCGGGCGACGGGGCTCGAACCCGCGACCTCCGGCGTGACAGGCCGGCACTCTAACCAACTGAGCTACGCCCGCGCGGGCGGCTGAGGCCTCGGCCGTCAGCGGGGTTGGGATTATGGCCCCCGGCCCGAAGTGTCAAGCACCCCGCGCCGGCAAATTGAAGCTTCCGCAAAATCAGGCCGAAACAGGCCGAAAAGCGCTAGCAGCGCAGCGCTGCACCTGTGGATTATTGGTCCACGGGAATTCCGAAGCCGTGAGCGGGGCGAATCTGGCTGACGTGTTGGCATTTTGACCGCCGAGACCGCCGGACCTGCCTGGGTGATCAAGGCGCGCCGCAACGATCCGCCGCGTCGATCTGGAGCTGAGCTTCGTGCACGGCCATCCTGAGGAAATGGGCCAGCATGGCAAAGCCGGCTTTGGCCGCCTCGTTCTGCAGATCGATAATGTCGGTCTGGATATCGATTAGGTCGCGCTCAAACCGCGGTGCCGCTGCAGCAGCCTCGTTTCCGTCCCCGAACATCGCGTGACTCCCCCGATCGCGACGTTACGGCACCTTTAGTTCAGCCGCGACGGCAAATTAACATTGTTCCAAACGGGACGGGATTGGCTTCGACGCCGCGAGCGTATGATTAGGTCGAATAGCGCGCTTCCGGCGCTCTGGCAGGCGATAGGCCTCGTCGGCGGCAGCGCTCGATTCGCGGCTGCATCGGCTCGCGCTCATTCTTCCGCGAAGCCACGACGCGCTCGACGACGCCATTCGTGGGCAGAACATGGGCAGAAGGGGGATAAGGCGCGCTGGGAGCGTCCAGCTCTCTGCCGAGGACCTCAGCATGATCAAGCGCCTGGACGTGGTGGGCGGTGACGGGCTCGAACCGCCGACCCTCTCGGTGTAAACGAGATGCTCTACCAACTGAGCTAACCGCCCTTGGCGAAGCGTTTAAGGCCTTGATGCCGCGCCTTCAAGCCTCGCGGCCGATCGAGCTGTGATGACGCGGGATGATTCCGCGCTCACCACGGCCGGCGCGGCCCGGTATCGATATGGATCAGCCCGTTCCAGTAGACCTTGTGGCCGCCGACCTCGGGCAGGCCGCGGGCATAGTCGAGCACGACGCGCGGGCGTATGCCCGGCACGCGAAAATCCATCGCCTCGCAGCGCTTGTGATAGGAGCCGCGCCGCGCGCGCCAGGGCGGCCGCCAGGTCGAGGTCACCTTCACCGCCCCGTATTTGTCGACGATCCTGCCGAGGATGCCCTTGAGGCGCTCGGGCAGGCACGCGGTCGAGGTGCCGGGATCGGTGCTGATTCCCGGCTTGTCCGGTTTCTCGTTCGGATCGAATGCAGGTTCGGCGCCGGCTTTCTGGCCGGGCGTGAGTTGCGGCCATTCCGGGCCCTCGTCCTCGTCGGGCTCGCTCAGCACCGGCGAATCGGGGCCGGCCGGGCCGGCCGGTGTCGGCTCGCCCGGCGTGAAGGGCGGTGGTTCAGCGACCGAGGCCCGGGCGGCAGGGGGAGCAGTTGGCGTAGGTGGCACGACGGGCGCGGGGATAATGATCTGCGGCGGCGCCGATGTCGTGGGCATGTCCAAGTCGAAGGGCCGCTCGGGCGGCAGCGGCGCACGCACCATCTGCGGCGGCTGCTGCTGGGCGTGGCCGGCCTCGGCCGCGACCAGGGCCGCGAAGGCGATCAGCGGGAGCAGGGGGAAGGCCGGGCGCGCCGTCTCTGTTGCGCCCGCAGCGATCGGCAGCGGCATGGTCAGGGCGCGGGCGCTGGCATGAACACGGCGCGCGTCTCGGCGCTCAGCAGCGAGAGCTGTGGTGATTTCGCGCAGAGCGCCTGCAATCCGGCCGGAGCCGCATTGATCTTATCAAGATCGAGCAAGGGCTTTTGCGCGCCGCCGGCGAAATAGCCCGCCAGCCAGAGCGAGAGCTGCGCCTGGTCGTTGCCGCTCATTCCGGAGAAATCGGCGCAGGTCGCGCGCGTCAGGTCGAAGCTTTCCGCCTGCGCCCCGCCTGTCACCACCAGCGGCCATGCGATGAGCGCCGCCCGAACCGCCATTCTGGATCGAAATCGAAGCATGTGACGTGTCCGTGGCGCAGGAAAAGGCCGATTCGCCTTCATCCTGTCGTGCCGCGCGTTCGCCAGCCAGTCAAATTGCAGTTAAATCACTGGAAACCGCGGGCGCGCCGGGCTTTCCGCCGTTGTCTTGCCCGTGCCGCGTTCTGCAATGCGCCACATTCATCCCCCTGGGGCGATTGTGCGGCGCGGCGAACCCTTGCAGGATTCTAAAGCAGGGGCTAATCGACTGCCGATGCAGCGTCATGCTGGCCGCTGCGCGAAGTGGGGTTGTCCATGCAAGCTCTCCCGGTGCCGTCCCTGCTGAGCGACTACCTGCCGCTGGCGATCTTCATCGGCGTCTCGCTGGTCATCGGCCTCGCCCTGCTGATCGCACCCTTCGCGATCGCCTATTCGAAGCCGGATGCCGAGAAGCTCTCGGCCTATGAGTGCGGCTTCAACGCCTTCGATGACGCGCGCATGAAATTCGACGTGCGCTTCTATCTCGTCGCGATTCTCTTCATCATCTTCGATCTCGAAGTCGCCTTCCTGTTTCCCTGGGCTGTCGCCTTCGGCGGGCTGGGCTGGTTCGGCTTCTGGTCGATGATGATCTTCCTGGGCGTGCTGACCGTCGGCTTCGTCTACGAGTGGCGCAAGGGCGCCCTGGAATGGGACTAATTGTCCGATCGCGGATCCCGGCATTGCTGCCTATCTGACAGGAATGGGTTCACAAGGGTAGGATTATGGCAGTCACAGCGATCGACCGCGGCGACCCGCTCGTCGCCCCCGCGCCCCGCGGCCTGCTTGGCCCGGACGGCAACCCCGTCGGCACGCGCGACCCCTTCTTCGTCGAGATCAACAACGAGCTCGCCGACAAGGGTTTCCTCGTCACCGCGACCGACGATCTGATCAACTGGGCCCGCACCGGCTCGCTGATGTGGATGACCTTCGGCCTGGCCTGCTGCGCGGTCGAGATGATGCAGCTCTCGATGCCGCGCTACGATGTCGAGCGCTTCGGCTTCGCGCCGCGCGCCAGCCCGCGCCAGTCGGACGTGATGATCGTGGCGGGGACGCTGACCAACAAGATGGCGCCGGCGCTGCGCAAGGTCTACGACCAGATGCCGGAGCCGCGCTACGTCATCTCGATGGGCTCCTGCGCCAATGGCGGCGGCTACTATCACTACAGCTATTCGGTGGTGCGCGGCTGCGACCGCATCGTGCCGATCGACGTCTACGTGCCGGGCTGCCCGCCCACCGCGGAGGCGCTGCTCTACGGCGTGCTGCTGCTCCAGAAGAAGATTCGCCGGACCGGCACGATCGAACGGTAATACGCGCGCGTCATGGTCGGGCTCGGCCCGGCCATTCCCGGTGGGGAGGCGCGGATTGAAATGGTAGCGAAGGTGGACCGATGAGCGAAGCGCTCGTGACCCTCGGCGAAGAGATCAAGGCGGCGCTGCCCGGCGCGGTCACCAATGCCGTCGTCGCCTTCGGCGAGCTGACGATCGAGGCCGAGGCCGCTCAGATCGTCACGGTGCTGAAGACGCTTTATGACGATCCGCGCTTCCGCTTCGTCAATTTCACCGACCTTGCCGGCGCCGACTATCCGGAGCGCGAGAAGCGCTTCGATGTCGTCTACCACCTGCTGTCGCCGCGCCATAACCGGCGCATCCGGGTCAAGGTGCAGACCGATGAGCGCACGCCGGTGCCGTCGGCCGTCGACGTCTTCCCGGCCGCGAACTGGTTCGAGCGCGAGGCCTACGACTTCTACGGCATGCTGTTCTCCGGCCATCCGGACCTGCGCCGCATCCTCACCGATTACGGCTTCGAGGGGTTCCCGCTGCGCAAGGACTTCCCGCTGACCGGCTTCGTCGAGGTTCGCTATGACGACGAGCAGAAGCGGGTTGTCTACGAGCCGGTGAAGCTCAACCAGGAATTCCGCAATTTCGACTTCCTCTCGCCCTGGGAAGGCACGGACTACGTGCTGCCGGGTGACGAGAAGGCCAAGGCGGGCTAGGGCGATGGGCGAAGCCTCACGAGCCTCCGGTGGCTGTCTCTGTGGCGCGGTGCGCTACAGCGCCGTGCCCGCGAAGCCGGAAATGGATGTCTGCCATTGCCGCATGTGCCGGCGCTGGAGCGGCGGCGTCTTCATGTCGGTGCCGTGCAACGACCTTGAAATCGAGAACGAGCAGGCGCTTCGCCGCTACGTCTCGTCCGAATGGGCCGAGCGGCTGTTCTGCAAGGATTGCGGCACCAGCCTGTTCTGGCGTTTCCAGGATGACGAGAGCGGCCATGTCGCGATCGCCTTCCAGAGCTTCGACGATCTCGCCCCGGTGAGCTTCGCCGAGGAGATCTTCATCGACGAGAAGCCGGCGCTTTATGCATTCGCCGGCGAGCGGCCCCGCAAGACCGGTGCCGAAGTCATCGCTGCCTTCGAAGCGCAGCAGCAGGAGGGTTGAGGATGACCGAGCACAACATCCGCAACTTCTCGATCAATTTCGGCCCGCAGCATCCGGCGGCGCACGGCGTGCTGCGCCTCGTGCTGGAGCTCGACGGCGAGATCGTCGAGCGCGTCGATCCGCATATCGGCCTGCTCCATCGCGGCACCGAGAAGCTGATCGAGGCCAAGACCTATCTCCAGGCCGTGCCCTATTTCGACCGGCTCGACTATGTCGCGCCGATGAACCAGGAGCATGCCTACGCGCTCGCGGTCGAGCGGCTGATGGGCGTTACCGTGCCCAAGCGCGGCCAGCTCATCCGCGTGCTCTATTCCGAGATCGGCCGCATCCTCTCGCATATCCTCAACGTCACCACGCAGGCGATGGATGTCGGCGCGCTGACGCCGCCGCTCTGGGGCTTCGAGGAGCGCGAGAAGCTGATGATCTTCTATGAGCGGGCCTGCGGCGCGCGCATGCACGCGGCCTATGTCCGGCCCGGCGGCGTCCACCAGGACCTGCCGACCTCGCTGATCCACGACATCGCCGAATGGTGCGATCCGTTCCTCAAGGTCTGCGACGATCTCGAGGGCCTGCTCAGCGACAATCGCATCTTCAAGCAGCGCAATGTCGATATCGGCGTGGTCGATCTCGAGACCTGCTGGAAATGGGGCTTCTCGGGCGTGATGGTGCGCGGCTCCGGCGCCGCCTGGGACCTGCGCAAGGCGCAGCCCTACGAGTGCTACGAAGAGCTCGAATTCGATATCCCGATCGGCAAGAACGGCGACTGCTACGACCGCTACCACATCCGCATGGAGGAGATGCGCCAGTCCGTGCGCATCATGAAGCAGTGCTGCGAGAAGCTGCTCTCGGCGGAGGGCGGCGGGCCGATCTCCTCGCTCGACGGCAAGATGGTGCCGCCCAAGCGCGGCGAGATGAAGCGCTCGATGGAATCGCTCATCCACCATTTCAAGCTCTATACCGAGGGCTACAAGGTGCCCGAGGGCGAGGTCTATGCTGCGGTCGAGGCGCCCAAGGGCGAATTCGGCGTCTATCTCGTCTCCGACGGCACCAACAAGCCCTACCGCTGCAAGATCAAGGCTCCGGGCTTCGCCCATCTCCAGGCCATGGATTTCATGTGCCGCAAGCACATGCTCGCCGACGTCTCGGCGATCCTGGGTTCACTGGACATCGTGTTCGGGGAGGTCGACCGGTGATTGCCTCAACCGTCATGGTCGGCCTCGTGCCGACCATCCACGTCTTGAACGTGGCCAATGTTGCCAAGACGTGGATGCTCGGGACAAGCCCGAGCATGACGCGTGGAGTGAACTGAGACATGTCCGTCCGTCGTCTCGCGCCCGATCAGGTCCAGCCTACCTCCTTCGCCTTCACTCCGGCGAACGAGAACTGGGCCGATCAGCAGATCGCCAAATATCCGGAAGGCCGCCAGGCCTCGGCCGTGATCCCGCTCCTGTGGAAAGCGCAGGAACAGCATCATGGCTGGGTGCCGCGCGCCGCGATCGAGGCCATCGCAAAGAAGCTCTCGATGGCGCCGATGCGCGTCATGGAGGTCGCCACCTTCTATACGATGTTCAACCTGCAGCCGGTCGGCGAGCATTTCATCCAGCTCTGCGGCACCACGCCCTGCGCATTGCGCGGCGCCGAGGCGCTGAAGAAGGTCTGCGAGGACGTGATCGGCCCGCAATCGACCGTGTCGGCCGACGGCAAGCTCTCCTGGCTCGAGGTCGAGTGCCTCGGCGCCTGCTGCAACGCGCCGATGGCGCAGGTCAATTTCGACTATTACGAGGACCTGACCCCGGAGAATTTCCGCAAGCTCCTCGACGATCTGCGGAACGGCCGGCCGACCAAGCCTGGCCCGCAGGTCGCGCGCTCCGGCTCCGAGCCGCTCGGCGGCGGCGAGACGCTGAAGGATCCCGCGCTGTTCGACGGCTCGATGATCGGCGCCGGCAATTGGCAGGCCCGCATCACCGAGCAGCGCAAGGCCGCGGCCGAGGCCGCTGCCGCCAAGGCGGCGGCCGAAGCGTCTGCGAAGGCCGAGGCGGAAGCCGCCGCTGCGGCCGGCAAGGCTGGTCCGACCGATACCAAGACCGCTCCGGCTCCCGAGGCCGCGACGCCCGCTCGTCCCAAGCCGTCGGAGCCGGCCCAGCCGGCCAGCGCCGCGCAGGACACGCCTTCGGCAGTGGGCAAGGCTGTGAAGGGCTCCGAGCCGGTGGAAGAGGGCAAGACGCCGTCCGACAAGGCTGGCGCGCCCGCCGCGGTCGAGGAGAGCAAGCCCGAATTGCTGACCGCCGCGCGCAACAATGCGCCTGACGATCTCGAGCTGATCTATGGCGTCGGGCCGAAGCTCGCCAAGATGCTCAACGAGATGGGCATCTGGCATTACGATCAGGTCGCGGCCTGGACGCCGGCGGAGCTGGCCTGGGTCGATTCGCGGCTGACCGGCTTCAAGGGCCGCGCCACCCGTGACGACTGGATCTCCCAGTCCAAGAAGCTCGCGACCGGCTGGCGGCCGGAATCGAAGCTCGGCGACAAGCCGGTGAAGTGAGGCGAAAACGATGCTTGCAGATCGCGACCGCATCTTCACCAATCTCTACGGCCTGCACGATCCCGGGCTGAAGGGCGCCATCCAGCGCGGCGCCTGGGACGGCACCAAGTTCCTGCTCGAGCAGGGCCGCGACTGGATCATCGACGAGATGAAGAAGTCGGGCCTGCGCGGCCGTGGCGGCGCCGGCTTCCCGACCGGCCTGAAATGGTCGTTCATGCCCAAGCAGAGCGACGGGCGCCCGCATTACCTCGTCGTCAACGCAGACGAGTCGGAGCCGGGCACCTGCAAGGACCGCGAGATCATGCGCAACGACCCGCATACGCTGGTCGAGGGCTGCCTGATCGCCTCCTTCGCGATGGGCGCGAACGCGGCCTACATCTATATCCGCGGCGAATATGTCGCCGAGCGCGAGGCGCTCCAGCGTGCCGTCGACGAGGCCTATGAGGCCAGGCTCATCGGCAAGGACAACAAGCACGGCTATCCGTTTGATCTTTATGTGCATCACGGCGCCGGCGCCTATATCTGCGGCGAAGAGACGGCGCTGCTCGAGAGCCTCGAGGGCAAGAAGGGCATGCCGCGGCTGAAGCCGCCATTCCCCGCCAATGTCGGCCTCTACGGTTGCCCGACCACGGTCAACAATGTCGAGTCGATCGCGGTCGCGCCGACCATCCTGCGCCGCGGCGCGAGCTGGTTCTCCTCGATCGGCACGCCCAACAATGTCGGCACCAAGCTGTTCTGCGTCTCCGGCCATGTGAACAAGCCGTGCAATGTCGAAGAGGCGATGGGCTTGACCTTCCGCGAGCTGATCGACCGCCATTGCGGCGGCATCCGCGGCGGCTGGGACAATCTCAAGGCGGTCATCCCGGGGGGCTCCTCGGTGCGCATGGTGCCGGCCGAGCAAATCATCGACACGCCGATGGATTTCGACTCGCTCTCGAAGCTGCGCTCCGGCCTCGGCACGGCGGCGGTGATCGTGATGGACAAGTCGACCGACATCGTCCGCGCCATCGCCCGCATCAGCTATTTCTACAAGCATGAGAGCTGCGGGCAGTGCACGCCCTGCCGCGAGGGCACTGGCTGGATGTGGCGCGTGATCAGCCGCATGGCCGAGGGCAGGGCGCAGAAGCGCGAGATCGACATGCTGCTCGACGTCACCAAGCAGATCGAGGGCCACACGATCTGCGCGCTCGGCGATGCCGCGGCCTGGCCGATCCAGGGCCTGATCGCGCATTTCCGTCATGAGATTGAGCAGCGCATCGACGACTATGCCGCCAACCCGCATAGCGAGCCGGTTCGGCTGATGGCGGCGGAGTGAGCGTGATGAAGATCGAGCGCGAGAAGCACCGGCTGGAGGTTCGCGGCTCGGATATTTCCGGGTCCGTGTTCGACGACGTGAACATGTCGGGCGGCACGTTCGAGAACGTCAACCTGTCCGGCGGCGAGTATCACAACGTCAATCTGGCTGGCTGCTCCTTCGACGATCTCAACATGTCGGGCTGGCGGGTGCACAACGTGAACCTGTCGGGCCTGCGCATCGACAAGGCCAATCTTGCGGGTGCCTCGAACACGGCGGGCCGCATGGAAGGCATGACGATTGACGGGATTCTTGTGACCGACCTGCTGGACTTCTGGACTGCGGGTCACGAGGCGAAACAGGCATGACCAAGCTCCTCATCGACGGCATCGAGGTCGACGTACCGGCCGACTACACCGTGCTCCAGGCCTGCGAGGCCGCAGGCGCCGAGGTGCCGCGCTTCTGCTTCCATGAGCGGCTCTCGATCGCCGGCAATTGCCGCATGTGCCTGGTCGAGGTGAAGGGCGGCCCGCCGAAGCCGCAGGCCTCCTGCGCCATCGGCGTGCGCGATCTGCGCCCCGGCCCGAACGGCGAGCCGCCGGTCGTCCTGACCAAGTCGCCGATGGTCAAGAAGGCGCGCGAAGGGGTGATGGAGTTCCTGCTCATCAACCACCCGCTCGACTGCCCGATCTGCGACCAGGGCGGCGAGTGCGACCTGCAGGACCAGGCGATGGCCTATGGCGTCGACACGTCGCGCTATGCCGAGAACAAGCGCGCGGTCGAGGACAAGTATATCGGCCCGCTGGTCAAGACCTCGATGACGCGCTGCATCCAGTGCACGCGCTGCGTCCGCTTCACCACTGAAGTCGCTGGCGGCACCGATCTTGGCGCCATCGGCCGCGGCGAGGACATGGAGATCACGACCTATCTCGAGCAGGCGATGACCTCTGAGCTCCAGGGCAACGTGGTCGATCTCTGCCCGGTCGGCGCGCTGACCTCAAAGCCCTACCAGAACAAGGCCCGCCCCTGGGAGCTGACCAAGACCGAATCCATCGACGTGATGGACGCGGTCGGCTCGGCGATCCGCGTCGATTCCCGCGGCCGCGAGGTGATGCGCATCCTGCCGCGCGTCAACGAGGCGGTGAACGAGGAGTGGATCTCCGACAAGACCCGCCACATCGTCGACGGGCTGCGGACGCAGCGGCTCGACCGGCCCTATATCCGCGAGAACGGCAAGCTCCGGGCCGCGAGCTGGACCGAGGCCTTCGCGCTGATCGCATCCAAGGTGAAGGCGGCCAAGCCCGAGCGCATCGGCGCCATTGCCGGCGATCTCGCCGCCGTCGAGGAGATGTTCGCCCTGAAGGCGCTGATCGCCTCGCTCGGCAGCGCCAATCTCGACGCCCGCCAGGACGGCACCAAGCTGCATCCGAAGCATGGCCGCGCCAGCTACGTCCTCAATGCCGGCATCGCCGGGATCGAGGAGGCGACCTCGCTACTGATCATCGGCGCCAATCCGCGCCGCGAGGCTCCGATCATCAATGCCCGCATCCGCAAGCGCTGGCTGCGCGGCGACTTCAAGGTCTCGCTGATCGGCGAGCAGGCCGACCTGACCTATAGTCATGACTATCTCGGCGCCGGCCCCGAGACACTGGCCGAGCTGGTCAAGAGCGCCTCGGCCGCCGGCGACAAGCCGATGGTGCTGGTCGGGCAGGGCGCTCTCGCCCGTGCCGACGGCGAGGCGCTGCTCTCGCTCGCCGCCAAGGCGGCGCAGACACTGGGCGCGGTCAAGGATGGCTGGAACGGCTTTGGCGTGCTCCACACCGCTGCCGCGCGTGTCGGCGCGCTCGATCTCGGCCTGGTGCCGGGCGAGGGCGGTCTCGACGTTGCCGGCATGCTGCAGCCGGGCGCGCTCGACGTGCTCTACCTGCTCGGCGCCGACGAGATCGAGGTGCCGGAAGGCGCCTTCGTGATCTACCAGGGCACCCATGGCGACAAGGGCGCCCATCGCGCCGACGTCATCCTGCCCGGCGCGACCTATACCGAGAAATCCGGCACCTACGCCAATACCGAGGGCAGGGTGCAGATGACCGACCGCGCAACTTTCCCGCCGGGCGATGCCCGCGAGGACTGGGCGATCCTGCGTGCGCTCTCTGGCGCGCTCGACAAGACGCTGCCCTTCGACTCGCTCGGCGCGTTGCGCAAGGCGCTCTATGCCGATCACCCGCACCTTGCCGCGCATGACACGCTGACGCTTGCCGATGCCTCGGTGCTCGGCGCGCTGGCGGGCCTCGGCGGCAAGACCGACAAGGCCGGCTTCGCTTCGGTGATCGCCGACTTCTATCAGACCAACCCGATCGCGCGCGCCTCGGCCATCATGGCCGAATGCTCGGCGCTGGCTTCCGGCCGGATGCGGCAGGCGGCGGAGTAAGGCACGATGAACTGGGATATCGTCCTCGATCTCGCGATCATTCTCGGCAAGAGCCTGCTGCTGCTGGTCTGCCTGCTGGTCTTCATCGCCTATATCCTGCTGGCCGACCGCAAGATCTGGGCGGCCGTGCAGCTGCGCCGCGGCCCCAACGTGGTCGGGCCCTTCGGCCTGTTCCAGAGCTTCGCCGACCTGCTGAAATTCGTCTTCAAGGAGCCGATCGTCCCGGCCAGCTCCAACAAGGGCGTCTTCCTGCTGGCGCCGCTCGTTTCCTGCGTGCTCGCGCTCGCGGCCTGGGCGGTCATTCCGGTGGCGGAAGGCTGGGCGATCGCCGATATCAATGTCGGCATCCTCTATATTTTCGCGATCTCCTCGCTCGGCGTCTACGGCGTCATCATGGGGGGCTGGGCTTCGAACTCGAAATACCCGTTCCTCGGCGCCCTGCGCTCGGCGGCGCAGATGGTGTCCTACGAGGTCTCGATCGGCTTCGTGATCATCACCGTGCTGCTCTGCGTCGGCTCGCTCAACCTCTCGGCCATCGTCGAGGCGCAGAACACCAGTTGGGGCATGCTGCGCTGGTACTGGCTGCCGCTCTTGCCGATGTTCGTGGTCTTCTTCATCTCGGCGCTGGCCGAGACGAACCGGCCGCCCTTCGACCTGCCCGAGGCCGAATCCGAGCTCGTCGCCGGCTTCATGGTCGAGTACTCCTCGACCCCGTACCTGCTGTTCATGCTCGGCGAATACGTGGCGATCATGACCATGTGCTCGCTGACCACGATCCTGTTCCTCGGCGGCTGGCTGCCGCCGTTCCCGATCGCGCCTTTCACCTGGCTGCCGGGCGTCTTCTGGTTCGCGCTGAAGATCACGCTGGTCTTCTTCATGTTCGCGATGGTGAAGGCCTTCGTGCCGCGCTACCGCTACGATCAGCTGATGCGGCTGGGCTGGAAGGTCTTCCTGCCGCTCTCGCTGGTCTCGGTCGTTGTCGTGGCGGCGGTGCTGCAGATCACCGGCTGGGCGCCGGTGCACTGATGGGGGATTGGCCCGGCCTCGTCGGAGCTCTGATCGGCTTCGTCGTTGGCCTGGTCCAGTACAGGCTGGTTTCGGGCGTGGTAGTCGCCGGTTTGCGCCGGACGAACCCCTCGAAGACCCGGGCCGAGTACGATGATTACGAGCGTCGGATTCGCCTGCTCCAGGCGGCGATTCTGGTGCTGACTTTGCTGGTTTGGCCCGTAATGGGCTATGTGATCGGCCGGACCCTGTTCGGCTGAGTATGAAGAGGGATTGAGGGCGATGTCACTCGCGCAAGCCGCCAAGGGATTGCTGCTCCAGGAGTTCGTCTCGGCGTTCTTCCTGTCGATGCGCTATTTCTTCAAGCCGAAGGCGACGCTGAACTACCCCTTCGAGAAGGGGCAGCTTTCGCCGCGTTTCCGTGGCGAGCACGCGCTGCGCCGCTATCCGAACGGTGAGGAACGCTGTATCGCCTGCAAGCTCTGCGAGGCGATCTGCCCGGCCCAGGCCATCACCATCGAGGCCGGCCCGCGCCGCAATGACGGCACCCGCCGCACCACGCGCTACGACATCGACATGACCAAGTGCATCTATTGCGGCTTCTGCCAGGAAGCCTGCCCGGTCGATGCCATCGTCGAAGGCCCGAATTTCGAGTTCGCGACCGAGACCCGCGAGGAGCTGTTCTACGACAAGGACAAGCTGCTCGCGAACGGCGCGCGCTGGGAACGCGAGATCGCGCGCAACATCGCGATGGATGCTCCCTACCGCTGATCAGCCTCGCCCGTCGCGCGGTTGTCGCGTCCGGCGGGCCTGACTATAGACGCTCCAAACTGCGCCGGAGTCGCCTGGCGCCCGACTGAAACGAGGACCGCCTGCGAGGGCGGAAGGGTTGGCCGAGATGAATGCCGCAGCGGCTTTCTTCTATCTGTTCTCAGGCATCACCATCGCCTCGGCGTTCATGGTGGTGTCGTCGCGCAACCCCGTTCATTCGGTGCTGTTCCTGATCCTCGCCTTCGTCAACGCGGCGGGGCTCTTCCTGCTGCTCGGGGCCGAGTTCCTCGCGATGCTGCTGGTCGTCGTCTATGTCGGCGCGGTCGCAGTGCTCTTCCTCTTCGTGGTGATGATGCTCGACGTCGACTTCGCCGAGTTCCGCCAGGGCTTCCTGCAATACCTGCCGGTCGGGGCGCTGATCGGGCTGATCTTCGCGGTCGAGCTCCTGCTCGTCGTCGGCGCCTGGGTCATCGACCCGCAGATCGTGCGCGCCCCCGTCGCCGCGATCCCGGCGAATATCAGCAATACCGAGGCGCTCGGCCGGGTGCTCTACACCCAGTATATCTACTACTTCCAGGCGGCCGGCCTCGTGCTGCTCGTCGCCATGATCGGCGCCATCGTGCTCACTCTGCGCGACCGGCCGGGCGTCAAGCGCCAGAGCATTCCGCAGCAGAACGCCCGCACCAAGGAGACCGCCATGGAGGTCCGCAAGGTGCAGTCGCATGCCGGCGTTGAGGAGACCGTCTGATGATCGGCCTTGGACATTATCTCGCGGTCGGCGCCATCCTGTTCACGCTCGGCGTGCTCGGCATCTTCATCAACCGCAAGAACGTCATCGTCATCCTGATGTCGGTCGAGCTGATCCTGCTCTCGGTCAACATCAACTTCGTCGCCTTCTCCAGCTTCCTGAACGACATCGTCGGCCAGGTCTTCGCGCTGCTGGTGCTGACGGTGGCTGCGGCTGAGGCCGCGATCGGCCTCGCCATTCTCGTCGTCTACTTCCGCAACCGCGGCACGATCGCGGTGGAAGACATCAACATGATGAAAGGCTGAGCGCCCTCGGGGCCCCGCGACCTGCCATGTATCACCTGATCGTCTTCCTCCCGCTCATCGGCTTCCTGATCGCCGGCATTCTCGGCCGCCTGATCGGCGCGCGTGGCTCCGAGATCGTCACCACCTCGCTGCTGATGGTCTCCGCGGTCCTGTCCTGGGTCGCCTTCTTCCAGGTCGGCTTCGGCTCGGGCACCACCCGCGTCCAGGTCGCGACCTGGCTCGCCTCGGCCGATCTTCGCGTCGACTGGGCCTTCCGCATCGATACGCTGACAGCGGTGATGCTGGTCGTCGTCAACACCGTGTCGTCGCTCGTGCACCTCTACTCGATCGGCTACATGCACGAGGATCCGCACCGTCCGCGCTTCTTCGCCTATCTCTCGCTCTTCACCTTCGCCATGCTGATGCTGGTGACGGCCGACAACCTAGTCCAGATGTTCTTCGGCTGGGAGGGCGTCGGTCTCGCCTCCTACTTGCTGATCGGCTTCTGGTACCAGAAGCCCTCGGCCAATGCCGCGGCGATGAAGGCCTTCATCGTCAACCGCGTCGGCGATTTCGGCTTCGCGCTCGGCATCTTCCTGGTCTTCGTGCTGTTCGGCACGGTCGCCTTCGACGGCATCTTCCCGAAGGCCGGCGAGCTGGTGAACCAGAATTTCCGCTTCCTCGGCCATGACTGGAACGCGCTCACGCTGGCCTCGTTGCTGCTCTTCATGGGCGCCATGGGCAAGTCGGCTCAGTTCCTGCTGCACACCTGGCTGCCTGACGCGATGGAGGGCCCGACCCCGGTCTCCGCGCTCATCCATGCCGCGACCATGGTAACCGCCGGCGTCTTCATGGTGGCGCGCCTGTCGCCGATCTTCGAATACGCCCCGGCGGCGCTCACCGTCGTCGTCGTCATCGGCGCGACCACGGCCTTCTTCGCCGCGACGGTCGGCCTCGTGCAGAACGACATCAAGCGCGTCATCGCCTATTCGACCTGCTCGCAGCTCGGCTACATGTTCGTCGCGCTCGGCGTCGGCGCCTATTCGGCCGGCATCTTCCACCTGTTCACCCACGCCTTCTTCAAGGCGCTGCTGTTCCTCGGGGCCGGCTCGGTCATCCACGCGATGCACCACGAGCAGGACATGCGGAACATGGGCGGCCTGCGGAAATACATCCCGTGGACGGCCGCGGCCATGACGATCGGCAACCTGGCGCTGACCGGCTTCCCGCTCTTCGCCGGCTACTTCTCCAAGGACGCGATCATCGAGAGCGCCTATGCCTCGGTCGAGCATGGCGGCTTCGCGAGTTCCTATGCCTATGTGCTGCTGGTCGTCGCCGCCTGCTTCACCTCCTTCTACTCCTGGCGCCTCTATTTCATGACTTTCGAGGGGCAGCCGCGCTGGGCCGGCCACGGTCATCACGATGACCACGCCCATGGCCATGACGACCATGCCGCCGCTCACCACGGCTCGCATGATGCGAACGCCAAGGATGATCACGCCCATGCCTCGCATGGTCACGATGATCACGGGCATGGCCATGACCACACGCCGCATGAGAGCCCGCTGGTGATGATGGTCCCGCTTGCCGTGCTGTCGCTCGGCGCGGTCTTCGCCGGTCTCGCGTTCAAGGGCGCCTTCATCGGCGAGGGCTACGAGCATTTCTGGAAGGCCGCCCTCTTCACCGGCAAGGACAACCACATCCTGCACGAGATGCACGAGGTTCCGGGCTGGGTCGTAGCCTCGCCCTTCGTCGCGATGGTGATCGGCTTCCTCGTCGCGCTCTACATGTACATGCTGCGGCCGGACGTGCCGGGCAAGCTCGCGGCGGCGAACCCGGTCCTGTACCGGTTCCTGCTCAACAAGTGGTACTTCGACGAGATCTACGACTTCCTGTTCGTGAAGCCGGCGATGTGGCTCGGCAGGTTCCTCTGGAAGAAGGGCGACGGGTTCGTCATCGACGGCTTCGGGCCGGATGGCGTCTCGGCCCGCGTGGTCGACGTCACCAACCGCGTCGTGCGGCTGCAGACGGGTTACGTCTACCACTACGCTTTCGCCATGCTGATCGGCGCCGCCGGCCTGGTGACCTGGTATCTCCTGACGCGCGGGTGAGATGATGTTCGGTTTCGGTATCCTCACCGGTCTTCTGGTCCTGCCGCTGGTCGGCGCGGCCTTCATCCTGGCGCAGCGGGGCGACGAGGCTTCGGTCAACTCCAACGCGCGCTATGCCGCGCTGGCGGCGACGATTGCAACCTTCCTGCTCGCCTGCTTCGCCTGGGCCCGCTTCGATCCCGCCAATCCCGGTTTCCAGATGGTCGAGACCCATGGCTGGGTCTCCGATGCGATCAAGTTCAAGCTCGGCGTCGACGGCTTCTCCTTCCCCTTCGTGGTGCTGACGGCCTTCCTGATGCCGTTCTGCATCCTCGCGTCCTGGACCTCGGTCGAGAAGCGCGTGCGCGAGTATATGGTCGCCTTCCTGATCCTGGAGACGCTGATGATCGGCGTCTTCGTGGCGCTCGACCTCGTGCTGTTCTACGTGTTCTTCGAGGCTGGCTTGATCCCGATGTTCCTGATCATCGGCATCTGGGGCGGCAAGCGCCGCGTCTACGCCTCCTACAAGTTCTTCCTCTACACGCTGCTCGGCTCGGTGTTGATGCTGCTGGCGCTGATGGCGATGTACTGGAACGCCGGCACCACCGATATCGAGGTGCTGCTGAAACACAGCTTCCCGTCGGCGATGCAGCCCTGGCTCTGGCTCGCCTTCTTCGCCTCCTTCGCGGTGAAGATGCCGATGTGGCCGGTCCATACCTGGCTACCCGACGCCCATGTCGAGGCGCCGACCGCCGGCTCCGTCATCCTGGCGGCGATCCTGCTGAAGATGGGCGGCTACGGCTTCATCCGCTTCTCGATCCCGATGTTCCCGGAAGCCTCGGCGATGTTCGCGCCGCTGGTCTTCGCGCTCTCGGTCATCGCCATCGTCTACACCTCGCTGGTGGCGCTGATGCAGGAGGACATCAAGAAGCTGATCGCCTATTCCTCGGTGGCCCATATGGGCTTCGTCACCATGGGCCTGTTCACCCTGACGCCGCAGGGCATCCAGGGCGCGATGTTCCAGATGATGAGCCACGGCCTGGTCTCGGGCGCGCTCTTCCTCTGCGTCGGCGTGGTCTATGACCGGATGCATACCCGCGAGATCGCCGCCTATGGCGGCCTGGTGAACCGGATGCCGCTCTATGCGGTCGTCTTCATGGTCTTCACCATGGCCAATGTCGGCCTGCCCGGCACGGCCGGCTTCGTCGGCGAGTTCCTGACCCTGCTCGGCGCCTTCAAGGCCAACCCCTGGGTCGCCTTCATCGCGACCTCCGGCGTCATCCTCTCGGCCGCCTACGCGCTCTGGCTCTATCGCCGCGTCGTCTTCGGCGAGCTCACCAAGCCCGAGCTCAAGTCGATCCAGGATCTCAACCCGCGCGAGATGGTCATCCTGGCGCCGCTGGTGCTTCTGACGATCTGGTATGGCATCGCGCCGGGCACCATCCTCGACGCCTTCGCCGCGCCGACCGAACACCTCATCCGGAACTATCAGGCTGCTCTCACCGCCGCTAAGACGGCGATGCTGGCCGCACAGTAAGGCTGATCGCGATGACCTTGCCCGCTCTCGGCCCCGCGCTGCCGGAAATCATCCTCGCCATCGGCGCCATCGCCATGGTGCTCGTCGGCGCGCTGCGCGGCGAAAGCGCGACGCGTCTGCTGGAAGGCGCGGCGCTTGCGCTGCTGGCGCTTGCGCTGGTGCTTGTTCTGTCCGGAACCGGCAAGGCCGTGACCTTCAACGGCGCCTTCGTCGCCGACAGCTTCGCCCGCTTCATGAAGGCGCTGACCCTGATCGGCGCCGCGGCCGCGATCCTGCTCTCGTCGGATTATATGCGCCGCGACGGCTCGATGCGCTTCGAGTTCCCGATCCTCGTCGTCCTCGCCACGATCGGCATGATGATGATGATCTCGGCGAGCGACCTGATCGGCCTCTATGTCGGCCTCGAGCTGCAGTCGCTGGCGCTCTATGTCGTCGCCGCATTCGACCGCGACAATGCCAAGTCGACCGAGGCGGGCCTCAAGTACTTCGTGCTCGGCGCGCTCTCCTCGGGCATGCTGCTTTACGGCTCCTCGCTGGTCTACGGCTTCACCGGCACGGTGACCTATACCGGCATCGCCCAGGCCATCCATGGCGAGCATGTCGGCATCGGCCTGATATTCGGCATCGTCTTCGTCGCCGCAGGCACCGCCTTCAAGATCTCGGCCGTGCCCTTCCACATGTGGACGCCGGACGTCTATGAGGGCGCCCCGACACCGGTCGCCGCCTTTTTCGCCTCCGCGCCCAAGATGGCGGCGATGGCGATGATCGTGCGCGTCTTCGTCGGCGCCTTCCCGGCCGCGCTGCACGAGTGGCAGCAGATCATCATCTTCATGTCGATCGCCTCGATGGCGCTCGGCGCCTTCGCCGCGATCGGCCAGAGCAACATCAAGCGCCTGCTCGCCTATTCCTCGATCGCCAATATGGGCTATGCGCTGGTCGGCCTCGCCGCCGGCACGGCCGATGGCGTCCAGGGCGTGATCACCTATATGGCGATTTATCTCGCGACCACGCTCGCCGCGTTCGCCTGCGTGCTGATGATGCGCCGCGACGGCAAGCCGATCGAGGAGATCTCCGAACTCGCAGGCCTGTCGCGCACCAATCCGTGGATGGCCTTCGCGCTGGCGATGATGATGTTCTCGCTTGCCGGCATCCCGCCGCTCGCGGGCTTCTGGGCGAAGTTCTATGTCTTCGCGGCGGCGATCAATGCGAAGCTCTACGTGCTGGCGGTCGTCGGCGTCGTGACCAGCGTGGTCGGCGCCTATTACTACCTGCGTGTCGTCAAGATCATTTATTTCGACGATGCCAAGCCGGCCTTCGAGCGGGCCGATCTCGCCGTACGTTTCGTGCTGCTGGTCTCGGCGATCTTCGTCTTCGCCCTGTCCTTCGTGCCCGGCCCGCTGTTCAACGCGGCCGAGGCCGCTGCGAAATCGCTGTTCTGAGCCGATCGCGGTGCTAGGCGAGGCGGCGCGCGCCGCCGGTTATCGGCTGATCATCCGCGACGAGGTCGCCTCCACCATGGAGGAGGCCCGCCGTGCGCTGGATCAGGGCGATCCCGGCCAGCTCTGGATCGTCGCGCGCAGCCAGAGCGCCGGGCGCGGCCGCCATGGCCGAAGCTGGGGCTCGCCGCCGGGAAACCTCTATGCCAGCCTGCTGCTGGTCGAGCCCTGCGAGATGGCGCTGGCGCCGCAACTCGGCTTCGTTGCCGGCCTTGCCCTGCATGACGCGGCCGCCAAGATCACGGGCCTCACCGCACCGCAGCTTGCGCTGAAATGGCCGAACGACCTGTTGATCGGCCGGGCCAAGACCGCGGGCCTGCTGCTCGAAGGCGAAAGCCGGGCAGGGCGCTTCGCCGTCACCATCGGCATGGGCGTCAATGTCGCAAGCCGGCCCGGGGACACACCCTATCCGGCGAGCTTCCTCAAGGAGATCGCGTCCTCCGCCACCGTCGAGACGCTGCTCGCCGCGCTGAGCGATGCCTGGCTCGCGCGCTTCCGCGCCTGGTCGCTGCCCGGCGGCTTCGGGCCGACCCGCGCCGCCTGGCTCGAACGCGCCGCCTTCCTCGGGGAGACCATCACCTTGCGCCTGTCGGAAGGCCCGCTCTCCGGCCGCTTCTCCGGTCTTGACGCCTTCGGACGGCTCGAGCTCGACACGGACGACGGCCGGCGCGTGATCGATGCCGGCGATCTCTATTTCGGCGCTCCGGCCTGATCGTGCTGCGCCAGCCGCCCATCCGCCGCTCCTGCCGCGGTCTGGAGGGGAGGCTGCGAGCATGCTAGGCCTGCTGTTTCCTCTTCAGGCGCCCGGCGCCTTCAATCTCACATGTCAGGATTTGCCGTGACCCGTTCCAGCGACCAGCTCGTATTCGTGCCCCTCGGCGGTCTTGGCGAGATCGGCATGAACGCGGCGCTGTACGGCTTCGGGCCCGAGGGGCGGCGCAAATGGATCCTGGTCGATTGCGGCCTGTCCTTCGCCGGGCCGGAGGCGCCGGGCGTCGACATCGTCCTGCCCGACCTGCGCTACATCATCGAGGAGCGCGCCAATCTCCTCGGCATCGTCATCACCCACGCGCATGAGGACCATATCGGCGCGCTCGCCGCGCTCTGGCCGAGCCTGCGCGCGCCGGTCTATTGCACGCAATTCGCTGCCGGCCTGCTGGCGACCCGCCGGCTCTCCGAGCCCGGCGCGCCCAAGGTGCCGATGAATATCGTGGCCCAAGGCGGGCGTTTCACGCTTGGGCCGTTCAACATCGAATTCGTGCCGGTCGCCCATTCCATCCCCGAATCGAACGCGCTGGCGATCCGGACCCCGGTCGGCCTCATCGTCCACACCGGCGACTGGAAGATCGACCCGACGCCGCAGGTCGGCCTGCCGACCGACGAGAAGCGCCTGCGCGAGCTCGGCGACGAGGGCGTGCTGGCGCTGATCTGCGATTCGACCAATGTCATGCGCGACGGCATCAGCCCGAGCGAGGCCGATGTCGCGGCCAAGCTCAAGGAACTGGTCGCCTCGGCGCCGGGCCGCGTCGCGGTGACCACCTTCGCCTCCAATGTCGCCCGGCTGCGCGCCGTGGCCGAGGCCGCGATGGCGGCCCAGCGTGAGGTCGTCGTCGTCGGCCGCGCCATGGACCGCGTCATCGACGTCGCGCGCGAATGCGGCTATCTGGAAGGCATCCCGGCTTTCCGCTCGGTCGATACCTATGGCTACCTGCCGCGCGACAAGGTCGTGGCGCTGCTCACCGGCAGCCAGGGCGAGCCGCGCGCCGCGCTCTCGCGTATCGCCTCGGACGATCATCCCGAGATCGCGCTCTCGCCCGGCGACCGCGTGATCTTCTCCTCGCGCACCATCCCCGGCAACGAGAAGTCGGTCGGCAACATCCTGAACGCGCTGGCACGCGACAATATCGAGATCATCACCGACCGGACCCATCTCGTCCATGTCTCCGGTCATCCGCGCCGCGAGGAACTGGCCCGGCTCTATGGCTGGCTGAAGCCGAGGATCGCCATTCCCGCCCATGGCGAAGATCTGCATCTCAGCGAGCACGCCGCCTTCGCCCGCGGCCTCGGCGTCAAGCATGTCATGCGCGCCGGCAATGGCGATGTCGTCGCGATCGGACCGGACGGTGCCCGCAAGGTCGACGAAGCCCCGCATGGCCGGCTCTACCAGGATGGCGACCTTCTGGTGGGCGCCATGGAGAAGACAATTGTCGAGCGGCGCCGGCTCTCCTTCGCCGGCATGATCTCGGTCGCGGTCGCGGTCGACGAGAAGGGCGGGCTCGCCGGCGATCCGGAGATTGCCGTCCTCGGCCTGCCGCCTCGTGCCAGTGATGGCACGCCCTTCGACGAGCTCGTCGCCGATGCCGTCTCGGAGCTGATCGACAATATCCCCAAGGCGCGCCGGCGCGATCCCGAAGCGCTGCGCAACGCGCTGGAGCGCGGCCTGCGCAGCGCCGTCAACGAGGAGTGGGGCAAGAAGCCGCTGGTGCATGCGCTGGTGATCGAGGTGTAGATAGGCTGATAAGCAGCGCCGCTGCTTCGCCTTTTCACTCGGGGGAGCTGATGATCGGACGCCTCAATCACGTCGCCATTGCGGTGAAGGACCTTGCCGCATCGACGGCGCTCTATCGTGACACGCTCGGCGCCCGCGTCTCCCAGCCGCTGCCGCAGCCTGAGCATGGCGTCACCGTCGTCTTCGTCGAATTGCCCAATACCAAGATCGAGCTGCTGGAGCCGCTCGGCGCCGACTCGCCGATCGCGAAATTCCTCGAGCGCAACGCCGATGGCGGCATCCACCATATCTGCTACGAGGTCGACGACATCCTCGCGGCGCGCGACCGGCTCAAGGAGGCTGGAGCGCGCGTGCTCGGCACGGGCGAGCCGCGTATCGGCGCCCATGGCAAGCCGGTGCTTTTCCTCCACCCCAAGGATTTCTGCGGCACGCTCGTGGAACTGGAACAGGCTTGAGGCTTCGGGCCCGGATTGGCGAATGGCAAGATGATCGAATTCCTCGAACAGCCCGAGGCGGGATCGCCACGACCGTTCAGCGCGGCGACGCGGGCGGGCGGTCTTGTCTTCGTCTCCGGCCATTCCGCGCCGCACGATCCCGCGCTCGGCATCTTTCGCGGCGATTCGCCGTCCGAGGAGGTGCGCAATGCGCTGGCCCGCATCGGCGTGATTCTGCGTGAGGCCGGCAGCGGGCTCGATCGCATCGTGCAGGTGACGATGCTGATCACCGACCCGGCCGACTACGCCGCCTGCAACGCCGAGTATGTGAAGCATTTTCCGGGCGGCCTGCCAGCCAGGCATACGGCGCGTTTCGGCGTGCCCACCGAGGCCCGCGTCGCATTCTCCTGCATCGCTCTCGCGGGCGAGGGCTCGTCGGCGAACGGCGCCGCGAAGGACTGACATCATGACCATTGCCGGCGGCCTGGCCGTTTACTTCGTGATCTGGTGGACGGTGCTCTTCACCGTGCTGCCCTTCGGCGTCCGCAATGAAGCAGAGACTGGGGAGGCGCATGTCGAGGGCACCGATCCCGGTGCGCCGGTCATGCCTAACCTGGTGAAGAAGGCGATGATCACATCGGTGATCGCGGCGGTCATCTTTGCGATCGTCTGGTATATCTGGGCCGTCTACGACATCTGAGCAAACAATCGCTCGCCGCCAAAAACAAAAGGCAAGGCCTGAGCCTTGCCTTTGGAGTTTGTTTTTACCGCAGTAATGGCGCGCGTCTATTTGCGTGCAGCTCATATACTAGGCGGGCGTTTGTTCCTCCCGAGACCTGGTCCGCGGCGCTCAAGTTTTACCCGAGCGAGCCCAGCCCCGAATGAGTAGCGGATTGTAACACTCCTGTCACCCATTTAGGCAGGGCTAGCCTGATCTTTTTGCAAATTTAATCCAACTTGCCCTTGTGCAGTGCAATAAAAATTGCCGAGCCGACTATGACGGGAGAAAACGCATCTGAAGAAGCCCGGCAAGGCTACTCTGGCCGAAACGCCCGCTGCCCCCAGTCTTCAAGTCGAAGAAGGGCTTCGGCACGAGCTTTCATCCATGCTCTCGGCATTGCGATCTATCCCGCTCGCAGCAACGCCATATCCGCCTTGTTCCGGCCAAAGGATAAAGCTACCACCGCCTATCTGATCTGCCGGGCCTCTCCGGCGGCCATGGAGACGGTCCTCATGCTGCGCAGCTCGCTTGCTATCCTTGCTCTTGCCGCTTCCTTGGGCTTTGCCCAGGCGCAGGCGCCTGCCAACGATCCCAACAACACGATCGTGCTCGAGACCAAGGACGGCAAGGTGACGATCCGGCTGCGCCCCGATCTCGCGCCCAAGCACGTCGCGCAGATCAAGGCGCTGACCAAGCGCGGTTTCTATGACGGCATCGTCTTCCACCGCGTCATCGACGGCTTCATGGCCCAGACCGGTGATCCGACCGGCACGGGCACTGGTAAGTCCGATCTGCCGAACCTGCCGGCCGAATTCAGCCAGACTCCCTACAAGGTCGGCTCGGTCGGCATGGCCCGCTCCAGCGCGCCGGATTCGGCCAATTCCCAGTTCTTCATCTGCTTCGAGGGCTGTGGCTCGCTGACCGGCCAATATACGCTGTTCGGCGAGGTCGTCTCCGGCATGGATGTCGTGCGCAAGATCAAGAAGGGCAGCTCGGCCAATAACGGCCAGGTCAGCGCGCCCGACAAGATCGTCAGCATGAAGCTGCTGGCTGACGCGAAGTAACAGGCGATGGCGAGGGCTGGCACGGTCCTGATCATTCTGGTGTCCCTGGGCGCGGCCGGTCCCGGCCTGGCCCAGGAGACCTTCGATCTCGGCCGCCCGCCGCCCTCCGGCTCGCAGAACCCGGTGCTGCCGCCGCCTTCGGGCTCGCAGAACCCGGTGCTGCCACCGCAATCAGGCCAGCGCTACGGGCCCGGTATCGGCGGGCGCTTCGGCGAGGGCGAGCGCCGCCCGGTTATTCCGAGCCCCTATCCCGGCGTCGACCAGGGCCTGAGCGGCTCGGTCTCGCCGACCACCGGCGGCCTGCAGGGCGACGTGGTCGACCGCATCTCCGAGATCGGACCGGCCTTGCGCCGCTGCTGGGAGCCGCCCGTGATGGCCGGCCCGACGGACGGAGCGATGGCGACGGTGCGTTTCAGCCTGCGCCGCAACGGCACGCTCTTCGGCCAGCCGCGCGTCACCTGGGAGACGCGTCGCTCGAACCCGGATCTGCAGGCGGCGTTCACGACGTCGATCCTGAACGCCGTTCGCAGTTGCACACCGATGAGGTTGTCGCCGCGCTTCGGAGCGAGTATCGCGGGACGACCCTTCACCATCCGCTTCCACGGCCGCGCGCCGTCCAATGAAAGGCCGACCTGATGGCACTCGATCCCGAGAACACCCTCGTCATGGAAACCACCAAGGGCCGCATCGTCATCGAGCTGCGCCCGGACCTCGCGCCGAACCATGTCGAGCGCCTCAAGACGCTCTCCCGCCAGGGCTTCTATGACGGCATCGTGTTCCACCGCGTCATCGACGGCTTCATGGCCCAGGTCGGCTGCCCGCACGGCACCGGCACCGGCGGCTCCGACCTGCCGGACCTGAAGCAGGAGTTCAATGCCGAGCCGCATGTCCGCGGCATCTGCTCGATGGCCCGCGCCCAGAACCCGAACTCGGCGAACAGCCAGTTCTTCATCGTCTTCGACGACGCCCGCTTCCTCGACAAGCAGTACACGGTCTGGGGCAAGGTCGTGGAAGGCATGGAGAATGTCGACAAGATCAAGCGCGGCGAGCCGGTGCGCGACCCCGACTCGATCGTCTCGATGAAGGTGATGGCGGACGCCTGAGCGTTTCAGCCGTTTATTCGCGAGCCCTCATCCTCGGGATGGGGGCTCGTTCTGTTTCAGCCGCAGCAAGGTGAGCGTCGGCCGTGGACGTCGGTCTTTTCGATTTCGACCTGCCGGAGGAGCGCATCGCGCTGAGGCCCGCGAGCCCGCGTGATGCGGCGCGCATGCTCGTCGTCAGGCCGGATGCAGCCGAGCCCCTGGAAGACCGCGGCGTGCGCGCTCTCGTCGATCTGCTGCGGCCGGGCGATGCGCTGGTGCTCAACGACACCCGCGTCATTCCCTCGCGCCTCTACGGCCGTCGCTATCGCGGCGAAACGTCCGCCCGCGTCGAAATCATGCTGCACAAGCGCGAGGGCGACGATCGCTGGCGCGCCTTTGCCCGGCCGGCCAAGAAGCTCGCCATCGGCGATACCGTCATCTTCGATAGTGAGGGTGCGAGCAATGCCTGCGAGCTCATGCGACTCCAGGCCGAGGTCGAGGAGAAGGGAGAGGGCGGGGAGGTCGTGCTCCGCTTCTCTCTGACCAGCGCCTATCTCGACGAGGCGATCGCACGGCTCGGCGAATTGCCGCTGCCGCCCTATATCGCCGGCAAGCGGCCGACCGATGCCGCCGATATCGGCGACTACCAGACGACCTATGCGCGGCAGGAGGGGGCGGTCGCGGCCCCGACAGCCGGCCTGCATTTCACGCCCGAGCTTTTCGCCGCCCTCGAGGCGCGCGGCGTCTCCCGCCATTTCGTCACGCTGCATGTCGGCGCCGGCACCTTCCTGCCGGTCAAGGCCGAGGATACGCGCGAGCATCGCATGCATGCCGAATGGGGCAGCGTCAGTGCCGGGACCGCCGATGCGCTGAATGCGGTCAGGCGCGCCGGAGGGCGCATCGTCGCCGTCGGCACCACGGCCCTGCGGCTCCTGGAGAGCGCGACTGGCGAGGACGACGTCGTAAAGCCCTTCTCGGGGGACACGGCGATCTTCATTACCCCCGGCTACCGCTTCCGCGCGGTCGACCTGCTGATGACGAATTTCCATCTGCCGCGCTCGACGCTGTTCATGCTGGTCTCGGCCTTCTGCGGGCTCGACATCATGAAACGGGCCTATGCCCATGCGATCGCTGAGGAATATCGCTTCTATTCCTATGGCGACGCCAGCCTGCTGTTCCGGGCCGGGCTGAAGGACTAGCTCTATCCTCGCATCCGGCTCGCAATCGCTCCGCGAAAATGCTACCCGGCAGGGCGAAAAGGAATATGACAGCTCATGGCCGATATTTTCCGTGAAATCGACGAGGAGGTCCGGCGCGACAAGGCGGCTGCCCTCTGGAAGAAATATGGCACCCTGATCACCATCCTGGCGGTGCTCGCCGTGCTGGGCGTCGCCGGCTGGCAGTTCTGGCTGCATCGCGAGCAGCAGGCCTCGCAGGCGGTCGGCGCCAAGCTGGAAGAGGCGCTGAAAGCCTCGCGCGACAATCGCGGCGCCGAGGCCGAGTCGATCCTGGTCGAGCTTTCGGCAAATGCGCCGGCCGGCTATCGCCAGATCGCCCGCTTCCGCCTCGCCGCCGAGACCGGCAAGCGCGATGCCGAGGCCGGGGCCAAGGCCTTTGACGGGCTCGCCAACGATGCGTCGCTCGAGCAGTTCTATCGCGACCTTGCCCGCCTGCGCGCCGGCATGCTGCGTGTCGATCTCGTGCCTTATTCGGAGATCCGCACGGCCCTGGAGCCGCTCGCGACGCCGCAAGGCGTCTGGCGCCATTCGGCCCGCGAATTCCTCGGGATCTCGGCGATGAAGGCGAACCAGTACGAGGATGCCGGCCGCTGGTTCGATGCCATCGTCACCGATCCCGCCTCGCCGCAGGTGCTGCGCCAGCGCACCGATCTCTACCTCGCGCTGGTGCGCGGCGGCCCGGTCCAGACCAAGAACTGACCAGAGCAAGAACTGACCAGACCAAGAACTGAGCCTGCGCCCGCAGGCCAGCACGTGTAGAAGAGTATCACGTAAAGAGCATCATGAGCGCGACCGTCGCCATCATCGGCCGGCCGAATGTCGGCAAGTCGACCCTGTTCAACCGGCTGGTCGGCAAGAAGCTTGCGCTGGTCGACGACCGGCCGGGCGTCACGCGCGACCGGCGCGAGGGCGAGGCCTCGCTCGGCCATCTCCGTTTCACGGTGATCGACACGGCCGGCCTGGAGGAGGCCGACAAGGATTCGCTCGCCGGCCGCATGCGCGCGCAGACCGAGACTGCCATCGCCCAGGCCGATGTCATCCTCTTCATGATCGACGCGCGCCTCGGTCTGACGCCGATGGACCAGCCCTTCGCCGATCTGGTGCGGCGCTCAGGCAAGCCGGTGATCCTGCTGGCCAACAAGGCCGAGGGCAACAAGGGCACTGACGGCGTCTTCGAGGCCTATACGCTCGGCCTTGGCGATCCTGTGCCGTTCTCTGCCGAGCATGGCGAGGGCACGGCAGACCTCCTGGAGGCGCTCGCCCCCTTCATCGCGATGCCCGAGGATGACGAGGACGAGCAGGACTGGGCCGAGGCTCCGGCCGGCGATGTCGATGAGGAGGACGATCCCAGCAAGCCGCTGCGTGTCACCATCATCGGACGGCCCAATGCCGGCAAGTCGACGCTAGTCAACCGCATCATCGGCGAGGATCGGCTGCTCACCGGCCCGGAGGCCGGCATCACCCGCGACACGATCTCGGTCGACTGGGAATGGCGCGGCCGCCCCGTAAAGCTCTTCGACACGGCCGGCATGAGGAAGCGCGCCCGCATCGAGGAGAAGCTGGAAAAACTCTCCGTCGCCGATGCGCTGCGCGCCATCCGCTTCGCCGAGGTCGTGGTCGTCCTGCTCGATTCGACCATCCCCTTCGAGAAGCAGGACCTGACGCTGGTCGACCTGACCGAGCGCGAGGGCAGGGCCGTCGTCATCGGCCTGAACAAGTGGGATCTCGTCGCCGACAAGCAGGGCCTGCTCGCCGAGCTCAAGGAAAAGGCCGGCTATTTGCTGGCGCAGGTGCGCGGCGTCCAGATCGTGCCGCTCTCGGGCCTCGCGGGCGAGGGCATCGACCGGCTCATGCAGGCGGTCTTCTCGAGCTACGAGGTCTGGAATCGGCGCGTCTCGACGGCGCGGATCAACCGCTGGCTCGAAGGCGTGCTCTCGGCCCATCCGCCTCCGGCAGTGTCCGGTCGCCGCATCAAGATCCGCTACATGACGCAGGCCAAGGCCCGCCCGCCGACCTTCGCATTGTTCGGCAACCAGCTCGATCATCTCCCGGTGTCCTACACGCGCTACCTGGTCAACAACCTGCGCGAGGCCTTCGAGCTGCCGGGCACGCCGATCCGCCTGCATACGCGCGGTGGGGCAAACCCCTACGACAAGGACAGGAAGTAGGGCAGCGCCTTCCTCCCCTCTTGGTGGCCGCGCGGGGTGCTGACGGGTGAGCGCAATGTTGTCATCCGAGGCCGCGCACCTGCTCCAATAGAAAAGGGCCGCTTGCGCGACCCTCATCCGTCCCGGCTTCGCCGATCCGTCTCCTCCCAGGGGGAAACGGACCTGCTCACGCCGGCATTTGCGGGCTCAGGACCTTGCCCTGCGGGAAATCGAAGATCTTGCCGCTCTCGCTCCAACTCGGCGAGGCCATCTCGACGAGATGCGGCGTCAGCTCCTCCGGCGTCCTCAGCGTCATCGGATCCTCGCCCGGCATGGCCTCGGCGCGCATGCGGGTGCGCAGCGGGCCCGGATTGACGATCATCACCTTGAGCGGCGTCGTCGCATTCTCGGCGGCATAGGTCCGCGCCATCGCCTCAACCGCCGCCTTCGAGATCGAATAGGGACCCCAATAGGCAAGGCAGCGATGCGCCGCGCCCGAGGACATCACGATGATCCGGCCGGCATCCGATTTCTGCAGCGCCGGCTCTGCCGTCTTGATCAGCCGCCAGTTGGCCGTGACGTTGGTGTCGAACACCTTGTTCCACTCGTTCGGCTGCACATGCGTGAGCGGCGAAAGCGGGCCGAGGATGCCGGCATTGGCGAGCAGGATGTCGAGCTTGCCCCAGCGCTCGATCAGCGCCGGCCCGAGCTTCTCGATGGCCTGAACATCGGCGAGGTCGACCGGCACCAGCGTCGCGCTGCCGCCCACAGCGCGGATCTCGTCATCGAGCTCTTCGAGCGCGCCGGAGGTTCGCGCCAGAGCCACGACATGGGCGCCGGCCTCGGCGAAAGCGAGCGCGGTGGCACGGCCGATGCCGCGCGAGGCACCGGTGACGAGGGCGATGCGCCCGTCGAGAGGCTTGGTCATAGGGATCCTGTCAGGCTCAGCCGGCTTCCGCGAGCAGCGACAATTGCTGCTTGGCGCTTTCGCCGATCACGTCGGTCAGCGAGGTCGGGTAGTCGCCGGTGAAGCAGTGGTCGGTGAATTGCGGCCGGATCGGATCGCGTCCGGCATGGCCCATGGCGCGGTAGAGCCCCTCGACCGACAGGAAGGCGAGCGAATCGGCGCCGACGAACTGACGCATCTCCTCGAGCGAATGGGTCGCGGCGAGCAGCTTCTCGCGGTCGGGCGTGTCGATGCCGTAATAGTCGGGATGGGTGATCGGCGGCGAGGAGATGCGGAAATGCACCTCGCGGGCGCCGGCCTCGCGCATCATCTTGACGATCTTGAACGAGGTCGTGCCGCGCACGATCGAGTCATCGACAAGGACGATGCTCTTGCCCTCGACCACCGAGCGGTTGGCGGAGTGCTTCAGGCGCACGCCGAGTTCGCGCACCTTCTGCGTCGGCTCAATGAAGGTGCGGCCGACATAGTGGTTGCGGATGATGCCGAGCTCAAAGGGGACGCCGCTCGCCTGGGCATAGCCGAGCGCCGCCGGCACGCCGGAATCGGGCACGGGTACGATGACGTCGGCATTGGCCGGCGCTTCGGCTGCGAGCTGCATGCCCATCTGCTTGCGGCGCTCGTAGATGCTGCGGCCCTTCACGATCGAATCCGGCCGGGCGAAATAGATGTACTCGAAGATGCAGGGCCGCTCCGGCATCGGCGGGAAGGGCTTGTGGCTCTCGATCCCGTCCTCGGAGGCGACGATGACCTCGCCATTTTCGACCTCGCGGATGAACTTGGCGCCAATGATGTCGAGCGCGCAGGTCTCGGAGGTCAGGATCGGGCAGCCGTCGAGCTCGCCCAGCACGAGCGGGCGGATGCCGAGCGGGTCGCGCGCGCCGATCAGCTTCTTGTTGGTCATGCCGACGAAGGCATAGGCGCCCTCGATCTGGCGGATCGCCTCGACGAAACGCTCGATGAAGCGGGTCTTGCGGCTACGTGCGACGAGATGGAGCAGCACCTCGGTATCGGAGGTCGACTGGTAGATCGCGCCGTCGCGCACGAGATTGCGCCGCAGCGTCAGGCCATTGGTCAGGTTGCCGTTATGGGCGACCGCGAAGCCGCCGCCATGCAATTCCGCAAAGAGCGGCTGGACATTGCGCAGGATGGTTTCGCCCGTCGTCGAGTAGCGGACATGGCCGATCGCCTGCGAGCCGGCGAGCTTCTCGATCACCGAGGCTTCCGAGAAGGCGTCGCCGACGAGGCCGAGCCGCCGCTCCGAATGGAAGCGCTTCCCGTCGAACGAGACGATACCGGCCGCCTCCTGACCGCGATGCTGCAGCGCGTGCAGGCCGAGCGCAGTCAGCGCCGCGGCGTCGGCATGGCCAAAAATGCCAAAGACGCCGCATTCTTCGCGGAGCCGGTCGGCATTGGGATCGAAGGCGGAATCGGCTTCATCCTGGGGCATCATCATGGCTCCATACGCGCTGTGGCGCGGCAACAACGGCAATGAACGCGGCTTCCGCCCGGCTTTTCAAAGGCCGAACGGAATTCGCGTCGGATCGATCCCTTGAGCATGGTCCTGTCGCAAAAGTGAGGCCACCTCTGCGCGGACCATGGCTTCAGGGCCTGTTCGGGACGGCGCCGGTGGTCGGCCGGCTCGTCTCGATTGCCCGTTGCAGTGCTTGCCTGTCGGGCGCAGCAGGAGCCTGCGTGCGGCGTTGGGGATCGCTCGTCGGATTGGCCGGCGTGCGCGGCTCCTCGGCCGGGGCCTCGACAGGCTCATCGCCGGTCTTGGGCTTCAGCAGGTTCTTGATGAAGTCGGAATTGATGTCTTGGGGCAGCATCGTCAAGAGCGAGCGGCCGGTTTCTTCGAGAATCGGCTTTGCCCTGGCTTCCTTGGCCCAGGCCGGCTGCATCTTCTCCGGCACCAGCGCCGAGAAGAACAGGTAGCCGATGACCGCGAGCAGGAGGCCGCGTCCGGCGCCAAAGACGAAGCCGAGCGTGCGGTCGAGCGCGCCGATGCGCGAGTCGAGCACGAAATCGGAGATCCGCGCCGTGATCAGCGAGACCACGATCAGCGTGACCAGGAAGAGTGCGGCGATCACGGCGACGAGCGCGATCGTCTTGTTCGGGATGTGCTGCTCTGCGATCGGCAGCAACTGCGGATGGAACATCCAGGCGACCACCGCCGCGGCAATCCAGGAGGCGATCGCCAGCACTTCGCGCGTCAGGCCGCGCACGGCCGCAAGCAATGCCGAGATCAGAACCACGCCGATGACGACGAGATCAAGGATGGTGACAGGCATTTCACAAGCCGCTTCGCTAGCACATCAGGATGGCCTGCATGAAATGGGCCGGCCGCACCGCGCTTGCTATACGCGCGAACGCGGCTTTCGTCACCATCGCGTGCGGGTCATTTCACATCTCTGCGCGGCGCCCGCGCGGCGATATCGGCAACAAGTTCCGTGACATGGCCGAAACGCCGCAGGTTGAGCCCGCCGCCATCGCCAAAATCCGCACCGCCCGAGGGCAGGAAGGCCGCCCCGAAGCCGAGCTTGGCTGCTTCCCTGAGTCGCGCCGCCGCGACGGAGACCGGCCGAATCGCCCCGGAAAGTGCGACCTCGCCGAAATAGACCGATTCATTGGGCAGGATCGCACCGGTCAGCGACGAGACCAGCGCAGCGGCGACCGCGATATCGGCCGCCGGCTCGTTGACGCGCAGGCCGCCGGCGACGTTGAGATAGACATCGTGCTGGCCGAGCCTGAGCCCGCCATGGGTTTCCAGCACGGCGAGGACCATGGCGAGCCGGCTGTTCTCCCAGCCGACGACGGCACGACGCGGCGTGCCGAGCGAGGTCGGCGAGACCAGCGCCTGGATCTCGACCAGGACGGGCCGCGTGCCCTCGACACCGGCGAAGACGGCCGCGCCCGGCGCCGCCTGATCGCGCCCCGCCAGGAAGAGCGCTGACGGGTTGGACACTTCGGACAGACCCTTGCCGGTCATCTCGAAGACGCCGATCTCGTCGGTCGCGCCGAAGCGGTTCTTCTGGCCGCGCAGGACGCGGAAGGAATGGGCGCCTTCACCCTCGAAGGAGAGCACGGCATCGACCATGTGCTCGACCACGCGCGGTCCGGCGATCTGCCCGTCCTTGGTGACATGGCCGACGAGGATCAGGCAGGCGCCGCTGGTCTTGGCATAGCGGATCAGCGATTGCGCCGACCCCCGCACCTGCGTCACCGTGCCCGGCGCGCTCTCGACCTCGCCCGACCACATGGTCTGGATCGAATCGATCACCACGAGGGCTGGACGCTGGCCCTGGCCGAGCGTGGCGATGATGTCCTCGACATTGGTCTCCGCCGCGAGGTCGACCGGCGCATCGGCGAGGCCCATGCGCTCGGCCCGCAGGCGGACCTGACCGGTCGATTCCTCGCCGGAGACATAGACGACGCGCTGTCCGCTATTGGCGAGCGCGGCGCAGGCCTGCATCAGCAGTGTCGACTTGCCGATGCCGGGATCGCCGCCGATGAGGAGCACCGAGCCTGGCACGAAGCCGCCGCCGGTGACGCGGTCGAGCTCGCCGATCCGCGAGACGATGCGCGGCGCGTCCTGCGTCTCGCCTTTCAGCGTCTCCAGCGCGAAGACGCGCCCGCGCGCCTTGCCTGACGAGCCGCGCGCGCCGGGGACGGGCGCGGCCTGCGCCTCCTCGGTCAGCGAGGACCAGGTGCCGCAGGCATCGCACTTCCCCTGCCAACGGTGATAGACCGCGCCGCAGGCTTGGCAGGTATAGGTCGGTCCGCGTTTCGCCACGCGCTCAGAGCCCGATATAGCGGCGCGTGTGGCGCCGGCCGAGCCTGGTCAGGATCTCGTAGCCGATCGTCTTGGCGCCGGCGCCGACCGTTTCCAGATCGAGCGGTCCGCCGATCAGCGTCATGCTGGCTCCGCGCTTGACGGCCTCGGGTGGCGCATCGCTGACATCGGCGATGATCAGGTCCATCGAGACCGAGCCGACGAACGGACAGATCACGCCGCCGAGGATGGCAGAGCCGCCCGTGTCGGTGTCGGTCCAGCTCGCATTGCGCGGATAGCCATCGGCATAGCCGAGATCGATCGTGGCGAGCTTGCGCCGGCTCTTTGCCGTCCAGCGACCGTTATAGCCGACCTGCGTGCCGGGCTCGACCTCGCGCAGCTGGATGATGCGCGCCTCCAGGCCGATGACGGGCAGCATCGGGTTCGGCCGCCCCGGCGTCGGGTTGCCGCCATAGAGCGCATAGCCCGGCCGCGTCAGCTGGTAGGACGGGCAATCGGCGAGAAAATGTCCCGAGGAGTTCTTCAACGAGGCGGGAATGCCGGGAAAGGCCGCGGCGATCTCGGCGAAGGCCCTGATCTGGCGGGCATTGGCGGGATCGTTGACATCCTCGGACGAGGCGAAATGCGACATCACCAGCCCGATGCCCGCGGCCTCGATGTCGCGCCTGCGCTCGCGGGCGAAATCGAGGCCTTCGCCGGGCCAGAGCCCGAGCCGGTTCATGGCCGTGTCGATATGCAGGGCGGCAGGGCGGGCCTTGTTCGTTTCCGCGCGGAACGCGGCCCATTCGGCCAGTTCCTCATGCGAGCCGAGCACGGGCGAGAGATCGTGCTGCGCATAGACCCCGCAGCTGCCGGGCATGAGCCCGTTCAGGATGTAGATCGTCGCCTCCGGCGCGACTGCGCGCGCCCGGATGCCTTCGGACAGGCGCGCGACGAAGAAGCTGCGGCAGCCGGCTCTGGCGAGCGCCGTCACGGCCGGCTCGATGCCGATGCCATAGGCATCGGCCTTGACCACCGCGCCGGCCTCCGCGCCGGCCCGTTCGCCGAGCGCGCGCCAGTTCGCCACCAGCGCGCCGAGGTCGATGGTCAGCGTTGCGCCGTCTGCCACGGCGCCGGGCGTATCGAACGGGCTCATAGATGGTCCGGCAGGCGGGCTTCGTCGGCGCGGTCGGAGAAGCGCGTCACGTCGGCGTCGAACTGGAGCGCGACCGTGCCGGTCGGGCCGTGGCGCTGCTTGCCGATGATCAGCTCGGCAAGGCCATGCGCGGCCTCCATCTCGATCTGCCACTTGTTGTGCTCTTCGGTGCCGGGGCGCGGCTCCTTGCCCTTGAGGTAGTATTCCTCGCGATAGACGAACATCACCACGTCGGCGTCCTGCTCGATCGAGCCGGATTCGCGCAGATCCGAGAGCTGCGGGCGCTTGTCGTCGCGGCTTTCGACCTGACGCGAGAGCTGCGACAGCGCGATGATCGGCACCGAGAGCTCCTTGGCCAGCGCCTTCAGGCTGGTTGTGATCTCGGTCAGCTCCTGCACGCGGTTCTGGCCGGCCTTGGCCGAGCCGGAGAGGAGCTGGAGATAGTCGATGAAGAGGACGTCGAGCCCCTTCTGGCGTTGCAGCCTTCGGGCGCGGGCGACGAGCTGCGCGATCGAGATGCCGCCGGTCTGGTCGATATAGAGGGGCAGCTTCTCGATCTGGGCGGCGACATCGGTCAGCCGGGCGAAATCGCCCTCGGTGATGCGGCCCTGCCTGATCTTGTAGGAGGAAATGCCGGATTGCTCGGCGACGATACGGGTCGCGAGCTGATCGGCCGACATTTCGAGCGAGAAGAAGCCGACTACGCCGCCATCGACGGTCTTGAGCGTGCCGTCCTCCTGGCGCTCGGCGCGCCAGGCCTTGGCGATGTTGAAGGCGATATTGGTCGCGAGCGAGGTCTTGCCCATGGCAGGGCGGCCGGCGAGCACGATCAGGTCGGAGCGCTGCAGGCCGCCCATGCGCTGGTCGACATCGCGCAGGCCGGACGAGATGCCGGAAAGGCCGCCGGCGCGCTGATAGGCGCTCGCCGCCATGTCGATGGCGAGGCGCAACGCCCCGTCGAATTTCTGGAAGCCGCCCTCGTAGCGGCCCTTTTCCGCCAGCGCATAGAGCTTGCGCTCTGCATCCTCGATCTGCTCGCGCGGCGCCATCTCGACCGGCGCGTCATAGGCGACGTTGACGAGATCCTCGCCGACGCCGATCAACTGGCGGCGGATCGCGAGGTCGTAGATCGTGCGGCCATAGTCGCCGGCATTGATGACGGTGGTCGCCTCGGCTGCGAGCCGGGCGAGATATTGCGAGGCGGTCAGCCCGCCCAGATCGATCTCACCGACGAAGGTCTTCAGCGTGATCGGGCTCGCGAGCTTCCCGGCCCGGATCATGCTGGCCATCAGCTCGAAGATGCGCTGGTGGATCGGCTCGAAGAAATGGTCGGCCAGCAGGAAGTCCGAGACGCGGTAGAGCGCCTCGTTATTGACCAGGATCGCGCCCAGCAATGCCTGCTCCGCCTCGATATTATGAGGCTGGACGCGATAGTCGGCCTCGGTCTTCTCGAGGCGGGCAACGAGGGCGGTGGCAGTGGCCATGATCTGCGGGCGTTCTCGGTTCGGCTGAGTCGGAAGATGCTAACTCTAGCACCCTGACGCCCGGCGCCAGCATTGAATGCACGAATTACCGAAGTTCACAGCCCAACGAAAAGGGCGCTGTGTTGCCACAGCGCCCCTTGACTCGAAGCGGGCTGAAAAAACTCAGCGCTCGTCGTCGCCGCCGGCCTCAGCCAGGGCAGCACCGACCTCGAGGCCGAGATCGTCAAGGTCGAACTCCTCGCGGGCGGTGACGTTCTCGCCCTGCGCCTGGCGCTCGGCTTCCTCGGCCGAACGGGCGACGTTGACGGTGACCGTGACAGAGACTTCCGGGTGCAGCACGACAGGGACGGTGTGCAGGCCGAGCGTCTTGATCGGCGTGTTGAGCGTGACCTGGTTGCGGTCGACGCTGAAGCCGGCCTTGGTCAGGGCCTCGGCCACGTCGCGGGTCGAGACCGAACCGTAGAGCACACCGGATTCGCCCGACTGGCGCAGCATCACGACGGTCTGGCCATTGAGGCTCTCGGCGACCGAATCGGCCTCCTTCTTCAGCTCGAGGTTGCGGGTCTCGAGTTGGGCGCGCTGGGTCTCGAAGCGCTTCCTGTTCTCCTCGGTGGCGCGCAGCGCCTTGCCGCGGGCGAGCAGGTAGTTGCGGCCGAAGCCGTCGCGGACGCGCACGACTTCGCCCATCTGGCCAAGCTTCGCGACGCGTTCGAGCAGGATCACTTCCATGGTTCTTCTCCTTCTTGGGCTTGCTGTTCAGGTGTTGACGGTAGGCGGGAGCGGAGGCTTCGGGCCGCGCTTGCGCAGCCCGAACAGGGAATCGGCCATGCCGACGAGGGTCAGCAGCGGCGTCAGCAGGGCCTGCATCACGATCAGTGCGACATAGACCGCGATCAGCGCCGGCGCCCGCCAGGGCTTGCCGCGGGTGAGGTCGTGGATCAGGGCGAGCCCGCTGAACATGAACACGGCGAGCAGCGCGCCCGTCAGCGCCGCGCCCGCGACGCCGATGAAGCCGCCGAACGAGATCGTCACCAGCGCGGCGGCGAGCAGGAACAGGGCCCGGCGCGGCACGGTCGTCGCCGGAATGAAGGGCCAGGGCCGCGGCAGCCGGCCGGAGACCTGGACGGCCTTGGCGGCGAGCCAGAGATTGGCGACGAGCGTGGTGACGAAGGAGGCGCCGATGCCGACGGGCACGGCCGGCGCCAGGCGCTGCGCCAGCTCGGACAGGTTCGCGTCCGGCGTCAGCGTGATCAACTGGCCGCGCACCATCTCGTTGAGCAGGTTCTCGATCACCCGCGCGATCACCGAGCGATAGGTGTCGTAATCCGTGGTCATCACCAGGGCACTGCCGACCGTGGTCAGTGCCGCCGTCGCCGCGATCCAGACCAGGAGATGGCCGAGCGGATACCATTCGGTGGTGCCGTTGCCGTCACCGCGCGCGAGCAGGGCGAGATAGGCGATCCACCAGGCCGGCAGGGCGACGATGAGCGCGAAGTTCAGGCCGGCGGGAAGACTGAGCGCGACGGCGCCGGCGACAGCGCCCGCGGCCATGGCGACGAGGCCGGCGCGATGGTTCCAGCCGAGCGCGGCAATGAAGATCGGCAGGGGCGCGGCCGAATACAGCAGCACGGCCAGCGGCGATCCGGTGATCACCACTGCGAAGAGAAGCGCCGAAACCAGGCCGGCGCCGATGCCGACGATCGGAAGCATGCTTTCGTCCTGCTGTCCCGCTGCTCCCGGGCCGTTCCGGCCGGGCAGGGTGAGAGGCGTCTCGCCTCAACATACCAGACGGGTTTTCACCGCCTGGCGACCAAGTTCTGTCGGTTCAATAGAGCCGGTGGCGCCATGGCGCCACCGGAAAAGCTTCAGCCGCTCAGCGGATGACGTAGGGCAGCAGGCCGAGGAAGCGGGCGCGCTTGATCGCCTGGGCGAGCTCACGCTGCTTCTTGGCCGAGACGGCCGTGATGCGGGACGGCACGATCTTGCCGCGCTCCGAGATGTAGCGCGAGAGCAGACGGACGTCCTTGTAGTCGATCTTCGGGGCGCCTTCGCCCGAGAACGGGCAGGACTTGCGGCGGCGGAAGAAGGGGCGGCGAGCGCCGGCAGATGCAGTCGACATGGATCAGGCCTCCCCGGCAGGCGCAGCTTCGCCGCCAGCTTCGTCTTCGCGGCGCGGACGGTCACGGCGCGGGCCGCGATCGAAACGGTCGCCACCACGCTCGAAGCGGTCGCCCCGCTCGCCGCGGTCGTCACGATCGCGCTTCTGCAGCATGGCCGACTGGCCTTCCTCGAGCTCCTCGACGCGGATGGTCAGGAAGCGCAGGACGTCTTCGTTGATGCGCATCTGGCGCTCCATCTCCAGCACGGCGGCGGAGGGGGCGTCGATGTTCAGCAGCGAGTAGTGAGCCTTGCGGTTCTTCTTGATGCGATAGCCGAGGGACTTCACGCCCCAATATTCGACCTTGGGGACCGAACCGCCATTCGCCTCGATGATGCCCTTGAACTGCTCGACGAGGGCTTCGACCTGCTGCGCGCTGACATCCTGCCGCGCGAGCAGCACATGCTCGTACAATGCCATAGATGGCCTTTCTGTTTCACCTCTGCTTCGCCCGGCGCGGAGCCCTCCGAGCCCTGGATAAGGCCCGACAGGATTTCATCGAAGGCGGAGACACGGGATGACGGCTCCAAGGAGCCTGCGGCAGCATCCGGGAAGGACGCAACTCGCCATCCGTTCAGCCTCCGGCCGAACAGCAGATGGCGGCTGATACAGGCTCGGGGCACTTCGCGCAAGCACAATCCAGAACTTATCGGGCCTGAAAGCCGAATACTTCCCCGGCAATGCTTGACTTGATGTGCCAAGCAATGTGAGAGGCGCGCCAGTTTGCCACATCGTTAACACGAGGTTTGACAGCATGACGACCGCGCTGATCTTTCCCGGGCAGGGTTCTCAGGCCGTCGGCATGGGCAAGAGCCTGGCCGAGGCCTTTCCAGCTGCGCGGGCTGTCTTCGACGAGGTCGATGCCGCCCTGTCGCAGAAGCTCTCCACGCTGATGTTCGAGGGGCCGGCCGAGGAGCTGACGCTCACCGCCAATGCCCAGCCGGCGCTGATGGCGGCCAGCCTCGCGGTCGTGAAGGTGCTCGAAGCCGAGGCCGGCTTCTCGTTGAAGCGCGACGCCGCTTTCGTCGCCGGCCACTCGCTCGGCGAATATTCGGCGCTTGCCGCCGCCGGCGCCTTCTCGATCTCCGACGCGGCCAGGCTGCTGCGCATCCGCGGCGATGCCATGCAGAAGGCCGTGCCGGCGGGTGAGGGCGCCATGGCGGCGCTGCTTGGCGTCGAGCTCGACAAGGCGCGCGAGCTCGCGGCCGAGGCGGCTCAAGGTCAGGTCTGCGAGGCGGCAAACGACAATGGCGGCGGCCAGGTCGTGCTCTCGGGTGCCAAGGCGGCAATCGAGCGCGCCATTGCGCTGGCGCCCGAACGGGGCATCAAGCGCGCCCTGTCGCTTCCGGTCTCGGCGCCGTTCCATTGCGCGCTGATGCAGCCTGCTGCCGACGCGATGCGGGACGCCCTCGCCAAGGTCGAGGTCAGGGCGCCGGTCGTGCCGGTCATGGCCAATGTCGGGGCCGCGCCGCTGTCCGATCCGGATGCGATCCGCGCCTCGCTGGTGGCGCAGGTCACCGGCACGGTGCGCTGGCGTGAATGCGTGCTGGCGCTGGCCGATGCCGGTGTCACCCGTTTCATCGAGGTCGGCAGCGGCAAGGTCCTCGCCGGCCTGGTCAAGCGCATCGCGGCGGGCGCGAGTGCCATCTCGATCGGCACCGCCGACGATATCAAGAGCTACGGCACTCCAAACGGGTAGGTGGCCCAGCGGGGTAATCGGCTGGGGAGCCGAAAAGGGGAGGTGACATGTTTGATCTGACGGGGAAAAGAGCCCTGGTGACCGGGGCGACCGGTGGCCTCGGCGGCGCCATCGCCCGCGTGCTCCACGCCCAGGGCGCGAGCGTCGCGCTGTCCGGCACGCGCGTCGAGGCGCTCGAGGCGCTCGCGGCCGAACTCGGCGAGCGGGTCGCGGTGACGCCGTGCAACCTCTCCGACAAGGCTTCGGTCGAGGCCCTGGTGCCGGCGGCCGAGGAGAAGCTCGGCGGGCTCGACATCCTCGTCAACAATGCCGGCGTCACGCGCGACAACCTGTTCATGCGCCTCAAGGACGAGGATTGGGACAGTGTCATCGCCGTCAACCTCACCGCCGCCTTCCGCCTCTCCCGCGCGGCCGTGAAGAGCATGATGCGCCGCCGCCATGGCCGCATCATCTCGATCGGCTCGGTCGTCGGCGTTACCGGCAATCCCGGGCAGGGCAACTACGCCGCCTCCAAGGCTGGGCTGATCGGCATGTCCAAGGCGCTCGCCGCCGAGGTCGCGAGCCGCAACATCACGGTCAATGTCGTCGCGCCCGGCTTCATCGAGTCGCCGATGACGCAGGCGCTGAACGACAAGCAGCGCGAGAGCATCCTCTCCGACGTGCCGATGGGCCGTCTCGGTTCCGGGGCGGATGTCGCCGCCGCGGTTGCCTATCTCGCCAGCAACGAGGCCGCCTACGTGACCGGGCAGACCTTGCACGTTAACGGCGGAATGACAATGATTTGAGAGGGTTATGTCGGGTTTCTGAAGCGTTTCCAAACCCGCTTCCGGCTCTCGCCAGTCCTGATCGAGTGTGTTAACTAGCGCCGTCACGCCGCACCGCGCCACCTTCGGGGGACTTGACGCGAACCCGGTTGTTGCGTTTGTGCAGCCTTGAGAGTTCCGCTCCGGCGGCATCCTTGCGATGTTGCCGGGCCGCGGGAGCAGTCCCTATACCCGTCGCGATCCAGCGATGTGTTTCAATCTTTGAGGAAAAGACCCATGAGCGATGTCGCCGAGCGCGTGAAGAAGATCGTGATCGAGCATCTCGGCGTCGAACCCGAGAAGGTCGTCGAAGGCGCCAATTTCATTGAGGACCTCGGTGCCGACAGCCTCGATACGGTCGAGCTCGTGATGGCGTTCGAAGAGGAGTTCGGCGTCGAGATCCCGGATGACGCCGCCGAGACCATCGTCACCGTCGGCGACGCCGTCAAGTTCCTGTCGAAGAGCGCCTGAGCGGCAGCGCCCGCCAAGACGACATGAGCCCACGCAGTCAGACCATGCGACGTGTCGTGGTGACCGGGCTCGGCATGGTGACGCCGCTTGGTTGCGGCGTCGAGCCGAGCTGGTCCCGCCTGATCGCCGGCGCCAGCGGCGCCGGTCCGATCACGACATTCGACGTCAGCGACCTTCCCGCCCGTATCGCCTGCACGATTCCGCGCGGCGACGGCTCCGACGGCACCTACAATCCCGACGATTGGATGGAGCCCAAGGAGCAGCGCAAGGTCGATGATTTCATCGTCTTCGCCATGGCGGCTGCCAAGCAGGCGCTCGACGATGCAGCCTGGAAACCCGAAAGCTACGAGGACCAGATCACGACCGGCGTCGCGATCGGTTCCGGCATCGGTGGCCTGGGGGGCATCTACGAGGCCTCGCTTCTGATCAAGGAGCGCGGCCCGCGCCGCCTCTCCCCCTTCTTCATTCCGGGCCGGCTGAGCAATCTCGCCGCCGGCTATGTCTCGATCGAGCACGGGCTGAAGGGCCCCAATCACGCGGTCGTCACCGCCTGCTCGACCGGCGCGCACGCCATTGGCGATGCCTCGCGCATGATCGCGCTGGGCGATGCCGACGTCATGGTCGCCGGCGGCACCGAATCGGCGGTCAACCGCATCGGCATTGCCGGCTTCTGCGCCTGCCGGGCGCTCTCGACCGGCTTCAACGACACGCCCGAGAAGGCCTCGCGCCCCTATGACAAGGATCGCGACGGTTTCGTCATGGGCGAGGGCGCCGGCGTCGTCGTGCTGGAAGAGCTCGAGCATGCCAAGGCGCGCGGCGCGCGCATCTATGCCGAGATCGTCGGCTACGGCATGTCGGGCGATGCCTATCACATCACCTCGCCGGCCGAGGATGGCGACGGCGCCTATCGCTGCATGTCGGCCGCGCTGAACCGCGCCGGCATCACCGCGGGCGATGTCGACTATATCAATGCCCACGGCACCTCGACCCAGGTCGGCGACGAGATCGAGCTGCGCGCGGTCGAGCGCCTGCTCGCGAATGCGCCGAAAAAGCCGTCCATGTCCTCGACCAAGTCGGCGACCGGGCACCTGCTCGGCGCGGCCGGCGCGATCGAGGCGATCTTTTCCGTGCTGGCGATTCGCGACCAGATCGTGCCGCCGACGATCAATCTCGACAATCCGTCGGTCGAGACCGATCTCGACCTCGTGCCGAACGTCGCGAAGAAGCGGAACATCGATGTCGCGCTGTCGAATTCCTTCGGCTTCGGCGGCACCAATGCCTCGCTCGTGATGCGCCGCTACGTCGACTGATGTTGCCGCCCATTCGGGGGGCAGCGCGCTTTCGCCATATTTTTCGCTAGTCTGTCGCGCAGATTCGAGACAGGCTAGGGCATGATGCCGAAGGGCGAGAGCCGGTTTTCGGGCTTCATCATGCGTTGACCCTGCCGATCTTGCGCCCATGACCGCCCCTGGCGGCAGGCGCGCCTGAAGACCCGAACCGCGAGCGCCTGAGACGTGAACACATCGCCCCGCGTCGCCCCGAAGAGTCCGAGCGAGGCGTTGAAGCCGGTCGCTCCGCCGGCTCCGCCACCAAAGGCGCGCCGTCGGCGCCGCAGCCCCTTCGTCGCCATGCTGAGCGGCCTGTTCACCGCCCTGCTCGTGCTTGCGGGCGTGGTCGGCGCCGGCATCGCCATGGTCTCGAGCCAGAGCAAGGCGCCGGGCCCGCTCGCCAGTGACCGGGTCCTGATCATTCCCAAGGAGAGCGGCCTCACCGATATCGCCGAGTTGCTCCAGCGCGAAGGGCTGATCGAGCATCCATGGGCCTTCCGCGTCTCGGCCCTGCTTTCGGGCAACTGGACCAAGCTCAAGGCCGGCGAATACCTGTTCAAGGCTCGCGCCAGCCAGGCCGACATCCTCGACATCATCGCCGACGGCAAGGCTGTCGAGCACGCGATCACCATTCCCGAGGGCCTGACCAGCGAGCAGATCGTCGCCCGGCTGATGGAGAACGATCTCCTGACCGGCGAGGTCAACCAGGCGCCGCGCGAGGGCGCGATCCTGCCCGACACCTACAAGTTCCAGCGCGGCTATCCGCGCCAGCAGATCATCAACCGCATGGCGCAGGACCAGCGCCGCATCCTGAACGACATCTGGTCGCGCCGCCCGGCCGATCTGCCGATCAAGACGCCGCAGGAACTCGTCACGCTGGCCTCGATCGTCGAGAAGGAGACCGGCCGCGCCGATGAGCGGCCGCGTGTCGCCGGCGTCTTCATCAACCGGCTGAACCGCAAGATGAAGCTGCAATCCGACCCGACGATCGTCTACGGTCTCGCCGGCGGCAAGGGCACGCTCGGCCGGCCGATCCAGCGCAACGAGATCACCCAGGCGACGCCCTACAACACCTATGTCATCGACGGGCTGCCGCCGGGACCGATCGCCAATCCCGGCCGCGCCGCGATGGAGGCCGTGGTCAACCATTCGCGCACGAAGGATCTCTATTTCGTCGCCGATGGCAGCGGTGGGCATGCCTTCGCCGAGACCTTGGATCAGCACAACCGCAATGTCGCGCGTTGGCGCCAGGTCGAGACGCAGCGTCGCGAGACCAACAAGCCGAGCGACACGGTCGACAAGATCGAGCCGCCGCCGGCCCCGGATACCCGCACCGAGGCTCCGGGCGCTTCGCGCGCCGGCCTCGATCCCGCCTCGGGCGACAGCGCGGCGGCAGCGCCCGGCCAGCCTGGCGCCGGCGGCACGCGCGCCCGTGCCTTCGATGCCTCCGAGGGCACGCAGCGCGACCCGCTGCTCAACAAGACCTATGATCTGAATTCGCCGAAGCAGCTTCCGCAGCTGAAAGTGCCCTGAGCGGCGGCGCGAACGGCGCTTCCGGGCGTTTCATCCCCATCTTCGCGACAGCTGTGGCCTCGCCCGACTTGCGGGCAGCCGGCCCCGTCTCTACGGTCCCGCCCCACTAGAGCATCGGATCGATCCGCTGCTGGAGAAGGAGCCAGATCGCCATGTCGCGTCCGACCGGACGTGCGGCGATCCGCAGCGGTGGAGACTGAGAGCCTATGGCCATTGAGAGCATGACCGGTTTTGCCCGCGTGGCGGGCGTAGCGGGCATTCATGCCTGGGCCTGGGAGATCAAGAGCGTCAATGCACGCGGGCTCGACGTGCGGGTGCGGGTGCCGCCGGGCTTCGAGCTGCTGGCCGAGGCGGCGCGCAAGCGCCTGAGCGGCGCCTTCTCACGCGGTACGCTCCACGTCAATCTCTCGATCACAAGCGATGCCGGGCCGCCGCGGCCGCGCATCAACGAGCAGGCGCTCTCGGCCTTGATCGAGGCGGTCGGCCGCCTGCCGGTCTCCGATACCATTCGCCCGCCATCCTTCGACGGGTTGCTCGGCATTCGCGGCGTGGTCGAGTTGGCCGAGGAAAGCGAGGACGCGCTCACCGTGCTCGAAGCGCCTATCCTCGCCGGACTGGAGGCAGTCGCGCTCGGTCTGACGGAAGCCCGCGCCGCCGAGGGCCGGGCCCTGGAAGCCGTCGTGACCGGCCATCTCGCCACCATCGCCCGCCTCACCGAAGAGGCCGAGCTGCATCCGGCTCGCGGCGTCGAAGCCATTCGTGAGCGCCTCGCGATCCAGGTCCAGGCCCTACTCGATGCCAGCCAGGCGCTCGATCCGCAGCGCTTGCACCAGGAGGCGGCGCTGCTCGCGGTCAAGGCCGATATCCGCGAGGAGATCGACCGGCTGCATGCTCATGTCGCGGCCCTGCGCACCCTGCTGGCCCAGGGCGGACCGATCGGCCGCAAGCTCGATTTCCTGGCGCAGGAATTCGGCCGTGAAGCCTCGACGCTTTGCGCCAAGGCCGGCGATGCCGGCCTGTCGCGGATCGGCCTCGAATTGCGCACGGTGGTCGACCAGCTGCGCGAGCAAGTTCAGAACGTGGAGTGAGCGCGATGGCCGATCTCGTGCGCCCGGCCCGCCGCGGGCTGATGCTGATCCTGTCCTCGCCCTCGGGCGCCGGCAAGTCGACCCTGACGCGGACGCTGTCGCAGAAGGAGACCAATCTCGATCTCTCCGTCTCGGTGACGACGCGGCCGCGGCGCGCCTCCGAGATCGATGGCGTCCACTACCATTTCATCGATCGCGAAACGTTCGACGCCCTGCGCCAGCACGACGACCTGCTGGAATCGGCCGAAGTCCATGGCAATGGCTATGGCACGCCGCGAAAGCCGGTCGAGGCCGCGCTGAGGGCGGGCCGCGATGTGCTGTTCGATATCGATTATCAGGGTACGCAGCAGATCCTGGAGAAGGCGCGCGAGGATGTCGTCGCCATTTTCATCCTGCCGCCTTCGATGGCCGAGCTGCGCTCGCGTCTGGTGCGCCGGGCCGAGGATGCGCCCGACGTCATCGCCCGCCGGCTGACCAATGCCCGCGACGAGATCGCGCGTTGGAGCGTCTACGACTATGTCATCATCAACGATGATCTCGGCGCCGCCTACGAGTCGATCCGCGCCATCCTGACCGCCGAGCGCCTGAAGCGCAGCCGTGCGATCGGCATGGCCGATTTCGTCGACGGCCTGCTCGGCGAGGCGATCGCCTGAGATCCAGCCGGGTGGTCAGAGCATTTCCTTGTTTTCGCATCGGCTTTCCCGAAAACCGCAATCCACTTTTCGGGCCGATGCTCTAGTTGGCCTGGATACCGGCTTCCTTGATCACCTTCGTCCAGCGCTCGGTATCCGCCGCGATCACTGCGGCGAGCTCTGCCGGGCTGTTTCCGATCGGCTGCGCACCCTGGGCCGCCATGGCGGCGACCACCTCGGGTACTTTCAGGGCCTCAGTGATGGCGCCGTGAAGCTTGCCGATGACCGCGTCAGGCGTTTTTGCCGGCGCCATCAGCGCATACCAGGACACCGCCTCGAAACCCGCGATCCCGGTTCCCTCGGCGATCGTCGGCAGCTCCGGCATCACCTTGCTGCGCTCGCGGCTTGCAATGCCGAGGGCCCGGAGCTGGCCGGAATCGATCAGCGGCTTGGCCGTCGAGAGCTGGGCGACGATCAGCGTGACGTCGCCGCGCATCACGTCGGTCAGCGCCGGCGCGACGCCGCGATAGGGCACATGCGTCATCTCGAAGCCGGCGGAGCGCGCCAGCAATTCTGCCGCGAGATGCGCCATGCTGCCAGCGCCCGGCGAGGCGTAGGTCAGGCTCGCCGTCTTGGCGCGGCCCTGTGCGATCAGGTCCTGGGCCGACTTGATCGGCGACTGGGCACTGACGACGAGCACGTTCTCGACGCTGGCGAGCTGGGTGATCGGGGCAAAGTCCTTCACCGGATCATAAGGCAGGCTGGCGAAGAGCGCCGGATTGACCGCAGCATTGCCGACCGGCATCAGCGCCAGCGTATAGCCGTCGGGCTCCGCCTTTGCGACGGCGGCAAGTGCGGTGTTGCCCTGCGCGCCGACCCGGTTTTCCACCGTGACCGGCTGGCCCCAGCGCTGGTTGAGCTTTTCGGCGACGATCCGGGCGAGCGCATCCGGCGCGCCGCCGGCGGCGAATCCGACGATGATGCGCAGCGGCTTGGTCGGGTAGTCCTCGGCCTGGGCCGGGGCGAGACTGGAGGCGAGGCCAGCGAGAAGAGCGCTGGCGATTAGAGAGCGGCGGCTGATGCGCATTGTCTGTCCATGCCGGAACGTGTCATCGGCATGGAGGCTAGCACGATCCGTGCCGTTCAGCGCTGCGCCGCCAGCGCATTGGCGAGCCGGACGAAGCCGGAGACCGGGATCTCCTCGGCCCGGGCCGTCGGATCGATGCCGGCCGCCTCGATCATCGGAACCGGATCGGGAATGACCGCCTTGAGACTCTGGCGCAGCATCTTGCGGCGCTGGCCGAAGGCGGCGAGCGTGACCCGCTCCAGCAGCCGCTGCTCGCAAGGCTCGGGATGCTCGCGTGGAACCAGCTGGACGATCGAGGAGGTGATCTTCGGCTGTGGCACGAAGGCGGTCTTCGGCACGTCGAACAGGATCTTCGTCTCGCAACGCCAGTTCGCCAGCACGGCGAGGCGTCCGTAATCGGCGCGCTGTTCCGGCGTCGCCACGATCCGCTCGGCGACCTCGCGCTGGAACATCAGCGTCAGCGAGCGCCACCAGGGCGGCCAAGGCTCGAGGCTGAGCCAGCCGACGAGCAGCGGCGTTCCGATATTATAGGGCAGGTTGGCGACGATGCGCGCCGTCTCGCCCTTGAGATGGACCGAAAGGTCGACCGCCAATGCATCGCCGTCGACGACCTCCAGGCGGCCGGGATAATGCTCGGCGATTTCGGCCAGCGCCGGCAGGCAGCGCCGGTCGCGCTCGACGGCGATGACACGCGCGGCGCCGTTGGCGAGTAGGGCGCGCGTCAATCCGCCTGGCCCGGGGCCGATCTCGACCACGGTCTCGCCCTCGAGCGGTCCGGCCGCGCGTGCGATCCGGCCGGTCAGGTTGAGGTCGAACAGGAAATTCTGGCCGAGCGCCTTCTGCGCCATCAGCCCATGCCGCTCGACCACCTCACGCAAGGGCGGCAACTCGTCGATCTGGCTCATGCGGACTGGCTGCTCTGGTGTGCCGCCATGCGGGCGGCGAGGCGCAATGCGGCGCAGAGGCTGTCCGGCAGCGCCACGCCCCGGCCGGCAATGTCGAAGGCGGTGCCATGGTCCGGCGAGGTCCGGATGAATGGCAGCCCGAGCGTGACGTTGACGCCCTCGTCGAAGGCGATGGTCTTGATCGGGATCAGCGCCTGATCGTGATACATGGCGAGCGCGGCGTCGTAGCCGGCGCGCGCCCGTTCGTGGAACATCGTGTCGGCCGGATAGGGGCCGCGCGCCGCGATGCCGAGCGCCTTGAGCTGCTCGATCGCCGGCGCGACGATGGCATCGTCCTCCTTGCCGAGCGCGCCGCCCTCGCCGGCATGCGGGTTGAGCCCGCTGACCGCGAGCCGCGGCTCGGCGATGCCGAAACGGCTCGTAAGCTCGGCTGCGACGATGCGGCCGGTCTCGACGATCAGTTCCGTCGTCAGCAGCGTCGGCACCGAGCTGAGTGGGACATGGATCGTCACCGGTATGACGGCGAGCGTGTCGCACCAGAGCATCATCACCGGAAGTGGCGGCTTGCCACCATCTGCGGCCAGATGCGCCAGATATTCGGTATGGCCTGGGTGGCCGAAGCCCGCCGCATAGAGCACGCTCTTGGCGATCGGATTGGTGACCAGCGCCGCCGCGTGACCCTGCCGCACGGCCGCGACGGCACGGTCGATCGCTTCGATCGTCGCCGCGGCATTCGCGGCATCGGGGCGGCCGGGTTCGGCCGAGACCGGGTGATCGAGCGGGATGACGGGCAAGGCGTCGGCGAAGAGCGCCTCGGCTTCGTTCCAGCCGCAGGGCGCGATCGGAACATCAAGCCCGAGCCGCTGCGCGAGCCGGCGCAAATGCTCGGGATCGGCGAGGCAGGCGAAAGGCGGCAGCGCCGCCTCCTGCCGCTGCCTCCAGGCCAGAAGACCGAGCTCTGGCCCGATGCCCGCCGGATCGCCTTGCGTCAGAGCGAGCAGTCTGGATGGCACGTCGTTCTCCAGGGGGGCGGGCGCCCCGGCCGAATGCCGCCCCGCCTCAGCGCGTGCCCGATACGCCGTCGCCCGTGGACTGGCCGAGATTCTGCGAATAGCTGATCTCGCCCAACGTCCTCAGCTCCAACCGGAACATCACGGTGCGCGAATCCTTGTTCGTTCCGCCCATCGCCCGGTCGGCATAGGCCTGCGTATAGGACACGTCGAAGACCGTGCATTCATCGGTGTAGTTGATGCCGAAATTCATCGAAGCCGTCTGGAACGGCGTCGTGTTCGGATAGGGCGGAACGAAAAGCGCGGGGTTCAGTTGGGCGGCCTGATACTGGTTGCGCCAGAGCTCGCGGTCGTACTTGTACTTGTCGAGGTCGAACAGCACGCCGGCGCGCACGCGCCAATATTGCGCCACCTCGACCGAGCCGTTCAGGCCGAGGCCCTCGCGCCGGCGCGGGATGCCGAGTTCGGGCTGGGGCTCGTACCGGCCGTAATTGACGGAGGTCGTGAACTTGCCGGTCGAATAGCTCGCCGACGCATCCACGCGCTGCGCCTCGAGCGTGCTCTCGTCGAAGCGCGCCGCGCCGGCGAAGAGCAGGCCCTTGAACGGCGAAAGCTGCGCGCGGGCGACGAAATCGGACTTATCCGTATCGAGACCCGAGTCGAGGCCGGTATTGATCAGGTCCGGCTGCGTGTACGAGTTGCGGCCGCCCAGTTGGTAGGACTGGCCGACCAGCACATTGGCATAGGCCTGCGAGCCGAAGCGGCCGGTATAGAGCATGCCGACATTGGCGCGGGTGCCGCCTTCGACGCGGTCATAGCCCGAGAACTTGCCGTTCCACTCGAACAGGTTGTTGGTATCGAAGACGAGGCTCTGTGCATCCTCGTTGGCGATGCGCAAGCTGTTCGTCTCGTTCGGCCGGGCAATGATCTGCGCCACCGGCTCGAAGATATGCGTGCCCCAGCCATTCGTCTTCGCCACGAACGGATAGCGGTACATCAGGCCGACACCCGGCATGACGCGGCCGAAGACGTCGTCCGACGCGTCGGCGATCGTGGCGACGTTATAGTTCGGATACCCGGTCGTGTTCGGGTTGATCGAGAAGATGTCGGCCCGCAACTGGGCGTAGGGCGTCCACATCTGGCCGAGCGGGTCGATGAAGTTGCGCCGCCAGGAGACCTCGGCCGTAGCGCGAGCGACCGAGCCGGCGATGCCACGCACCAGGCAGGTGTTCTTCTGATAGATCGCACAGCCGTCGTAGAGCGCGTTGGGCTGGGTGAAGAGATAGGTCTGCTGGACCGGCAGTTGCTTGAAGGCCGCCTTCTCGCGATTGAGATAGGTGACATTGACGTTGAACTCGACCTCGCCGCCGAGGAAGGACGGCTTGTGGACGCGCTTGTCGTAATCGAGCACCGGCAGCACCGTCGGCTGCTGCTTCTGCCAATCGTAGGATGACAGCGTCTGGAAATAATAGCCGCGCAGGTCGAACCAGGCGGTCGAGCTCTGGCCGTTGAGATAGGCGGTCGAGATCGATTCCTGCAGGAAGGTCGTCGCGCTGATGCTCTCGCTCTTGATCCGGTAGTTCTTCCAGAACCAGCGATCGGTGGACATCGCGAGGTCCCAGCCGAAATTCCAGCGCGGGTTGATGAAGAACTTGCCGGAGGTCTCGAGCGAGCCGCGGAAGGTCTTGTCGCCCGCGCCATAGGGCGAGGCCAGGAACGCGTCGGGGTCGGCCTGGAAGATGCCGGCCGCGCGGATGTTGTAGGAGCCGTTCTCGAGACGATGGCGCCATTCCGCCTGGCCGAGGAAGCCCTGCCGCGACAGCAGGGTCGGCGTCAGCGTCACGTCGTAGTTCGGCGCGAGATTGATGAAATAGGGCATGCCGACGCCGAAGCCGACAGCGCCGGTATTGAGGAAAGTCGGCGCCAGGAAGCCGGTCTTGCGCTTCACCGTCGAATCCGGGCCCGACATATACGGGATATAGGCGAGCGGAATTCCGGCGAATTCGACCCGCGAATCCTCGTAATAGATCGTCTGCTCGGACTTCTTGTGGATGATCCGTGCCGAGCGAACCTGCCAGAGCGGCGGCCGCTCCGGATGCTCCTTGCACGGCTCGCAGGCGGTGTAGATGCCCTTCTCGAAGACGAAGGTCTCGCCGTCGGTGCGCTCGGCCCGCGGCGCGGTGAAGCGCGTCTTGTCCGGGTTCACGACGCGCAGCGAATCGATGAATCCGTCGCGGAAGTCATCGGTCAGGTTGAAGCGGTCGCCGGTGATGACGGTGCCGTTGGACTCGGTGATGCGGGCATTGCCGGTCGCGACCACGCGCTTGCTGGCGCGGTCATAGGTAACCTTGTCGGCCTCGATCGTGCGGCCCTGATACAGGATCTGCACGTCGCCGACGGCGGAAACGGAATTGTTCTTGTTGTCGTAGACGAGCTCGCGAGCGTCGACGACCATGCGCTCCTGCGGCTTCTGCGGCGCCTGGGCCTGAGCCCATGCGTCGCCAGCCGGCAGGACGTAGGCCAGGCTCGAGACGAGCGCAGTCGCCGCGGCCAAGCGCGCCATTCGTCTCACGCCAGACGCCATACGCTCAACCCTAAATTAACCATAGGCACAGTACTGTTACCCATCTTCCTGGTGCAGGAGGGCGAGAGCGCCGAGCAACGTCCCCACAATTGCCGGCAGCCAAGCGGCCACCGGTGGGTTGACGATCCCCGATGCGCCCAGCTCCTCGGATAATTGCGTCGCAACATAGAGCACGAACCCAGCCGCTACGCCACCTATCACCAACTTGGTGACGCCACCAAACCTGAAAAATCTTAAGGAAACGGATGCTGCCACCAGCACCATGGCCAGCAGCAGCAGCGGCCTGGCCATAAGTGACTGATAACGCAGCTCGTATCGGGTCGTATCGAGGCCTGCTCTTTGTGTCCGTTCGATGACCCCCGGCATCGACCAGAAGCCGACGGAATCCGGCGGGGTGAAGCTTTGCCGCAACTGATCGGGCTCCAGTGTCGTCGCGAGCAAATAGGTCGTGTAGCTCTGTGGCTCTTCCGTGGCGGAAACCACCCGCGCGTCGGTCAATTCCCAATAGCCCCGATACAGCACCGCCTCGCGCGCCTCGATGCGCTCGCTGAAGCCACCCTCGGGGTTGAAGGCGAAGATCGCGACCTGCGACAGGCCATTGCCTTCGGGCAGGGCGGCCGCAGCGCGGATAATGGCCTGGCCGTCGACGCTGCGCTGGCGAATCCAGATGTCCTGCCCGGTGCCGGCGGCCTGGCCGGCACGGGCGAATATCGCCGCCTCCAGCGTCGTCGCGCGCCGCTTCATCTCGGCTGCGAGCGGGTTGTAGACCATGATCGAGACGAGCCCGACCAGTACCGCCACCAGCGCTGCCGGCTGCAGGAATTGCCAGGCCGAGACGCCGACCGAGCGGGCGACGACAAGCTCGAGCTTCCGGCTGAGCGTCAGCAGCGCGAACATGCCGCCGAACAGCACGGCGAAGGGAAAGATCTGCTCGGCCACCGCCGGCGCGCGGAACAGCGCGAGCTGGATGACCTTGGGCGTGGTGGCGAGCGGCGAATCGCCGGCGCGCCGCATCAGCTCGACGAAATCGAGCGTCAGCACCAGGAAGAAGAAGGTGCCGAAGACGCTGAGGATCGAGCGCGCGAAGCGCTTCGTCAGATAGCGGCCGAAAGTCGAGACGAGCAGCATCAGGCGCGCCGCAGCCGTGCCGTCAGGCCGTTGATCGGGATCATCAGCGGCTCGAAGAGCCGCGTCAGCCAGGGCCGCAGCCGGTTGCCGTAGAGAATCAGCGCGATCGAGATCACGATGGTCACCAGCGGCAGCACGTAGAGCAGGACGACCGCGAAGGGCGAGCGCACGCTCGCGGTCCAGGCGGCATAGGCTCCGATGCGCACCGCGCCGACGATCAGGATCGCGGCCTGGATCGCGGCGTTGCGCCCCTGTCGCGTCGTGCGCGCCTCGCCGAGCACGGCGAAAGCGACGAGCATGAAGGCGATCGGATAGAGCGGTGCCGAGAGCCGGTTGTGCAGTTCGGCGCGGAACCGGCCGGCCTGGATCTGGTAATAGCCCTCGTTCGGGTCCTGGTTGAGCAGGGCCCAGGTCGTGCGCTCGCGCGGCTTGTAGACCACCTTGTCGCCGCTGCCCTCGCCGTCGCCGCCGGTCGAGTCGCCCGACAGCGCCGAGAGGTTGAGGGCGTAGCGCTCGAAGGAGATGACCGAGGTCGCGTCGCTGCTCTTAGTCTCGCGCTGGATCGTGCCTTTTTCCAGCATCAGGAAGCTGTTGCCATCGGCTTCGACCGTGCGGCCGCGCTCGGCGATATAGACAGCCGGCTGGTTGGGGTCGCGCCGGTCCTGCATGAAGATGCCGAGCAGCGCGTCGCCCTGCTTCTCGCGATAGTGGAAGGTGACGCCCGAATCGAGCGCGACGAACTGGCCTTCCTTGACGATATTGGCGACGAAATCGGCGCGGATCAGCGTGATCAGGTCGCGCAATGCGCGAAAACCCGCCGGCATCACCGAGATCGACATCCAGCCGACCAGGAGCGACGCGGCGATGGTCAGCACGACGAAGGGCCGGGTCAGCCGGTGCGGCGCGATCCCGGAGGCGTTCATCACGATCAGCTCCGAATCGCCGTTGAGCTTGTTGAGCGTGTAGAGCGTCGCCATGAACAGCGCGACCGGCGTGATGCCCGCGATCAGCGCCGGCAGCGAGAGCAGCGTCACCGTGAAGAAGATATAGACGGTCTGGCCCTTGCCGGTGATCAGGTCGACCTCGCGCAGCGCCTGCGTCACCCAGATCACGCTCGTCAGCCCGACCAGAATCACGATCGCCGCAAGTGCGGCCATCTTCAGGATGTAGCGGTCGATGAGGAGCAGACGCACGCTTTCGCTTCCGGTTTGGCCAGCAAGGTCCTGGCGCCCTTGGACGGTTCGCCAAACACCCCCTATGGTATAGCCTTGATTATGGCGCAAACGGGAATCGTCCACGCCTTCGTCATTGCCCCTCTTCGATCCCTATTCCCCCCAATTGTGAGCAGCTTATGTCGCAGCGCCTGAAGCTTGATGTCAAAGCCCTGACCGCCATTGGGGCCGAGGACCTCGTCATCCTCGTCTCGGACCGGCTGACGCCGGCCAAGGTCGCCGAGGAATGGCTGGGCGAGGGCACGCGGGCGCTGCTCGCACGCGCCGCCGCGGCCGAACGCTTCAAGGGCAAGGCGCTTTCCGGCCTGACGGTGCTGGCTCCCGACGGCGCCGGCTACGAGCGCCTGATCGTCATCGGCACGGGCCCTGCCGGCGAGCGCGACAAGCTCGATTTCGCCAAGCTCGGCGGCGCCATCGCCGGCAAACTGGGCAGCGGCCGCTCCGCCGATGTCATCGCCGCCCTGCCGGAGAGCGAGATCAGCGCCGACGAGATCGCCCAGATCGGTCTCGGCCTCAGGCTGCGCGCCTATGCTTTCGATCGCTACAAGACCAAGAGCAAGGAGAAGGACGAGGCTGAGCCGATCGCCGTGACCTTGCGCGTCGCTGATTCCTCAGGTGTGAAGAAGGCGCTGAAAGCGCGCGAGGCGATCGCGGCGGGCGTCGAGGTCGCTCGCGACCTCGTGAACGAGCCGCCGAACGTGCTCTATCCCGAGGAATTCGCTGACCGTGCCGCCAAGCTGGAGAAGCTCGGCGTCGAGATCGAGATCCTCGACGAGAAGCAGCTCAAGAAGATCGGCATGCGCGCGCTGCTCGGCGTCGGCCAGGGCTCGCGCCGCGAAAGCCGCGTCGTGGTGATGCGCTGGAACGGTGCCAAGTCGAGCGTCCAGCCGGTCGCCTTCATCGGCAAGGGCGTGACCTTCGACACCGGTGGCATCTCGCTGAAGCCGGGCGCCGGCATGGAGGACATGAAGGGCGACATGGCCGGCGCAGCCTGCGTCACCGGCCTGATGCATGCGCTCGCCGCCCGCAAGGCCAAGGTCAATGCCGTCGGCGTCATCGGCCTGGTCGAGAACATGCCGGACGGCAATGCCCAGCGCCCCGGCGACATCGTCACTTCGCTATCCGGCCAGACCATCGAGATCATCAACACCGATGCCGAGGGCCGGCTCGTGCTGGCCGATGTGCTCTGGTACACGCAGGAGCGCTTCAAGCCGCAATTCATGGTCAATCTGGCGACCCTGACCGGCGCGATCCTGGTCGCGCTGGCGCAGGAGAATGCCGGCCTGTTCTCGAACAGCGATGAGCTCAGCGAGCGCCTGACCGTAGCGGGGAAGGCGACGGGCGAGACGGTCTGGCGCATGCCGCTCAGCCCCGGCTACGACAAGATGATCGATTCCAAGTTCGCCGACATGAAGAACTCTGCCGGCCGCTATGGCGGCTCGATCACCGCCGCCCAGTTCCTGCAGCGTCATGTCAACGACACGCCCTGGGCCCATCTCGACATCGCCGGCACCGGCATGAACTCGCCGAATTCCGACGTGAACCGCTCCTGGGGCTCGGGCTGGGGCGTGCGCCTGCTCGATCGGCTGGTCGCCGATCACTACGAGAGCTGATTCGATCCCTGCGCCACCTGGCGCAGTGCACTGATATGAAAGGGATTTCGTGGCCGAAATCCTGTTCTACCATCTCCAGTCGCGCCCGCTCGAGCAGGTCCTGCCGACCTTGCTCGACCGCTCGCTGGCGCGCGGCTGGCGGGCGGTGGTCGAGATGTCTAGCAGCGAGCGCCTGGCTGCGCTCGACGACCATCTCTGGACCTATGCCGACGAGAGCTTCCTGCCGCATGTCACGGCGGCCGATCCCGACGCCGCCAACAACCCGATCGTGCTGACCACGAAGCCGGAAAATCCCAACCGCGCGCAGGTTCGGTTCTGCGTCGAAGGGGTCCGCATTCCCGACGCATTGCAGGACTACGAGCGCATCGTCCTGATGTTCGACGGCGACGATCCCGACGCGCTCGCAGCGGCCCGCGAGGATTGGCGCAAACTCAAGGCGCTCGGCGAGAGCGCCACCTATTGGCAGCAGGATGAAACCGGCCGCTGGGAGAAGAAAGCGTGAGACTACCTGTTCTGTTCGCCTGTGCCGTGGCCCTGGGCGGCTGTTCCGTCGATATCGGCGGCTTCTCCTTCACCCAGGATTCAAGCGGCACCCGCACGAGCAGCGTCTCCGCCCGCGCGTCCACTCAGGAAGCGTTGCTCGGACCGGACGGGGAATGCGAGGCCAATGCCTCTCTCGATCCCTCCACGCGCCCGCTGCCGAAAGAGATCGCGCTCGGCATCACCGAATGCGAGCTGGTCAAGCTCAAGGGCTCGCGCCCGACCGACGTCCTGATCGGCGAGAGCGGCAAGGGGCAGCGCGAGGTCCAGGTGCTCTACTCCGAGCCCGGGGCCCGGGAGATCTACATGTTCACCGATAATCGCCTGAGCCGGATCAACAAGCCGGGACAGGGGCCGCAGGGTTAAGCGGCAAGTCTGGACGACAGTACTGAGGGGACGATCGGCGTCCGAGGGCTTTGGCGGTGCGGCGCGTAGACATGATGAGGGCGACGGCGGCGCTGCTCGCTGGTGTTGCGGTGGCAGCGGTGTCGCGGCAAGCGACGGCGCAGGTCGTCGATTTTCGTTCGTCGGACCAGGAGATGAACCGCGCGATCGCGCAGGCCCGCAAGACGCTGCCGAATTTCGTCGCGCTCTATCGTGCCGGCAAAGGGCAGCGCCATGCGGTCAAGGTCGCGATTCCCTACGGCCCCGGCCGGCGGGAGCATATCTGGATGAATCTGACCGCGATCGAAGGCGATGTTTTCGCCGGGCGCATCGCGAATGATCCTGTTCACCTCGACGGCCTGCACAATGGCGATGCCTATCGCGCAGAGCAGTCGGTGGTGACCGACTGGAACTATATGTCCGGCGGGATGATGCATGGCAGCTATACGACGCGTGTCGCGCTGAAGAAGCTGTCGCCCGAGCAGGTCAGGGAACTCGGCCTGAAGCTGGCGCCGCTGCCCTGAAACGTGTCGCCCGGGCTCCCGCCTCAGGCGCTCTCGAGCTCCGCGCTCAGTTCCAGCCATTCCTCTTCGGCAGCGCTCAGCGCTTCCGCAAGTTCGGCCCGCTGGCGCGAGAGCTGCAGCGCCTTGTCCGGGTCGCGGGCGAAGGCGGCGCCATTGCCGAGCACGCCGTCGACCTTTTCGATCAGCCCGGTCAGCTTGGCGATGCGGGCCTCGGCTAGGTTGAGTTTCTGGCGCAGCGGTCCCTGCGCCTGGCGCTTCGCCGCCGCTCCCTTGCGATCCTCGGTTTTCCCGTTGCCGTTAGCCGTATCCGAAGCCGGCTTCTCGTTCCGGCGGGCGGCCTTGGCATTACCGAGGACGAAGGCGCGATAATCCTCCATGTCGCCATCGAAATTCTTCACGGTGCCGTCGCCGACGAGCCAGAGCCGATCGGCGCAGGCCTCGATGAGGAAGCGGTCATGGCTGACCAGGATGACCGCGCCCGGATAGTCGTTGATCGCGGTCACCAGCGCGGTGCGGCTATCGATGTCGAGATGGTTGGTCGGCTCGTCGAGAATCAGCAGATGCGGCCCGCCAAACGCGGCGAGGCCGAGCATCAACCGCGCCTTCTCGCCGCCCGACAGGTTCTTCACCGGCGTATCGGCCTTGCTCGCGGGAAAGCCGATCTGCGCCGCCTTGGACCGGACCTTGGCCTCGGGCGCATCCGGCATGAGATCGCGGATATGGCCGACCGGGGTGTCCTCCAGCCGGAGTTCGTCGAGCTGATGCTGGGCGAAATAGGCGGTCTGCAGCTTGGACGAGCTGCGCATCTCGCCCGATAGCGGCGCGAGCCGGCCGCCGATCAGCTTGCAGAAGGTCGATTTGCCGTTGCCGTTCGATCCGAGCAGCGCGATCCGGTCATCCGGCAGCAAGGTCAAATTGAGCCGCGACAGCACCTTGCGCTCGCCATAGCCGGCGGCGACGTCGTCGAGCACGACCAACGGCGGCGAGAGCGGCCGCTCCGGCCCGGGCAGGCTGAAGGGCTGCACGTTCCGGTCGACGATGGTCGCGATCGTCTCCATCTTCTCCAGCCGCTTGACGCGCGACTGCGCCTGGCGCGCCTTGGTCGCCTTCGCCTTGAAGCGATCGATGAAGCTCTGCAGGTGCTTGCGCTCGGCGTCCTGCTTCTCGCGCGCCTTGGCGAGCTGCATCTGCTTCTCGGCGCGCTGGCGCTCGAAGGAGGAGTAGCCGCCGCGATAGATCGTCAGCTTGCCCTGGTCGAGATGCAGGATGTGGTCGACGCAGCTGTCGAGCAATTCGCGGTCGTGGCTGACGACCAGCACCGTGTGCGGATAGCGCTCGAGATAATCGTAGAGCCAGAGCGTGCCTTCGAGATCGAGATAGTTGGTCGGCTCGTCGAGCAGCAAGAGGTCGGGCTCGGCGAAGAGCACGGCCGCAAGCGCGACGCGCATGCGCCAGCCGCCGGAGAAATCGGAGCAGGGGCGCTGCTGCGCCTCCTCGTTGAAGCCGAGCCCGTGCAGCACGGTCGCGGCCCGGGCAGGCGCCGAATGGGCGCCGATATCGGCGAGCCGGGTCTCGATCTCGGCGATGCGATGCGGATCGGTCGCGGTCTCCGCCTCCTTCATCAGCGCGGCACGCTCGGTATCGGCGGCGAGCACGACCTCGATCAGCGATTCCGGCCCGCCCGGCGCCTCCTGCGCCACGCCGCCAATGCGCATCCCGCGCGGCACGCTCACCGAGCCGCCCTCGGGCGAGAGATCGCCGGTGATGATGCGGAAGAGGGTGGTCTTGCCCGTGCCGTTGCGGCCGACGAGGCCGACACGCGATCCTTCGGGCAGGGACGCGCTCGCGCGGTCCAGGAGCAGCCTCTCGCCGAGCCTGTAGGTGATGTCGTTGAGCGTGAGCATGGCGGGCGATGTAGGGCCTGGGGGCAGGGCAAGCAATGGTTAACGCTGTCGCCTAACCCGATCGAAAGGCTCGTCATGGTTTTGACATGAAGCAGCCACGGCCCCGCCGGAGCCGTCCATCAGCCAGGAATCGCGACTACACCCATGATTCGCCACGAGAAATCGATGCAGCTCAGTTCCCGCTACCAGGTCCAGCGGCGTTCCTCCAACACCGCTGCGGCTCTTGTGATCGTCTCCCTGTTGCTCGGCAGCGCCGGCGCGATGAGCGCGCTGACGGTCGATGCGCGCGGCCCCGGCTTGCCGCCGGGCTATCTTCTGCAGGATGCGGATGGCCTGCGCGGCCTGAGGTAAGCGCGCTATCCGACACGCGTCCCGCGTGTGTTGACCCGTGGTTAACCATGGCCGTGTTCACTCGTTCCAAAGCGCTGGAATCGCTATTGGGGCCGGGGGAAATGCGGTTGCTGTCGAGTCTACGGTTCCGGCTGCCGTTTGCCATGATCTGCCTCGCCGTGCTCGCGGCGGGAAGCGTGGGTTACGCGGCCTATTACTCCGTGAAGAATTGGGCTGACGAGGCGGTCCAGCAGCGCCTTCATGCGGCTGCCGAAAGCGAGGCTCTCGCCATCGAGCGGCGCTGGGATCATATCCGGGCCGAGGTTGCCGTTCTGGCGCGCAGCACCTTCGCCGCGAATGCCGTCCAGGAAGCCGATAAGTGGATGGATTACGATCGTGGCGGCGTCGACGCGATCAAGCGCCGGTATCGCGGCGACGACAATCTGCCGCTGACGGAGCGCTTGGCCATGACCGGGCAGGGCGACCATGGCGGCTACGCCTGGCGCCATGTCGGGATGCACGAGACCTTCGGCTCGGTCTATGCGAATTTCGGCCATGCCGATCTCTTCCTGGTCTCGCCGGCGGGTCGCGTCGTCTACAGCGTGACCAAGGGCAAGGAATTCGGCGAGATGGTGCATGCCGCCTCCCTGTCGGGCAGCGGACTGGCCAGGGCGGTGGCTTCGGTCAAGGCGGGCGAGCCTGGCACGCAGACGCTGATCGATTTCGCCCCCTATGCGCTTGCGGGCGACGAGATGCGCGCCTTTCTCGCCGAGCCGATCTTCAGTCTGAACAACGCGCCCGGAACGTCGCGGCAGCATGTCGGAACCTTGGTCGTCGCGATCGGGCTCGATATGCTCGACGCCGTTTTGTCGGCCACGGCGCAACGGCGCGCCAATTCCCGCGTCTTCGTCAGCGGCGCCGACGGCTCGCCCCGCTCGGCCGTGAATGCCCGCGAGGCCGATTTCATGCCCGCTGTGCCCCTCGATGGCTTGCTGCGCGGCAATATGCTCGAGGATACCGCGCAGAATGTCGAAAGCCGCGCTGGCGGCCCATTGGTGGTGGTCGCGCGCGACATCCAGGTCGGACCCTGGACCTGGTATCTCTGGCTGACCGAGCCGCTCGACGAGGCGCTCGCCGTCACCGACCATCTGCGCTCGGCCATGCTGGCCGCTGGCCTGCTCGCCCTGGTCCCGTTGCTCTTCATAGCGACCGCGCTCGGCTGGTCGGTGGCGCGGCCGATCGCCGGGCTGTCCGATGCGCTGGCCGGCATCGCCTCCGGCCGGTCGGACCAGCCGATCACCGGGCGTTTCCGGCGCGACGAGATCGGTGGGATCGCAGCCTCGGTCCAGCGCATCCGCGAGAACATGCTGGTCGAGGGGCGGATGCGTGAGCACGAGCGCGAGGAGCGTGGTCGCGAGGCCGACCAGCAGCGCGCACTCTTCCTCTCCGATCTCGCCGCCGATCTCGATCGCTCGATCCTGTCGGTCACCGGCGCGGTCTCGACCGCGGCCGAGGAGCTCAGCGTCACCGCCAATCAGCTCTCGAGCGGGGCGCAGGAGACGCAGGCGACGGTCGAGACCATGCATCACGCCACGAACCGCGCCGTCGCCAGCATCCTTTCGATCGAGAATGCGGCCAAAGACCTGCGTTCGGCGATCGACCGGCTCGGCAGCGACGTCCAGTCCTCCGACCAGTCCGCCCGCAGCGCCCGCGACTATGCCGGAGAGATGGGCACGGTGGTCGATTCACTTGCGGCCGGGGCGGCCCAGGTCTCCGCCGTCGTCGGCCTGATCTCCGAGATCGCGGCGCAGACAAACCTTCTCGCCCTCAACGCCACGATCGAGGCGGCGCGCGCCGGCGAGGCGGGGCGCGGCTTTGCCGTGGTCGCGTCGGAGGTGAAGGGCCTGGCCGGCCAGACCGCGAGCGCGATCGGCGATATCTCGCGACAGATCACGTCGATGAACAAGGCGACGGCGGCGACCGTCGAGGCGATCTCGGGCATCCAGGCGATGATCGGCAATCTCAGCGATACGGTCCGCCGCTCCGCCGATACGATGCGCCACCAACAGGGCGTGACCCATGCGATCGTGGCTGAGGTCGGTGCGGCCACAGGCGAGTTCAGCCGAATCGGCGAGGCGACGAGCCTGGTCCAGAGCGCCTCGCAACAGACCTCGGACGCGGCCGGCGCCGTGCTGCAGGCGGCCGGCGAGCTGACGAATCTGGCGCATTCCCTGAAAGGGCGCGTCGACGAGTTCATCGCGCAGGTGCGCGCGGCGTGAGGGCGGCGCTTGTCCTGTTCTCGTCCAGACGATAACGCTGTCGCATGAGCCACACCGCCTTCTATGCCGGGTCTTTCGACCCCGTCACCAACGGTCATGTCGACATGATCGAGGCCGCCTGCCGGCTGTGCGACAGGCTGGTTCTCGCGATTGGAATCAACCCGGGCAAGACACCGATCTTCTCGGCAGAAGAACGGGCGGATCTGCTGGGCGCCATCGCTGGGCCAGTCGCGGCTCAGTTCTCGACCGAGCTTGAGATCGTCACCTTCAGCGATCTCACCATCGATGCGGCGCGCCGCCATGGCGCCACGATTCTGGTCCGCGGCTTGCGCGATGGCACCGATCTCGACCTGGAAATGCAGCTGGCCGGAATGAACCACACCATGGCGCCGGAACTGCAGACGGTCCTGCTTCCATCGACCCCGCCGGCCCGCCACATCACCGCGACGCTCGTCCGGCAGATCGCCTCGATGGGCGGCGATGTCTCGGCCTTCGTGCCAGCGCTCGTGCGCGACAGGCTCAAGGCGAAATTCGCCGAGCGCTGACCCCGCAGCGGCGGTTGCCTGGAGCATCTTCGCGCCATCTTCGTCTGTACGACGTCGATTAGCGTTTGCAATTTGCAAACTACGATGGTGTCTCTGACATAACGTGACTCGGTGCGTCGCTGTGAGCGCATCGCCTTCGAACGAGTATCCCGATGCGCCTCTCCCGCTATTTCCTGCCGATCCTGCGCGATACGCCCAAGGAAGCCGAGATCGTCTCGCACCGGTTGATGCTGCGCGCCGGCATGATCCGCCAGCAATCGGCCGGCATCTATTCTTGGCTGCCGCTGGGCCTGCGCGTGCTGAACAAGATCAGCGCGGTCGTGCGCGAGGAGCAGAACCGCTCCGGCGCGGTCGAGATCCTGATGCCGACCATCCAGTCTGCCGATCTCTGGCGCGAGAGCGGGCGCTACGACGCCTATGGCAAGGAGATGCTGCGCATCAAGGATCGGCACGACCGCGAGATGCTCTACGGCCCGACCAACGAGGAGATGGTCACCGATATCTTCCGGTCCTATGTGAAGTCCTACAAAGACTTGCCGCTCAACCTCTACCACATCCAGTGGAAGTTCCGCGACGAGGTGCGCCCGCGCTTCGGCGTGATGCGCGGCCGCGAGTTCCTGATGAAGGATGCCTATTCCTTCGATCTCGATCAGGCCGGCGCCCGCCACGCCTATAACCGGATGTTCACGGCCTATCTGCGCACCTTCGCCCGGCTTGGCCTGAAGGCTATCCCGATGCGCGCCGATACCGGCCCGATCGGCGGCGATCTCAGCCACGAGTTCATCGTGCTCGCCTCGACCGGCGAGAGCGAGGTCTTCTGCCACAAGGATTATCTCGAATTCGCGACGCCGGCCGTCGATACCGATTTCGACAGCATCCCGGACCTGCAGGGCATCGTCGACAAATGGACGAGCCTCTACGCCGCGACCGACGAGATGCATGACAAGGCGGCTTTCGAGGCTATTCCCGCCGACAAGCAGGTTTCCGCCCGCGGCATCGAGGTCGGCCATATTTTCTACTTCGGCACCAAGTATTCCGCGCCGATGGGGGCCACCGTGACCGGCCCTGACGGAGCGCAGGTGCCGGTGCATATGGGATCCTACGGCATCGGGCCGAGCCGCCTCGTCGCGGCGCTGATCGAGGCCGGCCATGACGAGGGCGGCATCGTCTGGCCCGACGAGATCGCGCCCTTCGACATCGCCGTGCTCAACCTCAAGACCGGCGATGCCGCGACCGACGCGGCCTGCGAGCAGCTCTACAAGGCGCTCGCCGCCAAGGGCTACGACATGCTTTACGACGACACCGACGAGCGGCCGGGCGGAAAATTCGCGACCGCCGACCTGATCGGCGTGCCCTGGCAGATCATCGTCGGCCCGAAGGGGCTCGCCGAGGGCAAGGTCGAGATCAAGCGTCGTTCCGGCGGCGAGCGCGAGCTGGTCTCGCTCGCGGCGGCGCTCGACCGTTTCCCTGGGCGCGCCGCGTGAGCGTGCGGCGATGAACGCGGCGGTGGAGCCGATGGCGGGTGAGGGCGCTGAGCGCGACATGGCGGACATGCCGACGGGGACGCGTCCCTTCGCCGGCTTCGAGTGGCTGCTTGCCGGTCGCTATTTGCGCACCCGCCGCCGCGAGGGCTTCGTCTCGGTCATCGCCGGCTTCTCCTTCCTCGGCATCACGCTCGGGGTCATGACGCTGATCATCGTGATGTCTGTGATGAACGGCTTCCGCAAGGAGCTCCTGGAGAAGATCGTCGGCGTCAACGGCCATGTCTTCGCCACCCCGATCGACCGCCCGCTCGACGATTACGAGATGGTCGCCAATCGGCTGAAGCAGATTCCCGGGGTCAAGCTCGCGATCCCGCTGGTCGAGGGCCAGGCTCTGGCCTCATCGCAATACGCCAATGGCGGCGTGCTGGTGCGCGGCATCCGCGAGGCCGATCTGAAGGCGATCCCCTATATCGGCGGCAATATCAGGCGCGGCACGCTCGACGGCTTCGACACGGCCGGCGGCGTCGCTATCGGGGCAAGGCTCGCGGCGTCGCTCTCGCTGACTGCCGGCGATTCGATCACGCTGGTCTCGCCCAAGGGCGCCTCGACCCCGTTCGGCACGGCGCCGCGCATCAAGACCTATCCGATCCAGGCGATCTTCGAGATCGGCATGACCGAGTTCGACGCCTCCTTCGTCTATATGCCGCTGGCGGAATCGCAGGCCTATTTCAACCGCGACGGCGACGTGAACGTGGTCGAGGTCTTCCTCGACAATCCCGACCGGACGCAATCCGTGCGCGATGCGATCGAGGCCGATGCGCCGCGCCCGCTCGTGCTCTCCGACTGGCGCCAGCGCAACCGCAGCTTCTTCAATGCGCTCGAGGTCGAGCGCAACGTGATGTTCATCATCCTGACGCTGATCGTGCTTGTCGCGGCGCTCAACATCGTCTCCGGCCTGATCATGCTGGTGAAGGACAAGACCGAGGACATCGCGATCATGCGCACCATGGGCGCCTCGCGCGGCACGGTGCTGCGGGTCTTCCTGATCACCGGAGCGACGATCGGCGTCGTCGGCACGCTGTCGGGCCTGATCCTCGGCGTCCTCTTCGCCAACAACATCAAATCGATCCTGGCCTTCCTGAACTGGATCCTGGGCGCCGATCTGTGGAACCCGACGGTCCGCTTCCTCAGCGACATCCCCTCGGTGATCGACTGGCGCGAGGTCACGACCGTGGTCGTGATGGCGCTCGTGCTCTCGCTGCTGGCGACGCTCTATCCGGCCTGGAAGGCCGCGCGTCTCGACCCCGTCCAAGCGCTCAGGATGGGCTGAGCACCATGGCACAGGAGACTCCCGCGCTCTTCCTTTCGCAGATCGAGCGCTATTATCCGCAGAGCGATGCGCCGCTCGAAATCCTGCGCAAGGCCGATTTCGCGCTGTGGCCGGGCGAGCTCGTCGCGCTGGTGGCGCCCAGCGGCACCGGCAAGTCGACCCTGCTTCATGTCGCCGGCCTGCTGGAGAAGCCCGATTCCGGCGAGGTCTTCGTCGGCGGGCTCGCCACCACCAAGCTCGACGACAAGGGCCGCACCCGGCTGCGCCGCACCGAAATCGGCTTCGTCTACCAGTTCCATCATTTGCTGCCGGAATTCTCCGCGCTCGAGAATGTCGTGCTGCCGCAGCGCATCCGCGGCCTTGGCAAGGACGAGGCGGAAGAGCGCGCCAAGGAGCTGTTGACCTTCCTCGGCCTCGGCAGCCGGCTCGACCATTTGCCGGGCGAGCTCTCCGGCGGCGAGCAGCAGCGTGTCGCCATCGGCCGTGCCGTCGCCAATGCGCCGCGCCTGCTGCTGGCCGACGAGCCGACCGGCAATCTCGACCCGCACACCTCGCTGCATGTCTTCGGCACCCTGGTCGCGCTCGCCCGCGCCTCCGGCCTGGCGGCGCTGATCGCGACGCATAATCTCGATCTCGCCCGCCGCATGGACCGGCAGGTGACGATCCGCGACGGGCTCGTCGTGCCACTGGGCTAAATCGCGGCGCGGGCTTTCTGCCTTACCATCGCTGACCTTGGCGCCGCCGCCCCTCCGTGCGCGCGGCTGCTGACCGTTTCTGACACCGCCCTTGCGATGATCCGCCATCGACCTGATGGCAGCGCGCCGTTTCTTAATCGCCGAAAACGAATATTAAGCGTGCGTTAACTGGCCCATCGATCGAACAGCCTGCGACAAGCCGCAGAGATTGACGAGAACAAAACAAGAATTAAATTGAACATATCAGGAACTCAGGAGATGATCATGGTTCTGGCACGCAAACTGGCGCTCGGACTGGCGGAACTCGCTTCGCTCGGCACCTTCCTCGGCATGATCTGGCTCTGGGCGGCGCTGCTGTCCGGCCCGAACGTCTGAACCGCGCCATCCACAAGGGGCGCAATGTCCTCTCGACTGTGCTCGCGCCCGGCCGCCATATGATGCGCCAGGACTGCGCGAGTCGCGCAGGGAGGATACGAAGGATGAGGGCGGCATGAATCGCGAGAACGGCCGCATCATCGACGAGGTGGGTTTCGTCCATCTCCACGTACATTCCAGCTATTCGCTGCTGGAAGGCGCGATGGTCGTCGGCACGATCGCCAAGCTTGCCGCCACCGACGGTCAGCCCGCACTGGCGCTCACCGACACGAATAATCTCTTCGGCGCGCTCGAATTCTCGGAGAAGCTCGCCAGCTCCGGCCTGCAGCCGATTGCCGGCGTGCAGTTGTCCGTCGATTTCGCTGACGAGGCCGAGGGGGGACGCAAGCCCGTCCAGCAGGCCATCCCGCATATCGTCCTGCTCGCCATGACCGAGGCAGGCTATGGCAACCTGATGAAGCTCGTCACCGAGGCGGCGCTGGCGAGCGGCGGTGCCTCGCAGCCGGTCTCGACGCTGGAGAAGCTCGCGGCCCATCATGAGGGCGTCATCGCGCTGACCGGCGGCTTCGGCGGGCCCGTCGACGCCGCCCTGCGCAACAACCAGATCCCGCAGGCGAAGGCGCGTCTCGCCAGCCTCCAGGCCATTTTCGGCGACAGGCTCTATGTCGAGCTGCAACGCCATGGCCGCGACGGCGAGGCGGCGCTCGAGGCGCATCTGCTCAAGCTCGCCTATGATGCCGATCTGCCGATCGTCGCGACCTGCGAGCCGTTCTTCGCCAAGCCGGCCGATTTCGACGCACATGACGCGTTGCTGGCGGTCGCCGAGGGGCGGCTGGTCTCGGATGGCGAGCGCCGCCGCGTTACGCCCGAGCATTATTTCGCCACCCGCGCCGAGATGAAGCGCCGCTTCGCCGATCTGCCGGAGGCGCTCTCCGCGACGGTCGAGGTCGCGATGCGCTGCACCTGGCGCGTCACGACGCGCAAGCCGATTCTGCCGCGCTTCGGCGAGGAGGGCCGCGACGAGGCCGAGGAACTCCAGGCCCAGGCGCAGGTCGGCCTCGCGGCCCGGCTCGCCAAGCACGGCCCGGCCTCGGGCTTCACGGTCGAGGATTATGACAAGCGGCTCGCATTCGAGCTCTCGATCATCACCCGGATGAAGTTCCCGGGCTATTTCCTCATCGTCTCGGACTTCATCAAATGGGCCAAGGCCCATGACATTCCGGTCGGGCCGGGCCGCGGCTCGGGCGCGGGCTCGCTCGTCGCCTATGCGCTGACCATCACCGACGTCGATCCGCTGCGCTTCGGCCTGCTCTTCGAGCGCTTCCTCAACCCGGACCGCGTCTCGATGCCGGACTTCGACATCGACTTCTGCCAGAACCGGCGTGAAGAGGTGATCGAGTACGTCAAGCTCCATTACGGCGAGCAGCGCGTCGCGCAGATCATCACCTTCGGTACGCTGCTCGCCCGCGGCGTGCTGCGCGACGTCGGCCGCGTGCTCGAGATGCCCTATGGCCAGGTCGACAAGCTGACCAAGCTCGTGCCGCAGAATCCGGCCAAGCCGATCTCGCTGAAGGATGCGATCGAGGGCGAGCCCAAGCTGCAGGAGGCTGCGGCCGACGAGCCGACGGTCGCGCGCCTGCTCGAAATCGGCCAGAAGCTGGAAGGGCTTCACCGCCATGCTTCGACTCACGCCGCAGGCGTGGTGATCGGCGACAGGCCACTCGAGCAACTCGTCGCGCTCTCGGTCGATCCGCGCACCGGCATGCGCGTCACCCAGTTCAACATGAAATGGGTCGAGCAGGCCGGGCTGGTGAAGTTCGACTTCCTCGGCCTCAAGACACTGACGACGCTGACCACGGCGGTGAAGCTGATCGCGCAGCGCAACATCGCGATCGATCTGGCGCAGCTGCCCTTCGACGATCCGCCGACCTACGCGATGCTGGCGCGCGGCGAGACGGTCGGCGTGTTCCAGGTGGAATCGGCGGGCATGCGCAAGGCGCTGGTCGAGATGAAGGCCGACCGGATCGAGGACCTGATCGCGCTCGTCGCGCTCTACCGACCGGGCCCGATGGATAACATCCCGACCTATTGCCGGCGCAAGCTCGGGTTGGAAGATCCGACCTATCTCCACCCCGGCATGGAGCCCTTCCTGTCGGAGACGCATGGCATCATCGTCTACCAGGAGCAGGTGATGCAGGTCGCGCAGGCGCTCTCGGGCTATTCGCTCGGCGAAGCCGACCTGCTGCGCCGCGCCATGGGCAAGAAGATCAAGGCCGAGATGGACGCCCAGCGCGAGCGTTTCGTCAAAGGCGCGCTCGAAGGCGGCTTGAGCAAGGATCTCGCCTCCGAAATCTTCGACCTGCTCGCCAAATTCGCCGATTACGGCTTCAACAAGAGCCACGCGGCCGCCTATGCCGTGGTCGCCTTCCAGACCGCCTTTCTCAAGGCGAACTACCCGGTCGAGTTCCTGGCGGCGTCGATGACGCTCGATATGGGCAATACCGACAAGCTCTCGGAATTCCGCCGCGATGCCGAGCGCCTCAAGATCACCGTCGAGCCGCCCTCGATCAACCGCTCCGGTGTCGAGTTCGATGTCGCCGACGGCGCGATCCGCTATGCGCTCGGCGCGATCAAGGGCGTCGGCCGCGCCGCCGTCGAATCGGTCGTTACCGCGCGCAATGCCGGCGGCCCGTTCAAGGACCTCGCCGATCTCGCCCGCCGCATCGACACCAAGCTGGTCAATCGGCGCACGATCGAGGCGCTGATCGCGGCCGGTGCGCTCGATCCCCTGGAAAAGGACCGCGCTCGCGCGATGGCCGCGATCGACGGCATGCTGGCGCTGTCGAATCGGACGCGCGAGGCTGCTGCCGGCGGGCAATCCGAGCTCTTCGGCGGCGGCATGGTCCAGGAGGCCTTCCGCATTCCGCCGACCGAGCCCTGGTCCCCGGCGGAGCGGCTCCGGCGCGAGCACGATGCTGTCGGCTTCTTCCTCTCCGGTCACCCGCTGGATGAATACGAGCATGTGCTGAAGCGGCTGCGCGTGCAGCGCTTCGCCGATTTCGCCCAGGTCGTGCGTGCCAACGGCACGTCGGTCGCCAAGGTCGCGGTGTCGGTCATCGACAAGTCGGAGCGGCGGACCAAGTCGGGCTCCAAGATGGGCATCGTCAATCTGTCCGATCCGAGCGGGCAGTTCGAGGCCGTGCTGTTCTCGGAAGGCCTGCAACGCTATCGCGACTTCCTCGAGCCCGGGAAGGCCCTGGTGCTGCGTCTCAGCGCCGTGCTCGACGGCGACGATGTGCGGCCGCGCATCGAGGATGTCGAGGTGCTCGACGATCTCGCCAATCGCCAGAAGCAGGACCTGCTGATCTATCTGCGCGACGACAAGGCGCTTGCCAGCATCGCCGAGCGCGTGAAGCCCCGCGGCGATGGCAGCCGCGCCGATGGTCGCGTCTCGCTGATCATGATCCTCGACGACGGCGCCCAGGAGGTCGAGATCGAGCTGCCCGGCCGCTACGGCGTTAACCAGCAGATCGCCAATGCGGTTCGTGCAGCGCCCGGTGTCATCGACGTCCAGCTGCGCTGAACGGAGCCCCTGCCGCAGGCTGGCAGGGGCTGGGTCTAGGCTTCGACGGTCACTGCTTCGGAGGGCCCGTCATGCTCGATGCCAATTTCATTCTGCTCTATGTCGACAGCCCGGCTGCCAGTGCGCGCTTCTATGCTGATCTGTTTGGCGCCGAGCCGCTGGAGCAGTCGCCGACCTTCGCGATGTTCGCGCTGCCCTCCGGCGTCAGGCTTGGCCTATGGTCGCGCCACACCGTCGAACCTGCTGCCGCGGCGGCGGGCGGTGGCGGCGAGATCGCGACCGTGGTCGCTAGCGCCGAAGCGGTGAATGCCGTCCATGCCGACTGGAAGGCGCGCGGCCTGACCATCCTGCAGCCGCCAACCGATCTCGATTTCGGCCGCACCTTTGTCGCGACCGATCCGGACGGCCACCGTTTGCGGGTCTTCTTCCCGTTCGAAGGCTAGAGCATTTCCGCGTTTCTCCGAATCGTGAAAATTCTCTATCTCCTTGTTTCGGCGCATTTTCTTCACGCGAACCGGTGCCCACTTCGCTCGAAAATGCTCTAGGGTCCGGTTCGTCGGCGTCCCTCTCCAGCAGCACGCCTGCGTTGTGCCGGCTATTGGTTGCGTGCGGCGATTGATCGCGCTAGCGAGTGCCGCGGGGGGACAGGAGTGGCAGCGCTCGTGCTGCAACAAAGGACTATGCCGACATGATTTCAAACACGAAGCCGCTTGTTCTCGCCGCCGTTCTGGCGTCATTTTCCGTTCCAGCTTTTGCCCAGACCCAGGCCGATCAGATGGCCGTCGCGTATCAGGCCGCGCGCAACCAGCTCGGCATTCTCGGCTATTGCAGCGACAAGGGCTTCGTCGGCGCCGATGTCGTCGAAATTCAGAAGAAGCTGGTCGGCATGATCCCGGCCCCGGCCGACAAGAGCGGCGGCGATACCGCCGAGGCAGCGGGCAAGAAGGGCACCATCTCGGCCATGGGCATGACCCAGGATATCGAGGCCGTGGCCAAGGCGCAGGGCGGCACGGCCCAAGCGTTCTGCACGCAGATCGGCGCTGCCATCAAGCAGGCCGGCGCGGCGCTCCCGAAGTAAGCCGGTTCCTCTGAAGCGTGGTCCGCGCCGGCTGCATGTCGGTGCGGACCTCTGCCGCCTCGCCCGGTCCGGGCGTGGTCAAGCCAGCTGGATGTTGAAAGGCCGGCGAATGCCGAAGCTCCGCGACGAAATCGGTCGCCTTATTCTGATTCCGGCTGCGGCTCTGGTGATGGCGGGCGGAATGACGGCGCATGCCGGACCAGCGGAAGACGCTCTGCCGCGGCTGAAGGACATCCATCGCCTGGTGATGGATCCCTTGCGAAGCTTCAGCATCAGCGCGACGCTGGCCGAACTCGACGGGTTCGAGCGCGATCTTGCCGGCACGGCGCCGGACGGTATCGCCCGCGGCGAGCTCAACTATCTGCGTGGTTTCATTCTTTATCGTGCCGGCAGGACGCAGGATTCGCTGGCGCCAATGCGCGAGGCCCTGCGCATCGATGCGCTGACCTCGTTCCTGCCCGGTTCGGAGCGGACGCGGGCTCTCTACCGGCTGGCCAATCAGGCCGAGATGCTGAAGCAATGGCCGCTCGCGATCGAGACCTACCGGCAGGTGCTGCCGCTCTTCGATGCTGATCATGAGGTGACGCCGAACCAGCGGCTGGGCACGCGCGAGCGGCTGGCCTTCTGCCTGCACGAGGCCAAGCGCTTCATCGAGGCCCGCCAGCTCAATCAGGAGGTGCTGGAAGGCGGCGAGCAGCTCTTTGGCCTCGAAAGCGAGAAGCTTCTGGTAGTGATCACCAATCTCGCCCAGAACAACTACGAGCTTGGCGATTTCGTCGGCGCCCGCGCCATGCTCGAGCGCCGGCTGGCGATCGCCGGCAAGCATGGCGACGAGGCCCGGGTCGAGGACAGCCTGTTCCAGCTCGGCGTGCTCGCCTTCGAGCAGGGACAGCGGCAGGAGGCGGAGAGCTTCATGCGGCGCCGGCTGGCGCTCGCGGAGAAGAGCGGCAATGCCGGCCGCATCGCCGAGGCAAAGGACGATCTCGATATCCTCTATCAGAAGCTCGGCCGCTAGCGCATCGGCCCGAAGAAGGGATTTCGGCCGTTGGAAGCAGCCGGCGCGCAGACACGGAGCGCGATGACGCCGTCGACGCCTTGCTTTCCCGGCTCATAGCGTGTAAGGCGCACGCCATCCCACATGGGGAGCATCGCCTCGTTCCTGAGGCGTTCCGGTGACTTGGCAGCCCATGCCTCGTTCATTCGCACCCCAGAGGCTCAACCGGAAGGACGATAGACACCATGGCTTTGCCAGATTTTTCCATGCGCCAGTTGCTCGAGGCCGGCGCCCATTTCGGCCACCAGGCTCACCGCTGGAACCCGAAGATGTCGCCGTATATCTACGGCACGCGCAACAACATCCACATTCTCGACCTGTCGCAGTCGGTGCCGATGCTCTCGCGCGCCCTGCAGGCGGTCAGCGACACGGTGGCCCGCGGCGGCCGTGTCCTCTTCGTCGGCACCAAGCGCCAGGCGCAGGATGCCGTCGCTGACGCCGCCAAGCGTTCGGCCCAGTACTACGTCAACTCGCGTTGGCTCGGCGGCATGCTGACCAACTGGAAGACGATCTCGGCCTCGATCCAGCGCCTGCGCAAGGTCGACGAGCTGCTCAACGGTGGCGGCACCGGCCTCACCAAGAAGGAGCGCCTGATGCTGGCGCGCGAGCGCGACAAGCTCGAGAAGGCGCTCGGCGGCATCAAGGACATGGGCGGCACGCCCGACATGATCTTCGTGATCGACACCAACAAGGAAGCGCTCGCGATCAAGGAGGCCCAGCGCCTCGGCATCCCGGTCGCCGCCATCGTCGATTCGAACTCGGATCCGGACGGCATCACCTTCCCGGTCCCGGCCAATGACGACGCCGGCCGCGCCATCCAGCTCTATTGCGACCTGATCGCCCGCTCGGCCATCGACGGCATCTCGCGCGCCTCGGGCGATTCCGGCATCGATCTCGGCGCCGCCGAGGCTCCGATCGTCGAGGAGGCTCTGGCCGAGCCGACCGGCGAGGCTGGCCCTGCTTTCGAGCTGCTGACCGCTCCGCGCGGCGCGCCGGACGATCTGTCGAAGCTGAGCGGCATGGGGCCGGAGCTGCTGCAGAAGCTCAACGACGGTGGCATCTATCACTTCTGGCAGCTCTCCGCGATGTCGCCGGAAGACGTGACCAAGGTCGACCACGATCTCAAGCTCGGCGGCCGCATCGAGCGCGACGGCTGGGTTGCCCAGGCGCGCGATCTCGCCGAGGCGTGAGCCGGGTTGGCGGCGTCATCCTGACGTCGCAAAACGCGATTGTTTGAGTGATCAGCGCCGACGGCCGGAAACGGAGCGTCGGCGCTTCCCCATCACGCCCCGGGCGTGACGAGATTTCGAGAACGTGCCTGAGCGTCGCTCACTCCGCAGGCCGGGCACAGGACAGCAAGGAACGGACAGATGGCTGCGATCACCGCCGGCATGGTGAAGGAACTCCGCGACAAGACCGGCGCGGGCATGATGGATTGCAAGACCGCGCTCGCCGCGACCGATGGTGACATCGAGGCCGCCATCGACTGGCTGCGCACCAAGGGCCTGGCCAAGGCCGCAAAGAAGGCCGGCCGCGTCGCCGCCGAAGGCCTTGTCGCCGTGGCCGTCTCGGGCAATCGCGGCGTCGTGGTCGAGGTCAATTCCGAGACCGACTTCGTTGCCCGCAACCTCGAGTTCCAGGCGCTCGCCCGTTCCATCGCCGATGTCGCGCTCGAGCGTGGCGGCGATGTTGAGGCGCTCAAGGCCCATCATTATCCGGGCGGCGGCACCGTCGCCGACGCCATCGCCAACGCGATCGCCACGATCGGCGAGAACATGACCCTGCGCCGCGTCGCCGAGGTCAAGGTTTCGGCCGGCGTGATCGGCCAGTATGTCCATGGCTCGGTTGCCGATGGCCTCGGCAAGATCGGCGTCATCGTCGGCCTGGAATCGACCGGCAACACCGACGAGCTCGCCCAGCTCGGCCGCCAGCTCGCCATGCATGTCGCGGCGACCAACCCGGTCGCGCTCGACCTCGCCTCGGTCGATCCGGCGGTGCTGGAGCGCGAGAAGGCGATCCTGGCGGAGAAGAATGCCGGCAAGCCCGCCAACGTCCTCGAGAAGATCGTCGAGAGCGGCCTGAAGAGCTACGCCAAGGAATATTGCCTGCTCGAGCAGGCCTATATCCATGACGGCTCGAAGTCCGTCAGCCAGGCGCTCAAGGAGGCCGAGAACAAGGTCGGCGGCCCGGTCAAGCTCACTGGCTTCGCCCGCTTCGCGCTCGGCGAGGGCATCGAGAAGGAAGAGACCGATTTCGCGGCCGAGGTCGCTGCCGCCGGCGGCACCACCGGCTGAGAAATCTCGGGCGAGACCGTGTGAGATAGATCACAGATCTCACAGGCTTCGCCTCAATACCGTGGATGAGCCATCGAAAAGGCCGCGCTCAGCGCGGCCTTTTTGTAAGAAGACAGGGTCGGCGCCGAATCGCGCCTCCCTAAAGATGCGGAGAAAGCCGGTGAGACCTAAGCGCGTTCTTGTGAAGCTCTCCGGCGAAGCCCTTGCAGGACCTCAAGGTTCCGGTCTCGACGGTTTGACGCTGACGGAGCTCGCCGCCGACATCGCCAAGGCGGCGCATGAGGGGGTCGAGATCGCCATCGTCGTCGGTGGCGGCAATTTCTTCCGCGGCCTGCAGGGCCTGACCAAGGGGCTCGACCGGACCAGCGCCGATTCGATCGGCATGCTCGGCACCGTGATGAACGCAATCGCGCTCGAGCATGCGATCGAGATCGCCGGCGCTCCGGCCCGCGCCATGTCGGCGGTGCCGATGCCCTCGCTCTGCGAGAGCTATGCCCGCCGGCGCGCGCTCGACCATCTCAGCAACGGCAAGGTCGTCATTCTCGGCGGCGGCACCGGCAATCCCTATTTCACCACCGATACGGGCGCTGCCCTGCGCGCGGCCGAGCTCGATTGCCAGCAGCTGCTCAAGGCGACGCAGGTCGACGGCGTCTACACCGCCGACCCCAAGAAGGATGCGAGCGCGACCCGCTACGACCGGCTGACCCATGCCGAGGCGATCACCAGGGATCTCAAGGTGATGGATACCGCCGCCTTCGCGCTGGCGCGCGATGCCGGGCTGACCATCGTCGTCTTCTCGATCGCCGAGGCGGGCGCGCTCGCGGCCGTGCTGCGCGGCGAGGGCAGGGCGACCTATGTCACGCCCTGAGGCTCAATAGCCCGGCCAGTTTCCGGGGGTCATCAATTCCAGCAGGTTCTCGTCGGGATCTCGGAAGTAGAGGCTCTTGCCGCCGCGTTCCCATTGCATCCGGCCTTCGATGGGGACGCCGTGCTCCTCCAGCCGCATCTCCCAGGCTGCCAGCTCCGCCTCCTCGATCGCGAAGCAGATGTGGATCGGCCCGCGACCGTCATGCCCCGGGATGGTTCCGTTTGGTAAGCTCTGCGTCTGGCGCGATTCTCCGCGCTTGAAGAGGAGCAGCACGCCCACCCCGCCGACATCATAGGCGAGCAGCGTTCTGGTCCTCAGCAGGGCGTGAAGCTCGAGCACGGTTTCGTAGAAGGTGCGGGTACGGTCGAGATCGTCGACATAGAGCGCGGTCTCGATGATACGGTTCAGCCGCGGCATGGCGTGTCTCCGGCGTCGAAACGGAGTATCGTCAGCGTTTCGGAGGCGCAGGATAGCGCATTGCGGGGTATCAGCCCTGCGGAGCGCCGATCCCGAGCACGAAATCCTTGACCGTGACGGGGGGCGCCGCCATGGTCGCGCCGGTTTTCGATGAATTGCAAGGTCTTGAATACAATGGCCCAGACGACATTCGATCTCGCCGACCTCAAGCGCCGGATGCAGGGCGCGGTGCAGTCCTTCAAGGGCGATCTCGCCTCGCTGCGCACCGGCCGCGCCTCCGCCAATGTGCTCGACCCGATCCAGGTCGAGGCCTACGGCGCACGCCAGCCCCTCAACCAGCTCGCGACCGTCAGCGTGCCCGAAGCGCGCCTGCTCTCGGTCCAGGTCTGGGACCGCAGCATGGTCGCCGCGGTCGAGAAGGCGATCCGTGAATCGGATCTCGGCCTCAATCCGCAGACGGAAGGCCAGGTGCTGCGCATCCGCATCCCCGAGCTCAACGAGCAGCGCCGCAAGGAAATGGTCAAGGTCGCGCATAAATATGCCGAGGAATCGAAGGTCGCGGTGCGCCATGTCCGCCGCGACGGGCTCGACCTGATCAAGAAGCTGGAGAAGGACGGCCATCTGACCAAGGACGACGTGACCCGCGAGTCCGACCAGGTCCAGAAGGCGACCGACCAGCATATCGCCGAGATCGATCAGGCGCTGGCGGCGAAGGAAAAGGAAATCCTTCACGTCTGAGCGTCATCGGCTGGAAGGTTGCAGGACCTTTCGGCACCATCCCGGCCAGAGCGCCGAAAGAGGCACGAGAATGTCAGCAGGCCAGCGTCCGGGAGATGCCCAGGTGCCGTCCCATGTCGCGGTGATCATGGACGGCAACGGGCGCTGGGCCCAGCTGCGCGGCCTGCCGCGCCAGGAGGGCCATCGCCGTGGCCTCGAAGCGCTGCGCCGCACGGTCAAGAACGCGGCCGATCTCGGCATCGAGTTCCTGACGCTCTACAGCTTCTCGACCGAGAACTGGCGCCGCCCGGCGACCGAGGTCTCCTTCCTGATGGGGCTGCTCAAGCGCTTCGTCGAGAAGGACCTCGCCGAGCTCGACGCCTCGAATGTCCGCGTCCGCATCATCGGCGGTCGCCAGGACCTCTCGCCCGATCTGCGCCGCCTTGTCGAGCATGCCGAGGCGGTGACGCGCGACAATACCGGGCTGACCCTGGTCATCGCCTTCAACTACGGCTCACGCGACGAGATCGTGCGAACCGCTCGCCAGCTCGCTGCCGACGCGGCCGCCGGGCGTATCGCGGTGGAGTCGATCGACGAGGCGACGATCTCCGCCCGGCTCGACACCTCCGACATGCCGGATCCGGAGCTCGTCATCCGCACGTCCGGCGAGACGCGCGTCTCCAACTTCCTGCTTTGGCAGGCAGCCTATGCCGAATTCGTCTTCACCCCCGTTCTCTGGCCGGATTTCGACCGCGCGGCGCTCGAAGAAGCGCTCGCCGAATATCGTCGCCGCGAGCGCCGCTTCGGCGGCCTGTCCGAGCCGAGCGATCGCAATGTGGGCGCAGCGTGAATGCCCCTTCCACCGGCTCCCCGACGGCCGGCTCAGGTGAGCTGAGGCAGCGGGTCGCCTCGGCGCTGGTGCTGGCGGCGGGCGTCCTTGTCATCACCTGGCTCGGCGGCTGGCCCTTCCGGATCGTCTGGGCGCTCGCAGCCGGCGTGATCGCCTATGAATGGTTCGTGATCGCGAACGGCCCCCGTCCGATCATCGCCGGGCTTGCCGTTGCGCTTGTCGGCATCGCCGCCCTGCATGCCCCGCTGCCTCCCGCAGCACTCGCCGGCCTTGCCGCAGTTGCCGGGCTCGCGGCAGCTGTGACCAGCATGCAGGTGCAGAATGGCAGGCTGCTCGAAGCCTGCGGGCTGATCTACGCATCGGCGCTCGCCATCCTGGTGCCGCTGCTGCGTGATTTGCCGTTGATCGGCCTCGGCCTGATCCTGTGGAGCTTCGCGGTCACCTGGTTCACCGACATCGCCGCCTATTTCACCGGGCGTACGCTTGGCGGCCCCAAGCTCATGCCCGCGGTCAGCCCGAAGAAGACCTGGTCCGGCGCGACCGGCGGCACGCTCGCCGGCGTGCTTGGCGGCATCGCGATCTGGTCGCTGGCACCGTCCTTCGGGGTCGTGCCGCCGGGCACGCTGATGGCGGTCGCGGCCGCCTCGCTCCTCGCCTCGATTCTCTCGCAAGCCGGGGACCTGTTCGAATCCGCCTTCAAGCGCCGCTTCGGCGCCAAGGATTCCGGGCATCTCATTCCCGGTCACGGTGGCTTCATGGACAGGCTCGATGGCTATTGGGCCGTCATCGTTTTTGCCGGCGCCGTCCTCTGTCTGGTCCAGGCCTGGAACTGATGCCCCGTCTCGTCACGCTTCTCGGAGCCACCGGCTCCATCGGCCGCTCGACTCGTGAGGTCGTGGCGGAAAATCCCGATCGTCTGAAAATCGACACCGTGGTCGCCGGCCGGGATGCCGCGGCCCTGGCCAAGGTCGCGGTCGAGACCGGCGCCCGTTTCGCCGCGCTGGCGGACGAAAGCTGCGGCCCCGCGCTGGCGCGGGCTCTGGCGGGCACGGGCATCGCATGCGGGGCAGGGCGCTCGGCAGTGCTCGAGGCGGTGGCACGGCCGAGCGATATCGTCGTCAGTGCGATTTCGGGCGCTGCCGGTCTGGAAGCGACTTTCGCGGCTCTCACCTCCGGCCGTGTCGTCGCCCTCGCCAACAAGGAGAGCCTGGTTTGCGCGGGCGCGGCGGTGATGGCCCGCGCGCACGCGGTAGGCGCCCGCATCCTGCCGCTCGATTCCGAGCATAATGCGCTGTTCCAGGTCCTTGGCGCCGAACCGATCTCGTCGGTCGGCAAGATGACGTTGACTGCGTCCGGCGGGCCGTTCCGGACCTGGTCGGCCGAGCGGATTGCCGCCGCCACGCCCGAGCAGGCGCTCGCCCATCCGAATTATGCGATGGGCGCCAAGATCACGATCGATTCCGCCAGCATGATGAACAAGGGGCTGGAGCTGGTCGAGGCTTGCTTCCTGTTCGGGCTGGAAGCCGGCCAGCTCGACGTTCTGGTCCATCCCCAGCAGATCGTGCACGGGCTCGTCACCTTCCGTGACGGCTCGGTCAGTGCCGGCATGGCCGTGCCGGACATGCGCGTCGCGGCCGCCCATTGCCTTGGCGTCGACGGCCGGCTCGATGCGCCGGCTTCACGTTTCCTCGATCTGGCGGTGACCGCTCCGCTCAGCTTCGAGCGGCCGGACCTGGTCCGCTTTCCGGCTCTGAAATTGGCTGTTGCGGCACTCGCGGCGGGCGGCGCGATGCCAGCCATCCTCAACGCCGCCAACGAGATCGCGGTCGAAGCTTTCCTTGCCCGGCAGCTCGGCTTTACCGGCATTCCGGCACTGGTCGAGGCGGTCTGCGCAGAATCGGCGTCGGCCCTGGCTGCGCCGGAGGACATCGCCGGGGCGCTCGCGATTGACCATGAGGCGAGAAACCGCGCCAGGGCGCTCTTGTCGCAAAGCCGCTTCGCTGTCACCTAGAGGGCAGGGATCGGGAGAGGTTTATGGACTTCGTTGTGCACATCTGGAATGCGGGCAGTAACCTGCTCGGCTATCTGGTGCCGTTTCTGTTCGTCCTGACCATCGTCGTCTTCGTGCACGAGCTCGGCCATTTCCTCGTCGGCCGCTGGTGCGGCGTCGACGTCAAGACCTTTTCGATCGGCTTTGGCCGCGAGCTCTTCGGTTTCAACGATCGCCACGGCACGCGCTGGCGCTTCGCCCTGATCCCACTCGGCGGCTATGTGAAGTTCTCCGGCGATGGCGATGCCTCGTCGAGCGGCGTCGACAGCGAAGTCCAGCAGATGACGCCTGAGCAGCAGGCGCGCACCTTCCCGGCCCAGTCCATCGGCAAGCGCGCTGCGATCGTAGCGGCGGGACCGATCGCCAATTTCATCCTGGCGATCCTGATTTTCGCCGGCACCGTCTATGCTTTCGGCCGGCCGGCCCTGGTGCCGCGGGTTGAACAGGTCACGGTCGGCGGCGCCGCTGAACGGGCAGGGCTACGCTCCGGCGATCTTGTCGTCAGTATCAACGGCCACGAGATTCGCAGCTTCGGCGACATGCAGCGCGAGATTTCGACCCGCCCCAATGAAACATTGTCGGTCGTGATCGACCGCGCCGGCGAAACCCTGACGCTCCCCGTCACGCCCGAGCTCGTCGAGACCTCGACGGCGGTTGGCAAGCAGCGCATCGGCGTCGTCGGCATCCAGGCTTCGCGTCGGCCCGAGGATTGGTCGGTCCAGCACTTCACCTTCCTCGAATCGGTCAAGACGGGCTTTTCCGAGACCTGGTTCGTGGTCGATCGCACTTATGACTATCTCTCGAAGCTGGTCAGCGGCCGGGAATCGACCGACCAGCTCTCGGGTCCGATCCGGATCGCGCAGGTCTCCGGCATGGTCGCCTCGAATGGCGGCGTGCTCGCCCTGATCAACCTCGCCGCGATTCTGTCGGTCTCGATCGGGCTGATGAATCTTCTGCCCGTGCCGATGCTCGATGGCGGCCACCTCATGTTCTATTTAATCGAGGCGTTGCGAGGTCGGCCGCTGAGCGACCGGGCCCAGGAGATCGGCTACCGCCTCGGGCTCGGCCTGGTGCTGATGTTAATGATGTTCGTCACCTGGAACGACATCGTTCATGTCGGTTCGCCGCTCTGACGACACTCTCCGCGCGCACAACCGATCCGTTCTCGCCGGTTCCGCCGAACTGATGCGTGGATTCGTCGGTGTGGGCGCCGCGTGGCCTCATGGCCACGTCGTGGTGAAAAATAATTCGTTAACGACAATGGACATTTGCACCTCGCAGGAAACTTTGTAGAAGCGATTGGTCTGCAATGTCGCCGAGCCTGCACCCAAAAGGTGGAGGCCCCCAGTTGGGGTGGTGACCTGAGAAAATGGAATAGGCGACCCGATGACGTCGACCCAAAAGAGCCGGTCTTTCAAAACGCGGCTCTCTCGATCAGTCGGACTTTCGGCCGTCATTCTGGCCGTTAGCGGTGGCGTTGTTTTTGCGCAGGCCGTGATTGTCCAAGGTAATCGTCGCGTGGATTCGGAGACGATCCGAGGCTACGCAGCTCAGGGTGGCCCGCAGGAGATTCGGCAGAGTCTGCTCGCGACCGGGCTGTTCTCGAATGTCCAGGTCAGCCGCCGCGGTTCTCAGACTGTCATCTCCGTGCAGGAGAACGACACGGTCAACCGCGTCGCCTTCGAGGGCAACCGCCGCCTCAAGAGCGAGGTGCTGATCGATCAGGTCCAGTCCAAGGCCAACGGGCCGCTCAGCCAGGCTCTGATCGATTCCGACGTCGCCCGCCTGCGCGAGGTCTACAAGCGCGCCGGCTATGCCGCGACCTCGATTTCAGGCCGTATCGCGCCGCTGCCGAACGGCCGCTCGGACGTGGTCTTCACCATCAACGAAAGCGGCAAGACCGGCGTCAAGCAGATCAACTTCGCCGGCAACGGTGTCTATTCCTCGTCGCGCCTGCGCGGCCTGATGACGACGACCGAGTCGAATTTCCTGAGCTGGATCAAGACCTCCGACGTCTATGATCCGGACCGCATCAATTCCGACCTCGAGCTGATCCGCCGCTTCTACCTGAAGAACGGCTATGCCGATTTCCGCGTCGTCAGCCACACTGACCGCTATGACGATGCCCTGCAGGGCTGGGTCATCGACGTCACCCTCGATGAGGGCCCGCAATACAAGGTCGGCAACGTCTCCGTCGATTCGGCTCTGCGCGACATCGATCCGGCCAGCCTGCAGCGCTACGTCGCGACCTCGGCTGGCGATACCTACAATGCCGAGTCGGTCGAGAAGTCGCTGGTCAACCTCACCACCGAGGTGTCGCGCCGCGGCTATGCCTTCGCGCAGGTCCGCCCGCGCGGCGACCGTGACGCTGCCGGCCGCCTGATCGGCATCACCTATGTCGTCGACGAGGGCCCACGGGTCTATGTCGAGCGCATCAACGTGCGCGGCAACACCCGTACGCGCGACTATGTCGTGCGCCGCGAGCTCGATCTCGGCGAAGGCGACGCCTACAACAAGGTCATGGTCGACCGGGCCGAGCGCCGCCTGAACAATCTCGGCTTCTTCAACAAGGTCCGCATCACCAACGAGCCCGGCAGCGCGCCGGACCGCGTGATCGTCAATATCGACGTCGAGGACAAGGCGACCGGCTCCTTCGCCATCTCGGGTGGCTACTCGACCTCGGACGGCGTGATCGGCGAGGTCTCGCTGTCGGAATCGAACTTCCTCGGCCGCGGCCAGTTCGTCCGGATCGCCGGCACGGTCGGCCAGCGGACGCAGGGCATCGATTTCTCGTTCACCGAGCCCTATTTCCTCGGCCACCGCATCGCGGCGGGTATCGACCTGTTCTCGAAGTACAGCGACAACTACAACACCGGCCGCTTCGAGAGCCGCGTGACCGGCGGTCAGGTGCGCTTCACCTTCCCGATCACGGAAGAGTTCTCGATCACGCCGCGCTATTCGATCTACACGACCGAGATCGAGATCCCGAACACCTACGAGCGGCCCTATAACGACTGTACCTTCCCGATCCCGGGCATCACGCCTGGCACTCCCGGCGCCCCGCTCGGCACCCAGAGCGGCTATAACTGCTTGACCAACGGCGAAGCCACGGTCGCGGTCAAGGAAGCCGAGGGTTCGCAGCTGACTTCGCTGGTCGGCCTGAACTTCAACTACAACTCGCTCGATAGCGTCCAGACCCCGCGCAACGGCTTCATCGCCGAGCTCAAGCCGGAATTCGCCGGTGTCGGCGGTGACTCGAAGTTCCTGCGTATCGCGGCCGATGCCCGCTACTACAAGGAAATCTTCGACGACGTCGTCGGCTTCATCCGCGTCCAGGGCGGTCACGTCCAGGCGACCAGCGGCAACCTGCGCATGGTCGATCACTACTTCCTCGGCCCGACACTGGTGCGTGGCTTCGCCCCGTCCGGCATCGGCCCGCGCGACGTGCTGAACGACCCGACTGCGAACGCGCTCGGCGGCACCACCTATTTCGGTGGTACGCTCGAAATGCAGTTCCCGATCTGGGGCCTGCCGCGTGACCTCGGCCTGCGCGGCGCGATCTTCGCCGACGCCGGTACGCTGTTCAATTATGACGGCGGCTCGGCCTCGCTGTTCAACGGCTGTCCTGCGGGCTCGGAGGCGCGTCAGTTCAACGTCGCGATCGCGCCGAGCCAGCAGCAGTTCCAGAGCAACGTAGCCTGCGTGCGCGACAAGAACGTGCTGCGCTCGTCGGTCGGCGTGAGCTTGCTCTGGCAGTCGCCGCTCGGCCCGATCCGCTTCGACTATGCCTATGCCCTGACCAAGGACGATGGGCAGTGGGGCACCAACCCGCTCACCGGCATCACGGCCAAGTACGGCGGCGACCGCCTCCAGGCCTTCCGCTTCTCGGGCGGCGCCCGCTTCTGACGCGGCGGGGCGGCGACGCCCCGCAACGGATCCTTTACATGTCAGAACCTCAGTTCTTTCCGCTCGCGACCTCGCTGGATTTCGGCGAGGTCGCTGCCGTTTCAGGCGTGCCGCTTCCCGAAGGGGCCGATTCGGCGCGACGCGTCACCGGTGCCGCGGCGCTGGAGCATGCCGGTCCGAACGACCTCGCCTATATGGACAATGCGAAATACGTGGACGCTTTGGCGGCCACCGCTGCCGGGCTTTGCCTGGTCTCGCCGCGTTTCGCTGGCCGCGTTCCCGCGGGCACCACGGCGCTGGTCTCGCCCGCGCCCTACCATGCTTTCGCCAGGGTGCTCGCTCGGTTCTTCCCGACGGCGCTGAAGCCAGGCTCGGTCTTCGGCTCGCAGGGCGTGGCACCGGGCGCCTTCGTCCATGCCACCGCGCGGCTCGAGGATAATGTCACTGTCGATCCCGGCGCGGTCGTCGGTCCCGGTGCCGAGATCGGTTCCGGTACGGTGATCGCCTCCCATGCCGTGATCGGTCCGCAGGTCCGCATCGGCCGCGACTGCGCCATCGGTTCGGGCTCGACGATCCAGTCCGCCCTGATCGGCAACCGCGTCATCATTCACCCGGGCGTCCGCATCGGCCAGGACGGCTTCGGCTTCGCCATGAGCCCGAAGGGCCATATGAAGGTGCCGCAGATCGGGCGTGTCATCATCCAGGACGATGTCGAGATCGGCGCCAATAGCTGCATCGATCGGGGCGCCAGCCGCGATACGGTGATCGGCGAGGGCACCAAGATCGATAATCTCGTGCAGATCGGCCATAACTGCGTCATCGGTCGTCATTGCGTCATCGTCTCGCAGGTCGGCATCGCCGGCTCGTCGACGCTCGAGGATTTCGTCGTGCTCGGCGGCCAGGTCGGGCTTGCCGGCCATCTCACGGTGGGGATGGGCGCGCAGGTTGCGGCGCAGAGCGGTGTCGCCGGCGATATCCCGCGCGGCGCCCGCTATGGCGGCTATCCGGCCCAGCCGGCAATGAACTGGGCGCGCGAGAGCGCCATGCTGAAGATGCTTGTGGCCAAGCGCGGCAAGGGCTCGGGCGGCTCAGAGAGCTGAGCCATGTCGAATTTGCTTGATCGCCCGGGGCGATTTCCGGCAAACCGGCGCTGACGAGCCGGCAAGTGACCCGGTAGATGCCGCGGCGATCCAAAGGGATGGTCGCCAGGGGAGATGGGACAGAATGAACGAAGCGACTGCATCGCTGGGCGTGGCCGATATCCAGAAGATCATGGCCTGCATCCCGCATCGCTATCCCTTCCTCCTCGTCGATCGCGTCATCGAGATGAAGGGCGATGAATCCGGCATCGGCATCAAGAACGTCACCGCCAACGAACCTCAGTTCACCGGCCACTTCCCCGGCCGGCCGGTCTTTCCGGGCGTGCTGATGATCGAGGCGATGGCGCAGACCGCCGGCGTGCTCGTGGTGAGCGCGCGTGGCATCGAGGAGGCCGCGGTCAGCACGGTGCTCTTCACCACGATCGACAAGGCCAAGTTCCGCAAGCCGGTCGTGCCGGGCGACACCCTGCATTTCCACCTCACCAAGGTCGCGCGCAAGCGCAATCTCTGGTTCTACCGCGGCGAGGCCAAGGTCGATGGCGTGCTCGTCGCCGAGGCCGAGATTTCCGCGATGGTGGCGTGAGCCGGTCGCGTTCCGCCGAAATCAGGATATGTCTTCCATGAGCGCGACCATCCACGCGATGTCGATCGTCGACCCGGCCGCGCAGCTCGGCGAGGGCGTCGTCATCGGCCCCTTTTGCACGGTCGGTCCCCATGTCGTCCTTGGCGACGGGGTCGAGCTGATCAGCCATGTCGCGATCGCCGGCTGGACCACAATCGGCGCACGGACAAAGATCTATCCCTTCGCCTCGATCGGCAATCCGCCGCAGGACCTGAAATATCGCGGCGAGCCTTCGACACTGGTCATCGGCTCCGATTGCATGATCCGCGAAGGCGTCACGATGAATCCCGGCACGGATGGCGGCGGGATGACCACTTCAGTGGGCAACAACTGCTTCTTCCTGGCGAATTCGCATGTCGGACATGACAGCCGGATCGGCAACAACGTCATCTTCTCGAACAATGTCATGTGCGCCGGCCATGTCACGGTCGGCAATTTCGTCATCGTCAGCGGCGGCGCCGGGCTCCAGCAGTTCATCCGCATCGGCGATCACGCCTTCATTGGCGGCGGCGCCGGCGTGCTGAACGATGTCATTCCCTTCGGCATGGTCCGGGACAACCCGGCCCATCTCGCCGGCCTGAACCTGATCGGCCTGAAGCGCCGGAATTTCTCGCGCGAGCAGATCCATGAGCTGCGCCGTGCCTACCGCCTGCTTTTCGCCGATGAGGGCACATTGTCGGAGCGGGTCGAGGATGTCGCCAGCGAGTTCGCCGAGCATCCGCAGATTCACGAGATTCTCGACTTCATTCGCGAGGGCGGCGCGAACGCGATTTGCGTGCCGCGCGACGTCAACGCGCCAGACCGGTGAGTGCGGCTCCGACCGGAACCGAGGGCGCGGCGTTCCCGCTCGCCATCATTGCCGGCAGTGGCGAATACCCACCGCGCCTTGCCAGGCTTGCTGTGGCGCGGGGCCATGAGGTCTATGTCGCGGCAGTCGAGGGAGCGGCGAGCCTCGCTGATTTCGCGCCGGACATGGTTCGGGTCTATCGCCTCGGCCAGCTCGGGCGGCTGCTCGACGAGCTGAAGCGGCGCGGCATCGGCGATATCGTGCTGATCGGCGCCTTGCCGCGCCCAAGCTTCGGCTCGCTGCTGCCCGAGGCCTCGACGCTGAAATACCTGCCGCATTTCGCCCGGGCCTTCCAGGGTGGGGACGATCATCTGCTCAAGGGCGTCGTGCAGTTCTTCGAAGGGCAAGGCTTCCGTGTCCATGGTTCGGCCGATATCGCGCCTGAATTGACCGCTCCGCTCGGCCCGCTCGGCAAGCGGCAGGTCCCCACGGTAGCGCGCCCCGTCATCGAGCAAGGCTTTGCGCTGCTCGCCGCGCTCTCGCCCTTCGATGTCGGCCAGGCGGCAATCGTCGCCGATCACCGTGTCGTCGCCATAGAGGCCGCCGAAGGCACCGATGCGATGATCAAGCGGGTCTCCGAGCTTGTCGCGGCCGGACGGTTGAAATTCGGCAAGGGCGACGGCGTCCTGGTCAAGGCGCCGAAGGACGGCCAGGATCTGCGCGTCGACATGCCTGCGATCGGTCCCAATACGCTGCGGAACCTGGCGCAGGCAGGGCTATCCGGCATCGCCTTGCGTGCCGGAAAGGTTCTGGTCGGCGACAGCGAGCGGCTCGGCAAGCTCGCCGACGAGCTCGGGCTTTTCGTCGAGGGCGTGGCGTGAGCCGGCCGTTCCGCCTGGTCATCATCACCGGCGAGGCTTCGGGCGACGCGCTCGCGCAGCGCTTTCTCGTCGCCCTGCGCCAGCGCCTCGGCGATCGGCCGCTCGAACTCGCCGGCGTCGGCGGGCATGCCCTGATTGATCAGGGCTTGAAACCCTTCTTTCCGCAGGCCGATATCGCGGTGATGGGGTTTGGGCCGGTGATCGCGCGGCTGCCCCTCCTGTTGCGGCGCATGAAAGATGCAGCCAAGGGCACGGCCGAATTCAAGCCCGATCTCCTGCTTACCGTCGACGCGCCGGATTTCACGCTGCGCGTCGCGCAGAAGCTGCGCCGGCGCGCGCCTTCGATCCCGATCGTGCACTGGGTCTGCCCGACTGTCTGGGCCTGGCGCTCCGGTCGGGCGCGCCGCATGGTGCCCCATGTCGACCGCATCCTGGCGCTCCTGCCGTTCGAGCCCGCCGCCCTGGAGCGGCTGCATGGGCCGAAGACGGTCTATGTCGGCCATCCCGTGATCGAGCGGCTCGGCGAATTGCGCCCTGATGCGAATGAGGCGGCCCGCCGTGCCGATTCCGCCGCGCCCGACATCCTCGTTCTGCCGGGCAGCCGTCGCTCCGAGATCAACCATCTGATGCCGGTCTTCGGCAAGGCGGTGGTGCAGATCGCCAAGGCTGTTCCCGGTGCGCGTTTCCTGCTGCCGGCGGTGACGCATCTGCGCGGGCTGATCGCAGAGCAGGTCGCTGCCTGGCCGGTTGCGCCGCAGCTCGTCGACGGCGAGGCCGCCAAGTACGCCGCCTTCCGCAGCGCTCGTGCTGCGATTGCCGCCTCGGGAACCGTGACCTTGGAGCTCGCGCTCGCTCAGGTGCCGACCGTCGCGGCCTATCGCGGAGCCGACTGGGAGGCCGCGATCGCCAGGCGCCTGATCAAGCTGCCGACCGTCATCCTGGCGAACCTGGTCGCCGGCCGGAATGTCGTGCCGGAATTCATCCAGCAGGACCTGACGGCCGACGCGTTGGCGCGCGAACTCCTGGCTGTCCTGGCCGAGGGGCCGGCGCGCGAGGCGCAGCTCGCCGGCTTTCGTGAGATCGAGAAGAATATGCGTTCGGCCGGCGCGAGCCCGGCCGCGAACGCGGTCGAAGCCACGCTGGCACTGCTGGCGGAAACGGCGGGCAGCAGCGCCAGCGGCTAGCGCATCGGCCCGAGAAGTGGATCGCGGTTTTCTGGGAAAGCCGATGCGAAAACAAGGAGCTAGATCATCGGACCGGATGCGATGTCCGGTCCGATGATTTAGCTCTATTCGATCGTGGCGCCCGAGGCCTTGGCGATCGGTGCCCATTTCGCGACTTCGAGCTTCACATGCTCGCCGAGCGCTTCCGGCGTCGAGCCGATGATCTGGGCACTGACATCGTTCAGGCGCTGCTTCACCGTCGCATCGGTCAGCGCCTTGTTCGCCTCGGTATTGAGGCGCTCGAGGATCGGCTTCGGCAGATTGGCCGGGCCGAACAACGCGTTCCAGGTATAGGTCTCGTAGCCGGCAAGCCCGCCCTCGGCGATGGTCGGCAACTCCGGGAAGGAAGCGACGCGTTCCTTCGTCGTCACGCCGATGGCGCGCAATTGGCCATTGCGGATGAACTGGGCCGAGGAGGGCAGGTTGTCGAACATGATGGGCACGGCGCCCGAGACGACGTCGTTCAAGGCAGGGCCGGCGCCGCGATAGGGCACGTGGTTCATATTGACCCCGCCGAGCGACTTGAACAGCTCGCCCGAGAGATGCAGTGGCGTGCCGACGCCCGAGGAGGCGTAGGAGTATTTGCCGGGGTTCTCCTTCAGGAGCTTGATCACCTCCTGAACCGTCTTGGCCGGAAAACTCGGATTCACGACCATGACGTTGGGCACGACGGCGAGCAGCGAGATCGGCGTGAAATCCTTGACCGGGTCGAAGGTCACGGCCTTGAGTATGGCCGGATTGAGCGCATGGGTCGCGATCGTGCCCATCAGGATGGTGTAGCCATCGGGCTGCGCGCGGGCGACCGCGGTGGCGCCGACATTGCCGCCGGCTCCGGCACGGTTCTCGATCACGACCGATTGGCCGAGCGTCTCGGCCATCTTCTGCCCGACGAGCCGGGCGACGATATCGGTGGAGCCGCCGGCGGCGAAGGGAACGACGAGTGTGATTGGCCGCGTTGGAAAGCTGGCCTGCGCGCGCGCCGTGCCGGCGAGGCCGGTGAGCGAGGCGGCCGAGAAGCCGGCAAGCAGAGAGCGGCGGTCGAGATATCCGGATGTGGACATGGGATCGGGTCTCCTTTTCGGGGGCGACCTTACCCATTCAGCGGCGTCGCCGGACTTAGCAATTGGGCGCAATAAAAGAGCCGCGGCGGTTTCCCGCCGCGGCTCCGAAACTGCCTTGCCGAAGTCTCAGCGACGGCCGATCGGGGTGTACTCGCGCAGCGTCGGGCCAGTGTAGAGCTGGCGCGGGCGGCCGATGCGCTGGGACGGATCCTCGATCATCTCCTTCCACTGTGCGATCCAGCCGACGGTGCGGGCCAGCGCGAACAGGGCGGTGAACATCGTGGTCGGGAAGCCCATCGCCTTCAGGGTGATGCCCGAATAGAAGTCGATATTCGGGTAGAGCTTCTTCTCGATGAAGTACTCGTCGCTCAGCGCGATGCGCTCGAGCTCGATCGCGACGTCCAGCAGCGGATCGTCCTTGATGCCGAGCTCGTTCAGCACCTCATGCGTGGTCTTCTGCATGATCTTGGCGCGCGGATCGTAGTTCTTGTAGACGCGGTGGCCGAAGCCCATCAGGCGGAACGGATCGTTCTTGTCCTTCGCCTTGGCGATGTATTTCGGAATGTTCTCGACCGAGCCGATCTCCATCAGCATCCTCAGCGCGGCTTCGTTGGCACCGCCATGGGCAGGCCCCCACAGGCAGGCCGTGCCGGCCGCGATGCAGGCGAACGGGTTAGCACCCGACGAGCCGGCGAGGCGGACCGTCGAGGTCGAGGCGTTCTGCTCGTGATCGGCATGCAGGATGAAGATGCGGTCGAGCGCGCGCGACAGCACAGGGTTGACCTTGTACTCCTCTGCCGGCACCGCGAAGCACATGCGCAGGAAGTTCGAGGTATAGTCGAGCGAGTTCAGCGGATACACGAACGGCTGGCCGATCGTGTACTTATAGGCCATCGCCGCCAGCGTCGGCATCTTGGCGATCAGCCGCATCGACGCGATCATGCGCTGCTGCGGATCCGAGATGTCGGTGGAGTCGTGGTAGAAGGCCGACATGGCGCCGATCGAGCCGACCAGAACCGCCATTGGGTGCGCGTCGCGGCGGAAGCCCTGGAAGAAGCGGGCCATCTGCTCGTGCACCATGGTGTGGCGCGTCACGCGATAGTCGAAATCGGCCTTCTGCGCCGCGGTCGGCAGCTCGCCGTAAAGCAGCAGGTAGCAGGTCTCGAGGAAGTCGCCATGCTCGGCGAGCTGCTCGATCGGGTAGCCACGATGGAGCAGAACGCCCTCGTCGCCATCGATATAGGTGATCTCCGACTCGCAGCTCGCGGTCGAGGTGAAGCCGGGATCATAGGTGAACATCCCGGTTTGCGCGTAGAGCTTGGCGATGTCGATGACGGAGGGGCCGATCGAGCCCGTCTTGATCGCCATGTCGACCGTCTTGCCGTCGACACTCAGCTGGCTGGTGGTTCCGCTCATCGATACCGATCCTTTCAGACTCGCTGCGTCTCAGTCTTCTGCCCCGCTAGCCCGATCGGGCTGCCGGCCAGCATCCGTCATCGAAGAGGCCAAGTATGTCGGCCCCATGACAGGTTGGCTGGCGGACGAGAGCGAGTGGTAGGTTCATCCGACTGATTTACAAGCAATATTTGTGCCCGGGGAGAGGGGGGTTACGCTAGGCACAACCGGGTCACTAGCTCATTTGCCGGGGCCGTTCAACCAATGCAATTGCATGATCTGACCTGCGCCAGTTCACGATTGATCGGCCAGCCGCGCCAGCGTCTCGTCCCGGCCGAGCACGGCCATCACATCGAACAGACCTGGCGACATTGCGCGCCCCGTCAACGCCGCGCGCAAGGGCTGCGCTACCTGTCCGAGCTTCAGCGCATGCTCCTCGGCAAAGGCCCTGACCACGGCTTCGAGTGGGGCGGCCGTCCAGTCGTTGACCGCCGCGAGCTTGCTCGCGAGATCGGGCATGCGCTGGCGCGCCGGCTGGTCGAGCAGCGTCGCAGCCTTCTGATCAAGCGCGAGCGGGCGCTTGGCGAAGAGATAGGAGGCGCTGTCGAGCAGCTCGACCAGGGTCTTGGCGCGCTCCTTCAGGCCCGGCATGGCGGCGAGCAGCTTGGCCTCCAGCTCCGGCGAGAGCGTCGGCCCCAGCCCATGGGCCGGGCCGATCTCGGGCAGGATTGTCTTCAGCGCCGCGAGCAGGTCGCGATCCTCGGACTGGCGCATATAGATGCCGTTCAGGTTCTCGAGCTTGGCATAGTCGAAACGGGCCGGCGAGCGGCCGATCGAGGAGAGATTGAACAGCTCGATCATCTCCTGCGTGGAGAAGAGCTCCTGGTCGCCGTGGCTCCAGCCGAGGCGCAGCAGATAGTTGCGCAACGCCACGGGCAGATAACCCATGGAGCGATAGGCATCGACGCCGAGCGCACCATGGCGCTTAGACAGCTTGGCGCCATCTGCGCCATGGATCAGCGGGATATGCGACATGCTCGGCACTTTCCAGCCGAGCGCGCTATAGATCTGGGTCTGCCGCGCCGCATTGGTCAGGTGGTCGTCGCCGCGAATGATATGGGTGACTCCCATATCATGGTCGTCGACCACGACCGCGAGCATATAGGTCGGCGTGCCGTCCGAGCGCAGCAATACGAGATCGTCCAGATTCTCGTTCTGCCAGGTGACGCGGCCCTGAACCTCGTCCTCGACCACCGTCTCGCCGGTCTGCGGCGCGCGCAGGCGGATCACCGGCTTGACGCCATCCGGCGCGGTGGCAGGGTCACGGTCGCGCCAGCGCCCGTCATAGCGCAGCGGCTTGCCCTCGGCGCGCGCCCTCTCGCGCATCTCCTCGAGCTCCTGCTGGCTCGCGTAGCAGTAATAGGCCTTGCCGGCGGCGAGCATCTGCTCGGCCACCTCGCGGTGCCGCGCGGCGCGCGAGAACTGATAGACCGTGTCGCCGTCCCAATCGAGCCCGAGCCAGGAGAGCCCGTCCAGGATCGCGGCGATGGCCGGCTCGGTCGAGCGTTCGCGGTCCGTGTCCTCGATCCGGAGCAGCATCTTGCCGCCATGGCGGCGGGCATAGAGCCAGTTGAACAGGGCGGTGCGGGCGCCACCGATATGCAGGAATCCGGTAGGCGACGGGGCGAAGCGCGTGACGACCGCATCACTCATGAAAGAAGGGCTCCGACAGGGCGGGGGATGAAGGAAACACCGGCAAAGCGGCAATGAAACGGCGCGCCGGGCTCGCGCGCTTTCCGTCCGGCTGGAATCAGCCGAACGAAGAGAATTCGCGCAAGGCCAATCTCTTGAGCATGTTCATATCGCAAAAGTGCGTGCCACTTTTACGGAACATGCTCCAGGACATGACAACCGGCGCGGCCCCTGTAACATGCTCGCGGGGCCGGCGTTAAGCGAAGATCGCAGCCGGGCAGGGGGAGGGCGGATGCGCCAGGCGCCGCCGCAGCTTGGACCGCGTCGCGGCGCTTTGGCTTGGGCCTTGCCCGGCCGGCCCGAACGCTCGCGCTTTCCCGGCGCAGGCCTGGAATTCGCTCTTGCCGAGGCCCGAAAGCGCCTTCTGGCGGCTTGCGAGACCGAGATCGAGCGGCGGCGGCTGTTCCTCTGTCTGCCGGTGCTGATGGGCTTGGGCATCCTGCTCTATTTCGCCGCCGGCCGCGAACCGTCGCTCTGGGTTCCGGCTTCGGGTTTCGCCGCCGCTTCGATCGCAGCGGGGCTCCTGCGCTCGTGGCGCCCGGCCATGCTTGCCTGCATCGCGACCGCCGCGATCCTGGCCGGCTTCGGCGCGGCCGCCTGGCGTACAGCGACGGTGGCCACACCGATGCTGGAGCGCACCCGCGTCGGCCAGCTCAGCGGTTTCGTCGAATCGGTCGAGGCACGCGATGCCGGCGCACGGCTGGTTGTGCTGGTGACGGGTATTGCGGGGCTCGATGCTGCGCAACTGCCCAAGCGCGTCCGGGTCAACATCAGGACGGGCGCGGTCGCGCCGGGCGACCATATCTCCGCCGTCGCGCGGCTTCTGCCGCCGCCAGGACCGGCACGGCCGGGTGGCTATGATTTCGGTCGGGACGCCTTCTTCCGCGGCCTTGGCGCCGTCGGCGCCATTCCCGGCAAGATCAGCCTGTCGCCGCCACCCTGGCCGGCGCCTTTCGAGTTGCAGATGCGGGCCTCGCTCGATCGGGCCCGCAATGCCCTGACCGAGCGCATCGCCACGATCGGCGGGGCGCAGGCCGGCGCCATGGCGGCGGCGCTCGTCACCGGCAAGCGCGGCCTGATCACCGAGGCGACCAATGTCGACCTGCGCGCCGCCGGCATCTATCACGTCGTCTCGATCTCGGGCCTGCACATGGTGCTCGCCGCCGGCACGATCTTCTGGCTGGTGCGCGCGCTGCTGGCGCTCTCGCAGACACTGGCGCTGTATTGGCCGATCAAGAAGATCGCGGCCGTCGCTGCGATGATCGGTGCGGTCAGCTATTGCGTCTTTTCCGGAGCCGAGGTCGCAACCGTGCGCTCGCTGATCATGACGCTGGTGATGCTCGGCGCCATCCTGGTCGATCGGCCGGCGCTCAGCATGCGCAACCTCGCGATTGCCGCGATGATCGTACTGATCCGCGAGCCCGATGCGCTGCTCGGCCCGAGCTTCCAGATGTCCTTCGGGGCGGTCGCGGCGCTGATCGCCTTCGCCGAGCGCTGGGAGGAGCGGCGGCGCAGCGAGGCGCCCTCGCCATGGCCCTGGCCGCTGCGCCCGCTCTTCCAGGCCGCGATCGGGATCATCGTCACGACGCTGATCGCGACGGCGGCAACCGCGCCCTTCGGCGCCTATCATTTCCAGACCTTCAACCCGTTCGGGTTGATCGGCAATGCGTTCGCCTTGCCCTTCGTCTCGCTGATCGTGATGCCGGCCGCCGTCTTCGGCGTGCTCGCCTATCCGTTCGGGCTCGACTGGCCGGCTTGGGCGCTGATGGGCCTCGCGTCCGCCTGGGTGCTCGATCTTGCCCATTGGGTCGCGAGCTTCGACCATTCCAGCCTGGTCATCCCGGCCTTCGGAGCGCCGGCGCTCGCATGCTTCGCCGCGAGCCTGCTCTGGATGACGCTCTGGACGACGCCGATCCGCTTCCTGGCGATCCTGCCATTCGTCATCGGGCTCGCTGTCGCGTCGAAGCCGGAACGGCCGGACATCCTGATCGAGCGCGACGGCTCCGGCATCCTGGTCCGGGGCGCCGAGGGCAAGCTGATCCTCGCCGGCAAGCCGAGCGCCTTCGTCCTGCAGCAATGGCTCAATGCCGAGGGCGACAGCCGCAAGCCGGAAGATGCCAGCCTGCGCCAGGGCGCGGCTTGCGACACGCTCGGCTGCGTCATCCGCGACAAGGCCGGCCGCAGCATCTCCTATGCCCGGGATCGCCTCGCCATCGCCGAGGATTGCCGCCGCGCCGACCTCGTGGTCACGCCGATTCCCTGGCAGGCCGGCTGCGAGGCCAAGCTGATCGACCGCAGCGCGCTCTCACGCGATGGCGCGACCGCGCTGGTCAGCACCGGGACCGGCTGGCGGGCCCAACTATCCGAACAGGTCGACGCCAATCGACCCTGGAGCCGCAAGCCGCGCCAGCCGCAGGTTACGCAACCCGCTATCGCCGCGCCCCCGCAACCGAGCGAGACCAACGACGAACTGGAACGGCTTCATTAGTCTCGCGCACCCGTCGTCATTGCGAGGAGCGCAGCGACGAAGCAATCCAGGGAAACGTAGAGCGCTGCCGCGTCAGTAGCGCCGGAACAGGTTGACCAGCCGGCCCTGGATCTTGACGCGGTCGGGACCAAGCACGCGCGTCTCATAGGCCGGATTGGCGGCTTCCAACGCGATCGAGGAGCCGCGCTTGCGCAGCCGCTTGAGCGTCGCCTCCTCGTCATCGATCAGCGCGACGACGATATCGCCGGTATTGGCCGTATCCTGGCGGCGGATCACCACCGTATCGCCATCGAGGATGCCGGCCTCGACCATCGAGTCGCCACGCACCTCCAGCGCATAATGCTCGCCGCCGCCCAGCATGTCGGCCGGCATCGAGACATTGTGGCTGCGGCTCTGGATCGCCGAGATCGGCGTGCCCGCCGCGATCCGGCCCATGACCGGGATCGCGACCATCGAGCGTGTGTCTTCCTCGGGGGCAGGCGCAGCCGGCTTGGCCTTGCCGAGCCCGCCTTGCACGACGGAAGGGCTGAAACGGCCGCGCGGCGCCTGCGGGCCGCCAATGCCCTCTGGCATCTTGATCACTTCGAGAGCGCGCGCCCGATTCGGGAGCCGGCGAATGAAACCGCGCTCCTCCAGCGCCATGATCAGCCGGTGGATGCCCGATTTGGAGCGCAGGTCGAGCGCATCCTTCATCTCGTCGAAGGAGGGCGGCACACCGGTCTCGCGCAGGCGCTCCTGGATGAAGCGAAGCAGTTCGAACTGTTTGCGTGTCAGCATGACCTGCCGGTGCCCCTGGCTGCGGATTCGAAACAAAGCACGAACATAATACATGTTCGTGCTGTGTTCCGCAAGCCGAGCCGGAACAAGGTTCAGCGCAATCGAATGATCCGGCAGGGCGAATTTTGCTTCGCCGGCTCAGCGAATGCCGGCCTGATCACCAGAGCGTCGGCACGCGACAGGGCGGCGAGCATCGAGGAATCCTGCTTCTCGAAGGGAGTCGCCTGCCAGCCCGCGCCCGTCAGCACCAAACTTGCCCGCAAGTAATCCTGGCGCTCGTCGTTTGCCGGCAAATCTCTTCCGAGGAGGCCGGGCTCGCTGCGGTCGCGCTGCGGGTCGGGCATGCCAAGCAGAGCTTCGATCAGCGGCAGCACGAAGAGATGGCCGCAGACGATCGAGGAGACCGGGTTGCCGGGCAGGCCGACGGCAACCATGCGGCCGAGCCGTCCCATCATCATCGGCTTGCCCGGCCGCATCGCGATCTTCCAGAAGCCGAGTTCCATGCCCTGCGCCTTCAAGGCGGCCTGCACGAGGTCGTGCTCGCCGACGGAAGCGCCGCCGAGCGTGACCAGGACATCGGCATCGGCGCTGCGGGCACGGCCGATCTTTTCGGCGAGGTCCTCATGCGTGTCGCGGGCGATGCCGAGATCGAGTGCGGTCGCCCCTGCCTGTTCGACCAGCGCGGCCAGCGCGTAGCTGTTCGAGGCGACTATCTGGTCCGGGCCGACGGGCTCGCCGGGAAAGACCAGCTCGTCGCCAGTGGCGAGAATCGCGACGAGCGGCTTCTTCCGCACTGAAAGCGCCGGATGGCCCATTGCGGCGGCAAGGCCGAGCGCGGCGCTGTCGAGACGCGTACCGGCCTTGAGCAGGATCTTGCCCTCGCGGAAGTCGAGGCCGGCGGGACGAACGAAGCGGCCCTTGGTTGCGCCCTCGCGCACGGTGATGACGGGGCCGCCGACGCCCTCTGCATTCTCCTGGATCAAGATCGTATCGGCGCCTTCGGGAAGGGGCGCGCCGGTGAAGATGCGCACGGCCTCGCCGGCAGCGAGCGCGCCGCCGAAGGAGCGTCCGGCGGCGGCTTCGCCGATGACGCGCAATTCAGTGCCTATGGTGAGATCGTCGGCCCGCACGGCATAGCCGTCCATCGCCGAATTGGCGAAGGGCGGCTGGGTCCTGAGCGCCTTCAGGTCCTCCACCAGCACGCGCCCCGCACATGCCGCCAGCGGCAAGGTCTCGGCCGTCAACAGGCCGGGCACGCTGTCGATCAGCGCCTTCAGCGCGACGGGAACGGGGGTGAGGCTCACGTTGCCGGCTCCGCCATGTCGTAAGTGCCCGATTTGCCGCCGGATTTATGGACGAGCCGGATACCCTCGATCCGCATCGCCCGGTCGACCGCCTTGACCATGTCGTAGACCGTCAGGCAGGCGACGCTGACCGCGGTCAGCGCTTCCATCTCGACCCCGGTCTGGCCCTTCATCTTGACCTCGGCGCGCACGCGCACGCCGGGCAGGGCCTCATCGATCGCGAGATCGACCGCGACCTTGCTGATCAGCAAGGGATGGCAGAGCGGGATCAGCTCATGCGTGCGCTTGGCGGCCATGATGCCGGCGAGCCGGGCGGTGCCGAGCACGTCGCCTTTCTTCGCTTCGCCGTCGCGGACGATGGCGAGCGTCGCCGCCTGCATGATCACCAGGCCTTCGGCGATGGCGATGCGCGATGTCTCATCCTTGTCGCCGACATCGACCATATGGGCCTGGCCCTGCGCGTCGAGGTGGCTGAGACGGCTCATGCTGCGAGCAGCTCCCGCGTCGCGGCCGCGACATCCTGCTGGCGCATCAGGCTCTCGCCGACCAGGAAGGTGTTGACCCCGCTGCCTTGCAGCCGGGCGATATCGGCCGGAGTGAAGATGCCGCTTTCGCCGACTATGATCCGGTCAGCCGGCACGCGCGGCGCGAGCCGCTCCGTCACGGCGAGATCGACATTGAAGCTGCGCAGGTCGCGATTGTTGATGCCGAGCAGCCTGCTTTCGAGCGCGAGCGCCCGGTCGAGCTCCTCGTCGTCATGGACCTCGACCAGCACGTCCATGCCGAGGCCCACGGCCGTCTCGTTCAGCGCGCGCGCGGTGGCGTCGTCGACGCCGGCCATGATGATCAGGATGCAGTCGGCGCCCCAGGCGCGCGCCTCGAAGACCTGGTAGGGCTCGTAGAGGAAATCCTTGCGCAGCACCGGCAGACCACTGGCGGCGCGCGCCTGCTCCAGGAATTCCGGCCGTCCCTGGAAGGAGGGCGCGTCGGTCAGGACGGAGAGGCAGGCGGCTCCGCCCTCGGCATAGGCCCTGGCCAACGCCGGCGGATCGAAATCGGCGCGGATCAGCCCCTTGGACGGGCTCGCCTTCTTGATCTCGGCGATCAGCGCCGCCCGTCCGGCCGTATGCTTGGCGGCGAGTGCCGCGGCGAAGCCGCGCACGGGAGACGCGGCGAGCGCGAGCTTCTCGATCTGCGCGAGCGAGACCAGCGCCTTGGCGGCCGCGATCTCCTCGCGCTTATAGGCTTCGATCCGGGCCAGGATGTCGGTCATCGCCGCCTCACGCGTTCGAGCTCGCGACCAGCGCAGCCAGCACCGCCTTGGCCTTGCCGCTGTCGATCGCGGATGTGGCGCGCGCGAGGCCGTCGCGCAAGTCGCCGGCCTGGCCTGCGACCACGAGGGCGGCTGCTGCATTGAAGGCGGCGATATCGCGGAACGCGGTCTTCTGCCCGTCGAGCACGGCGCGCAGCGCCTCGGCATTCTGCGCCGGCTCGCCGCCGCGCAGCTCCTCCGGCTTGGCGCGCGGAAGGCCGACATCGTCGGGGCTGATCGAAAAGCTCTCGATCTTGCCGTTCTCCAGCGCGACGACGCGGGTCGGCCCGGTCGTGGTGATCTCATCGAGCCCGTCGGAGCCGTGCACGGCCCAGATGCGCTGCGAGCCGAGCGTCGACAGCACCTTCGCCATCGGTTCGAGCCAGGTCTCGGAGAAGGCGCCGACGAGCTGCTTCTTGACGCCGGCCGGGTTGGAGAGCGGGCCGAGCAGGTTGAAGATCGTGCGCGTGCCGAGCTCGGTGCGCACCGGCGCGACATGGCGCATCGAGGCGTGATGCGTCGGCGCGAACATAAAGCCGACGCCGGCCTCGCTGATGCAGCGCTCGGTTCCGGCCGGATCGAGCCCAACCTTGACGCCGAGTGCGGTCAGCACATCAGCCGCCCCTGAGCGCGAGGACGCTGCACGGTTGCCATGCTTGGCGACCGGCACGCCGCAGGCGGCGGTGATGATCGAGGCCAGGGTCGAGACATTGTAGGAGCCCGACGCATCGCCGCCGGTGCCGACGATGTCGATCGCGTCCTCCGGCGCCTTCAGCGGCAGCATCTTGCCGCGCATGGCGCTGACCGCACCCGCGATCTCCTCGGTGGTCTCGCCGCGCACGCGCAGCGCCATCAGGAAGGCGGCCGCCTGCGCGTTGGTGACTTCGCCGGAGAGGATGGTGTCGAAGGCATCCCGGGCCTCCTCGCGCGAGAGCGGGGCGCCGGTCGCCACCTTGGCGATAAAGGGTTTGAAATCGTCCATGATCGTCTTCGGAACTCAGGCTGTCTCGGAAGGGGGCGCGGCAATCACTGGTTTGGCGCGACGTCGTTTCGTTCGGCCGTGTCCGGCCGGGAATGCGCCTTCGACCATCGCTCGCTGAGGTCGAGGAAATTGCGCAGGATCGTCGCGCCATGCTCGGAGGCGATGCTCTCGGGATGGAACTGCACGCCATGCACCGGCAGCTCGCGATGCGAGAGGGCCATGATCACCCCGTCATCGGTGGCGGCCTCGATCTCCAGATCGGTCGGGCAGCTCTCGCGCGCCACGGCGAGAGAGTGATAGCGGGTCGCCTGGATCGGCCCGTTGATGCCATGGAAGAGGCCGCGCGCCCGGTGCGTGACCGTCGAGATCTTGCCATGCATCGGCAGCGGCGCGCGGATGATCTCGCCGCCAAAAGCCTGGCCGATGGCCTGCAAGCCGAGGCAGACGCCGAAGATCGGCTTCCGGCTTGCGCCCTCGCGCACGACGTCGAGGCAGATGCCGGCCTCGTTCGGGGTGCAGGGGCCGGGCGACAGCACGATCGCGTCGTGCTCGCCGCCAAGCGCGTCCTCGGCGCTCAGCGCGTCGTTGCGCTGCACCTCGACCTCGGCGCCAAGTCCGCCGATCAGGTGGACCAGGTTCCAGGTGAAGCTGTCATAATTGTCGATCAGCAGGACGCGCATTGTCGTTCTCGGCCTCCCGACCGCGATTATCGGCGAAGGTCATGCCCGTTCAAGGGTCCGCCGGTCAAGCTATTGTCCCGGCAAAGCCGGTCCACGCGGGTGGATGAGCGCCTTGGCGATTGCCTAACGATAGCACCAGGCGACATGATGCAAGCCTATGACGAAGGCGATGCGGCCGTCACGGCTGCGTCAAGCGGCGGTGGCATGCGGTAGCGTGATGGTTGGGGCGTCCATGATCCGGCGAATGCTGGCGGCAGGCATGCTGCTCGCGCTCGCCGCCTGCAATACCGGCGAGCGGCCGCGGGCGCTGCCGATGGATGAGCTCGCCACGGCGGAGGTCGTCAACTACGGCACGATCCGCTTCTGGGGCGACACGGTCGCCGACACCACCAGCCGCTATCTCGACAATCAATACCGGCAGATCGCCGCCTCCGGCTGCCGGGAATGCCAGAATTCGGCGACTTTCCTCGCGATTTCCGGCGGCAGCGGCGATGGCGCCTATGGCGCAGGGTTTCTCACCGGCTGGACGGCGCGCGGCGATCGGCCGGTATTCGAAGTCGTCACCGGCGTCAGCACCGGTTCGCTGATCGCGCCCTTCGCCTTCCTCGGCTCGAAATACGACGGCCCGTTGCGCGAGATCTACACGCGCTTTGGCGACGACCAGCTCTACCGCAACAAGGGCGTATTCGGGCTGGTCGGCGAGTCGCTCTACGACAACACGCCGCTGCGCCTGATCGTCGAGCGCTACGCGACCGACACGCTGCTGGACGAGATCGCCGCCGAGCACCGCAAGGGCCGCAGGCTCCTGGTCCAGTCGACCAATCTCGATGCGCAGCGCCCGGTGATCTGGGACATGGGCTCGATCGCGGCCAGCGGCCAGCCCGACCGCAAGAAGCTCTTCGTCGACATCCTGCTGGCCTCGGCCTCGATTCCGGCGATTTTTCCGGCTGTGAGGCTGAACGTCACCAGCAATGGCCGGGTCTATGACGAGCTCCATGTCGATGGCGGCGTCACCTCGCAGATCTTCTTCGCCCCGCCCGGGCTCGATCTCAAGGGCGCGGCGCGGCGCAATCTCGGCCATCAGCGCAAACTCTCGCTCTACGTCATCCGCAACGGCAAGCTGAAGCCGGATTACCAGGCTTCGGTCCAGACGGTCGCTGGCCTGGCGACGCGCTCGATCGCGACCTTGGTCAAGTACCAGGCGCTGGCGAATATCTGGGCCATCTCCGCCGCGGCCGAGCGCCTCGGAGCTCGCTTCTCCTTCACGGCGATCCCCGAGAGTTTCGATGAAAAGCAGCGCTCGGATTTCGACACGCGCTACATGACGTCGCTGTTCGATCTCGGCGTCGAGCAGGCGCTACGCGGCAAGGCCTGGGAGACCGAGCCGCCGCTCTCGCCGACACTGTCGATGCGGTAGGCGGGGCCATGTTGCAGCGCGACCACCTGACCGTCATCGCGCCCTCGCTGGCGGAGGGCGTCGCTCATATCCGGGCCTGTCTCGGCCTCGACATCCCCTATGGCCGCGCCCATGACGGCATGGGCACGCATAACCACCTGCTCAGGCTGGGCGACGACGTCTATCTGGAGGTGATCGCGGTCGATCCCGCCGCGCCGCCGCCCGGGCGGCCGCGCTGGTTCGGGCTCGATGATGCAGCCTCGGTGCGCAGTTCCTGGGATGACGGCTTTCGCTTGCGCGGCTGGGTCGCGCGAACGACCGGCATTGCCGAGCTGCTGGCGCGGCACGGAAGCATCCTCGGCGAAGAGGTCCGCCTGTCGGGCTCGGGGCGCAATTTCTCCTTCGCGGTGCCGCCGGGAGGGGCGTTGCCGCTCGGCGGGCTCGCGCCCTCCGTCATCGACCGCGGCGGCTATCCGCCCTCGGTCGCGGCGATGCCGGATCTCGGCGCCAGGCTGCGCGCCTTCGTCGTGGAGGATCCTGAGCCGGACGAGGTGAGGGCGCTCTATGAGCGGCTCGACGTCGAGAACCCGCCGGAGATCCGGCGCGGCGAGCGCCTGCGCTATCGCGCCGTGATCGAGACGCCGGCGGGGCTCAAGGAGCTCGCCTGAGCGAGTCCGGCGTTACTGTCCGCGCCCGGCGCGAGAAGCGAACCGGATCGCCTCCTCGGCTGCCTTGAACAGGGCCTTGGCCTTGTTGATGCATTCGAGCTGCTCCGATTCCGGATTGGAATCGTAGACGATGCCGGCACCGGCCTGGACATGCATGCGCCCGTCCTTGACCACGGCGGTGCGCAGCACGATGCAGGTATCCATCTCGCCATTGGCGCCGAAATAGCCGATGCAGCCGCCATAGGCGCCGCGCGCATCATGCTCGAGCTCGTCGATGATCTCCATGGCGCGGACTTTCGGCGCGCCGGAGACCGTGCCGGCCGGGAACCCTGCAGATAGCGCCGACAGCGCATCATGCTTCGGGTCGATCCTGCCTTCGACATTCGAGACGATGTGCATGACCTGGCTGTAGCGCTCGATGAAGAAGGAATCGGTCACCTTCACCGAGCCGATCTGGCTGACGCGGCCGACATCGTTGCGGCCAAGGTCGAGCAGCATCAGGTGCTCGGCCCGCTCTTTCGGATCGGCCAGCAGCTCCTCGGCCAATGCCTCGTCTTCCTGCGTCGTCGCCCCGCGGCGGCGCGTGCCGGCGATCGGACGGATGGTGACCGTGTCGTCGCGCAGCCGGACCAGGATCTCCGGGCTCGAGCAGACGATCTGGAAGGCGCCGAAATCGAGATAGCACAGGAAGGGCGCCGGATTGACCCGCCGCAGCGCCCGGTAGAGCGTGAAGGGCGGCAGTGCGAACGGCGCCTCGAAGCGCTGCGACAGCACGACCTGGAAAATGTCGCCGGCGCGGATGTATTCCTGCGCCTTGCCGACCATCTCGTAGAATTCCGCCTCCGTGGTATTCGAGACCACGTCGGGCTCGGGCAAGGCGCTGATATCGGTCTCGGCATCGGAGGGCAGGGGGCCTTCCAGCGCCATCACCACGGCATCGAGCTGGTCCTGCGCCCGTTCATAGGCCGCGCGCGCCGAGATGCCGACCTGCGGCCGCACCGGCGTGACGAGATGAATCTCGTCACGCACCGAATCGAACACTACCATCAGTGTCGGCCGGGTCAGGATCGCGTCGGGGACGCCGGTGCCGGTCTCCTTCGGCTCGGGCAGGCGCTCCATCAGCCGCACCATGTCGTAGCCGAGATAGCCGAAGATGCCGGCTGCCATTGGCGGCAGATCGTCCTCGCTCGGGATCGCGCTCTCGGCGAGCAGCGCCCGCAGGCTCTCGAAGGCCGGGCGCGGATCGGGCAGGAAGGTCTCGCCCAACGCCGGACGGCAGAGCGAGGCCTGCCCGGCATGGCAGCGCCAGATCACGTCGGGCTCGAGGCCGATCATCGAATAGCGGCCGCGCACGGCGCCGCCTTCGACCGATTCGAGCAGGAAGGCCGGCCCCTGCGTCGCATGGCGCAGCTTCAGGAAGGCCGCGACCGGCGTCTCGCAATCGCCGACGAGAACCTGGCGCAGAAGCTGGACATTGCCCGCGTCATAGGTTGCGGCGAAGCGCTCGAAGTCGAAGGAGCCGGGCATCAATTCGTCGCGCCGCCCGTCGCGTTCCGGAATGCCGCGTCGTTGATCGAGACGCCGAGATCGGCCTGCAGCTTGGCGACATATTCCATCAGCATGTCCTCGCTGACGCTGGAGCCGAGCAGCCGGGCGAAATTATCCGCGTCCTGCGTGGTGCGCACATAGGGCGGCACGGTCGCGCTATCGACCTTGAACAGCACGCGGCCATCGCCGGCCGCGGCGGAGTTGCTCTTGCCGACCGGCGTGCCAAAGATCAGCGACACGACATTGGCCGGAAGCTCCGGATTCTGGTCCTGGCGGCCGAGATCCTGGGCCTGCTCGATGGTCAGGCCGGCTGCGGCGGCGACCACGTCGAAGCTCTCGCCGGAATCGAGCTTCTGCACCAGCTCGCGCGTCTTGGCCGAGAGCCGGTTGGCGATCTCGTCGCCGCGCCATTGCGCTTCGACCTGCGCCTTGACCTCCTCGAAGCTCTGGTCGCGGGCCGGGTCGATCTTGGTCACGTCGAACCAGACATAGCCCGCATCGCGCGGCAGCCGGATCGCCTCGTTGTCGACGCCGATATCGGAGCGGAAGATCGCCTGCACCGCGCTGTCGCCACCCGGCAGGGCCTCCTCCTGCGTGCCGTCGGGCTTGCGCAGGCCGGAATCGACCGGCCCGACCGTCCGCAGCTTCAGCTTGAACTCGTTGGCGATATCGCCGAGCGGCTTGGCCGCGGCGCGCTGGTCCTCGATCTTGTCGTGCAGATCCCTGAGCTGCGCCGAGGCCCTGGTGGTCGCGAGCTCGCTCTTCACCTCGGCCGCGACCTCCTCGAACGGCCGCACATGCTCGGGCTCGACCTTGGAGACACGCAGCAGGACCGGCCCGAACGAGCCGTCGACCGGGCTGCTGACCGCGCCCTCGGCGAGCTCGAAAGCGGCGTTGCGCACGGCTTCGTCGAAAACCTGCGGGCGGGTGAAGGTGCCGAGCGTCAGGTCCTTCTCGGCGACATTGCGCTCGGCCGCGATCGACTCGAAGCTGGCGCCGCCATCGATCTTCGCCTTGGCCGCCTGCGCATCGGTCAGCGAGGGGAAGCTGATCTGCTGGATCGTGCGCTGCTCGGGCGCGGTGAAGCGCTGCGCCTTGATCTGCTCGTAATGGGCCTTGGCCTCGTCGTCGTTGATCGTGCTCGGATCGGCCAGCGTTTCGGCTGTGAGCGAGAGAAGATTGGCGCTGCGATATTCCGGCGCACGGAACGAGGTCTTGCGCTCGTCGAAATAGCTCCTGAGCTGGGCATCGCTCGGCGCGGCGATCTCGCCGGCGGCGCTGGCAGGCACCTTGGCGAAGGTGACGTTGCGGCGCTCGTTGCGCAGGCGGTGGCCAAGCTCCTGCAGCGCGACCGGCGCCGCGACCGCGCCGACCACCATCTCGGCCAGCTCCTGGCGCAGGATGGTCTCGCGCTGCGAGCGCACATAGCTCTGTTCGGTGAAGCCGTTCGAGCGCAGCAGGTCGTTGAAGCGCGGCGCCGAGAAATTGCCTGAGGCGTCGCGGAAGGTCGGATCCTCGAGGATCAGGTTGCGGATCGTCTCGTCGGAGACGGCGAGGCGCATGTTGCGCGCCGTCTGGTCGAGCGACGCCTCGGTCAGGAGCTTCGCCAGCACCTGCCGGTCGAGCCCGAGCGCGCGCGCCATCTCCGGCGGAATCGCGCGGCGCTGCTGACGCGTCAGTGTCTGGATCTCGTTCTGATAGGCATTGCGCATCTGGTCGATGCTGATCTCGGTACGGCCGACCTTGGCGACCTCGTTGCGGCCATAGCCGCGGAAGATGTCACCGACGCCCCAGATCGCGAAGGCGCCGATCAGGATGCTGAACAGGATGGTGATGAGGAGCTTGCCGAAGAAGCTCTGGCCCGCCTTGCGGATGCGCTGCATCATCATCTGAGTCGTTCTTTCCCTCGTCCGGCGGCGTGCTGATGCCGTTGGATCCGTCTTTGATCGGCGTCGCTTATAGAAACCGATCGTGCCGCCCGCAATCGTCGCGCTGCTCTTGCCGGCCGATTGCGGCGCCGGCTAGGCGTTGTTAGAGGCGAACGGATCAAAAAGGGAGGATTTCGCAGGTGACACGCAGCATCAGGCCGCTGGTGGCAGGCAACTGGAAGATGAATGGTCTCAGGGCGGAGCTCGCGATCGCCGCCGAGGTGGCGAAGGGTTATGCGCCCGAGCTGAAGAACAAGGTCGATCTCGCCATCTGCCCGCCCGCGAGCCTGCTTTTCATGACGAGCGCCGCCCTGATCGGCACGCGCATCGCCACCGGCGGCCAGGATTGCAGCATCCAGGAGGCTGGCGCCTTCACCGGCGAGATCTCGGCCGCGATGCTGGCCGATGCCGGCGCAAGCTATGCCATCGTCGGCCATTCCGAGCGCCGAACCTTGCATGGCGAGACCAACGCGATCGTGAAGGAAAAGGCGCAGGCGTCGCAGAAGGCGCTCCTCGTGCCGATCGTCTGCGTCGGCGAGACGAAGGACGAGCGAGAGGCCGGCAGGGCGCTCGCCATCGTCCGCAAGCAGCTGCGCGGCTCGGTGCCGGACGGCGCGACCGCCGCGACACTCGTCATCGCCTATGAGCCGGTCTGGGCGATCGGCACCGGCCTGACCCCGACGCCGCAGGATGTCGCCGAGATGCACGAGGCGATCCGCGCCGAGCTCGGCAAGTTGCTCGGCAAATCCGTCGCGGCCGGGGTGCGGCTGCTATATGGCGGTTCGGTCAAGCCCTCGAATGCGGCCGAATTGATGAATGTCGCCCATGTCGATGGCGCGCTCGTCGGTGGCGCCAGCCTGAAGGCCGAGGATTTCCTGGCCATTGCCAAGGCCTGCGCCTGAGCGACCTTCGCAACCCTGCCGTTGCAGGAATGACGCAATTGCCGGGTGGCATTGCTGGAATCTGCGTGCTATGTGCCCGGCCGAAACCGCAAAAGCGGAACGCGGCGCGGGCACCCTTGGCGGCGGCCTGCGCCATACCCATTTCGTGAGATCATGCAGAACGTTCTCATCGTCATACACCTGATCATCGTGATCGCGCTCGTCGGCGTGGTCCTGTTGCAGCGTTCCGAGGGCGGCGGCCTCGGCATGGGGTCGGGCGGAGGCGGCGTCGGCGGCTTCATGACCGGCCGTGGCCAGGCCAACGCCCTGACGCGTGCCACCGCGATCCTGGCGGGCGCGTTCTTCCTGACCTCGATCGCTCTGGCGATCCTGGCCAATCAGGGCCGTACGCAGCGCTCGATCCTCGACGGCGCGCCGGCTTCGACCGCGCCTGCGGCGCCGACCGGGCCGAGCGCCCCCAATGCCAGCGGTCAGGGCGGCGTGCTCGACCAGCTCCGGCAGATGCAGAACCAGAGCGGCGGCGGCGGCTCGCAACCGCCGACGCCATCGGCGCCGGCAGCGCCGCAGCAGTAAGGATGACAGGGCAGGGGCCGGGAAACCGGCCCTTCTCTTTTGCGAGGGAGCTGCCGGGAAACCGGCCCTTCTCTTTTGTGGATTGGCTTGCCGGAACGGTGGTTCTGTCAGGTTGTGGACAAGCGCGTGGGGCAGGGCGGTGTTGCACGCCGGCGCTTCGCGAATCGGAAACCTGGGTCTAGAGGAGAACTCCCATGACGCGGTACGTTTTCATCACCGGCGGCGTGGTGTCCTCGCTTGGCAAAGGCCTGGCGGCGGCGGCTCTCGCAGCTCTCCTGCAGGCACGTGGCTATAAGGTCCGCCTGCGCAAGCTCGACCCCTATCTCAATGTCGATCCGGGCACGATGAGCCCGTATCAGCACGGCGAGGTCTTCGTCACCGACGATGGCGCCGAGACCGATCTCGACCTCGGCCATTACGAGCGGTTCACCGGCCGTCCCTGCAACAGGGGCGACAACATCACCACCGGCCGCATCTACATGGACATCCTGACCAAGGAGCGCCGTGGCGATTATCTCGGCGCCACCATCCAGGTCGTCCCGCACGTCACCAATGCGATCAAGGACTTCGTCCTCACCGGTAATGACGATTACGACTTCACGCTGGTTGAGATCGGCGGAACCGTCGGCGATATCGAGAGCCTGCCCTTCCTCGAATCGATCCGCCAGGTCAGCCAGCAATTGCCGCGCGGCCAGTGCATCTTCATCCACCTGACGCTGCTGCCCTATATCCCGACCGCCGGCGAGCTGAAGACCAAGCCGACCCAGCACTCCGTCGCCGAGCTGCGCTCGATCGGCATCCAGCCCGACATCCTGCTCTGCCGCACCGACCGCGAGATCCCGCGGGAAGAACGCCGCAAGCTCGCGCTGTTCTGCAATGTCCGCGAGACCGCGGTGATCGAAGCCCGCGACGCCGCTTCGATCTACGACGTGCCGCTCTCGTACCATGCCGAGGGGCTCGACACCGAAGTGCTCGCCGCTTTCGGCATGGATGCGTCCAAGGAGCCGGATATCAGCGGCTGGAAGCGCATCTCGGAGCGCGTCAAGAATCCGGAGGGCGAGGTCACCATCGCCATCGTCGGCAAATATACCGGGATGAAGGATGCCTATAAGTCGCTGATCGAGGCGCTGACCCATGGCGGCATCGCCAACCGGGTCAAGGTCAATCTCGACTGGATCGAGTCGGAGGTCTTCGAGAAGGAGGACCCGGCGCCCTTCCTCGAACATGTCCACGGCATTCTCGTGCCCGGCGGCTTCGGCCATCGCGGCGCCGAGGGCAAGATCAAGGCGGCGACCTTCGCCAGGCAGCGCAAAGTGCCCTATTTCGGCATCTGCTTCGGCATGCAGATGGCGGTGATCGAGGCCGCTCGCTCGCTCGCCGGCATCGCGGACGCGAACTCGACCGAGTTCGGCCCGACGCAGGAGCCCGTCGTCGGCCTGATGACCGAGTGGATGCGCGGCAATGAGCTGGAGCAGCGCGCGGCCGGCGGCGATCTCGGCGGCACGATGCGGCTCGGCGCCTATGCCTCGAAGCTCAATGCGGAGTCCAAGATCGCGCGGATCTACGGCTCGACCGAGATCTCCGAGCGCCATCGCCACCGCTACGAGGTCAATATGGGCTATCGCGAGCGGCTGGAGGCGCAGGGCATGGCGTTCAGCGGCGTCTCGCCGGATGGCCTGCTGCCGGAAACGATCGAATATCCCGGCCATCCCTGGTTCATCGGCGTGCAGTATCATCCCGAGCTGAAATCGCGCCCGTTCGAGCCGCATCCGCTCTTCGCCAGCTTCATCGAGGCGGCGGTGGTGCAGAGCCGGCTGGTCTGATCCGTTTCTTCCTTCTCCCCCTGCGGGAGAAGGATGCACGCAGTACCGGACGAAGGTTGCGGTGTCCTTGCCGATAGGGAGCCTGTCGGGCAGCCGTTGCTGCAATCGTCGCGACCCCTCATCCGTCTCGGTTTCGCCGAGCCACCTTCTGCCGCAAGGGGAGGAGGGACGGCGCGCACCCCCTCGAAGAATTTGCCCTAACCCTGCTGGCGAAACCGCGCCGGCCGCTTATAGTCTGCCCGGATATTTCGATCCGTCGAAGGCTTGGGGGCAGGCGCGATGACGATCTCTATGGCCGGTTTGCCGGCCTTTCTGCTGTATTTCTGCGTCGGCACCGCGCTGATCGTCGGCTTCGCGGTGATCTATCTGCGCCTGACCGCGCATGACGAGATCGCGCTGATCCGCTCCGGCAATCTCTCCGCCGCTATTGCTTTCGGCGGCAATCTCGCCGGCTTCTCGATCCCGCTGGAAAAGGCGATCGAACAGGCGAGCAGCATTCCGGACCTGGTGCTGTGGGCGCTTGCGGCGATGCTGATCCAGTTCGCAGCCTATGGCGTGGCGCGTTATCTTAGCCCCGAACTCTCCAAGAAGATCGAGGAAGACCGGCTGCCCTCGGCCGCCATGCTCGCCGTCATCGCCGTGATCAGCGGCACGCTGGCTGCGGCCAGCATGACGGAGTGAGCGCGATGAAGCGCTCGACCCAGATCGGATTGGCTGCCGTCGGCATCGTGCTCGTCGCCTCGTTCTGGCCGCGCGCCGAGGAGCCCGAGGAGGATCTCGTCTACAACTCCCTGGCGGATTGCCGCGCCGCCGGCCAGATCAGCGCGACGCAATGCGAGCAGCGCTTCAACGAAGCCTCGGCCAACCATCTGCGTGACGCCAAGAAGTTTTCCAATAGCAGCCAGTGCGAGGCGGAATACGGCGCCGGAGGCTGCCAGAACGCGGTCTGGAACGGTGCCCAGGTCGTGATTCCGGCGCTGGCCGGCATTATGCTCGCTCGCCAGTTCATGCAGGGCGGCGGTGCGGCTCAGGCTCTGCTGCCGCCGACGCGCCAGGCCTGCCCGCCCGGCAGCCAGCTTCCGGAATGCCAGCCGGCACGCTCCTCATCGTCTTCGGGCGGAGGCGGTGGTGGCAGCTCCAGCAGTCGTTCCTTCTCGTCATCCTCGACCCGGGCCTATTCGACGACCTCGGGCGGCACCGTCATCGCGCGCAGCGGCTCGACGCCCGGCAGCGCCACGACGACAAGCGTTTCCTCGCGCGGCGGCTTCGGCTCTAGCTCGCGCTCCTACAGCTCCTCCTCGTCGTCCTGAGATGCGCCGCGTCAAGCTCGCCCCGCGCACGAACTGGCAGGCCGAGGTCGAGCGCCTCGGCTTCGCCTTCCATACGATCGATGGCGAGACCTATTGGGACGAGAGCGCGGCCTATGCGTTCACGCTCGAGGAGATCGAGCGCGATATCGAAGGGCCGACCGGGGAGATCGAGCAGCTTTGCTTCGCCTTCATCGAGCGCGCCATCGGCGACGAGGCCACGCTGACGAAGCTGGCGATCCCGGAGATGCATTGGCCCCTGATCCGCGAGAGCTGGCAGCGCGGCGACCGCAATCTCTACGGCCGGCTCGATCTCGCCTATGACGGCAAGGGCCCCGCCAAGCTTCTCGAATACAATGCCGATACGCCGACGGCGCTGTTCGAATCGAGCGTGGTGCAATGGGATTGGTTGGAGCAGGCGATGGCGCGCGGCGCCCTGCCATCGGGCTGCGATCAGTTCAACTCGCTGCATGAGCGCCTGATCGCGGCCCTCGCGGCGCTGCGCCAGCCTTCTCCCTATCGCCTGCATCTGACCTGCGTCCAGAACAGCAATGAGGACAAGGGCACGGTCGACTACTTGCAGGATTGCGCGGTGCAAGCAGGGCTCGATGCCCGCTTCACCTATATCGAGGAGATCGGCCTGCTCAGCGATGGCCGGTTTTGCGATGGCTCGAACCTGCCGATCGAGACGCTGTTCAAGCTCTATCCCTGGGAATGGCTCTTCCGCGAGAGCTACGCCTCGGCGCTGGCCGGTGCGCGCTGCCAGTTCATCGAGCCGCCCTGGAAGGCGCTGCTCTCGAACAAGGGCCTGCTTGCCTGTCTCTGGGAGATGGAAGCGGGCCATCCCAACCTGCTGCCGGCTTTCTTCGAGGGCGATCCGCGCTGCGTCTCGCTCTCGCCCCGCCATGTCCGCAAGCCGCTCTATTCGCGCGAGGGCGCCAATATCGAGCTGATCGAACGCGGCAAGGTGCTCGACAGCGATGACGGTCCCTATGGCGCCGAGGGCCATATCCTTCAGGATGCGGCTCAGCTCGCCTCTTTCGACGGCACCTATGCCGTGCTCGGCTCCTGGCTGGTCGCCTCGGAAGCTTGCGGGCTCTGCATCCGCGAGGATGCGACGCCGATCACCAAGAACACCTCGCGCTTCCTGCCGCATTATATCGAGCCGTGACCATCGGCCGAAAGCTTGCTACGACCAGTGAGCAGGCAGCTCCAAGCCGCTCCGAACCATAGCGATTCCCGACATGTCCGAGCCCAATCGGCCCCGTGGCCTCGACCATCTCGTCATCGGCGTGCACGATCTCGACGCCGCCGGCCGGCTCTATGAGCGGCTCGGCTTTCGCGTCGGCGCGCGCAACCGCCATCCCTGGGGAACCGAGAACCGGATCGTCCAGTTTCCCGGCGCCTTCCTCGAATTGATCACGGTCGGCGATCCCGGCGCGATTCCGCAGCATGCACCGCATCGCTTCTCCTTCGGCGCTTTCGTTCGCGATGCGCTCGCGCGGGGCGAGGGCCTGTCGATGCTGGTGCTGGAGAGCAAGGACGCCAAGGCCGACGCCGAGATCTTCAAGGACGCCGCCATTGGCGATTTCGAGCCGTTCTTCTTCGAGCGCCAGGCAAGGCGGCCCGATGGCAGCGAGGTCCGCGTCGCCTTCTCGCTCGCCTTCGCGGAGAATGATCGCGCCCCCGCCTGCGGCTTCTTCACCTGTCAGCAGCACGAGCCGCAGAATTTCTGGAACCCGGCCTTCCAGCAGCATGCCAATGGCACGACGGGACTTGCCGCCGCGATCATGCTGGCCGAGAACCCGACCGACCATCACATCTTCCTCTCCGCCTTCACCGGTGAGCGCAGCCTGAAATCCAACTCCCTCGGCATCAGCGCGCCGCTGCCGCGCGGGCGCTTCGACATCCTGACGCCGCATGCCGCTTTCCAGCTCTTTGCCGGCGAGGAAGGGGCGCCCGGTCCGCGTTTCGCCGGCTTCGTCGTCACCGTGCCGGACCTGGCGGCGGTGCGGGCGCTTCTCGCGGCCGGCGACATCCCGTCGCTGCAGGTCGGCGAAAGGATCGTGGTGCCGTCCGGCGCCGCCATGGGCTGCATGGTTGCGTTCGAGAAGGGCTGAGGCGAGGATCGTCGTCAGAATCGGCGGGGGCGGTCGGAATGGGCGATGGAAGTTCGTTGGCTCTTGGCCAGGCGCTGGGGCGCCTGCCCGATTTCGCGCTGTTCTTCTCGGTCGCGCTCGGTCTCGTCGCGATCTACCTGCTGATCTACACGCTCGCGACATCGCATAACGAGTTCGGCCTGATCCGTCGCAACAACGTCGCCGCGGCGCTTTCCCTCGGCCTGAGCCTGACCGGCTTCGCGCTGCCCTTGTCGAGCGCCGTCGTCCATTCGACCACGATCATCGACCTTGTGGTCTGGGGCCTCGTCGCGCTCGTGGTGCAGTTGCTCGTCTATGTCCTGGTCCGGCTGGTGCTGCCGAATCTCTCGGGCCGGATCGCTGCCGGCGAGCTCGCCGCAGCCCTGTTCCTCGGAGCCGCCTCGCTCGCGGCCGGCGTCATCAACGCGGCGGCGATGACTTTTTGAGGATGTCCGCCCGGCCTCAGGTCGGGCAATTCTGCGTGGTCTCGGGCGGTAGCGAGGCGAGCAGGCCGATCAGCGCCCGGTCGTGCAGCAGCACCATGCGCTCCTTCGGCTTCAGCCAGATCGAAGCTTCCTCGATCGTCTCGGCATCGACCAGCTTGGCCTGAGCGACGGCGCGGTCGGGCTCGATCTCGCCACGGCGGCGGCTGTGGCCCTCCGGCAGCATCGCCTCATGCGCGGCCCGCAATTGCGGCTCGGCATGCAGCGCCTTCAGCCCGCAGGCATCGTCATAGCCGGCCTTGGCGAACTCGGCCTGCAATTCGTTGGCGCGGGTCGCGATCGCCGGCGGGTCGCCTTCCTCCGGCGTAACGAGCAGCTTGTGCCGCTTCAGCCAGAGCCCGAGCGCGAGCTGGCCCGAGGCCCATGACAGCGGAATCGCCAGCACGAGGCCGACGATCGTCGGCGACATCCAGGCGAAGAGCGAGGTCGCGATCATGAAGGCCGAGACGCCCGTGACCAGGCCGAGCGCCGTATGCATGCGGTGGCGCCGCACGATGTCCTTGAACGGGATCGAGCCGTCGTCGCGCCGCTGCGGGTTCCAGCCGGTATCGCGCCCGAGCAGGATCTGGAAGACCGAGCCCGACTGGATCAGCATCATGATCGGCGCGAAGAAGGCCGAGAGCAGGATTTCCAGCAGCGCCGAGACGATGAGTCTGAGGCCGCCGCCGCAGGCACGCCTGAGGCGGGTGTGGAACAGCGTCAGCAGCAGGCCGAAGATCTTTGGCGCGAGCAGGATCGCCATGGTCAGGGCGAACAGGTTCAAGGCTCGCTCGGGGTCGAACCGCGGCCAGACCGGGAAGAGCGTGAACTCCTGCGTGAAATATTCGGGCCGCGCGTAATTGACCTGCAGCACGATCAGGATGCCGACCACCAGCTGCATCAGCCAGAAGGGCGAGGCGACATAGCCCATGATGCCGGTGGCGAAATGCTGTCGCGTCGACCAGACGAAACCCTTCGCGCCGATGATGCGGGAATGCTGGAGATTGCCCTGCGCCCAGCGCCGGTCGCGTACGGAGATGTCGATCAGCGAGGGCGGGCTCTCCTCATACGAGCCGGTCAGGTCCGGCAGCATGTAGACCGACCAGCCGGCACGCCGGATCAGCGCCGCCTCGACGAAGTCATGGCTGAGCACATGCCCGCCGAAGGGCGGCTTGCCCTTGAGGTCGGGCAGGCCGCAATGCTCGGCGAAGGCCTTGGTGCGGATGATCGCATTGTGGCCCCAGTAGTTGCCGTCGCGGCCCGACCACATCGCGAGCCCGGTCGCGATCACCGGCCCGTAGACCCGCGCCGCGAATTGCTGCAGCCGGGCGAAGAAGGTGTTGCGGTTGATGATCAGCGGCAACGACTGGATGATGCCCGAATCGGGATCGGCCTCCATCGCCGCGGCGAGCCGGACGATGCAGGTTCCGGTCATCAGGCTGTCGGCGTCGAGCACGACCATGTGCTCGTAATGACCGCCCCAGCGCGTGACGAAATCGGCGATATTGCCGGCCTTGCGATGATGGTTCTTCGGGCGATGCCGGTAATAGACCCGGCAATTCGGCCCGAGCCGCTCGCGCAGCGCCAGGAAGGCGCGCTCCTCCGCGATCCAGACATCCGGATTTGTCGTGTCGGACACGATGAAATAGTCGAAATGCTCGCCGAGCCCGGTCGCCTCGACCGATTCCCTGATCGCCGCCAGCGCGGCGAAGGTGCGTGCCGTCGATTCATTGTAGATCGGCATCACCACGACGGTGCGGTGCTGCAGGCTCTCGGCCCGGCCGGCCTTGCCAGCCCCGAGCATCAGCCCGACGAAGCCGAGCAGCGCGCTGGTGAAGGCGAGGGCGATCCATGAGAAATTGACCGTGAACAGCGCCAGCAAGGCATACTGCAGCAGGGTCGTGCGGCTGACCGACACGACATGGTACATTTCCCAGGCGCCATAGGCGGTCAGTGCCATGCCGCCGCCGAAGACGAAGAGGCGCTTCAACCAGGGCGTCGTCCAGTGCTCCGGCGCGACGGGCTTGCGCCGTTCCGAGGCCTTCCAGCTCCGGAACGACTGCACCGGCATCACCAGCCGGCTCTCCGGCGGCGTTGCAGGCTGCACGGCGGCAGGTGCGGAGCGCTGCGCCCGCTCGGCCGCCCGCAAGGGAGCTTCGGTCACCACGTCCATCGGTCGAGCCAGGTTTCGGATACAGGCTGGCCGCCGGCTTCGAGCACGAGGCGCAACTCCGACAGGTTGTCGGTATTGGGGTCGATCTCGAAGCCGACACGCATGGTCTTGCGCTCAGGATAAGGCCAAAGCCTCAAGCCGTGAACAGCGCCGGGCGTCGCGGTGATATTGGCGCGCGTCGCCGCGACGATGCCGGCATCGCCGAGCTTGTCGCCGGTGAATTCCACCGAGAATCGTCGGCGCCGGCCCTGGCTGCCGCGGCCCTGGCGAATCCGGGTCACTGTCGCCAGCGGCGCCGGCCGTTCCTGCGGCTGCCAGCACCAGGACTGGCGATAGGCGATGGTGGTCTCGCTGCCTGCGGCGATCGCCTGGCGCGGTCGCCAATAGGTGATGATGTTGTCGTTCTGCTCGGAATCGCTGGGGATCTCGATGAGCTGCACCGAACCGGCGCCCCATTCGCCAAGCGGCTCCATCCAGACGCTGGGCCTCAGTTCGTAGCGCTGGTCTTCGTCCTGGAAGGCGCCCGGATCGCGCTCGCGCTGGACCAGGCCGAAGCCGCGCGGATTGGTGTCGACGAAGGAGGAGACCTGGAGCGCCGCCGGATTGTTGACCGGCCGATAGATCCACTCGCCGCCGCCGGTCAGCATCTGCACGCCGGAGACCTCATGGATCGCCGGGCGCAGGTCGTCGAAGGTGCGCCGGCTCTGCGGCCCGGAAAGGAATGTGCCCATCGCACAGCCGAAGCCGACATGGTCGAGCGCCTGCCGGGCGAAGAGCGTCATTTCGACATCGATGAAGGTGACGTCGCCGGGCCGAAGCGTCATCCGTACCGCGCCGGTCAGGCTCTCCGAATCGAGCAGCGCATGGATGACCAGGAAGCCGGAGGCCGGGCTCGGACGCTCGATCCAGAAGGCGCGGAAGAACGGAATCTCCTCGCCGCGCTGCTCGCCCGGCCGCAGGATCAGGGCGCGCGCCAGCGCGCCGAAATTCTGGCCGCGAGCCAGCGCGCGGAAGAAGGTCGCGCCCTGGAAGATCGCGACCTCGTAGGGCCGCTCATGCCCGGCCGCGACACGGAAGCCGGAGAATTGCAGGTCGACATTGGCAGGCGGCGGCGTCACCCGGCCGTAATCGAACTTGCTACGGTCGAAGGTGACGCGGCGCACGACCTCGTCCTCGACCGTAAACAGGCTGACCGGATTGGAGAAGACGTAGCCGCGATGCAGCGGCTCGATGGTGAAGCCGCGATTCTCCCCCGCCCAGATCAGGCCGTTTGCCTGCGCCCGAATCCCGACGAACTGGTCGAACGGCATGGTCGCGTAGCCGTCGGGCAGGTCGGTCGTCACCACGGGAATCGTCGCCCGGCGCGCAAGCATGCGGGCGGCCTCGACCACGAGCGCGGGGTCGAAGCGCTGGCCCTCGGCGATCACCGACTGCACCGTGGCGGCCCAACCGGCGGGCTGGGCCTGAGCGGCGCCCGCATTCAGCAATGGCGCAGCTGCCAGACCGTAGGCCGCGCTCTCCAGAAACTGTCGGCGATTCAAGGATTTCGACATCATATCCAACATACGCGGGCGGCCCCTTCGCCCGTTGCGCTTCTAGAGCATTTCGCTGTGAGCTGAAAAGCGGTCGTGACCACGAAAGTGCAAATCTTAGGCAATTCGGGCAGTGCTTTCGTTCCGACTCGCGAGGGCGTTGGCCATTCTGCACCGGCCAAGGTGTATGCCGGCTGAACATCACATGAGTTTTTGGCAAACCGCGGCGAGATCGGCTATCCACGCCAGCGCCACCATGCGCCGGATCGACCAGGGCTGACCGGAACCGAACCGCGAATTTGAAGGCAAGCCTGCAAGGAAGCCTAGAATCATGACCGAAATGCAGTCCGGCCGGAGCTGTCTGGCGATCATCCTCGCGGCGGGCGAGGGCACGAGGATGAAATCGCTGCGCCCGAAGGTGCTGCATGAAGTCGCAGGCCGTTCGCTGCTCGGCCACGCCATCGCCTCGGTTTCCGCTGCCGGCGCCGACGCGATCGTGATCGTGATCGGACCGGATCGGCCGGAGGTCGCGGCCGAGGCCAAGGCGCTGCTGCCGGCGGCCGAGATCGCCATCCAGCAGGAGCGGCGGGGCACCGCCCATGCCGTGCTGGCGGCGCGCGAGGCCCTGGCCCGCGGCTATGACGACGTGCTCGTCGCCTTCGCGGACACCCCGCTGCTGCGGCCAGAGACCTATCAGGCGATGCGGGCGGAACTCGCGAAAGGCTCGCAGATCGCCGCGCTCGGCTTCGAGGCGCGCGATCCCACGGGCTATGGCCGGTTTGTGATCGAGGGCGGGGCGCTGAAGGCCATTGTCGAGCACAAGGACGCGAGCGAGGCGGAGCGCGCCATCACGCTCTGCAATGCCGGGCTGATGGCGCTCGAGGGTCGCGACGCGCTGGCGATCCTCGATGCGATCGGCAACGCCAACGCCCAGAACGAGTATTATCTGACCGATGCCGTCGCCGTTGCCCGGGGCAAGGGCCTGAAGACCGTCGCGCTCACCGCGCCTGAGAGCGAGGTGCAGGGCGTCAACGACCGCGCCCAGCTCGCCAGCGTCGAGGCCGAGTTCCAGCGCCGCAAGCGGCTGGAGGTCATGGCGAATGGCGCGACCCTGATCGCGCCCGAGACGGTGTTCTTCAGCCATGACACCAGGATCGGCCGCGATGTCCTGATCGAGCCGAATGTCGTCTTCGGTCCGGGTGTCAGCGTTGCCGACGAGGCGGTGATCCACGCCTTCTCGCATCTGGAAGGTGCCGAGGTCGGCCCGCAGGCCAGCGTCGGTCCCTATGGCCGCCTGCGTCCCGGCGCGAAGCTCGGCAGGAAGGTCCGCATCGGCAATTTCGTGGAGATCAAGGCGGCCGATCTCGGCGAGGGCGTCAAGGTCAACCACCTCACCTATGTCGGCGATGCCAGCGTCGGCCCCAATTCCAATATCGGCGCCGGCACGATCACCTGCAACTATGACGGCTTCCTCAAGAGCCGGACCACGATCGGAGCCGGCGCCTTCGTCGGCTCGAACTCCTCGCTGGTCGCGCCGGTGACGATCGGCGATGGCGCCTATATCGGCTCCGGCTCGGTGATCACACGCGATGTCCCGGCCGATGCCCTGGCGATCGGGCGCGGCCGGCAAGTCGAGCGCGAAGGCTGGGCCAGGAATTTCCGTGCGGAGGCGCAGGAAATGAAGAAGAACGCCGCCAAAACCAAGGATTAGGCAGTCCCAGCAAGCCTCCGTTCATAGTTTGACATTCATCGTGATTGGGCGTTTTCGCCGCTCGCCGCTAAACGATCCCGCGACGGCAATCACGGATGAGGTTCGGGCATGTGCGGCATCGTGGGGATTCTGGGCAAGGAAGCCGTGGCGACGCAGGTGGTCGAGGCGCTCCGGCGGCTCGAATATCGCGGCTATGATTCCGCCGGTGTCGCGACGCTAGAAGGCGGTCTGCTGACCCGTCGCCGCGCCGAGGGCAAGCTCAAGAACCTCGAGATCCGCCTCTCCAACGAGCCGCTCGAAGGCCTGATCGGCATCGGCCACACCCGCTGGGCGACCCATGGCAAGCCCAACGAGACCAACGCACATCCGCACGCGACCGAGCGGCTCGCCGTCGTCCATAACGGCATCATCGAGAATTTCCGCGAGTTGCGCGCGGAGCTCGAGGCCGACGGCCATATCTTCCAGACCGAGACCGATACCGAGGTCGTCGCCCATCTCGTCACCCGCGAGATGAATCGCGGGAAGGACCCGGCCGCCGCGGTCGGCGCCAGCCTGCCGCTGCTGCGTGGCGCTTTCGCGCTCGCCTTCCTGTTCGAGGGCCAGGACGATCTGCTGATCGGCGCGCGCCGCGGCTCGCCGCTGGCAGTTGGCGTCGGCGATGGCGAGATGTATCTCGGCTCGGATGCGCTTGCGCTCGCGCCCTTCACCAATCTCATCGCCTATCTGGAGGAGGGCGACTGGGTCGTCCTCAACCGCAAGGGCGCGACCTTCTACGACAAGAGCAACCGCCAGGTGGAGCGCCGCGCCCAGCGCGTCGCCGCCGGCGCCTTCCTGGTCGAGAAGGGCAACCATCGCCACTTCATGGCGAAGGAGATCTACGAGCAGCCCGAGGTCGTCGGTCACACGCTGACGCAATATCTCGACATGGTCGCGGGCAAGATCCGGCTGCCCTTCGAGGCCAAGTTCGACTGGTCGGCCCTGTCGCGCCTTTCCGTCTCTGCCTGCGGCACGGCCTATTATGCCGGTCTCACCGCGAAATACTGGTTCGAACGTCTGGCCCGCCTGCCGGTCGAGATCGATGTCGCCTCGGAGTTCCGCTATCGCGAGGCGCCGCTGCCGAAGGACGGGCTCTCGCTCTTCGTCTCGCAATCGGGCGAGACCGCCGACACGCTGGCGAGCCTGCGCTACGCCCGCCAGGAGCAGCAGCATGTGCTCTCCGTCGTCAACGTCACCACATCGACCATCGCCCGCGAGAGCGATGTCGTCGCGCCGACGCTCGCCGGCCCCGAGATCGGCGTCGCCTCGACCAAGGCCTTCACCTGCCAGCTCACGACCCTGGCCTGCCTCGCTCTCGCCGCTGCCCGCGCCCGCGGTACGATCACGGCCGAGGACGAGGCGAAACATGTGCAGAACCTGATCGCGCTGCCCGGCCTGATCGCCAAGGCGCTGGAGCTGGAGCCGCAGATCGAGCAACTCGCCCGCGAGCTCTCCAAGGCCCGGGACGTGCTCTATCTCGGCCGCGGCACGAGCTTCCCGATGGCGCTGGAGGGCGCGCTGAAGCTCAAGGAAATCAGCTATATCCACGCCGAAGGCTATCCGGCGGGCGAGCTCAAGCACGGGCCGATCGCGCTGATCGACGAGGCCATGCCTGTCATCGTCATCGCTCCGCACGATCCGCTGTTCGAGAAGACCGCCTCGAACATGCAGGAGGTCGCTGCGCGCGGCGGCCGCATCATCCTGATCACCGACGCAAAGGGCGCGGCCGAATGCGGCATCACGCCGGAGGCGACGATCATCATGCCGGAGATGGACCCGCTCTTCGCGCCGATCGTCTACGCCTTGCCGGTCCAGATGATCGCCTATCAGACGGCGGTCTTCATGGGCAAGGATGTCGACCAGCCGCGCAATCTCGCCAAATCCGTCACGGTCGAGTGAGGCTCTATTCCTCGCGGGTCGGCTCCGGCCGGCTCGCGACATAGGCGCCGGATGCGAGCAGGCAGGCCCCGGTCGCCCAGAGCGCGACCGGCGGCGCAGCGCTCATGGCGACAAGGCCGAAACTCACCAGCATCGAGAAGCAGGCGACCAGCTTCGCCTTGCGGTCGATCGCGCCGGTCGCACGCCAGCGCCGCACATGTGGCCCAAGCCGCTCATGGCCGAGCAGCCAAGCCTCGAAGCGCGGCGAGGAGCGCGAGAAGCACCAGGCCGCCGCGATCAGGAAGATCGTGCCCGGCATCAGCGGCAGCACGAGCCCGACCACGCCGAGGCCGGTCAGGATCCAGCCGGCTGCGAAGATGAGCGGGCGGTGCCAATGCCGCGCCGGCCTGGGTGCCTCGTTCACGACGATCCCTGCCTGAAATTCAGCCCAAGGCAGGGCTGTTCAGCGTCTGCGGCTTGGCTATCCTGCTCATATCGCGGCATTGCGCTGTCGAGACTAGCAGGCTCTCAGCCAGAAAGCGCCCTCGGGACTGTCCATGAACCCTGCCGGCCCACCTGACCCCCGCCTGCTTCCCCAGCCGGACCTGCTCCATCCAAGCTTCGGCACCAGACTGCGCCGCTATTTCCTCACCGGGCTCGTCATCGCCGGGCCGCTGGCGATCACGCTCTGGGTGACCTGGTGGTTCATCAACCTGATCGACGGGATGGTGAAGGCGCTGATCCCGGCAAACTATTTGCCGGAAGCCTATTTGCCCTATTCGATTCCCGGCTTCGGCCTGGTGATCGGCGTGCTCGGCATCATGCTGATCGGCTTCCTCACCGCCAATCTTGTCGGCCGGACCCTGCTCGATGCCGGCGAGGCGATCCTCAACCGGATGCCGGTGGTGCGCAGCCTCTACAAGGGCGTGAAGCAGGTCTTCGAGACGGTCTTTTCCCAATCGGGCACCTCGTTCCGCACGGTCGGGATGGTGCAGTTCCCGCAGCCCGGAATGTGGTCGATCGTCTTCATCGCGCAGGAGGCGGCGCCGGAGATTGCCGGGCGCCTGCCGCATGGCGACGAGCAGGTCGGCGTCTTCCTGCCGTGCACGCCGAACCCGACCACCGGCTTCTTCTTCTATCTGCCGCGCCGCGAGATCGTCGAGCTCACGATCTCGGTCGAGGACGGCGCCAAGCTCGTCATGTCCGCCGGGCTGATCCAGCCCGGCGATCTCGATCCGAAGCTCGCGCCGGGCGAGGCGGCGAGCAAATAGAGCATTGTCGAGCGATATCGGCACCGGTTCGCGTGGTGACATGCGGCACGGCACTCCGTCTGTCAGTCTTTCAGGGCCAGCCAGATTTCGACGATGCCGTTGCCGGTCGCACCGTCGAAGCGCTCGTCCATGCGCTCCAGTATCGGCCCGTCGGCCGGCTTGCGCCCGGATTTGGGCAGCCAGTCGCGAAAGATCGCCTCATAGGTCTGCTTGATGCCGGTGACATGGCCGCGATGTTCGAACACCGCGTAATTCTGCTCGGGCACGCGGGTGCGCTCGAACTCGGCCGGCAGGTCGGTGAACTCGGAGACCTCGGCGCCGGCGATATAGTCGAAATTGCCGTGATCGTCGCAGTTATAGCTGACGCCATAGGCGATGTAGCCGACCTGGTCGGGAATATGCCCGAAATGCGGGGCGATCCTTTGCCAGAGCGACGGGATGCCCTGGGTGTTCTCATAGGAGAAGCGTCCCCCGAAGCCGGCGACGAGGATCGGCTTGCCTTTGACGAAGCGCGGTTCGGGCAAGGTGATGGTGGTTTCGCTATGCATGGGCAGGGGCTCCACGAGCTGCAGTGATGACAGATCGCGCACAGCACGCAGCTGTTCCGGCGTGATGCCGAACTGCTCGCGGAAGGCGCGTGTGAATGCCTCGTGAGAGCCATAGCCCCAATCCAGCGCGACCGAGAGGATGTCGGGCGCGCCGTCTGCGAGCTGGCGCGCCGCCTCCGACAGCCGGCGAGCGCGGACATAGCGCATGATCGAATGGCCGGTAGCGACACCGAAGGCGCGGCTGAGATGGAAGCGCGAGACGCCGCTGACCGCCGCGATCTCGTCGAGCGAGATGTCGGAGGCGAAGCGGCTCTCGATGCACCAGACAGCTTTCTTGATCGGGTCCATGGCGGCTCTCACGAAACGCCGCGACCATGTCGCAGGCAAGACGGCTCCGCTTGATCGGGATTGCTCAGGATAACCGCCACTGCCGGATATGTGGCACGGCACCACGGAGGCGCGAACTATCGCGGCGCTTTGACGACATCGAGGAAGGCGCGCAGCGCCGGCGGTACGGCCCGATGTCCCGGATAGTAGATGGCGATGCGTTCGGGAGCGGGCGTCCACGGGTTCAGAACCTGGCGCAACTGCCCGCAAGCCAAGGCCGCCTCTGCGGCAGGACTGACGACATAGGCGATGCCGAGACCTTCGATCGCGGCCTCGACCATCAGTTCCTCGTCGTCGAGAATGACCGGGCCGGCTGTGTCGATCGTCAACGCCTGGCCGGCGCGCGCGAACTCCCAGCGATAGAGCTTGCCGTTGGGCACGCGGTGCCCGATGCAGCGATGGCGCGCGAGGTCGTCGGGCGTGCCCGGCTCGCCGAAGCGTTCGAGATAGGCCGGTGACGCGACGCAAATAAAGCTGACCATGCCCGCGAACGGCACGGCGATCATGTCCTTCGGAACCGAGTCCAGGAGACGCAGCCCGGCATCGAAGCCGCCTGCGACGATGTCGACGAGCTTCCCCTCGACGACGAGGTCGACCACCACGTCCGGAAAGCGCTGCGACATGGCAGGGAGCACGTCCCGCACCAGCAATGTGGCTCCAAGCCGGGGCGCATTGATCCGGACGGTGCCCGCGACATTGCCGCGAAACGTGGCGACGCTCTCAAGCGCGTCGTCCAACGTGGCGAGGGCCGGCCGAAGCCGCTCGAGCAATGCGGAGCCGGCCTCCGTCGGAGAGACGCTGCGCGTCGTGCGGTTGAGCAGGCGCACGCCCATGCGCTCCTCGAGGGCGCGCATCGCATGGCTCAATGTCGAGGGGGCCGTGCCGAGCTCATCCGCTGCGCGACGGAAGCTGCGGCGGGTCGCGACGGTCACGAAAGCGGTGAGATCGTTGAGCGACGGATGAACCATTGCTGGCGATTTTGCATCTACCCATACGAATTTCAACGGCTACTGCGAACAATGCCCCGGCTCTATCTCCGAAGCCGTACCAGCGAGACCTCGCGGCTTGTGCCGCTGCGGTTCGAAACCGGAGAAAGAAACGAGATGTCCAAACGCGACGCCATCTTCCCCGCCGATCGACACGCGCTCTACGATCTCCATCGCTATTCGGCGGCGATACGCTCCGGCGATCTGCTCTTCGTCTCGGGCCAGGTCGGCAGCCGCGAGGACGGCACGCCAGAGCCGGTGTTCGAGGATCAGGTCCGGCGCGCCTTCGCCAATCTGCGCGCCGTGCTGGCCGCGGCCGGCTGCAGCTTCGACGACGTGATCGACGTCACCAGCTTCCATACCGACCCGCAGGCGCAGTTCGACACCGTGCTGGCTGTTCGCGAGCAGGAGATCGGCGAGCCGCCCTATCCGGCCTGGACGGCGATCGGCGTGACCTGGTTGGCGGGCTTCGATTTCGAGCTCAAGGTCATCGCCCGAATTCCGGCCGGCGGCGAGCGCGCTTAGATCTTCCAGCTCCTTGTTTCGCATCGGCTTTTCCGAAAGCCACAAGCCAGTTTTCGGGCCGATACGCTAGCCCGCCCTGAGCAACCGGATCGCGACGTCGCGCTCGAACAGATAGAGCAGGGTGCGCACCGCCTGGCCACGCGGGGTCTCCAATTGCGGATCGCGCTCGATCAGCAGGCGGGCATCGTCGCGCGCCGCCGCTAGGAGATCGCCGTCGATCTCCGGCCGCGCGATGCGCCAGTCGGGCGAGCCCGATTGCTTGGTGCCGAGCACCTCGCCTTCGCCGCGCAGGCGCAGGTCCTCCTCGGCGATCCGGAAGCCGTCCTCGGTCTCGCGCATGATGGTGAGGCGCGCCTCCGCCACCGGCCCGAGCGGGCCCTTGTAGAGCAGCAGGCAGGTCGATGCGGCCGAGCCGCGCCCGATGCGGCCGCGCAGCTGATGAAGCTGGGCGAGGCCGAAGCGCTCGGCATGCTCGATCACCATCACGCTGGCATTGGGCACGTCGACGCCGACCTCGATCACCGTGGTCGAGACCAGGATGCGCGTCTCGCCGGTCGAGAACGCCGCCATGGCCGCGTCCTTGTCGCGGCCGGGCATCTGGCCATGCAGCAGCCCGACCTTGGCGCCAAAGACCTCGCGCAGCGCCTCGAAGCGCTCCTGCGCGGCGGCGACGTCGAGCGTGTCGGATTCCTGCACGAGCGGGCAGACCCAGTAGACCTGCGCGCCCGCATCGACCGCGCGCCCGACGGCGCCGACGACCTCGTCATGGCGCTCCGAGGAGATCGCTCGCGTCACGATCGGCTTGCGACCCGCCGGCTTCTCCGAGAGCACGGAGATGTCCATGTCGCCGAACCAGGTCAGCGACAGCGTGCGCGGGATCGGCGTCGCGGTCATGACGAGCACGTCGACCGCCTCGCCCTTCGAGCCGAGCAGCAGGCGCTGATGCACGCCGAAGCGGTGCTGCTCGTCGACGACGGCCAGCGCGAGGTCGTGAAAGACAACGCCTTCCTGGAACAGCGCATGGGTGCCGACGGCGATGTCGATCTCGCCATTCGCCAGACCTTCCAGCACCTGTCGCCGGCCGGCGCCTTTCTCGCGCCCGGTCAGCAGCGCGAGCTTGAGGCCTGCGCTCTGAGCCAGCGGCGCCAGCCGCTCGGCATGCTGGCGGGCGAGGATCTCGGTCGGCGCCATCATGACCGATTGCCTGTTGGCCTCGGCTGCGGCCGCCATGGCCATCAGCGCCACCACGGTCTTGCCGGAGCCGACATCGCCCTGCAGCAGCCGCAGCATGCGCTCGGGTTTTTCCATGTCGTCATGGATATCGGCGACAGCCTTGCGTTGGCCATCGGTGAGCGAGAAGGGCAGGGTGGCTTCGATGGCGCGACGGATTGCGCCGTCGCCCGCCGTGACGCGCCCAGCCGCTTTTTTCTGCTGCCGGCGCACCAGAGCGAGCGCGATCTGGCTCGCCAGCAATTCATCATAGCCGACGCGCCGACGCGCGATCGTGTCGGCCTGGACGGCACGCAGGTCCGGGGGATGGTGCAGCGCCTGCATCGCCGTGATGAAGCTCGGAAAGCCGCTCCTGGCGTGGAAACCGGAATCCTGCCATTCGGCGAGATCGGGGCATTTCTCGGCCGCGCCGGCCGCGATCCGCGTCATCACGCGCGCGCCTATGCCCTCGGTCAGGCCATAGACCGGCTCGATCGCGGGCAGGGTGGCGAAGGCCTTCGCATCCATGATCCGGTCCGGATGCACCATCTGGCGCATGCCGTCCCAGAGCTCGAGCTTGCCCGAGATGATGCGGTATTCGCCGATGGGCATGGTCTGCAGCAGGTGCCGGATATCGGCATGGAAGAAGACCAGCGTCACATCGCCAGTCTCGTCCTCGACGATGATGCGATAGGGCGCCTTGGCCTTGCCGGGCGGGGCCGGGCGATGCTCGGCGACGCGCGCCGAGAAGGTCGCGATCTCGCCGATCGGCGCGTCCGAAATGCTGGCGCTCGGCCGCCGGTCGACCGCTCCGGTCGGCAAATGGAACAGCAGGTCGATGACGCGCGCCGGGCGCGTCTCGTCGCCCAGGAGCTTGTCCAGCGCCTTGCCGAGCTTGGGGCCGACGCCGGAAAGCGTCGTCGCGGGGGCGAAGAGCGGGTCGAGGATCGAGGGGCGCAATCGGGTTCTCAGGACATGTCAGGAGTGTGGCGAACGCGGCCGTTCGACCGCTGACTTCGCCCGACTCCCTCGCTATATAGCCGGTGACGGCAGGCTCCGCGACGGGGCCGGCCCGTTTCCCGTTTTCAGTCCCCAGAGCAGCGCGCAAGCCATGCTCCGGATTTTGGTGAGGATGACGATGTCCGGCACGACCCGCACCAGCGCCGATCTCGACCCGCGCCGCCGCAAGCTGCTCTTCCGTGCCTGGCATCGCGGCATGCGCGAGATGGATCTGATCATGGGCCGCTTCGCCGATGCCGAGATCGGCGCCCTCAGCGAGGCCGATCTCGACGAGTTCGAGCGGCTGATCGAGGTGCTCGACCGCGACCTGCTCTCCTGGGTGACGGGGGAGGCTGCGGTGCCGGAGAATTACGACACGGATCTCTTCCGCCGGCTGAAGGGTTTCCATCACCACGACAAGCCAATTCATGTCTGACCCGTCACTGCGAGCGAAGCGAAGCAATTCAGGGGGGCAGGTGAGCGAGCCCTCTGGATTGCTTCGTCGGCTTCGCCTCCTCGCAATGACGGCCAGGCGACCAGCGCTTATTCAGATCAAGAAGACCGCATGAGCATTCCCGCACCCGCCCAGCTCGCCAAGCTGCAGATCGACCGCATCCTCGACGCGCTCAACCGCGGCGACAAGCCGACGCTCGCCAGCGTGCCCGATGGCTTCGACGCCATCGTCCTTGCCGACCTGAGCCGCGCCCGGGCGAAGAAATCCGAAGGCGCGGCCATGCTGGTCTTCGTCGCGCGCGACGGCCAGCGGCTGCAGGTGCTCGAGAACGCCCTGCAATTCGTCGCGCCGGACCTGGAGGTGATGTCCTTCCCGGCCTGGGACTGCCAGCCTTATGACCGCGTCTCGCCGGCGCCCTCGATCGTCGCGCACCGGATGACGACGCTGTCGCGGCTTGCCAAGACCAAGTCCGGCGACAAGCCGCGCCTGCTGCTGACGACGGTCAACGCCGCGCTCCAGCGCGTGCCGGCCTTCTCGCGGGTGGCGTCGGAAAGCTTCTCGGCCGCGCCGGGCAACATGGTCGATACCGAGGAGCTCGCCCGCTGGCTCGACATTAACGGTTATTTGCGCACCTCGACCGTGCGCGAGACCGGCGAATTCGCCGTGCGCGGCGGCATCGTCGATCTCTACCCGCCGGGCATGCCGGCGCCGATCCGTCTCGATTTCTTCGGCGACACGCTCGAATCGATCCGCACCTTCGATCCGGAGACGCAGCGCACCAGCGGGCAATTGCGCGGGCTCGACCTCGTGCCGATGTCCGAGGCGCAAATGACCAGCGAAAGCATCAAGCGCTTCCGCCAGTCCTATATCGCGACCTTCGGCACGCCCGGCCGTGACGACACGCTTTATGAAGCGGTGAGCGAGGGCCGGCGGCCGGCCGGCCTGGAGCATTGGCTGCCGCTGCTGGCGGACAGGCTCGACACGCTCTTCACCTATCTGCCGGACGTACCGATCGTCCTGGATTCGCTCGTCGAGGACGCCGTCGGCGAGCGCATCAGCCTGATCAAGGACTATTACGACGCCCGCAAGGCTGCGCTCGACCAGCCCAGCGGCGGTGGCATTCCCTACAAGCCGCTGCGGCCCGATGCGCTCTATCTTTCACCATCGGAATGGCGCGGTGTCATCGACAATGCCGGCACGGCCTCGCTGACGCCCTTCGTCATGCCCGACAGCGAGGGCAAGCTCGTCGTCGAGCTCGGCGCCCGTCAGGGCCGCAGCTTCGCCGCCGAGCGGGCCGACACGTCCGGGAACGTCTTCGACGCTGCCGTCAAGCATGTGAAGGCGCTGGAGGCCGATGGCCGCCGCGTCATCCTCGCCGCCTGGTCGGAGGGCTCGCGCGAGCGCCTCGCCCATGTGCTGGCCGATCACGGCCTGAAGAGCACGCAGCTGACCGGCAGCCTGCGCGCCGCCTTCGATCTCAAGCCCGGCACCGTGGCGCTTGCCGTCTGGGGTTTCGAGACCGGGTTCGAGGCCGGCAAGCTCGCGGTCATCGGCGAGCAGGACATTCTCGGCGATCGCCTGGTGCGGCCGCGGCGCAAGGCACGCCGGCCGCAGGACTTCATCGCGGAGCTGTCCTCGCTCGCGATGGGCGATCTCGTCGTCCATGTCGATCACGGCATCGGCCGCTTCGTCGGCCTGCAGTCGATCACCGCCGCCGGCGCGCCGCATGACTGCCTCGAGATCCATTATGCGGCGGACGCGAAGCTCTTCCTGCCGGTCGAGAATATCGAGCTGCTCTCGCGCTACGGCTCGGAGGATACCGAGGTTCCGCTCGATCGGCTCGGCGGTGGCGGCTGGCAGGCGCGCAAGGCCAAGCTGAAGCAGCGCATCCGCGAGATGGCGGGCAAGCTGATCCAGATCGCCGCGGCCCGGGCCCTCAAGGAAGCGCCGCGCCTGATCCCGCAGGAGGGGCTCTACGACGAGTTCTGCGCCCGCTTCCCCTTCGAGGAGACGGAGGACCAGCAGAACACGATCGATGCCGTGCTCGACGACCTCGCCGCCGGCCGGCCAATGGACCGGCTGGTCTGCGGCGATGTCGGCTTCGGCAAGACCGAGGTGGCGCTGCGCGCCGCCTTCGCCGCCGCCATGGCCGGCAAGCAGGTCGCGGTCGTGGTGCCGACGACTCTGCTCGCGCGCCAGCACTACCGGAATTTCGCCGAGCGCTTCAAAGGCCTGCCGCTCCAGATCGGCCAGGCCTCGCGCTTCGTCTCGGCGCAGGAGCTGAAAGCGGTCAAGCAGGGCGTGAAGGACGGCACGATGGACATCGTCGTCGGCACCCATGCGCTGCTCGGCAAGGGCATCGAGTTCAAGGATCTCGGCCTCGTCATCGTCGATGAGGAGCAGCATTTCGGCGTCAATCACAAGGAGCGCCTGAAGGAGTTCCGCGCCGAGGTCCATATGCTGACGCTCTCGGCGACGCCGATCCCGCGCACGCTGCAGCTCGCCATGACCGGCGTGCGCGAGCTCTCGATCATCGCGACGCCGCCAGTCGATCGTCTCGCGGTGCGCACCTTCGTCACGCCCTTCGACCCGTTGATCGTGCGCGAGGCGCTGCTGCGCGAGCGCTATCGTGGCGGGCGCAGCTTCTATGTCGTGCCGCGCATCGAGGACATCGCCGAGGTCAAGGACTTCCTCGACAAGCAGGTCCCGGAATGCAAGGTCGGCATCGCCCATGGCCAGATGGCGGCGGGTACGCTCGAGGACGTGATGACGGCGTTCTATGAGGGCCAGTACGACATCCTGCTCTCGACCACGATCGTCGAATCCGGGCTGGACATCCCGACCGCCAACACGCTGATCGTGCACCGGGCCGACATGTTCGGCCTCGCCCAGCTCTATCAGCTGCGCGGCCGCGTCGGCCGCTCGAAGATCCGCGCCTATGCGCTCTTCACCATGCCGGCCAAGCGCAAGCTGACCGAGCAGGCCGAGCGCCGTCTCAAGGTGCTGCAATCGCTCGATACGCTCGGCGCCGGCTTCCAGCTGGCGAGCCACGATCTCGACATCCGCGGCGCCGGCAACCTGCTCGGCGATGAGCAATCCGGCCATATCAAGGAGGTCGGTTACGAGCTCTACCAGCAGATGCTGGAAGAGGCGGTGGCTGCGCTCAAGGCCGGTGTCGAGATCGAGAGCGACGCGCATTGGTCGCCGTCGATCCAGATCGGCGCGCCGGTGATGATCCCGGAGCATTACGTTACCGATCTGACGCTCCGCCTCACGCTCTACAAGCGGCTCTCGACCATGGACGAGGACGGCGAGATCCAGTCCTTTGGCGCCGAGCTGGTCGACCGGTTCGGGCCGCTGCCGGAAGAGGTCCAGCAGCTTCTGGAGATCGTCGCAATCAAGGCGCTTTGCAAACGCGCCAATGTCGAGAAGGTCGAGGCCGGGCCGAAGGGCATCATCGTCGCCTTCCGCGACAATGAATTCGCCAATCCCGAAGGGCTGGTTTCCTATGTCGCCAAGCAGGGCACGCTGGCGAAAGTCCGTCCGGACATGCGCGTCGTCTTCATCGACGATTTCGAGACCGCTGAACAGCGCCTCAAGGGCACGCGGCGACTGCTGACCGACCTGGCGCGGATCGCGGAGCGGAAGAAGGCGGCCTGAACCTCGTCGTCATTGCGAGGAGCGTAGCGACGAAGCAATCCTGGGGGACGTGGAGTGCTGCCGCCCTGGCGACTGTGTCTGACGTCAAGTCTTGGAGGGCGGTTTGTCTTGCCATGGCCTGTTCTGGCGGGCCATTGAGCTGAGGGCGACGAGAAGCT
>NZ_SLZF01000011.1 GCF_004341515.1 Allobosea sp. BK604
AACATCGCCATGGAAGTGCACCTGATCGTGCCGATCGCGATGGAAGAGAAGCTGCGCTTCGCCATCCGCGAAGGCGGCAGGACCGTCGGCGCCGGCGTCGTCGCCAGCATCATCGCGTAACGCGTTTTCGTGAGGGCGGAAGTCCCTCGGGGCTTTCGCCTTTTCACGTCACGGAGAGAACAAGACCATGAACGGTCAAAATATCCGGATCCGCCTCAAAGCGTTCGACCACCGCATTCTCGACGCTTCGACGCGCGAGATCGTGTCGACCGCGAAGCGGACTGGCGCCCAGGTGCGCGGACCGATCCCGCTGCCGACGCTTATCGAAAAGTTCACGGTCAACCGCTCGCCCCACATCGACAAGAAGTCGCGCGAGCAGTTTGAGATGCGGACCCACAAGCGGGTCCTCGATATCGTCGACCCGACCCCGCAGACGGTCGACGCCCTCATGAAGCTCGATCTCGCCGCCGGCGTCGACGTCGAAATCAAGCTTTGAGTTGACCATGGTCTCGACGGCGAACCGGTTTCCACTTCGCCTGACCATGGTTTGATCCTGTTTTAGCCGGGTCCTCTGTTTCCGGGTTTTCCGGATGGACATGACCCCAAGGGAAGGTATGCACCGATGCGTTCCGGTGTGATTGCACAGAAAGTCGGGATGACCCGCATCTTCACCGATGCCGGCGAGCATATCCCGGTCACCGTGCTGAAGCTCGACAGCTGCCAGGTTGTCGCGCATCGCACGATCGAGAAGAACGGCTATGTCGCCGTGCAGCTCGGAACGGGCTTGGCCAAGGTCAAGAACGTCTCGAAGGCTGAGCGTGGCCATTTCGCCGTGGCCAAGGTCGAGCCCAAGCGCAAGCTGGTCGAGTTCCGCGTCAGTGACGACGCGCTGATCCCGGTCGGCGCCGAGCTCACCGCGGACCATTTCGTCGTCGGCCAGTTCGTCGATGTCAGCGGCACGACCACCGGTAAGGGTTTCGCCGGCGGCATGAAGCGCTGGAACTTCGGCGGCCTGCGCGCCACGCACGGTGTTTCGGTCTCGCATCGTTCGATCGGTTCGACCGGCGGCCGTCAGGACCCGGGCAAGACCTTCAAGAACAAGAAGATGCCGGGCCATCTCGGCGTCGAGCGCGTCACCACGCAGAACCTGCGCGTCGTGCAGACCGATGCCGAGCGCGGCCTGATCCTGGTCGAGGGCGCCGTCCCCGGCGTTGCCGGCGGCTGGATCCATGTCCGTGACGCTATCAAGCGCGCGCTCCCCAAGGACGCGCCGCTTCCCGGCAAGTTCAAGGTCGCCGGTGGCGACGCCCAGGCTCCTGCGGCCGAGACGGTTGAGGAGAACGCGTGATGAAACTCGATATCACCACTCTCGAAGGCGGCTCGGCCGGTTCGGTCGAGCTTTCGGATGCGATCTTCGGCCTCGAGCCGCGCGCCGACCTGCTCGCCCGCATGGTGCGCTACCAGCTCGCCAAGCGCCGCGCCGGCACGCATAAGTCGAAGGGCCGCTCGGAAATCGATCGCACCCGCAAGAAGGTCTACAAGCAGAAGGGCACCGGCGGCGCTCGCCACGGTGCGGCTTCGGCTCCGCAGTTCCGCGGCGGCGGCAAGGCCTTCGGGCCGATCGTGCGCGACCATGCGCATGACCTGCCGAAGAAGGTGAAGGCGCTCGCGCTTCGCCACGCTCTCTCGGCCAAGGCCAAGGGCGCGGAGATCATCATCATCGACGACGCCAAGCTGGCGGAGCCGAAGACCAAGGTGCTGCTCGGCCATTTCAGCAAGCTGGACCTCTCCAGCGCCCTGGTGATCGGCGGCAGCGAGATCGATGTGAATTTCGGCCTGGCCGCGCGTTCGATCCCGAATGTCGACGTGCTGCCGGTCCAGGGCATCAACGTCTACGACATCCTGCGCCGCGACAAGCTCGTGCTGACGCGTCAGGCCGTCGATGCGCTGGAGGCGCGCTTCAAATGAGCCAGAACCTGGATCCGCGCCATTACGACGTCATCCGTGGTCCGGTGATCACGGAAAAGGCGACCATGCTCTCCGAGCACAACAAGGTCGTCTTCAAGGTCGCGAAGACCGCGACCAAGCCGCAGATCAAGGCGGCTGTCGAGAAACTGTTCGATGTCAAGGTGAAGAGCGTCAACACGCTGGTCACCGAAGGCAAGGTCAAGGTCTTCCGGGGCCGGCTCGGCCAGCGCTCGGACGTCAAGAAGGCCGTTGTGACCCTCGAAGAGGGCCACTCGATCGACGTGACCACGGGCCTCTGAGGAAGGATCGTCATCATGGCTTTGAAAAGCTTCAAGCCGATCACGCCGAGCCTTCGTCAGCTCGTGATCGTCGACCGCAGCGAGCTCTACAAGGGCAAGCCGCTCAAGACCCTGACCGAGGGCAAGTCGTCCTCGGGCGGCCGCAACAATCTCGGCCGCATCACCGTCCGCTTCCGCGGCGGTGGCCATAAGCGCACGCTTCGCATCGTCGATTTCAAGCGTCGCGCCAAGGCCGGCATCCCGGCGACGGTGGAGCGGATCGAGTATGATCCGAACCGCACCGCCTTCATCGCGCTGATCAAGTACAGCGACGGCGAGCAGTCCTACATCCTGGCGCCGCAGCGCCTGGCTGTCGGCGACACCGTGATCTCGGGCGACACGGTCGACGTGAAGCCCGGCAACGCGGCCCCGATGGGCTCGCTGCCGATCGGCACGATCGTCCACAATGTCGAGCTCAAGATCGGCAAGGGCGGCGCGCTGGCTCGTTCGGCGGGCAACTACGCCCAGGTCGTCGGTCGTGACCAAGGTTACGTCATCGTCCGCTTGAACTCGGGCGAGCAGCGCCTGATCAGCGGCCTGTGCTATGCCACGGTGGGCGCGGTCTCGAACCCCGACCACATGAACACCAACGCCGGCAAGGCGGGGCGTTCGCGCTGGCTCGGCAAGCGTCCGCATAACCGCGGCGTCTCGATGAACCCGGTCGACCATCCGCATGGCGGCGGCGAAGGCCGCACCTCGGGTGGCCGTCATCCGGTCACGCCGTGGGGTCTGCCCACCAAAGGCAAGAAGACCCGCTCGAACAAGCGGACCGATACGTTCATCGTGTCGAGCCGTCACGCCCGCAAGAAGAAGAACTGAGGTCCGTTATGGCGCGTTCGCTTTGGAAAGGTCCGTTCGTCGACGGATACCTCCTGAAGAAGGCCGAGGTCGCCCGCACGTCCGGGCGGGCCGAGGTCATCAAGATCTGGAGCCGTCGCTCCACGATTCTCCCGCAGTTCGTCGGTCTGACGTTCGGCGTCTACAACGGGCACAAGCATGTGCCGGTGAACGTGTCCGAGGACATGGTGGGCCATAAGTTCGGCGAGTTCTCGCCGACGCGCACCTTCCACGGCCATGCCGCCGACAAGAAGGCGAAGAGGAAGTAAGCCATGGGTAAGCCCTCCGCCCCCCGTGCCTTGCCTGAGAACGAGGCCATTGCGGTCGCCCGCAACCTGCGCGTCAGCCCGCAGAAGCTGAACCTGGTCGCGGCCCTGATCCGCGGCAAGAAGGTCGCGACGGCGCTCGCCGATCTCGAGTTCTCGCGCAAGCGGATCTCGGTCGACGTGCGCAAGTGCCTGCAGAGTGCGATCGCCAACGCCGAGAACAACCATGATCTCGACGTCGACGATCTGATCGTCGCGCAGGCCTTCGTCGGCAAGGCGCTTGTCATGAAGCGCTTCCATGCCCGCGCTCGCGGTCGTGGCGCCCGCATCCTGAAGCCGTTCGCGAACATCACGATTGTGGTGCGCGAAGTCGCGGCCAAGGCCTGAGGAGAGAACGATGGGTCAGAAAATCAATCCGATCGGCCTTCGTCTCGGCATCAACCGGACCTGGGATTCGCGCTGGTTCGCCGCCAAGGGCGAGTACGGCAAGCTGCTGCATGAGGATATGGCGATCCGCGCCGCCCTGATGAAGCTGCTGAAGCAGGCCGCCGTCTCGAAGATCATCATCGAGCGTCCGCACAAGAAGTGCCGCGTCACCATCCACTCGGCCCGTCCGGGCGTGGTGATCGGCAAGAAGGGCGCCGATATCGAGAAGCTGCGCAAGGAAGTCGCGAAGCTGACCAAGGCCGATGTGACGATCAACATCGTCGAGGTCCGCAAGCCCGAGATCGACGCGACGCTGGTCGCCGATTCGATCGCGCAGCAGCTCGAGCGCCGCGTTGCTTTCCGTCGCGCCATGAAGCGGGCCGTTCAGTCGGCCATGCGTCTGGGCGCCGAGGGCATCCGCATCAACTGCTCGGGCCGTCTCGGCGGCGCCGAGATCGCGCGCCTCGAGTGGTATCGCGAGGGCCGCGTGCCGCTGCATACGCTGCGCGCCGACGTGGATTACGGTGTGGGCACCGCCTTCACCACCTACGGCACGTGCGGCATCAAGGTCTGGATCTTCAAGGGCGAGATCCTCGAACACGACCCGATGGCCCAGGACAAGCGTCTCTCGGACGAGGGCGGCCGCTCGGGTGAGCGTCGCGATCGTCGTGAGCAGGCTGCGTAAGGCTGATCGAGAAGAGCCATGTTGCAACCGAAGCGAACCAAGTTCCGCAAGCAGTTCAAGGGGCGCATCTCCGGCGTCGCCAAGGGCGGCACGGACCTCAATTTCGGCCAGTTCGGCCTGAAGGCGATGATGCCCGAGCGCGTCACCGCCCGTCAGATCGAGGCTGCCCGCCGCGCCATCACCCGCGCGATGAAGCGTGCCGGCCGCGTCTGGATCCGCGTGTTCCCCGACGTGCCGGTCTCGAAGAAGCCGACCGAAGTCCGCATGGGTAAGGGCAAGGGCTCGCCGGAATTCTGGGCGGCCAAGGTCAAGCCCGGCCGGATCATGTTCGAGATCGACGGCGTGGCCGAGGACACCGCGCGCGAAGCGCTGCGTCTCGGTGCGGCCAAACTGCCGATCAAGACCCGTTTCATCCAGCGCATCGCCGAGTAAGGAGGGCGACATGAAAGCTACGCAACGCCTGTCCGACCTCAAGGTGATGAGTGTCGATCAGCTCCAGGACGAGCTTCTCAAGCTCAAAAAGGAGCAGTTCAACCTGCGTTTCCAGCGCGCCACCGGCCAGCTCGAGAATACCTCGCGCGTCACCGAAGTGCGCAAGGACATCGCCCGCATCAAGACGCTGCAGCGGTCCAAGACCGTTGCTGCGAGCGCCTGAGGAGCAAGAACAATGCCGAAGCGCGTGCTGCAGGGCGTCGTCGTCAGCGACAAGCAGAATAAAACTGTTGTGGTCAAGGTCGAGCGGCGCTATACGCACCCGCTCCTCAAGAAGACGGTGCGCCGTACCAAAAACTATCACGCCCATGACGAGGCGCAGGTGGTCAAGGTCGGAGACACGGTCTGGATCGAGGAGTCCAAGCCCATCTCCAAGCTGAAAAGCTGGGTTGTGCTCGACAACGCCCCCAAGGCGTAAGTCAAATCACTGAGGCCAGGGGGCGATCGACCCCCGTCAGTCGTAGTCCGGGCCGGCGCTGACGCCGCGTCCGGAAACCGCGCTGATATTGAAGTGGAAGGATCAAGGCCATGATCCAGGTGCAGACGAATCTCGAGGTCGCGGACAATTCCGGCGCCCGTCGCGTGATGTGCATCAAGGTTCTCGGCGGGTCGAAGCGCAAATACGCTGGTGTCGGTGACATCATCGTCGTTTCGATCAAGGAAGCCATTCCCCGTGGACGCGTGAAGAAGGGCGACGTCATGAAGGCGGTCGTCGTTCGCACCGCCAAGGACGTCAAGCGCGCCGATGGTTCGGTGATCCGTTTCGACCGCAATGCGGCCGTGCTGATCAACAACCAGAAGGAGCCGGTGGGCACCCGTATCTTCGGACCGGTTCCGCGCGAGCTGCGCGCCAAGAACCACATGAAGATCATCTCGCTTGCGCCAGAGGTGCTGTGATGGCTGCGAAGATCAAGAAGGGCGACAAGGTCGTCGTGCTGGCCGGCCGTGACAAGGGCAAGGGCGGCGAAGTGCTCAAGGTGCTGCCGAAGGATGGCCGCGCCTTGGTGCGTGGTGTCAATCTCGTGAAGCGCCATACCAAGCAGTCGGCGCAGTCCGAGGGCGGCATCATCAGCAAGGAAGCCACGATCGACCTGTCGAACATCGCCATCGCCGATCCCAAGGACGGCAAGGCGACTCGCGTCGGTTTCAAGGTCCTCGACGATGGTCGCAAGGTCCGTTTCGCCAAGCGCTCGGGGGATCTGATCGATGGCTGAGGCTCAGCAGGCGGCTCTTACGCCGCGCATGAAGAAGCATTACGAGGACGTCGTTCGTCCGGCGATGATCGCCGAGTTCGGCTACAAGAATGCCATGGAAGTCCCGTCGATCGAGAAGATCGTCATCAACATGGGCGTGGGCGAGGCCACTGCCGACCGCAAGAAGGTCGACAGCGCTGCCGGTGACCTGGCGCTCATCGCCGGCCAGAAGCCGGTGATCACCAAGTCCCGCCTCGCCATCGCCGGCTTCAAGCTGCGCGAGAACATGGCTGTGGGCTGCAAGGTCACGCTGCGCAAGACCAAGATGTTCGAGTTCGTCGACCGGCTCGTCACCATCGCCTTGCCGCGCGTGCGCGACTTCCGCGGTCTCAACCCGAAGTCGTTCGACGGGCGCGGCAATTTCGCGCTCGGGATCAAGGAGCACATCGTGTTCCCCGAGATCAACTACGACAAGGTCGACTCCGTGTGGGGCATGGACGTGATCGTCTGCACGACTGCGAAGTCGGATGACGAGGCGCGCGCCTTGCTCAAGCACTTCAACTTCCCGTTCCGGCAGTGAGCCTTACCGCTCATACGCGGAAACCAGGAGAGATCGATGGCTAAGAAGAGCTCCGTCGAGAACAACGAACGCCGCCGCAAGCTCGTGAAGAAGTTTGCTGGCAAGCGCTCGCGTCTTCTCGCGATTGCCAATGACGAAAGCCAGTCCATGGACGAGCGTTTCCTCGCTCGCCTCAAGCTGGCCGAACTGCCGCGCAACTCGGCTGCCAACCGTATTCGCAACCGCTGCGAAGTGACCGGCCGCCCGCGTGCGTTCTACCGCAAGCTGAAGATGTCGCGCGTTGCGCTGCGCGAGCTCGGCAACAAGGGGCTGGTTCCCGGCCTCGTCAAGTCGAGCTGGTGAGGAGGACGCAACATGGCGATCATTGATCCGCTAGGCGATATGCTGACCCGCATCCGCAATGCGCAGATGCGGCGCAAGTCCCGTGTGAGCACCCCCGGCTCGAAGCTGCGCGCCCGCGTGCTCGACGTGCTGCAGTCGGAAGGGTACATCCGCGGCTATTCGACGACCGAGTTCGGCAATGGCCGGACGGAGTTCGACATCGAGCTGAAGTACCATGAGGGACAGCCGGTCATCCGTGCGATCTCTCGGGTCTCGAAGCCCGGCCGCCGCGTCTACTCTTCGGTGGATACGATGCCGCGCGTGGCCGACGGCCTCGGCGTGACCATCGTCTCGACCCCGAAGGGTGTGATGCCCGATCACCTTGCCCGCGAGCAGAACGTGGGTGGCGAAGTGCTCTGCAAGGTCTTCTGACCTTCACAGCCGCTGCTCATCAGGAGAGATCCAATGTCTCGTATCGGTAAGAAGCCTGTTCCGGTTCCTGCTGGCGTCACCGCCAACGTCACCGGCCAGCTCGTCAAGATCAAGGGCGCGAAGGGCGAACTGTCCTTCGAAGTTCCAGACGACGTTTCGGTCGCGCTGGAGAACGGCGCCATCGCCGTCCAGCCGCGTTCGCAGTCGAAGCGCGCCCGGTCGCTCTGGGGCACTTCGCGCGCCCGCATCAACAACCTCGTCGTCGGCACCACGGCTGGCTTCGAGAAGAAGCTCGAGATCAACGGCGTCGGCTACAAGGCCGCAGTCGCCGGCAAGGTGCTGAAGCTCTCGCTCGGCTACAGCCACGACATCGACTACGAGATCCCGGCCGGGATCTCGATCGTCACGCCGAAGCCGACGGAGATCGTCGTTTCGGGCATCGACAAGCAGGTGGTCGGCCAGACCGCTGCGGAGATCCGCGAGTATCGTGGCCCCGAGCCGTACAAGGGCAAGGGCGTCAAGTACGCTGGCGAGTTCATCTTCCGCAAGGAAGGCAAGAAGAAGTAAGGACGCGAACGATGAGCAAGCAGACAGAGAACACTGCGCGCCGTCGGGCTCGGGTCCGTCGCGCGATCAAGGCGGTGGCCAATGGCCGCGCCCGCCTGTCGGTGCACCGCACCGGCAAGCAGATCTATGCCCAGGTCATCGACGATGCGAAGGGCCTGACCCTCGCTTCGGCCTCGACCATGGACAAGGACATCCGCGCCGACATCAAGTCGGGCGCGAATGTCGAGGCCGCGAGCGCCATCGGCAAGATCATTGCCGAGCGCGCCATCAAGGCCGGCGTGAAGGACGTGGTCTTCGACCGCGGCGCCTACATGTATCATGGCCGCGTCAAGGCGCTGGCCGAGGCGGCCCGCGAAGGCGGGCTGAATTTCTGAGCTTCAAGAATTTCCGGCTGGCATGACGCTGGCCGGAATGCTCGAGCGAGCGGCGCCGCCAAGACGGCGTCCGCGCAAGTAAGAGGAATGACATGGCGAGAGAACCTCGTGACCGCCAGGATCGCGAAGAGCGCGATTCGGAGTTCGTGGATCGGCTGGTCCACATCAACCGCGTCGCCAAGGTGGTGAAGGGCGGCCGACGCTTCGGCTTTGCTGCCCTCGTCGTCGTCGGCGACCAGAAGGGCCGCGTCGGCTTCGGCCACGGCAAGGCCCGCGAAGTGCCTGAGGCGATCCGCAAGGCGACGGAAGCCGCCAAGCGCGGTCTCGTCCGCATCCCGCTGCGCGAAGGCCGCACGCTCCATCACGACGTCCAGGGCCGCCATGGCGCCGGTCGCGTCGTGCTGCGCGCCGCCCCGGCCGGTACCGGCATCATCGCCGGTGGCCCGATGCGCGCCGTCTTCGAGGCGGTCGGCATGCAGGACGTGGTGTCGAAGTCGCTCGGCTCCTCGAACCCCTACAACCTCGTCCGCGCGACGTTCGACGCGCTGAAGAACGAGGACAGCCCGCGCAGCGTCGCTGCGCGCCGGTCGCTGAAGGTCTCGGCCCTGCAGACGCGTCGTCGCGATGCCGGCACCGATGCCGCGGCCGAAGCGTGAGGGCGGTCCGATGGCAAAAGCTGAAAAGACCGTCATCGTCGAGCAGATCGGCAGCCCGATCCGCCGCGACGCCTCCCAGCGCCAGACCCTCGTCGGTCTCGGCCTGAACAAGATCCGCCGCCAATCGACCCTGCAGGACACGCCGGCCGTGCGTGGCATGATCGAGAAGGTCAAGCACCTCGTGCGCGTCGTCGACGCGAAGTGAGGGGGATTGTCCGATGAAACTCACAGACATTCGTGACAACGAAGGCGCGCACAAGTCGCGCATCCGCGTCGGCCGTGGCATTGGCTCCGGCAAGGGCAAGACCGGTGGCCGTGGCGTCAAGGGTCAGAAGGCCCGCGCCGGCGTGGCGGTCAAGGGCTTCGAAGGCGGCCAGATGCCGCTCTATCGCCGCCTTCCGAAGCGCGGCTTCGTCAACCTGTTCGGCCGCGAGCTGAACGAGGTCAATCTCGGCCGCATCCAGCAGGCCGTCGAGGCCGGCAAGCTCGACGCCAAGGGCGCGGTCACCGTCGAATCGCTCGTTGCCGCTGGCGTGATCTCCAAGGCTGCCCGCGACGGCGTGAAGATCCTCGGCAATGGCGAGTTGAAGGCGAAGCTCGCCTTCGAAGTCGCCGGCGCGTCGAAGTCGGCCGTCGAGGCCATCGAAAAGGCTGGCGGCTCGGTCAAGATCCTGGCGGCGACCGCTTCACAGGCGTGATCTCGACGCTTACATGAGCGCTTGCGAACGGCGGCCGGGCCCGAAGCCCATGGCCGCCGTTTGACTGTTGGACGTACAAGGACCGGACGCATGGCATCGGCGGCTGAACAGCTTGCGGCAAATCTGAATTTCGGTGCTCTCGCCAAGGCGGACGAGCTGAAGAAGCGCATCTGGTTCACGCTGGGCGCGCTGATCATCTACCGGCTCGGCACCTATATCCCGTTGCCCGGAATGAATCCGGACGCCGTCGCCGACCTGTTCAAGCAGTCGCAATCGGGCGTGCTCGGCCTGTTCAACATGTTCTCGGGCGGCGCCGTCGGCCGCCTGGCGATCTTCGCCCTGAACATCATGCCGTATATCTCGGCCTCGATCATCGTCCAGCTGCTCTCGAGCGTGATTCCGAGCTTCGAGGCGCTGAAGAAGGAAGGCGAGGCGGGTCGCAAGATCCTGAACCAGTACACCCGTTATCTCACGCTGGTGCTGGCCATCTTCCAGGCCTGGGCGATCGCGGTCGGCCTGCAGGGCTCCGGCAACCTGGTCCACGAGCCGGGCATGTTCTTCCTGGTCTCGACCACGATCACGCTGGTCGGCGGCACGATGTTCCTGCTCTGGCTCGGTGAGCAGATCACCAGCCGCGGCATCGGCAACGGCACCTCGATGATCATCTTCGCGGGCATCATCGCCGAGTTCCCGGCTCAGCTCGCCCAGACCCTCGAGCTCGGCCGCCAGGGCGCGATCTCGACCGGCCTGCTGCTGCTCATCCTGGTCATGGCCGTCTGCGTCATCGCCTTCTGCGTGTTCATGGAGCGCGCGCAGCGCCGCCTGCTGATCAACTATCCCAAGCGCCAGGTCGGCAACCGCATGTATGAGGGCCAGACCTCGTTCCTGCCGCTGAAGCTCAACACCTCCGGCGTCATCCCGCCGATCTTCGCCTCGTCGCTGCTGCTGCTGCCGACCACGGTCGCGAGCTTCTCGCAGGCCTCGGGCGGCACCGGCTTCCTCTCGACCGTGGCGACCTATCTGGCGCATGGCCGGCCGCTCTTCATGGTGCTCTATGCGGCCCTGATCATCTTCTTCTGCTTCTTCTACACCGCGATCGTGTTCAATCCGGTCGAGACGGCGGATAATCTCAAGAAGCATGGCGGCTTCATGCCCGGCATCCGGCCGGGCGAGCGGACCGCCGAGCATATCGACCGGGTGCTGACGCGCATCACCGTTCTGGGCGCAGGTTATTTGACCATAGTGTGCCTTATCCCGGAATTCATGATCACCTATGCTCAGATTCCGATCATCCTGCTCGGCGGCACGTCGCTGCTGATCGTGGTGACGACGACGATGGATACCGTGGCGCAAGTCCACGGGCATTTGCTGGCCCACCAATATGAGGGCCTGGTCAAGAAAGCGAAGCTGCGAGGGGCGAGGCGCTGATGCGATTGATCTTCCTGGGTCCGCCGGGGGCGGGTAAAGGCACTCAGGCAACCCGTATCGTCGAGAAGCACGGCATTCCGCAGCTCTCGACGGGGGACATGCTCAGGGCCGCGGTGGCCGCGGGCACGCCGATCGGACAGAAGGCGAAGGCGGTGATGGATGCGGGCGGGCTCGTCTCGGACGAGATCGTCATCGGCATCGTCGCCGACCGCATCGAGGAGCCGGACGCGAAGAAGGGCTTCATCCTCGACGGTTTTCCGCGCACCCTGGCACAGGCCGAGGCGCTGGACGCCATGCTCCAGACCAAGGGGCTGAAGCTCGACGCGGTGCTGGAGCTCAAGGTCGACCAGACCAGGCTCGTCGACCGAATCGTGCGCCGCGCCGAAGAGGCGAGGGCGGCCGGTCAGCCGGTGCGCAAGGACGACGATCCGGAGGTCTTCAAGACGCGGCTCGAGGCCTATAACCGCGATACCGCGGTGGTCGCGCCCTATTACGCGAAGCGCGGCCAGCTCACCGCGATCGACGGAATGAAGCCGATCGACGATGTGACGGCGGCGATCCAGACGGCGCTCGGCGGCCCCTGATCCCGGCGCATCGCCAGACTGGTTAAGAAGGGTTGACTCGTTTGTCGAAAGCGACTAACGAGCCCCATCCGGTTTCATGTGGCGATGCCGATGCCTTCGCGAGAAGGGATGGCGTCGCATTATCGCGTGGATCGGTTTCAACGCCTGCATGGGCCGGCCTCCACCGGACGCAGGGCTTCGTTTCACAGGCTTCAGCTGCCATCGGGCGCCGGGGCGACATGGAGAGAGAGTATGGCTCGTATCGCGGGTGTGAACATCCCGACCGGCAAGCGCGTGGTTATCGGCTTGCAGTACATTCACGGCATTGGCGCGGCCAAGGCCAAGGAGATTTGCGCCAAGGTCGGCATCGCCGACGAGCGTCGCGTCAACCAGTTGACCGATGCCGAGGTGCTCCAGATTCGTGAGACGATCGACCGCGATTACCTGGTCGAGGGCGACCTGCGCCGCGAAGTCTCGATGAACATCAAGCGTCTGATGGATCTCGGCTGCTATCGCGGCCTGCGTCATCGCCGCTCGCTGCCGGTCCGCGGCCAGCGCACCCATACCAACGCCCGCACCCGCAAGGGCAAGGCGAAGCCGATCGCCGGCAAGAAGAAGTGAGGATTGCCATAGGCAATCCTCACCCTCGGGCCTGACCCGAGGAGCTCATGACGAAGGCGCTCACCGGCGCCTTCTCCTGCGAGAGATGGTCGGGGCAAGTCCGACCATGACGCGCAGAATTCTCTCCCCAGCGCCTGGAATGACGGGCGCGCCTGAAGGATGAAAGAAAGACCATGGCCAAGGAAGCCCAACGCGTCCGCCGTCGCGAACGCAAGAACATCGTCTCCGGCGTCGCTCACGTGAACGCGTCGTTCAACAACACCATGATCACCATCACCGACGCGCAGGGCAACACGATCTCGTGGTCCTCGGCCGGCACGATGGGTTTCAAGGGCTCGCGCAAGTCGACCCCCTATGCGGCTCAGGTCGCGGCCGAGGACGCCGCCCGCAAGGCTGCCGAGCATGGCATGCGCACCCTCGAGGTCGAGGTCACCGGTCCGGGTTCGGGCCGTGAGTCGGCGCTGCGCGCGCTGCAGGCCGCCGGCTTTACCGTCACCTCGATCCGCGACGTGACGCCGATCCCGCATAATGGCTGCCGGCCGCGCAAGCGCCGCCGCGTCTGAGATCGGGTCTGGAATTGCGGCGCTCGCACCGGCGAGCGCCGGTACGGGGCGGCCCGTCGCCGCCGAGAGATGAAGCACCAGGAGTGCGCTCGTGATCAGCAAGAACTGGCAGGATCTGTCCAAGCCGAACAAGCTCGAAGTCAAGGTCGGAGACGACCCGAAGCGTCAGGCCACCGTGATCGCGCGTCCGCTCGAGCGCGGCTTCGGCATGACGCTCGGCAACGCTCTGCGCCGCGTGCTGCTCTCCTCGCTCCAGGGCGCCGCCGTCACCGCCGTCCAGATCGACGGCGTGCTGCATGAGTTCTCCTCGATCCCGGGCGTCCGTGAGGACGTCACCGACATCGTCCTGAACATCAAGGCGATCGCCATCAAGATGCAGGGCGAGGGTCCCAAGCGCATGACCCTGCGCAAGTCGGGCCCGGGCTCGGTCACCGCTGGCGATATCAACACCATCGGCGACGTCTCGATCCTGAACCCCGACCTCGTGCTCTGCACGCTGGACGAGGGCGCCGAGATCCGCATGGAATTCACGGTCAATACCGGCAAGGGCTATGTCCCCTCCGAGCAGAACCGTCCGGAAGACGCGCCGATCGGCCTCATCCCGGTGGACAGCCTGTATTCGCCGGTCAAGAAGGTCTCCTACCGCGTCGAGAACACCCGCGAGGGTCAGAATCTCGACCGCGACATGCTGACCATGCAGATCGAGACCAATGGCTCGGTTTCGCCTGAGGACGCGCTGGCGCTCGCCGCCCGCATCCTGCAGGACCAGCTGGCCGTCTTCATCACCTTCGAAGAGCCGCGCAAGGAAGAGGCCGTTTCGACCGCGCCGCAGCTGCCGTTCAACCCGGCCCTGCTCAAGAAGGTCGACGAGCTCGAGCTGTCGGTCCGCTCGGCGAACTGCCTGAAGAACGACAACATCGTCTATATCGGCGACCTCATCCAGAAGTCGGAGGGCGAGATGCTGCGCACCCCGAACTTCGGTCGCAAGTCCCTCAACGAGATCAAGGAAGTGCTCGCCACCATGGGCCTCCACCTCGGCATGGACGTGCAGGGCTGGCCGCCGGAGAACATCGAAGAGCTCGCGAAGCGCTTCGAGGAGCATTACTGAGTTCAAGACGGCGCAGGCATTCGCCTGCGCCTTTTCGCACGGCGCATCTGCGCCGGAGCATAAGGAACGGCCGTTCCGTGGCACGGCGGCCGTAAGCAACGAAGGAGCCAAACTATGCGTCACGGTTTTCGCGGTCGTCGTTTCAACCGCTCGGCTGAGCATCGCCAGGCGATGTTCGCCAACATGGCCCAGGCCCTGATCAAGCACGAGCAGATCACCACCACGCTGCCGAAGGCGAAGGATCTGCGTCCGGTCGTCGAGAAGCTGGTCACCCTCGGCAAGCGCGGCGACCTGCATGCCCGCCGCCAGGCGATTGCGCAGATCAAGGACGTTGCCCTGGTCGGCAAGCTCTTCTCGGTGCTCGGCCCGCGCTACAAGGAGCGCAATGGCGGCTATCTGCGCATCATGAAGGCGGGCTTCCGCTTCGGTGACAACGCCCCGCTCGCCGTGATCGAGTTCGTCGATCGCGACGTCGATGCCAAGGGCCAGGATTCGGGCCCTGTCTTCACGGCGGAAGACGAGGCGGCCTGAGCTTGCGCTCGGTCCTGCGATGAATTGAGGGCGGCCTTCGGGCCGCCCTTTTTCGTTCGCCCTTGTGCTGCCTTGCCAGTGCGGCTTTCGCTGCTAGCTTTCCTTTCGACGAGTCCGCCCGCAGAGGCCGGCCAGATGGGAGGGACGAGGATGGCGCTTCGGATTTCGCTTGCTCGCGGGCTGGCATTGGCTGCCGCCCTGACGTGCTCGGCTGCCGCCCTGGCGCAAGACTCCTATCCCTCGAAGCCGATCACCATGATCGTGCCCTTCGCCGCGGGCGGGTCGTCGGATGTGATCGCGCGCCTCGTCGGCGACGAAATGGGCCGCGTGCTCGGCCAGCGCATCGTCATGGAGAATATGGGCGGGGCGGGCGGAGCGACCGCATTGTCGCGGGCTGCGCGGGCCGAGCCCGACGGCTACACCATCGTGATCGGAAATAGCGGCACCAATGCCGCCTCCTATACGATCTATCCCGATCTCAAGTACACCCAGGCCGATTTCGCGCCGATCGGCCTCGTCGCCAAGACCTCACCGATGATCGCGCTGAAGCTCGATTTCCCGGCGCAGACCCTGATGGAGTTCGTCGACTACGCCAAGAAGAACCCGGGCAAGATCAGCCTCGGCCATGCCGGCGTCGGCTCATCGAATTATCTGATCTGCCGGAATTTTCTGAAGGCGTCCGGCGTCGACATCGCGTTGGTGAGCTATCGTGGCGCGGGGCCGGCGCTGAACGATGCGATGGGCGGGCAGATCGACGGCGTCTGCGATGCGGCGACCTCACTTTCGGGCGCGATCCAAGGTGGCAAGGTCAAGGCGCTTGCGGTGGCGACGCCGCAGCGGCTCGATAATCTGCCGGAGGTGCCGACCTCACGCGAGGCCGGGCTGCCCGCCTTCGAGGCGCAGGGCTGGAACGCGCTGTTCGCGCCGAAGGCGACGCCAGAGCCGGTCATCGCCAAGCTCAATCAGGCCCTGCGCACCGCGCTCGCCAGCGAAAACCTGCGCGGCCGCTTCAAGGAGCTTTCCTCGGTCCTGCCAGCCGAGACCGAGCTTACCCCGGCCTATGTCGCCGGGATGGTGCCGGGCGAGATCGAGAAATACCGGGTCCTGCTGCAGGACAAGTGATCAGGCCGGCCGGCTGGCCAGCTCGCCGGCGAGATCGACCAGCGCGTCGGCCGGCTGCTCGGCGAGATCGGTCTCGGGCGTCACGCGGTAGAGGCCGAAGATGAACATGGTGGTCTCGTCCTGCTCGGCGAGCCCCATCGACCAACGCGGAAAGCGCCGCTCGGCGATCGGCTCCTGGCTCAGAAGGCGGATGTCGCGATGGCGGGGATCGACCACGATCCGGCCATAGGTCTCGGCGACATTGGCCGGCCTGCCTTCCAGCACCTGGGCGAAACCCGTCGGGGTCACCATGAAAAAGCCTGTCACGTCGTTCTGCGTGTTGAGCCTGCGGGCACTCGCGATGATGCGTTCGATCTCGCTGCGCCTATCGGTCTCGACGAATTCGCTCCGGCTGGCATAGACAAGGCGTGTCAACGTCAATGGACCGTCCTTTCCGGGTGCCGGACCAGCGCAATCGGCATGGAACGCCGGGCTGTTGCTCGCGATTATTGCGAGCGTTTCCATTATGAAAGTAGCTGAATCGATGTTTGGTTTCACCGCGGAGACAGGAATGGGCCGCAGGACGATCGGGAAGCGGGGGCGGTACGGGGCCGCCGCCATGGCAATGCTGCTGGTCGCCGGCCTGCTGCCGATGCCGGCCTCGAGCCAGTCCCGGCAGGTGCCCGAGAGCCGCCAGCAGATCACGCTTTCCTTCGCGCCGATCGCCACCAGGGCCGCTGCCTCCGTCGTCAATGTCTATGGCTCGCGCGTCGAGAAACAGGCGCCAAACCCGTTCATGGACGATCCGTTCTTTCGCCGCTTCTTCGGCGATGGCGGCTTCGGCGTGCCGCGCGAGCGGGTGCAGCGCTCGCTCGGCTCCGGCGTGATCGTCGATGTGAGCGGCCTCGTGGTGACCAATAACCACGTGATCGAGAACATGAGCGAGGTGAAGGTCGCGTTCGCCGACAAGCGCGAGATGGATGCCGAGATCCTGCTGCGCGACCCGCGCACCGATCTCGCCGTGCTGAAGCTCAAGGGCGCCAAGGCGCCCGCGGCGCTGGAACTGGCCGATGCCGATCAGGTCCAGATCGGCGATCTCGTGCTGGCGATCGGCAACCCGTTCGGCGTCGGCCAGACGGTGACGCAGGGCATCGTCTCGGCGCTGGCGCGCACGCAGGTCGGCGTCTCCGACGCGCAATCCTTCATCCAGACCGATGCCGCGATCAATCCGGGCAATTCCGGCGGCGCGCTGGTCGATATGGAAGGCAGGCTGATCGGCATCAACACGGCGATCTTCTCGCGCTCGGGCGGCAACCAGGGTATCGGCTTCGCGATTCCCTCCGGCATGGTCCGGCTCGTGGTCGACAGCGCCAAGGCCGGCGTCAACATGGTCCGCCGGCCCTGGTTCGGCGCGCGCCTGCAGGCGCTCACCGCCGATGTCGCCGACGGGCTCGGCCTCGACCGTCCGGCCGGCTCGGTGGTCGTCAGCCTGGTCGAGGGCGGGCCTGCCGCCGAGGGCGGCCTGAAACGCTCGGACGTCATCCTTGCGGTCGACGGCGTCACGGTCGACGATCCCGAGGCCTTCGGCTATCGCTTCGCGACGCGCCCGCTCGGCGGCACGACGACGCTCACCGTGCTGCGCGGCGGCAAGCGCGTTTCCGTGCCGGTCAAGCTGCAATCCGCTCCGGAGACGCGCCCGCGCGAAGCGGTGAAGCTCTCCGGGCGCTCGCCGCTCTCGGGCGCGACGCTGCTCAATCTCTCGCCGGCGGTCGCCGAAGAACTTGCGCTCGAGGCCGGCAGCGACGGCGTCGTCGTCGGCGAGGTCAGCGAAGGCAGCACCGCGGCGCGGATCGGCTTCCAGAAGGGCGACATCATCATGGCGCTCAACGGCGAGCGCATGAAGAGCTCGCGCGATGTCGAGGCGGCGTTCCGGGAGCGCAAGCGCGCCTGGGAGGTGACGATTTCCCGCGGCGGCCAGACCATCACCTCGGTCTTCCCGGGGTGAGCGACCTTTTCTCCGCTTCCGGTCTCGACAAATCGGGTCCGCGCCCGCTCGCGGACCGGGTGCGGCCGAAGACGCTCGCCGAGGTCGCCGGCCAGGAACACCTGACCGGGCAGGATGGCGTACTGACCCGGCTCGTCGCTTCCGGCTCGCTCGGCAGCCTGATCTTCTGGGGCCCACCCGGCACCGGCAAGACCACCGTGGCGCGGCTGCTCGCCGGCATGGTCGATCTTGGCTTCGAGCAGATCAGCGCGATCTTCTCTGGCGTCGCCGATCTCAAGCGCGTCTTCGAGCAGGCGCGGGGGAGGAGGCTCGGTGGCAAGGGCACCTTGCTCTTCGTCGACGAGATCCACCGCTTCAACCGGGCTCAGCTCGATGCCTTCCTTCCAGTGATGGAGGACGGCACGATCACGCTCGTCGGCGCCACCACCGAGAACCCGTCTTTTGCGCTCAATGCCGCGCTGCTCTCGCGGGCGAGGGTTCTGACCTTCAAGTCGCTCGACGAAGGCGCGCTGCTGTTCCTGCTCGGCCGGGCCGAGCTGCTGGAGAATCGCGCGCTGCCGCTGACCACAGAGGCACGGGCGGCGCTCGCCCGCTTCGCCGATGGCGATGGCCGTGCCGTGCTGACCCTGGCCGAGGAGATCTGGCGTGCGGCCAAGCCGGATGAGATCTTCGACGAGGCCGGGCTCTCCGAGGTGATCCAGCGTCGTGCCCCGATCTACGACAAGGCGCAGGACGGCCACTACAACCTGATCTCGGCGCTGCACAAGACGATCCGCGGCTCCGATCCCGACGCGGCGCTCTATTATTTCGCACGCATGCTCGATGCCGGCGAGGATCCGCGCTTCCTGGCGCGGCGGCTGGTCAGGATGGCGGTGGAGGATATCGGCCTTGCCGATCCGCAGGCGCTGGTGCATGCGCGGGCCGCAGCCGAGACCTATGAGCAGCTCGGCTCGCCGGAAGGCGAGCTCGCGCTCGCCAACACGGTGATCTACCTCGCGACCGCGCCGAAATCGAACGCGGCCTACACCGCCTACAAGGCGGCGGTCAGCGTCGCCAAGCAGGGCGGCTCCCTGATGCCGCCCAAGACCATCCTCAATGCGCCGACCAAGCTGATGAAGACCGAAGGTTACGGCGCCGATTATTTCTACGATCACGATGCGCCCGACGCCTTCTCCGGCCAGAACTATTGGCCGGAGGCGCTGGGGCGCCAGCACTTCTACGATCCGCCGGAGCGCGGCTTCGAGCGCGAGATCAGGAAGCGGCTGGAGTATTGGGAGAAGCTGAGGCAGGAGCGCGGGGAGTGAGGTTCCCTTTCTTGCGCGCGGAGGCGGCAAGACAGGCACGATTTCGTTTGTACGCTTATCATCTCGGCTCTATTCCAACCCTATGATCACGACCCTCCTCATCTTTCTCGGCGCCGGCATCGGCGGCGTGATGCGCCATGGCATCAATCTCGTTTCGCCGAAATGGCTCGGGATGGGCTTCCCGTACGGGACGATGGCGATCAACATCCTCGGCTCGGCCGTGATGGGGCTCGTTGCCGGCTGGTTCGCCTTCAAGGCGGGTGAGAGCGCCTCGCAATCGCTGCGGCTCTTCCTGACCACCGGCATCCTCGGCGGCTTCACCACCTTCTCGGCCTTCTCGCTCGATGCCGTCCTCCTGTGGGAACGCGGCGAGAGCGGGTTTGCGGCCTTCTATGTGATCGGGTCGGTCATTCTTTCGCTCGCCGGGCTCGTGGCCGGGTTCGCGATCGTGCGGGGGCTGTCATGAGGCAGGGTGGCAAGGGCGACGGGCCTTCGCGCGGCGGCAGGCCGCCTGCACCGGGTGGCACCAAGCCCGGTGGCGCCAAGTCCGGCGGCGCTAAGAAGCGGCCGAGCCATGATGCCCGCCGGCGGGCGCAGGCCTCCGCCAAAGCGAGGCCCGATCTGACTGAGGGCGCGGTCCGCGCTGCGGCGCCGCGCAAGCCGGCGCCCCGCAAGCCCGCCGCTTCGGCGGCGCCGACACGGGCCGAGGTGAAGGCCGAGACCGCGCAGGTTCTCGCCACCGGTGTGCAGCAGCTCGTGGTGACGCCGGATGAGAACGAGATGCGGATCGACCGCTTCCTCGAGGCGCGGTTCCCACAGCTCTCCTTCAGTCATATCCAGCGCATCGTCCGGAAAGGCGAATTGCGCGTCGATGGCAAACGCGCCGACAGCAAGGACCGGCTCAGCGAGGGCCAGACCGTGCGCATCCCGCCGCTGAAGCTGGAGCAGGCGGCGGAGCGGCCGCGCTCGGCCAAGGCCGATGCCGATACGCTCGGCTTCCTGCGGTCGATCACGCTCTATGAGGACGATGACGTCATGGTCCTCAACAAGCCGGCGGGCCTGGCCGTACAGGGCGGCTCCGGCACCACGAGACATATCGACGGCATGCTGGAGGCGCTGACCGGCAAAGATGGGCAGAAGCCGCGCCTGGTGCATCGGCTCGACAAGGACACCTCCGGCTGCCTCGTCATCGCCAAGTCGCGCTTTGCCGCGGCTACGCTGGCCAAGACGTTTCGCTCGCGCTCGGCGCGCAAGGTCTATTGGGCGCTGGTCGCCGGCGTGCCGCGCGTGCGCCAGGGCCGGATCTCGACCTATCTCGCCCGCGAGGAGGCCTATGACGGCGACCAGCGCATGGCGGTCGCCAAGCATGGCGAGGACGGCGCGATGCATGCCGTGACCTACTATGCCGTGGTCGAGACCGCGGCGCAGAAGCTCGCCTGGCTCTCGCTCAAGCCGGTGACGGGCCGCACCCATCAGCTGCGCGCGCATGCGGCCCATATCGGCCACCCGATCGTCGGCGATCCCAAATATTTCAACATTCAGAACTGGGAGCTGCCGGGAGGCATCCAGAACAAGCTGCACCTCCTGGCGCGACGCATCGTGCTGCCGCATCCACGCGGCAAGGGCACGATCGATGTCAGCGCGCCGCTGCCGCCACATATGCGCCAATCCTGGAACCTGCTCGGCTTCGAGGACGCGCATTACGATCCGATCGTCGACGCGCCGGACGAATAGAACGGAGCGATTTCACCTGACCTTGCGTAAGAGAACGCTTGCAGAACAAAATTGATTGTGTTCTAATTTTGTTCTCGATCCTCCTACGCAGGTGCTCCGATGATGCGTTTCGCTTCTGTTCTCGCTGGCCTGACTCTCATGCTGGCCGTTCCCGCTATTGCCCAGACTCCCGCTGCGCCGACGTCACCGGTCGCGGCCGCCACGAGCGACGAGCCCGTGCCGCGCGCCGAGCGCGCCAAGGCCAGGCAGGATTGCCTCGCCGAGAATGTCGCGCTCTCCGGCGACGACCTGCGCCAGGCGATGCGCGACTGCGTCCAGGGCAAGTTCCCCGGCGTGCAGCTCTATGCGCGCGACGGCCTGACCCGCGACGGCAAGCCGACCGCGGTCGCGGCTCGCGCCACCTGCAAGACTGAAGCCGACGAGCGCAATCTCTCCGGCGCCGCCCGGCGCGAGGCGCTCACTGCTTGCTTCAAGGCGAAGCGGCCGGATCTGGCGGCACGCGCCGAGTGCCGCAAGGACAGCCGTGCCAAGGGGCTCGATGGCGCGGATCTGCGCAAGGCCGTGGCCGATTGCGCCCGCGCGGTCCAGTCATGAGCGAAGCGCGCTGGATGTGATGGCCTGGCTGCGTTTTTCGAGCTAAAGCGCAGCCATGTCTCTCGTCATCTTCGATCTCGACGGCACGCTGATCGATTCAGCCGCCATCATCCTCGGCGCGCAGTACGAAACCTTCGAGCGCTGCGGCCGCGTTCATCCCGGCCGCGAGGCCGGACTTGGCATCGTCGGATTGACGCTCGATGTCGCCTTGGCACGGCTCGCCGGGCTCGATGAGCCCGACGACCATCTGACGGAAACCTACCGGCAGGTCTTCAACGCGATGCGTGTGCGCGCCGAGACCGATCCGGCGCTGGCCGAGCCGTTCTTCCCGGGCGTCGAGGATATGCTCGAGACCCTGGCGGCGCGGCCGGGCCTGCGGCTCGGCGTCGCCACCGGAAAGTCGCGGCGCGGTCTCGACTATATCGTCGAGCGCCATGGCTGGCAGAAGCTCTTCGTGACCTTGCAGAGCGCCGACGACGCGCCCTCCAAGCCGCATCCCGGCATGATCCTGCGGGCGATGTCGGAAACCGGCGCCCGGCCGGAGCAGACTGCGATGGTCGGCGACAGTTCCTTCGACATGGAGATGGCCGTTGCGGCCGGTGTCGCGCCGATCGCGGTATCTTGGGGCTTCCAGCCCGTCGCCACCCTGCAAGCGCTGGGGGCGAAGGCCGTGCTGAGCCATTGCTCGGAATTGCCCGGCGTGCTCGACCGGCTGCTGGCGCGAGAGCCGGTATAAGGCTCGTCATTGCGAGGAGCCTGGATCTTCGGTCGTATCCGGTCCGAAGATCTAGCTTCTTGTTTTCGCATCGGCTTTTCCAACAACCGCAATCCACTTTTCGGGCCGATGCGCTAGCGACGAAGCAATCCAGGGGACGTAGAGCGCTGCCGCCCCTGGATTGCTTCGCGCAGCTCGCAATGACGGCCGAGCGGGCTCGCCGTCGTGGCGTCAGGCCCTTGGCGAGTAACATCCCCGCAACCACGTCCGCTCAGCACCGTTTAACCTGAACACACGTTCAGATTTGGCCGTTAACCACCTACTGGCCAGCCATCCCCCATGGTGTTCCTGCAACAGGGACAACCCGGCACAAAACAACGCCGGACAGGGGTCGAACAATGATTGGCCATGAACTTCGTGAATTCGTCGATCGCGTGATGGACAGGCACGCGATCGACGACGAAGACGTCAAGATGCTTCAGCGCGAAATCTTCGCTGATTGCGTGATGAGCCGCGACGTCATCGATGTTCTGATCGCGCTCGACAGGGCGGTGCCGAACAGCACTGCGAGCTTTGCCGATTACCTCGTCGCGCTCACCGTCGATTTTGCCGTCTGGGAAAGCCGCCCGACCGGCCTGATCGATCGCGAGAAGGCGCATTGGCTGGTGACGACGCTGGCGGCCGGCGACGGCCCGACCGCGACCGCCCGGCGCATCGCCTTCGAGGTTGTGCGCGAGGCCGAGCGCTGCGACGAGCTGCTGCTCGCCTTCGCCATGCGCAAGGGCGCTCTCAGCGCGCAGAGCCTTGCCAGCGAGCGCATGCTGCTCGCCAGCTGAACCGGCATTTTGTTTGTGCATCGGGACCTTCCGAAGACCGGATTCCACTTTTCGGTCCGATGCTCTGGCGCGGGCAGGGGCGCACAGCCCGCTCGCGCGATCTGAACCTTCGCATCAGTGGACGAAGCCGCCAGCCTCCAATACATCCGACTGTCATAGTCCAAGGCAGCCGGGGGACGCCGCGCATGTTCACGAAGATCCTGATCGCGAACCGTGGCGAGATCGCCTGCCGCGTCATCAAGACGGCGCGCCGCATGGGCATTCAGACGGTCGCGGTCTATTCCGATGCCGATCGTGATGCGCTCCATGTCGAGATGGCCGACGAGGCCGTGCATATCGGCGCTGCCCCCGCCGCCGATTCCTATCTCCAGATCGAGAAAATCGTCGCCGCCTGCAAGCAGACGGGCGCGCAGGCCGTTCATCCCGGCTATGGCTTCCTGTCCGAGCGCGAGGCCTTCGCCCAGGCGCTGAAGGATAACGGCATCGTTTTCATCGGCCCCAATCCCGGCGCGATCGCCGCCATGGGCGACAAGATCGAATCGAAGAAGGCGGCGGCTGCAGCCAAGGTCTCGACGGTGCCGGGCTATCTCGGCGTCATCGAGAACCCGGAGCATGCGGTCACGATCGCCGACGAGATCGGCTACCCCGTGATGATCAAGGCCTCGGCCGGCGGCGGCGGCAAGGGCATGCGCATCGCCCATTCGGCCGGCGAGGTCGCGGAAGGCTTTGCTCGCGCCAAATCGGAAGCGGCCTCTTCATTCGGCGACGACCGCGTCTTCGTCGAGAAATTCATCGTCGACCCGCGCCATGTCGAGATCCAAGTGCTCGGCGACAAGCATGGCAACGTCATCTATCTCGGCGAGCGCGAATGCTCGATCCAGCGCCGCAACCAGAAAGTCGTCGAGGAGGCGCCGTCGCCTCTGCTCGACGAGGCGACGCGGCGCAAGATGGGCGAGCAGGCGGTCGCGCTCGCCAAGGCGGTGAACTACGATTCCGCCGGGACGGTCGAGTTCGTCGCCGGCCAGGACAAGTCCTTCTACTTCCTCGAGATGAACACGCGGCTCCAGGTCGAGCATCCCGTGACCGAGATGGTCACCGGTGTCGACCTCGTCGAGCAGATGATCCGCGTCGCCTATGGCGAGAAGCTCGCGATCGGGCAGGAGGACGTGAAGCTCAACGGCTGGGCGGTGGAGAGCCGGGTCTATGCCGAGGACCCGACCCGCAACTTCCTGCCGTCGACCGGGCGGCTCGTGACCTATCGCCCGCCGAGCGAGGGGCCCGATGGCGAGGCGGTCGTGCGCAACGACACCGGCGTGTTCGAGGGCGGCGAGATCTCTATCTATTACGACCCGATGATCGCCAAGCTGGTGACGCATGCGCCGACGCGCGAGGCGGCGGTCAAGGCGCAGGCGCGCGCGCTCGATGCCTTCGCGATCGACGGCATCCGCCACAACATTCCCTTCGTCTCGGCGCTGATGCAGCATCCGCGCTGGATCGCCGGCAATCTCTCGACCGGGTTCATCGCCGAGGAATTCCCGGAGGGCTTTGCCTTGCCTGAGCCCAAGGGCGAGATCGCGCTGCGCATGGCGGCGATCGCGATCGCCTGCGATCACAAGCTCAACCAGCGCAAGCGCCATGTCTCGGCGCAAATGGAGGGCTGGCGCACGGTCGAGTTCGAGCGCACCCGCGTCGTCACGCTTGGAAAGACGAGTTTCGAAGGGCAGGTGACGGAGCAGGGCGACATGCTCACGATCCGGATCGGCGAGCGCAGCATTGCGGTTTCGACCGGCTGGCGCCCAGGCGAACCGGTCTGGCAGGGCACGCTCGACGGGGTGAAAGTGGCGGCGCAGGTCCGCGCCATCCTCAATGGCGTCGCGCTCGGCCATGCCGGCGCCTATGCCGATGCGCGGGTCTTTACGCCGCGCGAGGCCGAGCTCGCGGCGCTGATGCCGGAAAAGGTCGCGGCCGATACCGGCAAGTTCCTGCTTTGCCCGATGCCCGGACTGGTCAAGGCGGTTTCGGTCAAGGTCGGCCAGGAGGTCAAGGCTGGCGAGGCGCTCTGCATGGTCGAGGCGATGAAGATGGAGAACGTCTTGCGCGCCGAGCGCGATGTCACCATCGCCAAGATCCTGGCGAAGGAAGGCGATTCGCTGGCGGTGGACGCGGTCATCATGGAGTTTGCCTGAGGCTGAGGCGCAGGCCGATCGTCCCGGACGAGCGGCTTGAGCGGCGCATTCGCTTCGCTTCGGCCGGCATGATCTCGCGAGGGCCGAAGCATTTGCTTTCTTCCGCCTCAGGCCGGACAATCTCGTTAGCCGGACTTTCGGCGCGGAGCCCGACATGCTGACGATCTGGGGGCGCATCAGCTCCATCAATGTGCAGAAGGCGGTGTGGGCGGCCGGGGAGGTCGGCCAGACCTTCGAGCGCATCGATGTCGGCGGCGCCTTCGGTGGCACGAGCGGCCCGGCCTATCGCGCCAAGAACCCGAACGGGCTCGTGCCCGTGCTGGAGGATGGCGAGATCTGCATCTGGGAATCCAACAGCATCGTGCGCTATCTGGCGGCACGCTACGGCGCCGGCTGGATCTGGGAGGAGGATCCGGCGCTGCGGGCCGAGTCGGACCGTTGGATGGACTGGATGATCGCCGAGCTGCAGCCGGCGCTCAATCCGGGGTTCCGCATGCTGCTGCGCACGCCGGCCGAGCAGCGCGACCCGGCCCTGATCGAGAATTCGATCGCTCGCACCGAAGCGCTGATGGCGATCCTCGATGCGCATCTCGCCCAGCGCAGCTACCTCGCCAATGAGCGCTTCGGCATGGCCGATATCGCGGTCGCACCCGGGGCGCATCGCTGGCTGCATATGCCGGTGGAGCGCCAGCCGCGGCCGCATGTCGAGCGCTGGTATGCGGCGGTCTCGGCGAGGCCCGCGGCGAAGCCGGCTCTGCCGGTGCCGATCTCGTGAGCCGGGCTCTGCCCACCTTGATCCGGCCGCGATGGCTGCCATGATGCGCGCCATGATGTCAAAACCGGCTTTCGCCCTGCTCTTACTTTGCGTCACGTCTGCGCCGGTGCTGGCGCAGACGCCTGCGCCCAGCCCGACGCTCGCGGCCGACCGTGCGCAGATGGCGAGTTGCTTGCGCCAGAGCGGCACGGCGACCAGCTCCTGTATCGGCCTGATCGCCGTCAGCTGCGTACGCTCTGCCGGCGGCGACCGGCGCGATGCCGAGACCACCTGTGCCCGGCGCGAGGAGGCTGTCTGGCGCGAGCGGCTGGAATTGGCGAGCCTTGCGGTGCTGCGCGCCGAGCAGACCGGCGCGCGCGGCCAGTTCGTGGCGTTGCAGCTGGCCTGGGAAAGCTATGTCGCGCAGAAATGCGCTTTCTTTGGCGGTACCCAGCCAGCGGCGCGGGTCGCCGGCATGCAGGCCGGCTGCGAATTGCGCGAGGTGGCGAACCGCTCGCTCGAGCTCGAGCGCTTCATCACCCAGCGCAGCAGCACCACCACCCAGCGCCGGCCGAACAACCCGCCAGAGATCATTCGCTGATCCGCTGCGTAACGTTAGCGGCGTATCAGTATTCATGAGCTAAGGCATGCGCGGTGCCGGAGGCCGCGATGTTCTTTCCCATTTCCAAGATCGTCTGGTTCGCGCTGTCGCCGGTGAACCTGCTGCTGCTTCTTGCTGCGCTCGCCGCCATCCTCGCCTTCACCCGCTTTGCCCGTTTCGGGCGCTGGCTCGGCCTCCTGGCGATGCTCGGCGTGCTCACGCTCGCCTTCAGCCCGTTGCCACGCATCCTGGTGCGGCCGCTGGAGAACCGCTTTCCGCAGCAGGACGCCGCCAAGGGGCCGGTGGCCGGGATCATCGTGCTCGGCGGCGCGATCGGCGTGGCGCGCGGCGACGTCACCATGAATTTTGCCGCAGCGCGGATGACCAAGGCGGTCGAGCTCGCGCGCCTGCATCCGGAGGCGAAGCTCGTCTTCACCGGCGGCGGCGCGAACCTGCTCACCGAAGTGGTCGAGACCGAGGCCGACGGCGCCCGCATGCTCTTCGAAGGGCTCGGCCTGCCGCCTGGGCGGCTGATCCTGGAGGATCAGTCGCGCAACACGCGCGAGAATGCCAGCTTCACGCGTCGGCTCGTCGACCCGAAGCCCGGCGAGCGCTGGCTGCTGGTGACCTCGGCCTGGCACATGCCGCGCTCCATCGGCGTGTTCCGGAAGGCCGGTTTCAACGTCGAGGCCTTTCCGGTCGATTATTTCTCGGCCAATGAGCCGGCCGATTTCTTCAGGCCTTATCGCGAGGCCTCGCGCGGATTCAACATTGCCGAGAACGGCTTGAAGGAATGGGTCGGCCTCCTGGCCTATTGGGCCGCCGGCTATACGGATTCGCTCTTCCCGGCGCCCTGATCGTCGCGCGGCAGGCTCAGCCGGTAGACGCCACGGAAATCGTCGGGATCGACCGGACGGCCCTTGCGAGTGATGACCAGCTTGCCTTCCTTCATCAGCCGGACCGCGATGCGCCGGATCGGCTGCATCAGCGGGCCCCAGCCGTCGGGATGATCGCCGCCGACAATGCGGGCGGCGTCCATCGCGCTGATCGTATGGCCCGGGCCGCGCGCGGCCAAAAGGTCGAAGATCGCGGCCTCCAGGGCGTCGTCCTGGGCGCTCATGCCTGATCGGCCTTGCCGAAGACGCGCGCGGAATCGGAGGCGAATTGCCGCCGCCACATCACGGTCAGCACCGCCGCCGTCGTGATCAGGAAGAGCCAGGGGCTGAGGAACCAGCCGAGATAGGCGACCGCGAAGAAGAAGGCGCGCTGGCCGTGGTTGAAATGCCGTCCGGCCGCGATGTTCATCGCGGTGGTCTCGCGCACGGCCTCCTTCGTCTCCGGCTGATCCTGGAACCGCATATCGGGGATCGCGCCGAGCAGGATGGCGCAATAGTTGAACAGCCGGTAGCTCCAGGCGAATTTGAAGAAGGCATAGGCGAAGATCACCGAAAGTCCGATCACCTTGAGTTCCCAGGCGGCGCGGCTGGTCTCGACCCCGATCGGCAGGTCGGCGAAGATCTGGGCGACGCGATCGGTCGCCTGCAGCAGGCTGAGCGCGCCGCCGATCGCGATCAGCGAGGTCGAGGCGAAGAAGGCGGTGCCGTTCTGCAGGCCGTTCATGATCTGCGTGTCGATGATGCGGACTTCGCGCTGCACCGATTCCGCGAGCCAGCGGGCGCGCCGGACATTCATGCGCGCGTTCAGGCTGCGCTCGGCATGCGGGCCGAGCTCGACAGCGACGTGATAGCCGACCCAGGCCGCGACGAAGAATATCAGCGCGATGATGTCGATGGTGGCGAATCCGGCCATCCTCTCCCCCTTTGATAGGGGAGAGTGCGGTGCGCCCGCCCGCTCCGCAAGCCGTGATTGACGGACGAGGCGCGAGCCGCCACGGTGCCGCCGCAAGAGCATTTCCGCGCTTCTCCGAATCGCGGAAACTCTCTAGCCCTTTGTTTTAACGCATTTTCTTCACGCGAACCGGTATCCACTTCGCTCGAAAATGCTCAAGAGGTAGGGGCCGATGCCGCAAACCATCACCAAGGGCTACAAGGCCCTGCTGGCCGAGGCCGAGGCCAAGATCAAGACCCTCTCCGTCGATGAGGCCAAGGCGCTGGCCGGCCGCGACGACACCGTCTTCGTCGACCTGCGCGATCCACGTGAGCTGGAGCGGGAAGGGCGCATGCCCGGCGCCTTTCATTGCCCGCGCGGCATGCTGGAATTCTGGATCGACCCGGAAAGCCCCTATGCCAAGCCGGTGTTCCAGGAAGACAAGCAATTCGTCTTCTTTTGCGCCGGCGGCTGGCGCTCGGCGCTGGCTGCCAAAGCCGCGCAGGAGATGGGCTTGAGCCCGGTCGCACATATCGAGGGCGGCTTCGGCGCCTGGTTTAAGGCGGGAGCGCCGGTCGAGGCGCCCGCGCCTCGCCCCGAAAAGAGCGTCGGCTGAGACCACTGCCTTGCTGTCCCATATCCTGATCGTCCTGGCGGTTGTCGCCTTCCTGTTCCGCAAGCCGCTGCTGCGCCTGCTGCAGAAACGGCTGCCCGATCGGCAGAAGCGCCATCAGGTGCTCGGCCTGATCATCACCGCTTTCGTGCTGGTGATCGCCGTGCGGTTGCTGGCCTTGTTCTGGTGAGGTGCCTGCAATGCGGCGCGGCCCGCAGCATGTGAACACTTGTACACACGGCGCGATTGGGCGATGAAGGCATAGGTTTCCGACAGAAGGGCTTGCATGCCGATTTCTCAAGCCGGCTTCGTGCGAACGACGATGATCGTTCTCGCGGCCGGCATCCTGGTCCTCGTCGGCATCGTCGGCGCCATCATCTGGCTCACCAATCAGAGCGCTTCGCAATTCGCCGAAGTCGTGCGGGCGCGCGATATCCGCAGCACCTCGGCCGACCTGCTCACGCTGATCCAGGATGCCGAAACCGGCCAGCGCGGCTTCCTGCTGACGCGCGATAACAGCTATCTCGACCCCTACAATCGCGCGCAGGGCGAACTGGAGCAGAGTCTGGCGCGCTTCCGCGAGGCAGCGAGTGGCGATGCCGCGATCGCGGCGCTCTTGCCCGGCCTGAACGAGACGCTGCGCCAGAAGCTGGGCGAGCTGAAGCAAACGATCGAGCTCGGCCAGAGCGGCAACTGGGCCGGGGCCCTGGCCGAGGTCGACACGGATCGCGGCAAGCGCCTGATGGACGAGGTCCGCGCGGCATTCAGGCAGGTGCTGCAGATATCCGAGACCAACCTGCGCAACAGCATCGCAGCGCAGGAGACGGCGTTCGCGCGGCTACGCTGGGTCGCGATCGTCGGAGCCCTGGCGCTGCTCGCGATGGCGGCGCTCGCGGTCTGGACGATCTGGCAATATACGCGCGAGCTCAGCGTGACGCGCAGCGAGCTGCAGCATCTCAATCTCGGCCTGGAGGAGCGGGTCAAGGAGCGCACTGAGGACCTGATGCGCGCCAACGAAGAGATCCAGCGCTTCGCCTATATCGTCACGCACGACCTGCGGGCGCCCCTGGTCAACATCATGGGGTTCACCAGCGAGCTCGAGGCGGCAATCAAGCCGATCCAGGCCCATGCCCAGGCTGACGAGGGTGCGGATGAGAGCCTGCAGGCCGAAGCGAAGCAGGCTGCGCTCGAGGACCTGCCGGAGGCGCTCGGCTTCATTCGTTCTTCGACCAAGAAGATGGACGGGCTGATCAACGCCATCCTGAAGATCTCGCGTGAGGGAAGGCGGACGCTGAAGCCCGAGCCGATCGACCTGAACCAGCTGCTCGAGACGGCGGCGGCCGCCGTGCACCACCAGGCCAGCCAGGATGGCGGCGGGATTTCGATCGAGGCGAAGGTGCCGATGATGGTCAGCGACCGGATGTCCCTCGAACAGGCGCTGGGCAACCTGATCGACAACGCGATCAAGTACAGGTCGACGGAGCGGCCGGTCGAGATCAGCATCCTGGCGCGCAAGGAGCCGCTGGGGCGTGTGGCGATCGAGGTGCGCGACAATGGGCGCGGCATTGCCGATACCGACCACGAGCGCATCTTCGAGCTGTTCAGGCGCTCGGGCGCGCAGGACCAAGCGGGCGAGGGGATCGGCCTGGCCCATGTGCGCACATTGATCCGCAATCTGGGCGGCGATATCTCCGTCCGCTCTGTCTTTGGACAAGGTAGCACTTTCAGAATCGTGCTACCGGCCGATTTGAGAACCGTGAAACGGAGTGTCGCCGCATGAGCCAAAACGGTAGGCCCGTCCTGATCATCATGATCGAGGACGACGAAGGCCATGCGCGGCTGATCGAGAAGAACATCCGCCGCGCCGGCGTCAACAACGAGATCGTCCCGTTCGCCAATGGTACGGCCGCGCTGAATTACCTGTTCGGAGCCGATGGTTCGGGCCAGGCCAGCGCAGGCCGGCACATGCTGGTGCTGCTCGACCTCAACCTGCCGGACATGGGCGGGGTCGATATCCTCGAGAAGCTGAAAGCCAATCAGCATACGCGGCGATCGCCAGTTATCGTGCTGACCACGACCGACGATAGCCGTGAGATCCAGCGCTGCTATGATCTCGGCGCCAATGTCTACATCACCAAGCCGGTCGATTATGACGGATTCGCCCATGCGATCCGGCAGCTCGGGCTGTTTTTCTCGGTGATGCAGGTGCCGGAAACGGCATAAGGATGCCCAATCGCCAGATCCACATTCTGTATATCGACGATGACGCCGCGCTCGGACGCCTCGTCGAGAAGACGCTGGCGCGGCGAGGCTATCAGGTCGAGAGCGCGACCGACGCGACTGTCGGCCTGGCGCGAGTGGACGAGCAGGCCTTCGACGTCGTCATCCTCGACCATGATCTGGGGACCACCTGGGGCCTCGACGTGCTGGCTTCACTTCGGGAGCGTCCGACGCCACCGCCCGTCGTCTATGTCACGGCCTCATCCGAGATCACCGTCGCAGTGCAGGCGCTCAAGGCCGGCGCGGTCGACTATGTCCTCAAGACCGTCGGCGACGATTTCGACGTGCTGCTGAATTCGGCGATCGAGCAGGCGCTCGATACGGCGCGGCTGCGCCGCGACAAGGAACGGGCCGAGCGCGAACTGCGCCAGGCCCATGACCGGGCTGTGACGCTGCTCGCCGAGGTCAACCACCGGGTCGCCAACAGCCTGGCCCTCGTCGGATCGCTGGTCCGGATGCAGGCGGCTGCGGTTTCCGATACGGCTGCCAAGCATGCCCTGGCAGAGACGCAGGGACGCATCGCCGCGATCGGCAGCCTGCATCGCCGCCTCTACACGTCGGACGATGTCCGCTCGGTCGATGTCGGTTCCTATCTCGAAGGCTTGGTCGGAGAGCTTTCCACGTCGATGACGGCGACCGGGCGCACACCGAGCATACGGACCGCGTTGAGCTCGATCGAGCTGCCGACCGACAAGGCCGTCTCGGTCGGAATGGTCGTTACCGAACTCGTCACCAATGCGGTGAAATACGCCTATCCCGCGGGAGACGGCGAGGTCCGCGTGCTGCTCAGCGAGGCGCCGGACGGGGGCATCGATATTGTCGTCGAGGATGACGGCATCGGCTGGCGTGGCGTCGGCGTTGCTCAAGGCACTGGGCTTGGCGGCAAGGTCATCGCCGCGACCGTTCGCAATCTCAGTGGCGATTTCAGCTACGAGAGCGCCGAGCGCGGGACGCGGGCGCGCCTGCGGATTCCCCTGCAGTAGAGTTCGGCGCGCGGTAGCGAAGCCCGCTGTGTCCTCGACGCCTCACATCGTCCCATTTGAAAACGGGCGGCTTGCGCATTGAATTTTGATGCGGCATCTTGTCCGCCTTGGCTCCAACTCAAGAAAGGGAGGGCAGCATGGTATTCATGATCATCGTCACCTCTCCCAGGCCTTCCGTCCGCCACTAGGTCGGAACAGCCCGTGGCCCGCCTGATGGCGGCCTGAGCCAGTATTTCCATCTCTATTCGTTCAGTCGGGGACAGGCGCATTGCGTCGTCTCCATCGATCTGGAGTCGGTCCCGTCCGGGGGCCGAATGACCGACATGTCTATTCGCAACCAAACGGAGCGGCAGGAGCCGTTCCGGGCCGTTCTCGGCTTCACTTTCGGGCACTGGGCGCGTCAGCCCGGGTCCGTTGCCTTCGTCGGCGGCTCGATGATGCTCGCCACCATGGCCGATCTGTTCATGCCGCTCTATGCCGGCCACCTCGTCGATGCCGTGACGCGGCAGGGTGCCGGCGCGCTCGATGCGGCGCTGCTGGCGCTCGGCGCGATGCTCGCTCTTGGCGCGGTCGGCGTGCTGTTCCGCCATCTCGGCTTCATCGGCATCACCGGCATGACCCTGCGCACGATGAGCGATACGGCGCAGGAATCCTTCGCGCGCCTGCAGCGCTTCTCGACCGACTGGCACGCAAATAACTTTGCCGGCTCGACAGTGCGCAAGATCACGCGCGGCATGTGGGCGCTCGACCTGCTGACCGACACGATCCTGATCGCGCTCCTGCCTTCGCTGGTCGTGCTCATCGGCACGACGGCGCTGCTGGCCTGGCATTGGCCGGCGATGGGCCTCGTCGTCTTCATGGGCGCGCTGATCTATGTCGGCGTCACCGTGACGCTGTCGCTAAAGTTCGTCGCGCCGGCGGCGCGGCTGGCCAATAGCTGGGACACGCGTGTCGGCGGGGCGCTCGCCGACGCGATCTCGTGCAACCCGGTGGTCAAGGCCTATGGCGGCGAGCTTCGGGAAGATGCGCGGCTCGCGACCGTGATGGCGAAATGGGCGTTGAGGACGCGCCGCACCTGGGTGAGGGGCACGACCTCGGGCACGGCGCAGCAATTCGTGCTGCTCGCCTTGCGCGCCTCGGTGATCGGGCTCGTCATCTGGCTCTGGGCCAATGGCCAGGCGACGCCGGGCGATGTCGCCTTCGTGCTGACCAGCTACGCCGTCGTGCATGGCTATCTGCGCGATGTCGGCCAGCACGTGCACAACCTGCAGCGTTCGGTGAACGACATGGAGGAGCTCGTTGCGATGCATGCCCAGCCCTATGGCGTGCCGGATCGCAAGGGGGCGAGCGCGATGGTGGTCGATGCCGGCGAGATCGCCTTCGAGCGCGTGACCTTCCATTACGGCGGCCATGCCGAGCCGCTCTACCGCGACTTCTCCTTGAAGATCGCGGCGGGCGAGAAGGTCGGGCTCGTCGGGCGCTCGGGTTCCGGCAAGACGACCTTCGTCAAGCTGGTGCAGCGGCTCTATGACGTGACGGATGGGCGCATCGCCATCGATGGGCGCGATATCGCCGAAGCGACGCAGGCCTCGCTGCGCTCGCAGATCGCGATAGTGCAGCAGGAACCCGTACTGTTCCACCGCTCGCTGGCGGAGAACATCGCCTATGGAAAGCCGGGTGCCTCGATGGCGCGGATCATCCAGGCGGCGAAGCTCGCCAATGCGCATGAGTTCATCATGCGCCTGCCCAAGGGCTATGCCACGCTCGTCGGCGAGCGCGGTGTCAAGCTCTCGGGTGGCGAGCGACAGCGCGTCGCCCTGGCCCGCGCCTTCCTGGCCGATGCGCCGATCCTGATCCTGGACGAGGCGACCTCGAGCCTCGATTCGGAATCGGAGGCGCTGATCCAGGAGGCGATCGAGCGGCTGATGCAGGGCCGCACCACGATCGTCATCGCGCACCGGCTCTCGACCGTGCGGGCGATGGACCGGATCCTGGTCTTCGACCGCGGCAAGGTGGTCGAGGAGGGCAGCCACGAGGCGCTGCTCACCCGCGAGAACGGCGCCTATCGCGCGTTGTTCGAGCGCCAGGCCAGCGAGATGGCGAAGGGGCTGGCAGCCTGAGGCGGCGCGAGCCGGAAACAGAAGGGGCCGCGACGAGCGGCCCCTTTTTATTGCGCCTTCACGCGCTCAGGTGGGCTGCTGCTGCAGATGATGATGTCGAGATGCTGTCGGATGCCGAGTGTCAGGGCTTGTCGGCCGGCCGGCGAGGGGGGCGTGCCGGTGTGATGTCGGGCGCGGCCGCCCTAGGCCTGACTCCCTGGACCGGTCCCGGTGGCAGCGCTTCGGTCAGATCCTGGTTCAACGGCTTCGGATCGAGGCTCGGCTTGCTCAGAAATCGATTCATCGCGGCGACGTAAGTCTCCGGCAGCGCCCAATCTTTGGCGCTGGCGATGACGGTCTCCATATAGCCAGGCCGCGCCTTGCCGATCGAGCCGCTGCGGCCGACATAGACCAGCGCCCGCTTGGCGCCGCCTTGGACGATGACCGGCTGGTTGATCTTGACATAGAGCCCGCTGGCGATGTCCTCGAACTTGTCCAGCGTTCGGATGTCGCCGAGCGAGCAATCCCAGAGCACGCCGTGGACGGTCTCGCGCGGATCGCGGATCACCGAAGCATAGCCGTCGCTCGTGACGATGAAGCGATGTCGCGGCAGCCGGGCAAGGCCGAGTGCGCGCGAGTTCGGGCAGCGCTGCGCCATGCCGGTTATGTCCATGTTGAGCCCGTAGGCGAAGTAGAGGGGCATGGCTGCGCTACACTATGCTCGGAAACACCACCGTCATGCTCGATTTCGTGCCGAGCATCCACGTCTTGAACACTACCCCGCACCCAGGGAAGACATGGATGGTCGGGACAAGCCCGCCCATGACGGAAAGGGCAAGGGTCACTTCGTCTTGTTGAACAGTTCTCGCCCGATCAGCATGCGCCGGATCTCGCTGGTGCCGGCGCCGATCTCGTAGAGCTTGGCGTCGCGCAGCAGGCGGCCGGTCGGGTAGTCGTTGATATAGCCGTTGCCGCCCAGGAGCTGGATGGCGTCGAGCGCCATCTGCGTCGCCTTCTCGGCCGCGATCAGGATAGCGCCGGCGGCGTCCTCGCGGGTGGTCTCGCCGCGGTCGCAGGCTTTGGCGACGGCATAGACATAGGCCCTGCACGAGTTCATCGCGACATACATGTCGGCGACCTTGCCCTGGACGAGCTGGAACTCGCCGATCGACTGGCCGAACTGCTTGCGCTCGTGGATATAGGGCAGCACCACATCCATCGCCGCCTGCATGATGCCGAGCGGCCCGGCGGAGAGCACGACGCGCTCATAGTCCAGCCCCGACATCAGCACGTTGACGCCGCGGCCGACCTCGCCGAGCACGTTCTCCTCCGGCACCTCACAGCCGTCGAAGACGAGCTCGCAGGTATCCGAGCCGCGCATGCCGAGCTTGTCGAGCTTCTGCGCCGTCGAAAAGCCCTTCATGCCCTTCTCGATCAGGAACGCGGTGATGCCCCGCGAGCCGGCGCTCGGATCGGTCTTGGCGTAGACGACCAGCGTCTCGGCGACCGGGCCGTTGGTGATCCACATCTTGTTGCCGGTGATGACATAGCGGTCGCCCTTCTTCTCGGCCCGCGTCTTCATCGAGACGACATCGGAGCCGGCCCCCGGCTCGGACATGGCGAGCGAGCCGACATGCTCGCCCGAGATCAGCTTGGGCAGGTATTTTGCCTTCTGCGCGGCATTGCCGTTGCGGGCGATCTGGTTGACGCAGAGATTGGAATGGGCGCCATAGCTGAGCCCGACCGAGGCCGAGGCGCGCGAGACCTCCTCGATCGCGACGACATGCTCGAGATAGCCGAGGCCGGCGCCGCCATCCTCCTCCTTCACGGTGATGCCGTGCAGACCGAGCGCGCCCATTTGCGGCCAGAGGTCGATCGGGAACTGGTTGCTGCGGTCGATCTCCTCGGCGCGCGGGGCGATCTTCTCCTGCGAGAAGGAGTGGACCGTGTCGCGGATCGCGTCGGCGGTCTCGCCGAGGTCGAAATTGAACGGGCGCGGGGCATTGGCGAGCATGATGGCCTCCCGGATGTCGTTTGAGCGCGTGGGCGCAGCCTTGCCAGCGTTATAGCGCGGTTTGCGGCGCTGTCAGGCTCACCGAAGGTCGGCCCCGGATGGGAGAGGGCGCACGGCTCTTGCTTTCCCCCTGCGGGAGCTTGCTTCTCCCCTTGCGGGAGAAGGTGGCGCGCAGCCCCGGGTGAGGGGCGCACCGATCTTTCCGATGTCGGGTCCACTGCCTGCGAATATAGGATGCGTCGCGCGACCCTCATCCGTCTCGGCTTCGCCGAGCCACCTTCTCCCGCAGGGGGAGAAGGTAAGCTCCCGCAGGGGAGAGGAAAGCTGCGGCGATGTGGCGGCTTCCATATCCTACCCTGGAGGATAGGATATGGTCATGAGTCACCACCTCGATCCCGATATCCTGAAACGCCTGCGCCGAGCGCAGGGGCATCTCGACACCGTCGTGAAGATGGTCGGGGCGGGGCGGGACGTGCCCGATGTGGTGCAGCAGCTCCAGGCGGTCGAGAAGGCCCTTGAGAAGGTCAAGATGCTGCTGATCTTCGACCATATCGACCATCACCTGTTTGAGACCTCGGGGCCGCAGACGCCCGAGGCGCGCAAGTCGATCGAGGGGCTGAAGGCCCTGACCAAGTATCTCTAGGACCAGGTATCTCAGGGAGCGGAGACCAGCATGACCGATACGGCCCATCTCTCGCCCCGGCACGAGCATGTCTTCCTCGGCGCCGGCCATGAGGAGAACGAGCGCCGGACCTGGCTCGTCATCGCGCTGACCGCGGCGATGATGGTCGGCGAGATCGTGGCCGGCACGCTCTTCGGCTCGATGGCGCTGGTCGCCGACGGCTGGCACATGTCGACCCATGCGGCGGCGCTGGCGATCGCGGCCTTCGCTTATCGCTTCGCCAGGCAGCACGCGCGCGACCCGCGCTTCACCTTCGGCACCGGCAAGCTCGGCGATCTCGCGGCCTTTGCGAGCGCGCTGGTGCTGGCGCTGGTCGCGCTGTTCATCGGCGTCGAGTCGGTGTTCAGGCTGTTCCAGCCGGTGCCGATCGTCTTCGGCCAGGCGATCGCGGTCGCGGTGCTCGGTCTCGTCGTCAATCTGGTCAGCGCCTGGCTGCTCGGCGGTGGGCACGCGCACGGGCCTGGCCATGATCATGGCCACGATTACAATGGCCACCATCACCATGGTGACCACCATGGACATGGTCATCATCACGGCCATGACCACGCCCATGCCTCTTCCGGGCTGAATCGCGACCACAATCTGCGTGCCGCCTATCTGCATGTGCTGGCCGATGCCTTCACCTCGGTGCTGGCGATCGCCGCGCTGCTCGGCGGCAGCCTCGTCGGCTGGGTCTGGCTCGATCCGGTGATGGGTATCGTCGGCGCGCTGGTGATCGCGCATTGGTCGCTCGGGCTGCTGCGCGCCTCGGGCGCGGTGCTGCTCGATACAGTCCCCGATCGGAATCTCGCGGCGAAGATCGGCGAACGTGTCACCGCCGATGGCGCCGAGGTCGCGGACCTGCATCTCTGGCAGGTCGGCCCCGGCCATTGCTGCGCCATCGTCTCGGTGGTCGCGGCCGAGCCGAAGCCGCCCGCCGCCTACAAGGCGCTGCTCGCCGGGTTGCCCGGCCTGTCGCATGTCACCGTCGAGGTGAACCCCGCCGCCGCGGCTGCGGCCTGAGCCGCGGATCAGCGGCCGATGATGCCGCGGTTGCGCAGAAGGTACAGCGTCAGCATCGAGGCGGCGAGACAGGTCAGGGTGACGATCGCGGCGCCGGCATCCTCTTCGACCCAGGGGAGGCCTTTCACGTTGATGCCGAACAGGCCGGTGATGAACGTCGCGGGCAGGAAGAGCGCAGTCAGGATCGAGAGCACATAGAGCTGCCGGTTGGTTTGATTGGCGGAGCTCGCCGCGATCTCGTCCTGGAGCAGTCGCGCGCGATCCTGGATCGCCTGCACGTCCTGGTAGAGCGTGTCGACGCGCAGCAACAGGCGGGTGGCGCACGTTCGGACGTCTTCGGGCGCTGAGCGTCCGGATGGTGTCTCGGCGAAGCGGCGGAACAGCAGATGGAGCCCGCTGAGCTGGCGGCGCAGCTGCACGGCCGTGCGGCGGACGGTGCCGACCCGCGACGGGCCGTCCCTCAGCCGGTCGAGCAGGATCTGGTCCTCGATGCTGTCGGTCTCATCCGCCAGGCGCACGACCGCGTCGGTGACGTCGTCGATGAGATATTCGATGATGTGCTCGAAGAGCTCGGCCGGCGAACCGATCCGCTCCCCGGCATTGACAGCATCGGCCGCCTTGCGGATCGACTGCAGCGCCTCGCGCCGGCCGGTCAGCAGGAAGTGTTCGCCCACCGCCCAGAACAGTGCGCCGACATTGTCGGTGCGGTCGACGATATCGCGGGTGATGTCGTGGGCGATGCCCCAGGCCTGGCTCGAGGAATGGTCGAGCCGCTGGTGGGTCTCGCGGGAGAGGAGAAGCTCCCGGGCCGCGGGGCGCAGTTCGCTCTGCTCGTTGATCCAGGCCTGGGCCCTGGTGTGGACGAGGTCGAGATGCAGCCAGGTGAAGCCGATCTCGGGCGAAAGGCCTGGCAGTTGCTCGCGCGGGACTTGCGTGGCGACGCCATCGGCATCGAAATGATAGGCCCAGACGATGCCTGTCTGCGATTGCAGATCGTTCATTCGGAACGGCTGCCTGTCCATGAGTTCTGGCCTTGTCGGACTGTGGACCGACCGGCAAGGGGTAAGCCCCGCGCCGGTGCGGCGCGGGGCGGATTAGCCGTTCAGAACACGGCGCGCAACACCACGAAGAGCGTGCCGGAGATCAGGATGGCGCAGGGCAGGGTGAGAACCCAGGCCATCAGCAGGTTGCGGACCGTCGACATCTGGAGCCCGGACTTGTTGGCCGCCATGGTGCCGGCGACGCCCGAGGACAGGATATGTGTCGTCGAGACCGGCAGGCCGTAATTATCGGCCGCGAAGATGGTCGCGGCGGCGACCAGCTCAGCCGAGGCGCCTTGGGCATAGGTCAGGTGCGTCTTGCCGATCTTCTCGCCGACGGTGACGACGATGCGCTTCCAGCCGACCATGGTGCCGAGACCGAGCGCCAGGGCGACGACGACCTTGACCCAGAACGGGATGAACTTGGTGGCGTTGTCGAGTGAGCTCTTGAAGGACTGCATCACCTTGAGATCGTCGGGCGTGAAGATCTTCTCTTCCTTCTTGTCGGCCACGAAGATGAAGCGCAGCGCCTCGGAGGCGAGGTACATGTCGTTGCGGGCGTTGCCGACCGCAGCGGCCGGGAACTTCGCGGGCGAGCCATAGGTCTCGATCGTCTTGACGATCTCGCGGGTCAGGGCTGCCAGCGCCGGGAAGGTCGATTCATTGATCTGGCGCTCGGCGACATAGCGCGTGACGATCGGGCGCGGATCGCCGAGGATCTGGTGGCCGCCGGCCTTGGCGTCGATCACGGCGCTGGCCGCGATCGCGGTCTGGCGGAAATTGTTCAGGTCCGCCGGCGAGATCGCGCGGTTGAGCGCATAGGCGGTGGGCGCGCAGCCGATCAGGATCAGCATGATCAGGCCCATGCCCTTCTGGCCGTCATTCGAGCCATGCGCGAAGGAGACGCCGGTGCAGGTGGCGACGAGCAGGCCGCGAATCCAGAGCGGGGGCGGCTTGTTGCCCTTCGGCTCGGAGTAGAGCTCGGGGTTCTTGATCAGGACCTTGATGGTCAGGAAGAGCAGGGCCGCGGCGATGAAGCCGACGAGCGGCGAGAGCAGCAGCGAATAGCCGATCTCGACCGCCTTCGACCAATCGACGCCGGAGGTGCCGTTATTCGCGCCGAAGAGCTGGTTGGCGAGGCCGACGCCGATGATCGAGCCGATCAGCGTGTGCGAGGACGAGGCTGGCAGGCCGAGCGCCCAGGTGCCGAGATTCCACAGGATCGCGGCGATGAGCAGCGCGAAGACCATGGCGAAGCCGGCGCCGGAGCCGACATTCAGGATGAGCTCGACCGGCAGCAGCGAGATGATGCCGAAGGCGACGGCGCCGGTGGAGACCATGACGCCGAGGAAGTTGAAGAAGCCCGACCAGACGACCGCGAAGTTGGCCGGCATCGCGTTGGTGTAGATCACCGTGGCGACGGCGTTGGCGGTGTCGTGGAAGCCGTTGACGAACTCGAAGCCGAGCGCGGTCAGGAGCGCGATGCCGAGCAGGATGAAGGGCAGCCAGGTCGTCGTCGGCATGCCGGCGGAGCTGATGTCCTGGTAGAGGCTGAAGACCATGTAGCCGAGGCCAATGGTGAGGACGGCCGCGAAGGCGACCATCGCAAGCAGGCTTTTCGGCGATTCAAGCTGCGGTTTTCCTGCGCCCGGCTCATGGCCCTGGCTGCTGTCAAGCGTCATACTGGTCATGGAAACGGTCCCCGAACCCTCGTGGAGGTGCGGGGAAGCTGAGCCAGTTTGCCGACAATCTGATGACGATTTCGCAGTTGCGAGAAAGTCGTTTCAAAATGTCAAGCGATGATTGACGCAGAGATCTACGACTTTAGTCTTACTACCTGGAGCATTCGCGCCTGATTCGACTTCAAAGTATAGACTAATCTGCCTCGCTGCTTGCAATCGAGCCGGTCACCCGTGGATCGCGCGCGCCGTGCCGGCCGGGCACGCGGCCCGGCGGCAGGAGCCGGATCGGAACATTGTCAGCTGCCTTGGCCGCGGGAGCCTGGCTTGGCCGCGCCGGCGGCTTGCGGGTCACGGCGACCTTCGGCTCGTCGCCATGCCATTTGCGCGCGCCGATATCGAAGCGGCCCTGGCGCCAGGCGGCGAATTCATGCTCGGAGCCGAAGAAGGCGTTGCGGTCGACATCGCCGGTGATGCCCGGCACGCGGCCGGTCGTGGTGAATTGCCAGAACTCCCATTGCTCGCGGTTATAGCGATGGCGCAGCGGCGCCGCGGTCGAGCGCAGCCAATAAGGATAATCGTTGAACTCGCCCTCGAGCACGTCCTCGTGGAAGGTGATGTCGGTATAGATGATCGGCTTCTTGCCGGTATGGGCCTGGAGCCCATGAAGCATCTCGCGGATCTTGGCGAGCGCCTTCTCGCGCGAGATCTTCTTGCCGCACTTCTCCGAATGGCCGTTCCATTCGACGTCGAGCACCGGGGGCAGGGCGTCCGGATCGCGCGGGATGTGGCGCTTGAACCAGCGCACCTGGTCCTTGGCCGGGCGGCACCACCAGACGAAATGATAGGCGCCGCGTGCGACGCCGGCCTTCTTCGCCTCGCTCCAGTTGCGGCGGAAGCTCGGATCGAGATGGTCGCCGCCTTCTGTCGCCTTGATGAACGCGAAGCGCGTGCCGGCGTCCTTGACACTCTGCCAGTCGATCTCGCCCTGCCAGCGCGAGACGTCGATGCCCTGGATCGCCTTGCGGCGGGCGTCGCGCACGCCGTGATGCGGATCGGCATCGCCCTTCTTGGGGTAGAGCGCCAAGGCCGACCCCGCACAGGCGAGGGTGAGGCCAAGGATCGCGAGGATACGGGGCAGAATTGTCGTTGTTAAAGTCGTGCGCACCTGCACCGGCTCCTTCTGTCCGGGATCAGTGGTGCGGGGGCAGGGTTAAGGCGCGGTTAGCAATCGCTCGGATGCGAGGGATCGGCTTCAGCCTTGGTTAACCGGCGGGCCCGGTGGGTGCGCCGGCTCAGGATCGTGACGGGACGGAGCGCCTTTACTCGGCCTCGCCGGTTTCGGCGTAGGCTTGGCTGACATGCAGCGAAGACGCCATCGGCGTGAGCGCGCCGGGGATCGTCGCGACCATCGGTTCGTCCGGCGCCGGCGTGCGCTCGGGGCCCGGGCTCGGCTGCGGCGGCACCGAACGGCGCTTGTCCCAGCTCAGCGTGCCGATGTCGTATTCGCCATTGACCCAGGCGGCGAAGTCGCGCTCGGAGCCGTAGAAGGCGTTGCGATCGACATCGCCCTTGATGCCCGGGACGCGGCCAGTGGTGGTGAACTGCCAGAAGGCCCAGCGTCGGCTGCTGTAGCGGGCTTCGGGCTTCGCGGCGGTCGAGCGGATCCAGTAGGGATACTCGTTGAACTCGCCTTCCAGCACGTCCTTGTGAAAGGTGATGTCGGTATAGATGATCGGCTTCTTGCCGGTGAGCTGCTCGAGCTCGGTCAGCATCAGCTTGATCTTCTCGAGCGCAAGCGACCGGTCGATTTTCTGCGGGCAGGTCCGCGAATGGCCGTTCCATTCGACATCGAGCACCGGCGGCAGGGCGTCCGGGTCGTTCGGGATGTGCTGCTTGAACCAGACAGCCTGCTCATGGGCCGGCCGGCACCAGTAGACGAAATGGTAGGCGCCGCGCATCACGCCGTGGCGGCGGGCGGCTTCCCAGTTCCTCTGGAAGGCTGGGTCGACATGGTCGCCGCCCTCGGTCGCCTTCATGAAGGCGAAGCGGGTGCCTGCGGCCTTGACCGAGGCCCAGTCGATATCGCCCTGCCAGCGCGAGATGTCGATGCCGTGGATGGGATAGTTATGCGCTGCCGCGACGCCCGGATGCGGGCGCGCGTCGCCCTTCTGCGGATAATTGTCGAGCGCGACGCAGCCGCCCAGAGCGGCAAACGCGGTCGCGGCCAGAAAAGGGATCAGTTTGGGGCGGAACATGCGGCGGGCGATCATCTCGTGGACAATTACGGAGAAAAATTGACGGCCGGTTTACGTTACCAGGACTCCAGTTTCCTGTTTTGACGCAGTCTCGCCACGCGGGGCGCGGTCGGCATCGCCCGGAGGATGCTTCCGGACGCTTATTTCAGGCCGAGCAACAGCGTGGCGATGCCGAGAAAGGCGAAGAAGCCGACCACATCAGTCACTGTCGTCACGAATGTCCCGGAGGACACCGCCGGATCCACCCCGAACCGCTCCAGCAGAACCGGGATGGCAACCCCCGCCAATCCGGCGGCGAGGAGATTGATGATCATCGCGACGCCGATGACAAGCCCTAATCCGACATGAGAGAACCAGATTGCTGCCACAATCCCGGTAATCAGCGCGAAGGCGAGGCCGTTGAGCGCCGCCACAATCAGCTCGCGCGTGAAGAAACGCCGGACGTTCCAGGCGCCGAGTTCCTGCGTCGCGAGCGCGCGCACCGCGACCGTCATGGTCTGCGTCGCGGCGTTGCCGCCCTGGCTGGCGACGATCGGGGCGAGGATGGCGAGCGCGACGAGCTGGGAGAGCTGCGCCTCGAACAGGCCCATCACAGCCGCGGCCAGGAAGGCCGTCAGCAGGTTGATGAAGAGCCAGCGGAAGCGGCTCCTGGCGATCTGGGCGACCGGGTCCGACAATTCTTCGGCCGCGTCGACGCCGCCGAGCTGCTTGACGTCGTCGTCTGCCGCCTCCTCGATGACGTCGACGACATCGTCGATGGTCATCACGCCGACCAGCCTTCCAGCATCGTCGATCACCGGGGCGGCGACGAGGTTATAGCGCTGGAACTGGCGCGCCACGTCCTCGAGATCCTCGGTCGCCCGGACGACGCGGCGATCCTCCTCCAGCAATTGCGAGATCGGCACCGGCCGCTTGGTGCGCAGCAGATGGTCGAGCCGGACGGTGCCGACGAAATGATGCGCCGGGTCGGCGACGAAGATCTCGAAGAAGCGCTCGGGCAGGTCGGCCGTCTCGCGCAGGTAGTCGATAGTCTGGCCGACCGTCCAGAAGGGCGGCACGGCGATGACCTCGCTCTGCATGCGGCGGCCGGCCGTGCCTTCGGGATAGTCGAGGCCCTGCTGCAGCGCAATACGCTCGGCCGGCGAGAGATGCTCCAGCACCTCCTGCTTGTCGGCCTCGTCGAGGTCCTCGAGAATGTAGACGGCGTCGTCGGTGTCGAGCTCGCGCACGCCCTCGGCGACGGTCTCGGGCGAAAGCTCTTCGAGAATCTCCTCGCGGACGGCGTCGTCGACCTCGGTCAGCGCGGTGAAGTCGAAATCCGAGCCGAGCAGCGAGATCAGCCGCGGCCGCTCATCCGGGTCGAGCGCTTCCAGCAGCGCGCCGAGATCGGCCTCGTGCATATCCGCGACGATGGCGCGCAAGGTCGTGAGATCGGAGAGCAGGACGGCCTGCGAGACCTCCTCGACCAGGCGCAGATCGATGGCGCCTTCCTCGTCTCGGATCACGCGGACCGGCGTCAGGGGGCGATCGGGAGCGCTATCGGCTTCGACCATCCGTCGGGCTCCGCGATTCGAGGTTGGGGGCAGGGCTCTTTTGTCAGCCGCATCCCGCCGTGGCAACGCAGCATGACGCTTTCGCGGCGATATCTTGTCCGGAAGCGTGGCCTCTGCCGCGAAACGAAAAACGGCGATCCGTGAGGATCGCCGTTTGACGAGGCTTCAGCCTGAATCTGGTGCGGTCAAGAGGACTCGAACCTCCACGGGTCTCCCCGCTACCACCTCAAGGTAGTGCGTCTACCAATTCCGCCATGACCGCAGCGGCTCAGAAATCTTGCCGCAGCGATGCGGCTCACTCCGGAGCGGCGCGGGTCTAGCAAATCGAATCCGCGGCCACAAGAGTGCTGACGAAGGAAATGTGACTTATGCCGCTTCGGCGATCGTCTCGGAGCTGTAAACGGTCGGCCGCTTCAGCATCTCGGTGACCTCGACGGCGATGCGCGTGCCGTTGACGACGACATGGCCGCGCGCGAACGGATGATTGTTGGCGAGGATCTGGACCTCGTCATTCTCGCTGGCATTGAGCTCGATGATGGCGCCGCGGCCCATGCGCAGCAATTTGTAGATCGGCATCTGGGCGGAACCCAACACCACGGTCAGTTCGACTCCGACGAGATCGAGATCAGCCTTCAAGTTTTCTCTCCCAGAGCCGGATGACTTCGGATGGGATCCGAAGTCTGAATCCGTCTCTCACTAAAAAATTGGGAACGTGATGTCGTCCGAAAACCGCTTCGCACTTTTCGGCATCACGCTCACACCCTACTTGCGAATTCCACCAACGGAACTTGCCAGCCTGCCGGCTTGGGCGCATGAGCCTGCCGGTCGGTGGGCCGGGCGCTGCCGGTTAGCGATCGTTGAACAAACAGGGTTAACGCGGCGTGAAGACACGAGAGGCGCTTTCGGTTTCGTTCCTGCCGCAGCCCGGCGCGGAGCCGGTCGAATGGGTGATCGGCGAGGGGCTCGTCGGCTATGACGAGGCCGTGGCGGAGATGGAGGCGCGTGCGGCACTGATCGCCGACGGCAAGGCGCGCGAGCGCGTCTGGCTGATCGAGCATCCGCCGCTCTACACCGCCGGCACCTCGGCCCGCGACGAGGACCTGACCCAGCCAGAAAGACTGCCGGTCTATCGCAGCGGTCGCGGCGGGCAATTCACCTATCACGGCCCTGGCCAGCGCGTGGCCTATGTCATGCTCGACCTGAAGCGGCGCGACCCGGACCTCCGGCGATTCGTCGCCGCGCTCGAGGCCTGGCTGATCGGCACGCTCGACGGTTTCAACATCCGCGGGGAGCGGCGCGAGGACCGCGTCGGCGTCTGGGTGCGCCGGCCCGAGAAGGGGGCGGAGGCCGAGGACAAGATCGCCGCGATCGGCATTCGGGTGCGGCGCTGGGTCTCGTTCCACGGCATCTCGCTCAATGTCGAGCCGGAACTCTCGCATTTCGAGGGCATCGTGCCGTGCGGCGTCAGCGACCAGGGCGTGACGTCGCTGGTCGATCTCGGCCTGCCGGTGACGATGCCGGAGGTCGATTCGATGCTGCGGGCCGAGTTCGAGCGGGTCTTCGGGGCAACCGTCGCGATCTGAGGATTCGCGAATCCCGTTCTGTGCATCCGCGCCGGTTGGCCTTTTGCGCTGGTCGCGCCATAACCCGGCACAGAGATATCCGCTGGGAGTGCGCGCCGTGCCGGTCATCGAGAGCAAGATCGATCTGAATTCCGCCGAGACGCGCGCCAATGCCGAAGCCTGGGCCGGCCTGCGCGCCGAACTGGGCGAACGCCGCGCCACCGCCGCTCTCGGCGGCAATGCCAGGTCGCGCGATCGCCATACGGCCCGCGGCAAGCTCCTGCCGCGCGAGCGCGTCCTGCGCCTGCTCGATCCCGGCTCTGCCTTCCTCGAGATCGGCGCGCTCGCCGCCTTCGACATGTATGAGGGCGATGTCCATGCCGCCGGGATGATCGCCGGCATCGGCCGCGTCGCCGGTCGCGAGGTGATGGTCGTCTGCAACGATGCCACGATCAAGGGCGGCACCTATTACCCGATGACGGTGAAGAAGCACCTGCGCGCCCAGGAGATCGCGCGCGAGAACAGGCTGCCCTGCATCTATCTGGTCGATTCGGGCGGCGCCAACCTGCCGCATCAGACCGAGGTCTTCCCCGACCGCGAGCATTTCGGCCGCATCTTCTACAACCAGGCGACGCTTTCGGCCGAGGGCATTCCGCAGATCGCCGTGGTGATGGGCTCCTGCACCGCCGGCGGCGCCTATGTCCCGGCCATGTCGGACGAGACGGTCATCGTCCGCCGCCAAGGCACGATCTTCCTCGGTGGCCCGCCTTTGGTGAAGGCTGCGACCGGCGAGGTCGTCTCGGCCGAGGATCTGGGCGGGGCCGATGTCCATGCCCGGCTTTCGGGCGTAGCCGACCACTATGCCGGCGACGACACCCATGCGCTCGCCATCGCGCGCCGCATCGCCGCAAATCTGAACAGCGTCAAATCACCGGATATCGACATCGCCGAACCGGTCGAGCCCGCCTATGACCCGGCCGAGCTCGAGGCGGTCGTCCCGACCGACCTCAAGAAGCAATACGATATCCGCGAGGTCATCGCCCGGCTGGTCGACGGTTCGGAATTCGACGAGTTCAAGCGGCTCTACGGCACGACGCTGGTGACGGGCTTCGCCCGGATCCACGGCATTCCGGTGGGCATCATCGCCAATAACGGCATCCTGTTCTCCGAGAGCGCGCTCAAGGGTGCGCATTTCATCGAGCTCTGCTGCCAGCGCCGCATTCCGCTGCTCTTCCTGCAGAACATCACCGGCTTCATGGTCGGCCGCGATGTCGAGACGCGCGGCATCGCCAAGGACGGGGCTAAGCTCGTCACGGCGGTCGCCTCGGCGCGGGTGCCGAAGATAACGGTTCTGGTCGGCGGCTCGTTCGGCGCCGGCAATTACGGCATGTGCGGCCGGGCGTATTCGCCGCGCTTCCTCTTCGCCTGGCCGAATTCGCGCATCTCGGTGATGGGCGGCGAGCAGGCGGCGAGCGTGCTCGCGACCGTGCGCCGCGACAATATCGAGGCCGAGGGCAAGAGCTGGAGCGCGGACGAGGAGGAGGCCTTCAAGGCGCCGATCCGCTCGAAATACGAGGAGGAGGGCTCGCCCTACCACGCCACGGCGCGGCTCTGGGACGACGGCATCATCCTGCCCTCGGAGACCCGCCGCGTGCTCGCGCTCGCCTTCTCGGCGACGCTCAATGCCGAGGTGCCGCAGACCCGATTCGGCGTATTCAGGATGTAGGATTCCGTCTTTCCTCGTGCAGATCGAGACGGCCGGCTAAAGCATTTCCGCGTTTCTCCGAATCGCGAATATTCTCTAACCCTTTGTTTTGACGCATTTTCTTCATGCGAACCGGGATCCACTTCGCTCGAAAATGCTCTGCGACGGGGCGCCGATTGGGCGCCCCGTTTTGTTTGATGCGCGCTACGCGGCTCGGCTCAGACGAAGCGGAAATCGTCCTGCGCGAGGCTGGCGAGTTGGACGCCCTTCAGCGTCAGCGAAGTGTCGGCGTCGATCGTGAACACCGTGTCCGAGCCGACCTGCGCGGCCTTGGCGATAGCGGCGCCGAAATCGGCGAAGACGGCGTCGTCGAATTCCAGCACGTCCGAGCTCGAGCCCGTCGTCTTGAAGTCGCTGATCGTGTCCTTGCCGAAGCCCGCCGCGAAGGCGAAGACGTCGTGGCCCGAGCCGCCCGTGAGCAGGTCGTTGCCGGCCCCGCCCGCGATGCGGTCGTCGCCCGAGCCGCCGTCGACGACGTCGTTGCCCGCGCCCGCCGTGATGACGTCGTTGCCCGAGCCGGCGTCGATGGAGTCGGTCCCTTCGCCGCCATCGACGGTGTCGTTGCCCGAACCGCCCACGAGGCTGTCGTCGCCAGCGCCACCGGCGACGACGTCGTCGCCCGAACCGCCATCGAGCGTGTCGTTGCCCTCAGCGCCCGCGAGCTGGTCATTGCCGGCGCCGCCCTTGAGCGTGTCGTTGCCGGCGCCGCCGTCGAAGATCTCGTTACCGTTGCCGCCCATGAGCACGTCGTCACCGGCGCCGAAGCGGAAGGCCTCGATTCCGGTGAAGCCGTCGGTGCCGATGCCGGCGCCCGAGACCTGGCCAGTTGCGAGATTGAGGCTGATCGCGCCGGTGGCGTCGGAGAGGTCGAGCGTGTCGAAGCCCGCGCCGCCCTTGATGATGTCGTCGCCGGCGCCGCCGGAGAGCACATCGTCGCCGGCGCCGCCGTCGATCGTGTCGTTGCCGGCGCTGCCGTGGAGGATGTTGGCGGCGTCGTTGCCGATCAGCGTGTCGTCGCCCTTGCCGCCGATGACGTTCTCGATGTCGATGAGCGTGTCCGCGCCGGCATCATCGCCGTAGGCTTCGCCGGTCGAAAGATCGACGGTGACCCCGGCCGTATCGCTGAGGCCAGCCAGATAGGAGACGGTGTCGATGCCATCGCCACCGTCGAGCTCGTCGTCACCGACGCCGCCAACCAGCAGGTCGTCGCCTTCGCCGCCGATCAGAGCGTCATCGCCCGAGCCGCCGAAGAGCTGGTCGTTGCCGGCCCCGGTATCGACGGTGTCGTCGCCTGCGTCGCCGAAGGCCACGTCGTTGCCGTCGCCGGTCTCAATGGTGTCGTCGCCGGCCATTGCGTAGATCTGGTCGTCACCGTTCGTGCCGGAGATCTCGTCGTCGCCGGTGGTGCCGTAGGCGACCTTGACGCCATCGATGTTCGCGAGAGCCGTGCGGGCGGTGTTGGTCTCGTCGACGAAGACGCCATCGACGCCCATGTCGATGAGGCGCTGGATCTGGGCCTGCGTGCCCTGGATCGTCCAGGTGACGACTTGCAGACCGGCAGCGTGCGCGGCGGCGACGCCCGCCGCGGTGACGGCGGCCTGGTTCGGCGCAATGATGTCGGCATAGGTCGCGGTGTCCGCGATGGTCGCCGCGCTCATGCTGTAGCCGAGGAAGGCGAGCGGCAGGTCGACGCCAAATTGCGGCATGATCGTCTCGTGCAGCATCTTCAGGTTGGCTGACGAGAAGCTCTGGATCACGACGCGGTTCGGATCGGTGAAGTCATGCGCGATCAGCTCGCGGACGACGGCCTCGCTGGTCGCATAATTGGTGTTCTTGGTCTCGGGGATGATGCCGAGCTCACGACCGGTCTCGATCGACATCTGCTTCACGAGCTCGATGACTTCGCCGAAGGTCTGCAGGGCCGGCTCGAGAGCCTTGGCCTCGGCATAGGTCAGGTTGGAATAGTTGTGGTTGTCGTGGCTGACGACCAGCACGCCATCCTTGGTCAGCCAGAGATCCGGCTCGATAACGTCAGCGCCCCAGTTGGCGGCCCAGACATGGGCTTCGCGCGAGTGGTCGGGATAAGGATTGCTGCCGCGATGAGCGTATAGTGTGATGTTGGGCATAGTATGGTCTCCGCAATAAAAGAGTATTCGTGCACCAATTGTGCAACGAGAGCACGGTTTTTGGTTGGATATAGCGAGCCGGCTTCAGTTGCTGGCTGCTGATATTGTCGCTAATGGCCGATCATGACGTAATATTAACAAATCGTTGACATGCGCGCCTTTCGTCGTACGACCTCCCTCCGGCCTGGCGTGGCGCCGATCACGCGCGCAAAAAGCCAGCGCGTTCGGCTACAGCATCGGTGGGAAGGATCCGGCTCGGTCCCCGTCTTCGGCACCGGGTCGACGGCCTTCTCGGCTGCCTCTTCCTCTCGACGTTAACTTTCTGTTAAGAGTTTCGGGATTCCTTTCCGGTGAGACCGGTCCGCCGCCTGTGGCAGCCCAAATCCCGTAATCAGGAGGTTGCCGCATGAAGCGGGCCGTGATCGCTGCGAATGCCGACCATTCCATCGGGAAGAGACGTCACAAACGTAAAGCGATTCCGCTTCTGATCTTATTGGCTGCACCGGCTCTGGGTGCCTGCAGCATGTCGCCCGTCGAGACTGCCGCGACGTCGAACCCGGCGGTCAAGGAACCGCGAGAGGCCCGCAAGCGCGCCATCGCCCTGGCGAAGGCCGATCCGCGCGAGAAGGAATGCCTCATCCGCGCGATGTATTTCGAATCGAACCGGTCGAGCGAGGCGGGGCTGCTCGGCGTCGGCACGGTCGTGCTGAACCGGGTGGAATCGCCGCGCTATCCGGAGACGATCTGCGGTGTCGTCGGCGCACCGCGCCAGTTCGCCTCGGGCGTACTGACACGTCCGATGGCTGCGCGTGACCTGCCGAAGGTCGAGGCCGCCGCGGAAGATATCCTCAACGGAAAGCGCAACGAGGCGGTCGGCGCGGCCAAGCATTTTCATATGGCCGGCATGCGCTTCTCCTACACCAACATGCACTACATGACGGTGGCCGGCGGCAACGCCTTTTATGTGAAGGGCGAGCGGCCCGAGCGGCGGCGCATCGAGGAGCCGAGCTATCAGCTCGCTGCGGTTTCCGAGCCTGCGCCCGTCGTCACCCGTTCCTCGACGATGCCGACCTCCTTCACCAATGCGCCGCTGGCTTTCGCGCCGACAGCTCCCGCTGCGGCGGCGGCCACGCCGGCAAGTCAGGCTTCGAAGCTCGTCAACAAAGCGCTGCTGCCGCCCAGCCGCCCGTTCGATCTGGGCCTGCGCACGAAGACGGCAGCCGCCTTCATCGCACCGCCGCGGCGCGACGCCCGCCTGGCGGCGCTGATGCCCGATTCCCGCGGCCTTCGCGGCAGCGTGCCGCTGAACTGAGTCGCGCTGAGGCCTGGAGCGCTGCTAGCGCTTAGGGCTCACGCTGCCGCGACAACACCGGCCGAGCCTGCGATCTCGACCCGGTTCCGTCCCAGCGCCTTCGCCTGATAGAGTGCGCGGTCGGCTGCTGAGAGTAGCGCGGGCAGGTCGTTGCGATCGGGTTTCGTCTCGGCGACGCCGACGCTGAGGGTGACCTCGATGCCCGGCCCATCCTGACGCGCAGCCTCGGCGGTGAAGCGTGCCGAGACGGCTTCGCCGAGCTGTCGTGCCGCCTTGCAGCCCAGGCCGGGCAGCAGGATGACGAATTCCTCGCCGCCGAGCCGGGCGACGATCCCGTCCGGTCCGGCCATGTCCCGCGCCACGCCGGCGAAGAGCTTCAGCACCTCGTCGCCGACGCCATGGCCGTAGCGGTCATTGATCGCCTTGAAATGATCGAGGTCGATGGCGAGCAGCGAGACCGGCCGATCGGCGCCCCTCCGCAGGAGAATCTTCGTGCCCTGCTCGAAGAAGCCCTGCCGATTGCCGAGGCCGGTGAGGAAGTCGGTGCGGGAGGCCGTGAGCAGCTGGGCCTGATATTCCTCGCGGATCAACGCCAGGAAAGCCATCGGCATGGCCATTGAATAGAGCACGGCTTCATACATCGTCGCCTTGGCGAAGATCGGCAGCAACCGCTCGCCATAGGCTGCGACGAGAATGGGCGAGACGACGATGCGCAACACGTAGAACAGGCTGTGGCAGGCGAAGACCGCGACCGCGACCGGCCGGGAGCGCAGATGGCGGACCGTGCCGCTGTGCCAGAGGGTCCAGGCCGTCAGGCCGCTGATCAGTGCGATCGGGAAGGCCGAGACGTGGTTCCACAGGATGTCGGTATAGGCCGCGCCGGCGATCGCCCAGCCCAGCACGACAAGCGCAACGATGAGCGCGTATCGGTATCGGAGCGCGCGAACGGGCCCGTCCAGCCTGGCCGCGCCGTGCCAGACCATCGTGTAGCCGACCACCATCACGAGGTTTGTCAGGGCCCAGCCGGCCGGGCCGGGAAACTCGCGGCGGTTCATCGCAAGAACGCAGCCGATCGCGAAGACGAGATAGCTCGCCGCCCAGATGCCGAGCTGACGCGAGCGATGACCATGGGCCTGACGCTCCCATAGCGTCATCGCCGCGCCAATCAGCAGCGTTCCAATGGTCAGATACCAGAGGGTCGGCAGGTCCATCTGAATCGACGCCAAGCAGGTAACGGGGTTCCCTTGCGGGGTTTCACTCTCCCGCCCAACGTTCAACAAACAGGTTAAGCGTGCGTGATCGCGCGCCGAAGATCGGGGATCCGAGGCGTCGCTGCGACGATCGGTCTTTGGGTGGTCGAGCCGGCACGGGACCGTTGCGCCGGCAGTCCGCTCAGTTGGCGTACCAATCCCCCGGATGCACGCCATCGCGCCGCTCGCCGGCCTTCACCGTCACGGCGATCGGCTTGTGCGAGGGGCATTTGATGTCGAGCCCGCAGGTGACGAACTCCGAGTAATAGGCCGGTGGGCCGTCCCATTCCGCCGTGGTGGCGTGGACATGATAGCTGCCCGGCGGCACCTTGAGTTCGTAGCGCGTGACGCGGCCGCGCCTGGTCTTTCGTGAGGTGCAGATCCCCTCGCGCGTCAGCAGCGAGATGGCGCAGATGCGCAGGTCCTGCGGGATATGGTCGCTCGGATAGGAGAGCTCGCCGCTGATCGTCGCCGACGGGCTCTGGGCCTGGGTGATACCGGCCGAGAGGCCGAGCAGGAGGAGGACGAGGGCGGGGCGGATCATGACAGGGTGAAGGCCTCGTGCACCGCGCTCTGCACGCCGCCGCCCATGATCGGGCCGCCGCCGGCGACATGGATCGCGTCGCCCACCAGAGCGGCGCCGAGGCCGTGGCGCGGCGTCAGCATCGGAGCGTATTGCTCCCAGCTGTCGCCCGCTGGGTCATAGGCCTCCATCTGGCCGAAGACCCGGTTTGTGCCTTCACCGCCCATGATGAAGACCTTGCCGCGATAGAGCACCGCGCCATGGCCGGAGCGTGCCGTCGGCAGCGGGTTCTTCATCGCCCAATTGTCGGTCGCCGGATCGTAGGCATGGTGCAGGTTCGAGTTCGTATGGAACGAGTCGACGCGGCCGCCGATGACATGGATGAGCGAGCCGATGACCAGAGTGCCGGTATGGTCACGGGCGGTCGGCATCGGCGCGCGGCTCTCCCATTTATCGGCCTTGGGATCGTAGGTGAGGTGCCAGTCGATCGAGCGCTTGGTGTCGAACGTGTCGCCGATGGCGCCGCCGATGACATGCAGCTTGCCACCGAGGCCGACCACCGCGGCGGAGCCGACCGGGCGGGGCAGCGGCGCGATCTCCGTCCATTTGTCGGATGCCGGTTCCCAGGTGAAGCAGCGCGGATGCGGCTTGCGGTTCTGCTCGAGGAAGCCGCCAATGGCGTAGAGCTTGCCGTCGAGGAAGGCGACGCCGACATGGTTGGCGCCCAATGGCAGCGGCGCGCCATCGCGCCAGCGATTCTCGGCCGCGACATAGACATGGTGATAGGGCCGGTCGACGCGCTGCTCGGCATAGCCGCCGACGATATGCATCTGGTCCTGATGGGCCGTGGCCCAGGCCATTTCCGAGCGCGGCATCGGCAGGGCCGGCTTCTCGCTCCAGCGGCCGGGATTGACGGCCTTGGGGGCGGGGGAATCGAAGACGTTCTGCGTCGTGGCGAGCGCAGGCTTCGGGATGCGTCCCGGCTCGTTGAGACGCTCATAGGCGCCGCCATGGTGCTCATGGCCGGGCTGCTGGGCGAATGCGGGCAGGGCGGCGAGGCCAGCGGCACCGGCGATGAAGCGGCGGCGGTCGAGTGCGGTCATGGCGTTCTCCCCTTGGTTTGCTTCAGCTTATTGTGGCTGCGGATCGTGACAAGCGCTCCGCTTGGCGCGTGCCTTCTGCGCGCTGACTGCTCTTCCGTATGCTGTATACGCTGCTAAGGTCGCGGCCCCTTTCAACATTGGCTTTTCAAGAAATCACGAGGACACGCATGGCTGGGCACAACAAGGTCGCCATCATCACCGGAGCGGGCTCGGGCGTCGGCCGAGCCGTCGCGATCGCCTTCCTGAAGGACGGCTACAAGACCGTCCTCGCTGGCCGCCGGGCCGATGCGCTCGACGAGACGATCAAGCTCTCCGGCGCCCCGGTCGAGCAGGCGCTGGCGGTGCCGACGGATGTGACCAAACCCGACTCGGTCAAGGCGCTGTTCGCCGCCTGCAAGGACAAGTTCGGCCGGCTCGACGTCCTCTTCAACAATGCCGGCGTCAATGCGCCGGGCGTGATGCTGGAGGACCTCTCGCTCGAGCAATGGCAGGCGGTGGTCGACACCAACCTGACCGGCCCGTTCCTGTGCACGCAGGAAGCCTTCAAGCTGATGAAGGACCAGAGCCCGCGCGGTGGCCGCATCATCAATAACGGCTCGATCTCGGCCCATGCGCCGCGGCCGAACTCCGTCGCCTATACCGCGACCAAGCACGCCATCACCGGCCTGACCAAGACCGCCTCGCTCGACGGGCGCAAATACGACATCGCCGTCGGCCAGGTCGATATCGGCAACGCGCTGACCGAGATGGCGCAGCGGATGACGCAAGGGGTGCCGCAGGCGAACGGCAAGATCGAGGTCGAGCAGGTCATGGACGTGAACCATGTCGCGACCTCGGTGCTGCACATGGCGAGCCTGCCAATCGAGGCGAATGTGCTGTTCCTGACGGTGATGGCGAGCAAGATGCCGTTCGTCGGCCGCGGCTAGAGACCGCCTGTGAAATCTACTGGCGTGGCCGTCTGACGCGGCTGACGTCATTGCGAGCGCAGCGAAGCAATCCAGGGCAGCGCGCTACGACCCCTGGATTGCTTCGTCGGCTGCACCTCCTCGCAATGATTGTGGGTGGCTTGCGCCTTGCGCGCTTTGCGTGACAGTGGACGCTTCCTGCCGGGGAGCGTCCTTTTTTGTCGGTGCTTGATTCGTCTCAGTCAGGTGAGGACGTGGATGGTCGCCGCGAGGGCGGCCGTGCCGGCGAGCCTGGCCATGCCGGCTTCGTCGCGGCTTCCGTCGCCCGCGCCTACCGGCTGACGATCTGGGGCATCGCGCTCGGCATCCTGATCTTCGCCGGCAATGTCGTGCTCTGGGCGCTGGCCGTCGGCAATAACCAGCTCTTCAAGGACGGTGTCGACTGGGTCTACGACGTTGCGCTCTATGGCATCGCGGCGGTGGTGTTCGGCCGCGACGAGCGGGCCGAGCGGCTCGCGGCCTTCGCCATCGGCGGCGTCATGACGGTCGCGGGATTTCACACGCTCTACGATCTCTGGGACAAGTTCCAGCGGCCGCGGCCGATCGAGATCTGGGCGCTGGAATTCTCGGCGGCGAGCGCGATCGTCATCGCCATCCTGATCATCGGCGTGCTCTGGCGCTTCCGGCGCGAGGAAAACCCGGTGATCAAGGCGACCTGGCTGTCGAGCCGCAACGATCTGGTCTCGACCACCGGCTTTGCGATCGTCGGACTGGTGGCGCGGGTCTTGCCGGTGCGCTGGCCGGAATACCTGTTCGACCTCGTCGTCGCCGCCATCTGCTTCCAGGCGACCTGGGCGATTTGGAAAGCCGCGCGGCCGGATGCGCGCAACAACACAGCGACAGGCGCCACTGGCCCGCTATAAAGGCGACAACAAGCCGAGGATGCGCCCCATGTCGATCGTCGAAAAGCTGCCCTCCATCCTGATCGCCAATCGCGGCGAGATTGCCTGCCGTGTCATCCGCACCGCCAAGCGGCTTGGCCTGCGCACCATTGCCGTCCATTCCGAGGCCGATGCCGAGGCGCTCTTCGTGCAAATGGCCGATGAGGCCTATCTGATCGGCCCCGCTCCGGCGCGTGAAAGCTATCTTGACGCCGATAAGATCCTGGCCGTCGCGAAACAGGCCGGCGCCGCCTGCATCCATCCGGGCTATGGCTTCCTCTCCGAGAATGCCGAATTCGCCGATGCCTGCGCTGCTGCAGGCATCGTCTTCGTCGGCCCGCCGGCTTCCGCCATCCGCGCCATGGGCCTGAAGGATGCGGCCAAGGCGCTGGTCGAGAAGGCGAATGTCCCGGTCGTGCCTGGCTATCACGGCGCCGAGCAGGATGCGGCCTTCCTGGCGGGAGAGGCCGAGCGCATCGGCTATCCCGTGCTGATCAAGGCGGTCGCCGGCGGTGGCGGCAAGGGCATGAAGCGGGTCGAGAAGCCCGAGGAATTCGCCGACGCGCTCGCCAGCGCCCAGCGCGAGGGCAAGAGCGCCTTCGGCGATGACCGCGTGCTGGTCGAGAAATACGTGCTCTCGCCGCGCCATGTCGAGATCCAGGTCTTTGGCGATAGCCACGGCAATGTCGTGCATCTCTATGAGCGCGACTGTTCCTTGCAGCGCCGGCACCAAAAGGTGATCGAGGAGGCACCGGCTCCGGGCATGACGGCGGAGGTGCGCGCCGCCATGGGCAAGGCCGCGACGGAAGCCGCCAAGGCGGTGGGTTATGTCGGGGCCGGCACGGTCGAGTTCATCGCCGACGGGCGCGAGGGGCTGAAGGCCGACCGCTTCTACTTCATGGAGATGAACACCCGGCTCCAGGTCGAGCACCCCGTCACGGAGGCGATCACCGGGCTCGATCTGGTCGAGCTCCAGCTCAAGGTCGCCGCCGGCGAGCCGCTCGGCTTTACCCAGGGAGATGTCTCGGCGACCGGACATGCGGTCGAGGCGCGGCTCTATGCCGAAGATCCCGAAAAAGGCTTTCTGCCCTCGACCGGCAAGCTCTGGGCGCTGCAGTTTCCGGAAGGCGAGGGCATCCGCATCGATACCGGCGTCGAGGCTGGGGATACGGTGACGCCCTACTACGATCCGATGATCGCCAAGGTCATCGCCCATGGAGCGACGCGCGACGAGGCGCTCGACCGGCTGGCCGGGGCACTGGGCGAGACCACCGTCGCCGGGCCGCGCAGCAATCTCGCCTTCCTGAAGAAGCTCGCCGAGGCGGAGGGTTTCCGGAAGGGGCCGTTCGATACCGGCTTCATCGACCGTAATATCGAGGCGCTCGGTGCGGTGCCGCAGCCGCTCGATGCTGCTGCTGTGGCTGCGGCGGCGCTGCAGCTCGAAGAGGAGCGGCAGGATGCCGGGCTCGTGGCGGCAGCCGAGCGCGATGCGTCCGAGGGTTTTTCGCCCTGGCTCGATGCAGACGCCTTCTCGCTGTTGCCGCGCCCGGTGCTCGGCCTGCCGCTGCTGGTCGATGGCGAAAGGGTGGAGGCGCGGATCGAGTGGCACGCGGAGGGAGCGCGCGTCAGCCTGCCCGGCCATGAGATCGCCGAGGGAGAGCACGAGATTTCATTGGCGCAGGCGGAGCACGGCACCTGGCTCGCGCTGCATCGCGGCCGGCAGACAGCGGTCTCGCTCTATGATCCCTTCGCGGTCGATCTCGACGCGGCCGGAGGCTCGGGCGGCGTGGTGAAGGCGCCGATGCATGGCAAGCTCGTCGCTCTCTTCGTCCAAGCGGGCGAGCAGGTCACCAAGGGGCAGCGCCTCGCCATCGTCGAGGCGATGAAGATGGAGCATGTGCTGACCGCACCGCGCGACGGCACGGTGAGCGAGGTTGCCGGCGTGCCGGGTGCGCAGGTGGCCGAAGGCGCGAAAGTGGTGGTGCTGGGGGAGTGAGCCAGCCGTCATGCTCGGGCTTGACCCGAGCATCTCAGGAAGGAAGGGCGCCCCGCATGAGATTCTCGGGTCCGAGCTTCGCTCCGCCCGAGAATGACGCCGGTCGCTAGGCCGCCTCCAACGCCGCTATTGCCCGCTCCGCGACGGCGAAATTGACGCTGGCCAGCGGGTCGTCGTCGCCGAGGAACCAGGCCGCCGAGAGCCCGCACCAGGCCAGGATCCACGTCAGCAGCCGACGTCGCTCCAGCCCCGATTTCGCCAGCACGATCTCCAGCCGGCGCTCGAAAGTGCCGGGGACGATCGCGACCGGCGGCTCCGGGTCGGCGAGGTCGGGATCGCAGAACAGGATCGTGTACTCGAAGGCGCGGTCGCCGATGACACATTGCGGGTCGATCGCGAGCCAGCCGCGCTCCTCGAAATCGAGAACGTTGTCGTGATGCAGGTCGGCGTGCAGCGGCACGATCTCGCGCTGGCAGGCGAGCATCTCCGTGGCGGCAGCGGCAGAACGCGCGAGGATGCCGCCGCGCTCCGCCGCCATCGGGAAGAGCTCCCGGAACCAGGTTTCGAGCGGGATCAGCCCGAGAGGCGCCGGGCCACGCGGCGTCTGCAGGGCGGCGATCGCATCGCAGAGGATCGCGGTCGCCTCGTCGTCGGCGCCGTCGCGGGCCATGGCCGAAAGCGAGCGCGTTCCCCTCGCGCGCTCGATCAGCATGGCGTCGCCGCTCTCGGAGCGGGCGAGCAGGCGGGCGGCGCCGTCGCCGTTCCAGTATTCGAGCGGCAGGTAACCGAGGCGCTCGTGCTCGCCCGCAGGCAGCTTGAGCATCGCCGGTTCCGCGCCACGCAAGACAGGCAGGAGCTGGCTGCCTCGGGTCAGGATCGGCTCGCCGGCGGGCACGAGGCCCCAGCGGGAGAGATGCGGCTCGAAAACACTGGTCATCTTAACATCGTTAAATATGCATCTTATCGACGTTAAGATCGCTCGATCTCGACGATGTCAAGATATCTGCGCGCGGCTGCGGCCGATGACCGGGAATTGCTCGGCCTCGTAGATCTGGCCGCTAACCGGCGCGCTGTCGTCGGAGAGCCAGAAGGCGGTATGGGCCGCGATCTCCTCAGGCTGCATGATCCGGCCGGTCGGAGCGAAAACCGCAGGCAATTCGTTCTGCCAGCCCGGCTTGCGGCCCTCGCGCTGCTGCGTCGCGTCCTCGTTGGCGGTGAAGGTCCAGCCGACATTGAGCTGGTTGGCGCGGATGCGCTCGGGCCCGAGCGCATCCGCGAGATTGCGCGTCATCGTCATCAGCGCGCCCTTCGACATCGAGTAGACGGTGAGGTCGGCTTGGCCGCACCAGGCGTTGATCGAGCCGACCGTGACGATGGAGCCGCCCGATTTCTGCAGGCGGAAGGCAGCGATTGCGGCCTCCGCGCAGAGCAGCGGGGCGCGGGTGTTGATCGCGAACACATGGTCGAAGAAGGCGGCGGTGGTGGTGCCGATCGAGCCGCGCGGGTAGATGCCGGCATTGTTGACGAGCCCGTCGATGCGGCCAAAGGCCTTCACCGTGGCATCGACGATGGCATGCGCGGTCGCAGGCTCGGCAAGGTCGCCGATGGTGCCGATGGTGGCTGCGCCGAGCTTGGCGACGGCGGCGTCGACCTCGGCCTGGTCGCGGCCATGGATCTGGACCTTGCAGCCCTCGGCGACCAGCCGCTCGGCCATCGCAAATCCAATACCGGTCGAGCTGCCGGTGACGAGAATGGCCTTGCCTGCAAGTCCGCGCATGTTCGCTCCTTCCTGTCGCTGATCCTGACTAGCGTGGGATGCCGCGCGCGTCATCCCGTGGGCGCGGCGGCACGCCGTGCCGCTGGGCACAGATGAGACCGTGTGTAGAAAGGGGCTCCCGCATCTGCGCGGCAGCATTCACATGCTGCGGCGCGTGCGGGATGGCAGCCATGCATGTCTGTAGGGCCCCGCATCTGTGGAGAATCGCCGCGCCATCTGGTTCTGTTCGCGACGCGGCATTAGATTGCCGCCATGCCGCTGCACCTCCTCAAACTCTGCGTCGGGGCCGAGTCGATCCGCGATCTGGAAGAGTGGATCGAGGAGAACATGCTGCTCAAGCGCCGGCTGGGCCGGCCGGAGGAGCAGACGCATACGACCCGCATGGTGCCCAAGCGTATCGAGGAGCTGGTCGATGGCGGCTCGCTCTACTGGGTGATCAAGGGCCAGGTCTCCGCCCGCCAGCGCCTGACCGAGGTGCGGCCCTTCACCGATGCCGACGGGATCGGCCGCTGCCATCTCGTGCTGGAGCCGGTCGTCGTGCCGGTCGAGCCGCGGCCGAGCCGGCCGTTCCAGGGCTGGCGCTATCTGACGGCGAAGGACGCCCCGCGCGATATCGGGCGGGATACGGGCGATCTCGGCGAGATGCCGGAGGAGATGCGGCGCGAGCTTGCCGGGTTGGGCCTGCTGTAGCCGCAGGCTGGCCTGCGAGCCTTCAATTCTTGTTGGTGATTGCCTGAGCCATCGCCGCGACGGCACCTTCCGTCTCCAAGCCACCCTCGCGCACCAGTGAGCGCCAGGTGAAGAAGCTCAGCGCCAGGCCCAGCATGGCTCGCCGCTTCTGGTCCAGCCCGGCACCGAGCACCTCGCCATAGGCGGCCATGCTCGGCCCCTGCTGCAGCGCGACGATTTCGCGGGTCAGCGCATGGTGCTCGGCGTCGCGCAGCACGCAGGCTGAGAGCGCGGCGTTGCGCTCGTACCAGCCATAGAGCGCGTGCAGGCCGGTGCGCAGGCGCTCGTTGGCATCGGCGATTTCGCGCCAGGGCGCGGCATCGGGCATGGGGTCGCGCTCCAGCGCCAGGCCGGAGCAGGCCATGAACAGGCTGCGCTCGTCGGGGAAATGCGCATAGAAGGTGTGGCGCTGAACGCCGGCCAGGGCCGCGATCATGCTGACCGTCGTGAGCGCTGGGCCGATGCTGCTATGCAGGCCAAGCGCCGCCTCGGCGATGCGCTGCCTTGTCTGTGCCTGCTGCTCGGCGCGGCGCTTGAGCGTGTAGCTTCGTGTCATTGGATTTTCATTGCACGTAATTGTGCAATCATTATTGACGTCTGCGGCAAATTTCAATACACAAGATTGTGCCATGAAATATGGCCAGTGCCTACCCGCCGGCGCTGGCCGGCGTGACGAAGCGGATTCTCGATCACGTGGAGGCATTCATGGACACCAAGATCAGCGAGATCGCCGACGGCATCTATCGGCTCTCGACCTATGTGCCTGACATCGCTCCGCCGGCCGGCTTCACCTTCAACCAGTTCCTCGTCCTCGGCGACGAGCCGCTGATGTTCCATACCGGGCTGCGGAAGATGTTCTCCAGCAATCTCGATGCGTTGAAGCGGGTCATTCCGCCCGAGCGCCTGCGCTGGATCGCCTTCGGTCATTTCGAGGCCGATGAATGCGGGGCGATGAACGAATGGCTCGCCGTCGCGCCGCAGGCGACGCCAGCCCACGGCCATACCGGTTGCATGGTCTCGCTCAGCGATTTCGCCGACCGGGCGCCGCGCCAGCTGGGCGATGGGGATGTGATCGATATCGGCGGCAAGCGCGTGCGCTTCATCGACACGCCGCACACGCCGCATGGCTGGGATGCCGGCGTGCTCTTCGAGGAGACGACGGGCACGCTGATGTGCGGCGATCTCTTCACCCAGCTCGGCGACGACCACGCACTGACCGGGGGCGATGTCGTCGGGCCGGCGATCGCGGCCGAAGACATCTTCAAGTACTCCTCGCTGAACCCCGCCATGGGCGCGACGATCCGGCGCCTTTCCGCGCTCGCCCCACGCACCCTCGCACTTATGCATGGTCCGTCCTTTGCGGGCGACGGTGCCTCGGCTCTACGGGCTCTGGCCGACGACTATGACCGGCGCGTCTCGGAGCAGATGCGAGCCGTCTTGTTGGGCGAGGCGGCCTAACTCGTTCCCGGCGGCAAGCTTCGCGCCAATCACGGCGCGAGGCCCAGTCATCAGGCGCCGAAGCGCTCGATCACCTCCGCAAGCGGGACGTGGCCGAGACAGGCGCCCGTTCCCGGACGCATCTCGCCATCCTCCAGTGCGATCGCATGGATGACGGCGGGGTCGGCCTCGAGCCGTTTGCGCAAGGCTGCGAGCTTCGGCCAGCGGCCGATATCGTCGACCTCATGGAATTCGAGCCAGCGCGCCACGCCGACGAGCAGGGCGTCGGCCAGCGACGGCTGGGCGCCGACGAGGTAGCGGCCATCACCGATCATGGCTTCGAGCTTGTCATGGCGCTCGCTCACCCGCTCGCGCCCGAAGGCGCGCAGTAGCGAATGCGTGACGGGGTCGGGGTTTTCCATCTCCAACGCGACCCAGAGCGGAGTGAAGGCGCCGGTGAAGCCGGTATTCACGAAACCCATGAGCTGGTGCATCCGGTCCGCCTCTGCCGAGAGCGGCGCGAAACTGATGCGCCTTTCGCTATCCCTGGCTTCGAGCCAGGCGGCGATCGCCATGGTCTCCGTCAGCACGCGGCCCTGGTCGGTGATCAGGGCAGGGGTCTCGTGCCGCGCGTTGATCCGGCCATAGGCGGGCTCGCGCATCTCACCGAGCATGTCGACGCGGCAGAGGCGATGGGGCTGGCCGAGCCATTCGAGGGCGGCGACGAGGCCCATCGAGCTTCCCGCGGGGAAGCCATAGAGTAATATCGGTTCCAAGCGATCGTTCTCCGTGATTTCTGTCGATCACGCTGCGCAGCGGTGCCGCACCCTCAGCGATCGGCGCGGCCGCGTAAATCACGCACGTTTTGGTAACCATGAGCCGCCGATGAAAGATCTCGTCTCGCGCTGTCCGATCGAGGAAGTCATGCAGGTCCTGAGCGGCCGCTGGCCGACCCTGCTGATCTACTATCTGAAGGACGGCATCAAGCGCTTCAGCGACCTGCGCCGTGACAACCCGACGATCTCGCACAAGATGCTCGCCTTCGAGCTGCGCAAGCTGGAGGAGGCCGGCATCGTCTCGCGGACCGAGTTCGACGGTTATCCACTGCGCGTCGAATACGATCTGACGCCGGCCGGCCATGCGCTGGTGCCGCTGATCGATGCGCTCGGCGATTGGTGGGAGACGGGCGATACCACGCGTCCCGGGGAGGCGGGCGCGGCCAAAAGGGATTCGGAGGCGAGGGGGCTTTCTCAGGCTGGACGAGAGGGCTGATCGGGTAGATTACCGGACCGGATATCGTATCCGGCCCAATAGTCTAACTCTTTGTTTTCGCATCGGCTTTTTCCCAGAGCCGTAGCCCGCTTTTCGGTCCGATGCTTTAGCTCTTAGCTGCCAACAGGTTCGCGTCGCGTGCCAGGCGCCAGCGGCCGTCGGCTTCCCTGCGATACAGCGTCAAGGTGTAGCCGTTGCGCTGCATGGCTTCGCCATTGGGCAGGGTGATGGTCAGGTCGAGCCGGTTGCGGCTGAAGGCCCAGTCGCCGAGCACCTGAAGCTCGACGATCTCGTTGGTCCCATCGATCGTCGGGTCGTTCGACGCACCGGGTTCGAAGGCCTCGCGGCCGAATGGTTCGCGGCCGGGAATCATGAACACCGCGTCATCGGCCATCAGCGAGAGCACGGTTGCGGTGTCGCCCGTCCGGCTGGCCGCCATCCAGGTTGCGACGACCTGCCGGATCGCCCGTTCGTCTTCTGTCATCCCATCCTCCTGCGGCCAGCCGCTACGCTGGCACCGCTGGACCTTAGCCTGATGCCCGGCAAGCGGCGATCGGGATCCGCTTCGACCCATGGCAGACGTCGCAGTTCTCCGATGCCGAAGCGCTCCGTATTACCGGCGTGGGCGGAGTCCTTGAGCGACAGCCGCGCCCTTCGTCGCCGCCGTCTCGCCGCCGTTACGCAGGCGCGGGCCGCTGCGGATGGCGTCGATCACGGCGCGAAGCGGCGGTGCCATCTGCCGCTGGGCCGGATAGCAGAGGTAGTAGCCGGGGAAGGGAGCGGACCAGCTCTCGAGCAGTGCGACAAGGCGGCCCTCAGCGAGGTGGGGGGCGATCAGCTGCTGGCTGGCGAAGGCGATGCCGACCCCGTCGACCGCAGCCCGCACACCGAAATCCTTCATGTTGGAGATCAGTGGGCCGTCGATGGCGACCTCAAACCACTTGCCGTTTTCCATGAACTCCCACTTGTACGGCGTCTTCTGCCCCGGCCAGCGCCAGCCGATGCAGCGATGGGCGAGAAGGTCGCGCGGATGGGCCGGCGTCCCGTACCGGGCGAGATAGTCGGGCGAGGCGACCGCGATCTGACGCAGGTCCGGGCCGAGTTTCACCGCGATGAGGTCCTTGTCGATCACCTCCCCGAGGCGAATGGCGACGTCGTAGCCCTCGGCCACGATGTCCACGACGGTGTCGTCGAGGGTGACATCGAGCACGATCTGCTGATAGGCGTCGTTAAAGCCACGCAGGATCGGCGTCAGGTAGAGGTCCGCCGCCGCCCGGAAGCAGTGCATCCGCACGGTCCCTGCGGGATGGGCGCGGCGCTCGCTGGTCTCGCCCAGCGCCCCCGCCAATTCCTCGACGGCGGGCCGTACCCGTTCGAAGAGCCTGGTCCCCGCCTCGGTCAGGGAGACGCTGCGGGTGGTGCGGTTGAACAGGCTGACCCCGACCCGCTCCTCCAGCGCGCGGACCATCTGGCTCAGCGCCGAGGATGACACACCGAGGTTCTCGGCGGCCCGGCTGAAGTTCAGAGAACCGGCGACCGCCACGAACGCGCGGAGCTGGTTGAAGTCTCCGGCAGACGGAAGGGGAGATTTCATGAGCGCCTTCGATTGCTAAGCCCAGCTTATAAGGCTGATTAGTGCGTGCCGATTAAACATTGCCGTCCGCCCTTATATTCTGCTGAACGCTTGATTTGAAGGGAAACACCATGACAACACAGGACACGTCTTCGGCAGGCAACATAGATGGATTGGTCGCCTTGGCGAAAATCTACTTCGATGCCGCCTACGCGATGGATGCCGACATGTTCGAGACCATCTTCGACCCCACCGCCTCGGTCACCAGGCGCGGCGATGGCTACAGCGTGGTGGTTACCCCTGTCGCCGCCTGGCTCGATGTGGTCCGGAGCCTGACCTCGCCGCGCGATGCCGGCAGCCTGCGCGCCGACCAGATCCTCTCCATCGCCATCACCCGTGACATGGCGCTGCTCAAGCTCCGCCTGCGGATCCCGCCCCGCGAGGTGACCGACCTGCTGTCGTGCTTTTACCTCAACGGGCGCTGGCAGATCGTCCAGAAGGTGTTTGCCGCCGAGACTCTCGCCTGAGAACCTCGCCATCGAGTGCTGTCGGCGAGCAGGCTCGTCAGTTGTCGCCTCTCCACTTCGCGCAGACCACCTCTCACACCGCGATATTGTCGATCAGCCGGGTCGCGCCCAGCCGCGCCGCCAGCAGCAGCCTGATCGGCCCGTCGGCCAGCGAGGTCACCGGTGCCAGAGTCTCGGCATGGCGCGCCTCGAGATAGTCGAGTTCGAAGCCGGCGCTGACGATGTCGGCCTGCGCCTCGGTGACAGCCCGGAAGAGCGGGTCCTCGTTGCGGATGCGCGCGGCCAGGGCCTGCATCGCCTGGTGCAGCACCGGCGCGATCGCGCGCTCCTCCGCCGAGAGGTAGCGGTTGCGCGAGGACATGGCGAGGCCATCGGCTTCGCGGATCGTCGCCAGCGGCACGATCCTGATGCCGAGATCGAGATCGGCCGCCATGCGCGTCACGACCTTGAGCTGCTGATAGTCCTTCTCGCCGAAAACCCCGAAATCGGCGCGCGACTGCGTGAAGAGCTTGCAGCAAACCGTTGCCACGCCTTCGAAATGCGTCGGCCGGAAACGGTCTTCCAACCCGGCCGCGGCGGGGCCGAGCAAGAGCACGCGGGTGGCGTAGCCGGGCGGGTACATCTCCTCGACCTGCGGGAAGAAGATCGCGTCCGCGCCGGCCTCGACCAGCATGGCGCGGTCATTGTCGAAGGTGCGCGGGTATTTCTTGAAATCCTCGTGCGGGGCGAACTGGGTCGGGTTGACGAAGATCGAGATAACCGTCCGGCGCGCGTGTCTCTGGCCTTCCTTGACCAGCGCGATATGGCCCTCGTGCAAGGCACCCATGGTCGGGATCAGCGCGACCTGCTCGCCGGCCGCATGCCAGCCCGCGACAGCGGCACGCAAGGCACCGACCGTCTCCACCACCGCGATATCCGTCATTTATGGCTTCTCCCTGGGGACGCGACGGGTAGCAAATGCCCGGGCGATCGCCAATATCTTCTGGATTCGGATCGCGGTCCGAGATGCGGGAGCCCGATGACGCGAGAGACAGACAAGGCGGTTGGCAAGGCTGTCGAGAGCCTGCCGCAGGCGGGCCGCTCGGCGCCGGGCGAGATCGAGCGTTTTCTCGGTGCGGCGAAGCAACTCGCGCCGCTGGCGACGGGGCAGGCCGGGCGGCTGGTCTTCGCGCTCGACGCCACGATGAGCCGGCAGCCGAGCTGGGATCTCGCCTGTTCGCTGCAAGGGCGGATGTTCGAGGTCGCGGCGCAGAGCGGCGGGCTTGCCGTGCAGCTCGTCTATTATCGCGGCTTTGCCGAGTGCCGCGCTTCCGGTTGGGTCGGCGAGCCGCAGCGGCTGAACGGGTTGATGACGCGCATCGCCTGCGAGGGCGGCCAGACCCAGATCGCGCGCGTGCTGAAACATATCCGCGACGAGTCGAAGCAGGTCCCGATCCGTGCCTTCGTCTTCGTCGGCGATGCGATGGAGGAGGATGTCGATGCGCTCGCGGCGCTGGCGGGAGAGCTCGGTCTGCGCGGCATTCGTGGCTTCCTGTTCCAGGAGGGGCATGAGCCGACGGCAAGCACGGCTTTCGCCACGATGGCTCGGCTGACGGGCGGAGCGCATGCGCGCTTCGACGTCAACGCGCCGAACTCGCTGCTCGAGCTGCTGCGCGGCGCGGCCGCCTATGCTTCCGGCGGGCGCGAGGCGATGCTGAGACTCGCAGGCGCGAGCCCGGCGGTGAAGGGCCTGCTGACGGCCATGGAGGGAGGGCGCCGGTGACGCTGCTCTACGGCCTCGCCACGCTCATTCTGCTCTGGTGGGTCTCGAAACTCTTCACCGGGGCCAACCCGCAGATGCTGGCGCGCGTGATCAAGACGATCGGCGGGGTCGGCTCGCTCGGCATCGCCGCGCTGCTGATGCTGCGCGGGCGGCTCGACATGGCGATCTTCATGGGCGGGATCGGCGCCTGGCTGCTCGGCTGGAGCGCTTATGGACCGGGCGGGATCCGGTTTCCCTGGGGCGCGAGCGAGGAGACGCCGGGGCAGCGCTCGAAAGTCTCCTCGGCACTGCTCGAGATGGAACTCGACCATGATAGCGGCGGCATGAACGGCCGGGTCCGGGCCGGCAGCTTCACGGGGCGCGGGCTCGACGATCTCAGCCTGCCGGAGATCGGCAGGCTGATGGGCGAATGCCTGGCACAGGACCCGGAAGGGGCGCGGCTGCTAGAGGCTTATCTCGACCGCCGGTCGCCCGGCTGGCGTGAACACGCTGATCGTGACCGCGACCCGAGGCAGGGCCGCGCGCCGGGCACGGGCGCGATGACGCAGCAAGAGGCCTACGAGATCCTGGGGCTTCAGCCGGGGGCGGGCGAGGAGGCGATCCGCGAGGCTCATCGAGCCCTGATGAAGCGGATCCATCCCGACGCCGGCGGCACCAGCGGGCTTGCCGCCCGCGTCAATCAGGCCAAGGATACCCTGCTGAAGCAGTGATTTCGGCTGGAAGAGGGAAGGCTGCTGGAACGACATGGCCGAGATCCTTTCCCTCCCGATCAGCCGCGGGTGGCGAAGCAGGCGAAGCCGTCACGCTTGAGCCTGGCGCAGGCGTTCTGGGCGTCCTTCGGATCCTCGAACCCGGTGAAGCGCGCACGGAACAGGGTGGCGCCGCCCTTCTCGACCTTCTCGGTGAAGGCGGAGGCATCGGCGAGCTGGCCGGCCGCCTTGGCCTTGGCGCGGGCCAGGATGTCCTTGGCCTTGGCCTCGTCATCGGTGGCGCCGAGCTGAATGATCCATTTGCCGGCGGTGGCGACTGCCGGGGTCTCCGGCTTGGCATGGGTGATGGCGGGGGCGACCTCGGGATGGCGCAGCTCGATCTTGCGCTCTTCCCTGGGCTGCTCGACCTTGGCCTCGAGCTTCGCCTGCTGGATCACGGCGGGCCTGACCTCTTCAGGCTCGGCGACCTTGGCGATCGAGGAGGTGACGTCGACATTCACCGGCGGCCGCAGGACCTTGGCATCGGCCGGCTGGGCGCCGACCGACCAGCGCATGGCCGAAGGCGTCGTGGTCGCGGTGACCGGGCGAATGCCGGAGAGCTGGATCGGCTGGGCGTTGACGCTGAGCGGACGCGGCGGCGCGACAGGCGTGGTGGTCGCGGCCGTGGCGACATAGGCGCGGGCGGAGGGCGGCAGGGCCGGCTGCTCACGCTCGATCTGCGGACGGGGCACCGGGACTGGCATGGGCTCGCTCGCGGCGGCGACCTGCTGACGCGGACGCTCCTGCGGCTGCGCCTCCGGGGCCTCGGCGACCATCGGGGCCGTCCGGCCGCCGGAGCTGGCGCGCGGCAGGTTGGCCAGCACGAGATCGGTCATGATCGCGTCGCGGGAACCACCGGAGCGGCCGCCGAGCACGATGGAGACGATCTGCTTGCCCTCCGACTTGGCCGAGGTCATCAGGTTGAAGCCCGAGGCGCGGGTATAGCCGGTCTTGATGCCGTCGACGCCCTCGACGCGTCCGAGCAGGCGGTTATGCCCGCGGATGGTGCGCGCGCCGTACTGGAACGAGCGAGTCTGGAAGAGCGGGAAATATTTTGGGAAGCGCTCCTGGATCGCGCGGGCGAGCATGGTGAGATCGCGCGCCGTGGTGAGGTTCGGCGGCGAGTGCGGCAGACCGTGCGGATTGAAGAAGCGCGTGGAGCTCATGCCGAGGGCGCGGGCCTTGCGCGTCATCATCTCGGCGAAGGCATCCTCCGAGCCGGCGATATTCTCGGCGACCACGACGGAGGCGTCGTTGGCGGAGAGCGTGATCATGCTCTTGATCGCGTCCTCGACCTCGATGGTCGAGCCGGGGCGCAGGCCGAGCTTGGTCGGCGGCTGCGAGGCGGCATAGGCCGAGACCTTGAGCTCGGAATCCATGCTGAAGCGGCCGCGCTCGAGCTGCTCGAACAGCAGGTAGAGCGTCATCACCTTGGTGAGGGAGGCCGGGATGCGCGGGGCATCCTCATTGACCGCGTGCAGGGTGCGCCCGCTCTTCACGTCGACGACCATGGCCGCGTAGGGCGGGGTATAGCCGCCGCCGACATGGCGCCGCTTCTTACGGGCGGCCTCGGCAGGCGAGGCCGCGACGCTCAGCGCGAGCGTGACAACACCGATCAGTCCGACAAGCGCACGCATCCGCACGCGTCGGGAACCAACGCTACCAAAACTCATGCAAAAACCCGCCTCAACCCAACATTGTCCGCGGTCGCTTGCCCAGGGCTTGCGCCATTGGACGGCGTGGCGCGAACGACACAGTAGGGGAGGTTAGGAGGACGGGGTTACGGAGCCGTTAAAAGGCTAATAGTTACGGTTGGAACGATCTGCGCGTGACGCATTGCAGCACTCTCTTGACATTCATGTTGCGCTGCACAATATGGCGGAAGTGCCCTGGTGATGAGTGCTTCATCTGACCTCGGGCCGTGAACCCGGGCCCGAACGGCCCTTCCACTGGAGGCAACGCTCAGGCGTTGAAAGGGGTACCTTATGATCCAGCAGTTCGAGACCATCCAGAAGGCTTCCAAAGAGAACGTCGATGCCGCTCTGAAGGCTTTCGGCGCCACCTCGAAGGGCGTGCAGACCATCGCCGTCGAGACCACCGACTATGCCAAGAAGGCCTTCGAGTCCGGCACTGCGACGCTCGAGAAGCTCGCCGGCGTCAAGACTCTCGACAAGGCCATCGAGATCCAGGCCGACTACGTCAAGACCTCGTTCGAGGCCGCTGTCGCCCAGATGACCAAGCTCGGCGAGCTCTACACCGCTCTCGCCAAGGACGCCTACAAGCCGTTCGAAGGCGTTGTCGCCAAGGCTGGCGTTCCGGTCGCCAAGTGAGGCCCGGCGCTGATCTCGGGTCGCTCTCGCGGCGGCCGGCGATCAACTTGATGTGATTTGGGAAAGCCCGGCCTCTGGCCGGGCTTTTTCGTTTGCGACCGGCAAGCCAAGCAGCATCGCTGCCGCGACCTGAAGCGATCGCCTCAAACTGATTGCCATCCACGGACGACTTGCTAAAGGGGAATTCCGGCTCAGGTTCAAAAGGAACTCACTATGCCGGATTTCTCCAGTTTGATTTTGTTTGCTGGCGCGGCGCTGGTGCTGACTGCGACGCCAGGCCCAGACATGCTGCTGATAGCCTCCCGCAGCATCAGCCAGGGGCGCGCGGCCGGATTTCTCACATTCGCCGGAATCGCTGCCGGTACCTATTGTCACGCCCTGGCCGCGGGCCTTGGGCTATCGCAGCTCTTCCTGGCGGTGCCTCTCGCCTATGAAATCCTGCGCTGGGCGGGATGCGCCTATCTTCTGTACCTGGCTTACAGGGCGTTTCGTGCCGAAGGCTCCAGCTTCGCGCCTTCTGCTGCCTATGGGCGGCTTTCCAGCGAGAGGATCCTCACGGAAGGCTTGCTCACGAACCTGCTCAATCCGAAGATGGCGTTGTTCGTCCTGGCGCTTTTTCCGCAGTTCGTAGAGCCGGCGAATGGCTCGCTGCTCCTGCAAATGGTGGTGCTGGCCACGGTGCTGAACGGAATTGGCTTCGTCGTGAACGGCGCCGTGATCGTCCTTGGCGGCAGGATTCAACGCTCGTTCTCGGGATTTCGGAGGTTTCCGCGGCTCCCGCACTATCTCTTGGCGACAGTTTTTGCAGGGCTGGCGGCTCGTCTGGCGCTAGGTGCAAGGAACTGAGCGGCCTCCTGCAATTGGCGTGAGCCGACGCTCCTGCCTGGTCATCGCCTCGGCCTCAGGTGCGAACGCAATCGCCGGGCGCCTTCTTGTCGATGGCATTCTCCTTGCGTGCCATGCTCGTGCCCAATCTGCATGGAACGGACTGGCGAAGCGGGGGCGAGGCCTGTAAATTCATCAGCGACGCACTATCTGCGAGGAAGCGTCAGGACAGATACCGTGAAGACATCAGCAGCGACGAGGAGCGGGGCAGGGGCCGGGCAGTGCGAAGGCGCAGCCGAACCTCGACGCGTGCTCACCGCGATGGCCGACAAGCCGAAGCGCTCCGGGCCGCCGGCCGATGGTGGCGGGCGCGATGGCACAGGCACCGCGGTCCTGACCCGGACGCGGACGCGCAAGCCCAATCTCTACCGTGTCCTGCTGCTGAATGACGACTACACGCCGATGGAATTCGTCGTGCATGTGCTCGAGCGCTTCTTCAACAAGGACCGGGCCGAAGCCACCAGGATCATGATGCACGTGCATCAGAACGGTGTCGGCGAGTGCGGCATTTTTACCTATGAAGTCGCCGAGACGAAGGTGACGTTGGTGATGGACCTCGCACGGAAGCACATGCATCCTCTGCAATGCGTGATGGAGAAGAAGTAATCTTGAATTCGCTGACCCCCTTGGACACGGAATAGGAGCGCATCAGTGCCGAGTTTCTCGCGCAGTCTCGAACAGGCGCTTCACCGGGCCTTGGCGCTCGCCAATGAACGCCACCATGAATACGCTACGCTGGAGCACCTGCTGCTCGCCCTGGTCGATGATCAGGACGCGGCTGCGGTCATGCGTGCCTGCAGCGTCGATCTCGATACGCTTCGGCGCAACCTCGTCGACTATATCGACTCGGAGCTGACCAATCTCGTCACCGACGGTCGCGACGATTCCAAGCCGACCGCCGGCTTCCAGCGCGTGATCCAGCGCGCGGTCATCCACGTGCAGTCCTCGGGCCGCGAGGAGGTGACCGGTGCCAACGTGCTCGTCGCGATGTTCGCGGAGCGCGAGAGCCACGCCGCGTATTTCCTGCAGGAGCAGGACATGACGCGCTACGACGCGGTCAACTACATCAGCCATGGCATCGCCAAGCGCCCCGGCGCCAACGAGAGCCGGCCGGTGCGCGGCTCCGAGGAGGAGCCCGAGCAGCAGCGCGAGGCGCGGGCCGACCAGGGCAATGACGACAAGGACAAGAAGAAGAAGGAAAGCGCGCTCGACGCCTATTGCGTCAACCTCAACCGCAAGGCGCGCGACGGGCGCATCGACCCGCTGATCGGCCGCGAGGCCGAAGTGCAGCGCACGATCCAGATCCTCTGCCGCCGGCAGAAGAACAACCCGCTGCTGGTCGGCGATCCTGGCGTCGGCAAGACCGCCATCGCCGAGGGCCTGGCGCTGAAGATCACCCGCGGCGAGGTGCCGGAGGTGCTCGAGGACGCGACCGTGTTCTCGCTGGACATGGGCACGCTGCTCGCCGGCACGCGCTATCGCGGCGATTTCGAAGAGCGCCTGAAGCAGGTGATGAAGGAGATCGAGGCCCATCCGAAGGCGATCATGTTCATCGACGAGATCCATACGGTGATCGGCGCCGGCGCGACTTCGGGCGGCGCGATGGACGCTTCCAACCTGCTGAAGCCGGCACTCGCGTCCGGCACGCTGCGCTGCATCGGCTCGACCACCTACAAGGAATACCGCCAGTATTTCGAGAAGGATCGGGCGCTGGTTCGCCGCTTCCAGAAGATCGACGTCAACGAGCCGTCGGTTCCCGATACGATCGAGATCCTCAAGGGGCTGAAGCCCTATTTCGAGGAGTTCCACAAGCTGCGCTACACCAACGACGCCATCAAGGCGGCGGTGGAGCTCTCGGCCCGCTACATCCATGACCGCAAGCTGCCGGACAAGGCGATCGACGTAATCGACGAGACCGGCGCCTCGCAAATGCTGGTGCCCGAGAACAAGCGCAAGAAGACGATCGGCGTGAAGGAGATCGAGGCCGCGATCGCGACGATGGCGCGCATCCCGGCCAAGACCGTGTCCAAGGACGATGCCGAGGTGCTGCGCAATCTCGAGCAGACGCTGAAGCGCACCGTCTATGGCCAGGAGAAGGCGATCGAGGCGCTGTCCTCGTCGATCAAGCTGGCCCGTGCCGGCCTGCGCGACGGCGAGAAGCCGATCGGCTGCTACCTCTTCGCCGGCCCGACCGGCGTCGGCAAGACCGAGGTGGCACGCCAGCTCGCCTCCTCGCTCGGCGTCGAGCTGATCCGCTTCGACATGTCCGAGTACATGGAACGCCACACGGTCTCGCGGCTGATCGGCGCGCCCCCCGGCTATGTCGGCTTCGACCAGGGCGGTCTGCTGACCGACCAGATCGACCAGCATCCGCATTCGGTGCTGCTGCTCGACGAGATCGAGAAGGCCCATCCGGACCTGTTCAACATCCTGTTGCAGGTGATGGATCACGGCAAGCTGACCGACAATAACGGCAAGCAGGTCGATTTCAGGAACGTCATCCTGATCATGACGACCAATGCCGGCGCGGCCGACATGGCGCGGGCCGCCTATGGCTTCACCCGCAGCAAGCGCGAGGGCGACGACACGGAGGCGGTCAACCGGCTATTCGCGCCGGAATTCCGCAACCGGCTCGATGCCGTCATCTCCTTCGGCCATCTGCCGAAGACGGTGGTCGCGCGCGTCGTCGACAAGTTCGTGCTCCAGCTCGAGGCCCAGCTCGCCGACCGCAACGTCACGATCGAGCTCTCGGACGAGGCACGCGAGTGGCTGGTCGAGAACGGCTATGACGAGGCGATGGGCGCTCGTCCGATGGCCAGGCTGATCCAGCAGACGATCAAGACGCCGCTCGCCGACGAGGTGCTGTTCGGCCGGCTCAAGGGCGGCGGCGCGGTCAAGGTCGTGGTTGTCCAGTCCGAGACCGGCATCAAGGTGCTCGGCCTCGAATTCCCGGAAGGGCCGATCAAGCCCAAGCCGGAGAAGGACGTCGCGGCCGCCGCCGCCAAGCGGCCATCCAAGCCGCGCGCCAAGGCCGCGGGAAGCACGGTCAAGCCCTCTGGCCTGCGCCGCTTGCCCAAGGGCGGCGGCGATGGCAAGGCTGGTGGCCCGACCGATCCGCCCAAGGCGCAGCGCAGCGTCCGGACGGTGCCCAAGGTTCCGCTGACGAAGGCCTGATCCCGTGTTCTTTCGACGCAAGACCTCCTCCGCCGCCGCTCTCGAGAGCGGCGGCGAAAGCGTTTCAAGACCGCCCAAGGAGAAGCTCTCCTGGCTCGAGAAGCGCGACCGCCGGCGCCGGCGGCGCAAGCTCTTCGAGGAGATCCTCGGCTGGATCCTGGTGCCGGGCTTCGCCTACCTGATCTATCTCGGGGTGAAGTCGATCGGCGGCATCCCGAAGGAGCTGATCGATTTCGGCAACGAGCTGATCGGCATCATCATGAAGGGCGGCGCCTCGCGCTGAGGCCCTTCGTGACGTCTCCTGACGCGGCTGACTGACGCAGCGCCTTTTCCCAACGCTCTCGATGACCTCCTCCGAATGCCGAGTTAGCGTGGATTGACTAACTACCTACTAGTTGGTAGTTTTGGCTCATGGGCAACTTATCCGCCAAGGCTGACGACATCCTTCGCTGCGCGCGCTCGCTGATCATCGCGGGCGGCTATAACGGCTTCAGCTATGCCGACATTTCCAAAGTCGTCGGCATTCGCAATGCGAGCATCCACCACCACTTCCCGAGCAAATCAGACCTCGTCCGCACGCTTGTCGAACTCTATCGGAAGGAGGCCGAGGCAGGGATCGCGGAGCTGGAGCGGAATATCTCCGATCCGCAGGAGCAGCTCCGCGCCTATATCGGCTTCTGGGAGGCCTGCATCGCGGACGCAACCGCCCCGTTCTGCGTGTGCGCCTTGCTCGCAGGTGAGATCCCGGTTCTTCCCGAAGCCGTCGCGCTTGAAGTGCGCGCGCATTTCCGAATGCTCTCGGGCTGGCTCACCTCCGTCCTCGAGCGCGGCGCAACACAGGGCCGCTTCCGCTTGACCGGGACAGCCAAGGCCGAAGCCGAGATGTTCATGGCCACCATCCATGGCGCAATGCTGTCTGCGCGCGCCTACGGCGACGCCGCGACATTCGGCGCAATCGCCCGTCCCCTGCTGCAGCGCATCACCGTTTGAAGCTGGAGTTTCCCCAAACACGCAAAGGCGCGATCTTCTTGCCTACATACTAGTAGGTAGAAATAGTCGTTTCCCGCTGCCTTGTCGGCACCGGCCTGATTGCTCAGCTCCCGACCCTCTCGATGAGAAAGACACGCTCATGTTCGGAATTTCCACGCTTGGCTGGGTCCATACACTCGGCAGCCTGCCGGCCATCCCGGTGGCCTTTTACATGTTTGCCAGGCACGGCCGGATCGTGCCGCGATCCGGGCTGGGCGCGATCTACTTCGCCTCCATGCTGATCGGCGCCGTGACGGTCTTTCTCGTGACGCATCAGCCAGCCGGCTATGTGGTCGGCGCCGTGACGATCCTGCTCGTGCTTGCAGGCTATGGGGTCGAGCGCATTCTGGGCGCCGGGCGCGCAGCCCGCTATATCGAAACCGTCTGCCTGAGCCTCAGCGCGTTTCTCTTGATGCTGCCGACCGTGACCGAGATCCTGCGCCGTGTCCCGGACGGCCACCCCTTCGTCACCGACTTGAGCTCGCCGCTGCTCCGCGCCGCTCAGGGGAGCCTGCTGGTTGCCCTCGTTCTCGGCCTGGCAGCCCAGGTCATCTACCTGATCAGGCAGGACCGGTCTGCCGCGCGGGCTCACTCTTGACGGCCTCTAGAGCCGGATCCGATCGGGTTGCAGCACCTGATCGGTGAATCCGCCTCTCAACTATTGATGCGGACGCGTGTTCCGATCTGATCGCTGCGCGTTCAGATCGGCGCGTGCTCTAAGCTCCATTGCAACTGCTGCAGCCCTGACCGGGCAGTGCTGGCTATCGGTTTCCGGCTCGCCAGCGTCTAGAACGGGCTGCCCGCGCCTCGCCGGGCCATCACCCCGAGTCGAGACTTCAGGCGTGCAGTTTTCTTCATGAAGGTATCGCCCGATTGGGGCTGGCAGCGGGTCCTGCTGGCCGGGATGCGTGATGCGCTGTCGCTGCCGGCCTGGATCGTCTGCCTGTCGCTCGTCGGCGTCGGCTCGTTGGCGCGCGATGTCGGCTATCCGGTCGGAGCGGCCGTGCTCTCGACCGTTCTGGTCTGGGCCGGGCCGTCGCAGGTGATCTTCTTCGCCTCGATCGCCGCCGGCGCCGCCTGGAGCGCCATTGCCTTTGCGATCGCCTTCGCCTCGTTGCGCTTCCTGCCGATGACGGTGGCGCTGCTGCCGCTGGTGCGACGGCCGGGGCAGGGCGTCCTGATGCAGATCGTCATCGCGCATTTCATCGCCGTGACGACCTGGACGGAGGGGCTGCGGCGGCTGCCGGCTCTGGCCCCGCAGCAGCGTGCCAGCTACTTTCTCGGATTCGGCGGCGCCTGTGTGCTGACGAGCTGCTTCGGCACCTTCGCGGGCTATTATCTCGTCGGCGCGCTCCCGGTTCCGCTCGCGGCCGGGCTGCTCTGCCTGACGCCGATCTTCTTCCTGTCCTCGCTGAGCGCAGGCGTGCGCCATGTCAGCGACGCGGTTGCGATCATCCTCGGCTTCTGCCTCGCACCGATCTTCGAGCGCGCGATCGGCGGCGGCTTCGACTTGATCATTTCGGGCGTGCTCGGTGGCAGCCTGGCCTTCGCCTGGCGGCAGCTCTCCCGGAGGCGCAAGGCATGACGCAGCCGATCGCCTGGCTGGACGGCGCCCATTGGCCCTACCTCGCCGTCTTCGCCTTCGCCTTCCTGCCGACAGAGATCTGGCGTTGGCTGGCGGTGCTGTTCGCCCGCCGGATCGATCCCGACTCGCCCGTGCTGGAATGGGTGCGGGCGGTCGCGACCGCGTTGCTCGCCGGCGTCGTTGCCAAGCTGGTCTTCACGCCGCCCGGCGCGCTGGCCGCCCTGCCGCTCTGGCTCAGGCTCGCGGCGCTGGCGACCGGGCTTGCCATCGTCATCTCCGATCGGCGCAGGGTGATGTACGCGGTGCTCGGCGGCGAGATCGTGCTGATCGGCGGTGGCTGGCTGCTGGTTTAGCGCATCGGCCCGAAAAGTGGGTTGCGGCTTTCGGAAAAGCCGATGCGGAAACAAGAAGCTAGATCATCGAGCCGGATGCGATATCCGGTCCGATGACCTAGATGGGCCCTGCCACATGCCGCAGCTTGTCGGGGTTGCGGATCACGTAGACCGCCTGGATCAGCCCGTCGCGAATATCGAGGGCGACGCTCTGCAAGACGCCGTCGGACTCGCGGCTGACATAGCCCGGCAGACCGTTGATGAAGAGCGGTTGGTAGCTGGCGCCTGGCGCGTTCGGCCCGACCTTCATGGCGATCCCGGCATAGAAGAGCGCCACGTTTTCGGCGCCGAAGATCGGGTTGAGGACCGCATTCACCTTGCCGCCGCCATCGGCATGCAGCGCGACATCCTGGGCCAGCAGCTTCTGCAGGGCAGTCGGGTCGGATCGGTGGGCGGCCTCGAAAAAGGCCTTGGCGAAGCGAGCGGCCTCATCGGCCGAGACCTTGTTGCGCGGTGGCGTGTCGAGGCGGACATGCTCGCGCGCCCGCTTGGCCAGTTGCCGGCAGGCGCTTTCGCTGCGGTCGATCGTCCGGGCTATCTCGGCGAAATCCAGCTCGAAGACATCGTGCAGCAGGAAGGCGGCACGCTCCAGCGGCGAAAGCCGCTCCAGCGCCAGCATCAGCGCGATCGGCGCGTCAAGCTCCTCGTCGATCGGCTCGTTGCCGCCCAGGCTCTCGACGAGCGGCTCCGGCAGCCAGCCGCCGACATAGAACTCGCGCCGGCTGCGGGCCGATTTCATCTGGTCGAGGCAGAGGCGGGTGACGATGCGGGCGAGATAGGCCCGCGGATTGTCGATCCCGCCATGCTCCGCCTCGCGCCAGCGCAACCAGGCGTCCTGGACGATATCCTCGGCATCGCTGACCGAGCCGAGCATGCGGTAGGCAAGCCCGGTCAGGAAGCGGCGATGGGTTTCGAAGTGATCGTCGGGGGCCATGCCGCCGCCTCCGTCTCAGCCGGCCGCCTGTTCGGCGGGGCGCCGACGGTCCTGCGGGTGGAGGGTGCGGAAGCCGACATTGAGGCGGTTCCAGACATTGATCGCGCCTATCGCGATCGAGAGGTCGACGCATTCGCGCTCGCTGAAATGCTCACGCAGCTCGGCGAAGGCCTCGTCATCCGGCGCTCCCTCCGACAGCCTGGTCAGGGCCTCGGTCCAGCGCAGCGCGGCGCGCTCGCGCGGGGTGTAGAGCTCCGATTCCTCCCATGCGTCGAGCAGGAAGAGCCGCGCCGGGCTCTCGCCGGCCTTGATGGCGTCGGCCGAATGCATGTGAAGGCAATAGGCGCAGGAATTGATCTGCGAGGCTCGCATCTTCACGAGCTCGATCAGGCTGTGCTCGAGGCCGGACTTGTCGATGTAGTCCTGCAGGCCGAGCAGGGGCTTATAGGCGTCCGGGGCGACCTGGTAGGCATTGAGGCGTTGGGTCATTGTCGTCTCCATCAGGTTTCGATGCAGACAAGACGAGACAGCCTCGCGCCGCGTGACATGGCGTCAGGAAATTTTTTCCAAGCCCTCAGGCGTGCTTCAGCGCCTCGCGGATCTTCTCGGCATTGGTCGCCAGCACCTCGGGCTTCTCCATCGCGCCGGTATGGGGCCTGAGCGCCACGCCCTCGAAGCGCGGCAGGACATGGACATGCAGATGGAAGACGACCTGGCCGCCGGCGGATTCGTTGAACTGCTGGACGGTGACGCCGTCGGCGGCGAAGGCCTTCCTCACCGCATGCGCGAGCTTTTGTGTGGTCTGCGCGACCGCATTCAGCACGTCGGGCGAGGCATCGAAGATGTTGCGGCACGCGGCCTTCGGGATGACCAGCGCATGACCATCGGCACGCGGCATGATGTCCATGATCGCGATGGTCGCTTCATCCTCATAGAGCTTCTGCGAGGGCAGCTCGCCGCGCAGGATCTTGGCGAAGACGTTCGAGGGATCATAGGCGGTCATGGCGGCGTCCGTCGGGTCGCGGAAAGGGTGGCGCAGCCTGTCGTCAGCTCGTGACCGGCGTCAAGGCCGCGATGGTGAGGAGCGCCCGTGCAGATTCTCGCCGAGCGGCAGCCGCTCCGCGATCTCGGCGTCGAGCACGAGGTCGTCGCGCGCGCCGAGCAGCCAGAGTTCGCGCGCCTCGAATCGGAGGAGTGGGGTCTCCCACCAGCGCGCCAGGATGTCGGCGAGCGCCGAGGCCTCGTCAGGATCGAGCTCATCGGTGAGGTTGTAGAGGCCGAGGACATAAAGGTCGGTCGTCGGCCGGCCCATGGCCGCCTGCAGCGTATGGATCGCGTTGGCGCCGGCGCGCCGCTCGGGATAGGCGCGCAGGTAGAGCCGGCCGCAATTGATATTGCCGGAGAAGAGCCCGCGCAGCTCGATGGTGAGCGGGCCGAATTCGGCGAGCGTCCGCCTTTGCTCGGCCGAGATGGCCGGCAATTCGCCGAGGCCGAGCGAGCCGCAGATCGTGGCGTGCAGCTTGCCGGCGCGCTCGGGCAGGATGTCCCAGGCGATCTTGCCAGCGAAGGGGGCGGCCTTGAGCTCGCTTTCCAAGGCGAGGAAGGCGCCTGAGCGGCGCAGCGCCGCGTCTTCGACAGGCAGGACCAGCGAGTAGACCGTGGGATGGCGGCCCATCTCGTAGAATTTTCCGTCCTGGCGCGGAATCACGCCGGGATGGCCGGGAGACACCAGAGGCAGATGCGCCAGCCGATAGGGCTCATCGAGCAGGAACGGGCTGCCTTGAACGAATGCTGTGCGGCTGCGCTGGTAGCCGAGCTCGGCATCGGTGCAGAGATCGAGCCTCGCGCCGCCATCATGCATCGTCGTTGCCCTTGCGGAACGGGCTCTCGGCCGCGAGCGCCTCCTGCGCGCTGGCGATATGGGCGTGCTCGTTGACGAGATAGTTGGCGACGGCGCGCCTCAGGCCACGATCGGCGAGGTAATGGGCCGAGTACGTGATGACGGGGCGATAGCCGCGCGCCAGCTTGTGCTCGCCCTGGGCCCCGGCTTCGACGCGGGCGAGCTTATGTGCGATCGCATAGTCGATGGCCTGGTGATAGCAGAGCTCGAAATGCAGGAAGGGATGATCCTCGATGCAGCCCCAGTTGCGGCCGTAGAGCGTGTTGGCACCGCGGAAATTGATGGCGCCCGCGATATAGCGTCCGGCGCGCCTGGCCATGACCAGCACGATGCGCTCGCCCATCGCCTCGCCGACCGCCGAGAAGAAGCGGCGATTGAGATAGGGCCGTCCCCATTTGCGCGAGCCGGTATCCTGGTAGAAGGCGAAGAAATCGTCCCAGACCTTCTCCGTCAGGTCGGAGCCGGAGAGGACATCGACGGTGATGCCGGCTGACAGCGCCTCGCGTCGCTCGCGCTTCAGCGCCTTGCGCTTGCGCGAGGCGAGAACGCTGAGAAAATCGTCGTAGCTGCCGAAACCCTCGTTCTGCCAGTGGAATTGCAGGTCGCGGCGTTCGAGATAGCCGGCCTCGGTCAGGGCGGCGACATCGGGTCCCTGCGCGAAGGTGACATGGATCGAGGAGGCGTCGGTCTGGTCGCGCAAAGCCTCGAGCCCGGCGATCAGGCCGGCGCGCGCTTCGTCGGCGCGCGGGCCGTCCGCGACGAGCAGGCGCGGGCCGGTCGCGGGGGTGAACGGGGCCGAGACCTGGATCTTCGGGTAATAGCGCCCGCCGGCGCGCTCATAGGCGTCGGCCCAGCTATGGTCGAAGACATATTCGCCCTGGCTGTGGCTTTTCAGGAAGCTCGGCGTCGCCCCGAGCAGCCGGTCATCCGCCGCATCCTCGACCAGGAGATAGGCCGGCGACCAGCCGGATCGGCCACCGATGCAGCCGCTTTCCTCCAGCGCGCGCAGAAAAGCGTGAGATACGAAAGGGTTGTCAGTGTCGAGCTGAGACAGCGAATCAACTGGCTCACAGCTTGATTCAAGCGAGCCGGACGTTCCGGCCCGCGGGTTGGCGCAAGCGTCCCAGGCGCTGGCCGGGATGGCTTTCAGCGAGGTCGCGACCCGGACCCTGAGGTCGCTGCGATCGCGGATCTCGCTCAAGGCCGGAAGCCCTCGAAGACCATCTGGTCGGCATTGAGTTTCGAGCGCTCGCGATCTTCCGGCGTGCGCACGGTCCAGCCTGTCACCGGCAGGCCAAGCCCCTTCTGGCAGAGGAAGGGGGCGGCGCTCGGCAGGTCCGACACTTTCCAGGACAGGAAGTCCGGCCGGCTCTCGTTGAAATGCAGCAGGTTGGCGAGCGCGTGCTTCTGCGTGGCATCGAGGCCGACATAGTCCTGGTAGGAATAGTCGTTCATCGCGACGATGCCGCGCGGCAGCGTCGGCGCCAGCGCCCGCAGCGAGGCGATGATGGCGGGATCGAAGGATTCGAGCACGATCGGCTGGCCGGCCCGCTGCTTGACCAGCTCGACAGTACGACGGGTCAGCGCGAGATCGCCGTTGAAGCTGCTCTTGATCTCGATCACCAGCGGCACGCGGCCGGCGACGCGGTCGAGCAGTTCGGTCAGCGTCGGGATGCGGTCCTTGCCGCCCTTGAGCGTGATGGCGCCAAGCTCGGCCGCCGTCCTTGCATTGAGATTGCCGGTCTCTTCCGTCAGCCGGTCGAGCACGAAATCATGGAAGACCATGGCTTCGCCATCGGCACTGAGCTGCACGTCGCATTCGATGCCGAAGCGGCCGGCAATGGCAGCGTCGGCGGCCGAGAGCGAATTCTCGACCACGCCATTGGCGAGGTCATGCAAGCCGCGATGGGCGATCGGCCGCGCGACGAGCCAGTCGAGCGAGGGCCGGGTGGAGCTCTGCATCAGGCGATCTCGAACATGGCTTCGACCTCGACCGCGGCATCGGCCGGCAATTCGGCGACGCCGACGGTCGAGCGGGCATGGCGGCCGCGCTCGCCGAGGACCTGCACCATCAGGTCGGAGGCGCCATTCATGATCGCGGGCAGGGCGGAGAAATGCGGCGCGGCATTGATGAAGCCGCCGAGGCGGACGCAGCGCTTGATCCGTTCGAGATCGCCGCCGAGCGCCGCCTTGGCCTGCGCGAGCACGTTGATGGCGCAGAGTCGCGCGGCTTCCAGCCCGGCCTCGTTGAAGATTTCGGCGCCGAGCTTGCCCTTGTGGCTGTCGGCGAGCTTGCCGTCGAGCCCGAAGCAGATCTGGCCGGAGATCACCAGGAGATTGCCGGTGATGACATAGGGGACATAATTCGCCACGGCCGCCGGCGGGGTCGGCAAGGTGATGCCCAGGGCGGCGAGATTGGCTTCGATCTGGCTCATCGGGTCGGGCTCCGGGGGCGGGTCGGGATGCTGAAGCCGGTTCGGCTATCGGCGCGGCGATTGCATCTCTTACATGGCCGATGGACCGGTCTGCCGCAAGCGCGGGCAAGGTCTTGGCCGGGTTGCGTGCAATGTGCTTTCGCTCACGTTTCGCTGATGCTGCTTCATGCCATGTTTGCGCCATTGCCGCATTGCACTAGGGTCGTCGAGTGACGCATCAGGACGATGAATCTCATGATCAGAAGCGGTTCCCGCCTTGCCGGTTCGACGAGTGTTGCAATCCTGCTCCTGGCCTCGGGGTTCGGCGCCCGGGCCGAGGACAAGCCGGCCGACCGGGTCGTGCTGGTACCGCACCGGGCGGTCTATGATCTCGTGCTCGACAACAGCAAGGCGGCGAAGAATGTCGAGGCGGCGCGCGGGCGCATCGCCTTCGACTTCACGGGCGATGCCTGCGAGGGCTACGCGCTGTCCTTCCGCCAGGTGACGCAGCTCACCAGCGAGGGCGGGCCGCGCACGATCGATGCGCGCACCACCAGCTTCGAGGCCGGCGACGGCCAGAGCTACCGCTTCAAGACCGAGAGTTCCGCGACCGGTTCGCCGGCCGAGATCGTCGACGGTACTGCGAGCAAGGAAGGCGCGGGCTACGAGATCACGCTCAAGGCGCCGAAGGCCGAGACGCATCGCGAGGCCAAGGACGCGCTCTTCCCGAACGCGCAGATGAAGGGCGTCATCCAGGCGGCGCGCGCCGGGCAGCACACCTACAATGTCCGGCTCTATGACGGCGCCAATAGCGGCAAGGAGGTCTATGACACGCTCTCGGTGATCGGGAAGCGGATCGAGACCCCGCCGACCGAGGAGCCCCTGAAGCGCCCCGAATTCGAGAAGCTGGCGCGCTGGCCGGTCACCATCTCCTATTTCAAGGTCGGCTCCGACCAGGACACGCCGAATTACACGATCTCGTTCGAGCTCTACGAGAACGGCGTCACCGGCGCGGTGAAGATGGACTATGGCAGCTTCGCGCTGCGCGGCACGCTCACGCGTCTGGATCTTCTGCCTCAACAGGCTTGCGCGAAATAGCCGAGGAGGGGCGCTGCGGCGCCCTGAGGCTCAGGCCCCGGCCGATCGCGGCGTCGCCGAACTTGGCGCGCAGCGCATCGAGTGCGCCCTCCATCGCCTTCAGCTTCGGCGTCGCGATATCGGCGAGGTCGCCACGGTCGGCCTCTTCCGGGGCGCTGAAATCGCTGGCGCCGATGCCGATCAGCCGGTAGCGCGGGCCGGTGCATTCGCGCCTCAACAGGTCGCGACCGGCGCCGAACAGCCGTGCGGCGAGTTGCGTCGGCTCCGGCAGGCGGCTGGCTCGCGTGATGATGTGGAAATCGGCGGTCTTGAGCTTCAGGGTGATGGTCCGGCCCGCAAGCTGCTGCGCCTTCAGCCGTTTCGAGGTCTTCTCGCAGAGCCGCCAGAGGATCGGCTCGAGCTCTTCGAAGCTCGAGAGATCGACATCGAGCGTCGTCTCGCTGGAGATGCTCTTGGTCTCGTGGTCCGGCGTCACCTTGCGCTGGTCGATGCCGTTGGCAAGGTCCCTGAGCCGCGGCCCGTCCTTGCCGGCGAGGCGGAACAGCTTCTCGACCGGCGCCTCGCGCAGATCGCCGATCAGCCTGAAGCCCGCCTCGGACAGTTTTGCGGCGCTGACGGCTCCGATGCCGGGGATGAGCGAGATCGGCTTGTCCGCCAGGAAGGCGACGGCCTCGGCCTGGCCGATGATCGAGAAGCCGCGCGGCTTGTCGAGATCGGAGGCGACCTTGGCGAGGAATTTGGCATAGGACAGCCCGACCGAGATGGTGATGCCGATCTCGTCCTCGATCTTCCTGGCAAAGCGCGCCAGCGTCACGGCCGGGCTGGCATGGTGCAGCAGCTGCGTGCCGGTGAGATCGAGGAAAGCCTCGTCGATCGAGAGCGGCTCGACCAGCGGCGTCAGCTCCTGCATCAGCCGGCGGACCTGGCGGCCGACCGCGACATATTTCTGCATGTCGGGCTTGATCACGATCGCATCGGGACAGGCCTTCAGCGCCTTGAACATCGGCATGGCCGAGCGCACGCCATAGGTGCGGGCGATATAGCAGCAGGTCGAGACCACGCCGCGCTTGCCGCCGCCGATGATGACCGGCTTGTCGAGCAAGGACGGGTCGTCGCGCTTCTCGATCGTGGCGTAGAAGGCGTCGCAATCGATATGGGCCAGGCTGAGCGTGTCTCGCTCGGGATGGCTGACCAGCCGTGGCGAGCCGCAGGCGCGGCAGCGCTGTGCCGGCCCGCTTTCGCCGTCATCGTCGGTGAGGCAGTCGCGGCAGAGCGCGCGCCGGCCGAACAGGCGCTGCTGCCGTGATACGCTCACAGGTCATCGCCGGCGGGAGGGCCGGCAAGAGATTCGCGCGCCCGCATCACGATTTCAGGATTCAGGCTTAAATTTCCGGCAAATTCCAGCAGCAGTGATTCGTTGCCGCAAAGATGGTCGAGCACGGCGGCGAGGAAGCCCGGTTCGCTCGCCGCTGCGCGCAACGTGTCGGGCCCGAGCCCGGTTGCGGCCAAAAACGGCTCCAATCGCTCGGGTTCGGCGGCAAGAAAGCCGAGCGCGCGCAGCGCGAGGGTGTCGGGATCGGGGTATGCAGTCGAGCGTGACATGGGCGGCCCAGGCGATAATTCGGTTTGCGTTTCGTCAACAGCTGGCGTGCTAGAGCAGTATACGAAACCGTGGAGCCGGTTCTTCGCAAGAATGCTGCTCCAACATTTGAACGGGAGGCGGCTTCCGATTTCCGACGGCATCGCACGGGATGCCATTCGAAATCATCCGGCGCCCGACATCATCGAACGAGGCTGCCAGCTTGGGAAGCCCGAACCGGCAGCAAGCGTCAGATCGCGGAGGAGGCGGCATGGCGAAGACAGTACTGATCGTCGAGGACAACGAGCTCAACATGAAGCTCTTCAACGATCTGCTCGAAGCGCATGGCTATGCGACGCTGAAGACCGCCGACGGTATCGAGGCGATCGAGCTCGCGCGCACGCATCATCCCGACCTGATCCTGATGGATATCCAGCTGCCCGAAGTTTCGGGCCTGGAGGTCACCAAATGGATCAAGGAGGATGATGCGCTGAAATCGATCCCCGTGATCGCGGTCACCGCCTTCGCGATGAAGGGCGACGAGGAACGGATCCGGGAGGGCGGCTGCGAGGCCTATCTCTCGAAGCCGATCTCGGTAGCCAAATTCCTGGAGACCGTCCGCGCCTATGCCGGCGCAGCCTGAACAGCCGAAAGCCTACCCATGTCCGCGCGCGTCCTGGTCGTCGACGACATCCTGATCAACGTCAAACTGCTCGAAGCGAAGCTGTCGGCCGAGTATTTCGATGTCGTCTCGGCGCTGAACGGGCCCGATGCCCTGGCGATCTGCGAGCGCGGCGAGGCCGATATCGTGCTGCTCGACGTGATGATGCCGGGCATGAACGGGTTCGAGGTCTGCCGCCGTCTGAAGAGCGGCCCAACCACGGCGCATATCCCGGTGGTGATGGTGACGGCGCTCGACCAGCCGAGCGACCGGCTCAAGGGGCTCGATGCCGGCGCCGACGATTTCCTGACCAAGCCACTCGACGACACCGCGCTTTTCGCCCGGGTGCGCAGCCTTGTGCGGCTGAAATCGGTGACCGACGAATTGCGTAATCGCGCGCTCGCCTCACGCCGGCTCGGCATTGCCGATCCGCTGGCGGCGGCGGCGTCCGAGACCGGGTTGAACGGCAAGATCCTGCTGATCGAGGATCGGCCATCAGCCTGCGAGCGGCTGTCGAGCGCGCTGTCGGCCTTCCATTCGGTCGAGGCCGAGGCCGATCCGCATCAGGCTTTGGTCAAGGCGGCCGAGGGCGACTATGAGGCCGTGCTCGTCAGCCTCGACCTGCAGGACCATGACGGGCTCAGGCTGTGCAGCCAGCTGCGCTCGCTGGAGCGCACGCGCGACGTGCCTGTGCTGATGCTGGGCGAAGCCGAAGACCGGGCCCGCATCCTGCGCGGCCTCGAGATCGGTGCGCATGATTTCCTCGTCAGGCCGGTCGACCGCAACGAGTTGCTCGCCCGCGTGCGCACGCAGGTGCGCCGCAAGCGCTTCACCGAGAAGCTGCGCGACAGCGTGCAGTCCTCGATGGAAATGGCCGTGATGGACCAACTCACCGGCCTGCATAACCGGCGCTACCTCGACACGCGCATGGCGGCTCTATTCGAGGAATCCGTGCTGCGGGCGCGCTCGCTGGCACTGCTCGTGCTCGATGTCGATCGCTTCAAGCGGGTCAATGACAGCTGGGGCCATGATGCCGGAGACGAGGTGCTGCGAGAATTCGCCGACCGCGTCCGGGCCTGCACGCGCGGGATCGATCTCGTGGCGCGCATGGGCGGGGAGGAGGTCGTGGTCGTGCTGCCCGACACCACGCTCGAAGCCGCCCACGCGGTTGCCGAGCGCATCCGCGAACGGGTCGAGGCCGAGCCGTTCGGCATCCACCGCAACACGCGCTCGATCTCGGTGACGGTCTCGATCGGTGTCGCCAGCCGCCGTGCCGGCGATGCCTATCCGGCGGAGATGGCCAAGCGCGCGGATGACGCGCTCTACCGGGCCAAGGAGAGCGGACGCAATCGCGTCATCGTCGCCAGCGCGGCTTAAAGCCAGCCACCGACACCCATGGCGGGTGGCTGAAGGCTCACGATGCGGGCGAAGTCACCTTCGCCAAGATCGATGTCGAAGGCTTCGGGCGCGAGGTGATGGAAGGGCTGACAGCTTTATCTCGAATCGGCGTCCGGTCATCGTCATCGAATGGCTGAGCGATGCGGATTTCCCTATTTCAGCGCCTTGCTTTGGCGGCATCATTACCTGAATTAGCTCATCAGTTCTTGCGATGATGGGCGGTGGTAGCAAGTGGGGCCAGCATTCGCTGGCCGCGGCTGGAATCATATTCTTGTGCCGATCGAAAAGAACGCTCAGATCGTGCTCTCATGCCGCAGCTTTTTGTGATCCCTAGCCATCTAACCGCGCCTTACCCTTGGTTACGCGGTAAGGTTAAATTTGGATGAATAATGGTGAATCAGTCCGATTCGATTGATTTCGCCGGGCGGGCTTGTAGGGTCGTTTCCAACGCAGCCCGCAAAAAGTGGGGCTGCCCTAAACGCCCCTCGGGTGCTCAGGTCCGCCGCATCTCCTGGGAAACCGAAGGGCTCGGCCGGTCGGCTTTGGGAATTCTGGCCTCATCAGACCCGGAGTCGGCCGGCCACCCTTTTTCCTTCTCTCGCATTGTCGCGCTGCCGGCCGCTCCCCGGGATGCGGGCTGGAGCGTTTTCGAGCCAAGCGGGCACCGGTTCGCGTGAAGGCAATGCGATAAAACACAAGCCTGGAGAATTTTCGCGATTCGAAGAAACGCGGAATGCTCTTCGGACGCGCTCAGAAGTAGCGCGAGAGCCAGGCCGGCACGGCATAGCCGAGCACGGCGAAGCCGGCGAGCAGGCCTAGCAGCAGCAAGCCCGACTTGATGCGATGCAAGGGGAAGCGCGACGAGTCGAGTTCGACCAGCAGCTTCAGGAAGCCGCGCAACGGACCTTGCGGCGGGGTGCGAGCCCCGGATTCTCTGTCGCCGTTCACACGGCACTCCTTATGTCACAGCCCATGAAGATGGGATCGGCAATCCGGATCCGCCAGTAGGGCAGGCGGTCATGTCCTGCTGCTTTTTTTGGCGCCAGTCCCCATTCGAATCACCAGGTCGGAGCGGACGAAAGGCGTCCACTTGGAACCATGTGCTAAATCCTTGGTTTAGAATCAGTTTGGAGTACCGGGCCGAGGCGGCCTCGTTCTCCGGCTGTCACACGCGCCGCGCGACTTCGGCCCCACGGCGAATGCCCTCCTGATCCGAATTTCGGCAGGCTCATGCTGCAATGCAACATAATCGCGCACCCGTAATCGCGGATCATGATATCCTGATGACGATTCGCATTCGTGCGACAGCGAATGCGAAGAAGCTGGCCTGGCATCCTCAACCGTGGAGCGACTCATGCGTATCATCGCATTTGCGCTCTGCCTGGCGACCATCCCGCTCGGCGGAGGGCCTGTCTACGCGCATAGTTGGTACCCGTATGATTGCTGCAGCGACCGCGACTGTTGGCCGATGGGGCTCGACAGCGACGCGCGCGAACCGGATCCGAGCATCGTTCCGGGCGGCTATCTGACTTACGATGGCGTTTTCGTGCCGGAGAGCTCGACACGCGCCTCGCTGGACGGGCGCTATCACATCTGCCGACGAGGCGGCACCTTGACCGGCACAGTGATCGCGCCGGCGCAGAAGCCGTTCTGCCTGTTCGTGCCGAAGCCGGCCTATTAGCGCATCGGCCCGAAAAGTGGATTGCGGTTTTCGGAAAAGCCGATGCGAAGACAAGTAGCTGGATCATCGGCCTGGAGACGATATCCGCTCCGATGATCCAGCCGCTGGCTGCGGGAACAGAAACGCCGCCCGGCAAGGGGCGGCGTAGCGACCTTGACCTGAGGCAGGACAGGGTCGGATGAGGTTCGGGATGGTCCCGGCGTCAATACCACATGGTCCGGCATACGCGCACGCGACGGCCCCAGCGGTTTCGCCGCCAGCCGCAGACAGTGCGCCTGCGTCGACGACGATACTGGCTGTATTCGAGCGGCATGCCGTCCGGCAATGTCAGGGCTTCGCTCCTCGCGAGCGGGCCCTCTGCCTTCGCGGGCGTGCCTTCTACCGGGGCAAGAGCCGCCGCTTCGGCCCTGCCGGCGATTGCTGCGGCTGTGGAGCCTGCTGAAAGGGCAAACAGGCCCAGCAGGAATGACCGACGTTCCATAGAGTGTTCCTCCTGTGCGTTTCGGTCGACACAGGGTAGGGGGCCGGATTCCCAAGGCCAAGCAGGCTAGGCGCGGGCGACGGTTGCTTTCGTAGAGTTGCCGTAGAAGCAAAAGTATCGTCGCGCAGCATCGGCGCCGTGACTTCCGAACGCGCGTGGGAGCCATAGAGAATAAAGGTCCAGCACTGCTTTCGTCCGGGTGCCGGTGAATTGGCAATGTCCTGGGCGAGCGCCGGCGCGCGAGCGCGCCGATCGTTCTGGCACGGGCTATCCTGCTGTCCCGCACCATTCATTCAAACAAAAAAGCCGCCCGGTCGGAGCGGCTTTCGCAGCAGCAAGGAGCAAGCTAAGCCCGGAGGCTCACTTGATCTTGGTTTCCTTGAACTCGACGTGCTTGCGCGCAATCGGGTCGTACTTCTTCTTCGACATCTTTTCCGTCATCGTGCGGGAGTTCTTCTTCGTCACGTAGAAGAAGCCGGTATCCGCTGTCGACAGCAGCTTGATCTTGATGGTCACGGCCTTGGCCATGGGTTGATCCTCGAGCCTTGGGGCCGCGCTTGAGGCCCTAAAAACAAAACGGCCGGGCAGACCCGGCAAACCGATCCGCGGGAAATGCCGCAAGAGGGCGGCGAAGTCAAGGATTAATGGTCCCCGAAACCGGACTATTCGGTTGGTTCAATGCCAGCGGGCCGCGGCGGCGATCGAGTGGGGGCGCCGGAGCCGGGTCGCTGACGGAAAGCCCGCGAGGGCCGCAGTCATCATCCCAAGGAGCCATTTTGTCGGAAATAGCGTCTTGAGGGGTGCAGGCGGGCGTTGGCGGCTCAGAGCTCTTCGCGAACGAAGCTGCCATTCTTCTCCCAGAAATACGGCACGGGCAGGTGCCGGCCGAAGCCGGCCTCCAGGCGGGCGTCGACCTCCTTGAGGATCGCCTTGGTGATGGTCGGCAGGTCGAGCTGCATGGCCTCGTCGAAATCGACCCAGACCAGTTCGATCAACTCCGAATCGGGGCCGATGACGCCTTCGACCTTGGCCGCGACCGCGTCGTGCTCGATCGCGAAGAAGCGGGTGTCGAAGCGCTTGGGCCGGCGTGGCGGCGTCACCGCGCGGGCGACAAAGGTCAGGGCGCCGAGATCGGGGAAGACGCCCTGGCCGGCGAATTCGCTCCAGCTTCCCGGCGGCGGGCTTTCCGGCGCGCCGAACTCGGTCGAGCCGAAGGCGAGGCCGGTTTCCTCAAAGGTCTCACGGATGGCGGCGAGCGCCAGCGCGCGCGCCTTGCCGGGGCTGGAACGCGGGCTGCGGGCGATCAGCCGATCCTCGCAGATCTGGCTGAGCACGCCGGTCGCGGCCATGCGCCGGTCGGTCGGGTCGATGCGGCCGCCCGGGAAGACGAACTTGCCCGGCATGAATTTGTGGCCGAGATGGCGCTTGCCCATCAGCACGCGCGGCTTCGAGCCGCTGCGGTCGAGAATCAGCATGGTCGCAGCATCGAGCGGGCGCAGGTTGACCGCGACGCGGCTGCGCTCGGCCTGGGTGAGCATGACGGCATTGTCGTTCACGGACATGATCCTGCTGTGAGCCAGTCAGAAAGCCGCGCCGGCGCGACCGGCGAGATCTCAGACAGGTTCAGAATTGCCCGGCTGGCGCTCGGGCTGGTCAGGCGTGCCGCTAAATCCGTGCATGCGCAAGGCCCATTGCAGGCCGATCACCCCGCCCTTGACCGGCTGCATCAGCGCGAGCGCAAGGATGATGGTGAGCGGCACCCAAATGACCATGTGCAGCCAGAGCGGCCAATTGGCGTATTTTTCCGCGAGGACGAGGCCGCCGACGACGATATGGCCGACGATGGTGATGACGATATAGGGCGGCAGATCATCGGCGCGTTGATGGTAGAGCGCCTCGCCGCAGGATTCGCAGATATCGACCGGCTTCAGGAAGGCGCGGAACAACCGGCCCCGGCCGCAGGCCGGGCAGCGGCAGCGCAGGCCGCGGCCGATGGCCGAACGCCATTCGCGCTCGGCCGGCCGGCCGACAGTGTGATGAAATTGAACCGACATTACCGCCTCTTGCCGGGCTTCGCCTTGCCGAAGGGGGCTGCCGCCCGGGCGCGGCCAGACAATGGCGCCCGCGGCGCGCGTTTGCCAAAGCGGCTCGATGTCACACGCCTTCCTTCCGAGAGCAGCTCGAAGCGCAGGGCGCCGGCGACGGGAGCGGCCTCGACCAGCTTGACATGGACGCGGTCGCCAAGGCGCCAGCTCTCGCCGCTGCGCTCGCCGATCAGCGCATGGGCCGCCTCGTCGAAACGATAATAATCGGCACCGAGAGTCGAGGCCGGGATGAAGCCGTCGGCGCCGGTATCGTCGAGCTTCACGAACAAGCCGGCGCGGTTCACGCCACCGATGCGGCCGTCGAAGCTCGCGCCGATCTGGTCGGCAAGGAAATGCGCGATCAGCCGGTCAGTGGTCTCGCGCTCGGCCGCCATGGCGCGGCGCTCGGCCGCGGAGATGCGGGTCGAGACCTCGCGGAGCTCCGCGAGCGTGGTCGATTTCGGCAGGCCGCCATCGCCGAGCTTCAGCGCGGCGATCAGCCCGCGATGCACGACGAGATCGGCATAACGGCGGATCGGCGAGGTGAAATGGGCGTAGCGGCGCAGGTTCAGGCCGAAATGCCCGTAATTCTCAGCGACATACTCGGCCTGGGCCTGGGTGCGCAGGATGACCTCGTTGAGGAAGAGCTCGTTCTCCGAGCCCTTGATCATCGCCAGGATGCGGTTGAACAGCACTGGCCGGAGCGCGCCCTCCTTGGGCAGCTTGATGCCGACCGAGGCCAGCACCTCGCCGAGCGCGCGCATCTTCTCGAGCGAAGGCTCGTCATGGCAGCGATAGATCAGCACGCTGCCGGCCTTCTCCAGCGTCTCGGCGGCGGCGACATTGGCGAGGATCATGAATTCCTCGATCAGCCGGTGCGCGGCGAGGCGCTGCGGCGTGATCACGCGCTCGACCTTGCCCTCGGGGCTGAGCACGAGCTTGCGCTCGGGCAGGTCGAGGTCAAGTGGCTGGCGGGCGTCTCGGGCGCGCGCCGCGATGCCATAGGCCGCCCAGAGCGGCATCAGAATGCTTTCGCGGATCGGGCCGGTGACGTCATCCGGCTTGCCGTCGATGGCGGCCTGCGCCTGCTGGTAGGAGAGCTTGGCGGCCGAGCGCATCAGGATGCGGTGGAAGGAATGGCTCTTCTTCGAACCGTCGGCCTTGAGGACGAGGCGAACCGCGAGAGCCGGCCTGTCCTCGCCGCCGCGCAGCGAGCAAAGGTCGTTCGAGATGCGCTCCGGCAGCATCGGCACGACGCGGTCGGGGAAATAGACCGAGTTGCCGCGCTCCAGCGCCTCGCGATCAAGCGCCGAGCCGGGGAGGACATAGGAGGCGACATCGGCAATGGCGACGGTGACGACGAAGCCGCCCTCATTGCCGGGGTCGTCATCCGGCGCGGCATGGACCGCATCGTCATGGTCCTTGGCGTCGGCCGGATCGATCGTGATCAGCGGCAGCTCGCGCCAGTCCTCGCGGCCGGCGGCCGTTGCTGGGCGCGCCGCCTCCGCCTCGGCGATGGTCGCCGGGCTGAACTCGTTGGGGATGCCATGGGCGTGGATGGCGATCAGCGAGACAGCGCGCTCGGACTTCAACGAGCCCAACCGCTCGCGCACCCGCGCCTCGGGCGGGCCGAAGCGGCTTTCGCGCCGGAGCGAGACCGAGACCAGGTCGCCGTCCTGGGCCTCGCCGGTCAGGCCTTTCGGAATCAGCGCCTCGCGGCCTTGCGCCTTCTTGTCGATCGGCACGAGCCGGCCGGAGCCGTCGGGCAGGGCGCGGAAGATGCCGAGCACCTGCGCCTTGCCCTTGCCCATGATCTTGAGCACACGGCCGGAATAGGCGTAACCGTCGACGCCCTTGAGGCGCGTCAGCTTGAGCAGGGCCTGGTCGCCGACGCCCGGGGCCGGCGCAGCCGCCTTGAAGGTGCGGCGGCCCTCGCGCGGCCGCTCGATCAGGATTTTCGGCGCCGCGCCCTGGTCGGCCTCGTCCCATTCAAGCGGTTGGGCCAGGAGGTCGCCGTCGCGGTCACGCGCCTTGATCTCGCAAAGCATGACCGGGGGCAGAGCGCCGCGCGGATGGACCGGGCGCTCCTTGCCGTCGCCGCTGATCGCCCCTTCCTCGTCGAGCTCCTTGAGCAGGCGCTTCAGCCAGATCTTGCCGCCGGCCGAGAGGCCGAAGGCCTTGGCGATCTCGCGCCGGCCGGTCTCGCGGCCTGCGGCTCGTTCGGATTCGATGAAGTCGAGGATGGCCTCGCGGCTCGGTTCAGGCGCGGCGTGAGGCGGCACGGCCGAGGCTCCGACAGCGAGAGAGAATGAGGTTCAACACTGCGCTTATGTGGCATGCCCGGCGGGCCGGCGCCAGCCGGCAGGCCGCATTGCGGTTGCCCAAAAGGAGAAGGGCCGTCCTTGCGGACAGCCCTTCCATTGTCGACCGCAGCCCAGCGAACCGGGCTTTAAGGTGCGAAAACTCACGCGGAACAAGACCCCCACAGGGAATGAGTCCAGGTCCGCCCGCCTTGCACCAGCGGTTGATGACAATGAGACACTGGATCACCTCCTTTCAGTTGTTACCGACAAGATGAAGGCTAGGGCGATTCTTCCGGGTTCGTAAATGGCTAATTTTCATGATCCTCCGGGAATGCTGAGCACTGAGTAAATCTTTGGCGCGGGTAGTATCGAGCCAACCTGCGATTATGCCTGCTGAAAGGGTGTCTGCGCAAATTATAGGCAAAGATTCTGCCTGCCAAATAATCAGGCGCCGATCTGGCGCAGCATGATTGCGCACAATCGCGCCTGAACCGCACGAAATGTCGACCAAAGCCGCCAAACGAGGCAGTTTTGCAGGTGCGAAAAGCCGCATCGCGATGTTGGCACGTGGCTTGCGAACCTTGCGCCATGGGTCGCAGGGCCCGTCGGTGTTCGAGGGGAGCGCCGTCAAACAGATCCTTCCGGGGGAAAAATCCGTGAACAGCACTCGTCGCGTTATTCTCGGCGCCGCCTTGGCCGGCGCCACTTTCCTGGGGTCCTTCCTGCCAGCGGCGGCGCAGGAGACGATCAAGGTCGGCATCCTCCATTCGCTCTCGGGCACGATGGCCATTTCCGAGACGACGTTGAAGGACGTCATGCTCATGCTTATCGAGGAGCAGAACAAGAAAGGCGGTCTGCTCGGCAAGAAGCTCGAGGCCGTCGTCGTCGATCCCGCTTCGAACTGGCCGCTCTTCGCCGAGAAGGCCCGCGAGCTCATCGCCAAGGACAAGGTCTCGGCCGTGTTCGGCTGCTGGACCTCGGTGTCGCGCAAGTCGGTCCTGCCGGTCTTCAAGGAGCTGAACTCGATCCTGTTCTACCCCGTTCAGTACGAGGGCGAGGAGAGCGAGCGTAACGTGTTCTATACCGGCGCCGCCCCGAACCAGCAGGCGATTCCGGCCGTCGACTATCTCGCCAAGGAAGAGAAGGTCGAGCGCTGGGTGCTCGCCGGCACCGACTACGTCTATCCGCGCACGACCAACAAGATCCTCGAGGCCTATCTCAAGTCCAAGGGCGTGAAGTCCGAGGACATCATGATCAACTATACGCCCTTCGGCCATTCCGACTGGCAGACCATCGTCTCCGACATCAAGAAATTCGGCTCGGCCGGCAAGAAGACCGCCGTGGTCTCGACCATCAACGGCGACGCCAACGTGCCGTTCTACAAGGAGCTCGGCAACCAGGGCATCAAGGCGACTGACATCCCGGTCGTGGCTTTCTCCGTGGGTGAGGAAGAGCTCGCCGGCATCGACACCAAGCCGCTGCTCGGCCATCTCGCCGCCTGGAACTATTTCCAGTCGATCAAGACCCCCGAGAACGACGCCTTCATCAAGCAGTGGCAGGCCTTCACCAAGAATCCCAAGCGCGTCACCAATGACCCGATGGAAGCCCATGTCATTGGCTTCAACATGTGGGTGAAGGCTGTCGAGAAGGCCAAGACCACCGATCCGGACGCCGTCATCGCTGCTTTGCCGGGCACCGAGGCTCCGAACCTGACCGGCGGCGTCTCGAAGATGCTGCCGAACCACCACATCACCAAGCCGGTCTTCATCGGCGAGATCAAGCCGGACGGGCAGTTCGACGTGGTCTGGAAGACCGACGGCCTCGTCCCCGGCGACGCCTGGTCGAAGGAGCTCGACGGCTCCAAGGACCTGGTCGGCGACTGGGTCGAGAAGAAGTGCGGCAACTTCAACGTCAAGACCGGCAAGTGCGGCGGCGCATGAGGTCATGAGGGGGAAGGGCGGCACGGGCTGATAAAACACCCGGCCGCCCTTCATTTTCTGCCGCTACCCAGAATTCCCATAAGTGAGCCCTCATCCCGAGGAGCGATCGCGGATCGCATCCCGAAGGATGGTCCAGAGCGCGCTGGAGGCGTCCTTCGAGAGGCCGTTGCGCGGCTCCTGAGGTCGAGGCTGAGGGGCTGCCCCAAGATCGCCAGATGAGAAGCGAGCCGATGCCCATCCTTTCCCGCCTCTTGCGCGCGTTGACGGTTGCGGTCGCCCTGCTGCTGGCGCCCTCCGCCTTCGCGCAGGGCGCCGACGAGGCCTTCACGCGCCTCGGTGCCGACAGTTTCTCCGACACCTCCCGGGCCATCGACATGCTGGCGACAAGCGGCCATCCGCAGGCGGTCGCGATCATCGAAGCGCTTGGCGATGGCAGGCTGCTCGCCGGCGGCGGAGCGGTGGTGATCAAGACCACGGACGGCAAGCTGATCGACGGCAAGACGGGGCAGCCGCTCGCGGCCGAGCCGGCCGGCGTCAAGCCGGTCCGCCTCAACAACAGCGTCAGGCGTACCGTGCAGGCGGCGCTCGGCGGGCTCGGCCTGCTCAACCCCGACACGGCCAAGCGCATCGCTGCCGCGGAGGCCGTGTTCAAGTCTCGCGATGTCGCGGCCCTGCCGGTGCTTGAGACCGCGATCGGCAAGGAGACCGACGCCAAGGCCAAGGCGGCTTTGCGCCAGGCGCAGGCCGCGATCCTGATCGTCAAGACCGACGCGCCGCCCTTCGACCGGCTCGCCGCCGTCGACGTGCTGCGCGAGCGCGGCGACCAGGAGGCGCTGGCGACCCTGCGCTCGCTGCCGGGCGACGCTTCGCCGTCGCTCAAGGATGCGCAGGCGCGCGCCGTCACCGCGATCGAGAACAATCTCGCCCTTTGGCGCGCCGGGCAGAACCTCTGGTACGGGCTCTCGCTCGGCTCGGTTCTTCTGCTCGCCGCGATCGGCCTCGCCATCACCTTCGGCGTGATGGGCGTTATCAACATGGCCCATGGCGAGATGGTCATGCTCGGCGCATACACCACCTTCGTGGTGCAGGAGCTGATCCGCACCAATGCGCCCGGGCTGTTCGACTATTCGCTGGCGATCGCGGTGCCCGCCGCCTTCATCGTCGCGGGCGCAGTCGGCGTCGCGATCGAGCGCGGCGTGATCCGCTTCCTCTATGGGCGCCCGCTGGAGACGCTGCTCGCGACCTGGGGCATCAGCCTGATCCTGCAGCAGGCGGTGCGCACCGCGTTCGGGCCCACCAACCGCGAGGTCGGCGCGCCGGCCTTCATGTCCGGCGCCTTCGAGCTGGGCGGACTCGCCATCACCTGGAACCGGCTCTGGATCATCGTCTTCACAGCGATGGTCTTCGCCGCCCTGCTGGCGATCCTGAAGCTCACCCCGATGGGCCTGCAGATGCGGGCCGTCACCCAGAACCGGCGCATGGCCTCGGCCATGGGCATCCGCACCGGCCGCATCGACGCGCTGACCTTCGGGCTCGGCTCGGGCGTGGCCGGGCTTGCCGGCGTCGCGCTCTCGCAGATCGACAATGTCAGCCCCAATCTCGGCCAGAGCTACATCATCGACAGTTTCATGGTCGTGGTCTTCGGCGGGGTCGGCAATCTCTGGGGCACGCTGATCAGCGCCATGACGCTCGGTGTCGCCAACAAGTTCCTCGAACCCTATGCGGGCGCCGTGCTCGGCAAGATCGCGCTGCTCGTCTTCATCATCCTGTTCATCCAGAAGCGCCCGCGCGGCCTGTTCGCGCTCAAGGGCAGGGCGGTGGAAGCATGATCACCCGCTTCCTGATCTCCGGTCTCGACAAGCGCGGCCTGATCTTCCTCGCGATCCTGGCCGGGCTCGCCGTGCTGGTGCCGCTGGCGAACCTGCTGATTCCACCGGGCTCGCCGTTCCATATCCCGACCTCGACGATGTCGCTCTGGGGCAAGTATCTCTGCTACGCCCTGCTCGCGCTCTCGCTCGATCTGGTCTGGGGCTATTGCGGCATCCTCTCGCTTGGCCATGGCGCGTTCTTCGCGCTCGGCGGCTACGCGATGGGCATGTATCTGATGCGCCAGATCGGCTCGCGCGGCGTCTACGGTAATCCGATCCTGCCCGATTTCATGGTCTTCCTGAACTGGAGCGAGCTGCCCTGGTACTGGTATGGCTTCTCGTCCTTCCCCTTCGCCATGCTGATGGTGCTGCTGGTTCCCGGCCTGCTCGCCTTCGTCTTCGGCTGGTTCGCCTTCCGCTCGCGCGTCACCGGCGTCTATCTCTCGATCATCACCCAGGCGCTGACCTATGCGCTGCTGCTCGCCTTCTTCCGCAACGACATGGGCTTCGGCGGCAATAACGGCCTGACCGATTTCAAGGACATCCTGGGCTTCAACGTGCAGGCGCAGACGACGCGCGCGGCGCTCTTCGCCATGACCTGCGTGATGCTGATCGCCGGCTTCCTGATCGCGCGCGGCATCGTCGATTCCAAGCTCGGCAAGGTGGTGATCGCGATCCGCGACGCGGAATCGCGGACGCGCTTCCTCGGCTACCGGGTCGATCGCTTCAAGCTCTTCGTCTTCACCGTCTCGGCCTGCATGGCCGGTGTCGCCGGCGCGCTCTACGTGCCGCAGGTCGGCATCATCAACCCCAGCGAATTCGCCCCTGCGAACTCGATCGAGACCGTGATCTGGGTCGCGGTCGGCGGCCGCGGCACGCTCGTCGGCGCGGCTTTGGGTGCGGTCGTCGTCAACTATGCCAAGACGATCTTCACCTCCGGCTTCATGGCGCCCTACTGGCTCTTCGCGCTGGGGGCGCTCTTCGTCCTCGTCACGCTGTTCCTGCCCAAGGGCATCCTGGGAACGGCGCAGGACCTTTGGGCCAAGCGCAGGAAGCCCGAGCCAGCGGCGCCTGTCGCCGAGCCGGCCGCGGCGGAGTGAGACCATGAGCCAGCCAGCCAACCAGAGCCCCGTGTTGACCTCCTCGCTGCTCTATCTCGACGGCGTCAGCGTCTCATTCGACGGGTTCAAGGCCATTCGCGGCCTGTCGCTGACCATCGAGCCCGGCGAGATGCGCGCGATCATCGGCCCCAACGGCGCCGGCAAGACGACGATGATGGATATCATCACCGGCAAGACCAAGCCGGACGAGGGCGTGGTCATGTTCGGCGGCTCGGTCGACCTGACCCGGCTCGACGAGGCGGCGATCGCCAATCTCGGCATTGGCCGCAAGTTCCAGAAGCCGACCGTGTTCGATTTCCACACGATCGAGGACAACATCCTGCTGGCGCTGAAATCGCAGCGCACGGTGGCGAAGACGCTGTTCTGGAAGACCGAGACGCCGCAGCAGAAGCGCATCGACGAGATCCTCGGCATCATCAAGCTCGGAGATGCCCGCAACCGGCTCGCCGGTTCGCTCTCGCATGGCCAGAAGCAGTGGCTCGAGATCGGCATGCTGCTGGCGCAGGATCCGAAGCTTCTTCTCGTCGACGAGCCCGCCGCGGGCATGACCGATGGCGAGACGGCCGAGACCGCGGTGCTGCTCAAGGAGATCGCCAGGGATCATTCGGTCATCGTGGTCGAGCACGACATGGGCTTCATCCGCGAGCTCGGCGTGAAGGTCACGGTGCTGCACGAGGGCTCGGTGCTGGCCGAGGGCCCGCTCGACCAGGTCAGCGCCAATGAGCGCGTGGTCGAAGTGTATCTGGGGCGGTGATGGCGATGATGTTTGTCGGTCACGTCCCCGTCATTGCGAGCGCGGCGAAGCAATCCAGGGGGATTGTCTCGACCGCCTTCGCCCTGCGGCCCCTTGATTGCTTCGTCGCCGGCGCTCCTCGCCATGACGGGAAGGGCAGCGCCCCGATGGCGGGAAGGTTCCTCGCATGCTGAATGTCGAAGCCATCGACCTGCATTACGGCGCCGCCCAGGCGCTCCGGCGCGTCTCGATCACCGCCGAGATCGGCAAGGTGACCTGCGTCATGGGCCGCAACGGCGTCGGCAAGACCACGCTGATGCGCGCCATCGTCGGCCAGCAGCCGATCAGCGGTGGCCGGATCCGTTTCGAGGGGGAGGACATCTCCTCGCTGCGCACCGAGGACCGCGCGCGCGCCGGCATCGGCTTCGTGCCGCAGGGCCGCGAGGTCTTTCCGCTCCTGACCGTCAAGGAGAACCTGGAGACCGGCTTTGCGCCACTGCCGCGCAAGGAGCGCTACATCCAGGACGAACTCTTCAACCTGTTCCCCGTGCTGAAATCCATGCTGGGCCGGCGCGGCGGAGACCTCTCGGGTGGCCAGCAACAGCAACTCGCTATTGCGCGAGCGCTGGTCACCCGACCCAAATTGCTGGTTCTCGACGAGCCGACCGAGGGCATCCAGCCCTCGATCATCAAGGATATCGGCCGCGCCATCGACTATCTGCGCCAGCGCGGCGACATGGCGATCGTACTGGTCGAGCAATATTTCGACTTCGCCCGCGAGCTCGCCGACACGATGTTCGTGATGGATCGCGGCGAGGTCGTGCTGTCCGGGCCGATGGCCGAGCTGGACGGGGCCCAGGTTCAGAGATTGATTCAGGTCTGATCCGTAGGGCGTTGCGCTCGAATCGCTTTTCGTCCTGCGCGTTCGGGCGTCGCGCTCGAGCCTGACCCGCGCATCTCGTGACGGAGAGGCCGGGGAGGCTCATCCAGTGCGAGATTCCGGGTCTGCGCTACGCTGCGCCCGAGCACGACGGCCGCCCGTCAAAAATCCAGCGGCGCGTTGTCGATGACCTCCTTCATCACGAAGAAGGTACGGGTCTGGCGTACGCCGGGCAGTCTCAGCAGCTTCTCGGCATGGAGCTTGTTGAAGTCGGCGAGATCGCGCACGCGGATCTTGAGGAAATAGTCGAAGTCGCCGGCGACGACATGGCAATCGAGCACGACCGGCAGCGCCTTAACCGCGTCCTCGAAGGCCCCGAAGCTCTCCGGTGTCGAGCGATCGAGCACGACGCCGACGATGGCGAGCGTGCCCTTCTCGACCCGCTGCGGCGCGACCAGTGCCCGCACGCCGGTGAGGTAACCCTCGGCGAACAGGCGCTGAGTCCGGCGATGGCAGGTCGCCGCGCTTGTATTCACGCGCTTGGCGATCTCCGCGTTGCCGAGACGGCCATCGGCCTGCAGCAAGCGCAGGATCTTGAGGTCGGTGCGGTCGAGATTCTCCTGCATGAAAGATTCTTCCATTTTTGCGGCCATGGATTGCTCCAGGAATAACTGTTGGTGCGCCGTACTGGAAGATAGGGAGAAATTGGCCCCTCATTTCGAAAGCACCTCTCACTGCCGATTTGCTAGCGTTTCCCTGTCATTTCACAGGGGAAACGGGCACCATGCTCAGCAAGTTCAAGCGCTATCCATTGACCTTCGGTCCGACGCCGATCGAGAAATTGTCGCGGCTTTCGGCCCATCTCGGCGGGATGGTCGAGCTCTTCGCCAAGCGCGAGGATTGCAATTCCGGCCTCGCCTTCGGCGGCAACAAGCTGCGCAAGCTCGAATATATCGTCCCCGATGCGATTGAGAGCGGGGCGGACACGCTCGTCTCGATCGGCGGCGTGCAGTCGAACCATACCCGCATGGTCGCAGCGACGGCGGCCAAGATCGGCATGAAGTGCCGGCTCGTGCAGGAGAGCTGGGTGCCGCACGAGGATGCGGTCTATGACCGGGTCGGCAACATCCTGCTGTCGCGGGTGATGGGCGCAGACGTGCAACTCGTCGACGAGGGCTTCGACATCGGCATTCGGGCGAGCTGGGAAAACGCGCTCGCCGATGTGAAGGCGAAGGGCGGCAAGCCCTATGCGATCCCGGCCGGCGCCTCCGTGCACAAATATGGCGGGCTCGGCTATGTCGGCTTCGCCGAGGAGGTGAGGGCGCAGGAGGCCGAGCTCGGCTTCAGGTTCGATTATATCGTCGTCTGCACGGTGACGGGCTCGACCCATGCCGGCATGGTCGTCGGCTTCGCCCAGGACGGTCGCCAGCGCAAGGTCATCGGCATCGACGCCTCGGCGACGCCGGCCCAGACCAAGGCACAGGTGCTCGACATCGCGCAGAAGACGTCGGCGCTCGTCGGCGGCAAGGACATTACGGGTGAGGATATCGTCCTCAACGAGGACTATGCCTACCCGGTCTATGGCGTGCCCTCGCAGGAGACACTTCAAGCGATCAGGCTCTCGGCCCGGCTCGAAGGCATGATGACCGACCCTGTCTACGAGGGGAAATCCATGCAGGGCATGATCGACCTCGTGAAGAAGGGCTTCTTCCCGGCCGGCTCGAAAGTGCTCTACGCCCATCTCGGCGGCGTGCCGGCGATCAACGGCTACAGCTACACCTTCCGCAATGGCTGACGCGTCATGGAGGCGGTCATCCTGTGCGAGTTCGACAGCCGGGAGGCGGGGCTCCGCGCCGATCTCCTCGGCCGGTTCTCGGTCCATGCGCTCAGGGGCGAGGGCAGGCTCGGCTTCGTCGCGGTCGAGCCCACTGGGCACGGCGATGCCGCGTCCGAGGTCGTGACCTTCGCGTTCACGCGGATGGATAGGGCGCGGGCGGCATTGCGGGGCTGGCGCAGCGATCCCGGCTTTCCGATGGCGGTGCGGACGCGGCTGATGCGGATCGAGCCGATCTGGTCGCTCGAGCCGTTGCCGCTGATGTTCCCGTGAGGCGACGCTCAGCCGTGCAGGGCCAAGCCCTTGACGATCTTGTCGATCTCCTTGCGCTCGGCATGGAGACCCAGGCCAACCAGATCGAGCGCCTCGGTCGGCACGGCGGCGACGGCGGCGCGGTTGTCGACGTCGTTGCCGGTGGCGAATAGCTCGCTGGTATAGAGATGGGCACGCACGCCGCGCCCCTGGGCGCGGCCGAGCACCTGCATGAGTTGCTCACCGCTGGCGGCGAAGACGAGGACCGGCTGACGGATCAGCGGGCCGTAGTAACGCCCCGATCCGTCGCGATAGGTTTCGCCGGCGATGTCCGGTGCGGCGCCGACGAGGCCTCCCGCCAGGAAGCTCGCGACATTGAGTTTCTGCCAGGTCGCGAGATTCTCGCGCACCACGATGGCGATCTTGGTATCGTAACGCATGGATTCAGTGCTAGCCGAAGCCGGAAAGGCGCGTCTTGAACGATCGTGCGGACCGTCGCAGGGCGACTGGATGCGCATGGGCTCGGGCTGCGACGGCATCGAGCGGATGGAAGCCTTCTTCCAGGGCTATGCCTATGATCCGCACCGGCACGACACCTATGCCTTCGGCCTGACGCTGTCGGGCGTGCAGAGCTTCGACTATCGCGGGCAGAGGCGCGACAGCCTCAGCGGCCACGCGATCGTGCTGCATCCGGACGAGGTTCATAACGGCCGCTCCGGCATTCCCGAAGGCTTCGGCTATCGCATGCTCTATGTGGAGCCACGGCTGGTCCGCGCCGCGATGGGTGGGCGCGGCCGGGCGCTGCCCTTTATCTCCACCGCGGTCTCGCAGGATCCGCGGCTCGTCGGGGCGGTGGCGCATGCGATTCGTGATCTCGATGCGCCGCTTGATGCATTCGCGGCCGAGGACCTGCTGCTGCCCCTGGCCGATGCGTTGCTCGCGCTCGACCCTTCGGCAGCGGGGCAGGCCGGGAGGCTGATCGACCTCGCGGCGGTGGACCGTGCCCGCCGGCATCTCGATGCGCATGTCGAGACGATCGTCGATTCCGGCGAGCTGGAAGCCGTCACCGGCCTTGACCGCTTCGCTCTCGCGCGGCAGTTCCGCGCCGCCTACGGCACCAGCCCCTATAACTATCTCGTGATGCGGCGGCTGCAGCGGGCGCGGCAATTGCTGCTGCAGGACGTGCCGCTGGCAGAGGCAGCCATCGATTGCGGCTTTGCCGACCAGAGCCATTTCACGCGGCAATTCCGCCGTGCCTACGGTGTCACGCCCGGGCGCTGGCGTGCCTTGCAGGCCGCAAGCCGCGCCCGGCCATGACGCAAGCCGGCTTGCTCCATCCTGCGCCGCCATGCATGAAGCATCTCCGAAGCCGGATCAGGTTCGTCGGCAGGAGTATGCGCCATGCAGCTGGGAATCATCGGCCTCGGCCGGATGGGAGCCAATATCGCTCGTCGCCTGATGAAGGCCGGGCACGAATGCGTCGTCTATGACCGCGATCCGAAACCCGGCGCCGCATTGGCGGGCGAGGGCGCCATCACCGCGGCCGATCTCCCCGATCTCGTCGCGAAGCTGAAGGCGCCGCGCGCGATCTGGGTGATGCTGCCGGCCGGCGAGATCACCGAGACCACGCTGAAGGACCTCGCCGGACTGGTGCTGCCGGGCGACACGCTGATCGATGGCGGCAACGCCTTCTGGAAGGACGATGTCCGGCGCGGCAAGGAGCTCGCGGAGAAGGGCCTGCACTATCTCGATGTCGGCACCTCCGGCGGCGTGCACGGGCTCGAGCGCGGCTATTGCCTGATGATCGGCGGCGCCAAGGAGGCTTTCGACCGGTTGGAGCCGATCTTCAAGGCGCTGGCACCGGGCCGGGGCGACATTCCCGCGACGAAGCATCGCGAGGGCCGCAATCCGCGCTCGGAGGAGGGCTATCTGCATTGCGGGCCGGTCGGCTCCGGCCATTTCGTCAAGATGGTCCATAACGGCATCGAATACGGCATGATGCAGGCTTTCGCGGAGGGGTTCGACCTGCTGCGCAACGCCTCGGCGAAAGAAGGTCTGCCGGCGGATTACCAGTTCGATTTCGACGTTGCCGAGATCTCCGAGGTCTGGCGGCGCGGCTCGGTGGTCACGTCCTGGCTGCTCGACCTCACCGCCGAGGCGCTCGCCGCCGACGAGGACCTTGCCGCCTATGCCGGCAATGTCTCGGATTCGGGCGAGGGGCGCTGGACCGTCGAGGCCGCGGTCGAGACCGCGACGCCGGCCGAGGTGCTGACCTCCTCGCTCTACACCCGCTTCCGCTCGCGCAAGGACCATACCTTCGCCGAGAAGATCCTGTCCGCCATGCGCGCCGGCTTCGGCGGCCATGTCGAGCCCAAGAAGTCCTGATCAGAAAACCGGTTCAGAATGAAAGATTTTTCGAAGACCGGCGGCCCGTCCGTCATCGTCGTCATGGGGGTGGCGAGCTCGGGCAAGACATCGCTCGGCGAGCGGCTCAGCGAAAGGCTCGGCTGGCCGTTCCGCGACGCGGATTCCTTCCATCCGCCGGAGAATGTCGCGAAGATGTCGAGCGGCATTCCGCTGACCGACGAGGATCGCAAGCCCTGGCTCGCGGCGATCGCGGCCTGGATCGACGAGTTGCGCGCCGCCGGCAAGCATGGCGTCGTGACCTGCTCGGCGCTGAAAAAGGCCTATCGCCGCGTCATCGTCGGCGACCGGCCGGATGTCGCACTGGTCTATCTCAAGGGCTCGCGCGAGCTGATCGGCCAGCGCATGGCGCAGCGGCAGCACCATTTCATGCCGCCCTCGCTGCTCGACAGCCAGTTCGCGACGCTGGAGGAGCCGGGGCCGGACGAGGAGCCGCTGGTCGTCTCCGTCACGGCCTCGAAGGAGGCGGTGGTCGAAGAGGTGCTGCAAGGGCTGCATCTGGGCTGAGCCCTGGCGCGAAGAGCACGGGATCCAGTGGCGCTGTCGCGCCATCCGCCCCCTGCAAAGCGGCTCTACTTTTCAACCAATTGAAAAAGCGAGGCGCAAGGCGCATTGGTAAGGTAATGGCGGTATGGTGGCCGCCACCCTTTCAACCGATGGTCCCTCGATGCTCGACAAGGTTCTGCCGCCGCGTACCCTGAAGCTCAACGCCGCCGACAATGTCGCGGTCGCGGTCGATCCGATCGACCCGGGCGTCACTGCCGCCGGCGTCGAAGCCCTGAAGCGCATCCCGCGCGGCCACAAGATCGCCTTGGCGCCGATCGCCAAGGACGAGCCGATCCGCAAGTTCGGCCAGATCATCGGCTTTGCCACGGTTGACATCCCGCCGGGCGAATGGGTGCACGAGCACAATACCGGCTTCCACGCTTTCGACCGCGATTACGCCTTCTGCGCCGAGGCCAAGCCGGAATTCGTGCTGCCGGTCGAGCAGCAGGCGACCTTCGAGGGCTTTCGTCGCGAGAGCGGCAATGCCGGCACGCGCAACTATGTGGGCGTGCTGACCTCGGTGAACTGCTCGGCTTCGGCCGCGCGCTTCATCGTCGAGGAGATCAAGCGCTCCGGCATCCTCGCCGATTATCCCAATGTCGACGGCGTCATCGCGCTGACCCACGGCACCGGCTGCGGCATCGACTATAATGGCGAGAGCTTCGAGGTGCTGAAGCGTACGACCTGGGGCTATGCCTGCAACCCGAACATGGCGGCGGTGCTGGTCGTCGGCCTCGGCTGCGAAGGCTTCCAGATCAAGCGCATGAAGGAAGCCTATGGCGTCGAGGAGAGCGATATCTTCCGCACGCTGACGATCCAGGAAACCGGCGGCACCAAGAAGAGTGTCGCGGCCGGCGTCGAGGCGCTGAAGACCATGCTGCCGATCGCCAACAAGGCGACGCGCGAGACGGTGCCGGCCTCTGAGCTGTCGCTGGCGCTGCAATGCGGCGGCTCGGACGGCTATTCCGGCATCACCGCCAACCCGGCGCTGGGCGCGGCCGTCGACCTCCTGGTCGAGCATGGCGGCACGGCGATCCTCTCCGAGACGCCCGAGATCTACGGCGCCGAGCACCTGCTGACCCGTCGCGCCGCCACCCGCGAAGTCGGCGAGAAGCTCGTCGGCGTGATCAAGTGGTGGGAGGATTATACCGAGCGCGCCCGGATGAGCATGAACAACAACCCCTCGCCGGGCAACAAGGCGGGCGGTCTCACCACCATCCTGGAGAAGTCGCTCGGCGCCGCCGCCAAGGGCGGCACCAAGACGCTGGCCGCCGTCTATCACTATGCCGAGCCGGTGCGCGAGAAGGGTTTCGTCTACATGGACACGCCCGGTTACGATCCGGTCGCGGCGACCGGCCAGGTCGCCGGCGGCGCCAACATCCTCGCCTTCACCACCGGCCGCGGCTCGGCCTATGGCTGCAAGCCGACGCCCTCGGTCAAGCTCGCCACCAACACGCCGATCTATGAGCGCATGATCGACGACATGGACATCAATTGCGGCGACATCCTCGACGGCGTGACGCTGGAGGAGAAGGGCAAGGAGATCTTCGAGACCTTGCTGCGCGTCGCCTCGGGCGAGCGTTCCAAGTCCGAGCAGCTCGGCTATGGCGATGCCGAGTTCGTGCCCTGGCAGATCGGCGCGACGATGTGATGGCGGTCACAGAGACCGCGGGAAACGGCGGCTAAACGGCCCTATCGATTGACGGACCCCGGAAGCGCGGCGATACAGCCGCGCTTTTATGGTCGGACGCTAGGGACTTGCCTTGACCAATATTCTCTTCGTGACGATTCCGCGCGTGCTGCTCGGCCTGATCTTCCTCGTATCTGCGATTGACGGCTTCTATTTCATCGCGACCGGCAACCGGCTGATCCATCCGCCGACTTCGGCGAGGGGCGAGGCATTCGAGCAGGCGCTGATGAATGCCGGCTTCTTCTGGCCGCTGCTCAAGACCATCAATCTCGTCGGCGGGATCAGCCTGCTCTTCAACGTGATGCCGGCACTGGGCCTTGCCCTGATTGCGCCGGTGATGACGGTGATCGTGCTGTTCCACCTCACCATCAATCCGCCCGGCCTGCCGGTGGCGGGAATCCTGATCGTGACCGGCGCGCTGCTGGTCTACGCTTATCGCGAGCGCTACGCCGCGTTGCTGCGCTGAGCCGTCACGGCCCGAAGCCGCGCAGCCTTTCGCCCAATTCGCCGATCCGGTCTGCGCCGACATTGGCGATGGCGACGCGCAAATGCCGCTCCTGGCCAGGGCCGAAATAGGGGCCGGGCAGGGCGAGCACGCCGCGCTCCTGCACCAGCCGCCGCACGACCTCGGCCGCCGGCAGGTCGGCGAAAGGATGCGCGACATAAGCGAAATACGCCCCCGCCGCGAGCACCTGCCAGCCATTGAGCGGCGCCATCGCCTCGCGGAATGCCTGGGCGCGGGCATTGATCTCAGCCCGATTGGCCTCACGCCAGTCGCGGATGCCGTCAATGCCCCAGGCCACCGCGGCCTGGCCGGCGCGGACGGGGCTGATCTGGACGCAGTCGAGCACCTTGCCGATCTGCGCGATGGTGGCTTCGCCTGCTGTGATCGCGCCCAGACGCCAACCGGGCACGGCATAGGCCTTCGAGAAGCTGTAAAGGCCGATCACCGAATCACGCCAGCTGCTTGTCGCGAAGACCTCATGCGGTCTCGCAGCGCCGGCCGGCAGGAAATCGCGATAGGTCTCGTCCAGCACCAGCCAGAGGCCGCGCCGCGCGCAAAGCTCGGCGAAAGCGGCGATGGTTGCCGGCGGATAGACCGCGCCTGTCGGATTATTCGGCGTCACCAGCACGATGGCGCGGGTCTTCGCATCGATGAGGCTCTCGGCCTGCGCGGCGTCCGGGACGAAGCCGGCAGCCGGATCGCAAGGCAGCGGCCGGGGCTCGATGCCGAGCATGGTCAGCGTCATCTCGTGATTGAAGTACCAGGGCGTCGGCAGGAGCACGTTCTCGCCGGCGCGGGCGAGCGCCATCATCGTGACGACATAGGCCTGGTTGCAGCCGGAGGTGATGGCGATCTCGCCCGGCGTGAAGCGGTCGCCGTAGGTCGCGCTGATCTCGGCGGCATAGGCCTCGCGCAGCGTGAGATCGCCGACGATCGAGCCATAGCGGGTGAATTCCGGTTTGGCGGAAGCCTCGGCGAGCTTCTGCAGCATGACCGCGGGAGGCGGTGAGCCGGGCACAGCCTGCGAGAGGTCGATCAGCGGACCGTTGCCTCCGTCATAGGCGCGCGCCCAGCCCTGCGCTTCGGGGATCGGCGGGGTGCCGGTGTCGACGAGGTCGGGATTCAGCGCGGGGCGGTTGGTCTGGAGCATTGGCCAGCTTTGCGGCGCGGCTCACCTCGCGTCAATCGGCTTGGACGAACGCTCCATTCTCCCTCATATTCGCCCCGGGGGAAGGAGAGCGGACCGGCCGATGCAGCACGACAGCGATGACGACGCGGTCGCCGAACTTCATGCCATGCTCGACTGTGCCAGCGCGATCGTCGGCTTCACCGGGGCCGGCATCTCGACCGAATCCGGCGTGCCGGATTTTCGCTCGCCGGGATCGCCCTGGATGGTCAACAAACCGATCCCCTACGAGGCCTTCATCGCCAGCCACGCGGCGCGGGTCGAGGCCTGGCGGCGCAAGTTCACGATGGACGACCACTTCGCCGGCGCCGGCCCCAATCGCGGCCATCGCGCGCTGGCGCGGCTCGTAAGCGACGGACGCTCGCCCGGCGTCATCACCCAGAATATCGACAACCTGCACCAGGCTTCCGGGATTCCACCGGAAAAGATCGTCGAGCTCCATGGCAACGGCACCTATGCGACCTGCCTGACCTGTGGCTGGCGGCACGAGCTCACGGCGATCCGTCCGGCTTTCGAGGCGAGCGGTGAGCCGCCGAGCTGCATCATGTGCGGCGGGTTGGTGAAATCGGCGACGATCTCCTTCGGCCAGGCAATGCCGCAGGTCGCGATGCAGCGGGCTCATGCGCTGACCATCCAGGCCGATCTCTTCCTGGCGGTCGGGTCGTCGCTCGTGGTCTTTCCCGCCGCGACCTTTCCCGTGATCGCCAAGCGCAACGGCGCCAGGCTCGTCATCATCAACCGCGAGCCGACGGAATTGGACGAGATCGCCGATCTCGTGGTGCGTGCCGAAATCGGCCCCGCGTTGGCGCCTCTCGCCCAATAGGACAGAGTTGCTGCCAGATCAGCTGTGCATTTTTCCCGTCTTGATGTGGATGATGCTGAGGCGGCTGTATCCCGACTTCACAGCAATGGTATTCTCTCAGCACGAATCAAGTAGTTCGCGCGGAGATGAGCGGCACATGTCCGACGATTTCGGTGAGAGTGGGCGACCACCGGTCGGTCCGATCCAATCCCTCAACCGCATTGTGCGCCTCGACGGCCCCGAGGGGCTCGCGCCCGAGACGGGCGTCGAGCTTGTCGGCTATGTCAAATGGTTCGATGTCAGCAAGGGCTATGGCTTCGTGGTGCCGGAGAATGGCGGCGCCGATGTCCTGGTCCATGTCACGATCCTGAAGCGCGATGGTTTCAACGCCATTGCCGAGGGCGCGCGCATCGTGCTCGAGGCGGTCGAGAAACCGCGTGGCCGCCAGGCGATCCGGGTCATGTCGATCGACACCTCGGCGGCGCGCCATCCGGCCGAGCTGCCGCTGGCCCGCACCAATGTCTCGGTGACGCCGACGAGCGGACTCGAGCGCATGGTGGTGAAATGGTTCAACCGCCTGCGCGGCTTCGGCTTCGTCTCGAAGGGCGAGGGCGCGCCGGACATCTTCGTCCATATGGAGACATTGCGGCGCTACGGCATCGTCGAGCTGATTCCTGGCCAGACGGTGCTGGTGCGCTACGGGCCTGGGCCAAAGGGGCTGATGGCGGCCGAGGTGAGGCTGGAACAGGGCGGACCGCCGAGCTCGCATTGAGCTGGGACGATCTGAGAGAGAAAAAGGGCGCCGTCGGGCGCCCTTTTTTGTTCTGCTTCCCAGCTGGCAGGGAGTCAGCGGAGAAAATACTTCTTCTGTCTGTGGATTTTCAAATTTGCCGTTGTCTTGTGCAGAATGCCTACTATAGAAGCAGCCATCCTGACGAAGCGCTGGCTGGCGTGTGAAACTCTTCAATCCCATTCTCGCCGGTGCGACGATCTCGGAGCGCTCGATTGCCTGCCTCGGCGCATTTGCCGGCGTGGCGCTGACCGCTGCGATGGGCTTCCTCTTCCCGATCCACTCGCCATTGGTTGTCGCGCCCATCGGGGCCTCGGCGGTCCTGATCTTCGCGGTTCCGGCGAGCCCGCTGGCGCAGCCCTGGCCAGTCATTGGCGGGAACACCATTTCGGCTTTTGTCGGCCTTTGCGTCGCCTGGGCGATACCCGATGTAACGATCGCGGCGGCCTGTTCGGTCGCTCTCGCGATCGCGGTGATGTCGCTGACACGCTCGCTCCATCCGCCCGGTGGCGCGGTCGCGCTGACGGCCGCAGTCGGCGGCCCGGCCGTGGCAAAATGGGGTGCCTTTTTCCCGATCGTGCCGATCGGCGTGAGTTCGCTGTCGCTGGTCGCGCTCGGCGTGGCGTTCCACGCCCTGTCGCGCCGATCCTATCCGCACAGGGCGCAGCCGGCCCAGGCCAGCAGCGTTCCCCAATATAGTGCCGGGTCGTTCAGTTCGCGGGATATCGATGACGCGCTCGAGCAGATGGGCGAGACCTTCGATATCGCGCGTGAAGATCTCGACCGTCTGCTGCAATTTGCCGAAGCGAGCGCGGCTCGTCGGCAGGCGAGCAATTCCTGAGCTCAAGCCGAGCCGTCGCTCGTGCTCATGTTGAACGGCCTCCGGCGCCTGCCTGATTCCACCCTGATTCCGCTTGCCGTCTATGCCAACGCCTCGGTCGCCTGGTCGAATGTCGCGGGATCACCGAGCGTTCGGGCGAGCAGCATCGCTCCTTCGAGGGTCGCCATCGTTCGCTTCGCGGCTGCTGGCGAAAGGCCTTTGCCAGCGGGAGACTGCGTCAAGTTCTCCAGACCGCGCTCAAAGAAGCGGCGCGCCTCGGCTGCGACTTCGGCGGGCAGGGCGACGACTCCTGCGCCGAGCGCGCCGCACAGGCACATGCGGCCATCTTCCAGCAGGGCTCGCCGAAAGACACGCCGCCAGGCGTCGACCCGGCCGGCGCCGCCGGCTTCCTCGCGCTCAACCGCCTGCTCGAAGCGATCGACATAGCGGCGGGCTACGGCCGTAGCCAAGGCTTCCTTGGTTGGGAAGTGATGGTGGACGCTGGAACTCTTCACCCCGACATCGGCCGCGATCTCACGGAAGCTGAAGCCGTGATAGCCGCCATCGCGGATCCGCACTTCTGCCGCGTCCATGATGGCTTCGGCCCTGTCCGACATCTCGCTCTCCAGTTGTCTATCTTCCGATAGATAGAGCTTGCGCCGACCCTCGGCAACGTCTACTGCATCGCAAATGTCTATCTATCGATAGATAGATAAATTTGAACTGGAGGCTCATATGCGTTTCGCAAGCAAGGTGGTTGCCATCACGGGCGGCGGGTCCGGCATCGGCAAGGAAACCGCAAGACGATTTCTGGCGGAAGGCGCCCTTGTCGCCATCAACGGCCGAAACGAGGCCAAGCTGACGGCGGCGGCGCGCGAGATCGACCCGTCCGGAGAAAAGACGGTCGTCGTGGCCGGCGACATTTCCAGGCCGGCGACGGGCGAAGCGCTCGTCAGCGCCGCGCTCGAGCGCTTCGGCGGCCTCGACGTGCTCGTCAACAATGCCGGCGTCTTCAATCCCAAGCCGTTTCTCGAGCTCGATGAGCACGACTACGACTGGTATCTCGACACGATCCTGAAGGGTAAGTTCTTCACGGCGCAGGCTGCCGCCAGGGCGATGAAGGGCAGCGGCGGGGCGATCGTCCAGACCGGCTCCATGTGGGCGCTCCAGGCCATCGGCGCGACGCCGTCCGCAGCCTATTCCGCCGCCAATGCCGGCGTGCATGCGATGGTGCGCAACCTCGCCATCGAGCTGGCACCGTACAAGATCCGCATCAACGCGGTTGCGCCGGCTGTCGTCGAGACACCTGTCTACAACACGTTCCTGACCGAAGAGCAGGTCCGCGCGACATTGCCCGGCTTCAACGCCTTCCATCCGCTCGGACGGAATGGCCAGCCTGCGGATGTGGCAGAAGCGATCCTGTTCCTCGCTTCGGAACAGGCCTCCTGGATCACCGGAACGGTGCTTCCAGTCGATGGCGGGGTGATGGCCGGGCGCCAGTGAGACGATGTAACCGCGGACCCGTTTGACTGGGGGCCGCATGAAAATGGCCGCAGCAGCGAGTTATCGCCGCGGCGGCCATTCTGGTTTCCGGCGTCAGAGCGCGAAGGATGTCCCGCAGCCGCAGGAGCTGGTCGCGTTCGGATTGGTGATCCGGAAGGACTGGCCGATCAGATCGTCGACGAAATCGATGGTCGAGCCTTCGAGCAGGTCGAGGGAGGTCTCATCGATCAGGACGGTGGCGCCGTCACGCTCGATCACGAGGTCGCCAGGCGCCTTCTCGCGGTCGATATCGAAAATATACTGGAAACCCGAGCAGCCGCCGCCGGCGACGCTGACGCGCAGCATCGAGCCGGGCGGCTCCTGCGCCATCACGGCGACGATTCGATTTGCCGCCTTGTCGGTGACGGCGATACCGTGCGGATTGACCTGAAGACCGGTCGACATAGGCAGATGCTCCTTGCACCTTTGTTGCCCGTGAAGGTAATTGCGGCGCAGCGCCGATACAAGCTTGGGGCGCCGACAGGTCCGCCATGCCGCAGCGACACAGCCTCGTACTCGACCCCAATCGCGAGCCGGGCGAGCGCTGGCGCGCGGTCTATGCCTGCCGCTCATCCCTGAGCCGCGGGCGGCTGATCGAGGAGCCGGGCTCGGCGACTCGCAACCATTTCCAGCGCGATCGCGACCGGATCATCCATTCCACCGCCTTCCGCCGGCTGAAGCACAAGACGCAGGTTTTCGTCTCGCATGAGGGCGACCATTACCGCACCCGCCTGACCCATACGATCGAGGTGGCGCAGATCGCGCGTGCGCTCGCCCGTGCGCTCGGTCTCGACGAGGATCTCGCCGAGGCGCTGGCCTTGGCGCATGATCTTGGCCACACGCCCTTCGGCCATACCGGCGAGGATGCGCTCGATGAATGCATGCGCGCCTATGGCGGCTTCGACCATAACGCCCAAACCTTGCGGATCGTGACCCGGCTGGAGCGGCGCTATGCCGATTTCGACGGGCTCAACCTGAGCTGGGAAGCGCTGGAGGGGCTGGTCAAGCATAACGGCCCGCTGGTCGATGCCGCGGGCAGGCCGACCGAGCGCTATGCGAAGACCGGCATTCCGATGGCGATCGTCGAATATCAGGAGCGCCAGGACCTATGGCTCGACAGCCATGCCTCGGCCGAAGCGCAGGCCGCGGCGCTCGCCGACGATATCGCCTACAATGCCCATGACATCGATGACGGCCTGCGCGCCGGATTGTTCGAACTATCCGATCTGCGCGCCGTGCCTTTCCTCGCCGAGCTGCTCGACGAAATCGAGCGGCTGCATCCGGGGCTGGAGAAGGCGCGGGCGACCAACGAGCTGGTGCGCCGGGTTATCACCCGTTTCGTCGAGGACGTGATCGGCCGTTCGCAGGCGCTGATCGCCGCGCTGGCGCCGGCCGATGCCGATGCCATCCGACGCGCTGGCGCTCCGGTCATCGCCTTCTCGGAGACGAACGCGGAGGCCGACCGCGCGATCAAGGCCTTCCTCTACCCCAACATGTACCGCCACCCGCGCGTCGGGGTGATCCGGCAGCAGGCAGCGGATGTGGTGCGCGACCTGTTCACCCGGTTCAGCGCGGCGCCGCAGGCGATGCCGGAGGATTGGGGCAGCGGCGCCGACGAGCTCGACGAAGCGCGGAAAGCGCGCCGGATCGCCGACTACATCGCCGGCATGACCGACTGGTACGCGCTCGACGAGCACCGGCGCCTGTTTGACGCGACCCCGGCGCTGCGATAGGGCCGGGCGCTCATTTTCTCCCGGCGCATGTCCTCTTGGCGCATGTCCTCTTGGCGATTGCGATGAACCTGTTCGAGATCTTTTCCGCGCGCGTCCTTGGCGCCCTGACGCAACTGACCGATGCGGGCGAGCTTCCCGCGGGCCTGTCCTTCGCCCGCGTCGTGGTCGAGCCGACGCGCGATCCCGCCCATGGCGATCTTGCGACCAATGCGGCGATGGTGCTCGCCAAGGAGGCCGGCACCAATCCGCGCGTTCTTGCCGAGAAGCTCTGTGCCGAGCTGCTGCGCGATCCCGACATCGTCAAGGCCGAGGCGGCGGGGCCGGGCTTCATCAACCTCACGCTGCAACCTGCTGTTTTCACTGATGTTCTCAAGGCCGCGATCGAGGCGGGACTAGACTATGGCCGCGGCGCCGAGAAGCCGCTGCCCAGAATCAATGTCGAATATGTCTCAGCCAACCCGACGGGGCCGATGCATGTCGGCCATGGCCGTGGCGCCGTCTTCGGCGATGCACTCTGCAACCTGCTCGCCTTTGCCGGCCATGCGGTGACGCGCGAATATTACATCAACGATGCCGGCGCGCAGGTCGACGTGCTCGCCCGCTCCGCCTTCCTGCGCTATCGCGAGGCGCTCGGCGAAGAGATCGGCGCGATTCCCGAAGGGCTCTATCCCGGCGATTATCTCAAATCGGTCGGCGAGAGCCTGGCCAAGGCGCATGGCAACGCCTTACGCGATATGCCGGAGGCCGAGTGGCTGCCGCTGGTGCGCAATGCCGCCATCGACGGCATGATGGCGATGATCCGCGACGACCTCGCTGCGCTCGGCGTCGAGCACGACGTGTTCTTCTCGGAGCGCTCGCTGCAGAAGGTCGACGGCAATCTCGACGCGGTGCGGGCGACGATCGAGGAACTGCGCTCGCGCGATCTCGTCTATGAGGGCCGGCTGCCGCCGCCCAAGGGTCAGAAGGACGAGGATTGGGAGGATCGCGAGCAGACACTCTTCCGCGCTACCCAGTTCGGTGACGATGTCGACCGGCCGCTGCTCAAATCGGATGGCAGCTACACCTATTTTGCCAACGACATCGCCTATCATCGCTCGAAATTCACGCGCGGCTTCAGCGAAATGATCGACGTCTGGGGCGCCGATCATGGCGGTTATGTCAAGCGCATGGCGGCGGCAGTGAAGGCCGTGACGGGCGGGGAGGGCACGCTCGACGTCAAGCTCTGCCAGCTGGTGCGGCTGCTGCGCAATGGCGAGCAGGTGCGTATGTCCAAACGCTCCGGCGATTTCGTCACGCTGCGCGAAGTCATCGACGAGGTCGGCCGCGATGCGGTGCGCTTCATGATGATTTTCCGCAAGAACGATGCGACGCTCGACTTCGATCTCGCCAAGGTCGTCGAGCAGTCGAAGGACAATCCGGTCTTCTATGTTCAGTATGCGCATGCACGCTGTTCGTCGATCTTCCGTCAGGCGCGCGAGGCTTTCCCGGATATCGATTTGTCGCCTGCGGCATTGGCGCGAGTTGACCTTGCGCGGCTGACCGACGAATCTGAAATTGGCATCATCAAGATGATCGCCGCCTATCCCAGGATGATCGATGGGGCGGCGGGCGCACATGAGCCGCATCGCGTGGCCTTTTTCGTGCATGAGCTGGCCAGCGCGTTCCACTCTCTATGGAACAAGGGCAAAGACTCGCCGCAATTACGGTTCGTTAATCAAACTGATCGAGAGTCGACCTTGGCAAGATTGGCTTTCGTGCATGCGGTACGGAGCGTCCTTGCTTCCGGTCTGGCGGTCGTCGGTGTTGCGGCGCCGGAAGAAATGCGTTGACGGCGATCCTTTTGCCGGCAGCGCGCACAAGGTCAGATTGACCGCGCGTTAGGTTCGGCGTTCCATTCGGGTGCCGACTGCGCGCTGGAATGGATCATACCATGAGCGAACCAGCTAGAAACCGATTCGCCCTCGACCTGGACGATCTCGAGCGTCAGCTTCGCGGCGCGGCGCAGGCGCCGAAGCCCGGAAGTTCGGTCGACCCCCTGGTCGAGCTGACCAGGATCGTCGAACAGGACGACCCGCTGAAAGAACTTTTCGCAACCCGCCCGGCCCAGGGGCAACCGGCGGCGGCGCCTTCATGGCAGCAGCCGCGGCAGGATCCCTCCTTCGCGCCGGCGGCGGTCCAGCGCGCAGCCGCCGAGGTCTCGGCCCCGCCGGCCGATATCCGCGGCGCGCTCGACGAGTTCGAGGCGCTGCTGAGGCGCACCGAGCCGACACGTCCGGCCCCCGCGCACAGCGAGCCCGAGTCGGAAGCACGGCCGGCGCCTGTTTCGCACGACTATACCGCTCCGGAGCCCTATCGCTATTCGCGGCCGGAGCCCGCTCCGGCGCAGGCCGCGGCCCCCCGTGATCTCGACCAGGATCAGCACAACTTTCAGCCGGATTACGGCTACGATCCGCAGCCTGCCTATGCCGACCAGGCACAGGGCGAGGAGGAATTGCAAGATCTCGAGCGGCCGCGTTCGCGCAAGGGCTTGTGGGCGGCGGCCGCGCTGATCGCTGTCGCGGTGATCGGCGTCGCCGGTGCGATGACGGTCTTCCGCAGCTCGGGCCCGGTGAGCAAGGACGGGCTGCCGCCGGTGATCAGCGCCGATGGCGGGCCGACCAAGGTCGAGCCGGTCAATCCGGGCGGGACCGAGATCCCGAATCAGAACAAGCAGATCTATGAGCGAGCAGGCGATGCCCCGGTCGGCCAGACCAAGGTGGTCAGCCGCGAGGAACAGCCGGTCGATGTACAGCAGGCGGCGCGCTCGATGGCGCCGCGCATCGTGATGCCCGGCCCAGGCACCGGTCCGACCGCCCTGATCCAGGGCAATGGCGCAGCCAATGCCAACCCGCTGGCGCAGGCTCCGGCGGCGGCGCCCGCCAGCACGACACCGGCCGAACCGGCCCTGACGCCGGTTCCGGCGGTTCCCGGCCTTGGCGAACCGCGCAAGGTTCGCACCGTCTCGATCCGGCCTGATGGCGCGCCCGCTCCCTCGCCAAATGGCAGCGCGAGCTATGCCAATGGTGGCATCGCCGGCGCGAATGGCGGTGGCATGCCGCTGGTGACCGGCTCGGCGCCGACCCGCTCGCTGGCCAGCGCTCAGCCGCCGGCTTCGATCAACAATGTGCCGCGTCCACGCCCGGCGACGCCGGCGGCTGCGGCCGAGCCCCCAAAGGCCCAGGAACGGGTCGCGACGCCTGCGCCTGCGACGACCCCGCCTGCCGCTCCGGTCCGTACGGCCAACGCCGCGCCCGCACCGCAGAACACGCCGACGCCCGCCGCCCAGGCGGTCCGGGCCGGCTCCGGCGATTTCGCGGTCCAGCTGGCGGCACCCGGGAGCGAGGCGGAAGCACGCGCCACTTTCGCGGCATTGCAGCGCAAATACCCGGAACAGCTCGGCGGCAAGGCGCCGATCGTCCGCAAGACCGAGCTCGCCGGCGGCAAGACCGTCTACCGCCTCCGCGTCGGCCCCTATTCGCGTGACGATGCCACCACGGTTTGCACGGCGCTCCAGGCGGCCGGCGGTCAGTGCTTCATCGCCAAGAACTGACGATCCAACGCCCGATCATCCGATCGATCATGCCGCCGGCTGCGACCTCGCAGCCGGCGGTTTGCGTTTGGCCGGGGCGTCGATCGCCACGGCCAGCTTGAGCTTCCCACTAGCGCCCGGGGCATGCTGCGGCTATCTCCGCCGGCAAGAGCGTCAAGCTCCAAGATCGCACCAAAGAGGAAACCCATGGACCGTCGCAAGTTCGTCAAGACCGCCGGCGCGGGCGTTGCCGCCAGTGCCGCAATCGCCGCCCCCGCGATCGCCCAGTCCCAGCCGAAGATCAGCTGGCGCCTGACCTCGAGCTATCCGAAGAGCCTGGACACACTGTTCGGCATCTCGACCCAGCTCGCCAAGCGCGTCGCCGAGGCGACCGACGGCAATTTCCAGATCCAGGTCTTCTCCGCCGGCGAGATCGTTCCGGCGCTGAATGCGCTCGATTCGGTGCAGAACGGCACGGTCGAATGCAGCCACACGCTGTCAAGCTTCTATATCGGCAAGGACCCGGCCTTTGCCTTCGAGACGACGCTGCCGTTCGGCATGAACATGCGGCAGCAGAACGCCTGGCTCTATGCCGGCGGCGGCCTCGAGCTCTGCCGCAACTTCATGAAGACCTATAACTGCTACACGATCCCCTCGGGCAATACCGGCGCGCAGATGGGCGGCTGGTATCGCAAGGAGATCAAGTCGCTCGAAGACCTCAAGGGTCTGAAGATGCGCATCGCCGGGCTCGGCGGCACGATCATGGCGCGGCTCGGCGTCATCCCGCAGCAGCTCGCGGGTGGCGATATCTATCCGGCCCTGGAGCGCGGCACGCTCGACGCCGTCGAGTTCTCCGGTCCGTTCGACGACGAGAAGCTCGGCTTCCAGCGCGTCGCCAAGTATTATTACTACCCGGGGTTCTGGGAAGGCTGCGCCAATGTCAGCTTCATCGTGAACCTGGACAAGTGGAACGGCTTGCCCGCCTCCTATCGCGCCATTCTCGAGGCGGCCTGCGCCGAGGCCAACACGCTGTGCATGGCGAAATACGACAACGGCAATCCCGACGCGCTCGTCCGCCTGATCCAGTCCGGCGCCGAGTTGCGCGGCTTCCCGCAGGATGTGATGCGGGCGGCGTTCAAGGAAGCGCAGGAGGTCTATGCCGACTTCGCTGCCAAGAACCCGAACTTCAAGACCTTCTACGATTCCTGGCTGCCCTATTGGAAGAAGGAGCAGCTCTGGTTCCGCATTGCCGAGCTGCCCTTCGACGCGTTCAACGCCCAGATGGTCGGCCAGATGCGCTGAACCCAACCGGGATTCGCACGACATTCGGGCGCCGCGTCTTGACCGACTCGGCGCCCGTTTTTACGCCTGAGACATGAAATCACGCGCCTTCATCGCCGGTTGCCTCGGCACCAGCCTCACGGCCGAGGAGCGCGCGTTCTTCCGCGACGCCCGCCCCTGGGGCTTCATCCTGTTCAAGCGCAACACGCAGGACCCGGCGCAGGTCGCGGCGCTGACAGCGAGCCTGCGCGAGACTGTCGGCTGGCAGGCGCCGATCCTGATCGACCAGGAGGGCGGCCGGGTCCAGCGCATGGGGCAGCCGCATTGGGCGCCTTATCCGCCGGCGCTCGCCTTCCTCGCGATCAACGATCCCGTCCAGCAGCGCGAGATCGTCAGGCTTTCGGCGAGGCTGATGGCGCATGACCTGAAATCGGTCGGCGTCGATGTCGATTGCCTGCCGGTGCTCGACGTGCCGGTCGCCGGCAGCCATGACGTGATCGGCAACCGTGCCTATGCGCATGATCCCGATATCGTCGCGAAGCTCGGCCGCGCTGCTGCCGAGGGCTTGCTGGCCGGCGGCGTTCTGCCGGTGATCAAGCACATGCCCGGCCATGGCCGCGCGCGGGCCGACAGCCATCACGACCTGCCGGTGGTCGAGGCCTCGCTCGACGAGTTGCGCGCCCATGATTTCCGGCCCTTCCGGCATCTCGCCGACATGCCGATGGCGATGACGGCCCATGTCGTCTTCACCGCGCTCGACAAGAAGCATCCCGCCACGGTCTCGCGCCGGATCGTGCGCGACATCATGCGCGGCGAGCTCGGCTATGACGGGCTGGTCATGACCGACGACATCTCGATGAAGGCGCTCTCGGGCTCCTTCGACGAGAAGGCGAGGGCGGCGATCCGTGCCGGCGTCGATGTCGTGCTGCATTGCCACGGCATCATGGCGGAGATGATCGCGATCGCCGGCGCCGTTCCCGAGATGAGCGGCGCGCGTGCGCGCCGCGCCGCCATGGCCTTGTCGCGAATCCGGCACGAGCCGGAGCCGCTTGATGTGGATAGCGCCAGGGCCCAGCTTGCAAGCACCCTTGCCATGAGCAGCCGATAGGCTGATTCTGTCCCCGGGGCTGTCGTAAACCGGGGGCGGGCCATTGGCGGCCGCTGAACTGCCGTTCGAGGATGAGGCGCGGCCGGAGCGCGGCGAGGGCGAACCTGCGCTCGTCGTCGATGTCGACGGCTATGAGGGCCCGCTCGACCTGCTGCTCGATCTCGCCCGGCGGCAGAAGGTCGACCTGCACCGAATCTCGATCCTGGCCCTGGCCGAGCAATATCTCGTCTTCGTCGAGCAGGCGCGGGCGCTCAGGCTGGAGCTTGCCGCCGACTACCTCGTGATGGCGGCCTGGCTCGCCTATCTGAAATCGCGCCTGCTGCTGCCGGAGCCGCCCAAGGGCGAGGAGCCGAGCGCGGCCGATCTCGCGACCGCCCTGGCGCTCAGGTTGCGGCGGCTGGAGCAGATCCGCGAGGCGGCGCGCCGGCTCGCCTCGCGCGAACGGCTGGGACAGGACGTCTTCGCCCGTGGCGAGCCGGAGGCGATCGTCGCCGGCGCAAGGCCGGTCTGGGAGGCGGAGCTCTACGATCTCCTCTCGGCCTATGCACAGCAGCGCCAGCGGCGCGTGCAGAGCCATATCTCCGTCGGCCATCGCGTCGTCTGGTCGCTGGCCGAGGCGCGCGAGGCGCTGCAGCGGCTGGTCGGCGCGGCAAGCGACTGGATGGAGATCGAGCCCTATCTCGCCCGTTATGTGATCGGCCGGGGGGCGCCGGTACAGGCGATGCGCGCCACGGTTCGGGCCTCGGCGCTCTCGGCCATGCTGGAAATGGTCAGGGAAGGGGTGCTTGATCTGCGCCAGGACGGCGCCTTCGCTCCGCTCTATATCCGCCGCCGTTCGGCGCGCCCGCCGACCCTGCCTCTGTGATATGGAACCGGGATGAAAGCGGCGGCGAAAGAGCGGATCGAGGAAGAGGATCACGGCGAGGCGGAAGCCTTCGCCCAGGCGACCCGCATCGTCGAGGCGCTGCTCTTCGCCTCTGCCGCGCCGCTTTCCGAAGAGGAGCTATCGCGCTCGGTGCCGGCAGGCATCTCGACCTTGCAGGTGCTGACGCTGCTGACCGAGATCTACGCGTCGCGCGGGGTCAATCTGCGGCAGGTCGCGGGCAAATGGGCCTTTCGCACCGCGCCCGATCTCGCCTATCTGCTCGCGGCCGAAGCCGAGCAGCCGCGAAAGCTGTCGCGGGCCGCGCTCGAAGTGCTCGCCATCATCGCCTACCACCAGCCGGTGACGCGGGCCGAGATCGAGGAGATTCGCGGCGTCGCCACGGCCAAGGGCACGCTCGACATCCTGCTGGAGGCCGGTTGGGTCAGGCTGCGCGGGCGGCGGCGCTCGCCGGGCCGGCCGGTGACCTATGGCACGACGCCCGGCTTCCTCGACCATTTCGGCCTCGACCGCATCGACGACTTGCCGGGGCTGGACGAGCTGAAGGGCTCCGGCTTCATCGAGGGGCGGCTGTCGAAGGACCTCACCGTGCCCGTTCCCGACGATGGGCCCGACCTGCGTGAGGACGAGGATCCGCTCGGCGATCTCTTCACGCCGCTTGACGACGGCGAGGGCGGGCCCCACACGGCGGAAGAATGACGGTTCCGGAGTGAGTTTTGGCTCGTAGCGAGAGCGTGGCGCGGTGGTTGAGCTGGGGCAGGCGGGGGACGGCGGGCGCCGCGATCCCGATGGCGCTCGGCTTCGAGGGCGTGACGCAGCGCTTCGGCGATGTGACGGCGCTGGAGGATGTCTCGCTCGCGATCGAGCCGGGCGAGATCGTCGCGCTAGTCGGACAGTCCGGCTGCGGCAAGACGACGCTGCTGCGGCTCGCTGCAGGGGTCGAGCGGCCGAGCGCCGGCAAGGTGCTGCTCGAGGGCAGGGAGGTTTCCGCCTCCGACGCTTTCGTCGAGCCGGAGCAGCGCGGGGTCGGGCTGGTCTTCCAGGACTACGCGCTCTTCCCGCATCTGACCGTGCGCGAGAATGTCCGCTTCGGGCTGCGGGGCTATGACGCAGCGTCCGCCGATGCGACCGCGCTGCGCGCCATAGCCCGCGTCGGCCTCGCCGATCTGGCCGAGGCTTATCCCCATATGCTTTCGGGCGGCGAGCAGCAGCGCGTCGCCCTGGCGCGCGCCATCGCGCCGCGGCCCGGCGTGCTGCTGATGGACGAGCCATTCTCCAATCTCGACCGGCGCCTGCGCGATGTCGTGCGCGATGAGACCGCCGCGCTGCTAGAGGAAACCGGCGCGACCTCGATCATCGTGACGCATGATCCCGAGGACGCAATGCGCATCGCCGACCGGATCGTGCTGATGCGCGCCGGCCGAATCGTCCAGATCGGCACGGGCGAGGAGCTCTACCGCAAGCCGATCAGCCTCTTTGCCGCCCGATTCTTCTGCGACTTTAGCGAGATAGCCGGCACGGTCAGGCGCGGGGCGGTCGACACGCCGGTTGGCATGTTCCCGGCTCCTGGATTAAACGACGGCTCGGAGGCCGTCGTTTGCGTCAGGCCGCATGTGATCAGGCTGGTGCCGAAAGGCTACTGCCTGCCGGCGCGGGTCGTGACGCGGCGCTTCCTCGGCGAAGTCGACCATGTGCTGCTCGCGGTCGCGGGGCTGGACAAGCCGCTCGCCGCGCGGGTCTCGCTTCCCGGCTCGATCCGGGAAGGCGAGGAGGTTGGTATCGACATTACGACTGATGAAGTTCTTGTGTTCCCCGCAGGGGACACATAGGTTCCGCCACAAGCACTAGACCTGCCCGAAAGGCAGGTCACAGGGGATTTTCGGAGGAGTTTCGCCATGGGTGGCGTAAGCATCTGGCACTGGATCGTCGTCGGCGTCATCGTGATGCTGCTGTTCGGGCGCGGCAAAGTGTCCGAGCTGATGGGCGACGTGGCCAAGGGCATCAAGTCGTTCAAGAAGGGCATGGCCGAGGATGAGCCGGCTCCGGCACCGCCGGCCGCGACTCCGGCCGACCCGAAGATCATCGACCATGCCCAGACCGCGAATGCGGGCGCGGCCAAGGCCGAAACCAAGGCCTGAGGGCAGGCCGCCCATCGGGCGGCCCACGGATAGTAGGACCGGCCGTCGATGTTCGACATCGCTTGGAGCGAACTGATCCTGATCGGCGCGGTCGCGCTTGTCGCAATTCCGCCCAAGGACCTGCCTGGGGCGATGCGGACGTTTGGCCAGACGGTGGGCAAGATCCGCCGCATGGCCGGAGAGTTCCAGAGCCAGTTCAACGACGCCATGCGCGAGGCCGAGCTCCACGATCTGAAGAAGCAGGTCGAGGAGGTCGGCGGTTCCGTGCAGAGCGCGATGAACCCGGATTTCAAGCCGATCGACCAGATCAATGATTTCGGCGCGCCGAAACCGGCGCAAGACGATCCGGCTGAGAATGACGAGGCCGCACGCAGGGAGGCCGAGGCCAAGCTCGCGGCGCTGCCCGGGCCCGAGCCGCTGCCTGAGATCGTGATCGATCCGGCGCCGGTGGCCGAGCCCGCCCCGGAACCTGAGCCAGAGCCCGAGGTCAAGCCGAAGGCGCCGCGCAAACGGACCGCGAAAGCCAAGGCAGCGGAAGTCACCGAGCCCGGCGAAGGGAGCCCGGCGTGAGCGTCAGCACCAATCTCCGCGACGGCGAAGACGAGATCGAGGCCTCGCGTGCGCCGCTGATCGAGCATCTGATCGAGCTCAGGGGCAGGCTGATCAAGTCGCTGATCGCCTTCCTGATCATGTTCTTCATCTGCTTCGCGTTCTCGACGCAGATCTACAATCTCCTAGTGCTGCCCTATGTCTGGGCGGCGGGCACTGGCGCCAATGCGCAGCTGATCTATACCGGCCCGCTCGAGCTGCTCTTCACCCATATCAAGGTGGCGGCCTTCGGCGCCGGCTTCTTCGCCTTTCCGGTGATCGCGACGCAGGTCTACAAGTTCGTCGCGCCCGGCCTCTACAAGAACGAGAAGCAGGCTTTTGCACCCTATCTGGTGGCGACGCCGGTCTTCTTCCTGCTCGGCGCGCTCCTGGTCTTCTTCTTCGCCATGCCGGTGCTGATGAAGTTCTCGCTCGGCATGCAGCAGGCGGCGAGCGAGGGGCAAGCGGGCATCGCGCTCCTGCCCAAGGTCAGCGAATACCTGTCGCTGATCATGACGCTGATCTTCGCCTTCGGCGTCGCCTTCCAGCTTCCAGTCGTGCTCACGCTGCTCGGCCAGGCCGGCATCATCGATGCGACCTTCCTGAAGGAGAAGCGGCGCTATGCGATCGTCTTCGTCTTTGTGGTCGCCGCGGTATTGACGCCGCCGGACGTGATCTCCCAGCTGATGCTCGCCGTGCCGATGTTGCTGCTCTACGAGCTCTCGATCTTCTCGGTGCGCCGGGTCGAGACCAAGCGCGCGGCTGCGAAAGCGGCCGAGGACGCAGCGGAGTCCTGACTCCGGTAAAGCGTCATCCCGGACAAGCCGCGGAGCGGCGCAGCTCCCGGATCCATCCTAGGGTGCTGCGCTCGTTGATGGATTCCAGCGCCCCGCTTGGCCGAAGGCGTGGAGGCGCGATGTGGGTCTACATCATGGCGAGCGGTTGGAATGGAACGCTCTATACGGGTGTAACCAACAGTCTCTCGCGGCGGGTTGGAGAGCATCGAGATGGCTGCGGCTCCGAGTTCGTCAGGAAATACGGCGTCATTCATCTCGTTTATGCCGAGCACTTCGACCGGGCAGATGAGGCAATTAATCACGAGAAGCGCGTGAAGCGTTGGCGGCGGGAGCGAAAGATCGCCCTCATTGAACAGGCCAACCCCACCTGGCGCGATCTCTATGACACAATCCATCTCGATTGACCTCCGTCGTCATCCTGGCCGGAGCGAAGCGTAGTGCCGGGATCCATCGTAGAGCGCGGCTCTCTACGATGGATCCCGGAGCTGCGCCGCTTCGCGGCTTGTCCGGGATGACGGCGGAGGGCGATGGAGAGGGAAGAAGCATATATTCGTGCCGTTCCCCCGGATGACGGGGGAGTTTTGCTGCGCTACAGGATCAGCCGTCTTTTCCGCAGCGACGACATGGCCTGACGATGTACGACATCAAATGGATTCGCGAGAACGCCGAGGCGTTCGATACCGGCTTGAAGCGGCGTGGGCTGGAGCCGCTCTCGGCCTCGCTGCTCGCGCTCGACGACGTCAGACGCTCCGCCATCGCCAAGGCCCAGGCCTCACAGGAGCGCCGCAATGCGCTCTCCAAGGAAATCGGCAAGGCGATGGGCCAGAAGGATCTCGCCAAGGCCGAGGAGCTGAAGGCCGAGGTCGCTGCACTGAAGGATTCGCAGCCGGGCCTCGAAGCCGAGGAGAAGGCGGCTGTCGCCAAGCTCGAAGGGCAGCTCGCGGCGATCCCGAACATTCCCAATCTCGATGTGCCTGATGGTGCGGATGAGAATGGCAATGTCGAGTATCGCCGGCATGGCGAGCAACCCGAGAAGCAGGGCGGGCGGCTGTTCGGCTTCAACCGGCTCCATGAGCATTTCGAGCTCGGCGAGGCGCTGGGCCAGATGGATTTCGAGACGGCGGCCAAGCTCTCCGGTTCGCGCTTCGTCGTGCTCGACGGCCAGCTGGCGCGGCTCAACCGCGCGATCGGCCAGTTCATGCTCGACGTTCATGTCGAGGAGCACGGCTATACCGAGGTCAATCCGCCGCTGATGGTGCGCGACGAGGTGATGTTCGGCACGGCTCAGCTGCCCAAATTCGAAGGCGACCAGTTCCGCACCGTCGCCTTCGAGATGCCCGAACATCTGAAGCCGCACGGTCCTGCGGCCGAGCTCTGGGAGTCGCTCGCCGAGAGCTGGGCCTCCGAGCAGGGCAAGATGGAGCAGGCAACGTTCAACACGGTCATCCAGGCGCTCTATGATGACAATGTCCGCCGCGACGAGATCGACCAGATCGTCGCCTTCTTCGAGCGGCTGCGGCGTGACCTCGCGGTCGCCCGGCACGGGGCGGCGCGTGGCGAGGAATTCGGCAAGGCCTTCGGCGAGGGCCGCTGGCTGGTGCCGACCGCCGAGGTGCCGCTGACCAATCTCGTGCGCGAATCGATCCTCTCCGAAGAGGAACTGCCGCGCCGCTTCACCGCGCTCACGCCCTGCTTCCGGGCCGAGGCCGGCTCGGCCGGGCGCGACACGCGCGGCATGCTGCGCCAGCACCAGTTCGAGAAGGTCGAGCTGGTCTCGATCACCTTGCCGGAGAAGTCGAAGGAGGAGCATGAACGCATGCTCGCCTCGGCCGAGGCCGTGCTGAAGAAGCTCGACCTGCATTATCGCGTCATGACTCTGTGCACCGGCGACATGGGCTTCGCCAGCCAGAAGACCTGGGACATCGAGGTCTGGCTGCCCGGCCAGAAGACCTATCGTGAGATCTCGTCCTGCTCTGTTTGCGGGGATTTCCAGGCGCGGCGCATGAGCGCGCGCTATCGCCCGGCCGAAGGCGGCGCGCCGCGCTTCGTCCACACCCTCAACGGCTCGGGCACGGCGGTCGGCCGCGCGCTGATCGCGGTGATGGAGAACTACCAGAATGCCGACGGCTCGGTCTCCGTGCCCGACGTGCTGGTGCCCTACATGCGCGGGATCACCCGCATCGAGAAAGCGGCCTGATCATGCGCATCCTTGTGACGAACGATGACGGCATCCATGCCGAGGGCCTTGCCGTACTGGAGCGCATCGCGGCGCAGCTTTCCGACGATGTCTGGGTCGTCGCGCCGGAGACCGACCAGTCGGGCGTGGCGCATTCGCTGTCGCTGAGCAATCCGCTGCGCCTGCGCAAGATCAGCGAGAAGCGCTTCGCCGTTGCCGGCACGCCGACCGATTGCGTGATCATGGCGGCGCGCTCGATCATGATCGAGCACCGCCCTGATCTCGTGCTCTCCGGCGTCAATCGCGGCCAGAACGTCGCCGAGGACGTGACCTATTCGGGCACGATCGCCGCCGCGATGGAAGGCACCTTGCTCGGCATTCCCTCGATCGCGATCAGCCAGGCCTACGGCCCGACCGGGCGCGACCAGATCCACTGGGATTGCGCCGAACATCACGCGCCTGGAGTCATCCGCCGCCTGCTCGACGAAGGCATTCCGGAGGGCGTGCTGTTCAACCTCAATTTCCCGCATGCCGCACCGGGCGACGTCAAAGGCGTCGCGGTCACGGCGCAGGGCAGGCGGGACCAGGAGCTGATGCGGCTGGAGCCACGCCAGGACGGGCGGGGCAATCCCTATTTCTGGATCGCCTTCCAGCGCAGCCGGAAAGAGCCGGCTAACGGAACCGATCTGCGTGCGCTCTCGGAGCAGAAGATCTCGGTGACGCCGCTCGAGCTCGACCTCACGCACGAACCGACCATGACCCGCTTCGCCCAGGTGTTCGCTTGAGATCACAGGTTCGCCTGAGATCAACTGCGAATTCTCCGGCATGGCCGCCTGACTTGGTCGCCTGACTTGGTCGTCGGCGCTTCCGGTGCTCATGTACTGACATGCGCTCCTTTCGGATTCCTGACGGCCCTGCCAGTCGACTCATGCCAGCGAATTCCCGGATGATCCCAAACAGCGATTTGATTCGTCGGGGAGCGCAATGAGCGACGAGGGGCTGAGCAGCGAAGGCGAGCGGACCGTCGCTTTCCTGCTCTCGCTCCGGGCGCGCGGCATCGGCGATCTCTCCGTGCTGCGTGCCATGGAGAGGGTGCCGCGCGAGCGCTTCGCCCCGGCGCGATTTGCCGATCTGGCACGTCAGGACGTCTCCGTGCCCTTGCCCTGCGGCCAGACGATGACGGCGCCGCATACTGTCGCCAATCTCGTCAGCGCGCTCGATATGCAGCCTTCGGCGCGCGTGCTCGAGGTCGGTACCGGTTCCGGCTATGTCGCAGCGCTGCTTGCGGCCATGGGCGGGGAGGTGGTCTCGCTCGAGCGCTACCGCACGCTGGCACTGGCGGCGCATGAGCGAATCAGCGGCAGCGGCTATGCCGAATCAGTTGATTTGCGCCATGCCGACGGCTTCCAGCCTGACCGTTCGCTCGGCCGTTTCGACCGCATCCTCGTCAATGGCGTCGCCAATTCCATGCCTGAGGCGTTGCTGCTGCGGCTTTCGCCCGGCGGCAGGCTGGTCGGGGCGCTCAGGATCGAAGGACTGGCACGGCGCGTCGTGGTGACACGCGCTGCCGACGGCGCCGCCTTCGACCATGCGCTCGGCCCGCTCGTGCGCCTGCCGCCGCTGGCGCCGGGCCTTGCCCAGGCGCTCTGAGCGCGAATCCGATAGATCGCCCGGCTAAAAATTCAAGGAGGGGGCCGGCTCGAAACGCTTTCGTAACCTGAACGAGGTTTTAATCGCCTTCATCGAGTTGCGTCGTTCGCGAGTATTCTGTTCATGCGTAGCCAGCACGGATCGGCCAAGCCCGGCATCGCCCTTCGTCTGTCGTCTGCCTGCGTGCTGGCCCTCAGCGTCAGTGCATGCTCGTCGGACGCGATGCGTTTCACCAGCGACCCCTTCGACAGCCCGTTCAAGACCGCACAGGCCCCGGCCCAGCGCGATCCGGTGACGACGGGCTCGATCAACGCTGCACCGATGCCGAGCGGTTCGGTCGCTTCGGTGCGCTCGCAGCCCTTGCCGCCACCGCAGATGCAGGCAGCGCCGCAGATGCAGGCGCGGCCGCTGCCGCCCCCGCAGTCGGCCGTCGCCTTGCGGAGCGCGCCGCCGGCGCCGGTCGTCGGCAGCGCCAATGGCTGGTCCGCCCAGGGCGGAACCCCGATCGTCGTCGCCCAGGGCGAGACGCTCGATATGATCTCCTCGCGCTATGGCGTGCCACGCTCGGCCCTGATCTCGGCCAACGGCCTTTCCGGCGGCAATCTGGCGCCGGGTTCGCGGCTGGTCATCCCGGTCTACAACGCCGGCGGCGACAGCGCCCCGAGGCAGCAGGCGATGCGCAGCGAGGCTCCGGCCCCCGAGCCGCAGCGCCTCGCCGTCCCGACACCGCGTCCGGCGCCGCCGCCGGTCGCCGAGGCCAAGAGCAAGGCCCAGATCGCCGCGGAAACGAAGGCGAGGGCTGCCGAAGCGCAGGCTCAGGCGAAAGCCCGTGCCGCCGAGGAGCAGGCGCAGGCCAAGTCCAAGGCTGCGGCCGATGCCCAGGCGATGCGCGAATCCCGCGCCAAATTCGCTGCCGAAGCCAAGGCGAAGGCCGAGGCCAAGAAGCTTGCCGCGGCCAAGCCGGTGGTCGAGACCAAGCCGGTGGCCGAAGCCAAGCCCGTCGTCGCCGAGGCGAAGAAGCCGGCTCCGGCCTCTGTGCCCGAGAAGGCCAAGCCCACCGTCGTCGCCAGCGCCCCGCCGGAGCAGAAGCTCACCGCCGTGCCGAAGGCCGCGGCCGAGCCGGCTCCCGAACCCGTGACAACGGCGAGCCTGCCGAAGCAGGAGGAGGCTGCCAGTGCCGACTTCCGCTGGCCGGCCCGCGGTCGGGTTATCGCCGGCTATAGCGGCAAGGGCGCCAATGAGGGCATCAACATCGCCGTGCCGGAAGGCACGCCGGTCAAGGCGGCGGAGGGCGGCGTCGTCGCCTATGCCGGCAGCGAGCTCAAGGGCTACGGCAATCTCGTGCTGATCCGCCATCCGAACGGCTATGTCTCGGCCTATGCCCATAATGGCGAGCTGAGCGTCAAGCGTGGCGAGACGGTGAAGCGCGGCCAGGTCGTCGCCAAGTCGGGTCAGACCGGCAATGTCGCCTCGCCGCAGCTGCATTTCGAGCTGCGCAAGGGTTCGACCCCGGTCGACCCGATGCCCTACCTCAACAACTGATCCCGAATCACCGACGCATTTTCGCCGCGAACCGGGATCAAGCTAACGCTACGAGCTAGGTTTACCTTCGATCAGCCCCCGCGAGACCCCGCTGATCGGAACAAGGCGGGACGGCCCCAGGACTGGCCGTCCCGCCGTTTTTATGTCCGGCATTCCGCCTGAACGAACCGGCTCCCCCGCGATGATCCGCCTGCGAAGCGCCGAAGCCGACGATATCGGGCTTCTCTGGGACTGTCTGGCGATCGCGGCCTACGAGCCGAGCGTCGCGAGCGCCATGAGCGTTCCGCTCGTCGCCGCGCATCTGGATGGCTGGAAGCGCCCCGGCGATTTCGGTGTGATCGCAGAGATCGAGGGCGGCGCTGTCGGCGCGGCCTGGGCGCGCCAGTTCAGGCCCGAGGAGCAGCCATCCTACTATGTCGACGAACTGACGCCCGAGATGTCGATTGGGGTGCGGGAAACGGCCCGCGGCCTCGGCGCCGGGAAAGCCTTGATCGACGCACTCATCACTGAGGCGCGCTCCGCCGGACTGGGCCTTTGCCTCAATGTGCGAGATAGCAATCCGGCCGTTCGCCTTTACGAGCGCGCCGGCTTCCGCCGGGCGCCCGGCTCCGAGGTGAGGAACCGGGCTGGCGGGATTTCATTCGGGATGGTGCTGCCGCGTCATCCGGCGAGCTGAGATTCGAGCTGCGGGGGGCGTGCCTGCCACTAGAGCATTTCCGCGTTTCTTCGAACCGCGAAAATGCTCTATCTATTTGTTTTGACGCATTTTCTTCACGCGAACCGGCATCCACTTCGCTCGAAAATGCTCTAGCTCTCCAGCCGCTTGCCGAGCCGGCCGGCGAGATCCTGGATATATTGCCAGGCGGTGCGGCCGGAGCGCGAGCCGCGCGTCGTCGCCCATTCCAGGGCCTCGCGGCGCAGGTCTTCCGGCGCGATGTCCAGCTTGAAATGGCTGGTGTAACCCTCGATCATCGCGAGATATTCGTCCTGGCTGCACTTGTGGAAGCCGAGCCAGAGGCCGAAGCGATCGGAGAGCGAGACCTTCTCCTCGACCGCCTCGCCGGGATTGATCGCGGTCGAGCGCTCGTTCTCCATCATGTCGCGCGGCAGGAGATGCCGGCGGTTCGAGGTGGCGTAGAACACGACATTGTCGGGCCTGCCCTCGACGCCGCCATCGAGCGCGGCCTTCAGCGACTTGTAGGAGGTGTCCTGGCCGTCGAAGGAGAGATCGTCGCAGAAGACGATGACGCGGTGCCTGTCCTGGCGCAGCAGGCCCATGAGCACCGGCAGGCTCTCGATATCCTCGCGGTGGATCTCGATCAGCTTGAGCGGCAGCGCTTGCCCGGCGAGGCGCTTGTTGGTGTCGGCATGGACCGATTTCACCAGCGAGGACTTGCCCATGCCGCGCGCGCCCCAGAGCAGGACATTGTTGGCCGGCAGGTCGCGGGCGAAGCGCTCGGTATTCTCGGCCAGGATATCGCGTACGCGGTCGACGCCGCGCAGCAGCGACAGCTCGACGCGGTTCACCTTGGCCACGGGAGCGAGCTCGGAGCCGGCCGGGTGCCAGACGAAGGCATCGGCCGCGGTCAGGTCGGCCGCCTTGCGGGCAGGCGGCGCGATGCGCTCCAGCGCGGAGGCGATACGCAGCAGGGTTTCGAGCGTCAGGGCGGCGTTGTCGGTCATCGGGAGCGCGTCCGCATGGAAAAAATAGTACCGAACGGTACGGTACCGGAATAGATCACCCGGGGGCGCGAGACAAGAGCGCAGGCGACAAGAGCCGCGCTCCGCAAGACACAAGACCATTGCGCGAATGCCGGCGAATCCATAGGTGAGGGGCGCGGGCGGACCATTGCCCGTGCCCGCAATTGATTTAACGCTGCCTGTGGCTATAGTCCGCGCGCTTTTTGAGCCTGACTAGCCTGTTGCCGCATTGACGGCCGGCGTGTTCGCGCCGCCGATGTGAAGGAGCCCGTTCGTGATCACCCCCGCTTTCGCCCAGGCCGCTGCTGGCGGCGGTACCAACGACATGCTGATGTCGCTCGTGCCGTTCGTCCTGATCTTCGTGATCATGTGGTTCCTGATCATCCGGCCGCAGCAGAAGCGGGTGAAGAGCCACCAGGAAATGATCAAGAACGTGCGCCGCGGCGATACGGTCGTGACCTCCGGTGGTATCATCGCCAAGGTCTCGAAGGTGATCGACGACGCAGAGATCGAGGCCGAGATCGCCGATGGCGTGCGCGTCCGGCTGGTCAAGAGCATGATCCAGGACGTCCGCTCGAAGAGCGAGCCAGTCAAGAACTGAAGGGCGTTACGGCCCTTTCCCGGGCCGAGACGCGACAACAAGGCTGTTCACGCAGATGCTTCGTCTCCAGGCCCGCAAGGTCATTCTCGTCCTGCTCGTGCTGATCTTCGGTTGCGGGCTCGCCGTGCCGAACCTGTTCTCGCCGGAGACGCGCAAGGCGATCGAGCAGGGCGCTCCGTCCTGGATCCCGCGCTTCCTGCTGCCGATCCACGCCATGACGCTGGGCCTCGACCTGCAGGGCGGCTCGCACGTCCTGCTCGAGATCGATCGCGCCGAGCTGATCCGCACCCAGGTGACGCAGCTGCGTGACGACCTGCGTCGCATCCTGCGCGAGGAGCGCATCGCGATCCAGGGCGGCATCACCACGACGGGACGTGGCGTGCAGGTGCGCGTGCCGGATGCGGGTGACCGGGCCAAGCTGTTGCCTAAGCTGCGCGAGCTCGCCCAGCCGGTCGGCACGCTCGGCGCATTCGGCCCTTCCGGCAACCAGTCTCTGGAGATTTCGGAGCAGCCCGACGGGCTGGTGCAGGCCCAGGTGACCGAGGCGGGAGCCAATGAGCGCATCCGCCGCGCCGTCGAGCAGGCCATGGAAGTGCTGCGCCGGCGCGTCGACGCGCTCGGCACGACCGAGCCGAACATCCAGCGCCAGGGCCTGGACCGCATCCTGGTGCAGGTGCCGGGTCTGCAGAATCCGCAGCGGCTGAAGGAAATCCTCGGCGAGACCGCCAAGCTGGAATTCCGGATGGTCGCCGACCAGAACAGCGGCGATGTCGACATGCTGCCCTCGCAGGATGCCGGCGGCCAGCTCATCCCGGTCAGCCGCCAGGTGATCGTCGAAGGCGCCGATCTGATCGATGCGCAGCCGTCCTTCGACCAGCGCACCGGCCAGCCGATCGTCAATTTCCGCTTCAATATCCGCGGCGCCCAGCGCTTTGGCCAGGCGACGACCGAGAATCTCGGCCGCGCGCTCGCGATCGTGCTCGACAACAAGGTGATCTCGGCGCCGGTCATCCAGTCGCCGATCACCGGCGGCTCAGGCCAGATCTCGGGCAATTTCACGGTCGAGTCGGTCAACAACCTCGCCATCCTGCTGCGCGCCGGCGCCCTGCCGGCCAAGATGACGATCGTCGAGGAGCGCACCGTCGGCCCCGGCCTCGGCCAGGATTCGATCCAGGCCGGCAAGACCGCGACGCTGATCGCGACCGTGCTGGTCATCCTCTACATGATCGGCAATTACGGCCTCTTCGGCATCATCGCGAGCGTGGCGCTGCTGGTCCATGTCTGCCTGATCCTGGGCCTGATGTCGCTGCTAGGCGCGACCATGACCTTGCCCGGCATTGCCGGCATCGTGCTGACCATCGGCACGGCGGTCGATTCGAACGTGCTGATCTACGAGCGCATGCGCGAGGAATCGCATCTCGGTCGATCTCTGGTCTCCGCGCTCGAAGCGGGCTTCCAGCGCGCCTTCGCCACGATCATCGATTCGAACGTGACCATGCTGATCGCCGCCGTGGCGCTGTTCACGCTTGGCTCCGGCCCGGTGCGCGGCTTCGCCGTGGTCTTCATCCTGGGCATCCTGACAACGGTCATCACCGCGGTGACGCTGACCCGGATGCTGATCGCCGTCTGGTATCGCTGGGCCCGGCCCAAGGCGCTGCCGTTCTGACGCTGCCAGATTAGGAGATTTGAGCATGCGTCTGCTTCGCATCGTTCCCGACAATACCCGCTTCAAGATCGTCCGCTTCCGGCGCTTCAGCTACCCGTTCTCGGCTGCCTATTCCGTGCTGGTGGTGGCGCTGTTCCTGACGGTCGGCCTGAATTTCGGCATCGACTTCCGCGGCGGCACGCTGATCGAGATGCAGGCCAAGAGCGGCAAGACCGAGATCGCCACGATCCGCCATTCGGCCACGGCGCTCGGCTTCGGCGAGGTCGAGGTCCAGGAATTCGGCACCGCCGGCGACGTCTCGATGCGTTTTGCGCTCCAGCCCGGCGGCGAGGCCGCGCAGCAGGCGGTCGTCGCCCGTGCCCGCGACGTCTTCACGACGGATTACGAGTTCCGCCGGGTCGAGACTGTCGGCCCGCGCGTCTCGGGCGAGCTGGTCCAGGCCGGCACGCTCGGCGTCGTTCTCGCGATCGTCGGCGTGCTGATCTATCTCTGGTTCCGCTTCGAGATGCCGCTCGCGCTCGGCGCAATCGTCGGCACCTTGCACGACATCGTGCTGACCGTCGGCTTCTTCCTGATCACCCAGCTCGAGTTCAACCTGACCTCGATCGCGGCGATCCTGACCATCGTCGGCTATTCGCTGAACGAGACCGTCGTGGTGTTCGACCGCACGCGCGAATTGCTGCGGCGCTACAAGACCATGCCGATCGAGGAACTGCTCGACCTCTCGGTGAACTCGACCCTGTCGCGCACCGCGATCACCTCGACCACGACGATCCTTTCCTTGCTGGCGCTGGTCCTGTTCGGCGGCACGGCGATCGAGGGCTTCGCGCTGGTCATGCTGGTCGGCGTCGTGGTCTGCACCTATTCGGCGATGTTCATCTCGACGCCGGTGCTGCTCTATCTCGACGTCCGCTCGGGTCGGCACGACCAGGCGGCCGAGGAGAAGCTGCCGGCCGGCGCCAAGCCCAAGGCGAGCTGAGCCGGGGCAGGGTGACAAGATGCCCCGCTTCGACGGTTTCGTTCCGGGCCGCTACCAGATCGACGCCTTCGGTGCGGGGGGCTTCCGCTTCGCCGAGATGAGCCATCGCGGCTCGATCCTGGCGCTGCCCTCCGGCATCAGGATCTGGCCGGTCACCTCCTTCGGCGAGATCACGATCGAGAGCCTGCAGCCCGTGCTCGACGAGGCCGAAGAGATCGATTTCCTGCTGATCGGCACGGGCCAGGACATCAGCTTCGTTCCCGGCGAATGGCGCGAGCGCTTCCGCGAAGCCGGGATCACGATCGAGGGCATGGCGACGGGCGCGGCGGCCAGGACCTATAATGTCCTTGTCGGCGAGGACCGGCGCGTGGCGGCGGCGCTGATCGCCGTCGAGTAAAATGCGCGGTGCTCATGTGCATGAGGCGTAGCCACCATAAGGCCTCTGGCCTAGAGTAGCGGCTTGATCCATGGCCGTCTCCTGTTCGCGGCCGGCGCGGGATGATCCGCATGACGACCGACACTGATGATCGACGGGATATCGTGCCGCAGGCGCTGCCGGCGGCCTATGCCCATTGCGCCGCGCTGGTGCGCGAGGGCGATCATGACCGCTATATCGCGAGCCTCTATGCGCCCGAGCCGCAGCGCCAGGGCCTGTTCGCGCTCTACGCTTTCAGCCACGAGATCGCCCGCGTGCGCGAGCAGGTCAGCGAGCCCCTTCCGGGCGAGGTCAGGCTGCAATGGTGGCGCGACCTGCTGGAGGGCGATGCGCGTGGCGAGGCGCAGGCCCATCCGGTCGCAGCCGCGCTGCTCGATACGGTCCTGCGCTACCGGCTGCCGATCGCGCCGCTGACCGGGCTGATCGAGGCGCGTGTCTTCGATCTCTACGACGATCCGATGCCATCGCTCAGCGATCTCGAAGGCTATGTCGGCGAGACCTCGAGTGCGCTGATCCGGCTCGCCTCGATCATCCTGGCGGAGGGACGCGATCCCGGCGGCGCCGCGGCTTGCGGCCATGCCGGTGTGGCCTATGCGCTGACCGGGCTGATGCGCGCCTTCCCCTGGCACTCGGCGGCGGGACAGGTCTACCTGCCGGGCGATATCCTCAGCCGGAACGGGGTGATCCGCGACGATATCGTGCGCGGGCGCGGCGGGCCGGGCGTGCTCTATACGCTGAAGGAGCTGCGCGGCATCGCGCGCAAGCACCTGAAGAAGCTCGGCGAACTGCGCGAGACGATGCCGCGGGCCATCGCACCGGCTTTTCTGCCGATGGCGCTGGTCGAGCCCTATCTAAGGCGCATGGAGCGCGGTGGCTACGATCCGTTCCGCACGATCATCACGCTGCCGGCCTGGCAGCGGCAATGGATCATCTGGCGGGCGGCGCGGAAGGCGATGCGGGGATAGCGCATCGGTCCGAAAACTGGATCGCGGGTTTTCGGAAAAGCCGATGCGGAAACAAGAAGCTGGATCATCGAACCCGATACGATATCCGGTCCAATGATCTATCTCTTACTCACTCCGCAGCCTGCGCCGCGGCTCCGCCTGCCCAGGCCTCCAGCTCGATCTTCGCCCGCGCCGTCAGCGCCTGCTTGCGGGCGAGGCTCTTGGCCGGGCCTTTCAGTCGCTTGCCGTCCGGGCCGGTCTTGGCCACGCCCTCGATATGCGGGAACAGGCCGAAATTGATATTCATCGGCTGGAACGAGCGCGGCCCCTCGTCGATCGTGACGATATGGCCGCCGGTGATGTGGTTCACCAGGGCGCCGAGCGCCGTCGTCGCCGGCGGAATCTCGAGCGCGGCGCCGAGCCGTTCGGCCGCGGCGAGGCGGCCGGTGAGCAGGCCGATCGCGGCGCTCTCGACATAGCCCTCGCAGCCGGTGATCTGTCCGGCGAAGCGCAGGCGCGGATCGGCCCTCAGCCGCAGCGACGGATCGAGCAGCTTTGGCGAGTTGAGATAGGTGTTGCGGTGGATACCACCGAGCCTGGCGAATTCGGCATTCTGCAGGCCCGGGATCATCCGGAAGATCGCAGCCTGCTCGCCATATTTCAGCTTGGTCTGGAAGCCGGTCATGTTGAACAGCGTGCCGAGCGCATTGTCCTGGCGCAGCTGCACCACGGCATAGGCCTTGACCGTCGGGTTGTGCTTGTTGGTCAGGCCGACCGGTTTCATCGGGCCCCAGCGCAGCGTCTCGCGGCCACGCTCGGCCATGATCTCGATCGGCAGGCAGCCGTCGAAATAGGGCGTGCCCTCCCACTCCTTGAACTCGGTCTTCTCCGCGGCGAGCAGCGCGTCGATGAAGGCCTCGTACTGGTCACGGTCGAGCGGACAGTTGATGTAGTCGGCGCCGGTGCCGCCGGGACCCGCCTTGTCGTAGCGCGACTGGAACCAGGCCTGGTCCATGTCGATCGAATCGAAATGGACGATCGGCGCGATCGCGTCGAAGAAGGCGAGCTCGCTCTCGCCGGTCAGCGACTGGATGCCCTGTGCCAGGGCCGGCGAGGTGAGGGGCCCAGTTGCGATGATGACGCTGTCCCAGTCCGCCGGAGGCAGGCCGGTGATCTCGCCGCGGTCGATGGTGATGTTGGGATGGGCCTCGAGCGCGGCGGTGACGGCCTGCGAGAAGCCATCGCGATCGACCGCGAGCGCGCCGCCGGCCGGGACCTGGTGCGCGTCGCCCTTCGCCATGATCAGCGAGCCGAGCCGGCGCATCTCCCAATGGAGCTGGCCGACCGCGTTGCTGGAGGCATCGTCGGAGCGGAAGGAGTTGGAGCAGACCAGTTCGGCGAGGCCGTCGGTCTTGTGCGCGTCGGTGCCGCGGACCGGCCGCATCTCGTGAAGGATGACCGGAACGCCGGCCTCGGCGATCTGCCAGGCGGCTTCCGAGCCGGCGAGACCGCCGCCAATGACATGGATGGGTTTCAAGCTCATGCCTGCGATGTGTCCGCAGGCGGGGCTCAGGTCAAGGGAAACAGCGTCCAAAACGGCAAAATGCCCGCCTGGGAGGAGGCGGGCATTCGCTCTTCGACCGGATCGAGGGGAGGGCACGATCCAGGAGAAATCGAGACATTTTCAGGCGGGCTCTCGCTCGCGAGGCAAAAATGAAACGATGGTTCGATCAGAGCGCCGTCGCGGCGCTCCGTCGCAAATCAGTCGATCAGGCCGCAGCGTGGCTGCGAGCGACATAGGCGATCTCCGAGCGGGAGAGGCCGAGATCGTCGAGCTCGCGGTCGGTCAGACGGGAGAGCTCGCGAACGGTCTCGCGGTAACGGAGGTAGGCGCGGATCTTGGCAGCGATCATGGTAAGGAACATCGGTTTGTCTCCTGAGTGCCGGGGTCATTTCTGGCCCGACAACGATGAATTCGTTGTGCGCTGCATATAAGGGAGGCGGACTGCCTGTTGCAGGGGCGAAGTCTCAGTTCCGATATGCGTTCTTTGCATGTCGATTTCATATTTCGTCAAGGTTTGCTGATTCTCCGGAGCTGAGCGCTTAACCAATTCGGCGCGATCGCGGCAGCCATGCCCAAATTATGGACCGCTTTCGGCGCGTTCGGCGGGTGTGAGGCTGAATTGCCTGCTCTCTGCCCCGAAATGGCACAAGATCAGTTTCATATGCATCCAATGCAACTCCAGTGGCATGCCAGATGGCTTAATCGAAGCTTAAGGGTGGGCCGTGGCTGCCACTGATGCTGCGATGCAACATGAGCCGGTTTGCGATGCCGATCTTGCGCCGGACAGGCGGCATCTGCTGAACATGGCAGCGGCTGCAAAGGGGGCTCGATGCTGCGATTCGGCTATTGCGAGCGGGTCAGCGCAGATTTCTGGGCCGAACCGCTCAACGCCCTGACCAATGGCGCCTTCATCCTGGCGGCGCTCGCCGGGCTGGCGCTGCTGCTGCGGAGCGGCCGGCGCGACTGGCCGGCGGCCCTGCTGGTCGCGCTGGTCTTCATCATCGGCATCGGCTCCTTCCTGTTCCACACCATGCCGCAGCGCTGGACGCTGCTCGCCGATGTCATTCCGATCCAGCTCTTCGCCTTCTCCTATTTCGGGCTGGCGCTCTGGCGGTTCCTCGGCTTGGGCCCGGCGATCTCCGTCCTCGGCACGCTCGCCTTCCTGGCTGCCTCCTTCGCCCTCTCGGCCGGGCTCGCGCCGCTGCTGCCGGCTGCCGCACGCGGCTCGGCCGGCTATGCCTCCTTCGTCCTGGCCCTGTTCGGCGTTGCCATCGCGCTGTGGCGGAAGGATGAGTCGAGCGCTCGCCTGATCGGGCTCGCCGGGCTCGTCTTCGCGGTGTCGCTGACGTTGCGCGCGCTCGATGGCGCGCTGTGCCAGGCGCTGCCCTTCGGCACGCATTTCCTCTGGCATCTGCTCAACGCCTCCGTGCTCTATCTGCTGCTGCGGGCTGTGGTCACACGTTCGTCGCCGGCTTGACGCAGAGGGCAGCCGCAATCACGCAGCTGTGACCGACCTGCGGCGCTGGCCGCTTGGCAGGCCGGAATGGCTGTCCCACTCTCCCGCCTCCCGACCCCTGTGAGTGCCAGCCATGACCGCATCTGCCTCCGCCAAAGCTGCCAAGCCCGTTCTCGAAGGCCTCGATGGTCTTGTCCGCGAGCCGTTCTCGCGCCGCGGTTTCGTCATGACCGGTCTGATCTCGGGCTTCACCTTGGCGACGACCGTCGTCCATGGCCAGGCGATCACGACCGACAGCACCGGGCTGGTGGCCGGCGACGTGCAGATCCCGACCGCGGACGGTCAGATGCCCGCCTATCGCGCCATGCCGGCCGGCAACGGCCCGTTCCCGATCGTGCTCGTCATCGAGGAGATCTTCGGCGTCCACGAATATATCAAGGACACCTGCCGGCGCCTCGCCAAGCTCGGCTATTGCGCGGTCGCGCCCGAGGTCTATGCGCGCCAGGGCGACCTCACCAAGATGACCGACGTGCAGCAGATCGTCAGCCAGGTCATCTCCAAGAAGCCAGATGCCGAGCTGCTCTCCGATCTCGATGCGACCGCGAAATGGGCCGCCGCCAGCTCGAAGGGCGATGCCAACCGGCTCGGCGTCACCGGCTTCTGCCGTGGCGGGCGGGCGGTCTGGCTCTATGCCGCGCATAATCCGGCGGTGAAGGCCTCCGTCGCCTGGTATGGCCCGCTCGGCGGCAACCGCACCGAGATCCAGCCGAAGACCGCCGCCGATGTCGCCGCCGATATCAAGGCGCCGGTGCTCGGTCTCTATGGCGGCGCCGATACCGGCATCCCCGTCGCCGATGTCGAGAAGCAGCGCGATACCGCCAAGGCTGCGGGCAAGACGGTCGAGATCGTGATCTATCCGGATACGCCGCACGCCTTCCATGCCGATTACCGCCCGAGCTACCGCAAGCAGCCGGCCGAGGACGGCTGGGCCAAGATGCTGGCCTGGTTCAAGACCTACGGCGTGGCCTGAGCGTATCGGCTTAAGGATAATCCGCCGCGCGCCTCCCGCGAGGCGCGGCGGGCTCTTGCCAAAATCGTTGCCGGCTCCTCGAATGGCTGGTCGGCTCCGCGCCTGTCGCGGGCCGCGTCCCGGCAGGCTTCATCATGCCTGCCGGGCGACTGCACAGACAAGGGAACGGACCACCATGACGACGACGCGGCTCGACAGCTGGCTCAGCGAGCACCATGCCGAATTCACGGCAATCCGGCGCGATATCCACGCTCATCCCGAGCTCGGGCTCGAGGAGCACCGCACCGCCGCGCTCGTCGCCGGCAAGCTGCGCGAATGGGGTATCGCGGTCACCGAGGGGGTCGGCGGCACCGGTGTCGTCGGCGTCATCCAGGGCAAACGCCCGGGCCAGGGCGCCATCGGCCTGCGTGCCGACATGGACGCGCTGGCGCTGGTCGAGGAGACGGGGCTGCCCTACGCCTCGCAGAATCAGGGGAAGATGCATGCCTGCGGCCATGACGGCCACACCACCATGCTGCTCGGCGCGGCGCGCTACCTCGCCGAGCACCCGGATTTCTCCGGCGCCGTGAACCTGATCTTCCAGCCGGCGGAGGAGGGGCGCGGCGGCGCCGTCGCCATGCTCGAGGATGGCCTGTTCGAGCGCTTCCCCTGCGACGCGATCTACGGCCTGCACAATTCGCCGGGCATGGCCTCCGGTACGTTCGGCACCTGCGTCGGTCCGATGCTGGCGGCGGCCGATAGCTGGCAGGTGGTCTTCCGCGGCGTCGGCGGCCATGGCGGCTCGCAGGCGCATCTCTCCACCGATATCACCTATGCCCAGGCGCATTTCGTGCTCGGTCTTCAGGGCATCGTCGGCCGCAATGTGCCTTCGCTCGACACCGCGGTGATCAGCGTCGGCTATATCCATGGCGGTTCGACCGAGGCCTCCAACGTCATCCCGGCCGAGCTCGCCATTGGCGGCACGGCCCGCACCTACGCCCCGGAAATCCGTGACCTGATCGAGCGTCGCATTGCCGAGATCGCCACGGCCACCGCCCAGGCCTGGGGCTGTACGGCGGAAGCGAGCTATCGCCGCGGCCCGAGCGCGCTGCTCAACAAGGCGGAGCAGGTCGAGGTCGCGGTGGCCGCTGCTTCGGCTTCGGTCGGCGCCCAGCACGTCAACGGCAAGATCCGCCCCGGCACCGGCGGCGAGGATTTCGCCGAGATGATGAAGATCAAGCCCGGCGCCTTCATGCGGATCGGCAACGGCGTCAAGGAGGACGGCTCCTTCAACGGCCTGCATACGCCGCTCTTCGACTTCAACGACGCGATCATTCCGGACGGGATCCGCTACTGGGTGAACATCGTCAATGAAGAGCTGGGGCAGGACCTGAGGGCGGTCGCGGCCTGAGGGAGCGCACTGACATCGCTCGATTTTTCGGGAAAGGCGGAAGGCCGGATTGTCCGTGGAGTGCGATCGCGCGTGCGGTCGCCCTTTTTCGTGTCATGGTGGTGGGATAGAATCCTTCCAGGGCTTAGGGGCGACGGAGCGACGAAGGCAAAGGGGTGAAACGGTCCCGCATCATCATCGCCGCCGTGCTGCTCGCCCTCATCGGCGCCGCCGTGCCGATGGCCGCGGTCTTCTATGCGTCCTGGCATCTGGCCGTGCGGAGCGAGCAGGAACGGCTCGCTCTCTTCGCCAACAGAGCGATCGTCCGCGCCAACCGCTCGCTCTCGGATGTCCGGTCGGTCCTGGCCGCGATGGATGCCTCCACGCTTGCGCCATGCTCCAGCGAGCATATGGCGCAGATGCGGCGCCTGGCGGTCGACAGCCGCTCGGTCGAGGAGGTCGGCTATTTCGCGGGCGGGCTGCTGAAATGCACCTCCTGGGGCCTGACCGAGACAGAGATACCGCGCGATACCGGAGATTATGTCACGGCCGACGGGATCGACGTCATCGTGCGGATGCAGCCGCTGGTGACCGGGGCGAAGCCGCTGATGGCGCTGCAGCGCGGCGCGTATAATGTGCTGATCGATCCGGTGCGCTTCGTCGATATCATCGCCGATCCCGGCATCAGGTTGGCCATCGCCACCGACAAGAGCGTCCTGATCGGTGAGCTGAACGAGCCGGATCGCGTGTTGCTGAGCAATCTTCTGGCCCGGCCGCATAATGGCATGGACGACCAGCATCTCTTCGCGGTGGCTCATGATGCCGACTGGACGGCGATCGCCAGCGCGCCGCGCGAGACGATCATGCAGAGCCTGAGGCAGCAACAATTGCTGCTGCTGCCGTTTGGCCTGTTCACGGCTGCGGTGATCGTCGGGCTGGTCGTCTGGTTCTCGCGCAAGCGCCTGTCCCCGCTTGGCGAATTGACGCTCGCGGTGCAGAAGCGCGAATTCATCGTGCATTATCAGCCGATCGTCTCGCTCAAGACCGGCATCTGCGTCGGCGCCGAGGCGCTGGTGCGCTGGCAGCGTCCGGACGGCGTGCTCGTCAGGCCCGACTTCTTCATCCCGCTGGCGGAGGAGAGCGGGCTGATCCTGCCGATCACCGATCAGGTGGTCGCGGCGATCATTCGCGACCTTGGCCCCGCTCTCACGGCCGATCGCTCGCTGCATATCGCGGTCAACCTGAGTGCCGGCGACATTGCGACCGGGCGGGTGCTTCCGGTGATCGGAAAGGCGCTGGCGCCGACCGCGATCCGGCCGGAACAGATCTGGCTGGAGGCGACCGAGCGTGGTTTCGTCGATATCGGGGCTGCGCGCGAGACCATCACCGAGGCGCGCCGGCTCGGCCATGCGGTCGCGATCGACGATTTCGGCACCGGCTATTCCAGCCTGCAATATCTGCAAGGGCTGCCGCTCGACGCGCTCAAGATCGACAAGTCGTTCATCGACACGATCGGCCTCAACGCGGCGACGAGCGCGGTGACCGGGCACATCATCGAAATGGCCCAGGAGCTCAACCTCGTTCTCGTCGCCGAAGGCGTGGAGACCGAGGCCCAGCGTGATTACCTGCTCGCACATGCCGTCGATTTCGGGCAGGGCTGGCTCTTTTCGAAGCCGCTGCCGGCGCAGGAATTCCTGGTTTTCCTCCGCAGCAGTCGTGAGCGGCTCGGCTCCGGTCCGGTTCCGATTCGGCGCGCGGCCTGATCTATCTCCTTAGTTTGGCCGCGGATCCGCTCCGGTCGAGGTCGTCGCGCAGGGCTTTGGCCACCGCCTTCTGCCGATCGAACTCGGCGCGCCGGCGGGCGATCTCTTCGGCGGAGAGGCGGTCCGGGTTCTGGTAATCGAGCTTCCAGTCGGGATTTGCGCTCCAGACCAGCGGCGACTGCACGGTGGTGCGCGCCGCTGGCGCCGCCTCCAGCACGGCCAGGGCAAGCTCGAGCGTGGCAGCTTGCGAGGCAGCGTCTTTCGGGCGGCCTGCGGCATTTCCGAGTGGGAAATCCGAAAACAGAAGTCGCGACACGCCGACATATTCGACGATGTCCTTGGCGCAGCCCATCACGATCGTCGCAATTCCATTCGCCTCCAACATGCGCGCGGCAAGGCTGACGCTCTGATGGCAAACCGGACAGTTGGGAACGAGGATCGCCGCATCGACCGCGTCGGCGCGGCAGCGTTCGACGAGCTCGGGGCAGTCCGCGTCGAGCGTCGTCCGGTGGCTGCGATTGGTGGGCAGGCCGTGGAAGCGCGGGGCGAGCGAGCCGATCCGGCCTCGCGCCGCGGCGTGGCGCAATTCAGCCAGCGGGAAATAGCTGCCGGAATCCTCGGCCGTCGTGTGGGTCCGGTCGATGGCGAGGTGCGAAATGCGCAGGTCATGCTCCAGCGACGTATCGCCGGAATAGACCGTGTAGAATTTCGCGGCCGCGTTATAGGGCGCGCCCGGACCCTGGTCGCCCTTGTCCGGCTGGTGAGGCGCGGCCGTGGTCACCAGCGCGACGCGGCATTGCGCCAATGGCTTGCGCAGCTTCTGGAACGGCACGTCCGCGTAATGGGCCCACTCGTAGGGCGCGCCATATCCGAGCGCGAGATAGTAGTCGCGGATACGCTGCATATAGGGGAGCGGCGCGTCATGCGCGGCCGCAAATCCCAATCCTTCGACAGGTCCCCCGGCCATCGGAACATCCCGGTGCGGTCGCCCAGCAATCATACGCTCTCAATAGAGCCGAGAGCGATAGGCCTCTTCCAGATTGGCCTCGGACTCGGCGACGCTGATCGCCTTGGTCTGCTCGGCGATGATGCGGCCAAGCGAGGGGAAGCTGTTGCGCTCGACCTGAGCCGCCGGATCCCACAGCTTCGAGCGGATCAGCGCCTTGCCGCAATGGAAGAACACCTCGTCGATCTCGACGACGAGACCGGTCAAGGCCGGCCGCTCCCGGACCGTCGAGGGCTCGAGCAGGGCGGAATCGCGCGTCACGCTGGCGCGGCCGTTGATCCGCAAGGTCTCGTTGATGCCCGGCACCATGAAGATCAGGCCGATGCCGGGCGCGGCGAGGATATTGCCGAACGTGTCGACGCGGTTATTGCCGCGCCTGTCGGGGATCAGCAGCGTGCTGTCGTCGAGCACGCGGACGAAGCCCGGCGCGTCGCCGCGCGGGCTGGCATCGGCGCCGCCCTGGCCGTCGCTGCTGGCGACGACGAGGAAGGGCGAGAGCGCGATGAAGTCGCGGCAGAACTGGTCGAGCCGCGTCAGCAGCTTGCGCTCGGCGAGCGGGTTGACCGGGCCGAAATGGGCGCGCAGCGCGTCGGCATCGTCGATCAGATCGGTCGGTTCGGTTGTCATCGTCATCGCCCCGCTGCGTTCTGGTGGACCGTAGCGTCTCCTTGCCGGCTACGCCATCTGCGGTTGCGGCAGAGCATTTTCGCGTTTCTCCGGACCGCGAAAATTCTCCATCCATTTGGGTAGACGCATGTTCTTCACGGGAACCGGTGTCCAGTTCGCTCGGAAATGCCCTGGGCTTGACCCGGGATGGAGCGCGCAACAATCTGGCGGCGAGGGGGAACCGCGATGCCAGCCTTGAGCGAAATCTTCGATCTCGACGCCCTGAAGTCCAGGCTCTATTCCGCCGTGCTCTCCGATGTGCTCGACCAGCTCGGCTATCCCAACCAGGCGGTAAAACCCTTCGTGCGGCCGCTGGACGATGCCTCGATCCTGTGCGGCTTCGCCCGGACCGGGCTCTACATGAAGCGCTATCATTTCCCCGAGGGTCACAATCCCTATGCCCTGGAAATGGACCTGATCGACAGCCTGAAGCCCGGTGAGGTCGCCGTGCTGGCCTGCGACGGGCCGACCGACCGGATCGCGCCCTGGGGCGAGTTGCTCACCACCGCCTCGAAGGTGCGCGGCTCGGCCGGCTGCCTGACCGATGGGCTTGTGCGCGACGTGCGCCGCATCCGCGAGCTCGGCTTCCCGGTCTTCCATGGTGGCATCGGCCCGCTCGACACCAAGGGCAGGGCGGAGATGATGGCCTCGGACGAACCTGTCGAGGTCGCGGGCGCCCGCGTTGCGCCCGGCGATTTCGTCTTTGGCGATGTCGATGGCGTCGTCATCGTGCCGCAGGCCATTGCCGTGGAGGCGGTGAAGCTGGCGCTGGCCAAGATCGAGGCCGAGGACACCACGCGTGAGGAATTGCTGGCCGGCGACAGCCTGCGCGCCGTCTTCGAGCGGCATGGGGTTCTCTGAGGCCAGCAGATCCTAGCGGCCCTGATCATAGCCGAGATAGGAACCGAGCTTCATCATCGCCTCGTAGAGGGCGCGGCCGGTCGCATCGTCCATGATCAGGGACTGATCGTTGACCGTCAGGTAGATCAGGTTCTCGTCGCCCCAATAGGACGAGCGGCCGAGCTCGACCTCCATCGGCTCGGACCGGTCCGTGACATCGACGATGACCCGATCGAAATATTGCGTCGTCGTCACGGCTTTCTCCTCATTGGCGCATCGGCCCGAAAAGTGGATTGCGGTTTTCGGAAAAAGCCGATGCAAAAACAAGGATCGAGAGCATTTTCGAGCGAAGCGAACACAGGCTAGCGCGAAGAAAATGCGTCAAAACAAATAGATAGAGAATTTCCGCAGTTCGGGGAAACGCGGAAATGCTCTAGCGCCAGGTGCGGCAGCGCGGCGTCGAGCGCGCGAGATAGCCGAAGGCGAAAGCGATCGCCGAGACGGTGAGGCCGACCGTGATGATGCCGGCCGGCGTGATGCGGGCGCTGCCCTGCAGCGAAATGCTATTTCCGACCCGCAGATTGATGCTCGTCTTCATTTCCTCGGGATGGGTCGGGATGTCCTGGTCGGGCAGCTGGGAGGGAAGCGCGTCCTGCATGGCTGGTCCTGGTCTTCGTGGCCGCGATGCGGCGGAGGCTACCCCGCTGCGTCGCGCGCGGCGATTTCGTCTTCGGCGAGTCGATGGCGTCGTCATCGTGCCACACGGGGTTCTCTGAGGGTCCGGAACGCTATTCGCTCGTGCTGGCCTCCCAGCCGGCATGGCTGACGCCCCTCAACGCGCGCAGGCTGTCGATGGCAGAATTCAATTCGCTGGCGACGACCGAACTGCTGACCAGCGTCGCGACGATCTCGGTCGTGTCCTCGGCGCTGCTGTCGAGATCGATGTCGGCGACGGGATAGTTAACTCGCTTGAGCTCCGCGAAAAGCGCCTTGCGCGCCTCCTCGACATGGCCGTTCTCCGCCACGACGCGCACCTCGTAGATCATCTCCGAAACGCTCTCGTCGATCGGGATGCGGTTGATCCGGTTGACCAGCGGGCGCAGCAGCGTGTTGCAGGCGAGGATCATCAGCGTCGCCAACACGGCCTCGGCGACACGGTCGGTGCCGGCACAGGCGCCAACCGCGGCTGAGGCCCACAAGGTCGCGGCCGTGTTGAGGCCGCGAATATTGATGCCTTCCTTCATGATCACGCCGGCGCCGAGGAAGCCGATGCCGGTCACGACATTGGCGAGGACGCGCACCGCGCCATCGGCGCCATGCAGTCGCATGGCGATGTCGACGAAGACGGCGGCGCCGACGCAGACCAGGACATTGGTGCGCAGGCCGGCGCTGCGCTGGCGATATTGTCGCTCGGCGCCGATGATCGTGCCGAGCACGAAGGCGACGGAGAGGCTGACGACGGTATCGAGGAAATCCCGCAGTTCGAACGCGGCGATGAACTGCACTTTCGCCCCCCGGCATGAGAAAGGCCGCCCTTGCGGCGGCCCGAGATTCGATCAAGCGGATGTCAGTATCGTAACGCTGCGCGGCGCTGGCAACGCCTCAGGAGCGCCACCGCCGCGGGCGGGCGAGATAGCCATAGGTCAGCAGGATCGCGCAGGCAGTGATGCCGGCGGTGACGATGCCGGCCGGCGTGATGCGGGCGCTGCCCTGCAGCGAGATGCTCTTTCCGACCCGCAGGTTGAAGCTCGTCTTCATCTCCTCGGGATGGGTCGGGATGTCCTGGTCGGGAAGCTGGGAGGGAAGTGCGTCCTGCATGGCTGGTCCCCGGTCTGCGTGGCCGCGATGCGGCGGAGGCTACCCCGCCGCGTGCGCCCGGCAAAGCCGGTGGTCGAACTCAGTCGTCGCATTGCTCCAGCACGCGCGCCGCAGCGGTGACGCCATTGAGCGAGAAGACATAGCTTGTGCCGTTGCCGCGGGCCGAGGTTGCGTCCACCGTCATCGAGCTGCCGGCCTTCAGCGCCGCCAGGAACTCGCCCTCGCGCTCGAGACGGCGCAGCCAGGCGCTCTGACCCTGCGTGAACATCTGGAAGCTGTCGTCGCCGATCTTCACCGTGATCATCGAGTCCTTGGCGAAGCTATAGCCGGTCTGGAAGCTGGACTCGGAGTGGGCGTCCTTGTCGTCGCGGCTCTGCACGAAGAAGACCACGTCGCCATGGTTGAGCTGCGGCGGCGACATCGAGGTTGGCCGGCTGGCGATATAGCAACGCGTATCGTCACCCTCGCCATAAGACATGGCATTCCAGCTGCCGAATTTCCCCAGATCTTTCGGTGACGCAGCCTGGGCAGCGCCGCCGAGGGCGAGGATTGCGCAGAACGCAGGGACGATTATCCGTGGCATCGTGTCATCTCCTTTTCGCCAGCAAGGGATGAAACCCCGAAGCCTAACGCAAGGTAAATGAATTCGGTCCGATTGCGTGCGGCCATGCGGCGCAGGCTGGCTGGATCACAGCCCGATGCGCGCGCAGATGCGCTGCCAGATATCGTCAGCCACGGCGATGCCGAAGCGCTCGGCCAGCACCGCGCGCGTGACCTCGGCGCCGTCGATGTCCTGCACCAGCGAGGGTTGGCCGAGCCGGTGCTCGGTCAGCTTGCCTTCGCGCAGGGTGAGCCGGCCGCCCGGCAGCACGCGGGCGACGCCGAGCCTCTGGACGAAATGCGAGTTGGGATGGGTCGCGACATAGTGGTTGGCGACCTCGTAATCGATCGGCCAGGTCGGATCGAGTGTGAAGCGGTAGAGCAGCCGCCAGTCCCCGCCGACGAGGGCGCGCAGCGACCAGATGTTTCCGTCCTGGTCCAGCCTGTAGGGCTCGTGCGGCGTCTCCTGCTCGACATCCGGCACGAGCCGCATGGGCCCGGTGACGACCTGGCCGCCGAAGCCGACATCGCAGATCAGGTCCTCGCCCTCGCAATCGAACCTGAGCAGCATGTGGCTGCGCGGCGTCTGCGCATCCTCCGGGCTGTTGATCAGTACGCGGCCGATCAGCGGGACGGGCGCAAAGCCGAAGGCCTCGAGCACGGCCTTGAACAGGTGGTTATGCTCGAAGCAATAGCCGCCGCGCGGCGAGCGCACGAGCTTATGGAGCAGCGCGGGCAGGTCGAGCTTCGGCGGATTGCCGGAGAGGGGGCCGAGATTCTCGAAGGGGATGGCCTGGACATGGCCGAGTTGCAGCGCGTTCAGCGCCGCGCGCGTCGGCGAGATCGGCCCGTCATAGGCGATGCGGGCGAGATAGGCGAAGAGGTCGTCGGCGGCGAGAGAGGTCATGATCGGGCCTCGGTCTGCTGGCGTCCGGCGCGTGCCGGACCGGGATGGCGGAGGCCGGTTGCGGCCTCCGCCAGCTGGAGCATTTCCGCGCTTCTCCGAATCGCGAAAATTCTCCAACCCTTTGTTTCGACGCATTTTCTTCACGCGAACCGGTGTCCACTTCGCTCGAAAATGCTCTGGCGCCCCTTCAGTCTCTGAAAGTAGTCGTCCCTGTCCGAGCCGTCATAGCGGCCGCTTCCCATGCAGCAGCGCTTGAAATCTGCGCCCGGAGCCGCAAACGCAGAGATCGTTGCGGCCGAGCTTTTCGTGCAGTTCGATATCGCCATGGACGATGCGCACGCCGCGCTTCACGCGCGTCTCGGACGGGTAGGATCTGCGACGCTTGCTCGTGACCTCAAAAGGACGGCTGGTCGGCGAAGTGGCGGGTCTTCCTGGTCATCTCACCCTCCTGCGGGTTGTGGCGGGGGCGCCTTCCTAGAGCATTTCCGCGCTTCTCCGAAGTGCGGAAATGCTCTGTCCGTTTGCATTGACGCATTTTCTTCACGCGAACCGGTAGCCACTTCGCTCGAAAATGCTCTAACCGCGGCGCAAATCCGGGCAAGCCGTCGCGTTCAGCGCGGTGGCAGCGAGGCGTAATAGGCCGCGAGCGCGCCGATCTCCTCGGTCGACATCTGCCGCGCCAGGTAGCGCATCTCCTTGTGCACGCGCTTGCCGGATTTGAAGGCAAGCATCTGGTTGAAGAGATAGCGCTCGTTCTGGCCGGCGAGATGCGGCACCTCGGTGTCGCGCGCGATGCCGTCGGCGCCATGGCAATAGGCGCAGGCCTCGACCGGGGAAGACCGCGGCTCGGCCGAAGCCCCGCCCGCAGCCAGTAGCAATCCAAGGCCGAGAAGGCCCGCAACCCGCCTGATCACCAGCGCCTCCCAGCGTGAATCGGGCCGGAGCTTAGAGAGCGCCCGCGCGTTGCGCCACTCCACTGCTGGCGGGGCGAAAACCCTACCGCGTCATTACGAGTGCAGCGAAGCAAACCAGATTCGTAGCGCTCTACGTCTCCTGGATTGCTTCGTGGAGCCTGTACTCGGGCTTGCCGAAGGCAAGACCCGGGTGCTCGCAATGACGGCTGCCATCGTTCACGGCGGCACACACGAACAATGGTCAGCGCCAGCGCTATCGCCTATGTTGCGGCATCCTCCCGCCTGATCGTCTTTCCGTGTCCCCCGCTATCCATCTGCAAGCTACTCTCGATCTGATGCGTGAAGTCGACAGTGTCGCGCGTCCCGCCGATGCTGTCGTTTCGGCGTGGTTTCGGGCCCGGCGCGATATCCGCGACAGGGATCGCGGTCCAATTCACGATTTGCTCTATGCGCTGCTGCGGCACCACGCACGGCTGGGCTGGTGGCTGGCGAAGCACGGGTGCGAGGATGTGCCGCGCAACCGGCTGCTGGCATGGCTCGCGCTCGATCGGGGCCTGACACGGGACCAGGCCCAGGGCCTGTTCACCGGTGGAAAATTGGCGCCTGCCATCCTCAAGGATCACGAGCGCGCGCTGCTGGTGAAATTGCAGGGCTGCACCATCGATCATCCGGCCATGCCGGATGAGGTGCGCGTCGAATGTCCCTCCTGGGCGCTCGACCCTTTGCGGCGCCGTTTCCCCGAGTCTTTCGAACGCGAGATGGTCGCGCTCCTGACGGCTGCCCCGCTCGATCTGCGCGTCAATCCGATCAAGTCCACGCGCGAGGTCATGTTGCGTGCGTTGCAGGATCTTGGCCTGCAGGCCGAGGCGTCGGCCATGGCGCCCTACGGCATTCGCTTGAACAAGCGCCCGTCATTGTCCAGCCTGCCGATGCTGAAAAGCGGCGAGGTCGAGATCCAGGATGAGGGCTCGCAGCTCGTTGCCATGCTGGTCGATGCGCGGCCGGGTGAGCGCGTCGTCGATTTCTGCGCGGGTGCGGGTGGCAAGACTCTGGCCATCGCCGCGCAGATGGCCAACAAGGGCCATGTCATCGCCTGCGACATCCTGGAAGGCCGGTTGAAGCGCAGCGCCGAGCGCTTCCGGCGGGCGGGCCTGCACAATATCGAGACCCGGCTTCTCGCCAGCGAAACGGATCGCTGGGTGAAACGCCACAAGGGCGGCTTCGATCGCGTGCTGGTGGACGCGCCATGCAGTGGCACGGGCACCTGGCGCCGCAATCCCGATGCACGCTGGCGCGCACCGGAGGAACAGGGCCTGGATGGACTGCTGGCGCTGCAGGCCCGGATCCTGGCGAGTGCGGCGCGGCTGGTGAAGCCCGGCGGGCGGCTGGTCTACGCCACTTGCTCGATGCTATCGGAGGAAAACGAGGACCAGGTGGCCGCTTTCCTCGCTGCGCACCCCGCCTTTCGTGCCGTGCCGCTGCGCGAGGCCGCGCCCCGGCTGACGAATTCGGCCCATCCCGATCATCTGTCGCTAACGCCCGCGCGCCACGATACCGATGGGTTCTTCGCTGCCGTCATGCAGCGCGCCGCCGAGCCACCGCCCGCATAGAGCATTTTCGAGCGAAGTTGGCATCGGCTCTAGGGAGCGTCGCCCCCACGGGGATCGCTCACCGCTTCGGGAAGGGGACGCCCTTCGTCGTGAATTTCAGCGCCCTGCTGTTGGGGCGCACCGGCCGCTTCGTTTCGGCGGCCTTGCCGGTCCCGGGCGGCTGATAGGACGGCACGAGCTGGTCGGGGCGCTGGCCGATCAGGTCGGCGCGGCCCATCTCCTTCAAGGCCTCGCGCAGCAGCGGCCAGTTGTCCGGGTCGTGGTAGCGCAGGAACGCCTTGTGCAGCCGGCGCTGTCTTGTGCCGCGAATGGTCTCGACCTTGTCGCTCGCCCCGCGCCGCACGCCCCGCAGCGTATTGACGCCGGTATGGTACATGGCCGTGGCGGTGGCCATCGGAGAGGGCAGGAAGGTCTGCACCTGGTCGGCGCGGTAGCGATTCTTCTTGAGCCAGAGCGCGAGGTTCATCATGTCCTCGTCGGTCGTACCCGGATGCGCGGCGATGAAATACGGAATCAGGTAGTATTTCTTGCCTGCCTCCTTGGCCGCGGCGTCGAACATCTCCTTGAAGCGATCGTAGGTGCCGATGCCCGGCTTCATCATCTTGTCGAGCGGGCCGCGCTCGCTGTGCTCGGGCGCGATCTTCAGATAGCCGCCGACGTGATGGGTCACCAGCTCCTTGACATATTCCGGGCTCTTCACCGCCAGGTCGTAGCGCACGCCGGAGGCGACCATCACCTTCTTGACGCCCTTCACCTCGCGGACCTTGCGATAGAGCCGGATCAGATCGTCATGCGAGGTATTCAGGTTCGGGCAGATGTCGGGGAAGACGCAGGATGGCAGCCGGCACGCCGCCTCGATCTTCGGATCCTTGCAGGCCATCCGGTACATGTTGGCGGTCGGCCCGCCGATATCCGAGATCACGCCCGTGAAGCCCGGCGTCTTGTCGCGGATCTTCTCGATCTCACGCAGGACCGAGCCCTCGGACCGGTTCTGGATGATACGGCCCTCATGCTCGGTGATGGAGCAGAAGGTGCAGCCACCGAAGCAGCCGCGCATCACCGTCACCGAGAACTTGATCATATCCCAGGCGGGGATCTTCGCATCGCCATAGGAGGGATGCGGCGCACGCGCATAGGGCAGGTCGTAGACCGCATCCATCTCGTCTGAGGTCAGCGGGATGGGCGGCGGGTTCAGCCAGAGGTCGCGGTCGCCATGGCGCTGGACGAGCGGGCGCGCATTGCCGGGATTGGCCTCGCGGTGCAGCACGCGCGAGGCGCGCGCATAGGCCTCGCGGTCCGCTTCGACCTGCTCGAAGGCCGGCAGCCGGATCACGGTGTCGCCGGGGCGGCGGCTCGCTCCCTCGTCGGCCGAGTCGAGATCGTCGGCGTGCAGCTCCGTATAATGCTCGGGCACAGGGCGGAACAGCGCGACGCCGCGGATGGAGTCGAGGTCGCGCGGCGTCTCGCCGGCGGCAAGACGGTTCGCCACCTCGACGACGGCGCGCTCGGCATTGCCATAGATGAGCAGATCCGCCTTGGCATCCGCCAGGATCGAGCGGCGCACCTTGTCTGACCAGTAATCGTAATGCGCGATGCGGCGCAGCGACGCCTCGATGCCGCCGAGCACGATCGGGACGTTCTTGTAGGCCTCGCGGCAGCGCTGCGTATAGACGATCGTGCAGCGGTCCGGCCTCTTGCCGCCCTCGCCACCTGCCGTATAGGCGTCGTCATGGCGCAGCCGGCGGTCCGACGTATAGCGGTTGACCATCGAATCGAGGTTGCCGCCGGTGACGCCGAAGAACAGGGTCGGCTTGCCCAGTGCCTTGAAGGGCTCCGCCGAGTGCCAGTCGGGCTGCGCGATGATCCCGACCCTGAAGCCCTGGGCCTCCAGCAGCCTGCCGATGATCGCCATGCCGAAGCTCGGATGATCGACATAGGCATCGCCCGTCACCAGCACGATGTCGCAGGCATCCCAACCCAGCGCCGCCATCTCGGCGCGGTTCATCGGCAGGAACGGTGCCGCTCCTGCGGAACGCTGCCCGCGGCCGAGCAACGGAGCTATGGCTTTTTGGGCGACGGCTATGGTCTCCATGGCGTCGTCGTATAGGGCGGCGCCACCGCGAATTCAACCAACTCCAAGGAGGAAGACGCCGCCGCAGGCGGCGCTCTTGGCGATGCCCAGAAGCCTCCCGGGAGCGCTTTCCTCTTCCAGGGAACAATCCTTGCCGCCAGCTCGTAGTTCGGGTTCACGCCCGCACCGCCGGGCTCTTCCGCAGGTACGGCATGGAGACGAGAATGAAACTCCGCAAGCTCAGCTTCGCCGACGCGACGCTGGAACGCTCTCCCGGGCAGGATGGCGAGATCTACACCGGCAACCTGGTCGATGAGCGCCATGGCGGGCCGGTCACCATCGGCTACGGCCGCTGGGGCGCCGGCTCCCGGCTGGAGCAGGTGATGGCGGTCGACGACGTCATGATCGTGCTGGAGGGCCGGCTCTCGGTCTCGTCGCAGGACGGCACGGTAACGGCCGGCCCCGGCGAGATCGTCCATATGCCCAAGGGCGAACAGGTGACGATCCGCGCACATGAGCAGGATGCGGTGACGGCGTATGTGACCTATCCGCACTGGCGCGAGGCGGAGGGGTAGGCGTGCGGGACGCGCATGCGCGCCCCGGTCATAAAGGGCAGGGGCAGTTCTACTCCGCCGCCTGCCGGGCTGCCTTCCCCTTCAACGGCCGCCGATCCAGCACCTCCTTGAGGAAGCGTGCGGTATGGCCCTTGCCGATCCGCACCACATCCTCCGGCGTGCCCTGGGCCACGACCTGGCCGCCGCCGTCGCCGCCTTCGGGGCCCATGTCGATGATCCAGTCGGCGGTCTTGATGACCTCCAGATTGTGCTCGATCACCACCACGGTGTTGCCCTGCTCGACCAGCTCGTGCAGGACCTCCATCAGCTTGGCGACATCGTGGAAATGCAGGCCGGTGGTCGGCTCGTCCAGGATATAGAGCGTGCGGCCGGTGGCGCGCTTGGAGAGCTCCTTCGAGAGTTTTACGCGCTGGGCCTCGCCGCCTGACAGGGTCGTCGCCTGCTGGCCGACATGGACATAGTTCAGGCCGACGCGGGCGAGCGTCTCCATCTTCTCGCGGATCGAGGGCACGGCCTTGAACAGGTCCTTGGCTTCCTCGACGGACATGTCGAGCACGTCGGCGATCGACTTGTCGCGGTATTTCACCTCCAGCGTCTCGCGGTCGTAGCGCTTGCCCTTGCAGACGTCGCAGGTGACGTAGACATCCGGCAGGAAGTGCATCTCGATCTTGATGACGCCGTCGCCCTGGCAGGCCTCGCAGCGGCCGCCCTTGACGTTGAACGAGAAGCGGCCGGGCTGGTAGCCGCGGGCCTTCGCCTCCGGCAGGCCGGCGAACCATTCGCGGATCGGCGTGAAGGCGCCGGTATAGGTCGCCGGGTTGGAGCGCGGCGTGCGGCCGATCGGCGACTGGTCGATGTCGATGACCTTGTCGAGCTGCTCCATGCCCTCGATACGATCATGCGGGGCAGGGTGTTCGATCGAGCCGTTGAGCTTGCGCGCCACCGCCTTGTAGAGCGTGTCGATGACCAGGGTCGACTTGCCGCCGCCGGAGACGCCGGTGATGCAGGTGAAGAGCCCGAGCGGGATCTCGACGCTGACATCCTTGAGGTTGTTGCCCTTGGCGCCGACGATCTTGAGCGAGCGGCCCTTGGTCGCCTTGCGGCGCTTGGCCGGAACGGGGACGCTCATCTCGCCGGTGAGGTATTTGCCGGTGAGCGAGTTCGGATCGTCGAGGATCTGCTGCGGCGTGCCCTTGGCGACGATCTCGCCGCCATGGATGCCGGCGCCGGGGCCGACATCGACGACGTAATCGGCGGTCAGGATCGCGTCCTCGTCATGCTCGACGACGATCACGGTGTTGCCGAGATCGCGCAGGCGGCGAAGCGTGCCAAGCAGGCGCTCGTTGTCGCGCTGGTGCAGGCCGATCGAGGGCTCGTCGAGCACGTAGAGCACGCCGGTAAGGCCGGAGCCGATCTGCGAGGCGAGACGGATGCGCTGGCTCTCGCCGCCCGAGAGGGTGCCGGAGGAGCGGGCGAGCGTCAGGTATTCGAGGCCGACATCGAGCAGGAAGGTCAGGCGGTCGCGGATCTCCTTGAGGATCCGGACCGCGATCTCGTTCTGCTTGGCGTTGAGATGGCGCGGCAGATCCTGCACCCAGGCGAGCGCATCCTTGACCGAAAGCCTGGAGACCTCGCCGATATGGCGCATGTCGATCTTGACCGCCAGCGCCTCGGGCTTGAGGCGGAAGCCGTTGCAGGCGGCGCAGGGCGTCTCCGACATGAAGCGGCCGATATCCTCGCGGGCCCAGTCGGATTCGGTCTCCTTCCAGCGCCGCTCCAGATTGGTGATGATGCCCTCGAAGGGTTTCTTCACCTCATAGGCGCGCAGGCCGTCATTATAGGACATGCGCACGGCTTCGGTGCCGGTGCCGAACAGGATCGCGTCTTTGGCCTTCTGCGGCAGGTCGGCCCAGGGCTTCGTCATCGAGAAGCCGAAATGCTTGGCGAGCGCTTCCAGCGTCTGGCCGTAATAGGGCGAGGTCGACTTGGCCCAGGGCGCGATCGCGCCCTTCTTCAGGGTGAGGCTGTCATCCGGCACGATCAGGTTGGGATCGATGCGCATCTCGTGGCCGAGCCCGTCGCAGGCCGGGCAGGCGCCGAACGGGTTGTTGAATGAGAACAGCCGCGGCTCGATCTCGGGAATGGTGAAGCCGGAGACCGGGCAGGCGAATTTCGAGGAGAAGGTGATGCGCCTGGCCTCGCCGCTCTCCTCCTTCTCGTCGGCATATTCGAAGACGGCGATGCCTTCGGCCAGGTCGAGCGCCTGTTCCAGCGAATCCGAGAGGCGGGCGGCGATGTCGGGGCGGATGACGATGCGGTCGACGACCACGTCGATATCGTGCTTGAACTTCTTGTCGAGCGTCGGCGCGTCGGCGATCTCGTAGAACTCGCCGTTGATCTTGACGCGCTGGAAGCCGCGCTTCAGCCACTCGGCCAGTTCCTTGCGATACTCGCCCTTGCGGCCGCGCACGACCGGCGCGAGCAGGTAGCCGCGGGTCTTCTCCGGCAGCTCGAGCAGGCGATCGACCATTTGCGAGACGGTCTGGCTCTCGATTGGCAGGCCGGTCGCGGGCGAATAGGGGATGCCGGCGCGCGCCCAGAGCAGGCGCATGTAGTCATGGATCTCGGTGACAGTGCCGACGGTCGAGCGCGGGTTCTTCGAGGTCGTCTTCTGCTCGATCGAGATCGCCGGCGAGAGCCCGTCGATCTGGTCGACATCGGGCTTCTGCATCATCTCGAGGAACTGGCGGGCATAGGCCGAGAGGCTCTCGACATAACGGCGCTGGCCCTCGGCATAGATCGTGTCGAAGGCGAGCGAGGATTTGCCGGAGCCGGAGAGGCCGGTGAAGACGACGAGCTTGTCGCGCGGAATCGCCAGGTCGACATTCTTGAGATTGTGCTCGCGCGCGCCGCGCACGGAGATAACGCGGCTGTTCGGGTCGGCCGCGCGGTTGCGGTCGAACATGTCTTCGAGCGAGGCGGCTTGCTCGGCGAGAGTCGTCTTGCGGGCCATGGGGCGTCCGTTCGGGGATAAGCCTGACTAGATAGGGCAAAAGCCGCGCCATGCCAGCCTCAGGGCCGGGTGGCGGCCATGAATAGCATGCAGCCGGGCGAAGCTGCTGTCTTTCTGCTGACAGCTTGTGTCAGGAACGGGGCGTCCGATCCGGGACATGGAGCCATCGGCAGAATCGAGCAAAGCGGCCGAGAGCTTCCGCCATTGTCTCGAACAAATCAAGAACAGATCGGCCGCGGCCTATCCAGCGGGCATGCTGCATGCTAACCGAGCGCCATGATGTTCATCCGCACGATCTACTCGACCCCGTTCGAGCTCTGAGGAGCCTGGCCCGCGTCGCGGGCCTCGCATTGGCGCCGAAAGCGCCTCCTCGGATGCAAGGCCGCCTGCCGCATCGGCAGAGAGCGGCCGTCTTTTCGTGAGTTCATCATGCCCGACACCCAAGTCACACGCGCGCTCAGCGACGCGCAGATCACGCATTTCATCGAATCCGGCTTCGTGAAGATCGAAGCCGCCTTTCCGCGGGCGCTGGCGGAAAAATGCCGCGCCATCCTCTGGCGCCAGAGCGGCTGCGACCCGGACGATCCCGCGACCTGGACGAAGCCGGTAATCCGGCTCGGCGAGTATGCCGGCCCCTTCACTGACGCGGCCAACACGCCCGTGCTGCACCTTGCCTATGACCAGCTCGTCGGGGCCGGACGCTGGCTGCCGCGCGGCAGCCTCGGCAGTTTTCCGATCCGCTTTCCGTCCCCAGAGGATCCGGGCGATGCCGGCTGGCATATCGATGTCAGCTTCGGCACCGAGGATCCGGACTTCATGTCCTGGCGGGCCAATGTCGCCTCGAAGGGCAGGGCGCTGCTGATGCTGTTCCTGTTCTCCGATGTCGGCGAGGAGGACGCGCCGACGCGCATCCGCATGGGTTCGCATCGGGCGATGGCGCGGTTGCTCGCTCCGGCCGGCGCGCAGGGGCTGAGCCTGCGGGAGATGGTGGCGAAAGGCTTTGGCTCGGCCGGCGACGAGCTCGAGGCGCTGGCGACGGGCGAGGCCGGAACGGTCTATCTCTGCCATCCCTTCCTGGTGCATGCGGCGCAGCCGCATCGCGGCACGCGGCCGCGCTTCATGGCGCAGCCGGCGCTGCTGCCGGCCGAGCCGTTCAGGCTCGAGCGGCCGGATGGCGCCTATTCGCCGGTGGAGCAGGCGATCAGGCTCGCGCTGGGCTGATCCTGATGCGCGGGGACGCAAGCGCGGACCCGCGCATCACGCGGCGCTCTTGCCGTCGCGGTGCCGCCGACCATCGAAATCGGCGGAGGCTTCATGCGAAAAACCGGTTCCCACTTGTTCCACTCCTGCACTAGGGTCCGCGCGCCGATCGACCCCTCGCAGCGATGGAGGGGAGTGCCCCGAAGACCGAAGCATGAAGCGAGCCCGCGATGAGCGAAACAGAGATCCGGCAACTCACCATCATCCCGCCGGAGGCGCCCCTGCGCGGCCGGGTGCTGCCGCCCGGCTCGAAGTCGATCACCAACCGCGCGCTGCTGGTCGCGGCGCTGGCCAAGGGCACGAGCACGCTGAGCGGGGCGCTGAAGAGCGACGATACGCTCTATATGGCGCAGGCGCTGCGCGCCATGGGCGTCGCGGTCGAGGAGCCGGATGCGACAACCTTCGTCGTCACCGGCGACGGCACCCTGCGCCCGCCGGCCGCGCCGCTCTTCCTCGGCAATGCCGGCACCGCGACGCGCTTCCTGACGGCAGCTGCCGCGCTGGTCGATGGCGAGGTCGTGGTCGATGGCGACGAGCATATGCGCAAGCGGCCGATCGCGCCGCTGGTCACCGCGCTGCGCTCGCTCGGCGTCGAGATCTCCGCCGAGACAGGCTGCCCGCCGGTGACGATCCGGGGGCAGGGTGGCTTCGCCGCCGGGCGGGTCGAGGTCGATGGCGGGCTGTCCAGCCAGTATGTCTCGGCGCTGCTGATGGCGGCGGCCTGCGCGCGCGGGCCGATCGAGGTCGCGCTGACCGGCAAGGAGATCGGCGCGCGCGGCTATATCGACCTGACGCTCGCCGTGATGGCGGCCTTCGGCGCCAAGGTCACGCAGCCGGATCCCGCGACCTGGCGGATCGAGCCGACCGGCTATGGCGCGACCGATTTCATGATCGAGCCCGATGCCTCGGCGGCGACCTATCTCTGGGCGGCGGAGGTGCTGACCGGCGGCGCGATCGATCTCGGCGTGCAGGCCTCGGCCTTCACCCAGCCGGATGCGCGGGCACATGCGCTGATCGCCGCCTTCCCGCATCTCCCGGCCGTGATAGACGGCTCGCAGATGCAGGATGCGATCCCGACCCTGGCCGTGCTCGCGGCCTTCAACGAAAGCCCGGTGCGCTTCACCGGCATCGCCAATCTGCGCGTCAAGGAATGCGACCGGGTCGCGGCGCTGGCGCAGGGGCTGTCGCGGATCAGGCCGGGGCTCGGCATCGAGGAGGGCGACGATCTTCTCGTCGCCTCCGACCCGGCTCTGGCCGGCCAGACCACCCCGGCCGAGATCGACACATTCGCCGACCATCGCATCGCGATGAGCTTTGCGCTGGCCGGTCTGAAGCTGCACGAGGTGACGATCCTCGATCCCGGCTGCGTCGCCAAGACCTATCCCGGCTACTGGCGCGCCCTGGCTTCGCTCGGTGTCGCGCTCGAGGGCGACGTTCCCTAACCAGTCGGAGATGCCGCGGGATCGATCATCCCGCGGCAATTCGGCAGGGGAAAACCTCTTGAACAAAACGGGAACATGGTTGATAGTTGCCCAGCCGAACCCTAGGGTCCGGCTCCGGTCGCCGACCGGTTTTCAGATGTGCGCAGGAAATGGAGCCTTCCATGGCTGGTAGTGTGAACAAGGTCATTCTGGTCGGCAATCTCGGGCGTGATCCCGAGGTGCGCCGTCTCGGCAGCGGCGAGCCCGTGGTCAATCTGCGGATCGCGACCTCCGAGACCTGGCGCGACAAGCAGTCGGGCGAGCGCAAGGAGCGCACCGAGTGGCACTCGGTGGTGATCTTCAACGAGAACCTCGCGAAGGTCGCCGAGCAATACCTGAAGAAGGGCTCGAAGGTTTACATCGAGGGCCAGCTGCAGACCCGCAAATGGCAGGATCAGCAGGGCGTCGAGAAGTACACGACCGAAATCGTGCTGCAGCGTTTCCGTGGCGAGCTGACCATTCTCGACAGCCGCGGCCAGGGCGGTGACGAATATGGCGGCGACAGCGGCGGCATGATGGAGGACCGTTCCGGCGGCGGCTCCTTCGGCCGGTCGAGCCCGATGGGCGGTGGCGGCGGTGGTTCGCGCCAGCCGGCCATGTCGGGCGGCGGCGGTGGCCGCTCGTCGAGCCATCTCGACGACGATATCCCGTTCTAGGTCTTCGGACCGGCGGCCAGGGCGCGGCGCAGATTGTGGAATCTGCGCCGTTTGCTTGTGGGAACGTGACTCTCCGATGCTGAGACGCGTATCCGGCGGGTGTCGTGCGCGGAATGAGAAGACAGCGCACGGCTTCTGAGACAAATCCGGCTTTCCTGGGTTGGCTCTGCCATCCCGCCGGCCCGGTTCGCATGCGCCTCGACCGCCCGGCGCGATGCCGGGCTGTCATTCCACCCCATCTCGCGCCAAAGCATCTGAGCTTCGCCTATCAGGACAGGATCATGGCCCCTCTGCCTCTCTTCTATTCCAGCATCACCGTGCTCGACCGCAACACGCATCGCGAGGCGCGGCTCGCCCCGGCCGGGAAGCCCTATGCCTTCGCCGCGGGCGCCCATGTCCTGCCGGCGCTGATGCAGGAATTCGCGCCGGCCTGCCGCGACACGCCGATCCTGTTCCTGGAAGAGCCGGCCGGCGTCTCGCCGCTCTTCATGGTCGGGATGCGGTCCGGGGAAAATTGCTTCGTCGATGGCGAGGGGCGCTGGCGCGGCCATCACGCTCCGGCCTATCTGCGGCGCTATCCGTTCATCGGCGGCGAGGTTTCGGCGCAGCAGCAGGTCATCTGCGTCGATGGCGGATTCGCCGGGCTGCAAGGCACGGAAGGCGAGCGCCTGTTCAAGGAGGATGGCGAGCCGACCGAGGCGCTGCAGCGCGTCATCGCCTTTGTCGGCGAGTATAGCGAGGCGGCCAAGGCCACCGCCGCCTTCACCGCCGAGCTCAAGGCCCTCGACCTGCTCCAGACGATCAATATCGAGATCCGCTCGCCCGATGGCACGAGCTCGAGCTTCTCCGGTTTCGCCGCCGTCAGCGAAGAGCGCCTCAACGCGCTGCCCGATGCGACGCTGCTCGAGCTCAAGCGCAAGGGCTATCTCGCGCCGATCTATGCGCATCTGATCAGCCTGGCGAATTTCGCCCAGCTCGGCGAGCGGGCAGTCGCGGCGCGCGCCTGAGCCGAGGCGCCGGACGACGCGCGAGCCCGGGCGCTGGCGCCTCCCGGCTCAGCGCGGCAGCAGATTGACCTTGGCGAGGTCGATCACCTCGTCGCCGCGCCCGCTCATCACGGCGCGCAGCAGCCAGAGGCTGAAGCCCTTCACCTGCTCGAGCGCGATGGTCGGCGGCATGGAGAGTTCCTGCGTCGCCGTCACCACATCGAGCACGGCCGGGCCGTCATGGCCGAGCACGTCCGCGACCGCGCCGGGCAGGTCGCCTGGATCCTCGACCCTGACGCCGTGAATACCCATGGCGCGCGCCATCGCGGCGAAATCGGGATTGTCGAGCTCCGTCCCGAGCTCGACCAGACCTGCGGCCTTCATCTCCAGCGCGACGAAGCCGAGCACGCCATTGTTGAAGATCACGATCTTCACCGGCAGCCGCTGCTGCTTCAGCGTGATCAGATCGCCCATCAGCATGGTGAAGCCGCCATCGCCCGATAACGAGATCACCTGGCGGCCGGGCTGGGCCGCCTGGATGCCGATGGCCTGCGGCATGGCATTCGCCATCGAGCCATGCACGAGCGAGCCGATCATCCGGCGCTTGCCGTTCATCTTGAGATAGCGCGCGGCCCAGATCGTCGGCGTGCCGACATCGAAGGTAAAGGCCGCATCCTCTGCCGCAGCGTCGCTGACCAGCTTGGCGAGATATTGCGGGTGGATCGGCTTTCGCCCCGGCGTGCCGCGCGCGAGCGCATCGAGCCCGGCGCGCGACTGCTCGTAACGCGCAAGGCTCTCGTCGAGATGGCGTCGGTCCTGCTTCGGCGAGAGGCGGGGCAGCAGCGCCTCGATCGTCCTGCCGACATCGCCGACGACACCGAGATCGAGCTTGCAGCGCCGGCCGAGATTGGCCGGGCGGATATCGACCTGCGCGATCTTGATGCCGGTCGGCAGGAACTGCTTGTAGGGAAAATCCGTGCCGAGCATCAGCAGCAGGTCGCAGGCATGCATCGCCTCGTAGCCCGAAGCGAAACCTATGAAGCCGGTCATGCCGACATCGTAGGGATTGTCGTATTCGACATGGTCCTTGCCGCCGAGCGCATGGACGATCGGGCTCTTGAGCGCCTCGGCGAGCTGCATGAGCTGCGCATGCGCGCCGGCGCAGCCGCGCCCGCAGAACAGGGTGACGCGCTTGGCCTCGTCGAGCAGATCGGCCAGCGCATCCACCTGCTCTGCGGCTGGCGTCACGACGGGCGAGGGCGGTACGAGGCCTGCGGCCGGTGAGACGGCACGCTCGGGCGCCGGCTTCAGCGCGACATCGCCCGGGATCACCACGACGGCGACGCCGCGCTCGCCGATAGCGGCGCGGATCGCGTTCTCGATCACATAGGGCATCTGGCTGGGGTCGGAGACGAGTTCGCAATAGACGCTGCATTCCTGGAACAGGTTCTGCGGATGCGTCTCCTGGAAATAGCCGCCGCCGATCTCCGCCGATGGGATCTGGGCGGCGATGGCGAGAACCGGCGTCCGGCTGCGCTGGGCATCGTAGAGCCCGTTGATCAAGTGCATGTTGCCGGGGCCGCAGGAGCCGGCGCAGACGGCGAGCTTGCCGGTGACCTGCGACTCGCCGGCCGCGGCGAAGGCCGCGACCTCCTCGTGCCGCACATGGACCCAGTCGATCCGGCCGTTCCGGCGCAGCGCCTCGGTCAGCCCGTTCAGGCTGTCACCGACGATGCCGTAGATGCGCTCGACCCCGACCTGGCCGAGCGTTTCGACGATCAGTTCCGCGACGTTTCGTGACATTGCTGCTTGCTCCGCATGGTTCGCGAGACGCGTCCGGCACGGTTCTGGCCGCGGAAACGTCGAAGGCTGCTGACCGACGGCGGCCTGCGCCGGCCGCCGTCGGGACACAAGGCCTGTCTCCGGTGGAGACCGGCCTCGCGGACTTGCTGAACTGGTAGCGACGAGACGGGAGTCGCGCAGTCGGACACAGGTTTGCCCAGCTCATACGAAGGGATGAGCGAAGCGATGGCACGGTCAGCGCCGCCGCCGATCACCCCGCCGAAGCGCCGGCCCGCGATCATTGGAGGCGATCTGCGCTCTGGCCGCAAGACATGGGTATTTTCGGCCGCCGGCGCGCGCTTGCACGCTGCCTCAACCTTGCCGTGCGCTGGCATGGCGCTTGCCTCGTCCCTGGCGTATCGTCCGGCCTCGTTATTTCTGAGGCCAATGATTTCAGTCAGGGAGCCGGAAATGCCGACACGACGCGCTTTTATGGCGGGCGGAGCCGCTGCGCTCGCCATATCCAAACCTTCGATCAGCCTCGCCGCCGACAAACGGGTGGTGAAATTCGTGCCGCAGGGCGATCTTGCCGTGGTCGATCCGATCTGGACGACCGCGACCGTGACCCGCAACCACGCCTTCCTCGTCTATGACACGCTGTTCGGGCAGGACGAGAGCTATCGGGCCCAGCCGCAAATGGCCGCCGGCGCCACGAGCGTTGCGGATGGCAAGGTCTGGACGATCACGCTGCGCGACGGGCTGAAATTTCATGATGGCGCGCCGGTGCTGGCGCGCGATTGCGTCGCCAGCCTGAAGCGCTGGGGCAAGCGCGATTCCTTCGGCCAGACGCTGATGGGCGTCACCGACGAGCTCTCCGCCGTCGACGACAAGACCTTGCGCTTCCGGCTGAAGCAGGCGTTCCCGCTGCTGCCGGACGCCTTGGCGAAGATGACCGCCTTCGTGCCCGCGATCATGCCGGAACGGCTCGCCAATATCGACGCCTTCACCCAGATCAACGAGGTCGTCGGCAGCGGTCCGTTCCGCTTCGTGGCCTCCGAGCGGCAATCGGGCAGCCGGGCAGTCTATGAAAAATTTGCCGGCTATGTGCCGCGCTCGGACGGCAAGCCAGGCCGCACCGCCGGGCCGAAGATCGTGCATTTCGAGCGGGTCGAGTGGCATACGCTGCCCGATCCGGCGACGGCGGCGGCAGCGCTGCAGAGCGGCGAGATCGACTGGGTCGAGCAGCCGATCCCGGACATGCTGCCGATCCTGGCGAAGAACCCCGACATTGCGGTCGAGATCAAGGAGACGACCGGCTCGATCGCGATCATGCGGATGAACCATCTGCATCCGCCCTTCGACAATCCGGCGATCCGCCGGGCGATCCTGCTCGCGGTCAACCAGGCCGATTTCATGGAGGCGGTCGGCGGACCGGACAAGAAGCTCTGGCGCACCGGGGTCGGCGTCTTCCCGCCGGATACGCCGATGGCTGGTGATGCCGGCATGGAGGTGCTGAACTCGCCGCGCGATCTCGCCAAGGCCAAGCAGTCGCTGGCGGAGGCCGGCTACAAGGGCGAGAAGGTCGTGGTGCTCGGCGTCAGCGACCTCGCCAATCTCAAGGCGGAATGCGAGGTCGGCGCCGACATGCTGACCAGGCTCGGCATGAATGTCGACTACCAGGTCATGGACTGGGGCACGGTCGTCACCCGCCGCGCCAAGAAGGAGCCGCCGGGGCAGGGCGGCTGGAACGTGTTCTACACCGGCTGGAACGGCATCGACATCCTCGATCCGGTCGGACATCTCTCGATCCGCGGCAATGGCTCGGCTGCCTGGCCGGGCTGGCCGGAGGCGCCGAAGATCGAGGCGCTGCGCGATGCCTGGATGGCGGCGCCGGATCTTGCTGCCCAACAGAAGATCGCGGCCGAGATCCAGAAGCAGGTCATGGTCGACGTGCCCTACATTCCGCTCGGCCAGTATTTCCAGCCGGTCGGCTATCGGCGCACGCTGGAGGGCGTGCTGCCGAGCTTCCCGACCTTCTGGAACGTGAAAAGGGCGGGCTGAGCGCTCTTGCGAGCACCCGAGTCTTGCCTTCGGCAAGCCCGAGCACAGGCTCGGCGAGGCAATCCAGGGGCCGCCGGCCGCTGCCCTGGCTGGTGGCGGCATTCGGCTGCCATGGCGGGAGATTCCCCGGATTGCTTCGTCGCTTGCGCTCCTCGCAATGACGGCCTTTGGGCCGGAAAGGGCTGCTCAGCCCTTGTAGGCCTCTTCGATCTTGGCGATGTCGATCTTCGTCATCTTCATCATCGCCTGCGCCACCCGGCCGGCCTTCGCCGGGTCGGGATCGGACATCCGTTGCAGCAGGATCGTCGGCGTGACCTGCCAGGAGAGGCCGAAACGGTCCTTGAGCCAGCCGCATTGGCTGTGCTCGCCGCCGCCCTCGACCAGCTTGTTCCAGTAATGGTCGGTCTCGGCCTGATCAGCGCAATGGATGACGAAGGAGACCGCTTCGTTGAGCTTGAAATGCGGCCCGCCATTGAGCGCGATGAATTCGATGCCTTCGAGCTCGAAGGAGACGGTGAGCACGCTGCCCTTCGGCCCCGGCCCGCCATCGCCGCAGCGCATGACCTTGCCCGCCTTGGCGTTCTTGAAGACGGAAACATAGAAATTGACGGCCTCTTCGGCCTGGCTATCGAACCAGAGGAAGGGAGTGATCTTCTGCATCTGCGTCTCTCCTGTGGGGGTTAGCGCATCGGCCCGAAACGTGGGTTGCGATTTCGGAAAAGCCGATGCGAAACAAGAAGCTGGATCAGGCTGCCTGCTGCGCGGCGAAGAGCGCGTCGAGCTGGTCATAGCTCGCGGCGACGCCGTCCTTCATGCCGCTCTGGAGCGCGCCGTCGCGCGCCTGCTGCGAGGCGTAGAGCACGGTCAGCGCCAGCTCGGTCTTGCCGGCTCTCTCGCTGAGCACCAGCGTCGCCAGCGCTTCGCCGCCGGTCCAGTCCTCGTCGAAAAGCTCGGTGCGGACGATGCGCTCGGGCCTGACGATCTCGCGGAAGACGCCGCCCATGCCCATCTCGGCGCCCTCGGGTCCATGCCAGACCTGGCGAAAGCCGCCGCCGACCCGGAAATCGACCTCGCAGAATTCGAGCGACCAGCCCGGCGGGCCATTGAGCCAGCGCTTCAGCAGTTCCGGCTGGTACATCGCCTCGAAGACGAGTTCCCGCGGGGCGTTGAACACGCGGGTCATCAGGATTTCGCGCGGGCTCGGCGTCGAGATCGCCAATTGGCCGACAGTCGTCATCGTCACTCTCCCTTGAGCTTGTCGATTGTTGGTTTCGGGGCTGCCTCACGCTGCGCCTTCATCTCCTCCAGCAACGCGTCGAGGCGCTGGAAGTTGGTCTCCCAGAGCTGGCGGTAGCGCTCGAGCCAGTCGGTGGCCTCGGCGAGCGGTTGCGCCTCCAGCCGGCAGGGCCTGCGCTGCGCATCGCGGCCGCGCGAGATCAGCCCGGCATGTTCCAGCACCTTGAGATGCTTCGAGATCGCCGGCTGGCTCATGGCGAAGGGCTGCGCCAGCTCGGTCACCGAGGCTTCGCCGAGCGCCAGCCGCGCCAGGATCGCCCGACGGGTCGGATCGGCGAGGGCGGCAAAGGTCGCATCGAGCTGGGTGGCCGGTGTCATTTAAGAACCTATTGGTTATATAACCCAATGGATATGTATGGCGTGACACCCTGTCAAGCCCAGGAGCGCGATTTTGGCTCCGAACGGATCCGCCCCGATGGCATGCGATGGCGGCAACGCCGCCTGCCTCCGGCTCGGCTTGCCCCGGCCATCCTTCTCCGCGAATGTGCCGCCACCATGAGCACAACCGACCCGTCTCCCGCCGCGCTCTCCGTCTGGATCGCGCTCGAAAGCCCCACCAACCACGCTCCCGGCGTCAACGGCATGATGGACCTCGTCGCGAACGAGGTCGCAGGCCTGCCGATCGCGGTCGAGCGCATTCCCGGCCGCGACGGGCTCGGCGACGCGCTGATCCTGCGGGCCGGGCTCGACAATGGCGAGAAGGCGGTGGCGTTGATGTCGCATCTCGACACGGTTCATCCGGTCGGGACGAGCGCCAAGGATCTGCCGGTGCGGATCGACGGCGACAGGCTCTACGGGCCGGGCGTCTATGACATGAAGGGCGGCGCCTGGCTGGCGCTGCAGGCCTTCAAGGATGTGGCCAAGGCGGGCTCGGCCAAGCGACCGCTTACCTTCCTGTTCACGCCGGACGAGGAGATCGGCTCGCCGACGACGCGATCGGTGATCGAGGATATCGGCCGCCAATCCAGGGCCGTGCTGGTCACCGAGCCGGCGCGCGAGGGCGGCAAGATCGTCACGGCGCGCAAGGGCGTCGGCCGCTTCGAGGTCAAGATCGAGGGAAGGCCGTCGCATTCCGGCTCGCGCCATGCCGATGGCCGCAGCGCTATCCGCGAGGCGGCACACCAGATCCTGGCGGTCGAGGGCATGACCGATTATTCGCGCGGCATCACCACGAGCGTCGCGCTGGTCGGCGGCGGTACCGCAGCCAACGTCATCCCGCAGCATGCCTGGTTCAGCGTCGACCTGCGCGTCACGAGCCTCGCCGATGGTGTGGCGATGGAGAACCTGATCCTCGGCCTGAAGCCGCGCGATCCGGACGTGAAGGTCACCGTCTCCGGCGGCATGAACCGGCCGCCCTACGAGAAGTCTGCCGATGTTGCCAGCCTGTTCGAGATGGCCCGTGGCATCGCGGCCGGAATCGGCTTCGAGCTCCAGGATTGCCCGATGACCGGCGGCGGCTCGGATGGCAATTTCACTGCGGCGCTTGGCGTGCCGACGCTGGACGGGCTCGGCATCGATGGCGATGGCGCGCATACCCTCGGCGAATATGCGCTGATCTCCTCGATCACCCCGCGCCGGGCGCTGATCAAGGGCCTGCTCGAGACGATCTGACATCGTCCTTCTCCCGCACCAAAGTCGGGTGTTCCCGACTTTGGCAGGTCTATCTGCCCATCTCGGGCAAGCCCGGGATGGGTGGGAGAAGGGACGTCTGCGGCGACGGGAAGCGCGTTTCCGTCTTCCGCCTTTCACCCAAATCCGCTCTGATGCCCGCCAAGGCCGCCTGACGGCCGTGCCTGGGAGGGCGATGCATGAGAACCTGGATCGCGGGCGCGCTCGGCGCCCTTTGCAGCATGGTGGCGGGAATGGCGGCGGCGCAAGAGTTGATGGTCGAGAAGAAAACCTTCGAGCTGCCGAGCTTCACCACGCAATCCGGCCGCACGCTGAAGAACGTCAAGGTCGGCTGGGAAAGCTACGGCACGCTCAACGCTGATAAATCCAACGCAATCCTGATCTGCCATTTCTTCTCCGGCAACTCGCATGCCGCCGGGAAATACGATGCCAAGGACGCCGCGCCCGGTTATTGGGACGCGATCATTGGTCCGGGCAAGGCGATCGACACCAACAAGTATTTCGTTCTCTCCTCCGACACGCTAGTGAACCTCAACACCGGCGACCCGAAGACGACGACAACCGGCCCGGCCTCGAGCGATCCCGATACCGGCAAGCCCTATGCGCTCGATTTCCCGATCGTGACCGTGCGCGATTTCATCGAGGTGCAGAAGGCGCTGGTCGAGAGCCTCGGCATCAAGAAGCTCGCGCTCGTCGCCGGCCCGTCGATGGGCTCGCTGCAGACCTATGAATGGGCTGCGACCTATCCCGAGATGGTCGCCAAGGCGATGCCGGTGATCGGCGCGGCCGAGGCCGATGCGATGCTGATCGCCTGGCTCGATGTCTGGGCGGCGCCGATCCTGGTCGATCCGAACTGGAACAACGGCAATTACTACGGCAGGACGGCGCCCCTTGCCGGCCTCGCCAAGGCGCTCACCGCCGTGACCTTGCAGGCCAATCATGCCGACTGGGCCAATGCCACCTTCGGCCGGCGCCCGGCCAAGGAGGGCGAGGAGCCGGGCAAGGCGCTCGCCAACAGGTTCCAGGTCCAGAGCGTCCTGGACAATGCCGGCGAGGCGCGCGCAAAAGTCTCCGACGCCAACCATTTCCTCTATCTGATCAAGGCGAACCAGCTCTTTGCTGCCGGCGGGACCTCGCTCAAGGAGGGGCTGGCGAAGATCAAGGCGCCGGTGCTGCTGATCACCCAGCCGAAGGACCTCGTCTTCACGCCCGACCTGATTGCGCGCACGGCCGATGGGCTGAAGCAGGCCGGCGGCAACGTCACCCAGGTTTTCATCGAGGGCAGCCGGGGGCATCTCGATGGCGTGATCTCGATGAAGCAGGCGGAGGGCGCGATCCGGGAGTTTCTGGAGAAGTGAGCGCAGCGGGCTCGGCGCCTGTCGCGATCAGGCCGTTCACGGATGCAGACTGGCCTGCGATCTGGCCGATTATCCGGGACATCGTTCAGGCGCAGGAAACCTTCGCTTACGATCCAGCGATGAGCGAGGCGCAAGCACGCGATCTCTGGATCGAGGCGCCGCCGGGGCAGACCGTCGTCGCCCGTGCCGGGCCACAGCTCCTGGGCACAGCCAAGATGGGAGCAAATCGCGCCGGCCCCGGAGCACATGTAGCAACGGCGAGCTTCATGGTCGCGACTTCGGCACGGGGCAGGGGCGTCGGCTCCGCACTTTGCCGGCATGCGCTCGTCTGGGCGCGGGAGCAGGGCTTTGCGGGGATGCAGTTCAACGCCGTGGTCGAGAGCAATCACGCTGCCGTAACGCTCTACCAGCGGCTCGGATTCGAGATCGTGGGAACTGTGCCCGGAGCCTTCGCCCATCCGGTGCTCGGCCGCGTCGGCCTGCATGTGATGTATCGTCCGGTCTGAGCGAAGCGCGGTTACCCGCCTCGCACCACCGCCTGCACGCCGTCGATGACGAACTGCACGGCGAGCGCCGCCAGGATCACGCCGAGCAGGCGGGTCAGCACGACATTGCCGGTGACGCCGAGCAGGCGAGCGATCGGCACCGCCAGCCAGAACACGGCGAGGCAGGAAAGGATCACCAGGCCGCAGATCGCGACCAGCGAGCCGAGCATGGCGAGATCGCCACCGGCGCGGCCGGCGAGCAGGATCATCGCGGTCAGCGCACCGGGCCCCGCCATGAGAGGGATGCCCAACGGAAAGGCCGCGACATTGCGGATGTGATCCTGGGTGATCGCAGTCTCGGCGGTCGCCTGCTTGCGCTCGTTGCGGCGCTCGAACACCATTTCGAAGGCGATCCAGAACAGCAGCAGCCCGCCGGCGATGCGGAAGGCCGGCAGCGAGACGCCGAGCGCCTTCAGCACGACATCGCCGGCCAGGCCGAAGAAGGCCATGATGCAGAAGGCGATGATGCAGGCGCGCAGGGCGACCTGCCGGCGCTCGTCGCCCGACATGCCGCGCGTCAGCGACAGGAAGATCGGCGCGAGCCCCGGCGGATCGAGCGTCACCAGCAGCGTGACGAGCGCGGAGGAGAGGTATTCGAGGAACATCGAGCGAGCTTAGCCATGCCGCGGACCCGGCGTCATCCCTGAAACGTGGCGGGATTGTGGAGGGCGTGCGAAACGGAGTCAAAAACGGCGCGCAATCCATTGCGATATAAGGATTTTATTTTCTCTGCAGAGTTTCGTCTTTCGCTGGCTTCGCAGGCCGGAATCGGGTAGCCAGAGACCTGAAAAACAGTGGTAAATCGGGGCTTTTTCCCTTGAGCGAAGACGATAACGATCCGCGCGACGAGCGGCCGGACGAGCCGCAGCAGGGCGGCGACATCAAGCCGATCGCAATCACCGACGAGATGAAGAAGAGCTATCTCGATTACGCCATGAGCGTGATCGTGAGCCGCGCTCTTCCCGATGTCCGCGACGGCCTGAAGCCGGTGCACCGGCGCATCCTGTTCTCGATGCACGAGAACAAGAACCTGCCCGACCGGCCCTACACCAAATGCGCCCGCATCGTCGGCGACACGATGGGTAAATACCATCCGCACGGCAACCTCGCGGTCTATGACGCGCTGGTGCGCATGGCGCAGGACTTCTCGCTGCGCCTGCCGCTGATCGACGGCCAGGGCAATTTCGGCTCGATGGACGGCGATTCCCCGGCGGCCGATCGTTATACGGAGGCGCGCCTCGACAAGGCGGCGATGCCGCTGCTCGAGGATCTCGATCTCGACACGGTCGACTTCCAGCCGAACTATGACGGCAAGGAGCACGAGCCGAAAGTCCTGCCGGCGCGCTATCCGAACCTGCTCGTCAACGGCGCCGGCGGCATCGCGGTCGGCATGGCGACCAATATCCCGCCGCATAATCTCGGCGAGGTGATCGATGCCTGCATCGCGCTGATCGAGAACCCGGAGATCACGATCGACGAGCTGATCGAGTTCGTGCCGGGCCCGGACTTCCCGACCGGCGCCTCGATCATGGGCCGCAGCGGCATCCATTCGGCCTATCACACCGGCCGCGGCTCGATCGTGATGCGCGCGAAGACGCATATCGAGGAACTGCGCAAGGAGCGCGAGGCAATCATCGTCACCGAGGTTCCCTATCAGGTGAACAAGGCCTCGATGGTCGAGAAGATCGCCGATCTCGTCCGCGAGAAGCGGATCGAGGGCATTTCCGATCTGCGCGACGAGTCGAGCCGCGAGGGCGTTCGCGTCGTCATCGAGATCAAGCGCGACGCCGTCGCCGATGTCGTGCTGAACCAGCTCTACCGCTTCACGCCGCTGCAGACCTCGTTCGGCGCCAACATGGTCGCGCTGACCGGCGGCAGGCCGGAGGTGCTCAACCTCAAGGACTTCATCTCGGCCTTCGTCGAGTTCCGCGAGGAGGTCGTCTCCCGGCGCACGCGCTACCTGCTCAACAAGGCGCGCGAGAAAGCCCATATCCTGTGCGGCCTCGCCACCGCGGTCGCCAATATCGACGAGGTCATCCGCCTGATCCGCACCGCGCCCACTCCGTCCGTGGCGCATGAATCGCTGATGGCGCGCGACTGGCCGGCCGAGGATATCGCGCCGCTGATCGCGCTGGTCGACGACCCGCGCCATCCGATGAACCCTGACGGCACCTACCGGCTCTCCGATGCGCAGGCCAAGGCGATCCTCGAATTGCGCCTGTCGCGCCTCACCGCGCTCGGCCGCGACGAGATCGGCGAGGACCTGGCGAAGCTCGCCACGGAGATCGCCGATTATCTCGACATCCTGCGTTCGCGCGCCCGCATCCAGTCGATCATCAAGACCGAGCTCACCGAGGTGAAGGACGCCTTCGCCACGCCGCGCCGGACCGTGATCCAGGACTGGGGCTCCGATCTCGACGACGAGGACCTGATCGCGCGCGAGGACATGGTCGTGACCGTGTCCCATGCCGGCTATATCAAGCGCGTGCCGCTCTCGACCTATCGGGCGCAGAAGCGCGGCGGCAAGGGCCGCTCCGGCATGTCGACGCGCGACGAGGATTTCGTCACCCGCCTCTTCGTCGCCGACACGCATACGCCGATCATCTTCTTCTCCTCGCTGGGCCAGGCCTACAAGGAGAAGGTGTGGCGGCTGCCGCTCTCGGCGCCCAATGCGCGCGGCAAGGCGCTGGTCAACATGCTGCCGCTCGATGCTGGCGAGCGCATCACCACCGTGATGCCGCTGCCGGAGGACGAGGAGAGCTGGGAGCGTCTCGACGTGATGTTCGCGACGAAGACCGGCAATGTCCGCCGCAACAAGCTCTCGGACTTCGTCCAGGTCAATCGCAACGGCAAGATCGCGATGAAGCTCGACGAGGGCGATTCCATCGTCGACGTGCAGATCTGCTCCGAGCATGACGACGTGCTGCTGACCACGGCGGAAGGGCAGTGCATCCGCTTCGCCGTTCCCGAGGTGCGCGTGTTCAAGGGCCGCGACTCGACCGGCGTGCGCGGCATCAACCTGGCCGAGGGCGACGAGGTGATCTCGCTCGCGATTCTCAAGCATCTCGATGCAACCCCGGAAGAGCGCGCAACCTATCTCAAGGATGCCGCTGCCGCGCGCCGGGCCATCAATGGCGAGGCCGAGGAGACCGAGGCTACACCCGCGAATGGCGAGGCCGAGGAGAGTGCCGGCGAGGTCGAGCTGGGCGCCAAGCGCCTGGAGATGCAGCTCGCCGAGCAGTTCATCCTGACCGTCTCGGAGAAGGGCTATGGCAAGCGCACCTCGTCCTTCGAGTACCGGGTCACCGGGCGCGGCGGCAAGGGCATCGTCGCCATGGTCGTCAACGAGCGCAACGGCAAGCTGATCGCCTCCTTCCCCGTGGTCGATACCGACCAGATCATGCTGGTCACCGATGGCGGGCAGGTCATTCGCGTGCCGGTGGATGCCGGCCCGAACAACCGCATCCGCATCGCCGGCCGCTCGACACAGGGCGTCACGGTGTTCAACACGACAGGTGACGAGAAGGTCGTTTCGGTCGAATGCATCGGCGATGCCGGCGACGAGGAAGAGGCGGAGGGCGATGCGCCCGAGGCCGATGCCGGGCCGGAGCAGGAGAGCTGAGGATCTGAAAAGGGCGGGCCGGCAGGTCCGCCCTTTTCGTTTAAGGCTCAACTGCGTGGATGAAGCATGAGTGTTTTGGCGAGCTGGCAAGCGTGGCGCCGACGCGATGGCTTCACGGCGTGGTATTTCGTTTGGTTTTTCGCGTTGCTGCTGTTCTTGGCATCCCTGGAAGAACTCGACGTCATCTTTAGTCTGTACATTTTGCTTGCCCCGTTGGTGCTCGCCCTCGCGCTGCCCGCAATCCTCCTTCTGCTTTTCGCATTGGGACGAGACATTGCCTTGCGGCGGTGGCGGCGGCTGGCATCCTGGATCCTGGGCCTCCTTATCGCGGTGGGGCTGGTCTCTGCTCTGGTTAAGCTCGGCTTCGATCCGACTTGGGCGCGGTTCGCATTGACGCGCGAGCGCTACGACCGCGTTGTCGCGGCCTTACCGCGCGACGACGTCTCGCCCCGCTTCAAGGCCTTCGATTGGGGCGATTCGGGCGGCGCCGGCGTAACCAATCTTTTCAGGAGGCTGATCTACGATGAGAGCGGCGAGATCGTCTTGGAGCCGGATCAGCGCTCGCTGGCATGGCGGGACCGGCTGCTCGCATCCGAGGATGGAAAGGGCGTGCTGCGCCAGGAGGCGCGCGGGTTGAGCACGTTGCGCCATGTCAGCGGCCATTTCTACCTGATGACCGGGGTCTACCAGTAGCTAGCCGACGATTGCGACCAGGACCGACAGCCAGATCAGAATGACACCGACGCCGAAAGCCCGCCTTGCCGGCTGGACCTTCTCGTCGGCGTCGCTGGCCACCGGCGTGGTCGCGATCCAGGGCACCGAGCCCAGCGCGGCGAAGCCGATGAAGGCAAGCGTCACCACCGCGATGTCGCGCGGGCGCCAGGGCAGGGGCTCGTGGACGCCCCAATAGCCGAGAAACGCCATGCCTACCGCGAACATCGTGGCCGAGGCGGAACAGAGCCCTACGATCGAACCTGTCGGCGCGCGCATGTCATGAGGCTTTCGAGCTGGTTTCGGCGATGAAACTATGGTGCTGCGCGCTGGTCAATCGGCGTGCGCGGGTCGTCGAAGCTCCGGGCAGGCCCCCGCACGGCTGGAGCCTGTCCGAAATCTGTCAGCGCAGCAGCGAGGCCGGCAGGCTGCCGGACGGAGTGAGCACGGCGTCGGTATGCGGCGTCAGCGACGGGCTCTCGAGCGCGCCCCTCAGCACGAGCGGGATCTGGAAGGCGCCGTTGCTCGGCCCGAGCTGGCCGCTCATCTCGACCCAGCGCTGGGGCAGGAAGGTCTGTCCGGCCAGAGTCAGCCTGTAGGCTGCGCCCGACATTTGCGCGTCGCTGATCGTGACGACGCCGTTGGCGACGGTCGCGGTGGCACCGGCGCTGTCGAACGGTGTCTTGCCCTGGCGCCATTCGCGCAGCGCCGCGACAGGGTTGCGTTCCGCCCGGCGCAGCAGATCATGGAAGGCGAAGCCGCCGAGCTCGCCCTGGCGCAGTGCGATGCTGGCCTTGCCCGCGAGCGAGGCCACGACGTCCTCGGCCGACGCGCCGCTGCCTTCCAGGTTGAGCTGCAGGTTGCCGGTGCCGCTCAGGCGCGGCAGATCCGGCATGTCGGCACCGCCCTGGGTCAGGTTGATCCGGTCGAACACGGCCTGTAGCCGGACATCGACGCCGTTCGGCGCGCTGACGGCGAGGAGGCGGCCCTTGGCGCTGCCGCCGTAGGCGGAGGCACGCAGCAGCCCGGCCTCGAACCGGCCTTTCTTGATCAGGAACTGCGTCGCCACATCGGCCAGGCGCGCGCCGCTGATGCGGGCGGCATCGACAGAGACGCGCAGGTCGACGTCATGGGCGGTCCAGGCGTCGAAATCCAGCGGGGTCTCGCCGCTGCCGGCCGGGCCGGCGCGGGGCAGGTCGAGCCGGTCATAGAGCCGGCCGATATCGAGCTCGGCGCCGGCGAGCGTGCCTGACAGCGTCCAGCGCGAGCCGGCTTCGCCGAGCGTGAGCGCGCCGTCGAGCCGGTCGCCGTCGAGGCTGACGCTGGCATTGCTGAGCGAGACCTCGCCCGGCTTGATCTGGGCTTCGCCGGAAAGCTCGAGCCGGGCGATCGCCGCGGCGACCAGCGGCCTCTCGCCGAACCAGCCGAGCAGCTCCGGGAGCGAGCGCGTCGAGATGGTGAGCTGGCCATTGACGACCGGCGCGCTCGTGCCGGAGCGCATGCCTTCGAGCCGCAGGTTGGCGAGCTCGGAGATCGCCGAGAGCGAGACCCGGGCGCGCTCGCCGGCCACGGGCCAGGTCGCGTTGATCTCGGTCAGGACGCCGCGCCAGTTCACCGAGCCGGCAAGGACGATCGGCTCGAAGGCTTCGCGATCGTCGATGACGATGTTGACGTCGCGCAATGTCGTGCGGATCGCGCCGTTGGAGCGGGCGAAGATCGAGCCGGAGCTGATGACGATGCGGCTCTGGTTCTTGAGGCTGGTGAGATAGGCGAGCGGTGTCGCGAACCAGCTTGCAAGCCCGTCCTCCGGCCCGCTCAGTGCGACATTGATCTCCGGCACGACCAGGTCGATGCGCTCGAAGGAGAGCTGTCCGAGCAGGAGCGGCAGCAGGCGGGCATGGGCCCTGAGCCTGACCGCCTTGCCGGCCAGCGTGCCGTCGTTCTTGGTGAAGCTGACATGCGAGAGGCTGACGCGCGGCAGCGGCAGGAAGGCGATCTCGGCGCGCTCGAGCGCCGTCACCTTCAATCCGGTGCGATCCTCGATGCCGGCAATGACATGCCGCTCGATATGCCCGACCGCGATGTTCCAGTTCTGCAGACCGAGCAGGACCAAAACAATCGCGAGCGTATAGGCGAGGATGGACGCGCGTCGTGTCATATGGGCCCTGGGGAGGGGCGGCAGCCAGAATCGCGCCGGCTACCAAGCGTAAACGGTTTATGACGATGCTGGAGAATTGTCGAGTTTTGGCGGCTAACTCGCGCTGTCTCCAGCGGTTTCAGGGTCGATGCTCAGGCGTGAGGCCCTCCGCGGCGCCTCACGCATGTCACGTTCACGCCCTCGTGCCACCGGCTCGTGCCAGAATGATGGCGGGATAGAGGCCGGCGAGCACGATCAGGAGGGCGGCGAGCGCGCCGTCCTCGAAGACGCCGCGCGAGGCATGGCCATAGACGGTGGTGGCGAGCGTCTCGAGATTGAGCGGCCGCAGCAGCAGGGTCGCGGGTAGTTCCTTGAGGCAATCGACGAAGACGAGCAGCGCCGCGGCGGCGATGGCCGGGCGCGCGAGGGGCCAATGCACCTGCCGCACCACCTCGTTCGCATTGGCGCCGAGCGCGCGGGCTGCATCGTCGAGCCGCGGCGAGACGCGCGACAGTCCGCTCTCGATGCCGGAGATCGCGATCGCCAGGAAACGCACGACATAGGCGATGACGAGTGCCGCGCCCGAGCCGATCAGGACGAGGCCGGGATTGACGCCGAACCAGGCCCGAACCGCGTTGGCGAGCGCATTGTCGAAGCTGGCGAGCGGCACCAGCAGGCCGAGCGCCAGCACGGTCCCCGGCAGGGCATAGCCGAGCGAGGCGAGGCGGGTAAGCGCCGGCAGCCAGGTCTCGCGGCCATGGCGGCGCGCGGCGACGATGCCGAGCCCGAGCGCGACCACGAGCGCAGCGGCGATGCCGGAGAGCAGAAGGGCATTGCCAAGATTGCGCAACAGGGCGCCATCGACCTTGAACAGGAGCCCGCGCGCCAGCACTTCGCTGAACAGGAAGCCGATCGGCAGCGCCGCGCCGAGCAGCACGGGCAGGGCGCAGGCGAGGCTGGCGCCGAGCGCCTTGCGGCCCGCGAGCGGCCGGCGGCTGAGACCGCGCGGCTGGCGCACCGGAATGGCGAAGCGGCGCTGCCCGCGCAGCCGCGCCTCGATGGCGACCAGCAGGACGATCATGATCAGCATGACGCAGGCGATCTGCGCCGCGCCTGCGAGCGAATTGCGGTTGAGCCAGGTCGTGTAGATCGAGATCGTCAGCGAACGCACGCCGAGATATTCGCTGGCGCCGATATCGTTCAGCGTCTCCAGCAGGGCCAGCGTCAGGCCGGCGGCAAGGGCCGGGCGCGCCATCGGCAGGCCGATGCGCCGGAACAGCGGCCAGCGCGAGGCGCCGAGCGTGCGCGCCGCTTCCATGATGGTCGCGCTCTGCTGGCTGAACAGGGCGCGCACGCTGAGATAGACGTAAGGGTAGAGCACGATCGTCATGACGAAGATCGCGCCGGCGAGGTTGCGCGGATCGGGGAACCAGTAATCGCGCAGCGAGCGATAGCCTGTCAGCGCCCGAAATGCGGTCTGCAACGGGCCCTGGAAGCCGAGGAATTCGACGTAGATATAGGCGGTGATGTAGGTCGGGATGGCGAGCGGCAGCACCAGCAGCCATTCGAAGGCGGCGCGGCCGGGAAACTCGTATTGCGTCACCAGCCAGGCGGTGGCGACGCCGATCAGGGCGCAGAGCAGGCCAACGCCGAGGAGCAGCGCCGCCGTATTGGCGAGCGCCGTCGGCAGGACATTGGCGGCGAGATGCGGCCAGATCTCGACGGCCTCGGGCGAGAAGGCGGTCCAGGCGAGTGACAGCACCGGCAGGGCGACAAGAACCGCACTGAGGATCGACACCCAGACAAAACGGCTCGACGGCCGCCACCGAAGTGACGGCCGTCGCAAAGGCGAAAGCGTTGCGTTCAGGCTCAACGAATGCCCGGGGTCAGTTGTCGAAGCCGACCTTGTCGACGAGCTCCGACGCCGCCTTGCGGTTCTTGGCGACATCGCCGAGCGGCAGCGTATCGGGCGTTAGCGCGCCGAGCAGCTTCACCGCCGCGGCTTCCTTGACGTCGGGATTGACCGGGAACTCGAAATTGCCGTCGGCATAGAGCGTCTGCGCCTTCTCGCCGAGCATGTACTCGATCAGCTTGACGGCGTTGTCCCTGTTCGGCGCGTTCTTGGCGATCGCCGCGGCGGAGACGTTCACATGCGTGCCGCCGCCGGTGAAGGAGGTCTTCAGCGGCTTGATCGCCTCGTACCAGCCCTTCTGCTCGTTCGTCGCCTGGCTCATCAGGCCGATATAGTAGGTGTTGATGATCGCGATGTCGCAGAGGCCGGACTGGATGTCGCGGGCGACGTCGCGATCGCCGCCGCCGGGCTTGCGGGCGGCATTGGCCTTGAGCGCCTTGAGATAGGTCTCGGTCTTCTCCGCGCCGTTGCGGGCGAGATAGGCGGCGAAGAAGGCGTTGTTATAGGGATGCTGGCCGGCGCGGATGCAGAACTTGCCCTTCCACTTGGGATCGGCGAGCTCGTCATAGCTGATCGCATCCTGCTTCACGCGATCCTTGGAGACGACGACGACGCGGGCGCGCTGGGTCAGCGTCACCCAGCTGTCGCCGGAGCCACGCAGGGCTGCGGGAACGGTCTTGTCGACCACGGCCGATTTGACCGGCTGGGTGATGCCGGCGTCGGCGGCCGCATTGATCTCGCCGACATCGACCACGAGCATCACGTCGGCGGGGCTGTTGGCGCCCTCGGCCTGGACGCGCTGCTGCAGCCCGTCCTTCAGGAACACGGCGTTGACCTTGATGCCGGTATCCTTGGTGAAGGCCTCGAGCACCGGATTGAGCAGGGCCGGCTCGCGGGTGGTGTAGAGATTGACGCTCTGCGCCAGCGCGGGCGTGGCGAGCAGGCATGATGCCAGGGCAAGAACGGAGATTGTCTTGTCGATCATGGTTCGCTCCATCGGGTTCTACGGCCCGCTACGGGTTCGTGACGGAGGAGCGGTACAAGTCGTACGACTATGGGTCAATACAAGAAGCCGTTATAAATCAATCGGTTAGATCGATTCTAAAGTGTATTCAGCTTAGATTAGTTCAAAAGAATACATGCCGCGGCGCGGCGGCCTGCCTTCAGCGCGGCTCGCCGCCGGAATTGATCTCGATCAGGCGCACGGGACCGCGGACCTGCGGATCGAGCGTGCCGCGCAGGGGCAAGGCGTCGCTCAGCAGGTTCTCGTCGTGCAAAGCGGCCTCGCGGGTGCGCATCTGCCGGCGCAGCGTCTGCATCTGCGCCTCGCGGCGCGAGATGCCGACCGTCTCGTCGATCATGCGGCGCTGGCTGGCGCTGAGCTCACGCGAGCCGCGGAAATCCTCGAAATCGCGGATGCTATAGGGCCAGTGGGTGGCGCCGGTGAAGGTGCGGACCTTGCCGTCGAGCACGACGCTGTCGCCCGGACGCAAGGTGATGTCGCGCAACAGCGAGACGCGGCGCTCGCCGGCAGCGGCGATGGCCGGGCGGCAGGCAGGATCGGCAGAGCGCTCATGGCCATAGGCGACGGGCAGCGAGCCATAGGTCTTGCCGTCCTGCGAGACGGCGCCGTCGATCGAGCTGGCGCCGGCCGGGACGCGGAAGACCTTGACCGGAATGCCGGGATTCATCGCCTGGCAGAGCGCCTCATGCGCCTTGAAATCCGACTGGGCGCGCAAATAGCCGATCGGGGCATGGAAGCCATCGCACATGCGCACGCAAATGGTGCGGGCGGTATTGGCCGCGCCGGAGACGGTGTCGAGGCCGACGATCCTGGTGTGCCTCGGCTGGCGGCGCGGCGCCTCGGCTGCCGTATGGCGCTTGAACGGGTTGAGCGCGATCGGCGGATGGGCGATGCGGCCGTTCGGCGCGGAATTGAACAGCGGGAGAGTCCAGGTATTGCGGGCCGGCGCATAGGCGGTGACGCTGCCATAGGCGGCACGCGGCTGCTGCTGCTGGGCGCGGCGCGCCGCCTCCTCGCGGAAGAAGGCGCGGATGCCGGCATCATCCTCGGCCTGGACCATGGAGACGGTCAGGACCGCACTGCCGGCGCCCAGCGCCAATCCGAGTGCGGTCATGGCGGCAAGCCGCAACGAGCGCGACGACCGCTTCGGGAGAGCTGGCGCAATGATGGCATCGGCAGGCTCTGCCGCAGGCAGGCTCGCCTGCCCCGGGACTTCACGGACACGCAACATCGCGTCGACTCCACTGCACGCTTGTTTCTGTCCGCCGCAGGAATGGGTGTAGTTTACTTTGCGTTAATCATCAACGCCGCGGTGGCGGCGCTGCACGCCAAAACGGCGCGATGCTTAACGGGCGCAGGGTGCGCCAAGCTCGATGATCGCAGAGGAGGCTTGCGCCAGGCCGGTCAGGTTTCCGGCGCGATGACGATCTGGCGGATCGCGGACGGCGCGGCCGAGGCGAGGGGCCCGGAGCCGAGCCGGCCGCGCAGCACGGGCGCGTCGTCCTTCACCCGGGCTTCCTGCACGTCCATGTCCCGGCGCAGCGAACGCATCATGGCCTCGCGGCTGGAGACGCCGACCGTCTCGTCGATCATCCGGCGGGTACCGGCGCTGAGTTCGGACGAACTGCGGAACTCACGAAAATCGCGCGTGCTGTAGGGCCAGCTCGTCGAGCCCTCGAAGGTCGTCACCTTGCCGTCGAGCACGACCGCGTCGCCCGGGCGCAAGGTGAAGTCGCGCAGCAGCGAGACGCGGCGCTCGCCCGGGGAGGGAATCGCCGGGCGGCAAGCGGAATCGGCGGAGGTCTCATGACCATGGGCCACCGGCAGCGAGCCATAGGTCTTGCCATCGGCCGCGACCGCGCCGTCGATCGTGGTCGCGCCGGCGGCAACCCGGAAGAGCTTGACCGGGATGCCCGGGTTCATTGCCGAGCACAGCGCCTCCTGCGCCCTGAAATCGGCCTGCGAGCGCCAATGGCCGATCGGCATGTGATAGCCGTCGCACAAGCGCACGCAGATGGTGCGGGCGACGTTGGCGGCGCCGGAGACGGTGTCGTGGCGGCCCGGGCGGCCCTTGCCGTCGCCGCGCGGCCTGCCGCTTTCGAGCGCGACCGGCGGGTGCGGGATCCTGCCATCGGGATTGGTGCCGAAGAGCGGCAAGCGCCAGCCATGCGTCGTCGGCGCATAGGCGCTCGGGCCGCCTCCCTGTTGCGCGCGCCGGGCCGCTTCCTCGCGGAAGAAGGCGCGGATACCGGCATCGTCCTCCGCCTGAACAAACGAAACCGTCAAGGCCATGCCGCCGGCACCGAGCGCCAGGCCGAGCAGGCCAAGCGCTGCGAGACGCGCCGTGCGATGTCGGTGAACCGGGGCGGGGCCGCCCTGCGCAGCCGGGCCTTGCCCTTGGAAGACTTCACTCACGCGCAGCATTGCGGCGCCTCCCACCGGGGTCAGGTCACTCGCATTTGATGTGAAATCCGTGGTTTGCCGGTCTTTAAGAGACAACGGCGCCTTTGAGGCATCACGCAGAGAATCGTCGGATCTCTGCGCGAATTGCCTGTTTTCGTGACGCTTTGGTGAATGGGAATACTTAAATAGCGTCAAATATCCCGGTGGACGGCCTGCGGCACCGCGACCGGCACGCCTCCTGCGGCGATATCCGCCCGCTCGGCCCGGTTGCGGCCGGAGAGCCAGGTGTCGACCTTGTCGAGATAGAAATAGACCACTGGCGTGATGTAGAGCGTCAGCATCTGCGAGACGATGAGGCCGCCGACGACGGCGATGCCGAGCGGCTGGCGCAGCTCGGCGCCGGCGCCATGGCCGAGCGCGATCGGCAGCACGCCGAAGATCGCAGCGAAGCTCGTCATCATGATCGGCCGGAAGCGCACCAGTGCCGCCTCGCGGATCGCGGTCAGCGCGTCATCGCCCTGCTTGCGTCGCTCGATGGCGAAATCGACCATCATGATCGCGTTCTTCTTGACGATCCCGACGAGCATCAGGATGCCGATGATCGCGATCACCGAGAGATCCATGTGGAAATATTCGAGCGCGAGCAGTGCCCCGAGGCCGGCCGAGGGCAGGCCGGAGAGGATCGTGATCGGGTGGATGAAGCTCTCGTAGAGGATGCCGAGGATGATGTAGATCACCAGGATCGCGGCGAAGATCAGCAGGCCCTGGCCCTTCAGCGCATCCTGGAAGAGCTGGGCCGAGCCGGCGAAGCTGGTGACGATCGAGGCCGGCAGGTTGATCTCGCGTTCGGCGGCGCGGATGGCGTTGACCGCGTCGCCCAGCGAGATCCCGGGCGCGGTGTTGAAGGAAATCGTCACCGCCGGCTGCTGCGAGATGCGGTTGACCGCGAGCGGGCCGACCGTGGGCTTGATCGTCGCGACGGCCTCGAGCGGCACGTTCAGCCCGTTCGAGGCCTTGAGCAGCAGGCGCGACAACACGGCCGGGTCCTGCTGATAGGCGCGGTTCGCCTCCATGATGACCTGGTAGTCGGTCGCGGGCGTGAAGATCGTGGCGATCTGGCGCGAGCCGAAGGCATTCCCCAACGCCTGCCTGATCTGGTCGCTGGTGATGCCGAGGCTGGCGGCGCGCTCGCGGTCGATCTCGACCGAGAGCTGCGGGTTGCGCAATTGCAGGTCGATATTGGCGTCACGCAGCTGCGGCAGCTGCGAGAGCCGCTGCTGCATCAGCGGCGCATACGAGAAGAGGGCGTTCAGGTCCGGCCCCTGGAGCGAATAGAGATACTGCGCGCGCGAGGAGCGGCCGGCATTGAGGTTGATGTTCTGGACCTGCTGGAAGACCGCGGTGATGCCCGGCACCTCGGCGGTGGCGCGCCTCAGCCTCGAGATCACCTCCTCGGCCTTGCCACGCTCCTCCTTCGGCTTCAGCGCGATGAACATGAAGCCGTTATTGGTGGCGTTGAAGCCGCCGATATTATGGGTGAGGTATTCGACGGCCGGATCGGACCTGACGATCTCGGCGATGCGGACCTGGCGCGCCGCCATCGCCTCGAAGGAGGTGTCGGGCGGGCCTTCGGTCGAGGCGCGCAGCAGGCCAGTATCCTCGGTCGGGAAGAAGCCCTTCGGGATGTCGGAATAGAGCTGCACCGAAACATAGACGGTGCCGAGCGTCACCAGCAGCATCAGGAAGCGGGCCTTGAGCACACCGTCGAGCGTCCAGCGATAGGCGCCGAGCATGCCCTGGAAGCCGGCCTCGAAGATGCGCTCCAGCAGGTTCGGCCGCTTGTGGTGGTCATGCGCCTTGAGGAAGCGGGCGCACAGCATCGGCGTCAGCGTCAGCGAGACGAAGCCGGAGACGATGATCGCGGCCGCGATCGTGCCGGCGAACTCGACGAAGACCTTGCCGACCACGCCGCCCATGAAGAAGACCGGGATGAAGACGGCGACGAGCGAGATGGTGATCGAGAGAATGGTGAAGCCGATCTCGCGCGAGCCGTCGAGCGCGGCCTGGAACGGCTTCTTGCCCATCTCGATATGCCGGATGATGTTCTCCAGCATGACGATGGCATCGTCGACGACGAAGCCGACTGCGAGGGTCAGCGCCAGCAGCGAGATGTTATCGAGCGAATAGCCGAGCGCGTACATGATCGCGAACGTGCCGACGAGCGAGATCGGCAGCGCCAGCGTCGGGATCAGGGTTGCGGCAAGGCTCTTCAGGAACAGGAAGATCACCATGATCACGAGCGCGATCGCGATCATCAGCGAGAATTCGACATCCTCCACCGCCTCGCGGATCGGGATCGAGCGGTCGTTGAGGACGTGCAGATCCATCGCGGCCGGCAGCTGCTCGCGATAGGAGGCGAGGCGCGCCTTGATGCTGTCGACGACCTGGACGGTGTTGGCGTCCGACTGGCGGTAGACCGCCAGCATGATCGAGCGCTGGCCGTTGAACCAGCTGCCGGTCTGGTTGTTCTCGACGGAATCGTAGACCTGCGCGACATCCTCGAGCCGGATCGGCACGCCGCTCTTCTGCGCGATGATCAGGTTGCCATATTCCCCGGCACGTTCCATCTGGCCGGTGGCGCCGATCACGGTGCTCTGGTTGTCGCTGCGGAGCGTGCCGACCGGCGAGTTGGAGTTGGCGGCGGCGATGGCGTTGCGGACGTCGCTCAGGGCAAGGCCGCGGGCCGAGACCGCGTCGGGATTGACCAGCACGCGCACTGCATATTTCTGCGCGCCGAAGATATTGACCTGGGCGACGCCGGGCAGCTGCGAGATCTGCTGCTGCAGGATGTTCTCGCCGAACTGGTGGACCTCGTAGAGCGGCTTGGTCGCCGAGGTCAGCACCATGAACAGCACCGGCTGGTCGGCCGGGTTGACCTTGCGGAAGCTCGGAGGGGCGGGGAGCTCGGGCGGCAGGCGTCGCGTCGTCGCGCTGAGCGCCGCCTGCACGTCGAGCGCGGCGCCGTCGATATTGCGGTTGAGGTCGAATTGCAGGGTGATCGAGGTCGAGCCGAGCTGCGAGACCGAGGACATCGCGGTGATGCCCGAGATCGAGGCGAATTCGCGCTCGAGCGGGGCGGCGATGGAGGAGGCCATCGTCTCCGGGCTCGCGCCCGGCAGGCGGGCGCTGACATTGATCGTCGGGAAATCGACGCGGGGCAGGGCCGCGACCGGCAATTGCCGGAAGGCGAAGAACCCGAAGATCAGGAACGTCGCCATCAGCAGCGTCGTCATCACCGGACGGCGAATGCAGGTTTCGGGCAGGTTCATCAGCCGGCACTCCCGCGCTGGGAGGTCAGGGTGGCAGGCGGGCTGCGGCCGGAGCTGCGCTCGACCGTGCGTGCGCCTTCGGTCAGCAGCAACTGCCCGTCGATCACCACCGTCTCGTCACCCTTGAGGCCGGATGTCAGCACGACGCGCTCATCGATCATGCGGTCAACCACGACCGGGCGAGCGCGGGCGATGCCGTCCTCGACGACGAAGACGAAGGTGCCGTTCTGGCCGTTCTGGACGGCTTCGCGCGGCACGGTCAGCGCTTCCGGATCGACGCGCAGGGTGAGGCGGACCTGGCACAGAGCGCCCGGCCAGAGCGACTCCTCGGGATTGTCGAAGACGGCACGCATCTGGATCGTGCCGGTCGTGGCGTCGACCAGGTTGTCGATCACCGCGATCTTTCCTTCGACACCAGCCGGCGCGCCATGCTGCGTCGCCAGCACCGATGCGGTGCCCGCATTCATCGCCGCCCGGATATCGGAGAGGTGGCGCTGAGGCAGCGAGAACGAGACATAGATCGGATCGATCTGGTTGATCGTCACCAGCACCGTGGAGTTGTCGCCGGTCTTGGCGATGTTGCCTTCCTTCAGGCCGGCGACGCCGATGCGGCCGGAGACTGGGGCGGTGATGGTGTAGTAGGTGAGCTGGACCTTGAGCCCGTCGACCGCCGCTTCGCCGGCGCGAATGCTGGCTCGCAAGGTCGCGACGCCGGCGCGGGCCGTGTCGAGCCGCTGGTCGGTGGCGAATTCGCGCTTGGCGAGTTCCTCGGCCCGGCGCAATTCGGACTCGGCCGAGATGAGCAAGGCCTTGTCGCGCGCGACATTGGCCTCGGCCTGCCTGAGCAATGTTTCGACCAGGCGGGAATCGAGCCGGAAGAGGACATCGCCCTTCTTCACATAGCCGCCATCCTTGAAGCCGACCTCGGTGATCTGCGTGTCGACGCGAGAGCGTACATTGACCATCGAGATGGTCTGGACGGTGCCGATCGCATCGAGCCTGACCGGCATCGGCTTGCGCTCGACCTTGGCGGTGACGATGGTGACCGGCGGCCGCTGCGGCGTCGCGGAGCGGTTCGCCTGCGCATTGGCGGGGCGCTGCGCCGCCTCCGCATAGGGCGGGATAAGCTTGCCATAGGGAAGGCGGTCGAGCGGCCAGGGTACTTGCCTGCCGGTATAGTGGAAACCCGCGCCGAGGCCGACCGTACCGATGACGGCCAGGACTGCTACGCGTCCAAAAGTCAGAACTGCCATACGAAACCTTGCGCCAGAGGGAGGACAAGCCCCTGAACCATTCGGAACGGTCGTCCCCCAAACCGTCCTAGCCGCAAGGACTTAGCATGCAGCCGGCCGGTATGGTGCGCAAGCGTCTAAGAGGAGTTATTACGTAGTGTAGCGCGGTTGTGACCGGTTTCAACCGCGAATACGTTCGCATGTGCAGCATTCGCGCTGCGTCTACTTCATAGCATCGTGGCGAGTATGCCGATCCACATGCATACCAAGCATGCCACGCCGAAGGCGAACACGACTGCACGCAGGTGCAGCCGGTTGGAGCCGACATGGATGACCGTGTGGACCACGCGCGACAGCACGAAGAGCCAGGCCAGCACGGCCATCGCCGTGCCGACCGCGCCGACCTCCATCGCGACCATGATCAGCGCGTAGAAGAGAACCGGCGCCTCGAACTGGTTGGCATAGTTTGCTGCCGCCAGCCGGGCGGGCTCGGGATAGCGCTCGGTCGAGACCGCAACATCGGCAGGCCGCACCGCCTTGTCGAGGAAGGCGCGGCGCCGGCGCGCGAAGACGATGCCCAGGACGACCAGGGTCCAGAGGATCTGGGCGAGCGCCGGATAGATCAGCTTGATCGTCATGGCCGCGGCCCGATCAGGACCGCGTCGGATAGTTCGGGCTCTCGCGCACGATGGTCACGTCATGGACATGGCTCTCGCGCAGGCCGGCGCTGGTGATCCGGATGAAGCGGGCCTTGCTGCGGTAATCCTCGAGATTCCTGCCGCCGACATAGCCCATCGCGGCGCGCAGGCCGCCGGCGAGCTGGTGCAGCACGCCCGAGACCGGGCCCTTATAGGCTACCTGGCCTTCGATCCCTTCGGGAACGAGCTTGAGCGAGTCCTTGATATCCTGCTGGAAATAGCGATCGGCCGAGCCGCGTGCCATCGCCCCGACCGAGCCCATGCCGCGATAGGATTTGTAGGAACGGCCCTGGAAGAGGAAGACCTCGCCGGGCGTCTCGTCGGTGCCGGCGAGCAGCGAGCCGACCATGGCGCAGGAGGCGCCGGCTGCAAGCGCCTTGGCGAGATCGCCGGAATACTTGATGCCGCCATCGGCGATGATCGGCACGCCGGCCTTGGCGCCCGCGGAAGCTGCGTCCATCACTGCCGTGAGCTGCGGCACGCCGACGCCGGCGACGATGCGGGTGGTGCAGATCGAGCCCGGGCCGATGCCGACCTTGATCGCATCCGCGCCGGCATCGATCAGGGCCTGGGCCCCGCCGGCGGTCGCGACATTGCCGGCGATGACCTGCACGGCATTGGAGAGCTTCTTCACGCGGCTGACGGCATCGAGCACCTTGGCGGAATGGCCATGGGCGGTGTCGACCACGATGATGTCGACGCCGGCATCGATCAGCAGCTCGGAACGCTCGAAGCCGAGATCGCCGGTCGTGGTCGCGGCCGCGACGAGCAGGCGGCCCTGCGCGTCCTTGGCGGCGTTCGGGTGGGCGACCTGCTTCTCCATGTCCTTGACGGTGATCAGGCCGATGCAGCGGAAATGGTCGTCGACGACGAGCAGCTTCTCGATGCGGAACTGGTGGAGGAGGCGGCGCGCCTCCTCCTGCGTCACACCCTCGCGCACCGTGATCAGCCGGTCCTTGGTCATGATCTCGTGGACCGGCTGGTCGGGGTTGGCGGCGAAGCGGACGTCGCGATTGGTCAGGATGCCGACGAGCTTGCCCTTATGGCCCTGCGGGCCACGCTCGACCACCGGGATGCCCGAGATCGAATGGCGCTTCATGATGGCGAGAGCGTCAGCCAGCGTCTCGTCGGGGAAGATGGTGATCGGGTTCATCACCATGCCGGATTCGTATTTCTTGACGAGCCGGACCTGCTCGGCCTGCTGGTCGGCCTCGAGATTGCGGTGGACGACGCCGAGGCCGCCGGCCTGGGCCATGGCGATCGCCATGTTCGCCTCGGTCACCGTGTCCATGGCGGAGGCGATGATCGGCAGGTTGAGCGAGATGCTCTTGGTCAGCTTGGTGGTGATGTCGACATCGGCCGGCATGACCTCGGAGGGGCCGGGCTCGAGCAGCACGTCGTCGAAGGTGAGACCGTCGCGGATAAGGCCGTCGGTATGGATGGTCATCGTCAACTCCGGGCCGGCCTGACCGGCATTGTGCAGGTGCGAGCAAGGCCGCCCGCAACCGAGTTGACGAGGCCCGTTATCACGCGCCGCGCCCGGCCGCTAGAGCGTGATCGAAAAAATCCGCGTGGCTTGTGCAACGCGGCGCGGCCGAAGGCGCTCAGCGCCTGGTCGAACGCGGCGCAGCCTGCGGAGCGGCCTTGGCCGAGGGGGCGACCATGAAGCAGCCGGCGCCGGTATAGGTGCTGCCCTGGGCATCGGCCAGGGCCTGGCAGTTATTCTGCTGCATGCAGAAACGCTCCCTGTTCGCATCGCCATAGTTCTGCGGCGAGGAGGCGAAGGTGCACACCTTCTTCCAATCCGTGTCCATCGCCTTGGCCGGCGCAGGCGCCAGGGCGGAAAGCGCCCAGGCCGCGCCGAGGATGAGCGCTGCCTGCCCGAGCCGGGCACCACTGACGCGACGCAGAACCGGCGTATTCATTGCTTGGCTAGTCATAAACCACCTCTTGGGCGAACATTCCTGGCTGGAGAGAGGTCCAGCCGTGCCTTCGCGTGGATGCGAGGCAAGCGTTAGATGGTGGCTTCGCGGCGTATGGTGACCATCAAAAATGCATGACAGTCCCGAGTTTCACGATGCTGTTATGCAGCCGGCGCATTACTCTGGCTCTCGAGCTGGCCAAATGGGTGTCGCGCCCGGAGGGCTGGGCCTATTCCGGACGCGAGCGCCTTTTTGTTAGGTGATGGGCGCCCGGACGGCTCCATGGACCCGGCCGGGCGATCGTCCGGTCAACGCCTCAGCGAGCTATGCGCTGTCGGTACCTGCGCGTAGACCCGATCGGGCGAAACGCCGAAGCAGCCATCGGCGAACATCATGTGCCCGGCCTTGTTTGCGAGGATCTGACAGTCCCGCATGTGCATGCAGGGATCGTAGTCGCGGTCCGCGCCTTCATATTGCGGCGTCGAAGTGAAATGGCACGCGGCCGCATAATCGGTCGTCGCGGCGCTGGCCGGGGAGGGCGCAGCAATGAGCGCGACGCCACCGAGCATGGCGAGCCCGAGTGCGCCGAAGGTCAGCCGATCGGTGATGGCTTGGGACGAGTTGAGCATGGCAACCTCCGAAACGTGAGGTGAATGCGCCCCGCTATCGTCTGACTGAGCAGACGACTGTTATGTGGGAAGGAGCTGCCCGGCCCGACAGCGCAGCCAACGCATGGCGGACCCGAGTTTCACGATTTGGTTATGCAGCCGGCGCGGTACCGATCTCGCGGGGTCTGCCCTGCATTGGAGGCCCTCGCCAGCGTCCGGATGCCGCAGTAAAGCAGGGACGCGCCCATACCCTCGAAAGTTTCCGTCCTTGCAGCGCTCACAAACCCTGCCCCTGATCGTCGCCTGCGCGCTGTTCATGGAGAATACCGACTCTACCGTCATCGCAACCTCGCTGCCGATGATCGCGCAATCGCTCGGCGAGGATCCGATCGCGCTCAAGCTGGCGCTGACCTCCTATCTCGTGTCGCTTGCGGTCTTCATTCCGATCTCGGGCTGGATGGCCGACAAGTTCGGGGCACGCACGATCTTCCGCGCCGCGATCGGCATCTTCATGTTCGGCTCGATCCTGTGCGCGATGTCGAATTCGCTCGGCGCCTTTGTCGGGGCGCGCTTCATCCAGGGCATGGGCGGGGCGATGATGGTGCCGGTCGGGCGGCTCGTCATCCTGCGCAGCGTCGAGAAATCGGAGATCGTCAGCGCGCTGGCCTATCTGACGATCCCGGCCCTGGTCGGCCCCGTGGTCGGGCCGCCGCTCGGCGGCTTCATCACCACCTATTTCGACTGGCGCTGGATCTTCTTCATCAACATCCCGATCGGACTGGTCGGCATCGTGCTGTCGAGCCTGTTCTTCGAGGATATCCGCGAGGAGGATGTCGCGCCGCTCGACATCAAGGGCTTCCTGCTCTCCTCGTTCGGCTTCGCCGCGCTGATGCTCGGGCTCGCGACCGGCGGGCGCCATCTCGTACCCGAGGTCGTGTCCTATGGCTGCGTCACCGCCGGAATCGCGGCGCTCTGGGCCTATTGGGTCCATGCCCGCAAGGTGAAATACCCCGTGCTCAAGCTCGACCTGTTGCGGATCCCGACCTACCGGATCGGCGTCATCGGCGGCTCGATCTTCCGCACCGGCATCGGCGCGATTCCCTTTCTGCTGCCGCTGATGCTGCAGCTCGGCTTCGGCTACGACCCGCTGCATTCGGGCCTGATCACCTTCGCCTCGGCCGCCGGCGCGATGATCATGAAGACCTTGGCCAAGACCATCCTGGCCCGCTACGGCTTCCGCAACGTCCTGACCTTCAACGCCCTTGTCGGCGCTGCCTTCCTGGCCGGATCGGGCCTGTTCACGCCGACGACGCCACAATGGCTGATGCTGATCGTGCTGCTGATCGGCGGCTGCTTCCGCTCGCTGCAATTCACCGGCATCAACGCGTTGAGCTACGCCGATGTTTCGAACCGCGACATGTCGAGCGCGACCAGCCTGTCGAGCGTCGCGCAGCAATTGTCGCTGAGCCTTGGCGTCACCGTCGGCGCGTTCGCGCTGGAATCGGCCAATGCCTTCAATGGCGGCAAGGCACTCAGCGCCCATGATTTCTGGCCGGCTTTCGTGATCGTCGGGCTGATCTCGGCCTCGTCGGTGCTGTGGATGGCGCGGCTCGCCCCCGATGCCGGCGCCGAAGTCTCCGGCCACGCCCCGATCAGCGCCCGCAAGATGACGGCCGAGGCGATCGCGGACCAGAAGCCGGTGGATTGATCAGACGGGGTAGAACGCTGCCACATCGGCAGGCGGCGGAAGCCCGGTCATCTCCGTCTTGCACCGGTTCAGTCTTGGGTCGGTCAATCTTGGGCCGGTTCGGCCGCCTTCCGCCGGTAGCCCGTCGCCAGCACGTAAAGCTCGGACGAATCCGCCCGGCTCGCCGCCGGCTTGACGTTGCGCACGGTGCTGAAATCGCGCTTGAGCTGGCCGAGCAGTTCGGCGCTGTCGCCGCCCTGGAAGAGCTTGGCGAGGAAGAAGCCGCCCGGCGCCAGGATGTCGTTGGCGAATTCGAGCGCAGCCTCGGCGAGCGCGATGATCTTGAGATGGTCGGTCTTCTTGTGGCCGGTGGTGTTGGCGGCCATGTCGGACATCACGCCATCGGCCTTGCCGCCGAGCCGCTCCGTCAGCAGGGCAGGCGCCTCCTCAGCCATGAAGTCGAGCTGGATCAGGTCGACGCCGGGGATCGGGTCGACCGGCAAGAGATCGATGCCGACGATCCGGCCCTTGCCCTGCTCGAGCCCGACGCGCTTGGCCGCGATCTGGCACCAGCCGCCCGGCGCGCAGCCGAGATCGACCAGGCGCTGACCGGGCTTCAGGAACTTGTAGCGGTCGTCCATCTCCTCGAGCTTGAAGGCGGCGCGCGAGCGCAGGCCCTGCTCCTTCGCCTTCTTGACGTAGGGGTCGTTGAGCTGGCGCTGCAGCCAGAGCTGCGAGGAATGGCTGAGCTTGGCGGTCTTCTTCACCCGGACCTTGAGGTCGCGTGAGCCGGCACTGCCCCGGGTAGAGGTCATGGCTGGGCGTGCTCCTTTGCTGTCACGCCTGCTTCCGCCGCCACCAGGCGCGATCCTCGTGCATCATCCTGAGCAGGATGCCCTCACGCAGGCCGCGATCGGCGATGCGGACCTTGCGGCTCGGGAAAGCGCGGCGGATCGCCTCGAAAATGGCGCAGCCGGCCAGCACGAGGTCGGCCCGCTCGCGGCCGATGCAGGCATTGGCCGAGCGTGCGGCATAATCCATCTCGACCAGCCGGTCGATGACGGTGAGGATCTCGCGCTCCTCCATCCACAGCCCGTCGACCATGCGCCGGTCATAGCGCGGCAGGCCGAGATGGATGCCGGCAACGGTGGTGACCGTGCCGGAGGTGCCGAGCAGGTGGAAGCCGGCCGCCGCATTGGCAGCAGAAGCGCGCTTCGCGAAAGGCTTCAGGGTCTCGCCGCAATCCTCGACCATGCGCTCGAACAGTTCGCGCCCGACATCGACGCCGCCATAGCGCTCGGCGACCGAGACGACGCCGATCGGCAGCGAGGCCCATTCGCGGATGCGGCCGGCCGGATCGCGCGCCTGCGAGCGCCCGCCCATCCAGACGATCTCGGTCGAGCCGCCGCCGATATCGAAGACGATGACGCCCTCCGCCGCCGGATCGGCGAGGGCGGCGCAGCCCGTCACCGCGAGCGAGGCCTCGGTGCGCTGATCGACGATCTCCAGCTTGAGATCGGCCTCTTCGGCGACGCGGCGGACGAAATCGAGCCCATTGGTCGCGGCGCGGCAGGCCTCGGTCGTCACCAGCCGGGCGCGGGTGACGCCGCGATGCGTCATCTTGCCCTTGCAGATCTTCAGCGCCTCGACGGCGCGGTCCATCGCCGTATCGGCGAGGCGGCCGCTCGCCGACAGCCCTTCGCCCAGCCGCACGATTCGCGAGAAGGCGTCGACGACGCGAAAGCCGTGCTGCGCCGGCCGCGCGATCAGGAGGCGGCAATTATTGGTGCCGAGATCGAGCGCGGCATAGGTCGCTGTGGCCTGGCGCCAGCCGAAGCTCTGAGTCGGTACCGGCGGCCTGTTCGCGGCAAGGGAAGGCGAGCCGATCGCACAGGGATCGGCGCCGTTGGACGGCATAGACGCCACCATTGCGACGTCCGCCTGCTGCCGGTCTTCGACCGCCACCGCTCTCAATCCTTCGCCGGCCAGGGTCGCAAGGCGGCCCGGCGGGGGCCGGACGAAGCGTCCGGCCGCTTGCTTCCCGGGAAGCGTATCAAGATCGGGACAATGATGCCAAGCGGAACCTTGAGCCGCCGTAAGGTTCAGCGCGGCGCTTGCTTGCGGAGCGCCGCTTCGGCAAAGCTCGGCCAGGACCTGAGTTCAAGATGGTCGCCAGAGCCGGATCCGATCGGGTTGAATCAACCTGATCGGTGAATCCGCCTCTAAACAATTGAGAGAGAATGCGTGATCCGGTCTGATCGCCGTGCGATCAGACCGGCGCGTGCTCTAGGGCAGGGACGACGACAGAATGGCCGCAACACGCTATATCCTCGCCATCGACCAGGGCACGACCTCCTCGCGCGCGATCCTGTTCGATGCCGCGCTCAGGGTCGTCGCCAGTGCGCAGCGCGAGTTTCCGCAGCATTTTCCGGCCTCGGGCTGGGTCGAGCACGAGCCGGAGGATCTCTGGGAGAGCGTGCTTTCGACCTGCCGCGAGGCGATGTCGAAAGCCAGCGTGCCCGCCAGCGAGATCGCCGCGATCGGCATCACCAACCAGCGCGAGACGACCCTGGTCTGGGACCGAACGACCGGGCAGGCAATCCACCGCGCCATCGTCTGGCAGGATCGGCGCACCGCCGCCGCTTGCGCGAAGCTCTCCGAAGCCGGCCATGATTCGCTGGTGAGCGAGCGCACGGGCCTGCGGATCGACCCGTATTTCTCCGGCACCAAGATCGCCTGGCTGCTCGACAACGTGCCCGGCGCCCGCAAGCGGGCCGAGGCCGGCGAGCTCGCCTTCGGCACGGTCGACTGCTTCCTGCTCTGGCGGCTGACCGGCGGGGCGGTCCACGCCACCGACGCGACCAATGCCGCCCGCACCATGCTGTTCGACATCCGGCGTGGGGTCTGGGACGCGGAATTGCTGAAGCTCTTGGACATCCCGGCCTCGCTGTTGCCGGAGGTCAAGGATTGCGCCGGCCTTTTCGGCCGCACCGCGCCGGAGCATTTTGGCGCGACCATCCCCGTGCGCGGCATGGCCGGCGACCAGCAGGCGGCGACGATCGGCCAGGCCTGCTTCACGCCGGGCATGGTGAAATCGACCTATGGCACCGGCTGCTTCGCCCTGCTCAATACTGGCTCGGAGCCGGTGACCTCGCAGAACCGGCTGCTCAGCACGATCGCCTATCAGTTCGGCGGAAAGCGCAGCTATGCGCTGGAGGGCTCGATCTTCATCGCCGGCGCCGCGGTGCAATGGCTGCGCGACGGGCTCGGCATCATCGAGAAGGCGAGCGAGACCGGCCCGCTGGCCGAGGCCGCCGATCCGGCGCAATCGGTCTATCTCGTGCCGGCCTTCGTCGGCCTCGGCGCGCCGCATTGGGACGCGGAGGCGAGGGGGGCGATCTTCGGCCTGACCCGCAATAGCGGCCCGCGCGAATTCGCCCGCGCCGCGCTGGAAAGCGTCTGCTACCAGACCCTCGACCTGCTCGAGGCGATGCAGGCCGATTGGCCGGGCGCGAAACAGGGCGGCGCGGTCCTGCGCGTCGATGGCGGCATGGTCGCCTCCGACTGGACGATGCAGCGCCTCGCCGACATTCTCGGCCTGCCGGTCGACCGCCCGGAGGTGCTGGAGACGACGGCTTTGGGGGCAGCCTATCTCGCCGGGCTCGATGCCGGCCTGCTGCCGGAGCCGGAACGCTTCGCCGATCTCTGGCGGCTGGAACACCGCTTCATGCCGCATATGGCGACGACGCAGCGGGAGACGCTGGTGAAGGGCTGGCGCGAGGCGGTGAGGCGCACGCTGACGGCTTGATCGCTGGGCAAGGGGGGGTCTTGCGGCCGGCTTTCGGGCCTGACGAAACGCGCACGTTTTGTAGAAAACGAATGTAGCAAACGTGACAGGAGCCGTCGTTGCCCAGCTTCCCCGCTCAGCGTCGGTTGAGCTCGTAGGTGGAGAGCGTCATAGGAATGGCTATTACAGCATTACGCGGACCTGCCGTCTCTCCCAGCCGCGAAAGGGCGGGACTAGGCCGTCGATGCCGTAGTCCTGATGTTCTGGATGTCCTGTCGTGGCGTAGGAAAGCCGGTCTCCCCGGAGGTCTCCTGGCCACGCCGCGACGACACGACGAGCATGCGCGTGTCGCTTCAGTAAATCGAGCGGGCTGAGCTGCAGCGTCTGGTCGAACAGAAGCTCGATGTTGTCCATGAGCAGGAGCCCGCGGCCTACGAGGTCGTCAGCGAGGCCCTTCAGCAGGTCGGCCGCTTGCAAATGGCGGCGCGGACTCGGCACTGCGAGCAATTCACGACCGAGATCCGCGCCGACATTCAACACCTGCGCCTGTCTGCGCGCAGAAAGCTGCTTGAGCAGTTCGCTTTTTCCGGACCGGGGCGGACCAATCACGAGAACCAATTTGCTGTTCAGCCCCGCGATGTCCTCGACGAGGCGATCTAGCTTATCGATTATCATGCCTGGGTCCGTGCTCGACCAAGAGTTTTGATGCCGCGTCCATGCGCTGCCCCATTTTGCAGAAGAGCCTACTACCCCTGCGGGTCGCGCGGTCGGCTCATGGCCGGTTCCAGACACTTGTGCGCTTGAACGAGTATCCTTGTTTGGTCTGCCATATTGGGTCTGACAGTGCGCATAGCGTAGTCAACGGTGATAATCATTGGTGGCCAACGGGCATAACCCGGGGCGATACGAACCCGCGATCAACGAGCCGTTCCAGCTCGTGCTAGAGGCAATGTGGCTCGCTTTGGCGCCCTTGGCCTCGATGAGCCGCTCGACACCCGCTCGATTCGTCAACGTGATGAGAGTGGCGTTCGATCGAGCCGCGCTGTCGAATGAATTTGTCAATCTGTTCCGTCCCCCCTTGAGACCGCCGTGAGTTGCCGTCTGAGACAACACGACCGACGCTTCCCTAACACGCAACTTGAGACAATCCTCCGCCGATCGAATCGCCAGCGTAAGCCTCAGAACTATGGCATATATTCATTCGGTGGGGTGGTAGAGTCCCCGCCGGAGCAGGAGAGACGGTTCCGGGCTCAGTTCCCGGCTTGCGTCGAATTCGCTCCTCTCTTGCTGCCAACCGGCAAGGTCTACGCAGCCCGGCAGCGCGGTAGGTGTACGGGCGGTGTTGTTGGGGCCTGGGGGCTCGCCGAGGTCGATGCCGTCACGCATCAGGGCCTGCGAGAGCTGGTTCCGCCCCGTCTCGACGAGCTGGCCGGCGAGCTTGTGTTTGCGCAGCATGGCCTCGCTGATGAAGGCGACGGTTCCAAATTCATTGGCGCCGAGATCGGCCCGCGCTTGCTGGGCAACGCCCCGGAAATGCTTGGCGCGCCTAGCACGGACAACTTCCGGATTGCGCCCGAGCCTGAGGCGAAGTTTGTTCTCTAGGTCGAGGACGTAGCTATAAAAGTCCTGCACGATCGCCGCGAGCTGGTCGTCTGTCAGCATGGGATCGTGCCGGCTTTCCTCGAAGAGCGATTCCGCCACCAGATATAGCCGGCGCGCCCTGAGCCCGGCGAGATGCAATTCAGAGGTTCGCAGCGAGCAGGTGATCTCGCGGCGCCGGAAGCGCGGGCGCAGGTCGAGCGGGATCACCCGGCGGGAACGAAAGATCTGATTGCGCCGGCGACGTTGGAGAGATGAGGCGCCAAAGCGGCGCCCTTTGTAGCAACCTGTCGGGCAAATCGCCTTGCCGGCCCGGAGATGGCCAACGAACCGCTTTGAAATCAGCTACTTCGGGAAAAGTGGCTGGGGGACTAGGATTCGAACCTAGACAACCAGAGTCAGAGTCTGGGGTCCTACCGTTAGACGATCCCCCAACGGCGCGAGGCGCTCGCGTTGGTGAGGCGCGGTCTAAACAACCTCTCGCCGGATGGCAAGCGCAGATTACGACATGATTGTCATCCGCGCACGCGTGGACGCCTCGCGCGCTCCTGCGGGGGCTGGCACGACCCGCCTGATCTCCGCAGGCGGCTCGAATATTGGGCCGTTTCCGCTTGCAGATCGCTGACGCGCGACGCTCGGCCGGCAAGAAACGAGCCAGCTCGCCCAGGATGCTCGGCACCGTGCTTCCAAGGGCAATCTGGCTGTGAAGTTCCAGAGCCTTCCCGCGGTTTTCGAATCGCGGAAATGCTTTAAGCTTTTGTTTTATCGCATTTTCTTCACGCGAACCGGTGTCCACTTCGCGCGAAATGCTCCAGGGGGCGACGCGAGCGGGACGACGCCGCCGACCTGGGCCGCGTTTCGTTTCGTGCGGCCGGGAGCGCGGCAATCCCTGTGCGGCGCCTATCCTGGAACTGGCGTCGGACCGCCGCGGCGTGGCAGATAGAGGGCGGATGGCTGCTTCGCGGATCGCGTTGCCGATCCGAGACGTTGTTTCCGGAGCCACTGGCCACAGCATGAGCCTCGATGAGCCGCGACGCGCGATAGGGACGCCTCGCTCGCCGGTCGAAGGCTGGCTCGGGCGTGCCGTCACCCTGCTCGAGAGCGTCGGCGCCGCCTTGCTGGCGCTGCTCTTCGCCGTGGTCATGGCCGCCGTCATCCGCCGTTATCTCTTCGGCGGCGGCTTCGTCTGGTCGGACGAGCTGGCGATCTGGCTGCATGCGGCGCTGATCGCGTTCGGCATGCCGCTGGCCGCGACCAGCGCGCTGGCGATGCGGCTCGAGGTGATCGTCGGGCTCCTGCCCGCAGCGGCCCGGCGAGCCGCGGCGATCCTGGCGGATGCTTTCGCCGTGCATGGCGCGCTCGTGCTGGCGATGGGCGGAGCGAGCGTCGCGGCGCAGGTCGGCGGCATCTCCACCGTGCTCGGCCTGCCGGAGGCCTGGCGCTTTGCGGTCTTCGCGATCGGCGGCGGGCTGACCTTGCTGCTCGTCCTGGCGCGGGCCGGGCTCGATCGCTCCTGGCCCCTGGCGGCGCTTTCGCTGGCCATCGGCTGCGCCTTCTACTGGCTGGCGCAGCAGGCGAGCGGAATCTTCGTCCAGCCGCCGAGCCTGATCGCCGCCGCCTGGGCCGGGCTCGGCCTCGTCCTCGGCGCGCCCTTGCCCTTCGCGTTGCTCGCGGGCGTCTCGCTGAGCGGCGCCTTCGGCGGGCTCCTGCCCGAGCCGGCGATCGTGCAGAATGCCGTTTCCGGCGTCGGCAAGTTCCTGCTGCTTGCCGTGCCTTTCTTCCTGCTGGCAGGGGAGTTGCTCACCGAGGGCGGGTTGGCCGAACGGCTGGTGCGCTTCGCCGGCACGCTCGTGGGGCATTTCCGGGCCGGGTTGGCGCAGACGGCGCTGGTGGCGAGCGTGCTGTTCTCGGGCGCCTCCGGCTCCTCGGTGGCGAATGCCGCATTCGGTGCCAAGGTGATGGCGCCGACGCTGATCGCGCGCGGCTATCCGCCGGCGCAGGCCGGCGCGATCGTTGCCGGCGTCTCCATGCTCGACAATATCATCCCGCCCTCGATCGCCTTCCTGCTGCTGGCGGCGGCGACCAACCTTTCGGTCGGCTCGCTGCTGGTCGGCGGCTTCGTCGCCGGTGGCGTGCTCGCCCTGGCGCTGGCGATCGGCATCCATCTCAGCGTCCGCAACGTGGTCGCGGTCGCTCCGAAGGCGAGCGGGGCGGAGCGGACGCGGAGCTTCATCGGCGCGCTGCCGGCGATCGGGCTGGGAATCATCGTCGTCGTCGGCATCCGCTTCGGCGTGGTGACCGTGACGGAAGCCTCGGCGCTGGCCGTCGCCTATTCGCTGGTCGTCTGCCTGGTGCTGCGCAGCCTGAACGGGCGTACTGTCTTCGCAGCCCTGCGCAAGTCCGCCACCGAGGCTGCCGCGGTCGGCCTGCTGATCGGCGCTTCCGCGCCCTTCGCCTTCCTGCTCGCTGTCGACCGCGTCTCCGAGCAGATGGCTTCTTTGGTCACCGCCTTCGGCGCCGGGCCCTATGCCGTGATTCTGCTCGCCAATCTCGTGCTGCTCGTCGCCGGGCTCTTCCTCGATATCGGTGCGGCGATACTGCTGCTTGGGCCGCTGCTGCTGCCCGCCGCGGTCGCGGCGGGGCTCGATCCGGTGCAGTTCGGCGTCATCCTCGTGGTCAACCTGATGATCCACGGGCTGACACCGCCGCTCGGCATCCTCGTCTACGTCGTCAGCGGCATTTTGCGGCAGCCGGCGGGCGCGGTTTTCCGTGCCGTTCTGCCGCTGCTCGGCTCGCTCCTCCTCGCGCTTGCGGTATTGTCGCTCGGAGCGGCCGCCTGGCCGTCGCTGAAAGGGTATTTTTGATGCTGTTGAGCCGCCGCGCCGTCACTGCGGGCCTTCTCGCCGCCCCGGCGCTGCTGACCCGGGCGCACGCCGCCGGGCGGCCGGTCACCGTCGCCTCGCTCTTCGGCGAGGACAAGCCGGAAACCAAGATCTGGCGGCGCATCGCCGAGACGCTGAACAGGAGCGCGCCCGGCCGTTTCGACCTGCGCATCGTCGGCAATGCCGCCCTCGGCGGCGAGAAGGAGGTGGCGGAGGGGATGCGGCTCGGCTCGATCCAGGCCTCGCTCTCGACGATCTCCTCACTCTCCTCCTGGGTGCCGGACGGGCAGATCCTGGACCTGCCATTCCTGTTCAAGGATCGCGCTCATCTGAAGCGCGTGCTCGACGGGCCGCTCGGCGCCGAGCTCAAGGCGAAATACGAGGCACAGGGCTTCGTCGTGCTCGGCTTCATCAATTATGGCGCGCGGCACCTGCTCGCCAAGGAAGCGCTGACCACGCCCGATTCCGTCAAGGGCAAGCGCATCCGGGTGATCCAGAGCCCGCTCCATACCGAGCTCTGGTCGGGTTTTGGCGCCTACCCGACGCCGATCCCGATCCCGGAGACCTATAACGCGCTGAAGACCGGCGTCGTCGACGCGATGGACCTGACCAAATCGGCCTATGTCGGCTTCAAGCTCTATGAGGTCGTGCCCGTGCTGATCGAGACCGGCCATATCTGGGCGGCGGGTGTCGTCCATGTCTCGGCGGCATTCTGGAAGGGGCTTTCGGCCGAAGAGAAGAAGGCATTTGCCGAGGCCGCGCTCGACGGTTCCGCCTATTTCGACGAGCTCATCGTCGCCGACGAGGAGGCCTCAATGGCAAAGGCCGTCTCCGAAGGGGGCAAGGTCGTCCAGCCGGAGAACCGCCCGGCCTGGGAGGCCGGCGCGCGCAAGGTCTGGGCCTCCTTCGCTCCGAAGCTCGGCGGCATCGCGAAGATCGAGGCGATCGCGGGCGCCTGAACGCGATACCCGGTCCGATGATCCAGAGCATTTTCGAGCGAAGTGCATACCGGTTCGCGTGAAGAAAATGCGTCAAAACAAAAGGTTAGAGAATTTTTGCGATTCGGAGAAACGCGGAAATGTTCTAGCAGGAGCGCAGTCCGATCGCCGTCGCGGCTTCCTCCGCCATCCAGCCGAGGCGTTCATAGTCGCCGCGCCAATAGACCAGCGCGGCATCGTCGCCGCGTCCGTGCCTGATGGCGCGGACGCGTCCGATGACGATGCTGTGCGAGTGCCGGTCGATCATCTCCTCGACCTCGCAATCGAGCGAGCCCAGGCCGCCGACGAGAAGCGGTGCGCCGGTGACGGCGGTCGTCCAGCTCGCGCCCTCGAAGCGTTCGGGCCCCTTCTCGCCCTGGCGGCCGGCGAAGCGGTCGGCGATCTGCTTCTGCGTAGCGTCGAGGAAATTGACGCCGAAGGCGCGATGCCGTTCGAGCGCCGGCAGGGTCGAGGAATTGCGGTTGACGCAGAAGAGCAGCGTCGGCGGCTCGGCCGAAAGCGAGGAGACCGAGGTCGCAGTCATCCCCGTCCGGTCTTCGCCCTGGCCGACGGTGATCACGCTGACGCCGCCGGCGAGATGGCGGAAGGCAGCGCGAAAGCCCGCCGCATCGTCGCGGAGCGGGGCGGAGGCCTTGGGCAGGGGCAGCACGACGTTCATCAGATCATCCTCGATGTCGGGGTGGCCATCGCTTCAGGCCGCCTTGCGGCTCGGCTTGGCCTTGCTATGGGCCAGAGCCGTGCGGGTGGCTTCGGCGGGCGAGCGGAACTGGCGTCCTTCGAGCTCGTCGAATGCCGGCGCGGAGGACACGAAGCGAAAGCCGCTTTCCGAGCCGACAACGATGCCGGCCGTCGTGCCGGCGACTTCGATCACGAGTGCATTGGGCATGAGGCTCCTGCTGCCGACGTTGCGCCGACATCCCGATAGCTATGATGAGGGAACTGGTGGAAGCGCGGCCTGGCCACGCTCCAGATCAACAGTGGGGACAGCTTGGCCTGTCAACGTCACGCGCCGCTGGGCAGGTCGAACGAAAGTCCATGGCTTGATCTCCCGCTGAAGGAGCCCACGAATGCCTTCGTGGCGCTTTTAGCTTTGGTAACGCGGCGCAAGATGCTCCAGCAAATCCCGCAATCGAAGCGAATTGTTGCACTCCGATACTGAAATCATCGTCGGTAGAGCGCCATTCGTCAACGAAATGGTCTTTCAAATGCATGCGCTCGCGAAGGAGAAACCGCCTCCTGCGGGGCATTGCGCGAGGAGGGCGCTTCTGCCCGGCAAGAACTGCATGAACTCGGCTGACTGAATTCGGCTGCCGTGCGATCCGACTCTCAGCGGCCGGTGCTGCTCAGGCTGCGCGACGGATAGCGCAGGGCCGTGTCGAACGGGTTGAGCTGCGCGCCGAGCGTCGCGGCTTCCGTCTGCAGCATGCGTGCGACATTGGGCAGGCGCTCGTCGCGCAGGCGCTCTGCCGTCGTGCCGATGCTCAGCGCGGCGACGGCGCGGCCCTCCGCATCGAAGACCGGCACGCCGAGGCCGGCCATGCCGGGGATCAGCCCGGTATTGAGATTGACCCAGCCCTGCTGGCGCGCCGTCTCGATCGCCATGCGCAGGCCCGCCTCGTCGAGGAAGCCGCGATCGAGCAGGCGCGGGACATTGAAGCGGATCACCGCCTCGCGCTCCTGCTCCGGCAGATTGGCGAGGATGGCGAGGCTGCCCTGGCCGAGGCCGAGCGGCACCTTGCCACCGATATCGCCGGTGAAGGAGCGGATCGGGAAGGGGCCCTCGATCCGGTCGATGCAAACAGCGTCGTAGCCGTTGCGCACCAGCAGGAAGATCGTGTCGTTCAGCGTCGCCGAGAGCCGCAGCATGACCGGCCGGGCGAGGTCGCGCAGCCCGCCGGCCAGGCCGGCCCGGGCCGCGAGCACGAAGAAATCGAGCGCCAGCCGGTAGCGCTTGCCGCCCGCGACCTGCTCGGCGAAGCCTTCCGCGATCAGGTCCTGCAGCGCGCGATGGGCCGTCGGCTGGCTGCAGCCGGCCACCTGCGCGAGGTCCTTCAGCCGGATTCCGGATGGGTCGGCAGCCGCGACGATGCGCAGGAGACCAAGCGCGCGGCGCAGGCTGGAGACGGTCTGAGGCGAATCGTCCATTCGGCTATGGAAATCCGTTTCGAGGAGGTCGCGAATAAAATTCTACATAACGGAATTATGTCAATAAAAATTCTTTTCCATGGAATTTGAAATTGACGAATTTTTACCCATGCCTCCTTCTTGAGCCATTGCAGATCACGTCCCGGCCGCGCCGGGACAGGGCCGTGCGGGGTGGTCATGGGCTTCCTGACGCTGGAATCGCTGAGCAAGATCTATGGCGATCTCGCTGCCGTGCGGGATGTCGATCTCAGCGTCGCCAAGGGTGAATTCGTATCGCTGCTCGGCCCGTCCGGCTGCGGCAAGACGACGACGCTGCAGATGATCGCCGGCCTGGTCGAGCCGTCCAAGGGCAGGATCATGCTCGACGGGCGCGACATCACCCGTCTCGCACCGAACAAGCGCGGACTCGGCATCGTCTTCCAGAGCTACGCGCTGTTCCCGCACATGACCGTGGCCGAGAATGTCGCCTTCGGCCTGGAGATGCGCAACGTGCCGAAATCCGAGCGCGCCGAGCGCGTCAGGACCATGCTCGGCCTGGTGCATCTCGGCCAGCTGGCCGAGCGCTATCCGCGCCAGCTCTCCGGCGGCCAGCGCCAGCGCGTCGCCATCGCCCGCGCCCTGGTCATCCAGCCTCCGGTGCTGCTGCTCGACGAGCCGCTGTCCAATCTCGACGCCAAGCTGCGCGAGGAGATGCAGTTCGAGCTGCGCCGCATCCAGCAGCGCGTCGGAACCACCACGATCATGGTCACGCATGACCAGGCCGAGGCGCTCTCGATCAGCGACCGCGTCGTCGTGATGGAGCTGGGGCGGATGACGCAGATCGACGCCCCGTACCGCCTCTACGAGAACCCGGCGACGCCGTTCATTTCCTCTTTCGTCGGCAAGATGAACCGGCTCGACGGCATCTGGCGCGGCGCGGGAGCTAGCGGCCATGCCGAGATCGCCGGCGTGAAGCTGCCGAGCGAAGCCGCCGATCTGGCGGACGGACAGGCCGTGGCGCTGTCGATCCGCCCGGAGAAGCTGCTGTTGCGGCAGGTCGGGCAGGGACGGCTCGACGGCACGATCGTCAACCGCTTCTTCCTCGGCAGCTACTGGCTGTTCACGGTCGAGACGCCGGTCGGCGTGATCTCGGTCTCCGTGCCGAATGATGGCGAGGAGCCGGCGAGCGAAGGTGCGAAGGTCGCGCTCGACTGGCAGCCGGCGAGCCTGCGGGTCGAGCCGGCCAGTGCCCGGGGAGACGCGGCATGAACCGGGCGCGCCCGGCTCTCACGCCCTGGCTGCTGGTCTCGCCGGGGACGCTGCTCTTCCTCGGATTGGTGGTCCTGCCGCTGATCCTGACCTTCATCCTGTCCTTCCACGTCTATGACCACACCACCGGCATCAAGAACGAGTTCACGTTCGCCCATTACGCCGCGGTGGTCTCGGACGATTATTATCTCGGCATCTTCTGGCGCACGCTGCGCCTCGCCGGGCTGACGACGCTGATCTGCGCGCTGATCGGCCTGCCCGAGGCCTATGTCCTGTCGCGCATGCGCGATCCCTGGCGCTCGGTCTTCCTGCTGGTCATCATCGGACCGCTGCTCGTCTCGGTCGTGGTGCGCGCCTTCGGCTGGAGCATGCTGCTCGGCTCGACCGGGCTGGTGAACCAGCTCCTGCAGTTGCTCGGCTTCGGCCCGGCGCGGCTGCTCTATACCGAGACGGCGATCGTGATCGCGCTCGTCCATGTCATGCTGCCCTTCATGGTGATCCCGATCTGGACCTCGCTCCAGAAGCTCGACCCGATGGTCGAGGCGGCCGCCTGGACCCTTGGCGCCTCGCGCTTCATGGCCTTGCGCCGGGTGGTGATGCCACAGGTCACGATGGGGATGCTCTCGGGCAGCCTGATCGTCTTCGGGCTCTCCGCCAGCGCCTTCGCCATTCCCGGCCTGCTCGGCGGCCGCAGGCTTAAGATGGCGGCAACGCTCGTCTATGACGAGTACATGCACGAGCTGAACTGGCCGCTCGGTGCCGCGATCGCGATCATCGTGCTCGTCGCCAACCTCATCATCATGCTGGCCTATAACCGCATGGTCGAGGCGCGCGCCCGCCGGACGCTGGGGTGAGCCCGATGCAGAAGAACGGGCCCATCGCGCTCCTTTTCCACACGCTCGTCGTCATCTTCATGCTGGCGCCGCTGGTGGTGATCTGCCTCGTGGCCTTCACGCCGGAGAACACGCTCTCGATTCCGACGACGAGCTTCTCGCTGCGCTGGTTCCAGGCGATCTTCGTCCATCCCGATTTCGTCGATTCCTTCGTCAACAGCCTGTGGCTGGCGACGCTCGCCGCTTCCATCTCGGTCGCGCTCGCGGTGCCGGCGGCGCTCGCCATCGACCGCTACCAGTTCCCGGGGCGCGACACCTTGAACGCGCTCTTCCTGTCGCCGCTGATCATTCCGCATCTCGTGCTCGGCGTCGCCTTCCTGCGTCTGTTTGCGCTGATCGGCGCCACCGGCAGCTTCGCCTGGCTGGTCGCGACCCATGTCATCGTGATCACGCCCTATGTGCTCAGGCTGGTCATGGCGGCGCTCTCGGGGCTCGACCGCAGTGCCGAGCAGGCGGCGCTGACGCTCGGCGCCTCGCACTGGACGGTGTTTCGCCGCGTCACCGCGCCGATGGTCCTGCCGGGCATCACCGGCGGCTGGCTGCTCGCCTTCATCAACAGCTTCGACGAGCTGACCATGTCGATCTTCGTGACCTCGCCGCAGACCGTGACGCTGCCGGTCAGGATGTACATGTACGCGACCGAATCCATCGACCCGATGATGGCCGCGGTCTCGGCGCTGATGATCGCGCTCACCGCCGCCGCCATGCTGGTGCTGGACCGCGCCTTCGGCCTCGACAAGATCCTCGTCGGCCAGAAGTGAGGCGCGAAACCATGCCGCTGCTCCACCGCATCGCCCGCCGGGATCACGAGGCCATCGCCTTCACGCTCGATGGGCATGCCTGCCAGGGCCGGGCCGGCGACACGGTCCTGACGGCGATCCTGGCCCAGGCCGAAAAGCTGCGCTTCAGCGAATTCTCCGCCAGTCCGCGGGCCGGCTTCTGCCAGATGGGCGCCTGCCAGGATTGCTGGGTGGTGCTGGAGAGCGGCGAGCGCCTGCGGGCGTGCTCGACCGCGCTCGGCGCCGGCATGCGCATCGCGACCAAGGGCAGGGCGGCATGAGCGGGCGGGCGCAACCCCTGATCATCGGCGCCGGCCCGGCCGGCATCCGGGCTGCCGAGGCGCTGGTCGAGGCCGGCCTGCGGCCGCTCGTCGTCGACGAGGCGCCGGCCTGCGGCGGCCAGATCTATCGCCAGCGGCTCGTGCCGGACGAGCGCAGCAGCGTGGCGCTCTACGGCTCGGAGGCGCCGAAGGCCGAGCGGCTCCATCGCGATTTCGCGGCGCTCGCCGGCAAGCTCGACTATTGGCCGCAGGCGCTGCTCTGGAATCTGCGCGACGGCAAGGCCGATATTGCCGTTGGCGGCGCCAGCCGGCAGGTCGCCTATGACGGGCTCGTGCTTGCCACCGGCGCCACGGATCGCGTGCTGCCGATCCCGGGCTGGACCTTGCCCGGCGTCTTCACGCTCGGCGGGGCGCAGATCGCGCTCAAGGCGCAGGGCTGCGCGATCGGCTCCAGGGTGGTCTTCGTCGGCTCCGGGCCGCTGCTTTATCTCGTCGCCTGGCAGTACATGAAAGCCGGTGTTTCCGTCGCGGCTGTGCTCGACACTGCGCCTTTCTCGGCCAAGTTCAACCTGCTGCGCGGGCTGGCGCTCGAGCCTGCCGTGATCCTGCGCGGCATGCGGATGACGGCGGAGCTCAGGCTGAAGGGCGTGGCGCTACGCTATGGCGTGCGCGACGTTCGCATCGAGGGCGAGGAGCGCGTTGGAGGCATCGCCTGGCGCGAGGATATCCGCGAGATGCACCTTGCCTGCGACGGTGTCGGCTATGGGCTGGCCCTGCGCCCGGAGACGCAGCTCGCCGATCTCGCCGGCTGCCGCTTCCGGTTCGATGCGCGCGACCGGGCCTGGCTGCCGGAGTGCGATGCGGCGGGACGCACCAGCGTGCCCGGCGTCTATCTGGCGGGCGATGGCGCCGGCATTGCCGGGGCTGATGCGGCCGAGCTCGCCGGCGAGCGCGCGGGGCTGGCGCTTCGCCAGGATCGCGGGCTGCCGCATGCGCCCGAGCGGGCAGCGGCGATCGAGCGCTCGCTCGCGCGGATCGGCCGCTTTCGCGACGTGCTGGAATTGGCTTTCCCGTTCCCGGCGCATTGGGCCAGGGACATGGCTGACGAGACGCTGGTCTGCCGCTGCGAAGAGATCAGCGCTGGCGAGATCAGGCGCGCCGCCGCGCATTTCGGCACCGGCGAGATCAACCGGCTGAAGGCCGTCAGCCGCATCGGCATGGGTCGCTGCCAAGGCCGGATCTGCGGCAGCGCCGCCGCCGAATTGCTGGCGGCGGAAACCGGGCGCTCCGTCGACGCGGTCGGCCGGCTGCGCAGTCAGGCGCCGATCAAGCCGATCCCGCTGACCATGGCGCTGGCGCAGCCGCAGGCGGAGGCGGCGGAATGAGCCGGCATCTCGACATCGACGTCGCCATCATCGGCGGCGGGCTGGTCGGCAGCTCGGCGGCGCTGGCGCTGCGCGGCATGGGTTTTTCCGTCGCGCTGCTCGACAAGGGCTATTGCGGGGCGCAGGCGAGCGGCGTGAACTATGGCGGCGTGCGCCGGCAGGGGCGCCCGCCCGAGCAATTGCCGCTGTCGCAGCGAGCCCATGCCGTCTGGCCGCGGCTCAAGGCGCTGATCGGCATCGACGGCGAGTTCCTCCGCTCCGGCCATCTCAAGCTCGCCCGTGACGAGGCCGACATGGCCGCGCTCGAAGCCTACAGGCGGAGCGTCGCCGGCCTCGGGCTCGATCTCGAACTGATCGGCCATAACGGCCTGCGTGAGCGTTTCGGCTGGATCGGCGACAACATCGTCGGCGCCTCGTTCTGTGCCGGCGATGGTCACGCCAATCCGCGGCTGGTCTCGACCGGCTTCGCCGCGGCTGCCCGCAGGGCAGGGGTGCATGTACTGGAAAACACGGCCGTTCAAGCCATTGCGCGCAATGGCCCGGGTTTCGCCTTGGAAGCGGGCGATGATCTCAGGCTGAGCGCGCGCCAGGTCATCAACAGCGCAGGCGCCTGGGCCGGCGCCTTCGCCGAGACCTTCGGCGAGCCGGTGCCGCTCTCGCGAATCTACCCTTCGATGGTCGTCACCGAGCCGCTCGATCCGGTCATGACCGTCAATATCGGCATGGAGGGCGGCGGCATCTATGCCCGCCAGGTCGAGCGCGGCAATTGCGTCGTCGGCGGCGAGCGTGGCCTGCCGCTCGACGATCCGGACTTTTCGCGTCCGCGCGGCGAGGGGGCGCTGGCGATCATGAACCGCACCGCCGAGCTGTTTCCGGCGCTGCGCCATGCCCATGCGATCCGCTTCTGGAGCGGCACGGAGGGCGCGATGCCGGACAGGAACCCGGTGATCGGGCCGAGCCTGACCACGCCCGGCCTGATCCACGCCTTCGGCTTCACCGGCGCCGGCTTCCAGATCGCGCCCGGCGTCGGCGAGGTGCTCGCCGAGCTCATCCGCGACGGCGCCAGCACGACCCCGATCGAGGCCTTCTCGATCGGCCGCTTCAGCACTTCCGCCCGCACTCACCCAGGCTCGGGTGCGGGGCAAAACGCAGAGCCACAACACGCAGGGGAGTCCAGATCATGATCAACCGCAATGCCTTGGCGGCAACCGTCGCCACCATCGCGCTTGCCGCCGCGGGAAGCGCGGTCGCGCAGACCAAGACGCTCTATGTCGGGATGAACGGGGGCAATTTCGAGAAGACCTTCACCCAGGCCGTCTTCCCGGAATTCGAGAAGGCCAACAACGTCAAGGTCGTGGTCGTGCCCGGCACCTCCTCGGACATCCTGGCCAAGGCGACCGCGGCCAAGGACAAGCCGCAGATGCATGTCATGTTCCTCGATGACGGCGTCATGGTCCGCGCCATCGGCGCCGGGCTCTGCGAGAAGCTGAAGCCCAGCCCAGAGCTCGGCGAAGTCACGCCCGGCGCCCATATGAAGGACGACATGGCGGTTGGCATCGACCTCGGCATGACCGGGCTCGGCTATAACAAGAAGCTCTTCGACGAGAAGGGCTGGGCCGCGCCGACCTCGTGGATGGACCTCGCCGATCCGAAGTTCAAGGACAAGGTCGTGTTCCAGTCGGCCTCGGCTTCGTCCTTCGGCCTGCACGCCTTCCTGATGTTCAACCGCATCCAGGGTGGCAACGAGAGCAATGTCGAGCCGGGCTTCACCAAGTTCCGCGACACGATCGGCAAAAACGTCATCGAGTTCATCCCGAGCTCGGCCAAGATCTCCGAGATGGCGCAGACCGGCGAGGCGGCGATCTTCCCGCTGACCCCGACCGCGATCGCGACCCTGAAGGAGAAGGGCATCGGCGTCGAATACGCCCAGCCGAAGGAGGGTTCGGTCGTGCTGATGGTGGCGCAATGCGTCATCGCCAACAATTCCGAGCCGGACCTGTCGCAGAAGCTCGCCGCCTACCTGCTCTCGGCCGATGCCCAGTCGAAGGCGCTCGCCGCCGGCAATGTCGTGCCGTCGAATCCCAAGGCCAAGGCCTCGACGCCGGATGCCGAGAAGAAGCTCGAAGCCTTCCACGCCAATATGAAGACGGCGGTGGTGCTGGACTGGGATGCGATCAACGCCAAGCGGCCGGAATGGAACAGCCGCTGGAACAAGATGATCGAGCGCTGAGCGCTCCGCCGTCATTGCGAGGAGGCGCAGCCGACGAAGCAATCCAGGGGACGTAGAGCACTGCCGCCCCTGGATTGCTTCGCGGAGCGTGTACTCGGGCTTGCCGAAGGCAAGACCCGGGTGCTCGCAATGACGATTTCAGTGACACTTGACACCCGCCGGATCGGCCAGGTCCTCCAGGATCGGGCAGTCCGGCCGGTCGTCGCCATGGCAGTTATGGGCGAGGTGGCGCAGGGTCCGTGCCATGCCCTGCAGCTCTGCGATCTTGGTCTCGAGCTCGCCGATATGCTTCAGCGCGAAGGCCTTCACATCGGCGCTGGCGCGGCTCTTGTCGCGCCAGAGCGCCAGCAGCTCGCGCGTCTCCTCGATCGAGAAACCGAGCGCGCGGGCCCGCTTGACGAAGCGCAGGCTGTGAATGTCCTCGCCCGCATAGACCCGGTAGCCGGATTCGGTGCGCGAAGGCGGCTGGATCAGGCCGATGCTCTCGTAATAGCGGATCATCTTGGCGCTGACGCCGGATGCCGTTGCAGCCTCTCCGATATTCATCGCGATCCTCGCTTCGTCATTCGGCCGGCGCCAGGCGCGGCTCGTGCTGCGCCGCTATGGGAGCGGCTGCCGGCGCGCGGAAGCGCCGGAGCCTCAGCGCATTGGCCAGCACGCTGACGCTGGAAAGCGCCATCGCCAGACCCGCGAACATCGGCGACATCAGGATGCCGAAGGCGGGGTAGAGCGCTCCGGCCGCGACCGGGATCAGCAGCACATTGTAGCCGAAGGCCCAGGCCAGGTTCTGCCGGATATTGGCGATGGTCGCCTGCGACAGCGCGATCGCCTTGGGCACGCCGTTGAGATCGCCCGACATCAGCACGATGTCGGCGCTCTCGATGGCGATATCCGTGCCGGTGCCGATGGCGATGCCGATATCGGCCTGCGCCAGGGCAGGTGCATCGTTGATGCCGTCGCCGACGAAGGCGACGCCGCTGCCGCCCTGCTGCATCGCCTTGACGATGGCGGCCTTGTCGGCCGGCAGCACTTCGGCCCGGACCTCGTCGATGCCGAGCTTCCGCGCGATCGCCTCGGCGGTGCGGCGGTTGTCGCCGGTCACCATGGCGACGCGCAGGCCGAGCTTGTGCAGGGTCGCGATCGCCGCGGGCGTCGTCTCCTTGATCGGGTCGGCAATGGCGACGATGGCCGCGAGCCTGCCGTCAATCGCCGCATAGAGCGGCGTCTTGCCGGCATCGGCGAGACGCTCGGCCTGGGGGCCGAAAGCGGCGACATCGATCTCGAGCCGCTGCATCAATCTGACGGCGCCGATCTCGATGCGCTTGCCCTCGACCGTGCCGCTGACGCCGATGCCCGGCTCGCCCGAGAAGTTCAGGGGTTCGGCGAGGACAAGGCTGCGCCGCTGCGCCTCCGCGACGATGGCGGCGGCCAGCGGATGCTCGGAACGGGATTCGAGCGAGGCGATCAGGCGCAGCACCTCGTCTTCGCCAAATCCCGCGGCGGCGACGATGTCGGTGAGTTCCGGCTTGCCCTTGGTCAGCGTGCCGGTCTTGTCGAAGGCGACGATCCCGGCGTCCTTCAGTCCCTGCAGCGCCTCGCCCTGGCGGAAGAGGATGCCGAGCTCGGCGCCCTTGCCGGTGCCGACCATGATCGAGGTCGGCGTCGCCAGCCCCATGGCGCAGGGGCAGGCGATGATCAGCACCGCGACCGCGTTGACCAGTGCATGCGACAGTGCGGGGCTCGGGCCGAAGACCATCCAGGCGGCGAAGGTGATGAGCGCCAGCGCGATCACCGCCGGGACGAACCACATCGTGACCTTGTCGACCAATGCCTGGATCGGCAGCTTGGCGCCCTGCGCCGCCTCGACGGTGCGCACGATCTGCGCGAGCACCGTGTCAGCGCCGACCTTCAAGGCCTTGAAGCGAAAGGCTCCGGTGCCGTTGATCGTGCCGCCGGTGACGGCCGCGCCCTTGTCCTTGCGGACCGGGATCGGCTCGCCGGTGATCATCGATTCATCGACATGGGAGGCGCCGTCGACGACCTCGCCATCGACCGGCACGCGCTCGCCCGGGCGGACGATGACGATGTCGCCGGGCAGGACGGCCTCGATCGCCAGATCCTGCTCCTTGCCGTCGCGCAGGACCCGCGCCGACCTGGCCTGGAGCGACATCAGGTGGCGGATCGCCTCGCTGGTGCGGCCCTTGGCGCGCGCCTCGAACCAGCGGCCGGTCAGGATCAGCGTGACGATGACGGCGCCGGCCTCGAAATAGGTATAGGCGGTGCCGGCCGGCAGCAGGCCGGGCGCGAAGGTCGCGACGACCGAATAGAGATAGGCCGCGCTGGTGCCGAGCATGACCAGCGAGTTCATGTCGGGCGCGCCGCGCAGCAGCGCCGGCCAGCCCCTCTGCAGGAAGCGCAGGCCGGGACCGAACTGGACGAAGCTCGCCAGCGCGAAGGCGAAGAGCCTGACCGGCTGCTCGCCGATCGTGCCCGCCAGAAAATGGTGCAGCGCCGGAAACAGATGCGAGCCCATCTCGATGACGAGCAGGGGTAGCGTCGCGATGGCGGCGATGATGACCGAGCGCTTCAGGCTGGCCTGCTCGGTCTCGCGTGCCGCGCGCTCGCGGTCGGCCGCATCGCTGCCGTTGCCGACCGGAGCGGCCTTGTAGCCGGCGGCGGCGACCGCTGCGATGAGCTGCGGCATCAGGTCGTTGCCCAAGCCATGGACCGTGGCGCGCTCGGTGGCGAGGTTGACGCTCGCGTCGCTGACGCCGGGCACGGCCTTCAGCGCCTTCTCGACCCGGCCGACGCAGGAGGCGCAGGTCATGCCGGTGACGGACAGGTCGATCGTCGTCTCTGCCGGCTGGTAGCCGGCCTTGCGGATGGCCTCGGCGACCGCGCCCGGCGCCGGGCCGGTCTCGGCCAGCGTGAGGTGAGCGCGCTCGGTCGCGAGATTGACGCTGGCGTCGGTGACGCCCGGCACGGCCTTGAGAGCGCGCTCGACGCGGCCGACGCAGCCGGCGCAATGCATGCCATTGATCTTGATATCGAAAACGGGGGCGGGGCCGGCGGCCTCCTTCGCCATCGTCACGGTCGCCATGACTTGTCTCCAGACTTTGATGGCAAGTCATATGGGGCTTCCCATCATGGGAAGGTCAAGGGGCTTGGCGCGCCTATTTTCGAGCGCGGGAAACGCCAGTCCGGCCACGGCAAAACGGAGCCAGGGAACCTGCGGTAAGGCCCTGTATCCTATGACGAATCCCGGATATCGGCGGTGCCGCTGCCCGCCTGGGATGACGGGCGGGAGGTGTCTGCCTCGGGATCGATCAAGGCCTGCAGAGCCTCGATATGCAGGCCGCCGGCCTTCAGCGCCTTGCTTTCGATGGCGCGATAATGGGCCACGACCTCGCGGCCGAGCGGGGTGAGTTCGGCGCCGCCGCCCCTGGCGCCGCCGGGCTGGGCCTCGACCAGCGGGGTCCTGAACATGCGGTTGAGGTCGTCGATCAGCAGCCAGGCGCGGCGATAGGACATGGCCATGGCCCGGCCGGCACCGGAGATCGAGCCGGTTTCCGCAACCGCCTCAAGCAGCGCGATCTTGCCGGGGCCGAGTCGGCCGCCGGGTGAGAAGTCGAGCCTCAGGCTCATCTTCACGGCGGGGAGGGGCTGCGGCTCAGGCATCGGCTGGTCCTTGCTGATGCGCCAGCTTAGCCGGGTTCGTCGCGGCTGGCACCGCCACGGCCGTAGCTTCTACTGATTCAGCTTGCGCCATATGCCGCCGGATACAGCGATCATGCCCTCAAGGTGCGTCGATGGAGACGCTCTTGATCACCGCATAGACCGGCCGGCCGGGCGCCAGCGCCAGTGCCGCGACGGATTTCGCCGTCAGCCGGGCCACCACGATCTCGCCGCTGCAATCGATGCGCAGGTCGATCGCACCGCCGCCATTGCGCTCGCCGATCTCGGCGATGGTGCCGGAGAGAACGTTGAGCGCGCTGATGCCGTCGAGCGGCGTGAGGCTGACCAGGACGTCGCTGGCGAGGATGCGCACGCGCAGCCTGTGTCCGGCGACAAGCCCGGCCCGCGCCACCTGCAAGGGGCCGGCACGCGTATCGAGCCGCGTCAGGCCGTATTCCGTATCGAAGCCGGCGATCGTCGCCTCCAGCAGCGAACTGGCCTCGGGCGCGCCGGGCAGGCGGGCCATGTCGAGCCGAGACATAATTTCGGCAGTCGGGCCGCAAGCCTTGACCGCGCCCTCATCGACGATGGCGAGCGTCGTCGCAAGCCGGGCGACCTCGGCGGCGGAATGCGAGACATAGACGATCGGGATCGCCATCTCGTCGCGCAGCCGCTCGATATAGGGCAGGATCTCGGCCTTGCGGGCTTCATCGAGCGAGGCGAGGGGCTCGTCCATCAGCAGGAGGCGCGGGCGGGCGAGCAGGGCGCGGCCGATGGCAACACGCTGCTTCTCGCCGCCGGACAGGCCAGCCGGGCGGCGCTCGAGCAGATGGCCGATGCCGAGGAGATCGAGCACCATGGGCAGGTCGGCGCCGTCTTCCGGCGCGCGCGGCGTGAACCAGCGGCCAAAGAGCAGGTTCTGCCGCACGGTGAGATGCGGGAAGAGTCTGGCCTCCTGGAAGACATAGCCGATGCGGCGGCGATGCTTCGGCACGAAGATGCCGCGCCTGGTATCGACGAGGACCTGGCCGTCGACGGTGACATGCCCGGATTGCGGCCGGATCAGCCCGCCGATGATGTTGACCAGCGAGGTCTTGCCCGAGCCGGAGCGGCCGAACAGTGCCGTCAGCCGTCCGTTCGAGGTAAAGGCGGCGTCGAGCATGAAGGCGCCGAGCCGATGCTCGACCGCGATGTCGAGGACGGCGGTCATTCGATCGCGATCCGCCGCCCGACGAGGCGCGCCATGTATTCGGAGATGAACAGGGCCGAGACCGAGACCGCGATCGAGATCAGGGTCAGCCGCATCGCGCCGGCTTCGCCGCCTGGCACCTGGGTGAAGGTGTAGATCGCCGAGGGCAGGGTCTGCGTCTCGCCCGGGATATTGGAGACGAAGGTGATGGTGGCGCCGAACTCGCCCATCGCCTTGGCGAAGCAGAGGATCATGCCGACGAGAATGCCGGGCAGGCAGAGCGGCAAGGTCACCACCGCAAAGACCCAGAACGGGTTGGCGCCGAGCGTGCCGGCGGCATCCTCGAGCTTGCGGTCGACTGCCTCGATCGAGAGCCGGATCGCCCGCACCATCAGCGGGAAGCCCATCACCGCCGCGGCGAGGGCAGCGCCGGTCCAGCGGAAGGACAGGACGATGCCGAACCAGTCATAGAGGAACTGGCCGATCGGCCCGCGCCGGCCGAAGCCGATCAACAGCAGGTAGCCGGTCACGACCGGCGGCATGATCAGTGGCAGATGGACGAGCGCGTCGAGGACGGATTTGCCCCAGAAGCGGCCGCGTGCCAGCAAAAAGGCGACCCCGACCCCGAGGGGCAGGCTCGCCAGCATCGCCGTGGTCGCGACGATCAGGCTGAGCCTGACCGCCGTCCATTCCTCAGGAGATAGCCAGTCCGTCACGAAGACGAGGCGGGCTTGTTCAGCACCGTGAAGCCCTGCTTCTCGAAGGCGGCCTTGGCGGCCGGGCCACGCAGATAGGTCAGGAAGGCCTGCGCGTCGGCGTTGGTCGCGTCCTTCGTGACGGCGACCGGATAGACGATCGGCGGATGGCTGTCCTCGGGGAAGGTCGCGACGACCTTGACCTGCGGGTCGGCTGCGGCGTCGGTGGTGTAGACGATGCCGAGCGGAGCCTCGCCGCGCGAGACGAGCAGGAGCGCGGCGCGAACATTGTCGGCCTGGGCGACCTTGTCCTTGACCTTGTCCCAACCGCCGAGCTTCTCCAGCGCCGCCTTGCCGTATTTGCCGGCCGGCACGGAATCGACATTGCCCATGGCGAGGCGGCCGGAGCCGAGCACGCCGGTGAGGTCGACACCCGACTTCAGGTCGATCTTGGCGGCGGAATCCTTGGCCGCGACCAGCGCGATGCGGTTGGCGAGCAGGCTGACGCGGGTATCGGGCTTGATCAGGTTCTTGGAGGCCGCATAGTCCATCCAGTCGAGGTCGGCGGACATGAAGATGTCGGCCGGCGCGCCCTGCTCGAGCTGCTTGGCGAGCGCGTTGCTGGCCGCGTAGGAGATCTTCGGGGCGGGCTTGCCGCTCTCCTTGACCCAGCCGGCGGCGGCTTCATCCAGCGCGTTCTTCAGGCTGGCGGCGGCGAAGATCACGAGTTCCTTCGACTGCGCCTGGGCCGCGCCCGAAAGCGAGGCCATTCCCATGAGGAAGGCCGTGGCAAAACCAAGAACCTGGCGGCGGCTTGTCATTGTATCGTCCCCTGCAATGGCTATCGCTGTGTACCGTCGAATATAGCGATCGTTGCGTGCCGTCGAGAGCCGTGTCAATCACAAGGCTGCGCGGACTTGCACCACGCCGTGAGCATGTCGCCGCAGCCAGAGCAGGAGAGACGTCCATGAAGATCAGCGCCCGCAACCAGCTCAAGGGCCGCGTCGTCGAGATCACCAAGGGCGCGACCACCGCCCATGTCCGCATCGATATCGGCGGAGCGGTCGTGACCGCCTCGATCACCAATGCAGCGGTCGACGAGCTCGGGCTCATCGTCGGCCAGGACGCCTATGCCGTGGTGAAGGCGTCGGACGTGATGATCGCGGTGGATTGAAGTCCCACGCGTCATGCTCGGCCTTGTGCCGAGCATCCACGTCTTGAACACCGGATCAGGCCAGCGAAGACGTGGATGGTCGGGACAAGCCCGACCATGACGGAGACGCTGGTGATAGCGAGAGGCGAGGCGCTCGAGGCTCGCCCGAGAGCATTTCCGCGTCTCTCCGAATCGCGGAACTGCTCTATCTCTTTGTTTTAACGCATTTTCTTTGCGCGAACCGGTACCCACTTCGCTCGAAAATGCTCTACGGGTGCTTGTGGATCGGGTCGACCCAGTAGACCTCTTCCGGCTTCTCGACCGGGTCGACATCGGTGATGTTGACCACCACCGCCTCGTTGTCGGAGCGCACCAGAACGCATTCGAGCGGCTCGTCGGGATTGGCGTTGATCTCCTGGTGCGGCACATAGGGCGGCACGTAGATGAAATCGCCAGGGCCGGCCTCGGCGGTGAATTCGAGCCGCTCGCCCCAGCGCATCCGCGCCTTGCCGCGCACGACGTAGATCACGCTCTCCAGCTCGCCGTGATGATGCACGCCGGTCTTGGCGTTGGGCTGGATCGAGACCGTGCCGGCCCAGATCTTCTGCGCGCCGACACGGGCATGGTTGATCGCCGCCTGCCGGAACATGCCGGGCGTCTGGGCGGTGTTGGAGTCGAGCTTGTCGCCGGTGATGACGCGCACGCCGTCATGTTTCCAGCGCGGCTCGTGATCATGGTCGTGGGAATGCGGGTGATCGTGGTCGGCCATTGCGATGCTCCTGTCGGCGCAGATTAGCGCATCGGCCCGAAAAGTGGATCGCGGTTTTCGGAAAAGCCGATGCGAAACCAAGAAGCCAGATCATGAGACCGGACACGATATCCGGTCCCATGATCCAGCGCCGGCAGGCCGCCGGGCAAAGCCGAAGCTCAATACTTGATCACGCCGAAGCGGCGGAAGGCGTCGTGGATACGGTCGGCATAGGTGTTGAAGCTCGGATAGTCGCCGAGATGGGCCGGGCGGGGACGCGGCAGTTCGATCGCGATCTCGTCGACGATCCGGCCAGGCGTCGGCGACATCACCAGCACACGATCGGAGAGGCCGATCGCCTCGTCGATCGAATGCGTGATGAAGACCACGGTCTTGGCCGTTTCCAGCCAGAGCATTTCGAGGTCGTGGCGGATCTGCGTGCGGGTGATGGCGTCGAGCGCGCCGAAGGGCTCGTCCATCATCAGCACGGACGGGTCATGGATCAGCGCGCGGGCGATCGAGACGCGCTGGCGCATGCCGCCGGAGAGCTGCTTGGGATAGCGGTCGAGCGCATGCGAGATGCCGAGCTTGGCGAAAAGCTCGAGCGCACGCTCCCTCGCCGGCCCCAGCGGCAGGCCGCGAATCTCCGCCTGGAGCATGACGTTCTCGATCGCCGTCCTGAATTCCAGCAGCAGATGATCCTGGAAGACGATGCCGATATCGGTGAGCGGCGAGGTCAGCGTCTTGCCATCGACCAGCAATTCGCCGGAGCTGACCGGGATCAGCCCGGCCGCCATCAGCATGAAGGTGCTCTTGCCGCAGCCGGAGGGGCCGATCAGGCTGACGAATTCGCCGCTCCTGATCTCGAGATCGAGCCCGTCGACGGCCGTGAAGCCGCCGAAGGTCTTGACGACGCCGCGCCCCTGGATGGAGGCGGCGCCGTTCGCGGATGGTGCTGTTGTCAGGCTCACCACGGCCTCAGGAGCAGGCGGGCGCGGAGGCCGGCACGAGATCGGTCGTGTAGTAATCGGTGATCGGCTTGTCCTTGGGCAGGCCGAGATATTGCGTCAGCAGCTCGAAGGTCACCGTCCAGTTCTTCTCCGGCACCTTGCCGAGCGAGGCGGCTCCCGGCGCGCAAAGCAGCTTGTTGACGACGTCGAACTGGCTGAGCACCTGCGCCTTCTTCACCGAGGGGAACTGGGCCACGACCGCGTCGGCGGCAGCGTCCGGGTTCTTGCGGGCGGCATCCCAGCCCTGCAGGCTCGCCTCGACGAATTTCTTGTAGAGCTCGGCATCGGCCTTGATCCGGTCGTCACGGGCGATGATCGAGAGGCCGACGGTCGGCACGCCGACATCGCGGTAGAAGATGTCACGGACCTTGAAGCCGCGCTCGCGGATCTGGACCGAATGGAAATCGGCGCCGCCGAGGATGGCGTCGACCTTCTTCTCCAGCAGCGCGCCGACGAAGGCGCCGGGGTCGATATTGATGACGTCGACCTTGCTCTTGTCGATGCCGTTGCTGGCGAGGATCGCATCGAGCAGCGTGGTCTGTGCCGTGCCGGGCTGGACGGCGACCTTCTTGCCGACGAGGTCCTTGGGCGAAGCGATGCCGCTCTCCTCCAGCGAGATGATGGCGAAGCCGTTGGTCTGCAGGACGGGGGCGATGATCTTGACCGGCGCGCCCTTGGTGCGCAGCTGCATCGCGGCCGGCGCATCGGCGAAGCCGATATCGGTCTGGCCAGTCGCGACCATCTGCGCGGTGGTGGCGGAGCCCTTCCCCTCCTCGATGGTGAGGTTGATGCCGGCCTTGTCGTAGAGCCCCATCTGCTTGGCCATCATGAAGCCGGCATTGGGGGCGGCGGCGAGGAAGTTCAGCGTGATCTTCATCGGCTTGCCGCCGCTCTGGGCGAGCGCGGTCGTGGCGCTGAGCGCGAGCGCGGCGGCGGCGGTGATCAGCAGGCGTCTGTTCATTTCGATCCTCCCAGATCCGGTTTTCCGGTTTGCGTTTTGGTGCGATTCAACCCTTGCGCTGCCAGGGCATCAGCAGGACCTCGAGCCCGTCGACGAGGTAGCTGAAGACGATGCCGACGACGCTGAGCGCCACCAGGCAGGCGAAGATCAGCGGCATGTCCAGAAAGCTCGTGCCGCGCAGCAGGAGATAGCCCAGGCCCGAGTTGGCGCCGACGAACTCGCCGACGATCGCGCCGGTGGCGGCGAAGACGGCCGAGACCTTGAGGCCGGAGAAGATGTAGCTCAGCGCCGCCGGCACCCGGACATAGCGGAAGGTCTGCCAGGCGGAAGCGCCCATCGAGCGGGTGAGATAGAGCACACGCTCGTCCAGCGCCCTGAAGCCCGTCATGCTGGCGACCAGCGTCGGGAAGAAGCAGAGCAGGAAGGTCAGCAGCACCTTGGGGAACAGGCCGAAGCCGAACCAGACGACGAAGAGCGGGGCGATCGCGATCTTCGGCACGAGCTGGAAGAAGACGATGACCGGATAGACCGCCTTCTCCAGGATCTTCACGGAGACGATGATGTAGCCGAGCGGGATCGAGATCACCGCTGCCATCAGGAAGCCGAGCACGATCTCGTTGGCGGTGACGAGCGTGTGCTGCGCGATCAGGGCGCGATCGGTCCAGAGCCGCTCGAAGAAGTCGCTCGGCACCGGCAGGATGTATTCGGGGATGCCGGCCAGCGGCACCAGCCATTCCCAGATCAGCAGCAGCGCCGAGAAGCTGGCCAGCGGCCAGGCGATGGCGGAGGCCCAGGCGCGGACCGCGCTCGGCTGCAGGTCACCGGCATTGGCGGCGGGCAGGGCGGCGCTGTCGTTGCTCATGACTGTGCTCCCGTCTGCAGCAGCGCCCGGCCGTTCGGCGCGGGCGCCTGCTGCGCCGCGCTCTGGCGCCGGCGCAGCGGCCAGATCCCGGCCATCTCGGCTGCGGCCTTGCCGAGCGCTTCGGCGATCGCGGCGTGTCGCTCCGGCTGCATGCGCGCCGTCGGGCCGGCGACGCTGAGCGTGCCGGCGATTGCGGCGTTGCCGTCCGGCGAGGCCCGAAAAGTCGTCGCCATGGCGACGGCGCCGAGCTCGCCTTCCTCATTCGCGAGCGCGAAGCCGCGCCGGCGGGTCTCGTCGAGATGCTGTCGCAGCGCATCGACGCCATCGACCGCGTTGGGGCCGGTGCGGCCCTGGAACCCGCGGGCGCAGACGATGCGCAGGGCCTCGTCCTCCGGTAGCGAGGCGAGCCAGGCCTTGCCGGTCGCCGTGGCGTGCAGGACGATTTCGGAGCCCATCGGCGGCTCGTAGCGCAGGCCGGCGGTCGCGCCCTGCGAGCGGGCGATCCAGACGAGGTTTTCGCCCTCGACCACGGCCAGCCGGCAATATTCGCCGGTGGCGCGCGCCAGGCCGTCGAGCACGATCTGCCCGGCATCGGGCAAATGACGCTGGTCGAGATTGCGGAAGGCGAGGAGCGCGAGCTTGAGGGTCAGGGCATAGGCGCCGCTCGCGGCATCCTGCGCAACGAAGCCGCGCTCGGCCAGGGTCGAGAGCAGGCGATGGGTTGCGGACGCCGGAAGGTCGAGCCGCTCCGCGAGCGCACCGAGGTCGACGCCCTCGGCCTCGCCCGACAGCGTCTCCAGCATCTTCAGCGCGCGCTCGACCGCTCCGACCGTCAATGTTCCACCCTGTTATTCTTGGACGATTCTGTTATTTTTGGAATAGCATTCCAATTCAGAATTGAGTTTCGTATAGAAGCGAGGGGAGGCCGAGTCAACGAGCCTCCGGCAGCGCGAGGAAACGCAGGATGAGTCTGGCAGGCGAAGGCGCGGTCGCGATCTGGCACGACATCGCTCCCGAAGGGCGCGGCGAGTTCTATGCCTGGCATGGCCAGGAGCACATGCCGGAGCGGCTCGGCATTCCCGGCTTCCTGCGTGGGCGGCGCTATGCCGCGATCGAGGCCAATCTCGAATTCTTCAACCTTTACGAGGCTTTGAGTGTTGAAGTTCTGAAAGGGCAGGATTATACGGCGCGCGTCAACGCGCCGACACCCTGGACGCTCGCGACCGTGAAGCATTTTCGTTCGGTCGCCCGCTCGCTCTGCCGTGTCAGCCATTCGGCCGGGCCGGCGCAGGGCGGGCTGATCGCGACGCTGCGCTACGATGTGCCCGATGAGGGCGCGGCCGAGCACAAGGCGAGGCTGCTGCGCCAGACCATCCCCGACCTCCTCGCCAAACCCGGTGTCGCCGGCGTGCATCTCCTCACGGCCGATGCCGAGGCCAGCGGCGTCGCCACGGCCGAGCAGAAGGCGCGCGGCGTCGCCAATGCGGTGCCGCGCTGGGTGCTGCTGCTCGAAGGCTGGGGCGACGAGGCGGATTTCGTGAAGCTGGCCAGGGACGAGCTCTCCGTTGCGAAGCTGGAAGCGCTCGGCGGCGAGGGCCCATTCGATCTCGGCATCTATCGCCATCAGATCACCCGCACCAAGACAGCCTGGAGCGCGGGGTGATGGCGGCGCGCTACAATCTTCGGGGCCGCAGGGCCATCGTCACCGGCGGGGCCGGCGGGTTGGGGCGCGGCATCGCCCAGGCGCTGATCGATGCAGGCGCGACCGTGGAGCTCTGGGACGCGAACGAGGCGGCCCTGGCCCTGGCCGCCGCCGATCTCGGCCCGGCCGCGAGCGCCCGCCATCTCGACATCACCGATGCCGCCGCCGTCGAGATCGGGGCGGAGGCCGCCTTCCAGAGTGGCGGCCGCATCGACATCCTCATCAACAATGCCGGCGTGCTCGGTGAGGTGAAGCCGGTCTGGGAAACTTCGCCGGAGAATTTCCAGCGCGTGCTGCAGGTCAACCTGTTCGGTGCCTATCTCGTGACGCGCGCCGTGGTCGGGCGGATGCGGGCGCAGGCGCCGCGCGAAAGCGCCGTGCCGCAGCACGCGCTCCGCGGCCATGTCGTCAACATCGCCTCGATCCAGGGCAAGGAGGGCATGGCGCTCGCCGCAGCCTACAGCGCCTCCAAGGCCGGGTTGCTGGCGCTGACCAAGAGCGTCGCCAAGGAGACGGCGAAGGACGGGATCATCGTCACCGCCATCACCCCGGCCGCTGCCGAGACGGCGATGGCGAAGGAGATCACGGCCGAGCGGCGCGCCGACATCCTCGCGCGCATCCCGATGGGCCGCTTCGTCGAGATCGAGGAAGTCGCCAGGATGGTGCTCTGGCTCTCCTCCGACGAATGCTCGTTCTCTACCGGCGGAGTTTTCGACCTGTCGGGCGGCCGGGCGACCTACTGATCGTTCTTCGGTGAAGGCGGATCAGTCCTCCGTCATGCTCGGCCTAAAGCATTTTCGAGCGAAGTGGACACCGGTTCGCGTGAAGAAAATGCGTCAAAACAAAGGGATAGAGTATTTTCGTGATTCGAAGAAACGCGGAAATACTCTGGTGCCGAGCATCCACGTCCTGAACACCGCCCTCAATCGAGGAAGACGTGGCTGGCCGGGACAAGCCCGACCATGACGGGAGGCGGTCTGCCGACGCGCGCGTCCGTCTCTCAGCCCTTCTTGGCCGGCCCGGTCGCGATCGGGCGGTCGCTCGCGCCCCATTCGGCCCAGGAGCCATCATAGATCGCCCGCGCCGGCTTGCCGATCGTCTCCAGCGCGGCCGAGAGGATCGCGGCCGAGACGCCGGAGCCGCAGCTCGTGATCATCGGCTTGTCGAGGTCGACTCCGGCCTCCGCGAAGGCGGCCGCGATCGCTTCGGGCGATTTCAGTGCGCCGTCCGCGACGATCGCGGGGAAGGGCAGGTTGAGCGAGCCCGGCATATGTCCGGAGCGGACGCCTGGACGGGGCTCGGGCGCCTCGCCGCGAAAACGGTCGGCCGGGCGGGCATCGACGACCTGGACCGCGCCATTGCCGAGCGCGCGCTCGACATCGCCGGCATCGGCGATGGCCGAATGGTCGAGCCGCGCGGTGAAGCTGCGGGCGGCGCGGGGGCGTGGCGCACCATCCTCGATCGGCCGGCCTTCCGCCTGCCATTTCGGGAAGCCGCCTTCGAGAATCACCACGTCCTTGGCGCCGAAGGTCTTGAAGGTCCAGCGCACGCGCGGGGCCGAGAACAGGCCGAGCCCGTCATAGACGACGATCTTCATGCCGTCGCCGATGCCCATGGCGCCGACGGTCGCAGCGAAGGCCTCCGGCCGCGGCAGCATATGCGGCAGGTCGGAGCTGGTATCCTTCACCGTGTCGATATCGAAGCGCAGCGCGCCGGGAATGCGGCGCTCCGCATACTCGGCATGCGGATCGCGTCCATGGACGGGCAAGTACCAGGAGCCGTCCACCACCACGACATCGGGAGCGTCCAGGCGCTCGGCCAGCCAGTCGGTGGAGACGAAGACATCATCGCGAGCCATGTGGCGTTTCCCGTTCTTCAGGCCGATCAGGCGAGCGCGATGCGCACGCGCCGGTTCTGCTTGCCCTTCTTCTCGATATCGGTGACCGCGACAAGGCCGATCTCGGAGGTGTTGCGCACATGCGTGCCGCCGCAGGGCTGCAGGTCGATGCCCTCGATCGAGACCAGCCGGACCCGGCCCGAGCCGCGCGGCGGCTTGACCGACATGGTCTTGACCAGGCCGGGATTGGCATCGAGCTCCTCGTCGGTGATCCAGCGCTCGGACACGGCGGCATTGCGGGCGACGAGCTCGTTCAGCTTCTCAGTGACCTCGGCCTTGTCGAGCCCGCCCTCGGGAATGTCGAAATCGAGCCGGCCGTCGCCATCGCCGATCGAGCCGCCGGTGACGGGGAAGGGCAGGACGACGCTGAGCAGGTGCAGCGCGGTGTGGATGCGCATGCGCTTCAGGCGCCTGTCCCAGTCGAGCACCAGCGTCACCGTCTCGCCGACCTGCGGCGCGCCCTGGCCCTCGGCCGGAACATGGATGACCTGACCCTTGTCCTCCTTGTTGTAGATCGTGGTGCCGATTGCGATTTCCGAGCCGTCAGCACGCCTGAGCTTGCCGACATCGCCCGGCTGGCCGCCGCCGGTGGCGTAGAAGATGGTGCGGTCGAGCACGATGCCGCCGAGCTCGTTGACCGCCTCGACCTTGGCCTCGGCTTCGGTGAGATAGGCATCGTCGCGAAACAGCAATTCGGTCGGCATCGGCTTCAAATCCCGGATATTGATTGTGCTGGCGCAGGGTGCGCCGGTCGCGGCGGACGATGCACCGAATGCGCGCTGCGCGCCAGAGCGGCATCGCCCCTGCGGCCTTGCCCGTTGCGCCGGGGCGGGGCGGGGCTGTAAGCCCTGAGGAGAGCCTCGGAGAGCCCATGTCATTGCCGCGCATGCAGCCGAAGGACGGCGTCGCCTGGATCACCGGCGCCAGCTCGGGCATCGGCGCGGCCGTGGCACTCGAACTGGCCCGGCGCGGCTGGACGGTGGCGATCACGGCGCGCCGGCTCGAGCTGCTCGAAGCGATCGCCGAGCGTGCCGTCGGCCTGCCCGGCCGCATCGTCGCCCATGCCGGCGATGTCACCGATGCGGACGCGATGCGCACGGTCGTGGATGGCATCGAGCATGTGCACGGGCCGATCGCGCTGGCTTTCATCAATGCCGGCATGGCGCCCTATTCCAAGGATGCGCCGCTCGATCTCGGGGCGCTCGATCGCGCGATCGAGGTCAATCTGCTCGGCGTCGCACGCAGCCTGTTTCCGGTGCTCGAGCGGATGAAGGCGCGCCAGCGCGGCCAGATCGCGGTCACGGCTTCCGTCGCCGGCTATGGCGGCCTGCCGGGAGGACCGGCCTACGGCACCTCCAAGGCCGCGGCGATCCATCTCTGCCAGGCGCTCAAGCTCGATTGCGACCCGCTCGGCATCCGGGTGCAGGTGGTCAATAACGGCTTCGTCGATACGGAGATGACGCGCCGGCACAACCGCTACAAGATGCCGCTGCTGATGCCGGCCGAGGAAGCGGCGCGGCGCGTGGTCGACGGCTTTGCGCGCGGCGGCTTCGAGATCGTCTTTCCGCGCCGCATGGTCTGGCCGCTGAAGCTGATCAACCTCTTGCCCTATCCGCTCTATTTCGCGCTGATGCAGCGCTTCGCCAACCGGCGCCGGCCGGGGTCTCCGGGTGCGGACCCCTAGAGCATTTCCGCGTTTCTTCGAATCGCGAAAATGCTCTATCTATTTGTTTTAACGCATTTTCTTCACGCGAACCGGCATCCACTTCGCTCGAAAATGCTCTAGGATCCGTCCTCCAATAGCAGGACACTAAGCGAAGCGCGCCTCGAGCCATGAGACGGCGAAAGCCGTGATCGCGGCGGCGTCGACTAGCACGCTCTGCGCATGGCCGATCCTGCCCTGGCTACCTCGGCCCGAGGCGAGGAATTCGGAGACGATCGTGGCGAAATAGTCGTCGGGCAGGCCGGGCACGACCGGGTCGGAGGTGTCGAACTCCTCGACCATGCGCCAGAGCGTGCCCTCCGTGGTCGCGAACGGCACCTCATAGCGCTTGCTCCGCTTGCCGGCGATATCGGCGAGATGCTCGGCATGGTGCAGCAGGGTCATGGTGTCGAGCGGGGCGCCGAGCATGAGCACCTTGCCGCCGCAAGCGACGAGCTTCGCCAGCGGCGAGCCCTCGCCATAGCCGTAGTCGAGCGCGTGGTCGGCCGTGAACCATTCGGCCTTTGCGCCGAGGGCCGCAACCGAGGCACCGGGATTGCCGCTGCGCCGCGCGCCGGGCCGCGTGCGCAGGAATTCCGGCAGCACCCCATTGTCGCGGATGGCGCGGGAGGCGGCGGCATCGAAAGGCGGGACATGCGCGCGCCATTCGGCCGGCACACGGCCTTCGCCATCGAGCAATTCGTCATAGCGGGCGTCCCAATCGGCATAGGCCAGCACCGTCCCGTCCGGACCGAGCGCTGCGAGCGCGGCGTCGATCAGCGCGTCCGGGCCGTTGAGCAGCCGGCCGACCTGGCTGACCGCGGCATGGATCATCAGCGAATCGCCGGCGACGACGCCGAGGCGCTCCAGGTCGTCGCGCAGCCTGACGCGGGTGACGAACGGCTGATCCATCTCGGGCGCTTCAATCCGATTTCAGCGTCGCCAGCGCATCGAGCGCGCGGCGGCGGCCGAAGTCGAGATCGACGATCGGCTCGGGATAGGTCTTGCCCAGGCTGATCCCGGCCGGCTTGAGTGCGGTCGCGCTCGCTTTCCAGGGCTGGTGGATGTCGCGGTCGTCCAGCTCCGCGATCTCCGGAATCCAGCGGCGGACATAGGCGCCCTTGGGGTCGAATTTCTCGCCCTGCGTCACCGGATTGAAGATGCGGAAATAGGGCGCGGCATCGGCGCCCGAGCCCGCAACCCATTGCCAACTCGCCGGATTATTGGCCGGGTCGGCATCGACGAGCGTGTCCCAGAACCAGGCCTCGCCCTGGCGCCAGTCGAGCAGCAGGTGCTTGATCAGGAAGGAGGCTGCGATCATCCGCACCCGGTTGTGCATCCATCCGGTGCTCCAGAGCTCGCGCATGCCGGCATCGACGATCGGATAGCCGGTCAGGCCGCGCTGCCAGGCGCGTAGCGCCGTCCCGTCCTTGCGCCAGGGGAAGGCATCGAAGCGCCGATTGTAATTGTCGGTGGCGAGATCGGGATTGTGGAAGAGCAGGTGATAGGAGAATTCGCGCCAGCCGATCTCAGAGAGGAATTTGTCGATATCGCCCTGCAGGCGCGGATGGGCATGGCCGGCGGCCTGGGCCGCATGCCAGATCTGCCGAGGGCTGATCTCGCCGAAGCGCAGATGCGGCGAGAGGCGCGAGGTCCCCGGCTTGTCGGGCCGGTCGCGCGCCTCGCCATAGCCGGAGATCGCGCCGTCGAGGAAATCGCTGAGCGCCTCGCGCGCGCCGGCCTCTCCGGGCGTCCAGGCCTCGCGCAGGCCGCCGGCCCAATCCGGTGTCCTGGGTTCAAGCGCGAGTTCGCCATGCGCGACTACATATTTCCCGAGCGTGCCGGGGAGGGGCAGGGCCCTGATTCTCCTGGGTGCCGGCTTCGGCGCGGCCGGCTCGCCCCTGGCCCGCGCCGCACGCCAATAGGGCGTGAACACCTTCATCGGCGTGCCGGCGGTGGTCGTGACCTCCCAGGGCTCGTTGAGGAGATTGGCACCATGGCTCTCGACGGTGATTCCCTGCGCGGAGAGCTTGGCCTTCAACGCCTTGTCGAGTTCGACGGCGGCCCCGTCGTAACGGCGATTCCAGCTGACGAAATCGGTTTTGCAGGCTGCGGTGGTCTCCGGAATCAGCACGGCCGGGTCACCACGCATCAGGGTGAGCTCGCCCCCTTTCGCCGCAAGGCTGTCCGCCAGGGCGGCAAGAGAACGCGACAGCCACCAGCGCGAGGCGCCGCCCAGCGCACGGCAACGCGACGATTCGTCGAGGATATAGAGGCAGAGCACGGGGCCGCGCGCTGCCGCAGCCGCGAGGGCGGGATTGTCGGCGAGCCGGAGATCGTCGCGGAACCAGACCAGGGAGGGTGCGCTCATCGCAAGCTTGCCGAAGCCTTCCTTCCGTACCGCCTACCGATTCGTCTGGCGCGCACGATATCGGCCTCGCTGGAGGCCGGCGACACGGGAACTGCCGATGAGCCGAAAAGTTCGGAAGGAGCCAGGCTCGCGCGCGACTGCGCCGCGGGCGCCGTTGAGGCGGCCCGGCCGGAAACCAGCGATGGTTGGGAGATTGGAGGCCTCGCCCGGAATCGAACCGGGGTGCAAGGATTTGCAGTCCTCTGCGTAACCACTCCGCCACGAGGCCATCCCGGAATTGCCATAGGGCAAATTCCTTAGCGCCGCGTATAATCACATGGCGGGCCTGTCCGCAACCGAAACCGACGCCATGCACAGGCAAGCTTGTGGGCAGGCAATTTCCTGCCATGTGATTGTCGCAAGGGGCTTGCGCCCTCGGGGGAGCGCCGCTATACGCCGCCCATCGGTCCCGGATAGCTCAGCGGTAGAGCAATCGACTGTTAATCGATTGGTCGCAGGTTCGAATCCTGCTCCGGGAGCCAGCATCTTCACGATCCAGCTCCACACGCCCAAAAGCACCGGCTCACTCGGCGCTTTCGCGACTTCGCGGCTTCCTTAGAAGCAGATCGCCGTGCCGTTCTTCATCGTGCACGTCGTGGTGGGCTTGCCGATGTCGATATCCTCAGGCGAGTCGACGAAATCAGCCGTACGCTGCTGGCTGCCGATATCGGACGGGCCCAACGCGCTGAGCGCCGGCTCCCGATCGGCCACGGCGCAGCCTGCCAGCGTCAGGCACCAAATCACGACAATGAGTGTTTTCATCCCTAGTCCCCTGTGCGGTGCCAGCCTGGCACTGTACAGGGGACGCGGCCTCATCCGATCGGATGATCTCGCAAGGGTGGGGGCGCGCGAACGCGCAGCGGCCGATGTATTTCTGTCGCGCCTATTTGCCGGGAATCAGCATACCGAGCGGCGCGAGCGGTCCGACCGGGATGAATTCATAGGCGGCATAGCCTTCCTTGACGATCGGCATGGCGTCGGTCACGGCCTTGGCCTGCTCGACCGTCTCGACATTCATCAGGAAAACTGGGCCGGGCCTGTCCTTGCGGAACCAATACTGATCGACGATGCCGTCGAGATAGAGCCGCAGCGTGGCCGGCACCTCATGGGGCATGAGCCGTGCCCGCTGCTCATCCGCGAGCGGCTTGATGATCGATCCGATGGCTAGAACTTTCATGTGTGAACTCCTCGTCAGAACGTCGATGCGTGTTCGACAGCGATGAATCTAGCTATCGGGCTGCGCTGGGAGTATTGTCGCAAACGACAACGTTGAGGTCATTCACGCCATGCGCCTGACTGTACTCGTCCTGGAAGGAGCGTTCGACCTCGGACTGACGGCGGTGCTCGATGGGTTCAGGATCGCGAATAATCTCGCGCTTCGGCAGGGGCACAGGCCGCCATTCGAGTTGTCGATCGTGGGCTTGCGCAAAAAGGTCCGCTCCAGCGGAGGCCTGATCGTCCCCGTCCAACCGATCACGCCCGGGCTGAAGCCGGATTGGGTGGTCGTTCCCGCCGTTTCCGCGTCCACGCCGGAGCTCCTGGCCGCCGCGCTCGAGCGACCGGATGTGAGGCAGGCGACCGGGCAGCTGCGGGCCTGGCACGACGAGGGCGCGCAGATCGCGACATCCTGCCTCGGGACGTTCATTGTCGCCGAATCCGGCCTGCTCGATCATCGCGAGGCCACCACCACCTGGTGGCTCTCGCCGCTGTTTCGGCAGCGCTACCCGAAGGTGCAGCTCGACGAGTCGCGCATGCTCGTGCCGACCGATATCGGCGTGACGGCCGGTGCGGCGCTGGGCCATCTCGACCTGGCGCTCTGGCTCATCCGGCGGGCCAGCCCGGAGCTGGCGACCGTCGTCTCGCGCTATCTGCTCGCCGATATCCGCTCATCGCAGGCGCCCTACATCATCCCCAATCACCTGGCGCAGGCCGATCCGCTCATCCTGAGATTCGAGCGCTGGGCGCGCGAAAACCTCCAGGCTGGGTTCTCGCTTCAGGAGGCCGCGAAGGCGCTGGCGACCAACCCGCGCTCGCTGCAGCGCCGCTGCCAATCCGTACTCGGCAAGTCACCGCTTGCCTATTTCCAGGATCTGCGGGTCGAGCGCGCCCAATCGCTGCTTCACGGCAGCGGCCTTGCCCTCGATGCGATCGCGGCCGAGGTCGGCTATGTCGACGGCGCGACGCTGCGGACGCTGCTGCGCCAGCGCCTGGGCCGCGGGGTGCGCGATCTCAGGGCCGATCTGCTCTGACGGCGTGAGGTCCACCACCTCGCCGCGCTGCGCCATTCTCCGAACCTATTTGGGGCGGTAGAGTTCATACTTGGCGGGTGGATGAGGAGATCAAGATGGATCGTCGATCATTCGTGACGGGGCTGCTGGCGATCGCCGCAGGCGGTGTCGGTGCCCTGGCAGTGTCGGAGGCCTCCGCCGCTCCCGGAACAGCAGAAGCGTGCACTGTCTCCGACGCTGCGGCGATGGAGAATGCCGGCGCCCTCGACGAGCTTCCAGCCGAGTATGCCCAGTACCACCGCCGCCCGACACATTGGCATCACCGCCATAGCCGGCATCGCCACCATCGCCGTCATGCTCGCCGGCGCTATGTCTGCCGCGTCCACCATGATCGCTGGGGGCGTCGTGTGCGGCGCTGCCATTGGGTCTGGGGCTGAGGCGGTAGCCTCCGCCGCCCGCTAGCGCAGAGGGTTCCAACAGGATTGCTGCCGGGCTGGCGGCCTTCTCGCGGGCGGCCGTAGGGACTTCATTGTTCCGGCGACGAAAAGAAGAAGGGCGCCATTCGGCGCCCTTCGTTAGCTGAGATGGCGATCTCTCCACTCAGACGAAGCGGAAATCGTCCTGGGCGAGGCTGGCGAGCTGAACACCCTTCAGGGTCAGGCTCGTATCGGCATCGATGGTGAAAACAGTGTCGGCGCCGACCTGGTCGGCAGCGTCCATCGCATCGGCGAAGTCGACGAAGATATCGCTGGCGAATTCCATGATGTCCGAGCTCGAGCCCGTCGTCTTGAAGTCGGCGATCGTATCCTTGCCGAAGCCGGCCGCGAAGACGAAGGCGTCGTGGCCCGAGCCGCCGGTCAGCGCGTCATCGCCCGCACCACCCACGATCCGATCGTCGCCCGAGCCGGCATCGACCACATCGTTGCCGGCACCGACGAGGATGGTGTCATTGCCCGAGCCGGCGTCGATCACGTCATTGCCTTCGCCGGCGTCGATCGCGTCATTGCCGGAGCCGGCCTTGATCGTATCGATGCCATTGCCGCCATTGACGCTGTCGTCGCCCGAGCCGCCGTCGAGCAGATCGTCGCCGTCGCCACCCGAAAGCGCGTCGTCGCCGGCGCCGCCCCTCAGCGTGTCGTTGCCGGCACCGCCGTCGAAGGCCTCGTTGCCATTGCCGCCGGTGACCACGTCGTTACCCGCACCGAAGAGCAGCTTCTCGATATTGCTGAAGCTGTCGGTGCCGATGCCGGCGCCGGAAACCATGCCGCGGGTGATGTCGACCGAGATCGGCCCCGTCGCCGCCGAGAGATCGAGCGTGTCGAAACCGGCGCCGCCGTCGATCGTGTCGTTGCCCGCGCCGGCGAGGATGAGGTCGCCACCCGCACCGCCGTTCAGCGTGTCGTTGCCGGCGCCGCCATCGAGCCTGTTGGCGAGATCGTCGCCGCTGATGACGTCGTTGCCGGAGCCACCGATGACGTTCTCGATCGAGGCGAGCGCATCCACGCCGGTGGCGTCGCCCTCGGCCTCACCGGCCGCGAGATCGACGATGATGCCGGCCGTGTCAGCCGAGTAATCGGCGGTGTCGATGCCGTCGCCGCCGACGAGATCGTCATCGCCTTCGCCGCCGACAAGGAGGTCGCTGCCCGCACCGCCGATCAGCGCGTCGTCACCGGCGCCGCCCTTCAGCACGTCGTCGCCGTCATCGCCGGCAAGCACGTCGTCGCCTTCGCCGCCGTCGACGACATCGTCGCCGGCGCCGGCCGAGACCGCATCGTCGCCGAGGCCGGCCATGATCTCGTCCGCGCCGGCCGTGCCGGTGAGGATATCGTCGCCGGGCGTGCCGACGATCTGCCCGGCGCCGTCCAGCACCGTGTCGTCGCGGAGGTTGAGATTCTGGATGCGCTCGTCGAGCTGCGCCGTCGTGTCGGCGACGTCGTAGGCCGTCTCCTGGGTGCCGTGGAATTCCTGCATGTACTCGGCGAAGGCCTGCTGCTCGCCGAGCAGGGTCGAGCCCGCCGGCGTGTTCGCCGCGACGACGGCGGCGGCGGTGAAGTCGAGCGCCTCGTCGACCGGGCCGGACATGCCGCCATCCGAGAGCAGATAGCGGAAGTTCGAGCCGTTCGCCTTCATCGGATAGCTGTCGCCGCCATTGGCGAGGAAGCTCAGCGTCACCACCGTGATCGCGCTCGGCGCGCCCGGCACCAGCACACCATTGTCGTAGAGCGCGACGGTGCGGCCCTGATCGTCGGTGAGCGCGATGTCGGAGACACGGCTGCCGGCCGGCAGGTCCGGGTCATAGGAGAAGGCGATGCCGCCGATCTGCGGGAAGCGGCCCTGATTGCCGAGCAGGCCGACGCCATGCTCCAGGATCGCTTTGATTCCCGCGGCCGTCGTGTCGAAGGCCATCAGCTTGTTGTCGAAGCGCAGCGAGTTCTCGATATCGAGCTGCGAGACGCCGCCCTCCGGCTTGTTCACGTCCGGATTGGCCGGCGGCGGCAGCTTGTCGACCTCGCCGGTGACCGGATCGGGATGGGAGACGGTGCCGATCGGGGCCCGGACGCCGCCGCCATTCTTCACGGAGACGACGAAGGTCGGGCTGGCCTCACCCATCGCGTCGCGCAGGGCCTCGGCATTGGCATCGGCCGAGAGGCTGCCGAGATTGGTCTCCTCGTTGCGGATGATCGCGCGCTCACCTTCGAGATAGACCTCGGTGAAGCCGAAGATCGTGCCGTCCTTGACGTTGATGACGTTCTGCACGGCGTCGGTGACGTCGCGGACCTTGTCGCCCTTGGTGCCGTCGGCGAAGGCGGTCTCGTCGAGATTGTCGACGGTCGTGCCCCAGGCCTCGGCGACATTCTCGTCGGTCGAGGCATAGGCGCCGTTGATCGCGACGTCATCGGCGAGATGGTCGGTGATGATCTCGCCATTGGCGTCGAAATCGACCTTGAGGCGGCCGAGATAGGTGTATTCGCCGTCGGTGTTGACGATCAGCGTGGTCTTGCCGTCGGCGCCGGCCGTGACGATCGGGTACTCGCCCTCGAAGGAGGCGTCGTGGCCCGGGAAGGAGGCCGCGTCGTCATCGGCATCGCCGAGACGGGTGTTCGAGCCGCCGGCCAGGATGATGTCGACGCCGACGAGCTTGGTCGCGAGCAACTGCTCGTTCTGGATCTGCTGCAGGTGCGACTGCAGGATGATCTTGTTCACGCCCTGGGCGATCAGCGCGTTGATGACGGGCTGGAGCTGCTGGGCGAGCAGGTCCATGTCGTCAACCTCGTTGCCGTCGCCCGGGAAGCCCTTCACTTCGGTGCCGGTCGGCGAGGAGATGCGCTCGAGCAGCTGCGTCGTCGCGCCGACGAGGCCGATCTTCTCGCCGCCCTTGTTGATGATGGCGGAGGGAGCGACGCGGCCCTTCAATGTCGCCAGATCCTCTGTGCCCGAGGCGACGAAGCGCGGGTTCATGTCGGCATCGGCCGAGAAGTCGAGATTGGACGAGAGATAGGCGAAGTTGGCGCCCGACCAGCCGGCGACCGAGCCGGCGGTGATGGCATCGCGCAGCACCTTCGAGCCGAGGTCGAAGTCGTGGTTGCCGATGGTCGAGGCCTCGACGCCGAGCGCGTTCATGATCGCGATATCGGCGGCGGCGACCGGCTGGTTGACGCCGGCTGCGATGGTCGAGCCGGTCGCGGCATTGATCGCTTCACGCACCGACGGGTCGGTGCCGGCGGCGATGAACGGGCCAGGCAGGAAATTGTCGCCGCCCGAGAGGATCAGCGTGTTGGCGAAGTCGTCGTCGAAGGCGTCGACCAGGGCGGCCAGGTTCTTGGCGGTCTGGCCGGCGAGCAGGCCCGCCTCGCCGTCGGAGAGATGCAGGAGCTGCAGCGTGAAGACCGGCTCTTCTTCCAGGTCGAGGCCGATCACGATCGGATCATGGTCGGAGACGCGGGCGATGACATCCTCGTCGAAGATCGAGGGGTCGCGCTCGTTGGTGGCGAGGTCACCGTTGAAGTTGAGCTGGTAGTCGAGCGCGTCGGCCTCGTCGGCATTGACGTGCCAGTCGGCGACGCCGGTGACCTGAGCCGAGGCGCTCTCATTGGTCAGGATGTGGTCGAGCGAGCCGGTCTGGCCATCGAAGACATAGCTGTAGCCGCCGGCGCCCTGGTCGGTGTAGCCGGCATCCTTGAGGATATCGATCGGATCCTCGCTGTCATAGGCGTTGAGATCGCCGAGGATGATCTTGTCCGGGTCGGCATGGCCGGTCGGGTTGGTCTTGAGCCATTCCGCCAGCGCCTCGGCGGCGAGCTCGCGCTGGTGGTTCCAGCCGCCATTGCCGTCCTTGATATCGGCGTCGATGCCGGTGCCCGAGCCGCTCTTCGACTTGAAATGGTTGACCGCGGCGGTGAACTCGCCACCGCTGGCGAGCTCCTCGAAGGTCACGGCCAGCGCGGCGCGGCTGGTGTTCTCGCCGTTGAAGACGCGGCCGAGCGTGCTCTGGGCCAGGAAATCCGCCGAGAGGTCGCTGTCGTCGAGGACCGCGACCTGGCTGTCGAAGGAGACGCGCACCGAGGTCACGTCATAGATGAAGCCGACCGCGATCGCGTCGCCGCCGAGGAAATCGCCGCCCGGACGGACCCAGTCATATTTGAAGAAGCCCGAAACGGCGTTGAGCTGCTCGACGAGATATTCGATCGCGTTGCCGGAATGGCCTTCCATGAAGTTGTTCTCGATCTCGAGCAGGCCGAGCACGTCGGCGTCGAGTTCGAGGATGGTGTTGACCAGCTTCGCCGTCTGGCGCTGGAACTCGGCCGCGGTCTCGGCGCCGCGCGGCTCCAGACCGATCGCGGTGTTCTGGCCGTTATCGAGCGTGGTGAAGTAGTTGAGCACGTTGAAGCTGGCGAGCTTCAAGGTGCCGCCGACATCCGGCGGGCTCGTCGGGCGCGGGTTCTCCGAGACGAAATCGTTGATGCCGACGCCGTTCTCGACCGCGTGCACGCGGTACTGGTTGAAGTCGAAATCGAGCACGCCGGTCAGGCCGGTGATCGTGTCGCCCATGCGCGGCGCGGTGGTGGAATTGTAGTCGCCGTCGACGACGGTGTTGTCGAGATTCGGGTTCGAGGTGCTGCGGCCATCGTCGAAGATGACCGAGCGCGAGGCGATGTCGCGGATATGCGCGTCATAGCCGGCGACGCTGGCATCGTGGCCGACCGTGTAGGATTCCGGCCGGCCGCCCTGGGTCAGACGCATCTCGCCGAACTGGTCGAGATTGAACTGCTCGGTGACGGTCAGTGTTTCGGTGAAGCGGACCAGCATGCCCTCATAGGCTTCGAGATTGGCGGTATAGGTGCCGTTCGAGCCCTGCACGCCGACGCTCGGCAGGTCGATATCGACAGCCATCGTGTTGACGTCGGCGACCGCATCGGCCTGGACGAGCGTGACATTCGTGGCGTTCAGCTCGGTATTGCCGAAAGCCTCGGCCACCGTGCCGGTGACGCGGACGCGGTCGCCGATCTGCACGTCGACGCCCAGGCTAGCATAGGAGACGAAGATGCCTTCCGAGGTCAGCACGTTGCCGTCCTGATCGGTGGTCTCTTCCTGCAGCCAGAAGCCGCCGAGATTGCGCCCGCCATCGGCATCGCCGTTCTGGAAGTCGCCGACGACGATCGCCTCGACCGTGACGGTCTGGCCGACCTTGGTGCTGGCGGTGCCGCTGCCCTGGACTTCGCTGATCAGGGTCAGCGCCGGGGCGTTGCCCTCGACCGTGACAATGGTCTCCCGGGAGGCCCCGCCGAGCGTGGCGGTGACGGCGAAGTTCTCATCGGGCTCCGAAAGGCCGTCGGCGAGGGCCGCGACGGTGAAGCTCGCGGAGCTCTGGCCGGCGGCGATGTTCACGCTGGCCGGAATGGTGAGGTCGTTGACCCCGGTGGTCGCGAGGCTCACCACCGTGTCGACCGTGGCCGGCGCGTTGAGCGAGACCGTGAACAGGAAATCAGCGCCTTCGGCCTTGCTGGCATCGTCGACGGTGAGCGAGGCGAGGGTGGGCTCGCCACCATTGCCGCCGCCGATCGTGAAGGTGACGCCGGCGAGCGGCGATTGCGGATCGCTGAGGAAGGGGGCGTCCGGCCCGATGCCGTCATTGTCCTGGTTGCCGGTGCCGCTCTGGGCGACCCAGTTGTCGGTCGTGTTGAAGGCGGAGAGAGCCGCCTCGCGCGTCTCGAAGGACGAGCCGCCGGCGGCGGGGTCGAAGGCGGCGATGTCGGCCGCATCGGTGCGCGGCAGCACGAGCGCGGTCTGGCCGGCGACGAGGCCGGTGCCGCCGAGCAGGCCGCTGCTGGTCGCGCCGTTGAAGCCGCCATTATTGCGGGTCACGGCGGCGAGGAAGCTGGTCGGCGCCGTCTCGGAGGTGCCGATGAAGGCGAAGATGGATTCGCCGGAGACGTTGAGGTCGGAGGTGCTGTTGTTGATCGTGCCGAGATTGACGCCGCGCGCGGCGGCATTGATCAGATCGTGAATCTCGATGACCGTGCCGGCCGGGATCTCGGCGCCGCTATTGGTCCAGGTCAGGCTGCCTTCGCCGGTGTTGAAGGCGCCGCCGGCGCCGATCGGAAGACCGTTCCACTCATTGTCGCTGAAGCGGATGACCGTTCCGGCCGGAATGGCGTCGACCGCGATGAAGGCGAAGCCATCATTTCCGTCCCCGTTGAAGCCAGTGAAAGCGATAGAGCCAGCGCCGAGTGCCATATGGTCTTCCTCCGAATGTCGTACGCCTATGACGGGCAAGATTCCGCATGCGCCACGCGATCCAGCCGGGCATTGTCCGGCTAATCGACGCGTGGCTGCTGCGATGAACAACAGTGGAAATGCCGAGAAGACGCCCATCCCGCGCTTCCCGGCCCGCAACTATCGAGGCTCAAGAAAGGCGCGCATTGTGACGCTAGGATGAAATTCAAAGGACATTGACGGAATGATCGTTTAACCGGCTATTGTTTATCTGTATGATTTCGATCAGGTTCGCAGATTTCGTGGCTATGGATTTGATTATAGCCTCAGCTATCAAAAGATTAACTATACTCTTTTGTGCCGCGGTTTCCGCTCGGTAGCGGCGATTTCCAGTAATCGACTCTCTTGCCTGCCTTTGCGGATGGGCTGACGCGGCGGCTGCGGTGCGAGAGATGGGCCGCGCAACTGTTCTCAAGACGCTGCCGGCAGCGCCCGCGACGGCAAGCCCGACACGCAAGTCCTGGGCATCGACCTCGACACCGGCCGCGCCTGTTACAACGGCCGCAAATCGGAGATTTACTGCCTCTACCGCACGGTCAGGGTGTTCAATACTCGCACCGGCTATTTCGCATTGCGGCGTGCCCGGCGCTGCGGCCGCGGCCTCTATCCCTGAGGAGGCCGCAATGAACTTTGCCGGGAAACTATTTGCCGTGCTGCTCCTCACCCGTCCCGCCGCGGGGAACGGCTCCTCGTCATGCACCGTCCGCTCGCCGCGAGCGCGGTCCAGACGATGAGGCCCCAATCGCCGGTCAGGGCTCGTCGATGATCTCGCGGTCGCGGCCAGGGCCATTGCCGGACGCGGCCTTGCCGACATCGGACGGTGCGGCTGGATCGGCCACCCCGGCCTTGTGTGGCCGAACATGGGGCTTGGCCTGATGGCCCGTCGCGTCAGTTTTCGCCGGCTTGCCGGTAATCCTGGCGGCTTCCTCGTCGGTTAGCTTGCGTCCGAATCCGTCCCTCATCGCTCGCCTCCCTCAGTCGGTCGGCCAGCGCCGGCTACGTTCCTGATGCCTGTCCTGTTCAGCCTCGGCCTGGATCGGCGCACCGCCTTGCTCAAACGGCCGGGCAGGGCCGGCCGGATGCGCCGAAACGGGCGAAGGGCCGGGGCGTTTCGGCGACTGTCCAGGCCGGCCGGGACGCCGAGGCGTCTCGTCATTGGCCGGCCTCTCGAGGCTGCGGTCGGTCATAGAGCGTGTCCTCGCTGGTCCTGTTGGGACCAACGTGCACGCGCTCCGGCCTGTTCCGCCGTCGGCGAGTCGGTCTTTTGGGGACGCTCGTTCCGGCTCAGCTCAGTCCGAGCAGGCCCTGCAGCTTGGCGAGATCCTCGGCCAGGGTGGTAATCGCGGCGGCGAGCGTCTTGCGGTCGGCCTCGGTCAGCTTGTCATAGGTCTCGAAGCCGCCGCCCTGGACGCGGTATTTCGCCAGCGTCTTCTCGACTGCCGCGAAATTGGCGTCGATCTTGGTGGAATAGGCCTTGTCGGTGCGCTCGGTCAGCGGGCGCAGCAGGTCGACGATCTTCCTGGCGCCGTCGATATTGGCCTGGAAATCCCAGAGATCGGTGTGGCTGTAGCGGTCTTCCTCGCCGGATATCTTGGTGGCCGCGACCTCCTCGATCAGCGCCGCGGCGCCGCCGATCATCTTGTCGGGCGGAATGGTCAGGCCCTTGATCCGGGCCTGCAGATCGGTGACGTCGCTCATCAGCTTGTCGGCGAAGGGCGTGAGGCCTTCGGTGCTCTTCTTGGCGAAGAGCCCGTATTCGATGCGGTGGAAGCCGGTGAATTCCGGATCCTCCTCTTTCTTCTCATGGTCGTCGGCGCGCGAATCGATCGAGCCGTCGAGATCGCTGAACAGCTCGGCGATCGGCTCGATCATCTCGTAGGAGACGCGGGTCGGGGCGTAGAGCGCTTGCGCCTTGGCGAGGTCGCCGGCCTTGACCGCATCGGTGAAGGCCCTGGTATCGCGCACCAGCGTGTCGACGCCGCGCGAGACATAGAGCTTGTAATCCGCGATCGGGGTGACGAGCTCCAGCGGCGAGACGGCCAGGGCCGGGCTCGCGATCACGGCGGCGAGCATGCTGGCGCCGGCCAGCCAGGCGAAACGCTGGGCCATCTTAATCTCCTGTCCTGTTCGGGTTCGAGGTCTTATTCGGGTTGGAGCTCTTGGCGGAAGCGAGCTGAGCACGGGCCGCGTCGATCAGGGCGCCGGCATAGTGATCGCCCTTGGCCGGGACTCCGGGCAGCGCGAAATAATAGCCGCCGCCAACCGGCTTGATGTATTCCTCCAGCGGCTCGCCATTGAGCCGCTTCTGCACGGCGATGAAGCCGCGCTCCAGATCCTGCTGGAAGCAGATGAAGAGCAGGCCCATGTCGAGCTGGCCGGCCTTGGTGACGCCGTTCGAATAGTTGAATGGCCGGCGCAGGATGCGGCTGTTCTCGGTCCCCGGCCGGCGCGGATTGGCAAGTCGGATATGGGCATCGAGCCTGGTGCGCTTGCCCTCCGGGTCGGAGGCATAATCCGGCACGTCATATTCACGGGTCATGCCGAGCGGAGCGCCGCTCGCCTTCTCGCGGCCCATGATCTCTTCCTGCTCGACAAGCGGCGTGCGGTCCCAGCGCTCGACGAAATTCCGGATGATCCGGACGACCTGGTAGCTGCCGCCTTCCGCCCAGGCCGGCTCGCCGGCATCGGCCTGCACCCAGACGAGCGCGTCCATCAGCCCGGCTTCGGCGGCGTCCGGGTTGGCGGTGCCGTCGCGGAAGCCCAGGAGGTTGCGGGCGCTTTCGGGCGGCACGCCGGGCCTGGCCGGGCGCACCGGCACGCTGCCCTCCTGTTTCCAACGCAGGAGCAGCAGATCGGGCGTGTTCTTCACGATGTCGCGCAGCGCGTGGATATTGGTGTCGGCGGTGTTCGAGCTGAATTGCAGCAAAAGGTCGCCATGACAGAGCGCGCCGTCGAGCGCGTCATTCGGGAAGCGCCGCATGCGCTGCAGATGAACCGGCTTCAGCGGCGCGAGGCCGAAGCGCTCGTCGAACAGCGAGGCGCCGAGGGCGATGGTGACGGTCAGGTTGTCGGGCGCGATGACCGGGCCGAGGATGCCGCTATCGGGCGGCGGATAGGCGGGATCGGCCGTCGGCGCCTCGCCGCCCTCCATCAGGAAGGCCGCGCGCTCGGTCAGCAGGCGGAAGAGCCGCCCGAGGTCGTCCAGTGACGTGGCGACGACGTCGAAGGCGGCAACGAGGCCGGTCGCCGGGCGCGGCGTGACGATGCCCGGCTGATTCTTGCCGTAGAAGGGCTGGCGCTGGGCGGTGTCGTCGCTCTCGGGTGCTGCGGCGGGGTTCTGGATCGGTGCGGCCACGGTGCCCGTGAACGGGCAGGCGCCGAGCGCGACCGCGCCGGCCGAAAGCAGGGCGCGGCGTGACGGGCGGAAACGGTCGGTAGGCTCGCTCATGGCGTCTTTCCGGTCGTATCGAGCGTCAGTCGTGCGCGCATGGCGGTGAGGTCGCCGGCCAGGGCGGTTGCGCCGCTGGCATCGGCCTGTCCGCGCTCGATGGCACCGAGATCGGCCAGCGTCTTCGCGGCGAGGGCGGTGTCCAGCCTGGCCATGAGCGGGTGCAGCAGATCGACGATCTTGCGGATGCCGGCCGTCCCGGCTTTCGCGCCGTCAACGGGTTGCGGGAGTGCGTTCGCGGCCTCCAGGGCCCCGCCGAGCATGGCCTCGGGCAGGACGGTGCGGGTGGCTAGCGTATCGGCGAGCATCTTGGCGTTGCCCTGCAACGCCTCGATCGAGCCGGTGAGCGCGGCGATATCTGCTCCGGCGCGCGCGCCGTGGGCCAGAGCAAGCGCCTGCTGAAGATCGGCGAGCGGCCCGGCTTTGAGTTCAGCCTCGGTCAAGGCGGGGCGCAGATTCCGGAAGGTGGCGTCGGCATCGGCTGCGGCCTGCGCGACAGCATCGAGCTTGCCAGCCTCAGTCTCATCCTTGATCTGCGCGAGCGCTGCGGCGAGCGTATCGGCCTGCTGGAGCAAATAGACCCGGTATTCGGCCACCGGTCCGACGAAATCCATCAGCGCAAGCCTTGGCGCCGCGGCCTGCGGCGAGGCGGTGACGATGAGCCTGCCGCGCGGGGCGCTGAGCAGGCCACAGGTGATGGCGTATTCGCCGGGATGAAGCTGTGCCGTCAGCCGGCGCGACTGGCCGGGCACGATGTTCTCGCGCTCCTCGACCACGATGACCCCGTCGAGGATTTCCCATTCCAGCACGCGCTGGCTGCGATTCGTGACGAGGAAGGAATGCTTGCCGGCCGGGACAGTGAGCTGAGCCGGCTCGCAGCTGCGCTCGGTGATGGCGATGGCGATATCCGGCCCGGCGCCTTTGGCGGCTGTCGGTCTGGCGCCGCGCTGCGCGGCATAGAAAAAAGCGATGACCCCGCCGCACAGGAGCAGCGCTGTGCCGGCCATGGCGATACGCAGGCCAAGCGAGCGCTTCGCTGCGGGCGCCGCGGCGGTCAAGGCCGCGCTCCGATCGGCTTCGCTTCAGCGCGATCGCTGGCGAGAAAGAAGGCGAGGGCGGGGACAAGGAAGGCGAGATAGGCGAGTACCTCGCCGAATGCCGCGCGTTCCTGATAGCCGAGGAGGCCGGAGAGGACAGAGCCGAGCGGGCCGTCGACCGGGAGGATCGCGCCGATGTCGTAGGCGGTCTGCTGCAGGCTGTTCCACAATCCGGCCTCGTGCAGCGCGCGCACCGCATTGGCGAGCAGCCCGGCCGCGACGAAGAGGATGAAGATCCCGGTCCAGCGGAAGAAGGCGCGCAGGTTGAGCCGCATCCCCATGGCGTGGATGGCGAAACCGACCACAATCGCCGTGGCGAGGCCGAGCGCCGCGCCGACCGGCGCCTCCCAACCGTTGCTTTGCTGCAGGATAGCAAGCAGGAAGAAGACGGATTCGAGCCCCTCGCGCACCACCGCCAGGAAGGCGAGGCCGACCAGGGCCAGGCCCTGCCGCTCGCCGGACAGCGCCGCATCGATGCCGGCATGCAACTCGCCCTTGATGCTGCGCGCGGCCTTGCGCATCCAGAACACCATCGAGGTGAGAAGCACGACTGCGACCAGCCCGACGCAGGCTTCGAACAATTCCTGGGCCCGCTGTGGCAACTCGCCGCTGATGATGTCGAGCCCGGCACCGACAGCGAGGCTCACGCCGCAAGCGAGCAGGACGCCGATCCAGAGTGCGGGCAGCCATTCGGCTCGGCCGGTGCGGGTGAGGTAGCTCGCCACGATTCCTACGATCAGCGCGGCCTCGATACCTTCGCGCAGCATGATGAGGAACGGAACGAGCATGGCAGTACGTCCCCAGTTCCCGCTTGAACAGATCAGGCGGTGCCGAACCGGATGGCCTTTCGGTAGTCCAACGGCTGTGGGTGGTCAACGCGGCGGAAATGTGTTGCCTGGGTCGGAAAGGTGTTTGGTATCCGTAGTTTATACTTATTCTAATCTTTTTCGGTTGAGCTTTCGCCGGGCTGCTGGAGGCGCCGATGACGCCTTGGCGGCAAAGGGGTAGGGCGCTTGAGTCAGCGGCCGCCATCTTGCCTTTTTCGGCGGGCTCGAACAAAAGCTGAGGCGAGCGGCTATATCGTGCTGCGCTGACGGAGATTGCGAACATGGACGGCTTTTCAGAGCTGCGCCGCGTGATGGTCGATTGCCAGCTACGCACTTACGACGTGACGGACCGCGCGGTGCTCGCCGCCGCCGACCGGGTGCCGCGCGAGGCCTTCGTGCCGGCCGAGCTCTCCCATCTCGCCTATCTCGACCAGCCGGTGCCGCTGCCGGGCACCAGCCGCGCGCTGATGGCGCCGATGGTGATCGCGCGGATGATCCAGGTGCTCGATCTCGAGCCCGGCGAGAAGGTGCTCGAATTTGGCGGCGGCAGCGGATTCGGCGCGGCGCTGATGGCCGAGATGGGCACGAAGGCGACGCTGTGGGAGCCGGATGCCGCGGCTTTCGCCCTGGCGCAGAAGGCGATCGGGCAGGCCGGGACCGAGGGCGTCACGCTCAGCGCCGCGCAGCCGGCGGACGCGGATTTCGATGCGGTTCTGGCCAGCGGATCCTGCGAATCGGCACCGGAGAGCCTGTTCGGCCTCGTCCGCGATGGTGGCAGGCTGATCGCGATCGAGGGAATCGGCCGGTCCGCGCGGGTGAAGCTCTACCAGAAGACAGGCCAGATCATGACCGGCCGGCCGGTCTTCGATGCGGCAGCGCCGATTCTCGAAGAGTTCCGCCGGAAACCCGGCTTTGTGTTCTAACGAAGTGTCGCATTTTTGCGGCACTGCGGCACGGAAACACTCGCGGAGCCATCGCGGCGTTGGCGTAGGGCTTGGCGATCGCTATGATTTGTTTGAATTATGCCGAGGCTGGGGCGATGCCTGGGCGCGACTCCAGTCCGCAAGAGGCGTCCACGTGATTGAAAACGAAGTAAAGCGGAAACGGTTCGGCTACAGCCTTGCGGCGGTGCTGGCCTCACTTCTCGGGGCGGCCCAGCTGGCGCCGGCCTCCGCGCAGACCATGGATGCGGCGCTCGCCCGCGCCTATAACGGCAATCCGACCCTGAACTCCCAGCGCGCCCAGGTGCGCGTCACCAACGAGAACGTGCCGCAGGCACTTGCCGGCTACCGGCCGACGATCACCGCCTCCGCCGATATCGGCGCCGAGATCCAGAATACGCATACGCCCATCACCGGCGGCGTCAGCAGGCGCTCGACCCTACGCACGGCGCCGCGTGGCGTCGGGCTCGAAGTCACCCAGAACCTGTTCAATGGCGGCGGCACCACCAGCAGCGTCAGCGCGGCGGAATCGCAAGTGCTCGGCGCCCGTGCGACCTTGCAGAACACCGAGCAGAACGTGCTGCTCGATGCCGCGACCTCCTATATGAACGTGTTGCGCGACACGGCGATCCTCAACCTCAACCGCAACAACGTCGAGGTGCTGGAAGAACAGCTGCGCCAGACGCGCGATCGATTTCAAGTCGGTGAAGTCACCCGCACCGACGTCGCGCAGGCCGAGGCGCGCCTGTCCGCGGCGCAATCGCAGGCGATCCTGGCCGAGTCCAACCTGAAGACCAGCATCGCGCGCTACCGCCAGAATGTCGGTACCGAGCCGAAGTCACTGGCGCCCGGCCGGCCGGTCGAGAACCTGCTGCCGAGAAACCTGGAGGTCGCGCTCAAGGGCGCGCTGACCCAGCATCCGGCGATCATCGCGGCGCTGCACGGAGTCGATGTCGCCGAGCTGCAGGTCAAGGTCGCCCAGTCGGATCTCTATCCCTCGCTCGATGTCATCGGCAGCGTCTCGCGGCGCTACGACACTCAGCTGGGCGGCGACAAGATCAACGATGCCACCATCGTCGGGCGGCTGACCATCCCGATCTACGAGGGCGGCCAGGTCTATTCCCGCACCCGCCAGGCCAAGGAAACCGCCGGCCAGCGCCGGATCGACGTCGATACCCAGCGCGACAGCGTGCGCGCAGCCGTCGTCTCGGCCTGGGGCGGGCTCGATGCCGCCAAGGCGCAGATCATCGCCGCGCAGGCCCAGGTCCAGGCGGCCGAGACCGCGCTGGCCGGCGTGCGCGAGGAGGCCAAGGTCGGCCAGCGCACCACGCTCGACGTGCTCAACGCCCAGCAGGAACTGGTCAGCGCGCGTTCGATCCTGGTCACCGCGCAGCGCGACCGTGTCGTCGCGTCCTACTCGGTGCTGTCGGCGATCGGCAAGCTCTCCGCCACGACGCTGAAGCTCAAGACCGAAGTCTATGACGCCCGCCGGCACTATGATCAGGTCAAGGGCCTGTGGTGGGGCACGCAGACGCCGGACGGCCGCTAAGCGCGGCCTGACCGCCCTCGGCCGGGCGCTTCCGGCTCGGCACGGCTCGGTTCTGACCAGACCTTGGGAGACATTCCGGCAACAGCCCGGATTTCTCCTGTGGGATGCGGTTCCGCCGCCTTGCCTGCTGCACTTTCGGTGAAATACTCAACTTTGGGGCTGCGTTGATTCTCGTGACGCGCCCGGTGTCGAGTGGTCCGGACCCAGCATGAGCGCGCAAGCGAAGCCCAACGAACCGTCGATGGAGGAAATCCTCGCCTCCATCCGTCGGATCATCGCGGACGACGAGAAGCCCGCCGCTGCACCGGAGCCCGTACCGGAGCCGGAACCTGCTCCGGTTGCGCCGCCTGAGCCCGCCGCCGCCGAGATCGATGACGACGTGCTTGACCTCGGCGCCGAGGCGAGCCTCGTGCCGCCGCCCGAGGCGGAGGTGAACGATGTCGAATTCCTCGACGCGCCCGAGCCGCTCGTCCCCGAGCCCGAGCCCGAGCCGGAGCCTGAACCCGAGCCCGAGCCGGAACTGCCGCCCGAACCGCTTGTGCAGGCCTTCGTGCCCCCGTTCCAGCCGAGCCCGGCGCCACAGCTCGACATGGCGGCGCTGATCTCGGACCAGACCGGCGCGGCCGTGCACAATGCCTTCGGCGCCCTGGCCCACACCGTCCTGAGCAACAACGCGCGCACGCTCGAGGACCTGGTCAAGGACATGTTGAAGCCAATGCTCAAGACCTGGCTCGACGACAATCTGCCGACCATGGTCGAGCGGCTGGTGCGCGCCGAGATCGAACGCGTCGCGCGCGGCGGTCGCAGCTAGGCCGCATTGCAAGCCCGCTACAAGCCGAAGCGCGGCGGCCGCCCTGCGATGAGCGCATTGGGAAAGGCAGACGATCCCGCTATATCTGCGTGACGGCGCACGGCCGCCGCAAGCAGGTTGAGGATCATGCCATGTCGAAGAAGCCCGTTTCCCGGATCGACCTCAAGTCCAACACCAAGACCGCGATGATCGAGCTGCTCAATGCCCGGCTCGCCGATGGCATCGACCTCGCGCTCGTCACCAAGCAGGCGCATTGGAATCTGAAGGGCCCAGGCTTCATCGCGATCCATGAGATGCTCGATGGCTTCCGCAGCGAGCTCGACGGCCATGTCGACACGGTGGCCGAGCGCGTGGCACAGCTCGGCGGCATCGCGCTCGGCACCACCCAGACGGTTGCCGCCGCGACCAAGCTCAAGGCCTATCCGACCGATATCGTCGCGGTGAAGGACCATCTCGCCGAGCTGATCGAGCGCTATGCCGAGGCGGCCAAGAGCGTGCGAGCCGCGATCGATACCGCGGCCGAGGCCGGCGATGCCGACACGGCCGACATCTTCACCGGCTATTCGCGTGCCCTCGACAAGTCGCTATGGTTCCTTGAATCAAATGCGGCTTGACGCGAAAGCGTTGACGCGGGCCCTTCGCATGGGCTCTTAAAGCGAACCCTTTGGGCCTTCCAATTTCCGGCCGGGACTTCCCGGCCGTTTTGCGTTCGAGCGAAGCGATGATGGACAAGACATTCGAGCCGGCCTCCGTCGAGGCCCGCATCAGCAAGGCCTGGGAAGAGGCCGACGCCTTCAAGGCCGGGCGCGGCGCCGAGCCGGGCGCCGAGAGCTATTGCATCGTCATCCCGCCGCCGAACGTGACCGGCTCGCTGCATATGGGCCACGCGCTCAACAATACCTTGCAGGACGTGCTCTGCCGTTTCGAGCGCATGCGCGGCAAGGACGTGCTCTGGCAGCCGGGCACCGACCATGCCGGCATCGCGACGCAAATGGTGGTCGAGCGCAAGCTCGCCGCCGAGAACAAGACCGATCGCCGCACGATGGGGCGCGAGGCCTTCCTCGAGGAGGTCTGGCGCTGGAAGGCCGAATCCGGCGGCACGATCGTCAACCAGCTCAAGCGCCTGGGGGCGTCCTGCGACTGGTCGCGCGAGCGCTTCACCATGGACGAGGGCCTCTCCGCCGCTGTCCTCAAGGTCTTCGTCTCCTTGCACAAGCAGGGGCTGATCTACCGCGCCAAGCGGCTGGTGAACTGGGACCCGAAGTTCCAGACCGCGATCTCAGACCTCGAGGTCATCCAGGTCGAGAAGACCGGCTCGTTCAAATGGGAGCGGGGCGGGGAGGAGGCCTTTGACGCGGCCAAGCTCGACAAGGCGCTGAACCGCGATCCGAGCGGACATCTCTATTATTTCAACTACCCGCTCGATGGCGTGACCTACGATGCGGATGACCCGTCGACCTTCATCACCGTCGCGACGACGCGGCCGGAGACGATGCTGGGCGATACCGGCGTCGCGGTGCACCCCGAGAATGAAAAGATCGGCCACCTGATCGGCAAGAACGCCGTGCTGCCGCTGGTCGGCCGCGTCATCCCGATCTTCGGTGACGACTATGCCGATCCCGAGAAGGGCACCGGCGCGGTCAAGATCACGCCGGCGCATGACTTCAACGATTTCGAGGTTGGCAAGCGCCACAGGCTCGCCAGCGTCAATATTTTCAACGCCGAAGCGAAGCTGATACTCGACGGCAATGCCGATTTCCTCGCCGGGGCAAAGCCCGAGGCCGAGGTGCTGAAACTCGACGGCTTCGACCGCTTCGCCGCGCGGCGCGCCATCGTTTCGCTGATGTCCGAGCGCGGCCTGCTCGCCAAGATCGAGCCGCATGCGCATACGGTGCCGCATGGCGACCGCTCCGATGTCGCGATCGAGCCCTGGCTTACCGACCAATGGTATGTCGACGTCAAGCCGCTGGCGCAGCGCGCGCTGAAGGCGGTCAAGGACGGCCGCACCAGGATCACGCCCGAGAGCTGGACCAAGACCTATAATGACTGGCTCGAGAATATCGAGCCCTGGTGCGTCTCGCGCCAGCTCTGGTGGGGCCACCAGATCCCGGCCTGGTACGGGCCGGACGGCGAGTGCTTCGTCGCCGAGTCCGAGGCCGCCGCGCAGGCCCTTGCCGTCGGCCATTATGGCGGCCCGGTCGCGCTCACCCGCGACGCGGATGTGCTCGACACCTGGTTCTCCTCGGCGCTCTGGCCGTTCTCGACGTTGGGCTGGCCGGAGGAGACACCGGAGCTGAAGCGCTACTACCCAACGGCGGCGCTGGTCACCGCCTTCGACATCATCTTCTTCTGGGTCGCCCGGATGATGATGATGGGCCTCAACTTCATGGACGAGGTGCCGTTCCGCGACGTCTATATCCACGCCATCGTTCGCGACGAGAAGGGCGCGAAGATGTCGAAGTCGAAGGGCAACGTCATCGATCCGCTAGTCCTCGTCGACAAATACGGCGCCGACGCCCTGCGTTTCACCCTCTCGGCCATGGCGGCGCAGGGGCGCGACATCAAGCTCGCGACCTCGCGGGTCGAGGGCTACCGCAATTTCGCGACCAAGATCTGGAACGCCGCCCGCTTCGCCGAGATGAATGGCTGCGCCCGCGCCGAGGGCTTCGATCCGGCCGGCGTGAAACAGCCGCTCAACCGCTGGATCCTGAGCGAGGCGGCGCGCGCCAGCGAGGAGATCGCCGAGGGCATCGTCTCGTTCAAGTTCAACGAAGCGGCCGGCAGCGCCTATCGCTTCGTCTGGGGTCAGTTCTGTGACTGGTATCTCGAGCTGTCGAAGCCAGTGCTTCAGGGTGAGAACGTCGCCGCCGAGGAGAAGGCCGAGACGCAGGCGACCGTGGCCCATGTCATCGACCTGATATCCCAGCTGCTGCACCCGTTCATGCCCTTCATGACCGAGGAGCTCTGGGCGGTGAAGGCGGGCGAGGGGGCGCCGCGCCAGCTCGCCAAGGGCGATGCCGCGCTGGTCTGCCTGACCCGCTGGCCGGAGCTCGCCGGCCTGAAGGACGAGAAGGCCGAGGCCGAGATCGGCTTCGTCGTCGACCTGATCTCGGATATCCGCTCGGTTCGTTCCGAGACCAATGTCCCGGCCGGCACGCAGGTGCCGTTGGTGCTGGTCAATGCCAGTGACGCCACGAAGGCTGCGGTCGAGGCCTGGGCGCCGATGATCGAGCGGCTGGCGCGCGTCTCCACCATCGCTTTCGAGGCGGTTTCACCGGCTCAATCGGCGCAGATCATCGTGCGCGGCGAAGTTGCTGCCCTGCCGCTAGCCGGCATCATCGATCTCGACGCCGAGCGGGGGCGGCTCGGCAAGGAGCTGACCAAGCTCGACCAGGACATCCTTGCCGTCGACCGCAAGCTCGGCAATCCCGACTTCGTCGCGCGCGCGCCGGAAGAGGTCGTCGAGGAGAACCGTGAGCGCAAGGCGCAGGCCGAGGCGCGCAAGCTCAAGATCGCCGAAGCCCTGGCTCGCCTGGAGCCGGCTTGAGGCCCGAGGCGCGGCCCTGTGCCGCGCCTGTCCCCGGCGGTTGCGACTTATTGCCAACAGCCGGTCATGAAAACACCTCCAAATTGACCTTGATGTCCGCGACCTCTGGTATATTCACGGAAACGCGATTAGATGCGCTCAGCGCAAGCCCGCCATGCGCCATCAGACCCGCAGCAGGACACGGTAGTTCGGACGCATGCTCAAGCGAGCCTATGACTGGTGCGTATCTTACGCATCCCACCCGGGTGCTCCCTGGCTGCTCTTCGCGCTGACTTTCGTCGAAAGCTCGGTCAGCCCGCTGCCGCCGATCCCGCTGCTGCTGCCGATGTGCATCGCGCGGCCGGACCGGGCCTGGTTCTATGCCGGCATCTGCTCGCTCGGCGCCGTGATGGGCGGCTATCTCGGCTATGCGATCGGTGCCTTCCTCTACGAGTCGGTCGGCGCCTGGCTGATCGGCATCTACGGGCTGCAGGAAAAGGCGGCGCATCTCATCGCGACCTCGCAGGACTACTGGTTCTGGGTGCTGGTCACCAAGGGCCTGACGCCGATCCCGTTCAAGATCGTCACGATCATGTCCGGCTTCCTGCATTTCGACATCTGGAAGTTCACGATCGGCATGGTGGTCTCCCGCGTTACCTTCTTCGCCATGATCGCGCTGGCGCTGCGCTTCTATGGTGACGACATCCGGATTTTCATCGAGAAGCACCTGCCGCTGACCGCGCTTGCGCTGGCGGTCGTGGTGATCGGCGGCTTCTTCGTCCTGCCCGCGGTGCTCTAAGGCCCCATGCGCTGACGGTGCGGTCGTGGCTGTGCCATGGCCCGTCAGTTGCGTGCGCCGCGTCGCGGCTACCGACGGTTTTGTGACATCCTCGCAACACTCTCAGGCATTGCGCCGGGACCGCCCTGCGCTGCCGGAATTGCCGCGATGCTGCCACAAAGCGCGCCCAGCAAAGCCTCATACTAAGTCTCTGAGATATAGAAGAATTAAACTGTGTCTGGCAGGGTCGGGGAGACGGTTTCCCCTCTCATCCTGTCGGGGCGTGAACGTTGCGTCCGGCGCCGGGCGCGTGGCACATCTGCCGCGCACCCTAAGTGCAGGGCGGAACGAGGAAAAAGACGATGGACGCGCGCGTTTTCGATAAGTCGAAGCTCCCCAGCCGGCATGTCAGCGTCGGGCCGGCGCGGGCTCCGCATCGCTCCTACTATTATGCGATGGGGATGACCTCGAAGCAGATTTCGCAGCCCTTCGTCGGCGTCGCGTCCTGCTGGAACGAAGCCGCCCCCTGCAACATCTCGCTGATGCGCCAGGCCCAGGCCGTGAAGAAGGGCGTCGCTTCGGCCAGCGGCACGCCGCGCGAGTTCTGCACGATCACCGTGACCGACGGCATCGCCATGGGGCACCAGGGCATGAAGTCCTCGCTCGCCTCGCGCGAGGTCATCGCCGACTCCGTCGAACTCACCATGCGCGGCCATTGCTATGACGCGCTCGTCGGCCTTGCCGGCTGCGACAAGTCCCTGCCGGGCATGATGATGGCCATGGTGCGCCTCAACGTGCCCTCGATCTTCATCTATGGTGGCTCGATCCTGCCCGGCACGTTCAAGGGCAAGCCGGTCACGGTCCAGGACGTGTTCGAGGCCGTCGGCAAGCATTCTGTCGGCGCCATGTCCGATGAGGACCTCCAGGAGCTGGAAGAGGCTGCCTGCCCGTCCTCGGGCTCCTGCGGCGCGCAGTTCACCGCCAACACGATGGCGACCGTCGCCGAGGCGATCGGCCTTGCGTTGCCCTATTCCTGCGGCGCGCCGGCGCCCTACGACGTGCGCGACACCTTCTGCTACACGGCCGGCGAGATGGTGATGGAGCTGATCGCCCGGAACATCCGCCCGCGCGACATCGTCACCCGCAAGGCGCTGGAGAACGCGGCGATGGTCGTCGCGGCCTCGGGCGGCTCGACCAATGCGGCCCTGCACCTGCCGGCGATCGCACATGAATGCGGCATCGACTTCGACCTCTTCACCGTCGCCGAGATCTTCAAGAAGACACCCTATGTGGCCGATCTGAAGCCGGGCGGAAAATACGTCGCCAAGGACATGTTCGAGGTCGGCGGCATCCCGCTGCTGATGAAGACCCTGCTCGACCATGGCTACCTGCATGGCGACTGCATGACCGTGACCGGCCGGACCATTGCCGAGAACCTCGCCTCGGTGAAGTGGAACGACGAGCAGGACGTGGTGCGCCCGGCCAACAAGCCGATCACCGTGACCGGCGGCGTCGTCGGCCTCGAGGGCAATCTCGCTCCCGAAGGCGCGATCGTGAAGATCGCCGGCATGACCGAGGACAAGCTGGTCTTCACAGGCCCGGCGCGCTGCTTCGATTGCGAGGAGGACGCGTTCAAGGCCGTGACCAACCGCGAGTACGAGATCGGCGATGTGCTGGTCATCCGCTACGAAGGTCCGAAGGGCGGCCCGGGCATGCGCGAGATGCTGGCGACCACTGCCGCGCTCTATGGCCAGGGCATGGGCGACAAGGTCGCGCTGATCACAGACGGACGCTTCTCGGGCGCGACGCGCGGCTTCTGCGTCGGCCATGTCGGGCCGGAAGCCGCTGTCGCGGGGCCGATCGGCCTGCTCAAGGATGGCGACATCATCGAGCTCGATGCCATCACAGGAAAGCTCGCAGTCCGCCTTTCTGATGCCGAACTTGAGGAGCGACGTAAGGCCTGGAAGCCACGCAAGACCGACTATAATTCGGGCGCGCTGTGGAAATACGCACAGACGGTCGGGTCCGCCAAAGGGGGCGCCGTGACCCACCCAGGAGGGGCGGCCGAAACCCATTGCTATGCGGATATCTGACGCCATCATCGCAGGAACATTGCTGATCCTGGGCTGCCAACCGGCCGCCTGGGCACAGGATGTTGCCGGGAGGGCCGCGCCGATTCCGCCGCGGCCGATTCCCGGCATCGCCCTGCCGGAGCCGGAGGCCGGGGCACCGGATCCCGCGGGCGTGCCGCAGTCCCTGAATGGCGGACATGCACCGGCGCCGAATGCGGCGCCGCCGCGCGCGGCGCTGCCACTCGCGCCTTTCACCAGCGCGCGCGACGCGCTCAAGGCCTGGATGCGCGACAAGACCGCCGGCGATCAGGCCGGCGCGGTGCGTGCGCTCGAATATGCCGCCTCGCAGGGCCATCTCACCGCCCAGTTCAAGCTGGGCCGGATGTATGCCGCGGGTGAGGGCGTTCCGGCCAATGACCTCAAGGCTTTCGAGTATTTCTCGAAGATCGCGGATGAGAATGCCGACGCGATTCCCGGCACGGCCGATGGCCGTATCGTCGGCAGCGCCTTCGTGGCGCTCGGTGGCTATTTCATCGACGGTATCAAAGGCAGCTATGTCAGGCCCAATGCCGACCGCGCCTTCGACATGTTCCACTACGCCGCCTCCTATTTCGGCGATCCCGACGGACAGTACAATCTGGCCCGGCTCTACATGAACGGCCAGGGCACGCCGCGCGACCAGCGCCAGGCGGCGCGATGGATGAAACTCGCGGCCGAGAAGGGCCATGTCCCGGCGCGCGCCGTCTTCGGCGACATGCTGGTGCGCGGCAGCGAGGGCGTGCCGCGGCAGATTTCGCAGGGGCTGATGTGGCTCACGCTCGCGCGCGATGCCGCCGACCCGCAACGCGACGCCTGGATCCTGGAGCGCTATGAGGCCGCCTTCGCCTCGGCCTCGGCCAATGACCGCAGCGCCGCGCTCGCGCTGATGGAGCGCCAGCAGCAATATACGAGCGGCCGCATCCCGCGCTAAGGCTGGTCCGACGGCTTCTCCTGGCGCGGCCGCCTGACGGCGCCATCTGCCCGTCCGGTGCTCCCGGACGGAGGCGCGCTCCGGTTCCCGACAGCCACACCGGCTGACTCGCACCAGCCAACTTAAGCCCGCGCAGTCTCGAACGCGCGCGGTTCCGGCGCTTCTGCATCCGCTCCAGCTGCTGCGGCGTAATCCTCGGACAGACCGGGGAGATCCGCCATGATCAGCGTCAGGACATGTTTCGCAGGAGCCACCTTGCTGCTCGCGACCGTCGTCGTGGCGGCGCAGGAGAATTACGAGGCCTGGGCGCCGCTGACGAACCCGTTTCCGAGCACGGGCGGGGGCGGCATCATGATCCACGACTATGATCCGGTCGTCGCCGATAGCGTCTGCACGACGCATTTCCGGGCGATCGAACCGAACGGCACGACCTATCATAACGTGATCAGCTTCGATGCCGTCGCGATTCAGGGCGGCACGCTCTGCTCTAACGGCGCATGGCGCTCGGCCGATGGCAGCGCGAGCGGCACGACGCCGTTTCGGGTCTTCATCAAGAACGGGGTGAAGCGCGGCTCCGCGCAATAGCTGGCTTCTTGTTTTCGCATCGACCTGAAAACCGCAATCCAGTTTTCGGGCCGATGCGCAGGGCTTGGGATCAGTGCGGCCGCAGATCCACCATCACCGGTACGTGGTCGGAGGGCTTGTCCCAGCCGCGGACATGCTTGGCGATGCCGACGCCGCCGAGCCGGTCGGCTGCCTGCGGCGAGAGCAGCAGATGGTCGATGCGGATGCCGTTGTTTCGCTGCCAGGCGCCGGCCTGATAATCCCAGAAGGTGTAGAGGCCGGGGGTGTCGGTGGTGGCGCGCAGGGCTTCGGTCAGGCCGAGATTGATCAGGCCGCGGAAGGCCGAGCGAGTCGGAGGCAGGAAGAGCGCGTCGTCGATCCAGGCGGCCGGATCGCGCGCATCGCGCGGCTCGGGGATGACATTGTAGTCGCCGGCGAGCACGAGCGGCTCCTCATGGGCGAGCAGCGTCTTCGCATGCGTCGTCAGCCGCTGCATCCAGGCGAGCTTATAGGGATATTTCTCGGTATTCGGCGGGTTGCCGTTCGGCAGGTAGATCGAGGCCAGGCGCACGACGCCCGTACCGAATGGCAGCACCCCTTCGAGATAGCGCGCCTGCTCGTCGCTCTCGTCGCCCGGCAGGCCGCGCCTGACATCCTCGAGCTTGGCGCGACTAAGGATCGCGACGCCGTTGAAAGTCTTCTGGCCGTGGGTCTCGACCTGCCAGCCGGCCTCCTCGATCTCGCGGCGCGGGAAATCGGCGTCGAGGCATTTCAGTTCCTGCAGGCAGAGCGCGTCGGGCTCCGCCTCCTTCAGGAAATCGAGCAGATGGCCGAGCCGCTGGCGGACGGAATTGACGTTCCAGGTGGCGATGCGCAACGGCGTGCTCCAAATCAGACCGGCGCAACCTAAGCGGCAGCGGCGCGAGGGGACAAGCCCATTCGAAGCCGTGGCGACGTCCGGGCGAGTCAGGAGCTGGGGATCAGGCAGAAAAAAAGGCCTCCCCGCGTCGCCACGGGGAGGCCGGATCTCGCTTCAGGCGGCCAGCCAGCCGCGGTGCTGCTCAGGGGCAGGCGCGGACCACGCCGCCGGAGCCGATATAGGTGCCGGTCTCCGGGTCGTAGCTGCGGAAGCGGCGCGAGCAATAGGCGATCGCGTCGGCATCGGGCGCCGCATAGACCGGCGCCGGGGGCGGATAGGCCGGGGCTGCAAGAGCGCCGGCCGCCAGGGCGCCGCCGAGGATGCCGGCCGCCACGCCGGCGCCAACCGCCGGGCCGCGCCACCCACCGCGATAACCGTAGCCATAGCGTGGGCCATAATAGCCGTAACGGCGGTACTGAACGTTCTGGACCAGATCCTTGCCGGCCTCGCTGAACGCGGCCGAACCGGCAGAAGCGCTCAGCGGGGCGGCGCTCGCCGGCGCGGCGAGCACGACAGTGCCGGCCAGAGCGACGGCGATGGTCAGGGTCTTGATCATGACGAAAAACTCCTTTTCCTCACCAACGTGAGAGGAACGCCCACTGTTCCTCTGGCTTAGCGGAAAGTACCGCGCAACGCTGGTTCAAGGAAGTGCTAGCGGTGAATATGGGCGAATTTTCATCTGCCTGTAAGCCGGCGATACGCCTCTTGTCGCAAACTTGATCTTCAATCGGCGCGAAACATCATCGTCGCTTGCGCGCCGCGCCGGCTCATACCATGTACGTCGCACGATATTGCATCGCAAAACATCATGTTCATTTGAAAGGATCGGACGCAGCCCATGTCGCATCCCGAAGCAACCCAGCCGCACTCCGCCGGACCGCTGAGGCCGCTGCCGCTGATCATTTTCGGCTCGCGCTGGCTGCAATTGCCGCTCTATCTCGGCCTGATCGTGGCGCAATGCGTCTACGTCTTCCTGTTCCTCAAGGAGCTCTGGCACCTCGTCGCGCATTCGTTCGATTTCAGCGAGCAGCAGATCATGCTGGTCGTGCTCGGGCTGATCGACGTGGTGATGATCTCGAACCTGCTGATCATGGTCATTGTCGGCGGTTACGAGACCTTTGTCTCGCGGCTGCGCCTGGAAGGCCATCCCGACCAGCCGGAATGGCTCAGCCACGTCAATGCCAGCGTGCTCAAGATCAAGCTCGCCATGGCGATCATTGGCATCTCGTCGATCCATCTGCTCAGGACCTTCATCGAAGCCGGCAATATCGGCATTGCCGGGCGCACGGCCAACTACACGGAGACCGGCGTCCTGCTGCAGACGATGATCCATGTCGTGTTCATCCTGTCGGCGATCGGCATCGCCTGGGTCGACCGGATGACGTTGCCGGCCGGCAAGCACCACTGAGCCGACGAATCGCCGCGGGCGGGGCCGATCCCCCGCTCGGGCGGAGTCAGCGCGGCGCACAGGGATCGATCGCCTGGGCCAATCCGGCCTGCTCGCCATAGCCATGACTGGCGAGCCAGCTGGTGACGCGCGCCGAGATGTTCTGGGCGGAGTAGGGACGCTGGCGCTCGAAGCCGGCCGAGCGCGGGATGATGGCGACCAGGATCTGCCTGTTGCCGGTGTCGAGGCGCAGCGCTTCGGGATAGGTCTTCGGCTGTTCGTTTCGTTGCAGGAGCGCCATGTTGAGCGCGACCGAGCCCTCGCCGAGATTGTCGGCCGGGCCGCTATCGGCCAGGATCGCGGCCTGCGTCACACCCGTGGCGGGATTATGGGCGATGGCGAGGTCGCCGATCCGGGCGCCGAAGCGTCGCAGTGCATTGTCGCCGCCCGGCAGGACGAGCGCCGGAATGTGGCGATGGTCGATCTGGTCGTTGACGAGGCATTCGCCGGCGGCCGAGCCGCCGAGCCCGTTGCGAAGCGTGGTCAGCGAGCCGAAATAGCCCTTGTTCGGCCCTTCCTGAAAGATGCAGGGCACCTGCCGCCCATCGACGGTTCGGGCAGCCAGCACATTCTGCCAGCGAATCGTGAAGCCGGCGGGCTCGCGCCAGTTCGCGTCGCGGAAATTCGCGAAGACCGTGCGCGCATCGGCGCAGGCGAGCGTGCGGCCGTTGCTCATGCGTTTGACCGATACGCCGTTGCAGATGTTGTTGATGGCGTTGACGGTACCGGTGAGATCGGTCGGCGAATAGGAGGTCGGCGCGCCGTCGGTATTCACGCGCAGCTTGGCGCGGAAGACGATGAGATCATCCGCCTCGCTGGCGCCGCCATCCCGATTGACCAGATGGATGCGCTCCTGCGTCGATCCGGCCGGTCCGAACGTGTCGATATCCTTGATGTCGCATTGCTGCGCCAAGGCGAGCCCTGGCAGGCAGAGCGCAATGATGGCGGCCAGCCCTGTCGTCCTCGGCATCGTGAGCATCGCGTCAACCCTCCCGGCGGCACGATCGCGGTGAGGCAAGGTCTCGTCTGTGACTGAAGTCACAGACTGCGCAGGTCATCCGCGTGCGCTGCGGGGCAGTCCGGCCGTCCTCGGCTGGGCCAGTCCTGGCGCGGTCTCCAGCCCGAGCGTCGGCAGCGCCAATGTGCGCTGGCCGCGGAAATCGACATGGCAGACGAGGAGGCCGCGCTCCTCGATGTAACCGATCAGCCGGCGGGCACGGCTTGGCGAGTGGCTGCCATAGACGGCGGCCAATTCAGCATCCGAAGGGCAGGGCACCTGCTCGATCGCGCTGCGGACGATGAACAGGAACAGGCTGTGGAGATCCTCGGGCAGCGAGGCGGCGGCGGCGAGCGCCCCCTGCCAGCTTTCCGAGCTGGTCACGCCCTCGCTCGCGCCGGCGCGGGCAATGGCGAGGCGGCGGCGGAACTCGTCGAGGCTCAGATGCGCCGAGGCGACCCGGCGCATCCGGCAGCGGACGGTGAAATCCTGATAGAGCACCGCAACCTGGCGGGTTCGCGTCTCCGGGTCGGCCATCAGCTCGCGCAGGATCTCGGCCATGATCGCCTCGCGCTCCTCCGGCTCCATCGGGATTTCCGGCTCGGGCTCTGGCATGGGCGTCGGGCGATAGCTCTCGATCTGGCGCAGCACGTCATTGGCCGGCGGGCGCGGGCGGGCTGCTGCCGGGCGCGGCGGCCAGGGCGTTGGCGCCGGCTCGTTGGCGCCGGCCTCGAAGATCAGCTTGCTGGCATCCTCGGGCGCCTGTTCGGGCAGCGGCATCAGGCCCGGGGCGCTGCCGCGATCAACCGAGGAGACCGTGCCGATACGCACCGGCAACGGCCGCTTCGACAGGGCGGGGCCGAGCGCCACGAACTGGCCGCGCTCGAGATCGCGGAACATCTCGGCCTGGCGCCGGTCCATGCCGAGCAGATCGGAGGCGCGCTGCATGTCGATATCGAGGAAGGTGCGGCCCATCAGGAAGTTCGAGGCCTCGGCCGCGACGTTCTTGGCGAGCTTGGCGAGGCGCTGGGTCGCGATGACCCCGGCAAGGCCGCGCTTTCTACCCCGGCACATCAGGTTGGTCATCGCGCCCAATGAGAGGCGGCGCGCCTCGTCCGAGGCCTCGCCACCCATCACCGGCGCGAAAAGCTGGGCCTCGTCGACCACGACCAGCATCGGAAACCACATGCTGCGGTCGACATCGAACAGGCCGCCGAGGAAGGCCGCTGTCGCGCGCAGCTGTTCGTCGGCATCGAGATTCTCGAGGTTCAGCACGATCGAGACGCGGTGCTGCCGGACCCGGGCGGCGATGCGCTGCAGCTCGGTATCGCCGCAGGCGGCATCGACGACGACATGGCCGAATTGATCGGCGAGCGAGACGAAATCGCCCTCGGGATCGATGATGGCCTGCTGCACCAACGGCGCGCTCTGCTCGAGCAGGCGTCGCAGCAGATGCGATTTGCCCGAGCCGGAATTACCCTGGACCAGGAGGCGCGTCGCCAGCAGCTCGGGGAGATCGAGCAAGGCGGGCGAGCCGTCTCGTGTCGACCCCATGTCGATGCCCGTCGTCATGCCGTGGTCTTGGTCCTCAAACGCTGTCTCGACCGACGCTTCTAGCACGACGAATCGTGCTGCCGGTGCCACACGGACAGCCTTCCACAGCTATCGGGCCTACGGCAATTCAGCGCGGGCAGCCCAGGTCAGCGCGGGCAGCCCAGGTCGCGTTCCTGCCCGACGATGCCGGAGACCCGGCGCCGGTCATTGGCGGAGAGCGGCACGTCGTCGATATTGTCATATTGGCAGCCGGCATTGCCGAAGGCGGCAATGGCACGCTGGGTGCGGAAGCAATAGCCCTGCGCCTTGTAGATCTCGTTGCGCGCCAGCCAGAGGTCGTTACAGGTCTGCGCCCGGGTCTGGGCCGAGGCACCGCTCCCCGCCGCTGTCACAAATGCCAAAATGATCAAGCTCTTGCGCAGCATTCTTCGCCCCATCGGCAGCCCTGGAGGGCGACAGATTGGGCGATCAGGAGCCCGGCGGCAAGGCTATTTCAGCTCGCTCTTGCGCACCATGGCGGCGCTCATGCTGACGCCGTAATGCTCGCTCATCTCGCCGGCGCTCATATGCCGGACCGCCTCGATATCCGGGATCAGGAAGGCGGCGGCATAGCGCCTCGCCTGATATTCCATCGCCCTAATGCGCGGAGAGAGCCGTTCGGCCCGATTGCCGGCGGGGGCGCGGTGGAGCGTGCCCTCATGGCCGAGCAGGGCGTGGCCAACCTCATGCGCCACCGTCATCAGGGCGCGGCCCTCGCCGCGATTGGCGGCGGCGAAGACGCTGTCCGGGATGAGCAGGCGCTTGGCCTTGGAGTCCCATTGCGCCTCGGCCTCGCCGAGCTGGCCGTCGGGCACGCGCTCATAGGCGAAATTCGGGTAGCGCGCCTTAAGCTTGGTCATCAGGGCGATGAAATCGACGCCCCTGTCGTCGCGAAAGCCGAGTTCGCGACGATGGGCCAGGGCGCGGGCATCGATCTGGGTGTCGGTCAGGAATGCGGGCATAATCGCAGCCTCCCGTGACGGAGCGCGAGCAGCCTAGCCTGAAGTCAAACGGCGCTCAATCATGCGTAAGCGCCGAACTTGCATAGGTAAGCGCCGAACCTGCCTGATTCCGCTCAGGGCTTGTTGGCGGCGATTTCCAGGCAGGTCAGGAGCTGGACGTAGCTCGGCGTGCCCACGAGCCGCGACGCCTCGAGGCATTCAGTGCGGTTTGCCGGGCGATAGCCCGCCCATTTCGTCTCCAGCGAGGCCAGTGCATTCCGCTCCTCTTCGCGGCAGCCGCTAGCGGTGCCGCCAGCGGCGGCGACGCCACGACACCCCGCCTCGATGTCGAAACGAGGGACGGTGTCGGCGATAGGGACGAACAGTCCTGTCGACAAGGACAGCGAGAGAAGTCCAGTAGCGAGCATGACTCAAGCCTCCACCTATGCCCCCCACAGGGCGGAATGGACGAGAGGGGGCTTTGTCCGAACCGCTCAGCACAAGGTCAGACGATTGCGCCCGTTTCTCTTGCTCTCATAGAGCATGAGGTCAGCCCGTCTGTATAGCTGCTCCAAGGTCTCAGTACCGTCGAATGTGGCGGCGCCGACGCTGACCGTGAGGCAGTCGGAGGTCTGCGAGGCTTCGTGGAGAATCGATAGATCGGCGACGGCTCGCGCGATGGCGTCGAGCATGCGCCCGGCCTGCGCCGTGTCGACCCCATAGAGCACGATGGCGAATTCCTCGCCGCCGATGCGTCCCACCATATCCATCGGTCGGCGCAGGCAGGAGGAGATCGCGCCAGCGACCTGGCCGAGCGCGCGATCGCCGGCCTGGTGGCCATAGCGGTCGTTGTACTGCTTGAAATGGTCGATATCGAGCACGGCGAAGACGACGCCGACCCGGTCGCGCCTTGCCTGGAGCAGGGAGATCGCGGCGTGCTGCTCGAAGCTGCGGCGGTTGTCGATGCCGGTAAGCGCGTCCGACATGGCGTGGTTATGCAGGATGCGCCGCAGCAGGAACTGATCGCGCTGGGCATATTCGCGCAGGTAGGCGCCGACCGCGCTGACGAAGACGGCGAAGAACAGCAGCAGCGACAGCCTGATATGCTCGAGCATATGAACCTCGTCGAGCATGACGAGGCCGAGCACCGTGGTCAGGATCGCGATGACCAGCGCGATCCCGAGGCTCTGGTAGAAAGTCAGTCCGACCGGCAGGAAGACCGCTGCGATGATGACGAGTTGCGCCAGATCGGCCTGCGGCAGGTCGCGCAGCTTGTACATGTTGGCGATGAAGGCGCTGGCCGAGCCGATCAGCATCAGCACCAGCATCGAGAGCCGGTGGTAGGCGCGCGGCAGCCGCCGCGCCAACAGCGCGTAGAGCAGCGACGCGATGGAGGCGAGCGTCGCGATGCGCAGCACCATCGCGAATTCGACGTCGCGATGCCCCGCGAAAAGCTCGCGCAGCGCGTTCAGTCGCGACAGGTCGAGGATGATGAAAGCGAGCCAGATGCCGAGCGCGGTGACGATGCAGACCAGTGTGCTCATGCGCTGGTCGGCGCGCATATGCAGCAGGAACTCGCGTTCGAGCTTTCGCGTGAAACGCAGCTTGCGGAAATCGCGCGCGCGCTGCTCCGCATAGGCGTCGCGATGCGCCTGAAGCGGCGGCTCGGCCGCTATCGTGATGTGTTGCGGAGCGTGCACGGACGCGACGTTGCTCGTCAGACCCTAACAGTGCTTTGCTATGTAGCGCTCGGCACGGCATTCGCAGCAGGAGCCTCACGGCTTTCCAATGCGAGGGTTTCAAGAGTCTTGCGCAATCCTGAGAGATGCGCGGCACCGGCCCGAGAGGTGCCGTTGCCTTCCGGCTGGCTGGCCGACGGGATCAAGCAAAATCTGCCGGGCAATTTCTTCCCAGCCTTGGCGGAATCACCACCGCACGCCGCTTGCCGGTGATCGTAACGCTCTGATAAGACTGCATCTTTCTGCCGATCGCCATTGGCCCGAGCGTTGCTTGGTCGGTGCAACCGATCGGGAGATTGCAATGTCGATGTCGATCCAGGGCTCCGCGCCCATGCCACTGGCCGACGCGCTGAAGCGCGGCTCGACCTTGACCTCCAAGGCGGCCGAGACGGCAACGGCCGAGGCCAAATTCCTCAAATACGCGCAGATGACTCCGGCCGAGCGGCTGCATCAGCAGATGCTCGCGAAATTCGGAGTGACGGAAGAGGAATTCCAGAAGATGGACCCGAAGGCCCAGGCCGAGCTTGCCGGCAAGATCCGTGACGAGATCCTGAAGCAGCTGAATGCAGGCGGCGACAAGCGGACGGGAATGCTCGCCGACATCAAAGTCTGATCGCCGCGCAAGCGCATTGCCTCCGCAGGCCAGATGGGCGACTGCTAGCGCATCGGCCCGAAAACCGGCGCGCGGTTCTCGGAAAAAGCCGATGCGAAAACAGGGAGCTGGATCAACGGACCGGATACGATATCCGGTCCGTTGATCCAGCTCCCGGCGGTAACCTGTCCGGGAGATGCGGCGTGAGCGGGGTAGAGCAGGCAGAGGCCAGGCCGTCGAAGCGGATATCGCTCGTGGTTTCGGACGTGGACGGCACGCTGGTCGACCATGACAAGCAGCTGGCTCCGGCGACGATCGCGGCGGCCCGCAAGCTGCGCGAGGCGGGGATCGGGCTGGCGGCAGTGTCGAGCCGTCCGCCGCGCGGCATGAGGATGATCGCTGAGGCATTGGAGCTCGACCTGTTTGCCGGCTTCAATGGTGGCCTCATCGTCGATCGCAGCATGAAGGTGGTCGAGCGGAACCTCGTGCCGGAAGCGGCGGCGCGTATCGCGGTCGCCGAACTCGCCAAGGGCGGGGCTGATATCTGGGTTTTCGCCGGCGAGGATTGGCTACTGACCGATCCAGCGGGCGCCTATGTCCCGCGCGAGCTGCACACCGTGCAATTCGAGCCGAAGCTCGTGCCGAGTTTTGAGCCCTATCTCGATCAGGTCGGCAAAATCGTGGCCTCTTCCAGAGATTTCGACCTGCTAGCTCGCTTGGAACAGGAACTGACGGCGGTGCTCGGTCCGCTCGCCTCGGCCCGTCGCTCGCAGCCCTATTATCTCGATGTGAGCCATCCAACCGCCGACAAGGGCCATGCGGCCCGCGCCTTTGCCAGCCATTGGGGCGTGCCATTGGACGAGGTCGCCGTGCTCGGCGACATGGCGAACGACCTGCCGATGTTTGCGGTCGCCGGATTCGTTATCGCCATGGGCAACGCCACGCCCGAAGTGAAGGCCAAGGCCGATGTCGTGACCGCGACCAATGACGAGGAAGGTTGGGCGCGGGCGATCGAGAAGCTCGTCCTCGCCCAGGCGAAGCTCTGATCAGAACTTGACGGCAAGATGAGGGAGGGCGGCCGCGGGCCCGGTCTCCCGCAGTCGCTAGGAAGCCCCGCAGGGGAAGGCCGCGGCGAGCGAGGACCAGATCGCCGTCACGGCGGGCCGGTCGCCGTCTTCGCCATGCGAGCGGGCATAGGCGATGAAGATGCTGATGAAGCGATCGGCCTTGGTTTCAATCGGCGCGCAAAAGCCGAGGACGGGGTGGTTGGATTCGTCACGCAGGAAAGCCACGCTGTGAATGCCGGAGAAATAGCCGTAGCAGAGCGCGGATTCGAGCTTGCTGTAGCGGATCGAGTAGGGCGTGATTTCGGCGTCCCTCTCGAAAGCCGAGCATTTTTCGAGGAGCCAGCCGGTCGTACCATCGGCTCGCGCGATCGACGGCGCGACGGTCAGGGCCAGCAGGGTGGACAGAACGAGCGCCTGTATTCTCATGAATGACCTCGTGACGGGCATGATGCGAGAACGGCGAAGGGATTGCGCGGGACGACGTCAGCGGCCAGGCAAGGGTCGGCTACTCAAGACTTGGCCAGGCGAAATATGTCGCGACGGGGCTGAAGCCGAGCCGCGACCACATCAGGCGAGCCGGGACATGGTTCGGAGCCGCCGCCGCCCAAGCTACGCAAATCGGATCGGCGGCGCGTCATGCGATTGCGGGACGCGCCTGCAGGAAAAAGCTGAACCCCGCCTGGAGGCCGAGCTGCCCGAGCACGCAGCTTTCGGCGATACCGTCTGACGGTCAAAGCCTGGCGGTCGTGACCTGCGCGCCCGCGGCGGCAAGCGCGAGGACGTCCGGGTCGGTCGCGGGCGCGTCGGTGACGAGATGCCAGTGCGGGGGCAGCGGCGCCCAGGCCGATTGCTCGGAGCGGCCGAGCTTTGTCCTGTCGGCCAGCACCACGATTTCGCGGGCCTGCTCCATCATCAGGCTCTTGAGTGCGACCTGATCCAGGCTCGCCTCGCAAAGGCCACGCCCGGCGACGACGCCATCCGCACTCATGAAGACCCGGTCGGCAGTGATGCGCCGCAGCGCATCGATCGCGAGCGGGCCGACCGTGCCCATGCTGTTCGCCCGCAAGGCTCCGCCGAGCACGGTGACATCGATCTGGGGCTCGCCGGCCAGGAAGGGCAGGACGGCGAGGTTGTTGGTGACGATGCTGAGCCTGCGGCCCTTCAACAGCATTCCGAGCGCCAGCACGGTCGAACCGGCATCGAGGATCAGCGTATCGCCGTCCTCGATCGAGGCGAGGGCCGCATGCGCGATTGCGCGTTTCTGGCCGCCCTGCGCCGCCTGTCGCTCGCCGAGTGTGGCTTCCCTCGCATGGGTCGTCAGAATGGCGCCGCCATAGGTGCGCCGGACCGCGTTCTCGTCGGAGAGCCGCTGCAGGTCGCGCCGGACCGTGGAGGCAGAGACGCCGAAGCGGTGGGCGAGATCCGCGACGTCGACCTCGCCGGCCTGCAGCGTGCCGAGGAGAAGGGAGCGGCGCTCCTTGCTGCGCATGGACGGACCCTTGGCGGTGGCGGAACCGAACGACGAGAGCGCTTCTGCGTTTCTTCGAATCGCCGAAGCGCTCTATCTCTTTGGTCTAACGCATTTTCTTGACGCGAACCGGTACCCGCTTCGCTCGAAAATGCTCTAGGCAGCGAGCCGGCTCGGGGCAAGCCCGACCGCTTGGCGCAGCGCCTCGATCAGGCTGCGCTCATCGGCGACACCGGTGCCGGCAATGTCGAAAGCCGTGCCGTGATCGACCGAGGTGCGGATCACCGGCAGGCCGATGGTGATGTTCACGCCGGCCTCGAGCCCGAGCACCTTGATCGGGCCATGGCCCTGATCATGGTACATCGCGACAACGAGATCGTAGTCGCCGCGGCCGGCGAGGAAGAACAGCGTGTCTGCCGGGAGCGGCCCGCGCACGTCCCAGCCCCTGGCTCGGCAGGCCTCGACCGCGGGCGCGATCTTCGAGGCCTCTTCGCCATAGCCGAACAGGCCGTTCTCGCCGGCATGCGGATTGATCGCGCAGACGCCGATCTTCGGCTCGGCGATACCTGCCTTGACCAGCGCCTCGCGCCCGCGCGTGATCACCCGCTCGACCAAGCCGGGCTCGATCTTCGCGATCGCGTCGATCAGCCCGATATGCGTGGTGACGTGGATGACGCGCAGCTTCGGCGAGACCAGCATCATCGAGACCTCAGGCGTACCGGTCAGATGCGCCAGGAGTTCGGTATGGCCGGGAAATTTATGGCCGGCGGCGTGCAGCGCCTCCTTGCTCAGGGGCGCGGTGCAGATCGCCTGGGCCTGGCCGGCGCTGGTGATCTCCGCCGCCTTCTCGATGAAGCGAAAGGCGGCTTCGCCGGCGAGCGGCGAGACCTTGCCGAAGGGCAGGTCAGGCGGCACGATCTTGAGATCGACGCATTGCACATTGCGGGTGTCGAAACGCGCCTGCGTGGCATCGTCGAGCGAGTCGACTGCCAGATCGACGCCTGTGATCCTGCCGGCCTGCCGCAGGCGGGCAGCGTCTCCGATCACCAGCGGTTCGCAGATCGCATGGACCTCGTCCTGCGCCAGCGCCTTCATGATGATCTCCGGCCCGATGCCGGCGGGATCGCCCATGGTGATCGCGATGGTGGGGAGCCTGGAGGCGGGGCTCATGCCGAGGGTCCTTTCTTGCGGATGGTTCGAAGTCGCTCGGCGATGCGCCCGAGACTGTCCTCGTCTCCGAAGGCGCCAGCCTTGGTCACCACGGGAACGGAGAGGGCGCCAAGCGTCAGGCCGAGCGCGACGCCGGGCTCGATCTCGTCGACGAGGCGGATGCCGTTGACGCCAAAGCTCGAGAGCAGGGCGGCGGCGGTCTCCCCGCCGGTCGCGGCGAAGGCGCCCATGCGGGCGGCGACCGGAGCCAGGGCTTCGGCGAGGCCGGCAACGAGGCGAGGGCCGAGTGACATGTCCGGCTTCTCGCCCATTTCGATCTCGACCAGGACATCCTGTCCGGAATCGAGCAGGGCGATTACGGAACGGCCAAGCGCTATGCGCCCTTCCGGATCGGACAGCAATATCCCCGGCTCGACGGGGACATGCGCGACGCTACCGCCGGCGACGAGCTTGCGCGCACCGGCTCGTGACGCCGCCGCAAGTGAGCCGACGACGATCAGTGAGCCCTGTGCCGAGGGGGCGAAGGGTGGCGGCGCGCCGCCATCCCCGGGCGCGACCGCGGCCAGGGCATGGGCGAGACCTGCGCTGCCGATGAAGAAGCGGCCGGGGCTCGCCGGCAGGCTCGCCAGGGCGATGCGCTGGAGGTCGTCATCGGTCTGCGCATCGCAGATCGCGACGATGTCGCCCTTGGCAGCGATCGTCGCAAGCGCCGTCTTGAGCGTCTCGACCCCGTTGCGGATGGTGGCCAGCGGCAGAATCTCGGCTACAACGCCCGCCGTAGCGAGCACCTCAGCGAGATCGGCGCTGCCATAGCTGTGGTCGCGTCCCCAGACCTCGGCCTCCTCGAGCGGACGGCCATGGACATGAATATGGCCGGCGACGGTCGTGCGATTGGTCGCTGGGAAGGCGGGCGCTAAGATGCCGAAGGCCGCGCCGATGCGGGCCTTCAGGAAGGCGATGGTCGCCGCCGTCTCGGAAGCGGGCTGGCCGCGCAGCGTCGAGTCGATCTTCTTGAAGAGCACCCTATCGGCGGCGAAGAGCCGTTCGAGCAGCTCGCGATGCCGGATCGCGGCAGGCTCGGCCGCCATGCCGCGGCTGTCGGCATCATAGGAGAAGACCGCCGGCTGCGCCTCCGAGGCAACACCGTCACCCCAGCTTACGCCCGCCGCGAGGCCGCGTCGGGCGAAGGCGATCGCGCAATCCGCCGCACCGGTGAGATCATCGGCGAGGATGAGCCAGCGCCCGGACATGTCAGTGCCCAGCCGGTGTCGCGATAGGTGGGGCGGCCTCGGCCGGCTCGACCTCCGCATCCGGGTCGACCGGGCGGCCGAAGGTCTTGTAGGTCCAGGCCGTCGCGAGCGGCACGAGGATCGAGGTCACCACGACGCAGGCCGCGACAAGGATGGTAGCCGGCGCGGTCGCATCGGCATAGGCCGGGTTGGCGGCTGCGACGATCGCAGGCACGGCGGCGGCATTACCCGCTGTCGAGGCCGCGGCGACACCCGCGACGCCGGTTCCGCCCGTCGCGCGGTCGGCCAGGAAGAGCGGGATGCCGGTCACGATGACGACGGCGACACCGAGCCCGAGGCCGAGCAGGCCGGCATGCCAGACCTTGGCGAGATCGAGCCCCGCGCCGAGCGCGAAGGCGAAGAACGGGATCATCACCGGGATGGCGCGGCTCAGGAACTCGCGCATCTCGCGGTCGAGATTGCCGAGCAGCATGCCGACCAGCAGCGGCAGGATCGAGCCGACCAGCGTCTGCCAGGGGAAGGCGGAGAGGCCGGCGACGCCAAGCGTCACCATGGTCAGGAACGGCCCGGATTCGAGCGTCATGATCGTATAGGCGCCGACATCGCGCGGGCGGCCATACTGGCCCATCAGCGCCATGTAGAGGCCGCCATTGGTGTCGTTCATCGCGGCGACGACGGCGAGCGTGGAAAGCCCGGCGAACATGCCGGCGGTTACGGGTGCCTCGCCGAGAAAGCGCCCGAAGGTCACGCCGAGCGCCACCGCCAAGCCGACCTTCACGGCGAAGAGCGTGCCGCCCTTCTTCAGGATATAGGGCGTCGCCTTGAAGTCGATGCTGGCGCCCATGCAGACATAGAACACGGCCAGGATCGTCAGGGAGCCGCTGAAAAGCGCGCCGGTGAAGGAGCCGAAAAACTGCGGCGTGCCGGGAAAGAAGGTGGTGATCAGGGCGCCGATCAACAGGGGCACGACCATCATGCCGCCGGGGACGCGTTCGATCGCCCGCTTGATTGGAATCTGCATTGTCGTCTCCTCACTGCGCGATCCGCGCAGCTTTGCCGAAGCACCGCTCCGGCTATTCGCCTCCCAAGGGTTATCTAGTTGCTCGTATCGCGCATGTCTGCAGCAAGATTGCGCGGTTCGCGCATGTTTGCCATGTCCTGACGGCCGGAGCCGAGCCATTGCGCCCGACGAGCAACGATGGTCGGGCCTGACGGCTGTGAGCGCATCGGCCTGAATAGTGGCTTACGGCTTTCGGAAAAGCCGATGCGAAAACAAGGGGCTAGAGCATCTAGCCCGTGACGGCTCGCTTCAGGCGGGAACGGCCGCCTTCGAGGTGGGACGCGATCGCCGCCTGTGCCGCCTCGCCGTCCCCGGCGACGAAGGCTTCGAGAATGCGCTCATGCTCGCCGAGCACCAGCTCGGATGGGGCGCCCGTCGCGCTGCGCGTCAGATAGAGCCGCGATTGCAGCAGGATGATGTGCAGGCCGGCATAGATCTTCGACATGGCCGGGTTCTCGGCGCTGTCGATGATGGCCTGGTGGAAGCGGGCGTCCTCGTCGGTGAACTTGCGATATTCCCGATACTTTGTGCCGAGCCGCTTGATCGCGCGCATCTTCTTGTAGGATTGCTCGAGCGCCCGCAGCGTCTCCGGGCGCTTCTTCGGTGCGCCGATCAGCGCGCAATGGCCCTCCCAGAGGATGCGGAACTCGAGCAGGCCCTCGAGATATTCCGGTTGCGGGGGCGGGGCGACGGAATAACCGGCGTAGAGCTCCAGCGAGACGAGCTGCTCGCGCTCCAGCCGCGCCAGCGCCTCGCGGATCGGCGTCGAGCTGACGCTCAGCTCGCGCGCCAGTGCATCGATGTTGAGGCGCGCGCCGGGTGGGAGCGTCTGGTCGATGATGCGCTCCTTGATGTCCTCGTAGGTTTGTTCGGAGACGGTGGTCCGAACCAGGGCTCGAGGAGGCGTGCGCGCCATCGACATGGGGATCCTTTCATAGATCGTGCACGATCCTAATATGAAACATGCGATCGGCGCCAGTGACTTGAGCCTGTTGTCAACGAAAGATGAAGGGATTGCGCATCCCGGAAGATCGTGCATTATGCACGAAACATCGGGCATTGAACGACCGCGATGACAGGCGCTCCGCAGCGCCGCGCACAATCAGCCAGAGCCAATTGCGAGCAGCGGCACGGCCGCTTGCGGGCGTCGTGGGAAGGGAAACGTCATGGCCTTGCGACCTGGTCGCTTGCCCTCCGATTTCGGTCGACCGTCGTTGGGCGAGGGCGACAGCGCGTCATGCGAGAGAGCGTCATGAAGGTCGTCCTGATCGGCGATGCGGCGCGCCAGCAAGCTGTGCTCGCGCCGCTCATCCCGGGCGTTGAGATCGCGACCTTGCCGCGCGAGGCGACGGCCTCGGCCGAATTCGATTCGCAGATCGCGCCCGACGATGTCGTCGTCAGCATTCGGCTCAAGCGACCGGATGGCGCGCCGCCCTTCGCGCTGCTGCATGTTCCGGGCGCCGGGCTCGACGGCATCGATCTCGCCGCGCTGCAACCGGGCTGCCGGGTCTGCAATGTCTTCGAGCACGAGATCCCGATCGCGGAATATGTGCTCCATGCCATGCTGAGCTGGGAGATCCGCCCCGATGCCATGCGCTTCACTGCGTCGGGCTGGGGCGAGGCGCATCGCAACCGCAAGCCGCATGGCGAACTCGCCGGCAAGACGCTCGGCATCATCGGCTTCGGCCGGATCGGCCGCGCCATCGCAGAGCGGGCGCGGGCCTTCGGCATGCGCATCGCGACGCTCGACCGCTCGATCGGCCAATACGCTGCGCTGGTCGACGAGCGCGTGCCGCCCCGCGAGCTGCGCAAGCTGCTCGGCCTGTCCGACTATGTCGCGCTCGCCTGTCCGCTGAGCGAAAGCACGCGCGGGCTCATCGGCGCGGCCGAGCTCGCCGCGATGAAGCCGTCGGGCGTGCTGATCAACGTCTCGCGCGCCGAGATCGTCGCGGAAGAGCTGCTCTATCGGGCACTGGCGGATGGCGGGATCGGCGGGGCCATCCTCGACGTCTGGTACCGCTATCCCGGCGGTGCCGGCGACGATCCCGAGCCCTCCGCCTTTCCCTTCCTCGATCTCCCGAACGTGGTGGCGACGCCGCATTCCTCGGCCTGGACCACCGCACTGCCGGGCCGGCGCTACCGCGTCATCGCCGAGAACATCCGCCGCCTCATCGCCGGCGAGCCTCTCCTCAATCAGGTCTGGCCCGAGGCCCAGGCCGCCAGCCGGAAACAAGCATCGTGAACGAGCCGATCAAGATCACCGACATCCAGACCGTCGTCGTCAACGCGGAGATGAGGAACTGGATCTTCGTCAAGGTCGTCACCGACCAGGACGGCCTCTATGGCTGGGGCGAGGCGAGCCTGAACTGGAAGACGCGCGCGGTCACCGGCGCGGTCGAGGACCTCAAGCCGCTGCTGATCGGCAAGGATCCGCGCGATATCGAGCAGATCCTGCGCATCCTCAACAAGCACAGCTACTACCGGCTCGGCATCATCGGGGCGACCGCGATCAGCGGCATCGAGCACGCGCTCTGGGACATCTTTGGCAAGAGCCTCGACCTGCCGGTCTGGCGCCTGCTGGGCGGCAAGACGCGCGACAGCGTGCGTGTCTACACCCATCTCGGGCTCGGTGACATGAAGTCGGTCTACGAGACCTTCGACGAGGGCGCCTTGCGCGACAAGGCGCTGGCCGTCGTCGAACAGGGCTACGACGCGCTCAAGGTCGTCTTCATCCCCTATGCGCATTTCTCGGTCGGCATCCCCGCCCGCAAGCATGTCGGCAAGCTGATGCGGGTGCTGCGCGATGCGGTCGGCGACCATGTCGACATCATGATCGACTTCCACGGCCGCCCGGCCTCGATCGCCGGCGCGTTGCAATTCATCGAGGAGCTCGCGCCCTACAACCCGATGTTCTGCGAGGAACCGGTCATTCCCGGCGACACCGAGGCGATGCGCCTCGTCACCGAGCGCGCCGGCTGCCCGATCGCGACCGGCGAGCGCCTCGTCGGCTTCAAGGAATTCGAGCCGCTCTTTGCCGCCAAGGCCTGCCATATCGTCCAGCCCGACCTCAACCACACCGGCGGCATCCTCGAGGGCAAGCGCATCGCCGCTGCCGCCGAGCAGGCCTTCATGGGTGTCGCGCCGCATAATCCGAACGGGCCGATCGCCGGCGCGGCGGCGCTGCATTTCGACGTCTCGACGCCGAATTTCGTGATCCAGGAGGAGATGAGCGGCGCCGTGCCCTGGTACGACGATGTCGTCTCCGTGCCGATGAAGCGCACCGGCAGCGCCTGGGCGGTGCCCGAGGCGCCAGGCCTCGGCGTCGAGGTCAACGAGCGCGAGGCGGCCAAGCATCCGTTCAAGCAGGAAGTCTTCCATACCGCAACGGCGATCCTGCCCGACGGCACGATCGTGGACTGGTGAGCCTATGACCAATCTCTTCGATACGAGGCGCGATTTCGCGCTGCCCGGCGGCGTCTATAACGCAACACCCTCGCGGATCATTTTTGGCGCCGGCTCGCTGGCCAAGGTCGCGGAGGCGGTGGCGGCCTATGACGCAAAGCGCGCGGTGGTGGTCTCGACGCCCGGTCGCTCCGACCTGGCCCAGCGCGTCGCCGATCTCTTGGGCGAGCGCTGCTGCGGTATCATTCCGGAAGCCATCTCGCAGGTCCCGATCGAGCTCACCGTTCGCGGGCAGAAGCTTGCGGCGGATCTGAAGGCCGACTGCATCGTCAGCGCTGGCGGCGGCGCCTCGATCGGTCTCGGCAAGGGCATCGGGCTCGGCTATGCCAAGCCGATTGTCGCGATCCCGACGACCTATTCCGGCTCCGAGATGACAGGTTTCTGCGGCATCACCATCGATGGCGTGAAGCGCATGCACAAGAGCCTGAACATGCTGGCTTCGACCGTGATCTACGATCCGGAGCTTTCGCTTGGGCTGCCGGTCGATGTCAGCATGGCGAGCGCCATGAATGCGCTCGCCCATTGCGTCGATGCGATCTACGTCTCGACGATCAGCCCGCTGATCGTCAGCGCTGCCTATGAGGGCGCGGCCGCGCTTGCCAAGGCAATGCCGCGCGTCGCCGCCTCGCCGGACGACGTTTCGGCGCGCACCGATCTGCTCTACGGCGCCTTCCTCGGCGGCGCGGCGCTGACCGGCGGTTTCGCCCTGCAGCACGGCGTTGCCCATACCCTGGGCGGCTCCTTCGGCATCGCGCATGGCCTGTCCCATTCGCTCGTGCTGCCGCATGTCGCCGCCTACAATACCCGCTATGCGCCGCGCGAGATGAAGCGCCTGGCCGATGCGATGGGCGTCGAGAATGTCGGCGCGGCCCTGTTCGACCTGATGGTCGGCGTCGGCCTGCCGGCGAGCCTGAAGGAGGTCGGTTTCGACCGTGCCAATATCGAGCGTGCGGCCGAGATTACGGTCGAGACCGATAACGGCCTCAATCCCGGCCCGGTGACGATCGAGGGCGTGCGCGCCCTGCTGGAGGACGCCTATGCCGGGCGGCGTCCCGCATGATCGAGCGGCTCGTCAACCTCACCTGGGTCCTGGTCGGCGCCGCCGCGGCGGTGCTGTCCTGGCGGATCGGCCTGACCGGGCCTTACGGACCTGATTCCGGGCTCTTTCCCTTCGTCGCGGGCATCCTGGTCTGTCTCGGTGGTGTCGGCCTGCTGCTGACCAAGGGCCATGCGGTCAATGGGCTGGAATGGCCGGACCGGGCAGGGTGGAGGCGGATCGGCGGCGTGCTCGCCGGGCTCGCCTTCATGGCGGCGAGCATTCCCTATCTCGGCTTCGCCGCCGCGGGCGTGATCACCATGCTGATCCTGCTGCGCACAGTCGAGCAGTCGAGCTGGGTCTCCTCGATCCTGCTCGCGGTCATCTCCGTCGCCGCGACACTCGGCCTGTTCGGCTACCTGCTCGACCTGCAGCTGCCGCGCGGCCCCTGGGGTTTCTGACGCCATGGAAGCGATCTCCGGCCTCATCACCGGCTTCGGCGTCATCCTGACGCCGAGCAATATCATGCTCTGCCTGCTCGGCAGCTTCGTCGGCACGATGATCGGCGTGCTGCCCGGCATCGGGCCGCTGGCGGCGCTGGCGCTGCTGCTGCCGGTCACCTTCTCGCTGCCGCCGGTGGCGGGCGTCGTGATGCTCGCCGCGATCTTCTACGGCGCGATGTATGGCGGCTCGACCACCTCGATCCTGCTGAACATTCCCGGCGAGGCGGCCTCGGTCGTCACCTGCCGCGACGGCTACCAGATGGCGCGCCAGGGCCGCGCGGGCGCTGCGCTCGGCGTCGCCGCCTTCGGCTCATTCGTTGCGGGCACGCTCAGCGTCATCGCGCTCACCTTCTTCGCGCCGATCCTGGGCGTGATCGCGCTGCGCTTCGGCCCGCCCGAGAATGTCGCGCTGATGGTACTCGGCCTCGTCTGCACGCTCTACATGATCAGCGGCTCGACGCTGAAGGGACTGACGATGATCGCTCTCGGCGTGCTGCTGGCGATGATCGGCACCGACGTGGTCAGCGGCAATGAGCGCTTCACCTTCGGCTCGATCAATCTCTCGGCCGGGCTCGACCTGCTCGCCATCGTCATCGGCCTGTTCGGCGTCTCCGAGATCCTCGCCAATGTCGAGAAGATCAGCAAGAACACGCTGCTCGCCGAGAAGATCAAGGGCCTCTTCCCGACCAAGGAGGACTGGAAGGCCTCGATCGGGCCGATGCTGCGCGGCTCCGGCCTCGGCTTCCTGCTCGGCCTCGTGCCGGGCGGCGGGCCGATCACCGCCTCCTTCATCTCCTACGCGGTCGAGCAGAAGGTGGCGAAGGATCCGAGCCGCTTCGGCAAGGGCGCGATCGAGGGCGTCGCCGGTCCTGAATCCGCCAACAACGCCGCGGTCGGCGGCGGCATGATCCCGGTGCTTTCGCTCGGCATTCCCGGCACGCCGGTGACGGCGCTGCTGCTCGGCGCGCTCGTGATCCAGGGCATCCAGCCCGGCCCGCTCTTCATGCAGCAGCGGCCGGACCTGTTCTGGGGGATCGTCGCCAGCATGTATATCGGCAACGTCTTCCTGCTGATCCTGAACCTGCCGCTGGTCGGGCTCTGGGTGCAGCTGCTGCGCGTGCCTTACCGCGTACTGTTCCCGATCGTGCTGATGCTCTCGGTCGTCGGCACGTATTCGTCCAACAAGAACGTCTTCGATCTATGGGTGATGCTCGCGTTCGGCGTCGCAGGCTATGTGCTGCGCAAGCTCGAATACGATCTCGCACCCTTCCTCATCGCCTTCGTGCTCGCGCCCTTGCTCGAGCAGTCGCTGCGCCAGTCGCTGGTGATGTCGCCTGACGGGATCATGATCATGCTCCAGAGGCCCATCGCCGCAACGCTCATCGTCATCTCCTTCGTGCTGGTGGCGCTGATGATCAGAAGAGGCCTGAAGCCTCGGGAAACGGGAGGAGTTATCAATGAAGTTCATCAATAAGGCGCTCGCCCTCGGGGCGGCGCTCGGCCTCGCCGCGCTCGCCGGCCCGGCGCTCGCGCAGGGCACCAATGCCGAGCTGGTCAAGGCCAAGCCGGCCGGCTTCCCGACCCAGCCGATCGAAATGACGGTGGTCTATCCGGCCGGTGGTGGCGCCGACCTGACGGCGCGGCTGCTCGGCAAGACGATGGAGCAACTCTCCGGCAGCCGGATCCTGGTCAACAACCGCACCGGCGGCGCCGGCATGGTCGGCCATGCCTGGCTCGCCACCCAGGCGCCGACCGACGGCACCGCCATCGGCATGCTGGTCAATCTCGTCTGGGGCGACTCGATGCTGCGGGCCCAGGGGCGCTGGTCGCATACCGATCTCGAGCCGATCGGCTATCTCAACAGCGACCCGATGGTCTGGTTCGTCACCACCGACGGGCCGTTCAAGGACAAGACCGCCGCCCAGGTCATCCAGGCCGCCAAGGAGAAGCCGGGCACGATCCGCGTCGCAACCGTTCCCGGCTCGATGTGGGACTATAATATCGAGCAGGTCGAGGCGCAGACCGGCGCGAAATTCCTGCGTGTGCCGTTCCAGAGCGGCGGCGCCGGCGTGGTCGGCCTGATCGGCAACAATGTCGATGTCGCGCTCGGCTTCTATGCCGAAGCCAAGCCGCACATGGATTCCGGCAAGGTCCGCGGCGTCGGCGTCGCGGCCGGCGAGCGGCTCGCCCATCTCAAGGACGTGCCGACGCTCAACGAGGCGCTGAACGGCAAGGAGTATCTCTGGACCCTGCTGCGCTTCGTCGTCGTGCCGAAGGCCACGCCGGCCGACCGCAAGGCCTATCTCGCCGCGATGGTGAAGGCGGCGATGCAGGACCAGGGCCTGCGCGACGAATATGCCAAGCTCGGCGTCTATTTCGACCCGACGCTGGAGAAGGCCGCGAACATCACCGAGGCGCTCAACAAGGAAGCCGAGCGCGAGCGTGAGTTCTACGTCAAGACCGGCCGCCTGAAGTGAGCTCAGACGGCTGAACGCAGCAACCGGCCTCCCGGAGCGATCCGGGAGGCGCAGAAGCGGATCGAACATGACATCTCCACTCTCGCCCGAGGGGCTGAAGGCGCGGCTTGCCCGTGGCCTGCTCGGCTTCCCGCTGACGGATTTCTCCGCCGATGGCAGCTTTGCGCCGCAGCCCTTCGGCGACAGGGTGCGCTTCATGGGCGGGCAGGGCTGCTCGGCCCTGTTCGTCGCGGGCGGAGCGGGGGAGTTCTTCTCGCTGACCAAGGATGAATACGCGGGCGTGCTCGCGACGGCGGTCGCGGCGCGCGACAACGACATCCCGCTGCTCGGCGCCGCCGGTGGCGGCACGCGCGACGCCATCGAGCACGCGGCGATCGCGCAGCGTGCCGGCGTCGACGGTCTGCTGCTGCTGCCGCCCTATCTGACCGAGGTCTCACAGGAGGGGTTGCGCGCGCATATCGCCGCGATCTGCAACAGCACCGATCTCGGCATCATCGTCTACAGCCGGGCCAATGGCCGGGTCCGCCCGGAAACGCTGTATCGGCTCGTCGACGAGTGCCCGAACCTGATCGCCTTCAAGGATGGCATCGGCGATACCGAGGAGCTCTGGGCGATGCGGACCAAGCTCGGCGGCCGTCTCGCCTTCCTCAACGGCATGCCGACCGCCGAGGTCTATGCGCCGTCCTACCGCGCCATGGGCGTACCGACCTATTCCTCCGCCGTCTACAATTTCGCGCCGCGCGCGGCGATGGCGTTCTTCAACGCCGTCCAGGCGGGCGATCTGGCGCTGATCGACCGGATGATGCAGGCCTTCTTCATTCCCTATGGCCGTATCCGTGCCCGCCAGCCGGGCTATGCGGTCAGCATCGTCAAGGCCGGCGTCGACATCGTCGGGCGCTCGGCCGGCAAGGTGCGACCGCCGCTTTCCGATCTGACGCGCGCCGAATACGAGGAACTGGCGCCGCTGATCGATGCGCTTGTCCAGTTCGCGGAGGATGCTCATGCCCTCGCCAGGTGAGGTCTCGATCTTCACCGTCTCGGCCAGCTCGCAGTGCCATGAGGGCCAGCGCGGCCATGTCGTGGTCTCCGGCTCCTATGGCGGCGAGTACAATGCCTTCCATGCCGGCAAATGGGGCATTCGCGGCGTGGTGCTCAACGATGCCGGCATCGGCAAGGAGCGGGCCGGCGTGCGCGGGCTCGACTATCTCGACCGGGTCGGGCTTGCCGCCGCGACGGCGGATTGCATGACCTGCCATATCGCCGATGGCGACCACATGCTCGCGAACGGCCGGATCAGCCATGTCAACCAGGCCGCCGCTGCACTGGGCTGCAAGGTCGGCCAGAGAGTGCGCGACTGCGCCGAGCTGATGAAGGCGGGGACTCCGGCCAATGCCGAGCTGCCGGCGATCAAGGGCGGCAAGCGCTTCACCCTGCGCGAGGAGGAAGGCGAGCCGAAGGTGATCTGCCTCGATGCCGCGCCGATGCTGGAGGACGCGGATGCCGGCGCGATTGCCATTACCGGCTCGCATGCCGCACTCTTCCGCGGCCAGCCCGACGACGTCATCAAGCCGCAGCTCCATGCCGTGTTCTTCAGCGATGGCGGGGTGGGGCTCGACAAGGCCGGTGTCTGGCGCCTTCCGGAACTCGACAAGCGTGGCATCCCGGCCGGCGCAATCGCGGCGATGAGCGCACCGATCGGCGATGCACGCGGCATCTACAGGGACGGCGTCTTCTCGCATGTGAATGCGACGGCCGAGGCGCTCGGCGCGCGGCCGGGCCAGCGTCTCTGCAATTTTGTCGACCGCCTGCTCGTCGCCGCCAGGAAACAGGCGGGGCAATGAGCGCTGCCAAGGCGCTCAACATCGCCGAGCTTCACCGGCTCGCGCGTCGGCGCCTGCCTCGCATCCTGTTCGACTGCATCGAGTCCGGCACCGAGAACGAGACCGCGCTCTCGGCCAACGAGGCGAGTTTCGCGCGTTATCGGCTGATGCCGCGCCATCTCGTCGATGTCACCAGGCGGGATGCGAGCCTGTCGCTGTTCGGGCGACGCTATGCGCAGCCTTTCGGCATCGGGCCGACGGGCTTTGCCGGGCTCTTCCGTCCTGGCGCCGACGCGATGCTGGCGCGGACGGCGGTCGCGGCGGACATCCCCTTCGTGCTGTCGGGTGCGAGCGTCCCGACGCCCGAGACGATCGCTGCGCAGGCGCCGGGCCGCCTCTGGTACCATCTCTACGCGGCCAAGGATCCGGCGATCTCGGCCGATCTGATGCGCCGCGTCGCAGCGGCCGGCGTCGAGGTGCTCGTGCTGACGGTCGACAATCCCGTGCCGACCAAGCGCGAGCGCGATATCCGCAACGGCTTTTCGCTGCCGCTCAGGCTCAAGCCGTCGATCCTGCTGGAAGCGCTGACGCATCCGGGCTGGATCATCGACTATCTGCGCGATGGCGGCCTGCCGACCATGGGGAGCTGGGCGGCCTATGCGCCTGCAGGCTCGGGACCGGCCGAAGTGGGCCAGTTCTTCAGGCAGCACAGCCCGTCCATCCAGACCTGGGACGATCTCAAGCGCTTCCGCGAGCAATGGCCGGGAAAGCTCGTGCTGAAAGGCATCCAGCGTCCCGAGGATGCGCGGATGGCGCTTGCGGCGGGCGTCGATGGGCTCATCGTCTCCAACCATGGCGGCAAGGCCTATGACATGCTGCCGATCCCGCTGTTCTCGCTGGCAGCCGTGAAGGACGCGGTCGCGGGGCGTATCCCCGTGATGTTCGACGGCGGCATCAGGCGCGGCTCGGACATCCTGATCGCCCGGGCGCTCGGCGCCGACTTCGTCTTCGTGGGACGCGCGACGCTCTATGGCGTGGTCGCCGGCGGGCAGGCGGGGGCCGACCGTGCCGTCGAGATCCTGCGCGACGAGGTCGATCGCGGGCTCGGCATGATCGGCTGTCCAAGCATCGCCGCGCTCGATGCGCGCTGGCTCACGCCCGCCACTCCCGCTTCACAGGAGAGTTTCGCATGAGTTCGCAGCCCAGCAAGCCCGTTCTCACCAGGCAGCAGGTCCAAGCGGCCCTGGATGCCGGCGAGGCCACGGCGCGGACGGCCGGCGTCAGGGTCTCGCTGGCCGTGGTCGACGATGGCGGGCATCTACTCGGCTTCGTGCGGATGGACGGTGTCCATACCGGAACGGTCGAGGTGGCGCAGGCGAAGGCGCGTTGCGCGGCCGGCTTCCGCAAGCCGACCCGAGAGATGGCGCAGAGCCTGGCGGCAGGCATGTCGGCGCTGCTCACCTTGCCGGGCAGCCTGCCGATTCCAGGCGGCGTGCCGGTGCGGATCGGTGAGCAGGTCGCCGGTGCGATCGGCGTCAGTGGCGCGAGCCCCGACACGGATGACGAGATTGCCCGGGCAGCGGAGGCGGCGGCCGCCAACTACCAATGATCGGATAGGGGACCATCGGCTCCGAAGACCGGGTCCGTGTCGGGATAGGGCAGCTCCGCGATGGCGCGCTTCGTCGCGGCCGTTGCCGGCTCGCGCCGGATGTCGCCATTCTGGCCGGGCGGATAGGCGCCGACGACGAGAAAATCCTCGCTCGCCGAAACCCGGCAATGACCGGTGCCGGCGGGCAGGAGCAGCACATCGCCCTTGCGCAGCGATAGGCGTTCGCCCTGCGTGCCGCCAAGCATGACCTCGGCCTCGCCGGCGGCGATGCCGAGGACTTCGTGCCCCTCGCAATGATAGTGATGGAAGGCGTAGATGCCGTTGCGCCATTGCGGCGGCCAGCCGTTTTCGGTGAAGCGCGTCTCCATCAGCGAGGCCAGGTCCGTGCTCGTCTCGGGAAAGGCATTCCCATAGATCAGAACGGGCAAATCGGGGTTGTTGGGAATCGTCCCGTCATCCCCTAGATTCAAGGTTCTGAGCATGGTTCTTGCCTCCTTGCTTCGAGAACGTCAGGGCGCCGGCCCGCGTTCCCACGGCCGGAGGCCAAAGCAGGACTATATCGCGGTGGATATCAATCTTCCCGAGGTCGTCGCCGAGGTTCGCGCGGTGTTCGAGCGCTATGAGCGGGCGCTGCAGGCCTGCGACATTCCGGTCATGGAGGAGATCTTCTGGAACGCGCCGGAGACGACGCGCTACGGCGTCGGCGAGAATTTGCGCGGCTGGCAGGCGATCTCGGATTTCCGCCGCAGCGGCAAGCTCGGCCGTTTCCGCCGCAAGCTGATCAATACGGTGATCACGACCTATGGCCGCGACTTCGCCACGGCCAATACCGAATACCAGCGCGAGGGCGAGGACCGCACGGGCCGCGAAACCAAGACGCTGATGCGCACGCCCGAAGGCTGGCGCATCGTTTCGGCCCATGCGAGCCTTTTGGGCGTGACCGTTTGAACATTCAGCCGCGGGCGACCCAGCCGAGCAGATTGTGCCAGAGCGTGCGGAAGGCCGGCGCCTGCAGGAAGTCCATCGGCAGCCAGTGCGGGCCGATATCCGTGGTCCAGGCCGCCGTGCGGCCCTTGCCGGCCGTGCCGCAAACGAGCAGCGGATGGCCGCCTTCCTCCTCTGGCAGGCTGAGCAGCACATCGGCATCCGGCTTGGCCACCACCTCGTTGATTCCGAGGATATAGGGCAGGCTCGGGCTGAGCCCGGCCATGACCGGATGCGCCGAGGCCTTGGCGGAGGCGACGGGCTCGATGCCCTCCGGCATCTCGATGCGGTCATCATAGGGCTGGATCGTCACCGGCAGCACGGCCTCGACCGGCGTCTTGTGATAGCGCGCCGCGCCATTGATGCCCTGGAAGCTGTAATAGCCGCCGACCATGATCAGCCCGCCGCCGGCGAGCACATAGTCGCGGATCGCCTTCAGCCGGTTGGGAAAGCGCTTCGATTGAATCCAGACGGCCGGCGGCAGCAGCAGCGTGTTGGCGCCGATATCGCTGAGGATCACCGCGTCATATTGCGCCAGCTCCTCCGCCGTCGACGGAAAGCGCTCCGCCGCTTCGTGGCAGAGCATATAGGTGAAGTCGAAGCCGGGATCGGCCAGCACTTTCAGGAAGTCATCGGCACCGCGGTGATGCGTCACCGAGGGGAACTGGTCCCAGCCCTTGATATGGGTCGCGGTCGAGGTCCAGCTTTCGCCGGCGAGCAGGATCTTCTTGGCCATGTCACTCACGTCTCAGGTCCGGGGACCGCCGACCCGGGAGGCCGGCGGCACGACAGGGGCTCGCCGCGCTCAGGCGAACCTTGCGAATTGCAGGCGGAAGGCGCCGTCCGGGTATTGCACCCAGTCGAGCCCCTTGGCCGAAGCCTGCAAGGTCGCCGGGAAGGCGAGGAAGAGCATCGGCGCATCCTGCGCTATCGCGGCCTCGGCCTCGCGGTACAGCTTGGCGCGGTCGCCTTCAGCCGTCGCGGAGCGGGCCTTCTCCAGCAAATCGGTGACCTTGTCGCTCTGGTAGCCCGCGAAATTGTTCGGGCCGGTCTTGGTGAAGTAGTTGTACATGTTGCCGTCCGGGTCGGTGCGGCCCGACCAGGGCGACATGCACAGGTCGAAATCCTTCTGCCTGAGCACGGTGATCAGGCTGGTGGCGTCGATCTGCTTGACCTCGACCTTGAAGCCGGCCTGGTTGGCCTGCGCCTGCAGGATCTCGGCGGTGCGGACCTGCGCCGGCGAGTTGGTGACCGTGATCGAGACCGGCACGGCGCTGGTGATCCCGGCATCGGCCAGCAGCTTCTTGGCGGCATCGGCGCTCGGCTTGTAGGGCGCGAATTTCGGATCGTAGGCCCAGGCGATCGAGGGCGGGATCGCGCCTGCCGCGACGCTGCCCGTACCGAAATAGACGGCGCGCAGCACGGTCTGCGGATCGATCGCGGTGACGAAGGCGCGCCTCACGGCCGGATTGTCGAAGGGCGCCCTGGTGCAGTTTAACGAGAAGGCGTTGAAGCCGAGGCCGGGCGATTGCTTCAGCGTGATATTGGCCTCGCGCGAGAGCGCGGCGACGGTCTGGGCCGGCACCGCGTCGACGAGCTGGACCGTGTTCGAGCGCAGATTGGCGAGGCGCACGGTCTCGTCGGCGATCGGGCGGAAGACGAGGCGCTCGATCGGCGCCTTGCCGCGCCAGTAGCCGTCGAAGCGCTCGAGGACGAGCTCGGAATTCTTGGTCCAGGACACGACCTTGTAGGGACCGGCGCCGACCGCCTTGGTGGCGAAATCGGCGCCGAGCGTCTTCACGGCCGTCGGCGAGACCATCATGCCGGCGCGGATCGCAATGACCTGCAGGAAGGGCGCATAGGGCGTCTTCAGCTTGATGGTGAAGGTGGTGGGGCCGGTGACCTCGACGCTGTCGACCGGGGCGAGCTCGCTGCGGCGCGGCGAGCCGAGCGCCGGGTCCATCATCCGGTCGAAATTGGCCTTCACCGCCGCGGCGTCGAGCGCCGTGCCGTCATGGAAGGTCAGGTTCGGCTTCAGGGTGAAGCGATAGGTCAGCGGGTCCGGATTCTCGACGCTGGCGAGGCCGGGCTCGATCTTCATCTCCGGTGTCACATGCACGAGCGGCTCGTGGATGTTGAACTGCACCGAGAGCTCGAAGAACGAGGCCATCATCGCCGGATCGAGCGTCACCGGATCGGAGACGACGCCGATGGTGAGCGTGCGCGCAGCCTGCGCCCAGCTCAGCCGGGGCGCGAGCGCGGCAGCGGGCGTGGCCGCAAGGGCGGCGATGAGGCTGCGGCGGGAAAGCGTGGTCGACATCATGGTGATCCCCTCTGTTATGGATGTGTCGATTGGCGGATTGGGCGGCCTCACGCGGGCGAGGCGTCGCGCGGGTCCATGCGGTCGCGCAGGCCGTCGCCGAGCAGGTTGAAGCCGAGCACGGTCAGGAAGATGGCGAGGCCGGGGAAGCAGGCGAGCCAGGGTGCGAGATCGAGGAAGCCGATGGCGCTGCGCAGCATGTTGCCCCAGGTCGGTGTCGGCGGCTGCACGCCGAGGCCGAGGAAGGACAGGTAGGATTCGGTGATGATCGCCGAGGCGAAGAGCAGCGAGCCCTGCACCACGACCGGGGTCAGGATGTTGGGCAGGATGGTGCGGAACAGGATGCGCGGCGTGCCGGCGCCGATGGCGCGGCTGGCCTCGACGAAATCGAGCCGCGCCACGATCAGGGTCTGGGCGCGAGCGATGCGGGCGAAGACCGGCAGGTTGACCACTGCGATGGCGAGCACGGCATTGGTCAGGCTCGGGCCGAGCACGGCGGTGATCGCCAGCGCCAGGAGGATGCTGGGAAAGGCGAAGATCACGTCCATCACCCGCATGATCAGCGCATCGACCCATGTGCCGAAGAAGCCGGCGACGAGCCCGGTCACCGTGCCCAGGATGAAGGCGGCGACGACGCTGAGCGCGCCGACCAGGATCGAGGCGCGGGCGCCGTAGACGATGCGCGAGAAGGTGTCGCGGCCGAGATCGTCGGTGCCGAAGAGATGGTCCAGCGAGGGCGGCGACAGGATCGCGATGAAATCGGGATTGTTCGGGTCATGCGTCGCGATCAAGGGCGCGGCGAGCGCCATCACGACGGCGAGGCCGACGAGCAGCAGTCCGGCGGCCGAGCGCCGGTCGGCGACGAGCTTCGCCAGCATGCTGCGCTGCACGACTGGCAGCGCCTGGACCGGGACGTCGCTCAACTCAGCCTCACGCGCGGGTCGACGAGGCCGTAGATCACGTCGGTCGCGAAGTTGATCAGTACGAACAGCGCTGCCGTCAGCAGCACCGCCCCCTGCACGACAGGATAGTCGCGGGCGAAGATCGCATCGACCGTGAGCTTGCCGATGCCGGGCCAGGAGAACACGGTCTCGGTGATGACGACGCCGCCGAGCAGCTGGCCGATCTGGATGCCGATCAGGGTGATGATCGGGATCTGGGCGTTGGAGAGGGCGTGGCGCAGCACCACCGCGCGCTCGGCCAGGCCCTTGGCGCGGGCGGTGCGAACATAGTCGCTGCGCAGCACTTCGAGCATGGTCGCGCGGGTCATGCGCATGGTCGCGGCAGCGAGCGCTGCGCCGAGCGTCAGCGCCGGCAGCACGAGATGGCGCAGGAATTCGGTGGGAGAGGCCAGCGGCGAAGCGTAGCCGGAGGAGGGAAAGATCGGCAGCCAGATCGAAAGCGCGAGGATCAGCAGGACGCCGAGCCAGAAGCTCGGCATCGAGAGACCGCAGAGCGCCAGGAAGGACGCGGAGTAGTCGGCGGCGCTGTTGCGGCGAGTCGCTGCGACGATGCCGGCGGGCAAGGCGATGGCCAGCGAAATCAGCAGGGCTGCGACGGAGAGCAGCGCAGTCGGCCCGAGCGCGCCGAGCAGCAGCGGGAAGACCTCGCGCCCGCCCTGGATCGAGCGGCCGAAATCGCCGGTGAGAACATTGCCGAGCCAGGTGAGGTACTGGACCACAAGTGGCTGATCGAGCGAAAGTTTCTGCCTGAGCGCGGCAATGGCGGCATTGTCCGCCTCCAGGCCGAGCAGCGCCAGGGCCGGATCGCCGGGCACCAGTCTGATCAGGAAAAACGAGACCAGCGACGTTCCGAACAGGACCGGCAACAGGCTGAGCAGACGCGTCACGACGACTTTCATGGTTCCTGGGCGAGGCTATTGAACCGGTTCAATCGAGGTGATACTTCCCGCGGACCATGCGCCTGTCAATGCTTAGCCTATGCAAGTTCCGAGCCGCCCCATGCATTGAGGGCGTCCTGGCGCGGGCTGGCCGCTGCGTGACGCCATGACCGGCGACGGCCCTGCGACGACGCAGCGCAACGCGACGATCGACGATGTCGCCCAGGCGGCGGGTGTCTCGAAGGGCACGGTCTCGAACGTGATCAACGGGCGCGTCGCCGTTGCGCCGGAGACGCGCCGCAAGGTCGAGCAGGCGATCACCGATCTGGCTTTCCGGCCGGCCGAATCGGCGCGTGCCCTGACCTCGCGCAAGCGCGTGGCCGAGTTCGAGCCGAAGCTCGATGCGAGCGTGCCGCGGCTGACCTCGGTCGGCTATGTCAGCGTCGACTACTTCGCCCGGCTTGACCGGCTGCCTGAGCGGCAGGAGCGGTTTCTCTCGCAGGAGATCATCAAGTCGATCGGTGGGCCGGCTGCCAATGTCGCTGCAATCGCCGCGGGCCTGGGCGCGCCGCTCCCGGTCGCGGCCTCGCTGATCACCGCGATCGGCATCGACCAGGAGAGCGACTGGGCGGCGGCCGAGCTTGCCGATCGCCGCGTCGACCTGATCGTGCCGCGCGAGCGGCGGGCAGGGCGCCTCAACCGTGCGATCGTGATGGTCGAGGCCGATGGAGGGCGCACGATCATCACCGAGCCGTCGAGCCTCGCCGAGGTCGATGTCCGCCGCTTCATCGAGACGACGGACCCGGCCGGCATGCGCTGGTGCCTGCATTTCGAGGGCTATCAGGTGCCGCGTCAGGTCGGTCTCCTGGCCTCTGCGCGAGCCAAGGGCTTCAGGACCAGCATGCAGGCGACGGGCCTCGACCATGATTGGCTGTCGGAGAACGCCGAACAGCTCTTTGCCGCTTTCGACATCATCGTGCTGCACCGGGAATCGCTCGCGGCGATCCCCGGCTGCCCGGCCGATGCCGAGGCCGGGCTGCGCCACCTCGCCGCGCGCTCCGAAAAAGCCGAGGCATGGCCGGAGATCATTGCCGTCACGCTCGGTGCCGAGGGTGCGATGACACTGACCCGCCAGGGGGGGGTCGCCAAGGTGCCGGCCATTGCCGTGACGGCGGTCGATACGACAGGTGCCGGCGATGCGTTCGTCGGCACGTTCCTGTCGGCCTGGCTCAACCAGCGGACGGCCGATGAGGCCGCAAGCCTCGCCTGCATCGCCGGCAGCCTGGCGGTGACGCGCTTCGGCGCGCAGGAATCGCGGCCTTCCGCCAATGAGCTGATCGGGCGTCTCGATGAGGCGGCCGGGTTTTCCATCGCAGCAGAGACCAGCGGGAGCACAAGCCGTGTCGCAGTCGATCTATCGTGACAAGGACAACGCCATTCAGCGCCTGTTCGGGCGCAGGAAGGCGGTCATCGGCGTGATCCATTCGCTGCCGCTGCCGGGCTCGGCGCATTATGACGGCGATCCGATGGAACGCATCTACGCCTATGCGGAGGCCGAGGCGCGGCGCTACCGCGAGGGCGGTGTCGACGGGCTGATCGTCGAGAACCACGGCGACATCCCCTTCGCCAAGCCGGACGAGCTCGGACCCGAGACCGCCGCGACCATGGCGGTGATGAGCCATCGCGTCGCCGAGGCAAGCAAGCTGCCGATCGGCGTCAATGTGCTGGCCAATGGCGCGGTGCAGGCGCTGGCTGTGGCCAAGGCGTCCGGCGCCTCCTTCATCCGCGTCAACCAATGGGCCAATGCCTATGTCGCCAATGAGGGCTTCATGGAGGGCAAGGCCGGGCAGGCGAGCCGCTACCGCGCCTGGCTGCGGGCGAAGGATGTCGCGATCTTCTCCGACGTTCATGTCAAGCACGGCGCCCACGCCATCACTGCCGACCGGACGCTGACCGAGTTGACCCGCGACAGCGAGTTCTTCGACGCCGATGCGGTGATCGTCACCGGCCAGCGCACCGGTGACAGTGCCAGGCTCGACCAGCTCGAGACGGTCAGAAATTCGACCAAGCTGCCCGTGCTGGTCGGCAGCGGTGTGACGGCCGAGAATGTCGCCGCGATCTTCGGCTTTGCCGATGCGGTGATCGTCGCAAGCTCGCTCAAGCATGAGGGCGGCTGGTGGAACGAGGTCGATCCGGCGCGCGTCGCGCATTTCATGAACGTGGTCCGGGCGGCGCGGGCGTGAACCGCGTCCTCGTCATCGGCAACGCGACGGTCGATCTCATCCTGTCGCTCCCGCATCTCCCGGCGCCGGGCGAGACGGTTCTGGCCGAGACCGGCTTTCGCTGTGCCGGCGGCAAGGGCCTGAACCAGGCGGTCGCGGCCGCCCGGCTCGGCGTGCCGACGACGCTGGTGGCGCCGATCGGCGAGGATGCCGACGGCCGTTTCCTGCGGGAGGCGCTGCGGTCCGAGCCGGTCGAGGCGGGGTGGCTGGCCTCGCCGCATGCGACCGATCTCTCGATCATCTCGATCGCGGCCGGGGGCGAGAACGCGATCGTCAGCACTGCGGCGAGCGCGCGCTGGTTTCTGCCTCAGGCGGCGGTTGCGGCGGCCTCCAGCCTGGGGGCGGGCGATGTCCTGATCCTCCAGGGCAACCTCACGGAGGCGACGACCCGCGCTGCGCTGCGCACGGCGCGGGCGCGCGAAGCAAGGGTGATCCTCAACACCGCGCCGATCGCCTGGGATCAGCGCGGCCTTGCGTCCGAGGCAGATATCGTCGTGGCCAATGCCGGCGAGGCCGAATTCCTGACCGGTTTCGTCGACGAGGCGGCGGCGCTCAGCCTGATCGAGGCCGGCGCCAGTGCCGCGATCGTCACGCGCGGCGCCAATGACACGCTGCTCGCCGATCGCTCCAGGCTCGTTCACCTGCCGATCGAGACCGTCGATGTCGTCGATACATCCGGCGCGGGCGATGTGACGGTCGGGACGCTCGCAGGCGCGCTCGCCTTGGGCCGCTCGCTGCCTGACGCGCTGGCGCTGGCGCTGGCTGCCGCCTCGCTCTCGGTGACGCGGCGGGGGACGACCCCATCCTTCCCGACAGCGGACGAATTGGGCCGATTGACAGCGCGCTTCAGCCGGTGATCCGCTCGGCCCAGGCGGCGACCCTGTCCGCCAGCGTCTTCAGGTGATCGGCGGCGGAAAAGCCCGACACCCCCTTGCGCGGCTTCAGGTCGTGATCGCCATCCTCCAGCCAGAGGATCTCGATCGCCTTCGAGAGCCTGTAGCCGCACACCTCCTCGCGCGTGCCGAACAGGTCACGGGTTCCCTGCGCGATCAGGGCCGGGGTCTTCATGACCTCGAGATGCGCGGTGCGGAGCTGATCGGGCTTGCCGATCGGATGGAACGGATAGCCCAGGCAGAGCAGTCCGGCGATCCGGCCGGCTTGATGGAGGTCGTCGGCGATCATGCTGGCGATGCGCCCGCCCATGGACTTGCCGCCGATGATCAACGGCCCCTTCGCGCCCAGGGCGTCGATCGCAGCCAGGTATTCCGGCTTGAGCGTCTCGGCGCGCGGCGGCGGCTTCCTGGCGCTCGAGACGCGACGGCTCGCCATATACTCGAATTCGAAACGTGCGACGCGAAGACCGGCTCCGGCCATGGCCTGCGCGCTCGCCGTCATCGCGGCGGAATCCATCGGCGCTCCGGCGCCGTGAGCCAACAGGATCGTCACATTCGCCTGCTCCGGCCCGTCGGTCAGAAATGTCGTCATCGAGGTCAGGTCCGAGTCTGGCAGGCCGAGAATCTCATCTTATTGCCCGCCGGCCTGGAGACAATGCCGGAAACACAGTCGCCGGATCACGTCCTGCCCAGCATCATCCGTCCAAGCGCCTGGGCAGCGGCGTCGCGCTCCTCCACAGACAGCGCGGCGATCAGGCGTCGCTCCGTCTCGGCATGGTCGCGCATGGCGGGCTCGACCAGGCGGCGGCCCTGTTCGGTCAGCTCGACGATGACGCCGCGGCCGTCGGTCTCGTCGGCCATGCGCCGGATATGGCCGGCCTTCTCCAGGCGGCGCAGCAGGTTCGAAAGACCGCCGGAGGTGAGGATGAGCGAGTCGAGCAGGGCCTTGGGCGACATCCGATAGGGCGTGCCTTCGACCCGCAGCGTCGCCAGGATGGCGAAGGCCGGATATTTCAGCTTGTGCCGCGCTAGCGTGCGGTTGATCGCCTTCAGGAAAGTCTCGTGCAGATGCAGCAGGCGCCCGACCACGGCCTTGCCCGAGCAGTCGATCTCCGGAAACTCGCGCTGCCAACGCTGCATGCCGGAGCCGACGCGGTCATTCTGCCAGAGTTCCGGCAGCTCGAACGTTTCCGCATGTCGCAGGGGTTGGTTGCGCATCATCTCTCCTGATTTCGGCCTCTCCCACCATGATGCCGTGCGTTTCGCAAGGGCATCGATCCCGGCGCGATCATGACAGAGTATCTTTCATTTATCTTTCTTGAAAGCAAAATGACCCCGTGCCATGCTCCCCAGGGAGGCGGGCGCTCGGCTCAAGCCGGGTCGCCGTCTCTGCGCCGCGAAGCCGCGACACAGCGGTTGGCGCCATGCAATGACGGGGAACGCAACCATGCGCCACATGCTTCGCTTCGCGACGGCCACCGCCATCCTGTGCGCCGGCCTTTCCGCATCCGCCCTCGCCGAGGAACTCGTCGTCGGCGCCTTCGGCGGCTCCTTCGCCGATAACGTAAAGGCCTGCCACGTCGCCGCCTTCGAGAAGGCGACCGGGGCGACGGTGTCGCTCAAGCTCGGCAATTCCTCGCAATTCGCGGCAGCGATCCGTGCGACAGCCGGCAAGCCGGACATGGATGTCGTCTTCATCGACAATTCGCTGGCGGCCCAGACCCAAGGCGAGAAGCTCAACGAGAAGCTCGATCGTTCCAAGCTCAGCCATGCCGGCGACGTCATCCCGACCGCCTGGGGCAGGGATGACAGCTATGTCGTCGCGATGGTGAGCGCGACCGCGCTCGTCTACAATCCGAAGCTGGTCAAGACGCCGCCGACTTCCTGGCTCGATCTTTCCGATCCGCAATATGCCGGGAAATACGCGATCGGCGATATCAGCGGCACGTCCGGCCTGCAGTATTTCCTGGCGCTGAACAAGGCCAAGGGCGGCACGCTCGAGAATGTCGATCCCGGCATCGAGGCGATCAAGCCGATCGCGAAGGGCTCGGCGGTGCTCTACACCCAGGCCGATCAATTGCTCGCGCTGTTCGAGCGCGGCGAGATCGTGATCGCGCCCTGGTATCCGGACCGTGCCGGCGTCGCCATCGACAAGGGGCTCTCGCTTGCCGTCGCCTATCCGAAGGAAGGCGCGGTCGGCATCCTGCCTGCGGTGATGATCCCGAAGGGCACGACGAAATCCGATCTCGCCCATAAATTCGTCGATCAGGTGCTCTCGGCCCAGGGGCAGGGCTGCTTCTCGGAGCGCGCCTATATCGGTGCCGTCAACAGCAAGGTACAGCTTTCCGACAAGCTGAAGGCCATCGTTCCCAATGGCGAGAGCCTGGACAAGGCCTGGTTCATCGATCCGGACGTGATCGCCAAGAACGTCCCGACCTGGACCCGCCGCTGGCAGCGCGAGGTGGCGCGCTGAGACCTGCGCTGGCTCACCTCGGGACAAGGCCGCGAATCAGCGGTCGGCATCATCAAAAGGGGAAGATGACCATGCGACATATGCTTCGCTTCGCGACGGCTGCCACATTTCTGTGCGGCGGTCTGGCCGCCTCGGCCAGGGCTGAAGAGCTCGTCCTCGCCTCTTATGGCGGCTCCTTCGGGGAAGCCATCAAGGCCTGCCATATCGCCCCGTTCGAGAAGGCGACGGGCGCGACCGTGTCGGTGAAGCTCAACAATTCCTCGCAGACCGCGGCGGCGCTGCGCGCGACCAAGGGCAATCCCGATCTCGACGTCGCCTTCATGGACGACGCCTTCTCGGCCCAGACCAATAACGAGGGGCTGAACGAGAAGCTCGACCGTTCGAAGCTGACCAATGCGCCCGACGTCATCCCGACCGCCTGGGGCAAGAATGACGGCTATGTCGTCACCATGGTGAGCGCGACCGCGATCATCTACGACCCGAAGGTGGTGAAGACGCCGCCGACCTCCTGGCTCGACCTGTTCGATCCGCAATATGCCGGCAAGTACGTGATCGGCGATATCAGTGGCACCTCGGGCTGGCAGTTCCTGCTCGCGCTCAACAAGATCAAGGGCGGCACGCTGGAGAATGTCGATCCGGGCATCGCCGCGATCCGGCCGCTCGCACAGGGCTCGACCGTGCTCTACACCCAGGCCGACCAGGTCGTCTCGCTGTTCGAGCGCGGCGAGGTGGCGATCGCCGCCTGGTATCCGAACAATGCGGCGGCTGCCGCGGCCAAGGGGCTCTCGCTCGCCGTCGCCTACCCGAAGGAGGGCGCCGTCGGCATCCTGCCGACCATGGTCATCCCGAAGGGCACCAAGAAGCTCGACCTCGCCCATAAGTTCATCGACCAGGTTCTCTCGGCCGAGGGGCAGAAGTGCTTCTCGGAGCGCGCGATCATCGGCGCGGTCAACACCAAGGTCCAGCTTTCCGACAAGGTTGCGCAGATCGTGCCCTATGGCGAGACGCTGAAGAACACCTGGTTCGTCGATCCCGATATCGTGGCCAAGAACATTCCGAACTGGACTCGGCGTTGGCAGCGCGAGGTGGCACGCTGATTCCCCGTCAGCCGGACCGCGACATCGCCGTCATGATGCGGCGGTAGCGCGGCCGGATTGCCTGAGAGGGGGATCCACCACCATGCATCCGATGCCATTTCTCGCAGCCGCCATATTGAGTGTCTCGACCCTTGCCGTCGCGCAGGCCGACGATTTTGTTATCGCGTCCTATGGCGGCTCGTTCGGCGAAGCACTGAAGACCTGCCACGTCCCTGCCTTCGAGAAGGCGACGGGCGCGACCGTCTCAGTCAAGCTCGGCAATTCCTCGCAAACGGCTGCGGCGCTGCGCGCGACCAAGGGCAATCCGGATTTCGACGTCGCCTTCCTCGATGATGCCTTCGCGGTGCAGACCGGAAACGAGGGACTGAACGAGAGGCTCGACCGCGCCAAGCTCAGCCATGCCGGCGACCTCATCCCCGGCGCCTGGGGCAAGAACGACAGCTATGTCGTGACCATGGTGACGGCGACCGTGCTGATCTACGACCCGAAGGTGGTGAAGACGCCGCCGACCTCGTGGCTCGACCTGTTCGACCCGCACTATGCCGGGAAAAATGTCATCGCCGATATCAGCAACGCCGCCGGCTGGCAGTTCCTGCTGGCGCTGAACAAGATCAAGGGCGGCACGCTCGACAATATCGATCCCGGCGTCGCGGCGATCAGGCCGCTCGCGCAGGGTTCAACCGTGCTCTATACCCAGGCCGATCAGGTCGTCACGCTGTTCGAGCGCGGCGAGGTCGCCATCGCCGCCTGGTATCCGAACAATGCCGCCGCGGCCGTCTCGCGCGGTCTGTCGCTCGCCGTCGCCTACCCGAAGGAGGGCGCGGTCGGCATCCTCGCGACGATGGTGATCCCGAAGGGCGCGAAGAAGCGTGAGCTCGCCTATCGATTCATCGAACAGGTGCTCTCGCCGGAGGGCCAGAAGTGCTTCTCCGAACGCGCGATGATCGGGCCGGCCAATATCAAGGTGCAGCTCTCCGACAAGGTCGCGCAAATCGTGCCCTATGGCGAGACGCTGCAGGATGCCTGGTTCGTCGATCCCGAGATCGTCGCCAGGCAGATGCCGCTCTGGACGCGGCGCTGGCAGCGCGAGGTCGCGCGCTGACATGACGGATTGCAGGACGATGACAGCATGAGCGCGCTGACCTTCGACAGGCTCGGCAAGGCCTATGGCGAGACCGACGTCGTCAAGGACGTCTCGCTGACGATCGGGGAGGGAGAGTTCGTCTCGCTGCTCGGCCCGTCCGGCTGCGGCAAGACGACGATCCTGCGCATGGTCGCCGGCCTGGTCGAGCCGAGCCGCGGCCGCATCCTGATCGGCAATGACGATGTCACCAGCCTGCCTCCGAACAAGCGCGGGCTCGGCCTCGTCTTCCAATCCTATGCGCTCTTCCCGCATCTGACCGTGTTCGAGAACGTCGCCTTCGGCCTGCGCCGGCGCAAGGTCTCGGGCGCGGAGCTGGACAAAAGGGTCAAGGAGGCCCTCGCGATGGTCCGCCTCGCCGCCTTCGGCGAGCGCTATCCGCGCCAGCTCTCCGGCGGCCAGCAGCAGCGCGTCGCGATTGCCCGGGCGCTCGCGCCGCATCCGCGCGTGCTGCTCTTCGACGAGCCGCTCTCCAATCTCGATGCGCAACTGCGCGACGAGATGCAGATCGAGCTCAAGCGCCTGCAGCGCGGGCTCGGCATCACCACGCTCTTCGTCACCCATGATCAGGGCGAGGCGCTGTCCATGTCCGACCGTGTCGGCGTCATGGCGAAGGGCGTGATGCAGCAATTCGCGACGCCCGAAGACATCTACCACCGCCCGGCGACCGGCTTTGTCGCGAGCTTCATCGGCAAGCCGAACCGGCTTTCCGGCATGATCGCCTCGCGCGACGGCGCGGGCGGCACGGTGAAGCTTGGCAACAGCCTGGTCCTGCCGGCGGCTAAGCTCGACCAGCCCGCGGGCGCCAGGGTCGACATCGTCATCCGGCAGGAAGCGATCGGCCTTGCGGCGGGCGAGGCGGGGCAGGGCGCGCTTCCCGGTACGGTGGCGCTGCGCTCCTTCAGCGGCGCGCGCGTGCAATATGTCGTGAAGCTCGCCGATGATGTCGAACTCGTCGCCGAGGCGCCGTCGAGCGGTCCCGATGCGGCGCTCCCGGTCGGCTCGCCCGTCGCGCTGAGGCTCGATCCGGCCGCCGTCTTCGCCATGACGCCCGAGGGAGAGCGGGCATGATGAAGACCCGCACCGGCCTCATGCTGATCGCGCCGCTGGCGCTGGTGCTGGCCGGCTTCTTCCTCGTGCCCGTGCTGATGCTGCTGCCGACCAGCTTCGGCGAATACCTGCCCGGCAGCGGCATGACGCCCGGTGTCTGGACGCTGGAGAACTACACCCGCATCGTCACCGACGACTATTATCTCGAGGTGATCTGGCGCACGCTCGGCCTCGGCCTCTTCGTGACGCTGGCCTGCCTCGTGCTGGGCTATCCGCTCGCCTATCTGATCGCGCGCGGGCCGCAGAGCTGGCGCGTGCCGCTGATCCTGCTCGTCGTCTTCCCGATGATGCTGAACCTCGTGGTGCGCTCCTTCGGCTGGATCGCGCTGCTGACCAATCGCGGCCTCGTCAACAACCTGCTGATCGATCTCGGCCTGATCTCGACGCCGCTCAAGCTGATGTTCAACCTGACCGGGCTGATGATCGGCCTGACCCATATCTACCTGCCCTTCATGGTGCTGATGCTGGTCGCGGCGATCCAGAACGTGCCGCGCGACGTCGAATCCGCGGCGGCGACGCTGGGCTCCAGCCGCATCCACGTCTTCACCTCCGTCACGCTGCCGCTCTCTGCGCCGGGCATCCTCGCCGGCTCGATCCTCGTCTTCGTGCTGACCATCAGCGCGCTGGTGACGCCGCGCATGCTGGGCGGACCGACCTACAAGGTGATGGCGACGGTGATCTACGACGAATACATGCAGCTTCTCGACTGGCCGAGCGGCTCGGCGCTCTCCTTCACCCTGACCTTCATGGCGATCGCGGTGATCTGGCTGTCGAGCCGGCTGACCAAGCGCTGGGCGGGCATGGCATGAGCGCGACAACGGAAAAAGCCGACAAGCCGGGGCTGGCGGTCACTACCGTGGCGCTGCTGGTCGTCGTCTTCCTGCAGATTCCGGTCGTGGTCGTGGTCCTCGCGGCCTTCTCGACCACCTCCTATCTCACCATCCCGCCGCAGGGCTGGACGCTGCAATGGTTCGCCAAGGTGCTGAGCGACCCGACCTATCTCTCGGCGATCCGCATGAGCCTGATCCTGGCCTTCGGGTCGACGGCGATCTCGCTCGTGCTCGGCACGGCCGCCGCCTATGCGCTGTTCCGCAAGGCGATTCCCGGTTCGGAGGCGATCACCTCCTTCCTGATGGCGCCGCTCATCCTGCCGGCCGTCGTCATCGGCGTGGCGCTGCTGCAATATTTCAGCATGACCGGGCTGCGCGGCAGCCTGTTCGGCCTGCTGATGGCGCATGTGATCATCACCGTGCCCTATATCGTGCGCTCGGCCCTGGCGAGCCTGTCGGGGCTCGATCTCGCGGTGGAGGAGGCGGCGCGTGTCCTCGGCGCCTCTGGCTTCGAAGCCTTCCGGCTGGTGACGCTGCCGCTGATCGCGCCCGGCCTCGTCGCCGGCGCGCTGTTCGCCTTCATCACCTCGTTGGACAATGTGCCGGTGACGATCTTCCTGATCAGCGCCAGCCAGACCACCTTGCCGGTGCTGATCTTCTCCTCGGTCGAGATGGGCGTCGACCCGAGCGTCGCGGCGATCTCGACGCTGCTCATCGTCGCGACCGGCATCATCCTCCTCATCGCCGAGCGCCGCGCCGGCTTCCACCGCTTCGTCTGAAACGAGTAATGACATGCCTCTGACCAGCAAGGGTTTCCCGCTTTTCCTGACCTTCGATCTCGACGCCGAGACGATGTGGACCGGGCGCGACCCCGCCTATGCCAACCGTCCGATCCTGATGTCGCAGGGCGCCTATGGCTGGAAGGTCGGCACCGGGCGCGTGCTCGATCTGCTCGACCGCTATGGCATCAAGGCGACCTTCTTCGTGCCCGGCATCATCATCGACCAGCGCGAATGGCTGATGGAGGAAATCCTCAAGCGCGGGCACGAGCTGGCGCATCACAGCTACAGCCACACCTGGATCCTGAGCCTGACGCCCGAGCAGGAGCGCGAGGAGATGGAGAGGGCCTTCCAGTCGATCAAGCGCGTCAGCGGCCGCGCGCCGCGCGGCTGGCGCTCGCCGGCGGCGGAGATCAGCCCGATCACCATGCCGATGCTGGTCGAATACGGCTTCGACTACTCGTCCAACTTCTTCGACGACGACTCGCCCTATCTGCATGAGGTCGAGGGCAAGCAGACCAAGATCGTCGAATTGCCCTTCCGCTGGGTGCTCGATGACGCGCCCTTCTTCCAGTATTCGATCGTGCTGCCCGGCCGCACCATGCAGGCGCCGTCGGCGCTGCTCGAGGCCTGGATCGGCGAGTTCGACGTGCTCTACGCCGAAAACCGCATGATGATGGTCGGCATGCATCCGGAAATGATCGGCCAGCCCTCGCGTATCAAGGCGCTGGAAGGGCTGATCGAGCACGCACTCAAGCACCCGAATGTCTGGATCGGCCGCTGCGACGAGATGGTCGACGACATGCGCCCCTGCCTGGAGAAGGCCCGCGCGGAGGCAAAGCGGTGAGCCGCGCGCTTAGGGGACGGCGCATCCTGATCACCGGGGCCGCCAAGGGCATCGGTCTTGCGACGGTGGAGCGCTTCATCACTGAGGGCGCCCGCGTCGTGGCGCTCGACCGTGACGAGGTGGCTCTGGCAGCGCTGCGCGGACGGTTCGCGGCTGGATCGCTCGATACCGCCGAGGCTGACGTGACCGAGCCTGAGGCAGTCTCCGCCGCGGTCGCGGCGGGCGCCGAGGCGCTTGGCGGGCTCGACGGCCTCGTCAACGCCGCCGGCATCGATCTGATCGCTTCGATCGAGACGATGACGCTCGCCGACTGGAACCGCATCATCGCAGTCAACCTGACCGGTCCGATGCTGGTGACGCAGGCGGCCTATCCCCATCTGCGCGCGGCAGGCGGCACCATCGTCAACGTCTCCTCCGGTGCGGGGCTCTCGCCGTTGAAGCATCGCACGGCCTATTGCGCCTCGAAGGCCGGGCTGCAGATGGCCGGCAAGGCGTTGGCCATGGAGGCGGCCGAGTTCGGCATCAGGGTCAACACGATCTGCCCCGGTGCGGTCGAAACCGAGCTGTTCCGTTCCAGCATCGACACCGCCCCAGATCCGCAGGCCGCCTACGAGACCGTCCGTGCCCGCTACGCGCTCCAGCGCATCGCGGCGCCCGAGGAGATCGCAGCGGCGATCCTGTGGCTGACCAGCGCTGAATCCTCCTATGTCACCGGCACGGCCATTGCCGTGGACGGTGGCCGGACCTTCCACTGAGAGGCTGGAGATGACGTCCCCGAACCAGCGTTTCGCCGGCAGGACGGTGGCGATCACCGGCGCCGCCCATGGCATCGGCGCCGCCACCGCAAATCGCTTCCTGGCCGAGGGCGCGCGCGTCGCCGTCATCGACCGCGAGGCGGACGGCTTCGCCGAGAACCTGCGCGATGCGCCGTCCGATCGGTTGCTCACCATGGCGGGCGACTGCACCGATGCCGCCGTGCTCGCCGATTTCCACGAGCGCACGCTCGCTGCCTTCGGTCCGATCGACGTGCTGTTCAACAATGTCGGCCAGAGCGGGCGCGAGCGTGCCGCGCAATTCCATGAATCGCAGGAGGAGGTCTGGCGCTTCGTCCTGGAAGTCTCGCTGTTCACGGCGATGCGGATGTCACGCCTCGTCGTGCCCGGCATGCGCGAGCGGGGGGGACGGATCGTCAACATGTCGAGCGACGCGGCCCTCGTCGGCGATGCCGGTCTCACCGACTATGCCGCCGCCAAGATGGGCATTGTCGGCTTCACGCGCTCCCTGGCGCGGGAGCTCGCGCCGCACCGCGTCACCGTCAACGCGGTGGCGCCGGGCGCGATCCGCACCCGCGCCCATGATCGGCTGACGCCGGCCGTGATCGATCGGATCAAGGCGACGACGCCTGCGGGCTTCATCGCCGAGCCCGAGGATGTCGCCGGCGTGGTCGCCTTCCTCGCCAGCGAGGACGCCCGCTACATCACCGGCCAGACGCTGCTGATCGATGGCGGCCGCTGGATGACCTGAGGCAGGAGCCAAGCCCGTGACCGCCATCGCCGATCTCTCCGCCACCGCTCTCACCGCCGCGATCCGCGCCCGCCGCATCTCGCCGGTCGAGGCGGTCGAGGCGGCGCTTGCCCGCATCGACGAGCGCAAGGACCTCAACGCCTTCATGGCGATCCCGGCCGAGCGCGCCCGCGCGGAGGCCCGCAAGGCCGAGCAGGCGCTTGCGAGCGGAGACCCTGTCGGGCCGCTGCACGGCGTACCATTCTCGGTCAAGGACCTGACCAATACCGAAGGTGTCGCCACGACGCAGGGGGCCGCCCTGTTCGCCGATACCGTACCGACGGCCGATGCGGTCTCCGTCGCGCGCGCCCGGGCCGCCGGCGCGATCCTGATCGGCAAGACGACCACCCCGGAATTCGGGCACAAGCCCTTCACCGAAGGTCCGTTCTTCGGCCGGACGCTCAATCCTTACAGCTACGCCCATACCTGCGGCGGCTCCTCCGGCGGCGCGGCGGTCGCCGTCGCCTCGGGGATGGGTCCGATCGCGCTCGGCAGCGATGGCGGCGGCTCGATCCGCATTCCCGCCGCCTGCTGCGGCGTCGTCGGCCTCAAGGCGACGCTCGGCGCGGTCCCGCATCTGCAGGTGCCCGATCTGTTCGGCGCCAATTCCTTCGTCGGGCCGATGGCGCGGAATGTCGCCGATACGCGCCTGCTCTTCGACGCGATTCACGGCCCGGACCGGCGCGATCCTTACGGCCAGGTCGCGGCCTTTCCGAGCCGGGTCCTGGCCAAGGGCGAGCGCCCGCGCATCGGCTTTCTCCTGCGCTGCGGCAACATCCTCGATCCCGAGGTCGAAACCGCCGTGACCGCCGCGATGGCGAGGGCCGAGGCGCTCGGCATGATCGTCGAGCCGATCGAACTCGATCTGGTCGCGCTCGAGCCGCATTTCCTGGTGCTGCTGCGTTCGCTGCTGCTGGCGCGTCTCGGTGGTCAGGCGCAGCGCACGCCGGACAAGCTCGACCCGACGCTGATCGCGACGATCGAGGCGGGGCGCGCCTACAGCGCTGCCGATCTCTGCGAGGCGCAGTTCGCCCGCAGCGCCTGCTTCCAGAAGATCCAGGACATCCTGTCGCGCTGCGACCTGATCGCCTCGCCGACGCTCTCGGCGCCGGCCCTGCCGGTGGGCGTCGATCCGCTCGGCCGCGTCGAGATCGCCGGGCGGGATGCGGGCACGATCCGCGGCGCCTGGTATCCCTACACCTATCCGTTCAACCTGACCGGCCACCCGGCCTTGTCGCTGCCCTGCGGCCTGTCGCGGGCCGGGTTGCCGATCGGGCTGCAACTGGTCGGCCGCTGGCACGAGGAGCACTATTTGCTCGCCATCGCCGAGCGGCTGGAAGCGGTCCTCGCCTTTGATGGCTCAGTCCTTTAGGCCGATTTTGGACGATCTTGGGAGGGGTGCCGCGATGCCCGCGAGGTGTCGTTGGAGTCAATTTGCAGGCGGCAGTTCACGGGCTGTTAACCGCGCCAAGGCTAGGAATTGAGGGTCGGAAACTATTCATCAGTAGTATTTGCGGGCCATGCGTAAGATAGAACTTGATCCGCGAGGTATTGCTGAAGATGTCGCTGGTCAGCGGCTGAACAGCTTCGATTCGCGTGTGGTTGTGCGCAGCGACGGGCGTTCGCTCGATGCGCGTTCATCGCTTGGATCGGCTGTCGGTTCCGGCGTTTCGAAGGCCGCTTTCGATGCGGCGTTCGGTCAAGCTTCGAGCGTGCGCTTCACGCGTTCGCCCAATAAGCCGCGTCTCCAGCAGGAGGTGCAGGTCGAGCCGGGCGAGGCGGCTGGCAGCGCAGATGCCGTCGGCGCGCAGGCGCCCGGTGCTCCGGCCACGCCCAGCCGGGTTCGGTACGGGCGGACGCCGGATCATCTTCTGAAATATGTCTGGGGCGGGGCGCTCACGCCGGTGCCGGGCAAGCGTGAGGCCGCTGCTGGCGGCGATTTCGATCAGCCTATCGTCGATATGGCCTGGTCGGATGTCGAGTTTCCGGATGAGGGGCTGGGCGAGCCCCCGATCGAGCCAATGGCCGAGGGCGGGGTTGTCGCGCAGCCCTATGCTTTCATTTCCGACCATGCGTTCTGGGAGCTGGGCCCCGGGCAGGCTGCCGAGATATTCGACGCGGCAGGCGACGATACGTTTTCAGGCCATCAGCCCTATGCGGCGGCTACGCCCTTCGCCGAGCCGCAGCCGGCGGAGGCTCCATCTCCCGATGTTTCGGTGCATCCAGTTGCCGCTCCGGCTCCGGCTGCCGAGCCCACCGGCTTTGCCTGGTCGCAATCCTACAGCGTGAACCTGCAATTCTCCGCGCATTCCTGGTTTGACGCAGGCGTGGTCTCGGCCAAGCCGGCGGATATCGACGCGGCGAGCAAGCCGGAGCCGGATGCGTTCGTTCCCGAGGAGGCCGAGCCGGAGGTCGTTCCCGAGAGCGTGAAGCCCAAGCGACGGCCGGCCGCGGTAGCGCCGCGCCAGGCCTCCACGGGCGGCTTCGAGCTGCCGCCGATCACCTTCCTGATGGAGCCGCAGCAGCAGCCGGAAGCGGCCGTCTCGGTCGAGACCCTGCAGCAGAATGCCGGCCTCCTGGAAGGCGTGCTCGAAGATTTCAATGTCCGCGGGGATATCGTCCAGGCCTGCCCCGGCCCGGTGGTGACGCTCTATGAGCTCGAGCCGGCGCCCGGCACCAAGTCCTCCCGCGTGATCTCGCTGGCGGATGACATCGCCCGCTCGATGAGCGCGATCTCGGCGCGCGTCGCGGTGGTGCAGGGCAAGAA
>NZ_SLZF01000012.1 GCF_004341515.1 Allobosea sp. BK604
ACCATCGCCGTCATGCGAAAACTCATCGTCATCGCCAACGCCAAAATCCGCGACGCCAGACCTAAACTCCCAAATCAACAAGTGAGTTGATGACGCGGTTAGGATCTGGCTTCGCCCAACCCTTCTCCGGGAGGGTGCTCCCGCGCTTCGTCCCGAAGCACCTCCCCGCCCGCCCCCTCACATCAGCACGATCAGCGACCGTGGTGACAGCGTAAGCTCCGTCTCCGCCTTCAGCCCCTTGCGGCCTTCGTCCGAATTCGGCCCGGTCTCGGTATCGAGCACGACTGACCATGAGCCCTTCTTCACCCGCGCCGGCAGCTCGAACACCACCTCGCCGTCGAAGGCGTTGAACAGGATGAGCGCCTCGTCGCCGCCTTCCTCGACATTCGGCGCATGCATCAGCAGGCCGATGGCACGCACGCCGGGATCGTCCCAATGCTCCTCGAGCTGGTCGCCGCCGGCGGGGTTGACCCAGCGCAGCACCGTGCCGTCGCGAAAGCTGTCGCGCCGGAAGATCGCGTGCTCGGTGCGCAGATGCGCCACCCGGCGCACGAACTCCGTCAGCGCCTTGTCGCGCGGCCCGATCCTGCCCCAGTCGATCCAGCCGATCTCGTTATCCTGGCAATAGGCGTTGTTGTTGCCGCCCTGGCTATGCCCGAACTCGTCGCCGGCGAGCAGCATCGGTGCGCCATGCGAGAGCAGCAGCGTCGCCAGGAAATTGCGCTTCTGACGTTCGCGCGCGGCGATGATACCCGCATCCTCGCTCGGTCCCTCCACCCCGAAATTGAACGAGAGGTTGTGGCCGTGGCCGTCCCTGTTGTCCTCGCCATTCGCCTCGTTGTGCTTGTCGTTGTAGGAGACGAGATCATTGAGCGTGAAGCCGTCATGGGCGGTGACGAAATTGACGCTCGACCAGGGCCGCCGCCCGTATTCGTCGTAGATGTCGCCCGAGCCGGTCACCCGCGCCGCGAGGTCCCGGATAATGCCCTCCTCGCCCTTCCAATAGGCGCGAATCGTATCGCGATACTTGTCGTTCCATTCTGACCAGCCGGGCGGGAATCCGCCGACCTGATAGCCGCCCGGGCCGATATCCCAGGGCTCGCCGATCAGCTTGACCCGGCGCAGCACCGGATCCTGCCCCATGGCGTCGAAGAAGCCGCTGCGCGGATCGAACCCCTCCGGCTCGCGCCCGAGGATCGTGCCGAGGTCGAAGCGGAACCCGTCCACTTCCATCACCTCGACCCAGTAGCGCAGCGAATCCAGCACCATCTGCAGCACGCGCGGATGGCTGGTATTCACCGTGTTTCCGGTGCCGGTATCGTTGACATAGTAGCGCGGCTTGCCCGCGATCGTCCGGTAGTAGGCGTAGTTGTCGATGCCCTTGAAGCTGAGCGTCGGGCCGAGCTCGTTACCCTCGGCAGTGTGGTTGTAGACGACGTCGAGGATGACCTCGAGCCCGGCCTCGTGGAAGCGCCTGACCATGTCCCGGAAGGAGGCGAGGCCGGCCTGCCCCTCATAGCGCAGTTCCGGCGCGAAGAAGCCGATGCTGTTATAGCCCCAATGATTGCGCAGGCCCCTGGCGACGAGGTGATGATCGTCGGCGAAGGCATGCACCGGCAGAAGCTCGACCGAGGTCACGCCGAGGCTCCTGATGTAATCGACCACCGCCTGCTCGCCGAGACCGTCGAACGTGCCGCGCTTCGCTTCGGGAATGGCGGGATGCAGCTTGGTGTAGCCGCGCACATGCGTCTCGTAGAAGATCGCCTTGTCCCAGGCGATGGCCGGCCTCGAAGGCGCCTTCGGATCGGCCTTGAAATCGCAGACCACGCATTTCGGCATGAAGGGCGCGCTGTCGCTCTTGCTGAAGGTCAGATCGCGCTCCGCCTTGGCTGCGGCATCATAGCCGTAATGCGCCGCGTCCCAGGCGATATCCCCAGCATATTGCCGCGCATAGGGGTCCAGCAGCAGCTTGTTGGGATTGAAACGGTGTCCCTCCTCCGGCGCGTAGCGGCCATGGACGCGGTAGCCATAGCGCTGTCCGGGCTTCACACCCGGCAGGTATCCGTGCCAGATTTCATTCGTGTATTCGGGCAAGCTGAGCCGGGTGATCTCATGCGCGCCGCTCTCGTCGAACAGGCACAACTCGACACGCTCGGCCGCGACCGAGAACAGGGCGAAATTCGTGCCCTCGCCGTCGAAAACAGCCCCGAGATCGGCCGCCTGCCCGGCCTCGATCGTAAATTTCACCATCCCCAGCCCTTCTCCAGGACAGGCGCTCCGGGATCGCGAAAACCGCCGTCCAACTGTCGCCTTGCCGCGCTAGGGAACGCCCGGCGGACTGGGCGGTTCCGGAGCTCGGCCTGGAACTTGCATGATTATTTTGCGCTGCAACATGGAACCTTAATCTTTATGGGCTGTTCTCAGGCCAGCTAGAGCGGGAAGGCAATGATGGCCGAAACGTTGGTGCAATTTGAACCTGTCCCCGCGACGTCCGGCCATGCCTTGACCTATGCTGCTGTCGTAAAGGAAGGCGCGCCGGAGATCGGCGCGGCGCTCCCGGCCACGACCAGGCTGCTCTTCGTCACCTCGGAAATGGGGGATTTCATCAAGGCCGGCGGGCTGGGCGAGGTCTCATCGGCCCTGCCCCGGCAATTGCGCCAGCTCTGCGATGTCCGCGTCCTCATCCCGGGCTTCCGCCAGGTGCGCGCCGCGCGGCCGAACATGGACATCGTCAGCACCATGCCGCGCACTGCGAGCCTGCCGCCATGGTCGCTCGGGCGCTTCAGCACGGCTGACGGGCTGACCATCTACGCGTTGCTCTGCGACGAGCTCTACGATCGCGAAGGCTCGCCCTACGGCCCCTATTCGGGCGGCGACTTCCCCGACAACGACATCCGCTTCGCCCGGCTCTCGCTCGCGGCGGCCGAGCTCGCCGCTGGCGAGGCCGATCCGAACTGGAAGCCGGATATCCTCCATGTCAACGACTGGCCCTCGGCGCTGGCGCCCGGCTATCTGCGCTGGAAGGGGCTGACCACTCCCTCGATCCTGACCATCCACAACCTGGCTTATCAGGGCCTCTACCAGCCGGCGCGGCTGGCGCCGCTCGGCATTCCCGACCTCGCCTTCTCGGTCAACGGCACCGAGTTCCACGGCAAAATCTCCTTCCTCAAGACCGGGATCTTCTATGGCTCGCATGTCACCACGGTGAGCGAGACCTATGCGCACGAGATCACCACGGCCGAGCATGGCTGCGGCCTCGAAGGCCTGCTCAAGACCCGGATGGACGAAGGCCGCCTGACCGGCATCGTCAACGGCATCGACGACAGCTGGAACGCGCTGATCACCGGCGAGAATCTCGACTCGCGCCGGGTCCGGCAATGGAAGCAGCAGAACGCGGCCGATATCCGCAAGACGTTCGATCTGCCGACGTCGAATGGCCCGCTCTTCTCGATCATCTCCCGGCTCGTCCATCAGAAGGGCATCGACCTTTCGATCGAGGCGGCGGAGACCATCGTCGGCAATGGCGGCCAGCTCGTCGTCACCGGGCGCGGCGAGCCGCGGCTCGAGGATGCGATCGAGCGCCTGGCCCGACGCCATCCGCGCGCGGTCGCCGCCCGCATCGGCTTCGACGATGCCGAGGCGCGCCGGCTCTTCGCTGCCAGCGATTTCCTGCTGATGCCGTCGCGCTTCGAGCCTTGCGGCCTGAGCCAGATGTACGCGCAGCGCTCCGGCGCCCTGCCGATCGCCTATCGCACCGGCGGGCTGGTCGACACGATCGAGGATGGCCGCTCAGGCTTCCTGTTCTCGACGCTGACCAGCGCCGGCTTGACCTCGGCGGTCTCTCGCGCCATCGAGGCCTTCCGCTCCAAGCGGATGTTCCGCACCATGCGCGAGCACGCCATGGCCAAGCGCTTCGATTGGAGCCGGCCGAGCCACCGCTATGCCGATGTCTATGCGAGGGCGCTGGCAGCTTGATCTGTCGTCAACGCACTCCGGCGGCCTGCTTGGCCGCCGCCCGGGCCCAAAGCCTCGATCTCGAGGAGACGACGCGCACTAGCGCCCCGAACCCTGCTTCAGGAGGCGGCGAAACCACTTGGAGCACGCTTCGAGACGCGCCGATAGCGCTTCTTGAAGTGAGCGGTGAGAAGAGGACCTCAGGCCTTTTTCTTCAGCGTCTTGCCCGAGTCGACCTTGGCCTTGGTCGGGGCCTTTTTGGTCGCCGCAGCTTTCGCGGGCGGCTTTGCCGCAAGCTCCTTGGAGACGTCCAGCGCCTGGCCCTTGGCCGGAGTCGTTGCCTTGGCTTTGGCCTTTGCAGGGCTCGCGGCCTTCGAATTGCCCGTGGTCAGGCTGGCGGCGACGCGCGCCTCGGCCTGGCGCCAATGATCCTCCGCCCGACCGTCGGGCTTGCCCTCGGCCTCCCAGATCGCATAGGCCGTATCTTTGACGATCTGTTCGCGGCTCATCGGCAGTCTCCCTGTTGCGGAGCAAAAACCCGGTGGGACAACGGCAGCGGCGAAGCTTGGTTCCATTCGCGCGGCGCTGATAAAACGGGCGTCCGGGGAGCGGAACGGGCAATACCGCTATTGCGTTGCATCATAAGTGATTCCGCGCCTCCAGCGGAATCGTTTTCTCGTCCAGGCGGCGCTTTATGACGCATCAGGTCCAGCTCAATTTTCCCAGCTTGCCGGCGCAGGACCTGCTGCTGCTCGAGGAAGGGCGTCACCCCGACCCTTTTTCTGTCTTGGGTCGGCATGTCGTCGATGGCGTCCAGATCGTGCGTGCCTTCCTGCCGGGCGCGCCCTATGTCGAGATCACCAGCGGCGCGGGCGAGCAGCGCCGGACGATCGCGATGACCGGCAACGGCAGCGGCCTGTTCGAGGCGCCGTTCCCGCATGACGAACTCTATCGCCTGCGCGTCGCCTGGCCGATTGGCCTGAGCGAGCATGCCGACCCCTATAGTTTCGGGCTGCTGCTCTCCGAAGAAGACATCTATCTCTTTGCCGAAGGCCGGCATTTCGATCTCTCGACCCGATTCGGCGCCAATCCGCGCGATTTCGGCGGCACGAAAGGCGTTCTCTTCTCCGTCTGGGCTCCCAATGCCGGCAGCGTCTCGGTGGTCGGAGACTTCAACGGCTGGGACCCGCGCCGCACCCCGATGCGCCGGCGGCTCGGGCCGGGCGTCTGGGAACTTTTCGTCCCCGATATCGGCGTCGGCACCACCTATAAGTTCGCGATCACGACGCCCTCCGGCGAACGCCTGCCCTGGAAGGCGGACCCACTTGCGCGTCGCACCGAGGAACCGCCGCGGACCGCTTCGGTCGTTGCCGAGTCGCCCGACTTCGATTGGAGCGATGCCGACTGGCTGGCAAAGCGCGCCAGGCGTCACCCGGTTTCCGAGCCGCTTTCCATCTATGAGGTCCATGTCGGCGCCTGGCTGCGCATGGAATGGGGCCAGATGGGCTCCTGGGACGAGGCTTCCGACCGGCTCGTCTCCTATGTCCAGCACATAGGCTTCACCCATATCGAGCTGCTGCCCATCACCGAGCATCCGTTCGGCGGCTCCTGGGGCTACCAGCCGCTCGGCATGTTCGCGCCGACGGCGCGGCTTGGGCCGCCCGAGGCTTTCGCCCGCTTCGTCGATCGCTGCCACGCCGCCGGCATCGGCGTCATCCTCGACTGGGTGCCAGCACATTTCCCCTCGGACGAGCACGGGCTCGTGCGCTTCGACGGCACGGCCCTCTACGAACACGAGGACCCGCGCGAGGGCTTTCACCGCGACTGGAACACGCTGATCTACAATGTCGGACGGCGCGAGGTCCGCGGCTTCCTGCTCTCATCGGCGCTCTGGTGGATCGAGACCTTCCATCTCGACGGTCTGCGCGTCGATGCCGTCGCCTCGATGCTCTACCGCGACTATAGCCGCCTGCCCGGCGAATGGGTGCCGAACCAGTTCGGCGGCCGCGAGAACCTGGAGGCGATCTCCTTCTTCCAGGAGCTCAACACGCTCATCGGCGAGCGCGGCCGCGGCGCCATCACCATCGCCGAGGAATCGACCGCCTGGCCCGGCGTCACCACGCCGGTGAACCATGGCGGGCTGGGCTTCTACTTCAAATGGAACATGGGCTGGATGCACGACACGCTGCGCTTCTTCGCGCGCGATCCGATCCATCGCGGCCATCACGGCGACGACGTGACCTTCGGCCTGATCTACGCCTTCTCCGAGAATTTCGTGCTGCCGATCTCGCATGACGAGGTCGTGCACGGAAAGGGTTCGCTGATCGCCCGCATGCCGGGCGACGACTGGCAGCGCTTCGCCAATCTGCGCCTATGCCTCGCGCTGATGTGGGCGCATCCCGGCAAGAAGCTGCTCTTCATGGGCTGCGAGTTCGGCCAGGAGGAGGAGTGGAATGTCGACGCCCCATTCCCCTGGCCGCATCCCGGAGAGGAACGCCGACAGGGCGTCTCGCACCTCGTCCGCGATCTCAACGCGCTCTATCGGGCGACGCCGGCGCTCTACAGGCTCGACCGCTCGCCGCAGGGCTTCGCTTGGGTTGTCGGCGACGACAGCGTCAATTCCGTCTTCGCCTTCCGCCGCTCCGGCGGCAAGCCGGGCGACGACCTGCTCGTCATCGCCAACATGACGCCCGTGCCGCGCCACGATTACCGCATCGGCGCGCCGCATCCCGGCTTCTGGCGCGAGCGCATGAACAGCGATGGCAGCGCCTATGGCGGCTCCGGCATGGGCAATCTCGGCGGGGTGTCGAGCGAGCCCATCGAGGCTCATGGCGAAAAGCAGAGTCTGCTGCTGACCTTGCCGCCGCTTAGCCTGCTCATACTCGAACGCGACATGCAGGCGCGCTAAGACAGCATGACGATCACAGCTCTCATCCTTCGAGACGCCGCTGCGCAGCTCCTCAAGATGAGGGCTGCGGAATTCGCCCCCATTGCTCGAACAGAGGCCGGCCATGAGCGACGAAACCTTGCGCGTGCTCGCGTCGAAAGCCGGCATCTCCACGCATTGGACTGATCAGAAGGGCGAGGATCGCGAGGTCTCGCCCGAAAGCCTGCGCGCCATCCTCGCGGCCTTCGGCCTGCCGGCCGATAGCGACGACACGCTGCGCAACTCGCTCTCTGTGATCGAAGGTGGCATCGGCCTTGCCGGCGCGGTGAGTTTCGCGACCGCCCGCACCGGTCAGCCGGTGACCTTGCCGCTGGCGATCGGCGCCGGCACCAAGATCGAGATCACGCTCGAAAGCGGCAACCGCCATATCGTCTCGGCACAGGAAGGCTTCGAGGGCGCGCTCACGCTGCCGCCTTTCGCCGAGCCGGGCTATCATACCGTCCACACGCCGGCGGGCGACATCACCGTCGCGACCGCGCCGGGCCGTTGCGTCACCTTCGCCGACCTGAGCGGTGGTCATACGGGCTGGGGCCTCGCCGCCCAGCTCTATTCCTTGCGCAGTGCGGAGGATGGCGGCATCGGCAATCTCGGCGGCGCGGCCGAACTCGGCCGCAAGGCTGCGGCCCTTGGTGCCGACGCGCTGGCGATCAGCCCGGTCCACGCGCTCTATGCCGCCGACCCGAGCCGTTTCAGCCCCTATTCGCCCTCGACCCGCCTCTTCTACAACCCGCTCCATGCCGACCCGGCTGCGGCGCTGCCTGAGGCTCTGATCCGCGAGGTCATCGCCAAGCAGGGCCTGGCCGAGGAAATGACGCGGCTCTCCGCCATGCCCCAGGTCGATTGGCCGGCGGCGACGCCACTGCGCTGGGCACTGCTGCGCGCGCTCTTCGCCGCGATGACGAGCCCCGCGCAGAAGGACGCGCCCTTCCGCGCCGATTTCGAGCAGTACCGCGCCAGTGCCTCCTCGCTACTGCGCGGCCACGCCACTTTCGAGGCGCTGCAGGCCGCCGAACTCGCACGCGATCCCTTGGCCTGGAGCTGGCGGGCCTGGCAGGACGCCTATCGCGACCCCGACTCTCCGGAGGTCGCCGCCTTCGCCGCCGAGCATGCCGCCGAGATCGATTTCCAGATCTTCCTGCAATGGCTGACCGGCCGCTCCTATGGCGCGGCCCAGCAGGTCTGCCGGGAGGCAGGCATGAAGGTCGGCCTCATCGCCGATCTCGCCATCGGCATGGACGCCGCCGGCAGCCATGCCTGGAGCCGGCAGGACGAGGTGCTCGGCGGGCTCAGCATCGGCGCGCCGCCCGACTATTACGCCGCCGAAGGCCAGGACTGGGGCCTGACCACCTTCTCGCCGCGCGGCCTCGCAGCCTCCGGCTATGCCCCCTTCATCGAGACCTTGCGCGCGAGCCTGCGCCATGTCGGCGGCATCCGCATCGACCATGTCATGGGCATGAGCCGGCTCTGGCTGGTGCCACAGGGCGCGAAGGCGATCGAGGGCGCCTATGTCGCCTTCCCCTCCGAGACGCTGTTCCGGCTGATCGCGCTCGAATCCTGGCGCCATAAGGCGATCGTCATTGGCGAGGATCTCGGCACCTTGCCCTATGGCTTCCGCGATTATTTGCGCGAGCAGGGTGTCGCCGGCCTGCGCGTGCTGCGCTTCGAGAAGACCGAGCACAGCTATGTACCGCCGCAGGAATGGGATGCCGGCGCCGTGGCGCTGACCACGACCCACGACCTGCCGCCGACCGCCGGCTGGTGGGCCGGATGCGACCTCAGTCCGAGTGACGACGGCATCGACCATCAGGGCCTCCGCGCCTGGGATCGCGGTGTACTCTGGGGCGCCTTCCAGAATGCCGGGTTGGTCCATGGCGAACGTCCGGCGCCTGAGGATACCGATCCGGTCGTCGACGCTGCGATCCGCTATGTCGCTGCGACGCCCTGCACGCTGAAGATGCTCCCGATCGAGGACGCGCTCGGCATCCGTACCCAGCCGAACGTGCCGGGCACGACGGTGGAGAAGCCGAACTGGCGGCATCGGTTGCAGGGGGACGCGGGGGCGCTGCTGGACGATCCGACGGTGCGGGTGCGGCTTCGCCACCTCGGCCCGACGCGAGAGACGAGCTGACGGAACCGACGGGAGGCGGCTGAACGCGATCTATGCCGCCGCCCGCGTCTCCACGGCCTCGGCGATCGCCTCCAGCATCTGCGTGTCGTCGCCGGCCATGCCGTCCATCGCCGCCATCCGGCCGATCACGGTCGCGGCCACCGCCTCCTCCACCGTGTCCTCGGCATAGGCGTAGAAGATCGTCGCGTGCTGGCCGTCGCGATGGCAACGCCCCTCGATCTGCTGGAGCTGGATCGCGCTGTGGCGCATGTCGTGGATCACCAGCGAGCGCTCGCGCTCGCCACCCGGCATCTCGCCGCGATGCAGCGAGATCGATTCCGTCACCGTGAAGATCACCGCGTCGAGTTTGCCGGTCTGGAAGGCGATGCGGGTCTCCTCGTTGGCGATACCGGAATATTCGCCATTGATCTCGCCGACCCGCCAGCCGCGCCCGCGCAACGTCTCCGCCAGCATCGCGCTGGTCTCCAGGAAGGCGACCGAGATCGCCACCTGCTCGTCATTCCCCAGCAGGTCCTCGGCGAAATCGCTGGTGCCGGCGATGCGCAACAGGCTCGCCTTTTGACGAAAGCGCAGATCGGCAGCCCAGCCGGCGGGCTTGCGCGTCGAGCCGCCAGCCAATCCCAGCTCACGCCGGAACTCGCGCCAGGTCGCCTCGTAGAGCCGGCGCGCCGGGCTATCCAGCGCGATCGGCGCGAGTTCGCGCTGCACCTCCGGCCAGCCGGCGATCTCCTCCGGCCGCCGTCGCAGGCCGATGGCATTCTTGCCCTTGTAGAGCAGGTCCGACATGATCTTTCGGTCCTGCTCGTTCGGCTCCCAGCTCCAGTTCTTCCAGCGCCCCTTGGCCTTGCCGATTTTCAGCCGCTTCATCATGGCTCGGAAGCCATCGAGATCCTCGCTCGGAGCGCCCGCCGCCCGCGCCAGCAGCGGCCCGAGATAGGACAGCTCATGCGGCGACTGCCCGGCGGTCGCACTCATATAGATCGTGAAATTGGCCGCCGCAGCCATTTGCCGGCAAACCAGCCCCTGCTGCGCATTGGGATTGCGGATGCGATGCGCCTCGTCGATCACCACGATCGGCCAGATGCGCTTTGGCGTGCCGTGCTTGGCCAGCTCGTTGTTCTTCGCCCGCGTCGAACGCTTCTTGCTCTCCGCCGGCGGCGCCAGCAGCGACTTGGTCCGCTCGAAATTCATCAGGGTCACGCGCTTCGGCTTCAGGCCGGAGAGCGCCATGGTCCGCCGCCATTGCGGGATCGCGCCCTTCGGGCAAATCACCAGCACCTCCTCCTCCGGCATTGCCGCGATGGCGAGCCAGGCCGAAAGCGTCTTGCCGAGCCCGGTCAGGTCGCCGAGCAGGAAACCCGGCGCCCCCTTCTCCCGTGCCGCGAGGATCGCATCGCGCGCCGTGAGCTGGTGCGGATGCGGCACCATGATGGCGCCGCCGTGCCAGGTCTCGCCCTTGCTCATGCCCGGACGGTCCGCGCCGGGGCTATCGGCCTGCGAGTCGTTGCCGCCACCGTGTCGAAGCCCTCGAGCTGCCGCGACAAAGCCGCGATGAAATTCGTCACCAGCCGCGGCAGCACGCGCCCGGACATGGTTTGCACTTGCAGGCTGCGCGAGGGCATATCGGCCTCTTTCAGCGGCAGCGCGACGATGCTGCCATTGCGCACCAGCGCGCCGAATGAGATCGCGCTCGCGAACATCACGGCGCCGCCGAGCTCGCAGAAATGCTGCAGGCTGGTGACGTTGGTCGAGACCAGCACCGGTTCCAGCGGCAACCCGCGTCCCGAGCAGTAGATGTTCATGATCTTGGTTACGGTCGCCTCGCCGTCGAGAGCACAGATCGGGTGGGCGAAGATATCCTGGATCTGGATATCCTCATGCGCCAGCAGCGGATGCCCGCGCGCCACGAAAGCATAGGTCGGGATCGTCTGCTGCCAGTTGATGGTGACGCCGCGATCGGCCTGGAGCGAGAAGGTCGCGCCGATATCGATCGTGCCGTTGCGGACATTCTCGGTCACCACCTGCGGCGACATCACCTTGAGATCGAATGCCGCCTCGGGATGGAGCTGCCGGAAGCCGTGGATCACCTCCGGCATCAGGCTGACCGCGAAGCCCTCGGTGACGCCGAGCCGGATCAGCCCCTTCCCTGAACTGTTGAGCTCGCGGATCTCGCTGACGATCTGGTCGCTTTCGAGCGCGACGCGCTGGGCATAGGCCGCCAGGGTCAGCCCGGCCTGGGTCAACACCATGCCACGCGGCCGGCGCTCGAACAGCGGCGCGTCGAGCTCCTTCTCGAGATTTGCGATCTGACGGCTGACGGCCGAGGCCGCGACTCGCAGTCGCTGTGCGGCCGCGCTGACCGAGCCGGTCCGCGCCACCTCCAAAAAATATCGCAAGCCCGAGCTCTGCATCCTGGCATGCCTGTAGCGATGCTTTGCCGATACGGCAATGATCCGTTCGATTCATTCTTATGGCGGCAAACGGATTCCTTCGTCAGATTTCGCGCCGGCATACTGAGTGCAGCCGGCGCAGGCGCCGTGCCGCTCCATGCCGGAAAAGCGATAACGCTGGGGAACGAGAATGAGCGTGATGAACAAGGCTTTCGCATTGCTGCTGGCGACGAGCGCCATGACGGCCACGGCAATCACCACTCCGGCGCTCGCGCAGAAGGCGGCCAACACCGTCCGCTTCGCCTATGACCAGGCTCCCGAAAGCGTCGATCCCTTCTTCAACAATGTCCGCATCGGCGTGATCATCGGCGCCAATGTCTGGGACACGCTGGTCTACCGTGACCCCGACACCAACGAGTACAAGGGCCAGCTCGCCAAGAGCTGGAAGCAGGTCGACGACAAGACCATCGAGTTCGAGCTGCGCCAGGGCGTCAAGTTCCACAACGGCGAGGAATTCGACGCCGACGACGTCGTCTACACCCTGAACTTCATCTCCAAGCCTGAGAACAAGGTCGTCACCCAAGGCAACGTCAACTGGATCGACAAGGCCGAGAAGGTCGATAAGTACAAGGTCCGGGTCGTCACCAAGGAGATCTTCCCGGCCGCGATCGAGTATCTCGCCGGCCCGGTCGTGATCCATCCCAACGAGTATTACGAGAAGGTCGGCCCCAAGGGCCAGAACGAGAAGCCGGTCGGTTCCGGCCCCTACAAGGTCTCGGCCTATGTCCCGGGCAAGTCGATCACGCTCGAGCTGAACAAGGACTATTTCAAGGATTCGCCCAAGCCGCAGCCGAAGATCGGTAAGGTCGAGATCCGCTTCATCCCGGACCGCCAGACCCAGATGGCCGAGGTGCTTTCGGGCGGCACCGACCTGATCATGAGCGTTCCGAAGGATCAGGCCGAGCAGCTCAAGACCGTGCCGATGCTGCAGGTCGTCTCCGGCGAGACGATGCGCATCGTCTTCATGCAGATGAACATCCTCGACAACACGCCGGCTCCGGCCCTCAAGGATGAGCGCGTCCGCAAGGCGATCAACCACGCCATCGACCGCGAGGCGATGGTCAAGAACATCGTCGGCGACGGCTCGCGCGTCATCAACACCATCTGCTTCCACTCGCAGTTCGGCTGCACCGAGGAAGGCGCGACGAAGTACAATTACGACCCGGCCAAGGCCAAGGCGCTGCTGGCGGAAGCCGGCTTCCCCAACGGCCTGACCATGGACATCGTCGGTTATCGCGAGCGCAACCAGACCGAGGCGCTGATCGGCTATCTCCAGGCCGTCGGCATCAAGACCAACCTGCGCTTCCTGCAATATGCCGCGATGCGCGAGCTGATCACCACCAACAAGGCGATGCTGACGCACCAGACCTGGGGCTCCTTCTCGGTCAACGACGTCTCGGCCAATACGCCGAACTATTTTGCCTTCAGGGCCGAGGATTTGACCCGCGACCCGCAGGTCCGCGACCTGCTCGAGAAGGGCAATAATTCGGTGCAGCCGGAGGCCCGCAAGGCCGCCTACAAGGACGCGCTGAAGATCATCGCCGACAAGGCCTATGCGGTGCCGCTCTACTCGCTGCCGGCGTATTACGTCGCCAGCAAGGATCTCGACTTCAAGGCTTATCCCGACGAGATGGTCCGCTTCTGGGCGATGAGCTGGAAATAAGTCCCGCGCTCTGGGAGCGCCGTCATCCCGGCCGTGCCTGCCGCCGGCCGGGATGACCCATCGGGGGCCTTCAAGCCTCGCGAACAGTCTGGAACGATCATTTGCTCGGCTTCATCCTCAAGCGCCTTGGCCTTGCGCTTCTCGTCGCGCTGGCCGTCTCGGCCATCGCCTTCTTCCTGCTCAGGCTCTCGGGCGATATCGCCGTGGCGATCGCCGGCGAAGGCGCGCAGCAGGCCGATCTCGAACTGGTGCGCAAGACCTATGGGCTCGACCGCCCGGTCGTCGTGCAATATCTCGACTGGCTGCTGAAGACGCTCTCCGGCGATTTCGGCACCTCGATCTATTTCAAGACGAGCGTCGCCTCGCTCGTCTTCGACAAGATGCCGGTGACGCTGATCCTCGGCCTGACCTCGCTCGGTTTCGCGCTGCTGATCTCGATCCCGCTCGGCGTGCTCGCCGCGATCTATTCCAACACCTGGATCGACCGGGCCGCGCTCGCCATTGCCGTCTTCGGCCAGGCCATGCCGAATTTCTTCTTCGCGCTGATCCTGGTGATGCTGTTCTCGATCACCTTGCGCTGGCTGCCGGTCTCCGGCTCGCAGACCTGGGCGCATTACGTGATGCCGACCATCGCGCTCGGCTATTACGTCGCACCCGCCTTCATGCGGCTGATCCGCGCCGGCATGATCGAGGTGCTCCAGGCCGATTACATCCGCACCGCCCGCGCCAAGGGGCTCCCGCCCTATGCCGTCGTCATCACCCATGCGCTGCGGAATGCGGCGGTGCCGGTCGTGGCGCTGACGGCGGTTCAGCTCGGCTTCCTGCTCGGCGGCTCGGTCGTGATCGAGACCATCTTCGCGCTCGATGGGCTGGGCTACCTCGCCTATCAGAGCATCACCTACAAGGATTTCCCGGTCATGCAGGTGGTCGTGCTGCTGCTCTCGGTGGTCTATGTGCTGCTGACGCTCGCCGCCGACATCGCCAATGCCTGGCTCGATCCCCGCATCCGGGTCGAATGAGATGACCGACGCCACTCCACTTTCGATCCACGCGACTGAAGCCACCGGCGGCCGCAAGCTGCTGCGCAAGGCTCTCGCCCAGAAATCCTTCGTGCTCGGCTTCGGCCTGCTGCTCCTGTTCGTGCTGATCGCGCTGCTCGCCCCGGTGCTGGCCCCGCACGATCCCTATCTGCAGAACCTGACGGCGCGCACCATCCCGCCCTTCTGGTACGAGAAGGGCAACTGGGTCCATCCGCTCGGCACCGACCAGCTCGGCCGCGACTATCTCTCGCGCCTGCTCTATGGCGCGCGCATCTCGCTGATCATCGGCTTCAGCGTCGTTGCGATCGCCGGCGTGATCGGCACGACGATGGGCCTGCTCGCCGGCTTTTTCGGCGGCCGTATCGACATGGCCATGACCTTCCTGGTCACGACCCGCCTCGCCATGCCGGTGATCCTCGTCGCGCTCGCCGTCGTCGCCATCGTCGGCTCCTCGCTTTGGATCGTCATCCTCGTGCTCGGCCTGCTGAAATGGGACCGTTTCGCCGTGGTGATGCGCAGCGCCACCCAGCAGGTCCGCTCGCTCGACTATATCACCGCCGCGCAGGCGGCCGGAGCCACCACGACCCGTATCATCCTGCGCGAGGTCCTGCCCAATATCGCCCCGCAGCTCATCGTCGTCGCGACGCTGGAAGCCGCGAGCGCGATCCTGCTCGAGGCGGCGCTGTCCTTCCTCGGCCTCGGCGTGCAGCCGCCTTTGCCCTCCTGGGGCCTGATGGTCTCGGAGGCGAAGGCCTATATGTTCTTCTCCTTCTGGCTGATCGCCCTGCCCGGCACCGCGCTGGCACTGCTGATCTTCGCGATCAACCTCGCCGGAGATGGCCTCCGCGACGTGATCTCGCCGGAGAAGCGCGGCTGATGCGCAGCGAAAAGGACAAGATGCTGGCCGGGGGACTCTACGATGCCTCGGATGCCGAGCTTCAGGCCGATGCCGCGGCTGCGGCCGCCTGGATGGCGCGCTACAACGCGACGCTGGCCATGCCGGCGGAGGAACGGCATGCGTTGCTTGCCGAGCGCTTCGCGGCGGCGGGACCGGGCTGCGTCATCCGCCCGCCTTTCCACTGCGACTACGGCTTCAATATCAGCCTCGGCACCGGCGTCTTCCTCAACTTCAACTGCGTGATCCTCGACGTCGTCGCGGTCACGATCGGCGACAAGACGCAGATCGGCCCGGGCGTGCAGATCCTGACCGCGGACCATCCCCGCGATGCGGCGGAGCGTCGGTCCGGGCTCGAATTCGGCCGCCCCGTCACCATCGGCCGCAATGTCTGGATCGGCGGCGGAGCGCTGATCCTGCCGGGCGTACGGATCGGCGACGACGCGATCATCGGCGCCGGCAGCGTCGTCACGCGCGACGTGCCCGCCGGCGCGACCGCCCTCGGCAATCCCGCCCGCCCGCGGGCCTGATCGATTTCAAGCGAACGGAGACCACCATGACCCGGGCCCAGGCCATCGCCCATGCGCAAGACTATTTCGACTCCGGCTCGTTCAAGAGCGACCTGACGCGCCTCGTCGCCATGCCGACCGAGAGCCAGAACCCCGAGCGCGCCCCGGTCCTCACGGAATATCTCGAACAGGAGATGCAGCCGCTGCTCGAATCGCTCGGTTTCAGCTGCCGGACGCTGAACCATCCCAAGGCCAAGGGCCCCTTCCTCTTCGCAGAGCGTATCGAGGACCCGAGCCTGCCGACCATCTTCGGCTACGGCCATGGCGACGTTATTCGCGGCCTCGACGCGCAGTGGAGCGAGGGCCTCTCGCCCTGGACCCTGACCGAGCGCGGCGACCGATGGTACGGCCGCGGCGTCGTCGACAACAAGGGCCAGCACGTCATCAACATCAACGCGCTGAAGGCCGTACTGGCGACGCGCGGCAAGCTCGGCTTCAACGCCAAATACCTGATCGAGATGGGCGAGGAATGCGGCTCCCCCGGCCTGCGCGAGCTGTGCACCGAGCAGAAGGAGCTGTTCAAGTCGGATATCCTGATCGCCTCCGACGGGCCGCGCCTCAATGCCGAGCGCCCGACCATCTTCCTTGGCGCCCGCGGCGGCGTCACCTTCGACCTTTCGATCAACGCCCGTGAGGGCGGTCACCATTCCGGCAACTGGGGCGGCATCCTTTCCGATCCAGCGGTTCAGCTCGCCCATGCCATCGCCTCGATCACCTCGCCGACCGGCCAGATCCGCATCCATGAATGGGTGCCGAAGGAGTTGCCCGCTGCGGTGCGCAAGGCGCTGGCCGATTGCGAGATCGACGGTGGCCCGAACGGGCCGGTGATCGATCCCAACTGGGGCGAGCCCGGCCTGTCACCGGCCGAGCAGGTCTTCGGCTGGTGCTCCTTCGACGTGCTCGCCATGAAGTCGGGCGTGCCCGAGACGCCGGTCAACGCGGTGCCGCCGAGCGCCTGGGCCCGCTGCGCCCTGCGCTTCGTCGTCGGCATCGACCCGACCGATGTCGTCCCGGCGCTGCGCCGCCACCTCAAGCGCCATGGCTTCGACATGGTCGAGGTCGCGCTGGCGCGCGACGAGATCTTCAACGCGACGCGGCTCGACCCCGAGGATGCCTGGGTGCACTGGGCGCTCGACTCGGTCGCCACGAGCACCAACAAGAAGCCGGCGCTGCTGCCCAATCTCGGCGGCGGCCTCCCCAACGATATCTTCTCCGAAATCGTCGGCATGCGCACGATCTGGGTGCCGCATTCCTACCCGGGCTGCTCGCAGCACGCCCCGAACGAGCATCTGCCGGTCGCCATCGCCCGCGAGGGACTGACGATCATGGCCGGGCTCTATTGGGATCTGGGCGAGGACAACATTCCGGCGCTTTGAGCCGAAAGCACGACGTCATGCTCGCCCTTGTTGCGAGCATGACCTCTTGAACACCGCGCTTGCTCAAGGAAGACATTGATGGTCGGCACAAGGCCGACCATGACGCGGGTTTGCATCTCCAGGCGAACTCACGTCGGACGCAACGACGCTTCGTCGCCATACTCCGCCTCATCTGGCGGCGCATCCGGCCGCTGCCGATCGAGGCTTTCCCGATAGCGCAGGCAGCCGCGCAGAAATGTCGGCCAGGGCGGTACCGCGATGGCGGGATCGACCCGCTCCGGCAGCAGCTCCCAAAGCTGCGGATGGTGCCAGCAGAGATCATGCCCGGTCGTATCGCGATGCGCGCGGATTCCGGCGCGCAGGCGCCTGACCTCCTCGGCCAGCTGCTCGCGGCTCATCACGCTGAGATCGTCATCCATGACCGCCCTCGCCGCGGCCGATCAGGCGCGGTGCTCGTTCGGCTCACGCGGCGGCCGGCCGGGCGGAAGGTCATAGGGGCTCGCCGGCGGCGTCTTGGGCGGCGGTGCGTTCGGCGGCAGCTCCGATGGCGGGTCGCGCGGGACCCCGATCGGCTCCTCGTCCGGTGGCGACTCGACCGGCGGCGCCGGTGGCACCTCGCCAGGCGTCAGCGGCGGCGCTTCCGGCGGTGGCTCCGGCGGCGGTTGCGGCACCCCTGGCATCATCGTCACGCTCATCAACTCTCTCCTCTGTCGCTGGATCAACGCAGCGTGGCGAGGATGGTTCGCGCCGGATTTACCCCGCGGAACAATGCCGGGGCTGATGGCTTGGTTCAAGGAACCCTCGCAGAGGAGCACATGCCATGGACAAGCCCGACACCCCCCGCGAGAACCCAGCCCTGCTTGACGAACGGATCAAGGGCGAGGCGGCACGGCCCGAACTGGAAAACCAGGTTCCGGACCGGCCGCAAGCCACCGAGCGGACCAAGCCGCATGATGCGGGCAGCGACGCCAACGATACCGTGGACGGGTTGACCGAGTCCGAGGAAGCGATCCGCCAGGCCGCCGAGGATATTCCGACCGGTCAGGACCCAGCAGGGTCGTCGGAATCGGTCCCGGTCTTCGAGCGTGGCTCGCTGCCGCCCAAGGTATGACGCTTCCTGGCCTCCTTGCCCTGGATCCAGCGCTCGACCGAGTGATTGATCAGCAGCAGCAGGAGGGCCAGCACCGTGGCGGTCAGCGTGACCCGCCAATGGCCCATCCCGGCCGAACAGCCGAGCGCGGCGGTCACCCAGATCGCCGCTGCGGTCGTCAATCCATGCGGCATCCCGTCCTGCTCGCGCCGGATGATCACGCCCGCCCCCAGGAAGCCGATCCCGGTCAGGATACCTTGCATCACGCGGCTCGCTGCATCCGGATGAAACGGGTCGGTGAAGACCGCAGTGGCAGCCGCCGTGCCGAGCCCGACAAGAGCGAAGGTGCGCAGACCGGCGCTCTTGTGCTTGAGCGTCCGCTCCCAGCCGATGGCAACCCCGGCGAGCAACCCCGCCAGCAGTTTCAGGATCAGGTCCAGCTCAAACATCAAGTCGTTCATGCGCGGGCTTCCGTAGATGGAACCGGCTGTCGGGCGCGGCTCCGCCCGCAATAGGCTGCAGCCTCGCTGGATTGGCAAGAGGTGACAGGCGCTCAAACGCGTCGGGAGCGATTACATCGTCACCGGGATGAATATCAGATTACGAAAGATTAATTTCGGCATTCATCTTTCATTTAATTGAGAATTGCAAAGATGAACTATCGATCACCTCGGGAGACATTCTATGAAAATCTCGATTGCCATTGCCGCGCTGGCCATTTCGTTGCTGGCCGTCCCCGCCGCTGCTTTCGCACAGCAGCCGCATCGCCCGGCTCATCACGGCCCGGTCCATGTCCAGAAGCGTCATGTCCAGAAGCCCGTGGTGGTGAAGAAGGTCGTTGTGGTCAAGCAGTCGCGCTGGGCTGCCGGCCGCTCCCTGCCCTCGAGCTATCGCCGCAACGTCGTCGGCGGCTACCACCGCTACCATTTGCGGACGCCCGGCCGCGGCCAGCGCTGGGTCAGGGTCGACAATCAGTTCCTGCTGATCAACAGCATCACGGGCGTCATCGCCGCCCTGGCCGCTGCTGGTTGATCATCGGCCCAGAAGTGGATTGCGGCTCTCGGAAAAAGCCGACGATCCAACTGCATCAAAAAAGACAGCCGCGGCATCGGCCGCGGCTGTCTCGAAACTGGCCTGCGCTGGCAGGTTTCTCAATCAGTACGGATAGGGGCGAACGCCACGACCGGGCGTATAGATATAGCGTCCGCCGGGTCCGGTTTGCGGCCTGACATAGCCACCACGGCCATAGCCGCGGCCATACCCGTAACCTCTGTTATATCCGTAACCGGGGCGGCCATAGCCGCCGCGCCCGTAGCGCTGCTGCCGATTCAGACTGTTCATCATCATCAGCCGGCGCTCCTTGGCGGCGGTCATGGTGAACTCAACATCCTGCCTGTCGAGCTGGTGAGCAATGCCGGCAGGCAAGGCGTCCGCGCGTGCCTGAGAGGGGGCGCCAATGCCAATACCGGCGAGAGCGAAGGCACCGAACATGCTGGCAATGAGCGTCTTACGTATCATGGCAATCCCATCCTTTTGGCCCGTGGCGGGCCATTATCCAACGGGAGCGGACTCGTATTGTTCCACTCCCCGGCGTCAAGGAAGCTACGCCCGCGAAGGTGAACCGAACATGGATGACCGGCCATGACCGGACGATGAAGGTTGCGGGACGAGGTGCAGGAACCCGTGCGCCGCCCGGGCCCCAGGCGGCCAGGCTTCCCGCTACAGAACTGGTTTTCCTGAGGTTTCCGTGGTGGGTGATGTAGGGCTCGAACCTACGACCCGCTGATTAAGAGTCAGCTGCTCTACCAACTGAGCTAATCACCCATACGCCACGAAGACGTCGCCGTTGCGTGTCCGCGTCAGGCAGGCCGGCGATGTAGCAAACACCCCCTGCCCTGTCCACCCCGTTTGCAACAGAAATATGCAGCCGGGAACATTTCTTTTCGCGGCTGCGAAAAAGCCTCACGCCGCCTTGCGATTCAGGAGGTGATAAAGCGCGATCGCGCCGAACGTGGCCGTGCCGATGCCGCCGAGCTCGAAGCCGAAAATCGGCAGCTTGAGATCGCCGGCCCCGAGGATCAGCGCGGCCGCAACGGTCAGCAGATTCTTCGGTTCGGAGAAATCGACCTTGTTCTCCACCCAGATTCGCCCCGCCGTCGCGGCGATGAGCCCGAAGACGACGATGGCGAGGCCGCCGAGCACCGCGACGGGAATCGTTCCGATCACGGCACCGAACTTGGGCGAGAAGCCGAGGGCGAGCGCAATGAGGCCGGCCGCGACGAAGACCAGCGTGGAATAGACCCGCGTCACCGCCATGACGCCCATGTTCTCGGCATAGGTGGTGACGCCGGTGCCGCCGCCCGAGCCGGCGATCATGGTCGCGAGCCCGTCCGCCATGAAGCCGCGGCCGATCAACGGATCGAGATTGCGCCCGGTCATCACGGAGATGCCCTTGATGTGCCCGAGATTCTCCGCGACCAGGATGATCGCCACCGGCGCGATCAGCGCCATCGCCCTGGCGTCGAAGATCGGCGCGATGAAATTCGGCAGGCCGAACCAGGCTGCCGCGCCGATCTTGCCGAAATCGATCGGAGGTGCGCCGAAGGACGAAGCGGTCAGCGCATAGAGGATATAGGCCGCGAGCCCACCGATCAGCACCGGCAGCCGCTGGGCGAGGCCCCGCCCATAGACCGCGACCAGAGCCACGGCGACGACCGTCAGCAGCGCGATCCATTTGGTATAGGCGCTGGCCGAGATCATGTTCATCGCGACCGCGGTCAGGTTGAGACCGATCGCGGCGACGACAGCGCCTGTGACCACCGGCGGCAGGAGTTTCTCGATCCAGGCGGTGCCGACAGCCTGGACGACCAGCCCGATCAGGAAATAGAGCGCGCCGCAGGCGATGATGCCGCCGAGCGCCACGGCGATGTTGGCGTTGGGGCCAGAGCCGGCATAGCCGGTCGCTGCGATCACCACGCCGATGAAGGCGAAGGAGGAGCCGAGATAGCTCGGCAATTGCCCGCGCGTGATCACGAAGAACAGCAGTGTCGCGATGCCCGAAAAGAAGATCGCGACATTTGGATCGAAGCCCATCAGCACCGGCGCCAGCACGGTCGCGCCGAACATGGCGACGACATGTTGCAGGCCGGCGATGAAGGTCTGCCCGGTCGGCAGCCGCTCGTCCGGCATCACGGCGCCGGAGGTCTTCAGGGTCCAATTCGGAAAATAGCCCATCGCCCAACTCCCCAACCCGGCCGCGGGAGGCAGCCCTTGGGGCGATAGAGGCAAGGATCGCGCCCCGCGTTAAGCGGGGCACCGCAATCATCCACCGAAAAAGCGCACGAACGGGCGCCAGAACGCGCTCACGCGACGAGCGGCTGCTGCGGCGGCTGGTGATGCGTGCCTTCGCCGCGATGCAGGAGACGGTCGCCGGAAAGCACGGCCTCCGGACCGAGCTCGGATTGCGCCCGAGCCGCTGCCATCGCCGCGGAGAGCGGGGCCTCGTCGAGCTCGGGCATCGCATCGAAGCCGGGCAGCACGAAATAGCTCTGCTGGTAATCGTCGATGCGGTAGCGCGTGCGCATGACGCGCGTTGTGTCGAAGCCGATCCGGTTCGGCGATGTGCTCTCCAGCGCGAAGATCGTCTCGCCCGGCGAGGAGGCGATGCCGGCGCCGAAGATACGCAGGCCGGCATTTGTCTCGATCAGCCCGAATTCGACGCTGTACCAGTAGAGCCGCGCCAGGCGGGCGAGATCGTCCGGCTCGGTCAGCCTCAAACCCGCCGCGCCATAGGCCGCGACGAAATCGGCGTAGGAGCGGTTCATCAGCAGCGGCACATGGCCGAAGATGTCGTGGAAGATGTCGGGCTCCTCGATGTAGTCGAATTCCTCGGGCCGCCTGATCCAGAACCCGGCCGGAAAGCGCCGCTCGGCCAGATGCGTGAAGAACACGCGGTCGGGCACCAACCCGGGCACGGCGACGACCTGCCAGCCGGTTGCCCGCTCGAGCACGCGATTGAGCGCCCGAAAATTAGGAATGCCGTCAGCGGCGATGCCAAGCGCGTCGAGCCCCTCGAAATACTCGTCGCAGACACGGCCACGCAGCAGTTCGGCCTGGCGACGGTGCAACCGCGACCAGGTCTCATGGTCGGCGGGGGAATAGGCCTCGAAGCGCTGGTCGACGACGAAATCGGCTGGAATCTCATCCGGCCTCAGGCCGGAACGCAGGAAAGGATCGGACATGGCACAACCTCCCGAGTTTACGAGATGGTCCGCCCAGACCCAGGTCATGTCCTGACTATTTCTTGTCGCGAATGTCCTATTTTGGCAGGATAGGACCCAATATCTCAAAACAAGGTCCGATCATGACCCATTCGCAGTTACAGCCATCCGGGCTCGACGAGACCGACCGCCGTATCCTGCGCGCGCTCCAGCGCGATGGACGCATCACCAATGCCGCGCTAGCCGACGAGATCGGCATGGCCGCCTCCCCCTGCCTGCGACGGTTGAAGGCGCTGGAGGAGGATGGCGTCATCACCGGCTACCGCGCCGAGATCGACCGCCGCGCGCTCGGCCATGGCGTCGAGGCCTATGCCTTCGTCAAGCTGGCGCAGTCCGATCCGGATTGGCGCACGCGCCTGATCGCCAAGCTGCAATCCTTCGAGGAGGTGATCTCCTGCCACGCCATGACCGGCGAATGCGACCTTCTGGTCCATATCGTCGCCGGCAATATCGAGGCCTATGGCGAATTCGCGATGCAGCGTCTGCTGACGCTTCCCGGCGTCGCGGATATGCGCTCGTCCTTCGTGCTTTCGACGATCAAGAAGGACAAGGGCTGGCCGGTGTAATAGAGTCTTTCGTTGAAATGATCGCGCTACGGTCGGACTCCATATCCGAGGTAGCGAATATCGACCAAGGGGTCGAGCTCACGTGCCTTTGCGAAAGCAGCCGCAGCGGCGGCCAGTTCACCCTTTCGTTTGAGCAACAGGCCTCGCCCAAATTGCGAATGAGCAAGATTCGGATCGATCGAAACGGCCTTGTCGAAGTCGGCCAAGGCTGCATCGAGGTCGTCTTGCCGAAAAAATAGAAATGCCCGACTGTCATAGATGTATGCGCCACTCGGATCGAGCCGAAGCGCTTCGTCGCAGTCACTCATTGTTCCTTCGAGATCGCCGGCAACAGCCCGATAGAAACAGTTGCTATTCCAAATATCGGCGTTCGCGGCACCTTTTTTGATTATCTTTGAGAGAAGAGCGGTCGCAGCCCCGTAACGCCCCTGCTTAAACAGTAAATTTGCGAGATCGACGATGAGGTTTTGTGAATCAGGATTTAAGCGCAGCGCCTCCTGCAAATCGACAAGAGCTTCTAACGGCTGACCTTGTCTCCATTTGACAGTCCCGCGGCAATACCATGAATCAAAGTCGCCCGGCCTCAGTTGGACCGCCTCCTCGCAATCGAGAGCTGCGGCCTCGAATTGCCTCTCCCCTAGAAAGAGCATGGCTCGATTGACCCGTGCTTCCTTCATCCGGGGATCGAGCGAAATGATCGTGTTATAGTCAGCAATGGCATCCGACCGTCGGCCAAGCGCAGTCGCCGACAATGCTCGCCAGAACATGGCGATCTTGTCTTTCGGGGATTTCGCGATGACCTGCTCAGTGTCCCTGCTCGCGTCTTCGAAGCGCTTCTCGGCGTAGTGGAAGGCCGCTCGCTGGCGCAGCGCGTCGATATGACCAGGCTCTCGCGTCAAAATCCAGTCGAGATCGGCTAATCCCTGCGCGTGCTTTTCAGCATCTTCCGCGAGCAGCCCAGCTCGCCTCAAACGTGCCTCGACGTCGTAGGGGTCGAGTTCGAGCGTGGCATCGAGGGAGCGTAATTGATCTGCGCGCGGGGGCTGCGGCGCCGGCTCGCCTCGTCGGGCGGTCGATGACGAGGCTGCTTGCCGCCAGCCCTGCACCGTCTCCGCCAAGCGCAGCCGCCACATCTCAACCTCCCGGCCGAGCTTGACGAGCATCTCGTTGCGCTTGCGAACGGAATCGGCCTCTCCGGGCTCGACCTCCAGGGCCTTGATGTAAAGCTGCAGGGCCTCGTCCCAGCGCTGCATGCCCTCTGCCGCAAGCGCGCGATTATAGTAGCCATAGAGCGCCTTTGGGTCGCGCCTGACGACCTCGTCAAACTCTGCCGCAGCCTCACGATACCGCTTCATCCTGAGTAAGACGCGGCCACGGTAATTGACCACGGAGACGGTTCTCTCGCGCCCCAGGGTGAGAGCGCGATCGATGTCACGCAGCGCAGCGGCAACGTTGTCGCGATGAAACTGCGCAACTCCACGAACATAGAAGGCTTGCGCATTCTTGGGGCTGCCGTGCAATGCCCGCTGCACGTCCTTTATCGCTTCGTCGTAGCGCCCTTTTTCGATAAGCAGCCAGGCCCGATTGCCATAGGGTATGGAGGAAAGCTTTTCATCGGCCGCTATGGTCTCGCCATAGGTCTTTATCGCCTCATCGTAGCGGTTGAGCATGACCAGCACATAAGCGCGGCGGAACAGCATATCCCTATGCTTGGGGGCCAGCTTCAGGCCCATGTCGTAGGAGCGCAGGGCGCGCATATTCTCGCCTAGGCGTTCGAACGCCTTGCCGCGCTCGAACCAGGAGCCGACAGCAGTCGGGTCCAATGCAAGCGCACGGTTGAAATCCGATATCGCGCCGCGGTTGTCGTCCTTGCTGCCTTTCGCCAGGCCACGATAATGCATGTAGCTGGCGTTCTGCGGCTCAGCCTGGAGGAGCGCATCGAAATCGGCCAGTGCCAGATCGTAGTTGCCGCTGATCGTTGCCAGCCGGCCCCGAAGCCACCGGATATGCGTATCGGCCGGCCTGAGCGTCAGCGCCGCAGCGAAGTCGGAAAGTGCTTTTTCGTCCCGTCCGGCGCGCATATGCACGATGCCGCGATCTGCATAGAGTGTCGCATTCGTCTCGTCGGTGGCGAGCAAGCCTGCCAGGAGCTTCAAGGCCTCTTCGTAGCGACCGAGGTCCGAAAGGACCACCGCCTGCCCTCTTTGCGCGGAATACGCAGACGGCGCGATCTTCAGTGCGGCCTCGAAATCCCGCAATGCGCCCGGCAGTCGTCCTGCCTCCCGCTTCTGCCAACCACGCATCGCCAGCAGCGTCGCTCTGTGAAACCGCCGCGCCTCCATGGCGAGGGCCTGGTCGCAGGCCACCATTCGCTCGGCGGGAGCGACCACGTCGGATCCGCAGCGCTCGACCAGCTCCGACAGCCTGTCGGCAGTCGATGCGCGCAGCTCGGCGGCAGCTCGCCCTGCACTCATGAAGAGGCCGACCGCAATCACGGTCGGCCACAACAACGCCCTTAAAACCATCCCCAGCCCCGGCGCCATCCACACGGAAGAACCACAACTTCCGATACGTGAATCATATAGGCCGGAGCTACAACGGTATAGCCAGCGTGGGCCCGCCGGCGGTGCCTTACTCCGCCGCCTGCGGATGCACCCGCACGCCGCGCGCGATCAGCTTGTTGAGCGCGCTGAGATAGGCCTTGGCCGAGGAGACCAGCGTGTCGGGATCGGCGCCGCGGCCGGTCACGGCAGCACCGCCCTCGCTCGCGAGCCGGACCGAGACCTCGGCCTGCGCATCGGTGCCCTCGGTCACGGCATGGACCTGATAGAGCTCCAGCACCGCCTCATGCGGCACGACCGCCTTGATGGCGTTGAAGACGGCATCGACCGGGCCGTTGCCCTCGGCCTCCTCGGTGACGATGCGGCCATCGACATCGAGCTTCATCGTGGCGCGCTGCGGGCCCCGCGTGCCGGCGATCACGGTCAGCGAGACCAGCTTCACCCGGTCATGAGCGGAGGCGATATTTTCGTCGACCAGCGCCTCGATATCCTCGTCATAGACGTGCTTCTTGCGGTCGGCGAGCGCCTTGAAGCGGGTGAAGGCGTCTTCCAGCTGGTTGTCGCCGAGATCGTAGCCCATGTCCTTCAGCTTGGAGCGGAAGGCGGCGCGGCCGGAATGCTTGCCCATCACCAGCGAGGTCTTGGTGACGCCGACCGAGGCCGGGGTCATGATCTCGTAGGTCTGCTGGTGCTTGAGCATGCCGTCCTGATGGATGCCGCTCTCATGGGCGAAGGCGTTCCGGCCGACGATCGCCTTGTTGTACTGCACCGGGAAGGAGCAGGCCGTCGCGACCGCCTTGGAGGCGCGGGTCAGCATGGTGGCGTCGATGCCGGTATCATAGGGCAGCACGTCGCCGCGTACCCGCAGCGCCATCACCACCTCTTCCAGCGCCGCATTGCCGGCGCGCTCGCCGATACCGTTGATCGTGCACTCGACCTGGCGTGCACCGCCCTCGATGCCCGCCAGTGAATTCGCGACGGCGAGGCCGAGATCATTATGGCAATGCACCGAGAAGATCGCCTTGTCGGCATTGGGCACACGCTCGCGGATCTGCCGGAACATGTCGCGGTACTCATCCGGCGTGGCGTAGCCGACCGTGTCGGGCAGGTTGATCGTCGTCGCACCGGCCTTGATCGCGGTCTCGACAGCGCGGCAGAGATAGTCGATCGGGGTGCGGGTCGCATCCATCGCCGACCATTCGACATCCTCGACCAGGTTGCGCGCCTGGGTGACGGTCTTGGTGATGATCTCGATGACCTCGTCCTCGGTCTTGCGCATCTGATGCGCCAGATGGATCGGCGAGGTCGAGACAAAGGTGTGGATGCGCGGTTTCACGGCATGGCGAACGGCCTCGCCGGCCCGCGCGATATCGATGCTGATGGCGCGGGCGAGGCCGGCGACGGTCGCGCGCTTGATCCGCCGGGCGATCTCGGACACCGCCTCGAAATCGCCGTCGGAGGCGATCGGGAAGCCCGCCTCGATGATGTCGACGCCCATCGCGTCGAGCACGTCGGCGACTTCCAGCTTCTCCTCGAAGGTCATCGTGGCGCCCGGACATTGCTCGCCGTCGCGCAGCGTCGTGTCGAAGATCAGGACGCGGTCCTTGGCGTTTCCTGCAGTGGTCATGCTCTTGTTCCTTGGCTCGGAACGCGCCGCTTGTCTGTCTTGCCGGCGCGGAAGGTCTGAAGGTCGGGTTCCGTCACTCCCCTGAGCGCCCAGGCATGCATGCCCGGCCGGCCCTCAGGGGCGGCTAAGGAGAAGAAGCTGACCAAGGCCAAGAGGAGCGCGCATGCGGGCCGGCCGCGCGATGGCGCGGGACAGGCTCTCGGCATGGGTGGCGAATGCGGCCACGGCGTTTCCTCTGCGAATTGCGAAAGGGTGTAACCGAAAGAGCGGGGCCGATGCAAGCCGGCTCGGCGCAGTTACAATTCGCCGATCACCAGCCCCTCCATCACATAACCCGCGAACTTGAAGTCGCGGATCCCGGTGATCTGCCCCTCGGCCCAGCTGAGCAGGACGATATGGCCGATGCGCCCCTCGCTATCGGCCGGATCGCGGAAGAGCAGCGCCGGGCGGCCTTCCGCCAGGCCGACCGCGACATGCCAGTCGAAGACCGCATCGTAGCGGCCGAAATAGACCGAGACATCCTTGCGGCCGGCGAGGCTGAGGCGGTTCACCAGGTCGAGCTTGACGTCTTCGGCCAGCAGACCGCGCAGCCTGTCGAAATCGCGGGCGTTGAAGCTGTCGGCATAGGCCCGCAACCGCAGCTTCTCCGCCTTGTCGAAGCGTGGCGGTTCGGCGGGCATTTCGACGATCTCGCGCAGCCGGCCACGGCCGCGATGCAGCCCGGCCTTCACGGCGGCGACGTTGATCCCGAGAATCTCGGCCGTCTCGACCGCCGAATGGCCGAGGACGTCGACGAGAAGCACGCTCGAGCGCGGCGTGGGCGGCAGCAGCAGGAAAGTCGCAAGGCTCGCGGCTGCGGCGACCCGCGCATCCGCCGGGCTGCTTTCGCCGACGGCATCGCCCGCTTCGGCCTCGCTTGCGAGCGCGGCCTGCCGTCGTCGCGCCCGCAAGGCGTCGATCGCGACATTATGCGCGATCCGGAACAGCCAGCTCTCCGGCCGCTCGATCAGGCCGGCGCCCGGAAGCGCCGCAGCCGCCCGCGCCAGGGTTTCCTGGACCAGATCCTCGCCATCGATCGCCGAGCCGATCATGCGGGCGCAATAGCGATGGAGGCGCGGCCGCAGCTCCACCATGAGATGATTCATCTCGACCTGACTTGGCATGGTCACTCGCGATCCAGTCGTTGAGCCGCCGAGCGGCGGGGTTCAGACATCAAAGACGCGCGGCAGGAGCAAAAAGATTCCCCCTCCGAGAAATTCCTGCCTCCGAGGAAAACTCCGCGAATCTTTTTGGCGTGCCCGGCCGTCCTTGGTTGCAGCGGTGCGAATTCCCTCGCCGCGACAACGAGGATCGAGACAATGCCAAGAGTGACAATGGTTCGCTATACGACCAAGCCGGGCCAGGACGAGGAGAACGAAAGGCTCTCGCGCGCCGTCTTCACCGAATTGCGGGAGAAGGCGCCCGAACATGTCAGCTATGCGCTGTTCCGCAGCGGCGCGCATTTCGTCCACCTGTTCGTGAACATGCAGGCCGACGACGCGGGTGTGGTGACCGAACTCGCCAGCTTCAAGGCCTATGCGGACGGTATCGGCGCGCGCTGCGAGGCGCCGCCGGAACAGACCCGGCTCGACCTCGACCTGATCGAATCCTACGGCCTCGCGCAGCCGGCCTGAGGCGGGCCAGGCCCGCGACTTGCAGGTATCCACCCGGCGGCGATTGCAATCATTGCCCGAGCCGGGCAATCGGAAGCAGTCGCCGCCTGGGGAGAAGCCGAGATGATGCGCTACGATCGCCGCGCGATCGGGTTCGCGGTTTGCCTGTCTTGCCTGGCCGGCTATGTCGACGCGCTTGGCTTCATCAGCCTTGGCGGCTTCTTCGTCTCCTTCATGACCGGCAACACGACGCGGCTCGGCATCGAGCTCGCCGGCCGCCATGCCGGCGGCATCTTCCTGGCCGGCGGCATCCTGGCGCTGTTCGTCTGCGGCGTGGTCCTCGGCTCGCTCGTCGGCCATGCCGGCGGCAAGCGCCGCGCGCCGGCCGTGCTCGCCAGCGTGACGCTGTGCCTGCTCCTGTCGGCGCTGCTCGACACGCGAGGCTACAGCACGCTCGGCGTCGGCCTGCTTGCCGTGGCGATGGGCATGGAGAACGCCGTGTTCCAGCGCGACGGCGAGGTCACGATCGGGCTGACCTATATGACCGGCACGCTGGTCAAGATGGGCCAGCGTATCGCCGGCGCGATGCTCGGCGGCTCGCGCACCGCCTGGCTGCGCCATTTCGTGCTCTGGCTCGGCCTGCTCTGCGGGGCGGTGCTCGGCGCGGCTGCACATGGCGCGATCGGGCTCGACGCGATCTGGTTCGCGGCCACCGCGGCCGGGTTGCTGACGCTGGTGGCGATGCGCCTGCACATCGCCGAGTGAGGCCGCTGCTCAACCGGCCGCGACGGTCCGGGCCTTGCGCACAGCAAGTTCGGCCGGCGGCGCCGGCCAAAGCTGGAGCCGGTAGAAGTCATCCCCCTCGAGCCCGTCCTCGCTCAAGCTGTCGAGACCGGAATAGGACACGCGCACGCGATAGGTTCCCGAAGCCAGCGGAACCCGCGGCGCATCCGGCAGATGGTCGGTGCAGCCCATGATGACGAGCGTGTCCGAGCGAATGCTGATCGAGCACTCGTTGACCATGTCCCATTCAGCGAAATCCTCGGCCGGCGCATCGCCATGGATCGAGAGCACGACCGGGACTGTCATGTTGCGCGCCGTGCCGATGCCGACGGAGAACTGTCCGACTGCAAGCAACCGGTCGATCGCCTCCTCGGTCCATCTGTCGCCAAAATCCTCGTTGGCCGACTCGTCCTGGATGTAGAATTGGAAGTAGTCGGCGAAGATCGCGAGTTCGGTCGTGGTCGGTTCAGTCATGGAAGCGCGTGCCTCTCTGTGGCGATGCGGGGCGAGTTGTCGGCGCACAGCATGTCGAGCCTGTGGCGATAATCGGGGGTTTGGCGCTTGCACCAGAATCGGTCATGGTCGCGCCGCCTGATCCTGATCGGAGCCGCCGCGATGCGCTCAACTCCTGCCCTTATCATCTCCGGTCTCCTGCTCGCCGCCTGCCAGACTGCCGGTCCGCCGCCCGCGCCCCCGCCGGAAAGCGCCCCGACAGGCGTGACGCCGAACACCTTCCACATGCCGACCGGTGGCGGCTGCTCCGGCGAGGTCGAACGCTTCCAGGCGATCATCGACAACGATCTCCAGACCGGCCACACCACCAAAAGCGTGCATGATCGCGTCAGCGCCGAGATTTCGCGTGCGCGCACGACCTGCTCGGCCGGCAACGACGGCGGCGCGATCAGCCAGATCCGCGCGACGCGGACGAAGTTCGGCTATCCGTGAATGCTCGTCATGCCCGGGCTTGACCCGAGCATGACGGCGGCGCCTTAAGCCGCCAGCCCCCGCTTCTCCAGCAGCGCATCCGGCGTCGGCAGCCGGCCGCGGAACAGCGTGTAGGCCTCGGCCGCATCGCGCGTGTCGCCGGCCGAATAGATGTAGCGCTTCAGCTTGCCCGCCACCTCCGGCGCGAAAACGTCGCCGGCCTCGATGAAGGCGTTGAACGCGTCGGCATCCATTACCTCCGACCAGAGATAGCTGTAATAGCCGGCCGAATAGCCGTCGCCCGAGAAGACATGGGTGAAATGCGGCGTGCGGTGGCGCATGATGATCTCCTCGGGCATGCCGAGTCGCGCGAGCTCGGCGGCCTCGAAGGCGATCGGGTCGAGCCCATCGGGCTTCTCCAGCGAATGGAAGGCGAGATCGACCAGCGCCGAGGAGGTGTATTCCACGGTGGCGAAGCCCTGGTTGAAGGTCTGGGCCTGCCTGATCTTGTCGATCAGCGCCTGCGGGATCGGCTCACCGGTCTCGGCATGCAGGCAAAAGCGCTGCATCACCTCCTTCGTCAGGAACCAGTGCTCATAGAGCTGCGAGGGCAGCTCGACGAAATCGCGCGAGACGGCCGTACCCGCGAGCGAGCCATAGGTCACGTCCGAGAGCAGCCCGTGCAGGGCATGGCCGAACTCGTGGAAGAGCGTGCGCGCATCGTCGAGCGAGAGCAGCGCCGGCTTGCCTTCCTCAGGCTTCGCGAAATTGCAGACATTGACGATGATCGGCCGGATCTCGCCGCCGAGCTTGCGCTGGCCGCGGAAGGCGCTCATCCAGGCGCCTGAGCGCTTCGAGGGCCGCGCGAAATAGTCGCCGACGAAGAGGCCGATATGCCGGCCGCTCGCCGCCTCCGTGACCTCCCAGAACCGGACATCGGGGTGATAGCCGGCCAGCTCCGCCTTCTCCTCGAAGGCGAGGCCGAAGAGCCTGCCCGCCGTGTCGAAGGCCGCGGCGATGACGCGGTCGAGCTGGAGGTAGGGCTTCAGCACGGCTTCGTCGAGCGCGTAGGTCTGCTGGCGCACCTTCTCGGCGTAATGGCGCCAGTCCCAGGGGCGGATCGGCCCGTTCTCGCCCTCGTCCTGTGCCATGGCGGCGAGATCCGCGGCCTCTTGCGCGGCACGCGCCTTGGCCGGCGTCCAGACCAGCTCGAGCAGCTCGCGCACGTTCTCCGGCGTCTTCGCCATGCAGTCGTCGAGCTTGAAATGCGCGAAGGTCTTGAAGCCGAGCAGGTTCGCCTTCTCGGCCCTCAGCTTCACCATCTCGGCGACGAGGCGACGATTATCGGTCTTGCCGACATGCTCGCCGCGCTTGCTCCAGGCAATGAAGGCTTCCTCGCGCAGGTCGCGCCGCGTCGAGAAGGTCAGGAATGGCTCGATGATCGAGCGCGACAGCGTCACCGCATGCTTGCCCTCATGACCACGGTCAGCCGCCGCGCGCGCCATCGCCGCGAGCAGGAAGGGTGGCAGGCCGGCGAGCTTCTCCGCCTCGTCGAGGATCAGGGCGTAGGAGGATTCATCGCCCAGCACATTCTGGCTGAACTGCGTGCCGAGCGCCGCCAGGCGCTCGTTGATCGCGGCGAGCCGCGTCTTGTCGGCCGGGCCGAGCCGCGCGCCGGAGCGCACGAAGCCGCGATAGCTGCGCTCCAGCAGGCGCATCTGCTCGGGATCGAGATGCAGCGCCTCACGCCGCTCGTAGACACGCTCGACGCGGGCGAACAGCGCCGGGTCCATCATGATCGCCGACCAGTGCCGCGAGGCGATCGGCGACATCTCGCGCTCGATCGCCTGCAGCGCCTCGTTGGTATGGGCGCCGGTCAGATTGTAGAACACGCCGCCGACGCGGCTGAGCCCCCTGCCCGCCTTCTCCATTGCCTCGATCGTATTGGCGAAATCGGGCTTGGCCGGATCGGCGACGATCGCCGCGATCTCCGCCCTGTGCTTGGCGAGGGCTGCCTCGAAAGCCGGCCGGATATGCTCGGGCGTGATCTCGGCGAAGGGCGGCAGCTTGAACGGGGTCTCCCAGACACGGGAGAACGGATTGGACTCGGGCAGGTCGAGGGCTTCGGGGGCGGTCATCGGAGGTCTTCCCGGGAAGGAGGCGGCGGTTCAGTTCTGGTCGTAGATATGGGCGAGATAACGCCGCATGAAGGGCGGCAAATCGTAGCTCTCGCACTCGGCGAGCGTGCGGAGGACGACGATGTCGGACAGCTCCGGCTCCTCCTGCTCGGCCATGCGCGAGAGCATCAACGCGCGCGCTTCATCCGCCGGCAGACGCACCGAGACGGGGCGCATGAAGGCGATGCGTCCCTCCAGGATCACCGCCGTCCACCTGTCCTCGACATCGATCTCGCCGAGCGTCAGCCCGGTCTCCTCGCAGAGCTCACGCGTGACGCTGCCGGCGAGATCGAGGCTGCCATCATCCCGCACATCCTCGCGATCGGGCGTGCCAGCGGCAAAATAGATCTTGCCGGGATTGGCGGTGTGCTCGCCCATCTTCCCCAGCAGGAAAGCGCCGTCCGCGGCGCGCAGCGCCGCCATGGCGAAGCCGTTGCGGATGACGGGGCCGGGATGGCCGAAATCGCGCCAGCTCATGAAGGCGGCATAGTCGGTCTCGAAATAGCCTGCCCGGCAGACGCCATCCTCGATCGCGGCGCGATGCTGCAGCATCACCCTGCCGTTGAACATGGCCGGCTTACCGGCGCTGATCTTCGCCCAATGCGCCGCGATCTCCGGCTCGCTCTCGCGCGCGAAAACCCAGTCATAGGGCTCGACCCTGGCCTCGACACGGTCGAGCGCGACAATGCTGTTGTTCTCCACCCCGCTCGTGGACCTGTCTGTCGTCATCGCCGAACCTTTCGCCTAAATCGGAGCGTCAAAAATCGAGGCCGGGCTGAAACCAGCCCCCTACCTTATGCGTATTTCAGGCTGTGAAGCCGGGTGAGCAAAGCAAAGTGCACGATCAGGACGAAAAGCAGCGCAGCGAACAGGGGCAGTCACAAAATCCGCCCCGTGCCAGGCAAAGCGACGAGCAGCGCCTGCTGGCCATCTATCGCTCCCTCTCCGCCGATAACCAGAAGAACGTCATGCGCTATGTCGAAGCGGTGAACGATATCGAGGACATCTTCAAGGCGAAAGGGCGCGACCACTGAAGCATTCTCGAGCGTAGTGGCCCCGGTTCGCGTGACGAAAATGCGTCGATACAAATAGCTAGAGCAGCGTCCCCTCGCTGACGACCACGGCGGCGCCACCGATACGCGCCGCGACCAGCTTGCCGCTCGCGACCGTCAGCCCCAGCTCGATCTGCGAGGGCCGGCACATCTCATAGCCCTGCTCGACGACGAAGACGTGCTCGCCATCTTCGGGCTGGTCGAAGCGCATCACCGCTCCTGCGAAAGCCGCCACCGCCGAGCCCGTCGCCGGGTCCTCGGGAATGCCCATCGAGGGCGCGAACATGCGCGCGTGATAATGGTGCCCGGCATCCTGGGTCTGCCGGCAATAGACGAAGGCATTGGGATGGCCCTCCGGCTTCATCACCTTCGGCCAGAGGCCGGTATCGAGCCTGATCCGGCCCATCGCCTGCAAGCCGAAGACCGGCACGAGGGTGAAGGCGACGCCGGCGGAATAGATGCTGGGAACATGCGTATCGAAGCCGATCTCGCGCTCGTCGAGGCCAAGCGCCTCGGCGAGCAGCGGCGCCCCGGCCGGCTGGTCTATCTCCGCCGGCAGCCGCGGCAGGCTGAAGGTGGCGCGGCCGGCGCGCGCTCCCTGCACCGAGACGGTGCAGGGCACGAGGCCGACCTTCTCCTCGAGCACGAGGCTGCCGCTAGCCCGACCGTCAGCGGCGGCGCGCAGGGCGAGCAGAACGGCGGATCCAACCGTCGGATGCCCGGCGAAGGGGAGCTCTGCCGCTGGCGTGAAGATGCGGACCGAGGCGCTGTTCGTCGGATTGGCCGGCGGCGCGACGAAGACCGTCTCAGACAGGTTGAACTCGCGGGCAATCGCCTGCATCGCCTCGGTATCGAGCCCGTCGGAATCGAACACCACGGCAAGTGGATTGCCGGCATGCGGCCTGGTGGTGAAGACATCGAGCGTGGCGAAGCGGCGGCTCATGGCGATCTGCTCAGCTTTGAGGGATGGTGAGGTCGATGGTCAGCGGGCAATGATCCGAGGCTTTCGGCCTGTCCCAGCCGACGCGCGGATAACGGTCGGCGCTGGTCGCGAGCCGCGCCATCGAGCGATCGGGCTCGCGCGGATCGAGCGGCACCCGATAGGGCAGCCCGCGCCGGATCATCTGCATCTGCGGCCGCGGATTGGCCGCGGCTAGCGCAGGCGAGAGCAGGATATGGTCGAGCGGCATATGGCTCTCCATCAGTTGCTCATGCTCTTCCGACCAATAGCGTCGGAAATGCGTCCAGCGCTCATGCCGCGGCAGGCTCTCCATCGGGTCGACCGCGAAATCATCGAGCAGCGGCTCGATGCCGCTATCGCCCTCGTCGACCGGCTCCGCCTTCGGTCCGAGGCCGATGCGATAGCCATTGAGATCGCCGAGCACGAGCCAGTTCGCCTCGCGCCACCCGGGACCGAACCAGCCCTTGATGAGATGCTTCACCGCCAGAGCCTCTGCCCGGCGGATCGGCAGCGTCATTTCCCGGCCGTCGTCGCGACCATTGTTCATCGACTTGAAATGGCAGCCGAACAATGTGAGCCGCCGGTCGCCGAGCCCGAGCTCGACCGCCAGGCAATCGCGCGCGAAGACGCGGTCATGCGGCCGGATGCCGAACCGCGCCAGGGTGCCCTCATAGACATTCGCCTCGGCGAAGCTCAGCTCCTTGTGCGACGCGAACTTGATCGCCTGCGGCGTCACCAGATCGCGCCGCGCCGCAAAGCCGATATCGATGTTGCGCCGGTCATTGCCGTCGATCAGCGCGAAATGACCGTAGCGGTGATCGGCGATCCGGTGGACGTAATTGGCGAAGAAGGCCTGCAGGCTGGCGAGCGAGTCGACCTCCTGCAGCATCCAGAGATCGGCCTGCGCCTCGGCGATGGCGAGCGCCGTCATCTGACGCTTGTCATCCTCCAGCGCCACGGCGAGCGAGCGCTCGACCGCGTCGCGCTCGTCGGCGCGCGGGAAATGGAACAGCGACATCGCCGCCGCCGTGTCGGTGCGCCCGCCTGGCTCGAAGCGATGGCGCGTCAGCAGGTTCTCGACATTGAAGGTGCCGACTCGCAGCTTCATCGCGGCCATCCGCTCAAAGCGTTTCCGGCGCGAACACCTGCGACGGCGTTACGAACTCGTCCTGCGCCGCGACCGTCAGGATCTCGCGCGAGCCCGCTTCCTTGGTCCGCTTCAGCAGCCCGAATACCGAGGAGGAGGCCTTGGCGAGCGCCGAGGCGGCGGAGCCCTCGCGCAGGTAATGTACGAAGAACAGTGCCGCGATCGCATCGCCCGCACCGTTGACGCTGACGTCGAGCTTGGGCGTGCGCACGCGATAGGCACCCTGCGCATCAGCCGCCATGAGGTCGATCGCGTCGGCCGGCGTCTCCTCGGTGACGAGCGAGGTGACGAGCACGACCTTGGGCCCGGCATCGCGCAGGGTCTCGACCGCGCGATGCGCATCCGAGATGGTCTTGACCTCGATATCGGTGAGCAATTCGAGCTCGAACTGATTGGGCGTCACGATATCGGCCGCCGGCACCGCCTGCTCGCGCATGAATTCCGGAATGCCGGGCCGGACGAAAATGCCGCGCCCGACATCGCCGATCACTGGATCGCAGCAATACATCGCCTTGGGATTAGCCGCGCGCACGCGCTCGACCGCCGAGAGGATGGCATGGCCGATATCGGCCGAGCCCATATAGCCCGAGAGCACGCCGTCGCATGTCGGCAGCACGCCGCGCTCGGCGATGCCCTCCATCACCTCATCGATCGTAGCGCCATCGAAGACCCGGCCTTTCCAGGCGCCGTAGCCGGTGTGATTCGAGAATTGCACCGTGTGGATCGGCCAGACATCGACCCCGAGGCGCTGCATCGGGAAGACCGCAGAGGCATTGCCGACATGGCCATAGGCGACATGCGACTGGATCGAGAGGATATTCATGACGCGCGGCAGGCCTCAGACGAAGAAGGACGCGGCGAACCTAGAGCATGTTCCGCAAAAGTGGCACGCACTTTTGCGATGCGCACATTGCTCAAGATATTGAGCCGGCGCGAATTACGATCGTCCAGCTGCGAGCGGCAGAACGGAAAGCGCGACTTGCGCGCCCACGCAAGGCAAAAGCGGCTATGGCCACGGTGAGAAATTGAGCTCAGTTCGTCCTTGCCGCCGTGATGCGCGCAAGCCCGGCCGTATCCGTGAACTGTGCGATGCTGCGCACCTTGCCATCGGCAAAACTCAGCAGGTCGAGCGTCTGGAACCGCTCGGTGCGGCCGGTCGGCACGAAGGTCACATCGGCACGCCAGTGATAGGCCGCCCGCTCACCTTCGACGACGATGTCGAGCGTCTCGAAATTCGAGAAGGTGAAGACGCCGATGAAGTCCGACATCGTCTTGCGCACGGCCTCGCACCCCTCGAACGGCCGGCAGATCTCCTCCCGCTCGGGCGCGCCCATGAGCTGGAAGCGGCAGTCAGGATGGAAATAGGTCATCAGCACGTCGAGGTCGCCCTGGACGCGTGCCTCATAGGCTTTCTCGATCAAGGACCTGATAGCGGAGTGCTCGGTCATCTCGCCTCTCCTCTTGCAGAGACTTGAGTGTGACCGGCACTCCGCCGGGAGTCGAGAGATTACGAGCCTGCCGCTGCTTTCTTGGCGAAAGTGTCGATGAAGGTCTTCGACAGGTCGACATTGGAATTCGTCAGCTCGGGATCGAGCAGCTTCAGCGAGTCGTACATGCTCTTCATGCCGTCCGGCGTCGAGACGCCGGTGCGCGAATAGCTCTCCTGCGAATTCTTGACCGCGCGCAGATAGAGCGGCTTGTCGCCGAGCAGATACTCTTCCGGCACCAGGTCGGCGACATCCTCGGGCTTGGCCGTCTCCAGCCATTTCAGCGACTTGTAGAGCGCATTGACCAGCTTCTGGGTGGTCACCGGGTTCTTCTCGGCGAAATCGTTCTTGAGATAGAGCACGGCCGCCGGGTTGGAGCCGCCGAACAGCGTCTTGGTGCCCGCCTCGGTCCGCGTGTCGATCAGCGAGACGATGTCGCCATCGGCCTCGAGCTTCGAGGTCACCGGGTCAAGATGCGAGATCACGTCGACCTGTTTCTGCTTGATCGCGGCGACCGCGCTCGCGCCGGCGCCGACACCGATGATCGGCGCGTCGGCGGCCTTCAGGCCCGCCTTGACCATGGCATATTGCGCGGTGAGCGCGGTCGAGGAACCCGGCGCGGTGACGCCGATCTTGAGACCCTTGAAATCCGCGGCGGACTTGACCTTGTCGGCAAGGTCCTTGCGCACCGCGATGGTGATGGCCGGGAAGCGGCCAAGCTCGATCACGGCGCGAATATCCTGGCCCTTGGCCTGCATGCGGATCGTGTGCTCATAGGCGCCGGTCACGACATCGACCGAGCCGCCGACGAGCGCCTGCAGCGACTTGGCGCCACCGCCGAAATCATTGATCTCGACGTCGAGCCCCTGCTCCTTGAAGAAACCCTTCTTCTCGGCAATCGTAAGCGGCAAGTAATAGAGCAGCTGCTTGCCGCCGACGCCGAGCGTCAGCTTCGGCTTCTCGGCGGTCTGGGCCAGTGCGCCATAGGGGGAGAATCCGAGCGCAGTCGAAAGGGCGAGCGCGGCCAGCGCGCCGCGACGGGACAGTAACATTGTAAGCATTCCTCCGATTGGACGATGTGGGCGCTTCTGGCGGGCGCGTTCGGGAGGACAATAGGCGAGATCGCGGAGCGGGAGCAAGAATCCGATCCGCCACTTAAGACTATCGACGACCTCACCGCGCATCCGCGCATGGCTACCGGCTGAAATGGCAGGACTGGGGACCGGTCATGAATGAAGTCCGCATCGCGATCTTTGTGTTCCTGTGCCTGATCGCAGCCTCTTTCGGCGCACTCTTCTCCTACCAAAGACTGCCGGAGCACCAACGGCAAGGCGACACGCATACTGTGATGCGGCTGATCGCCAATATCTTCATCGTGATGACCTCCCTCGTGCTCGGGCTGATGATCACCTCGGCGAAAACCCGCTTCGATGCGGTCAATCAGGATGTGCACCGCTTCGCGACCGATCTCATCCTGCTCGACAAGCTTCTGGTTCTGTACGGGCCGGAGGCGGACGGCGCGCGCAACCGCCTCGTCGCCTATACGGAGCGGGCGTCGAGCGGCCCATGGACGGCGTCGGACGGTACCTTGTCCGACCGGACCGCCGAGCAATTGCTGACCCAGGTCGGCGGCGAGCTCAGGACGCTGAAACCGACGGCCGAGCCCCAGGTGTCGATCTGGAACGACATGCGCCAGCAATATGGCAGGGTGCTCGCGCTGCGCTGGAGCCTGGTGGAGCAGGCTGAAGGCTCGCTGCCGAGACCGCTCGTCCTGATGCTCGTCGCCTGGCTGGTGCTGATCTTCGCCACAATCGCATTCCGCGCCCCGAGAAACGCGGTCGTCATGATGAATTTCGTCGCGGCGGCCGCCCTGATCGGCGGCGCCATCTATCTGATCGTCGACATGGACATGCCGTTCGAGGGGCCGATCCAGGTTTCGCCAGCGCCGCTGCAGAGGGCACTGACCGAAATGCGTCGATAAACTTATGTCGTGGTCGTCGAACTCTGCCCCGGCCGCCAGACCAGCAGACGCTTCTCGACCAGAGTTACGACCGAGTCGATCGCGATCACGAAGATTGCCAGGATCAGCATGCCGGCAAAGACGCCAGTGACGTCGAACACACTCTCGGCCTCGTGGATCTTGTAGCCGAGCCCCGCCGAGGAGCCGAGATACTCGCCGACCACGGCACCGACCAGGGCGAAGCCGACCGAGGTGTGCAGCGAGGAGAACATCCAGGTCAGCGCCGAGGGCCAGTACACATGGCGAAAGAGCTGGCGCCCGTTCATGCCGAGCATGCGGGCATTGGCCAGCACGGTCGGCGAGACCTCGCGCACGCCCTGGTAGACGTTGAAGAAGACGATGAAGAAGACCAGCGTGAAGCCGAGCGCCACCTTCGACCAGATGCCCAGGCCGAACCAGAGCGCGAAGATCGGCGCCAGCACGACGCGGGGCAGCGCATTCGCGGCCTTGATATAGGGGTCGAACACCGCGGCGAGCAGGTCGTTCCGAGCGAAGGTGAAGCCGAACAGGATGCCGGCGGCCGAGCCGATGACGAAGGCGAGCACCGTCTCGGTCAGGGTGATGCCGAGATGGTAGTAGATATCGCTGCCGGTGAGCTGCTTGAAGGTCCGGGCCAGCACGTCGATCGGCGTCGAGAAGAAGAACTGGATCGTCTTGGTTTCGCCGAACAGCGGATAGACCGTAACGACGTGCCAGATGCCGAGGCAGACGATCATCACCAGCATTTGCAGGGCGAGGAGCTTGAGGCGGTTCATCGGTTGCTGCCCTCGACCAGTTCCTTGCCTTCGCCCATGGCATAGGCCTTCTGCACCTCGACCTTGAGCGAGGCCCAGATATCGCGATGGATCTCGTGGAAGGCCTTTTCCAGCCTTATCTCCGCGATGTCGCGCGGGCGCGGCAGCGGCACCTTGTAGTCCGCGACGATGCCGGCGGCGGGCCCGGCCGACATCACCACGACCCGGTCGGAGAGCGCGATCGCCTCTTCGAGGTCGTGCGTCACGAAGATCAGCGCCTTGCGGTCCTTCGACCAGAGGTCGAGCAGGAGGTTGCCCATGATCTGGCGGGTCTGGGCGTCGAGCGGGCCAAAGGGCTCGTCCATCAGCAGGATCTCGGGATTGCGGATCAGCATTTGCGCCAGCGCGACACGCTTGCGCTGCCCCCCCGAGAGCATATGCGGATAGCGGTCGACGAAGGCGCGCAGGCCGACCCGGCCGAGCCATTCGCGCGCCCGCTCATTGGCCTCGGCGGCCGGCACGCCCATCGGCTCCAGGGCCACCGCGACATTCTGCAGCGCCGTCTTCCACGGCATCAGCGCATCGGCCTGGAAAAGATAGCCGGCGCGGGCGTTGAGCCCTGAAAGCGGCTTGCCGAAGATCTCGACCTTGCCGGCCGAGGGCGTCAGCAGCCCGGCCGCGGCGTTGAGCAGGGTCGATTTGCCACAGCCGGTCGGCCCGACCACCGAGACGAATTCGCCGGCGGAGACCGCAAGATCGATCCCGGTCACGGCCTTGTAGCGCTGATCGCCGATATGGAAGGTGATGTCGAGCCCGCTGAGCCTCACAGCCACCGGCGATGCAGTTGCGGACACGCCCTGCCCCGTCTCGAACGGGGGGCGCTGTTGCAGATCCATGGATCGTTTCCCTGGTGGCCGCAGCTTGGGCCGGCCATCATCGCGTTTCTCTTTGCGAAAAACTCTAGGCGATCAGCCCGGGAAGGCAACCCGCCTTTGGTGGGGCAGAGTTGCGTCCGGATGCCGGGCCAGCGATAAGCCAACGCCTCTCCAAACGAAGGAAGACCGCGACGTGATGCTGCAACTCGAAAGCCTGATGCGGGATCTGGTCGAGTTCATGCGCGTCAATCAGCAATGGGCGGTGCCGATCGTCTTCTTCGTCGCTTTTGCGGAATGTGTCGCCGTTCTGTCCTGGATCGTGCCGGCCACGGTGTTCTTCACAGCCTTCGGCGCAGCCGCAGGCGCGATGGGGCTGAACCTCGGCCCACTCGCCTTCGCGGCCTCTGTCGGTGCCGCGTCCGGCTTCTGGATATCCTATTGGGCTGGCCAGGTGCTGGGTCCGAGGGTCGACCATCACTGGCCGTTCAAGGACAACCCCCAGCTCTTGGCGCGGGGCCATGCCTTCTTCGAGAAATGGGGCATCGCCAGCATCCTGATCGGCCATTTCTTCGGCCCATTGCGGGCCGTCATCGCCATCGTCGCTGGAATCGTCAGCATGCCGTTTCTCCAGTTCCAGATCGCGAACTGGATCGCTTCCTTCGTCTGGGGCTTCGGCCTGCTCTACGGCGCCGGCCGTCTCGCCGAACTCGTCACCCGTTGAACAGGCCCAGCACGATCGCCAGCGCCAAGGCAAAAGATGCAGCCATCACGAGCCGCGCACCATAAGGCGATTCCAGCAGTCTGATCGGTCCCATCGTCGCCTCCCTGCGGTTAGGTCCGACTGGTCTCCGGATCGGCCGCGATCATAGCAGTTTTCGCGGGCGAAGCGGCGACCTTTCGTGAGAAGGAATGCTCGCGCGAGCAAAGCTATGGGCCGGCTTCTTTCGCCGGCCCCGCGATGCCTAGTAGGTCAATTCGACCACGCCCCAGGCGATCATCGCCAGGACGAGACCGCCGATGAGGACCATCAGCACAGGCCTGTCCAGAAAGCCCTGCCGGGCCTCCACGGGCGACTCCACTGCCGGATCCTCGTCGCTGTGGTCGTCAGCGCGGAGGGGCGGAATCGGATCGCCCCCTTTGAGCCGTTCGAGCCGATCATCTCTCGGGTCTTTGACATCCGTCATGTCGCTCCCCTTTCACGCCCCGAAGGCGCTCAGAACAGGTTCGTGGCGATCGTGCAGACCACGACCGCGATCGCGGCGCTGATGACCAGGACCATGAGGGCGAGGCTGTCGCCGGCATCATGCTCGGGCAGCGGAACGGCCCGTGCGATCCCGCGTCTGCGCCGATCGCTGTTGTTCAAACCGTTCCGCCCCCATTCGTCCTGGTTCATCGCAAGCTCCCGATCTCGTCTGGCGCATCAACGCCCCGGAGCGCGGCACTGTTCCGCCCGGCGGGAAGCATGGGGCGGCGCCATAGAAAAACGGGCGCCTCGCGGCGCCCGTTTCAGTAATCATCTCAACAGCTAAGCTCAGCATCTTGAATCAAGGTCGTACAGACTTGAATCAGATTGTGAGGCTTCCCGGATCAGTTCGCGAAGCCGCGTATGATCCTCAGTTCTTGGTCTTGTCGACCAGCGCCTTGGCCTTGATCCAGGGCATCATGTCACGCAGCTTGGCGCCGACTTCCTCGATCGGGTGGGAGGCCATGCGGGCGCGGGTCGCCTTGAACGAGGTCTGGTTGACCTTGTTCTCCAGCATCCAGTCGCGGGTGAACTTGCCCGACTGGATGTCGGTCAGCACGCGCTTCATCTCGGCCTTGGTCTCGGCGGTGATGATGCGCGGACCGGTGACGTACTCGCCATACTCGGCCGTGTTCGAGATCGAGTAGTTCATGTTGGCGATGCCGCCCTCGTAGATCAGGTCGACGATCAGCTTCACCTCGTGCAGGCACTCGAAATAGGCCATCTCAGGCGCATAGCCGGCCTCGGTCAGCGTCTCGTAGCCGGCCTTGATCAGCTCGACCAGGCCGCCGCAGAGCACAACCTGCTCGCCGAACAGGTCGGTCTCGCACTCTTCCTTGAAGGTGGTCTCGATGATGCCGGCGCGGCCGCCGCCATTGGCCGATGCGTAGGAGAGGCCGAGATCATGGGCGTTGCCGGTCGCGTCCTGGTGGATGGCGATCAGGGTCGGCACGCCGCCGCCACGCTCGTACTCGGAACGGACGGTGTGGCCCGGGCCCTTCGGCGCGACCATCAGCACGTCGAGATCCTTGCGCGGCTCGATCAGGTTGAAATGCACGTTGAGGCCGTGCGCGAAGAGCAGCGCAGCGCCTTCCTTCATGTTGGCGGCGAGCTCGTCGCGGTAGATGTCGGCCTGGAGCTCGTCCGGCGTCAGCATCATCACGACATCGGCCCACTTGGCGCCTTCGGACGGGGTGTAGACGGTGAAGCCCGCGCCCTCGGCCTTCTTGCGCGTGGCCGAGTCGGCCTTCAGCGCGATCGCCACGTCCTTGACGCCGGAATCACGCAGGTTCTGCGCATGCGCATGGCCCTGCGAGCCGTAGCCGACGATCAGGACCTTCTTGCCCTTGATCAGGTTGATATCCGCGTCGCGGTCGTAATAAACGCGCATGTTGACAGGTCCTTCCTTGGGTTGCGTCGTTTCTTCAGGCTTTCGGTGCAGGCCGCGCCCGCCCGTGAAGTGCGAGGAACTGGTCGACCGCCCGGGCGGCATCGCGCTCGATCTCGGCCGGGCTGAGGCGCAGGGCGTCGCCGAGCAGCAGCCTGATCTGCACGTCGCGGCCGATCAGCCCGAAAAAGGTGCGGAACGCCGTCTCGGCATCGTCGAAGGATAGCAGCCCCGTGTCGCGGCCGGCTTCCAGGACCGGCTTCAGGCGCTCGCCAATCGCGAAACGCCCATTCGCCAGCACGATGCCACCGAGATTGCTCTTGCCCGAGGCGGCATGGCCAATCGCGACGCGGTTGAGCGCGATCGAGGTCTGGCTCGTGATGACGCTCAGCCAGTTCTCGGCGAAATCCTTCAGGCTCTTGCGCAGGGCCACGGCATCGAGCGTCTGGCGGTCGTAATTGTCGGCGCGAACGCGCGATGCCTGCCATTGCACCGTCGCGGTGAGCAGCCCGTCACGGTCGCCGAACCACTTGTAGAGGGTTTCCTTCGAGCAGCTCGCCCGGCGCGCCACCGCGCTCATGGTGAGCTGGTCGCCCTCCTCCACCATCAGCGCGAGCACGGCGTCGAGCACGGCCTGCTGGCGCGCAGTCGGCTCATCGCTCGTGGTCTCGAGGGCTGCTTGCATGGCGGAAAATTGCCGAACCGAACGTTACGGTTCGGGCATCTACAGGATGCGCTTGACGAGCGCAAGCGCTAAGCAAGGCGGCACGAACTGGTCGTCGCAAGGTTCACTGGCGAAGCCGGACCGATCAGATTGCGCCGACAGGAGCAGCTCATGAACTTGGTCACGATAGCCGACATCCTCTCCTTCTGGCGCGAGGCCGGCCCGGAGAAATGGTTCGAGAAGGACGAGACATTCGACGCCGAGATCCGTGCCCGCTTCCTCGCTACCTACAACGCCGCAGCTGCCGGCCAATTGAGCGATTGGGAGGCGACGCCGGACGGCAGCTATGCGCTTCTCATCCTGCTCGACCAGTTTCCGCGCAACATGTTCCGCGGCTCGGCGCAGGCCTTCGCGGCCGACCCGCTGGCACTCGCCATAGCCGATCGCGCGGTCGCGAGAGGCTTCGATGAGGGCTACGCCAATCCCGAGCGGCGCTTTTTCTACCTGCCCTTCGAGCATGCCGAGGACCTGGCGCATCAGGAACGCTGTGTCGCGCTGACCCACGCCTCCGGCGACGAGGACAGCACGAAATGGGCCATCGTCCATCGCGACATCATTCGCGATTTCGGCCGCTTTCCGCATCGGAACGCCGTCCTCGGCCGCGACTCGACGGAGGCAGAGCACGCCTTCCTCGAGAAGGGCGGTTTCAACGGCTGATCGATCAGCCGCCTGTCGCGTGCTGGCTGGCGACGCGCTGCAGCACGATCGCAATCACCGTCAAGGTGAAGCCGAGCCACCAGAGCGGTGAGCGCAGGCTCGCCGTGCTGCCCGGCTCCGGTGCCGGTGCCCGCCCGCTCAGGCGCTGGAAGATCGGCCAGGCCAGGCAGCCGAATCCGACAATCCCCAGCGCCAGCGTCAGCAGGTTGAGCGTCGCCGCATCCATCACATCGCGTCCGGGCCGCGGCTCATCGCGGCGATGCCGGTGCGCGAGACCTCGGTCAGGCCGACCGCCGTCATCAGCTTGATGAAGCGCTCGACCTCTTCTGTCGAGCCGGTCAGCTCGAAGACGAAGGAGGTCAGCGAGGCGTCTAGCGTACGCGCGCCGAAAGCCGATGCGAGCCGCATCGCCTCGACCCGATGGTCGCCCTTGCCGACGACCTTGACCAGCGCGAGCTCGCGCTCCAGCGCCTCGCCCTGCAGCGTCAGGTCGACGACGCGGTGCACCGGCACCAACCGGTCGAGATGCGCCTTGATCTGGTCGATGACATTGGCCGTGCCCGAGGTCACCACGGTGATGCGCGACAGGTGCTTCTCGTGCTCGGTCTCGGAGACGGTGAGGCTCTCGATATTGTAGCCGCGGCCCGAGAACAGGCCGGCGATGCGGGCGAGAACGCCGGGTTCGTTGTCGACGATCACCGCCAGCGTGTGGCGGGCGACCGGCTGGGTCTTGGGGGCGTTCGGATAATGCGTGGCTGGGTTCGGCATCGGAGACCTGTCGCGGAAAGCTGGAAACGAAGGAAGGACTAGTTTGAACGAAGATTGGCGATGGCGGGCTCGTCGACCTCGTCGGCTGCTACGATCCAGCGCTCCTTGAGCGCCGCCTCGAGCCATTGCCTGTAAGCCGGCAGGCCAAGTACCGCCTGCATATACGCAGCCGCATCGGCATCCACCGGGATGGCATAGGTATCGAGCCGGGCGACGACCGGCGCGAACATCGCGTCCGCTGCGCAGAACTCGCCATAGAGGAACGGACCGCCTGCCGTCTCGCCGAAGCGGCTACGCGCCTCCCGCCAGATTGCACTGATCCGGGCGACATTCCTGGCGACATCCGGCCCGCGATCCCGGGCCGCGTAACGCTTGCCGAGATTCATCGGGCAGGCGCCGCGCAGGGCCTGGAAGCCCGCATGCATCTCGCTCGACACGGCCCGGGCATGGGCACGCGCGGCGACATCACCCGGCCAGATGCCCCGCTCGGGGAAGCGCTCATGCAGGTATTCGGCGATCGCCAGCGTTTCCCATACGGCGACCTCGCCATCCGACAACGTCGGCACAGTGCCGCCGCTACGCGGCGCGTGAGCGTAGATCGCCTCTTTGAAGCCGGGCTCGTCGAGCAGGACGAGCACCTCCTCGAACGGGATCTCCTTCGCCGCCAGCAGCAGCCAGGCGCGCAGCGACCAGGAGGAATAGCACTTGTTGCCGATAAGAAGCTTCATATCCGCCCCCCGAACCCTCTCCCCTGCGGGAGAGGGTGCCTTATCACGGCCTCAGACCAGCTGCTTGCCCTTGGCGTCGATTATCTCGCCGGTATCGCCCTCGAAATCCGGCAGGATCATCTCGTTATGGGCCTTGCCCGACGGGATCATCGGGAAGCAGTTCTCTTCCTTGGCGACGATGCAGTCGAAGATCACGGGCTTGGGCGTATCGATCATCTCGCGGATCGCGTCGTCGAGCTCGGCCGGGTTCGAGCAGCGGATGCCGTGGCCGCCATAGGCCTCGGCCAGCTTCACGAAATCGGGCAGCGAAGCCGAGTAGCTCTCCGAGTAACGCCCGCCATGCAGCAGCTCCTGCCACTGGCGCACCATCCCCATGTACTCGTTGTTGAGGATGAAGATCTTGACCGGCAGCCGGTACTGCACCGCCGTCGACATCTCCTGCATGTTCATCAGGATCGAGGCCTCGCCCGCGATGTCGATGACCAGCGACTCCGGATGCTTCATCTGCACACCGATCGCAGCCGGCAGGCCATAGCCCATCGTGCCGAGGCCGCCCGAGGTCATCCAGCGGTTCGGCTCCTGGAAGTGGAAATACTGCGCCGCCCACATCTGATGCTGGCCGACCTCGGTCGTGATGTAGGTGTCGCGGTCCTTGGTCAGCTCGTAGAGGCGCTGGATCGCGTATTGCGGCTTGATGATCTCGGACGAGCCCTTGTAGCCGAGGCTGTTCCGCGCCCGCCAACCGTTGATCTGCTCCCACCAGCTCTTGAGAGCCGGCTTGTCGATCTGCGGATTGGTCTCCTTCCAGACCTTGACCATGTCTTCGAGCACATTGGCGCAATCGCCGATGATGCCGAGATCGACCTTGACGTTCTTGTTGATCGAGGACGGGTCGATATCGATATGGATCTTCTTCGAGCGCGGCGAGAAGGCGTCGAGCCGGCCGGTGATGCGGTCGTCGAAACGCGCGCCGATATTCACCATGACGTCGCAGTCATGCATCGCGAGGTTGGCCTCGTAGGTGCCGTGCATGCCGAGCATGCCGAGCCACTGCCGGTCGGCGGCCGGAAAGGCGCCCAGCCCCATCAGCGTCGAGGTGACGGGATAGCCCGTCAACCGCGCCAGCTCGCGCAGCAGCTCCGTCGCACGCGGTCCGGAATTGACCACGCCGCCGCCGGTATAGAAGACCGGCCGCTTCGCCTTGGCGATCAGGTCGACCGCGGCGCGGATCTTGTCGATATCGCCCTTGACCACCGGACGGTAGGTCTTGTGCTGGTTGTCACGCGGGCGGCTGTATTCGCCCTTGGCGAACTGGATGTCCTTGGGCACGTCGATGACGACCGGGCCCGGCCGGCCATTGGCAGCGACATAGAAGGCCTCGTGCAGGACACGCGGCAGGTCGGCGATGCTCTTCACCAGGTAGTTGTGCTTGGTGCAGGAGCGGGTGATGCCGACCGTGTCGCATTCCTGGAACGCGTCGGAACCGATCAGATGGGTCGGGACCTGGCCGGTGATGACGACGACCGGGATCGAGTCGAGCAACGCATCGGTCAGGCCGGTGACGGCGTTGGTCGCGCCCGGCCCGGAGGTGACGAGCACGCAGCCGACCTTGCCGGAGGAGCGCGCATAGCCTTCCGCCGCATGGACTGCGCCCTGCTCGTGGCGGACGAGGACGTGCTTCACCTTCTCCTGGTGGAAGAGCGCGTCATAAATCGGCAGCACGGCACCGCCGGGATAGCCGAACAGGTGCTCGACGCCCTGGTCCTGAAGCGCGCGGACGACCATCTCGGCGCCGGTCATCATCTCGCTCATCATACTCTCCTGCGGGTTCTTCGGTCGGTCTCGGGAGCTTTGGGCAATAAAAAAGGCCCTCTGAGGGGCCTGGACGTGCGCTGGCGTCGGGGACGCGCGGTTTATGAAAACCGGCCCCTACCAGCGCACCCGTACGATAATAAGCTTGCGCATCGCGCGTTCCACCCTTTGCGGATATTGCGGCACGCTAGCCGAGCCTCAGGGCGCGGTCAAGCGGCCGGAATGCCGCGGCAATCGAACGCCAGCCGTATCGTCTGCTGCATTGCGAAAAATCGGGCGGCCAAAAGAACACTTTCTCAAGACCGCGTTGCTACCGTTTTCGTCTGCGGAACGGGACGGTCATGTATCAGGAAGTGCATACCCAGAACATCGTCGAGCGCGCCCACGCACCGGAAATCACCGAGCTGCTCCGCCGCTTCGCGCTGCTCGCCGACGGCATGGCCGGCGCCCCCTATGAGGCGCTGTGCCAGCAGGTCATGGGCGATTTCGGCGACGACCTGATGGTCATGGTCCCGACCGGCGATGGCGATTACGTCTACCAGCATTACGGCCGTGAGATCATTCGCTATGTCGGCGGCAATCGCTCCGGCGAACGCGTCTCGCAAATGTCGCCGCAGGTCGCCCGCTTCACCGTGGATTGCTATGATCGCGCGCTCGTCGACGGGCAACCGGCCTATACCGTGCACCGCTCGCTCAAGACCTATCGCGTCTGCCTCTGGGAGCGCCTGATCCTGCCGGCCACGGCCGCGAATGGCGAGCGCTTCCTCGTCGTCTTCAGCCGCCCCTTGCAATTCCGCGAGGAGTTGCTGACCACCGTGCTCGAAACCTCGCCTTGCGGCATCGTGGCGCTGCGCGCCGTGCGCGATGGCGATGGCAATATCGAGCGCACCATCGTCATCACCGCCAATCGTCGCGCCGCGATCATCGCCGGGCATGAGGACGAGCAGTTGCTCGACAATGACGCGCGGGCCTGCTTGCCCTTCCTTGCCGACAACATGGTCTGGCGCCGCTGCCTTTACGTTATCGAGCTCAGGCGCAACGACATGTTCGAGGCCTGCTTCACCGTGAACGGCCGTGAGATCTGGCTTCAGCTCGCGCTCGCTCCCCTCGGCGACGGGCTGGTTATGACGCTGACCGACATTACCGAATTGATGATCGCCAACCTCACCCTGCAGAGCCGCGCCGCCACGCTCGCGCTCGAGATCGGCCGCGAACGCGCCACCCGCCGCGCCCTCTCGCACGAGATCGGCCAGCGCGAGGAGCGCGAGCAGGAATTGCGTCGCCTCGCCGAGACCGATCCGCTGACGGCGCTGCTGAACCGGCGTTCCTTCACCGAGAAGGCCAATGCCGAGATTGCCGCCTGCGCCGCGGACAGCGACGATTCCGCGCTGATCATCGTCGATCTCGACCATTTCAAGAGCGTCAACGACAGCCATGGCCATGCCGCCGGCGATGCCGTGATCCGCGCCTTTGCCGATCTCCTGCTCGGGCTCGTCAGGCTCGACCGTGATCTCGTCGGCCGCTTCGGCGGCGAGGAATTCGCCATCTTCCTGCCGCGCACCGGCGCGGCTGCGGCGCTCCGGATCGCCCAGCGCATCCAGGACGCTCTCGCCGTCAAGCAGCTCCCGGTGTCGGAGACGGTGGCGCTGCAGGTCACCGCCAGCTTCGGCGTCGCCATCCGCGAGAGCGAGGAAAGCTTCGCCGATTTCTTCGCGCGAGCCGACGGCGCGCTCTATCGCGCGAAACACGAAGGCCGGAACTGCATCCGCCTCGCCGGCGCCGATATCGCCGTCGCGGCCTGATCTCCCACCGTCACGGCGAGGAAACGCAGCCGGGGAGCGACTCAGGATGACTGGGTGCGAAGCGGTTTCTGGATTGCCTCGCTGCGCTCGCAATGACGGAAGCGGTCCGATCCTCCGTCAAGCCACGGCATTCAGCTCCCTCAACGCCAGATCGAGAGCGCTCTCCGGCGCGACCGCCCGCCAGTCTTCCATCTGGTGCCGGAACCAGGTCACCTGCCGCTTGGCATAGGCGCGCGTGTCGGCCTGGCCCTTGCGGATCGCGTCATCGAGGCTGAGCTGGCCGTCGAGATGGGCGATCAATCCGGGCACGCCATGGGCCCGCATCACCGGCAGCAGCGGATCGAGCCGGCGCTCGCGCAGAGCCGCGACCTCCTCCAGCGCCCCCTGCCCCATCATCACCTCGAAGCGCCGGTCGATCCGCGCCCTCACCTCCTCGCGCTCCGGCGAGACGAAAAGCTTCACCAGCGGCAGCCCGTCGAGCGGCCCGGGCTGCCGTGCCCCCTGGAAGCTCGCGAGCGAACGGCCGGTCGCTTCGAAGACCTCGAGAGCGCGCATGACCCGCATCCGGTCGCTCGGCCGCAGGCGCTGCGCCATTGCGGGGTCGCAGGCCGCAAGCTCGGCATGCAGCATCGCGGTCTCCAGCCCCTGCACGCGTGCGCGAAAAGCCTCGCGCACCGGCTCGGGGACTGGCGGGATCGCCGAGAAGCCCTCAGTCAGCGCTTTGAAATAGAGGCCAGTGCCGCCGACCAGCACCGGCAGCGAGCCGCTGTCGCCAAGCTCGGCCAGCAGCGCCGTGACATCGGCGACATAGCGCGCCGCCGAATAGTTCACCGCACCGTCGACATGGCCATAGAGCCGATGCGGAACCGAAGCCTCCTCGACGATCGTCGGCCGCGCCGTGATGACGCGCAGATCGGCATAGACCTGCATCGAATCCGTGTTGACGACGGTCCCGCCGAAGCGTTGCGCGATCGCCATGGCGAGGGCGGACTTGCCGCTCGCGGTCGGACCTGCGATGAGCACCGCCCTGTACCTGAGCTTCACCCGGTCCGTCTCCATGCTCGTTGCCACGCTCGTTTCCGCCCATGACCAGGCTCTCGTGAGCGAAGCTCTGCTCTCGCGGCTCGTCACCGCCGTCCCGGGCGCCGGAAAATCCGAGCGGCTGGACGGCGAGATCGCCGCCGATCTCTTCGCGGATGCAGCGGATGCGCGCAAGCTCGAAGCCGATATCCGCGCCGCGCTCGAGGGCGCCGCGATCGACATCATCGTCCAGAAGGCCGCGACGCGCCGCAAGCGGCTGTTCCTCGCCGACATGGACTCGACCATGATCGGGCAGGAATGCATCGACGAGCTCGCCGCCTATGTCGGCCTGAAGGAGAAGGTCGCCGGCATCACCGAACGCGCCATGCGCGGCGAGATCGCCTTCGAGCCGGCCTTGCGGGAGCGTGTCGCTTTGCTCAAAGGCGTCAAGCTCTCCGTCGTCGACGAGATCATCCGCGAGCGCATCACGCTCACACCCGGCGGCCGCGAGCTGGTGCACACCATGCGCGCCAACGGCGCCTATACCGCTTTGGTCTCCGGTGGCTTTACCGTCTTCACCGGTCCGCTCAGCGCGATGATCGGCTTCGACGAGCACCGCTCGAACACGCTCATCGCCAAGGACGGCGTCCTGATCGGCGAAGTCGCCGACCCGATCCTCGGCAAGCAGGCCAAGCTCGACAGCCTCATCGAGCTGCGGACGAAACTCGGGCTGGACAAGGCCGCCACGCTCGCCGTCGGCGACGGCGCCAATGATCTCGCGATGATCGATGAGGCGGGGCTCGGTGTCGCCTTCCGGGCCAAACCCGCGGTCGCGGCGGCGGCCGACGCTCGGCTCGACCATGCCGACCTGACCGCCCTGCTCTACGCCCAAGGCTACAAGGGCAGCGAGATCGTCAGGGTCTGACCGCTGCTCGCGCCGGACATCGCACTGGCATCACCCAGAGCATTTCCGCGATTCTCCGAAGCGCGGAAATGCTCTATCTATTTGTTTTGACGCATTTTCTTCACGCGAACCGGTGCCCACTTCGCTCGAAAATGCTCTAAACAAAAGGGCGGCCGAAACGGCCGCCCTTCGAGATAACCGCATTGAGCGGGCGTCAATCCATCGTCACCGCCACGAAGCGGACCTCGCCCTGGGCGCTCGAGACCAGAAGCAGGGCCGACTTCTTGCCCTCCTTCTTCAGCGCTTCCAGGCGCTTGGTCACGTCCTCCGGCGAATTCACCGCCTCCTGACCGACCTCGACGATCAGCTCGCCGATCTGGATGCGCTTGTCGGCGGCGTTGGAGTTGGGATCGACCTTGGTGATCACCACGCCCTTTGTGCCGTCCTTGATCGAGTAGCGCTTCTTGAGCTCCTCGCTCTGGGCCGAGAGCTCGAGGCCGAGAGCCGAGGTCACCGCGGGCTTGGCCGGCTCGGGCTTGGCGCTGGCTGCAGCGGTCTGCACCTTCTCGCCATCCTCGAGGCGTCCGAGCTTGACCGTCTTGGTCTCTTCCTTGCCCTTGCGGACGACAACGACCGGCACATCCTTGCCGACCGACGTGCCGGCGACGATGCGCGGCAGGTCGCGCGAATCCTTGACCTCCTTGCCGTCGAACTTGACGACGACGTCGCCGACCTCGAGGCCGGCCGGCTTGGCCGGGCCCTTGTCGTCGATGCCGGCGATCAGGGCACCACGCGCCGTGCCGAGATTCAGCGCTTCGGCCGTGGCGTCGTCGACGCTCTGGATACGCACACCGAGCCAGCCGCGACGCGTCTCGCCGAACTCGCGCAGCTGCTCGACGACGTTCATCGCCAGCGAGGACGGTACGGCGAAGCCGATGCCGACCGAGCCACCGGTCGGCGACAGGATGGCGGTGTTGATGCCGATGACCTCACCCGCCATGTTGAACAGCGGGCCGCCGGAATTGCCCTTGTTGATGGCGGCGTCGGTCTGGATATAGGTGTCGTACGGACCCTGGTTGATGTCGCGGTTGCGGGCCGAGACGATGCCGGAGGAGACCGAGCCGCCGAGGCCGAACGGGTTGCCGATCGCCATGACGGGGTCGCCGATCCGCATCTTGTCGGAATCGCCGAACTTCACCGACTCCAGCGGCTTGTCGGGCTTCACGCGCAGCACCGCGAGATCGACCTTGGTGTCCTTGCCGACGACCTCGGCCTTCAGGCGCAGGCCGCTGTTGAAGATCACGGTGATCTCGTTGGCGTCGCCGATGACGTGGTTATTGGTGACGACGATGCCCGACGGGTCGATCACGAAGCCCGAGCCGGCCGATTGCGAGCGGCGCTGCTGCGGCGCCTGGTTCTGGCCCTGCTCGCCGCCGCGGCCACGGCGATTGAAGAACTCCTCGAACAGGTCGCCGAAGGGCGTGTCCGGGCCGAGTTGAGGCAGCTGCGGCAAGGTGCGGCCACGGGTGTCGCTGGTGGTGACGGCCGAGATATTGACCACTGCCGGCATCACGCGCTCGGCGAGATCGGCGAGCGAGACCTGACCAGTGACATGCGGCGAGCCGGCAAGCGGCGCTTGCGCGAGCACAGGCATTGTCATCATCGGCAGCGCGGCGACGCCGGCCATCAGCGCGACGCGCAGGAGCCTCGGAGCAGCGGAAACGGATTTCAATGCCATCAGTGGGTCCTCGTGAAGATTCGGGCCGTTTCGACGGCCAAAACGCTGGCCAGAGATTGAACCTCAAAATGCGGCGGAAGGGCGACGCAGGATACACACGATCATGTCATTGCCGGCGCTGTTTTGCACGATCCGTGCGGGTATTTCATCGGCTTTTCGGCGTGAAGCCGGGTGCGGGCGTCCGCGGCAAACGAGCTTGCCTGTAGAATAGGCACAGGCGGCTCAGGTTCCGCCGCGCACCAGCCAGACCAGCAGCACGCCGAGCGCTGCCGAGCCGAGTCCGATCAGCCGCATCGTCTCGACCGGCGTCTCGGAGGCACTGCGCAACGCATCCTTCGCCAGATGCGGGATCGCTGCGAAAAGAATGCCTTCGATCGCAAAAACGAGGCCGAGCGCCGCGATGAAATCCAACATATCGCGACGCTCGTTCTTGATCAGGGCCTGGTGGCCGGGGCTTGGGCCGGTGGGGTCTGGGCCGGGGTCGAAGCCGAACCCGCACCCTTGCCGTCGGGGCCGTTGAAGAAGCGGAAGAATTGCGAATCCGGCGAGAGGACCAGCCGCGTATCGCCCGCCTTGATGCTCGCCTCATAGGCCTGCATCGAACGGTAGAAGGCGAAGAACTCCGGATCTTTGCCGAAGCCTTCGGCGAAGACGCGGTTGCGCTCGCCTTCACCCTGGCCGCGGACCTCGTCGGAGCGGCGTTGCGCCTCGGCGACGATGACCGTCGATTCACGGTCGGCGCGCGCCCTGATCTCCTGCGCCTGCTGGGCGCCAAGCGCGCGGGCTTCAGCAGCCTCGCGCTGACGCTCGGTCTGCATGCGCTGGAACACCGCCTGCGAGTTGGCCTGCGGCAGGTCGACCCGGCGTAGCCTGACATCGACGACCGTCATGCCGAAACGGCCGGCCTCGCGGTTGACGTCGTCGCGGATGCGGCTCATCAGCCGCGAGCGCTCGGTACGGACCACCGCGGTGAAGGTCGCCTCGGCCAGCACCGAGCGAACCTGACCGTTGACGATCGAGGCGAGCTGCGAATTGGCGCGGGCGATGCTGTTGACCGCCTGGTAGAAGCGCAGCGGATCGGAGATGCGGTAGCGCGTGAAGGCATCGACCACGAGCCGCTTCTGGTCCGAGGCGATGATTTCCTGCGCCGGCAGGTCGAGATCGAGGATGCGGTTATCGAGCAGGATGACCTGCTCGAACGGCGCCGGCAGCTTGAAATAGAGGCCGGGCTCCGTGACCACGCTACGCACCGCGCCGAAGCGCAGCACGAGCGCGGACTGGGTCTGCTGGACCACGAAGGTCGCCGCATAGAAGACGATGGCCACGATCGCCAGGACGACGAGCAGGCCGATGCGAAGAGCCGAACCGTTCATCGGACAGCTCCCGTCTGCGGAGCGCCCGGAGCGGGACGCCGCTGCTGCTGCAGCTCGCTGAGCGGCAGATACGGCACGACCCCCTGCCCGCTATTCTGGTCGAGGATGATCTTGTCGGCGCCGCCGAGCACGCGCTCCATCGTCTCGAGGAACAGACGCTCGCGGGTCACGCCCGGAGCCGCCTTGTACTGCTCGTAGACCGAGTTGAAGCGGCTGACCTGACCATAGGCTTCGGCCACGGTCTGCTCCTTGAAGGCCTCGGCCGACTGGACGAGCTGAGCCGCACGGCCGCGTGCCTCGGGCACGACGCGGTTGGCGTAGGTCTGCGCTTCGTTCTGCAGACGCTCCTGGTCGGCGCGCGCGGCCTGGACGTCGCGGAACGCGTCGATGACCTGCTGCGGCGGATCGACCTTCTGGAGCTGGACGAGGCGAATGGTCACGCCGGCCTTGTAGGTGTTGAGCGTATCCTGCATCAGCTGGCGCGTCTCGGTCTCGATCGCACTGCGATCGGTCGTCAGCACCGGCTGGATGTTGCGGCGGCCGATGATCTCGCGCATCGCGCTCTCGGCCACGGCCTTCACCGTGCCGGGCGGGTCCTGGATATTGAAGACATACGCTTCCGGCGCGGCAGGATCGATCTGCCACTGCACGATGAAATCGATATCGACGATGTTCTCGTCGCCCGTCAGCATCAGGCTCTCTTCGTTGACGTCGGTCTGGCGCGAGGTGCGCACGGATTCGACGGTACGGAAGCCCACTTCCGTGGTGCTGACATTGGTCACCTGCGGCTTGATCACGCTGCCGATCGGATAGGGCCAGTTATAGTTGAGGCCTTCGCCGGTCTTGCCGATGAACTTGCCGAAGCGGAGATTGAGACCGACCTCGTTCGGACGGACGATGTACCAGCCGGTCATCAGCCAGATCGCGATCAGGACGAGAATGCCGAGAATCAGGCCGCGGCTGCCGAGATTGCCTCCCGGCATCAGATTCTTCAGCCGGTCCTGGCTACGACGCAGGATCTCCTCGAGATCAGGCGGCGAACCGCCGCCGCCGCCGCCGGGGCCTTGACCCCAAGGGCCACCACCGCCGCCACCCCCGCGCTGGCCCCAGGGTCCGCCCCCGCCGCCACCGCCGCTCTGGTTGCTCCAAGGCATACTCGCGCCGTTCCTCGCTCTTTGGACCTGCCGTGCAATAGGCGAACGGCGGCTGTTTGTCAGCGCCCGGATGGGAGCCGAGCCCGTGAATTGGTCATCGGACACGAATTCGTCAACGGCGCAACCCCTTCGTCATCAACGGAAAGCTGGTTAATGGCGGCGGCGATAGGTCGCGAAGGTAAACGCGTGCTCGTCATCGACGCTGGCAGGATGGCTTTCGCGGCCCGCGGCGTCGAATGCGGCGCGGGTCCAATCGGGGAAAATCGCGTCCCCCGCCGGCTCGGCATGAACCAGCGTCAACTCGAGCCGGTCGGCCAGCGGCAGCGCTTGCGCATAGATATCGGCGCCGCCGGCGACCACGACCGAATCCGCCCCCATCGACGCGCCGAGGCGCTGCCCTTCGGCGAGCCCCTCCTCCAGCGAATGCGCGACATGGACGCCCTCGGCACGAAATTCGGCGTCGCGCGTCAGCACGATGGTCTCGCGCCCCGGCAAGGGCTTGCCGATCGAGAGGAAGGTCTTGCGGCCCATCAGCACCGGCCGGCCGAGTGTCAGGCCGCGGAAGCGCCGCAGATCGGTCTTGAGCCGCCAGATCAGGCGATTGTCATCACCGATCACGCCGTTATCGGCGATGGCTGCGATGAGGACGATGGGAAGCGCCATGCCTCAGCCTTCCCGCCCGAGCCGTTCCAGCGCCTCGCCATCGAGCCGCTTCACGGTCCAGGCGTCCTGGGCGACAGCGCCGATCGAGCGATAGAACACGCGCGACGGCTCGTTCCAGTTCAGCACCCACCAGGCGAGGCGCGGCAGCCCCTCGTCGACGCAGCGCCTGGCGAGATTCGCCATCAGTGCCTTGCCGATGCCACGACCGCGCTGCTCGGGCTTGACGAAGAGGTCCTCCAGCCAGATGCCGTGCCGGCCGCGGAAGGTCGAATAGGTGTAGAACCAGAGCGCGAAGCCGGCAGGCTCATCCTCCCATTCGGCAATGTCGCAAAACACCTTCGGATTGGCGCCGAACAGCGCCTCGCCGATCATCGCCTCGGTCGCATCGACCTCATGGGCGAGCTTCTCGTATTCGGCGAGATCCTTGATGAAGGCGAGGACGAGCCCGGCTTCGTCTGGCCGCGCAGGGCGGATGGTCAGGGTCATAGCAGCAATCCAGCGAGAATGACGGCTGCGTTCATGCAGGCGTGGAGCAGAATGGGCAAGCCGATGCCTCCCGACAGCTCGCGGGCATAGCCCAGGAAGGCCCCCGCCGGCAGGACCGAGACGACATGGAGCAATCCGTTCTCCAGATGGAGCAGCCCGAAGGCGATGGTCGTCACCGCCAAGGCCGGCAGCACGGCAAGGTGGCGGCGCAGCGTCGTGAACAGCTGGCCTCGAAACAGGAGTTCCTCGACGACTGGCGCCAGCAGCACAGCATTCGCCAATCCCAGCGCGCTCCGCTCCGACGACGACATCGCCTTCATCTCCTCGAGCGAGCCCAGCAGGCCGGAGAGCGCCACCGCCGCCTCGACGGCCAGGACGGCAGCAAGCGCGGCGCCAAACCAGATCGCGATGCGCCTGTCTTGCGGCCAGGCCAATGCCAGCGACCGTCGAAACGGCCGGTCGCCAGCAGCCCATGTGATTGCGAATGTCGTGACTCCGACGCTCAGAAAGAATGCGGCCTCCCGCGCATCGAAGCCGAGCGGACGGCCCGCCAGGCTCGTCCAGAGGACAACCGCGCCGGCCATCCCGGCATAGCCGAACCCGACGGCAAGCAGGACCTGGCCGAAAGCCAGAGCGACCGCGCGTTCCATGCCTTCGTCAACCTCTCAGCCGCTCGGATGATTGCCCACCACGCGGTCTCGCCCCTGGGCCTTGGCCGCGTAGAGATGGGCGTCGGCATGGGCGACGAGGTCGCGGATATCGGTCGCGTCGCCCGGACATGTCGCGACGCCGATGCTGACCGTCGGCGCCGCCGCGAATTCCTGCGCGAGGGTGCGGTGGATCGCAAGGCGCATTCGTTCGGCGCAGGCGAGCGCGGCCGCATGAGGCGTGTTTTCGCAGACGATGACGAATTCCTCGCCGCCATAGCGGAAGATGCGGTCATCGCTGCGGATCTCGCTTCGCACGCAATCGACCACGCGCCGAAGCACTTCGTCTCCGGTGACGTGCCCGTAGCGGTCATTGACGCTCTTGAAATGATCGACGTCGAGAATCGCCAGGCTGACCGGCGATTTGGCGGCGAGGTTGCGGGCCAGGATGGCCTGGCCAAGCGTTTCGAAGCGCTCGCGCGTGAGCGCGCCCGTCAACGCGTCGCGCCCGGATTTGCCGAGGAGCTCCTCGTATTTGTGGCGATAGGTGAGCTTGGAGAACACATCCGCGAGCGGCTGCGGGGCCAATTCCTGAGGATCGCGCTCGAACAGGGTCAGGTACAGGCCCATGAGCGTGCTGTAGACGACAGCCGCGCCCATCTTCGCGACCCAGCCTCCGACAAGTGCGTCGATCGGCGTGCCGGTCACGATATGCAGGCCGATGAAGAAGCCGATCTGATCGAAGGTCAGGATCAGCGCCAGGCTGAGACACGAGCGCAGGATCAGCGAGTCCGGAAGAACTCGCCGGAACCGTTCGTAGAGCAGGATGAGCGCGATCGAATCGACGAACAGGAGGGTTGTCCCCCACACCATCAAGGCGCCCATCTGGTCGATCAGCACCAGATCCGGATTATAGCCTGGCAACGAGACGGGCGAGCCATAGAGCCGCAGCGTGAAGACCAGCGCCACCATCAGGAAATTGCCGATCAGCAACCCGTAGATCGGCTGACGAACCGTCTCCGCATCCTCCCGGATGTAAAAGAGCAGGATGATCGCGAGCTTGCCGGAGAACAGCACGGTCGACCCGGGCGAGAGCAGGCCGAACGGCAGCTGGATGAAGAACACGGCCGCGAGATAGGTCTCGAGGAAATGCATCACTCCCAGGGCGCAAAAAAACGCGCCAAGGCCCATCATGTGACGCAGCCGAAAAAGCCCGGCCATCACGCCGAAATAGATGAGGGCTTGAGCCAGAAGAAGAATGATGCCGGACATGGAATGCGGCTACCTGAATCGCACGATAGCCGCTAGAGCGCCCACGTCCTGTGGTCGGTCAACGGCTGCGGATGCGACCAATTCTGGGGCAACATGTGCCTCGAAGGGCACGAAACGGCTTGTCTTTTGACAATGAACGCGTCTCGCAGGGCTTCGCGCGAGGCCGTCCGGCCAGCGCCGCAGACGTCGCGCCAGCTGGCTTGCGCCGGGGTCGGCATCTCTCGATGCGGCTCAGTGTTTCACGACCTTGGCGCCCGGCACCGGCTCCGGCGGCGGCGCTGCCGGCGCGGTCTTTCCGAGCGGAAACGCGATGGTGAAGAGGCCGATCGTGCCTTGCGGACGATTATCCACGCTAACCTCGCGCAGGACCTTCACGCGCGTCGTGATCGGTGTCTCGGCGACATTGAACGTGTAGCTGATCATGCCGCCGACGGCGGTGACGCGGCCCTTGTAGGGGCCGAGCGAGGCGCCCTCACCGCTATCGCCGCTGATCTGCTGATAATGCCCGAACAGGGCGCCGACCGAGAGCTCCTTGCTCAAATACTGGCTGATGGCGAGGTCGACATGAACGGCATTGCCGGTCTTGTAATCGGTGTCGTCGTTCTTGCCGTTGATCTCGATTCCCACCGCGCCGGAGATGTCGAGGCCGATCTTGGGGTCCAGCCAGGTGCCCGCGGCATAGATATCGCCGATCCAACGATTGAAGGAGAGGTTCGAGAGCTCGCCGTCACGATACGTGCCGGAGGGGATGTTGACCAATCCGCCCACTTGCCAGTGGAAGTTGCCGGCGTGCCAGCCGATGAAGCTGGAAATGACGGGATCGCCGAACAGGAAATCGGAATCGCGCAGCTTGACGCCGAATGCCCGCCCGATGCGCGGTGCCGCAATCAGCGCGCCGGCGCTGACGCGCGGAACGCCGAAAGGAAGGATCACCGCGAAGCCGAGATTGCCGCCGAGGATCTCGATCGGTGTGACCCAGGTCGGCGTCAAGAAGTTGACCCGCGCCTGGACCTTGACATTGGCCAGCACCGCGCCGCCGATTTGGGTCTGCGTGCTCGCCGAAAGGCGACCGGAATAGGAATAGAAATCGTTCTCGAAGTAAAACCCCGGCGGCGGAACGATTCCGGCCAGAGGTCCGCGCAGCCCCGCAACGTATAGGCTCGCGCCACTCTCAGTTGAACTCGCGGGATAAGAGGCTATTCCGGCCCAACTAAACGCTATTGCACCGACGACAGAGGCCCGTAGCCGCTTCATGTCCGACGCCCCGCCCGATTTATGCAGCGATGCTGGACTGATTTGATAGGAGCGTCAAGCACAGAGCCCCCGCTAGCGGCGCTAGCAGCTTCAACCAGAGGCGACAAGCCGGTAACAGTTACGGGCCCATTTGCCCGCATTTTCCGGCAGTATGGCGTCAAAGAACGGCCCGCACGATTTGTGGACAGATGGCCATGGAACAAGCGCAGAAGCGTGGGCTGGCTCGCCTCATGCTCCGCTGGCCGGAGCGGAGGGCGGAACTGCGCCAGAGATTCGCGCAGGACCCCCGCCTCCCCGAATTATGCGAGGCATACGAGGCGGCCTGCGAAGCCGCGGCCTATTGGACAAAATCCTCCGCCGCCGTGGGTGCCGAGCGCGCGGAGGAATATCGCGCACTCATGACAGCGACAGAGCAAGACATCCTGCATAGAATTTCTTAAGCTAGGAGCAAGCGCGGCGTTTCACGCAAGCTTGTCATGCGCTTGCCAGAACACTCCGAGTTGAGCCATTGTCCAAAGACTAGCCTATGCATCGAGTTTTGGTCCAAGCTTTATGAGGCGAAGCGATGGACAAGGGAATCTCGGCATTTCGGCCCGGCGGGCCGCCGGCTGAAGATATTCTGGCCGCTCTGAAGGCTATACTTAGCCATGACGAATTGCGGTTGTCGGAACGCAATCGGCGTTTTCTGTCTTTCGTGGTCAACCAGACCGTCGCGGGCCACAGCGAACGGATCAAGGCTTACGCAATCGGTGTCGACGTCTTCGGGCGTGACGAGGCCTTCGATCCGACCCTCGATCCGATCGTGCGCATCGAGGCGACGCGGCTGAGATCGGCCCTAACCGCCTATTACGACGCAACCGGCGCCAGGGATCGCATCCGGATCGCGATTCCGCCCGGGAGCTACGTGCCGACATTCGCGTGGGCAATACCGCTTGCCGAAGACGAGGCCGATACGCCGCCAGCCGGCGCTCAGCCCGCAAGACCCACGCGCTCCGAGACGATCATCGTCCACGACCAGTCGCCGCGCTCGGATGCCGAAGCGGCACTGCGCGGCGAACTCTTCTCGGATGCGCTCGTGCGCCTGTTGAGCAAGGCACAGTTCAAGGTCCATGTGGTTCCTTCGGTCGAACGCCGGGCCGCCTTGGACGCGATACGCGAGCTGTTCACGCACCCTGGCGAGGCCTATTCGCTCGATCTTGCCGTTCGCCCGATGCTCGAGCGGCGGCGCTATTCCTGGCGCTTCGGCGATCTGCGCAACGGCAAGGTGTTGTCGAGCGACTTCCGCGACTATGTCATCGCCACGGCGCCCTGCTTCGACCTGATCGATGCGGTCGCCGATGAGGCTGCGCAGGCGGTCATGGACGCCCTGCCCGATTAGACCTTCGCCCCCTGCTGGCGATCCGGCAGGCAGGCGAAACGCCGGTAACAGTTACAGCCTTAAGCAGGGCGGTGCCGCGTGCGACCCTCCGGCTGCACGCCCCGGGGTCGACGCGTCCATGCCCCGTACGACCCCGAGCGGCGATCCGGAACCGGGAGTGTTTCATGGGACGCCATAAATTCCTGGCCGCGGCAGCCTTGGCAGCTGTCATGAGCCTTTCCGCGCCTCTCAAGGCCCAGCAAGCTGCGCCCGCCCAACCACAGGCGCCCACGAGGCCCAATATCCTGGTGATCTTCGGCGACGACATCGGCCAGTCGAATATCAGCGCGTATTCGCACGGTCTGGTCGGCTACAAGACACCGAATATCGATCGGATCGCCAAAGAAGGCATGATGTTCACCGATTATTATGCGGAGAACAGCTGCACGGCCGGGCGCTCGACCTTCATCACCGGCCAGGTCTGCCTGCGCACCGGCCTGTGCAAGGTCGGCATTCCCGGCGCTGCGGTCGGCCTGCAGGACCGCGACATCACAATCGCCCAGGCGCTGAAGTCGCTCGGCTACGCGACCGGGCAGTTCGGCAAGAACCACCTCGGCGACCGCGACGAATACCTGCCGGTCCGGCACGGCTTCGACGAGTTCTTCGGCAATCTCTACCATCTCAACGCCGAGGAGGAGCCCGAGCGTCCCTATTACCCGAAGAACGATGCCGCCTTCGTCAAGTCGAACTCGCCCCGCGGCGTGCTGAAGGCGTCGGCCGACGGCAAGATCGAGGATACCGGCCCGCTGACCAGGAAGCGGATGGAAACCGTCGACGACGAGACCACAGCCGCTGCGATCGACTTCATGCAGCGCCAGGCGCGGGCCAACAAGCCGTTCTTCACCTGGATGAACACGACCCGCATGCACGCCTTCACGCATGTGCGCGAGGCGATGAAGGGCCAGAGCGGCATGCCCGGCAATGACTATGCCGATGGCATGATCGAGCACGACGGCGACGTGGGCAAGCTTCTGAAGGCGATCGACGATCTTGGCATCGCCAACAACACCATCGTCGTCTACACGACCGATAATGGCCCGAACCAATGGTCTTGGCCTGACGCGGCGACGACGCAGTTCCGCTCGGAGAAGGACACCAACTGGGAAGGCGCCTTCCGCGTGCCGGCGATGATCCGCTGGCCCGGGCGGGTGAAGGCGGGCGAGGTCTCGAACGAGATGATCTCGGGCCTCGACTGGTTCCCGACACTCGTCGCAGCCGGCGGCGATTCCGAGATCAAGGACAAGCTCGCCAAGGGCACGACGCTCGACGGCAAGCCGGCAAAGGTCCATCTCGACGGCTATAACCAGCTTCCCTACCTGACCGGCCAGCAGCCGAAATCGGCCCGCAACGAGTTCTTCTACTTCAACGACGATGGCGAGATGGTCGCCTATCGGTACAATGACTGGAAGATCGTCTTCTGCGAGCAGCGCCAGCCGGGCGGCTTCCAGGTCTGGGCCAATCCCTTCACCTGCCTGCGCGCGCCAAAGATCTTCAACTTGCGCATGGATCCGATGGAGCGGGCCGATACAGTCTCCGACCAGTATTACGATTGGCTCGCCAAGAACGCTTATCTGATCCAGTACGGCGTCTGGAAGGTCGCGCCCTTCCTGCAGACCTTCAAGGAGTATCCGCCGAGCCAACGGCCGGCGAGCTTCAGCGTCGACCAGATGGTCGAGGCGCTGATGCGCAACCTCGAGCAGACAACCCGGTCGAAATAGGCCCTCGCAAATGTGCCGGCCGCCGCCTTTGCGCGGCCGGCAAATCCGGATGATGAGGGCGGAGATGACCAGACAGCTCAGGATTGCGTGCCATGCGACACCGGTGCTGAATCGGCGGCAGGTCGTGGCGGGAACGGCGGTGACGCTCGCGGCCGCAACTTTCAGCACCGCGCCTGTGCTCGCACAGACGGTGACGGCGAAAGAGGCGCGCGCCATCGCCAAGGAGGCCACGATCTACGGCTTTCCGCTGGTCGATACCTATCGCGTCCAGCATTCCTATTTCGTCGACCGTGACAGTCCCGAGTTCAAGGCGGGCTGGAACACGCTGGTCAACAACGACCGGGTCTATACGCCCGCGGACAAGGCGATCCAGACTCCGAATTCCGACACGCCCTATTCCTATGTCGGGGCCGACCTGCGGAGCGAACCGCTCGTCCTCACCGTGCCGGCGGTCGAGAAGGGGCGCTACTACTCGCTGCAATTCATCGACATGTACACGTTCAACTTCGCCTATGTCGGCAGCCGTGCCACCGGCAACGGCGCCGGCAATTACCTGCTGGCCGGGCCGAAATGGAAGGGCGAGAAGCCCGGCGGCATCAAGGCGGTGATCCCCTGCGAGACGGATTTCGCCTTCGTCCTCTACCGCACTCAGCTCTTCAATCCGGCCGATATCGACAAGGTCAAGGCGATCCAGGCCGGCTACAAGGTCCAGCCGCTGTCGCAATTCCTCCATCAGACCGCGCCGGTCGCCGCCGCGCCGGTCAATTTCGCAAAACCGCTGACGCCCGAGCAGGAGCGCAGTTCGCTCGGGTTCTTCGGCCTGCTGAACTTCATCCTGCAATTCTGCCCGACCAATCCTCCCGAGCGAGCGCTGATGGCGCGCTTCGGACGGATCGGCATCGCTGCCGGCAAGCCATTCGATCCCGGCTCGCTCTCCCCCGACATGCGCCAGGCCCTGGAGGGCGGCATGGCCGATGCGTGGGCTGCTTTCAAGGAGTTCAAGGACACCCAGATCGATACCGGCAAGCGGAGCAGCGCCGATAGCTTCGGCACCCGCGCCTACCTGAACGGGAGATATCTCGACCGTATGTCAGGCGCCGTGCTCGGCATCTACGGCAACTCGAAGCAGGAGGCGATGTATCCGGCCTATTTCACCGACAGCGAGAAGAAGCCGCTCACCGGGGCAAGCCGCTACACCTTGCGCTTCGCTCCCGGCCAGTTGCCCCCGGTCAACGCCTTCTGGTCGGTCACCATGTATGAGCTGCCGGCAAGTCTGCTCTATGCGAACCCGCTCAACCGCTACCTGATCAACTCGGCGATGCTGCCGGACCTGAAGCGCGATCCCGACGGCGGCATCACGCTCTACCTCCAGAACGAGTCACCGGGGCAGGACAAGGAGGCCAACTGGCTGCCGGCGCCCAAGGGACCATTCTTCACGGCGATGCGGCTCTACTGGCCGAAACAGGCCGCACTCAGCGGCAAATGGAAGGCGCCGCCGCTCCAGCGCGCAGCCTCGGGTTGAGGAGGAATTGATGCCGGCAACACGTCTCTACCTCGCCGCCGCCGCGATACTGACCTGCGCCGGGGCCGCGGCGCAGACGCCGCTCCCCGTAACGGCGGACAATTTCATTCGTGCCGAGTCGGATCTCTATATCGGCAATCTCGTCAAGGAAGGCGGCATCGGCAAATTCCTGCATCGGCGTGAGCCCGCCTCGCTCGATAATCAGGCCGTCATCCGCCTCAACCGCGACACGCTCTATTCGAGCGCGGTCTTCGATCTCGACGCCGGGCCGGTGACGGTCACAATGCCCGATCCCGGCACGCGCTTCATGTCGATGCAGGTGATCAACCAGGATCACTATGTGCCCGTCGTCGCCTATGGCGCGGGCAGTCATGTGATCGATCGGCGCAAGGCGGGGACACGCTATGTCGTGGTCGGCATCCGCACGCTCGTCGACCCCTCCGATCCGAAGGACGTGCAGCAGGTCCACGCATTGCAGGATGCGATCAAGGTCTCACAGAAGGCGGCCGGGACTTTCACGGTGCCGGCCTGGGATCCGGCCAGCCAGAAGAAGGTGCGCGACGCGCTGCTGGTGCTCGGCTCGACGATTCCCGACTTCAAGAAAGCATTCGGGACCAAGGCCGAGGTCGATCCGATCCGACACCTGATCGGGACGGCGTTGGGCTGGGGCGGCAATCCCGATAAGGACGCCATCTATCTCAACGTCACGCCGCCGAAGAATGACGGCACGACCGTCTACAAGCTCAACGTCAAGAACGTGCCGGTCAACGGCTTCTGGTCGGTCAGCCTCTATAATGCCGACGGCTACTACCAGAAAAACTCCTACAACGCCTACACGCTCAACAACATCACCGCGAAGAAGAACGACGACGACTCGATCGCCATTCAGTTCGGCGGCTGCGACGGCAAGATTCCGAACTGTCTTCCGACCATGCCAGGCTGGAACTATACGGTTCGACTCTACCGACCGAAGAGCGAAATCCTCAGCGGCAAGTGGACCTTCCCGCAACCGCAGCCGGCAACCTGATGGTGTAAGGGAGTTGTTCCCACGGAGGAGGCGAGAATGCCAATGGTCAAACTTCGCGCGGCGTCGGCCCCTCTCCTCATCGCCGCACTCTGCGTCTGGAGCGCGGCAGCCTTGGCCCAGGCCGATCCGCTTCCCTCGTGGAATGACGGCAAGTCCAAGCACGTCATCCTCGATTTCGTGCGCAAGGTGACGCAGGAGGGCGGACGCGATTTCGTGCCGCTGGACCAGCGCATCGCCGCCTTCGACAATGACGGCACGCTCTGGGCCGAGCAGCCGGTCTATTTCCAGCTCCAGTTCGCCTTGGACGAGATCAAGCGCCTGGCCGCACAGAATCCGGCGCTGAAGGGCAAGGAGCCCTACCGCTCGGTGCTCGCCCGCGATCTCAAGGGGCTTTCGGCGAACGGCAACAAAGGCCTGATGCAGGCCATGGCGGTGACCCATTCCGGCATCACCACCGATGAGTTCGCGGTTCTGGTACGCAACTGGCTTGCGTCCGCGCGCCATCCGACGAAGCGAGCCTATGATGAGATGGTCTATCAGCCGCAACTCGAGCTGCTGGCCTTTTTGCGCGCCAACGGCTTCAAGACCTTCATCGTCTCAGGCGGCGGCGTCGAGTTCATGCGGGTCTTCGCCGAAAAGGCCTATGGTATTCCGCCGGAGCAGGTGGTCGGCTCTTCCGGCTCGGTCAAGTACCGGCTCAGTGCCACCGGCAAGCCGGAACTCTACAAGGAAGCAAAGGTCGAATTCATCGATGACGGCCCGGGCAAGCCGGTCGGTATCAACCGCTTCATCGGCAGGCGCCCGATTCTCGCCTTCGGCAATTCCGACGGAGATCTGCAGATGCTGCAATACACCACGGGCGGGGAAGGCGCGCGCCTTGCGCTCATCATCCATCATACCGACGCCGCGCGCGAATGGGCGTATGACCGCAAATCGCAGATCGGCAAGCTCGACAAGGCGCTTGACGAAGCGGCAACGAAAGGCTGGACAATCGTCGACATGAAGACCGATTGGAAGACGATCTTCCCGCCAGGACGCTAGGGATGCAGGCAGACGAACTGGCCAAGCGCTTCAGGGTGACGGATGGCGACGATTTCCGCCTGAAGCATTTCGACCCCGGCGAGACCTGCGGGCTCGATATCGCCAAGGACGAGGCGCGGGAATTGCTGCGTGCGGGGGTCGAGCGCCTGCGCGACCTGCAGGAGCGACTCTATGCCGAGAAGCGCTGGTCCCTGCTCATCGTGCTGCAGGCGATCGATACCGCCGGCAAGGACGGCACGATCGAGCATGTCATGTCCGGCATCAATCCGCAGGGCTGCGAGGTCACCTCGTTCAAGGCGCCGAACTCGCTCGAACTGCGCCATGACTTCCTCTGGCGCACGACCTGCGCGCTGCCCGAGCGCGGCGAGATCGGCATCTTCAATCGCTCCTATTACGAGGAAGTCCTGGTCGTTCGCGTTCACGAGGGATTGCTGCAGAAGCAGGGTCTGCCACCCAAGCTGATCGGCAAGGACATCTGGCAGGAGCGCTTCGAGAGCATCCGCGATTTCGAGCGCCATCTCAGCCGCAACGGCACGGTGATCCTCAAATTCTTCCTCAACCTGTCCAAGGACGAACAGCGCCGCCGCCTCCTCGCGCGCATCGACGAGCCCGACAAGAACTGGAAGTTCGACGCTGCCGATCTCACCGAGCGCGGCTATTGGAACGAGTATCAGGCGGCCTACGAAGACGCGATCGCCCACACGGCGACGAAGCAGGCGCCCTGGCACGTGATCCCCGCTGACAACAAATGGTTCACCCGCCTCGTCGTCGCGGCGACCGTCGTCGACTGCCTCGAACGGCTCGACCCGAAATTCCCCAGAGTCGATGACGAGGCGCGCAGCGTCATGGCCAAGGCGCGCAAGCAATTGCTGGCCGAAGACGACAATCGCAAGGGCTGAAACCGGAGGGTGGACGCATGACGGATGGCGCGACACTGGACGCCCCGCTGCAGACCAAGGGCATGGTCCGCATTGCCGGCGGCACGTTCCGCATGGGCTCCGACCGGCATTACGCCGAGGAGGCGCCGAGCCACCAGGTCGGCGTCGATGCCTTCTGGATCGATGAGACGCCCGTCACGAACCGGCAGTTCCGCGCCTTCGTCGAGGCCACAGGCCATGTCACATTCGCCGAGATCACGCCCGATCCGAAGGATTATCCCGGCGCGTTGCCACATATGCTGCGAGCCGGCTCGCTGATGTTCGATCCGCCGATGCATCCGGTCGACCTGCGCGAGTGGTCGCAATGGTGGACCTTCAAGTTCGGCGCGACCTGGCGCAAGCCCTATGGTTCAGGCTCCTCGATCAAGGGCCTGGACGACCATCCCGTCGTGCATGTCGCCTATCGCGACGCGGAGGCCTATGCCGCCTGGGCGGGAAAATCGCTGCCGACCGAAGCCGAGTGGGAATTTGCCGCCTGGGGCGGACGGGAAGGGGCCGAGTTCGCCTGGGGCGACGAGCTGATGCCGGAAGGCCGCCACATGGCCAATATCTGGCAGGGCAATTTTCCGAACGAGAACACCAAGGATGACGGCTGGGCCCGCACGTCGCCGGTCAGAACCTATCCGCCGAACGGCTATGGTCTGTACGACATGATCGGCAATGTCTGGGAATGGACCTCGGATTTCTGGTCGACGCGCCATCAGGGCGATGCGCCAAAAGCGTGCTGCGTGCCGCAGAATCCGCGCGGTGGGCCGGAAGCCGAGAGCTACGATCCGCGCCAGCCGACGATCCGCATTCCCCGCAGGGTGCTGAAGGGCGGCTCGCATCTATGCGCGCCGAGCTATTGCCGGCGCTATCGCCCGGCGGCGCGCCATGCCGAAGACGTCGACACCTCGACCAGCCATGTCGGCTTCCGTTGCGTGGTGCGCGGTTAGCGCATCGGCCCGAAAAGTGGAATGCGGTTTTCGGAAAAGCCGATGCGAAGCAATGAGTTAGATCATCTGAGCGGATACGGTATCCGATGATCTAAAGCATTTTCGAGCGACGTGGAGACCGGTTCGCGTGAAGAAAATGCGTCAAAACAAATAGATAGAGAATTCTCGCGAATCGGGGAAACGCAGGAAGTCTCGAATGTGCTGAGCAGCAGGGAGAGCGACTGCTCCATCCCATAAGAAGCATGTACCAGCCAGGGGGGCTTGCGGCAATCCCCCGGCCTGGGCGTATGAGCCCTGCCCTTCACCTGATTTTGGGGAGAAGGGAGCTGCGGAATGCGTTTATTGTTATCGACCTATGGCTCGCGCGGCGACGTCCAGCCCTTGGTGGGATTGGCCGTTGAACTGCAACGCCTCGGCGCCGACGTGCGGGTGAGCGCGCCGGCGGACAAGGAATTCGAAGAGTTGCTGTCGGCTTTCGGCGTCCCCTCGGCGCCGGCATTCTTGTCCGTGCGCGAGTGGATCGCCGAGGCGAGACGTTCGGGAGAGGCCCTGCCCGCACTTGCGGCCCGCATGGTCCGTGCGCAATTCGGTGCACTCTCAGCTGCGGCCGAAGGATGTGACGCGATATTGTCGACGGGACTGTTTCCGTCGAGCGCCGCAGCCTGCTCCGTGAGTGAGATATTCGGCATCCCGCATCTGCACGCGAGCTTCTGCCCGCTCTCCCTGCAATCCCCGCATCACCCGCCTTACGAGTACCCGGGCTGGCCGCATCCACCGGAGATGACCGATAACCGCGCGCTCTGGGATCGGAACGCGCAGGTCATGAACGCGCTGTTCGGCGAGGCATTCAACAGCCAGCGCGCAACGATCGGGTTGCCCTTGATCGATGACGTGCGCGACCACGTCTTCACCGATCGCCCCTGGCTGGCATCGGATCCGGTTCTCAGCCCTTGGGTACCGGCCGATCTCGATGTCGTGCAGACCGGCGCGTGGCTGCTGCCCGACCGGCACCCGCTTCCAGACGCCTTGATCGCCTTTCTCGAAGCCGGGACGCCGCCTGTTTATGTCGGGTTCGGGAGCATGACGATGGCTGCTGCAAAGGACGCAGCGCGAGTGGCTGTTGCGGCAATTCGATCACAAGGCCGTCGCGTGGTGTTGTTCCGTGGCTGGGCTGAGCTGGCATCGAATCATCAGGAGGACGACGATTGCTTCCCGGTGGGCGAGCTCAACCAGCTGGCCCTGTTCCGCCGGGTCGCCGCCGTCGTGCATCATGGCGGCGCGGGGACGACGACAACGGCAGCCCTCGCCGGTGCGCCTCAGGTGGTGGTGCCGCAGATCGCCGACCAGCCCTATTGGGCCGGGCGCGTGGCCGCGCTGGGTATCGGCGCGGCGCATGATGGCCCGGTCCCGACCGACGAGTCTTTCGCGACAGCACTCGGGATTGCCCTCGCACCGGAAACCCGCGCACGCGCCATCGCGGTTGCCGCTACGATCCGCACCGATGGCGCGGCCAGGGCCGCGAAAATGCTGCTGGAGACGATCAGGTGAGGCTGGACGCCGGCAGGCGCGTGCTACGCCCCTATCCGGCCGAGGCTGCGCGTCTTTCTCGCAGCCAGTCCCTCGCCTGATGGTGCCAATAGGTCAGCTGCACTGCGGCGGTGCCGGCAGGCCCGCCGTTCCAGACCAGCCCGAACGGCTCGAACTGGCGGATGCGGTCGGACCGCCCGGTGATCGCCTCCGCCACCACCCGGCCGCCGATCGCGGTGGTGTTGAGGCCATGGCCGCCGAAGCCGAGGCAATGCCAGACCTTGGGCTGGAGTTGGCCGATCTGCGGCATGAGATGGCGGGCATAGGACATCAGCCCGGTCCAGGCCGCGTCGATCGCGATGCCCTTCAGCTGCGGATAGGTGTCGGTGATGCTCCGGCGCAGCATCTCGGCGAGCTCGCGCGGTTCCGAGGTCCGCGTGGTGATGCGACCGCCCCAAAGCAGCCGCCGGCCATCGTCGACCAGCCTGTAGTAATCGCTGGCGCGCCGGTCATCGAGCGCGGCGGCACGGGTGCGGATCGCGCCCGCGAGCCGGTCCGGCGCCGCCTCGGTGACCAGCACATAGGTCGCGATCGGTAGCTGGCTGCCGCGCAGCTTCGGCACGAGCCGGTCGGTATAACCGCCACCGGTGAAGACGACATGCTCGGCCCGCACCTCGCCGGCAGTGGTGCGAATGATCTTCTCCGGCTTGTCGAGATCGACCGAGACCGCGCGCGAGTTCTCGAATATCCGCCCCCCGGCTGCCTCGATCGCCGCCGCCAGGGCGCGGGCATAGTTCAGCGGATGGATGTGGAAGGCCTGCGGATCGAGCAGCGCCTGGAAATATTTCGTCGAGACCAGCTTCTCGCGGACCTTGTCCGTCTCCCAGAAATCGAGCGGATAATTATGGCGCTCCCGGAGCCGCTGGCGGAAGCGCTGCAGGCCGTCGGCATCCTCATAGCGGATGACGCGGAAGATGCCGTCGACGCGCTGGGCATCGGTGATCCCGAGGTCGCGAATGTTCTGGGCGACGATGTTCATGCCTTCGATCGAGAGATCGTAGAGCCTGCGCGCCGGCTCCTCGCCAATCGCGCCTTCGAGCGAGGCGAGGCCGCGTGAATAGCCCGGGCTGACGAAGCCACCATTACGGCCCGACGCGCCCCAGCCGACAGCCTCGGCCTCGAGCAGGATGACCGAGCGCCCTGCCCGCTGCAGCTCGAGCCCGGTCGTGAGACCGGCGAGCCCCGCGCCGACGATGCAGACATCCGCCTTCTGCGTGCCGGCGAGCGCCGGCCTCCCCCGGCGATCGGCGAGCGTGCGGGTGTAATAGCTATCGATGTAGGGCGTCATTCGCGGGTCCAGGCAGCTTCGGAATGCAGGCTGTCACCAGCCGACGGCATAGGAGGTGCGGCGCGGATCGGCAGCGCCTGCCTTCACTCCGCTGGCATGGTCGTGCTGGATGGCGCAGACGGCGCCGGCACGCAAAGTCCAGTCCGGCCAGGGATGGACATCATGGCCGAGCGTGCCGAGCTGGCGCGCGGTGTCGGCGGCAATCCGGCTTTCCAGCGCCAGCCGGCCCGGAAAATACTCGTGCGGCTGGAACGCACCGGGGAAGCTGTAGCTCGCGAAGCGCGGCGCTTCGACGGCGAGCTGGAGATCCATGCCGAAAACCAGCCGGTTGAGCAGGACCTGAACCATCGCCTGGCATTGCACGTCACCGCCCGGCGTGCCGAATGGCATGGTCCAGGCGCCCGGCTTGATCGCCAATGCCGGATTGCAGGTCAGGCGCGGCCGGACACCCGGCGCGACCTGCGCCGGATGGCCGGGCGAGGTGAAGCTCTGCGTGCCACGCGAGGACGGGCACAGGCCCGTGCCGGGCACGAGCACCGAATCGTAGGAGGTGTCGCTCGGCGTCGCTGCGAAGGCGTTGCCATGCCTGTCGACGACGCAGACGAAGGACGTATCGCCCGGCAATGCGGGCGAGCCTTCCGAACCGGACAGGCCTGCGGACGCTGCCTCGGCAAAGGAGTGCGGCGGCATTTCCGTCCAGGCCCTGTCGTCGCGCAGCAAAGCGCGGCGGGCGGCGAGATTGTCCTCCGCCAGCAACGCGTCCAGCGGCACATCGGTCACGCGCGGGTCGCCATAGAAGCGCTCGCGATCGGCGAAGGCGAGCTTCAACGCCTCGGTAATCCGGTGGATATAGGCCGGTGAGTTATGGCCGAGCGCTTTCAGCGCCGCGGGATCGAGCAACGCCAGCGTCTGCTGGATCACCGGTCCTTGCGTCCAGGGCCCGCAGGTATGGATTTCCGCCTCGCCGAAGCGGCGCATCACGGCAGGCTCCAAAGCGGCCTCGAAGGAGGCGAAATCTCCGAAGCGCAGCCAGCCGCCCTCGGCCTCGTGGAACGCGCTGATCGTCCGGGCGATATCGCCGCGATAGAACGCGTCGTGCACCGCCTGGAGCCCGGCTTCGCGCCCTGCCCCGGACGCCGCACTTTCCTCGTCGGCGAGATATTGCAGGGTCCTTGCGAGATCGGATTGGATGAAGATTTCGCCGACCTGCGGCAGACGCCCACCCGGCAGGAACACCGCGGCGTTCGACGGCCACTTGCGATAGTCCGCCTCATGCTCGGCCAGGGCATCGGCGAGCAGCGGGTACATCACGAAGCCGTCGCGCGCGAAGCGGATCGCGGCCTGCGCGACCTCGCCGAACGACATCGTGCCGAAATGGCGGAGGGCCTTGATCCAGGCCGACGGGGCGCCGGGCACGACAGTGCGCAGCAGGCCCGGCGGAATCAGGCCGCCATGCTCGCGCAGGAAGATCTCGTTATCGGCCAGGGCCGGCCAGGGACCGAGACCGCTGATCGTCTGGGTCCGACCGGATTTGGCATCATGGACCATGATCGGCGCGATGCCGGCGACGTTGACGAGGTCGCATTGGACGACGCCCAGCACGATCCCGGCCGCGACACCGGCGTCGGTCGCGTTGCCGCCGGCCTCCAGGATGGCGAAGGCGGCATGCGAGGCCAGATAATGCCCGGCGACGGCCATGTGCTGCGTACCGTAGAGCGTCGGCCGATGGGCACCGGTCGTGCCTAGTGTCAGCCCTGATTCAACTGGCCTGGTATTCACGGAGGCAACGCCTTTCCACATAAGGGGCCAAAACCGAAATTTATCTTTTATTTATAAAGACTTGCACGAAATCTCAAATCGCCTAGATTGGCCGAAATCCCCGGATGGAGCGTCCTAGATGATCATTGGCCTGCCGCGCGAACTCAAGCCGGACGAGCGGCGTGTAGCGTTGCGGCCTGTCGAGGTCGGGCGGCTGGTCGAAGCCGGGCACGAGGTCGTCGTCGAAACCCGGAGCGGGGCAGATGCCGGCTTCAGCGACACTCTCTACGAAGCGTCCGGCGCGCGGATCGCGGCGAGCGCGGAGGCGGTCTTCGAGCAGGCAAGGCTGATCGTGAAGGTGCATGAGCTCCAGCAGAACGAGCCCTCGCTGCTGCGCCCGGAGCATATCCTGCTCGCCAGCCTGTATTGCGAGGCCAACCGCGGCCGGCTCGACACGCTGCTCCATGCGGGCATCACCGCCTTCGCGGTCGAGCATGTCGTCAGGCCGCTCTCGGCGAGCAGCGTGCTCGGCGGCGAGATTGGCGCGCTCGAAGGCGTTCGCCTGCTGCTCGCCCCGCATGGCGGCACGGGCAGGCATTTCGCCGGACATTTCGGCCTGGAACCGGCGCGCGCACTTGTCGTCGGGCTCGGCACGGCCGGGCGCGGCGCCCTGCGCGTGCTGCTCGGGCTCGGCATGTCGGTGGCGGGCTTCGACATCGACCCGCTGGCGCTTGAACAGGCGCGCCTCGACTGGCCGGGGCGCGACTTCACCGCGAGGCCGGTCGAGGACTTGCCGGAGCACCTTCCCGGCGCCGATCTCGTGCTGAACTGCGTGCTCTGGGACAAGATGCGGCGCGACCATCTGATCACGCGTGCGATGCTGGGCCGGATGAAGCGCGGCGCCGTCATTGTCGATGTCGCGGCCGACCGGGCCGGAGCGGTCGAGACCAGCGTGCCGACGACCTGGCTGAGCCCGATCTACCAAGTGCAGGGCATCACGCATTTCTGCGTCGAGAACCTGCCGAGCGCCAGCCCGGAAGCCGCCTCGACCGGCTATTCCCGCATGATCTACGACACCGTAGCGGCGATCGCCGAGCACGGCGCGATCGATGCCGCGCGGCGCGATGCCGCGTTGGGGCGCGGGTTGATCTGCGCCGGCGGCAAGCTCGTCCATGCCGGGGCGGCGCAGGTGCAGGGCTTGTCCTTCACTCCGCTCGCCGCCCTCTAGCGCCTTGCTCATTTTGCGTTGGCGCGCGGCGAGGTCTCGTCGATCCAGAGATATTCCGGGTACTGGTTGGTCAGCTCGACCGCGTTCTTCTGGATGCCCTTGAGCCAGGGCTGATGCACCAGCACGGCCTTGTTGTAATTGAAGAACCACATCGCGGCGTCGTCGACGAGCAAGGCGTCGGCCTTCTTCAGGATCGTGGCCTGCTCGGTCTTGTCCTTGGCGGCGCTGGCGGCGTCGATCAGCGCGTCCATGTCCTTGTTGGCGTAGCCGAAGATGTTGCCGGCCGGACGGCTCGTGGTCGAATGGAAGCGCTTCATCGCGGCGAGCGGGTCGGGTCCGGAGGCGAGCGACCAGATCGCCGCGTCGAAATCGCCCTTCTGGAAGAGCAGGTCCTGGCCGACCGCGTTCTCGACCACCTTCGGCTTCACGATGATGCCGACCTTCGCGAGGAAGGGGATCGTCGCCTCGACGATGGTGTTGCCGAAGGACTCGTTATTGGTCGTGACCAGCTCGACCTCGAAACCCTTCTCGTAGCCGGCCTCCTTGAGGAGCTGCTTCGCCTTCTCGGGATCGAAGGGGAAGGCCTTGATCTCAGGGTTGTAGGCGACGGAGGTCGTCGGCAGCCAGCCGGTGGCGCGATAGGCCTTGTCCTTGACCAGGCGATTGATGATCAGATCCGAATTGATGGCGTAGTTGATCGCCTGGCGGACGCGCTTGTCCTGGAACGGCTTGAAGCGCGGATTCAGCGCGAAGAAGCGGGTGCGGTATTCGGCGACCTCGACGAGGTTCTTCGAGAAGACCGGGTCCGCCTTGTAGACCGGGTACTGCGCCGAGCCGAGCAGGTTGACGTCGATATCCTTGGAGCGGAAGGCGACGTCGCGCGCCGGCGCCTCGCCCATGATGTTGTAGACGATCTTATCGAGATGCGGCTTGCCCTTGTAGAAATCGTCGAAGCGCTCGACGACGATGCGGCTGCCGGAGGTCATGCTCACGAACTTGTAGGGGCCGAGACCGATCGGCGCCGTGGCGAAGCCGGGACCGAGGCGCTCGACCTCCTCGCGCGGCAGCACCGAGACTTCCGGCCAGAACAGGTACTGCGCCGGGTCGACGCGGTCCTTGAGCGTGATCTTCAGCGTGTTGTCGTCGACGGCCTCGAGGCCCGAGATCGACGTCGCCTTGCCGGCCTCGAACTCCTCCGCCCCCGCGATGATGCGCAGGTAGCGCGCGCCGGCGAAGGCGCCCTTGGGATCGAGGATGCGCTGATAGCTCCAGATGATGTCCGCGGCGGTCAGCTTGCGGCCATTATGAAAGCGGGCGTTGTCGCGCAGCTTGTAGGTGTAGACCATGCCGTCCGGGGAAACCTCGACGGCCTTGGCCAGCTCCGGCACCGGCTCGTTCTTGTCGCTGTCCCAGCTATAGAGGCCGCGATGGATGGCGAGCGAGATGATGCCGTCCTGTGCACGCGCCGAGGAATGGATGTCGAGCGTGGTGATGCTCGCGCCATAGGGCAGGACGAGGGAAGCCGTGCCCCCGTCGCGCTGGGCATAGGCCGGCGCTATGGATGCCAGAAGCGCCAGCGCGCCCAGAAATGCCTTGATCCGCATCGTCTTGTTCCTGTCCCTGGCTGGTTCCGGCTGGCCCGAAATCCTGTTCACGCAATCCGCTGAGACGATATACGCACAGCCTATGTAGCGTAGGGTGAAACCGCTACTGACGCCCCAAACCGCCGTCAATCAATTTATAATTGATCGCAGGCATAGAGAAAAACTATGGATGTTCGGTCCCTCACGTATTTCGTCGCCGTCTACGAGGAGCAGAGCTTCAGCCTGGCGGCGCGCCGCTGCGCCGTCTCCCAACCCTCGATCTCGGCTGCGATCAGGCAGCTGGAAGAGCATCTCGACTGCCAGCTCTTCGTCCGCAATGCGCGCGGGGTCAGCCCGACCGCGGCGAGCGACCAGATCTTCCCCACCGCGGTGAGGCTCATCGCCGAGTTCGGAGCGCTCAAGACGATCGTGCGGCGGCCGGTCGCCACCAGGCCAGTCCGCTGCGCCGTGATGCCGGGATTGTCCGGCGAGCGTGTCTCTGGCTTCCTGAAGGAGGCGGCTATCGCCTCGCCCGAACTTTATTTCGAGCTGCAGCGTGAAAGCAGCGCGGCGGACATCATGATCGTCTCGGAAGCGGCGCTCCCCGAAGACCAGATCTTCCACCCACTCTGGCGCGACAGCTACCGCGCCATAGCACCCGTCGGTCACCCGCTGACGATGCGCGAAGAGGTCACGATAGCAGGCTTCGCCGATGATCCGGTGATCGTGGCTCATTGGACGGACGCGCCCGGCTCACCGCGCCGGGCCTTCCACGACAGAGGCGTGCAGTTGGCCCGCATGTCGATCGCCCATTCGCATCAGGACGCGCTTGCCATGGCGGCGGCCGGTTTTGGCATCGCGATCGCACCGAGTTCGGAGCCGCTCAGGTCCGGGCTGGTCTCGCGCGAGATCGAGGACATCAGCGTGGAGCGCAATGTCGGGCTGAGCTGCGCCCGCTCCTACCAGCTGCCCAGCGGTCTCTCGATCGCGGTGAACATTTGCCGCCTGCGCTGGCAGAGCCGCTAGAGTACGCGGCGATCTGATCGGCTCCGGCTCTAAGCCAGGCCCGGGCTCGCCTTGAGGACGATCGCGGCGATCGCCTCGATCCCGGCCTGATCCTCGGCATCGAAGCGGGCCGGAACCGGGCTGTCGAGATCGATCACGCCGAGCACCTTGCCCTCGCGGATCAGCGGTACGACCAGCTCCGAACGCGAATCCGCGTCGCAGGCGATATGGCCGGGAAAGGCATGCACATCCTCGACCAGGACCGATTGCTTGCGCGCGACCGCAGCGCCGCAGACGCCGCGCCCGACCGGAATGCGGACGCAAGCCGGCTTGCCCTGGAACGGCCCGAGCACGAGCTCCTCGCCGCGCATCAGATAGAACCCCGCCCAATTGAGCTGCGGCAGCATCTGGAACAGCAGGGCCGAGGTGTTGGCCGCATTGGCGATCGGGTCGCTCTCGCCCTCGAGCAGACCCGTGAGCTGCGAGGCGAGGTCGCGATAAAGTTCCGCCTTGCCGACACCTTCGATGACACGCGCCTGAAACATCGCCGTTTCCTTGCCGAACCGTTCGATAGGCCGCCCTTCTAGCACCGGGGCCGGCTTGGGGCTATCGGCGTCGCCTCAAGCACTCGTCAGCGACAACAAGCTGCGCGCCTCCGCAACCGAGGCGACATGGCGCCCATACTCGCCAGCCAGATCGGCCACACGCTTCACCAGGGCGGCGTTGGACGGCGCTAGCGTATCGCGGTCGAGCCTGACATTGTCCTCGAGCCCCGTGCGACAATGGCCGCCGAGCTCAAGCGACCAGCGGTTCAGCGTGATCTGGTCGCGGCCGATGCCGGCGCCTGTCCAGGTCGCATCCGGCGCGAGCCGCTTCAGCGTCGCGACGAAGAACTCGAAAGCGCCGCGGTCGACCGGCATGGCGTTCTTCACGCCCATGACGAACTGCACATGCAGCGGCCCCTTGATCTGTCCGGTTCTTTCCATCTCGACCGCCTTGAAGATCATCGACAGGTCGAAGGCCTCGATCTCCGGCTTGACGGCATGCTGGAGCATCTCGCTCGCCAGCCAATCGACGAGGTCGGGACTGTTCTCGTAGACGCGCGTCGGGAAGTTGCAGGAACCGGTCGAGAGCGAGCACATCTCCGGCCTGAGCGGGATCATGCCGCCGCGTTCGCGGCCGGCGCCCGAGCGACCGCCGGTCGAAAACTGCACGATCAGGCCGGGACAATGCCGGCGCAGGCCTTCCAGCAGCCGCGCGAAGCGTTCGGGATCCGAGGTCGGCATGCCGTCATCGTTGCGGACATGGCAATGCGCCAGCGTCGCTCCGGCCTCGAACGCCGCCTGCGTCGACTCGATCTGCTCGGCAATCGAGATCGGCACTGCCGGATTGTCGCGCTTGGTCGGCAGCGAGCCGGTGATCGCGACGGTGATGATGCAGGGAGTGGTCATGGGTACTGCCCTCTCCTAGTAGCTGACCTGCGCAACCGCGCGGAGCTCGTCGGACGTGGTCGTCGGGAAGCCGAAAAATTCGAGATAGGCCGGGATCTGCTCGAACAGCATGTCGGTGCCGACCTGGAACGCGCAGCCACGGGCGCGGACCGCCTCCAGGAACGGCGTGACCTCCTGCTTCATCACCACCTCGCCGACGAATGTCGTTGGCGCGATCCGGCTCACATCCATCGGCAGCGGATCGCCCGGCTTCATGCCCAGCGGCGTCGCGTTGACGACGATATCGAAGCCGGCCGGGTCGGCAGAGCCGGTCGCGACCTGCAGCAGCGGGTAGTGCAGCCGCAAGCGCTCGGCGAGGCCGATGGCGAGCGGAGCATAGGCGTCGAACAGGGCAAGTTCGGCGACGGCCGCCTTGGCCAGCGAGGCGGCAATGGCGGAGCCGACACCGCCGCAGCCGACGACCAGAGCCCGCGCGCCTGCGAGACCGCGGCCCTTGCGCAGGACACCGCGCACGAAACCTTCACCGTCGAACATATCGCCGACCAGCCTGCCGTCGGGCCGCAGGCGCACGGCATTGCAGGAGCCCGCGACCTGTGCCGTCGTCAGCACCTCGTCGAGCAGGGATATGGTCGTCACCTTGTGCGGCATGGTGACCAGAGCGCCGTGGATATTGGAGAGCTTGAAGACCAGCTTCAGGAAGCGGGCATAGTCCTCCGTCTTGCAGCCCATCGGCACCACGACGGCATCGATGCCGTGCTTCTCGAAATACGGGTTGTAGATCATCGGAGCCTTGAACGACTCCGTCGGATAGCCGAGATGGGCGATGAGCTTGGTCGTGCCGCGGATCATTGCGAGAAGCTTTCGACCCTAGCCGGCCACGCGCACGGCCGCGCCGGAGCGGGCGCTTTCGAGGATCGCGTCGAGCGTCAGCGCAATGTCGATGGATTCCTCGGGCGTCGCGCCGGTCCAGTGTTCGGGGCCGTGGCGCAGGAGCCGCTCGAAGGCTTCCGCCTCGGCCCGGAAGCCGTTGCCCGGAGCGACTTCGACGATATCAGGCTCGACCGTGTTCAAGGTGCCGCGACGCACCGTCAGGATCGGCGGCCCGCCGACCGGCGGATGGTTGAGATAGGTGGTCTCGATCGTGCCCGCATCACCCGCGATCAGCGCGTGACGATGGAAGGCCGTGGCGAAGCTGCAGGAGATCTGCGCCAGCGCGCCGCCGGGAAATTCCAGCGTAGCCACCGTGCTCAGATCGACACCGGTCTCGCTCCAGCGCGCGCTCGCGCTGACCCGCTCCGGCCGCTCGCCGGCGGCGAGCAGCGCGAGGCTGACCGCATAGCTGCCGGCATCGAGCAGCGCGCCGCCGCCGACCTCGGGCCTGAGGCGGATATTGTTTGGATCAGTGAAGGTGATGCCGAAGCTGGAGTGGATCAGCTGCACCTTGCCGATCACGCCCGTGGCCAGCAATTCGCGCAGCTTCAGCGTCTGCGGCTGGGCGCGATAAGGATAGGCCTCGACGAGATGGCGGCCGAGGCGCTTCGCCGCCGCGAACATGGCGCGCGCATCCACCGCGCTGGTCGCCAGCGGCTTCTCGCAAAGCACGTGCTTGCCCGCCTCCATGGCGCGAACAGACCATTCGGCGTGGAGCGAGTTCGGCAGCGGATTATAGATGGCCTCGATTGCCGGATCGGCCAGAAGGGCCTCATAAGAGCCGTGGAAACGCGGGATGCCGCATTCCCCCGCGAAGCTCTCCGCCTTCGCCGCATCGCGGCTTGCGACCGCCGCGACGGTCACGGTCTTCGACGCTGCGACGCCGCTGCTGAAGGCCCTCGCGATATTCGCCGCGCCGAGGATGCCGAGCTGCAACGGCCTTGTTCCCACGTCACCCATTTGACTCTCCTCGACGGCTTCGCCTGACGGACTTTTGCAGTGTGGCTGCACCTCGCCGCAAGCGCTGCCAGGCGGCCGATCAATGCGTGCGCAGGATCTCGCCCAGGAATGCCCGGGTGCGCTCGTGTCGCGGCCTGGTGAAGAACTCGGCCGGTGGCGCCTCCTCGACGATCGCGCCACTCGCCATGAAGATCACCCGATCGGCGACCTGCCGGGCGAAGCCCATTTCATGGGTCACGCAGATCATGGTCATGCCTTCCTCGGCCAGGCCGATCATGGTGTCGAGCACCTCCTTGACCATCTCGGGATCGAGCGCCGAGGTCGGCTCGTCGAACAGCATGACCTTGGGCTGCATGCACAGGGCGCGGGCGATCGCGACGCGCTGCTGCTGTCCGCCCGAAAGCTGCGCCGGATATTTGTCCGCCTGCTCCAGAATCTTGACGCGGGCGAGCAGCTTGCGGGCCGTCGCCTCGGCCTCCGCCTTGCTGGCGCGCAAGGAGCGCATCGGCGCCAGCATGCAATTCTCCAGCACGGTCATGTGCGGGAACAGGTTGAACTGCTGGAACACCATGCCGACCTCGCGGCGGATGGCGTCGATCGTCCTGGCGCTGTCGCCGAGCAGGATACCGTCGACCCTGATCTCGCCCTTCTGATAGGCTTCGAGATGGTTGATGCAGCGGATCAGCGTCGATTTGCCCGAGCCTGACGGCCCGCACAGGACGATTTTCTCGCCCGTGCGGACCGACAGGTCGATATCGGTCAGAGCCTTGAAGTCGCCATACCATTTCTCGACGCCGACCATGCTGATCATGGCCGCGGCCGTGGCCGCAGGCGAGGATTGGCCTGTCATGTCAGGGCTCCGATCCGTCACTGTTTCGCTCAGCTGGCGGTGAAGGTGATGCCTTCGAGACTGTCCGGGAACTTATGGACCGGCACCTTCATCCACTTGTCGTAGACCTTCTGCAGCTCGCCATTGGCCTTGATCTTGTCGATGAAAGTATTGATCGCGGCGTTGATCTCCTTCTCGCCGAGGCGGGTGCAGGCCCCGTTATAGAGGTTCTGGAATTCGAGCTTGTTCTCGAACTCGCCCGGACGGGCCTGCTCGATGCGCTGCAGGTAGAAGATGTTGCCGCCGAGCGCCTGGACCTGGCCCGAGACCAGCGCCTGGATGCTCGGCGCATCGCCGTCATAGCGCCGGATCGTGGTGCTGGCCGGCGCGTTCTTGGTCACCTGGGTGTCCTGCGCAGCGCCCTTGGCGACACCGATGCTGAACTTGCCCATGTCCTCGTTGGTCTTGATCGTGTCGCTCTTCTTGCCGACCAGCACGATCGTGTTGGCGACATAGGGCTTGGAGAACTGAACGGCCTTGGCCCGCTCGGGCAGCATCGCCATGGTCGCGAACAGCACGTCGACGCGCCCGGTGGTCAGGGCGGGAATACGATTATTGACCTCGAGCGGCACGAACTCGACGGGCACGCCGAGCTCCTTGCCGAACAGCGTCGCGATATCGGCGTCGAGCCCGTCCTGCTTGCCGCCGCTGGTCACGAAGCCCCAGGGCGGATTGTCGCCCTGGATGCCGACGACGAGCTTGCCCTTGGCCTTGATCTCGGCCGGCGTGATCGCGAAGGCCGGCAGCGAGATCAGCGCCGGCGCAGCGAGCGCGAGCGTCCCCCCGAGCAGCAGGTGGCGGCGACTGGGCAATCCCCTGGATAGTTTCTTCATGACGTCTCTCCCTCGGTTGAAATGGCCTTGAGGCCTTGGTGATCGATTGAGTGCTAGCGCGAGGCGGCAGCGAACTGGCGCTCCAGCCGGGCGCCATAGAGCGACAGCGGCCAGCACATGATGAAATAGAGGACGCCGACGATCCCGAAGACGAGGAGCGGCGCGAAGATCTGGTTGGAGATGATGTTTCCGGCCCGCGTCAGCTCGGTGAAGCCGACGATGGCCGCGAGCGACGTGCCCTTGATCAGCTGGACGAGGAAACCGATCGTCGCCGGCAGAGAGATGCGGATCGCCTGCGGCAGGATGACGTCCTTCATCCGCGAGACGTAGTTGAGGCTCAGCGCCTTGGCGGCTTCGGTCTGGCCCTTCGGCACGGCCTCGATCGAGCCTCGCCAGATCTCTCCGAGATAGGCGCTGGCATGCAGGGTGAAGCCGATCGAGACCGCGACCCAGGCATCCAGCTTCAGCCCGATCAGCGCCAGCCCGTAATAGACTACGAAGAGCTGCATCAGCAGCGGAGTGCCCTGGAACAGCGCGATATAGCTCGCGGTCACGCGTTCCAGCAGCGGATATTCCGATGTCCGTGCCAGCGCGACCGCGAGGCCCGCGATGCCGCCGCCGATAAAGCCGACGGCCGACAGGGCCACGGTCCATTTCAAGCCGGCGAGGAGGAAGAGGAATTCGTCGGAGCCCATGACGCGCTCCTCACTTGACCGGGTAGCTGAAATAGCGCGTCGAGATCATCCCGAAGGCGCGCATCATCAGCCATGAGATGACGAGGTAGAACACCGTCACGACGCCGTAGACCTCGAAACTACGAAAGCTCGAGGTTTCGATCTGCTGCGCCACCGAGGTCAGCTCATAGGCCGAGATCGCCGAGGCGATGCTGGTCGTCAGCGTGAGCAGGACGAACTGGCTGGTCAGCGACGGGAAGATCGCCCGCAGTGCCGGCTTCAGCACGATCAGCCGGAAGACCTGCGTCTTGTGCAGGCCGAGCGCGAGACCCGCCTCGATCTGGCCGCGGCTGATCGACTGGACGCCGCCACGGATGATCTCGATCGCATAGGCGCCGCCATTGATGCCGAGCGCGATGATCGCCGTCGGTGTCGGGTCGAGCCTGAGCCCCGCCAGCGGCAGCGCGAAATAGATGAAGTAGATCTGCACCAGGAAGGGCGTGTTCCTGATCACCTCGACGAAGGATTTGATGAACCAGCGGATCGGCGCGATCTTGGAATCGCGCAGCATCACGCCGCCGATGCCGATGATGATCGCGAGGATCATGCCGCCGATCGCCAGTGCGAACGTGCCGAGACAGGCCGTCAGCAGGCTCGGCAGCCCATCCAGTACCGGCGTGAAATCGAGCTTGTAGTTCATGGCGTTTCCCTGAACGGCCGACCTTCTGGCTGGGTCGGTCCAAGTCCCGTCATTTGCGTCGGCGCCTCGTCCCGGGCGCCTTGATCTCGGCCGGCGGAAGAGGTTGCGCGGCCCGCGATCGGTGTTAATTGTACTAACTAGTTCAATTGGTCAAGCGAAATTAACTGCATGGTCCATTTCCCCTCGTTCGCGTTGGGCGATAGACCCGCGACCGGAAGCTTCGAGATGGAAGAGATGGCTCAGACCAAGCCTCGGCGGGCAGATAACGGCAGGAAGGCCTCGAGCTGGACGCAGGACCCGGAGGGCGTCCGCCGCGACATCCTCGCGGTCGCGCGCGCAGAGTTCGTCGAGAACGGCCTGAGCGGCGCCAGGGTCGACGAGATCGCGGCCAAGACCTCGACCAGCAAGCGGATGATCTACTATTATTTCGGCGACAAGGAGGGGCTTTACCGCGCCGTCCTCGAGGAGATGTACGCCCGCATCCGCAATTTCGAGCGCAGCCTCGATCTCGCGGCGCTGCCGCCGCGGGAGGCGATCGCGACGCTGGCGGGCTTCACCTTCGACTACCACGCCGACAATCCGGATTTCGTCCGGCTGGTCATGGTCGAGAACATCCACCATGCCCGGCACCTCGAGGACTCCGCCAAGATCGGCGAGCTCAACCTGTCGGCGATCGACATGATCCGGGAGGTCTATGAGCGCGGCCTGCGCGAGGGCCTGTTTCGCGAGGGGCTCGACCCGATCGATATCCACCTGACGATCAGCGCGCTCAGCTTCTACAATGTCTCGAACCGGGCCACGATCCGACAGGTCTTCGGGCACGATATGGGCGCGCCCGATGCCCGCGAGCGTCGGCGCGCGAGCACGATCGATACGGTGCTGCGCATGCTTTCCCGCTGATCTCGTTCCTATCGGGGTGATGAGCGGTTCCATGGCTCGCACGCGCCGGCTTCAGCTTCGCCCGACCAAGCCAGCCATGGCCTGAAGGGCCAATTCGTACCCCGCGGCGCCGAGACCGATGATGATGCCGGTCGCGGTCCGCGAGATCAGCGAGTTGTGGTAGATGCTCTCGCGCGCATGGACGTTCGAGATGTGCAGCTCGATCTTGGGTCCATCGAACATCTTCAGCGCATCGAGCAGCGCGACCGAGGTGAAGGTGTAGCCCGCCGGGTTGATGATGATGCCGCAGGCCTCGACGCGCGCCTGATGCACGCTCTCGACCAACTCCCCCTCGAAATTCGTCTGGCGAAAATCGACCTCGAAGCCGAGCGCGCCGGCCTTGTCCACGCAGCGCTGGCGGATCTCGTCGAGCGTGGTCGTGCCGTAGACGGCCGGCTCGCGCTGACCCAGCAGGTTCAGGTTCGGGCCGTTGAGAACGTAGATGCGGTTGTCCATGCCCGAACTCCTGCGGCCCCGACGAGGCCGTTGTCGCATCGGCTCAAGCGAATATCAACCGACAAAATCAGAATCATCTGATGATATAATTTTTATCAGATATAGAGCGATCCGACTTTGCGGTCGCCTCCTGCCGTAGTATCGGTCCGGAAAGATGCGAGCAGCGGCATGGTGGATGTAACGACGGACATGGTGGGCGAGGAGGTCGCGCCCGTCTCGACGGGCGAGCAGGCCTATGAGCGCATCCGCACGGACATCGTCTTCGGGAAGCTGCGCCCGGGCCAGCGCCTCACCCTGGAGAAGCTGCGACCTGCCTATGGCGTCGGCATCAGCACATTGCGCGAAATCCTGAGCCGCCTCACCCCCGAGGGGCTGGTCACGGCGGAAGGGCAGCGCGGCTTCCAGGTCGCCCCCTGCTCGGCAGAGGATCTGAAGGAGATTGCCGCCTTACGACTGCTGATCGAGAAGGACGCCTTGGCGAAGTCGTTCCTGGCCGGCGACATGGAATGGGAGGGCCGCGTCGTCGCGGCGCATCACAAGCTGGCGCGAATGGAGTCCGGCCTGCTCGCCGGGGACGATTCCATGACCCAGCAATGGAAGCGCTACGACTGGGAATTCCATCAGGCACTCGTCTCAGCCTGCGGCTCCAGGGCCTTGCTCGAGCTTCACTCCGGCATCTATGACCGCTACCTGCGCTACCAGATGGTCTTCGTGATCTTCCGCGGCCAGGTCGCGGCCGAGGAGCACAGGGCCCTGCTGGACTGCGCCCTCAACCGGGATGCCCCTCAGGCCGAAGCGCTCCTGGAGCGGCACATCCAGGGCTGCCTCGACTTCGCCTTCCAGCACCGGCTCATCTGAGCGGGAGAGCAGTACCGGGACCACTCCCGGCCTCGATAGCTGCGCGGGTTCACAGACCGCAACCTCGAAATCCTCGACGGCAGTCATCGATCGATGCCGCCTGGCGCGCCGGTGAGCGCGCGACACGCTCCGATTCCGTTATTGTCCTGAATCAAACGTCCGCCCCGCGAACGAGCCTAGGTTGCGCCCTCCGGAGCCATCGGCGAAGCGGAGGATGCGATTTGCCTAGGGAAGCAAGACTCGATCTGGACGAGCGCCTGCCGCGCTATACCAGCTATCCGACGGCGCCGCATTTCTCGGGCACCGTCGATTCGCGCGATTATGGCGAATGGCTCGCTGCGCTCGCTCCGGGAACGACGGCCTCGCTCTATCTTCACATCCCCTTCTGTCGCTCGATGTGCTGGTATTGTGGCTGTCATACGACCGTGGCCCTGCGCGATCAGCCGATCATCGACTACCTCGGCGCGCTCCGGCATGAGATCGAACGCGTGGCGGAACGGCTCGCCGCCCCGCTCGACGTGCGGCACGTCCATTTCGGCGGCGGGACCCCGACCATCCTCGAACCGAAGGATTTCCTCGCCCTGGCCGAGCTGCTCCGGAGCCGCTTCGTGATCGCGCCTGGCGCGGAGGTCGCGGTCGAAATCGATCCCCGCAGGCTGACGCGGGCGATGGCGGAGGCACTCGGTGCGGCCGGCGTCAGCCGCGCAAGCCTTGGCGTCCAGAGCTTCGACCCGCAGGTGCAGAAGGCGATCAACCGCATCCAGAGCCTCGAGCAGACGGCTTCCGTCGTCACGGGCCTGCGCGAAGCCGGCATCGGCCGCTTCAACTTCGACCTGATCTACGGCCTCCCCGAGCAGACCGTCCGCTCCTGCATCGACACCATCGAGCAATGCCTGCCGCTCCGGCCAGACCGCTTCTCCGTCTTCGGCTACGCGCATGTGCCGGGATTCAAGAAGCACCAGCGCCGGATCCAGGAGGCCGACCTCCCCGGCGGTACCGCGCGGCACGAGCAGGCCGAGGCGATGGCGGCGGCCCTGATGTCCGCCGGCTATGTCCGCATCGGCCTCGACCATTTCGCCCGCCCGGACGATGCCATGGCCAGGGCGAGCCTGGACGGGACCCTCCACCGCAACTTCCAGGGCTATACGACCGACGCTTGCGAGGCCCTGCTCGGCTTCGGCGCCTCGGCGATCGGCCGGCTCCCGCAGGGCTACGTCCAGAACGAGGTGGTGATCGGGCGCTATGGCGACAGCCTCGCTCAGGGTGCGCTGCCAACGGCGAAAGGCTACAGGCTCAGCGCCGACGACCGCCTCCGTGCCGAGTTGATCGAGCGCCTGATGTGCGACTTCACGGTCGATATCGCGGCAGTCTGCGCCAGGCACGGCACGAGCGCACACGCGCTCGCGGCGTCCGTCCCCCGCCTGCGTGCGCTCGCTGATGAAAGTGTCATCCGCTTTGACGGCTGCCGGGTTGTCATCCCGGAAGGGGTGCACCTATTCGTGCGCAAGGTCGCCTCGGCCTTTGACGCCTATCTCGACAGCTCGTCACGCCAGTTCAGCCGCGCCGTGTGACGACCGCAGGGCATCGCCCATGTCCTGTCCGACCTGAGACGCATCGACTGAAGAGCCATACACTTTCTCAGCTTCATCCAACTCGCCGCCGCTTTGCTCCGGAGGCGGTGAATGTCGGTTCTGCCTACAGCATTCTCGAGCGAAGCGGGCTTCAGCTCGCGTGAAGAAATCCGATAGAACAAAAACTTAGTGCGTTCTTGCGTTTCGAAGAAACGCGGAATGCTCTAGTGGGAGATGATCTCCCGCAGCAGGCTGAGAAGCCCGCGCAGGCGCAGCCAGAGCGTCAGGAAGACGCTTCGATCGAGATCATCAACTGGCGAATCCGATCGGCCGGCTCCTTGCCAGCGCCGCCGAAGTCGGTTCGTCCAGGCAGCTGGGATCTTCTCCGACATGACCGCAGCTCTCGGTTGGGATCGCCGAGCTTGCGCCAAACGTCAGGCGGCCGTCCTTGATCGGGATCAAATGCCGGCACAGTCGCGCCAGGGCGGCGCAGCGCCGGTTGATCTGAATCAAAGTCATTCCAATCGGGTCTCGGTACCGCTCGCATCGAAGCGCCATGGGGCGCGGCGAGCAGAAGAGGTGTCGCATGGCGGCGACTGGCTATCCGATCCGGCGAGCGACGCCAGGAGAAATGGGCGGCATGTTGCTGGCGGCGGCCGCGGTGCTGCCCCTGCTGATGATCGCGGGGATGACCTCCGATTCCGGCTACGCCTTCCATGCCAGCCTGTCGGCGGCCGCGGCGACGGCGAGCATCTTCCTGATCGCCAACCGCTGCTTCCGCCCCGGGCAGGTTCCGGCCCCGCTCGAGATCGATGGCCGGCCGAACTACAACATGGAGCCCGTCAAATTCGCGACCGTCGCCGCGATGGTCTGGGGCATCGCCGGCTTCGCGATCGGCGTGATCATCGCGTCGCAGCTCGCATTTCCCGATCTGAATTTCGATCTGCCCTGGGTCAATTTCGGCCGCCTGCGGCCGCTGCATACCTCGGCGGTGATCTTCGCCTTCGGCGGCAACGTGCTGATCGGCACCTCCTTCTACGTGGTGCAGCGTACCTGCCGGGCCCGGCTCGCCGGCGACCTTTCGCCCTGGTTCGTCATCCTCGGCTACAATTTCTTCATCGTCATCGCCGGCACGGGCTACCTGCTCGGCATCACCGATGGGAAGGAATACGCCGAGCCGGAATGGTATGCCGACCTCTGGCTGACCCTCGTCTGGGTCGTCTACCTGCTCGTCTTCCTCGGCACGCTGGCACGCCGCAAGGAGCCGCACATCTATGTGGCGAACTGGTTCTATCTCGGCTTCATCCTGACCATCGCCGTCCTGCATGTCGGCAACAACCTCGCCGTGCCGGTCTCGGTCCTGTCGCCGAAATCCTACGGGCTCTGGTCGGGCGTGCAGGATGCGATGTTCCAGTGGTGGTACGGCCATAACGCCGTCGGCTTCTTCCTTACCGCCGGCTTCCTCGCGATCATGTACTATTTCGTGCCGAAGCGGGCGGAGCGGCCGATCTACAGCTACCGGCTCTCGATCATCCACTTCTGGGCGCTGATCTTCCTCTATATCTGGGCCGGCCCACACCACCTACACTACACCGCCCTGCCCGACTGGGCGCAGACCCTGGGCATGACCTTCTCGATCATGCTCTGGATGCCCTCCTGGGGCGGCATGATCAACGGGATGATGACCCTCTCGGGCGCCTGGGACAAGCTGCGCACCGATCCGGTGCTGCGGATGATGGTCGTCTCACTCGCCTTCTACGGCATGTCGACCTTCGAGGGCCCGCTGATGTCGATCAAGGCGGTCAACTCGCTCTCGCACTATACCGACTGGACCATCGGCCATGTCCATTCCGGCGCGCTCGGCTGGGTAGCCTATATCTCCTTCGGCGCGATCTACTGCCTGGTGCCCTGGCTCTGGAACCGCAAGGGCCTGTATTCGCTCAAGCTGGTCAACTGGCACTTCTGGGTCTCGACGCTCGGCATCGTGCTCTACATCTCGGCGATGTGGGTGTCCGGCATCATGCAGGGCCTGATGTGGCGGGCCTATACCTCGCTCGGCTTCCTCGAATACTCGTTCATCGAGACGGTTGCGGCGATGAAGCCCTACTACGTCATCCGCGCGATGGGCGGCGTGCTCTTCCTGACCGGCGCGCTGATCATGGCCTTCAATCTCTGGATGACGGTGCGGCGCGGGGCGGAGGACGTCCCGCAGCGCGATCTCACGCCCCAGCCGCAGCTCGTCCCCGCGGAGTAAGGAACGCCCCATGTCGAGCCTCGACACCAACGCGCCCGAGCCGCGCAAGTCGCTCTGGTCAAAGCACAAGATCTTCGAGACGAACTCGATCATCCTGGTCATCGGCGTCCTGCTGGTCGTCTCAATCGGCGGCCTGGTCGAGATCGCGCCCCTCTTCTACCTGCGCAACACGATCGAGACGGTCGAGGGCATGCGGCCCTACACGCCGCTCGAGCTCGCCGGCCGGGCGATCTATGTCCGCGAGGGCTGCTATAACTGCCACAGCCAGATGATCCGGCCGCTGCGCGACGAGATCGAGCGCTACGGGCACTACTCGCTCGCCGCCGAGAGCATGTACGACAAGCCCTTCCAATGGGGCTCCAAGCGCACCGGCCCGGACCTCGCCCGCGTCGGCGGCAAATATTCCGACGAATGGCAGCTCGCCCATCTTAACCGGCCACGCGATCTCGTGCCGCAGTCGATCATGCCGGGCTATCCGTTCCTGGCTGCGACCCGGCTGAATTACGGCGATATCGCCGACCACCTGCGCGCCAACCGCGCCGGCGGCGTGCCCTATAGCGACGAGATGATCGCCCAGGCGGAGACCGACCTGAAGGCCCAGGCGACGCCGGACCATCCCCGCGCCGCCGAGCTCGAGGCCCGCCATCCCAAGGTCCAGATCCGCGACTTCGACGGCGACGCTCAGCGCATCAGCGAGGCCGACGCCCTGATCGCCTACCTCCAGACCCTCGGCACGCTCGTCGACTTCAAGATCTACGACGACAAGGCCAACATCCGGTGACCGCCATGACGACATCGACCTATGCCTGGCTCGCCCATTTCGCGCAGTCGACCGGCGTCCTCTACTTCATGGGCATCTTCCTCGCCGTCTGCATCTACGCCTTCTGGCCCTCCAACCGCGCGCGCTTCGAGGAAGCCGCCCGCACGCCATTGCGGGAGGACTGAGCATGGACGGGCATCACGACAGGGACAATTTCGACTCCGTCACCGGCCACTCGACCACCGGCCATGAATGGGACGGCATCCGCGAGCTCAACACGCCGCTGCCGCGCTGGTGGCTCGGCGTCTTCTACGCCACGATCATCTGGTCCGTCGGCTACTGGGTCGTCTATCCCGCCTGGCCGCTGCTGACGGACGCGACGCGCGGCGTCATCGGCTACGCGACCCGGCTCTCGATCGAGCAGGACCTCGCGACGCTGCGCGACTTCCGGGCAGCGCAGTCGAAGGGGCTCGCCGAGGCCTCGCTCGTGCAGATCAAGGCCGATCCCGACCTGTTCCGGGTCGCGATGGCGCAGGGCAAGGCTGCCTTCGGCGACAATTGCGCCGCCTGCCACGGCGTCGGCGGCGCGGGCGCCAAGGGCTTCCCCAACCTGAACGACGACGACTGGCTCTGGGGCGGCTCGCTCGACACGATCCGCACGACGATCCAGCACGGCATCCGCTTCGCCGGAGACGCCGACACGCGGGTGAGCCAGATGCCGGCCTTCGGCCGCGACAAGATGTTGACGCCCGGGCAGATCAACGATGTCGCCAACCATGTCCGCGCGATCGCCGGCCTGCCGACCCAGCCCAGGGCCGATCTCGCCGCCGGCGGCAAGCTCTTCGCCGAGAACTGCGCCGCCTGCCACGGCGAGGCGGGCAAGGGCAACCGCGAGATGGGCGCGCCGAACCTCACCGACGCGATCACGCTCTACGGCATGGACGTGGCCTCGCTCACCGAGACGATCACCAACAGCCGCAACGGCGTGATGCCCGCCTGGGGCGGGCGGCTCGATCCGACCACGGTCAAGGCGCTGACCATCTATGTCCATTCGCTCGGTGGGGGTGAGTGAGATGGCCGTCATCGACGCGGATGATCTGCCCCTCTTCGCACCGTCGAAGAAGGTCTATCCCCAGAGCGTGGCCGGCCCCTATCGCCGGGCCAAGTGGATCATCCTCGTCCTCTGCCTCGGCATCTATTACCTGCTGCCCTTCCTGCGCTGGGACCGCGGCCCCAACCTGCCCGATCAGGCGGTGCTGGCCGATCTCGCCAATAACCGCTTCTATTTCTTCTTCATCGAGATCTGGCCGCAGGAGATCTATTATTTCACTGGCCTGCTGATCATCGCCGCCCTCGTCCTCTTCCTGATGAATGCCGTCGCCGGCCGGGTCTGGTGCGGCTATCTCTGCCCGCAGACGGTCTGGACCGACCTCTTCCTCGCGGTCGAGCGCGCCTTCGAAGGCGACCGGCGCGAGCGGATCAGGCGCGACGAGAGCCCCTGGTCGCTCGACAAGGCCTGGCGCAAGACCGGCAAGCACGCGGTCTGGCTCGTCATCGCCTGGTGGACCGGCGGCGCCTGGGTGCTCTATTTCGCCGACGCGCCGACCCTGGTGCGGGAGCTCGCGACCTTCACCGCCCCGGTCTCGGCCTATGTCTGGATCGCGATCCTGACCTTCACCACCTATTCGCTCGCGGGCATCATGCGCGAGCAGGTCTGCACCTATATGTGCCCCTGGCCGCGTATCCAGGCCGCACTGACCGACGACGACGCGCTCAACGTCACCTATCGCTATGACCGCGGCGAACCGCGCGTCTCCGTGAAGCAGGCCCAGCGCCTGCGCGCCGAGGGCGTGCCGGCCGGCGACTGCATCGACTGCAACCAATGCGTCGCGGTCTGCCCGACCGGCGTCGACATCCGCGACGGCGCACAGGTCGGCTGCATCCAGTGCGGGCTGTGCATCGATGCCTGCAACACGGTGATGGCGAAGATCGCCTATCCGACCGGGCTGATCGCCTATGACACCGACGATAACGTCAAGCGCCGCATCGCCGGGCACAGGCCGGTCTACCGGCTGCTGCGGCTGCGCACGGCGATCTATGCCGCGCTCATCCTCGTCGTCGGCGGCGCGATGATCTACCAGCTCGCCACCAGGCAGACGGCCGGGATCTCCGTCCTGCATGAGCGCACGCCGCTCTTCGTCAAGCTGAGCGACGGCTCGATCCGCAACAGCTACACCATCCGCCTGCTCAACAAGCGACCGGAAGAGCGGCCCTTCGCCCTGACGGTGTCCGGCCTGCCCGGCGTCCGGATCGAGACCATCGGCCCTCAGGCGACGGCGGATCTGCGCCCGGTCGTGACGGTCGAGCCCGACTCGTCGCGCGAAATCCGCGCGCTCGTCACCGTGCCGGCCGACGTCCATCTCGAAAAGTCCCAGCCGCTCACCTTCACCGCCTCGGACCTGTTCGCCGGCGAGATCGTGCGCGCCGAGGATCATTTCATCGCACCTTAACGAGGGCTCCATGTCCTGCTGCGGAGGCTTCATCATGCCGATCGAATTACCGGCTTCACCGCCGCCCCGACCGCGGGCGCCTTTCAGGCTCGGCGGCCGCTTCGTCCTCGTCACGATGATCGGCTTCTTCGCCGTGGTCGCCGGCGCCAATGCCGTGATGATGACCGTCGCGATCCGGACCATGCCCGGCGTCGACGTCAAGAGCGCCTACGAGACGAGCCAGCGCTTCAACCAGGAGATCGAGCGGATGCGGGCGCAGGCCGCACGCGGCTGGCAGGTCGACGCCGATCTCAGGGATGACGGCACCGAGAGCGTGGTCGAGATCGCCTTCCTCGACAAGCGGGGCGTCCCCGTCCGCGGCCTCGATGTCGAGGCCAGGCTCGAACACCCGGCGACGCGCAGCCAGGACCGCGACGAGCACCTGACCGAAGCGGCGCCCGGGCGCTACCTCGCCCGCATGCGAGCGCTCCATGCCGGCGGTTGGACGCTCGCCATCACCGCCCGCCGCGACGGCGCAGCTGTCTTCGACACCCGCAGCCGTATCGTGCTGAGGGACTAGCACCATGGCCGCCACCCACGACCTCTCGATCTTCGTCCGCCATGGCGAGGGCGGCGTCGCCGGCATGGAACTCGCCGTCGACGGCATCCACTGCGCCGGCTGCATGCACAAGATCGAGCGTGGCCTCTCCCGCCAGTCCGGCGTGCTGAGCGCCCGCGTCAACCTGGCGCTGAAGCGCGTCACCGTCGAGTGGACCGAGGGAGCGCTGCGGCCGGAGGCGGTCATTGCCGGCCTCCAGAGCCTGGGCTTCAAGGCCTATCCCTTCCTGCCCGCCGAGGCGCGGGACGCCGACGCTCAGGAGGACAAGCGGCTGCTGCGCTGCCTCGGCGTCGCCGGCTTCGCCTCGATGAACATCATGCTGCTCTCGGTCTCGGTCTGGTCCGGCAATGGCGGCGAGATCAGCCCGGTCACGCGCGACTTCTTCCACTGGCTCTCGGCGCTGATCGCCCTGCCGACCGCGGCCTATGCCGGGCGGCCCTTCTTCGAGAGCGCGATCCGCGCCCTCAGGGCCGGCGGCGTCAACATGGACGTGCCGATCACGCTCGGCATCGTGCTGACGCTCGGCATGTCCGTGGTGGAGACCTGGAACCATGCCGAGAACGCCTATTTCGACGGCGTCGCGATGCTGCTCTTCTTCCTGCTGATCGGCCGCTATCTCGATCAGCTGATGCGCCGGCGCACCCGCGACCTCGCCGGCAATCTCGCCGCGCTCAAGGCAGAGACGGCGACCAGGCTCGGCGTTGACGGCGCGACGGTGGTGGTGCCGATCGCAGCGATCGCGCCCGGCGAGCTCGTGCTGGTCAGGCCGGGCGAGCGGGTCAGCGTCGACGGCATCGTCGAGGGCGGTTCCTCGGAGATCGACCAGAGCCTGGTGACGGGTGAGACTGCACCGGTCGCGATCTCTGCCAAGGGCCGCGTCCATGCCGGAACGATGAACCTTTCCGGCATGCTCACGGTCCGTGTCGAGGCGGCAGGCTCCGGCACGCTGCTCGACGAGATCGACCGGCTGATGGCGCAGGCGGTCGAGAGCCGCTCGCGCTATGTCAAGCTTTCCGACCGCGCCGCCCGGCTCTATGCGCCGCTGGTCCATGCCACCGCGCTCGCCACCTTCCTCGGCTGGGTCGCCTTCGGCCTCGCCTGGCAGCAGGCGCTGATCATCGCCATCACCGTGCTGATCATCACCTGCCCCTGCGCGCTCGGCCTTGCGATCCCGGCCGTGCAGGTCGTCGCAGCTTCGGCCTTGTTCCGGCGCAAGGTCATGTTGAAGCAGGGCGACGCGCTCGAGCGCCTCGCCGAGATCGACACGGTCGTCTTCGACAAGACCGGGACGTTGACCCTGCCCGAGCCCAGCCTCGCCAATCGCGAGGCGATCGATCCGGCAATCCTCGAGGCGGCAGGCAGGCTCGCCGCCGCCAGCCGCCATCCGCTGGCGCGCCCGCTCGCCTTCGGCGCCGGCGAGCCGCGCCCGCCCGAGGGCGTGCAGGAGCATCACGGCCTCGGCCTCAGCGCCATCGTCGACGGCACTGAGATGCGGCTCGGAAGCGTCGCCTTCTGTGGCGCGGAGCGCGAGGCGCGGGCCGTCGCCGCCGCCTATCCGACTGCCTCGCTGATCGCCTGGCGGCACGGCGAGCGCTGCGCCGTCTTCGCCGTCGACCAGGAGCTCCGGCCGGATGCGCGGGCGAGCATGCGGGAGCTGCGCGCGCTCGGGCTCGACATCGTCATCCTCTCGGGTGACAGGGAGAGCGCCGTCGCGCCTCTGGCGCGCGAACTCGGCATCGAAGTCTACAAGGCCGGGCAGCGTCCCGACGAGAAGCTCGCCGAGCTCGATCGGCTCGCCACGTCCGGCCGCAAGGTGCTGATGGTCGGCGACGGGCTCAACGACGCGCCCGCGCTGGCCAAGGCGTATGTCTCGATCTCGCCGATCAGCGCGACGCATCTGGCGCAGGCTTCGGCCGACATCGTCTTCCTCGGCGACGAGCTGGCCCCCGTCGCCGCCAGCATCCGCATCGCGCGAAAGGCACGCGGCCTGATGGTGGAGAACCTCTGGTTCGCGGTGCTTTACAATGCCGTTGCCGTACCGATTGCGATCGCCGGCTTCGCTACGCCGCTGGTAGCGGCCGTCGCCATGTCCGGCTCGTCGATCGTCGTCACGCTGAATGCGCTGCGCGCCTCCCGGCCCGCAGCCACTCCCTCGGAGCAGGCGCCATGAACATCCTGGTCCTGCTGATGCCGCTCGCACTCGGTCTCGGCCTCACCGGCCTCGCCGCCTTCTTCTGGTGCATGCGCACCGGCCAGTTCAGCGACATGGACGGGCCGGGCTGGCGCATCCTCGAAGATGACGATGTCGGCAGGGAGGGCGTGCTCGTCGAGGCGGCCGGAGCACAGCACCAGGATCGGTTATAGAGCTCACGCTTCTTGCTCGCGCTTGTGGCGAGCATCCACGTCTCGAACACCGCACGTCACCGGCGAAGACGTGGATGGTCGGGACAGGCCCGACCATGACGAAGAAGGCCCGCCCCGGCCGGCATTGCTTCAAGCGCTCGCGCGCTGTCGCTTGCGTCCCTTGCGCTGCGAGGGAGGAGCCGGCTCCAACGCCTGCAGCGCCAGGACCGCACGCATCGTCTCCAGATCGTCAGGGTCGGGGGTGATCGTGAAGCCCAGATCGGCGGCCATGTGCAGCATGCCGCGATTCTCGCGCAGGATATGGCCGAACACGGTCCGATAGCCCGTCTCGCGCGCATGGGCGATGATCTCGCTCATCAGCCGGTAACCGAGGCCGCGCCCCTTCATGTCAGTGCGCACCAGGATGGCATATTCGGCCGTCTCGCGCTCGGGATCGCCCATGATCCTGACGACGCCGAGGATCGGACCGCCGCCGAACGCGGTTCCCGGCTCGACCACGATGAAGGCCATCTCGCGGTCGTAGTCGATCTGCGACAGCCGCGCCGCCATCTCGTGCGGAAAACCCTTCAGCGGCCCGAAGAACCGCATGCGGATATCCTCCGGCGCGCAGAGCCCCACCATCTCGGCGAGTGGCGTCTCGTCCTCCGGTCGGATCGGGCGCAGATGGAGGGCCGTGCCATCCTCGAGCCTGATCTCGCGTTCGAGTTCGCGCGGATAGGGGCTAACGGAGAGGCCGGGACTTGCTGGCTGCGGCTCGCAGATCACCACCCGTGCGTCGAGCGCGATCACACCCTCGGCGTTGGCGAGCAGCGGATTGATGTCGAGCTCGCGGATCTCCGGCAGCAGCACCGACAGTTCCGACAGGCGCAGCAACACGTCGACCACCGGTTCGAGCGGCGTCGCCGGCACGTCGCGGAAACCGGCGAGCAACCTGGCGATCCGCGTGCCGCCGATCATGTCGCGAGCGAGCACCGAATTCAGCGGCGGCAGGCCGATCGCACGATCGCCGACGATCTCGGTCGCCTTGCCGCCGGCTCCAAACAGGATCACCGGGCCGAAGGTGGGGTCCTGCGCGATGCCGGCGATGAGCTCCTGGGCATTGCGGCGCACGATCATCGGCTGCAGCGTGAAGCCGGCGATACGGGCATCCGGCCGGGCCACGGCCACGGCGGCGAGCATGGCCTGCCCGGCGGCCTCGACCTCCTCGGCTGAGCCGAGATCGAGCGCGACGCCATTGACGTCCGACTTATGCATGATGTCCGGGGAGAGGATCTTGAGAACCGCCCTGCCCGTCATGGCGACGAAGGAACGCGCCGCCTCCGCGGGCGAGGCCACCGTCGCTGTCGGCACGGTCGGGATGCCGAACCAGCTCAGCATTTCCTTTGACTCGGCTTCCGTCAGCGACGCACGTCCGTCACTCCTGACAGCGGCGAAGAGTTGTCGCGCCTGCTCGATCACGCCTTGCCCGATCATCACGCCGGCGGCCGGCGTCTCCATCAGCAGCGCCTGGTTGCGGCGAAAATCGGCGAGGTAGCTGAAGGCGCGTACAGCCTCCTCGGGGCTCTTGAACGTCGGCAGCTTGCTTTGTGCCAGGACGGCCCGCGCGTCCTGGGTACTGCGCCCGCCAAGCCAGCTCGTCAGGATCGGCACGCCGCGATGGCGCCCTGCCACGGTCGCGACAGCCCGGGCAGTGTCGACTCCGTCGGCGACGGCCGTCGGGCAGTTGATGACGAGCACGGCGTCGCTGTCGCGTTCCTCGAGCAGGGCGTCGAGCGCGCCGGCATAGCGCTCTCCTGTCGCATCGCCGAGCAGATCGACCGGGTTCGCGCGCGACCAGCCGGCAGGCAGGATCTTGTCCAGCCGCGCGATCGTGCCGGGGGCGAGCATCGCGACGGTACCTCCGCGCGCTCCCGCTGCATCGACTGCGAGAATGCCCGCTCCGCCGCTATTGGTCAGGATCGCCATGCGCTCGCCGGAGACGCGGATGCCGGTCGCGAGGATCGCGGCCGCGGCGAAGAGCTCGTCGAGCTCGGCCACGCGCAACAGCCCGGCGCGCCTGAAGGCCGCGTCATAGACGATGTCCGAGCCCGCGAGCGCTCCTGTATGCGACAGGGCTGCTCTGGCGCCGACTGCGCTGCGCCCTGCCTTGACCACGATGATCGGCTTTGTGCGAGCCGCCGCCCGTGCAGCGGACATGAATTTGCGGGCATGGGTGATGTTCTCGACATAGAGCAGGATCGAGCGCGTCGCGGCATCGGCACAAAGATGGTCGAGCATGTCGCCGATATCGGCGTCACTCATGTCGCCGAGCGAGACGACATGGGAAAAGCCGATGCCACGCTCGTCGGCCCAGTCGAGCAGCGCCTCAATGATCGCGCCGGACTGGCTGATCAGGGCGATATTGCCGGGATGGGGCGTCAGCCGCGCGAAGCTGGCATTGATCCGGCGCGGCGAGGAGATGAGGCCGAGGCAGTTCGGCCCGACGATGCGCAGCAAATGCGGCCTGGCGGCGTCGAGCAGTTGCTGGCGTAGTCCCGCCGGCTCGCCGGCCGCGCCGAAGCCGGCGCTGATCACGATCGCGGCGCGGCAGCCCCGCCTGCCGAGATCGGCGATCAGGCCGGGCACGGTCGCGGCCGGCGTCGCCAGCACCGCCAGATCCGGCGTCACTGGCAGCTCGGCGACCGAGTGATAGCTCAGCGCCGAGCGGATCGCCGTGGCATGCGGGTTCACGGCCATGATCGGCCCCGCATAGCCCGCGCCATAGAGGTTTTCGGCCAGCACGGCCCCGACCGAGCCCGGCGCAGTGCTGGCGCCGATCAGTGCGATCGCGCCGGGATCGAAGAGCGCGTCGAAATTGCGTATGCTCATCAGCGGCCACCGGGTTGGCTGCGCATGATCATGCGGCGGCGGCGCCGATTTGGCGATAGCTGCCCTTGGCAGCTATCGCGGCTCGTCAGTGGCTCATCAGCAGCGGCACGCGGCTGGCCTTGAGCAGGGATTGGGTGACCCCGCCGAGCAGCCATTGACGCAGGCGCGAGTGCCTGTAGGCGCCGGTGACGATGAGGCCAGCCCGGAAAGCCACCGCCTCGCGCTGCAGCGCGCTGGCGGCGTCCTCCTTCGCGCCCAGCGCCGTCGTGGTGACGCTGACATCGATGCCGTGCCGGGCGAGATGCGGCGCGAGATCAGCCCCTGGCACGGAGCTCGAGAGATCCTTCTCGCCGACAACCGAGACGATCTCCACCGCCTCCGCCGCGCGCAGGAAGGGCATGGCCCCGGCGACGGCGCGGGCTGCGCTGGCGCTGCCATCCCAGGCGATGACGATGCGCCGGCCGGCGAAGCTGTGATGCTCCGGCGGCACGATCAGCACCGGCCTGCCGCTCTCGAACAGCGCGCTCTCGATCAGGCCGCGATCGCCGTCGATGGTCGAGCTCTCGGCGTCGAGGATCGACAGGTCATGGACGCGGGCATGGCCGAGGAACCGATCGATCAGGTCGTTATAGTGCAGCTGCGGGCTCTCGACCGTGCAGACCACGCCGGCGAAATCGGCCTCGCCCTTGGCCTTGCCGGCAAAGCGATCGGCCAGCGCCGCGATCCGCCTGTTCTCTGAGGAGATCAGGTCCCGGCTGAAGTCATCGATCATCGAATAAGGGATGTGGAAGCGACTGGCGGCCGCCTGGAGGGTCAAATGGGCGTTGGTCTGCCGCGCCAGCGAAAGTCCGTAGCTCAGGGCGAAGGTCTCTTCCTTGCGCCCCTCCTCGGTGACGGCGACCAATACGCTCTTGATGCCTTCGATCATACGAGCCTCCTGTTTGGGATGGAACGGATCATCGCCGGCGGGGCGAAAACGTCTTTGCGGCAGATCAATTCTGCCGTCGCCTCGCCAGTCGATAGTTATGGCGTCAATCGCCCGGGAGAGCCACACTCATGCCGCACGTCATCACCCTTCATCTCGCCCGCACGCCCGGCCATCCCGATGGCAGCACCCGGCATGGTTACGAGATCCACGCCCCGCTCGATACGAGCGGCCATATCGATGCCGAAGCCTGGCGGGCGAGCCGCAAGCTCTGCCGCGTGCGCCGCTTCTGGGCCGGCGAGCCCGACCGGCACGGCTGGCTGGTGCATCGGGCCGGAGGCGCCGGCGGGTCGACCTGGTGCATCGACTACGACGACGCCAGGAGCGAGGATGACGAGTTCGGCTATCGGCTCGACAGCCACCGCTTCGTCGCCGGCGACTATGTCTCGATCCGAGACCACGACGGCGAGATGCTGCCGTTCCGCATCGCGGCAGTGAAGGAGAAGGCTGGGCGGACGCCTTCGGCCGCCTGAACGCAGCGGCTTTGCGCTGGATCAATGCAACCGGTCCGGGCGAAAGCGAGCATGCTCCGGCAAGCCTTGAACGCAGGAGATTTGCGATGACGTCCGCAGCGATAACCGCCGTCCAGACCGGCTATGCCAGCATCATGGTGCCGCTCAATCTCGGCGAAGGCGCCGAGGACCGGGTCAGGCTGGCCGCCTCGCTGGCCAGGGATTTCGGCAGCCGCCTGATCGGGATCGCGGCAGAGGAGCTGGTGCTGCCCTATATGGGCGACGGCATGTCCGGCGTCGACGCCACGCTGATCGAGGATGCCAGGCGCACCGCAACCGAAAACCTCGCCAAGGCGGAGACGATCTTCCACCGGGCCGCCGATCCGCTCAACGATATCGATTGGCGCTGCGCCATCGACACACCCCGCCACTTCATCGCGAACCAGGCCCGCGCCGCCGACATCGTCGTGATGGCGCGGCAAGCCTCGAACGACCCGGTCCAGAAGAACATGGGGCTGTCCCCCGGCGACCTCGTCATGGATGTGGGACGCCCCGTCATCGTCGTGCCGCCGCGCATCACCCATCTCGCCGCCAGGCACATCGTCATCGCCTGGAAGGATACGCGCGAGGCACGCCGTGCAGTCTGGGACGCCCTGCCCCTGCTCCGGCGTGCCGAGACGGTGACCGTGCTCGCCATCGGCGCAGATGCGCCGGACCAGGGCGCCCAGGATGTCGGCAACTATCTCGCGCTGCACGGCATCACCAGCCGGACGGTGCTTCGGACAGACAGTATCAAGCACACCAGCGACGAGCTGATCGATTTCGCGCTCGAAACTGGTTCCGACCTGATCGTGGCCGGTGCCTATGGCCATAGCCGGATGCAGGAATGGTTCTTCGGCGGCGTGACGCGTGATCTGCTGGAAGGCGCGCCCGTCTGCTGCCTGATGTCCCACTAGACCTGACGGCGCGTTGGCCCGCGCAGGTCCCCGCAGCCTTCGCCATGGGGCCGCGGGCCACGTGGCTGAACACTCAGCCCTCCGACATCCACGGCTCGCAGCCCGGAATGGCAAGCTCGCTCTCGATGCCGCGCGTCATGTCTGATTGCGCGCCTGCGTGGCCTTTTCCCAGATGCGGACGGCATCCTTGAGCGCCATGATCTCGCGATGGCTGCTCCCGTCCTGAACGGAGAGCGCCTTGATGCGCCGTGTCGCCAGGGCGTAGTCCTCGATTGTCTCGATCGTGAAGATTGGCGGATCGGACCTGCAGGAGTCCGGGCCATGCTTGACTGTCGTTTTCATCGACAACCTCCGTGGTTTAAGTGTCGGATACGCGACGCCTGACTGATCGTAGGACGGATAGGGCGGTCCAGATTTGCGCCACATCAAACTCCCCATCGGCGCTTCGGGCGGGCGGCCATGCGGCGGAGGGCGGCAGCGTTTCGGGCGGGCCATGCAGGCAAAGCTCGCGTCGCGGGGCCGGCCGGCTGATCAATTCTAGCCGCTTTTGACCCAGGTCAAAGCAATCTGCTCAGGCACAGGTGGCATTGCGACATTCGACCCCATGGAGCTTGTCATGTCGTCCTATGCGAGCTTGATCGTGAATCTCGATCTTGGCCCGGATGCTGCCAGCCGCGTTGCGCTCGCCGCCCGCCTGGCAGAGCGCTTCGGTGCGCGCCTGATCGGCTCGGCCTCGCGCAGCATCATTCCCGCCCTCCCTCTGGAGGCGGGTTTTGCCGCACAGACGCTGATTGAGCAGTGGCGCGAGATCGCTGCCGAAGAGCTGCAAGAGATCGAAGCCGGCCTCATCAAGCTCGCCGGGCCCGCCGCAGGCACCGCGCTGCGGACCGGGATGGACGAACCGACACCGTTTCTCGTCGAGCAGGCCCACGCTGCCGATCTCCTCATCATCGGCCGGCAAGGACGCAGCGATCACCGTGACTGGCGCTTCGCCGTCGATCCCGGATCGATCCTGCTCGAAGCCGGGCGCCCCGTCCTGGTCGTGCCGCCCGCCACGGATCGCCTGTCTGCGCAACGCATCGTCATCGCCTGGAAGGACACGCGCGAGGCGCGCCGCGCGGTCTGGGACGCGCTGCCTTTTCTGAAGGCCGCCGAAGAGGTCTTCGTCTTCACCGCTGGCGAAAGCCCCGAGACTTCGGGCGCGCGCGGCCTGCAGGATTATTTGCGCCAGCATGGAGTCAACGCCCGCATCCTCCCGGATGCCACGATCCGGGAAGCGTGCATCGCCGACGAACTGGTCGAGCGCGCCCGGCAGGAAGGCGCGGATCTCCTGGTGTCCGGCGCGTATGGCCACAGCCGGACGCGTGAGTGGATCCTCGGCGGCGTCACGCGTGATCTGCTCGATCACGCATCGATCTGTTGTCTGATGAGCCATTGATCGCATGACGGCGTGATCAGGCGGAAGACGGCGAGCGGAAGGAGCAGGATAGCCGATCTGCATCCAGGCCGAATTCGGCGTGCTTGACCGAAATCAAAGCCTGCGGGTGAACCACCGGGCCATGATCGGAATTATTCAGGGGAGGCGGAGTGCACGCAGATGCAGGCCTGCAATCAGAACGAGACGATCTGCTTTCTCGGCTCGCCGCGAGCCTTCGGCGATTGCGCGGGGCGGGCGCGGACGGTCTCGACCCATATCTCGGTGGTGCTGCTGCTCGGCTCGCGCGCGCTCAAGCTGAAACGGCCGGTCGCCCTGCCCTATCTCGACCTGTCGACGCCCGAGCGCCGGCTGGCCATGTGCGAGCGCGAGCTGATGCTCAACCGTCGCACCGCGCCGGAGCTCTACCGCGCCGTCCACCGCATCACGCGCGAGGGCGACGGCAGCCTGACACTGAACGGCCAGGGCAAGCTCGTCGACGCCGTGCTGGAGATGAAGCGCTTCGACGACAGTCTCCTGTTCGACAGACTTGCGCAGGAGCGACAGCTGACGTCGTCCGACATGGCGGCGCTGGCAACGAGCATCGCCGAATTCCACCGCTCGGCCGCGATTGCGGAGGGCGGCGACGGGGCGGCGCGCATGGGGCGCGTGCTCTCCGTCAACGAACGCGCCTTCGCCGCCACGTCTCTCCTCGCACCAGCTGAGGTCGCCCAGGTCAACGCCGCCTGCCGCACCGCCCTCACCCGTCATGCCGGCCTGCTCGACCAGCGGGCGCGCGACGGCAAGGTCCGGCGCTGCCATGGCGACCTGCACCTGCGCAATATCTGCATGGTCGATGGCAAGCCGCTGCTTTTCGACTGCCTTGAGTTCGACGAGGATCTCGCCACGACCGACGTCCTCTACGACCTCGCCTTCGTCCTGATGGACCTGTGGTACCGCCGGCGCGAGACGCTCGCGAACGCCCTGTTCAACCGCTATCTCGACGCCACCGGCGACGAGGCGGGATTGCGCCTGCTGCCCTTCTTCATGGCCGTGCGCGCCGCGGTGCGCGCCCATGTCACCGCGGCCAGTGCCACCGGCAACGAGCCGTCCTCCGCCTGGAAGCTGGCGGAAGCACAGGCCTATCTCGAGCTTTGCCTCACCTTGCTGGAGCGCAGGCCGCCCATTCTCGTCGCCATCGGTGGCTATTCGGGCTCGGGCAAGTCGACGGTCGCGGCCGCGGTCGCGCCGAAGCTCGGCCCTGCCCCGGGGGCCCGGATCGCCGCGAGCGACCGCCTCAGGAAGCGCCTGTTCGGCGTCTCGCCCGAGACGCGGCTGCCCGAGGCGGCCTATTCCGAAGAGGCTTCAGCCCGCACCTACCAGGCCATGGCGGAGGCGGCCGCGAACGCGCTGTCGCAAGACCATGCGGCGATCGCGGACGCGGTCTTCGACCGGCGGATCGAGCGCGACCGGATCTGCGAGGTTGCGAGGCATGCCGGAGTGCCGTTCCGGGGCCTCTGGCTCGACGCGCCGGAGGAGATGCTGATACGGCGCGTGGCCGAGCGGCTGGGTGATCCGTCCGACGCGACCTCCGAGGTGATCAGGGCCCAGCTCGCCCGGAAGGGCGCGGCGACCGATTGGACGCGGCTTGCCGCACAGGCGGACGGCAGGACGGTCGCAGATGCTGCCATCGCGGCTATCGGAGCGGGAACCACGGTGCAGGCCGCATGGCCCGCTCCGGCGCCGGCTTCGGGCACGCTTTCGTCATCGGCGATCCTTTGACGGAAGGGTTCGGGGCGCGGGAGACGTCTCTGGCCAGCGGCTGAATCAGTCCAGCAGCAGACGCAGCCGCGTCGCCAGCTCCCGCGCCGTATAGGGCTTCTTGAGCCAGCTGCCTTCGTCGAGCTCGCGGCCGGCAAGGCTGGGCTCGGCATAGCCCGAGGTGAAAAGGACCTTGAGATCGGGGCGCAGCGCCCGGGCCTCCTTGGCGAGCTCGTCGCCGAGCATGCCGCCGGGCATCACGATATCCGTGAAGAGCAGCTCGATCTCCGGATGCTCGGCCAGCGCCGTGAGCGCCTGCGCGCCGTTGCCGGCCTCGATCACGCGATAGCCCTCGTCCTCCAGCCGTGCGACGGCGACGCGGCGGACGCGCGCATCATCCTCCACGACCAGAATGCATTCATGGCCGCGCGGACCTGCCGGCGCATCCGCCTCCCCTCCGGGCTCGCCCACCCCTCCGCGCAGGCCGGCGGCAGCCGGCAGGAAGAGCCGCACCGTCGTGCCCCGGCCGAGCTCGCTGTAGAGCTGCACATGCCCGCCCGATTGCCTGGCGAAGCCATAGACCATGCTCAGGCCGAGCCCGGTGCCTGAGCCGACCCCCTTAGTCGTGAAGAACGGCTCGAAGGCGCGTTGCTGGACCTCCGCGCTCATGCCCTCGCCGGTATCGGAGATGCTGACGAGGACATAGTCGCCGGTGCGCACCTGCGGGTACATCTGGGCATAGTCCGCGTCGAGATGAGCGCGCGCGATCTCGACCGTCAGCCGCCCGCCGCGCGGCATCGCGTCGCGCGCGTTGAGCGCGAGGTTGAGCAGCGCGTTCTGGAGCTGGGCGGTATCGACCAGGGCCGACAGCGCTGCTCCGGTGATCACCGTGCGCAGCTCGATCGCCTCACCGAGCGTCCGCCGCAGCAGGTCGGCGAAATTCGAGACGAGCTGGCCGATATCGGCGAGCTTGGCGTTGAGCGCCTGGCGCCGACCGAAGGCGAGCAGTTGCCCGGTCAGCTTGGCGCCGTCATCGGCGGCGCCCTGCGCCTCGCGCAGCAGGGCGAGCAGCCTTTCGTTATCGAGCCGCCGCTCGATCATCTCGAGATTGCCGCTGATGACCGTCAGCAGGTTGTTGAAGTCATGGGCGATGCCGCCGGTCAGCTGGCCGATCGCCTCCATTTTCTGCGACTGGCGCAACTCCTCTTCCATCTTGTGGCGGCTGGTCAGGTCGCGGATGAAGCCGGTGAAAATCCGCTTGCCGCTGGTCGCAGCCTCACCGACCGCAAGCTCCATCGGAAAGGTGGTGCCGTCCTTGCGCTGCCCTGTGACGACGCGGCCGAAACCGATGATGCGGCGTTCGCCGGTGGTCAGGTAGCGCGAGATATAGTCGTCATGCCGATCACGGTCGGGATTCGGCATCAGCATCTTGACGTTGCGCCCGCAGACCTCCTCCGCCGCGAAGCCGAAGAGGCGCTCCGCCGCCTTGCTGAAGGACAGCGTGATGCCGGCCTCGTCGATCACCACCATCGCTTCCGGCACGGTCTCGAGGATCGAAAGCAAGTGGGATTCGCGCGCGGCGAGGTCGTCCTGCGCGTATTTCAGGTCGCTGATATCGGAATTCGTCACCACGATGACGAAGTCGGAAGGCCGATCGCAGGCCACGGCGACCCAGCGGCTGGCTACGAAGATCGGCCGTCCGTCGCGGTGCCGCTGCGTCAGCTCGCCCTTCCAGGTGCCGTGCCGGCGGAGCTCGGCGAGAATCTCGTCGAGCGGGCGCGGAAAGACCGTCTTCAGGAGGTCGTGAACGCTCCTCCCGATCGCCTCCGCGGCGGTCCAGCCGTAGAGCTCCTCGCAGCCGCTCGTCCAGCGGCTGATCACGCCGTCGAAGCCGTGAACGATGAAGTTGCCGTCGTCGAGGATCGCAGCGATCTCGTCCAGGCCGCTCTGCGTGATGACTTTCCGTTCGCTGGTCTTCGTCACCCGGCCGGTCCTGCGCTCGTCAATGAGGCCGAGATGCCTGCTGCGCCATCCCGGCATCAGCCAGAGCGTTATCGCCCTCCTCGACCTCACCAGCAAGGCAGGCCAGGTTCGATAGCTGGCGAATCTCGAAGGCGTAGCGGCTGCTCGGCGTGATCACGCCGCGATGGGTCAGGCTCGTCACCGTTCGTGACACGGTCTCGATGGTCAGGCCGAGATAGTCGGCCATGTCGAGGCGGTTCATCGGCAACTCGACGACGATCGGCCCTGGGCGGCGCGGCGCGCGGCGTGCCAGTTCGAGCAGGAGGCTGCACACGCGCTCCTCGGCGCTCTTGCGGGCAAGCAGCACCATCCGGTTCTGCGCAGAGGCCATTTCCTCGCAGATCCTGGCGACGAAGAGTGGCCGCAGCTCGGCCGATTCATCGATCGCCTCGCGGAACCGGTTGAGGCCGAGCCGCCGCAGCTTGACCTCGTTCACCGCCTCGGCGGTGTAGAGGTAGCGCTCGTCGAGCGAGATGCCGAGAATCTCGCCGGGATAGATGAAGCCGGTGATGATGCGGCGGCCATCGGCCAGGATCTTGAAGATGCGAAGCACACCCTCGACGACCTTGAAGACATGCGTCGCGGCGTCGCCTTCCCAGAAGATCGCGCTGCCGCTCTCATGGGTCTCCAGCGGCTGGCGGCTGAATAGGCCGAGCAGGCCGGGTTTCACCGCGTTGAGCGCGAGACCCGGAAACTGGCCGGGCGCCCGGGACACCGCATTCGCAACGATCATGACCACCGTCTCCGCATCGGAATTGATGACACGAGTTGAGTGCCCTTGCGTGACTGCGGAACGATCGGCGTGTTACCGATAGTGCTGATTTGTAACGAACTGTGACAAGCTCCCCGCCCCGCTCCTTCCAAGTGCAGATGGCCGATCCGCAGACACGCAGCGAACACATCCTCGTCGTCGACGACGATGCGCGCATCCGGCAAATGCTGATCAGCTATTTCGAGGATGAGGGTTATCGCGTCAGCGCCGTCCCGGACGGGCGCGGCATGCGTGAGGTATTGCAGAATTCCCCGATCGACATCGTCCTGCTCGATCTCATCCTTCCCGGCGGCGAAGATGGCCTGGTACTGGCGCGCGAGATCCGCTCGCGTTCGGACCTGCCGATCATCATGCTGACCGGGCGCGACGACGTCGTCGACCGCATCGTCGGGCTCGAGGTCGGGGCCGACGACTATATCGCCAAGCCGTTCCATCTCCGCGAGGTCCTGGCCCGATTGCGGACGGTGCTGCGCCGCCGTCAGCGCTCACCCGAAGCGGCGAAGACCGAGACGGGCATCATCCGCTTCGACGGCTGGGAACTGGATCCGGAGCGGCGGCGGCTGACGATGCCGGACGGCCAGGAGGTCGCGCTCACCACCGGAGAGTTCGATATCCTCACCGTGTTCGCGCGCCATCCGGGGCGCGTCTTCTCGCGGGAGACGCTGATGGACCTGACGCGCGGGCGCCGCCAGGAAGCCTTCGACCGGACGATCGACGCCCAGATCGCGCGACTGCGCAAGAAGATCGAGCCGGAACCCGGCGCCCCGACGCTGATCAAATCCGTCCGCGGCGTGGGCTATGTCTTCACCGGCAAGCGCTCCTAGCGGCGACGCGTTGGAGGCCCCCGCGCTACCGGGTCAATTTTCGGTGTCGACCCTGGCCGTCGCACCGGCACCTGTACCGGCGAAGCGATGCGGGTTCAGCCGTTGCGCGGCAATGACCACCTCCAGCCTGTTCCGCGCGCGGAGCTTGCCCATGAGGTTGGTCATGTAGCCTTTGACCGTCTTCTCGCTCAGCGCCAGCGTGCGCGCGATTTCGCTGTTGCGCTTGCCACAGAGCAGCAGATGCACGATCTGCTCCTCCCGCAAGCTGAGCTTCGTGCTTTCCGCTACGCGTTTTTGCAGCGCCTTGCTCTGCAGCGCGCCGATGACCTTGGTCGCGAAGGATGGCGTGACATACATCTCGCCGCGCCGCGTCATGTCGATCGCCTCGAACAGTTCCCCCGCCTGGCTGTTCTTCAGCACATAGGCGTCAGCGCCGGAATCCAGGGCGCGCATCGCATGCTCTGCGCTGGCAGAGGCGGCAAAGGCGATGATCTTCGTGTCCGGGTATTCCCGGCGGAGGCTCGCCATCGCCTGGAACGCATCCCCCGGCACGTTGAGGTCGATGATCATCACGTCGATCTCATGACGTGACGCAATCGCGATGATGTCGCCCGCGCGCGAGCCCGTTGCCGAGATGGCAAAGCCGGTCCTGCCCCGGAGAACGGACGCAATCCCCTCCATCATGAGGGGATGGTCATCGACAATGCCAACCGAGATCACCAGAGTCTCCGCCCCACCCTTACTTTTGTCGTAGGTCGCAAGAGCCATCGCCTAAGTTGGAATCGATGTAAATACCCTAGTTAACGGAGGGTTAATTGCGCATCCGCCGTTATCTAGGCGCTCCCATTTGGGAGTTGCCGAGCTTCCCGATCTTGAAAAAGCATCAAAGCACAGATATATCGCCTACATTCCGAAAAAACGAACAAAAATCGAACATTAATTCAACAATAGAATACTATACATCTCAACGACGGCCGATAAACGCGGTAGTATATAGAAAATTTTTCTTACCAACAATTTGTATTGGGGGCCACCCACACGCCCCGATATGATCAGCATTAGAGGTGCATCACCTCGCATCTCCAGAGACACGACTATGATTGCCGTTACGTCACTCGTCGGACGCCGGGACATAACGCTGGGCTGCAATGGCAGCCTCGGTGCGGTTCTTGAATTCCCCTTTCGCGAGAATGTTCGAGACGTGAAACTTCACCGTCTTGACCTGCACGCCTGTCGCCTCCGCGATCTCGCGGTTGCTCAGGCCATGGCCGAGAAGCCGAAGGACGCGCTCCTCGGCGCGGGACAGGAGTGCAAGCCTGGCCTGGATCGGGTCGACCGGTTGCGGCTTGCGCATTGCCGCCAGGAGTTGGACCGCCATGCCGGGTGGGACATAGCGCTCGCCATCGGCAATCGAGCGCACGATACTGACCAGGTCCGGCGCGGACACGCCTTTGAGCACGTATCCGACCGAACCGGCATCAAGCGCTTTCAGGACGGTCTCCTGGTCTTCGGACACCGTCAGCATGATGACCTTCACCCGGGGCCAGCGCTTGCAGATTTTCTGCGCGGCTCCCAGGCCGCCGCCGGGCATCGAGACATCCGTCAGCGCAATGTCGGGCGTGAGACGTTCGACCAGGTTGATGGCATCTTCGGCGGTCGCCCCCTCGCCGACAACGTCGAAATCGTCGACGTCACGAAAGGCCTGGACCACGCCGCTCCGAAAGAGCGAATGGTCGTCGACGACGACAATCGAGCGCCTGTCAGTGTTCAAGCAGCCCTCCAACAAGCTCCAGGTTCATCGAAATCCGGGTCTCTCCCGATTGCCGGATCTCGGCGGCGAATGTTCCGCCGAGGCTTTCGACGCGATTGCGCAGCCCTTGCAGGCCGAGTCGCTCTCCGTCAGCGGCGTCCCGCTCGACGATAACGGCTGCCCCGTCATTTGCGACCACGACTGAAAGCGTCGTGCCATAGAGCGCGCAGCTGACGGATTGCCGGGCGCCGGCCGCGTGGCGGAAAGCGTTGTTCAGGCATTCCTGAACGAAGCGGAACACGCAAGCCCTCACGGCATCCGAAATCTCGATGCCGACGGCTTCGGTCGCGAGTTGCACCTCGGTATGCGTCCGTCTCTCGTGAGCGCGCGCAGCGCGCGCAATGACGTCCTGCAAGGGCAGGCCTGCAAGATCGGGCAGGAGCAGCCCCTTCGCGATCGTCCGGATTTCGTGCAGGGCTTCAGACAGGACCGTGCCCAGATGCTGGACGAGCCGGCCGCGCGCAGCAGGGTCGGAGGCGGCCGCGATCTCGTCGAGCTTGAGCTTGGAGAAGCCGACGAGCTGGGCCGGGCCATCATGCAGTTCGGCCCCGACCGTGCGGATGAACTGCTCGTTGAGCTCGGCGACGCGGGCGGATGCGCGCTGCAGGCGATCTCTCAGGTTCTGGTTCAACAATGCCAGCCTCTCGGCTTCGGCGATACGCGCCTCCAGGGCAGCGTGCTGCGCCTCGATGGTCCGACTTCCGCGACGGACGATACCGTAAAGGCCGAGCATGATCGCCAGCGTGCTTCCGGCCACGACCAGCCAGCTGCCCCAGCGCAGATTGGCGAGGTCCCCTTGCAGAGGCTGCGTGAATTCGTGGATCTCCGCGACGCCCAGGACATGTCCCTCCACGCCCGAGCGTATCGGGCTGTAGATTTCGAGGAACGGCGTCTTGATGTCACGGACGCGGTGCTCGCCGGCGCGCAGGTCCGTGTAGTCGGCGACGACTTCGCCGCTCAGCGCGCGCGACAGCCCGGCAGAATGCGGAAAGCGCTGGCCGATGATCTGGGTAGAATTCGAATAGGCGACGGTTCCGTCGGGCTTCCAGATCTCGAAATAGGGGAACCGATCCTTGAACTGCTCCTTCGACAGGAGCATGTCGAGCCTGGCGGATGAGTCCGGCGACAGGCGCCCCGTGCTGGCGAGCTCATCAGCAAAGGGCGCAACCAGGCTCTGCATGAACAGCGCCGTGGCTGCCGCCTTGTGATTGATCGTGCTGCGCGCGACGAGGGCGCTGATCGCGTAGCCGGCGAACAGCATCGCGATCAACAGCAGCAGACCGCCCGCGACCAGGAACTGGGCCGACAAGCTGCCGAAAGGCCGCTTTGCCAGGGCCTGCTGGCCGTGGCCAAGCCAGCCACGAAGACCCGACTTCACCCCATCCTCCACATCGCGACCGGGCCCGGAGCGCGTCTCGCAGAACTGGACCAAAGACCAGAAAAACCCCTAGTCCCCGGGCCAGTTTTTGCAGTGTTCTTAAGTCGTTTTCTTACCCCAGGATTTAGTCCTGAAAATAATCGGACCAATTTCTCTCACGACCATTGTTTAGTTACGGCATTATCTCATTAACGAAAGGTTAATTTGCCGTCGTCGCACCGGCGCCGGCTGCCTTAGTCCGTGATCGATTTGATTTCAAAAGTGAGGGTGTGATGAAGCTCAATACGCACGATCTGCAATTCATCCTGAAGCAGATTAAGATCGCGGAGGCGCACACCGACGGGACGCCGCTCACAGAACTCGTCGACAATCCGCTGGTGCCCTATGGATTGCGCACGGTCGATGGCTCGTGGAACAACCTCACTCCCGGGCGCGAATGGGTCGGATCATCCGATCAGATCATGCCCCGGCTGCTCGATCCTGTCTTCCATGACGCTGAAACGGCACCGGCTGGCCTCCATGGCCCGACATCTCCCGCAGGGACCACGCAGACGAGCTACGAGCAGACCTCCGGCAATGTCTACGATTCCCAGCCGCGCCTGATCTCGAACCTGATTTCCGACCAGACCCTGGGCAATCCGGCGACGATCATCTCCGCGCTGACGAATCTCGGCCACGAGGACCCTTACGCGTTCCTCGCGATCACCGCGAACAAGGCGGTCTATGAGGGCGCGGTCTCGGCCTACGAGACCTATGTGCAGGCCGAGAAGGGCGTGGCGACGGCGAAGCAGGCGCTGGCGAACCTCTATTATGGTCCGCCGCCGGCCGGATCCGCGGTCGCCGCGATGCAGGCCGTGATCAACGCTGCCCAGCTCGTGCTCGATGCCGCGACCGAGGCCAAGGACGACGCATATGCGGCACTCGAGGAGACCCTCGGCGTGACCATGGAAGGCGACTCGGTCCTGATCCCGAACGTCGCGCCTGATCTCGGCGATACCGCGCCCTTCAACGGCTTCTTCACGCTGTTCGGCCAGTTCTTCGATCACGGCCTCGACCTCGTCAGCAAGGGCGGGGCAGGCACGGTCTATATCCCGCTTCAACCCGACGATCCGCTCTATGTGCCGGGCAGCCCGACCAACTTCATGGTCCTGACCCGCGCGACACCGGTCATCGGCGCCGGCGCAGACGGTGAGCTGGGGACGGCGGACGACACGCGCGACCACAATAACGAGACGACGCCGTGGATCGACCTGAACCAGGTCTATACCTCGAACCCGTCGCACCAGGTCTTCCTGCGCGAATATGAATTGGTCGACGGCAAGCCGGTCGCGACGGGCCGCATGCTCGAGGGCGCCAGCGGCGGCCCGGCGACCTGGGCCGACGTCAAGAAGCAGGCGGCCGATATGCTGGGCATCCAGCTGACGGACATGGATGTCCTGCGTGTCCCAGCCGTACTGACCGACCTCTATGGCGAGTTCATCCGTGGAGCGAATGGCTTCCCGCAGCTCGTGACGGCTTCCGGCCCGCTCGAGGGCGATCTCGACGCTCCGGTCCTGGCCTCGCAGGCCTATTCGGCCGGGCGGGCCTTCCTGAACGACATCGCACATAGCGCGGTCCCGTCAGGCCCGGTCGACCATGACCGCAGGCCCGATACGGCGCCTGTCGAGGTTCTGCCGGATAGCGACGACGTCGCCGGCAACACCATCACCCCGAACGCCTACGGCATCGCCACCACCTATGACGACGAACTGCTCGATGCGCATTTCATCGTCGGCGACGGGCGCGGCAACGAGAATATCGGCCTGACCTCCGTCCATCAGGTTTTCCATGCCGAGCACAATCTGCGCGTTGAGCAGATCAAGGAGCAGCTTCTGACCGGCGAAGGCGCCAGCCTGGCCTTCCTGAACGAGTGGCTGCTGACCGACGTCACCCAGATCCCGACCGATCCGGCGGTCATCGCGGCCCTGAACTGGGATGGCGAGCGCCTGTTCCAGGCCGCCCGCTTCTCGACCGAGATGGTCTATCAGCATCTCGTCTTCGAGGAGTTCGCCCGGGCGGTCGCGCCGGATGTCGATCCGTTCCTGTTCTCGAACACCACCACGGTCGACGGCGCCATCGTCGCCGAGTTCGCCCATGTGGTCTACCGCTTCGGCCATTCGATGCTGACCGACACGGTCGACATCCTCTCGGCTGGCCCGGGCGGCGCTCCCATCGCCTCGGAGATCGGGCTGATCGAGGCCTTCCTCAACCCGATTGCGTTCAACGCGGCGGGAACCAACGCGGAGGACGCCTCCGCCGCGATCCTGCGCGGCATGATGCGCCAGACCGGCAACGAGATCGACGAGCACATCACCGATGCGCTGCGCAACAATCTCGTTGGTCTCCCGCTCGATCTCGGCACGATCAACATCGCCCGTGCCCGCGAGACGGGCGTGCCCTCGCTGAACGAAGCGCGCCGGCAGTTCTACGAGGATAGCCAGGACAGCCGGGTGAAGCCCTATGAGAGCTGGTTCGACTTCGCCCTGTCGATGAAGAACCCGGCCTCGCTGATCAATTTCATTGCGGCTTACGGCACCCATTCGACCATCACCTCGGCGACGACGCTTGAGGCCAAGCGCGACGCCGCGACCCTCCTCGTCATGGGCGGACCGGGTGCGCCGGCGGACCGGCTCGCCTTCCTCAACGGCAGCGGCGCCTGGGCCAATGACGCGGATGGCGTCACCATCACCGGCCTCGACAGGGTCGATTTCTGGATCGGCGGCCTGGCCGAGAAGAAGATGACCTTCGGCGCGATGCTGGGCTCCAGCTTCACCTATGTCTTCGAATTCCAGATGGAGCAGCTCCAGGCTGGCGACCGGTTCTACTATCTTAGCCGCACCCAGGGCCTGAACCTGCTGAACGAGCTCGAGGGCGATTCCTTCGCGCAGCTGATCATGCGCAACACCACGGCCGGCGACGAGGACGCACCGCATATCAACGGCGCCGCCTTCCAGACCGCGTCCTTTATTCTCGAAGTCGACCAGAACAAGCAGGTCACGGGCCTCGGCGCAGACGGCAAGGCCGATCCGCTCCACACCAACCCGGTCCTGCAGGCGATGAGCCCGCTCGTCGTGCGCGACAATCCGGCCACGGCCGAGATCGACACCAACTACCTGCGCTATACCGGTCTCGAGCATGTCGTTCTCGGCGGCACCGCCGGGAATGACACCCTGATCGGCGGCGAGGGCGACGACACGCTCTGGGGCGGAGCTGGCGACGATCGCCTCGAGGGTGGCTATGGCGTCGACCACCTCCATGGCGGCGCCGGCAACGACATCATCACCGATAGCGGAACCGATATCGGCGCGGCCGACGTCATCCATGGCGATGACGGGCATGATGTCATCACGCCCGGCAACGGCCTCGACCTGATCTTCGGCGGCCGCGGCAACGACTTCATCTACGGGGGAACCGAGGCGAAGACCGTCTCGGGCGGCGAAGGCAACGACTTCATCCGTGGCGGCACCGGCATCAGCATGCTGGCCGGCAACGAGGGCGACGACTGGATCGAGGGCGGCGAGAGCTTCGACACGCTCGCCGGCGAGAACTCGGAACTCTTCTTCAACTCCTCGATCATCGGCCACGACGTGCTCAACGGCCGCGGCAACGACAATGACTATGATGCCGAGTCCGGCGACGACATCATGTTCCAGGGCGAGGGCATCGAGCGCAACAACGGCATGGCCGGGTTCGACTGGGCGATCCACAAGGGCCATGAGCAGGCCGCCGACTCCGACATGACGGTGTCGATCTTCCAGAACCAGCAGAACAACATCCTGCGCGACCGCTTCGACCTGGTCGAAGGCCTCTCGGGCTGGAAATATGACGACAAGCTGGTCGGCCGCGAGGTCGTGATCGGCTCCTACGATGCCGACGGCAACGCGGCGGAGATCGATCCGGACGCGCCGCTGGAATCCTATTCGAACGCGCTCCTCGAAAAGAACCTGCACCTGATCGACGGGCTGGACGCGCTCGTCGCCCATCTCGAGCGCAGGACGGTGACCGTCGCGGGCCAGACCGAGACCATCGTCATGGATACGGCCGATGCCTCGGACATCATCCTCGGCGGCGGCGGCAGCGACCTGATCGAGGGCAAGGCCGGCAACGACATCATCGATGGCGACCAATGGCTGAACGTCCGCATCAGCATCCGTGATGAGGACGGGCTCGAGTTGGCGACGGTCGACACGCTCGACCAGGTCGTCACCGGCGCGCTGATCCCGACCTGGAACGGCAAGACCCTGCCCGAGCTGATGCTCTCCCGCCAGATCGTCCCAACCCAGCTGAACATCGTCCGCGAGATCCTGGACGGCGGCGAGGAGGACGATATCGACACTGCCGTCTACTGGGACGTCAGGGAGAACTATGCCATCACCCGCAATGCCGATGGCAGCGTCACGGTCGAGCATGTCGAGCAGACGCTCGAGACCGATCCCGTCACCGGCCGGAACCGGATTTCCGACGGGACGGACCGCCTGTTCAACATCGAGCGCCTGCGTTTCGCCGATGGCGACATCATGCTCTCGCCCCCCGAGCTGAGGCTCCATGCCTTCGATGCGGGCGGCACCTATGTCGACAGCTTCAACAGCGCCAATTACGGCAACAGCAACGGCTCGCTGAACTGGGGCCCGGACTGGAGCGAGACCGGCGACGACGGCAGCGCGACCGCGGCGAGCGGCCAGATCCGGATCACCAACGGTGATCTGCAGTTCGACGCCGGCAACGGCGCCACGATCCAGCGCAGCGTCAATCTCTCCGCCGCAACCACGGCCCGGCTGACCTATTCGGTCGAGGAGAGCGGCTTCGACGATGGCGAGACCGTCCTCGTCGAGTTCGCTGCCGACGGCGTCAACTTCGTCACGGTCGATACGATCGACGACCAGACCGGCAACGCGGACCGCGCGATCGACCTCACCGGCCCGTTCGGCACCAATGCGATCATTCGGTTCACGGTCTCGAACGTCAGCGCCAACAACGAAACGGTGAATATCGACAATCTCGCGTTCGAGCTCTCGGTCCCGGCGGCCGCGCCGACCACGAACTACGAGACCAACTTTACGGAAGACGGCAATGCGGTCGCGATCGCCTCGCGGCCCGGCATCGCTGACGACGCGACCGAGATGGTCTCGGCCCGCATCGTCCTGACCAATGCCCAGGCCAGCGACGTGCTCACTATCGGCAACCTGGCCGGCACGGGCATCACCGGCGCGGTCGACACCTCGGTCCCTGGCCAGATCACCGTCACGCTCACCGGAACCGCATCGCTCGTCGCATATCAGCGTGCGATCCAGGCGGTGTCCTTCAACAACACCTCCGAGAATCCGAGCACGGTCGACCGCATCATCCACGTCACCGTCAATGACGGGATCATGGACAGCAATGTCGCCGTCACGACGGTCAATGTCGCGGCGACGAACGATCCGACCAATGCCCAGGACGACACGATCATCACCAATGTGACGACCGCGCCGATCGTCGTTCCCGAATGGGTCCTGCTCGCCAATGACACCGATGCCGATGGCGTGCTCGACATCACCGCGGTCGGAACCCTCAACAGCCTCGCTTCGGTCTCGCTGACGACGAATCCGGGTTCCGTCACGATCACCGACGGCACCACCGGCGGCGCCGGGGGCTCGTTCCGCTACACGGCGGGTGACGGCGCCGGCAGCGACACGGCCGGCGTCACCGTGACCCGGGTCGGCGGACAGACGATCAACGGCAACACCGCCAACAACATCCTCGTCGGCGACGCCGGCAACGGCACCTTCGACGCCGGCACGGGCAACGACGTCGTCCTGGCCGGCGGCGGCAACGACATGATCATCTGGAACGCCAACAACAATGGCGACACGGATGGCCGCGACTTCGTCGATGGCGGTTCCGGCACCGACACCTTCGACGTGAACACACGCAACGGCACGACGGAGATCTACCGCGTCTATACGCTCGAAGCAGCTGCCACTGCCGGCCTGACCGGCTTCAGGCCCGGCACCGAGATCGTGATCACCCGCACCGTCGGGACAACAACCTCGATCATCGCCGAGCTCGACAATATCGAGGAGATCCGCATCGGCAGCCAGCCGGGCGATCCGGTCAACGGCTCGGCCGGCAACGGCGACACCGTCCAGATCTTCGGTGACTTCTCCACCACCAGCCTGGCGCTCAACACGATCACCATCGACGGGACCGGCGGCGACGACACGGTCGACATCTCCGCCCTGGCCTCGGCGCACCGCATCGTGTTCCGCTCCAATGGCGGCAACGACACGATCGTCGGCACCTTGCGGCCGCAGGACGTGATCGAGCTGCCCGACGGCGCAGTGCCGGAGGATTACGAGGTCACGACCGACGAGAACGGCGTGACCACGATGACGAGCGGCACGCACAGCATCTGCTTCACCGCGGGCGACGGGATGCCGCAATTCGGCTCCGGCGATCACGGCGACGATGATGACGACGATGACGACCATCACGGCCATGATGACGATGACGATGATGACGACGATCATCACCAGGGCGGTAATGACGACGATGATGACGATGACTGCGGTTGCGACGATGACGACGCCGAGCCGGCGCCGTCGGTTAGCGGGCCGCGGGTCGGCACCACCGGCAGCGACGTCCTGATCGGCACCGCGGGCGATGACAACATCGTCGGCTTCGCCGGGGACGACGTCCTGATCGGCGAAGCGGGCGAGGATGCGATCTCCGCCGCCGAGGGCGCCGATTTCGTCGATGCCGGAGCGGGTGACGACGTGGTCTTCGCCGGCTCGGGCGACGACCAGGTCTTCGGCGGAGCCGGCAACGACCTCCTCCATGGCGAGGCCGGCAACGACCGGATCTTCGGCGAGGCGGGCAATGACCGGATCGCGGCCGGCGCGGGTGACGACACGGTGGTGGCCGGCAGCGGCGACGACGTGATCGTCGGCGAGCAGGGTGACGGCAACGACACCTATTTCGGCGACGATATCGGCGGCGGCTCGGGCAATGATACGCTCGACCTCTCGGCGATCACCGCGAACCTGACCGTCGATCTCGGCAACGGCCTGCTCGGACGCGGCAACGTCTCCAGCTCGCAAAGCGGCAACGACGTGCTCTGGAATATCGAGAACGTCGCGACCGGCTCGGGCAACGACACGATCACCGCGAGCAACGCCGTCAACGTGATCGAGGGCGGCACCGGCAACGACACGTTCCGCTTCCTCAGCACCGCGGCCGCCGATGGCGACACGATCCTCGACTTCGAACCGGGCGACCGGCTCGATCTCAGCGGCATCGACGCCAACGCGACGCAGGCCGGCAACCAGAGCTTCACGCTGGTGAACGGCCCGCTCACAGGCGCAGCCCAGGTGGCCGTGACCTACGAGATCCGCCAGGACGGTGACTACACCATCGTCAGCGGCAGCATCGATGCGAACTCCGACGCGGAGTTCCGCATCGAGCTGAAGGGCAGCCACAACCTGACCGGCGGGAACTTCTCGCTCTGACCGGCAAGGCATCCCAGGCAGGCGGGTGAAAACCCCGCCTGCCTCCACCGCATTTCCTCGTCATTTCGAACTCACGGTCCGCCGCCATGGCAATGTCCAAAGGCCTCGCCAGCGCCCGCAAGCGCGATGTCGCGAAGCTGACGGAAGGTTTCCGCAGCGCCTTCCTCTTCCTGTTCCTGGTCTCCGGCATCATCAACATCCTGGCCCTGACCGGATCCTTCTACATGCTGCAGGTCTACGACCGGGCGCTCACCAGCGGCTCCGTCCAGACCCTGGCGGCGCTCTCGATCCTGGCGATCGGGCTCTATCTCTTCCAGGGCGCCTTCGACGTCATCCGCTCGCAGGTACTGGTGCGCCTCGGCGCGAGGCTCGACCGCAACATCGCGCCGATCGCCCATCGCGTCGCCATCGACATGCCCCGCTTCGGCTTCTCCAGCGCCGAGGCCCTGGAGCGCGGCCGCGACGTCGACACGGTGCGCGGCTTCCTCGGCAGCCAGGGTCCCGGCGCCCTGTTCGACCTGCCCTGGATCCCGCTCTATCTGGTCTTCGTCTATTTCCTCCATCCCTGGCTCGGCGCCCTCACCTTCGGCGGCGCTTTCGTGCTCGCCCTGCTGACGGTGCTGAGCGAACTGGCAACGCGCCGGATCAACGGCACGACGCGCCAGGCCGCGATCGCCCGCAACACGATCGCCGATTCCAATGCGCGCAATGCCGAGGTGCTCAAGGCGATGGGCTTCGCCGGCCGCGCGGTCGAGCGCTTCAACCAGGCCAATCGCGAGCATCTCGTGCTGCAGACGAAGTCGAACGATTTCGGCGGCACGTTCGGCGCGATCTCGCGCGTGCTGCGCATGATCCTGCAATCGGCGACGCTGGGGCTTGGCGCCTATCTGACGATCAAGGGCGAACTCTCGGCCGGCGCGATCATCGCCGCCTCCGTCGCCTCCTCCCGCGCCCTCGCCCCGGTCGACCAGGCGATCGCCAACTGGAAGCCCTTCGTCGCGGCGCGTGCCGCCTTCCAGCGCCTGCGCGAGACCGTGGTGGCCCTCAGCCAGGCGACCGAGCCGATGGAGCTGCCCGCTCCGACGAAATATCTCAAGCTCGACAAGATCACGGTCGCAGCCCCCGGCTCGGGCCAGGTTCTGCTCAGCGATGTCAGCTTCGAGCTTACAGCCGGCAAGGCGCTCGGGATCATCGGCCCAAGCGGCGGCGGCAAGACGACCCTGGTCAAGGCGCTGACCGGCATCTGGCCGGCCCTGCGCGGCGCGGTCCGCCTCGATGGCGCCGAGCTGGCGCAGTGGCCGGAAGAGAGCCTCGGACGCCATGTCGGCTACCTGCCGCAGGAGGTCAGCCTCCTCGATGGCAGCGTCGAGGAGAACATCTCGCGCCTGCAGCCGGATCCGGATGCGTTCGGCATCATCGCGGCGGCCACGGCGGCGGGCATCCACGAGATGATCCTGCGCCTGCCTGACGGCTACAAGACCCAGCTCGGACCGCAGGGCGCCGCGCTCTCGGCGGGCCAGCGCCAGCGCATCGGCCTGGCGCGGGCGCTCTATGGCGACCCGTTCCTGGTCGTCATGGACGAGCCCAACTCCAATCTCGACGGCGAGGGCGAGGCTGCGCTGAAGACGGCGATCGAAACGGTCAAGGCGCGCGGCGGCATCGTCGTCATCGTCGCGCATCGGCCAAGCGCCCTGACGGCGGTCGATCTGGTCGGCGTCATCCAGAACGGCAAGCTCGCCGGCTTCGGCCCGAGGAACGAGATTCTCGCTCCCGCCGCGAACCAGTCGGCGCCGATCCAGCAGCCGGTCCAGGCGCCGGCCGCGTCTCCCGCCCCCGTCAGGCTGCCGCGGGCGGCCGAGCATCTCAAAGCCTTGCACGAGCGGGTGTCGGCATGACGATCCAGGTCAAATCCCTCAGGTCCGAGGCGTCGCAACTTCCCTCGACGCAGGAGCTCTATCGTGGTCCGGCGACCGAGCCCGCTCCCTCGCGCTGGCCGGCGGTGTTCGTGCTCGCTCTCACCTCCATCGCCATCTACCTGAAAAGCATCTTCCCCGGCCTTTCCAAATCCGACCTCGGTCCGCCCACCGAGCACCCGGAGGCGGAGGAGGCTGGGGAAGGCCGGGTGCGGCAAGCCCGCACCGACGCCGAACCGACGGATGCGGAGAAGCAGCCCGAGGACGAGACCGGTGCGCTCGGCGACAAGCCGGTCGATCCCGACCAGGCGATCGGTTCCGGTGGGCCGGGCCCCAGTGTCGGCGGCATCGCCGATTTCCTGGGCATCGATTCCCCCGCGATCGACTACGCACAACTGCCGCTGCCAGCACGCCAGCTGGCTGGCGAGATCAAGATGGACTATGGCCGCGAGCGCGCCGGCAACGACAATATCGGCGCGGTATCCTTCGGCGGCTCCCCTGCCCCGAGCGGCTCGCCTGGTCTGGATGATATCGCCGATCGCGATACCGGCGCGCGGCCGAACCTGCCGGTCGTCGTCGGTCCATTCTCGCCGGTGATCGTCACGCCCGAGCCTGAGCCCTGGCCGGACGATGATGGCAATACCGACATCGACATCCCGCAGCCGCCGGATCCGCCGGCGTTGCGCAACCGCGCGCCGCGCGTCGGTGCGCCGGTCCTCCTCGGCGATATCGGCATTTGCCAGAGCTTCCTGATCACGGCGGTCGCGCTGCTGGCGGGCGCATCCGACGCCGACGCCGACCCGCTCACCATCGTCAACCTCACGGCTTCGTCAGGCGAGATCGTCGCTGTCGACGGCGGCTGGGAGTTCAGGCCGGCGGATGGCTACTACGGCCCGGTCACGTTCAGCTACGCGATCAGCGACGGCGAGGAGAGCGTGGTCCAGACCGCCTCGGTCAGCGTCGTCGAGTTCGTCGAATTGATCGGCACGGATGGCGACGACGATCTCGTCGGCACCGAATGCGCCGACCTGATCGACGGGCGCGACGGCAATGACACGATCGACGCACGCGGCGGCAACGACATCGTCTTCGGCAGCGGCGGCGCAGACATCATCCACGGCGGAGCCGGCCATGACCTGATCTATGCCGGCCGCGGCGACGACATCGTCCATGGCGGCAGCGGCAACGACACGATCCATGGCGGCGCCGGCAACGACCAGCTCTTCGGCGATGATGGCGACGACATCATCCATGGCGACGAGGGCGATGATCTGATCGTCGGGGGGGCCGGCAACGACCAGCTCTCGGGCGGGGCGGGCAATGATCACCTCATCGGCGGCACCGGCGACGACGTCATCGACGGCGGCGAGGGTGACGATATCATCGACGGTGGCGATGGCGACGACGAGATCCATGGCGGCCCCGGCGACAACGTGATCTCGACCGGCTCCGGCACGAACAGCGTCACCGTCACCGGCAGCGGCAGCAACCTGGTCATCGGCGGCAGCGGAGCGGACACGGTCCAGCTCGCGGCGGGCGCCGATACCGCCAGGCTCGGCGGGGGCGACGATGCCGCCTCCGGTGCCGATGGCGACGACCGCCTGTTCGGCGAGGACGGCAACGACACCTTGCGCGGCGACGATGGCGACGATGTCCTCGACGGCGGGAGCGGAAACGACAACCTCTCCGGCGGCGCCGGCCAGGACAGGCTCTATGGCGGCGACGGCACGGACCTGATCGATGCCGGCTCGGGCAACGACTATGCCGAGGGTGGCGACGGCAACGACGTGATGCTGCTCGCCGCCGGCGACGACGAGGCCAAGGGTGGCGCCGGCGACGACAGCATGTTCGGCGGCGACGGCAATGACGATCTCGACGGCGGAGACGGGAACGACGTCGTCGATGGCGGCAATGGCGATGATCGCCTTCGGGGCGGCGCCGGCAACGACACGCTCCGCGACGGCGCCGGCCGCGACGAGGTTCGCGGCGGCGATGGCGACGACCACATCGTCGCCGCGCTCGACGGCGACGACGATTGCTACGATGGCGGCGACGGCTACGACACGCTCGATCTGTCGCAGGCGCGGCGCAGCGTCGATATCGACCTTGTCGACGGCACCGCGATCGGCATCGAGATCGGCCGCAACCAGATCTTCGACCTCGAGGAGATCATCGGCGGCGGCGGCGACGACCACTTCACCGTCGGCGCCACGGCGATGACGCTGAGCGGTGGCGAAGGCTGCGACACCTTCAATTTCGATGTCAGCCTCGATGACGACGACCGCGCCCTCGTTCACGACATCCTCGATTTCGAGGCGGGCGACCGCATCGTCATCAAGCAATACCAGATCCGCTCCGACTGGGACGATGACGACGACGATCGCAAGCGTGACGATGACGATGACCGCTTCGAGCGCAATTACGGCGACAATGACGATGACGGCCAGCCGTTCAGGTTCCGCATCGAGAAGATCGGCGACCACGAATGGACCTTCGTCGATGTCTTCGTCGAACAGCAGGACGAGAAGGATTTCTCCATCGAAATCCTCGGCAGCCACCGGCTCTATTACTACTGAGCCGGCAGCATTGACGAAAATACTGGCGCTGCGGCGCGGAGAGGGAGAGTAGCGTGACAGCCCATCAGGTCGATGCAGCCGCCGAAGACGATCGGAAGACGAGCTTCCGCCTCGGTCCCCATGTCATGGCCGGCTCCGCGCTCATGCTCATGCTCGTGCTGGGCTGCGGTGGCTGGGCCGCGACGGCCAACCTCAACGGCGCCGTGATCGCGCAGGGCGCGGTCAAGGTCGACCAGAACCTGAAGGAGGTGCAGCACCGTGACGGCGGCATCATCCAGGCGCTCATGGTGCGCCAGGGCGATCATGTCGAGGCCGGACAGGTGCTGTTCAGGCTCGACGATGTCCAGATGCGGGCCGAGCTCTCGATCATCCACTCCCAGCTCAGCGAGAATCTCGGGCGCAAGGCCAGGCTGGCGGCCGAGCGCGACAACCTGTCGGCGATCCAGTTCCCGGCTGAGCTGGCACAGGTCGCCGAGGATGCCACCCCGATCGTCGAGGGTGAGACGCGGCTCTTCGACGGCAACAAGGTCAACCGCGAGAGCCGCAAGGAACAGCTCGAGATCGGCATCGTCCAGTCCGGCGAGGAGATCAAGGGACTGGAGGCGCGCCGCGTCGCCAAGATGGAGGAACTCAGGCTTGTCGAGCTCGAGAAACAGAAATACACCGGCCTCTTCGCCAAGGGCCTGATCGACGGCACGCGCGTCTACACCGTCAATCGCGAATGGGCCCGCCTGCTCGGCGAGCGGGGCGAGATCGATGCCGCGCTCGCCCGCTCGAAACTGCGCATCAGCGAGGCCCGCCTGCAGATCATCGCTGTCGACGAGACGGCGCGCACCGAGGCCCAGCGCGAGCTGCGCCAGGTCGAGGCCAAGATCTCGGAGCTCGGCGACCGGCGCCTTGCGACCGAGGACCGGCTCGCGCGCACCGAGATCCGCGCGCCGATCGCGGGCACGGTCAACGAATTGACCGTCTTCACGGTGGGCGGCGTCATCACGCCGGCGGCACGGCTCGCCACGATCGTGCCGCGGCAGGCCAAGCTGACGGTCGACGTGAAGATCGCGCCGGCCGATATCGACCAGATCAAGCCCGGGCAGCCGGCGCGGCTGCGCTTCTCGGCCTTCGCAAAGAACACCACGCCTGAATTCCCCGGCAAGGTGATCCATGTCTCGCCGGCGACCTCGCGCGACCCGAGCAACGGCACGACCTTCTATTCCGGCGACATCGAGCTGGAGGACGCCGCGGCGCTCGACGGCCAGCGGCTGCTGCCGGGCATGCCTGTCGAAGTCTTCATCCAGACGGAAGAGCGCACCGCCCTCTCCTATCTCGTCAAGCCGTTCGCCGATCACGCCAGCCGGATCTTCAGGGAACGGTGATTGGCTGGAACATCGGCCCGAAAAGTGGATTGCGATTTTCGGAAAAGCCGATGATAAATCAAGAAGTTAGATCATCGGGCCGGACGATATCCGATCCGATGATCTAGAGCTCGGCTTCGCTAGGCCGCGAGGGTCGCCGCCCAGGGATGGGCCGGGTGGACCATTCCCGCAAAGCCTTGATCCCCATCGCGTTGCACGGCGGAGGGGATCGAAAAATGCACCGGGTAGAGCGCGTCCTCGACAATCTCGATCGGGAACTCGCGCCCGACCGTAGCGGCCGTATCGGCTTCGGCCCTGGCATCGATCTTGATGACCGGTGTCGAGGCGTCGATGCGGGGGCGGTGGAAGACCTCCTCCAGCGTCAGGCCGAAATCGACCATGCCTGACACCATCTGGAGCACGGTCGGAAAGATCGTCCGGCCGCCGGCAGCACCGATCGCAAGACAGGGCTTTCCGTCTCGGCTGAGGATGAGCGGGCACATGTTCGCGAGCGGCTGCGCCCCGGCGGCGATGCTGTTCGGGTTGCCCGGGCGTGGATCGAACCACATCATGCCGTTATTCATCAGCAGCTGGACGGAAGGCAGCATCACCAGCGCTCCGAAGCGGGAGAGCAGCGTATTGGTCAGCGCGACCATGGTTCCGCTCCGATCGACGACGCTGACATGGGACGTGCAACTCGCGCCCGTGGCATGCCCCATCGTCGTCAAGCGCTCGGCATAGGCGTCCCGGATCGCACGCGCATAAAGCAATGCGGCTTCGGCTTCAGGTGTCGCGGCCCCAAGAGGCGCGCCCTCGAGGCGCTGCGCCGCTGCGAGCCAGGTCGGCCCGGCGGAGAGGCCCGGCACGAGTGCGACATCGAAATCGCGATAGCGCCCCTTCAAGGGAGCGCGCCATGCCGCTTGATAGCTAGCGAGGTCGGACGCGCGGATCGGCGACCCTCCGGCCTCCAGATCGGCTGTGATGCGCCGCGCGGTCTCGCCTTCGTAGAAATCACGTGGACCGGCGGCCGCAAGCTGCTCCAGCATCTCCGCCTTGCGCGGCATGGGCTTGTAGCGTTGGCCCTGGAGGCCACTGGCCCGCGGTGCTGCACCATTGTCGAGCAGCGTTGCGGCGCTGACGGCGTCCCGCGCAAGCGCTGCCGACTCGAGACCGATGCACAGGGCGGCGAACCAATCGATCTCCAACCCGCGCCGAGCATGTTCGATCGCCGGCTGCACGGCTTCGGCAAAGGAAATCGTGCCATGGCGTTCGAGGGCTGCGGCGAAGCCGGCAATGGCGCCTGGCACGCAGATCGACGCGTAACCGGAAATGTTGCGGTCGTCTTTGACGGCCGGCCACTGAAACCAGTTGCCTTCCGCTCCGGGCGCGAGCGGGTAATCGGCAGGGTCGAGCCCCGCAGCCGAGCGCATCCCGAAATCAAGCGTGTCGATTGCGCCCGAAGCGCCGTCGGCGCGAATCAGGAAGCCGCCACCGCCAACTCCGGAAAGCCAGGGCTCGACGACGCTGAGGGTCAATGCGGTCGTGATCGCCGCATCGACGGCATTGCCCCCGCGCCTGAGCACAGCCGCACCGGCTTCGGCAGCATGGCGATTCTGGGCCGAGACAAGGCCATGGCTGGAGCGCACGGCGGGGCGCCGCATCGTGAAGGTCTGCATCAGTGCCCGGCCTTGAAGCGCCGCGGCGCGCTGGGCAGTGGCGGCTGCGAACGCGTCACGAAATGCTCGCGATTGGGCGACGCAGCATGATGCGCCGCGATCTCGCCCACCGTGGCAAGCCAGACCCCGGGCGTCGCCGTGATGGCGTCGAGGAGCCTTTCCAGCATGCGGATGCGCCCGGCGCGACCGGAGATCCAGTCATGCACGGTCAGCATCAGCAGCCCGCCCTCTCGGGCGAGCACCGTCCATTCGTCCAGCCAGGCATCGAGGACGCCGTTCTGGGCGGCCGGGTGCCAGCGGTCCGCTCCGCCACCAGTGAACTTGAAGTAGATGGCGTCGTCGACGGCCCATTGCACCGGGACCTCGGTGACGCCATCGATGGTGTAGGGATGGTCGAAGCCCATCAGCGAGGAATCGTAGAGCCCCCGTGCGGCGAGCTCGGCGAGCATCTCGGGCGTCATCTCCCAGGCCGGAGAGCGGAAGCCTCGCGGGACGACCCCAGCCTGCGCCTTGAACAGCGCGAGGGACGCATCGAGCGCACGGACGAACTCGGCCGTCGGCGTGTCGGCGACGATCTCGTGGAAATAGCCGTGCAGGCCGATCTCATGGCCGGCCTCCGCGATCGCCGGCAGCAAGGCCGGGTGATTTTGCGCGACCAGGCCGGGAACAAAGAAACTGCCCTTGATGCCATATCGGTTGAGCAGGTCGAGCAGGCGCCAGATGCCGGTGCGCGGACCGAAGAGCCGCTGCTCCATCTGGCCGAGCAGCGGCGGCGTTCCCTCCGGAAGCCCCCACAGATACGGGCTCTCGGCATCGACATCGACGGAGAAGGCGAAGGCGCTGCTGCGACCCTCCGGCCAGGAATAGCGTGGGTAGGGAGAGCTCATAACGCCCGCTTCTTGTCCTGGTGGACAGCAAGCGTGCCGGCCGAATTGCCCCCGTCCACGGTCAGCGTCGCGCCGGTGACATAGGCCGAGGCGTCGCTGGCGAGATAGAGCAGGCCATTGCCAACATCCTCGCGCGAGGAGGCGCGGCCGAGCGGGATCTGCGAGACTGTGTTCTGGACATGCGCGTCGGTCAGCGGGCTGACCTTGCTGCCGGCGGCGAAGCCGGGCTCCAGCGCATTCACACGGATACCGTATTCGGCGAGTTCGACGGCGAAGCCCTTGGTCAGGCGATCGAGCGCCGTCTTCGAGGTGCAATAGGGCACCACCGTGCGGCGCATCTTGCGGGAGGCGCCCGAGGAGATGTTGATCATCGAGCCGCGCCTGTCGGCCTTGACCATCTGCGTCGCGATCTCCCGCGTCAGGATGAAGGGCGCGCGCAGATTGACGGAGAAGATCCGGTCGAACTCCGCCGTCGAGGTGTCGAGCAGGAAGCCGCTGGGATAGATGCCGGCGTTGTTGACGAGGATATCGGTCGCGCCCCAGCGCCGGCCGACTTCGCCGACAAGCGCCAGGATCGAGGATTCGTCGGTCAGGTCGGCCGCGTGCGTGAAGCCGCCCTCGCCCAGCGAGACGGTCTTGGCCAGCGAGGCGAGCTCCTCCGGATTGGCATCGGTCAGCGCGAGGGTCACACCGGCTTCGGCGAGGCTCTCCGCGATCCAGCGTCCGATCACGCCGCCGGCGCCGGTGACGAGGGCTCGCTTGCCTTTGAGGTCGGGAAAGAAGGTCATGATGGTCCTCAGCGAAAGCGGGGGTCGAGGCGGTCGCGCGCGGCGTCGCCGGTGAGGTTGACCGAGAGCACCAGTGCGAACAGGCACAGGCCCGGAATCGTCGCCACCCACCAGGCGGTGGCGACATAGTTGCGTCCGGTCGAGAGCATCGCGCCCCAGCTCGCGGTGGGCGGCTGGACGCCGAGGCCGAGGAAGGAGAGCCCGGCTTCGAACAGGACCATCAGCCCGAATTCCAGCGTCACCACGACGATGAGCGTGCCGGCGATGTTCGGCAGGATGTGGCGGAACAGGATGCGCGCGCTGCCGGCGCCGGCCAGCACGGCGTTCTCCACATAGGACATTCCGGCCATGGCGAGCGTCTGGCCATGGGCGACGCGCGCATAGCGCGGCCAACGCGTCAGCGCCAGGACGAGCACGACGTTGATCAGGCTCGGCCCGAGCACCGCGACCGTGATGATCGCCAGCAGCACGGCCGGGATCGACAGGAAGATATCGACGATCCGCATGATGACGATCTCGGCCCAGCCGCGGCGATAGCCGGCGAGCAAGCCGAGCGTCGTGCCGACCACGCCCGAGAGCAGCACCGACAGGACGGCGACGAGCAACGAGACGCGCGTGCCATAGATGACGCGGCTCAGCAGATCGCGCCCGAGCTCGTCCGAGCCCAGCAGGTAGTGGAAATTCCGCGAGACCGTGCCGGGCGGCTTGAGGCGGCCGACGAGGTTCTGGGTATTCGGATCGTAGGGCGCGAGCAGCGGCGCGAAGACGGCCGTCAGTGTGAACAGCGCCAGCAGGCCAAGCGGCCACCAGCGCTTGAGCGGGAAACGCCCGGCGGGTTGGTGCGTCGCGACGCCGCTCATCTTCCGTCATCCAGTGCGATGCGCGGATCGATGATGCTGTAGAGCAGGTCCGAGAGCAGGCTGAGCGCGATCGTGACGAGTGCGCCGAGCATCACGACGCCCTGCACCACCAGAAAATCGCGCGCGAGGATCGCCTGCACCGTGACCTGCCCGATGCCTGGCCAGGCGAATACGGTCTCGACGATCACGGCACCGGCGAGCAGGTTCGAGATCTCTAGCGCGGCGACCGTGATCAGTGGAATGGCGGCGTTGCGCGCCACATGCCGGAACAGCAGCCGGACCGGGCCGACTCCGCGGGCGCGGGCCGTCCGGACATAATCGCGCGAGAGCTCCTCGATCAGCGCCGCCCTGGTGATCCGCGCGAAGGTCGCCATCGAGAGCAGGCCGAGCGCGACCGACGGCATGATCAGGTTGGCGAAGCTGCCGGTCGATGATGGCGGCAGCCAGCCCAGCGTCACCGCGAAGAGAAGAATGAGCAGGATACCGCTCCAGAAGGTCGGCATGCTCTGGGCCGCGAGCACGAAGCCACCCGCGAGCTTTGCGGGTGCGCTGTCCCGGAACAGGGCGAGCAGGATTCCGACCGGGATCCCGATGCCGCAGGCGACGGTCAGCGCGCCGCAGGCCAGCATCACCGTATAGGGCATGCGCGAGGCGATGATGGTCGTGACCGGCACGCGCTGGACGACCGATTGGCCGAGATCGAAGCGCGCCAGGTTGAACAGGAAATCGACATACTGGACCATGAGCGGCCGATCGAGGCCAAGCGCGTGGCGCAGGTTCTCGATATCGGCGGCCGTCGCGGTTTCCGGCACCAGCAGATAGGTCGGGTCGCCCGTCAGGCGCTGGACGAAGAAGATAAGCGTCGCCACGCCGAACAGCGTGATCAGCGCCTGCCCGCCGCGCCTGAGGAGGAAGCTCGTCATCCGCTTGCGCTCAATCGGTCCAGCGCATGCGATTCAGGAACAGGCTCTCATTGGGGGTCGGCTGCCATTCGAGATTGCGCGTCGCGCCGTAGATCGCGGACGATTGGTAGAGCGGCACCGCGGGAACGTCCCTCGCGACGATCTCGTGGACCGCAGCATAGCTGGCAAGGCGCTTGGCCGGATCGAGCGCCTGTCGTGCGGTCTCGAGCAGAGTGTCGACCTCCGCGTTGCGATAGGCCGACCAACCGCTGGAGCGATGCAGCAGCGGAAAGAGCACGCCGTCGGCATCCTGGCAGGCGCAGGACCAGCGCCCGAAGCTCAGGGTGGGAATCGTGTCGGGACCGGACTGGGCGCGGCGCAGATAGCTTGCCATGTCGGAGACGACGATCTTGACGTTCAGGCCGACATCGGTGAGCTGCTGCTGGATCGCCTGCACGATGCGCTGATCGAAGACCGGCGCGGTCGCGAGCTCGACCTCGTCTTTCGCAGCCGCCCCCGCCTCCCCGATCAATGCCTTGGCGCGAGTGGGGTCGTAGGGAAGCGCCTTGATGCCGTCGGCCCAGCCGAAGACGACCGGCGTGAGCAGTTCCGGCATCGGCTTGTCATAGCCGCCGAGGATGCCGTCGGTCAGCCCTTCCTTGTCGATGGCATGGGCGACGGCCTGGCGGACCTTCGGGATGTCGAAGGGCGGTTTCGTCGTGTTGAGTCGCAGGTAGGCGACGCGCTCGGTCAGCGCGGTGAGGGCCTTGGCGCGCTGGGACGACTTGAGCTGGCCGGCCTGGTCGGTGTCGAGACCGACGGCGAGATCGGCCGTCCCCGCCTGAAGATTGGCGAGACGCGTCGCGCCGTCGGGCACCGCGCGGAAGAGCACCACGGGGAACTGCCCCTTGGTTCCCCAATAGGTTTCGTTGCGGGCGAGCGTGACAGCGACGCCGCGCTGCCAGGAATCGAACCTGTAAGGTCCGCTTCCGATCGGCTTCTGGTTGAAGCCATCATTGCCGAGAGCCTCGACCGCGGCCTTGGGCACGATGGAGAGTTTGACGAGCTGGGCGAGCAGCGCCGGATAGGGCGCCGAGGTGGTCAGCGTCACCGTGTTCGCGCCGGTCGCAGCGGCATCGGCGATCTTGTCGAACTGGCCGAGCTGGGGGCTGCCGAAGGCCTTGTCGGTGATGCGCTTCACCGAGAACACGACGTCCTGCGGCGTCAGCTTCGAACCGTCATGGAAGCTGACGTCGTCGCGGATCGTGAACTCGATCTGGGTATCTGAGAGCTGGCGCCAGGCCGTGGCGATCTGCGGGACGATCTGCCCCTTGTCGTCGCGCGTGACGAGATTGTCGAAGATGTTGCGATAGACGTAGTAGCTATCCGGATTCCACTGGAGATGCGGGTCGAGCGAAGACGGCTCGCCGGAGAGATCGACGGTGAAGCGGTCCTTTCCGGCTTGTGCCCCGGCCGCGCTCAGTGCCAGGACGGCGGCGATGACTGCGCGGACAGGCCATTTCCAGTGTTTTCCCATCTTGCCCTCCCAGGCGTCTGATCTCAGTCGGTCCAGCGGATACGGTTCAGGAACAGGCTCTCGTTCGGTGTCGGCGTGAACTGAACCGGCTTTGCGGCGCCATAGCCCGCGACGGTCTGGTAGAGCGGCACGACCGGCAGGGTCGTTGCGATGATCTCGTGAACCTTGCGGTAATCGGCCAGCCGCGTGGCGGGATCGAGCGCAGTGCGGGCTCCGTCGAGCAGGGCGTCGACCTGCTTGTTCTCGACAATCGTCCAGCCGCTGCCGGCATGGAACAGCTCATAGAGCGCGCCGTCGGCGTCCTGGCAGGCGCAGGACGAGCGGCTGATGGCGAGGACCGGTGCCTCGACCGGGCCGCGCTGCGTTCGTTGCAGGAAGCTCGGCGTATCGATCAGCTCGATCGTCACATTGAGCCCGACATCGCGCAGTTGCTGCTGGATCGCCTGCACCACGCGCTGGTCGAAGAACGGCGCGGTCGTCAGCGGGATCGCGACCTTGCCCGCGGGGCCGGCCTCCGTGACGAGCGCCTTGGCGCGCGCGGGGTCGAAGGCCGGGCCCTCGATCCCGTCGATCCAGCCGAAATGGGCCGGCGTCAGCATCTGCGCGATCGGCTTTTCCTGCCCCCCGAGGATGCCGTCGATGATGCCCTGCTTGTCGACCGCGCGCGCCACCGCCTCCCGGATCTTCGGGTTGTCGAATGGCGGGCGATTGGGATTGAGGCGCAAATAGGCCAGCCGCTCGGTCAGGGCGGTCAGGGGCTTGGCACGCTGCGAGCCCTTGAGCTGGGCGAGCTGGTCGCTGTCGAGGCCGACGGCGAGATCGGCGCTGCCGGCCTGAAGGTCGGCGAGGCGGGTCGCGCTGTCGGGGATGGCCCGGAAGACCGCGCTCGCGAACGGTCCCTTCGTTCCCCAATATCGATCGTTGCGCGTGAGCGTGACGGCGACGCCGCGCTGCCAGGATTCGAAGCGATAGGGGCCACTGCCGACCGGCTTCAGGTTGAAGGCGTCCTTGCCGACCGCCTCGACGATCTTCTTCGGGACGATCGAGAGCTTCACGAGCTGGGCGAGAAGCGCAGGGTAAGGACCGTCCGTGACGAACTTGACCTCAGTCGCCGAGAGCGGGATCGCCTGCACGATCTTGTTGAACTGGCCGCGTTGCGGGCTCGCGAAGCTCGCATCGGTGATGCGGGCGATGCTGAACGCGACGTCCTCGGCGGTGAGGCTGGAGCCGTCGTGGAAGGTCACGTCAGGCCGCAGCGTGAAGACGATCTCCGTGTCGGAGAGATTGCGCCAGGCAGTGGCGATCTGCGGGACGATCTGCCCCTTGTCGTCGCGCGTGACGAGATTGTCGAAGATGTTGCGATAGACGTAGTAGCTGTCGGGATTCCACTGGAGCTGAGGGTCGAGCGTCGACGGCTCGGCGGCGAGATCGACGACGAAGCGATCAGCGCCCGCGATGGCCGGCGTCGCCAGCATGAGACCGGCGGCAAAGAGCCAGGTGAACGATTTTTGCATCACTCTTCCCTCCGTTTCGTTGCTGGGGCGGCCGCCATCGGCTTCGGCGCGAGCGGTCTGCGCCCGCGCCGCCGCTTCGCCGGATTCACCTGAGGCGCAAAGCTGAGCATCGCGCGGGCGACGGCGATCTCGAACCCATCGATCTCGGCACGGATCAAGCGCTCGGCCGAGACGGCGTCCCCCGAAGCCAGGGCTTCGATCAGCGGGCTAAGATGAGCGGGCGCCAATGGCAGCCCGGCGATCTCCAAGGCCCGCACGATCCGCGAGACGTGGTCGGCGAGTTCGCAGAACCAGCGCCGTGCCAGTGCCCCGGACTGCTCGGCAAGCAGGTCACGCATCCGTCGCTCGGCGGCCCGCGCGGTTGCAACGACGGCGGGCTCCTGCCGCCCGGCCGCAGCGCCGACCGCGATAGCCAGGGCGCGCAAGACCTGCACCTCCTCGGCCGACAGCAAGCGACGCGCGAGGGCGGGCTCGAGCTGCCGCCGCGCCAGGATCAGAGCGGCGACATGGGGGCCATCGAGCGGCGTGACGCGCCAGCCCTGCCGCGCCTGTCGCTCCACGAAGCCAATGGCCTCGAGCCGGGTGAGCGCGACCCGGACGGCAGCGCGCCCGAGCCGGAAGCGCTCCGCCAGGACCGCCTCATGGATCATCGAGCCAGGCGCGAGCTCGCATGAAACGATGGCGTGATGAACCCGCTGCAAGGCCATCTCGGTGCGCGGAGCCGGGCTCGGCGGCACTGGCGTCGCGTTGGCTGAGACAAGCGACCAGGGCGTACGATCGAACATCGCAGCATGTTACGCCATATCTGACATCTCACAATTCTCTTTTGAGATGTCAGAACAGAAAAATCATCTCTGCTTTGGCCTGCCCGCGGCGTGCCGACTTCCGAGGATCTGGCGCATCGGCCCGAAAACTGGCTTGCCGCTTTTGGAAAAGCCGATGCGAAAACAAGGAGCTGGACCATCAGACCCGATACGATATCCGGTCCGATCGTCTAGCGAGCCACTCCCACGGTCATCCCGCCGCAGACATAAAGCGTCTGGCCGGTGACGAAGCGCGCGGCATCCGAGACGAAGTAGGCGACGGCATGGGCGATGTCGGCCGGCTGCCCGAGGAAGCCAACCGGGACGCCTTCGACAATCGCCTTGGTCTTGGGCGAATCCGCCGGGTTCGCCGCCTCGAACAGCTTGGTCCAGTCGGGCCCGGCCCGATCGCGTTGACGGTGATGCCGTCGCGCGCCAACTCGAGCGCCATCGTCTTGGTCATGCCGAGCAGGGCCGCCTTGCTAGCGGAATAGGCAGTGCGCAATTCCTTGCCGAGCGCGGCACGGCTCGAGATGCTGACGATCCGCCCGATGCCGGCCCTGCGCATGGAAGGTACCGCGGCCTGCGCCGCCAGCATCGCCGAGCGGACATTGACCTGCTGGACGAGATCGAAATCCTCCGCCGTGGTGTCGTCGAAACGCGCCGGCCGTACGATCCCGGCGCCGTTCACCAGACGCGTCACCCGCCGGTCGCGGCAGAAGGCCCCGAGGGTTTCGGAGGTCGCCGTCGCGTCGGCGAGATCAAGGCTGACGTGGTCCGAAAGAAAACTGTGCCGCGGCTCGTCGCGGTCGACGGTGACGACGCGAAAACCGTCATTGGTCAGCCGCTCGGCGATGGCGGTTCCGATGCTGCCGGCGCCCCCGGTCACGATGGCGAAGTCGGACATGTCTTCTCCCTTGTCTTGTTCTGGAATTTTGACTCTCCCGGCAGCTAGACCGCCCCCTCGCGCAGCGTATCGAGCCGGAAGCGCGCCGCGACCTCGGGTACGAGCTTTTTTACCTTGGGCAGGATGCTTTCGCGCAGCCCGGTGATCGCGACATCATGGATGTGCTCGCCGACATGCATTCCGTCGCCCCGCCGCATGGCCAGGAAGATGGAACGCACCAGCGAATCCTCGGGATAGGGCGCGACGCGGATCGGCTCGCCGCGCTCCATCGCCTTGATGACCGCCAGCACGGGCAGGACCGTCCAGCCGGCACCGGCCGCGACCATTTGCAGGACACCCTCGTTGGTATCGAGATGGAAGCGGCGCTGCGGCGCCATTCCGCGCGCCTGAAGCGCGATGTCGACGCGCGAGACCATGTTCGGGTCGCGCCCGAAGCGGATGTGGTCGAGCGTCTCGCTGACCCGCTGGATATCCCTTGGGTCGCCCTCGTAGGAGGCGGGCACGATGATCAGCAACGGCTCGGTCAGGATCGGCATGATCTGCACATCGGGCGGCGGGCTGGCTTCATCCGCCGTGATGATGAAATCGAATTCCCGCTGCGACAGCGATTGGAACCTTGTCGCGAAGAAGCCGGAATCGACCGAGACCTCGGCCGCCATTTCCCGAAGGCTGTTGATGATCACCGGCCCGATCGTCGTCGCAACGCTATTCAGCATGCCGATGCGCAGCGCCGGAAGCTGGGCGAGATGGCCAAGGCGCAGGGCGTTGTCGAATTTCTGGAGGCTTTCGAGAATGGCGATGGCGTGCGGCAGCAATGCCCCGGCCTGAAGCGTCAGCGCCGGCGGGCGCACTGAACGGTCGAAGAGCTGGACGCCGAGCGAGGCCTCGAGCGCGCCGATCGCCTGCGAGATCGCCGGCTGGGTAAGCCGCAGGCGCTCGGCGGCCGCGCTCATGCTGCCTTCACGCGCGACGGTGACGAAGAATTCGAGCGAGCGCGCCGTGAGCGCTGGACTGATTGCAAAGCGACTCAGGCGCTCCCCCGAGCTTGGCTCGATATGAGATCTATCGTTTGAATTCTTGCGCATTCATGCTCCACGAAAGCCAATAGGCACGGATTCCGGGTGAATAATTCAAAATACCAAATTCCGGAGAATCTATACTCAAAAATATCAAAAATCGGATCGGTCCATAAAAAATTCTTGCACCGCTCACAATCGGCTTATACTAAATATAAGTCGCCTTTAGAAGGGCCCTCAAAACACAAAAAAATAAGCAATATCAATGGGAGACGGAAATGCTCATACGACGTGAGGTGCTTTTCGCGATCGCCGCGGCACTGTCGCTCAGCGCGACGGCACATGCCGATGACAGCTGGAAGCCCAAGGGCAACATAGAATTCATTGTCGGGGCTGGCCCGGGCGGAGAAAACGATCGCATTGCACGCGCCATCCAGCGCGCTCTGCAGGATGGCGGCTTCGTCCCATCGATGACCATTCTCAACAAGCCGGGAGCGGGCCAGGTCATCGCCATCACCGACCTCGCGAGCCGCAAGGGCAATACCAACACCATCGGCCTCGCCTCCGGCAGCTTCATCAACGCCATCGCGCGCTCGGGCTCGAACCTCCACACCCGGGTCGTCCCGGTGATGAAGCTGTTCGACGCCTATCAGGCGTTCTTCACCAAGGCCGATTCTTCCATCAAGACGATGGCCGACGTGAAGGAGCGGCTGAAGGCCGATCCGAAATCGGTGACCTTCGCGTTCCCGGTCGGCCTCGGCAGCCCGCTGCATGTGGCGGCGGTGCAGGTCGCCAAGACCGCCGGCGTCAAGCCCGCCGAGGTCAAGACCGTGGTGTTCGACTCCGGCGCCGACGTCTCGGCGCAGATCTCCGGCGGTCACGTCGATGTCGGCATCACCAGCATCGGCAGCGCCATGCCGTTGATCCAGGCCGGGAAGGCCCGTTTCCTCGGGCTCGCAGCGCCGGAACGCATGGGCGGAGACATGAAGGATGTGCCGACGCTGCGCGAGCAAGGCCTCGATGTGATCGTCGCCAATTCATACAACGTGCTGCTGCCGGGCAGCCTCAAGCCCGAGCAGGTCGCGTTCTGGACCAAGGCGCTCGACGCCGTTCTCGAAAACAAGCAGTTCCAGGCCGATCTCGATCGGAATTTCTGGGTCGCGACCCCCGTCCGCTATCCGGGATCCGTCGCCGAATTCAACAAGGAATATGACGAGAATCGTACGATTCTCAAGGAAATCGGCTTCGCCGAATAGCATCCCGAGCGCTGCACCTGTCCCGGATCGATCCTGATCCGGGGCTCATCTTCCTTCACGGCAATGCATCGGCGCGTGGCGCTGGTGCCATTGACTGGAAAAGCACGTCGAGGCGCACCGTGTCCTATACCCGCTTAGGATTTCTTCTTCCGCTCGTCCTGGCCGCCTTCTACGAATTCATGACCGAGCGCATCCCCTCGCTCGCCTTCGGCGATCCGCTTGGCGCGCGCGCATTCCCTCGTCTGATCGTCGCCGGATTGGTGCTCTCGGCCGTGCTGTGGGCGTTCGAGGACCGGGGCAGGGCGAAGACGTCGGAGGCGTTAACAGAACACCCTGAAGGCAATCATTACGTCGCCGCCCTAGCGGTGGCCGCCGCCGTGCTGGTCTACATCCTCGCCCTGGTGCCGCTCGGTTACGTTATCTCGACATTGGTATTCCTGCTGGTCCTCACCAGTTACTTCAACAAGGGAAAATGGATCGCGAATGTCGCGACGTCGGTCATGTTTCCCGTCGCGTCCTATCTTCTCTTCACAAAGCTTCTCGGCGTCGCGCTGCCTTACGGCGAACTTCTCCCGGCATAGGCCAAATCCGAGGATCATGGCATGGAGCATCTGATTTCCGGGTTTGCCGTTGCTCTGCAATGGGACAATCTGATCTACACCTTCATTGGCGTCTTCATCGGGACGATCGTTGGCGTCCTGCCCGGTATCGGGCCTTCCGCCAGCATCGCACTGCTCGTGCCGATCACCTTCGGCATGAACCCCACCAGCGCGCTCATCATGATGTCGGGCATCTACTACGGCGCCATGTATGGCGGCTCGATCTCGTCGATCCTGATCAATACGCCCGGTGAAGCCTCGTCCGTCATGACGGCGATCGACGGCTACCAGATGGCGAAGAAGGGTCGTGCCGGCGCGGCGCTGGCCGTCGCCGCCTGGGGCTCGTTCATCGCCGGCACCATCGGCATCGTCGCGCTCTCCCTGCTCGCCGTGCCGCTGGCACAGTTCGCGCTCGAATTCGGCCCGGCCGAATACTTCCTGGTCATGCTGTTCTCGATGGCTGCGGTCTCCGCGCTTGCCGGCGACGCGCCGGGCAAGGCGGTCTTCTCGATGATGCTTGGCCTCGCGGTCGCCACTGTCGGCATCGACATGCAGACCGGCCAGGAGCGCTTCACCTTCGCAATTCCGGAATTCCAGGACGGCATTCACTTCGTCGCGGTCGTGGTTGGCCTGTTCGCCGTCGCCGAGGTCCTGCGGGGCGTCGAGGATTGGTACATGGGTACGAACGAGGTCATTCGCATCAAGGGCAAGCTGATGCTGACCCGTGACGAATGGAAACGCTCCATCAAGCCGATCGCGCGCGGCGGCATCATCGGCTTTCTCCTCGGCGTGCTGCCCGGAGCCGGAACCACCATCGCAACCTTTCTGTCCTATGCGGCGGAGAAGAAGTCTTCGAAGCATCCGGAGGAGTTCGGGCACGGCGCCATCGAAGGCGTTGCGGGACCGGAATCGGCGAACAACGCCGCGACGATGGGCGCGATGGTGCCGCTGCTCAGCCTCGGCCTGCCGGGCTCGTCCACAACGGCGGTGCTGCTCGGCGTGCTGATCATGTACGGCATCCAGCCCGGCCCGACGCTGTTTACCGCCAAGCCCGAGCTGGTCTGGGGCCTGATCAACAGCATGTATGTCGGCAATATCATGCTGCTCATCCTGAACCTGCCGCTGATCGGCCTGTTCGTCCGCCTGGTCTACCTGCCGGTCGGCCTGCTGTTGCCGATCATCCTCGCCCTTTCGGTGATGGGCGCCTACGGGCTGAACTCCAGCGTCATCGACCTCTACGTCATGCTGTTCTTCGGCGTCGCCGGCTACCTCCTGGAGAAGATCAAGGTCCCGCTCGGCCCGATGGTTCTCGCGCTGGTGCTTGGCGGCACGCTCGAACAGTCGTTCCGGCAGGCCATGACGATCTCCAGCGGCAGCCCGAAGATCTTCGTCGGGACCCCGATCTGCGTCGTGCTGCTGATCATGTGCATCGGCGCCATCAGCTGGCCGTTCATTAGCAAAGTCATGGCGCGCCGCACGGCTGCGTCGACGCCCAAGCGGGCAATCGAAAATCAGGTGGGAGAAACGCTTTGAGCACGGCCAAGACGAGTTTCAAGCAGGCGCTGCGCAGCGGCGTGCCGCAGATCGGCTATCGCAGCCAGCTCTGCAGCCCGATGGTTGCCGAGGCGCTGGCCTGGTGCGGCTTCGACTACATCTATATCGACATGGAGCACGCCCCCAACGACCTGATGTCGGTGGTGCAGCAAAGCCAGGCGATCGGCGGCACCCCGGCCTATCCGGTGGTGCGGCTGCCGACCAATGACAGCGTTCTGATCCAGCAGATGCTGGATGCCGGGGTCGACAATATCGTCATTCCCATGGTCGAGACGCCGGAGGAGGCCGCGAGCGCAGCCGCCGCGACGCGCTACCCACCGAAGGGCATACGGAGCGCGGCGCGGGTGCATCGCGGCAGCCGCTACGGCGCCATCACCGACTACGACACCACGGCCAACGAGCTGACCTGCCTCGTCGTGCAGGTCGAGACCCGCGCGGCCGTCGAGCGCGTCGCCGAGATCGCGGCGGTCGAGGGGGTCGACGGTGTGCTGTTCGGGCCGGGCGATCTCGCCGCCGACCTCGGCCATCTCGGCGATGCCGACCATCCCGAGGTCATCGCGCTGATGGAAGCGGCGATCCCGAAGATCCGCGCCGCCGGCAAGTTCGCCGGCATGTCGTCGTCGAATCCGGCCAAGACGCAAGGCTGGCTCGCCAAGGGCTGCAATTTCATCTCGATCGGCGGCGACATGCAGCTGCTGGTCACCCACGCGCGCAACGCATCGAAGACGGCACGCGCCGCGGCCTGAGCCGCCTGTGAACAACAGAGCGGCATGAGCGCAGCTTCAGTGGAAGGATAGAGGAAGACCTCAATGGCGGATAAGCGATCTTTGTATCAGAAGGTGTGGGACGAGCATGTCATCGTCACCTCGCCACAAGGTGAAGATCTGCTCTATGTCGACTTCAACCTGATCAACGAGGGCGGTTCATTCCTCGCCTTCGACCAGATGCGCATGGAAGGCCGCAAGCCCTATCGGCCAGCGCAGCATCTGGCGATCACCGACCACTATCTGCCAACCGCGAACCGTGCGGCGGGGCCGGCGGGCATCGGCAATCTCGAGATCCGCAAGGTGGTCGAGATGCTGGCCTCCAACACTGCCGATTTCGGCGTGCCGCACATGAACATGCACCATACCCAGCAGGGCATCGCGCATGTGGTGGCACCCGAGCTCGGCTATGCGCAGCCAGGCATGCTGATCACCTGCAACGATTCCCACACCGCGACCAACGGAGCGCTGGGCGCGCTGGCGATCCCGATCGGAGCCTCGATGCAGCTCCGACATGTGCTGGCGACGCAAACGGTGTGGCTGAAGCGCGCCAGGACGATGCGCATTTCCGTCACCGGCACGCTGCCCGAGGCCGTCACTTCGAAGGATGTCATCCTCGGCATCATCGCGCAGATCGGCATTGGCGGGGCGACCGGCTACGCGGTCGAATATGCCGGCTCGACGGTGCGGGCCATGTCGATGGAGGCCCGCCTCACCATGTGCAACATGTCGATCGAGGCCGGCGCGCGCATCGGCATGATCTCGCCCGACGACACGGTCTACCAATATCTCAACGGCCGGGTGAACGCGCCGAAGGGCGCCGATTGGGACCGGGCGCTGGCCTATTGGCGGACGCTGCCAACGCAGGACGACACGCCGTTCGATCGCGAACTGAGCTTCGACGCCACCAAGCTCGCGCCTATGGTGAGCTGGGGCACCAGCCCGGAGGACTGCTCGCCGATCGACGGCGCCGTGCCCGATCCCGCGCTGATCACTGACGCCGACCGGCGCCGGCATGTCGATCGCGCGCTGGAATATATGCAGCTCACGCCGCGGACCCGGCTCGCCGATATCGCCATCGACCGGGTCTTCATCGGCTCCTGCACCAATAGCCGGATCGAGGACCTGCGTTCCGCCGCCAAGGTGCTGCGGGGCCGCAAGGCCGCGGTGCCCGGCATGGTCTCGCCCGGCTCGACCACGGTGAAGCGCCAGGCCGAGGCCGAGGGGCTGGATGCCATCTTCCGCGCGGCCGGTCTCGACTGGCGCGACGCCGGCTGCTCGATGTGCAACGGCTCCAATGGCGAGATCCTCAGCCCGGGCGAGCGCGCCGCCTCGACCACCAACCGCAATTTCGAGGGCCGTCAGGGCCGCGGCGCCATGACCCATATCATGAGCCCGGCGATGGTCGCGGCCGCCGCCGTCACCGGAAAGCTGACGGACGTGCGCCGGATCACCGATTGAAGCGCCACTTCTGCCGCCTGGAGTTTGCCATGCTGCCTTTCACCGTTCTGACCGCCGTGGCGGTGCCCCTGGAGATCGCCAAGATCGACACCGGCATGATCCTGCCGGGCCGCTTCATGCGCCGCCACCGGCGCCCCGGCCATGACTATTCCGAGGCGTTCCTGCACGACCTGCGCTTCGACGAGAAGGGTGTGCCGCGCCCCGAATTCGCGATGAACATGCCGGCTTATGCGAAGGCCGAGATCCTCGTCACCGACAGCGATTTCGGCTGCGGCTCCTCCCGCGAGGGCGCGGCCTATGCGGTGATGGACTATGGGTTGCGCGCCTTGATCGGGCCGAGCTTCGCCGAGATCTTCTATGGCAACTGCCTGCAGAACGGCCTCCTGCCGGTGACGCTGCCGGAGCCGGTCGTCCACGACCTTTGGGCGCAGTTGCGCAACACGCCGGGCGCGACGATCACCATCGACCTGCCCAACCAGCAGGTGATCGCGCCGGACGGTTCCGCGCATGCCTTCGAAATCAACCAGTTGCGCAAGGAGCGGCTGGTGCTCGGCATCGACGATATCGACGTCACCCTGGAGCACCGCGCCGCCATCGACGCCTTCGAGGCGAAGCGACAGCAGGCCTATCCATGGCTGCCCAATGCCGCGCACGTCCTGGCCGGGCACTGAAGCCGTCTTCGTTCGAGCGGAACCATGCTCCCGCCGCGCGATAGCGGCCTCAACTACCAAGGGAATCCGACGTGAACGGTGCCGAGAGTATTGTCCAGACGCTGCTGGACGCCGATGTGACCACCTGCTTCGGCAATCCGGGAACCAGCGAGATGCATTTCGTGGCGGCGCTGGACCGGATCGCCGGCATGCGCTGCGTGCTCGGCCTGTTCGAGGGCGTGGTGACCGGCGCCGCGGACGGGTATGGCCGCATGGCGGACAAGCCGGCGGCGACGCTGCTGCATTGCGGGCCCGGGCTCGCAAACGGGCTGGCCAATCTCCACAATGCGCGCCGCGCCCGCACGCCGGTGGTCAATATCGTCGGCGACCAGGCGACCTATCACCGCGAGCTCGATCCGCCGCTGACCGCCGATACGGAAGGCTGGGCCCGCGGCGTTTCGGCCTGGACACGCACTGCGGCATCCGCCGCTACCGTCGGCCTCGATACCGCCACCGCCGTCCAGGCGGCTCGGAGCTCTCCGGGCCGCATCGCGACGCTGATCGCACCCGCCGACACCTGCTGGGACGAGGGCGGCGTGGTCGCCAAGCCCCTGCCCGTCCCGCCGCCTCCAACCATCGCGCCACACCGCATTGCCGAGATCGCCAGGTTGCTGCGCGGCGGCGAGCCGGTTCTGCTGCTGCTCGGAGGCACCGCGTTGCGCAGCGCGGCGCTCGAAGACGCCTACCGCATCGCCGAGGCGACCGGCGCCCGGCTGATGGCCCAGCAATTCAATGGCCGGGTCGAGCGCGGACAAGGACGCTTGCCGATCCGCCGACTATCCTACGGCGTCGCCCCGTCCCTCGCCGAACTGGCGGAATTCCGGCACATCGTGCTGATCGGCGCGACGCCGCCCGTGGCCCCTTTCGCCTACCCCGGCAAGCCCGGCCATCTCGCGGCGCCGGGCACGTCGATCCATGTCTTCGCTCGGCCGGAGGAGAACATGCCCGACGCGCTGGCGCGGCTCGCCGATGAATTGTCAGCCCCAAAACTCGCCGTCCCGAGGGCGCCGCAAGGCGCCGGCCCCGGACGCGGAAACGTCACCCAGGAGGCGGTGACGCAGACGCTCGCCGCCCTGCTGCCGGACAACGCGGTCGTGGTGGACGAGAGCGTCAGCTTCGGCCGGCTGTTCTTCAACGGCCTGGCGGGCGCCGCGCCGCATGACTGGCTGCAGATCACCGGTGGCGCCATAGGCAGCGGCCTGCCGATGGCGACCGGCGCTGCGCTGGGCGCCCCTGGCCGACGTGTCGTCTCGCTGCAGGCCGACGGCTCGGCCATGTACACCGTGCAGGCTCTGTGGACGCAGGCGCGCGAGCAATTGCCGATCACGACCGTGATCCTGTCGAACCGGAAATACGCGATCCTGCTCGGCGAGCTCGACAATGTCGGCGCCAATGCCGGCAAGGTGGCGCTCGACATGCTGACGCTCGACAACCCCGCCATCGGCTGGGTCGGCATCGCCAGCAACCTCGGCGTCGAGGCGGCCCGTGCCGAAGACATGGAGACCTTCGCCGATCTATTCACCGCGGCGAACAGGAGGCCCGGGCCATTCGTGATCGAGCTGACGATCTGAGACGGGGGCTACCTCGCCCGGCCAGCTGCCGGCGCAACCTGCCTTTTCGCCAACGTCAGAGGCAGGACTACGGTATCGGCTGGGTCGCGCCCGCACCGAGCGATCGCTGCACCATGACGCTGTCGGACCACTTGCCGTAACGATAGGCGACCCCGGGCAAATGACCCACCCGGGCGAAGCCGAAGCGCTCGTGCAGCGCCAGCGAGGCGCCGTTCTCCGCGTCGATATAGCCGATCATCTGGCGGAAGCCCGCCGCCGCGCAGGCGTCGATCAAAGCCTGGATCAGCAGCCGGCCGATGCCGCGGCCGAGATGCTCGTGATGCACGTAGATAGAGTGCTTGACGGTGAAGCGATAGGCTGGCCGCTTGCGGAACAGGACGACATAGGCATAGCCCACCACCTCCCCGCCGCGCGTCGCCACCAGATGCGGCAGCCGCCGGTTGCGGAGGTTCTTGCGTCGGTCGCGCAGATCGTCCGGCTGCGGCGTGCCGGTATCCTCGACTCCCGCCTCGATGCCGCGGCGGATATGCCGGCGATAGATCGCCAGCATGGGCTCGACATCGTCATCGCGCGAGGGGCGAATGACGATCGGCGGTTCGTTCTCCATGATTCCTCGGTAATCTCAGCCCTGTGCCTGTTCGCTGGCGACATAGGTATACAGGCGCACGCGCCCGGCCGAGTCCACCTCGCGATAGACACCCTGGATCTCGACCTCGAAACCGGGGAAAGCGTTGAAGCTCGCCTCGAACATCTTGAGATAGTCGATCATCGGCTTGGCCCGCTCCGTCAGCAGCTCGCCCGGGACGATGGTGGCGATGCCCGGGGGATAGACGACGAAGGGCGTCGTCGCGATCCGCCCGGCAATGGCGTCGATCGGGAGGTATTCGACATCGTTGCGCACGAGACAGCGTGCGGCGTCATGCGGAGACATCGCCATCTCCGGCAGATGCTCGGGCGAGAATTGCCGGTTCTGCAGCCCGCTGACGTCGTGGTCGCGGAAGAAGCGGTGCATCTCGCCGCATAGGTCGCGCAGCCGCACACCGCCATAGCGGCCCGGCCGGCGCCGGTAGAATTCGGGGATCGCGTCCTCCAGCAGCGCGTTGTCGTCATGCAGCTTCTTGAAGGCGACGAGCCCGCTGATCAGCGTGCCGGCCTTGCTGGCCTCGACGCCGGGCGTCAGCAGGAACAGCAGCGAGTTGAGATCGTTCTTCTCTGCGACGATGCGGTTCTCGCGCAGGAACTGCGCGACGATCGGCGCCGGGATGCCATGCTCGGCATAGGCGCCGGTCTCGCGATCGAAGCCCGGCGTCAGCAGCGTCAGCTTGTTCGGGTCGGTCATCGCGAAGCCCGGCTGCATCCCCGCGAAGCCGTGCCAGGCCGCATCGGGACCGAGCTGCCAATAGCCAGGATTGCTGGCGAGCTGGTCGGTCGCGACCATTTCCCAGGCGACATCATGGACCGCGCCCTCGCGCGAGGCGTCGGCGATGCTGACCCGGTCCGGCACGAAGGGCTCGAAGAACCAGCGCCGCTCCGGCCTGATCTCCTTCTCCTCGAACTCGCGCCGCACGGCCCGGATCTTCTTGCGCAGCTCGATGCCGAGCCGGATCGTATCGTCCCAGAGCACCTCGCCGGAACGCCCCTTCATCATCTGCGCGCCGACATCGAGCGAGGCGAAGAGCGGGTAGAACGGCGAGGTCGAGGCATGCTGCATGAAGCTTTCGTTGAAGCGCCGGTGCTCGACACGTCGCTTCTGCCCCTTGATGTGCCGGTCCTTGATGTGGATCTGCGAGGCCTGGCTGAAGCTCGCCAGCTGCTTGTGGGTAGATTGCGTCGCGATGATGCCGGGCGAATCCGGCCCCAGCTCCGACAAGCCCATGGCGAAGCGCCCGGCATAAAGCGGGTGGAACTTCATGAAGCCGGCCCAGGCCTCGTCGAAGAGGATGTATTCGCAGAGATGGCCGATCTTATCGAGGATCATCTGCGCGCTGTGGATCGTGCCGTCATAGGTGCATTGCTCGACCACGGCGACGCGGAACGGGCGCGGCTTCTTCCAGGCCTCGGCATCCTTGACCAGCGGGTTGGTGCGGATGCGCTCACGCAGCGCCTCCTCGTCGAAGCTCTCCCAGCGCATCGGGCCGATCAGGCCCCAGGCATTGCGCGCGGTCGGGATATAGATCGGGATGCCGCCCGAGATGAGCAGCGCGCCGTGATGGGCGGCCTTGTGATTGTTGCGGTCGAACAGGACGAGGTCGTCGTCGGTGACCAGCGCGGAGAGCGCGACCTTGTTCGAGGTCGAGGTGCCGTTCAGGACGAAATAGGTCTTCTCCGCCCCGAAGATCTGCGCCGCTTCCTTCTGCGCCTTGAGCGCTGGCCCCTCATGGGTCAGGAGATCGCCGAGATCGAGCACGGAATTGTCGAGATCGTCGCGGAAGACGGCTTCGCCGAGATGCTCCATGAAGACGCGGCCGATCGGGCTGCGGCTGTAGAACACGCCGCCATTATGGCCCGGGCAGGTCCAGAGATGGTTGCCTTCCTCGGCATAGTCGACGAGCGCGCCGAAGAACGGCGTTTTCAGCGTCTCGGCATATTGCTTCAGCCGGCTGATCAGGCTCTTGGCGATGAAGGGCGGCGTCTCTTCCGAAAGGAAGATGTAGCCGTCGATGAAGTCGAGCACCTCGACCGGAACGTCCTCGAAGCGCTTGCGGCGGATCAGCAGGATGATCGGGAACTCGAGACCGCGGCGGCGCATCAGGTTGATCAGCGCCGCGGTCTTGCCCTCGAGCCCCTTCTTGCCCCAGTCGACCACCATGCAGCCGATGGCCGCATCGGTCTGGACGGCGATCTCGGCATCCTCGAGCTTGCGCGCCTTGACGACCTCGAAGCCAGAGCGCTCGATCTCCTCGACGATCTGGTTGTAGCGAAGCCCCTCGAGATCATCGCTGTCGAAGTTCGGCGTCGCGAAGAGAAAGGTGAAGCGCCTGAAATAGTCCATGCCACCTCCGTTGGCGTGAACCTCCAACATTGAGTGAGTCTTGCGACAATCCGGCGACCAGCGCCACCGGTTCAGCCTGCCGACCGAGCGCTGACTTGGATATCAGCAGATATTCTGAACATCGGCGATGGTAGGAGGCGAAAATTTGCCCCAACTCTCGCCCCCTGGCGGCAGGAACTTCTCGCGACAGTTCGTCGTGTATAGGTTGACTGCCGCATCAGCCACGCAGGGCGCCCGGAGTGAATCATCGCCAGCTCGAAACCTTCGCCGCGGTGATGAAGTCCGGGACGGTGTCGCGCGCCGCCGAACTGCTCGGGATCACGCAACCGGCCGTCAGCCGCACCGTCGCCGAACTGGAGCGCTCCATCGGCTTCCTGCTCTTCGACCGGGTCCGCAACCGCATCATCCCGACACCCGAAGCCAAGTTGTTCTATGCGCAGGTCGAAGCCTCCTTCCGCGGCATGGATACGCTGCGCGCCGCGGCCGCACGCATCCGCGATCATGGTTCCGGGCAGCTTCGCGTCGGCTCGCTCTCGGCGCTCGGCTCCTCGCTCGTGCCGAAGGCCGTCAAGCGGTTTCGCGAGGGACATCCCGATATCGGCGTGACGCTGATGGTGCTGCCTTCCCGCGATGTGCGCGACGGCGTCGCCTCCGGCCAATTCGATGTCGGGCTCGCGGCCGACGAGATCGATGTCAGCGGCGTGCTGCACCAGCCCTTCGTCTCGCCCCGCGTGCTCTGCGCCCTGCCGGTCGGTCACGCTTTGGCCGAGCGCGACGTCATAACCCCCTATGACCTGCGCGACCTGCCCTTCATCGCCTATGTCCCCGAAGATCGCGCGCGGCAGCGGCTCGACCTGATCTTCCATCAGGCCGATGTCAGTCCCCGCATCGTGGTCGAGACGATCTATGCCGCGACAGTCTGTGCCCTGGTGGCGGAAGGTGTCGGCGTCGGCCTCGTCAGCCCCTACGCGGTCGCGGGCATCGACCCCTCCCGCATCGTGCTGAAGCCGTTCGAGCCGGCGGTGCATAGCAAGAGCCTGCTGATCCTGCCGCTGGACCGGCCGAAATCGCAGCTCGTGCGCGATTTCATCGATTGCCTGCTCGCCTCGCGCTAGATCGCATCGGCTTTTCCGAAAACCCCAATCCCCTTCCCGGACCGGCACGCTAACCGGAAGCGCGGCAGGTATAAGTTTCAGGCATCGAGTTATTCCCCCCGCTCGATTGTCGCGCGAGCCTTGCCGGCTATCGTGACCGGCAGGCGGGCCTGAGCCCGCCGGATCGGAGCCCGGTCCAGAGCGGCGCAAGACCGTGGCGGGCAATCGATCGGCATCAATGCAGGGGATAGATCATGAGCTTTCCTTCCCGACGCCTCGCGCTCGGTCTCGCAGCCCTTGGCTTTGGCATTCTCGGCGGCTGGACAGCCCAGGCCCAGCAGCCCGACCTGTCCGGCAAGACCGTCATGGTCGGCATCCATAACCGCTCGCCCTGGGGCTATCGCGACAAGGATGGCAACGTGATCGGCTACCATCCCGATCTCGTCCGCGCCGCGCTCGCACCGCTCGGCGTCAAGAAGATCGAGTTCACGGTCGCCGATTTCGGCGCGCTCATTCCGGGCCTGCTCGCCAACCGCTTCGACATCATCGCCTCCGGCGTCGCCATCACGCCGGCGCGCTGCCAGCAGGTCCTGTTCAGCGAGCCGGATCTCTCGGCCGGCGACGGGCTGCTCGTGCTGAAGGGCAATCCGAAGAAGCTGCATAGCTACGAGGACATCGTGAAGAGCCCGGAGGTCAAGCTCGGCGGCGGGCGTGGCACGGAGAATGCCAAGAACGCGCTGGCGGCCGGCGTGCCGGAGGACCGGCTCCTGCTCTTCCCGAACAACGAGGCCGTGGTCAGCGCCATGCTCGCAGGCCGGGTCGATGCCGCCACCTTGTCGGCCGCGAGCGTTTCCGGGCTGATGGAGGCTGGCGGCATGAACGGGATCGAGCGTGCGCTGCCGTTCAAGGGTTACGTCAAGCCGGACGGGCAGGAATATATGATGGCGACCGCCGTCGTCTTCGCGCCGAAGGACAAGGAACTCCAGGCTGCCTACAACGCCCAGCTCGCCAAGCTGAAGGCCGACGGCACGATGAAGACGATCATGGCGAAATACGGCTTCACCGATGCCGAGATGCCGCCCAAGGCGACGACGGCCGAACTCTGCGCCGCCAAGCCCTGACCGCCCCGGCAGCACGCTGACCCGTCATGACATTCGCGGAAATCCTCGCCGGGATCTACGAAGGCTTCGGCGTGACCGCCTCGGTCACGCTGCTGGGCATGGCCTATGCCGTGCCCTTCGCCTTCATCGCGGGCGTGCTGCAATACAGCACCAGGGGCTGGGCCCATACGGCGGTCACGGCAGTGATCGAGTTCTGGCGATCCTCGCCGGTGATCATCCTGCTCTACGCCTTCTATTACACGCTGCCGGGCTTCGGCATCCGGCTCTCCGGGCTCGCTGTCGGCGCGCTGGTGCTCGGGCTGAATATCGGCGGCTATGGCAGCCAGGCGGTGCGCGCCGCGCTGCAGGCGCTCGACCGGGGCCAGGCCGAGGCGGGCCGCGCGCTCGGCTTCCGTCGCTGGCAGATCCTCCTGCTGATCGAGCTGCCCCAGGCCCTGCTCGCGATGATGCCGACCTTCGTCAACCAGTTCATCCAGCTGGTGAAGAGCACGGCGCTGGTTTCGCTGATCACGCTCAGCGACATGACCTTCCGCGCGAAGGAGATCTCGCAGCTCTATTACGACCCGGTGAAGGTCTATACCGGCCTTCTCGTCGCCTATTTCGTGCTCTGCTACCCGGCGACGATCATCGGCCGCTGGCTCGAGCGCAAGGTCGGCGCCGGACGGAAATTCGCCCATGATATTTGACCTGGGCTTCGCGCTCTCGATCGTGCCGCCGATCGCCAAGGCGCTCGGCACGACGCTGGCCGTCACGCTGCTGAGCTGCATATTCGCGGCACTGCTCGGCTTCGGGCTCGAGATCACCCGCCGCTCCAGCGAGCCGATGCGCTACGTCATGCGCTTCGTCATCGACTTCATCCGCTCCACGCCGGTGCTGGTGCAGCTCTATTTCCTCTACTATGTGCTGCCGGTCTACGGCATCAAGCTGCCGGCACTGGTCGTCGGCGTCGCCGCACTCAGCATCTATTATTGCGGCTACCTCGCCGAGGTCTTCAAGGCCGGCATCGACGGCATCGCCAAGGGCCAGTTCGAGGCGGCGAAATCGCTCGGCCTCAAGCATTGGCAGTCCGTGCTGCTGGTGATCGCGCCGCAGATGCTGCGCAACATCGCGGCTCCCATGGGCAACTACTTCATCTCGATCTTCAAATCGGCGCCCTATCTCGCCGTCATCGCCGTGCCGGAATCCTTTGGCTCGGCGCTCGACATCGCCTCCGACACCTTCCGCTACGGCGAGCCGATGGCGGTGGTCGGCGCGATCTTCCTCGCCATCGCCGTCACGCTGTCCTTCCTGATCCGCCAGCTCGAAGCGCGCCTCGCGCTCTCGGCCAAGCGCTGACGGTCCCTTCCGCAGAGATCCATCATGGACCAGGCTTTCCTCGACCAGCTCAAGCAATGGCGCCGCCATCTGCATGCCCATCCCGAGCTCTCCGAGCATGAACACGGCACCTCTGCCTTCGTGCAGGAGAGGCTGACGGAGCTCGGCATTCCCTTCGTCGCGAATGTCGGCGGAACCGGCGTGGTCGCGACGCTGTCGCGGCCGGGCTCGAACCGGACCGTGGGCCTGCGCGCCGACATGGACGCACTGCCGATCCACGAGCTGAACGATACGCCCCATGCTTCGAAGACGCCGGGCGTGATGCATGCCTGCGGGCATGACGGGCACACGGTCTCGCTGCTCGGCGCGGCCGCGGCGCTCGCCCGCGACGAGAGCTGGAAGGGCCAGATTCAGTTCATCTTCCAGCCGGCCGAGGAGAACGGCGTCGGCGCCAAGGCGATGATCGCCGACGGGCTGTTCGAGCGCTTCCCGATGGAGCGCGTCTTCGCCTTCCATAATTGGCCGGGTCTGGAGACCGGCACGGTCGCGGTCCACAATGGGCCGGTGATGGCGGCCGGCGGGCGCTGGAGCGTGACCTTGCACGGGCTCGCCGGCCATGCCGCGATCCCGCACCTGACGCGCGACCCGATCGTCGCCGCCGGCCATCTCATCGTCGCCCTGCAGACCATCGTCTCGCGCAATGTCGATCCGGTCGATGCGGTCGTGCTCTCGATCGGCCAGATCAATGGCGGCGTCGTCAGCAATCAGATCCCGGAAAGCGTGACCCTGCTCGGCACCCTGCGCACATACCGGCAGGAGGTGCGCGAGGCGGTGATCAAGCGCATGGAAAGCATCATCGCCGGCATTTGCGAGGCCTATGGCATGCGCGCCGATGTCGAGATCCTCTCGACCGGCCGCGCCATCATCAATTCCGCTGCCGAGGCCGAGCTCTCGGTCGCAGCGGGACAGGCGATCGGCGCGAAGGTTCGACGCGACCTGCGCCCCAGCACGACCGGCGACGATTTCTCGTTCCTGATCAAGGAGCGCCCCGGCGCCTATGTCTGGATCGGCAACGGCCCTGCCGTCGACGAGGGCGAACTGCACAACGCCCGCTACGATTTCAACGACGAGATCCTTCCGGTCGCCATCGACTGGATGAGCCAGGTCGCGCGCCTCGCGCTCGCCGACCGACCGGCCACCTGAACCATAACGTGGCGGCATCATCTCATGCCGACCGCCTGATTGTCCCTGTCTCAGAACAGCTTACGCCTCGTCCCACGAAAGGGATTTGACATGCACGACCTCACCCGCTGCGTCCATCATCCAGCCGTCAACACCGAGGGCTATGCCAGTCTCGCGGTCGCCACCCACCGCGCCTCGACCATCGTCTATCCAGACGCCGAGACCTTCTCGCAGCGTAAGTACCGCGGCTTCGACGGCTATACCTACGGGCTGCACGGCACACCGACGACACGCACGCTCGAAGCCCAGCTCAGCGAACTGCATGGCGGCGTCCGCACCGTGCTCGTGCCCTCCGGCCAGGCGGCGGTGACCGTGGTCATGCTGTCCTTCCTGCTGCCGGGCGACCGCGTCCTGATCCCGGACCATGTCTATCCGCCCGTGCGCAGCTTCTGCGAAGAGTACTTGAAGCCGCGCGGCATCGATTATGGCGTCTACGACCCGCTGATCGGCGCGGGTATCGGCGCGCTGATCGACGAACGGACCAAGCTCGTCTGGGTCGAGTCGCCGGGCTCCGGCACGATGGAGGTCCAGGACGTGCCGGCCATCGTCAAGGCGGCCAAGGCCAAGGGTGCGCTGGTCGGCTGCGACAACACCTGGGCGACGCCGCTGCTGTTCAAGCCACTGGCCCATGGCGCCGATTTCGCCTGCGAGGCGCTGACCAAATATGTCGGCGGCCATTCCGACCTGCTGCTCGGCTCGATCACGGTCAAGGATATCGCCCTGCGTCAGACGATGAAGGAGACGATCCGGGCAATGGGCGTCGGCGTCTCGCCCGACGAATGCGCGCTTGCCCTGCGGGGCATCGAGACGATGGGCATCCGCGTCGCCCATATGGGCAAGGTCTCGGAGGATTTCGCCAGACGGCTGACCCGCTCGCCGGCAGTGGATCTCGTGCTGCATCCGGCCCTCCCCTCCTGCCCCGGCCATGAATTCTGGGCACGCGACATCAAGCGCTCCTCGGGCGTGTTAAGCATCGTGCTGAAGCCCGGCGCCGAGGCGAATCTCGACGCCGCTCTGACGGCGCTGAAGGTCTTCGCCATCGGCGCTTCCTGGGGCGGCACCCGCAGCCTGATCGCGCCGATGGCGGTGAAGGGCGACCGCACGGTCAATCCCTGGACCCACCAGGGCACGATTCTGCGCATCAGCATCGGCCTCGAGGATCCCGACGACCTCTGGACGGATCTCGACGCCATGCTGTTCAAGCTCGAGAACGCGACGGCCGCCAAGGTCGCCTGAACACCGATCACGAACGAGACGCTGCCGCCCGACAATCTCGCACCAAAGCATTTTCGAGCGAAGTGGAGACCGGTTCGCCTGAAGAAAATGCGCTAAAACAAGGGGCTAGAGAATTTTCGCGCTTCGGGGAAGCGCGGAGATGCTCTAGAGCATCGGACCGAAAAGTGGAATCCACTTTTTGGGTAAGTCCGATGCCAGATCAAAGGGATAGATCGCCACTTCGCGTCCGAAAGGACGCGCGGCGATCTAGCGGCGTTTGCCTCTCCGAAACGACTATCGGGCATGTTGACCGTCTGTCGTCCGGAGGTCGGGTTTGGAAACGTCTCTTTATGCACCGGTCAAGCGCTTCCTCGAGGGGCTGGGCTATTCCGTGAAGGGAGAAATCGGACGCTGCGACCTTGTCGGCCTTCGCGACGACGACCCGGCCGTGGTGGTGATCGGCGAATTGAAGCTGAGCTTCAATCTCGAGCTCATTCTGCAGGGCGTGGACCGGATGAGTCTCGGCGACGAGATCTGGCTCGCGGCGCAACTCTCCGCCAGGGGCAAGGGCCGCGAAAGCGATCCGAGATACCGCAATCTCTGTCGGCGCCTCGGCTTTGGGTTGCTCGGTGTGTCCAATTCCGGCCGCGTCGATATCCTTGTGTCCCCGACTGCGCCCACGCCACGGAAAGACCCTCGCCGTCGCTCGAGATTGGTCGAGGAGCACAAGCGCCGCCAGGGTGACCCCGCCGCTGGCGGAAGCACGCGCAAGCCGATCATGACGGCATATCGCCAGCAGGCGCTTGCCTGCGCGGCGGCGATGACGACAGCGCCGCAACGACCGCGAGATCTCAAGCAAGCCTTTCCCGATGCCCAGAAGATCCTGCACCGGAATGTCTATGGCTGGTTCGAGCGCTCCGAACGCGGCGTCTACGCCCTGACCGAGACAGGTCGGAGCGCGGTGGAGACATGGCTGCCTCAGGCACCGACCAGCCCTGACGGAAGCGGGGCATCCGCTTAGGCTCAGCAGCAACTTGCGATGATCCGTGCGGACCCAGCCTTCCCGCGCGGCCGTTGCGCGGAAGTCGCCATCAGATTCCCCAATCGCCTTGACCGACCATCCGTAAATTCAATACTCGATGGCCATGAAGCTGAGGGAACTCGAAGCTTTTCGGGCTATTCTGCAAACCGGCACGGTGACTGGCGCGGCGGCGCAACTGCGCCTCACCCAGCCGCAAGTCAGCCGCCTGATCGCAAATCTCGAGGCGGAGTGCGGCTTCCCGCTCTTCATCCGGCAGAACCAGCGCCTGATCGCGACGAGCGAGGCGCGCATCTTCAATGTCGAGTCCGAGCGCCTGCTGCGCGGCCACGAGGAGGTCAAGGCCGCCGCCCATCGAATCCGCAATCAGCAGTCCGACCATGTCAGGATCGTAACGGCCCAACCGCTTGCCGATGGCCTCGTCTCGCCCGCGCTGCGCCTCCTGACATCGCGCAACGACAAGGCGACGTTCTCGATCGAGATACGCTCGAAAATCGAGATCGAAGCCCGCATGGGTCAACATCATTTCGATCTCTGCGTGTCGTCCCTCCCGATACACCACGTCGCGATCACCACGGAGCCTTTCGCCTTCCGTGAGGCCGTCATCATGCTGCCCGCCGGCCATCGCCTGGCGTCGCAACCGATCATCAAGCTCGCGGAGCTGGCGGAGGAGCCATTGGTCGTGACGAGGCGCGGAACCTATCTTCGCGATCATCTCGACCACGTCTTCGCGGATGCGGGCATCATCCCGAATATTCGCGTGGAAACAGCCCTGAGCGGGTTTGCCGGCAAGCTGGTCTCCGAAGGCATCGGCATTGCCTTTGTCGACCCTTTCGCCGCCTTCGCGCTCAAGAGCGAACGGGTCGTCTTGAAACCGGCGGAGCCCGCGATGGCGCTGGGCTATGCCTTCGTCCTACCGGCCTGGCAGCCGGCCTCTGCAATTACGCGCGCTTTGATGGGGTGCATCGCCGAGGTCGAAGCGACCCTTGAGAGGATTGGCGGCCACGGCAAGCCGGAAAAATAGTCGAAGAAATCGCAGCCTCGGCGCGAGATCACGATCATACATTTTCCGCATGACTTTAAAAATATTATGAATTTGACGCATAAAGGTCGCGGCGACAACAGTAGCGGATGACGCATTGAAGCGGCATCTGCGGAGATCATCGATACCCCGCAGCAAACAGACGCCAGGAGATGGCGAACACTATTGTTCGCGATACTCGCGCCTGAAAACAGCCGAGGGGACAATGAGCGATATCGCATTCACACGTCGACATGTACTGACGATGACATTGGCTGGTCTGGCCTCAGTGCCCTTCATCGGCGCGGCTTCGGCGCAGAGCGGGCGGCGCCTGCGGATCGGCGTGGCCGCGCCTGCGACGACCCTGGACCCTCATCTCCAGAATAACGGGCCGAACAACGCCCTTGCCACGCATATCTTCGATTCCCTCGTCATCAACAACGAGACCTCACAGTCGAAGCCGGGACTAGCCAGTTCCTGGCGGACTCTCGACGATACGCATTGGGAATTCACGCTGCGCGACGGTGTGAAATTCTCCGACGGAACGGCTTTCGGCTTCGAGGACGTCAAGGTTTCGATCGAGCGCGCCACAAACCTGCCGAGCAGTTCCTCTTTCCGGGCCTATACCCGCAACGTGAAGGCCGTGACGCCGGGGGGCGCGCCGAACACGATCGTGATCGAGACGCGGACACCTGATCCGCTGCTGCTGAATTCGCTCAGCCGCGTCCGTATCATCTCCGCGCGCTTCAAGGATGCGCCCAGCGGCGATTTCGACGCCGGCAGGGCCGCGATCGGCACCGGGCCCTTCCTGCTCAAGGAATATGTGCCGGGCAGCCATACGCTGCTCGCTCGCAACGACGCCCATTGGGGCGCGAAGCCGGCCTGGGACGAGGTGATCCTGCGCATCGCCAGCAACAGCGGCACGCGCATCGCGGGTTTGCTCGCAGGCGAGTTCGATATCGTCGAGAACGTGCCGGCCGAGATGCTCGACCGGATCAAGGCCGACAGCAAGCTCCACGTGATCACCGGCGTCTCCAGCCGCGTCGTTTTCATGGGCTTCGATTTCGGCCGCGACGTGACGCCGTTTGCGACCGACGCTTCCGGCAAGCCGCTGGCTCGCAATCCCTTCAAGGATCCAAAAGTCCGTCAGGCTTTCGATTACGCCATCAATCGCCAGGCGATCGTCGACCGGGTCATGGAGCAGCAGGCGACCGTGGCGGCTCAATATCTCCCGACCGGCGCGCCCGGCACCTCGGACAAGCTCAAGCCGACGCCCTTCGACCTGGCCAAGGCGAAGGCGCTGCTGGCCGAGGCCGGCTATCCGCAAGGCTTCAAGCTGACCATTCACGGGTCCAACGACCGCTACATCAACGACAGCAAAATCATGCAGGCCATCGCGCAGATGCTGACGCGGGCGGGCATCGAGACGAAGGTCGAGCTGCTGCCGTGGTCGGTCTATTTCCCGAAATGCAACAACAACGAATTCAGCTTCTTCCTGGGCTCCTTTGGCGTGAATACGGGAGAGACGTCGAATCCCATCGTCGCGATCAATGCGACGTTCGACGCCAAGACCGGCATGGGTCCGGTCAATTTCGGCCGCTATTCCAATCCCGCGCTCGATGCCAAGCTCAAGCAGGCGCTTCCTCTGCTCGATGACAACGCCCGCAACGGGCTCCTGGCGCAGGCGAGCGAGATCGTTTTCGACGATCGCGCGATCCTGCCGCTGCATTTCGAGGGGCTCATCCTCGCCGCGCAAAAAGGCATCGAATACGCCACCCGGGCCGATCAATACACGCTGGCGATGGGCGTGACGAAGGCCTGATCGAGCCTATCTCACTGAGCTCAAACGAATAATCCGACCTATAGGCGACTCTATGAACGACTTCGAGACCAAGGCCCGCGCGCAATACGACATGGGCCCGACGGCGATGTTCGCCGCCAAGGCCGATCCACGCATCCATTACTGCCTTTACGTTCCGCCTTCGGTCGCTCGGGGCGAGCAGACCGATCTGCTCGTCGCCGTCCACGGCAGTTCGCGCACATCGTTCCTGGAATATCGGGATGCGTTCGCGTCCTTCGGTCACTGGAACAACTGCGTCATCCTCTGCCCGATTTTTCCCATCGGCATCCGGGGCGACGGCGCGCGCCACGGCTACAAGTACATGCAGGAGGGCGATATACGTTATGACGAGGTCCTGCTCTCGATCGTCGCGGAACTCGCCGGGAAATACGGGCAGGACTGGTCGAAATTCGCCATGTTCGGCTTTTCCGGGGGCGGGCATTTCACGCACCGCTTCACCATCATGCACCCCGACAGGCTCTGGGCCGCATCGATCGGGGCCCCCGGTTCCGTGACGCTGCTCGATCCCAGCCGCAACTGGTGGGTCGGCATCAAGGACATGAAGGAGCGCTTCGGCATCGATTTCGATCCCGCCGCCCTCGCGAAAGTCCCGGTGCAGATGCTCGTGGGCGAGCAGGATATCGAGACCTGGGAGATCATCCACCAGCCGGGAAGCGCGACATGGATGGAAGGTGCGAACGATGCCGGCGGCACGCGTCCGGAACGGTTGAAGGCGTTGAAGGCCTCGTTCGAGAGCGCCGGCGTTTCGGTGCGGTTCGAGCTCGTTCCCGGCATCGCCCATGAGCGGCTTCGGGTGCTCGGACGCGTTCAGGACTTCCTGGCCGGCGTCCTGAAGCAGCGCCGCTCTCGCGGCGGTGAGGACCGTTGAGCCGGGCCCCCCGTAGCGACCGTCGGGCTCGCTCCTGCGAGCCGCCATCGCTGCCGGGCTGCGATAGGATGATGCGACCATGATTGGCTGGCTGGCCCGCCGCGTCGTGCAAGCGATCTTCGTCATGCTGGCGATGACGGTGATCGTCTTCATCGGCGTCAATGTCATCGGCAATCCGGCGGATATCCTGATCCCGCCGGATGCCGACCAGATCGAGCGCGCGCGGGTGATCGCGCAGCTTGGCCTGGATAAGCCCCTGTGGGAGCAATACGCCTCGTTCCTGTGGGGCGTGCTGCACGGCGATTTTGGCAAGAGCTTCGTGTTCGGCGAGCCGGCACTCAAGGTCATCCTGCAGCGCATGCCTGCGACGCTCGAGCTGGCGCTGGTCGCGATGGTCTTCGCCGTGCTCGTCGGCATTCCGCTCGGCCTCTATGCCGGCCTGCGCCCCAATGCCCCCGGCGCCCGGGCCGTCATGGCGATCTCGATCCTCGGCTTCTCGCTTCCGAGCTTCTGGGTCGGCCTGCTGCTGATCATGCTCTTCTCGGTCCAGCTCGGCTGGCTGCCAACCGGCGGCCGCGGTGAAACCCGCGAATTCCTCGGGATGCACTGGTCGTTCCTGACCGCCGACGGCCTGAGGCATCTCGTGCTGCCCGCGCTCAATCTCGCCCTGTTCAAGATCTCGCTCGTGATGCGCCTGGCGCGGGCCGAGACGGGAGAGGTCATGCCACAGGATTATGTCCGCACCGCTTTCGCCAAGGGCCTCTCCGAAGGCGCCGTCATCCGCACCCATGTGCTCAGGAATACGCTGATCCCGGTCGCCACGGTCGTCGGACTGGAGTTCGGCTCCGTCATCGCCTTCTCGGTCGTGACCGAGACGATCTTCGCTTGGCCCGGCATGGGCAAGCTGATCATCGACAGCATCCACCTGCTCGATCGGCCGATGATCGTCGCCTACCTGCTGGTGATCGTCGTGCTCTTCATCGTCATCAACCTCGTCGTCGATCTGATCTACGCATCGCTCGACCCCCGAATACGCCTCGAGAACTGACGTCCGGCACTTGCCGGGACACCGCCGGCCCCGCCGTATTCGCCTTCTCTGGATGAGCCTCATCGATGAACACGCATGTTTCACAGGGCCAGGTCGAAGCGGTTCTCGTCCAGACGCCGCTTCGTCGCTTCGCGCGCGCCTTCAGCCAGTCGCGGCTGGCCATGCTCGGGCTCGTTCTCTTCACTGTCATCGCGCTGGCCGCGCTTTTCGCGCCTCTGCTGGCGCCGCAGAACCCCTACGACCTGATGCAGCTGGACATCATGGATGGCCGCCTGCCGCCCGGCTCCCGCTCGGCGACGGGCATGGTCTACTGGCTCGGCACCGACGACCAGGGGCGCGACATGCTGTCGGGCATCCTCTACGGCCTGCGGATATCGTTGCTTGTCGGCGTCTGTTCGGCCCTGGTCGCCGCCGCGATCGGCACGACGCTGGGACTGTTCGCGGCCTATGCCGGGGGCCGCATCGAGAGCGCGCTGATGCGCCTCGTCGACCTGCAGCTGTCCTTTCCCACGATTCTCGTCGCGCTGATGATCCTGTCCTTCCTCGGCAAGGGCGTCTTCAATGTCATCCTGGCCCTGGTGATCGTCGAATGGGCGACCTATGCGCGAACCGCGCGGGCGAGCGCGCTCCGGGAGCGGCGCAAGGAATATATCGAAGCCGCCATCTGCCATGGCGCCTCGCCCCTGCGCATCCTGTTCGGTCATCTGCTGCCGAACTGCATGCCGCCGCTCATGGTCATCGTCACGATCCAGGTCGGGCGTGCGATCGCACTCGAGGCGACCTTGTCCTTCCTTGGCCTGGGCGTGCCGGTCACCGAACCGAGCCTCGGCCTGCTCATCGCCAACGGCTACCAGTACATGCTCTCGGGGAAGTTCTGGATCAGCTTCTATCCGGGGCTGGCCCTGCTCGCGACAGTCGTCTCGATCAACCTCATCGGCGACCAGCTCCGCGACGTCCTGAACCCGCGCAAGCGGTCCTGATCGGCGCCGTCGCCGAACTCGATGGCTGGCTGCGCGGACGACCACTGCGCGCGCGAAATCATTCGATACTTGGGGGAGCAAACGACTTGCGCGCCTGGCGCCGGATGTCGTTGAGCTCTGCCCTCACTCGTCACACAGTTGCGCTGCCGGCGCTTGAGGAGCGCCGGCAGCGTGAAGACGTCAGCGGATCGCTGGAACGGGTTTAGAGCATTTTCGAGCGAAGTGGATACCGGTTCGCGTGAAGAAAATGCGTCAAAACAAGTAGATAGAGATTTTTCGCGATTCGAAGAAACGCGGAAATGCTCTAGGAGGTCGCGGCGACGATCGTGATCTCGACCTTCAGGCCGGGCTCGAGCAGAGCCATCTGGCCGGTCGAGCGTGCCGGCGGATTGGTGGGATCGACCCACTTGTCCCAAACCGCATTCATGCCGGCGAAATCCCGCCTGTCGGCCAGCCAGACAATCGCCTGGAGAATCCGCGACTTGTCGGTCCCCGCAGCAGCCAGCAGCCGGTCGATTGAAGCCAGCACGGAGCGGGTCTGCTCCTCGATGCTCTGGTCTTCGACGCCAACCTGCCCGGTGAGGTAGACAGTCTGGGCATGGGCGACTGCCTGGGACAGGCGGCCATTGGGCTGGATACGTGCGATGGACATCTCTTGATCCTTCCAAGTCAGATGCGGGGATTTTGGGTCGCGAAAGCAGGCGTGCAGCCTCGACAGCCGGGCGTGAGGGCGCTCGATCACACCGTTTGCTGGCCGTGCGGTGAAAGGCAGGGGTCGCCTTGCGAACCTCCAGACCTTCCATGAGGTCTTGGACGAGCGCTCGACGTCCCCGGTTAAGTGCCGGAGTTGGCCGAGGGCTAGGCCTGAGCCCTGATCAGCCTTTCCTTGATGGCATCAAGGGCGAGCGAGACATTCGAGAAGACGCCCTGGGCGCTCAGAAAATTCAGGACCTGCTCGTTCAGGCCGCCGCGCGTCTGATACTCCGCGGCGAGCGCGGCGAATTCCCGCCCCGCTGCCGCGCCGAGATTGCCGCCCAGCCCGACCAGCATCTGACCGACATAGGGCTGGGCCTTTTCATGTGCGACGCCATTGGCAACCATCCATGAGGAAATCGCCTCGGCGAACTGGAAATAGCTCGCCATCATCGCCGTCCCGGCCGTAAAGGCGTGGAACTCGCTCTCGTTATCCAGTTCAATCGCCGTGCCCAGCGGCTCGAACAGCGCTTTCACGGTCGGGTGTGGCGGGAAGAAAGCGGTCGGCCCCTGCCGTTGCGCGACTGTGGGGATCGGCACCGCCCTGGTGACGGTCGACGCTGGAGCCGTGACCTCCTTGAGGTAGTCCAGGGAGACCGCGGCGATCAGGCTGATCGCGTGGTGATCCGGCCGGAACCGCAGCGCGCGCAGGACGCCATCCGCGATCTGTGGCCGAACCGCGAGGAACACGACATCGCTCGCATCCAGCACGGCCTGATTTGTCGCCGCAACGCGCACATTCGAGAAGCGCGCAGCCAGATCAGCCGCGACATCGGCATTGCGTGGGGACAGGGTGATCGCATGGTCGCGATCCACAGCACATAGCCCTTCGATGATGGCGGCCGCGATGGCCCCGGTGCCGATAAACCCAAGTCTCATGATCTGCATTCCCTGCGCCCATTCGATCAGCACGACATCCATGTGTCGTTCAGGCGATAGCCCTCGGGGAACGGATCTTCGGGGTCCGTGCCGTAACAGGAAACCCCAGTCAGCCAGGCTCGCCCCGCGACGCGCGTCATCACGGCCGGGCCCCCCCCGACTGTCGCGGTCCCCTCGATCCTGCATCCGAAGACCGTATCGAGCAGCGAATAATGGTTGAATGCCTCGCCGACCTCCAATTCGCCGCGGGCATGCATCAAGGCCATGCGCGCCGAGCTGCCGGTGCCGCAGGGGCTGCGGTCGACACGGCCCGGGGAGACGATCACGGCATTCCTGGCGCTCTTGATCCCGTCCCTCTCGTGGAGCGGGCCGGCGAACAAGGTCTGGTTGATGGTATGAATGCCGGGATTCTCGGGGTGGACGGAGGGGAGCTGCTCCGCCGCCGCCAGCTTGATCCGCTCCCCGAGTTCCACCAGCGCGCGCGCGTCGTTCCGCTCCAGCCGGAATCCGAGGCTGTCGGCGGAGACGATGACATAGATCATGCCGCCATAGCTCACATCGACCTGGATGCGCCCGAGCCCGGGGACATCCACGCTCTTGTCGCGATGCATCACGAAGGCCGGCACGTTCTGGAAGGACACGCGGCGGCACTTGCCGCCGTCACATTCGGCCTCGACCTGGACAAGCCCGGCAGGGGTATCCACGCACAGCTTCACGACGCCATCGCGCATCCCAATCATGCCCGTCTCGAGGACGGCGGTCACGGTGCAGATCAGGTTCGAGCCCGACATCGGCGGGTAGTAATCCGACTCGATCACGATCATGCCGAAATCGGCTTCGGCAGCGACCGGCGGTGTCACCAGATTGACCGCGGCGTTCACGCTGCCGCGTGGATCAGACAGCAGCATGGTCCTGAGCCAGTCCTGGTCGCGCTGGATCGCGACCTGGCGCTCGAACATCGAGTTCGCGCGCGGCGCGATCACGCCGCCGGTGATGACCCGCCCAACCTCCCCTTCGGCGTGAGCGCCGACGACGGTGACGACCTGCTGTAATCTCATGCTCGCTCCGAATGACAGGCTGCGAGGCTTGCCATCAGCGAGCCTCGCAACATTTGCCTAACCGCGGCCCGCCGGAATCCCGGCCGGCCACCTGCGTCACGCCGCGAGCTTCGCGCGCGCCTTCAGGGCATCGATTGCGGCCTGCACCGTATCGATGACGTGCTTGCGCTCCTCGCCGACGAGCGGGAGGCGCGGTGCGCGCGTCCATTCCGGAGCGCCATAGACGAGGTGCTCGGCGAGCTTGATGTACTGCACCAGCTTGACATGGGTATCGAGATGGAAGGACGGCGTCAGGATGCGATAAAGCTCGCGCGCTTCCGCGTATTTGTTGGCCCGGCAGAGATTGAACAGCTGCACGCATTCGGCCGGCCAGGCGTTGGTCATGCCGGAGACCCAGCCGGTGACGCCGAGCGCGGCGCTTTCGACGATGAGATCGTCGACACCGCAGAACACGCTGAAGCGGTCTCCGCAGGCGATATAGGTATCCGTGACGCGCCGGATATCGCCGGTCTCTTCCTTGATGCAGACGATTTCCCTGGTGTCCGCGAGCTGGAGGAGCATCTCTGGCGTCACGTCGACGCCATAGGCGATCGGGTTGTTGTAGATCATGATCGGCAGTGCCGAGGCGCTGGCCAGCTGCTTGTACCAGTGCACGGTCTCGCGCGGATCGGTCTTGTAGCCGAGGCTCGGGAACGCCATCAGGCCCTGGGCGCCGAAGCTCTCGTATTTGCGGGCATTCGCCTTGACCGTCTCGACGGTGGTTTCGCAGATGCCGGAGAGCACCGGGACGCGCCCGGCAGCGGCCTCGACGCCGGCGCGAATGACGGACTCGCGCTCGCCGATCGAGAGCGACGCGTTCTCGCCGAGCATCGGCAGGACGATGACGCCGGAAACACCGTTCTTGATCAGCCGGTCGACCGACTTCTGGCAGGCGTCGAGATCGAGGCTGCCATCCTCGTTCAGCTTGGTCGTCACCGCCGGGAAGACACCGGTCCAGATGGTCATGTTAGCGCTCCTTGATCTGCGTATTGGATCCAATATCCTGCATTCAATCGCTTGTCCATAGCGCCCTTGGGCGCTCAGGACCGTACCACGCGGGCGAGGCCCACGAGACGCTCCAGCCCGAACACCACAATCAGGATGAGACCGATCTGCAGGGCCGAGGCGGCGGCGATGACGAGCTGGCCGACCGAGAATTGCAGGTAGTCGAAGATCTCGATGGGCAAGGTGCTGATGCCGGGGCCGGTCAGGAACAGCGCCGCGTTCAGCTCGCCGAAGGAGAGGATGAAGGCAAAGATGCCGCCTGCCAGGATGCCGGGCCAGATCAATGGCAGCGTCACGAGTGCGAATCCCCGGAGCGGGCCCGCTCGCAGGCTCTGCGCCGCTTCCTCGAGCACCGGGTCGACCGCAAGGACGCTGGCGGCCACCGACCGGACGACGAAGGGCATGCCGAGCACGCAATGCGCGATGACCAGGCCGGTGAAGGCCGGCATGCCGCCGAGCAGCTTGAAGAACAGCAGCAAGGACAGGCCGAGCACGATCGCCGGAAAGACGAGCGGCGCGAGAAAGATGCCTTGCAGGATGCTCGCCGCCAGGCCGCGCCGTCGTGCGATGTAGAGGCCGCCCATCGTGCCGACCAATGTCGCCAGGATGCTGGAGACGATGGCGAGTTGGATGCTGAGCGTGAACGCGTTGCGCATGCTCTCCGTGCCGAAGAACGTCGCGAACCAGCGCAGCGACAGGCCAGGCGGCGGGAAGACGAAGAACTCCGTCGGCGAGAAGGCGGAAACGACGACGACGAGGATCGGCAGCAGGATGAAGAGATAGGTGAAGACCGTCATGGCGACGAGAAGACGATGCATGACGTTATCCCCTGCCCTGGACGCGCTGCGGCCGCAGCACCATCAGGATGAGCGCGCAGACGACGAGCGCGATGGCGAGCAGCACGAAGGACATCGCGGCGGCCAGCGGCCAGCGGAAGGTCGCGGCGCTGTCGAAGATCAGGCTGACCAGGAGTTTCATGCGGGGGCCGCCGAGCAGCACGATCGCGACATAGGCGCTGAGCGACATCAGGAAGACCAGAAGCATTCCCGACGCCACGCCCGGGCTCGACAGCGGCCAGGTGACGTGGACGAAGGTCTGGAAGGGATTGGCCCGGAGCGACTGGGCGGCTTCCCGATAATAGGAATCGATCGTCGCCAACGCGTTGCAGATCGAGATGACCATATAGGGCAGCATGATCGTCATCAGCGCGAAGGCCACGGCCTGGAAGGTGTTGAGCATGACCAGCGGCGCGTCGATCGCCCCGGCCTTCTGCAGCACGACATTGACCAGGCCCTGCCGCCCGAGCAGCGTGAGCCAGCCATAGGCGCGCACGACATTGCTGACGAGCAGCGGCAGGGACAGCAGAAGCAGCAGCCACAGGCGTGCGCGCGGGCTCAGGGGCGCGAGCACATAGGCGGTCGCGTAGCCGAAGACGAGGCAGAGGGCCAGGATGGTCGCGCCGGCACCGAGGGTGCGTTGCACGATCGTCAGATAGAAGCTGTCACTGATGATCGCGATATAGTTCTCCGCCGTGATCTGATCGCTGTAGAGCTCACTGCTGGATGAACCGTGGATGCTGACCCAGAACAGCAATCCCAGCGGCACGATGAAGAAGATGATCGATACGAACAGAGGCGGGGCAAGCAGCGCGAAGGATGCGAGCCTGCGTGTCATCACGAGCTTCGTCATCACGCCTGTCCTTGCGCGAGGACGCCGAGGCTCCCCGTCGGAAACGCGATCGACGCGGCCTCGCCCGGCTGCCAGTCGATGGCGGCCTCGGCGGAATTCTGCACGAAAGCCATCAGCGGCAAGCCGTTCGCGTCCAACGTGATATGGGCGGTCATGCCGCGATAGACGACGTCGCGGACCGTCGCCGGGATCGCGGCGTTCGCCTCGGCCTTCGCCAGCGCGACGCGCTCCGGCCGGATCGAGACCCGCAACCTCGTTCCCGGCCCATGGCGTCCGGGGATCGTGAAGCGCCCGCACGGCGCCTCGACCAGCGTCTGGTCCGCCTCGGCCGCGACCGCCACGACATCGATCAGATTGCTGGCGCCAAGGAAGGTCGCCACGAATTCGGTGGCGGGCCGCTCGTAGATCTCGCGCGGCGCCCCGAGCTGCTCGACCACGCCGTCGCGCATCACGGCGATCTGGTCGGACATCGTCAGCGCTTCTTCCTGGTCATGGGTGACGAAGACCGTGGTGATGCCGAGCTTGCGCTGCAGCGAGCGCAGTTCGACCTGCATGGACTCGCGCAAATTCTTGTCGAGCGCGCCGAGCGGCTCGTCGAGCAGGAGCACGGCCGGTTTCATGACGATGGCGCGGGCAATGGCCACGCGCTGCTGCTGGCCGCCCGAGAGCTGCTTCGGATAGCGGTCGGCAAAGTTGCCGAGCTTGACCAGGTCGAGCGCGGCGGCGACCGCAGCGGCGCGCTCGGCCTTGGGCACCCCGCTCATGCGCAGCCCGAAAGCGACGTTCTCCGCGACATTGAGATGCGGGAACAGCGCGAAATTCTGGAACACCATGGCGAAATCGCGCTTGTACGGCGCGACATCCGTCACGCGCTGGTCGCGAATGAAGACGTCACCGGAATCCGGAACCTCGAAGCCGGCGATGAGCCTCAGCGTCGTCGTCTTCCCGCAGCCGGAGGGGCCGAGCAGAGAAAAGAAGCTGCCCTGCGGAATGCTGAGCGACAGGTCTCGAACTGCCGTGGCCTTGCCATAGGTCTTGCGGACATTCTCGAAACGGACGTCCGGCCGGTTTGACTGGTTGATCATTGGTCTTTCGCGGCTCTGCTGGAAACGGCAACGACAAGGCGCTGCCGGCACCCTCCACGGATGCCGGCGCCGAGCGCCACAGGACTGGATGGTGTGCTGATCAGCCGCCGGAGACGGCCCGGTTCCAGCGATCGGTCCACTCGGCCCGCTTGGTCATCATCATGACCGGGTCGAGCTCGACGAGCCGCTTGAAGTCGTCCTCGCTCATGTGAACGCGTTTCTGCAATTCCGGCGTCAGGACGGCCTCGGTATCCGGGTTGCTGCCGGCATAGTTGAAGCGTTCGGCGATGACCTTCTGGAAGCGCGGATCGAGCAGGGTGTTCAGATAGGTCTCGGCCAGTTCGAGATTCTTGGTGCCCTTGGCGATGCCGGCACCGCTGGCATAGGCGATGGCGCCCTCGCTCGGCCAGACCCAGTCGACCGTTCCGCCCCAGCCCTGCAGCGTATAGGTCTGCGCCTTGTACAGCAGGCCCACCAGCGCATCCTCGTTGCGCAACGAGTTCATGATCGAGTCCGTGTCCTTGATGAACATGGGTTGCTGGTCGACCATCTTCTTCAGCATCTCGAAGCCGGCCTTCTCGTCGCTCGGGCTCTTGCCGGCGGCCATGGCGCCGATCGGGATGATGTAGGAGCCGATGGAATGCGAGATCTCGGGCAGCGCGATCCGGCCCTTGAACTCGGGCTTCCACAGATCGGCGAAGGATTTCGGCGGGTTCTTCAGCTTGGTGTTGTAGACGATGCCGAGCGGTGAATAGTTCAGCGCGACCCAGCTTCCGGTGAAGAAGCGCTTCGGCACCTTCCTCAGGTTGGGCAGGCGCGGCGAGTCGAGGTTGAGCGGCTGCAAGGCGCCCTGTTCGAGGCCGAGCTGCGCCATCAGGTCGACGAGCTGGATGATGTCGTATTGCTGGTTGTTGACGCTGAGCTTGACCTTGGTGATGCGCTGGTCGGGCGTCGAGCCGCGATCCTGCACGACCTTCACGCCGGTCTCCTGCTCGAAGATGACGTCGCTGCTCGCCTTGAGCGCATCGCCCCATTGTCCGCCCCAGGTCATCACGACGATCTGCGACGCCTTCGGTTGAGCCAGGGCCGAGCCGATCGGTCCCGACAAGCTGTTGGCTGCTACGAGCCCGGCCGAGCCGGACAGAAATTGACGACGATCCATGCCTTCACGCCTCCCGTGAGCTGTCGTTCGCGGCAGCTGTCCCGCCGATCGGGAGACCGCCTTGTCAAACGAGATGCATCCGTATGAATGGATATTGTATAGCAATCTCTGTCAAGGTTCGTTTGCGGCTGCGGCGGTCGTGGCTGCGCGATTGTTGAGCAAGATGCTGCGAACGCAGGCGCAGGCATGAGGCGGCCGGGTTTGGGTCATCGCCTGGACGGCGAAGGCGGTCGCAGCATGCGCGGGGGATCGATCGCCGCGGCGAGACACGTGGAAAAACAGGCGGAGCGGCACCGCAAACGGTTTATTTTGGATATCTTCGTACGAGACACACGCTCCAGCGGGAGATTCGCGTCAGATGCTCAAACGTCGAACGGTCACCAGCGATGTGGCTGATTTCATCCGCCAGAAGATCATCGACGGCTCCTACAAGGGCGGAGAGCTCATTCGGCAGGAGGCTCTGGCTGCCGAGCTCGGGGTCAGCCGCATTCCCGTCCGCGAAGCCCTGCTCCAGCTCGAAGCGGAAGGCCTGGTGACGATCCATACCCATCGCGGAGCGATGGTCGCGATCCTGTCGCCTGACGACGCGCAGGAGATTTTCGAGGCTCGCGCGCTAATCGAGCCCTTCATGCTCAACGAAGCCATGAAACTTCGTACGCCGGCGGACGTGCTGGCGGTCCAGCAGGTCCTGACGCGCTATGAGAATGCGATCAAGAACGATGCCGGCCCGGAAGAGCTGAGCAGCCTGAACTGGGCGCTGCATGTGAGGATGTGCGAACCGGCGAAACGGCCGCGAATGATGGCGATCCTCACCTCGCTCCATAATTCGGCCGACCGGTACTTGCGCGTGCAGATCAATGTCCAGGAAGCGCGGCAGCGCGCACTCGTCGATCACCGGAATATCGTTGATGCCTACGCCAAGGGGGATACGAAAAAGGCCTGCAAGCTCATGGAACAGCATATTCGCGTGGCCTTGGACGAGGTCATGCAGCGCCTGAAGCCGCTATCCCCGGGCAGCTAGATAGGGCTACTCGTTCCGGCTCCTTGCGCTCGCAGCCGCACGACATGGCGCGGGCGCCCCCAATCGGCGGCGGCGCGCACGGCGGGTTCGACATCTTCCCACAGCATCAGGCCCTGGCCCGCGAGCCGTTCGGCCGCCTGGCGGATCGCCTCCCGATAGGCTTCGGACGAGGGATAGCGTTCCATGATCGAGATGCGCGGGTCGCCTGACTGCTCGCGCTCCTCCTCATCCTCGGGGAACGGGAGGTAGCTGCCGGTCACGCCGAGCATGGCGCCGAGGCCGAGATCGGACCGGCGAAGGTTCCAGCCGACATAGGTCCCGAGCGGCGCCTGCACCATCGGAGCCTTCACGCCCGCCAGATCGATCCCGTCCCGATCGACGGCCGGAACGAGCACGGCATATTCCCTGTCACCGACGAATCTGGGCGGGTGATGTCCGATCACGCCACGATCGATGTCCGGCCCGAAATCGAGAAGCCGGAGACGACTGGCCTGCTTCGGGATGGCGCGGCCCGGAATGGCGGGGAACTGTTGCTTCCAGGCTTGATAGCTGACGAGGGTTGCGTCCTCGCGTCTCGGATGATGGCTCGGCGGCGGCGCCTTGCCGGTCGTCGCCCAAACATCCAGCAATGTCAGCGTCGCGCGGAAGAACATCGAGGTCGAGACGATGTTGTCGAGATACTCGCCGAGCCCGTTCAGGCCGCGTTGCGGCGGCGTGTTCTCGACCGCGGCGAAATGCTGCGAGCTCGCCCACATGTAGACACGGACAATATCGGGCTGCGGTAGATCGTTTCCTTGAGTGTCTGTGACGACAAGCGATCCGCGACGATTCCAGTATTCGGAACAGGTATCGGTGTGAATGACGAGAGGGTCGGTTGCAGGTCGTTTGAGGATTGCGTCCGTTCGCCCCGTCAAATGATCGATCGAGGACGCGTAGGCGAAGGGGAACCTGTCGACGACCGTGAAATGGTTCTCGTACTCACAGCCTGACAGCACGACCGCATTCGCGAAGCGATGGTTCAGCCACTTCTTGCCGGCTCCCGCGACATGCGGGAGGACACCATCGAAGACAGGCTCGCCGCGACCGTTGTCGTTGAAGCCGAGATAGAGGAAGTCCCTGATGCAGCGACCGGTCTGCGAACGGCCCCAGGCATAGGCCTTCTCGATATACGCGCCCTGCTCCTGCAGCGGATTGGCGGTTCCATCGCTGTCGGTCGGGCTGGTGCGCAGAAAATCGACAAAATCGCGAACCGCCACGTGACCGAGCCCGAGAACGAGCGGATCGCGCGCCTCATAGATGAGTTCGTAGATCCAGCCCGGTTCGAAACCGCCTGCCACATAGAGATGGCTATCCGACGGAACGATCGCGATCTCGGGACCGTGCTCGACGCCGCTGCCATGCTCCACCCGCGCGAAGGACCAGGCGTCAGCCTCGATCGGTACGCGCCTGGACTCGGCGTAACGCCGACGCGTCAGCTGCGCCTTGGTGGTGTCGCGCGAGACCGGAGGATAGCTGCGTGTCGACGCGACGCTGCTGAGTGGAAGCGATAGCGTACCCGGCTTCGTCGCCACGAACTCGGTTCGGATCGTGCCGACGATCGGTTGCCCGTTCTGGGTCGCGGTCGGCACATCGAGCAGCAGCCGATCGCTTCCGGGGAGCAGGTCACCTTGCCACCCGAGCCAGACGATCGTGTATCCGCTCCGCATCAGGAAGCCGTTGCCCGCATGATCCAGCGTCGTTGGACGGTTCGCGGCCGGCGCGTCGTTGAAGAACTGCAGCGCCCGCTTGTTGCCGCGATTGCCATAGTCGAAGAACAGCCGCCGATTGCTGCGATTTATGTCGATCGGCTTCAGAATGAAGAAGTCGGCGGAAAGCGAGACCAGGCCATCAGCATCCCTTGGCGCAAGAGCGAGATCGACGACAGCCGCGTTCTCGTTCGCCAGGGGGTCGATGGCGAAAAAAGCTTTGCCGGAGATTGCCTCGTAGGCTCCCACGGCCCCGAAGGGGTCGCCTTGTGCGAACGGCTTGCGGGAACTGATGTCGAGACGCAGGCTCATTGGCGCATTTCCTAGGGCGACTGCGGATCGTCGCGAGGGAGATCCTGGTGAGACCGCCTGTCTTTGGCGCAACCGCCAATCTGGCTTCACTTTGCCCCGGTCGCGCTTACGCCTTTCATAATATATTGGATATTATATGCGCAACCAATGATTTTCGGCCCGATCGCGGGGCTCTGCCCACGGCGTTCACTTAGCGCTTGCACGTTTGCGATCGTGAAGAATAGACGGGCAGATCGGCGTTGGCGGCCTTCTCCCGCCCATTCCTAAAGGGTCGTAGCGCGCCTCACGAGCCGGCATGGCAGGCGAAGCGGGCTCGATTGGCGTCCGGTTTGGAGCCAGCGCTCGAGCATGCCCACCGCTTCATGCGCCATGCGTTCAATGTCCTGGTCGACAGTGGTCAGGCTATAGGCGGCAAGCGCGCCCGGCGCGGCATTGTCGAACCCTGCCACGGACAGGTCCTGCGGAACGCTGAGACCGAATTCGCTGCGCGCGACGTCGAGAACGGCCAGCGCCATCTCGTCATTGGCGCAGAAGATCGCGTCCGGCCGCTCGCTTGCGCCGAGCAGCCGCCGCGCCGCCGCCTGCCCGCCAGCATAATCGTATTGGCCGACATCGCGGCCGACGAGGTCGAGCCCGTGCCGGGACAATCCGGCGATGAAGCCCGTAGCGCGGTCGCGGCTGGTCGAGGTATTCTCGAGGCCGGCGATGAAGGCGGGCCGGCGCCGGCCGGTCTCGGCGAAGAGATCGGCGATCATCGCGGCACCGGCGACATTGTCGGCGCTGATATCGCCGGCGACATCCTCGTCATCCTCGGCCATGCGGTCGAGCAGCACGATCGGTGTGCGCGCCGCGTCATAGAGCCGGGTGACGCGCAGGGAGAGCGTGGCGCTGGTGACGAGCACGCCATCGACCTGGAAGGATAGCAGCTCCGGCAGCAGCGCGTCGGCCGCCCCCGCCTCCTTCGCCGCGAAGACAAGCGGTGCCTTGCCCCTGCCCTGGATCTCGATCGCCAGCGCCTCGACCAGGCGCGCATAGAAGGGATTGCCGACATCGGCGACGACGATGCCGATAAGGCCCGAGCGCTGCGTGTTCAAGCCGCGCGCGATGGCGTTCGGGCGGTAGCCAAGCTGCTCCGCCGCCTCCATCACGCGCCAGCGCGTCTCCTCCGCGATGCTGGCTCCAGGGGTGAAGCAGCGCGAAACCGCCGAGCGCGACACGCCGGCGAGCTGTGCGACCTCCAGTGACGTGACCCAGCGACGCTTGCCCAAATCTGTCATCGCAACGATCAGTGGCTTGACCGGAGCGAGGCGTCAAGGCTAACGTTGCACACGTATGCAAGAGGTGGATCGGAACCGCCCTGCACCGAGGAGGACGTCCCATGGAGGAGAGCGACAGCGTCGCCGCCGATGCGCATGCGCGCGCTCCCCGGATGCCCTTTTCGCCGCGTTTCACGGCGGCGCTGCCGAGCGCAGCCGCCAAGTCGCCCCGCCTGCAGCTGAACAAGGCTCTGACCAATGACCCGCGTGCTTATCGATTGCGATCCCGGCCATGACGATGCGATGGCCATCCTCTATGCGGCCAAGCATCTCGACCTGGTGGCGATCACGACCGTCCACGGCAACGCGCCGCTGGAGGACACCACCCGCAACGCGCTCTCGGTTTGCACGCTCGCCAAGCTGAACGTGCCGATCTCGGCCGGTGCCGACCGGCCGCTGGTCCAGCCCAAGCTCCAGAAGCAGACCCTGCACGGCAAGAGCGGCATCGACGGTGCCGACCTGCCGGTTCCGGACCGCGACGTCACCGGCGAGCACGCCGCGCTGACCATCATCCGCGAGGCCAGGCGCGCACCGGGCGAGCTGGTGCTGATCGCGGTCGGGCCGATGACCAATGTCGCGCTGGCGCTGCGCCTCGAACCGAAGCTGCCGGAGCTGCTCAAGGGCCTCAGCATCATGGGCGGCAGCACCACGCTGGGCAATGTCACGGCCACCGCCGAGTTCAACCTCTGGGCCGATCCGGAGGCCGCCGCCGCCGTGTTCGACTGCGGCATCCCGGTCATGATGGCCGGGCTCAACATCACCCGTCAGGCGCTGATCCGCGAGCCGCATGTCGCGCGCATGCGCGCCAGCGGCGGTGCGGTCGGCAAGGTGATGGGCGACCTCCAGGAGTTCTATGCCCGCCGCTCGCATTCGGTCTACGGGCTCGGCGGCGCGCCGATGCACGATTCCTGCGCGGTCGTGCCCTTCGTCCATCCCGATCTGATCAAGCATCGCGAGTGCCATGTCCACATGGAGCTCGGCAGCCCGCAGGTGCGCGGCACGACGATCTGCGACCTGCGCACCTTCCTCAGCGAGCCGGCGGGCGCCACCCGCCAGCAGCAGAAGGCTAACGCGCTGGTCGCGCTGGAGATCGACGGTGACGCCGTGGTCGACAAGGTTGTCGACGCGGTGGTGAGCTACGACAGCTGAAACAAGAAGTCGCAACGCACGAAGCCACGAAGGCAAGAAACCAGAAGGGGAGAGAAACATGCTGACACGGCGCCATGCCATGAGCCTGCTGGCCGCCAGCGCGACGGCTTTCGCCGCGCGCGGCGCGTTCGCCCAGGCCAAGGGAGAGTTGAACGTCATCTGGCAGGCATGGCCCGAGGGCCATGTCACGCCGATCTTCAACAAGTTCAAGGAGCTCAATCCGGGCGTCACGTTGCGCGACGAGCGCCTGCCCTTCGCCGAGCTGTTCCAGGCCATCGAGGTCAGGCTGCAATCGCGCGGGCCGACGCCGGACATCTACATCGCCGACGGACCGTTGACCGCCTCCTATGCCGTGCGCCGTCATCTCCAGGAGCTCGACGGCCTCGTCGATGTCTCCCGCTACACCAAGGCGGCGCGCGACCAGGGCAGCTTCCGCGGCAAGCTCTACACGCTGCCGCTCTTCTCCAGCAGCCAGCTGCTCTACATCAACGCCAAGATCTTCAAGGAAGCCGGCGTCACGCCGCCACCGGCCGATGTCAACGGCCGCTGGACCTGGGACCAGGTGCTCGAAGCCGCGAAGAAGCTGACCGACAAGGGCAGCAACCGCTGGGGCCTCGTCATCGAGCAGGCCGAGCGTCCCTATCAGCTGCTGCCGCTGGCCCAGTCGAAGGGCGCAACCGTGATCGGCCCGGACGGGCTGACCGCGACGGGCTTCGTCGACAGCGCGCCCTTCATCGACGCGATGCGCTGGTATGGCGAGCTCTACACCAAGCACCAGGTCTCGCCGCCGAACGTGTTCGAGCCCAACCTGGCGCAGGAGCTTTTCGCCACCGGCCGCGCCGCGATGTTCCTCGGCACCAACTCCAATATCAGCATCTTCGGCAGCCGCGAGGGGCTGGATTGGACGGTCGCCGCCCACCCCTATTTCGCCGACGGCAAGCCGGTGACCCCGACCGGCAGCTGGCATGTCGGCATGAACCCGCGCACCAAGCAGAAGGAGGCGACAGAGGCCTTCATCCGCTTCCTGGCCGAGCCCGCGACCATCGAGATGCAGGCGCGCCTGCGCTCCAACCCGCCGGTGATCCGCAGCGTCTGGGATTCGATGTCCGACGTGCTCAACACGCCAGGCTGGAAGATTATGCGCTACGAGCTCGACAACACCGCCGTGCCGCGCCCGGCGACGCCGGGCTGGCGCGAATACGAGGATATCCTGCGCATCTCGATCCGCGAGATCACCGGCGGCGCCGATGCGGGTCCGCGCCTGCAGCGCGCCGCCAAGGATATCGACCGCGAAATGGCCAAGTACCGCTCATGACCAAGTACCGCTCGTGACCAAGTACCGTTCGTGACAGGGTGTCGTACGTGACGGAACTGACAGCATCGGGTGCGGCGGCAGCCGGTCCAAAGGCCCTGCCGCGCCTGAAAAAGCCCCGCTCCCATCTCGGCCTCGCCGCGCTCTTCCTGGCGCCGGCGCTGCTCGGGCTCGTCATCTTCCGGCTGGCGCCGATCGGCGTCGCCGGGCTGGGGGCGCTCTATCGCGAGAATCTGGAGGGCGATCAGGTCTTCGTCGGCCTCGCCAATTTCGCCAGCCTGTTCGAGGACATGGGCTTCTGGCATTCGCTGCGCACGACGATCCTGTTCAATCTGATCATCAACCCGTTCCAGATCGCCATCTCCTTCGCCATGGCACTCCTGGTGCTGCGGCCAGGACGCGGTATCACCTTCTTCCGCGCCGCCTTCTTCCTGCCGATGACGCTGTCGATCGGGCTCACCGCCGTGCTCTGGTCGATGCTGCTCGACCAGACGCTCGGGCCGATCAACGCGCTGCTGGAACAGCTCGGCTTCGCCCGCCAGGGCTTCTTCCGGAGCGAGGACCAGGCGCTCGGCACGATGATCGCGGTCGCGAGCTGGAAGGGCTGCGGCTACTGGATGGTCTTCCTGCTCGCCGGCCTTTTCGGCATCGACGACCAGCTCTACGAGGCGGCGCGCATCGACGGCGCCAATAGCTGGCAGCGCTTCTGGCACATCACCTTGCCGCAGATGCGCCGGCCGCTGACCTTCGTGCTCATCGCGGACACGGCGGTGAACTTCCTGTTCTTCGCGCCGGTCTACATCATCACCAGCGGCGGCCCTAACGACGCGACCTCGCTGATGATGTTCCGCGCCTATGAGGCCGCCTTCACCTTCATGAACTGGGGGCGCTCGCTCGCCTATTCCTCGGTGATCCTGCTGATCGTGATCGGGGTCGCCATCGTCCAGCTCAAGCTGTTGCGCCATGGGGAGGATGAAAGTTGAGCACCGTCGACGGCACCATGGGCCGCCGCCTCGGCCTCACCGGCGCGCGCTATCTCGCGCTCTCCGCCCTCGCCTGCCTGCTGCTGCTGCCGCTGGTCTGGCTGGTGATGTCCTCCTTCCGTCCGGCCGGCGAGATCTTCGCCAACAGCCACCAGTTCGGCTGGCGCACTTTCGTGCCGGGCAGGCTCACCTTCGAGAATTATCTCTCGCTCGCCGATAGCGGCTTTCCGCGCGCCCTCTTGAACTCGCTCTTCGTCGCGGGAACGACGATGCTGCTCGGCGTCCTCGTCAATTCAGCCGCCGGCTTCGCTTTCGCGGTCTTCGAGTTTCCCGGCCGCAAGCTCCTGCTGGTCCTGGTGCTGGCTTCGGCGATGATGCCGTTCGAGGCGATCGTCATCCCGCTCTACCAGATCATCCGCTGGTTCGGTTGGGTCGACAGCTACCGGGCGCTGATCCTGCCGGAAGTGGCGAACGGGCTGGTGATCTTCCTGTTCCGCCAGTTCTTCGTCGGCGTGCCCAAGGAATTCTACGAGGCGGCGCGGGTCGACGGCGCCTCCTGGCTGCACATCTTCCTGAAGATCGCGCTGCCGCTGTCATGGCCGGTCGTGGTGACGGGCGCGCTGATGCAGTTCATCACGCAATGGGAAGCCTTCTTCTGGCCGCTCGTCGCCGCGCCCTCGCCCGACCACACGCTGGTGCAGATCGCCATCACCCGGAACATCTCCTTCGAGGAGACCTCCTGGGGGCGGCTGTTCTCATCGACCACCATCGCCTGCCTTGTCGCGCTGATCCCGTTCCTGGCCTTCCAGAAACTCTATCTGCGGAACATCGCCTCGTCGGGCCTGAAATAGGCCCGCGTCCCACGAGACGCGCGACGCCCGCACGACCTTCGGGAGCCGGAATGATTCTCGTCTTCGGATCGATCAACATGGACCTCGTCGCCGAGGTCGCCACGATCCCACGCCCTGGCGAGACCGTGCTCTCGCCGAGCTATGCGCATCTCTTCGGCGGCAAGGGCGCGAACCAGGCGGTAGCGGCAGCCCGCGTCGCCGAGCCGGGCCTGGTCGCGATGGTCGGCTGCGTCGGCGACGACGCGTTCGGGCGGATGTGCACGGCCAATCTCGCAGCGAACGGCGTCGATGTCAGTGCGGTAACCCCGGGCGAGGAGCCGACGGGCTGCGCCTTCATCACCGTCGATGTCACCGGCCAGAACGCCATCACCGTAGCCAGCGGCGCGAATCTGCAGCCGACAGCCGGCGCTGTTCCGAGCGAATTCGTCGACACGCATACGATCGGCGTCTTCCAGATGGAGGTTCCGTTCCCGACCTCCCTTGAGGTCGCGAGGCGGCTCAAGGCGTGCGGGGGTCGGGTGATCTGGAACTTTGCACCGGTACCGCCGGGGTTCGGGCGCGCCGAACTCGACATGCTGCTGGACGTGACCGACCTCTTCGTCGTCAATGAGATCGAGGCCCGGTCCGCCGCCGCAATCCTGGGCGTCGACGATCAGGGACTGGAAGCCGACGCGCGAAACATCGCGAGTTCCGGCAAGGCAACCTGCATCGCCACGGCTGGCGAGCGCGGCGCCATCGCCTTCACTCCGGCAGGCGAGCGCTATCTTGCGCCTGCCCTGGCCATCCGGCCCATCGACACGACAGGCGCGGGCGACACGTTTGTCGGCGTCCTGGCGGCGAGCCTCGGTGCCGGAGCGGAGATCGCGGCCGCGCTGAATGAAGCCTGCATTGGCGGCTCGCTCGCCTGCCAGGCAAAGGGCGCGCAAGCAGGGATGCCGGACGGTGCGGCTCTGCGCGCCGCTATCGGTTAGAGCACGCCGACATGACGGACTGAAAACCCGAGTCGGCAACACCGAGCAGCACGCTGGCAAGCAGGCATACCATGAGCGACATCATGTCTCTCCGGCTCTCGAGCGACCCGCGGCAGGGCGAGAACCTCTCGGTTGGGCCGTACCATCGAACTCAGACCGCGACATCCGCCTTGATGACGGCGTGTGGCGAATAGCCCTCCACCTCGAAGTCCTCGATCCGGTAGTCGTCGATGCTGGCGGCCTGCCGCGTCAGGCGCATTTTCGGGAATGGACGAGGCTCGCGTGACAGCTGCTCCTGAGCCTGGTCGAGATGGTTCAAGTAGAGATGGACGTCCCCGCCGAACCAAACGAAGTCGCCCAGCTTCAATCCTGCTTGCTGCGCTATCATCAGTTGCAGGGCGCAGCAGTTGACCCAGTTGAAGCCCACCCCGAGAAGCATGTCCGCCGATCTCTGGAAGCACAGAGAATTCAACCGCCCGTCAGACGTGACATGATATTGGTAGACCATATGACAGGGCGGAAGCGCCATTTGGCTTAATTCAGCGACATTCCAGCCGTGGAACAGCATTCGACGGCTGGAAGGATTGTTGCGAAGACTGCTGATCAGATCTGCGATCTGATCGTGCTCACGGCCGTCAGCGCCCAGCCACCGCCGCCACTGCTTGCCGTACACGGGCCCCAAATCGCCCCAGCGCGCTGCAAAGGCATCGTCCTCGGCGATACGCCGCTCGAAATCCGTCTGGCTGATGTCCTCGCCCGTCTCGCGGCGGTAGGTAGCGAGCGGCCAATCGGTCCAGATCCGCACATTCTCGCGGACCAGCGGCTGAATGTTGGTCTGCCCGGTCAAGAACCAGAGCATCTCCTTCACCGCCGTCTTCCAGAAAACGCGCTTGGTTGTGAGGATCGGCACCGTTCCGTCCGAGAGGTCGAAACGCGCCATGGCCCCGAAGATCGACCGCGTGCCGACGCCCGTACGGTCGATTCGCTTGTCGCCTCGTTCCAGAACATCGGAAAGGAGGTCGAGATACTGGTATTCCGGATGCCTTCGGTTCACGCGCCGCCTCCTCGAGGATTGACAGGACGAGCCTGACAATCGTGAACCTGACTATCCCCCTCGGTGTTTGCTGGCAACGCGTGGACAGCGAGCGGTCCACGTCGAACTGGGTGCGTCGGCCTCTGCTCGTCGGTGATTCCCTATATCTGTGACCAGCTTGCCATGCCCCGCCTGCCGCGCGACCTTCGCGCTGCTCCTGAGCCTGCTGCCGGTCACCGCCGCGCTCGTCGGAGCGCTGGTGCTGCGGCAATGGCCGAGTGCGGCTGAAATCGTCGGAATCGCCCTGGTTTGCGCCGGAGTTGGGCTCCATCAGGCGCCGGAGCGCTGAGATCTCGCACCTCTCACAGGAATGCGAAAAGGCGTGATGGCGCCGGCCACGCCCCGGCCGAACCCCTGCCGCAATTCGGCGGCTTATGGCGGCGGCCACAACGGAGCCCCGCCCCCATGATGATCGGAAGCATTGCCAGTCTCAGCTTCATTGTCCTTGCTTCAGTAGCCCCGACCACGCCCTCCACCGCTGGAGAGCCGACCCAGATCGCGAAGCCGTCTCACATCCGAATCGATGAACGCCAGGCGCGGCGCATCGCCTGGGACTACGGCATCGTCCGGATCGAGGAGATCGCGCTCGCCGGCGGTCGCTGGGAGATTGCCGGGCGCGACGACGAAGATGGTGAATTGGCGCTGGATATCGATGCCCATAGCGGCAAGGTCAGCCGCTGAACCTCAAAACCGGGGATATCCGGAGCGAAATCGACGATCTTCGCCGGCGAGCGACAAGCTCTCTTTCCCCGCGCGCGCTCAGTGCCTATATTCGGTTTGCCGCTCGCAAGAACGGCTATGGCGATAAACGGACGTCGGAATAAGCCTTTCGGACCCGGGGGCGGTACCCGGCGCCTCCACCAGAGCCCGTCAGCCTCTCGCAGGCGGGTTCCGGCGGGGGCGAAATAGGATCGACGAGGGTGTAAAGGTCGTTCTTTTGCTCGGCATGGTTCCGCCGTTATCGGGCCAAAAGCATAGTTGCCAACGACAACAATGCTCGGGTTGCTGTCGCCGCGTAATGCGGTGCTGGTTCCCAAACCAAAGCCCTTGCGCTTAGCCGCGTAAGGCGGGGCTCGGAGGCGCCTGGCAACAGAAGCCTCCACTTCTTTCTGCGGGCTTGCCCGGCCTTGACGCCGAAGCGGATACGGGAACAATCGAAACGATGACCAAGGATATTCTTCGCTACGACCTCATGGTGCAGGAGGCACTCAAAGGCGTCGTGCGCAAGATCCTGACCGAGGCCGGCCGCGACGGCCTGCCGGGCGAGCATCATTTCTACATCACCTTCCGCACCACGGCGCCGGGCGTGCGCCTCTCCCAGCGGCTGCGCGACAAGCATCCGGACGAGATGACGATCGTGCTGCAGCACCAGTTCTGGGATCTCAACGTCAGCGAGCATTCCTTCGAGGTCGGCCTCTCCTTCTCCGGCGTGCCGGAGCGGCTGCTCGTACCCTTCGACGCGGTCACCACCTTCTTCGACCCGTCCGTGCAGTTCGGCCTGAAGTTCGAGACGCAGGACGTACCGGACGAGGCCTCCAACAGCGACCAGCCGCAGCCGGCCGCCAAGTCGCCGCGCGGCGCCGGCTCCGAACCCAGCGTCGCCCCGCCGGCCCCCCTCGCCCTGCCCTCGAAGGCTGCGACGCCGAGCGCGCCGGCATCCAAGGGCAAGAACGCGGGAGCGGCGGCCGAAGCTGCCGAAAAGGCCCCCGCGAAAGGCGCCGAGCCCGCAGCCGAGACCGATGAGGGCGCCGGCGCGCAGGTCGTGAGCCTCGACGCTTTCCGCAAGAAGACCTGACAGCCGCCATGTCGGATACCCGCACAGAAACCGATTCCTTCGGCCCCATCTCTGTTTCCGCCGATCGCTACTGGGGCGCCCAGACCCAGCGCTCCCTGGAGAATTTCCGCATCGGCGGCCCGAGCGAGCGCATGCCGCTGCCGCTGGTCCATGCGCTGGTGCTGGTCAAGAAGGCCGCGGCCCATGTCAATGCGCGGCTCGGGCTGATCGAGCAGCGCGTCGCCGGCGCCATCGGCCAGGCTGCCGACGAGGCGCTTGCCGGCCGTTTCGACGCGCATTTCCCGCTCGTCATCTGGCAGACCGGCTCGGGCACCCAGACCAACATGAACGTCAACGAGGTGCTGGCGAACCGCGCCAACGAGATCCTCGGTGCAGGGCTCGGCGCCAAGAGCCCGGTCCACCCCAACGACCAGGTCAATCGCGGCCAGTCCTCCAACGACTGCTTCCCGACCGCGATGCATATCGCCGCCACCATCGAGATCTCGCGTGGCCTCCTGCCCTCGCTACGAAAGCTCGAGCAGGCGCTGCAGCTCAAGGCCGAGCATTTCTCCAACCTGGTCAAGATCGGCCGCACCCATCTCCAGGATGCGACGCCGGTCACGCTCGGCCAGGAATTCTCCGGCTACGCCATGCAGCTCCATCTCGGCATCGGCCGGATCGAAGCCTCGCTCGGCGGGCTCTATGCGCTGGCCCAGGGCGGCACGGCGGTCGGCACGGGCTTGAACACCCATCGCGATTTCGCCGCCTTCTTCGCGAGGGAGGTCGCATCGCTGACCGGCCTGCCCTTCCGCCCGGCTGGCAACATGTTCGAGGCGCTGGCGAGCCACGGCGCCCTCACCGCCGCCCATGGCGCGCTCAATGCGCTCGCCATGGACCTGTTCAAGATCGCCAACGACATCCGCCTGATGGGCTCCGGCCCCCGCTCCGGCCTCGGCGAGATCAGCTTGCCGGAGAACGAACCGGGCTCCTCGATCATGCCCGGCAAGGTCAATCCGACCCAGGCCGAGGCGCTGACCATGGTGGCGACGCAGGTGCTCGGCAACCAGGCGACGATCGGCTTCGCCGCCAGCCAAGGCCATTTCGAGCTCAACGTCTTCAAGCCGGTGATCATCGCCGCCTTCCTGCAATCGGTCCGGCTGCTCGCCGACGCCGCCGAGAGCTTCCGCGTCAATTGCGTCGAGGGCATCGAGGCGAATGAGGACCGGCTCGCGGAGCTGCTCTCGAACTCGCTGATGCTGGTCACCGCGCTCGCCCCGGCGATCGGCTATGACAAGGCCGCCAATATCGCCAAGTCGGCCCATCACAACGGCACGACCCTGCGCGAGGAAGCGGTGAGGGCCGGCGTCGACGCTGAGTTGTTCGATCGCACGGTCAAGCCCGAGCATATGCTCGGCCCGACCTGAGCGAGGGCCAGCCGCATGGCCGAGATCATCAATCTCCGGCGTGCCCGCAAGCAGCGCGACCGCGCCGCCGCCGAGAAGCAGGCCGAGCAGAACCGCATCAGCTTCGGCCGCAGCAAGGCCGAGCGCAGCCTGACCGAAGCCGAGCGCAAGAAGGCGACCCGCACGCTCGAAGGCCATCGCCTGTCCACCGCGGACGATGACGAGCCGGCGCGGTGAGGCGCGAGCGCAAGCACTCCCTTGCCATTGCCGGCCACCGCACCAGCATCTCGCTGGAAGAGCCCTTCTGGAGCGCCCTGAAGGAAATCGCGAGCACGGAGGGCGTCACCCTCGCCGCGCTGGTCGCCGAGGTCGATTCGCGCCGCGGCGAGGCCAATCTCTCCTCGGCGCTCCGCCTGCACGTGCTGGCGCATTATCAGCGGCTGGCTGCGGCGACATGAGCGTCCGCGCAGCGGCGCGCGACCTGTCAATTCACGAAAAATAAACCATAACAGCGGCTTGTCGCGGTTTCTTGCATCGGACCGGCAAGCACCTGAATCTGGATTGCAAGCGGTTGAATCAGTTCGGCAGCGGCGTGCGCGAGAGCGGACGCGGCACCGACTCGATCTCCACCGGTGGGGCGAGCGGCGGCGGGTTCTGGCCCGGCGGAGGCGGCCGGAAGACCTGATCAGGAAAATTCTCGCGCGGCGCGCCCTGCAGGATCAGCGGCCCGGGCTGCTGGGCGGCGGCACGCTCGGCGGTCGCCCGCGCCCGCTCCTCCGCCTCGATGCGGCGGCGCATCTCCTCCATCCGGCGAGCCTCTTCCTGGCGCTGCGCTTCCTGGGCCCGACGCGTCTCCTCCTGGATCCGCGCTTCGAGCGCCCGGCGCTCGTCCTCGACCCGCTTCTCTTCGGCCAGGCGGCGCACCTCCTGCGCTTTGCGCTCCTCTTCGGCGCGCTTCTCCTCGGCGATGCGACGCTCTTCCTGGGCCTTGAGGAACTCGCCAAGCTTGCGTTCGTTCTCGCGCATCTCACGCTCCGCCCGCAGCCGGCGCGAATTCATCGCCCGCTCGCGCGCATCGGCCTCGAAAGCCTCGACCCGCTCGATCTCGCGCGCCAGCGCCCGCGCCGCGACCGCATTCGAGAAGGCGCTGACATCGGCCTCGCGCCGCAGGCCGCTGAGCGGGCCGCGCCAGGCAATACCGAGCACGGGCGGGGTCTGGACCGTCCAGCCCTTCGGCATCGTCCCGAGCGGCCGCAGGCCAAGGCGAAGATCGGCGCTGAGCGAGCGCAGATCGATGAGCCCGCTCGCCTCAGCCCGCAATTGTGCGCGCTCGATCGTCAGCGGCGCGAGCCGCACGATGCCGCCGGCCAAGGTGAAGCCGAGCGTGACATCACCGAGCTGCCAGGCGCCCTGGTCCAGCGCCGCGCCCAGCCTGTCCTGCAGGCGCGCGCTCTCGCTCTCCGACGCGTCCTCTCCGGTCGCCGCGATGACGCGGGCATAGCCGCTCGGGTCGAATTTCACGAGGCTCGCGCCGATGAAGTTCAGCGAGCCCGCGCCACCCAGGCCTGCGACCAGCCGCGCGGGGCTCTCGCCGGAGCCGCCGGCTTCGAAACGGCCGGAAACCTTGCCGAGGAATGCGCCGCCGGTCAGGCCCGCAAGATCGACCTGGGCCAGCGTGACGCCGCCCGAAACCTGCGCCAACCCACCCTCGCGCCGCGTCGCGAGATGCCCGGAGACCTTGCCGCCACCATAGGAGCCGGCGAGCTTGTCGAGCTTGAGCCCATCGGCATCCGCTTTCAGCTCGAAGCTGGCATCGCGCAGCTCGATCGTGTCGCTGACGCGCAGCGACGGTGTCTCGACGGTCACCGCAAGATCTCCGAGCACGGCGACGGGGCTGAAGCGGGCGCTGGACCAGAGCACGCCCGCCGCGGGCCCAGCGGTGCCGAGCGAAGCCCCGAGCACGGAGCGCAGATCGGCGCGCTGCAGGGCGAGCTTGCCGGTCACGGCCCCTTCCCGCGGCAGGACGAGCGAGCCGCGCGCGCTGGTATTGCCGATATTGGCGACGAGCTCGTCGAGGGCGATCTGGTCGGCCGAGAAGCGGGCGCGACCATTGGCGTCGAGCACCGCATCAGGCAGGAGGCGGGCCGGGCCCTCGGACAGGATCTGCCCGGGCCGGTCGGCCTGTACGGTCAGGCGCGGTGCAGCAGTCGCATCATCGTCGAGCGCGACCGACAGCCCCGGCCCCGCCAGCGAACCCGAAAGCCGGTTCTGCGCCTTCGCCAGGTTGAATTGGCCGGGCCCGCCGAGCTGCGGCGCCGGCAGACCAAACGCCGTGAAGACCTGGCGGCGATCGTTGAGGTCGACGCGGAAATCGGCACCGCTCCAGCTGCCGCCGGCATCGAGCCGGGCGTTCAGAGCGAGCTTGCCCGCTTGCGCGGCGCCATCGAGCGTCAGCGCCGTGTCGCCGGCCGGCGCCCGCGTCAGACGATAATTCGCGTCGAGCCGCGACAATCCTTCGCCGACCCGGGTCAGCGCCTGCCGGACGCTCTCGGGCAGGAGCGGCCCGGCGAGCGCGGCGAGCGTCTCGAAGCGCGGCGCCCGGATGCGGCCGGCGATCTCGCCGCCCTCCGGCAGGAGCGCGCCCGATCCGGCGACCGCGACGCCGCCGAAACCATCGATCGAGAAGCGGCTCAGCCGCCAGCTCGCGCCTTCGCGGCGCAGGTCGAGCTTGGCCGAGCCGGGCGGCGCATTGCGATAGCGCGCGCCGTTCAAGGTGAGATCGAGCGAAAGGTCGCGCCTGCCGATCAGCCCCGCAAAGCTCTCGCCCGGCGGCAAGGTGTTGAGGTCGAGCCCCTGCACGGTCAGCTTCGCGTTCAGCCGCTCGGCCGCGATCTCCCCGCCCCCGTCGAGCCGCAAGCCCGAGGCCCCGGCAATGGTCGCGCGCTCGAACTGCAATCGCCCGGGCGCCCAATCGCCGACCGCCTCGGCATCGATCTTCCCGAGCGCAGCGATCATATCGGCCAGCGCTGGATCGAGCCCGGCCCGCGCCAGGACAAGCGCGACGCGGCGCGCATCCTCGGCCTTGAGATTGAGCTTGCCCCGCAAACCATTCGCATCGACCGCGCCGCTGGCGCCGATCAGGGCTCCGGCCACGCGCACCGAAGCCGAGGTATTTCTCAGCCCCTCATCGGTCAGGGTGCCGCGCAAGGCCGCAGCCGAAAAATCCTCGCCGCGCCAGATCACCTGGTCGAGATCGAGGCCCAGATCGATCGCGCCCGGCAAGCCGCGCAGGCCGCGCTCGAAGCCGGCGCGTTCGCTTAGCGCCACGACCAGCGCATCGGCATCGAGCCGTCGCGCCCTGAGCGCGACCGAGCCGGTGCCCGCGACCGGCAGGAACTGGCCCTCGCCCTCCAGCCGCGCCGCGCCGCCGGCGATATCGACGATCAGGCTGCTGAGATCGAGCTGGCGATTGCTGCCGCTGACGCGCCCGGAAAGGCTGACTGCACCGCCGGGGGCGAGCGAGAACGAGCCGTCCAGCCCGGGCCTGACGCTGCCATTGCTGCTTGGCAGCTGGAAATAGCCGTCGAAGCCGACCTGCGCCTCTTCTCCCGTGATCGACGCCTTGGCGCGCAGCCGACCATCGGCCTCGGTCTCGCCGGTCGAGAGTCTCAGCGACGTGCCTGCCACCTCGCCGTCGACGCGCCAGGGCCCGGCCAGGCTGACGGCTGAAACCTCGGCGGAGATCGGCGACAGCGTCACCGGTTCCTTGCCGCGCTCATGCCAGAGCACGGCCGAGCGGCGTACGCTCAGGCGGTCGAGGCTGGTCTGCAGGGGTAGGCCGGCGCCGACCCGGCGCGGCAGCAGCACGGCGCCGCTCTCATCGGCGACGAGTGCAAGCGTCGCGCCCTCGATCTCGGCATCCGCGAAGCGGAACTCGCCGCGCGCCAGGGCCGCCAGCGCCAGCTCGACCGTGATCTGCTCCGCCGTCGCCGAGCTCGCCGCGCCATTGGCCTCGCCGAAATGCACATCGCCGAGCGTCAGCCGCGGCGAGGGCAAAAGGCGCATGCCGATATTGCCCGCTACCTTGGTCTCGATACCGAGGGCGGTTGTCAGCCTCGTCTCGAATTCCTGCCGGTAGACGCGCCAGTCGACAAAGCCCGGGCCGATCAGCGCTGCAAGCAGCGTCAGCACCAAAAGCCCGGCCAGAACTGTCAGACTCTCACGCACCTTGCGGCACTATCCCTCTTGTCGGCGGTGTCCCGATCTTGCCGGCAAGTCGCGGCGAGATCACGACATTCCTGTCCCTGAACCCCTGCCGCAAGACGCTTTGATGTCACAAGGCAATGATCTTGCCCGGATTCAGGATGTTCTGCGGATCGAGCGAACGTTTCAGCAGCCGCATCACATCGAGCGTGGCGGCGCTATGCTCGAGTTCGAGATATTTGATCTTCTTCTGGCCAACGCCGTGCTCGCCGGTGCAGGTGCCGTCCATCGCCAGCGCCCGCTTGACCAGGCGGTCGATGAAGGCGCGGCAACGCTCGACCTCGTCCTCGTTGTCCAGGTCGACCAGCGGCTGCGTGTGGAAATTGCCGTCGCCGACATGGCCCGCGATCGGCGCGATCAGCCCGCTTTCCTCGATGTCGCGCTTGGTCTCCTCGACGCATTCGGCCAGCCGCGAGATCGGCACGCAGACATCGGTCGCGACCGATTCCGTGCCGGGCCGCAGCGCGCGGGCCGCCCAATAGGCGTCGTGGCGGGCCTGCCACAGCTTGGAGCGATCCTCCGCCTTGGTCGCCCAGTCGAACGGGCCGCCGCCATATTCGGCCGCAATCTCGCCGAAGCGCTCCGCCTGTTCCTTCACCCCGACTTCCGAACCGTGGAACTCGACGAAGAGCATCGTCGTCTCCGGCAGGCCGAGCTTGGAATGGATGTTGACGCCGCGGATCATGACGTCGTCGAGCAATTCGATGCGCGCCACCGGCAGGCCAGACTGGATGGTGACGATCGTCGCGTCGCAGGCGGCCTGGACCGAGGGGAACGGGCAGACGCCGGCCGAGATCGCCTCGGGAATGCCGTGCAGCTTGACCGTGACCTCGGTAATGATGCCGAGCGTGCCTTCCGAGCCGACCAGCAAGCGGGTGAGATCATAGCCGGCCGAGGACTTGCGCGCCCGGCTCGCCGTCGTGACGACCGAGCCATCGGCCATGACCGCGGTCAGCGCCAGCACATTCTCCTTCATCGTGCCGTAGCGCACCGCGTTGGTGCCGGAGGCGCGCGTCGCCGCCATGCCGCCGAGCGAAGCGTCGGCGCCGGGGTCGATCGGGAAGAACAGGCCCTGGTCACGCAGGTGCTCGTTCAGCTCCTTGCGGGTGACGCCGGCCTCGACGGTGACGTCGAGATCCTCGGCATGGACGGCAACGATCCGCTTCATCTGCGAGAGATCGACCGTGACACCGCCGAAGGGCGCGTTGACATGGCCTTCGAGCGAGGTGCCGGTGCCAAAGGCGATGACCGGCACGCCATGCTTGGCGCAGAGCTTGACGATCTCGGACACCTCGTCGGTGCTCTGCGGATAGACCACCGCATCCGGTGCCTGCGTCGGAATCCAGGTCAGCGTATGGCCGTGCTGGTGGCGCACCGCCTGGCTGGTGACGAGGCGGTTGCCGAAGCTGGCAGCGAGCGCGCCGATCACAGCTGAAATCGCCTCTGGAGACGGCGGCAGGGTTGCGGCGGAAGCGGAGGCGGCATGAAAGGCTGTGACAGGCAGGCTCATTGTCATTTTCCGGACGAGGCGCTTAACTTGGAACTGGTTGGCTTCTTAAGCGGTTGAATTAAGTGAGGTCGACCCTAGAGCATGTGCGCGAAAAGTGGGAACCGCTTTTCGGACATTGTCATGCTCTTAAGTCGTATCGGGCTGCTTCTGTGCGGCTCGTCATGGTCGGCGGCGAGATTCGCCTGACACATGGATTAAAGGCATCAGGTGAAACGCGATGGTTTCTTAACCATCTGGCGTCTTCATCGGATCTGAAGAGCGCGAGCGGGGGCCGTACCGCTCGTGTGACAGCGAAAGGGAGGCGGCCATGAAAGACGATATCCGCGCTCCGGCGCTGTTCTTCGCTCCATTCGTCTCGTCCGCCATGCGGGTCGAGCCGCAATGGATCGACTATAACGGCCATCTCAACATGGCCTATTACCATGTCCTGTTCGATCGCGCCGTCGACGAGGTCTTCTCGCTCGTCGGCATGAGCCAGGACTATGTCGAGACGCGCCACGCTGCGTTCTTCGCGGCCGAGTGCCACATCCTCTACAAGCGTGAGCTGACCGAGGGCGATGTGGTGCGCGTCACCGCCCAGCTCATCGCCTTCGACGAGAAGCGCCTGCACTATTATCTCGAGATGCGCCATGCCAGCGAGGGCTGGCTCGCGGCGACGAGCGAGAACCTGTCGCTCCATGTCGATACGACGAGCCGCAAGGTCACGCCCTTCCCGGCCGACATCCTCGCCAATCTGGCGCTGATGAAGGCGGCCCATGGCATGATGCCGTTGCCGGCGACGATCGGCCGCATGATCGGCATGCCCAAAAAGACCGCCATCACCATCGAAAGCATGAGCGGCGAGCGCGAGGCCGAGACCCGACATTGAGGGCGGCGCGAGCCGCCCTGTCGGAACGGGCGGCCAGTCCCTATCTCCGGTGATCAGATCACCGGAGCAACCATCATGGTCAAGGCAGTCTGGAACGGCGCGGTGCTCGCTGAATCCGACGACACGGTCGTCATCGAGGGGAACCATTATTTCCCGCGCGAGACGATCCGGGGCGAGTATTTCAAGCCGAGCGAGACCACCTCGATCTGCCCCTGGAAGGGCACCGCGAACTATCACTCGATCGTCGTCGATGGGGCCGAGAACAAGGATGCGGCGTGGTATTATGCCGATCCGCAGCCGGCTGCCGCCGAGATCAAGAACCGCGTCGCCTTCTGGAAGGGAGTGACCGTCAGCTGAGCGTGCAGGTCAGGCTACGCCGCGCTCCGCCACGGCATGGACGGCATAGCCGCGATAGAGACGCGTCGTTCTCGCGCGCACGCCTTCGGCCCGCGCCAAAGCGTCGAGCGTTTCGCCGAGATCAGGTCGCGGCGTGACGTGAAAAAGCGTCAGCCAGCGGTTGAGCACTGCCTTGAACGGGCCGGGCAGCCCCGCCTGGTCGCCGAAATCGACGATATGCAGCGAACCGTCCGGCGCGAGCGTCCTGAGCGCCTGTGCCACGACGCCCTGCCAGGGCGGGATCATCGAGAGCGCGTAGGAGATCACGATCCGGTCGAAGCCGCCGAGGCCGAACAGGACCTGCGGATCGAAGGCGGTGGCGTCGGCTTGAGCCAGCGTGATCCGATGTGACAGGCCGGCACGCTCGACATTGCGCCGCGCCGTCACCAGCATCTCCTCGGAAACGTCGAGCCCATAGCAGACCGCATTCGGATAGGTCTGCGCCAGCTTGATCAGGTTGCGGCCGGTGCCACAGCCGATCTCGAGCACGCTGCCGCCGAGCGGCGGATCGAGCGCCGCGATCATGCCGTCCCGCCCGAGCAGGTAGAACTTGCGGCTGGCATCGTAGATATGGCGCTGGTGGCGGTACATCCGGTCCATCAGACCGGCGGCTTCGCCGCTTCGCGCGGCCGCGCTCACGCCGCCGCCCTCGCCAACCGGTAGAGATGGAAGGCACCGTAGATCGAGGAGCGGTCGCGCTCGCCGAGCTCGCGGCTGCGCGCTTCCTCATAGGTCCACTGGTCGAGGACCGCGTCGGGGATGCGCCCCGGCAGCAGACGCTCATCGGCAGCGGTCCGGAAGATCACGCGCGCGCCCGGCTTGGCCGTGCGCGTGATCTGCGTCCACAGCGCGGTGAGATCGGCATCATTCATCCAGTCCTGCGCATCGAGCAGGACATAGGCGTCACAGCTCTCGGCCGCCCGCCCTTCGAGGAAAGCGGTGATCGCGCTCTGATGATAGCCCACCCTGTTGGCACGCGCGCGCACCACCTCGAAATTGCGCCGCTCCAGATAGGGCGGCAGCGAGGCGTCCGGCCCGCTCTCATACCCTCGGCCGAAGGCCTGGCGGGCGAAATAATTCTGCTTCAGGTCGAAGCCGCAGGCGAGCCGCTCCAGCCGGTGGTGGAGCACGGCCTTGATGCCGTCGTCGCTATCGGCGGCGAGCGCCTTGTACTGCGCCGGGGGGATGCCGAGCCCATAGAGCGAGGCCGGCTGGCGGATCAGCCAGCGCACCAGCTTCTTCTCGAAGACCGGCGCCAGATGCTTGTCGAACAGCGCACGTTGCTCCGCCATGTCGCGCGCCTGGAGCATGACCCGTGGATCGTAGCCGAGGGCACGACCAAGGAAATGGCCGGCGCCGATGAAGCGGCCGAGCAGGCCGTAGCGGTAGAAATTCCTGGCGAAGGCGTCGATGCGCCGCCGCCCTGTCAGGCTCCGCGCCTCCCAATAGCCGCGCGAGACGGAATCGAGCCTCGGCGCGATCACCTTGTCGTAGAGGGCGACATTGTCCTTCGACTGCGCCTGCCCGAAGAAGCGCAGGAAATCCTCGTGTCGCGTCAGGCTGCCGAGCGCTGCGATCTTGAGCTTGCCGAGCGCGATATGAGCGCCGTTGAGGTCGATCGCGCTGATCTTCGCCGGATCGCCGGTGAGATAGGACAGGATGTTGCAGGAGCCGGACGCGATCGCGACGACATGGTCGGATGAGCGCAGGTCGAGCGCCTCCATGTCGACGACCGGGTCCTCCCAGATCTGCGGATAGACCAGCCCGGAAAAGGCGACCGTGAACATGCGTTCCAGCACGCCCGCCCGGGAGAGCGGCTTGCTGCGGTGGACCGCAGTGGTCAATCCGATGGTGGTCGTGCGCCGGACCGTGCGTGCCGTTTGCGTCACTCGTGCCTCGCGCGGCTCGTTGCGAATTGCGAGCCGACTAGAGGAGTCGGATGACGGTTGGGTGACGAGCGAGACGATCAACCTCTCCCGGCCATGCAACGGTGGCATGAAACCTTCGTGATGGGGCTGACGAATAGGCTGTTCGCTCCCCATATTCGGGCGCGAACGGAACAGGAGATTGACCATGGGCCTGATGGACATGTTCGGCGGCGGCAAGGCGAAGACCGAGGATTTCCCGTTCAAGCTCACCGACGCCGAATGGCGCGCGAAGCTGACGCCGGAGCAGTATCAGGTGTTGCGCGGCCACGGCACCGAGCGGCCCGGCTCCTGCGCTCTCAATTATGAGAAGCGCGCCGGCACCTTCTCCTGCGCCGGCTGCGCCAATCCGCTGTTCAAGGCGGGCACCAAGTTCGAAAGCGGCACCGGCTGGCCGAGCTTCGACCAGCCGCTCGAAGGCGCGGTCGAGACCACCGAGGACAACAGCTACGGCATGCGCCGTGTCGAGGTCCATTGCGCCAATTGCGGCGGCCATCTCGGCCATGTCTTCCCCGACGGCCCGCCGCCGAGCGGCCTGCGCTACTGCATGAACGGCGTGGCGATGGATTTCGAGCCGGAGGAGAAAGCGGCCTGAGCCGCCTCATCCGCAAAGCCGTCAGATGGAAATCCGCACTGAAGATGTCGGCGATGCTGATGCCATCGCCGACGTGACGACCAGGGCGTTTCGCGCAGCCGCGCATTCAAGCGGTACGGAAGCGAAGATCGTCGAGGCGCTGCGTCATGCCGGCGCCCTTACGGTTTCCCTGGTCGCGACCGAGAGCGGCTCGATCGCCGGCCATGTCGCCGTGTCCCCGGTTCGCATCGACGGGCGGGAAGAACGCTGGTTCGGGCTCGGCCCTGTCTCCGTCGCTCCCGAACATCAGTCGAAGGGAATTGGGACCGCCCTGGTCCAGGCGGCGCTTGAGCGACTGCGCGAGCTGAAGACGGACGGCTGCATCGTCCTTGGCGACCCGGCCTTCTACCGGCGCTTCGGCTTCAGCAGCGATCCCGGACTTGGATACGGGGATGTTCCGCCGGAATATCTCCAGCGGCTCCTTCTCGCAGGCACGCCGCCCAAAGGCGAAGTCAGATATCATCCCGCCTTCGACGGGTCCTAGAGCATTTTCGAGCGAAGTGGATACCGGTTCGCGTGAAGAAAATGCGTCAAAACAAGTAGATAGAGAATTTTCGCGATTCGAAGAAACGCGGAAATGCTCTAGGGAGGGGAAGGCCCTCTTACGTGGCCGGCACCGCCCTCCTCGCCAATGCCCCCGCATCGACCGAACCCGGCAAATCGCCGAAATGCCCAGCCCATCGCCCTTCCAGCCGGGTCGCGATGAACGCGTCGGCCACCGCATTCGGCGCATGGCGCAGCAGCAGAGAGGCCTGCAGCATGACCGCCAGCCGCTCGACCAGCCGTCTCGCCTGGCCCTCGTCGCGCGCCATCTCGGCAAGCTCGCCCTCGATACCCGCCAACGCGGAATCGTAGCGCCGGTCCTCACCCTCCGCCTCGCGCATCTCGTCGAGCAGTGCCGGCAACGAGTCGGGCTCGCGCTCCAGCGAGCGCAGCACGTCCAGGCAAATCACGTTGCCCGAGCCCTCCCAGACGCTGTTGAGCGGCGCCTCGCGATAAAGCCGCGCCATCGGATTCTCTTCGATGAAACCATTGCCGCCATGGCATTCGAGCGCCTCGACCACCACGGCCGGCGTCCGCTTCGCCACCCAGTATTTCGCGATCGGCGCACCGATCCGCGCCAACAGCCTTTCGCTCTCGCTTTCCCTCTGCCGATCCACCGCCGCGAAGAGCCGGAAGGCGAGCCAGCCCGCGGCCTCGGCCTCGATCGCAAGGTCGGCGATCACGTTCTGCATGATCGGCTGATCGATCAGCGCCCGCTGGAAGGCGCGCCGGTGCTGGGCGTGATGGGCCGCCAGCGAAACCGCAAGCCGCATCTGCCCGGCCGATGCCGCCGCGATATCGAGCCGCGAGCCCTGGTTCATTGACAGGCCGGTGCGCAGCCCACGGCCCGGCTCGCCGATCATATGCCCGATCGCACCGCGGAACTCGACCTCGGAAGAGGCATTCGAGCGGTTGCCGCACTTATCCTTGAGCCGCTGGATCGCGACGCCGTTGCGCGACCCATCCGGCAGCCAGCCCGGCACGACGAAGCAGGAAATGCCCTCCTGGGTCCGCGCCAAGGTCAGGAACAGGTCGGAATGCGGCACCGAGAAGAACCATTTATGCCCGGTCAGCGACCAGGTGCCGTCGCCATTATCCTCGGCGACCGTCTGTGTCTGGCGCAGGTCCGAGCCACCCTGCTTCTCGGTCATCGCCGTGCCGACGGTCACGCCCGTCTTGCCCATGGCCGGCATCTGGCGCCGGTCGTAGCGGTTGGACGAGATCAGCCTGCCCCATTGCGCCCACAGGTCGGGCTCCTGCCGGAGGACCGGGATCGCGGCATAGGTCATGCTGATCGGGCAGCAGATGCCGCTCTCGCCCTGGCTCCAGAGATAGGAGAGCGCCGCTCGCGCGACCTGCGCGCCGGGGGCCGGTCGGTTCCAGGCCAGCGCATGCGTCTCCTGGCCGATGGCGAGCTCCATCAGCTCGTGCCAGGCAGGGTGGAACTCGATCTGGTCGATGCGGTTGCCGAAGCGATCGAAAGCCCTGAGCTCGGGCGTATGGCGGTTGGCGAGCCGCGCCAGTTCCTGCACCCCTGCCGAGCCAACCGTGCGCCCGGCCTCGTGCAGCCGCTCGCTTGCCCAATCGGCATCGAAGACCGCGATAGCCTCCGCGAGGACCGGGTCGGCCCCGAAGGCGTCGTAATCGGCGAGTATCGGAACCTGGTTCGTCGCCTCGGGGGTGGCATAGCGGGGAACGATATCCACATTCATCGCGGCGCATCCTGACGATCCTGCGCGCATTCAACGCCGATCAGGCGTATCCAGCAAATTGCGCCGCACCACCCTATATTGCAGATAGAACGAATCACGATCAGCGACCCGAAGCTTTGAGCGACGAAACCACCACTTCAGCCCCCCTGCCCCGCCCCGGCGGATTGGCCGCGCGCGCCGCTGCGCAGCAGGCCACGCCCTACCTCGCGGGCCTGAACCCTGAACAGCGCCAGGCGGTCGAGGCGACGGACGGACCGGTTCTCGTGCTCGCCGGCGCCGGCACCGGCAAGACCCGCGTGCTGACCACCCGCATCGCCCATCTGATCGCGACCAACCGCGCCTATCCCTCGCAGATCCTATCGGTGACCTTCACCAACAAGGCCGCCCGCGAGATGAAGGAGCGCGTCGCAAACCTCGTCGGCCCGGTCGCCGAGGGCATGCCTTGGCTCGGCACCTTCCACTCGATCTCGGCAAAGATCCTGCGCCGTCATGCCGAGTTGCTGGATCTGCGCTCGGACTTCACCATCCTCGACACCGACGATCAGATCCGCCTGATGAAGCAGGTGATCACGGCCGAGGGCATCGACGAGAAGCGCTGGCCGGGCCGGATGCTGGCGGGCTTCATCGACTCCTGGAAGAATCGCGGGCTGGCCCCCAAGGACGTGCCAGCGGGCGAGGCCGCCGTCTTCGCCAACGGCAAGGGCGGCAAGCTCTACGCCGCCTATCAGGACCGGCTGAAGACGCTGAACGCCGTCGATTTCGGCGACCTGCTGCTGCACTGCCTCTCGCTCTTCCGCGAGCATGCCGACGTGCTGGCTCATTATCACGAGCGTTTCCGCTATATCCTGGTCGACGAGTATCAGGATACCAATACGGCGCAATATCTCTGGCTGCGGCTCCTGGCGCAGGGCCGGCGCAACATCGCCTGCGTCGGCGACGACGACCAGTCGATCTATGGCTGGCGCGGCGCGGAAGTGGATAACATCCTGCGCTTCGAGCACGACTTCCCGGGCGCGACCGTGATCCGGCTGGAGCGCAACTACCGCTCGACCGGCCATATCCTCGCCGCCGCCTCGAAGCTGATCGCCCGCAACCAGGGCCGGCTCGGCAAGACGCTGCGCACCGAGGACGAGCTCGGCGAGAAGGTCACGCTCACCGGCGCCTGGGACAGCCAGGAAGAGGCGCGCCTGATCAGCGACGAGATCGAGGCGATGCAGTCCAAGGGCGAGAACCTCGCCGAGGTCGCCGTGCTCGTGCGCATCTCCGCGCAGATGCGCGAGATCGAGGAGCGCTTCGTCCATGTCGGCGTACCCTATCGCGTCATTGGCGGCCCGCGCTTCTACGAGCGCGCCGAAATCCGCGACGCCATGGCCTATCTGCGCTGCGTCGTCAGCCAGACCGACGACCTCGCCTTCGAGCGCATCGTCAACGTGCCGAAGCGCGGCCTCGGCGACGCCACGATCCAGCTGCTGCACAACCATGCCCGCGCCACCGGCTTCTCGCTGCTGCAATCGGCCCGCGCCGTGGTCGAGACCGAGGAGCTGAAGCCCAAGGCCCGCACGGCGCTCCGCGAGCTGGTCGAGGCCTTCGCCCGCTGGAGCGGACGCGCCGAGCACATGAAGCAGGGCGAGCTCGCCGAGCTGGTGCTGGAGGAGAGCGGCTATACCGAGATGTGGCAGAAGGATCGCTCGGCCGATGCCGCCGGGCGGCTCGAGAACCTCAAGGAACTCGTGCGCTCGCTCGACGAGTTTCCCGACCTGCCGGCCTTCCTCGAGCACGTCTCGCTGGTGATGGACGCCGATGGCGGCGATGCCGGGGCGCGCGTCTCGATCATGACGCTGCACGCCGCCAAGGGGCTGGAATTCGACACGGTCTTCCTGCCTGGCTGGGAGGAAGGATTGTTCCCGAGCCAGCGCGCCCTCGACGAGAACGGCCGCGCCGGGCTTGAGGAGGAGCGTCGCCTCGCGCATGTCGGCCTCACCCGCGCCCGCAAGCGCCTGAAGCTCTATTTCGCCTCGAACCGCCGCATCCACGGCCTCTGGCAATCGAGCCTGCCGAGCCGCTTCGTCGACGAGCTGCCGGAGGACCATGTCGAGGTGGTGCAGGCACCGTCCGTCTACAGCCAGGGCGGCTACGCGTCCTCGCGCTTCGACCGGATGGAAAGCTTTGGCTCCTCCTACCAGACGCCCGGCTGGCAGCGCGCACAGGAGAACAAGGCCAAGTTCGGCTCCGGCGGCGGCTTCTCGGACGGTGGCCGCGGCGGCTTCGGCCAAGGCGGTGGCCGCACTCGTGGCCCGATGCTGATCGAGGGCGAGCTCACCGCCAAATCGACAGGCAGTTCCGCCTTCGACACGGGCGCCCGCGTCTTCCACGTCAAGTTCGGCCCCGGCTCGGTGGCGAGCGTCGACGGCAACAAGCTGACGGTGGATTTCGACAAGGCCGGCCGGAAGATGGTGCTGGACTCGTTCGTGCAAAAGGCGGGGTAAAGGCGTATTTCTCCAGGCGATGGAACGCGCTATGGTTGCAGGCGGAGGATGCCGATGCACCACAAGCGAAAACGCCCGAAGAGTTCCCGCGCAGGCTGCCTGCTTTGCAAGCCGCACAAGGCCAATGGCTGCTGCGCTGGTAGCAAGAACATGCGCCACGGCAACCGCCGCCGCTTTGAGGCGGGAAGCAGCCAGCTTCGCTGCGAAGGGGTGGTTCTGAGATAGCTCACGTATCCGCTCGTGGCAGTCCCGGCATGCCTGCCGCGGCGATACGGGCTTTTGATTGATCGACTATGAGCCTCGCATCGCCTGCCTTGGCGAGCCGAGGATCTCCATTCATGACTGGCTTCACCCTAGCCCTTTCCGACACCGCCGATTCCGCCCTCCAGGCAGTGATCTCCGATGGGCTCAGCAGCTACAATGGTGAGATGGGCGGCGCGCGTGACCGCAAGCCGCTCACGATCGCGATCAAGGGCGAGGACGGCGCGCCAATCGGGGGCCTGCTCGGGCGCACCTCGATGGGCCTGCTCTTCATCGACCTGTTCTATCTGCCGAAGGAGCTGCGTCGCTCCGGCCTGGGCAGCCATATCCTCAAGATGGCCGAGGATGAGGCACGTGCCCGCGGCTGCAGCGCCGGCGTGCTCTACACGGTCAGCTTCCAGGCTCCCGATTTCTACAAGCGCCATGGCTGGACAGTGATGGGCGAGGTCGCACCCAGCACCGGTGCGGCCCGTGTTTTCCTGACCAAGGTGCTGGATCAGTCGGCGGCGGCGGCCTGAGGCACGCCGCCTACTCCGCCTCATGGCAGCAGACGCAGAGCTTGTTGCCCTCGGGGTCGCGGAAATACGCCCCGTAATAATCGGCGTGATAATGCGGCCGTAGGCCCGGCGGCCCCTCGCAGCTCCCGCCATGCGCCAGAGCCGAGGCATGGCAGCGATCGACCGTTGCCCGGTCGCTGGCCAGGAGGGCAATCATCTGGCCGTTGCCGACGGCGGCCGCTTCGCCATCGAAAGGCCTGGACAGGATGAAGAGCGGGCGCCCGCCCTGCTTCTGCTGCCAGCCGGCCCATCTACCCTCTTCGTGGAAGCGCAGGCGGTGGCCAAGCTCGGTCAGCAGGGCCGAGTAGAATGGCAGCGACTTCGCAAAATCATTCGTGCCGACATTGACATGCGAGAGCATGGGAGCGTCCCCTGGGGGCCAGATCGACAGCGTAGGAGACTGCTTGGGACTTCGCCAGCGTGGGTCGCATTGCCACGCGAGGCGACCATGCTGCTGGACCTATCAGGCGGTCTGCGAATGACATTCGCCCGCGCCCCTGCTAAGCCGCCCGCATGCGCGAAGGCCTTCTCCCCGCCACGGTCGCGACCGTGCTCGAACTCTCCACCAGCGGCGACAAGGCGCGCGCGCTGACCGAACTCCTGGGCGAGGTCTTCGACCCCACGGAAACCGCGATCTCCGCCTTCGAGATCGAGCAGGGCGTCACCACCCTCTCGCTCAACGCGCCCTGGAAGGTCGAGATCTATTTCGCAGCGCATCCCGACGAGGATGCCGTGCGCGACATGCTGCGGCCGATCGTCGGCGAGGTCATCGATTCCACGCCTTTCACCACGGTGAACCAGAAGGATTGGGTCGCCGCCAGCCTGGACGGCCTGCAGCCGGTCCGCGCCGGGCGCGTGCTCGTCCACGGCGCGCATGACCGAGAGGCGATCAGGGTCAACGACGTCGCGATCGAGATCGAGGCGGCGCTCGCCTTCGGCACTGGCCATCACGGCACCACCGCCGGCTGCCTGCTCGCCCTTGATGCCGAACTGAAGCAGCGTCGCCCGCGCTACGGGCTCGATGTCGGCACCGGCACGGGCATCCTGGCGCTCGCATTGGCCAAGCAGACCAGGCAGCGCGTCGTCGCCGGCGATATCGACCCGCTCGCGGTCGAGGTCGCCGCGCATAACGCCCGCGTCAACCACGCTCCTCACGCGCTCGATCTTTATGTCGCGCCGGGCCTGCGCCATGCCAAGGCGAACCGGCGGGGCCATTTCGACCTCGTCTTCGCCAATATCCTGGCGGGGCCGCTGAAGCGCCTGGCACCCGCGATCACGCACGTGCTCTCGCGTGACGGCACACTGATCCTGTCCGGGCTGCTCGCCATGGACGTCGCCGGCGTGCTCTCGGTCTACCGGCACCAGGGCGTCTATCTCGCCCGCCAGTCGCTACGCGAGGGCTGGGCGACATTGGTCATGAAAAAAGGCGGCGCAGCTCCGAGAGCGCGCCGCCTGTCATAGGCCAGACGATCCCACCGGGATCTTCAGGCTTCGAGCACGTGGCTCAGAAGCCCAGATGGCCGTACTTCTGCTCCGCTTCGCTCTGAAGCGCGCGGGCCTCGTCCCAAACGAGCGAGGTGAATTCGACGGTCTCGACGACCCATTCGACGATGTGCTTGATGATGGCGATCATGGTCTTTGTCCCAGGGTTAGGTGGCGAGCCCGAAGGCCAGCCGGAATTCAGCGGTTGAAGGGAAGCGAGGCGGGTTTGTCTTGCGCATCACCGAGCACCAGTTCCGCCTCCTTGATGAGGTGGGAATAGGCGCGAAGCTCGCGCAGAGCCGAGCGGCGGCGGCTCTCGATCATCGCGGCGAATATCCGCTGCCAGAAGCTCAGGCCCTTGAGGTTGGCCGGCTTGTCGGCGGCGAAACCGGCAGTCGAATTCAACACATAGGTCACAGGTCCATCTCCTCAGCAAACGAAGGACAGTCCCGGTCGCTTCCTCGTTCTCTTGTAAGACTTAAGTGATACGCCTTCGCACTTGCGAGAAGAGGCCTTCGCAGATGCGAGATATGCGTTTTCTGCATGCAGCCCCTAAAATGCGGTTAACGGTTGCATGTGCCGCATAGCTATGAGGCAAGCCGCCTAAATTCAAGGCTGATTGGCCTGACCAGTTGGCCGGAACCAGAACCGCTTTTGCGCTGGCCTTCCCACCGTCAAGACGTAACGATGCGACAAACCCGCATCCGGACCCGCCATGACCGACTCGCCTGTCTCAGTCCATCCCGCCTGCCGCTTCCAGTCCTTCTCCGAGCCGAGCGACCCGGCGCATGTGGCCCCGCGCGTCGCCGCCTTGCGCCAGGCGCTGTCCAAGCTTGGGCTCGACGGCTTCATCGTGCCGCGCGCCGACGAGCATCAGGGTGAATATGTGCCGGCCCACATGGCGCGCCTCGCCTGGCTCACCGGCTTCACCGGCTCGGCCGGCAACGCAGTGATCCTCAGGGACAAGGCGGCGTTGATCGTCGATGGCCGCTACACCTTGCAATCGGCCGAGCAGACCGACCCCGCCATCATCACTCCCACCAGGATGGAGGTGACGGCGCTCGACCGTTGGGTCGAGCTCAATCTGACGGCCGGCGCCAAGCTCGGCTACGACCCCTGGCTTCACACGGTCGATGGCGTCTCAAAGCTCGAAAAGGCGGCCGCTGCGGCCGGCGGCGCGCTCGTCGCGGTGAAGGTCAATCCGATCGATGCGCTCTGGAGCGATCGCCCTGCTCCACCTGCAGCCCCGGTGAGGGCGCATCGCGCCGAATTCGCCGGTGAGACCGCGGCAAGCAAGCTCGCCCGCATCCAGGAGGCGCTCACCAAGGCCAGGGTCGACGCGCTGGTGGTCTCCGACCCGCATGCGCTCGCCTGGGCCTTCAATATCCGCGGTGGCGATGTCGAGCATACGCCGCTGCCGCTCGGCTACGCCATCGTGCCGCGCGAGGGCCGGCCGACGGTCTTCCTCGAGCCGGAGAAGGTGACGAACGAGGCAGGCGATGCGATCGGCGCCGTGGGCGAGATCGCCCCGCCCGCGGCGCTGCAGAAGCAGATCGAGGCGCTCGGTGCCGCCAAGGCCAAGGTCCGGCTCGACGCCGGCACGGCGGCGGCCGCACTGGCCATGCTGATCCGCGATGCAGGGGGCACGCCCGATGCCGGAACGGATCCGATCGCGCTGATGAAGGCGAGGAAGAATACGGCCGAGCTCGAAGGCACGCGTGCAGCCCATCTGCGCGATGGCGCCGCGATCGTGCGCTTCCTGCATTGGCTCGCGCGTGAGGCGCCGAAGGGCGGGCTCACCGAGATCGATGCCGTAGCCGCGCTTGAAGACGAGCGCGCCAGAACCGGCCTGCTGAAGGATGTCTCCTTCACCACCATCGCGGGCGCCGGTCCCAATGCCGCCCTGCCGCATTACCGCGTCAGCGAGCAGAGCAACCGCAGGATCGAGCCCGGCATCTTCCTGGTCGATTCCGGCGGTCAGTACGAAGACGGCACGACCGACATCACCCGCACCATGGCGATCGGCGAGCCGACGGCCGAGATGCGCGACCGCTACACCCGCGTGCTCAAGGGCCATGTCGCGATTTCGCGCGTCGTCTTCGTCAAGGGTACGTCAGGCGCGCAGCTCGACGCTCTGGCGCGGCTGCCGCTCTGGCAGGCAGGCCTGGATTTCGACCACGGCACCGGCCATGGCGTCGGCAGCTATCTCTCGGTGCATGAGGGGCCGCAGCGGCTCTCCAAGCTCGGCACCACACCGCTGGAACCGGGCATGATCCTCTCCAACGAGCCCGGCTACTACAAGACCGGCGAGTACGGCATCCGCATCGAGAACCTGATCGTCGTCGAGGAGCGCCAGATCCCGGGCGGCGACCGCACCATCTATGGCTTCGAGACCATCACCTGGGCGCCCTATGAGCGGGCGTTGATCGATCTCTCGCTGCTGGACGAGGGCGAGATCGCCTGGATCAACGCCTATCACGCCCAGGTCTGGAGCAATCTCGCGCCGCTCATGGAGGGCGAGGCGAAGGCGTGGCTCGAGCAGGCCTGCTTGCCTTTGTGACGCCTCGTCAGCCCCAAAGATCGGTCGAAAGGTACTTCAGCCCGGAATCGCAGATGACCACGGCGATGGTCCTGCCGGCCTCGGCGCCGCCAAGCAGTTGCAGCGCGGCGGCGACGTTGGCGCCAGCCGAGAAGCCGCCGAAGATACCTTCGAGACGAGCGAGAAGCCGGGCAGTCTCGCGTGCCTGCTCGCCCGAGACCTGCAGATAGCCGTCGACCGGAAGATGTTTCAGGAAGGCGAGATCCGCCATCGCGTAGCCGCCACCCTGGATCGGATGGTCAGGCCGCGACACGGGCTCTCCCGCCGCCGCCGCGGCCCCGTCCGGCTCGACGACATAGCAGCGGATCGCTGGATCGCGCTCCTTCAGCGCCCTGGTCACCCCGGCATAGCTGCCGCCGGAACCGATGAAATCGGCGAAGACCTCGATCGCGCCGCCACTTGCCTGCCAGAGTTCCGGCCCGGTCGTGCGGTAATGCGCAAGCCAGTTGCCGTCGCGATGGAACTGGTCGGCGCGGAAGGCGCTACGTTCCTGCGTGATCCGCTTCGCTTCCCGGTCGACGAGTTCGAGATCGCCGCCCGAGACCTGCCCTGGCACCGAGCCGGGCAATTGATCGACGAGAATCACCTCCGCCCCCAGTGCTCGCATCATTCGCGCGCGCTCTTCCGAATTGCCCTTCGACATCACGGCGACGAAAGGATAGCCCCGGATCGCGCAGACGATGGCGAGCCCCGTGCCCATGTTGCCGGAGGTGAGTTCGACCACGGTCTGCCCTGGCTTCAGCGTGCCGGCACGCTCGGCCTCCTCGATGATGCCGAGCGCGGCGCGGTCCTTCTTCGAAAAGCCGGGATTGAGGTAGTCGAGCTTTGCGAGGATCGTGCCCTCGACGCCTGCATGCCGCGTCAGCCGGTCGAGCCGCACCAGCGGCGTGTCGCCGATGGCCTCGACGACGGAGTTCATCACGGCGCGCATGGTTTCTCTCCCGACCGGTCTCAGACCACCAGGCGCAAGGCAACGACCGCCGCGACGCCGACCGCGACCACCCCCAGCAAGGGCAGTCGCGTCGCAGCGAGCGCTGCCACCACGGTCGCTCCCGTCTCGGCCCAGCCGGTCGCCAGCGCACTCGGTGCGATCACCGCGATCAGCACGGCCGGCGGGATCGCATCGAAGGCGGCCTGCGCACGCGGTGAGAGATCGAGCCGCCCCGCCAGCGCCAGGCCGGCGATGCGGGTGAAATAGGTCACGAGCGCCATCCCGAGGATGGCGACGAGGTTCAGTGGATCGAGCGTCACGGCTGCGCTCCTTCGCTGACGGACTGCACCTCGCCTTCGTCACCGGCGGCGAGCCAGGCGGCGAGCAGCCCGCAAAGAGCCCCCGCCGCGACATGCCAGGGCGGGCCGGCGAGCTTGTAGGTCAGCGCCGAGGCAGCCCCGGCCGCCGCGACGGTCCAGAACGTCACCCTGCCCTTCCAGAACGAGGCGGTGAGCGCAATGAACAGCGCCGTGAAGGCGAAATCGGCACCGAGCCGCTTCGGATCGCCAAAGGCCGCGCCGACGATCGCCCCGAGGGTCGTCGTGGTCAGCCAGCAGCAAACGAAGGGCAAGGCCATGCCGAACCAGTAGGCCGGGCTGAGCGCGCGCGAGCGGGCCCGCTTTTCCGCCAGCGCCCAGTTCTCGTCGGCCATGTAGTAGAGGCCCAGGAGCTTCTGGACTGTGTTGAAGCCGTTCAGCTTCGGCACCAGCGAGGCGCTCATCAGGATATGGCGGGCATTGATCAGCAAGGTCGAGAACACCAGCGCCCAGACCGGGGCCGGTTGGGTCCAGAGCTCGACCGCGGCGAACTGCGCCCCGCCGGCGAAGACGAATGCCCCCATCAGGAACACTTCGAGCGGCGAGAGCCCCTTGCCGGCGGCGAGCGCCCCGAGCAGCAGGCCGACCGGTATCGCGGCAACCATTGCAGGCCAGATATCGCTGAGGCCCAGGCGGGCATCGTCCAGGACAGACATGAGTGAGCCGTTTCAGATGAGATGGGCGGCGCGAAAGGCGCCAGGCGTCAGCGCATAGCGCGCCTTGAAGGCGCGGGTCAGATGCGCCTGGTCGCAGAATCCGGTCGCGGCGGCGACATCGCCGGGCCGCTCGCCCCGCGAAAGCAGGTCGCGCGCTCGCCGGACCCGGACATCGACGAGATAGGCATGCGGCGTCAGCCCGGTCTCCCGCCGGAAGGCACGGATGAGATGATGCCGCGCCAGCCCGCTCAGCCGGGCAATCTCCGCGAGGGAGAGATCCTCGTCGTAATGCGTCTCGATCAGATCGCGCGCACGGGCGACATGGATAGCCTCGCGGCCGAGCGGCGCGACCGGCCAATCGGCATGGCGGGCGAGGCAGCGCGCATAGAAGCGCAGCAGCATCTCCTCGCCGGCAAGCAGGTCGAGCCCCGCCTCGATGGTGCGGTGAGCCTCGCGAAAGAGCAGCGCGCCCTCGGGATCGTGGATCAGCGGCGCGCGGAAGAAGGGCGTGCCCGCGACCTCGCGCCCGGCCAGCGAGGCCGCGACCTCGCGCATCAGCACGACGCTCGGATAGGTCATGCGATAGCTGTAGCCGCCCTCGTGCGGCGCACCGTCATGGGTTTCGAGCGGATTGACGAAGGTCAGGTGCTCGGGGCGCGCATAATGCTTCACCCCGCGCACGCTGAAACTCTCGCAGCCGGTCTCGATCGTGCCGAGCACATAGGTCTCGTGCAGATGCGGCGCATAGGTATGGCGCTGGAACGTCGCCGACAGGCAGTCGAGCCCGTCGAAGCGGCGGGCCGGAAACAGCACCGCCCGCTCATCGGCGGCCAGGGGCTCGATGCCGAGCGCTTCGATCTGCGAAATCGCATCCATGCGCGATCATATGCCGCCGCGCCGCAATCGTGTCTTGAAGAAAAGTGATGGCGACGATCACGCGACCGTCGCCATCAGGCTCCCCAGACCGAGGTCTCAGAGGGCCGCTTGTCCGCGCCGCGCCGACAGCGCGAGCAGTGCGCCGAGCAACGTGCCGAGGCCGCAATAGCCGATGGCGCCGAGCGCACCGAGATGGTCGACGAGCAGCCCGCCGAAGACCGCGCCGCTGGCGATCGCGATCTGGAAGGCCGCGACGATGAGCCCGCTCGCCGCCTCCGCCTGATCAGGCGCGGCGCGGATGATCCAGGTCTGGACGCCGACCGGGATCATGCCGAAGGCGAAGCCCCAGAACGCGACGCCAACGGCCGAAACCGGCAGCGATGCACCGAAGAGGGTCAGCCCGAGCGCCATCACGGCGATCAGCAGGGCGCCGGTGACGACCGAGGCTTTGGCGCTGCGCTCGACCACCGCCGCCCCCGCGAAATTGCCGAAGAAGCCGCCGACGCCATAGGCGAGCAGGACAAGCGAGATCATCTCGACGGAAAGGGCGGGCACCTGCTCCAGGAAGGGACGGACATAGGTGAAGCCGGCGAAATGCCCGGAAATGCAGAGCAGGATCGTGAGCAGCACCAGCCTGACACCCGGCCGCCCCAGCAGCTCCACGAGCGTGCGCGCACTCGGCGCACCCTGCGGCGGCATGCGTGGGAAGGTCGCGAGCTGCGCGACCAGGGTGACGACGCCGATCAGCGCCGCAAGCGTGAAGACCATGCGCCAACCGATCAGTCCGCCGAGATAGGCGCCGATCGGCGCGGCGCTGACGGTCGCGACCGAGACGCCGGTGAAGATCAGCGACATCGCCCGCGGAACGAGCCGCGACGGAACGAGCCGCATCGCCATGGCGCCGGCCATCGACCAGAAGCCGCCAATGCCGATGCCGAGCAAGAGGCGCGCGACGAGCAGCATGGTCAGGCCGTTGGCCAGCGCCGCAAGCACGCTCGATACGATCAGCAGGCCGGTCAGCGCCCACATCACTAGGCGCCGGTCGAGGCGTCCGGTCACGATCGGGGTGAAGAGCCCGGCAACCGCGCCGATCAGGGCGGTCGCGGTCACGGTCTGCCCGGCTGCGCCGTCGCTGATGCCGAGATCGGCGGCGATCGGCGTCAACAGGCTGGCGGGCAGGAATTCGGCGGTGACGAGGCCGAACACGCCGAGCGCGAGCGCAAGCACGGCCGCCCAGGCCGGGCTCCGCTCATCGGCATCGGGAAGCGCGTCGAGATCCTGGACTGTGGCGGATAGGGAATCGGACATGGGCATCTCCGGAAAGGTCAGGCCGGGAAATTGGCAATGACCCGCTGGACATTCCATGCTAGAAAACCCACAATGCTTGACCATTCGTCCAAAACTGGCAGTGCCGACCCGTTGACCGAGATGCTGCGCGGCCTGCGGCTCGATGGCGTCGACTACGCGCGTTACCAGATGGCGGCGCCCTGGGGCCTGCTCTTCCCGGCGCAGCAGGCGGCGCGTTTCCATTTCGTCGCGGAGAGCGGCTGCTTCCTGCGCACACCGGAAAACGAATGGGTGCAACTCCAGCCGGGCGATGCCGTGCTGCTGCCGCGCGGTGTCGAGCACGCGCTGGCGAGCGCGCCCAATGCCTGCACCGCGCCGCTCGCCTGCTGCCAGTTCCAGACGGTCTGCGGCGACATCGCCGAGGCGCGCGGCGGCGGCAGTGGCGAGGAGAGCCTGTTCTTCAGCGGCAGCATGAATTTCAACGTCGACGGCCAGCACCCGTTTCTGCGGATGATGCCGGAGCTGATGTGGGTGCATGAATTCGCCGCTCACGAGCCCGGCATCTCGCCCCTGTTGAAGACCATGGCCTGCGAGCTGGCGCTCGACCGGGTCGGCGCCGGCAGCATCCTGACGCGGCTCGCCGATGTCGTCGCTGCCAGCATTATTCGCTCCTGGGTCGAGCGCGGCTGCGGTGATGCCAGCGGCTGGGTCGCCGCGGCGCGCGATCCGGATATCGGCCGGGTGCTCGCCGCGGTCCATCTCAACCCGCAGGAGGATTGGACGGTCGAGTCGCTCGCCAGGGTGATGCACGCCTCGCGTTCCGCCTTTGCCGAACGCTTCGCCAGCGTCGTCGGCGAGACGCCGGCCCGCTATGTCCTGCAGGTCAGGATGCGCCAGGCCCGGCAATGGCTGGTGCGCGACAAGCTCAAGATCGCCGTGGTGGCGCGCCGGCTCGGCTATGAATCGGAAGCTTCCTTCAGCCGCGCCTTCAAGCGCGTCATCGGCAAGGCGCCGAGCCATTTTCGCGCGGAGCCGGAGACAGGCGATGGCGAGACGAGGCCCGCGGCTGCCCCGCCGCAGCAATTCGCAGGCTCGTAGCCGAGTGGCTCGGTCCGGGCGCTGCCGGCCGCGGCACCATCCTCATGGATCTCGACACGGTTGCGGCCGTTGTGCTTGGCCCGGTAGAGCGCGGAATCCGCGCGCGTGAGAACATCCCGAAGCAGGTCGCCGGACTCGTAACTCGCGACGCCGAAACTCGCGCTCAGCCTGTGATCGGCGGCAATGAGCGGATGGCTGGCGGCATGGAAGCGAACGCACAGCATGCCCGCCAGTTCGGCGGCCTCGGCTGCGCTCCGGCGCGGCAGCAGCAGGGCGAACTCCTCGCCGCCGACGCGGGCGGCGGGCTGGCCGGTCCGTGCCAGCAGCACGGCGAAGCTGCACAGGATCTCATCGCCGACGTGATGGCCGTAGCGATCATTGACCTGCTTGAAGTAGTCGATATCGCAGAGGATAAGGGCGCCACCGCCCGAACGGCCGTCCCGGATCATCTCGTCGAAGGCGAGACGATTGAACAATCCGGTGAGTCCGTCCCGCTCCGAGCGGGTGCGGTAGGTCGTGATCACGCCTCCGATGATCTTGGCCAGCAGCAGGAAGACGGCCGGGGGCGTCACGATCGCCGTGAGGCGCAACAGCATGCTCTCGAACGACGAATCCCTGATCGACGGATAGGTGGCGGCGCTGTCGAACAGCACGGGGAAGAACGGCAACCGCAGGAAGAAGGCGCCGGCGATGCCGGCCAGGGCGAGCATGAGGCAAATGTCCAGCACCCGCCTGCCGGGAGCCCGGAACAGCCTGATGAGGCTGTCGCAGACCGCCAGCCCGCATGCCAGCTGGAATGGCAGGGTCTGGTAGATGAATGGAATGCCGGCAAGCAGCAGCAGGAGGGAGACGCCCGCCAGGCCGGCCACCGTCGCGAGCAGCCCCGGATACGCGCGCGGTTCGCCGACCACAAGCCCGGCGGCCTGTCCGAAGCAGAGATAGGCGGAGGGCAGGAGCAAGATCACCGCGAGTTGCTCGAGGACCGTGCCGTTCGACTGGCTGAGGATCAGGATGACGATGCTGCCGATGAACATCGCCGCCGCGAGCCAGGCGAGCGATGATTGCCGGCGCAGGCCGAAATAGATCGCGACGCTCAGGCCGGCCAGGAACGCGAAGATGCTGGCTTGCACGAAGCCCAGGCTCACCATCGTGTTCATTGAGGGCGGCCCCCTTACGCGCGCCGCAACATGGGACATCCTCGCAAAGTTTCGGTTAACGGAGGACTACTGCGATCGGGCATGCGGCAGCCATCCGGGCGGCATGTCCGCTGCAGCGATTTACAGGCTGCCGGTCGTTCGTCAGAACTCGCCGTACCGACGAATGGTGGAGCCGACATGAGCATTCGCGAGCAGCTGATCGAGCGCTTCTTCCGCTATGCCGCGGTCGAGAGCCAGAGCAATGCGAAATCCGCCTCGTTGCCGAGCACGCCGGGCCAGCAGCGTCTCGCCGAACTGCTGGCCGAAGAGCTGCGGGCGCTCGGGCTGGAGAACATCGTCATTGATGAGCACGCCACCGTCACGGCGCTGAAGCGCGGCACCGTGCCGGGCGCAGCGAAGATCGGCTTCATCGCCCATCTCGACACGTTCGACGCCGGGCTCTCGGCGGTGGTCCGCCCGCAAGTGCTGCGCTTCGAGGGCGAGGATCTCTGTCTCAACCGCGAGCAGGACGTCTGGCTGCGCCTCGCCGAGCATCCCGGTCTGCGCGACTGGACGGGTGCCGACATCATCGCCAGCGATGGCACGAGCGTGCTCGGCGCCGACAACAAGGCTGCCGTCACGGTGGTGATGACGCTCCTCGCCACGCTCGGGCCGCAGGACGCGCATGGCGACATCCTCGTCGCCTTCGTGCCTGACGAGGAGATCGGCCTGCGCGGCTCGAAAGTGCTCGATCTCGCCCGCTTCGCCTGCGACTTCGCCTATACGATCGACTGCTGCGAGCTCGGCGAGGTCGTGATCGAGACCTTCAACGCCGCTGCCGGCGAGATCACCTTCACCGGCGTCAGCGCCCATCCGATGTCGGCCAAGGGGGTCATGGTCAATCCGCTCCTGATGGCGCACGACTTCATCGGCCAATTCGACCGCGCCGAGACGCCCGAGAACACCGAAGGCCGCGAGGGCTATTTCTGGTTCAACGCGATCGCGGCCAACGCCAGCGAAGCCCGCCTGCAGATGCTGATCCGCGATTTCGACAAGGAGCGCTTCGCCTGGCGCAAGCGCCGCGTCGCCGAGGTCGCCGAGGACATCGCGGCGCGCTACCCGACAGGCCGGGTCGAGTGCAAGATCACCGACACCTATGGCAACATCCATGACAGCCTGGGCGAGGACCGCCGCTCGGTCGACCTGCTCTTCGGCGCACTGGAGAGGCTGCAGATCAGGCCGAAGCAGATCCCGATGCGCGGCGGCACGGATGGCGCGGCCCTGTCACCGCGTGGCCTGCCGACACCGAACTTCTTCACCGGCGCCTATAATTTCCACTCGCGCTATGAGTTCCTGCCCGTCCCGGCCTTCGAGAAGTCCTACGAAGTCGCCCGGATGATCTGCACATTGGCGGCGGAGCGGACGAAGACCGCAGCCTGAAACATCATTGCGGGCATCCGGGTCTTGCCTTCGGCAAGCCCGAGTACAGGCTCCGCGAAGCAATCCAGGGGGCTCGCTCTACGTCCTCCTGGATTGCTTCGTCGCTATGCTCCTCGCAATGACGACTTTGGGCCGCCCTACCCGCCGACCAGCTCGAACCAGCCGGCCTCGTCGATCACCTGCACGCCGTGCTTGGCGGCGTCCTTGAGCTTGGAGCCGGCACCCGGCCCGGCGATCAGGATATCCGTCTTCGACGAGACCGAGCCTGCCACCTTCGCGCCGAGCCGCTCGGCCATCGCCTTCGCCTCGTCGCGGGTCATGCGCTCGAGCGCGCCGGTGAAGACCACCGTCTTGCCGGCGACCGGGCTGACCGAGGCGACCGCCTCCAGCGGCTGCGGCGTCACTTGCGCCAGCAGCCGGTCGAGCAGTTGCTGGTTGTGCGGCTCGCCGAAGAACTGCGCGAGCGCCTCGACCACGGTCGGGCCGATGCCGTCGATCGCATCCAGCGCCTGGCGCTCCGGCGCGTCGGGATCGGTCGCGCTGCCGACCGCTCGCAGAGCCTCGAACGAACCGAAATGCCGCGCCAGCAGCCGCGCCGTGGTCTCGCCGATATGGCGGATGCCCAGCCCGAAGATGAAGCGGTTCAGCGGCGGCGAGCGCCGATCCTCGATCGCGTCGAACAGCTTCTTCACGCTCGTCGCGCCAAAGCCTTCCTTGTCCTTGAGCTTCTTCAGGTTCACGCCATCGCGCGCCGCGAGCGTGAAGATATCGGCCGGCTCGCGCACCGGCAGGTCGGGATCGGCATGGAAGAACTCGATCTGCTTGTCGCCGAGCCCATCGATGTCGAGCGCATCACGCGAGACGAAATGCTTGAGCCGCTCGACCGTCTGCGCCTCGCAGATCAGGCCGCCGGTGCAGCGCCGCACCGCATCCTCCTTGCCCGTGCGCGGATTGACCTCGCGTGTCGCGTGGCTGCCGCAGACCGGACAGAGCGTCGGGAAGACATAGGGCTGTGAGTCGCTCGGCCGCTTGCTGAGATCGACAGCCTCGACACGAGGGATCACATCGCCCGCGCGCTTGACCGTCACGGTGTCGCCGATGCGGATATCGGCGCCGTCGCGGATGGGCTGGCCCTTGGAATCGAAGCCGCGGATGTAGTCCTCATTGTGCAGCGTCGCGTTGGTGACGACGACGCCGCCGACCGTGACCGGCTTCAGCCGCGCCACCGGCGAGAGCGAGCCGGTGCGGCCGACCTGGATATCGATCGCTTCAAGGACGGTGGTCGCAAGCTCCGCCGGGAATTTATGCGCGATCGCCCAGCGCGGCGCCCGCGAAACGAAGCCGAGCCGGGCCTGTAGCGCCAGCTCGTCGACCTTGTAGACCACGCCGTCGATATCGTAGCCGAGCGTCGCACGCTGGGCCTCGATGGCGCGATAATGCGCCAGCAGCTCTTCCGTGCTCACGCAGCGACGCATCAGCGGGTTGGTGCGGAAGCCCCAGCGCTTGAAGGCCTCGACCACGCCGAACTGGGTATCGGCCGGCAGGGCCGACATCTCGCCCCAGGCATAGGCGAAAAAGCGCAACGGCCGCGCGGCGGTGATCGACGCGTCCAGCTGGCGCAGCGAACCGGCCGCGGCATTGCGCGGATTGGCGAATTCGCGCTCGCCCTTGTCGCGCTGAACCTGATTGATGGCAGCGAAATCGGCATGGCCGAGATAGACCTCGCCTCGGACTTCGGCGACCTCCGGCACATCGTCGCCGGTCAGCGTCTTCGGGATTTCCGCCATGGTGCGGGCGTTGATCGTGACGTCCTCGCCCTCCTCGCCATCGCCGCGCGTCGCGGCATAGACCAGTGCGCCCTTCTCGAAGCGCAGCGAGAGCGAGAGCCCGTCGATCTTGGGCTCGGCGGTGAAGGCGATCGCGCTCTCGTCCTTGCGGCCGAGGAAACTCCGCACCCGCCCGACGAAGTCGACGATATCCTCGTCGGCAAAGGCGTTGTTGAGCGACAGCATCGGCACGCGATGCCGGATCTTGGCGAATTTGCCGGAGGGCTTGGCGCCCACGGCATCGCTGAGCGCCGCCTTGCCCTTGAGCTCCGGAAAGGCCTCCTCCAGGGCATTGAGACGCCGTCGCTTGGCGTCGTAGACGGCGTCGTCGAGGATCGGCGCGTCATCCTGGAAATAGGCGTTGTTGGCCGCCGCCACCTCGGCCGCGAGCAGCTTGTGCTCGGCCTTGGCCTGGCGTGGCGTGAGATCGGTGACCGGGGCGGATTCAGCTTCTTCGCTCATGGCATTTTCATAGGCGAGTTGCGGGGACTGCGGAAGGCTGCCGGAACAGCGGCAAGGTTCCCGCTTTTCTTCGCATCCGACTGCGACAAGTACCGTCATCAGGCGTATAATGCTCGCGCTGGGAATTGGATGCTCGACGCCTGCGGCGCGTGAACCAAGGATCGCGTCAGGACGCTGCTGGTGAACCGGGCCGGAACCGGAGGAACGCCATGGCAAATCTCGACGGTATGATCTCCAATGCTGAACGACGTGAACTCGCCGGGCATCCATTGCACGTTGCAGATCCACGCGTGCGCACCATCACAGTCGCCGACCTGTATGACGCGCTCTGGCGCGGCTACGAGGATTTCAAGGCACAGCCGAGCCATATCCTCTTCGTCGCCCTGATCTACCCCATCGCGGGCGTGCTGCTCGCCCAGCTCACGGTGAGCTACAACATCTTCCCCCTGCTTTTCCCGCTGGTGGCAGGCTTCGCGCTGCTCGGCCCCTTCGCCGCGATCGGGCTCTACGAGATCAGCCGGCGCCGCGAGCGCGGCATGAACTCCTCCTGGGGCCATGCCTTCGCGTTGTTCAGGTCGCGCTCGATCGGTACGATCGCCGCGCTCGGCGCAATCCTGACCGGTCTCTTCCTGTCCTGGCTGATTGTCGCCTGGGTGCTCTATCGCTGGCTGCTCGGCGACGCGCCGCTGACCTCGATCGAAGCCTTCATGACCGACGTGCTGACCACGGTGAATGGCTGGACACTGATCGTCGCCGGCAATGCGCTCGGCGCGCTCTTCGCTATCACCGCCTTCTCGATCTCGGTGATCTCCTTCCCGCTGATCATCGACAAGCATGTCGATCTGGCGACTGCGATCCGGACCTCGATCTCGGCGGTCGAGGCTAATCCGCGGGTCATGTTGATCTGGGGCCTGATGGTCACCGGGCTGCTCGTCCTCGGCTGCCTGCCCGTGCTGGTCGGCCTGATCATCGTCATGCCGATCCTCGGCCATGCGACCTGGCACCTCTACCGCAAGGTCGTCGAGAAATAGGCTGCCCCCGCGGCCGGGCGAACACGCGTCCGGCCGCAATGGTCTCACAAGAATTCCTGGATCTCCCGAAAAAGTCTTGCGCCGCTTTGAACCGGCTCGCGCCTCGCCGCGACCAACGGGCATGAGGCCGCGTGCTGCGGACCTCGCAAGCGCAAGCAAGGGAGATCCCCATGTCCGTTCGCACGAGCTTCACCGCTCTCGCCGCCGCCGTCGTCCTCGGCACCGGCGCCCTCGTTGCTGGCTCGCTCGCCACCGCGACCTCGGCTGAAGCCGCGCCCGGCTGGCACGGCAAGGGTGGCCACCACGGCCATGTCGGCAAGGGCTGGGGTCATCACCGCCATGGCGGCTGGGGCCATCGCGGCTGGGGCTTCCGTCCCGCCTATACCGGCGCCTATTTCGGCGGCTGCTACAGGGTTTATCGCCGCGGCTTCGTCCCCGGCATCGGCATGGTCGTCCGCCCGGTCACCATCTGCCGCTAAGCCGATGCAGATCGGCGAGCAGGAGCCGGAGCGATCCGGCTCCTGTTCGCGTCGCCAGCATTGCTCGGTCGCCATATCGCGCCACGCCATGTCGACCGCCGGCACGATCGGCAGCGAGGCCGGGAGCCCGATCGCCGAAAGCTGCCCCGCGTCATCATCGTTGATCAGCGTCGCGATCCGACAGTTCGGAACCTTTGCCGTCAAAGTCGGTTCAAGCAACGTCCGTCCCGTGTCGCAGTGGTTTCACGGGAGCGCGGCAGTCGATTTCAAGCTGGGGCGTTTCATGAACAACATCATTTACATCGTCGGACTGATCGTCGTCGTTCTGGCTATTCTGTCCTTCCTCGGCCTGCGCTGAGCCCAGCTGCAGACCGAATGTGGCAGAGCAGAGCGCGACGCTCCAGCCGCGCGCTCAGCGGCGCTCATCTCCGCGCGGCTTCTTGCGCTTGAACGGCTTCCCTCCCGGTCCACCCGCACCGCGCCCATCGTCGCGCTGCTCGAAGCGCGGCTTGGCTCCGGCAAACGGCTTGGCGAACGGCTTGCCGCCGGGCTTGCCGGAATGCGGCTTCCCGCCCGGCTTGAAGGCGCCGTCGCCTTGCGGCTCACGATCAGCGCGCACCGGATCGTAGGATTTCGCCGCGCCAAACGGCTTGCCCTTGCCTTCATAGGGCTTGCGCTTGGGCGCTCCGGAATGGGAGCGCTCCTCGTCGCGATGCTCGCGCTGCACCCTCGTCTCGGCGCCATGGCTCGCCTTCTCGCCAAAGGGCTTGGCTGGCCGCCGCTCGCCCTCGCCGAAAACCTGCTCGATCGTGATCCGGTCGCGATCGGGAGCCCCTGCGAGCGACGCGAAGCGCTCCGCAACATCGGCATCGATCTCGACCTTGGTCTCGCGGTCGAAGATGCGGATGGCGCCGACCTCGTCGCGTGTGATCTTGCCGCGCCGGCACAGCATCGGCAGGAGCTGGCGCGGATCGGCTCCATCCTTGCGGCCGATATTCAGGCGGAACCAGACGGTCTCGCCACGCGGCCCAGCCTTGCGCGGGCCGTCAGATTTCGGGCTGTCGGAGCGATCAAACTCGCGCCGTTCGCCATATTCGCGCGGCTTGCGCTCGTCGCGCCCATAATTGGGATCGCCGACCTCTTCCGCCGCCGGCAGGCGCGAGCGATAGACCCTGACCAGGGCCGCGGCAATCTCCTGCGCCGAACGGCCGGCAAGCAGGGCCTCGATCATCGAGGCATCATCTGTAGCGTTCTCCCCGCTCAGCAGCGGGTCGCCGAGCAGCCGCTCCTGATCGAGCGCGCGGATCTCTTCCGGCGTCGGGGGACCGGCCCATGTCGCCTCGGCCCCGGCGACGCCGAGCAGCATCTCCGCCTTGCGCCGGCGCGAGGGCGGCACCAGGAGCACGCTCGTGCCGCGCTTGCCAGCGCGCCCGGTGCGGCCGCTGCGATGCTGCATCACCTCGGGATCGTTCGGCAATTCGGCATGGATCACGAGTTCCAGGCCCGGAAGGTCGATGCCGCGCGCCGCGACATCGGTCGCGACGCAGACCCGGGCCCGGCCGTCGCGCAAGGCTTGCAGTGCGGAGTTGCGCTCGCTCTGGCTCAGCTCGCCCGAGAGCGCCACGGCCGAGAAGCCGCGCTCGAGCAGGATCGCCTCGAGATGGCGCACGGCGTTGCGGGTGTTGCAGAAGACCAGCGCGCAGGGCGCATCGTGGAAGCGCAGCAGATTGACGACCGCGAGCTCCGCCTCCTTCGGGTAGACCCGGATCGCACGGTAGTCGATATCGGCATGGCCGCGCGCCGCGCCAGTGACCTCGATGCGCAGGGCGTCGCGCTGATAGTTCTGTGCCAGCGCGATGATCGCCTTCGGCAAGGTCGCGGAGAAGAGCAGGCTACGCCGCTCCTCCGGCGCCGTCTTCAGGATGAATTCGAGATCGTCGCGGAAGCCGAGATCGAGCATCTCGTCGGCCTCGTCGAGCACCACGGCCTTCAGGGCGGAGACATCGAGCCGATGGCGCTCGATATGGTCGCGCAGGCGACCGGGCGTGCCGACGACGATATGCGCGCCCTCGTCGAGCAGGGCCGCCTCGCGACGCGGATCCATGCCGCCGACGCAGGAGATCACGCGGGCGCCGGCCTGCTTGTAGAGCCAGGACAGTTCGCGCTGGACCTGGAGCGCCAGCTCGCGGGTCGGGGCGATGATGAGCGCCAGCGGCTGCCCGGCGCGCCCCAGCGTTTCGGCGCCGCCGAGCAGCGTCTCGCCGATGGCGAGCCCATAGGCGACTGTCTTGCCCGAGCCGGTCTGCGACGAGACGAGCAGATCGCGCCCGGCGGCCGCCTCCTCCAGCACCGCGTTCTGGACCGGGGTCGGTTCGTTGTAATTGCGTTCGGCGAGCGCACGCGCGAGCGGCGGGCTCGTGGGGAGGAAGGACATTTCTTGTCAGGCCTTGGGTTGCGGCACGCGTGCCTCGCGTGCGGGGCGGCGATACGCGACGCCACGACATTGCTGCGGCTCATAGAGCAGATCGGCGCAAAAGGAAATGGAGCCTGCCGCAGGCGCGTGGTCTATCGATCGTTGAGAGGCGGATTCGCCGATCAGGTTGATCCAACCTGATCGGATCCGGCTCTAGGCAGCGCAGGCGACTGGAGGCCCGCTCGACATGGACAGGACATCGCGCCGCTTCGGCCAGTTCGAGCTGCGTCTCCTCAAGGACGGCATCTTCGAGGCATTTTCGAAGGTTCTCACCCACACGGCCGGGGCAGAGGCGCGCCAGGCCGCCATTGCGGCATTGGGCCGGCGCGCCTTCAGCATCGATGTGAACTGCTTCGCCCTGCGCGGGCCGGATGGGCCGATGCTGATCGATGCCGGCACCGGGACCGCTTGGGGCGAGGCTCTTGGCCATGCCCGCGCTGCCCTGGTCGCGGAAGGCCTGTCTGCGGGCGAGATCCGTCGCGTCCTGGTCACCCATCTTCACGGCGATCACGCGCTCGGATTGTTCGACGGGGATGAGCCGTATTTTCCCCAGGCCGAGATCTGGGTCCCGCGCGCCGATTTCGCCTTCTTCACCGACGCGCAGGCCCGCGCGTCATTGCCGAAAGCGCGTCAAGGCGGTTTCGACATCGCGGAACGCCTGCTTCGGCTCTATGACGGGCACGTGCGCCTGATCGACCCGGGCGAGATCCTGCCGGGGATCGAACTCCATGCCCTGCCGGGGCACACGCCCGGCCATTGCGGCTACCTGATCCGCGGTGAACCGGAGAGCGCGATGCTCTGGGGCGATGCGGTGCATCTGGCGGATTTGCAGGCGGCAGACCCGGATATCGGCCTTGAATATGATCTCGACCGGGCCATAGCGGCGGCGACCCGCCGCAACGTGCTCGCGCAATCCGCACGGGAGGGCTGGCTCGTTTCGGGCGGGCACATCCACGGCTTTGGCCGGGTGCGCTCCAGCGGCAGCGGCTTCGAGATCGCCCCCACCTAACGCATCGGCCCGAAAAGTGGACTGCGGTTTTCGGAAAAGCCGATGCGAAACGAAGGAGCTGGATCATAGGACCGAACACGGTATCCGGTCCGATCAACTAGAGCATTTTCGAGCGAAGTGGACACCGGTTCGCGTGAAGAAAATGCGTCAAAACAAATAGATAGAGAATTTTCGCGGTTCGGAGAAACGCGGAAATGCTCTAGCCGCGCAGGCCTGCCGCGCTCAGGAGCCGCCCGGCCGCCGCCCTCGCCTCTTCCGTGATCGAGGCGCCGGCAAGCATGCGCGCGATCTCCTCGCGCCGTGTCTGGTCCATCAGCGGGGTCACGCGGGTCACGGTCTTGGCGGCGGCCGCCGCCCCCGTCGCCGATTTCGCGATCAGGAAATGCTGGCCGGCCTTGGCCGCGACCTGCGGCGCATGGGTGACCGAGATCACCTGCACCCGTCCGGCCAGCCGCGCCAGCCGCTCGCCGATCGCATCCGCCACCGCGCCGCCGACGCCGGTGTCGATCTCGTCGAAGACCAGCGTCGGCGCCGAGCCGCGTTCGGCCAGCACGACCTTCAGCGCCAGCATGAAGCGCGAGAGCTCGCCGCCCGACGCGACCTTCATCATCGGGCCGGGCCGCGTGCCGGGATTGGTCTCGACCCAGAACTCGACCCTGTCGAACCCTTCCGGCCCGCGTGCGGTCTCGTCGCTGTCGATCTGGGTGATGAAGCGGGCCCGCTCCAGCTTGAGCGGCGGCAGTTCCGCCTTGACCGCCTTGTCGAGCCGCGCCGCCGCCTGCTTGCGTCCGGCAGAGAGCGCCTGCGCCTGCGTGAGATATTGCCCCTCGGCCTTCGCCAGTTCGGCTTCCAGCCGCGACAGCGAGCCCTCGCTCTCGTCCAGTTCGGCGAGATCCGCGCTCATTCGCGCCGCGAGATCGGCCAGCGCATCGACCGGCACATCGAATTTGCGCCCGGCGGCGCGCAGGGCGAAGAGCCGTTCCTCGACCCGCTCCTGCTCGCGCGGATCATATTCCGCCGCGCGCATCGCCGCGGCCAGGGTCTCGCCCGCCTCTTCCAGGGCGACGATCGCGGTGTTGAGCGCCGCCATCGACGGGTCGATGAGGTTCGGCGCCTGCGCGCCACGCCGCTCCAGGCGGCGCAGCACGGCCGATAGCGCGGGAACCGGCGAAGCCTGGCCACCCACAGCCTCATAGGAATCGATCAGGTCGCGCGAGACCTTTTCGGCCTGCATCATCGCCTGGCGCTCTGCGGCCAGCGCTTCCTCCTCGCCAGGCTGGGGCGCGAGCTTGCCGAGCTCGGCGACGGCATGGCGCAGGAAATCGGCCTCCTTGCGCGCGGCCTCGACCCGGATGCGCTGCGCCTGCAAGGCCTGGCGCGCCCGCTTCAACGTCTCGCTCGCGACAGCGGTCGCTTCGGCCCTCGCCTCGAGCCCGCCGAACCCGTCGAGAATGGCGCGGTGCTGTGCGGCATCGGTCAGCGCCCGGTCGTCATGCTGGCCGTGGATCTCGACGATCGCAGCTCCGATCATGCGCAGGATCTGGACGCTGACCGGCTGGTCGTTGACGAAGGCGCGGGTGCGGCCATCGGCATATTGCACCCGGCGCAAGATCAGGTCGCCGTCGGTATCGATCTCCTGCGCCTGCGCCAGCTTGCGGGCGGGATGGTCGAGCGGCAGGTCGAACACGGCGCTGACCTGCCCCTGCGTCTCGCCATGGCGCACGAGATCGCCATCGCCGCGCCCGCCAAGCGCCAGCGCGAAACCGTCGAGTAGAATCGATTTGCCGGCGCCGGTCTCGCCGGTCAGCACGCTCAGCCCAGCGCCGAAGGCCAGATCGAGCCGGTCAATCAGAACGATGTCACGGATCGAGAGCTGGGCCAGCATCGGTTTCAGCCGGGTGTCGGGTGGCGGAACAGGCGGTCTTCACCGCCAGCTTGGCCGTCAGCCTCCGGTGAGGCCGATCAGCGTGCGCGTGAAGCCGTTGAAGGCCTTGCTGATATAGGAATAGCGATCCTCGCGCGGCTGCAGGCCGCCGCTTTCGAGGAGCACATACGAGTCCTTGTACCAGGGGCTGTCGGGGAAGTTGTGCCCGAGCACGGCCGCCGCCGTCTGCGCCTCGTTGGTGATGCCGAGCGCCATATAGGCCTCGGTCAGACGCATTAGCGCCTCCTCGACATGGCGCGTGGTCTGATACTGGGTGATGACGGTGCGGAAGCGGTTCACGGCGCCGGTATAGTTGCGCTTCTCGAGATAGAAGCGGCCGGCATTCATCTCCTTGGCGGCGAGCTGGTCGCGCGCCATCAGCATCTTTTCCTTGATGTCGAGGACGTATTCCGACTTCGGATACCTGTCGAGCAGCTCCTGCATCGCCTGCAGGGCAAGGCCGGTGCGCTCCTGATCGCGTGTCGCATCCGGGATCTGGTTGAAATAGGACATCGCCAGAATGTACTGCGCATAGGCCGCGTCGGGGCTCTGCGGGTTCTGGGCGATGAAGCGCTTCGAAGCGGTGATCGCCTCGTCATATTTCTGCGCCTGGAAATTCGTGTAGGCCGTCATGATCATGCCCCTCTTCGCGTAGGGCGAGAACGGGGCAGACTTGTCGATCTCCTCGAAACGCTTCGCGGCGCCGTCGCTGTCGCCGTTCTGCAGGCGCGCCAGACCCTCGTTGTAGAGCTTGTCGGCGGGAACCTCGTCCTTGACCTCGGGCTTGTAGACCTCGGGCCGGTCGAACGGATTGAGCGAGGACAGCGTATCGCAGCCGCCGAGCAACAAGCCGACGCCAAGCGCCAGGGCAGCACCCGGCCGCAGCGACCGCGCGTTTCCGGTGATTGGGGTGTTCAGCCGCTTGACGCTCACGTCGTCCGTCCTCTTTCGATCGTCACCGCAGGATGGCGAAGGATGCCCTTTACCTCAGACGCCACGCCCGCGCTACCGTCGAAAGCCGGGTTGCGAACAAGCGAAGCTGTCCAGGGCATTCGATAGAAACCGGGCGAATGCAAGGCGCAGGGCCTGCCCGGCCGCAATTCGACGCGTTTTCGGCTCAGTTCAGGTCGGGCGCGAAAGCGGCGGGAGCCGCCGCTGCCATCTGCGCGGCGCCATGAGCATAGACCGGCGCAGCCTCGACGATCGCGTAATTCGCGCGGTCGGCGAACAGGGCCTCCAGGATCTTCACGTTCATCCGGTGGCCGCCGCAATAGGAGCGGAACTCGCCGAGAATCGGATAGCCGGCAAGCGCCAGATCACCGACCGCGTCGAGCACCTTGTGGCGCACGAACTCGTCGGCATAGCGCAGGCCGTCAGGGTTGATCACCTTGTCGTCGCCGATCGCGACCGTGTTGTCGAGCGAGGCGCCGAGCGCGAAGCCGGCCTTCCAGAGCTGCTCAACATCACGCATGAAGCCGAAGGTCCGGGCCCGCGAGATCTCGGTCGCATAGGCGACCGGATCGAGATCGAAGACCTTGCGCTGCCGGCCGATCACCGGCGTGTCGAAGTCGATCTCGACATCGAGGCGGAAGCCGCCATCGAACGGCACCAGCTCGGAGAAGGAGCGGCCATGCTCGACACGGACGGGCTGCAGGATCTGCAGGTAACGGCGGTTGGCGCCGAGCGCGACCAGCCCGGTCGCCTCGATCGCCGCGACGAATTCCGCCGCGCTGCCATCCATGATCGGCATTTCCGGCCCGTCGATCTCGACAAGGACGTTGTCCAGGCCGAGGCCGGCGCAGGCCGACATCAGGTGCTCGATGGTCGCGACCGAAGCCGAGGCACGGTCGCCGATCACGGTGCAGAGCTCTGTGGCGCTGACCTTGTTGTATTTCGCGTGGATGAGCTGCGCCGGCGCGGCCTCGGTTTCCTTGCGCAGGAACACGATTCCGGAGTTGGCGCTGGAGGGACGCAGACAGATACCGGCCGAAGCCCCCGAATGGACGCCGATACCTTGTAACATCACGGGTGCGCGAAGGGTGGTCTGCCGATCAAGAATCATTCCGGTATCCAATCTCGAACGCAAACGAATCCAGCTCCGCGCAAGGCACAGGCACACTGATGCGTCTACGGTCCTCAGCGATCCAGCGTGGAGCACCGCTCCGCCGCCGTTTGTCCCCTTTTGTGCGATCGCAACATAACCGTTGCGCGAAAGGTCACAAAATCACGCTTTCTTTCGCTCTGTAACAAGCTGAGTTGGCCAGAAAAACTTAACCATCCCATTGAGGGATATAGTTTTTTTAGGGTAAACAGAGTTCCGCTTCGGACCGTGCACCGGGCTCTGTTACACGCCGGTGACGGCCTGCGCGGGTCAGCCCCCGACCGATTCTTCACAGCGAATCGAGCGGGGGCATAAGCCGTTTCTATCAATATGTTAGCCGGTGATTCCCCAAGCTCGAACGCAGCTGGCTGCGTTTTCCATCGGGGAATCCTTGAGTCCCGCCTCAGTTTGCCTGGCGGCGGAGGAAGGCCGGGATCTCCAGCTGATCCTCCTCGCTGGTGCGGCTCGGCGCGGCGCGGCCATGCGGATCGAGCTGACCCTGGGCCGGACGCTGGGCCGGCTGCTGCACCGGGCGGCGCATATACTCGGCATGGGCCGCGCTCGGAGCTGACGGCGCCGCCGCCTGGACCGGCGGAGCCTGCCGCGGCATCGGAGCGGGAGCCGGCATCGGGGCTTCGGCCATCTCGTCATCCTTGCGGCCGAACCCGACCGAGGCCAGGCGCTGCATCAGCGACATGCGCTTCTGCTCGACCGAGGCCGGCGGCTGCGGCACGGCCTGGACGCCGCGGCTCGCAGCGATCTGATTCTGCGCCGGCATCGGCAGGTCCTCGATTCGCGGCATGCGAGTCGGGCGAACGACAGCGCGCTCGGGCGCCGGCGGAATGAAGCTCTCCTCGGCGTGACGGAGCGGCTCCTCGAACATGACAGGCTCGACCATCGGCGCGGCCGCCATGACGGGGCGCGGCTGAACCGGCTCGATGCGCAGATCATCGGCCATGCTCGGCTGCGGCGCCGGAGCGACCTGGCGCGGCAGCTCGGCCACCGGCGCGGGGCGCAGGTCCATGAGCGGCTCGGGCTGCATCGGCGCGGGAACCGGGCGCAGGGCCGCAGCGCTCTGGTTGCGCAGGCGGGCCTCGGCCTTAAGCCGCTCGGCGACCTGGGCGATGCGGGCCTCGGTCTCGTCGACCTCGGCCTGGGTCGAGATCGGCTTGTCGATGCCGGTGGCGACCACCGAGACGCGCACCGTGCCCTCGAGCGATTCGTCGAAGGTCGCGCCGACGATGATATTGGCCTCCGAATCGACTTCCTCGCGGATGCGGGTGGCGGCCTCGTCGACCTCATAGAGCTTCATGTCGCGCCCGCCGGTGATCGAGATCAGCAGGCCGCGCGCGCCCTTCATCGAGACGTCGTCGAGCAGCGGGTTGTTGATCGCGGCCTGGGCCGCGGTCAGCGCGCGCTTCTCGCCCTGCGCCTCGCCGGTGCCCATCATCGCCTTGCCCATGCCGCGCATCACGGCGCGCACGTCGGCGAAGTCGAGATTGATCAGGCCGGGACGGACCATCAGGTCGGTGATGCAGGCGACCCCGGAATAGAGCACCTGGTCGGCCATGCCGAAGGCATCGGCAAAGCCGGTGGTCTCGTTGGCGACGCGGAACAGGTTCTGGTTCGGGATGACGATCAAGGTGTCGACCGCCTCGTTCAGCTCGCCGATGCCGGCCTCGGCCATGCGCATGCGGCGATGACCCTCGAACTGGAACGGCTTGGTCACGACGCCGACGGTCAGTATACCCATGTCGCGGGCGACGCGGGCGATCGCGGGAGCCGCGCCCGTGCCGGTGCCGCCGCCCATGCCGGCGGTGATGAAGACCATATGCGCGCCCGCCAGATGATCACGGATCTCGTCGATCACTTCCTCGGCCGCCGCGCGCCCGACCTCCGGCTGCGAGCCGGCGCCGAGGCCCTCGGTGACCTGCAGACCCATCTGGATGATGCGCGGGGCGCGCGAGAGCGCCAGAGCCTGCGCGTCGGTATTGGCCACGACGAAATCGACACCGTCGAGGCCAGCCTCGATCATGTTGTTGACGGCATTGCCGCCGGCTCCACCGACACCGAACACGGTAATCCGGGGCTTCAGTTCCCGGATGTCCGGGGCTTGCAGATTCATCGCCATGGTTGCCTCTTCCAATTCTTGTCCGGCGCCTGGCGGGAGCCGTCCCGTTGCTGTTTTACTCGTCGCCATCCCACCGGCCGCCGCGCCGGCTGAAGAGCGTTACCCCTTAGAAACTGTCCTTCAGCCACCGCCCGACGCGCGAGAAGTAGCCATCCGTGCCGGTCGCGAAATAGGCGCCGCTGGCCCGGGGTTCGAAATGCTCGATATGCGCCACCTGCGGATAGACGAGCAGACCGACTGAAGCTGCGAAGGCCGGGCCCTTGCCCGCCTCCGGCAATCCCTTGATGCCGAGCGGCCGACCGGTGCGGACCTGGCCGCCGAGGATGCGGCGCGCCACTTCCGGCAGGCCGGTGAGCTGGCAGGCCCCGCCGGTGAGCACGACGCGGCGCCCGGCCTGGGCCGAGAAGCCGGCGGCGTGCAGCCGATCGCGGACCAGTTCGACGATCTCCTCGACGCGTGGCTTGATGATGCGCACCAGATGCGACTTGGCGAGGTGGTTCGGCATGTCGCGCTCGTCGTCGTCGACTTGCGGCACCGCGATCATGTCGCGCTCGTCGGAGGCGCTGGAGATTGCCGAGCCGTGCAGGGTCTTCAGCCGCTCCGCCGCCGAGACGCGGGTCGAGAGCCCGCGCGCCACGTCCATGGTGATATGGTTGCCGCCGACGGCGACCGCGTCGACATGCACGAGATGGCCGCCGGCGAAGACGCCGAGGCTGGTGGTGCCGCCGCCCATGTCGACCGTGACGACGCCCATCTCGGCTTCGTCATCGACCAGGACCGAGAGGCCGGACGCATAGGGCGTCGAGACCACGGCCTCGACCTCGAGATGGCAGCGCTCGACCGCGAGCATCAGGTTGCGCGCCGCCGCCGCCTCGCAGGCGACGACATGCATGTCGACCGAGAGCTTGCCGCCGGTCAGCCCGCGCGGATCGAGAACACCGGGAACACCGTCGAGCGCATAGCCCGTCGGCAGCGCATGGAGCACCGCCTTGCCCGGCCGCAGCGCATGGGTCGCCGCGCCCGCCAGCACGCGCTTGACGTCGCCGTCCCCGACCGAGCTGCCGCGCAGATCGACGCTCGCCGCATAATGCTGCGAGCCGAGCCTGCCGCCGGTCAGGTTGACGATGACCGACTGGACCTCGACCTTGGCCATGCGCTCGGCCGCATCGACCGCCGCGCGAATGGCGCGCTCGGCATTCTCGAGATCGATGATCGCGCCGCCCTTCACGCCGAGCGAACGCTGATGGCCGATGCCGATGATGCGCGCGACATGGGTGCGCCCGCGCAGCCGCTCATTGGCCTCGGCCGGGTTGAGCTCGGCGATCAGGCAGACGACCTTGCTCGTGCCGATATCCAGAATCGACAATGTCGCGCTCTTGCGCGACGACAGCGGCCGCATCCGCGGCGTCAGACCGTGGGAGTTGAGGTTCACGCCTCGCCTCCCTTCTTCGGCTTGTTCTTGCTCTTGAGCTGCTCGGCGCGGGCCGCAGCGGCCTCCTCCGTCAATCGCATCACCACCCGGTCGGGCTGGCGCAGATCGATGGCGAGCAGGTCCTTGTCGAGCAGGTGCATATCGTTTTCGAGGCCGGCGAGACGCTTGACCGCGGCGGCGGGGTCGACCTCGGGCAGCCGGACATCCATGCCGTTGTCGAGCTTGAGGTTCCAGCGCCGGCCGGAGATCAGGCTGCCGGCGCGGATGCGCGGGGCCATCGGACCGGCATCGGCCAGGAGCGCGAGATATTCCTTGGCGCGCTTGTTAGCGTCGTCGCCGACGACCAGCGGCAGCCGGGCGAAGCGGCCATCATCCATCTTGTCGATCACGGTACCGTCGGCTGCGATGAGGAAGAGGTCACCCTTGACCTGCCAGAGTGCGTAGGGCTCGCGCTCGACCAGCGTGATCGAGACTTCGCCCGGATAGAGCTTGCGGACGGTGGCCTCGCGGATCAGCGGTGTCGCCTCCAGGCGGCGGCGCGCCTCGTCGGCATCGAAGAAGGCGAGCGAGGTCTTCGAATCGATGCCGGCGGCGACCAGCACTTCAATCTCCGAGAGCTCGGCGATGCCGGAGATCGTCACCCGGTCGATGCCGAGGCCGACCAGCCGCGCCAGCATGTGCTTGGGCTCGCCATAGCTCTCGCGCAGCGTGTCGAGATGGCCACCCATCACCGTGCCGGCGCCGATGCTGAGCGCCAGGAAGCCGAGGGCGAGCATCGTGCCGATGCGCTGCGGCAGGCGCTGCGCCAGCGGCACCGCGATCGCGCTGCGGCGCGAGCGGAACCAGCGGCGCGAGCGCTCGCTGACCAGCAATTGCGGGCCAGGGACAGGCACCGGCAGACGTTGGCTTGTCACCGCCATCGCCCTCACCGATCCAAGGAGGCGTCCTCCACCATCCATTTGACGAGCTCACCGAAATTCAGGCCCGCGTGGGCAGCCAATTCGGGCACCAAACTTGTCTCGGTCATCCCGGGCTGCGTGTTGACTTCCAACCAGACGAGCGTGTCGCTCTCGTCGTCGTAACGGAAGTCAGAACGGCTGACGCCCCGGCACCCGATTGCTTGATGCGCCGTTAACGCACACTCTTCGATCTGCTGGTAAATTTTCGGTAAAATTTGAGCCGGACAGATGTGGATCGAACCACCTTTTGCGTACTTCGCGTCATAGTCGTAGAAGACGCCCGTCGCGGCCCGAATCTCGGTCACGCCCAGCGACTTGCCGCCCATGACGGCGCAGGTCAGCTCCCGTCCGGCGACGAAGCTTTCGGCCAGCAGCATCTCCCCGCAGGGCCAGTCCTCGCGGGCCACTTCCTGGGGCGGATGTTCGCGGTCTTTCTTAACGATCACGACGCCGACGGAGGAGCCTTCATCCACCGGCTTGAGCACATAGGGCGGCGGCAGCGCATGCTTCTTCGCCGCATCGAAGCGCGAGAGCGTGACGCCGCGCGCGACCGGAACGCCGGCCGCTGCCGCGACGATCTTCGCCCGGTCCTTGCGCATCGCGAGGGCCGAGGCCAGCACGCCGGAATGGGTATAGGGAATGCGCAGGATTTCGAGCACGCCCTGGATCGTGCCGTCCTCGCCGAAGCGCCCGTGCAGCGCATTGAAGGCGACATCGGGCCTGAGCCGGGCCAGCACCTCGGCGATATCGGGCTTCACCTCGACGCGGGTCACGCGATAGCCGACGCTTTCAAGCGCATTGGCGCAGCCCTCGCCGGACCGGAGGCTGACCTCCCGTTCGACGGACCAACCGCCCATCAGCACCGCGACATGTTTGGTCATAAGGGTCCCCGCTTGCTAGCGCCGAACCTGACCAGTCATGGTTAATAGATGGTTAATGCCGCAACGGCATCTTAACCATTTGATCGCTAGGGTCTGTACTCAGGCCGCCAAGCCGAGCCGCTTGATCTCCCAGTGCAGCTCGTAGCCGGACTTGTCCTTGACCCGGCGACGGACCTCCTCGCCGAGATTCTCGATATCGGCCGCGGTGGCCCCGCCCGTGTTGATCAGGAAGTTGCAATGCATCTCCGAGACCTGCGCGCCACCGATGCGCAGGCCGCGGCAGCCGGCCGCGTCGATCAGCTGCCAGGCCTTGCCGCCATCGGGGTTCTTGAAGGTCGAGCCGCCGGTGCGCTCCTTGATCGGCTGCGCCGCCTCGCGTGCCGCCGTCACCCGGTCCATCTCGGCGAGAATGGCCTTCTGGTCGCCGGGCCGCCCCTGGAACAGGGCGGAGGTGAAGATGATCTCGGCGGTCGAGAGCGCGCTGTTGCGATAGGTGAAACCCATATCGGCATGGGACAGCGTGACGATCTCACCCTTGCGCGTGACACCGCGCGCCTCGACCAGGACATCGGTCGTCTCGCCGCCATGCGCGCCGGCATTCATCCTGAGCGCCCCACCGATGCAGCCGGGAATGCCGCGATAGAAGGCGAGCCCGTCGAGCGAGGCATCGGCCGCCGCGCGCGCCACCTTCACATCCGGAACCGAGGTTCCGGCCCGAAGCCGATCGCCGTCCTCCAGCGTGATCTCGCCAAAAGCCTTGCCGCCGAGCCGGATGACGAGGCCGGGAATGCCGCCATCACGCACGATCAGGTTCGAACCGAGGCCGACCACCGTCACGGGAATATTCGCCGGCAGCTTCGAGAGCAGATAGGCGAGATCCTGCTCATCGGCCGGGGTGAACAGCACCTGCGCCGGCCCGCCGACGCGGAACCAGGTCAGGCCAGCCATCTCCTGGTTGGCCAGAAGCCGGCCGCGCAGCTCGGGCGCGGCAGCGCGAAGGTCGGGGGTGATGTCGGGGAAGGTCATCGATGAGGCCGCGCGCTACTCCTTCTCCCCTCGGGGGAGAAGGTGGCTCCGCGAAGCGGAGACGGATGAGGGAAGTCCGGCGAGACCTAAGACGTCGGCAATCTCGCGCAGAACGAAGTCGAGATTTCCTAGAACCCGATCATTGGCAAAGCGCAAGACCCTGTAGCCCTCGCGGCGCAGGAAGGCGTCACGTTGGGCATCCCTGGCCTTTGCCTCCTGCGTGAGATGCGGCTCGCCATCCAGCTCGACGATGATCCGATGCTCAAAGCAGCAAAAATCGGCGATAAACGGGCCGATTGCCATCTGGCGCTTGAATTTCAAGCCATTGAAGCGGCGCCCCCGAACCGCCTGCCAGAAGGCAGCTTCCGCCCTGGTGGGCTGGCGGCGCTGATCGCGAGCGAAGGCGAGCGCTTCAGGCGAATTCTTTCGCTCCAGCACAGCCTTCCCTCATCCGTCAGCGCTTCGCGCTGCCACCTTCTCCCCCGGGGGGAGAAGGAAGCAAGCATCAATCCAGCGCCGCCAGCTCTCCCGGCAGCGCATAGGCCCATTGCGTGATGTTGCCCGCTCCGAGGCAGACGACATAGTCGCCCGGCCCGGCGAGCTCCTTCACCATTCCGGCGAGCTTGTCCGGTCCCTCCAGCGCCAGAGCATGGCGGTGGCCCCGCGCCTTGATGCCGGCGACGAGGCTGTCGCGGTCGGCGCCCGGAATCGGCGCCTCGCCGGCCGCATAGGTCTCGGCCACGATCACCGTGTCGGCATCGTTGAAACAGGCGGCGAAATCGTCGAACAGGCTGGAGAGGCGGGTATAGCGATGCGGCTGCACGATCGCGATGACCTTGCCCTTGGTCGAGGCCCGCGCCGCCTTGAGCACGGCGGCGATCTCGACCGGGTGATGGCCGTAATCGTCGAAGATCAGCGCGCCGTTCCATTCTCCGGTCTTGGTGAAGCGGCGCTTCACGCCGCCGAAGCCGGCGAGCGCCTCGCGGATCTGCGGCACCGGCACGCCGAGATCATAGGCCACCGCGATCGCCGCCGTGGCATTGAGCGCATTGTGATGGCCCGGCATCGGCATGATCAGGTCGCGGATGACCTCGTCGCGGTTGCGCTTGCGGTCGCGGATCAGCAGCGTGAACTTGGCCTGGCCGCCGGCGAGGTCGATATCGATCAGCCGGAAATCGGCCTGCGGGTTCTCGCCATAGGTGATGACGCGGCGGTCCTCGATCTGGCCGACCAGCCCCTGCACGGTCGGATGGTCGATGCACATCACGGCGAAACCATAGAAGGGCAGGTTCTCGACGAAGGAGCGGAAGGCCTCCTTGATCGCGTCGAAGGTCTTGAAGTGGTCGAGATGCTCGGGGTCGATATTGGTGACGATCGCGACATCGGCCGGCAGCTTCAGGAAAGTGCCGTCGGACTCGTCGGCCTCGACCACCATCCAGTCGCTCTCGCCCATGCGGGCATTGGTGCCGTAGGCGTTGATGATGCCGCCATTGATCACGGTCGGATCGAGGCCGCCCTTCTCCAGCAAGGTCGCGACCAGCGAGGTCGTCGTCGTCTTGCCATGGGTGCCGGCAATGGCAACGCAGGTCTTCAACCGCATCAGCTCGGCCAGCATCTCGGCCCGGCGCACCACCGGCAGGCGGCTTTCGCGGGCGGCGGCGAGCTCGGGATTGTCGCGCTTGATCGCGGTCGAGACCACGACGACCTCGGCCTCGCCAAGATTCTCGGCGGAATGGCCGATGAAGGTCTTGATGCCCTTCTCGGCCAGGCGCCGGACATTGGCGTTGTCGGAGGCGTCCGAGCCCTGCACCTTGTAGCCGAGATTGTGCAGCACCTCGGCGATGCCGGACATGCCGATGCCGCCGATGCCCACGAAGTGGATCGAGCCGAGTTCCGCCGGCAGCTTCATGATTCAGACGTCTCCTGTGGGGGCGGTAGCCGTCCCGCGCTCGGGACCAACATCAAGACTTGATGCCCGCGACTTGCATGACGAGGCGGGCGAGTCGATCGGCCGCGTCGGGAATGCCCGCGCTCTTGGCGTTGGCGGCCATGGCAGTCAAGCGCGACGGCTCGGCGATCAGTGCGGAAAGCTCGCCGGCAAGCCGCCGCGGCGTGAAATCGGGCTGCAGGATGCGGATGGTCCCGCCCGCCTTTTCGAGCACGGCGGCATTGGCCGCTTGGTCCTGGTCGAGCGCGCCGGGCAGCGGCACGAGCAGCGAGGGCCGGCCGATCACGGTGAGCTCGGCGACAGTGGATGCCCCCGACCGGCCGACGACGACATGCGCCGCCGCCATCCGCGCCGGCAGGTCCTTGAAGAAGGGCGCGATCTCCGCGGGAATACCAAGATCGCCATAGATCTTGCGGACGCGATCATCATCCTCGGAACGCGCCTGCTGCACGATCGAGAGCCGCGCCCTCTCCTCGGCGGACAGGAGCTGGATCGCCGGCGGCACGATATCGGCCATGATCCGCGCGCCCTGGCTGCCGCCGAAGACGAGCAGGCGAATGCGGCCCGTCCCGGGATCGCCATAGGGCAACATCGCCTCGATCACGGCCGGCCGCACCGGGTTGCCGACCTGGACGCATTTCGCCACCTGGGCAGGCTTGAGGCCGCCGACCTCGGCAAAGCCGGTCGCGATCGTGTCGACGCGCGAGGCCAGGAAGCGATTGGCGCGGCCGGCGACGGCATTCTGCTCGTGCACCAAGGTCTTCACGCCCATGAAGGAGGCAGCCAGCACCGGCGGCACGGTCGGATAGCCTCCGAAGCCGACGACGACGGCCGGCCTCACCGCCTTGACCACGTGCCGCGACGCGGCGAAGCCCTTCGCCAGCTCGAGCAGCGCCAACCCCATCTTCAGCGGCGAGCGGCCAGACGGCGTCGCGGCCGGGATCGGGTGCAGCGATTCCGCCGGGAAGCTGCCGGCATATTCCGCCGCGCGTGTATCGGTGATCAGCGCGACCCGCGCGCCCTGCCGGTGCAGGGCATGGCTCAGCGCCTCGGCCGGGAAAAGATGACCGCCCGTGCCTCCGGCGGCGAGCAGGACGAGCGGAGCACTTGCCATGGTTCAGCGTCCGAATTCGCCGAAGCTCTCGGCGCGCGGCCGCTTGCGCGTCAACGCCAGCAGGAAACCGGTGCCGAGCGCCAGGGAGATCAGCGACGAGCCGCCATAGGAGATGAAGGGCAAGGTCATGCCCTTGGCCGGCATCATGTGCAGGTTGACCATCATGTTGATCGCGGCCTGGACGCCGAAGAGCAGAGCCAGTCCCGTCACGGCCAGACGGATGAACGGGTCTTCCGCCTTCTGCGCCACGAACAGCGCCCGGAGCACGATCGTGGCGAAGAGCGCGACGAGGACGATGCAGACGACGATGCCGAACTCCTCCGCCGTCACCGCGAAGATGAAGTCGGTATGCGCGTCGGGCAGGATGCGCTTCACCGTGCCCTCGCCCGGGCCTTTGCCGAACCAGCCGCCCTGCGCGAAGCTTTCAAGCGCCGTATCGACCTGGAACGTGTCGCCAGAGCCCTTGTCCATGAAGCGCTCGATGCGGGCGCGCACATGCGGCACGAGCTGGTAGGCGACGAGAATGCCGGTCGCGCCGACGCCGCCAAGCCCCATCACCCAGAACCAGTGCAGGCCGGCGACGAAGAAGAGCCCGCACCAGACCATGCTGATCAGCAGCGTCTGGCCGAAATCGGGCTGCAGCACGAGCGGCACGATGGTCAGCGGCAGCAGCAGGAAGGCGAGGATCGTGCCCGGCAGGTCCGGCCGGCGGGTGCCTTCCGAGAAGGCCCAGGCAGCGAGCACCACGAAGGCGGGCTTGAGGAATTCGGACGGCTGCACTGAGCCGAGCGGGCCCAAGGTCAGCCAGCGCCGCGCGCCCTTGACCTCGACGCCGAGATAGAGCGTCCCGACCACCATCGCGAGCGAAACGACGTAGAGCAGCAAGGCGGAACGGCGCACCTGCCGCGGCGTCAGGAACGAGGTGGAGATGAACACCGCCATGGCGATCAGGAGATAGACCGCCTGCCGATTGACGAAATGGAAGGTCGAGAGCCCAAGCCGCTCGGCCACCGGCGGTCCGCCGGCCATCAGCAGCACGACGCCGGAGACCATCAGGGCGACCAGGGTCGTGAGGATGACGCGGTCGATCGACCACCACCAGCGGCCGCTAAGGCTGGGTTCCGCGCGCGAGACCATGTCGAGGCTCCATCACCGGGCAGGCAGATAAAGAGCGCCCGCTCCAGCGAATCACTCTGTCAATGAATGGTTAACCGATTGATTCCGACTCGAGCCGATTGCCCTCAAGCCTGGCTCGATTCGAACCCCGGCAGCGCCTTCACCAGCGCACGGAACCGATCGCCGCGCACCTCGAAATTCGGGAACTGGTCGTAGGAAGCGCAGGCAGGCGAGAGCAGCACCGCGATCTCGCCATCGCCCGCTTGCGCCAGGGCATCGCGCGTCGCGGAAGCGACTGCGGCATCGAGCGTGCCGCTGCGCTCATAGGCGACGCGCCCGTCATCCTCGAAGGTTCCGGCGAACTCGTCGCTCGCCGCACCGATCAGATAGGCCTTGGCGATGTTGCGGAAATAGCGCCGGAGGCTCTCGATGCCGCCTTCCTTGGCCTTGCCCCCGAGGATCCAGAAGATGCCGTTGAAAGAGGTCAGCGCCTTCTCGGTCGAATCGGCGTTGGTCGCCTTGGAATCGTTGATAAAGACGACGCGGCCGATGCGGCCGAGCTCCTCCATGCGATGGGCGAGGCCGGGATAGCTCTTGAAGCCGGCCTGGATCTCTTCCGCGGTGAGGCCGAGCGCGGCGCAGGCGGCGAAAGCCGCCGCCGCATTCTGGGCATTGTGCGAGCCCCGCAGCGAGCCGATTCCGGCAAGGTTGGCGACGACGCGCGGCTTGCCGTCCTTGACCTCGACGATGCGGGTGTCGAGCTTGCCCTGGTTGGCGGTGACACCGGCGAAGACGCCGGCATCGAGCGGCTGCTCGCCGCTGATCCTGACAAGCGGCTTGCCGGACGCCGCGCGGCGGCGCGCCATCTGCTTCGAGGGCTCGTCGTCGACGCCGACGACGGCGATATCCGCGGAGGTGACCATCCGCTCCTTGATCGCGCCATAGGCCTCGAACGTGCCGTGCCGGTCGAGATGATCCGGCGTCAGGTTCATCTGGATGCCGACGGTCGGGGCGAGCGACGGCGTCAGGTCGATCTGGAAGGTCGAGCACTCGATGACATGGATGCGCGCATCCGACGGCGGCGCCAGCGCCAGCACGGCGGTGCCGATATTGCCGCCCATCTGGACGTCGCGACCGGCGCTCTTCAGCACATGGGCGATCAGGGCCGTCGTGGTCGATTTGCCATTGGTGCCGGTGATGCAGATGACCGGCGCTTTCGGTGCGAGTGTCGCCCGCTCGCGGAAGAACAGCTCGATATCGCCGATGATCTCGACATTGGCCGCCTTCGCCTTGCCGACCGTCCAATGCGGCTGAGGATGCGTCAGCGGCACGCCGGGCGAGAGGATGAAGCTGGCGAAGCCGCCCCAATCGGCCTGCGCGAGATCGACGATGCCGATGCCTTCGGCCGCCGCCTTGTCGCGGCTCTCCGGCTTGTCGTCCCAGGCCGCGACCTCGGCGCCTCCAGCGATCAGCGCGCGCGCCGTCGCCAGACCCGAGCCGCCGAGACCGAACAGGGCGACCTTGCGCCCGGCGAAAACGGAGATGGGGGTCATGACGGCATGATGCCGAAAAGTGGGAACCGGTTTTCGGGCGACATCATGCCTCACTTGGAATTGGTGATCGCAAAAGTGGCTTCCACTTTTGCGGAACACGCTCAGCGCAGCTTCAGCGTGGCGAGGCCGATCAGTGCCAGCACCACGGAGATGATCCAGAAGCGGATCACCACCTGCGGCTCGGTCCAGCCCAGCTTCTCGAAATGATGGTGGATCGGCGCCATCAGGAAGACGCGCTTGCCGGTGCGCTTGAACACCGCGACCTGGATGATCACCGAGAGGGCCTCGATGACGAAGAGGCCGCCGACGATGGCGAGCACGATCTCGCTCTTGGTCGCGACCGCGATCACGCCGAGCAGGCCACCGAGGCCGAGCGAGCCGGTATCGCCCATGAAGATCTGGGCCGGCGGCGCGTTGAACCAGAGGAAGCCGAGGCCCGCGCCGATCACCGCGCCGCAGACCACCGAGAGCTCGCCGGCGCCTGGCACGTGATGGATATAGAGGTAATTGGCGAAGACCGCGTTACCGGTCAGGTAGGAGATCATGCCGAAGGTGCCGGCTGCGATCATCACCGGCACGATGGCGAGCCCGTCGAGCCCGTCGGTCAGGTTGACGGCATTGCCGGCGCCGACCACGACGAAGGCCGTGACCAGCGGGAAGAGCAGGCCGAGTGGGATCACCCATTCCTTGACGAAGGGCAGTGCGAAGCCGGACGAAATGCCGGCCGGGCCGACGCGCATGACGAAATAGCAGGCGATCACAGCGACCACGATCTCGATCGAGAGCCTGGCCTTGCCCGAGAAGCCCTTGTGCGACTGCTTGGTGACCTTGAGGTAGTCGTCATAGAAGCCGATCGCGCCGAAGCTCGCGGTGACGAACAGCACGATCCAAACGTAAGGGTTGCGCAGGTTGCCCCAGAGCAGCACCGCCGCGAACAGGCCGGACATGATCATCAGGCCGCCCATGGTCGGCGTGCCGCGCTTGGCGAGATGCGATTCCGGCCCGTCCGTCCGGATCGGCTGGCCCTTGCCCTGCTTGATCCGCAGCCATGAGATCGCCGCCGGGCCGAAGAAGAATACGAATAGCAGCGCGGTCGCTGTGGCACCGCCGGCCCGGAAGGTGATGTAGCGGAAGACGTTGAGGATCGGGAAGGCGCCGGCGAAATCGGCGAGCCAGACGAGCATTGAGCGGGATTCCTTCCCTTATTCGTCGATTGCGGCCGCGGGGAAGCGGGCCGTGATGGCCTTGACGATCGGCCCCATCCGGGAGCCGAGCGAGCCCTTGATGGTGAGCACGTCGCCGGCGCGGATCGCCTCCACCACCAGCGGCTCGAGCCCGCTCGCCTGCGCGGCATAAGCGCCGCGATGGCGTGCTGGCAAGGCATCGTAGAGACCGCGCATCAGTGGGCCACAGGCAAAGACGAGGTCGACATTGTTCTCGTCGACCGCTCCGGCGAGCCCCTTGTGCAGCTCAGGCCCGGTCTCGCCGAGCTCGAGCATGTCGCCGAGGACGGCGATGCGGCGCCCGCGCCCGGAGACCGGCATGCGGCCGAGATTCTCGATCGCGGCCCGCATCGAGGCCGGATTGCCGTTATAGCTCTCGTCGATCAGGATGAAGCTTCCGGCCGGCGCGTGCAGCACCTGCTGGGCGCCGCGGCCGACAGGCGGCGTCAGCTCGCCGAGCGCCAGGGCCGCCAGCGCAAGATCGGCGCCGAGCGCCTCGACCGCCGCCAGAACCGCCAGCGAATTCAGGACGATGTGCTTGCCCGGGCTGCCGAGCCGATAGGCGACCGGCTTGCCGAGCACGATCGCATCGACCGTCGACATGTCCGGCTTCAGAGAGCAGGAGACCAGCCGCACGTCGGAATCGGCATGTTCGCCGAAGCTGATGATCCGCCCGGCCGGGCTCTGCTCGGCCAGTTTCCAGAGCAGGCCGGCCTGCGGGATATCGGCATTGACGATCGCGGTGCCGCCCGGCTTCAGCCCCTGGAAGATCGCAGCCTTCTCCTCGGCGATCCCCTCGACCGACTTGAAGGCGGCAAGATGCACCGGCTGCACCGTTGTGACGATTGCGACATCCGGCGTCACCAGCTTCGCCAGCGGCAGGATCTCGCCGGGCGCGTTCATGCCGATCTCATAGACGCCATAGCGTACCGAGGCGGGCGTCCGGCACAATGTCAGCGGCACGCCCCAGTGATTGTTGTAGGAGGCGACGGGCGCATGCGTCTGCCCCTGGCGCGACAGCACGAGCCGCAGCGCCTCCTTCGTGCCGGTCTTGCCGACCGAGCCGGTGACCGCGACGACGCCTGCGTTCAACTCGCGTCGGCGCGCGACGCCCGCCCGCTCCATCGCGCGCAGCACATCGTCGACGACGGCGTAGGATCCGGCGCCGTTGAAGACATGCGCATGCGCCTCGTCGATCACCGCAAGCGCCGTGCCCTTCTCCAGGGCGCCGGCCACGAATTCATGCCCGTCCCGGGCCTCGCCCTTGATCGCGAAGAAGGCATCGCCGGCAGCAAGCGTGCGCGTGTCGATCGAAATGCCGGAGATCTCGGCGGGCCGCGCACCGACAAGCCGCGCACCCATCGCCTGCAGAAGCTGTTCTCCGGTCCACAAGGGCGCGCCGCTCATCCTTCGATCTCCGCAATGGCCGCCCTCACCACCTCGTGGTCGGAGAAGGGCAAGGTCCGGTCGCCTATGATCTGGCCGGTTTCATGGCCTTTTCCGGCAACGACCAGCAAATCCCCAGCTTGGAGCATTCCGACCGCGCTACGGATCGCCTCCGTCCGATCGCCGATTTCCCGAAGTCTTGGCGAGGCGGCCATGACCTCGGCCCGGATCGTCGCCGGGTCCTCGCTGCGCGGGTTATCGTCGGTGACGATGGCGATATCGGCCTTCTCGGCGGCGATGGCGCCCATCACCGGGCGCTTGCCCCTGTCGCGGTCGCCGCCGCAGCCGAAGACGCAGATCAGCCTCCCGCTCGCATAGGCCCTGAGCGCGCCGAGCACCGCCGCCAGCGCGTCGGGCTTATGCGCATAATCGACGACGACGAGCCCGCCATTGATCTCGCCGACCCGTTCGAGCCGGCCGGGAACGCCCTCGAGGCGGGAGATCGCCTGCAGCGAGGCGGCGGCGTCCTCGCCAGTGGCAATGGCGAGCCCGGCTGCGACCAGCGCGTTGCCGGCCATGTAATCGCCGACCAGCGGCAGCAGCACTTCGAGCTCCCGCCCTTCGGCCCGTACCTTGAGCCGCTGCGAAAAGCCCTCCGGCGAGACCGAAAGCAGCGTCAGTGTCTCGCCGGCCCGGCCGACGCCGATCAGCGGATGCTTTTTCGCGGCCGCCTCGGCCGCTTCCCTTGCGTAGGGTTCGTCACGGTTGATCACGACCGGCATGCCGGCCGGCAGCAATTCCCAGAGCCGCATCTTCGCAGCCAGGTAGGCTTCGACACTCGGGTGATAGTCGAGATGGTCGCGGCCGAGATTGAGGAAGGCGCCCGCCCTCAGCCTGACGCCGTCGAGACGGTGCTGGTCGAGCCCATGCGAGGATGCCTCCATCGCGAGATGGGTGACACCATCTCCCGCCAATGCGTCGAGAGATGCGTGCAGCGTCAGCGGGTCCGGCGTGGTCAGCGAGCCGTATTTCGCGCCCTTGGCCGTGACGATACCAACCGTGCCGAGGCTTGCGGCCTCGTGCCCGAGCGCCGAGAAGATCTGCCGGGTGAAATCGGCGACCGAGGATTTGCCGCTGGTGCCGGTGACCGCGACGATGGTGCCGGGCTGGCGCGGATGGATTCGCGACGCCGCCAGCGAAAGCGCCAGCCGCGGCTCGACGACCTGCGCGAAGGCGATGGCCGAATCGACGCCCACCGGCCGCGCATCGCCCGAGACGATCGCGGCAGCGCCGCGGCTCACCGCATCCGCGATGAATTGCGCGCCATCCGCCTTGGCTCCGGCCAGCGCCACGAAGACATCGCCCGCCGCGACCTTGCGGCTATCGGCCGTGACGCCCGTGACCATGCGTGACGCGTCGTCCGGAAACGCCCCCGGGAAGAGTTGGCCCAGGCTGAAACCGCGTCCGTCCATGGTCTTGTCAGGTCCCTTGCTCAGCGCGCGCCCCAGGCGCCCAGTTTCGCCATCAGCGGGAAGGGCTGGGCCGGCGGATCGAAGCGTGGCGCGAGGCCCAGAATCGGGGCCGCCCGTTCGATCACCTTGCCGGTGGTGACGCCGGCATTCCAGGCGGCCGTCGAATAGCCGCCGCTCTCGGCATAGCCTTTAGGCTCGTCATAGATCGCAAGGAAGAGGTATTTCGGCTTGTCCGAGGGCGCGATCGCCGTGAAGGTCGTGAAGTTCTTGTTCTTGGCGTAGCGGCCGTTGATCACCTTCTCGGCCGTGCCGGTCTTGCCACCGACGAAATAGCCGGGGATGTCGGCCTTGCGGGCCGAGCCCTTCTCGCCGTTCAGGCGCATGATGAAGCGCATCGCCTCCGAGGTCTCGGGCTTGATCACGCGCACGCCGAGGCGCTGCGCCTCTTCCGGCGAGCGCTTGATGAAGGTCGGCGTGATGAAGTTGCCGCCATTGACCAGCGCTCCGACCGCCGCCAGCGCCTGGATCGGTGCCACCGCGAGGCCGTGACCGAAGGCGATGGTCGCCGTGTTGATCTCGCCCCAGCGCCTGGGCACGATCGGCTCGGCACTTTCCGGCAGCTCGGTGCGCATGCGGTCGAGCTGGCCCATCTTGCGCAGGAAGGCCTTGTGGCCCTCGACGCCGACCGACAGCGCCATCTTGATCGAGCCGATATTGGAGGAATGCAGGAACACCTCCGGCACGGTCAGGGTCCGGCCGGTGCCGTGGTATTCCTTGATGACCTGGCGGCCGAACCGCATCATGCCACCGGCGGTGGAATAGGACGAGTTGATGTTGGCCTTGCCCGAATCCAGCGCCATGGCGATGGTCAGCGCCTTGAAGGTCGAGCCCATCTCGTAGACGCCGACATTCATCCGGTTGATCCGGTCCTTGTCCTGCGCATCGACGGGGTTGCTCGGGTCGAAATCGGGAAGCGAGACCGAGGCGATCATCTCGCCGGTGGTCACATCCATGACCGCGCCGGCAGCGGCGATGGCGCGGAAGCGCTCCATGCCCTTCATCAGCTCGTCGCGCAGCAGGTGCTGCACGCGCAGGTCGATCGAGAGCTGGACCGGCTTGAGATCGGAGGCCTGCGTCGCGAGCCCGGCCCCGTTCAGGTCCTGCAGCCCCTGCGAGTCGATCCATTTCTCGATGCCGGCGATGCCGATATTGTCGATATTGGCGAAGCCGAGGATATGCGCCGCCGCCGGTCCGTTCGGATAGACGCGCTTGTTCTCGGGCACGAAGCCGACGCCGGGAATGCCGAGGCGATAGACCTCGGCCTGCTGGCGCGGCGTGACCTCGCGCTTGATCCAGACGAAGCCCTTCTTGGTGCTGAGCTTGTCGCGCAGATCCTTGGCGTCGAGATCGGGCAGGACGGCGGTCAGCAGCTCCGTCGCCTCGTCCTTGTCGATGATATTGCGCGGCTCGGCGAAGACGGAGACGGAGCGCACATCGGTCGCCAGCACAGTGCCGTTGCGGTCGACGATGTCGGGCCGGGCCGCCGAGATCGCGGACGAGGTGGCGCGGCGCAGGCCGACCTGCTCGTTCGGCAAGGTGGCCAGCATCACCAGCCGCCCGGTGATCGCGATGAACAGGGCGGAGAAGCCGAGGATGACGAGCCCGACGCGCGGTTGGCTCTTCTCCCCGCTCATCCGGAAGACGTCGCGCAGGAAAGCGAGCCCGCCGCGCTTCGGCTTGGCCTCGGTGTGGTTCTCCTCGGCCACCGCGTCCGTGTTTGCGCTCATGGCCGGCCTCCTGGGGTGGTGATGCCCTGCGTCTTGCGATCCTTGGGAGTCTCGGTCGGCAGGCCGAGCCCGAGATCGGCGAGCTTGCGGCCGATCTCGTCGACCTTTGGCCCGCGATTGGGCAGGTCGGAGGCCCGCACGGTCTGCAACACGTTGAAGGGCTGCAGATCGAGATGGCGGTCGGCCAGCGCCTGCAGCCTGTCCGGCCGGTTCAGGAACTGCCACTCGGCCTTGAGCACGGCGATGGCGTCACGCTCGCGCTGGGCCTTGGCCTTGATCTTCTGGAGCTGCTCGGTCTCGAGCGTCGTCTCGTATTTGATCGTGTAGGCGTAGAGCGCCGAGGAGACGAGCGCGCCGATCGCGATGACATGCAGGAGCTTGATCATGCGGTCAGTGTCTCCGGCGCGGTTGTGGTTGCGGGAGTTCGGCGAGCGCGACGAGATCGGCGTCCGGCGGACGCGTTGGCGCCTCTGTTCGCTCGGCGGCGCGCAGCTTGGCCGAGCGGGCGCGCGGATTGCTCCGCATCTCCTCCTCGGAAGGCGCGACCGGCCCCTTCGTCACCGGCTTGAAGGTAGCGACCGGCACGGCGGCAGCCGGCGCATGGCGCGAGCCGGCGGGCACCCGGCCCGAGCGCGCGGCGAAGAACTGCTTGACGATGCGGTCTTCCAGCGAATGGAAGGTCACGACCGCGAGCCGGCCGCCGGGCTTCAGCACGGCTTCGGCCGCATGCAGCGCCTGGACGAGCTCGCCGAGCTCGTCGTTGACCGCGATGCGCAGCGCCTGGAACACCCGCGTCGCCGGATGGGCTCCGCCGGGCTCGGCCCGGACGATGCCGGCGACGAGATCGGCGAGTTGCTTCGTCGTCGTCAGCGGCGCCTTACGCCTGGCCTCGACCACCGCGCGCGCCACGGCGCGCGACCGCCGCTCCTCGCCATAATGGTAGAAGATATCGGCGAGCCTGCCCTCCTCGCCCTCGTTGACGAGATCTGCAGCGCTTTGCCCATGCCGTCCCATGCGCATGTCGAGCGGCCCGTCGAAGCGGAAGGAGAAGCCGCGCTCGGCCTCGTCGAGCTGCATCGAGGAGACGCCGATATCGAGCACGACGCCGTCGAGCGGCACCATCCTGAAGCGCTCGGCCTCCTCGGCCAGCTCGCCGAACCGGGCCTGCGAGATCGTGAGACGCCCATCCATCGCCGCGACGAGATCGGCCCCGCCGGCGACGGCGGTCGGGTCGCGGTCGAGCGCCAGCAGGGTCGCCTGCGGCTCTCGTTCCAGCAGCGCGCGGGCATAGCCACCGGCACCGAAGGTGCCGTCGAGATAGCGCCCGCCAGCTTTGAGCGCGAGCGCGTCGAGAGCTTCCGCCAAGAGCACCGGCACGTGACGAGCCGGTCCGCCAATGGCGCCAGTATCCCGGCTGCCATGGCCCGTCATGTCCCCGATGCTCCCGACGAAACTGAATTCTGCGAGCCGAGCGCCCGCTTGACGTCGCGCAGACGGCCGCGCGCCGCCTCCAGATGCGCCTGGAAGCGCGACGGTTCCCAGATCTGGAACTTGTGGCCCTGCCCGACGAAGGTCACGGCATCGGTGATGCCGGCATGCGCCTTCAGCGTCTCGCTCAGCATGATGCGGCCCTCCGGATCGATCTTCAGCACCTCGGATGTGCCGTTCAGCGCCGTCGACAATGACTCCCACTCCTCCGAGAAGGGCGAGAAGCGCGAGAGGATATCGTCGATCGTCGCCCTCAGCGCGTGACCGCCGGCATCCAGCGTCTCGAGATCGAGCGCCGGGTGAACATAGAGCCCCTCGTAGCCATCCTTGAGCAGGACGGCGCGAAAGCTTGCGGGAATCGAGACGCGCCCCTTGGCGTCGAGCCGGTTGGTGAAATTCGAGACGAAGCGGTCCGTCAACGCCGCCTCCCGGCCTGCTCTCCCCCTCCCCGATCAAGGGCCGCACGGGCGGGATCGGGGCCTCCCGTCGAAGCGGGCAAAGCGCTGGCGTGAGCCAAAATCCGCGCGGCACACGGACCCTGACCTGCACATTGCCTGCCGGCTTCGACGGGATGATTTGGGATAACATGGGCCAGTGTGGGCGTCAACGGAATCGGATGCCCCGACGCGGTGACGCCGGAGCCAATCCGCATCACAGCTTGTTAAGGTTAAGTATCCGTAAGCGCCGCTCTTTTGGGCATTTTCGAATGCATGAAGCCGTCGGCCTTCGCGGAAAAGGCCGGGCTGGCACGCGAAAATATTTTTGATCGGCTCAGCCGGCGCTGTCGGCCGCCTTCAGCAGCGTGTCGCGCAACTGGTGCAGATCGCCGACGAGCCGCCTCGCCTCGTCGGGCGAGCCGCCGATCGCACAGGCCATCTTTTCCGGCACGAGCCGCGCCTTGTCGCCGAGCCGGTTCCCCGCCTCGGTCAGGAAGAGCCGGACCTGCCGCTCGTCCTCGCGGTCGCGCTCGCGGCGGATCAGCCCGGCCGCTTCCATCCGCTTCAGCAGTGGCGTCAGCGTGCCGGAATCTAGCATGAGCTGCTCGCCGACCGCCTTCACGGTGATGCCGTCACAATCCCACAGCACCATCATGACCAGATATTGCGGATAGGTCAGGCCGAGATCGGCGAGCACCGAACGGTAGAGCTTCGTGAAGGCATGGCCCGCCGAATAGATGGCGAAGCAGAGCTGCTCGTCCGCCTTCGGCAACGGCGCCTTGGAACCATCCGACCCTGTCATCGCTTCGTTTCGCATTCTGACCGCCTCCCCGCACATGGCCCGAACGCGCCGGTGGCGCAACGGGTTCATTGCGAAAAATTATGTCGTTGACAATTAGATTGTGCACTATCTATATTCCAATCGCAAGTTCACCACACCCCAGCCGAGCGGACCGACACCGACCCGCAGGCAAAACCGCAGGAGCGCATCATGAAGATCCTCTATACCGCCCATGGTTCCGCCACCGGTGGCCGCGAAGGCCAGGCCGCGACCGACACCGGCAACGTCAAGCTCGTGCTGAACACGCCGAAAGAGCTCGGCGGCGGCGGTGGCGAAGGCACCAACCCCGAGCAGCTCTTCTCGATGGGCTATTCCGCCTGCTTCCTTGGTGCGCTGAAGGTCGTCGCCGGCAAGGAGAAGGTGAAGATCCCGGATGACGCGCGCGTCAGCGCCGATGTCGGCATCGGCCCGCGCGACGACGGCAAGGGCTTCGGCATCGCGGTCAAGCTGACCATTTCGGTCCCGGGCGTCGACAAGGCGGTGGTCGAGGACCTCGTCCAGAAGGCCCATATCGTCTGCCCGTATTCGGACGCGACCCGCGGCAATATCGACGTCGACCTCAAGGTCGCCTGAGCCGAACTGACCAAAACGCAAACGGGCCGGGAGATCGCTCCCGGCCCGTTTGGCATGTGAAGATGGAGTGCCAGTCGGCCTGTAAGCCGGGTTCTGGACGGCCGGGAGATCGCTCCCCCGACGTGACGGCCATTCCTCTGGGACGCACATTGCTGTGCGCCTCAAGCAACCAACCCGGACGACAGGGCCTGGAAACCGGCCCCTCCTCCCTCGCGGGAGGAGCATCGTCCCTATTCGGTTTTGCTCCCGGTGGGGCTTGCCATGCCGTCCCCGTTGCCGGGTCCGCGGTGCGCTCTTACCGCACCTTTTCACCCTTACCCCGCGCCGAGGCGCAAGGCGGTTCGATCTCTGTGGCGCTTTCCCTAGGGTCGCCCCCGCCGGACGTTATCCGGCACCGTGTTTCCGTGGAGCCCGGACTTTCCTCCCCCGCGAACGGGAGCGGCCGTCCGGCCGACTGGCAACACGGCTAAGTGAGCCCTCGCCCTCGCCACGTCAAGGCGGCAGGCGTCGCTTACGAGTTCTGGGCCGAGATCGTGCGGACCTTGGCGCAATAAGCCCGATTTGCGCCACTAAGCCGACTGGCGAGATGGCCGCTCTGATACTTCATGATGGTGCGGCAGGTATCGCCGCCGGCGAGCCGATAGGCCTGCGCCAGATATTTCATGCCGAAGCGGGCATTGGTCTCGGCATCGAGCAGGCCGCCGGCCCCTCCGCTATAGCCGAGGCCCCGCGCCGTCTGGTGGCGGATCTGCATCAACCCGAAATTGCCGGCATTGGACGCGCGCGGATTGTAGCGGCTCTCGACCCGGACCACGGCATCGGCCAGCGAGAACGGCACGCCGTTGGCGGCCGCGTGGCGGGCGATGATCTGCCTGATCGCCTCTGAGCCGGCCGGGGCGGCAAGAGCCTGGCGCCGGCCCTTGCCGCGCGTCTTCGTCGTGGCGTCCTGAGCGACCTTCTCGCCGTCACCCGAGAGCGGAGCAGCAGCGCCCGTTTCGCCATTCACAGCAGTGCAGGCCGTCTGCAAGGATGCAAGGCAAATAAGGAGCGCAACGGCACTGCCGCGGGTTGAATATATCATGATCTGGGAACCCCAATCGTCCGATTCGCGGTTGATGGGGCGAATGAATTGATCGCCAAATGTGTTCATAATCTGACCGCCTGTGCAATAAATCTATGCTTTATTGGCGTGTATTTATTATTTAACCTAGGTTTAGCCTCCATGTAATAAGCATGTAGTTAGGGCAAGAATCACTTCGGTGCCGCAATGTTTCTGCGGCGCCGGAGTCAAGACAAAACGTTGCCGCATTCCCGTCGCATTTCGGCTGCGGACGGTCTTCGCGCGAAATTTATGTGGCCACCTTCGCAACACGTTCGGGAAGCACTTGCGGCAAGAGTGCTCATTGGCTCGGCGCGTCAGCCCGCTTATTCTGATTCCATCTTCGGTCATCGCGGCGCCCTCCGAGGCAGCCTCCGGTGCCGGGTTTTCGACACCGGGCGGGGAGGCGCCTGAACCATGGTTTCGTCTTTCTGGGGCGCGCTCGGCGGCGGCGGCATCGGCTTCGCGCTGGGCGGCCCGCTCGGCGCGCTCATCGGCGCCGTGGCCGGCCATGTGCTGGTCGACCGCGAAGGCGCCCCCTTCGCGCCGGCGCCGCGCGAGCTGATCTTCACCACCGGGCTCGTCGCGCTCTCGGCCAAGATGGCGCGCTCGGACGGTGTCGTGACCCGCGACGAGATCGCGGCCTTCCGCCGCATCGTCAAGGTGCCGGCGGAGCAGCAGGACCGGATCGAGAAGCTCTTCGACCTCGCCAAGCAGACCAGCGCCGGCTTTGAGGCCTATGCGGCGCAGATCGCCGATGCCTTCAAGGACGAACGTCCGCTGCTCGAGGACGTGCTCGACGGGCTCTTCCTGATCGCGGCAGCCGATGGCGCCATCCACGAGGCCGAGCATGCCTATCTGCGCGATGTCGCGACGATCTTCGGCATCGCCGAAGCGGATTTCGCCCGCATCGAGGCCCGCCATATCCGCCGCGCCGATGACCCCTATCTCGTACTCGGAGCGACGCGCGAGATGAGCGATGCCGAGCTGCGCAAACTCTATCGCCGGCTCGTCGCCGAGACCCATCCCGATCGTGAGATCGCGCGCGGCCTGCCGGAGGAAGCGGTTGCGATCGCCACGCGCCGCCTCGCCGCGATCAACGCCGCCTGGGACCGCATCGAGAAGGAGCGTGGCCTCGGCGCCCGCCTGCCCGAGCCGGCATGAGCCTGACCGTCACGCCCGACAGCCGTTTCGCCGCCAAGGTCTTCCCCTCCCCCAACCATGGCGAGCGCAAGTTCCGCGACGGCGGCACCGCTCGCCGCCCGGACATGCTGATCCTGCATTATACGGGCATGCCGGATGCCGGGCAGGCGCTGCAATGGCTCTGCAATCCGGTGGCTCAGGTCTCCTCGCATTATTTCGTCTTCGAGAACGGCCATACGCTCCAGCTCGTGCCGGAAGAGCGCCGCGCCTGGCATGCCGGTGCCTCGCATTGGGCCGGCGAGACCGACATCAATTCCTGCTCGATCGGCATCGAGATCGCCAATCCCGGCCATCCCGGCGGCCTGCCCGATTTCCCGCCCGAGCAGATCGCCGCGACGCTGAACCTCTGCCGCGACATTTGCGAGCGCTGGAGCATCCCGCCCGAGCGCGTGCTCGCCCATTCCGACATCGCGCCCGGCCGCAAGATCGATCCCGGCGAGAAATTTCCCTGGCGACATTTTGCCGAAGGCGGCGTCGGCCTTTGGGTCGAGCCGGCGCCGATGCGCAGCGGCCGCTTCTTCGCCCGCGGCGAGAGCGGTCAGCCGGTCGAGGCGCTGCAGGCGATGTTCGCCATGTTCGGCTACGGCGTCGCGGTCGACGGCGTCTTCGACGAGAAGCTCGAGGCGGTCGTCGCCGCCTTCCAGCGCCACTGGCGACAGGAGAAGGTCGACGGCGTCGCCGATTCCTCCACCATCACGACGCTGCGCGACCTGCTCGCCCTGACTCAGGCCTCGCGAACGGCCTGAGTGCAGCCTGAACGGCTGCTCTCCGTCGCATTGCAGGAAGTTAACTCGCCTAAATCCCGCGATTCTGGCATGGTCTGCGGCATGGGATCGTGCGGCCCGAAGGGCCGCGAGGGGAGCTGATCTTGCGTAAATGGGTGATCGTAGCCGGACTAGGAGTGGCTGCCGCCGCAGGCGCATACTGGACCTTCCGGCCGACCGGCGGAGCCGCCAGCGACGTCGCCTATCGCACCACGCCGGTCGATCGCGGCCAGATCACCGCCGCCGTGCGCGCGACCGGCACCTTGACCCCGGTGACCACCGTCGTCGTCGGCTCGATGCTATCCGGCCAGATCGTCGAAATCCTCGCCGATTATAATTCGCAGGTGAAGGCCGGGCAGATCGTCGCGCGCCTCAACAGCGACCAGATCAAGACCCGCCGCGACGCCGCTGCCGCCGATCTCGCCCAGTCCAAGGCCGATCTGGTGGTGAAGCGCGCCCAGCTCGACCGTGCCAAGACCGCGCGCGTCAAGGCGAATTCGACGATCAAGGACCTGGAAGCGCAGCGCGACCGCACCGCGGCCCAGCTCGCCGACGCCAAGCGCACGTTCGACCGCCAGAGCGAGCTCTATAACCGCGGCGCCGGCGCTCAGCAGGCCTATGACTCGGCTCGCACCCAGGTCGACATCCAGACCGCGTCGCTCGCCTCCAACGAGGCGCAGCTCGCCTCGGCCAAAGCCGAGCTCGGCGGGCTCGATGCCGACATCGTCCTTGCCGAAGGACAGGTGCAGTCCGGCGAGGCGCTGATCCAGAGCCGCGACGCCAAGCTGAGCGACATCATGATCGATCTCGGCCGCACCGATATCCGCTCGCCGGTCGACGGCGTCGTGGTGCAGCGCCAGGTCAATCTCGGCCAGACGGTCGCCGCCTCGCTCTCGGCGCCGGAGCTCTTCCAGATCGCCCAGGATCTGCACGAGATCGACATTTACGCCAATATCGACGAGGCCGATGTCGGACGGCTGAAGCCCGGCCAGTCGGTCAGCTTCACTGTCAACGCCTATCCGAACCGCACGTTCGAGGGCCGCGTCCTGATGGTGCGCCTCGGCGCGCAGACCATCTCGAATGTCGTGACCTATACCGGCGTCGTCCGGGTCGAGAACCGCGACATGGCGCTGTTGCCGGGCATGACCGCCAATCTCCAGGTCGTCACCGAGGACCGCCAGGATGCGTTGCGCGTCGCCAACGCCGCCCTGCGCTACCGCCCGAGCGGCAGCACCGCCGCCCCGCTCGCCGCGCCGTCCCCTTCCGCCGCAGCCCCCGGCGGAGCCCGCAACGGCCAACGCGCCATGGCTGCGCTGCGCGAGCGCATCGAGACCGAGGTTCAGCCGACGCCGGACCAGAAGCAGGCCATCACCGCCATCCTGCAGGAACGCCGGGCAGCCGGACGCGAGGCCATGACCGGCCTCTCCGACGAGGAACGCCGCGCCGCCTTCCGCGCCGCCCGCACCGAGATGCAGGCGAAGATCGCCGCTGCGCTCGATCCGGAGCGCCGCGCCAAATTCCTTGCGATCACGCAGGAAGGCCGGCCTTCGCCGCAGCAGGGCGCGCCCGGCCGCGTCTATGTGCTCGATGGTGACGGCCAGCCCAAGCTCGTCCAGGTCATGCTCGGCCCGACCGACGGCGCCTTCACGGAGATCGTCGCCGGCGATCTCAAGGAAGGTGCGCAGGTCGTTGTCGGCGGCGGCCCGCGCACCGCGGCAGCGTCCGAGCAGCCCGCCGGCCGCCCGCCGGTGCGCGGCCCGCGCCTGTTCTGAAGGCCTGGCCGATGGCCCTGATCGAAGCAAGGGAGCTCAGCCGGGTCTACGATCTCGATTCCGGCCGCGTCACGGCGCTCGACCGCGTCTCGCTCGAGATCGAAAGCGGCGATCTCGTCGCCGTGATGGGTCCGTCCGGCTCGGGCAAGTCGACCTTCATGAACCTGATCGGCTGCCTCGACCGGCCGACCGGAGGCCATTACGTTCTCGACGGCGTCGCGGTCGAGACGCTCTCCAGCGATGGCTTGGCGGAGCTGCGCAACCGCAAGCTCGGCTTCGTCTTCCAGCAGTTCAACCTGCTGCCGCGGGTCGATGCCTGTGCCAATGTTGAGCTGCCGATGGTCTATGCCGGCATCGACGGCAAGTCCCGGCGTGAGCGCGCGCTGCGGGCGCTGGCCCGCGTCGGCCTCGCCGAGCGCGCCCATCACCGTCCGATGCAGCTCTCCGGCGGCCAGCAGCAGCGCGTCGCCATTGCCCGCGCGCTCGTCAACGAACCGCGCCTGCTCCTCGCCGACGAGCCGACCGGCGCGCTCGACAGCCGCACCGCGCTCGAGATCCTCGGCCTCTTCCAGGACCTCAACCGCGAGGGCGTCACCGTCGTGCTGGTCACGCATGATGCCGAGGTCGCGCGCCACGCCCGCCGCGTCATCCGCTTCCGCGACGGCCACCTGCTGTCCGACCAGCGCCAGGAACCCGCAGATGCGCGCGCCGCGCTCAGCGCGCTCGACCTGTCGCATCAGCTCCCCGAGGCCGCCGAATGAGCATCTGGGAAGCCATCCGCTCGGCCCTCTCCGCCATCGGCGCCAATGCCCTGCGCTCGGCGCTGACCATGCTCGGCATCATCATCGGCGTCGCCGCCGTCATCGCCATGGTCGCGATCGGCTCCGGCGCACGCGAGCGTGTTACTGGTCAGATCAAGTCGCTCGGCGCCAATCTCGCCATCATCCAGTCCGGCAACGTCACCCAGGGCGGCGTCCGGCTGGGCGCAGGCGCATCCTCGACCCTGACCGACGAGGACGCCCGCGCCGTCGTCAACGAGGTCGAGAACGTGCTCGCTGCCGCCCCGGTGATCACCACCCGCGCACAGGCCGTCTATGGCGGCACCAACTGGTCGACGCAGATCACCGCGACCGATCTCGATTTCTTCACCGCCCGCGAATGGGATGTCGGCGAGGGCCGGCTGTTCGAGCCGGAAGAACTGCGCCGCGGCGAGATCGTCGCGATCATCGGCCAGACCGTGGCACGCAACCTCTTCGGCGAGCAGAACCCGCTCGACCAGCAGTTCCGCATCCGCAACGTGCCCTTCAAGGTCATCGGCGTGATGGCGCCCAAGGGCCAGTCGGCGCTGGGTCAGGACCAGGACGACGTCATCTTCGTGCCGCTCGACACCGGGAGGCGCCGCATCGTCGGCCGCAACTATGCCCGCGATCGCTCGGTGCAGACCATCATGGTCAAGTTTGCCAGCGAGGAGGCGATCAATCCCGGCATCGAGCAGGTCAATGCGCTGCTGCGCCAGCGCCACCGCCTTGCCGAGGACCAGGAGGACGATTTCATCGTCCGGAACCTCACCGAGATCGCCAATACCGCGACCGCCGCCGCCAACACCCTGTCCTGGCTGCTCGCCGCGGTGGCCGGCGTCTCGTTGCTGGTGGGCGGTATCGGCATCATGAACATCATGCTGGTCTCGGTCACCGAGCGCACCCGCGAGATCGGCCTGCGCCTCGCCGTCGGCGCCCGCCAGCGCGACGTGCTGGCGCAGTTCCTGATCGAGGCGACGACGCTGGCAACGATCGGCGGGGCGGTCGGCATCGCGCTCGGCATCGGTGCGGCGCTCACCATCGCCCGCATCGCCGGCTGGCCCTCGGTCGTCTCGATCGAGACTATCCTGATCGCGGTCGGCGTCTCCGGCATGATCGGCGTCTTCTTCGGCTTCTACCCGGCTCGCCAGGCGGCCCGGCTCGACCCGATCGAGGCGCTCAGGCGCGAGTAGCCTGGAGCATTGTCGAGCGAACTGGGCTCCGGTTCGCACGAAAAAATGCGATATAACAAAAGCTTATAGAGTCCCGCAATTCGGAAAAAAGGTGGACTGATTTAGGGCCGGGAACTTCGTTAAGGATTTGTCCCTTAGCCTCGGTCGGATTGCCGTCGGGCGGCGCTGTGCCCGCCGCTTGTCGTATGAGGCGAGACTTGAACCCTACGCCGCTGCCCGACGCCGAAGCCCGCCGCCTCTACGATCAGGCCGCATCGCTGGCGGGGATCGGAGCCTGGGAATGTCGGCTTTCGAACCAGCAGCTCACCTGGACGGACGGCGTCTACGATATTTTCGGCCTGACGCGCGGCTCGGCCCTGCACCGGCCCTCGATCGTCGATCTCTATCATGACGCCTCGCGCGCAGAGATGGAGCGCCTGCGCGCCAGCCTGATCCGCACCGGCCAGGGCTTCACCCTCGACGCGCGGGTTCTGACCGTCGATGGAGCCGAGCGCTGGATGCGCCTCAGCGCCAATGTCTCGCATAGCCATGGCCGGCCGGTCTGCATCTACGGCGCCAAGCAGGACGTCACGCGGGAAAAGCAGATGTGGCTGGGCCTGCGACGCCTTGCCTATAGCGACCCGCTCACCGGCCTCGCCAATCGCCGCGCCTTCGAGGCCGACCTGTCCGAGTTGCGCCGGTGCCCCGCGGACAGCCGTGCCCTCGGCCTGCTCGCCCTCATCGATCTCGACCTGTTCAAACCGGTCAACGACCGCTACGGCCATGCCGCCGGCGATGCCTGCCTGCGCCAGATCGCGCGGCGATTGGAGGCGGTGCTGAGCGACGCGAGGATGATCGCGCGGATCGGCGGCGACGAATTCGCGCTGCTGCTATACTCGGCGCCCGGCCGGCCGCACGTGCTGCATCGGCTCCGCCAGGCGCTCGCAGCCCTGTCGCGGCCGATCCTGTGGAACCATCAGCAGATCGAGATCGGCGCCTCGATCGGAGCGACCATGCTGTCGCCCGGCCGCAGCATCGATCCCGACCAATGCTTCGCCGAGGCCGATTCCGCGCTTTACGTCGCCAAGGCGGCCGGGCGGAACCGGCTGCATGTCTTCGGCGACCCACTGCAGGCCTCCCCGGCCGCGGAGGCGATGAGCAATGCCATCGCCGCCGGCAATGCGCTGCGGCTGATCTAGAGCATCTTCGAGCGAAGTGGATACCGGTTCGCGTGAAGAAAATGCGTCAAAACAAGTAGATAGAGAATTTTCGCGATTCGAAGAAGCGCGGAAATGCTCTAGGCTCCGCGCGGCCCGGGCCGTCGACGTCGCACGCAGGTGACGAGCCCCAGCCAAGGACAGCGCTTTCGGGCTCACCCTATGCGTAAGCCGCCGCAAGCATCTCTGCCGCTATCTTGACGCGCTCGCCCCCCTCTTCACCGCCAGCGTCATCCGCGGAAATTCTCACCTTTGATCGCGAATTCGACGCCGCCGTCTCGGCCGCATGACGTTGCGGCATGGATGAAGACGAAAGTCTATCGACTTTCACAATGGTCACCTCTCTGTCGCACAGCGCACCTAGGTTGCCGCGGGCTGATGGGTGAGAGGTGAGTAGCGTCTTGTCGACGTTTCTTGCGTGGCCGCGGGAGTAATATCCCGCGTCGGATTTCTCACGCCTGATCGAGCAGCCTTCACGGAGCGGATCAGATGCAAGTCGATATTTTCACGCAGGTGATCGTACCTGTCATCGGTGGCCTCGGCATCTTCATGCTCGGCCTCGAATTCATGAGCAACGGCATTCAGAACCTTGCCGTCAACAAGATGCGCGCACTGCTGGCCAAGATCGCCGGCACCCCGGTCAAGGGCGTGATGGCGGGCACCTTCATTACCGGCATCATCCAGTCCTCGACCGCGATGACCGTCATGGTCGTCGGCCTCGTCAATGCCGGCGTCATCGGCCTGCGCCCCGCCATCTCGGTGATCATGGGCGCCAATATCGGCACGACGCTCGGTAACGGCCTGATCGCCCTGCCCCTCGGCCCGCTCGGCCTGCTGCTCGCCGGCATCTTCGCGCTGATCTACATCTTCGGTAAGACCGACAAGGTGAAGAACATCGCGCTCGCCTGCATGGGCTTCGCGCTGATCTTCTACGGCCTCAACCTGATGACTGGCGGCCTGCGTCCGCTGCGCTCGATGCCCGAGATCATGTCGGTGATCTCCTCGCTCAAGGCCGACAGCTACCTGAACCTGATCTACTGCGTGCTGATCGCCGCCGGCATCACCGCGATGATCCACTCCTCCTCGGCGACGATCGGCATCGTCATGGGCCTCGGCGCCGCCGGCATCCTCGACTGGAAGACCGCCGTCGCCTTCTCGCTCGGCGCCGACCTCGGCACCACCATCACTTCCTGGATGGCCTCGCTCAACCTGTCGAAGAACGCCAAGCGCGCGGCTTACGCCCATATCTCCTTCAACATCATCGGCGTCGCGGTGACGATCCCGCTCTTCTTCGTCTCGATGGACGTGCTGACCTGGGCGATGCAGTGGTTCGGCGGCAATCCGGGCATCCCCGTCATCAAGGATGGCAAGGAGACCTTCCCGCTCGTCCCCGTCGCGATCGGCCTCTACTCGACCTTCTTCAACATCTTCAACACCGTGCTGCTCTTCCCCTTCGTCGGCGTGTTCGAGCGTGTTCTCTCCAAGGTCGGCGCCTCCTCGCTCGATGATGTCGAGGACTACACCCAGCCGCGCTACCTCACAGCCGGCACGGCCTCCGATCCCGCCCTCGCGGTCCCGGCCGTGCAGCGCGAGACCGGCCGCTATCTCGAGGCCGCCCGCCTCTTCCTCGACACCGCCAAGGGCACTGAGAACGCCCCCGACAAGGTCGAGGAACACTATGCGGCGATCGACATCCTCAACCGCGAGATCCGCTCCTACACCTCAGGCATGTTCCAGCCCGACATGCCCTACGCCCGGGCCGATCTCGTCGCGAGCCTGATCGAGGAGGAGGACTACACGGCCAGCCTCGGCGAGACGCTCTACCAGATCGCCCGCCGCGTCGAGCGCCAGCCCTTCGGCGAGCATGGCCGGACCCTGGTTGATACGATCATCGATCAGGTCTCCGACGCGCTGCGCGCCATCATCCCGATCGACCAGGTCAACCCGCCCGTCACGGCCGAGGCCGAGCCGCGCGTGACCGGCCTGCTCCAGCTGCGTGAGCGCTGCCTGCGCCTCGGCGCGGAGCTGCCCTGGGTCGAGCGTGGCGCGATCCTGGCCCTGCTGGGCTCGGCCGAGCGTGCGTTCTTCCTGATCGAGCGCATCGACGCCGAGCGCAAGTCGGTGGCGCGCACGGTCCCGGCCGGCAAGCCGGCCGAGCAACGCGGCGCCGAGGGCTTTGGCGGCGCGGCCGTCGTGCCGGCCTGAGCGACAGCGCCTTTCCGACATATCGAGGGCCGCCCATTCGGGCGGCCCTTTCTATTTATTGCACCCGCGCAATCACAGCGCCGCGGTGCGACTGCCCTCAGGCAGCTGGCATCGGCGCCTTCTCGGGCGGCGCGCCGTCCTTGATGACGCCCCTGATCTGCTCGCGCAGCTCGGGCGTATCCTGATGTCCGTGCACCGCAACCGCGTGCTGTACGGCCGCCTCCAGAAGCTCACCTTCAGTATCGGCCACGATCGCGATCGAGCAATTCATCTCGCTTGGGAATTCACGGCAGTCGATGAACTTGCGCGCCATGGCAGCCTCCCCGGTTTGACGATCTGGCAGCCCGCCATTTCGGAGGCTGCTCCGTGCACAATACGCTCTCCACAGATCGCGACAAAGGGACGCGCGATCGCAGATACGGCTCCTGCGGTGGGAGCTCGCCCTGCCCTATCCGACGCCCGGACGAGTGCCGGCAGGCCGCCACCGGCCCGCAGCGCGCCATCTGACGGATCGACCCAGGCATGCCCATAACGTCGTGGAGCGCAATCAAGCGCGTGCGATATTCGGTAGATCAATGGAGAACGACGCCACAAAGTCGCCGAACTTCCTGCCCATATCGCGCCCAGCACAGCCTATAACGCCAAATCAGATCGGAACGGGAAAGTTTTGTTGAAAATCAAAAGCGGCACAAACCGCTGCTATACCGATAGGGCATTCGAGATCAGCGCAGCCTCGATCGAATAAACGCTGCTTCCTCAGTCAAAATCCACAGATTGATCGAGCCGACCGGCCGCTCATCCAGCAGCCGATGAATCCGACGCGCCAGCGCTCGGGCTGCCCCCTTTTTCCCCGGAGTATACCGTATGAAGCGCATCGCCCCGCTGGCGCTGCTCGCGCTGACGGCGTTTGTCGACCCGCTTGCCGCGACCACCCCGCCCACATCGCTCATCCTCTCAGGCGTGCCCGTCGTCATCGATGGAGATACGCTGGCGAAAGAGCAGCGCTGCCTGGCCGAGGCGATCTATTTCGAGGCCCGCTCGGAAGGGGAAGACGGACGCGTCGCCGTCGCGCAGGTCGTGCTGAACCGGGTCAGGAGCGGGACCTATCCGGGCTCCGTCTGCGGCGTCGTCTACCAGAATCGCAACCGCCATCTCGCCTGCCAGTTCAGCTTCGCCTGTACCGGCAAATCACTGCGCATCAAGGAGTCCGAGCCATGGGAAGAGGCCGTGCGCATCGCTCGCGATGTCTATGAGGGCCGGACCTATCTGGAGGAGGTCGGCGCCTCCACCCATTATCACGCCGATTATGTCCAGCCGGACTGGGCGAAGAAGCTCAAGAAGATGGACGTGATCGGCAGGCACATCTTCTACAGCTGAGCAACTATAACCGATATCAGCTAAGCATCGGCAGCCGTGGAACGAAGGATCATATGGCAATGGCAGGGCTTGAGCGGGAATAGGCGGGATTATCCGGGTTTGGGCGGAAAAGACCCGCCGGGATACAGGATTACCGAGTGTAGCGGTTCGCGGTGGCCTAGGTTTCTTGCCATTTGATCCTTCGTTAATTGCCGAGCCTGAAATGGCAAAGCACACACGGCTAGGAGTGCGGCCTTGCGCTAAGCACTTGAAAAGTCGCTGGCGGATCGCGGGCAACTGTTACGATTTTCCTGTGAGGAGGCCTTCGCCGTAACAGTTCGAAAAAGTGACGCTTTTTCAGATAGCTAGCTTTAATAGAGCCAGGAGGGCCTCCGAGGCGAACTGTTACGCTCTGGGCGCCAAAACTCCGACGCGATCGAGATCATGGCGCAGCAGATGTTACGCGAGCTCGGGCCGAAACGTGCACCCATCAATCGGCGGCGAAAGCCACCCTGAGAGTGCCGGCTCCGGGCAAAAGCCCTCGGCTGCTAGCGCGCCGCCTTAATTCGCCGGGGATTTCGGGGACAACCATCCGCTGTGGCACTCACCCCGACCTAGGTCGGTATCCAGGACCGATCCCATTGGTAAAGGTGGGGTTCGGAGGGCTGGGATAACTCCGGGCCGGCATTTCAGAATCAATGGCCGGCGTCATCCTTCGGGGTGGCGCCGGCCTTTTTGTGTCTATGCGAACGGAGAACGTACGAGCCGAATCGTGCGCCACCCCTCAGCGTGCTCTTTTGGAATAGGAAGCTCTCAACGGCCACGGGCATTTGCGGTCAGCCAACGTTCGCCATAGCGCCTAAACGGCCCCTCGACCTTCTCGAAGCTGAAATTTGCTGCCAGGAAGGTCATCGGAATGACGAGAACCACCTGCGTTACACCGTAACTGATGGCGCCGTTGAAGATGCTTGGCGCGAACCGGGCAATTCCCATCCAGGCCAGTGCCATGACAGGAAAGTGAAGCAGGTAGATCGAATAGCTGCGGTCCCCGATCCAAAGCATGATCCGGTAAAGTAGCGTGCCCTGGCCAGCGAACGCATTGTTCGTACGGGCCAGATAGACCAAGGCCAAAAAGCAGAGCGCCATGAAAGGCGTCGTGAAGCCATCGAGCACTGGCTTTAATCCCGGACCTAACTGGTCCTCAGATACGGACACCCATGCCATCGGCATCACGAGTAGAAGCGGTGCAAAAATTGGTCCGTCATGGATTTCAACGACCAGAAGCAGCGCGAGCCCAACTCCCAACAGCATAAAGTCGAAACGGAACCGCCAGAGGTAATCGATGAACGCGAGCGGCACGGGATCTGAGCCCACGAGTTGCCCGAGCCGGTCGGCCAGGACCAGAACAAAGAGAACCGCCGCAATTGCGGGCAAGGCGACCCGATAGTGCGCGGGCGAAAACCTGATCAACGCCAGTGTAAAAAGTACGCCGGCGAATGCGGCGTAGAACTGGAACTCGACAGACAAGCTCCACATTGCGCCGTTCATATAGTGCGTACCGCCCGATCTGTTGATCACGTAGCCACCGAGAATCGCGGCTGATTGGCTTAGGTACTCACCAATCCCGAAGCCGAACGACACCCAGAAACAGCAGGATAGCGGGGAACAGTCGAAACGCTCGCTTTAGCAGAAAAACGCCGGCCGTAGGCCGAGTTCTCAATACAGACTGGGTGACAACGAGCCCGCTGATGACAAAGAAGAGCTCCACACCCACCCAACCCGGGACCACGAGCTTGATGGGCATGAGCTCAAACAGTGTTCTCGAAAGGCTGAGGTGGTAGCCCAGAACTAGAAGAATTGCGACGCCGCGCAAAACCTGGATGTCGCCAATCTTCGGCGCCGCTTTTGTCGATTCCATGCCGCCGCTTAGCACAACTCGCGCACTATGGAACGGCAAACATAGCGCTTACTTGGCGACGCACGTGGACTTGAGAGCCTCAGATTTTGGCCCCGTCAGCTTCGGCGGGGCGGGCCCTTTTCTTCTCCGAAGTGCATCGTGACGTGCTAGAGTTGGGTTCAGCTCCTGAGGCTGGCGTGAAGGAGATTGAAATGATCCATCAATTCGCGGTCGGAGATCAGGTCAGCCTGGCTTTTGGCTTTTACGATCAGGCTGCCGTCGGGCTCTATGCCGTCACACGCCTGTTGCCCTCCCGCAACGATGGCGAGCCCCAATACCGCGTGAAAGGCAGCGACGACCGGGAGCGAGTGATAGGTGAAGCCCAGATCGAGCGGGCAGGTGGAAACCGCACATCCACTGGGCCTGTTCGCCAGCGTAGCCCGCACAATCCGATAACTGAAATATTCAATCGTTTACGCCTTGAAGAGAAACGATAAGTCGAACGCCTGTGAGGTAAGGCACCCATGACGGAGCGGCGTGAACTTTACCGTAGTCCGAACGGTGACTGCTGGTATCTAGGTCGAGAACCGACCAGCGGCGCGGCGTTTGTGATTCATCAGCCCAGCGGCCCGTCTGGCGGGCGTTTATCCCATATCGAGCTTGGAGCGTTTCTTAATACGGGACCCAGCGACCGGCCCGAGCAGCGGGCCTTGCTTCGCCTGATCGGGACGCTCGTCGATGTGCCACCCTATGCCGAGCGACCGATAGAACCCAGTGAGCGCCCGTGAGGCCACTCCGGGCAAGGAGGTAACAGCCGCGTGACTAGGCGTGGCCGCTGGCCGCCTTTGCGGTGCGACCCGCGCGGTTTGAAGGGTGGCGAAGGAGATGCCGGCCGGGAAGCCAGCCGCAAAGACGGAACCTAGCGGCCCGCTATCGCAAGTGATGCGAAGCCGGAATTCGTAACGACCGTGCGTACTGGCGGCGACGTTTCCGATCGCCAACTGGTCACGCGCAGCGGACCACCGTAGCGTAACATCGCACCGAGTCGCCCCCCATCCACATCCTCGGTGTGGCGGAGGGGATCGGCCCCGCGAGGCTCCCCTCCGTCTTCCGGCGTCCTCATCTCAGAGCGGACCGAACCAAACTGCGAAGCATGCACCAACCGCTGCAACGAGGGTTGCTGCAATTAAGAGCGCAGTTTCCGTGTCAGGTGGCTCCAGCTTCAATCGAACATGTCCGTTCCAGAAACTCGGCGCTGTTCCATGAACGCAGCGATAGCGCGTTCGAGGGCGGATCGCTCCAGCGCTTCCGAGGTATCGGCATGGGCCGCCTCAAGCTCGCGGACCCGCGCGAGCGCGCGCCGGAACTCATCTTCTGTTCGGATCGCTAAGACAGGCGCCTCGGGCCCAGGGGGCGTATTCACTTTGGTCATGGACGTGAGTAGGATGGAGTACGCGCCATCTGCAGGAAGCGGCATAGCACATTGGGCCCGTTGCAACGACTTTCAAGTGCGGGACGAATTCGCTGAGATCCAAGAGGCCTCGAGTTGCTCGGATCTCATCCAACAACGGGCTTAGGAGATTTCTCCCGACGAGGTTGGGGGCGCGGCATTACCTTCGGCGAACATACGTACGCATCGATCGCGGCGACTATTTCGGCGAGCTCACGCTCCTCCGCGCTACCGCCAGTGCGATCGAGCAACGCGTCCGCCCGTTTGAGCGCGGCAGCAAGTTCGGTGTCGTCGCGGATCGTGAATGGAGTCCTGATCATAACCCATCATCAACAGGATGGCGTTCAGGGCCAAGCCCAAATCACGGCCTCCATCTGGTGGTCCCGGGATGATAGTCAAAAGACATTGACGCGATGTAGGTGTTGTGGAGCATGAGCGCGGCGCTGCCGAGCCGACGGCGCCGCCTCACCGAAGGTACCCCAATCTTCCTTCGGAGCTCTCAGGCCCCATCAGCTTCGGCTGGCGGGGCCTTTTTTGTTTGCGGCCCGCGGCGGCGGGCCTGTTCCTCGCCAGTATTCTTTGGCCTCCCAGACCTCCAAGGCGAAGACGAGAGCAATCAGTTCGATTTCCTCGGCCGAAGCCTCGGTGCAGCCAGACAGGTGTTCGACACGCGCCAGTGCAGCGCACGCTTCTTCACTACTGCGGATCATCTGCTTTGCGGCGGCACGCGCGCGCTGAACTGAACTTGACCGCATATGCTCACCCTTCGCTGATCCCTGGAACGAATCTCCTTGCCGGCTGTTCCCGGTCCGTCGAGTTGCGGAGTTTCAGTCAGTATGTGCGCGTCGCGTGTTGCGGTCGGGGCCTGTCGCCGAGACCTTGAAGGGGCCGGCCGCGCGCCGCTCTGCCGCCGGCCAGCGCGTGCTCATCTTCGATCCGATACCGGAGCGCATCGAGCCGAGCCTCGCGCTTCTGGTCTCGAAAGTGCCGGAAGGACCGGACTGGTCCTATGAGGTGAAATGGGACGGCTATCGCCTCGCCGTCCACGTTGAGCCTGGCGGGACGATCCGCATCATCACCCGCGGCGGGCATGACTGGACCGAGCGCTTCCCGACCGTAGCGAAGGCGGCCGGCCTGCTCGGCGTCGACAGCGCAATCATCGATGGCGAGGCCGTCGTGCTCGATGCCCAGGGCCGTCCAGAGTGAGACGTTCGTGATCATCGGCTATGAGCCCTCGAGCGTGGCGCTGGACGGCATCGGGCGGCTGCTGCTGGCTGCGCGCAAGGGCGGCGGCCTAGCGTACGTCGGCGGCGTCGGCACCGGCTTCGGCGAGGTCAGCGGCCGGGCTCTGAAGCGAATGATGGACAAGCTGGTGATCGAGAAGCCCGTAATCAGGCTGAAGCGCAAAGGCGCGATCTGGCTGATGCCAGCACTCGCCGCGGAGATCGAATTCCGCGGCTGGACCGACGAGCCGAAGCTGCGGCATTCGTCGTTCAAGGGGCTGAGAGAGGAAGCCGAGATGGGCGAGATCTATCAGCTGCCTTAATGTCCGACTTGGGTGGAAGGCAGACCTCTGCCCACAGCGTTTCAGTTAGACCGTTTTACCGACATCGAGGCCAAGGGGAGCGGCGGCGACCAATATCTCAAACAAGCGCGCTCATCGCCGTCGAGCATCGACCAGGGGACGATGACTTCGCCGTCAGGTGAAACAAAATGATCGAGGTAGCCAAACTCACCTCGGTCGTAGAAAATGCAAACTTGCCACCCATCGCGCGCCGGCAGGGTCACATCCAAATTTCGCTTTTCACGCTCGTGAGGCGGCACCGCGCTGGCTGCGATTTCGGCAAGGTCTTTGGCATTCATCATCGAATTTGCCCTTTCAAGACGGTGATCAGCCGCTCGAATGAAGTAGAGCAGTCGGCCAATTTCTATCTTGGAAGTTATCAGGATCACTAATGAAGGTCAGATATCCGTCGCTGAAGGTCATCGCCGATAGTGCCAGATCTGAACCTTCTGCAGAAATATAGCGAAGCTTGTAGGCATATTCAGTTGCATCAACATCACTCAGATCACCAAGCAAGACGCCATGATATTTTGATCCATCCTTTAATGCTACACGGCGATGCTCTAAAGGCACCTCCGTACCATCACGCAGGATTAACCTGCCGCGCTCGGATTTCATTACGTTCTCGCTAGGATAGGCCCTCCGAAGCTAAGCTGTCGGAAGGGATAAAGCGCACGGATACCGCGCTTCTCGACTAGGCGCTTCCTCCGATCAATAAGCAAGCAGTCCGGTGTCGCATGCCTGCGCGATCTGTCCGGCATCGTGGAAGCGCGCGCCGCTTATCGATGCGACAGTACGGCGAAAAGAAGCGCTAGCGCCGCCACCAGTCCACAATGGGCTAGCCATCCCGGATAGGACGCCCAAAACCAAGCCTTATAGAGATTCCAGTGAATGATGTTTGCCATGGTGGGCTCCAATTATTGCCCAACGCGTTTGATCCGCCTGTTGACCCATTTCGTGATCCATTCCGCTCTACCTAACTACCTCCTTGTCCTTGCGCTCGCGTGCCAATTGAACAACATCGCTGACGAACGTCAGATACCCGTCGCCGAAGGTCGTGATCAAAACCGGGAACTCCGTGCCATCCGCCGGGTGATAGTGGAGATTGTAGGCGAATTCCCCCCAGTCGATTTTGCTTAAATCGCCAAATAGGCTTCCGTGGCGTCGAGTGCCATCTCTAAGCGTGGCAAAGCAGTAGTCCAAAGGCACGTCCGAGCCGTCGCGCAAGATAAGCCTGCCCTGGCCGGTTTTCATGAAGTTTCTCGCTTGGGTTTCACCTCCGAAGCTAAGCTCTCAGGAGGGATAAAGCGCAGGGATACCGCGCTTATCCACTAGGCGCTTTCCCCGATTGATAAGCAAGCAGTCCAGTGTCGCAGGCCCGCGCGATCTAGGGAGCGAGCGCATCATGTTTTCGCGCTTAGCATTACAAGCCTGGACGGCTTTGAGTGGGGGTTGCGCCATTCTTCGTCAGGTATGGGTCGATACCGTTGAAAAAGTCGTCGTTGCGACGGGTATGAAGTCCTGATTCAGTCGTCCTTGTGCGGAGGGCGGGGCGATGATGGGCGAACGG
>NZ_SLZF01000013.1 GCF_004341515.1 Allobosea sp. BK604
GCGCCAGCCAGAGGGCGGCGATGAGCCGGGATTGCTTACGCGCCCCATCCGCCTGGCCCCGGACGACCCGGAGCAACTCACAACATACAGGATTGTTTCGCTTCGCTCGCAATGACGGGGAGGCTGGTCGTTGCGGCGCGCCGCTTAAGGCCGCACCGCGCTCATGACGAAATCGACGACATGGGCGCGCCGGGCCGCGAGGACCTCCGGCCGGTCGAACTCGGTCTCGAGGATCACCGAGAGCGTGTAGATGTTCGAGAAGAAGAAGTAGCAGATCCCGACCAGCGTGATCCAAAGCTGCAGCGGGTCGAGGCCTGGACGGACGACGCCCGCCGCCTCGCCACGCTCCAGGATGCGCCCCATCGCCTGGATGATCGCCGAGTTGAGGCTGGTGACCAGGCTCGATTTCTTCAGGACCTTGGCCTTCTGGCGGTTTTCCGTCGCCAGCAGGTTGATGAAGGTCCGGTCGCGCACGAAGGAATCGAAGGTGAATTCGACGAAGCTCTGCAGCGCCTTCAGCGGCTCCATGTTGTCGAGCGCGAGCTTTTCCTCGGCGGCGCGGGCCTTGAGATAGGCATTCTCCAGGACCGCCAGATAGAGCAGCTCCTTCGACGAGAAATAATGGTAGATCATGCGCTTGTTGATCGAGGCGCGATCCGCGATCTCGTCCGTCCCCGCGCCCTCATAGCCCTTGCTGGCGAATTCGCGGGTGGCGATGTGCAGGATGCGAGCGCGGGTCGCCACGCTGTTGCGACGACGAACCGGCTTCTCGGAGGCCTCGTCTGCCGCTGTCACCTTATTTGCATCCTTCTTGCGCACGCGCCACATGACCCAGGTTCATGATCTCCTGAGCCATGTGACAAGAAAGCCGGCTCGCGACAAGCGCCGCCGTCATTCGATCGTGACATTGGCCGAGCGGATGACCTCGCCCCATTTCGCCACATCGGCGGCATGGACCTCGCGCAGCGCCTGCGGCGAGCGCTGGTTCTCCGGCGGCGGCTCGGCGCCGAGCTGCAGGAATTTTTCACGCGAGGCCGGATCGGTGATTGCCTTGAGCAGGGCGGCATTCAGCTTCTCGACCACCTCGGGCGGCGTCCCCTTAGGCGCGAACAGGGCGTTCCAGACGACCATGTCGATGCCGCTCATACCGGCCTCGGTCGCGGTCGGCACATCCGGCAGGACGGGGGAGCGCGTCGGGGCGAGCACGGCAAGTGGCCTGACCGCATTGGCCTTCACCTGCGACATCAGGCTCGTCACCTGGTCGCAGAGATAGCCGACCTGTCCGGAGACGACATCCTGCAGCGCCGGCCCGGTGCCGCGATAGGGCACGAGCGTGACCGAGACGCCGGCGCGGTTGTTGAGCAGCAGGCAGGCGAGATGCGAGGTCGAGCCGACGCCGGCATTGCCATTGGTCAGCTTGGCGGCATTCGCCTTCATGTAGTCGGTGAATTCGGAGAGCTTGGTCGCCGGCACCGAATTATTGGAGACGAGCATGATCGGCGCTGAGGCGGCGATGCCGATCGGCTCGAAATCGGTCAGCGGGTTGAAGGCGAGCTTCGGATAGAGCGCGGGCGTGAAGCTCATCGTGCTCATCGGGCCGACCAGGATGGTATGGCCATCGGGCGCCGCCTTGGCGACGCGCCCGGCGCCGGTGGTCCCGGCCGCGCCGGCGACATTCTCGATCACGACCTGCTGCCCGAGCGTGCGCGACATATGCTCCGCGACGATGCGTCCGACGATATCCGTCGGCCCCCCGGCCGCGAACGGCACGATCATGGTGATGTAGCGGTTCGGAAAGCCCTGTTGCGCCACAGCCTGCACGCTGCCGAGCGCCAGCAGCGCGGCTGCCGAAAGCGCGATCTTCCACTTGGACATTATTGCCTCCTCCAATGCGTCTGGTCTTTTGCAGGAAGCTAGCGTGGGGCCTTCATCCCGTCAATTAAGTAAGTAACCAGTGAGATACAATTGAATTGCTGGCGACCCCCTCTGGGCGAGCCGATCCGCGATGATGGGAGATCGTGGTTGTATCGAATCGTCATTCGTCGGAGATGAACAGATGGTCCGGCGGCAATTGCCGGATCGACTGCGACTGACGGGATGACTGCCATGGCCCTGCATATCCACCTGAACCAGAGCGAAGCACCGCGCGACGTGCAGGCGCTCCGCCAGGTCCTCCAGGCCGTGGACCCCGCTGCCATCCGCATGCTGGCCGTCCTGGGCAAGACCGAGGGCCCGGCGAGCCTCGAGGACCGCTCGCGCCATGAGGCCCATGAGGAGGCCGCGCGCGTCATCGAACAGGCGGGCGGCGCGGAGCTGCTGGAACGCAGCTGGCGCATCTTCTCGACCGGTTGCGAGGGCATTGCGACTCCGGTCTGCATCGCGATCGCCGATACTGGCGTGGTGGGGCAGGGGACAGAGGCGGCGGAACCCGGGATGGCCGTCGGCGCGGCGCGCTCAGCCGCCGTGGCGGATGCCGAGCGCTGCACGCGCTCGCATGTGGCGATCGCCGCAGATTGCGTGCGCCAGGCGATGGCAAATGGCGGCATCGCCCCGCAGGATGTCGATCTCGTCTTCGTCAAGTCGCCGATCCGCCAGGGCACGGACGGGATTGGCGGGCAACATGCGCGCTCGACCGGGGCGTCGCGCGGTTCGGCCGCGCTCGGCGTGGCGGTCGCCCTCGGCGAATGCGATCTGGCGTCGCTGCCGGAGGATCCGGTGCTGTCGGTGCCGGCCTTCGCCTCGCGCACGATGGCGTTTTCCGGCACGGAGACCGATTGCGTCGAGGCCATCGTCTTCGGCCGGCGCAAGGGCGGGGATCGCGATTGGCTGGTGACGCAGGTCGTGCTGAGGGACCTGCTCGATGTCGATGCGCTCAAGCGGATCGAGAGACCCGCGGGCTTCGAGCCGCGGCTGGTCTTCTTCAAGGCGGGCATCCCCGCCGATGGCCGGCTGCGCGGGCGCCGGACCACGGTGCTGAGCAGCGAGCTGCCCGCAGACAAGCAGCTGCGGGCGGCGGCGAGCGGCTTCGTGGCGGCGATCTTCGGCGCCAGCGACACCTTCATCAGCGGGGGAGCGGAGCATCAGGGGCCGGATGGCTCCTGCCTGTGCTCGATTCTCTGGCAGCACGGGCTGTAAGCCGCGCTCAGGCCGCCGAGCGGCGTCCCGAGGCGCGGTCCAGAACGAGGCCGGCCAGTGCGAGGTCGCAGCAGGCCATGCCCTGGATCACCGCGACGACGACATCGCTCTCGTTGCGCCGGATGCGCGCGGGATCGGCGGCGATCTCGCCGATATTGGCGCTGATCCGCCCGCGCAGTTGGTCTGGTGCGATGCCGGCCTCGATCCAGCCATGCACGGAACCGATCGTGCAGGCATAGGCGAAATCGTCGACCACGAGCAGGTCGGCGCGCTCCACGATATCCGACGCGAGCTCCGGGCCGCCGCCGAGGCTGCACAGCGTCATGCCCGGCCGCAGCTGCGCGGCATGGACCAGCGGGCTCTCCGACGAGCTGCAGGTGATCACGATATCGGCGCCCTCGATCGCCTCGTCGATCGAGGCGAGGGCGCGGATCGGGCAGGCGCCGGCATTGCGCTCTGCCAGCGCCTGGGCCGTCTCGATCCGGCGTGAGACAATGCGGATCTCGTCGAGATCGAAGGCCTGCGCGAGGCCGGCCGGCAGCTCGTTCGAGATCTGGCCCGCGCCGATGATCGTCGCGATGCGGCTCTTGGGGCGCGCGAGATAGGTCATGGCGACGACGCCGGTCATGGCGGTGCGCACGCGGTGCAGCCAGGTCTCGTCGATGACGCCGAGCACCTTGCCCGTCACGGAATCAGCGACCCAGCAGAGATCGATGGTCGACTCGCGGCCGTCGATCATGCGGTCGGCGATCAGCCGGAAGCCGCTGATGCCCTGGCTGGGCACATGGGCGCCCTTGACCTTGAAGGCGGCACTCTCCGCTGCGAGCGGTGCCATCAGCATCGCCGGCGGATTGGAGAGCACCGTGCCGACGCGGCCATAGTCGGCGTAGACGGAGCGGATGACCTCGATCGCGTCACGATGCGTGACGAGCGATCGCACGGTCACATCGTCGATCACGTTGATGGATGTCGAAAGCAAAGCTGTGAACTCCAGGCGGATTGAAGGGCCTCGCCCCGGATGGTGCAGAAGCCGGACGGTTCTCGTCCGGCTGTCGCGCGTCGATCGGGGGCCAGGACATGGCCTAAATGGTAGAGACGCGGGGCGAGCCTAGGCGGCGCTGGCGGCGGCATCCTCGCTGACGCTGTCGCGGACATCGCCCTCGATCAGCGACCAGATATGGTCGACCAGCTCGACGAATTTCGGATCCCGCTTCAGCCGCAGCTCGCGCGGGCGGTCGAATTCGATCGGGATCACCTCCTTGACCCGGCCGGGGCGGCGGCCGAGCACGACGACCTTGTCGGCGAGGAAGATTGCCTCGTCGATCTGGTGGGTGATGAAGAGCACGGTCTTGCGGCCGACCTCCCAGATCTTGAGCAGCTCCGCCTGCATGATCTCGCGGGTCTGCGCGTCGAGCGCGGAGAAGGGCTCGTCCATCAGCAGCACGGCCGGATCGAGCGCGAGCGCCCGGGCGAGGTTGACGCGCTGGCGCATGCCGCCGGAGAGCTGGCCCGGCCAGAAATTCTCGAAGCCGGTCAGGCCCGTCAGCTTCAGCAGCTTGCGCGTCCGCTCCGTCGCCTCCGCGTCGAGCTTGCCGTTGAGCTTGAGCCCGAGCACGGCATTCTCCCAGATCGTCTTCCAGGGCAGCAGGGAATCCGCCTGGAAGACGAAGCCGCGGTCGATGCCGGGCCCGGTCACGCGCTTGCCGTTGACGGAGACGCTGCCGGAATCCGGCTTCTCCAGCCCGGCGATGACGCGCATCAGCGTGGTCTTGCCGCATCCGGAGGGGCCGACGATCGAGACAAATTCGCCCGGCGCGACGTCGACGGAGATCGAACGCAGCGCCTCCAGCGCGCCGAAGCGCTTGCTGACTTGATCGATGATCAATCCCGACATGGTCACACCCGGTTCCAGGGCTGCAGGGCGCGCTCGAGCATCTGCGCGAGCGTCGTCAGGACGAGACCGGCGAAGGCCAGGACGACGACGGCGGCGAAGAGGCGCGGCATGTTGAAGACCTCGGAGGCCTGCGCCAGCATGAAGCCGAGGCCGGCGCGGGCGCCGAACAACTCACCCACCACGACGGAGACGATCGCCCTGCCGACGGCGAGGCGCACGCCGGCGAGGATGTAGGGGATCGCCGAGGGGAACATCACGTTCCAGAACAGCTGGACCTTCGACGCGCCGAGGCATTCCACCGTTTCCAGCAGCTTGCGGTCGGTCGCGCGCAGGCCGGCCTCGGTGTTGATGATGACGGGGAATACCGCGTTGACGACGACGACGATGACCTTCGACCAGATATCGATGCCGAACCACAGGATGATCAGCGGCGCGACGGCGATGGTCGGCGTGGCGTAGAGGCAGGCGATCCAGGGGCCGGCGACTTTCCGCGCGATCGAGCTCGAGGCGAGGACGAAGCCCATGCCGATGCCGATCACGATCGACAGCACCAGCCCGATGGCGAATTCGGCGCCGCTGACCGCCATGTGTTTCTGGAGCTCGCCGGTTCCGAGAAGTTCGGCGATCTGCACCGCGACATCCGACGGTGCGGCCAGGAAGAGCGGGTTGCGGATGATGAAGCGGGCGAAGAGCTCCCAGAGCAGCAGCCCACCAAGGATGGAGGCCACGGGCGCCAGCCAGTCGGCCTGAAACAGCCGCAAGCCTCCGCCCGGACGGCCGGCCGTTGGTTGGCCGGCCACGATCTGTTTCGCGCTCATTACTTGCCCTGTTCCGCCGCCTTGGCGAACCGCACGTCATAGAAGGCGGTGATCGGCTTGACCGGCTCCTTCAGGTCGCCCTCCGAGACCAGGGTCGAGCGGACGCGCTCGAGGGTCTCGTCGCTGATCATCGCGGTCGGGACGAAGCCGTTGACCTTGAGCGCGAGATCGAGCGTGCGTGCCGCATCCTCGACCGACGAGCCCGAGGCCTTGGCGAGGATCTGGCAGGATTCATCCTTGTTCTTGGGATCGAGCAGGAACGTCACGGCGCGGTTATGGGCGCGGATGAAGGCGGCGATCTTGTCGTTGTTGCTGGCCGCCCAGGTCTTGTTGACATGGTAGACCATCATCGGGAACTCGCCGAGATAGCCAGCGACCGGGCCGAGATCGGTGAAGCCCTTGTCGATCAGCTGGAAGCTGTTCGGCGGGGAGAGCACCGACGCTTCGATGCCGCCGGAGGCGAGGGCGGCGGTGCGGTTGGCGGTCGAGCCCGAGAACAGCAGGTCGACATCCTTGGTGCCGTCGAGCTTGAAATTGCGCGCCATCGCGTACCACCACAGGCCGGTGATGTCCTTCTGGCCGCCGACCATGACCCGCTTCGACTTCAGATCGGCCACCGACTTGATGTTCTTGGCGGCGACGAGCGAATGGATGCCCTGAGCCAGGCTGTTCATGAAGATGACGAGGTCGCCGCCGCCGTCGATGGCGCGGAAGGCGTCGACCATGGAGGACGAACCGAACTGCGCGACGCCGGCCATGACCTGCTGGGCGGCCTTGGAACTCTGCCCGGCCTGGATCAGTTCGACATCGAGACCCTCGTCACGGAAGAAGCCCTTTTCCTGGGCGATCAGGCCAGGCCAGTTCGTCGCCGTGATGCTGCCGACGGAGAGGATGACCTTGGTCCGCTCGGCCGCAAAGCTGGCGGGGGCGCTGAAGGCGACGAGGCAGCCCAGCAGGGCGCCCAGCAAAGGCAACTTGGCACGTATCACGACTTCGCTCCGTGGTTCAGAAGATCGACAATCTTGCGTTCGGTCTTGCTTGCGCGCGGCCGGCCCGGCTGGGGCGCGTTCGCCGAGGGCATGACGGCCTGCGAGACATCGCCCAGCAGCTCGCTGCTGACGCCGACATGGTGCTGCAGCAGGGCGCTGACCTTATCGAGGTCGCGCCCCAGCGCCGCTTCCAGCAATTCCTGGTGTTCCGGAACCTGCTTGCGGAACCATTCCTGCGATTTGGGGACGAGGCGGCGATAGCGCTCGGCCTGGTCGAAGGCGGCGCGCCATTGCTTCAGCAGCCATTCGCTGGCGCAGGCCGAAACCAGGGCGCTGTGGAATTCGGCATGGCATTGCTCCCAGCCATGATAGCTGCCCTCGCTGGCGGCCGGATCGAGCGAGGCCTTGGACAGGCGGCGGAAGGCCAGCACGAGCTCGGCCTCCCAGCGGTCGTCGCCGCGGGCGAGCGAGTCCGACACGGCGCGATGTTCGAAGAAGCGGCGGGCGGCGAGGATATGGGCGAGATCGTCGAGCGAGGCCTCGGCGACGCGGAAGCCGCGCTGGCCGATCTGCGCGACCAGCCCGATCTCGGTCAGTCGCACCAGCGCCTCGCGTAGCGGGCTCAGGCCGACATTGTACAGCGCCTGGAGTTCGTCGGTCCTGAGCCGTTCGCCCGGCGCGAACCGGTTCGCTTTGAGGTCGGCCCGCAAGCGATCGAGCGCATAGGCGGCCAAGGTGCTGACATCTGTTCTAGCCATAAAAATTTATAAATATCACGAGATATACATTTCAAGATCAATTTATGAGCGTAGCCGCCCAATCAACAGGCAGCGATGGCGCGTCGTCAGCGAGCGCGCTGTGCCCTGCGAGGCACTGCTGCAGGGAGTCCAAAAAGTTGCGGGATTGACGAGGCTTAGCGGCGCATCTGCCTCGGCGCCGAAGCCGGGGATTGCGCGCGGACGATGCGGTCGGGGTGATCGTCGCCCCGCGTCACTATGGTGCTGTGCTCAAGAAGAAGGCTGCCCGAGAGCGGTGCAGCCTAGGCCGGCCGGCGAGTTGCCCACGGCGAGAATGGCGTGGGCGACATGATCGAGCGCCTCACGCGGATCGGCGCAGTCCATGGCGCCGTTGACCGATGGTGCGCCCTCCAGCGTGAAGACCGGTCGCCCGAACTGCAATGCGAATGCGATTTCGGAGAGCGTGCCGTAGCCGCCGCCGATCGCGACGAGACAACGCGCGGCGCGGGCGATCAGGGCGTTGCGCGCGACCCCGATGCCGGTGGCGATCGGCACGGTGACATAGCGATTGGCGGCCTCGGGCTCGGTGTCGGGCAGGAGGCCGATCGAGAGCCCGCCCGCAGCGGCGACGCCGCGGCAGACATCCTCCATCACGCCGGAACGGCCGCCGCAGAGCACGGTGACGCCATGCTCCGCCAGCAATCTGCCGATCGTCTCGGCGGCGTCCGACTGAGCCGGCGTCGGCTCCCGTGTTCCGATCACGGCGACCGGCGTCCGCATCGGCCTGCCGCTCTCGCGCTGGAGCCAATGCAGCGCCTGCGCGGGGCTGACCGGTTCGCCGGCGGCGGCGGACTCTTCCGCACGCCATTGCATCGAGGTCGTGTCCAGGACACGGCCTCGATCGTCGGCCAGCATGCCGCTGTCCCGGTTCAGGGTAAGACTGGCCGGCACAGTCATTGGATCAGGCGGACTTTGCCTGGCCGAAGTCGGAGATGCCGCCATGGGCTGCCGACCATTTCGCCGGCTCGTTCAGGAAGTTCTCGACCTCCGCGAGGATCTTCGGCTCGAAATGCCCGCTCTCCTTGGCGACCTTCAGCACATCCCACCAGGTGGTGAGATAGTGCAGGTTGACGCCGAGCTCTTCCATCAACTCGCGGCTCTTCGGGAAGATGTCGTAGTAGAAGAGCACGAAGCAATGGTCGACATTGGCGCCGGCGTCGCGCAGGGCCTGGCAGAAATTGACCTTGCTGCGCCCGTCCGTGGCGAGATCCTCGACGAGAAGCGTGCGCGCCCCGGCGACCACCTCGCCCTCGATCTGCGCGTTGCGCCCGAAGCCCTTGGCCTTCTTGCGCACGTATTGCATCGGCAGCATCAGCCGGTCGGAGATCCAGGCCGCGAAGGGGATGCCCGCCGTCTCGCCGCCCGCGACATTGTCGATCGACTCGTAGCCGATATCGCGAACGATCGTCGCTGCGGCGAAGTCGATCAGCGCCGAGCGCAGGCGCGGATAGGAGATGATCTTGCGGCAGTCGATATAGACCGGGCTCGCCCAGCCGGAGGTAAAAAAGAACGGCTTGTCGCTGTAGAAATGGACCGCCTTGATCTCCAGCAGCATCTTGGCCGCCTCATGGGCGATGATCGCTCTGTCGACCGGGGTGTAGAGGTTTGGCATGGCGTCGATTCTCCAGGGCTGAGCACCATCGTTCGCCGGTTTCGGCGCTCGGGCGGATCGCATTGAGGTTCGCAAACGGCCTCTTCTCGGCGCGGTGGTGGTCGAGGTCAATCCCTCTTGCGTCCTGAAACCGGTTATCCAGTCCCTATTCACGGTCCCGCGCCGTCTGGTTCGCAGTCTGTCTCAAAATTGATATTTGTTGTTGCAATTGAGATTTTACTGTGGCACTCAGACTGTCTCGCCACGCGATCGGTTCCCGTTTGCCGCGGCGGACTTCTCACGGCCGGGTAGCGAGGGACCGGGCCGCCAAGCGACGCGCACGAAGCGTCCCGGGAAGTGGGGCACTGCCCAAACTCCGATGATGACTGGCAGGCCGGCCGCGGCACGCTCCGAGCGTGCGCGGACGCTTTGCATTTCAGCCTCCACGACCAAGAAGCCGAATAGGGGATCGCCATGAGCGACAATCAGGCTGCAATTGCTGGCTCGATCCGGGTGACGGCGCCGGACGAGGTCGATGCCAAGGCCAGGAAGGCCCTCTGGGGCTCCGCCATCGGCTACGCGATGGATGGCTTCGATCTTCTCATCCTGGGCTTCATGCTCAGGGCGATCTCGGCGGATCTGCAACTGACCCCGGCCCAGGGCGCATCGCTGGTCACGGCGACGCTCATTGGCGCCGTGCTCGGCGGCATCGGCTTTGGCATGCTCTCGGATCGTCTTGGCCGCGTTCGCGTCCTGACTTGGACGATCGTTCTTTTCGCTGTCTTCACCGGCATGTGCGCGCTGGCGCAGGGTTATTGGGATCTGCTGGCCTATCGCACCATCGCCGGCCTCGGCCTCGGTGGCGAATTCGGCATCGGCATGGCGCTGGTGGCCGAAGCCTGGCCGACGTCGAAGCGCGCCCGCGCCTCGTCCTATGTCGGCCTCGGCTGGCAGCTGGGCGTGCTGGCGGCCGCGATCCTGACGCCGATGCTGCTGCCGACGATCGGCTGGCGCGGTATGTTCGCCATCGGCATCCTGCCGGCGGTCGCCGCCTATTTCATCCGTCATTCGCTGCATGAGCCCGAGGTCTTCGTCGCCAAGACCAAGGACAAGCCGAAGGAATCGGCGCTCTGGCTGCTGGTCAAGGACTGGGAGACGACCAAGCTCAGCCTCGGCATGGTCATCCTCTGCTCGGTCCAGAATTTCGGCTATTACGGTGTGATGATCTGGTTGCCGAACTATCTGGCGACCCGCTTCGGCTTCGCCCTGACCCAATCCGCGGTCTGGACGTCAGTCACCATCGCCGGCATGGCGCTGGGCATCTTCGTTTTCGGCCATATCGCCGACCGCATCGGCCGCCGCCCCACCTTCTTCGCCTATATGTTCGGCGCCGCCGTGATGGTCGTGGTCTATTCGCGGCTGACCGATCCGTTCCAGCTCCTCATTGCCGGTGCGGTGATGGGCTTCTTCGTCAACGGCATGATCGGCGGCTACGGCGCGCTGATCAGCGAGCTCTTCCCCACCACCGCGCGCGCCACCGCCCAGAACGTCCTGTTCAATATCGGGCGCGGCGTCGGCGGCTTCGGCCCGGTCGTGGTCGGTGCGATCGCCGTGGCCTACAGCTTCGAGGTCGCGATCGGCCTGCTGGCAGCGCTCTATGTGCTCGACATCATCGCCATGTGGTTGCTGATCCCCGAGCGCCGTGGAGCCGAACTCGCCTGAACCGCGGGAGCATCCCATGTCGATCCATCTCGACCATGCAGGCATAGCCGCCATTCCGGTCGGGGGCGCGGAGGCTGCCGCCTCCTGCACCCCCTGGAAGGCGAGCGTCGTGGCGGAACTCGCCGAGGTCGTCTCCCACGAGGCGGTCAACAGCGAATACCGGCACCTCGTCCTGGGCTGTGGCCCGGAGGCGGCTGCGGCCCTGCCGGGGCAGTTCTTCCAGTTGCTCTGTCCGCATCCGCTCGGAGAGCAACCTTTCCTGCGTCGCCCGATGAGCCTCTACGGCGCCGATCCGGACCGACGGCAGGTCGAGTTCCTGTACAAGGTCACGGGCGCCGGCACGCGCGGCCTCGATACGCTGAAAATCGGCGACAGGCTCGACATCATGGGGCCGCTCGGCACCGGCTTCACGCTCGATCCGGCCTGGCGCAACATCGTCGTGGTCGCGCGCGGAGCGGGACTCGCGACGCTCGCTCCGCTCGCCAGGGCCGCGAAGGCGAATGGCACCCACATCACTGCCGTCCTCAGCGCGCGACGGCCCGACCTGCTGGTCTCCGTCGAGCTGTTCCAAAGCCAGGGCGCCGATGTCGTCGCCGTCACCGATGCGGAGGCGAGCAGCGGGCCCGCCAATGTCGAGCGCATCCTGCGCCGGCTGATCGCCGATGGCCGTTGCGACGCCTTCTTCACCTGCGGCTCGAGCCGTCTCATGCGCGTCCAGCAGCGGCTGGCGCGCGAGTTCGGCCTGCCCGGCCAGGTCGCGATGGAGCAGCAGATGGCCTGCGGAATCGGGCTTTGCTATTGCTGCGTGCGCGATTTCAACGTCGATGGCGAGATCGTCAGCCGCCGCGTCTGCTGGGACGGCCCGGTCTTCGACCTGATGGAGGCGCTGCCATGAGCGCCGATGTCGACCTCTCCGTCAGCATTGGCGGGCTCAGGCTGCGGAATCCCGTCATGCCGGCCTCCGGCACCTTCGCCGAAGGGCTGGAGAGGGTGATGGACTTCAACCGGCTCGGCGCCTTCGTCACCAAGACGATCACGCGCGAGCTGCGCGCCGGCAATCCGCTGCCGCGCGTCGTCGAGCGGCCGGGCAGCCTGATCAATGCGATCGGCATCCCCTCCAAGGGCGTGCCCTATTTCGTTGAGAAAACGATGCCGCATTACGCGCCCTATGACACGCCGCTCGTGGTCAGCATTTCCGCCCCGACGGCGGAGGGCTTCGCCAGCCTTGCGGCGGAACTCTCGATCCCCGGTATCGCCGCGATCGAGGCCAATATCTCGTGTCCGAATATCGAGGAGGACGGCAAGGCCTTCGCCATGCGGGCCGAGTCGACCGAGAACGTCACCCGGCAATTGCGGGCCGCCACCGACCTGCCGCTCTGGGTGAAGCTGACGCCGAATACCGGCGACGTGCCGGAGGTCGCCCGCGCGGCCGAGGCGGCCGGCGCCGATGCGGTCGTCGTCGCCAACACCATCCTGTCGATGGCGATCGACCTGAAGAGCTTCAAGCCCTGCCTCGGCAACATCATGGGCGGGCTGTCCGGCCCGGCGATCAAGCCGATCGTGCTGCGGCAGGTCTTCCAATGCGCCAAGGCGGTGAAGATCCCGGTGATCGGCTGCGGCGGCATCTCCACGGCCGATGATGCGGTCGAATACATGCTTGCCGGCGCGAGCGCGGTGCAGGTCGGCACGGCGACCTTCCTCCAGCCGGCGGCGATGACGACGATCATCGACGATCTCGAAACCTTCTGCCGGCATCGCGAGATTTCACGCGTGACCGACCTCATCGGTGGCGTCGTCATCGAGGAGGCCGACGAGCCGGACCTCGCCTGGCTGGATCCCGTATCATGATGGCTGCTCTCGCAGAGAAGCGCGCCGCCTTCCCCGAAGAAAGCGCTGATCGGAAACTGGCCGAAGAGCTTCTTGACGCGCTGCGCGCGAAGACCAGCGACGGCGTCGGCATCACCCGCGAAAGCTATGGCGCGGGCGAATCCGCAGCTCTCGACCTCGTCGAGGCCAAGGCCAGGGCGTTGGGGCTGCAGACGGAGCGCGATGCCGGCGCCAATCTCGTCGTGACCCTTGAGGGCAGCGAGCCCGAGCTGCCGTTCCTGGCCTGCGGCTCGCATCTCGATTCCGTGCCGCAGGGCGGCAATTTCGACGGCGCTGCCGGCGTCATCGCCGGGCTGGCGATCCTCGCAGGCTTCAAGGCGGAAGGGTTCAGGCCGCGCCGCACGCTCAAGCTCTATGCCCTGCGTGGCGAGGAAAGCGCGCGTTTCGGCAAGGCCTATCTCGGGTCGAGCGCGCTTTTCGGGGGGCTGACGCCGGCTGATCTCGCGGTCAAGGACGCGCAGTCCGGCCGTACGCTCGCCGAATGCATGCGCGATGTCGGCGTCGCCGTCGACCGCGTCGAAAGAGCTGAGCCGCTGCTCGATGCCGCGCGCGTCGCCGCCTGGGTCGAGCTCCATATCGAGCAGGGGCCGGTGCTCGTCGCCCGCAACCTGCCGGTCGGCATCGTCACCGGCATTCGCGGCAATATCCGCCATCGCGCTGTCGAATGCAGCGGCGAGGCCGGCCATTCCGGCGCCGTGCCGCGCTGGCTCAGGCGCGACGCGGTCTTCGCCACGGCCGAGCTGATCACCCATCTCGATCGTCATTGGCGTACGCTGCTTGAGCGCGGGCGCGATGTCGTCGTGACCTCCGGCGTCTTCGGCACCGATCCGCAGGAACATGCCATCGCCCGGATTCCGGGCACGGTCCGCTTCAGCTTCGAGGTGCGCAGCCAGAACACCGAGACGCTGGAGGCCTTCTACGATCTCTTCCTGTCGGAATGCGCCTTGATCGGCGAGGAGCGCGGCGTCTCGTTCAAGCTCGATCGCCGGCTCGAATCCACATCCGCGACCATGGATGCCGGCTGGGTCACGCGCCTGAAGGCGGCGGCCCGCGGCCTCGGCCTTCCCGACGAGGAGATTCCGAGCGGCGCCGGCCATGACGCCGCGGTCTTCGCCAATGCCGGCATCCCCAGCGCCATGATCTTCGTCCGCAACGAGCACGGCTCGCATAATCCGAAGGAGGCGATGGAGATCGACGATTTTCTCGCTGGCATTGCGGTGATGCGAGCTGCCATCAGGGACGCCGCGCAATGACAGGAGAGGCGGGCCGATGACGAAGAGCGAAACCGGCAGGCAGGTCGCACAGCTGCTGTTCCAGGCGGGCGCGGTCCAGGTCAGCCGCAACCAGCCCTTCATCCTCGCCGCCGGCTGGGCGAGCCCGGTCTACGTCGATGTCCGCCTGCTGCTGGGCGAGCCGGGCCCGCGCAAGGCCGTGACCGATCTCGCGCTCGCCTATGTCGAGGCGAATTTTCCCGCGGGACGCTTCGATGCGATCGCGGGGGCGGAAACGGCCGGCATTCCCTTTGCGGCCTGGCTCGCGGATCGGGCCGGGCTCAAGCTGCGCTACGTCCGCAAGCGCCCGCTCGGGATCGGCCGCAATGCCCAGGTCGAAGGTGGATCGGTCGACGGCATGCGGGTCCTGCTGATGGACGACCTGACCACCGATGGCGGCAGCAAGCTCAATTTCGCGCGAGGCCTGCGCGCGGCCGGGGCGAATGTCGAGCATGTCCTGACGATCTTCTATCACGATGTCTTTCCGGGCGCGGCCGCCCGTCTGTCGGAGGTCGGATTGACCCTGCACGCGCTCGCGACATGGGCGGATATGCTGGGCGCCGAGGCCAGCCGGCAGCTTGCCGCGGAAGACCGGGCCGAGGTCGAGCGCTTCCTGGCCGACCCGGTGGCGTGGTCGGCGCGCCATGGCGGCCGTACCAGCCTCACGCCGCTGAGCTGAGGCAAACCTGGCGCGGCAGGACATCGATCGCGATCAGACCTGACGCGGTTTTGCGGAGAAGCGTGATGAACGAATTGCTGAACTGGCTCCTGCTGCAGAAGGGCGGCATCAGGACCTATCTCGAATTCCAGAACCGGGCGCTCGATCTGCGCGCCTCCGAGCCGGAGCACGCGGCGCTGCTGCGCCTGCTCGCCGATCTCGCCGGGCGCTTTGCCGAGGCCTATGACGGCGAGCCCCTGTCGGTCGACGTGGCCGAACGGGCGCTCGGCCAGCTCAGCGCGCTTCTCGAAAAGGCGATCGCCCCCGGCGCCATCGGCCCGGCCGAGCATCTCGCGCTCCTCAACGAGATCGGCCAGGCGGAACTCGTCTAGCCAGGCCAAAGCGATAGAGCTTCGTCACGACGCCTTGCGGACGGGTTTTCGCCTCACGCCGGACCTGTCCAGCGCCGCCTGCAGGGCCTCGGCGGCGCGGACGCCCTTATGGGCCTTCTTCCAGAGATCGTCGGCGATCTTCTCATAGAGCCGCACGGGCTCCTCGGCGGCGGTCAGCATGGCGACGCCAGCGCTGATATTCGGCAACTCGCCGCCGAGACGGAACGGGCTGAGCGCCAGCGAGGTCGCCTCGGCGCTCCTGAACAGCTGGAAGGTGATGTTCGGCAGCGGTTCCTCGACGACCGCGATCTGGATGCCCATCGGCTCCTCCAGGAGGATCTTGAGGACATTTTCGACCTCGGCGCGCGCGATTGCGCGGCGCTGCTCGACCACATCAGGGGAAAGGCCGAAGCGCCCGATCGCGCCGAGCTGGAGGAAGCGGTCGATATCGGGGATCGTGATGAAATTGACGACGCTGAGGCGGCGCTGGCGCCAGGTCCGCTTGCGCTCCGTCAGGATGTCGACGATCTCGACGATGTCCCGATTGGCCGCGCTCGCCTCGTCTTCGTCAGCCACCTGTGCTTCGAACAGCATCGTCTTCAGATGCGCCGAATAGGCGTCGGAGGTCAGCAGGAAGGAAAACGGCGGAAAATGCGCGACGATCTGGTCGGCCGTGCTCTCGAGCTGCCGCATGCGCTCGAAATAGGCGATCGCGCTGCTGTAATACTCCATGGCGACGCCGAGCAGCGAAGCCGTCGAGGTGTCGAGTATGCCGGCGAGCTTCTCGAGCGTCTCGATCTTGACGACGTCGCCGGCTTCGATCCGGTAGACCGCCGCGCGCGAGAGGCCGAGCTTCTTCCCGACATCGTCGGCCGTCAGCTGCGCCCCAAGCCGGTAGGCCTTCAGCCGATCCCCGATATCCTTGAAGCGTGGCGGCATGCGACCCTCATCGACACATTGTCCAATATCCTGAGACGCTTGGCGTATCAACGCCACGGCGCTCGCGCCGCTGGCTCGGAAGCCGCTGCAGGATAATCCGGGGAATGGTCGAAATTTTGAGACGGGCTCTGGAGCCTGGGGCTGCTATCGGTGTCAGCCGAGGCGCCGTACCGTCGGTCCCGGGCTCGGCGGGCGCTTGGGATAGGGCGAAACGCCATAGGCGCCGAAGCCGATGACGCCGAGCGGGGGAAAGTCAGGGACCGGATCGAAGATCCAGCAATTGAGCCTGATGCGCTCGGCCTCGTTGGGCGCCTCGTTGCAGGCGCCCCAATGCGAGCGCTTCCAGAAGGCCTGGCTTGCCCCGCTGCTGGAGACGAAAGCGCCGGTTGCGAGCAGGGACGCGATGATGAACCTCGTCAGCATGCACTTCCTCCACTCGACTTGAACGCAACCACTCACGCCCTTCGATAACGCCCGGCAAGTCTTTCCGAAGCGTAAAAAAGTCTTTCCGAAGCGTAGATTCGCTTGGCTTTGGTCCGCGCCGCCGTTGCGTCCGCTCAGCTCGGCTCGATCGCAACCAGGATGTCGCCGGCCGAGACGGTAGCGCCGGTCCTGGTGCCGACGCGCTGCACGATACCGCCTGTGGGGGCCTTGAGCTCCATGAACAGCTTCATCGATTCCAGCACGGCGACGACCTGTCCTGCCGCGATCGCGTCACCTTCCTTCACATGCAGCGCCGCGACGGTTCCGGGCATGGCTGCCCGCACCGTATTGCCGCCATCGCCGGCCATGTCGCGCTTGGCCGCAGCGGCCTCGACGGCAAGTGCGATCTCGACGCGCCCTTCGAAGGAGCCGCCATGGCGCAGGAAGAGGCCGCGCTCGTCGCAAACCGCCAGCGCCTGCGTCGTTGCGCCGGCGAGCGTGGCGGCCCAGCCCCCAGCCCGCCCGGTGGGGTGTAGCGCGATATCGAGCGTGCGACCGAGGCCGGTGGCGCGGAAAAACACGTCATGGCTCTCGATTCCAAGCCGTGCTGTCTTGTCGCCGCTCGCAACGACGAGATGTGTAGTAGCCGGCCGTCCGGCCGGCGCGAGCAGGCGAAAGCCCGCGAGCGAGCGCCACGGCCCACTGTCCCGCCCGGACTGCCGCTCCGTCAGCCAGATCGCCGCTGCGACAGCGTAAAGCTCCGCCTCGTCGCATGGTTGCGGGCGCCAGCCGCCTGGATAGGTCTCGGCGAGGAACAATGTCGTCGCGCCGGCCGCGAAGCCAGGCGTCCGCAACGCCTCGGCCAGGAAAGCTCGCGTCGTCGCCGGTCCCAGCACGCTCATCCGGTCCAGGCCGTTGGCCAGCTTCTGGATCGCCCCGGCGCGATCCGGCGCATGCGCGATGAGCTTGGCGAGCAGCGAATCGTAATGCGGCGAGACCTCGCTGCCTGTGCCGACGCCGCTATCGCTGCGCAATCCTTCCGCAGCTTGCCAGAGCCGGATCAGGCCCGTGTCAGGCCGGAAACCTTCATCGGCCCGCTCGGCCGTCAGCCGTGCCTCGATGGCGTGGCCGGAGCAGGTGATCTCGTCCTGCCTCAGCGGCAGGGGCTCCCCGGCGGCGATCCGCAACTGCCACGCGACCAGATCGAGCCCGGTGATCGCCTCGGTGACGGGATGCTCGACCTGCAGCCTCGTGTTCATCTCCAGGAAGAACACGTCCTGCGTCGCCGCATCGACGAGGAACTCGACCGTGCCGAGATTGTCGTAGGCGATCGCTCGCGACAGCTTCAGGGCGTAGTCGTGCAGCGCCTTGCGCGTCTCGTCGCGGAGGTTCGGCGCTGGCGCCTCTTCCAGCAACTTCTGGTTGGAGCGCTGTACCGAACAGTCGCGCTCGAACAGGTGGACGAGATTGCCGTGCCGGTCGCCCGCGACCTGCACCTCGACATGGCGCGGCCGCGTCACGAATTTCTCGATCAGCAGGCGACTATCGCCGAACGCGGCCTGCGCCTCCCGGCTCGCGGTCGCGATGGCGCCGTCGAGATCGGCCTCGTGCTCGACCTTGCGGATGCCCTTGCCGCCGCCGCCGGCCGAGGCCTTGACCATCACCGGCAGGCCGACGCGCAAGGCTTCGCGTTTGAGCGTTTCCGGCGACTGGTCGGCGCCGTCATAGCCGGGAACGCCGGGAACGCCGGCCTCGCGCGCGATTTGCTTGGAGCGGATCTTGTCGCCCATCGCGTCGATGGCGGCGGCCGAGGGGCCGATGAAGGTGATGTCGGCCTTGTCGCAGGCCTCGATCAGGTCGAGCCGCTCGGACAGGAAGCCGTAGCCGGGATGGATCGCCTGCGCGCCGCTTTCGATCGCCGCGGCGATGATTTTATCCGCGCGCAAATAGCTGTCGCGGGCCGGTGCCGGGCCGATGGCGATGGCCGTATCGGCGAGCCGGACATGCAACGCCTCGCGGTCGGCCTCGGAATAGACCGCGACCGTGCGGATGCCGAGGCTGCGGCAGGTCTGGATGATACGGCAGGCGATCTCGCCGCGATTGGCGATCAGGACGGTGTCGAACATCTCAGCGATCACATCCGGTAGACGGGGCGGGGAGAGGTGTCGCGTGCTTCGCCGGCTGCGAGCGACAGGCACAGGCCGAGCACGTCGCGCGTCTGCGCCGGCTCGATGATGCCGTCATCCCAGAGCCGCGCCGTGGCGTAGTACGGGTCGCTCTGCTCCTCGAACTGCGCCCGCGTCCTGCGGTCGAGCTCGGCGATGGCCGCCTCGTCCGCGGCTCCCTTAAGGCTCTGGCGGCGCAGCTCGGTCACGACATTGGCGGCGACCTCCGGGCTCATCGTCGCGATGCGGGCATTGGGCCAGGAGAACAGGAAACGCGGCCGGAAGCCGCGCCCGCACATACCGTAATTGCCGGCGCCGTAGGAGCCGCCGATCAGCACCGTGTATTTCGGCACGCGCGCATTCGAGACGGCATAGACGAGCTTGGCCGAATGTTTTGCGATGCCGCCGCGCTCGGCCTCGGTGCCGACCATGAAGCCGGTGATGTTCTGCAGGAAGAGCAGCGGAATCTGGCGCTGGTCGCAGAGCTCGATGAAATGCGCGCCCTTCACCGCCGATTCCGAGAAGAGCACGCCGTTATTGGCGATGATCCCGACCGGATGGCCGTGGATGCGGGCAAAGCCCGTCACCAGCGTCGCGCCATAATCCGGCTTGAAGGCGGTGAAGGCGCTGTCGTCGACGATGCGCGCGAGCACCTCGCGCACGTCATAGGGCCGGCGCAGATCGGTGGGGACGATCTCTTCCAGCTCGGCCGCATCATGCTTCGGAGGCAGGGAGAGGTAGGGCGCCGGCGCCACCTTGCCGATCTCGCCGAGCGCGCCGACGATCTCGCGCAGCTTGGCGAGGCCCTCCATCTCGGTCTCGACCAGATGGTCGCTGACGCCGGAGACAAGGGTGTGCATCTCGGCGCCGCCCAAAGTCTCGCCGTCGACGATCTCGTTGATCGCGGCCTTCACGATCGGCGGCCCGCCGAGATGGATGCGGCCGGTGCCGCGCACCATGACCACCTCGTCCGACAGCGCCGGGATATAGGCGCCGCCCGCCGTGCAGCCGCCGAAGACCAGCGAGATCTGCGGGATGCCGGCCGCCGACATCCGGCACTGGTTGTAGAAGGAGCCGCCGAAATGGTCGCGGTCGGGGAAGACGCGGTCCTGCTCCGGCAGGAAGGCGCCGCCGCAATCGACCAGGTAGAGGCAGGGCAATCGGTGCTCCTCGGCGATCTCCTGCGCGCGCAGATGCTTGCGCACCGTCTCGGCGAAGAAGGAGCCGCCCTTCACGGTGGCGTCGTTGGCGATCAGCATGCAGGTGCGGCCCGCGACGATGCCGATGCCGGTGACGATGCCCGCGCCCGGCACCTCGTTGCCGTAGAGGCCCCAGGCAGCCAATGGCGAGAGCTCGAGGAAGGGCGTCTGCGGATCGAGCAGGAGGTCGATGCGCTCGCGCACCATGATCTTGCCGCGGCTTTCATGCCGCTCGCGCAGTTTCTGCCCACCGCCGGCCGCGACGAGAGCGTGGCGCTCGCGCAGGGTGGCGAGCATGTCCGAAAGGGGCGGCGGGGCGTTGGCTGCGATCGTGTCCGTCATGAATATCCGCTTCCCTTGAGCCGCCGGCCTTCGCCGTCATTCCAGCGTAGCGCAGCAATCCAGAAGGCCTCGCTCACCCGGTCCCCTGGGTTGCTTCGTCGGCTGCGCCGCCTCGCAATGACGACGCTTGAACCGCGCCGCCATTTCACCTACCGTCCGTTAGGTAGGCGTATCGGCGCCACAAGGTCAAGCCGCGGGAGAACGGACATGACAGCGCTCGAACAGTTCGCCGGAGAGGCACTGCGTCGCTCGCCCTATTTCAGCGAGGAGCATGAGGCGCTGCGCGACCAGGTCCGCCGCTTCGTCGAGAGCGAGATCAAGCCGCAGGCGCTTGCGTGGGAGGAGCAGGGCTTCGTGCCGCGCGCCGTCCTGGAGCGCATGGGCGAGCTCGGCTTCTTCGGCATCCGCTACCCGGCCGAGTACGGCGGCTCGGAAATGGATACGCTGGCGACCGTTGTGCTGGCGGAGGAGCTGGGGCGCTCGACCTTCTCCGGCGTCGCCATCACGGCGCTGGTTCACACCGACATGGCCTCGGTCCATGTCTTCAATGCCGGCAGCAAGGCGCAGCACGAGCGCTACATGCCTGACATCATCGCCGGGAAGACAATCTGCGCGGTCGCGGTCACCGAGCCCGATGCCGGCTCGGATGTGAAGGGCATCCGCACCACGGCGCGGCGCGAGGGCGATGCCTACGTGCTGAACGGCGCAAAGATGTTCATCACCAATGGCGTCCATGCCGACATCTACTGCGTCGCCGCCAAGACCGACCTCTCCGCAAAGCCTTCCCAATCGGTCTCGATCTTCCTGGTCGAGAAGGGCACGCCCGGCTTCAAGGTCTCGCGCGCGCTCGACAAGCATGGCTGGCGCTCGTCCGACACGGCCGAGCTCGTCTTCGAGGAGTGCCGCGTACCGGCTGAGAACCTGCTCGGCCAGGAGGGGCGCGGCTTCTATGCGATCATGCGCAACTTCCAGAACGAGCGCACCGTGATCGGCGCCATGGCGATCGGCGAGGCGCAGGCCGCGATTGACCTCACCCTCGACTATGTCCGCACCCGAAAAGCCTTCGGCGCAGCGCTATGGGAGAAGCAGGCGATAAGACAGAAGCTCGCCATGCTCGCGGCCAAGGTCGAGGCCGGGCGTCAGCTCGTCTATCACGCCGCCTGGATGGATGCGCAGGGCATGGAGGCCACCCGCGAAGTCTCGATGGTCAAGGCCTTCTGCGGCGAACTGGTCAACGAGGTGATGTATGCCTGCGTCCAGTTCCATGGCGGGATGGGCTTCATGCGCGAGAGCACGATCGAGCGCATGGCGCGCGACGCCCGCGTGCAATCGATCGGCGGCGGCGCCACCGAGGTGATGCTCGAAGAGGTCGCGAAGAGGCTGTGACGGTGCAGGCCGCCAAAGCGGAGCGCGACGCGGTCGAAGGCGGCTCGCGCCGGCTCATCCTCGACACGGCCGCGCGCCTGCTGCGTTCCGGCGGCTATCACCAGACCACCTTGCGCGAGATCGCCGAGGCCGTCGGCATCCGCAAGGCGAGCCTCTACTATCACTTCGCCTCGAAGGAGGAGATCGTCGAGGAGGTCGTCAACGATGGCGTGCGCTTCGTCCATCAGGCAGTCGTCGCGGCGCTCACCGAACACGCCGAGAGCACGCCCTACGCCCGGCTGGAGGCGGCGATCCGCGCCCATCTCACGGCGCTGCACGGCCATGGCGATTATACCTCCGCCAGCATCAAGGTCTTCACCTTCGGCGCGATGCCGGTGCCCGACAGCGTCCGGCAGGTTCGCCGAGCCTATGAGGAGGTCTGGCGCGAGCTGATCGCCGAATTGCAGCAGGCCGGTGCGCTCGCCGCCGAGCGCTCGCCCGAGGCGCTCAGGCTTTTCCTGCTCGGCGCGCTCAACGGCTCGACCGACTGGTACCGGCCCGGCCGCTTCGACATTGCTGAGTTGGCACAGGAATTCGCGGCTCTGATCGCGGCGAAGCGGTGATCGCTGCGGGTGGTTGCCGTTTTTTATGGCTGGCCGGCTTGTCTTAACCCCGCCTTGACCAACTCCGGTTGACGATGGGGCATGCAAGAGGAGCGCCTGCTCCGCTTCGGCGGTGAGTTTCGCGATACCGGACGGGAAGCGGCCTTCCAGGCCGCTCGCCTGCCCGAAACGCTGCGGCAATGCCGGCTCATCTTCCTGCTCTCGGCGCTGCTCAATGCGCTGTTCCTGATCAGCGACTGGCGCTTCTACGGCACGCCGCATTTCTTCGTTGCCGTGCCGGCGAGGCTGGGCGTCGTCTTCGTGTCGCTGGTCTGCATGCTGCTGATCCGCCGTGCCGCCAGCTTCAGGCAGGCCGAGGCCGTGACCCTGCTCTGGGAGGGCTTCGTCGCGGTCGGCGTCGCCTTCCTCGTCAGCTCCCGCAGCGACCTCGCGCTATTCGTCGTGATGCTGCTGCCATCGATCTTCTATCTGGTCGCGCCGATCTCGTTCCGGTGGACCCTGCTGTTCGGCGCCGCGACCAGCGTGCTGATGCTTGCCGGCTATCTCGGCTTCGGCCAGCTGCCGACGACCTTCATCGGGCTTGTGATGATCCTCGGCATGCTCAATGTCGCGCTCAGCCTCGTCGTGATCCATGCCAACCGGCTGCGCCGCGTCGAATGGCTCGCGACCCAGTCGGAGCGCGCCGCCAAGGAAGCGCTCGGCGAGAGCCGCGCCATGATCGAGCGGCTATTCATGGCGACGCCGATCCCGCTCGTCGTGATCTCGATGCTCGAAGGCCGCTTCATGCGGGTCAACGATGCCGCCTTGCGCTATCTCGGCCCGCGCGGCGCCACCGACCTGTCCGATATCACCGTGGCCGAGATGTTCGTCGATGAGGATAGCCGCCGCGCGCTCGTCCGGCAGTTGCAGAGCGCCGAGCATGTCGGCGAGTTCGAGGCCCGGATCAGGGCGGTCTCGGGCGAGAACCGCGACACGCTGATCACCGCGACCTCGCTTCAGGCCGCGGGCGACAATGCCATGGTCGTCGCCGGCATCGTCGACATCACCGAGCGCAAGGCGGCCGAGGCGCATGTGCGCTGGCAGGCGACGCATGACGCGCTGACCCGGCTGCCCAACCGCCTGCTCTTCCAGGAACGGTTGCAGCAGGCCGTCGGCGGTTTGGAAGCCGGCGGAGGCGTCGGTCTCTTCCTGATCGATCTCGACGATTTCAAATCGGTCAACGACACGCTCGGTCATGATGCCGGCGACGCCCTGCTGATCGAGGCCGCGGCGCGGCTCAGTCGCCATGTCGAGGCCGACGATCTGGTCGCCCGGCTCGGCGGCGACGAGTTTGTCGTGCTGACCCCCCATTCGCTCAGCCCGGCCGCGGCCCAGGCCAAGGCGGATCTCCTGCTCGCTGCCCTGCGCGCGCCGGTGGAGCATGCCGGCCAGATGATTTCCTCGCGCGCCAGCCTCGGCATCGCGCTGGCGCCGCAGCATGATCGCGATCCGGTCGAGCTGATGAAGGATGCCGATCTCGCGCTCTATCGCGCCAAGGCGCTGGGCCGGAATCTCGCGGTGATCTACGAGGCCGAGATGCGGGCCGCCATGAATACGCGCGTCGCGATCTGCCGCGAGATCGCCGGGGCGCTGGAACAGGACCGCATCCTGCCCTTCTACCAGCCGCAGATCGTGCTCGCGACCGGCGAGGTCGATGGGCTCGAGGCGCTCGCGCGCTGGAAGCACCCCGAGCGCGGCATCGTTCCGGCGGCCTCGTTCCAGCAGGCCCTGGAGGATCCCGAGACCTCGCAGGCCATTGGCGAGGCGATCCTGCGCAAGGCCATCGCGGATCTGCGTGAGTGGCAGGAGGCCGGGATCGAAGTGCCGCGCGTCTGGGTCAATCTCGCGCCGGGCATCTTCCGCGATCCCTATATGCCGCAACGCTTTCTTGCCCAGCTCGCCGCCGCCGGCGTGCCGCCCGCGAAATTCGGCGTCGAGGTCACCGAGACGGTGCTGCTCACCCGCAATGGCGGCGATGCCGAGCGGGCATTGAAGGCCCTGCGCGACAACGGCGTGCATGTCGCGCTCGATGATTTCGGCACTGGCTATGCCTCGTTGACGCATTTGCGCCGCCTACCGGTCGATCTGATCAAGATCGACCGCAGCTTCGTGCGGCATCTCGCCGAGGGTGGCGAGGATGCCGCGATCGTGCGCGCCATCATCAATCTCGCCGCCGATCTGAAGCTCGACGTCATCGCCGAGGGGGTCGAGACCCAGGAGCAGCAGGACTTCCTGCTGAAGCATGGCTGCGGCTTCGGGCAGGGCTATCGCTATTCGCGGCCCGTCGCCGGCAGCCGCGTGCCCTGGCTGATGCGGCAGGGCAGCCTGCTGCCGGCCGAGCCTGCCGCCAATGCAGGGCGGAGCGGCATCGCCGCGGCCTGACCGCGCCGCCATGGCTTGCTAGCATCTTCGTACGATTCAACGTTTCAGCCCGAGGAACGAGCCCGCATGCGCGCCTTCTATCACCCGGACCAGTCGCTCCACGATCCCCGGCAATATATGCGCTTCGGCCGCGTCGTCGCGCCGAAGGACCTGCCGGAACGGACGGAGCGCCTGCTCGGCGCGCTCGCCAGGCACGGCATCGCGCCGGAGCGGCCGGCGGCGCACGGCGTCGATCCGATCCTGAAGGTGCATAGCGCCGAGTTCGTCAGCTTCCTCGAGACCGCCTGGGCGCGCTGGCAGGACCTGCCGGCCGAGCGCGGCCCCGAGGTCTGGCCGAGCACCTTCCCCTATTGGAGCGGCCGTCCCGACGAGGACATGCGCCCGCCCTGCCGCCCGACGGGCTTCATCGGCCAGCTCGGCTGGTATCTCGGCGATCTTTCGGTGCCGATCGGCGAGCATTGCTGGACCTCGACCCTGCGCTCCTCCGAGACGGCGGTCTCCGGCGCCGATGCGATCCTGGCCGGGGAGCAGGCCGTCTATGCGCTCTGCCGTCCCTCGGGCCACCATGCCCGCGCCGATCGCGCCACCGGCTTCTGCTACATCAACAATACGGCGGTCGCGGCACAGCGTCTCCGCGAAAAATTCGACAAGGTCGCGATCCTCGACGTCGACGCCCATCACGGCGACGGCACGCAGCAGATCTTCTATCGGCGCCCCGATGTGCTGACGATCTCTGTCCATGCCGATCCGTCTAACTACTATCCGTTCTTCACCGGCTACGAGGACGAACGTGGCAACGGCCCGGGCGAGGGCTTCAACCTCAACCTGCCGCTTGTCCATGGCGCCGCGGGACCGGAGATGGAAGCGGCGGTCGACCGTGCCGGCCGCGCCATCCGCGAGTTCGGCGCTGAGGCGCTGGTCGTCGCACTCGGCTATGACGCCCACAAGGACGACCCGATCGGCGTGCTCAAGCTGGAGGCGCAGGATTTCGGCACGATCGGCGCCAGGGTGAAGGCGCTGCGCCTGCCGACGCTGGTCGTGCAGGAAGGTGGCTACGCGATCGAGGCGATCGGCGATTGCCTCGATGCGTTCCTGGGCGGCTTCATCGACACGGAATGAAGGGTGTCATCCCGTGCGCGCTGCGGCGCGGAGTGCCGCTGCGCAGAGTCCCGCATCTGCGCAGCAGCATTGCATGCCGCTGCGCGTGCGGGATGACGCGCCTCAGATCACCGCCTCGATCAGGAACGGCCCCTTCCGCGACAGCGCGCCCTTGAACAGCTTGACGAATTCCTCCGCCGTGCGCGCCCGCCCGGCCTCGACGCCCATGCCTTGCGCCATCCCGACCCAGTCCAGAGCCGGCTCGTCGAGATTGAGCATCTGCTTGGCGTTGCGCCCGAAATCATTGACGCCGACGGCGCGCATCTCCCCATGCAGGATCGCGTAGGTCCGGTTGGCGAAGACCACCGTGACGATGTCGAGATTCTCGCGCGCCTGCGTCCACAGGCCCTGGAGCGTGTACATGCCGGAGCCGTCGGCCTGCATGCCGACGACCTTGCGGTCGGGGCAGGCCACCGCAGCGCCGACGCAAAGCGGGATGCCGATGCCGATCGCGCCGCCTGTGATCTGCAGATAGTCGTGCTGCGGCGCGTCCGCGCACATCTCGTAGAAGACGCGACCGGACGAGACCGATTCGTCGCAGATGATGCTGTTCTCGGGCAGCAGCTTGGCAACCAGCGTGCAGACCTTGTCGGCGTCGAGATCGCCGCTCGGCAGGGCCTGCTCGGCGCTGCGGGGCTTCGCGATATTGGCCGGTGCGAACTTGCGGGCGCCAAGCTCGTCGGCGAGCGCGTCGAGCGTGCCCGGCAGGTCGTCGCCGGGCTGGGCCAGCGTCACCACCTCGCAGGAATCCGGGATCAGCCGGCTCGGCTTGCCCGGATAGGCGAAGAACGCGACCGGCGCCTTGGCCCCGATCAGGACGAGGACATCGATCTCTCTGAGGAGGTCGAGCGCCATGTCGACGGGGTAGGGCACCTTTGACAAGGCAACGCGCCCGGCGCCGCGCTCGGTACGGCCGTTCGACATCTGGCTGAGCATCCGGCTGCCGGTTGCGGCGCAGATCCGGGCGGCGGTCTCCAGCGGCTTCTCGCGCAGCGCCGAGCCGGTCAGCATGATCGCGGCGCGGCTGCCATGCTTGCGCAGGGCCTGCGCGGCCGCGCGGATCGCGTCGGCCTCGACGGCCTTCGGCTTCGGGACCTCGGTCTTCACGAGCCTCGCCGGCTCGACGCTGCCCCAGGCGCAATCGGCCGGCAGGATCACGGTGGTCACGCCGGGGAGCGACAGCGAGGCGGCATAGGCCTCGCCGATCGCCGGGCCGACATCCTCGGCCGAGGCGATGCGCCGGACGAAATGCGACATCGGCTGGGCCAGGCTCTCGATGTCGCTGGTCAGCGGCGCGTCATGCTCGAGATGATAGGTCGCGTGGTCGCCGACCACATTGATCATCGGCGTGCGGGCGCGTCTGGCATTGTGCATGTTGGCGAGCGCGTTCGCCATGCCGGGCCCGCAATGCAGCAGGGTCGCCGCCGGCTTGTCGGCCATGCGGGCATAGCCGTCGGCCGCCGCCGTCACCACGCCCTCGAACAGCCCGAGCACGCAGCGCATCTGCGGCTTGCGGTCGAGCGCCGCGACGAAATGCATTTCGGATGTGCCGGGATTGGCGAAGCAGACATCCACGCCGTTGACGAGAAGCGTGTCGCACAGGCGGTCGGCGCCGTTCATGCTGGAGACCTCGAGAGAATGCGCGGCGCGCAGGAAGGGCCTTGAGGGGAACGGATGCACTCCCTCATGTCAAACAAGAGAATGTTATCGCCTTCGTTCATGGCGCTGATCGCCGCCTTGACGGTTTTGCATATGCATTTAACCTGATCTGGAACGAAGGTTGCATCTTGCCGGCGATGCGATTGCGATAGGCTCCGCCTCCGGAACTGATGCAACAAGAGCAGGGGAACGACTCGTCATGACAGGTTTGAAGCGTATCGGAGCGATGGCCGGCCTCGGCCTCGCCGCCTTCCTCGCGGCCGGCGCGGCCCAGGCGCAAACGAAGGTCTCGATCGGTATTTCCGGCTGGACCGGCTTCGCGCCGCTGGTGCTGGCCAAGGAGGCCGGGATCTTCGCCAGGAACGGCCTCGACGTCACCATCAAGAAGATCCCGCAGAAGGACCGTCACCTCGCCATCGCCTCAGGCGACATCCAATGCGCCGCGACCACGGTCGAGACCTGGATCGTCTGGGACGCAGCCGGCATCAAGACCAAGCAGATCTTCCAGCTCGACAAGAGCTACGGCGCCGACGGCATGGCTGTGCGCAGCGCGACGGGCTCGATCAAGGACCTGAAGGGCAAGACCGTCGCCGCCTCGGCGCCCGGCACCTCGCCTTATTTCGCGCTCGCCTGGTTCCTCAAGGAAAACGGAATGTCCGTGAAGGACGTGACCGTGGTCAACATGGAGCCGGGCCCGGCCGCGCAGGCCTTCATCGCCGGACAGAACGACGCGGCCATGACCTACGAGCCCTATCTCTCGGCCGTGCGCGAGAAGCCGGATGCCGGCAAGATCATCGCCACCACGCTCGACTACCCGATGGTGATGGACACGTTCGGCTGCACCCCGGCCTTCCTCACGGCCAATGACGCTGCTGCCAAGGCGCTGACCAAGAGCTATTTCGAGGCGCTCGAGATGATCAAGGCTGAGAAGGACAAGGCCTATGGCATCATGGGTGCCGACGTGAAGCAGACCGGCGAACAGTTCGGCAAGTCGGCGGGCTACCTGCGCTGGTCGGATGCGGAGGGAAACAAGAAATTCTTCTCCGGCGAATGGCAGGCCTTCACCGCCAAGGCGGCCGACCTGCTGCTCGAGATCGGGCTGATCAAGGCGAAGCCGGAGATCAACTCGCTGGTCGAGCCGAAATACGTCGCTGGCGGCGCGATGTGACGATCCTGCCGGACGTCGTCGGGCCAGGCCTGGGGATCGTCTTTTGCGGAACGCAGGCCGGGCGTGTCTCGGCCTTGCGCCGCGCCTATTATGCCGGGCCGGGGAACAAGTTCTGGGGCGTGCTGCACGCCGTCGGGCTGGTTCCCCGCCAGTTGCGGCCAGAGGATTATCCTGAACTGCTCGAACATGGCTTCGGCCTCACCGATGTCGCCAAGGCGACCTCGGGCCCGGATGCCGCGCTCGTGAGGGCTCATTTCGATGTCGAAGGATTTCTGATGAAGATGCGCGCGGCGGCTCCGGCCTTCATCGCGTTCAACGGCAAGCGGGCAGCGCAGGCGGCGCTCGGTCTGCCCGCGCCGATGCTCTCCTATGGCAGGCAGGCGATCGATGTCGCCGGCTGCACGGCTTTCGTGCTGCCCTCGACCTCCGGCGCTGCCTCGGGCTTCTGGTCGATCGAGCCGTGGCACGAGCTCGCCGCCGCCTGGCGAGCGGAGAGGGGACAGCAGTGAAGCTCCTCCAGCCGGTCTCCGCCCCGTCCCGCATCGGGCTCGGGCTCGCCTTCTTCGCGCTCTTCGTCGCGCTCTGGTCGGTCGCGACCTTCGGCGGCTTTGTCCAGAAGCTGTTCCTGGCCGATCCGCTGACCATGCTCGGGGAGGGCTACAACCTTCTCGTCCGCTACGGCTTCTCCTTCGATATCGCCATGACGATCTGGCGCGTCGTCGGCGGCTTCATCCTGGCGGTCATCGTCGCGCTGCCGCTCGGCATCCTGATGGGCGCCTACAAGCCGATCGAGGCCTTCTTCGAGCCCTTCGTCTCCTTCGCGCGCTATTTGCCGGCTTCGGCCTTCATCCCGCTGCTGATCCTCTGGGCCGGCATCGGCGAGGCGCAGAAGCTCCTCGTCATCTTCATCGGCTCGGTCTTCCAGCTCATCCTGATGATCGCGGTCGCGGTCGGCTCGATCCGGCGCGACCTCGTCGATGCCGCCTATACGCTCGGCGCCGGCGACCGCTCGGTGGTGATGCGCGTGCTCCTGCCGAACGCCGCCCCGGAGATCGCCGAGATCCTGCGCATGGTCCTCGGCTGGGCCTGGACCTATGTCATCGTCGCCGAGCTGATCGGCTCCTCCTCCGGCATCGGCCATATGATCACCGACAGCCAGGCGCTGCTGAATACCGGGCAGATCATCTTCGGCATCATCGTCATCGGGCTGATCGGCCTGATCTCGGATTTCCTGTTCAAGGCGGTCAACCAGCGCCTGTTTCCCTGGGCCGCGAAATGAGCAAGCTCGTCATCGATCAGGTCGGAAAATCCTTCCCGGCGCGCCATGGCGGCCAGGCGACGCGCGCCTTGCTGCCGACCTCGCTCAGCGTCGCCGACAACGACTTCATCACCATTCTCGGCCCCTCCGGCTGTGGGAAATCCACGCTGCTGCGCATGGTCGGAGGGCTGGAGACCCCGACCGAAGGGCGCATCCTGCTCGATGGCGAACCCGTCTCGGGGCCGGGCGCCGATCGCGGCTTCGTCTTCCAGAGCTATACGCTCTTCCCCTGGCTCACGGTGGCCCAGAACATCGCCTTCGGCCTGCGCGAGAAGGGCGTGGCGGAGGGCGAGCGCCTGCGCATCGCCGCCGACTGGGCCGGGCGCATCGGCCTCAGGGGCTTCGAGAATCACTATCCCAAGCAGCTCTCGGGCGGCATGCAGCAGCGCACGGCGATCGCCCGCGCGCTCGCCAATGATCCAAAGATCCTGCTGCTCGACGAGCCTTTCGGTGCGCTCGACAACCAGACCCGCGCCCTGATGCAGGAGATGCTGCTCGGCATCTGGGAGCGCGAGCGCAAGACGGTGCTCTTCGTCACCCATGATGTCGAGGAAGCGATCTTCATGGCCTCACGCGTCGTGGTGATCAGCGCCCGGCCGGGCCGGATCAAGGCCGACATCCCGGTCGACCTGCCGCATCCGCGCCCCTACACCATCAAGACGACGCCGGATTTCGTCGCGCTGAAGGAGCGGCTGGTCGAGGAGATCCGGGCCGAGGTGATGGCGAGCGCGGCCTGATCTGCACCGACGGCTGGCAGGGGCCACGAGCTCGCCACGCTCGGATACGCCTACGCCGTCAGATGCGCGTGCAGGATCGAGAGCCCGAGCCCGATCAGCGCCACGCCGCCGGCGATCTCGGCCCAGCGGCCGAAGCGCGCGCCGATGAAGCGCCCCATCAGCATGCCGCTCGTCGACATCAGGAAGGTGGCGAAGCCGATCGCCGCCGCGACGATCGCGATGTTCACGTCGAGGAAGGCGAGCGAGACGCCGATCGCCATCGCATCGATGCTGGTGCCGACCGCAGTCGCGAGCAGCACGCCGAAGCTGCGCGGCGGGGCTGCCTCGGCCTGCTCCCCGCTGTTCCGCAGCGCGTGCAGCACCATCCGCCCGCCGACGATCCCGAGCAGCAGGAAGGCGATCCAGTGATCGACCGCCGCGACATAGCGGCTGGCCGCCAGTCCGAAAGCCCAGCCGACAAGTGGCGTGATCGTCTCCACGATGCCGAAGACGAGCCCGGTGCGCAGCGCCTCGGTGACCTTGGCGCGCTGCAGATTCGCTCCGCGGCCGATCGAGGCGAGGAAGGCGTCGATCGACATGCCGACGGCAAGGACCGCGATGGAAGCAGGGGACATGTCGCCATTCCGTCTGGAGCCGCAGAAGAACTGCGCGGACCAACCGGGTGCAGCCGGCCGATGCGCGGCGCAGGCTTAGTTCATTGCCCCGCGGAAAGTCAAGAAACTCAAATAAATCAAATACTTATAAATGAGAAGCATTTGCATTGCGGCGCCGTCCGGCGAATGCCGATGCCGAAAGGCTCGGCGGTTGAACCTTAGGCTAAGCCGCCTCTCCGTTGACAAGCCTCCGGTATGGTGGTTCGTTCTCGCTCAATTGGCCTGACCACATGGCCAAATGGAACTCGGCGCAAACCGAGGCAGGAAACGGGTCCCGGGGAGTGAAACGTGCCGCTCGAAGCCGTCGAGTCGCCACGCCTTTATCGCCAGATTGCCGACCAGCTCCGCCATCTCATCGATCGGCGCGAGTTCCCGGTTGGCGGCCGCCTGCCGCCTGAACGCGAGCTCGCCGAGAAGCTCGGCGTCTCCCGCCCCTCCGTGCGCGAGGCGCTGATCGCGCTCGAGGTCGAGGGTCGTGTGCGCATCCGCATGGGTTCGGGCGTCTACGTGACCGAGGCGCCGCGACCCAGGCCGGTCGAGCCTGCCGACCTGCCGGATGGTCCCTTCGAGGTGCTCAAGGCCCGCGAGATCGTCGAGAGCGCGGTCTGTGCCGAAGCAGGCGGCCAGGCAGCAGCGCAGGACATCGCCGCGCTCGACGAGATTCTCACGCAGATGGAGGCGCCGGGCCTCTCCGGCGACGAACTGATCGCATTCGACCGCGCCTTCCATGTCGCGATCGCCGCGATCCTCGGCAATGCCGTGCTGGCGCGCTTCGTGGGGGATCTGTTCGACCAGCGCGTCAACCCGTATTTTCAGCAGCTCGCGAGCTATTTCGAGAACGACGCCTCCTGGCGCGAGGCCTTTGGCGAACACCGCGCCATCCGCGATGCGATCGCGTCGGGCTTGGGCAACGAGGCGCGAGAGGCGATGCGCCGGCATCTGAAACAATCGCAGGAGCGCTTCTCGCAGAGCTTCGGCGATGGACGTGCTGCAAGCGGACCGGAGAGCGTCGACGCCGGTCCGGCAGGCAAGAACTGACGCGAAACCAATGCTTTTCACAACGGGAGGATATCGATGAAGAAGTATTTCGCTCTCGCCGCCGCGGCGGCCGCGCTGATGATCGCCGGCGCGCCGGCCCAGGCCCAGACCAAGCTGAAATGGGCCCATGTCTACGAGACCTCCGAGCCGTTCCACACCGAGTCGGTCTGGGCCGCCGAGGAGATCAAGAAGCGCACCAACGGCAAGTACGAGATCACGGTCTATCCGGCCTCGCAGCTCGGCAAGGAGACCGACATCAACCAGGGCCTGACGCTCGGCACGGTCGACATGATCATCTCGGGCTCGAGCTTCGCCGCCCGCTCCTATCCGCCGATCGGCGTGACCTATTATCCGTTCATCTTCCGCGGCCCGGAGCACCTGCTCGCCTATACCAAGAGCGACGTCTTCAAGGAGATGGCCAAGGGCTATCAGGAGAAGACCGGCCACCAGATCCTGGCCGTGACCTATTACGGCACGCGCCACACCACCTCGAACAAGCCGATCAAGACCTGCGCCGACATGAAGGGCCTGAAGATCCGCGTGCCGGACGTGCCCGCCTATCTCGCCATGCCGCGCGCCTGCGGCGCCAACACCGCGCCGATCGCCTTCGCCGAGGTCTATCTCGCGCTGCAGAACGGCACGGTCGAGGCGCAGGAGAACCCGCTCAACACGATCGACGCCAAGAAGTTCTACGAGGTGCAGAAGCACATCATCCTGACCGGCCACATCGTCGACCATCTCAACACGGTCGTCGCCAAGCAGCTCTGGGACAAGCTCTCGCCTGAGGATCGCAAGATCTTCTCCGACGTCGCCATGGAGGCGGCCGAGCGCGCCACCAAGAAGATCCAGGATGACGAGACCAAGCTTGTCCAGGTCTTCAAGGATCGCGGCCTGACCGTCAGCGAGATCGACAAGGCCGACTTCCTTGCCAACGTGCAGAAGAACGTCTCCTTCGAGCAGTACGGCTATCGCAAGTCGGACTGGGAGCGCATCCAGGCGATCAAGTGATCCCGCACTGACTTGAGCTTCGCCCGGCGGCTTTGGCCGCCGGGCTTCTCCTATATCGGCCGCAGGGCCGCCCAGCACCGAGGTCAGCCGTGAACCAGAGCACGACGACGCAGGAAATCCATACCCAGGTCACCAGCGAGGAGATCGCCCACGTCTTCGACGAGGCGCCGCCGCCGGCCGATCTCAGCGTCTACGGCATCGAGGACTGGGTCACGCTCGCCGCCTTCTGGCTGATGGTCGGCTGTGTCGTGCTGCAATTCTTCACGCGCTACGTGCTCAACGATTCCTTCGCCTGGACTGAGGAGATCGCGATCTACGCATTGGTCGTCGTCGTCTTCCTCGGCTCCGCGCTCTGCGTGCGCGCCTCGCGACACATCCAGGTCGATTTCATCTACCGCTACGTCTCGAAGGGCGTCGGCCGCGCGCTATCGACCTTCGTCGACATCGTCCGCATCGGCTTCTTCGGCTACGGCACCTGGCTGATGTACAAATATTCCTCGCTCATCCCCGACGAGATGATGACGACGATCAACTTCCCGAAATCGATCGTCTTCAATGCCGTGCTCCTCGCCTTCGCCATCATGACGATCCGCGCGATCATCGTCGCCTGGCAGAACCTGCGGCGCGGCTACTCCGTCCTCGAGAATCCCGCGGCCTTCGACGGCTCGGAGGCCTGATCCATGCTCATCCTGCTCGGTACCTTCCTTGGCCTGATGATCCTCGGCGTGCCCGTGGCGATCTCGATGGCCGTCGCCTCGCTCGTCTTCATCGTCGCCACCGGCACCGTTCCCGACGTCATCCTGGCGCAGCGCATGATCGCCGGCGTCGAGAGCTTCCCGCTGCTCGCCGTGCCCTTCTTCATCCTGGCCGGCAACCTGATGAACATCGCCGGCGTCACCGGCCGCATCTATTCCTTCGCGGTCGCGCTCGTCGGCTGGATGCGCGGCGGCCTGGCTCAGGTCAACATCATCGGCTCGGTGATCTTCTCCGGCATGTCCGGCACCGCGATCGCGGATGCTGCCGGCATCGGCACGATCGAGATCAAGGCGATGAAGGACCACGGCTACCCGGCCGATGTCGCCGTCGGCGTCACCGCCGCCTCCGCCACGCTCGGCCCGATCATCCCGCCATCGCTGCCCTTCGTCATCTACGGCATGATGGCGAACACCTCGATCGGCGCGCTCTTTCTCGGCGGCGTCATCCCCGGCGTCGTGATGACGCTGTTCATGATGGGCACCGTCTGGATCTTCGCCCGCCTGCGCAACTGGGGCTCGGACACGGTCTTCTCCTGGCGCCAGCTCGGCTCGGCCGGGTTCGAGGTCGTCGTCGTCTTCGCCTTCCCGCTGCTGGCCTATGGGCTGGTCTGGGCCGGGCTCGACGTCAACATCGCGATCGGCCTCGCGCTCGCCGTGCTCCTGGCGCTGGATTATTACTTCAACTTCTCGGCGGTGATGGCGCTGATGACGCCGGTCATCCTGATCGGCGGCATGACCATGGGCTGGTTCACGCCGACCGAGGCCGCCGCCGCCGCGGTGATCTGGTCGCTCTTCCTCGGCCTTGTGCGCTATCGCTCGATGACGATGCGGACCCTGACCAAGGCGACCTTCGACACGATCGAGACCACCGCCTCCGTGCTCTTCATCGTCACGGCCGCCTCGATCTTCGCCTGGCTGCTGACGGTCTCGAACACCGCTCAGATCCTCTCGGACCTGATCCTCGGCTTCACCCAGAACAAATGGGTGTTCCTGATCCTGGTGAACCTGCTGCTGCTGTTCATCGGCTGCTTCCTCGACACGATCGCTGCGATCACCATCGTCGTGCCGATCCTGCTGCCGATCGCGCTCAAGCTCGGCGTCGATCCGATCCATTTCGGCCTGATCATGACGCTGAACCTGATGATCGGCCTGCTTCACCCGCCGCTCGGCATGGTGCTCTTCGTGCTCTCGCGCGTCGCCAAGCTCTCGGTCGAGCAGACCACCATGGCGATCCTGCCCTGGCTGGTGCCGCTCTTCCTTGCGCTGTTCGCGATCACCTTCATTCCCGAGCTGACGCTCTGGCTGCCGCGGACGATGGGGATGCTTCGCTAACGGGCGGGCGGATCGGCTTGAGCCGGGCGGGGAGAGATATCTCTTCCGGCCCCCGGAACAGCGCAAATCATGCGCGTTAAGCAGTCGGCGCATGCCTTTTGTCTCGTTAGCGGCTTGTTATGCGTTTGCGGCAATTCCGCACTGTATTGCAGGAGTTGCAGCAACCAGAATATCGCACCATTTTAATGACATAGGGGTATTCGCCGACAGGAGTGAAGCTCTTGCGTTCGCTCATTGAATCGATGCTTTCGAAGCTGGTGAAGTCGCAGCCTCTCGAAATCGTCTTCGCGGATGGCTCGCATCGCATGGTTGGACCGGGCAAGCCGCCCGCACTGACCATGCGCATCATGGACCGGCCGACCGAGCTGAAACTCGCATTGAATCCGGAGCTGGCGCTGGGCGAGGCGGTCATGGATGGCCGCGTCGTCGTCGAGCATGGCAGCCTCTACGATCTGCTCGATATGCTGATCGCCGGCCTGCATGGACAGACGCTCTCGGCCTGGGCGCAGACGCTTAGCCGCGCGCGCACCGCCATCCGCCGCTTCAGCCAGAACAACACGCCGACATGGGCGCGGCGCAACGTGGCGCGCCACTACGATCTCAAGGCCGATTTCTTCAAGCTCTTCCTCGACGACGACATGCAGTATTCCTGCGCCTATTTCCCCGAGCCGGGCATCTCGCTGGAGGAGGCGCAGCAGACCAAAAAGCGCAGGCTCATCGCCAAGCTCGCGGTCGAGCCCGGCCAGCGCGTCCTCGATATCGGCTCGGGGTGGGGTGGCCTCGGCCTTTCCATTGCACGCGAGACCGGCGCGACGGTGAAAGGCATCACCTTGTCGACGGAGCAGCTCGCCATCGCGCAAGAGCGGGCGGCGATGGCCAGGCTGCCGGTCGAGTTCAGGCTCGAGGACTATCGCAACGTCACCGGCCCGTTCGATCGCGTCATCTCGGTCGGCATGTTCGAGCATGTCGGCGTCGGCTATTACCGCACTTACTTTCGCAAGATCGCCGAGCTGTTGACGCAGGACGGAGTCGCGCTCGTCCACACCATCGGCCGCACCACGCCGCCCGGCGCGACCAATCCCTTCATCGCCAAATACATCTTCCCGGGCGGCTATATTCCGGCCCTGTCCGAGATCGCGGCGGCGGTCGAGCTGGAAGGGCTGGTCATCACCGATGTCGAGGTGCTGCGCCTGCATTATGCCGAGACGCTGAAGGCCTGGCGCGAGCGCTTCCTCGCCCATCGCGCCGAGGCGGTCGCGATGTATGACGAGCGCTTCGCTCGGATGTGGGAGTTCTACCTCGCCGCTTCCGAGGCGACCTTCCGCCACGACGACCTCGTCGTGTTCCAGCTCCAGCTCGCCAAGAAGCTCGACACGCTGCCGGTCACGCGCACTTACATGGAGCGCTGATATCTGGAGCTAGAGCATTTTCGAGCGAAGTGGATGCCGGTTCGCGTGAAGAAAATGCGTCAAAAAAATAGATAGAGCATTTTCGCGATTCGAAGAAACGCGGAAATGCTCTAGCGCGCCGCGCTTTCCCAAAGCTCGATCGTGAAGATCTCCGCGGCTTCGCGGTCGCTCGCGAGCGTGACGGCCTCGCCAGGTTCCAACAGCGCGCTGTCGCCGATGCCGATCGTATCGAGGCCGTGGCTCGCGGCGATCGTCCAGCCATCGCTGCGGGCAACCAGCATCAGCAGGCCGCTGCTCACGGCAAGTTCGATCGGTCCCGGGTCGGTCAGCCGTTCGACACGGTGCAGCCAGCGGCCACGCCGCGTCATGACGTTGAGATCGTCGATCGGGCCGGCGACGAGCCTGCCCTCGACCGCGCGATCAGCCGCGAAGGAATAAGGCGCGGAGGATTGCTCCAGCCGCATCGTCTCGCCATCGCCGAAGGCGAGCGCGATGCCGTTCCCGGTCAGCACCGACAGCGTCCTGTCGATGCCCGGGAAGCTGGAGAACGGTCCATCCATCCCGACATGCGCCATCGAGACGCGCCAGTCGAATTCGTCGAGCGAGGCACCCGGCGGATGGGCGGCGATTTCGGTGGTGGTGCCGCCGCCGTTCTTCCACGGCATGACCCGGCAGTCGCTGGCGCGGATGATGTGCATGGGATGCCTGCCTTCCGAAAATGCGCGCTTCGCCATAATCGTCATTGCGAGGAGCGTCAGCGACGAAGCAATCCAGGGAGACGTAGAACGCTGGCGCCCCTGGATGGCTTCGCGGAGCCTGCACTCGGGCTTGCCGAAGGCAAAGCCCGGGTGCTCGCAATGACGAGTCTAGCCCAGGATGCCCGGCAGCTTCAGGCCCTTGGCCTTGGCGCACTCGACCGCGATCTCGTAGCCCGCATCGGCATGGCGCATCACACCGGTGGCCGGGTCGTTCCAGAGCACGCGTTCCAGCCGCTTCGCTGCCTCGGGCGTGCCGTCCGCGACGATGACCACGCCGGCATGCTGTGAATAGCCCATGCCGACCCCGCCGCCATGGTGCAGCGAGACCCAGGTGGCGCCGCCGGCGGTGTTGAGCAGGGCGTTGAGCAGCGGCCAGTCGGAAACCGCGTCCGAGCCGTCCTTCATCGCCTCGGTCTCGCGGTTCGGCGAGGCGACCGACCCGGAATCGAGATGGTCGCGGCCGATCACGATCGGCGCCTTGACCTCGCCCCTGGCCACCATCTCGTTGAAGGCGAGGCCGAGCCGATGCCTGTCGCCAAGGCCGACCCAGCAGATCCGCGCCGGGAGGCCCTGGAACTTGATGCGCTCGCGGGCCATGTCGAGCCAGTTATGCAGATGCTTGTCGTCCGGCATCAGCTCCTTCACGCGCTGATCGGTGCGGTAGATATCCTCCGGATCACCCGACAGCGCCGCCCAGCGGAACGGCCCGACGCCGCGGCAGAAGAGCGGGCGGATATAGGCCGGCACGAAGCCGGGGAAGTCGAAGGCGTTGTCGACGCCCATATCCTTCGCCATCTGGCGGATATTATTGCCGTAATCGAGCGTCGGCACGCCCATCCTCTGGAAGTCGAGCATGGCGCGGACATGCACGGCCATCGACTTTTTCGCCGCGTCGATCGTGCCGGCGGGATCGCGCTGCTTGCGCTCCTCCCATTCCTCCAGCGTCCAGCCGGCCGGCAGATAGCCGTTGAGCGGGTCATGCGCCGAAGTCTGGTCGGTGACGACGTCCGGCCGGATGCCACGCTCGACCAGGTCCGGAAAGACCTCGGCGGCGTTGCCGAGCACACCGACCGAGACCGCCTTACCTGCCTTGTGGGCGCGTTCGACGATCTCGAGCGCTTCATCGACGCTGTCTGCCTTCTCGTCGAGATAGCCGGTGCGCAGGCGGAATTCGATCGAGGAGGGCTTGCACTCGACGGCGATCATCGAAGCGCCGGCCATGGTCGCGGCGAGCGGCTGCGCCCCGCCCATGCCGCCGAGCCCGCCGGTCAGGATCCATTTGCCCCTGAGGCTGCCGCCATAATGTTGGCGGCCGACCTCGACGAAGGTCTCATAGGTGCCCTGAACGATGCCCTGCGTGCCGATATAGATCCAGGAGCCGGCGGTCATCTGGCCGTACATCATCAGCCCGGCCTTATCGAGCTCGTGGAAATGCTCCCAATTGGCATAGGCCGGGACGAGATTGGAATTGGCGATCAGCACGCGCGGCGCGTCGGCATGGGTCCGGAAGATGCCGACCGGCTTGCCGGATTGCACCAGCAGGGTCTCGTCGGCTTCGAGCGTGCGCAGGCTCGCGACGATGCGGTCGAAGTCCTCCCATGTGCGGGCGGCGCGGCCGATGCCGCCATAGACCACGAGCTCGCCCGGCTTCTCGGCGACGTCGGGATCGAGATTGTTCATCAGCATGCGCAGCGCGGCTTCGGTCAGCCAGCTCTTGGCACTGCGCTCGCTGCCCTTCGGGCTGCGGATGACGCGGCTATTGTCGATGCGGGTCATGAATGGCTCCGTTCGAGCTTGGTCGCCGCGTCCAATGCGGCTTCGATGATCGAGGCGAGGGCGGCCTGCAGCTTGCCAGCCTTGGGCGCATCGAAGCGCCAGGGCGGCGCCTCCTCGCTGAGATAGGCCGAGAGCGCGATTTCCATCTGGATGCCGTGGACATGCTCTGCCGGCTGGCCGTAATGCCGGGTGATCCAGCCGCCCTTGAAGCGGCCATTGGCGACATGGCTGAAGCCGGTCTGGCCCAGCGCCGCTTCGGCGGCCTTCCCGACTTCGGGCGCACAGCTTGCGCCGGAATTGGTGCCGAGATTCAGCGTCGGTAGCGTACCGGGGAAGAGGCGCGGGATCACCGATTTGATCGAGTGGCAATCCCAGAGCAGGCAGAAACCGTGCGCCGCCTTCACCCGCGCGACCTCGGCCGCAAGTGCATCGTGATAGGGCTGGAAATAGGCCCGCCTGCGCCTGGCGATCTCGGCCTCGTCCGGCGGCATCAGCCAGATCGGCTCGCCGTCGAAGGTCGTGGTCGGCACGAGTTCCGTGGTCGCCTGTCCCGGATAGAGCGAGACGCCGGACGGGTCTCTGTTCACGTCGATGACATAGCGCGACAGCCCGGCCTCGACGATGCTCGGCTGGAGGTGCTCCGCGAAGGCATAGAGCTGGCGCATGTGCCAGTCGGTATCCTCGACCTGCCTGCCGCGCTCGGTGAGCGCTGCCGCGACCTCCTCCGGCAGGCCGGTGCCGGGATGCGGCATGGAGAGGATGAGCGGGGAGGCGCCCGGCGTGACGCTGACGATATCAGTGGTCATTGGCATGCCCTTGTTCGGCGTCCGAGGTTCTTCCCGTCTCCCCTTGCGGGAGAAGGTGCCAGTGCGAAGCGCTGACGGATGAGGCGTCGCGCCACGCTGTTCGAATTGCGCCCTTTCCAAGCGCGCCAGCGATCGGCGCCGCGCGACACCTCACCCCCGCCCTCTCCCGCAAGGGAAGAGGGGCTCTTTCGAGGTGGATCGCGATCACGCCGGGAACTCCGCAAAACTATCCAACCCCGCCGCCTTGCCGAGCGCGCCCGACAGCACGAGTTCTGTCGCCGCCGCCAGGTCGGGCGCGAGATAGCGGTCGGCGTCCAGCGGCGCGATCTTGCCGCGGATCAGCGCCAGCACCGGCTCGAGCCGCGGGCTGGTCTTCATCGGCCGATGGTGCTCGATGGCTTCCGCCGCTGCCATCAGCTCGATGCCGATGATGCTCGCCGCATTCTTGGCCATGTCGAGCAGCCGGAAGGCGCCATGCGTCGCCATCGAGACATGATCCTCCTGGTTGGCCGAGGTCGGGATCGTGTCCACGGAGGCTGGATAGGCCTTCTGCTTGTTCTCCGACGCCAGCGCCGCCGCCGTGACCTGCGCGATCATGAAGCCGGAATTCAGGCCGGCGTCGCGGGCCAGGAAGGGCGGCAGCCCGCTCATGACGGGATCGACCAGCAGCGCCATGCGCCGCTCCGACAGGTTGCCGATCTCACATACGCCCATGGCCAGTATATCCGCGGCGAAGGCGACCGGCTCGGCGTGGAAATTGCCGCCCGAGACGATCTCGCCCGGCCCGAGCACGAGCGGGTTGTCGGTCACCGCATTCGCCTCGATCGCGAGCGTCGCCGCGGCATTGGCGAGCAGGTCGCGCACCGCGCCCATCACCTGCGGCTGGCAGCGCAAGGAATAAGGGTCCTGCACCTTGCTGTCGCCGAAGCGATGGCTCTCGCGGATCTCGCTGCCGGCGACGAGTTCGAGCAATGTCGCGGCGACCTTGATCTGGCCGGGCTGGCCGCGCAGCTTCTGGATGCGCGGGTCGAACGGCGTATCCGAGCCTTTCAGCGCATCGACCGAGAGCGCGCCGGCGATCAGCGCCGCGTCGAAGACATGGGCGATGTCGCTCAAAGCCTTCAGCGCGATCGCGGTCGAGACCTGCGTGCCGTTGATCAGCGCCAGGCCCTCCTTGGCGCCGAGCGTCAGCGGCTCCTGGCCGATACGCTTCAGCGCCTCCCCGGCGGGCAGTATCTCGCCTTTCAGCCTGATCTCGCCTACGCCCATCAGCGCCGCCGTGAGATGGGCGAGGGGAGCGAGGTCGCCGGAGGCGCCGACCGAACCCTTGGCCGGCACGACCGGCAGCGCATCCGCCTTGAGCGCGCCCGCGAGCGCCTCGACCACGACAGGCCGCACGCCAGAGGCGCCGCGCGCCAGGCTGGCGGCCTTCATGGCGAGGATGAGCCTGACGACATCGTCGGGCAGGGCAGGGCCGGTGCCGATCGCATGCGAGAGGATGAGGTTGCGCTGCAAGGTGGTGAGGTCGGCATCGGCGATGCGCACGCTGGCGAGCTTGCCGAAGCCGGTATTGACGCCATAAGTCACCGTGCCGGCCGCGACGATCTCGTCGACGATCGCCTGCGCCGCTGCGAGCGCCCTGGTGTCCGAGAGCGCGATGGCGGTGCCGCCGAGCACGCTGCGCCAATGCGAGAGCGCTGCCTCGCCGGGTGTCAGGGATAAAGCGGTCATTGGCCGTTCCAGATGCGGGCGTGAAGCGGGTTGAAGCCGATGCGGTAGGCGAGCTCGGCCGGGCGCTCGATCTCCCAGATCGCGAGGTCGCAGAACTTGCCGGCCTCCAGCGTGCCGATCTCGTTGTGCATGCCGAGCGCCTTGGCGGCGTTGCGCGTCAGCCCGGCCAGCGCCTCCTCCGGTGTCAGGCGGAAGAGAGTGCAGGCCATGTTCATCACCAGCAGCGGCGAGGTCAGCGGCGAGGAGCCGGGATTGGCATCGGTCGCGAGCGCGATCGGCACGCCATGCTGGCGCAGCAGCTCGATCGGCGGTTTCTGCGTCTCGCGCAGGAAGTAGAAGGCGCCGGGCAGGATCACCGCGACGGTGCCGGCCTTCGCCATGGCGGTGACGCCGGCCTCGTCGAGATATTCGAGATGGTCGGCCGAGAGCGCGCCATGCTCGGCCGCGAGCCTGGCGCCGCCGAGATTGGAGAGCTGCTCGGCATGGATCTTGACAGGCAACCCCTTGGCCTTGGCCGCCGCGAAGAGCCGCGCCGTCTCCTCGGGCGAGAAAGCGATTCCTTCGCAGAAGACATCGACGGCATCGGCCAGGCCCTGCGCCGCGACCGCGTCCAGCATCGGCCCGGCGACGAGATCGATATACGCGCCGGAGCGGCCCGCGAATTCCGGGGGCACCGCATGGGCGCCGAGGAAGGTGGTGCGCACCCTGACCGAGCGCTCGCGGCCGAGCCGACGCGCCACGGTCAATTGCTTCAGCTCGGCCTGCGGCTCGAGCCCATAGCCCGACTTGATCTCGACGCTGGTGACCCCTTCTTCCATCAGCGCCGCGAGCCGCGTGTCGGCGCTGGTGAACAGCTCCGCCTCGCTCGCGGCACGCGTCGCCTTCACCGTCGAGAGGATGCCGCCGCCGGCTCGCGCGATCTCCTCATAGCTCGCACCCTGCAGGCGCAGCTCGAATTCATGCGCGCGATCGCCGCCATAGACGAGATGGGTGTGGCAATCGATCAGACCTGGGGTGATCCAGCGTCCGCCGCAATCGACCGTCTCGCGGGCAACGAAGGCCGGAGCATCCTTGCGCGCTCCCACCCAGACGATGCGACCGTCCTTCGCGGCGATGAGCCCGTCCTCGATCGCGCCGTATGGCGCCGATGCGCCCGCCGCCATGGTCGCGAGCCGGGCGTGGGTCCATACTGTGTCGCAGCTCAGGCTCTGATTGGGCTGTCCCGCCACGTCGCTCCCTTTCGACTATCCTTCCGATCAGACTATGCTATCTAATTGCATATGCAAATAGCAAGCGGAGAGCCGGCGTGACCCTGAACCTGCACTTGCAGCAGGCCCTCCTGCCCGAGGGTTTTGCCGAGGATGTGGCGCTTTCCGTCGAAGACGGGGCGATCGCCTCTGTCGCGATCGGCGTGCCGCCGGCGGAAAGCGCGCTCAGGCTCGATGGGCTGGCACTGCCCGGCATGCCGAACCTGCACAGCCATGCCTTCCAGCGCGGCATGGCCGGGCTCTCCGAGCGCCGCGGCGCGAGCGAGGATTCGTTCTGGACCTGGCGCGAGGTGATGTATCGCTTCCTCGACCGGCTCGATCCCGACGATGTCCAGGCCATCGCGGCGCAGGCCTTCGTCGAGATGCTGGAGGGCGGCTTCACCGCGCTCGCCGAATTCCACTACCTGCATCACGACAAGGACGGACGCCCCTATGCCGATATCGCCGCGATGGCCGGTGCCATTGCCGCGGCCGCGGAGGAGACGGGCCTGGGCCTCACCTTGCTGCCGGTGCTTTATCGCTATGGTAATTTCGGCGAGGCGCCGCCGGTCCATGGCCAGCGCCGCTTCGTCAACGACCCGGACAGCTATCAGCGGCTGATCGACGCGAGCGAGGCGGCGATCGGCCATTTGCCCGACGCCCGGCTCGGCCTCGCGCCGCATTCGCTGCGTGCGGTCGGCAAGGCCGATCTGACCTGGCTCACCGCCCTGCGACCGGACGGTCCGTTCCATATCCATGTCGCCGAGCAGACGCGCGAGGTCGAGGACAGCCTCGAGATCACCGGCCGCCGTCCCGTCGAGCTGCTGCTGGATGCGGTCGGGCTCGATCAGCGCTGGTGCCTGATCCACGCCACCCATCTCAGCGATGGCGAGCGTGACGCCATCGCCCGGAGCGGCGCGGTCGCGGGCCTTTGCCCCATCACGGAATCGAATCTCGGCGACGGCATTTTCGATGGCGTTCGCTATCGCGCGGCGGCCGGCCGCTTCGGCGTCGGCAGCGATTCCAACGTGCAGATCGATGCCGGCGCCGAGCTGCGCCAGCTCGAATATTCGCAGCGCCTGCGCGATCGGCGCCGGTCGCTCCTGGCCGAGCAGCAGGCCTCGACCGGGCTGGCGCTCTGGCGCAATGCCTGCGCCGGCGGCGCCCAGGCTTGCGGCCGCGCCATCGGCGAGATCAAGGTCGGCAGCCGCGCCGACCTCGTCACGCTCGACCTCGACCACCCCGCGCTCGTGGGCAAAGCCGGCGAGGCCGCGCTCGACAGCGCCATCTTCGCCGCCAATGCGCTGCCTTTGCGCGATGTGCTGGTTGGTGGCAGGAGAGTCGTCAGCGACGGACGGCATCTCGCCGGCGCCGCCATTGCCAAGCGCTTCGGCGTGGTGATGCGGCGGCTGCTGGGCTGAGCGTGGAAGGGTTCTTGATCGTGACGAGGCATCATGTCGGATAATGGGCTCGATGCCGTGAAGCTCGATGGCGCCGGGCCGGTCTACGACCAGATCCGCCGCGCCATCCGCGATCTCGTCTTGAACGGCGCCTGGCCGCCCGGCACCTCGGTTCCGCCCGAACATGCGCTGATGGAACGTCTCGGTGCGTCCCGCATGACCGTGCACCGCGCGCTCGTCCAGCTCGCGCGCGAAGGCCTGATCACCCGCAGGCGCCGCTCCGGCACGGTGGTGGCGAGCCCGCCGGCGAGCCACGCCATGCTCGACATTCTCTCGATCCCGGACGAGGTCCGGCGCCTCGGCCAGGATTATTCTTTCGAGATCCTGTCGCGTCGCGACGGCAAGCCGGCTCCCGAGGTCGCGGCCTTGTTCGAGCTCAAGCGCGCGGCGCCTGTCATCCATCTCGTCACCCGGCATCTCAGCGGTGGTCAGCCGCATGTGCTGGAGGAGCGCGTGATCCACCTTGCGACGGTGCCGGGTGCGGCCGACGAGAGCTTCGAGACGGTGCCGCCTGGCGACTGGCTGCTGCAGCACAGCCTGTGGTCGCAGGCCGAACATGCCCTGAGCGCCGTCGCGGCCGGCCCACGAGAGGCCGAGCTGCTCGGCATCGGCCGCGGCGAGCCCTGCCTTCTCGTCGAGCGCCGGACCTGGAACCAGGAGAGCCCGGTCACTGCCGTGAGGCTGCTCTATCCTGGCGGGCGGCATCGCTTCGTCGGTCGCTTCGGGCCATATGGCAGGGTCTGAGCATTTCAACGTTTCTTGGATTCGCGAAAATTCTCTAAGACTCTGTTTTTATTAGTTTTTTTAACGTGAACCGGTACCCACTTTGCTCGAAAATGCCCTAGCACGCAACAAAAAGGGACCGCCACGCGCTTGTGACGGTCCCGGCACCACGCTGATTGCGTTTCGATCAGCAATCGTAGCGGAAGCGGCGACCAAATTCGTCGCGCCCGACGCAGGTCCGCGTGGGCGACGTGGCCGATCCGATGATCGCGCCGCCGACACCGCCGATCGCCGCGCCAGCTGCCGCGCCGCCGGCACGCCCCGTGGCCAGGCCACCGATGACCGCACCTGTACCAGCGCCGATCAGCGCTCCGCCTGCCGTCCGTTCCTCATGGGCGGTGCACGCGCCGAGGGCAGCGGAGAAGGCCGCGACGATGAGGATTTTCTTCATGGTGTGCAGCTCCTTGGGTGACGGTAGCCGAAGGCATGCCTCAAGCCCCGTTAGTTTCGACGGTGTTGATCGATGGCTGTCAACGCCCGCGCTGGCCGAAGGTTCCTGAATGGGACGCAGGGTCAGGAAAATGAGACGCTGGCTACACACAGCCCGGTTGAAGGGAACGTGAAAGACGCTGGAACCTTCTTCGGTGAGCGGCGTTTTCAGGTCAGTCTTCAGCGGCAAGTCAGCCTTCATCGGCGGGACCGCGCCGCATCCCGGATCACGGAGGAAAGTCAGATGACCGATCTCTCGACGGCCACCACCACCACGTCGGCCAACCCGCTGATTGCCGGCGCGCGTGTCGCCGGCACCGATGTCTACAACACGGCCGGCGATCATCTCGGCGAGATCTACGACGTGATGCTCGACAAGCAGACAGGCAAGGTCGCCTACGCGATCATGTCCTTCGGCGGCTTTCTCGGCCTTGGCGAGAAATATCATCCGATCCCCTGGAGCGTGCTCGATTACGACACCAACCGTGGTGGCTATATCGTGCCGCTGACCAAGGAAAAGCTCGAGGCGGCGCCCATGTATGACAGCGAGGGCGAGCCGGACTGGGACGACAAGGCTTACGGCAAGCGCGTCCACGACTACTACGGCACGATGCCGTACTGGATGATGTAGACGCCAGCCGCATCTGGGGCATTTTCGCGGTGCTGATCATCGGTGCTGCTTGAAGATGCTTTCGTTGCAGGTCGCGGCGGTTGCTATCCCCCCAGCCGAACCGTCGTGACGGCGGGATGCGGGCCGAAAGGCCCGCATCTTCTTTTTTTAGCTGCTCCATGCCGCGATTTTAGGCTTCCCTGCGAGGAACCAAAGCGCCCTCTGCGCGTCCCTTTGGCAGCACATTTTCATCACATCGCCGGTTCGCCCAGCCGCCGTTCACGGCGCGGCGCCCGCAGCAAGGAGGCCGTAATGCTGATCCGCTATGGCTACCGGATAGAGATCGTCTGCGGGCACGAACTGCCGCTGATCACCATGCTCGACGTCCACCCCTCCCGGCGCCATGATCTGTCGAAGCCCGACGAGATGGTCGTGACGGCGCTGGCCGATCCCTCGGCCTTCGTGCCGACGACGCAATATCTCGACCAGTTCGGCAATATCTGTCGCCGCCTGGTCGCACCGCCCGGCGGGATCCTCCTTCAATCGGAAGGCGTCGTCTATGATTCCGGCGAGCCGGATGTCGTCAACGCCGCGGCGCGCGAGGTTCCGCCCTCGCGCCTGCCGGACGAGGCGCTCGTCTACCTGCTCGGCAGCCGTTATTGCGAGACCGACAAGCTCGCCGACCGCGCCTGGAGCCTCTTCGGTCATTTGCCGCCCGGCTGGGCCCGGGTGCAGGCGGTGGTCGATTTCGTCCATAACCACCTGACCTTCGGCTACGCCTTCGCGCGCAACACCCGCACGGCCGCCGAGGCCTTCGAGGAGCGTATCGGCGTCTGCCGTGACTTCGCCCATCTTGCGATCACATTGTGCCGCTGCCTCAACATCCCCGCGCGCTATTGCAACGGCTATCTCGGCGATATCGGCATCGAGCCCAACCCGGCCCCGATGGATTTCAACGCCTGGTTCGAGGCCTATCTCGGCAATCGCTGGTACACGTTCGATGCGCGTCACAACATGCCGCGGATCGGCCGTGTCGTGATCGCGCGTGGGCGCGATGCCACCGATGTCGCCATGCTCAATAGTTTCGGCCAGCACGGCCTGCAGCGTTTCGAGGTCACGACCGAGGAGATCGAGGACGTGCTGCCTGAGCTGCCCCACCTGCCGGGCAACGGACAATGGCACGAGGATCGCGCCATCTCGTCGTGAACGACTTGCAACTCGCCGGGTACGAGCACACCTCCCTCGGCGTGATGCGTTACATCGTCGTCATCAACGCACGGGCGGGAACCGTGCTCGAAGCGGGCTCCGAGGCCTTCGCCGACCGTATCGAGGCCGCGTTCAGGGCCAACGGTCGCGAAGCCGAGGTCAAGCTCGTCCATCCGCGCGATCTGGACGATGCTCTCTCGCTCGCGATCGAGGAGGGCGGGGCCATTCCCGTCATCGCCGGCGGCGACGGCACCATCAACCGCGTCCTGCCGATCCTGCTGCAATGCGAGCGCCCGGTCGGCATCCTGCCGCTCGGCACGGTGAACGTCCTGGGACGCGATCTCGGGCTCGCCGGCCCGCTCGAGCACCAGATCCAGGCGCTCTGCGAGGGCGAGCCGGTGACGATGGATCTCGGCCGCGTCAATGACCGCCTGTTCCATTCGCTCTCGGGCATGGGCTTTTTCAGCCTGATGGCGCGCGAGCGTGAATTCGCCCGCAGGCGCTTCCCCTTCAGCCGGGCCGTGGCCTTCGTCGTGGCCGCGACGCGCTCGATCCTGTTCACGCGCGCCATCACCGTCGATATCCGCGTCGGCGATCAGCATCGGCAGGTCCAGGCCGATGCGGTGCTCGTCACCATCAACAGCTTCGACGGCATCGAATGGCGCCGGGCTCGGCTGGATGGCGGGCATTTCGAGGTGCATATCCTCAATGCCGGTGGCCTGATCTCGCGCGCCGGGGCGGCGTTCGCGGTCGCCTCCGGCCGCTGGCGCTCGTCGAAGCACCTGACCTCCTTCACCGGCGAGGAGATCACGCTGATCCGGCGCGACAAGCGCCGCGGCCACATCACTTTCGATGGCGAGGTCCAGCGCACGCCCGGCCCCTTCGCCTATCGCCTCCTGCCCAAGGCGGTGCAGGTCATTGCCGCCCGTCCACAGACCGTTTGACGGCGGGTTGTTAAGCCGTCTCAATTCCGGCGTGTTCTCAGCCTCTCAGGAACCCGATGTTCTCGCTCCAGCCTCGCGTGCTCGTCCCCATCGCTGCCGCCTTCGGTTTCGTCGGCCTAGCCACGTTCATCGCATCCGGGCACAGCTTTGACTTCGACCGTAGCCTCGTCCTGATCTTCCGCGAGGCCGGCGACCCGTCGACGCCGATCGGCCCGGCCTGGCTGCGCGAGGCGATGCGCGACGTCTCCGGTCTCGGCAGCTTCGTCGGGCTCGGCATGATGACGATCGCCGCGACGCTGACGCTCTGGCTCTGCGGCTTCCGGCATCTCGCGGTCGGCCTCACGCTCAGCGTCGTCACCGCGACACTGGTCAGCACCGGGCTGAAGATCGCGTTCGGCCGGGAGCGCCCCGATATCGTCGCGCATACGGCGCTGACCTTCACGGCGAGTTTCCCGAGCGGCCACGCCTTCCTCTCCGCTGTGACGCTGCTCAGCATCGCCGGCTTCATCGGCCTGGCCTCGCGCCGCCCGGACATCACGCGCGTCTGCCTCTGGCTGGCCTGGTTCATGATCATCATGATCGGCATCAGCCGGGTCTATCTCGGCGTGCATTGGCCGACCGACGTCATTGCCGGGTGGTGCCTGGGCGTCGCCTGGTCGAGCCTGGCCGTGGCCTATCTCGGCCGCAGGATGGCGGAGTCGGAGAAGTCGCTGGTGCAGGCGGTGGCGCCGGCCGAGCAGCCGACCCGCTAGAGATTTCCGCGCTTCTCCGAATCCCGAAAACGCTCTATCTATTTGTTTTTAAGGCATTTTCTTCACGCGAATCGGTGTCCACTTCGCTCGAAAATGCTGCAGCATCGGACCGAAAAGAGGGCGCGCGGCGATCCAGCGCTCATTCAGCGCATGTCGATCGTGGTGTTGACGCCGAGGTCGGGCGCTCGCCCCAAGAGCTTGGCGGTCGCGAGCTTGAAGGCGATGACCACGCCGCTCGACGGGCCGTTCCAGATCTCGGCCGAGATCGGGTGGAGCGCGAGCAGCGTCACGTCGGGATCGTCCGGCCCGCCTGGAAACCAGGCGCCGGTGATCGGATTCCACACCTGCTTCAACAGTTCGGCATCGTCGATCCGCGTCGCCTCGCATTCGATCGCCGCATAGAAATTGCGGTCCTCGTCACTGATCGCGATCGAGGCCGTGCCGAGCGGCTCAATCTCTTCGACCGGCCCGGTATGGCTATGCGTGACGAAAAGCAGGCGATGGTTCTCGCGGTCGAGATGGCCCGACATCGGCCGGGTCCTCGGCTTGCCGCCGACCACGGTCGTCATCATCACCACGGGATGGTCGTTGAGCATGGCCCAGATTCGCTGCTGGAATTCGGTTTCGGCCATCGTCGTTCCCCTTGCCTGCGTCGCTGCCGCGATATCCCGCAATGCAAACGCGTCGCCGCGTCGAACGTTCCTGGCGGGCGTGGTCACGCAGCCTGACGAAACGCGAGCAGTCTCGTCGTTCTTCGAAGGCGCGGCAATCCTCATATGCGCCGGAGCGGCCCCGAGGCCGGCGCATCGCAGGCCGGGTTCCGCTCAGCTATTGGCGAGGATCATGTTGCGGACGATCGGGTAGATTTGCCCCTCCCATTTCCGCCCCGAGAACACGCCGTAATGGCCGACCCCGGCCTGCATGTGGTGGCGCTTGCGGAAGGGCTTCAGTCCGCGGCACAGGTCATGCGCGGCGGCGGTCTGGCCGAGCGAGCAGATATCGTCGCGCTCGCCCTCGACAGTGAGCAGCGCCGTCTTGCGGATGGCGGAGCAATCGACCGTCTCGCCGCGATGGGTCGGCGTCCCGGCGGCGAGCCGCGCCTCCTGGAAGATCCACTGCACGGTCTCGAGATAGAACTCCGCCGGCAGGTCGAGCACCGCGAAATACTCGTCGTAGAAGGTCTTGATCACCTGCGCCTTCTCGGCCTCGCCGGTGGCGAGATGGGTGAACATGTCGATATGGGCGTTGACGTGCCGGGTCAGGTTCATCGCCATGAAGGCGCCGAGCTGGACGAAGCCGGGATAGACCCGCCGGCCCGCGCCGGCATAGCGCGCGGGCACCGTCGCGATCAGGTTCTTCTCGAACCATCCGATCGGCTTCTCCATCGCGAGCCTGTTGACCGTGGTCGGGTTGATGCGCGTGTCGACCGGTCCGGCCATCAGCGTCATGCTGCGCGGCTGGGCCGCGTGGCCCGCCTGCGCCATCACGGCCGCCGCCGTGAGTACCTGGACGCAGGGTTGGCACACGGCGACGACATGCGTCTGATCGCCCAGCGTCTCGATGAAGCGGATCAGGTAGTCGACATAATCGTCATAGCCGAAGACGCCGTCGCCATGCCGGACGTCGCGCGCATTGTGCCAGTCGGTGATGTAGACGTCGTGATCCTGGAGCAGCACGGCCACGGTATGCCGCAGCAGGGTGGAGAAATGGCCGGACATCGGCGCCACCACCAGCACCTTGGACTGCGCCACCTCGCTGTCCTTCCTGAAGCGCAGCAGGCTGCCGAAGGGCAGGGCGAGCGCCACCTCCTCGCGGACCGCCAGATCGTGGTTGCCGATGCGCACGCTGTCGATCTGGTACGGCGGCCGGACATGGGTCAGCCCGGCGCGGGTCACCATCTCATAGGCCGCTGCCACGACCCGGATATCGATCGGCTCTCCCGTCAGTGCCCTGGCGCCGAGCGCCGTCAGTGCCGCCTGGGCGAGCATTCGGGCCGGATTGATCAGGTCGGACTGGGCTTGATAGGCAGCGTAGAGCATCAGCGAGCGACCTCGATCGACCGGGCCTGACGCAGGGCCCGGCCGTTGCCACGGAGCTGCGCCATAGCCTCATGTTGCGCTGCAATATGGCGGCGATGCAAGGATGTTCTGCTATGTCTCATTCGATGGAACATCTCTTGCTATGAAGCTTGGCATATGCCGCAGAGGATTCCGCCATGGCTCCAACGACCCTGACGATCAGTAGCAAGAATTATTCCTCCTGGTCGTTGCGCGGCTGGCTGCTCTGCACCATGGCGGGGCTTGATTTCGAGGAGCATGTCCTGCCGGTCGACGATCCTTCGACCCGGGCCGAGCTGCTGCTGCTCTCGCCCTCCTTCCTGGTGCCATGCCTGCGGCATGACGGCGTCACGGTCTGGGACACACTCGCCATCGCGGCCTATCTCGACGAGATCGAGCCGGAGGCCGGGCTGCTGCCGCAGGATGTGAAGGCACGTGCGCATTGCCGCGCGATCTGCGGCGAGATGCATTCCGGTTTCGCCAATCTGCGCTCCGCCCTGCCGATGAACCTCAGGGCGCATTATCCGGGCTTCAAGGTCTGGGCCGGTGCGCAGGCCGATATCGACCGTGTCACCGAGATCTGGCGCGAATGCATCGAGACCTATGGCGGGCCCTATCTCTTCGGCGGACTGTCCATGGCGGATGCGATGTACGCCCCGGTCTGCCTGCGCTTCCTGACCTATGACGTCGCGCTCGATCCGATTTCGAAGGCCTATTGCCGGACGATCGCCGAATGGCCGGCGCTGCAGCGCTGGATCGCCGCTGCCAGGACCGAGCCGGACGAGCTCGAGGAACTCGACGCCGAGTTCTGAACGCTCGACACCGGCCCCCAGCATACCGTATGCGAGACCTCGCGCTGGCTCGACATGAGCCAGGCGAATGGCGCGCGCCGGGCAAAAGCGCTAACACCGGCGCCGGCCGAGCGTGTCGGGCGGATTGAAGCCGGTCCGCCTCTTCAGACGCGTCGCAGGAAACAGTCCCGAGAGTTCGAGAGGCAGCGATGACCGAGATCTTCAAGAACCTGATTGGCGGCGAATGGGCCGGCGGCGCGAATGCTTCGCGCAACATCAACCCCTCCAACACCAACGATGTCGTCGGCGAGTACACGCAGGGTTCGGTCGAGGACCTCAACAACGCCGTCGCCGCCGCCAAGGCCGCTTTCCCGGCCTGGAGCCGCTCCACCCCGCAGGAGCGCTACGAGATCCTGAAAAAGGCCTCCGACGAGATCCTCGCCCGCAAGGACGAGCTCGGCCGCCTGCTCTCGCGCGAGGAAGGCAAGACCCTTCCCGAGGGCATCGGTGAGGCCACCCGCGCCGGCCAGATCTTCGCCTTCTTCGCCGGCGAATGCCTGCGCCTGGCCGGTGAGGCGATTCCGTCGGTTCGTCCGGGCGTCGGCGTCGAGATCACCCGCGAGCCGGTCGGCATCGTCGGCATGATCACGCCCTGGAACTTCCCGATCGCGATCCCGGCCTGGAAGATCGCTCCAGCGCTCGCCTACGGCAATTGCGTCGTCATCAAGCCGGCCGATCTCGTGCCGGGCTCGGCCTGGGCCCTGGTCGACATCATCCAGCGCGCCGGCCTGCCCAAGGGCGCGCTCAACCTCGTCATGGGTCGCGGCTCGGTCGTCGGCCAGGCGCTGCTCGAGCACAAGGATGTGCACGCGATCAGTTTCACCGGCTCGGTCAATACCGGCCGCAAGGTCGCGGCGGCCTGCATCGCCGGCAACCCGATGAAGAAGGTCCAGCTCGAGATGGGCGGCAAGAACCCGCTCGTGGTTCTCGACGATGCCGATCTCAAGCTCGCGGTCGAGACCGCCGTCAACGGCGCCTTCTTCTCCACCGGCCAGCGCTGCACGGCCTCCTCGCGCATCATCGTCACCCAGGGCATCCATGACCGCTTCGTCGAGGCGGCGGTGGAGCGCCTCAAGGGCCTCGTCGTCGACGACGCGCTGAAGGCCGGCACGCATATCGGCCCGGTCGTCGACCAGAGCCAGCTCGATCAGGACCTGAAATACATCGCCATCGCCAAGGACGAGGGCGCCAACCTCGCCTGGGGCGGCGAACTGCTCAATCGCGAGACCCCCGGCTTCTACCTGCAGCCGGCGCTCTTCACCGAGACGACCAATTCCATGCGCATCTCGCGCGAGGAGGTCTTCGGCCCGGTCGCCAATATCGTTCGCGTCAAGGATTACGAGGAGGCGCTCGCGGCCGCCAACGACACCGAGTTCGGCCTGTCCTCGGGCATCTGCACGACCTCGCTGAAATACGCCTCGCATTTCAAGCGTAACAGCGAGGCCGGCATGGTGATGGTCAACCTGCCGACCGCGGGCGTCGACTATCACGTGCCGTTCGGCGGCCGTAAGGGCTCGAGCTACGGCCCGCGCGAGCAGGGCGCCTATGCCAAGGAATTCTACACCACCGTGAAGACGGCCTACACGCTGGCCTGATTTTCCTGGGTCCGGAATTCGAAGGGCCGCGCCGCAAGGCGCGGCCCTTTTGCGTCAGAAGCCTTCCAGCACGACCTTGCCCTTGGCGCGGTTGCTCTCGAGCAGCGCATGCGCGCGCTTGAGATTGGCGGCGTTGATCGTGCCGAAATTCTCGCTCAGCGTCGTGCGCAGCTTGCCGGCATCGACCAGTTGCGAGACCTCGTTCAGCAGATCGCCCTGCGCCTGCACGTCCGCGGTCTGGAAGAGTGTGCGGGTGAACATCAGTTCCCAGTGCAGCGAGATGCTCTTGCGCTTCAATGGCACGGCATCGAGCAGTTTTGGATCGTCGATCAGTCCGAACCGGCCCTGCGGCGCGATCAGCTCGACGATCGCCGGCATATGCGCGTCCGTATGCGTGGTCGAGAACACGAAGGCCGGCGCGCCGATCCCCAGCGCCGCGACCTGCTCGGCCAACGGCTTGCTGTGGTCGACGACGTGATGGGCGCCGAGCTCCTTGATCCAGGCGAAGGTCTCGGGCCGCGATGCGGTCGCGATCATTGTGAGATCGGTGAGCTGGCGCGCGAGCTGGATCGTGATCGAGCCGACGCCGCCGGCCCCACCGATGACCAGGATCGCGTTGGCCGCGCCCGCCACCGGCTCGGTGACCTTGAGCCGGTGGAACAGCATCTCCCAGGCCGTGACCGCGGTGAGCGGCAGGGCCGCCGCCTCTGCGAAACCCAGGCTCATCGGCCTGTGCCCGACGATCCGGGAATCGACGAGCTGCAGCTCGGCATTGCTGCCGGAACGGTCGAGCGCGCCGGCATAGAAGACCTCGTCGCCCGGCTTGAACCCCTTCACCTCCGGCCCCACTGCCTTGATGATGCCGGCGGCGTCCCATCCGAGAATGCGTGCGCTCTCCGCCTCGGGCTGGGCGTTGCGGCGCACCTTCGTATCGACGGGATTGACCGAGATCGCCTTGACCTCGACCAGGAGGTCGCGCCCGGCCGCGACCGGCTCCGGCAGATCGAGATCGATCAAGGCATCATCTGCGGTGATGGGCTGCGGATGGCGATAGCCGACGGCGCGCATGGGCATTCTCCTGCATTGCTGTACAGCCGAGATGCGCGTTAGCCTGAATTGGCGCAAGTACGCACAATTCCAGCCCCTAGTATCGAAAAGGGTACCGTCATGGCCCCTCGCCATAGCCGCATCGATTGCTCGCCGGGATGCCCGGTCGAGGCCGCGCTCGGTCTGATCGGCGGCAAGTGGAAAGGAATTCTGCTCTACCACCTGTTCGAGGGCACGTTGCGGTTCAACGCCATCCGCAAGCGCCTGCCCGGCCTGACGCAGCGCATGCTCACCGCACAATTGCGCGAGCTGGAGGCCGACGGCCTGATCGTCCGCACCGTCTTCGCCGAAGTGCCGCCGCGTGTCGAATACAGCCTCTCACCGAAGGGCCGCACGCTCGAGCCGGTGATCATGGCATTGAAGGCATGGGGCGACGAGCATGTGCTGAAGGAGGCGCAGCCGCAGGCCGCATGAGGTAAGCTGGTATGTGATTTGCTGACCTCGACGAGAAGTCTCGACAGGACCGGATCATGCCCGCATCGCCATCGTTCAATCGCCGCACTGTCCTCGCGCTGGGCGCAGTCGCCGTGCTTCCGCGCATCGCCTTCGCTGCGCCGGGCGGGCAAATTGCCGCGCTCTTCGCCGGCAAGGTCGATGATGGCGGCTTCATGCAGGCGGGCTATGACGGGCTGAAACTCGCCGAAGCGCGGCTCGGCGCCACGGTTGCATTCACCCAGGGCATCGCACCAAAGCAGGAGGAGCTGAGCGAGGCCTTGCGCGCGCTCGCCAAGGCAGGCCCCGACCTTGTCATCGCCCATGGCGGCCAGAACAATGCCGCCGGCAAGGCTGTCGCCGCCGAGTTTCCGGAGATCCGTTTCGCGGTCACGCAGGGCAATGTCACCGGCCCGAACCTCGCGAGCTACGAGGTGCTGCAGGAGCAATCGGCTTTCCTTGCTGGCATGCTCGCCGGGCTCACCACCAAGACCGGTGTCGTCGGCCACATGTCAGGCATTCGCGTTACGCCGGGTCTCAAGGGCCGCGCGGCCTATGTCCATGGCGTCAGGCACGCCAATCCCAATGTGAAGGTGCTGACCAACTTCTCCGGCAATCAGGATGACAACCCGCTCTCGAAGAAGATCGCCGCGGCGATGATCGCGGCCAAGGCCGACATCATCTTCACTATGCTCAATGCGGGCCGCATGGGCGCGGTCGAAGCCTGCCGCGAGGGCGGAGCGAAGCAGATCGGCAATGTCCGCGACTGGACGACGGTGGTGCCCGAGGTCTTCATCGCCTCGGCCTTCGCCGATTCCGGCCAGGCCCTGTTCAACGCCGCGCGGGATTTCGTCGAGGAGCGCTTCGCCGCAGGCCAGATCAGGCAGATCGGCCTGGAGACGCCGGAGGCTGTACGCCTGATCATGGCCGGCACTGTCCCGGCCGATGTCAAAGGCCGGATAGAAGTGACGGCGGCCGAGATCGCGGCCGGCAGCTTCGCGGTTCCGGCCGAATGGGAAGGGACGGAATTCGCGATCCCGACCTAGCGCATCGGCCCGCAAGTGGATCGCGGTTTTCGGGAAAAGCCGATGCGCAACAAGGAGCTAGATCATCGGGCCGGATACGATATCTGGTCCGATGATCTAGTACGGCAACCCGACATAATTCTCCGCCAGCGCCGCCATGGCGTGGTCGGAACCGGCGAGATAATCGAGTTCGGCCCGCTGGATGCGCCGCCCGAAGGCGCTGTCCTGCGGGAAATGATGCATCAGTGAGGTCAGCCACCAGGAGAAGCGCTCGGCCTTCCAGACCCGCGCGAGCGCCTTCGCGGAATAGGCATCGATCCCCGCTGAAGAGCGCTCGCCGAAATAGTCGATCAGCGCCTGCGACAGGTAATGCACGTCGCTGGCGGCGAGGTTGAGACCCTTGGCCCCCGTCGGCGGCACGATATGGGCGGCATCGCCGGCCAGGAACAGCCGGCCGAAGCGCATCGGCTCGGCCACGAAGGAGCGTAGCGGCGCGATCGACTTCTCGATCGAGGGGCCGGTGACCAGCGCTTCCGCCGTCGCCGGGTCGAGCCTGAGGCGCAACTCGTCCCAGAAGCGCTCGTCCGGCCAGTTCGCGATATCCTCATCGGCCGCGCATTGGACATAGTACCGGCTGCGGCTTTGCGAACGCATCGAGCACAGCGCGAAGCCGCGCTCCTCGCCGGCATAGATCAGCTCATGCGAGACCGGCGGGACATCCGCCAGGATGCCGAGCCAGCCGAATGGATAGCCGCGCTCAAAGATCTGCATCGCGGATCCCGGCACGCTGGCGCGGGAGATGCCGTGATAGCCGTCGCAGCCAGCGATGAACTCGCAATCGAGCCGCTGCGCGACGCCGTCCTTGGTGAAGGTGACGGAGGGCTTGCTGCCATCGAAATCATGCAGCGCGACGTCCTTGGCCTCGAAGACAGTGGCTGCACCTTCCGAGGCACGCAGGTCCATCAGGTCCCGCGTCATCTCGGTCTGGCCGTAGATGGTGACACGCCGTCCGGTCAGCCGCTGCAGGTCGATCCGGTGCCGCCGGCCGCCGAAGAGCAGCTCGAAGCCGTCATGCGGCAGCCCCTCGGCATGCAGCCGGGCGCCGGCGCCGACCGCGTCCAGCAGCCGGACGGTCCCGTCCTCCAATACGCCGGCGCGGATGCGCGAGAGCACATAATCCCTGCTCTGGCGCTCCAGGATGACGGCATCGATGCCGGCCCCGTGCAGCAATTGTCCGAGCAGCAGCCCGGCCGGCCCTGAGCCGATAATGGCGACCTGCGTGCGCACCGATCCCCCGGCAAGCTCGTTCTTCTTGCCGGCAAGTTGCCACAGCAACTAGTTCCGGGAAAGGGTCGTCTCCAGCTCGATGATGCTGTCGAGGCAGAAATCGCTGACCGGCTCCAGCGTCTCGCGCGTGCCCGCCCCGGTCAGCACGCCGATGCGCAGCCCGGCGCCGGCGGCGCGGCCCATCTCCATGTCGTGGCGGCTGTCGCCGATCATGGCGATCTCTGCCGGTTCCAGCCCGGTCGCGGCGCAGAAGGCCAGCGCCATTCCGGCGGCAGGCTTGGCGCCATGGCCGGAATCGTACCCGGTCATGAAGGCGAGCGTGTCGGCGATGCCGAAATGCGCGGCGGTCGCCGTCACCGACGCGATGCTGTCGCTCGAGGCGATGCCGAGCGTGAAGCCGGCGCCCCGCAGCCGCGTGAAGAGATCGTCGAGAGGGCAGACCGGCACCATGCGCGCGATCGACCCCTGAAACAGGGCATCCAGCGCGAATATGAGGTCCGCGAGCACGAACGGGCTGCCGGCGTCGCACCAGGCTTCGGCGAGCTCCTGTGTGTTGCCGACGGCGAGCAGGCAGTCGCCCAGCGCAAACCCCGTCACGGGGTCGCCACCGGCAACGCGCAGCAACTCGGCGGCGAGGGCTGCGTCGCCCTTGGCCGCCAGCAGCCCCGCCTCGCGATTGATCGGCGGCCAGCTCGCCGCATAGTCGAGCAGGGTGCCGTCCTTGTCGAACAGCAGCCCGCGTATGGCGGGATATCGGCTCATGTGACCGGAATGACGTCGACTGCGACGCCGACCCGCTGCGAGCCGGGTCCGATCACCACGCCGTCGAGCGGGGCGACGTCGGCATAATCGCGCCCGATCGCGGTGACGATATGGTCGTCGGCGACGACGAGATCATTGGTCGGGTCGAGGCCGATCCAGCCGGTCTCCGGCCCGCACCAGAGCGAGACCCAGGCATGGCTGGCATCGGAGCCTTCGAGGCGCTGCTGGCCTGGCGGCGGAATGGTGCGGATATAGCCGCTGACATAGGCGGCGGGCAGGCCCAGCCCCCGCAGCCCGGCGATCATGATATGCGCGAAATCCTGGCAGACGCCGTGGCGCTCGCTGAAGGCCTCGGCCAGCGGCGTCGAGACTTCGGTCGCCTCGGGATCATAGGTGAATTCCTTGCGGATGCGGGCCATCAGCTCGCTCGCCGCTTCGAGCACCGGCCGGCGCGGTGTGAAGCTCTTGCGAGCATAGTCGACCACTTCCGCCACCGGCGGCACCAGCCGGCTCGGATAGAGATGATGGGCAGGAGAATCCGGGGCGAGGCTGGAGGATGACAGCGCCAATGCGCCGACCTCTTCCCAGGCCCGGGTCAGGCCGGGGAAGGGCGCGGCCGGCCGGTTGATCTCGACCCGCGCCCGCATGTCGAGCCTGAGTTCCTTGTGCGGCTTGGCGATCGTCGCCGTCGTCACATGATTGCCGAAGAAGCAGACCGCGTCGATGCGCTCGGCCGGGCGCGGCGTGATCACGAGGTCGCGCTTATGCACGATCTGGCCGATGCCGTCGCGCGGCAGCAGCCGCAGGATGCAGCGCGCGAACGGCACGGGCCGGCCATAGGCGTAGGTCGTGACGTGGCGGACGTTGTAGATCACGCGATGCCCGTCAGCCGCGAGCCTTCAGGCTCGTCATTCTGCAGGAAGTAGCGGTCGGCGACGGCGCTGGAGACGCCCATCAACAGCTGCTCGAAGAGCAGGATGCTGGTCTTGTCGAGCCGTCCCGCTTCGGCGGTGCGGCATTCGGCGGCGAGCTTCAGCGCCAGCCGGCGGGGCGCTTCCAGCATGCCGTCTTCGTTCAGGGTCGGCAGCGCCGCGATCTCGGCATCGAGCCGCTCGATCTGGAAGGCGACCGAACGCGGATTGTAGGGGTCGAGCATGACGAGATCGAGAACCGGCTGCAGCGCCGGCCCGAGCAGGTAGCGCGAGCGATAGGTGATCTGCGAGTCGGTGAGATCGAGCAAGGCGTCGAGGCTGTCGCTGGGCGCGTCGGTCTCGGAAAAGTGCCGGGCGACGCGGCAGGTCGCGATGCCGCGCTCGATCCGCCGGCCGATATCGAGGAAGCGCCAGCCGGCGCCGCGCACCATGTTCTCCTGGCTGAGGCCGGAGAAGGCCGCGAGCGTCTTCAAGGCTCTGTCTGCCACCTCGAAGGCCTCGCCTTCGCTGCGCATGTGCCGCGCATCCAGCGTCAATTGCCGTTGCAGGTCGCCGAAGAGCCGCCAGGCATCGACCGACAGGCGCTCGCGGATGACCGAGGCGGTGCGTCGCGCCTCGCGGATCGAGGCCAGCGCCGAACCGTACTGGTTGGCATCATGCAGGGCGGCGAGCGCCTGTCCGTTCGGCTTCTGGCCCTTGCCGCCGGGCGCGGCGCCCCAGGCGACCAGCAGATTGGCGAGGCGGCGCAGCGTATCGGCGCGTCCAGGCGAAGCGTCCTCGGCATCGATCAGCCGGCCGAGCAGGGCCCGGACCAGCCGCAGCGTCGCCTCGGTGCGCTCGAGATAGCGCCCCATCCAGAACAGGTTGTCGGCAGCCCGGCTCGGCAGCACGCCGATGATGCGCTTGATCGCGACGCGGTCGGCGCTGGGCAGCAGCGTCACCTGTTCGACCGGTCCCTCGGACGTCACCCAGACATCGCTCGAGCGCACGCCGCTGCGCATCGTCACGGCGCGGGCGTCGGGCTGCTCGGAGATGCGGCAGAAACCGCCGGGCATCACGCGCCAGCCCTCCGGCGTGGCGGCGGCAAAGACGCGCAGGGTCACGGGGCGCGGGTGGAGACGCCCGTTCTGGAAGACCGGCATGGTCGAGAGCCGCACGACCTCCTGGCCGACATAGTCCTGTCCGCGCGCCGCGATGCGCGCGCGCAGCGCCTCGCGCTGGTCCGAGGGGAGTTCGCCGGCCAGGATAGAGCCCGAATCCAACCCTTCGCCGGAGGCCCGGAAGGCCGAGGCGATGGTCATCTCGTCCAGCCGGTCGAGCACGAGATCGCGCTCGCGCGGCTGGCCGCACCACCAGGTCGCGACATTCGGCAGGATCAGCTCTTCGCCGAGCAGTTGCCGCGCCAGCACCGGCAGGAAGCTCATCAGGGCACGGGCCTCGACTGCGCCGGAACCGAGCCCGTTGGCGATATGGACATTGCCGCGCCTGACCGCATGGACGAGGCCGGCCACGCCCAGCGCGGACGCAGCATTGAGCTCGAGCGGATCGGCGAAATCGCCGTCGATGCGCCGCCAGATCACGTCGGCCCGCTTCAGTCCGGCGATGGTGCGCACATGCACGCGCCCGTCGCGCATCAGGAGGTCGCCGCCCTCGACCAGCAGGAAGCCGAGATAGCGGGCGAGATAGGCCTGCTCGAAATAGCTCTCGTTCAGCGGGCCGGGCGTCAGCAGGCAGATGCGTGGCTCGATCCGCCGTGCGCTGGCGACGAGCCCGGCGCGAAAGCCCTGGAAGAAGCTGGCGAGCCGTTCGATATTCATCGTCCGGAACAGGTCCGGGAAGGCGCGGGTCAGCGCCAGCCGGTTCTCCAGCGCGTAGCCCGCGCCGGACGGCGCCTGCGTGCGGTCGCCGAGCACCCACCAGCGCCCGTCCGGGCCGCGGCCGAGATCGGCGGCGTAGAGCTGCAGGCTGCCGCCATTCGTGCTGCCGTGCAGCGGCCTCAAGTAATCCGGGCTGCCGGTGATGACGGCGGCCGGGAGCAGGCCCTTGGCGATGCTTTCGCCCGGCCCGTAGACATCGTCCAGCACCGAGGCGAGGAGCTGCGCGCGCTGGGCCACGCCTGAAGCGATGGTCTGCCATTCGGCGCCGGTGAGGACGAGCGGCACATGGTTCAGCGGCCAGGAACGCTCGCCGGCAAGCGGGTCGTGCTCGTCGTGATCGCCATGGACCCGGTAGGATACGCCGGTATCGCGCACATGCCGGTCGGCGAGGCCGAAGCGATGGTGGAGCTCATCATGCGAGAGCGCGCTCCACTCGGCCAGGAACGGCTCCCAATGCGGCCGCACCTTGCCGTCCGCCGCCATGAACTCGTCGAACGCGCCCGGCAGCGGACGGTACTCCGCCAGCAGAGCGCTGCGCCGCTCCGTTTTCACGCGCGTCGAGGAGGTTCGGCCCTGGGCAGCCATGGCTCGCGGCTACACTCCTGCGAGCATGATGCCGGAAAGGGCAAAGCGGCTTTCGGGCGACATCATGCTCGAACTCTTGGTTGAGAGACCGATTCACACATCAGGTCGTTTCGACGTGATGTGATCGGGCTCTAGGGCCGGCGCAAATCGAGTGTCAGCGGAAACTCCGGACTGCGCTCGTCGGCCGGAATCGCCATGGGTCCGGGAGTATGGCCGATCGATTCGAAACGGGCGAGACGGCGTGCCTCCGCTTCGTAGGAATTCACCGGCGGTGTCTCATAATTGCGCCCGCCGGGATGGGCGACATGGTAGACGCAGCCGCCGAGCGAGCGCCCGCTCCAGCTGTCGACGATGTCGAAGGTCAGCGGCGCATGCACGGGAATCGTCGGATGCAGGCCCGAGGCCGGCTGCCAGGCCTTGAAGCGCACGCCGGCGATCGCCTCGCCTCCGCCATTCACCGCCGTCAGCGGCAGGCGCCGGCCATTGCAGGTCACGACATGGCGTCCGGGCACGAGGCCGGTCGCCTTGACCTGCAGCCGCTCCACCGAGGAATCGACATAGCGCACCGTGCCGCCGATCGCGCCCTGCTCGCCCATCACATGCCAGGGCTCGAGCGCCTGCCTGAGCTCCAGCTCGACGCCGCCATGGCTGACCTTGCCGTAGAACGGGAAGCGGAACTCCTGCTGCGCCTCGAACCAGACCGGATCGAAGGCGTATCCGGCCTGCGCCAGGTCGGCGAGAACCTCGCGAAAATCCTGCCAGACCATCTCCGGAAGCATGAACCGATCGTGCAGGCTCGTGCCCCAGCGCACCAGCTTGCCCTCCTGCGGTTCGCGCCAGAACCAGGCGATCAGCGCCCGCACCAGGAGCTGCTGTGCCAGCGACATGCGCGCATCCGGCGGCATCTCGAAGGAGCGGAACTCGATCAGCCCGAGCCGCCCGGTCGGACCGTCCGGCGAGTAGAGCTTGTCGATGCAGATCTCGGTGCGGTGCGTGTTGCCGGAGACGTCGACCAGGAGGTTGCGGAACAGCCGGTCGACCAGCCAGAGCGGAATCGCCGGCTCGCCCGGTTTCGGGACCATGGCAAGCGCGATCTCCAGCTCGTAGAGCTGGTCGTGCCGGGCTTCGTCGACACGCGGCGCCTGGCTGGTCGGGCCGATGAAAAGCCCCGAGAACAGGTAGGACAGGGAAGGGTGGCGCTGCCAGTAGAGGATGATGCTTTTCAGCAGGTCCGGGCGGCGCAGGAACGGGCTGTCCGGCGGTGTCACGCCGCCGAGCACGACATGGTTGCCGCCGCCCGTGCCGGTATGGCGGCCGTCGACCATGAACTTCTCGGCGCAGAGCCTGGCCTGCCGCGCCTCCTCGTAGACGCCGCGCGTGATCGCGACCGCCTCGGGCCAGCTCTTGGCCGGGTGGATATTGACCTCGATCACGCCGGGATCGGGCGTCACCTTGATGACGTTCAGCCGCGGGTCGTGCGGCGGCGCATAGCCCTCGATATGGACAGCCTGGCCCTCGCGTTCGGCCACCGCCTCGATGCTGGCGATCAGGTCGAGATAATCCTCCAGCCGCTCGACCGGCGGCAGGAAGACACAGAGGATATTGTCGCGCACCTCGATGCTGAGCGCGGTGCGGACATGCTCGCGGCCGATCTCCTGCTCGACGCGTTCCTGCGCATTCGAGGCGGGCTGCGGCTCGCTTGCATGCGACATCTGCATCGGCGCGCCGTAAGGCGGCTCGTCGAACTGGCCTGGCGCCGACAGGAAGCCGGGAGCCGCGAGCGATCCGCGCGGTTCCATCGGATCCTGCGGATGGATATGCGGATACTCGGCTTCGGGCACGACCGGCAGCGAGCCCAGCGGCAGGCGATAGCCGACCGGTGAATCGCCAGGCACCAGGAAGAGCTTGCCGCGCCGGAGCCGCCATTTCTCCGAGCGCCAGCGCCGGTCGCCGGCCTCGCCCTGCCAGCGCTGCACGGGAATGACGTAGCCGCGCGGCTTGCCGAGCCCGAGCTGGAAGACCTGCGCCATGCGCGCCCGCTCCTCAGGGTCGGCGAGACGCGGGTCGAGCGGGTCGACATTATCGGGAAGCTGCGCCTCCTTCAGCAGCCAATGGCCGGTATCCTCATAGGCCGGCAGCACGTAGTCGGCACCGAGACCGAGCGCCTGCGACAGCCCGGCAGCGAGCGTCTCGGCCTCGCGCGCCGAGATTGCGGCCTCCAATTCGCGGTCGCCGCCGGTTCTGGCGCCGGGCTCGCGCGCGATCAGCTCGGCATTCTTCCAGATCGGTTCGCCATCCTCGCGCCAGTAGAGCGCGAAGGCCCAGCGCGGCAGGCTTTCGCCCGGATACCACTTGCCCTGGCCGTAATGCAGCATGCCGCCTGGGGCGAAGCGGCCGCGCAGCTTGCGGATCAGCTCGTCGGCGCGCTGGCGCTTGGTCGGGCCGACGGCGGCCGTGTTCCACTCGTCGCCGGACTGATCGTCGACCGAGACGAAGGTCGGCTCGCCGCCCATGGTCAGGCGGACATCCTGCGCCTGAAGGTCGGCATCGACCTTTTCGCCGAGCGCATCGAGGCGCTGCCAGGATTCGTCGGAGAAGGGCAGGGTGATGCGCGGCACTTCATGCACGCGCGCGACGCTCATCGAAAACTCGAACGTGGTCTCGGCGTAGCTCGCCATGCCGCTGACCGGGGCGGCCGAGCGGTAATGCGGCGTCGCCGCCAGCGGCAGATGGCCCTCGCCGGTCAGCAGGCCCGAGGTCGGGTCGAGGCCGATCCAGCCGGCGCCGGGGATATAGGCCTCGGCCCAGGCATGCAGGTCGGTGAAATCCTTGTCGGTGCCGCGCGGCCCTTCGAGCGGGTCGATATCGGCCTTCATCTGGATCAGGTAGCCGGAGACGAAGCGGGCGGCGAGGCCGAGCCGGCGCAGGATCTGGACGAGCAGCCAGCTCGTGTCGCGGCAGGAGCCGGACTTGAGCTGCAATGTCTGGTCCGGCTCCTGCACGCCGGGCTCCATGCGGATGCCATAGGCGATCATGCCCTGCAGCCTGGCATTGAGATCGACGATGAAATTGACCGTGTTGGTCTGCTCGCGCGGAATCGTCGCCATGAACTCGGTCAGGAGCGGCCCGGCCGGCTCGGTGACGAGATAGGGCGCGAGCTCGGCCCGGAGCTCCTCGGGATAGGCGAAAGGGAAGCTCTCGGCATCGGTCTCGACGAAGAAGTCGAACGGGTTGATCACCGACAGCTCGGTGACGAGATCGACCTCGATGCGGAACTCGCTCACCGGCTCGGGAAAGACGAAGCGTGCCAGCCAGTTGCCGCTCGGATCCTGCTGCCAGTTCACGAAATGCTGCTCGGGCGAGACCTTGAGCGAGTAGCTTTTGATCGCCGCCCGGCAATGCGGCGCCGGCCTCAGGCGGATGATCTGCGGCCCGAGCGTGACCGGCCGGTCATAGCGATAATGGGTGAGGTGGTTCAGCGCGGCGATGATGGCCAAGGGCAGGCACCTGCTTGGTTCGCGAGACCGGATGCCATCACGATAGCGATGCAGCGACGGGCCGCAAAGCCGGCCCTCGTGCGATATTGCATAGGCAATGGGCAGCGATGCCTGTGAACTGGGCGATCAGGCCCTTCCCGGCTCGCGTCGGTTGAGTGATACGCTGGACATCAATCGCGATCTGGTTCCAGATTGCCAGCAATGGGCGCTGGACGCCCACACAACGAACAATGGGGAATTTCATGCGTCACGTAGCGAAACTGCTCGCAGCCTCCGCTTTTGCCGCCCTGATGACGACGCCTGTCCTGGCCCAGACGCCGAAGGACACCATCGTGATGGCCAAGCAGATCGACGACATCATCTCGCTCGATCCGGCCGAGGCCTTCGAGTTCTCCGGCGTCGAGGTCGGCGCCAATGTCTACGACAAGCTGATGGGCGTCGACCTGAAGAACAACAACGCGCTGGTCGGCGAACTCGCCCAGAGCTGGACCGTCAGCCCCGACAACCTGACCTACACCTTCAAGCTGCGCCCCGGCGTCAAGTTCCATTCCGGCAATCCGCTGACCGCCGCCGATGTGGTCTATTCCTTCCAGCGCGCCGTCACGCTCAACAAGTCGCCGGGCTTCATCCTCGCCCAGTTCGGCTTCACCAAGGACAATGTGCTGGAGAAGGTGAAGGCGACCGACGACACCACGCTGGTCGTCACGGTCTCCAAGCCTTACGCGCCGACCTTCTTCCTCAACTGCCTGACCTCCGGCGTCGCCTCGATCGTCGACTCGAAGCTGGTCAAGGCCAATGAGAAGGATGGCGATTTCGGCAATGCCTGGCTCAAGCTGAACTCGGCCGGCTCGGGCGCCTACAAGGTCCGCGCCTATCGTCCGAACGAGCAATATGCGCTGGAGGCCAACGAGGCCTGGTACAAGGGCGCGCCGAAGAACAAGCGCGTCATCGTCCGCCATGTCGCCGAGCCGGCCTCGCAGCGCCTGCTGCTGGAGAAGGGCGATGTCGACATCGCCCGCAACCTCTCCAAGGACCAGCTCGCCGCGGTCAAGACGAACGCCAACATCGAGATCGTCCAGGGCGACAAGGGCTACATCCTCTATCTCGGCCTGAACCAGAAGAACCCGAACCTCGCCAAGCCCGAGGTTCGCGAGGCGCTGAAATACCTGGTCGATTACGACTCGATCGAGCGCAACATCGTCGAGGGCACTTACAAGGGCCACGAATCCTTCCTGCCCAAGGGCTTCCTCGGCGCCATCGACGACAAGCCCTACAAGTTCGATCCCGCCAAGGCCAAGGAACTGCTCGCCAAGGCCGGCCTGCCGAACGGCTTCACCGTCACGATGGACACCCGCTCGGTCAATCCGATCACCGATATCGCGCAGGCGATCCAGTCGAACTGGGCCCAGGCCGGCGTCAAGCTCGAGCTGATCCCCGGCGACGGCAAGCAGACCCTGACCAAGTACCGCGCCCGCACCCACGACATCTATATCGGCCAGTGGGGCCCGGATTATCTCGACCCGCACACCAATGCCGAGACCTTCGCCATCAACGAGGATAATGGCGAGGAGGCGAAGTCGAAGACTCTGGCCTGGCGCAATGCCTGGGACATCCCGGCCATGACCAAGATCACCCAGGCCGCGGTGCTGGAGACCAGCGCCGACAAGCGCAAGGCCGAATATGAGGGCCTGCAGCGCGAGCACCAGAAGGTCTCGCCCTTCGTCATCATGTTCCAGCAGATCGAGGTCTCCGCCGACCGCAAGGGCGTCAGCGGCTGGGCGATCGGGCCGAGCTCCGACACCAACTTCTACGCGCCGATCGCCAAGAACTGAGCCTCCGGCTCCCGTGCCCCGCCGCAGCCTCCGTCAGGTTGCGGCGGCTTTCTCTGTTGCTGGTGGACTGTTGAATGGCCTCATTGCGTGAGAAATGGGCGGGCCGATCGGTCCGCTGGGGCCGGATCGCGGGGCGCGAGCTCTCGACCGTCGCCATCACCATGTTCGGCCTGCTGCTCGTGACCTTCCTGATCGCGCGCGTCATCCCGATCGATCCGGTCCTCGCCGTCGTCGGCGACAATGCCAGGCCCGATGTCTATGAGAAGGCGCGGCTCGATCTCGGGCTCGACAAACCGCTCTGGCAGCAATTCGCCATCTATATCGGCAAGGTCTTCAGCGGCGATCTCGGCACCTCCGTGCTGACGGCGCAGCTCGTGACCGAGGACATCAAGCGCGTCTTCCCGGCGACGCTGGAGCTCGCCACGCTCGGCACCCTGATCGGCGTCTCGCTCGGCATCCCGCTCGGCGTGCTCGCCGCCGTCAACCAGGGCCGCTGGCCGGACCAGATCGCCCGCGTCATCGGCCTGTTCGGCTATTCGATCCCGGTCTTCTGGCTCGGCCTGATGGGCCTGCTGCTGTTCTATGCCAAGCTCGGCTGGGTCGGCGGCCCCGGACGCATCGGCGTCGCCTGGCAGGATTTCGTCACGCCGGTGACGGGCGTGCTGCTGATCGACGCCGCCATGCAGGGCGAGTGGGAGGCCTTCTGGGACGGCTTCTCCCATCTCATCCTGCCCTCTGCCGTGCTCGGTCTCTTCAGCCTCGCCTATGTCAGCCGCATGACCCGCAGCTTCATGATCACCGAGCTGCAGCAGCAATATGTCATCGCCGCCCGCGTGAAGGGCATGTCGGAGGCGCGCGTGATCTGGCACCACGCCCTGCGCAACGCCGTCGTGCCGCTGGTCACCGTGATCGCGCTCTCCTATGCGCATCTGCTCGAAGGCTCGGTGCTGACCGAGACGATCTTCGCCTGGCCCGGCCTTGGCCGCTACATCACCAATGCCCTGCTCAACGCCGACATGAACGCCGTGCTCGGCGGCACCCTGGTGATCGGCGCGGTCTTCATCGGCGTCAACCTGCTGTCGGACATCTTCGCCCGGCTGGCCGATCCGAGGGCGAGGTGAGGCGATGAGCTCCTGGACCGACTATCTCATCACCGATTCCCCGGCCTCGCGCCGGCAGGCCAGGCTCGGCCAGTTCTACCGGCAATGGCTCGCCTTCCGGCGCAATCCGCTCGCCGTCATCGGCCTCGTCATCGTCGTCGCGTTGCTGCTGATCGCCGCCTTCGCGCCGCTGATCGCGACACATAACCCGCTGACCCAGAATCTCGACGGCCGGCTGCTGCCGCCCTCGGCCGCGCATTGGTTCGGCACGGACTCGCTCGGCCGCGACATCTACAGCCGCATCGTCTACGGCGCTCGCGTCACGCTAGTCATCGTGCTGCTCGTGGTCGTCACGGTCGGCCCGCTCGGCCTGCTGATCGGCGCGGCCTCCGGCTATCTCGGCGGCTGGGTCGACCGCGTGCTGATGCGCATCACCGACGTCTTCCTCGCCTTCCCGCGCCTGGTGCTGGCGCTCGCCTTCGTCGCGGCGCTCGGCCCCGGGCTGGAGAACGCCGTCATCGCCATCGCCTTCACCGCCTGGCCGCCCTATGCCCGCGTCGCCCGCGCGGAGACGCTGATCATCCGCAACCAGGACTATATTTCGGCCGTGCGGCTGCAGGGCGCCTCGCAATGGCGCGTCGTGCTCCGGCATGTCGTGCCGATGTGCCTGCCCTCGCTGATCGTGCGCACCACGCTCGACATGGCCGGCATCATCCTGACCGCCGCCGGGCTCGGCTTCCTCGGCCTCGGCGCCCAGCCGCCGATCCCGGAATGGGGCGCGATGATCTCGACCGGCCGCGAGCAGATCTTCGATCAATGGTGGGTCGCGACCTTCCCCGGCATCGCCATCTGCATCGTCGCGCTCGGCTTCAACCTGCTCGGCGACGGGCTGCGCGACGTCATGGATGCGAGGTGAGATGATGCGCGCTCCCGACACGCCCCTCGAGCAGCCGCTTCTCGAACTCGACAATCTGCGGGTCAATTTCCACACGCCGACCGGCATCGTGCGCGCCGTGCGCGGCCTCTCCTTTACGCTCGGCCGCGAGCGGCTCGGCATCGTCGGCGAGTCCGGCTCCGGCAAGTCTATGACCGGCCGCGCCATCCTCGACCTGATCCCGCATCCCGGCGAGGTCCTGGCCGACCGCATGGTCTATCGCGGCCAGGACCTGCTCACGATGGACAGGCGGACGCGCCGCAAGCTGCGCGGCCGCCATATCTCGATGGTGATGCAGGACCCGAAATTTTCGCTCAACCCGGTCCAGACCGTGGGAGAGCAGATCGCCGAGGCCTATCGCGTCCATCACAAGGCGAGCTCGCGCGAGGCGAGGGAGCGCAGCCTCGCCATGCTCGAGGCGGTGCAGATCCGCGAGCCCGCGCGCGTCTACGCTCTCTACCCGCACGAGGTCTCGGGCGGCATGGGCCAGCGCGTCATGATCGCGATGATGCTGATCGCCGAGCCCGATATCCTGATCGCCGACGAGCCGACCTCGGCGCTCGACGTCACCGTGCAGCTCCAGGTCCTGAAGATCCTCGACGACCTCGTCACCAGCCGCGGCATGGGCCTGATCTTCATCAGCCACGACCTGCATCTGGTGAAGTCCTTCTGCGACCGGGTCATCGTCATGTATGGCGGCAAGGTGATGGAGACGCTGCAGGCGAGCGAGCTGGAGCAGGCCCAGCACCCCTACACGCGCGGCCTGCTCGGCTGCCTGCCCGATCTCGACCATCCCAAGGCGAAGCTCGCCACCTTGAACCGCGACCCGGCATGGCTGGCATGAGCGCGCAACCCGCCATCTCCGTCGAGAAGCTCAACGTCTCCTTCGGCGACTCCCATGTCGTGAAGGACCTTTCCTTCGACGTCGCGGCCGGCGAGAGCTACGGCATCGTCGGCGAATCCGGCTCCGGCAAGTCGACCGTGCTGCGCGTCCTCGCCGGCCTGAACCGCGAGTGGAGCGGCGAGGCAAAAATCCTCGGCAAGAGCCAGCCCAAGATCCGCGACAGAGCCTTCTATCGCGCCGTGCAGATGGTCTTCCAGGACCCGTACGGCTCGCTGCATCCGAAGAAGACGGTCGACGACGCCCTGGCCGAGCCGCTCGCGATCCACGGCATTCGCGATGCCGAGGCGCGGATCGGCCGGGCCATGACCGATGTCGGCCTGCCGACCTCGTTCCGCTTCCGCTATCCGCACCAGCTCTCGGGCGGCCAGCGCCAGCGCGTCGCGATTGCCCGCGCCCTCGTGCTGGAGCCGACCATCCTGCTGCTGGACGAGCCGACTTCGGCGCTCGACGTCTCCATCCAGGCCGAGGTGCTGAACCTGCTCCAGGCCCTGCGGCACGAGCGCAAGCTCACCTACATTCTCGTCAGCCATGATCTCGCGGTCGTCGCCCATATGTGCGAGCGTCTGCTGGTCATGCAATTCGGCCGCGGCGTCGAGGAGATGAGCGCGGCGACATTGGCTGCGCGCGCGCCGCAGACCGCCTATGCCCAGCAATTGCTGACGGCGAGCGAGGGCTTCCGGCGTCACGCCTGAGCAAGACGGCTGCGCGCTATCGTCGCTTGGGTGCGCCTGCGAAACCGTCTAAGTCTCGTCGTAGCGGCCGGCTAACGTGAGCCGGTTCTCGCCACGGAGGCCATCGCCATGGACGCCATCGCTGACCGCGTTTTGAAGCTGGAAGCCTCGCCGGAGCGCACGCCGGTCCCGCCCTTCGACCTGGTGATCTTCGGCGCCGGCGGCGACCTTGCCTTGCGCAAGCTCTTCCCGGCGCTGGCGCAGCGCAACGAGGAGGGCGTGCTGCCGGAGGAAAGCCGTATCCTCGGCATCGTCCGCAAGACCGAGGATGTCGAGGGCCTGCCGGGCGAGATCGCCAAGAAGCTCGCGAGCTCCGGCCTTCCTGCCGATCGAATCGAGGCTTTCCTGCGCCGGCTCACCATGGTGCAGATGGATGCGCTGAAGCCCGAGACCTATCCGGCGCTGAAGGCGGCCCTGGGCGAGTCCGAGCGCGTCCGCTCCTTCTATCTCTCGACCCCGCCGGACCTCTTCATCCCGATCTGCGAGAATCTCGCCAAGGCCGAGATCCTGACGCCGACCTCGCGCGTCATCCTGGAGAAGCCGCTCGGCCGCGACCTCGCCTCGGCCCGCGCCATCAACGATGCGGTGGCGAAGATCCTGCCGGAAAGCCGCACCTACCGGATCGACCATTATCTCGGCAAGGAAACGGTGCAGAACCTCTTGGTCCTGCGCTTCGCCAACACCTTGTTCGAGCGCTCCTGGTCGAGCCGCGACATCGATAATGTCCAGATCACGGTGGCGGAGACCGTCGGCCTCGAATCCCGCGCCGGCTATTACGACAAGGCCGGCCATCTGCGCGACATGGTCCAGAACCATGTGCTGCAGCTGCTTTGCCTCTTCGCCATCGAGCCGCCGAACCTGCTCGAGGCCGATGCCGTGCGCGACGAGAAGGTGAGGGTGCTGAAGGCGCTGCGTCCGATCGTCGGGCCCGATGTGCAGCGTTACACCGTGCGCGGTCAGTACGGGCCCGGCGTCGCCGAGGGCGCGCGCGTCAAGGGTTATACCGATGAGCTCGGCCAGCTCAGCAATACCGAAACCTTCGTCGCGATCCGCTGCGAGCTCGAGACCTGGCGCTGGGCCGGCGTCCCGATCTATCTGCGCACCGGCAAGCGCATGGCGCAGCGCTATTCCGAGATCGCCGTCACCTTCAAGCCGGTGCCGCATTCGATCTTCGGCGGCGCGCCGGGCTGCGAGCAGCTCAACGCCAATCGCCTGGTCATCCGGCTCCAGCCCGATGATGGCGTGCAATTGCAGCTGATGATGAAGGTGCCGGGTTCCGGCAAGCTCAAGATCGTGCCGCGCCAGCTCGATCTGCGCTACGATACGGCCTTCGGCGTGCGCTCGCCCGACGCCTATGAGCGCCTGCTCACCGACGTCATTCGTGGCGACCAGACCCTGTTCATGCGCCGCGACGAGGTCGAGCAGGCCTGGACCTGGATCGACCCGATCCTCGCCGGCTGGCAGGATTATTACCCGCAGCCGCATCGCTATGCCGCCGGTTCCTGGGGCCCGTCGCAGGCGATCGGCCTGATCGAGCGCGAGGGCCGCTCCTGGGCCGATCCGGAACCGCTGGAATGAGCGCAGCTGCCGGACCCGTCGCCTGGTATCGCTTCGAGAGCCTTGCCGATACCTCGGAGGCGCTGGCCGAGGCCGTGGCCGTCGCGCTCTCGGCCGCGATCGCGGCGCGCGGCTCGGCCTTGCTTGCCGTGCCCGGCGGCAACACGCCGGCGCGCTTCCTTGGGACTTTGGGGGAGCGTGCCCTCGCCTGGGACAAGGTCACCGTGCTGCCGACCGACGAGCGTTTCGTCGCGCCGAACGACCCGGCCTCGAACGAGCGCATGATCCGCGAGGCCTTCGCCCCGCTGCGCGAGGGCGGCGCCGGCTTCGTCTCCTTCCACAATGCCGGCGATGATCTCGCAGCGGCGGCGCGCAGCCTCGACGGCGTGCTGTCCCGCCTGCCGCCGATCGATGTCCTCGTCAGCGGCATGGGGGCGGACGGGCATATCGCCTCGCTTTTTCCCGGCGACGACGCGGCTGCGAATGCGGGCGATGCGGTCCACGCCGTGGCGGCAAAGCCGGCCGGACTGCCGCCGCGCATCTCGCTTTCGCCCGCCAGGCTGAGATCGGCCGGCTGGGCGGCGCTGCTGATCGCGGGCGAGGACAAGGAAGAGACCCTGAAGGCGGCGCAGGATTTGCCGGCCGCCTATCCGGTCGGCATCCTGTTGCGCCGCCAGCAGGGGCTCGACGTTTACTGGGCCAAGGCGTAAGCGCAGCGGGTCAGGAGGAAACACATGTCAGCCGAACCCGAAATCGCGCGTCTCAGTGCCTGCGGCGTTGTCCCGGTCGTGGTCATCGATGATGCCGAGGTCGCCCTGCCATTGGCGCAGGCGCTGCTGGCGGGCGGCATCGACGTGATCGAGATCACCTTGCGTCGTCCGGCCGCGATGACGGCGCTGGAGACGATTGCCCATAAGCTGTCCGAGATCCTGCCGGTCGCCGGCACGGTGGTGACACCGGGCCAGGTCTCCGACGTCAAGCAGGCCGGCGCCAAGGTGGTGGTCAGCCCCGGCTTCAGCGAGATCGTCGACAACGCCATGCGCGCCGCCAACCTGCCCTGGCTGCCCGGCGTCGCCACGGCGTCCGATTGCATGCGCGCCGTCGCCGCCGGACGGCTGACCTGCAAGTTCTTCCCGGCCGAGCAGGCCGGCGGCACGGCGACGCTGAAGGCGCTGTCGGGCCCGTTCCCGCAAATGCGGTTCTGCCCGACCGGCGGCGTTGGCCTCGGCAATCTCGGCGATTACCTGGCGCTGAAACAGGTTATCTGCGTCGGCGGCTCCTGGCTGGTCCCGGCCGATGCTGTCGCCGAGCGCAACTGGGCGAAGGTGACCCAGCTCGCGAAGGAAGCGCGCGAGAAGGTCACGGCGCTGCGCGGCTGATACACGCCGTCATTTCCGGGCAGGGCGAGCCTTTTTCCGTCATGGTCGGGCCTGTCCCGACCATCCACGTCTTCGTCGATGCAGCGCGCTGCCCAAGACGTGGATGCTCGGCACAAGGCCGAGCATGACGGCGCGCGCCTACCGCAACTGCTCGACCGTCAGCTCTGCGATGGCCAGCGACGAGGTCAGCCCCGGGCTCTCGATCCCCAGCAGGTTGACCAGTCCCGGCACGCCATGCACCGCCGGCCCGTCGATGCGGAAATCCGGCATCGGCTCGGTCGGACCATGCAGCTTCGGCCGGATGCCGGCATAGTCGGCGACGAGCGCGCCGTCCTTCAGGCCGGGCCAGTAGGTCCGGATCGCCGCATAGAAGCGCTCGGCCCGGGCAGGATCGACGACAAGGTCCTGGTCGTCCTCGACCCATTCGACATCCGGCCCGAACTTGACCCGCCCGGCCATGTCGATCGTCGCGTGGATGCCGAGTCCTGCCGCCTCCGGCACCGGGTAGATCAGATGCGTGAAGGGCTGCTTGCCCAGCAGCGAGAAATAATTGCCCTTGGCGAAGGACTGCTTCGGAACATGCTCGGCCGGGAAGCCGTCGAGCTTGCCGAGCAGGCGTGGCGCGCCATGGCCGGCTGAATTGATGATGCTCTTGACCGTGTAGGTCGCGGGATCGTCGCCGCCGAAATCGACGCTGAACCCGTCGGCCTCGCGGCGCCAGCCGGAAATCGGCGTGTGCAGCGCCAGCGAGCCGCCCGCCGCCTCGCATTCGCCGAGCAGCGAGAGCATGAAAGCATGGCTGTCGACGACGCCGGTCTCGGGGGAGAGCAGGGCAAGCTCGCAGGCGACCTCGGGCTCCATCGCCCGCGCCTCGGCGGTATCGACGAAGCGCAGCGTATCGACGCCGGAGGCCGCCGCCCGCGCCGCGATGCCTTCCAGGACCGGGCGCTGGCTTGCCGAGGTCGCCACGATCAGCTTGCCGCAGGCCTTGTGCGGCAGGCCACGCTCCTGGAGATAGCGATAGAGTTGCTTGCGGCCCTCGACGCAGACCCGCGCCTTCAGCGAGCCCGGCGGATAATAGATGCCGGCATGGATGACCTCGCTGTTTCGCGCCGAGGTCTGCGTGCCGATGCCCTCGGCCGCTTCGGCGATGACGACCTCGCGGCCGGCCAGAGCCAGCGCCCGCGCCACTGCGAGGCCGACGACGCCGGCCCCGATCACCAGGCAATCGATATCCGCCATGGATCGTTCGCTGTCAGACCGCGCGCTGCGGCATGGCGATCTCGACCAGGCTCGCCCAATAGGTCACGCCGACCGGTATCGCCTTGTCGTCGAACTCATAGGCCGGGTGGTGCAGCCCGGCCGAGTCGCCATTGCCCATGAAGATATAGGCGCCGGGACGTTCCTCCAGCATGTAGGAGAAATCCTCCGAGCCCATGGTCGGCGGGATCTCGGTCTCGATCGCCTCGGCGCCGAAGACGTTCTTGGCAGCACTGGTGACGAAATCGGTCTGGCCGGCATGGTTGAACGTCACCGGATAGCCGCGATCATAGGCGAGGTCGCAGAGCAGGTTGAAGGAGAGCGCGAAGCCGGCGACGATCTCGCGGAAGCGCTTCTCGGCGAGGTCGCGCATCTCCGGCGAGAGCGTGCGCACCGTGCCCTTGATCTCGACATGCTGCGGGATGACGTTGAACGTGTCGCCGGCCTTGATCTGCGTCACCGAGACCACCAGGGATTCTAGCGGGTCGGCATTGCGCGCGACGATCGTCTGTAGCGCCGTGACCAGGTGGCAGGAGGCGATCAGCGGGTCGTTGGTCTCGTTCGGCTTGGCGGCGTGGCCGCCGCGGCCCTCGATCTTGATCAGGAAGCGATCGGCTGCCGCCATCATCGGCCCCTTGCGGATGGCGAATTTGCCGACCGGCAGGCCCGGCATGTTGTGCAGGCCATAGACCTCCTGCACGCCGAATCGCTCCATCAGCCCGTCCTTGCACATCTCCTTGCCGCCGGCGCCGCCTTCTTCGGCCGGCTGGAAGATCATGATTGCGGTGCCGTCGAAATCGCGGGTCTCGGCCAGATACTTGGCGGCGCCGAGCAGCATCGCGGTGTGGCCGTCATGGCCGCACGCATGCATCTTGCCGGGCACGGTCGAGCGATGCTCGAGATTGGTCTCCTCATGGATCGGCAGCGCGTCCATGTCGGCGCGCAGGCCGATGACCTTGCCGGAATTCTGCTTCTTGCCCTTGATCACGCCGACGACGCCGGTGCGGCCGATACCGGTGATCACCTCGTCGACGCCCCATTCCTTCAGCTTGTCCGCGACGATCCCGGCAGTGCGCTGCACGTCGTAGAGCAGCTCGGGATTGCGGTGGAAATCGCGACGGATCGCGGAGATCTCCGGGGCAAGCGCGGCGATGAGTTCGGATTTAGGCATGATGTCCTCGGACGGGTCGGGGCGACTTCGCAGAAAACGGGTTGTCAGGCAGCCAAGCTAGCGCGGCGCGCCCGTCTCTGTCCAAGCCTCTTGCGGCATGAGGGGTGGGAATAGGCCGAATGGCGAAGGATTCCTTGCGCAGCGCCGGTCAGATCGCGCCCGAGACCTCGCGCTGGCGCCGGTCGAGCTCTTCGCTGTAGCGCCGCAGGGTGTGGCTTTCGGTGAGCAGGCCGATGACGTTGCGCTTGACCGGATCGTCGACCACGACGAGCGCCTCGCTCTCCGACTTGTCGAAGATGGCGGCGGCCTCCTTGGCGTTCATCGCCGGGGTCAGCATGGCCGCCTTGAAGCGCAGCAGATCGTCGAGCCTGGTCGTCGCGGCCGCCTCGTCCAGCGTGAGGTCGAAGGCCTCCGGCACTAGCACGATGCCGGCATAGCGATCGGCATGATCGACGATCACGACGCGCTGCGTCGAGCCGAGCGGGAAATCGCGGCGCAGGACGGCGATGCTGGTGTCGCTGCGCACGGTGCGGACATCGCGGCGCATCATCTGGCCGACCGTCAGGTTGCGGATCCAGCCGATATCATGGGCGCTGCGGATGCTCTCGCCCCTGAGATGGAAGCGCCAGGTCGCGAAGGAATAGCCGAAGGTCTTGCGCACCGTCAGCGAGGAGGCGGTCACCGCCACCAGCACGAGCACGGTGATCGGGAAGTCGCCGGTCAGCTCGAGCGCAAGGAATGTCATGGTCAGCGGCCCGCCGATGACCGCGACCGCGAGCGAGCTCATGCCGACGATGGCGTAGATCACCGGCGTCAGCGTCGCATCGGAGAAGAGCACGGGCGCGAATGCCGCGTAGAGCTTGCCGATCAGCGTGCCCAGGAAGAGCGAGGCGAAGAACAGGCCGCCGCGGAAGCCCGAGCCGATCGAGATCGCCGAAGCCAGCGATTTGAGCGCGATCAGCGCAATCAGGCTGCCCGTGGCGAGGGTGACGCCGAGATTGAGATGCAGCGCGCCGTGCCCAGCCGAGAGGATCTGGGGCGAGATCAGCGCGAGCCCGCCGACCACGGCGCCGCCGAGCAGCGGCCGCAGCGCCGCCGGCTTCACCAGCCGCCGGGCAACGGCCTCGACCAGGGTCACGCCCTGCATGATCAGGATGCCGAAGCCGGCGCAGAGCACGCCGAGCACGAGCGCCGGGACATAATCCGCGTTGACGACGTTGCCGAACTCTCCGACCTCGATCAGGAAGGTGCTCCCGACCAGCAGCCGGGCCGTGAACGTGCCGCACAGCGCCGCGACGATGACGGGCGTCAGCGTCGCGATCGAATAGGCGCCGATGATCAGCTCGAAGGCATAGAAGGCGCCCGCCAGCGGGGCGTTGAAGGCGGTTGCGATCGCGGCCGCGGCGCCGCAGCCGACCAGGGTGCGCATATCGTTGCGGCGGGTCTCGAAGGCGATGCCGATGCGCGAGGCCAGCCCGGCCGAGATCTGCGTATAGCCGGCCTCCAGGCCGACCGAGGCGCCAAAGCCGTTCGAGATCAGGTTCTGCAGCGCGACCAGCACGCTGTCCGACAGCGACATCCGGCCGCCATGGAGCGCATTGGCCTCGATCGGGTCGACCGCGACCCGGGTGCGCCAGCGCGCTACGATCAGCAGCAGCAGGCCAAGCAGCGCACCGCCGCAGATCGGCGCCAGCAGCGCGGTATAGGGATCGATGCCGCTCTTGCTGCTCAGCCTCTCGCCCTCGTTCAGCGCGAAGATCAGCCGGTGCAGCCATTGGGCGGGCGCTGCTCATCGCCGTGACCGCAAGACCCGCCAGGACCCCGATCCCCGCGGCGACCGCGATGAGGCCGAGCTCGCTGGTGCGGACCAGGGCGCGCAGCTTCCGCGTCGGAGCGAGCCTCCGCAGGAGCGAGGCGGGGTGGGGCGAGGGAGAAGGTGGCATTGCAGTGACGGTCAGCGGTGGAGAGCGGCTTCTCATCCGCCCATCCGCTGGCGATTTGCAATGCCAAATTGGGCTGGCGAGGGTTGCAAATTGCCGCGTCCCACGCGGCATCGCGCCGATCCGAACTTGCGCGATGGTGCCGGCCTTCGCGCTCGGCTAAGAGACGAGTCCCATCAGAACGAAGCGATCCGAGCCATGCCCGCATACAAGGCCATCGAGGAAGTCGTCATCCCGGAGTTGCCGAACTACTATCGCGGCAAGGTCCGGGAGAATTACGACCTGCCGGACGGGCGGCGCATCCTGATCTCGACGGACCGGCTCAGCGCCTTCGACCGCGCCATCGCCTGCATCCCGCTCAAAGGGCAGGTGCTGACCCAGACCGCCCGGTTCTGGTTCGAGAATACCGCCGATATCTGCCCGAACCATGTGCTCGAATATCCCGACCCGAATGTCGTCGTCGGTCGCCGGCTCGAGATCCTGCCGGTCGAGATCGTGGTGCGCGGCTATCTCGCCGGCACGACCAGCACCTCGATCCTGACCATGTACAAGCAGGGCGCCCGCGAGATGTACGGCGCCCGCTTCCCGGACGGGCTGCGCGACAACGAGGCCCTGCCGCAGGCGATCATCACCCCGACCAGCAAGGCGTTCGACGGCGGCCATGACGAGCCGCTGACGGCGGCCGAGATCCTGGCGCAGGGATTGCTGAGCAAGGAGCAGTGGGAAACGGTATCGCACTATGCACTGGCGCTCTTCGCGCGCGGCCAGGCGATGGCACGCGAGCGCGGCCTCATCCTGGCCGACACGAAATACGAGTTCGGTGTCGATGCCGGCGGCAGGATCATCCTCGCCGACGAGATCCATACGCCGGACAGCAGCCGCTACTGGTTCGCCGAGAGCTATCCCGAACGCTTCGCGGGGGGCGAGAAGCCCGAGAGCTTCGACAAGGATTTCGTGCGCAACTGGGTCGCGACGCGTTGCGATCCCTATAACGAGCCGATCCCGGAGATCCCGGCCGAGCTCATCGAGCAGACCTCGCAGGTCTATATCCGCGCCTTCGAGACGATCACCGGAACCGGGTTCGCGCTGCCCGGGCCGGGCGAGGACCCGGTGGAGCGGATCAGGCGGAATCTCGCGCAGTATGCCTCATCCTAGGCCGGCGCCTTAGCGTCGCCCGGCCGCCAGCTTCCGTGAATCCGGGTGGTGGCGCAGGCGCCACATCGCCCAGCATCCGGCTGCCGGTCCCAGCGCCAGCATCGCGAAGGCCGCCTTCCAGCCGAGACATGCGGCGAGGGGCGGCACCAGGTGGATGCTGACGAGCGTCACCACGAAGCCGGCGCAGGTTTGCGCTGTGATCATCGTGCCGACCATGGCGGGCTCGCTCAATTCGGCGACGCTTGCCGAGAACTGGGCGGAATCGGCGACGGCCGACATTCCCCAGATGATCGCGACGATGCCAAGCAGGATCGGAGCCGCCGTCAGCCAGCCGATCAGCAGCGCGCAGCCGCCGCTGATCGCCATGGCCCCGATCGTGACGGAGGTCCGCCCGATCCTGTCGGCGAGCCAGCCGCCGAGCCACGCTCCGACTGCGCCGGCCGCCACCGCGGCGAAGGTCAGCAATTCCGCGGTGCCATGCGCCGCCTGCGACCCGCGTTCCGCCATGACCTGCTGCAGGAAGGCGCCGAGCCAGGCCCACATCGCATAGAGTTCCCACATATGGCCGCAATAGCCGGCATTGGCGAGGCGGATCGCCTGGTTGCGCCAGGCGCAGCCAAGCCGCCCCAGGTCGATATGCGAGCTCTGCACCAGATTGGGGCCGAGGCCGGCGAGCAGGATGAGGCCGGCGCCGCATAGCGTCGACGCGGCCGCACCCAGATAGATGTCGCGCCAGCCGATGCCGTCGAAGGCGGCAAGCAGGTGCGGGCTGGCCGAGCCGATCACCAACGCTCCGACCAGCAGGCCGATGAGCAGGCCGAGATCCCTGTTCGCCCAGGTCGCGGCCATGCGCATTCCGACCGGGTAGATGCCGGCCATGCAGGCGCCCGTCGCGATCCGCAGGATGATTGCGGCCGGTCCCGCGGGCGGCAGGACGGTCAGGAGCATCGTCAGCATGGCGGCAGCGAGCCCGGATAACGCGAAGAGCCGGCGCGGATCGTAGCGATCGGCGAGGCCGAGCAGGCTGCTGGCAAGTGTGCCGAGCACGAAGCCGCCCTGCACCGAACTGGTCAGCAAGACCTCGCTCAACGGCTCCAGGGCTTGCTCGTGCCGGATTGCGGCGACGGCGGCAGAGGAGGCGAACCATGCCGCCATGGCCAATGTTTCGGCCAGCAGCAGCAAGGCGAGCGATCTCGCCCTGGTCGTTCGGACGGTGGAGGAAATCATAGGCGATGCGGGACTTGGCTGCATGGCTAAGCGGCCTCCGCGCCCGATCGGATCATCCGCGAGCGCCTATCGTCTCATATAGTAGACTTTCGACTTCTATAGAAGACGGTTCGCGCAGCTTGTCTCGCTTTTTCCGCTGCGCCTCTTGAGTGCACCGCGCAGACGGCGGAAGAGCAGGGATCGCCAATTCGAAAAGCAGCCCGACCCGCATGCGCGCCCGCAATCAAGCCGATCCCAACCTCGCCATCGCCGCTCGCATCAAGATCGAGCGCGAGGCGCGAGACTGGTCGCTGGCCGAGCTCGCCGAGCATTCGGGCGTCTCGAAGGCGATGATCAGCAAGATCGAGCGTGGCGACGCGAGCCCGACCGCGACGGTGCTCGGGCGGCTTTCAGGCGCGTTCGGCCTCTCCCTGTCGGTCCTGCTGGCGCTCGCCGAGCGCTCGGAGGACCGGATCAGGCGCGAGGACGAGCAGCCTGTCTGGACCGATCCCGAGACCGGCTATGTCCGGCGCATGATCTCGCCGCCCTCGGGCGACATCCTCGAACTCCTGCAGATTTCGCTGCCGCCGAACGTGCGCGTGCCCTATCCCGCTGCCGCTTTCATGTTCCAGCGGCAGCAGATCTGGATCCTGCGCGGCCAGCTCGAATTCCGCGAGGGCGGGACGACCCACACGCTTCGGCAGGGCGATTGCCTGCAGCTCGGCCCACCGATCGACTCGTCCTTCTTCAACCCCGGTGAGGAGGAGTGCGTGTACTTGGTCGCGCTCGTGCGCCGGTAGAGCATTTTCGAGCGAAGTGGAGACCGGTTCGCGTGAAGGAAATGCGTCAATACAAAGAGATAGAGAATTTTCGCGTTTCGGAGAAGCGCGGAAATGCTCCAGGCACGCTGGTTCAGCAAATCGCCTGATTGACGCTGCGTCATTTCGCACAGCCGCCCACGCTTACGTGAGGGAACGCTCCGCGCGCTGCTGTGTTAGTGTGTAATTAGTTGTCTTGAGTGGGAGGCCGCCATGCGCCGCCTGATCGTTCTTGCCGCTTCTCTCGTTCCCTTGTTGACCGTTGCTGCCACCGACGCCTCCGCACAAAGACGCTTCGGCGGCGGTGGCGCAGGCTTCCATGCTGGCGGTTTCGGCGGTGGCATGCGCGCCGGCGGCTTCGGCGGTGGCATGCGTGCCGGTGGCTTTGGCGGGGCCTATCGCGGTGGCTTCTATGGCGGCGGTGCCCGCTGGGGCTACCGTGGCGCTGGCTTGGGCTACCGTGGCGCTGGCTGGGGTTATCGTGGTGCCGGTTGGGGCTACCGGGGTGCCGGTTGGGGTTATCGCGGCGCCTATTATGGACGGCCCTACTGGAGGCGAGGCTATTACAATAACTGGGGCTGGGGCGCCGCCGGTCTCGTCGCCGGAACGGCCTTGGCCGCTGCTGCCACCTACCCGTACTATTACGATAACTATTACGGATCGTCGTATTACAGCGCACCGTATTACGCGACGCCCTACTATAATACGCCGCCATACTACGGGGCCCCGGCCTATTCCGTGCCCGTCTCCTCCGCGGGGATTGGCGGCTATTGCGCGACGCGTGTTCGCACCTGCGCGCTGATCAATCCCAGCGAGATCGGCAATGGCTGCTCATGCCGCGTTTCCGGTGGACGCGCGCACGGGGTGGTGGTCGGCGGCTAGAGCATTTTCGAGCGAAGTGGATGCCGGTTCGCGTGAAGAAAATGCGTCAAAACAAATAGATAGAGCATTTTCGCGATTCGAAGAAACGCGGAAATGCTCTAGCGCATCTGCGTAGCAGCAGCGGATCGAGGCGCGCGACCGCCGTCGCGCGCCTTCTGCTATGGGCTCAAACGCCGTATTGCGTCCGCCAGGCCGCGAGATCGTCGAGCGAGACGTTGGAGCCGCAAAGCACCAGCCCGACGCGCTCGCCCGGCTTGAACATGTCCTTGCGGGCGATCGCGGCCGCGACGACGCAGGCTGCCGCCGGCTCCAGCAGCACGCGCCCGTTCTGCAGCACCCAGACGATCTCGCGCACCGCGTCCGCATCCGGCACCACGATGATCTCTTCGAGGAACTGACGTGCCGCCGCCATGGTCCGCTCGGTCGCGAACGGGGCGCCGAGCGCGCGGGCGATCGAGGTCGGACGGATCGGCACCGGCTTGCCGGCCTCGAGCGCCTGGCTCATCGTGGTCGCGCCTTCCGTCTCGACGCCATGGATGCGCACGGCGGGATCGAGCCCCTTGAGCGCCGCGCCGACGCCGGCCGCGAAGCCGCCGCCGCCGATCGAGATGAAGACATGGTCGAGCCGTCCGCTCGCATCATTGGCAAGCTCGAGGCCGAGCGAGCCATGGCCGGCGATGATCGCCGGGTCATCATAGGAATGGACGTTGGTGATGCCCTTCGCGGCGTAGTCGTCGGCCTTGGCGAAGGCCTCGATCGCGTCCTCGCAGAGCTCGACCTCGCCGCCCATCTGCCTGGTCAGCTCGATATTGAAGGGCGCGACATTCTTCGGCATCAGCACCAGCGCCTTGGCGCCCATCGCGGTCGCGACCATCGAGACGGCGATGGCATGGTTGCCGCCGGAGACGGTGACGATGCCGCGCCTCAGCTCGGCTTCGCTCAGCGACATCAGCTTGTTGAAGCAGCCGCGCACCTTGAAGGAGCCGGCAAGCTGCAGGCTCTCGACCTTGACCATCGTCTCGACGCCGAGCCGGGCCGAGAGGCCGGCGCTGTGAAAGGTCGGGGTGCGCCGGACCTTTCCGGAGATACGGGCGGCGGCGGCCTGGATATCGGCGAGGGTGACGTCGAAATTCATCGGGTTGGCTCTCTCTGGGCCGCAATTGCGGCTCGGTATTCATGCGCGGCGCACATGAGCGCGTCCTGTGCAGTTCGGTCAAGCGGGCAGAGGTGATTGACCCGGTCAACCATTTGCGTAGCGTGCCGGCACGAAACCTGCCTGCAACCCGGCTTTCTGGAGAACCGACCTCGTGAATCTCACCCCCAAGGACATGCTGGCGAAGCTGGTTTCGTTCAACACCGAGTCGCAGCGCAGCAATCTCGACCTGATCCACTGGTGCCGTGACTACCTCGCGAGCCATGGCGTTGAAAGCACGATCGTGCCGAGCCCGGACGGCATCAAGGCCAATCTCTATGCCACGATCGGCCCCAAGGTGGCCGGCGGAGTCGTGCTCTCCGGTCACACCGACGTCGTGCCCGTCGCGGGGCAGGACTGGACCTCCGATCCCTGGACGCTGACCGAGCGCGACGGCAAGCTCTATGGCCGTGGCGCCTGCGACATGAAGGGTTTCGACGCCATCGCGCTCGCCCTCGTGCCCGAGATGCTGAAGGCGCCGCTGAAGCGCCCGGTGCATATCGCGCTCTCCTATGACGAGGAGGTCGGCTGCTTCGGCGCGCGCGTCATGATCGACGCCATGGTCAAGGCCGGGCTGCAGCCCTCTTCCGTCATCGTCGGCGAGCCCTCGATGATGCAGGTCGTCACCGGCCACAAGGGCGGCACCCGCATGAAGACCACCGTGCGCGGCCATGCCGTGCATTCCAGCCGCGTCGATATCGGCGTGCCCGCCGTGATGATCGCCGGCCAGCTCATCGCCTGGCACACGCAGGTGATGGACGAGAACAAGGCCCGCACGCAGAGCAACAGCTTCGAGCCGCCCTACACCACGCTGCATGTCGGCGTCGTCCAGGGCGGCACGGCGGTCAATATCACCGCCGAGCATTGCTCCTTCAGCCACGAAGTGCGTGCGATCCCTGGGGAGAGCGGCGACACCTATGTCGAGCGTTACCGCGCCCGCATTGCCGAGCTCGAAGCCGGAATGAAGGCGATCGCTCCGGAAAGCGGCATCACCCTGGAGATCACCTCCTTCACCCCGCCGCTCGGTCCGGAGAAGGAAGGCGAGGCCGAGTCCCTGTCGCGCCGCCTGACCGGCGACAATGGCAGCCATGTCGTGGCTTACGGCACCGAGGGCGGCCTGTTCCAGGCGGCCGGCTGGTCGACTGTGGTCTGCGGCCCCGGCGACATCGCACAGGCGCATCAGCCGGACGAGTTCATCACCGTCGCCCAGCTCGAGGCCGGAGCGAAATTCGTGCGCGGCGTCATCGCCGAGCTGTCACGTTGATCCCCTATCTGGCCGGTTTCGCCGAGAAGCCGGCCAGCGGCGCGAGCGCCCGGGCAATGGCATGCGAAGCTTTCGTGAAGCTGTTCGCATGATCGTGTGCGGTACAACCTAGGCTCGCAATAAAGTTCAATCTGGAACAAAGTAAGGCGCTCAGGCTGGACGTATACCAGAAATCCGTCATTAATCGGCCGCCTTGATCCAGGGCCAACGCACGCCCTGAATCGACCGCTCCCCGGGAGGAGTGGGTGTAGAACCGTATGGGAGCATTCCATCATGTCATTCAGGTCGACCTGCCTTGCCGCCGTGGCGGCTGTGGCTCTCATGTGCGGGGCTGCACAGGCGCAGACCCTGCGCTATGCCAACCAGGGCGAGCTCAAGTCGCTCGATCCGTATACCGTCAACGAGACCACGACCAACGCCCATCTCAGCCACGCCTATGAGGGCCTGACGGCGCGCGACCGGGATCTCAAGATCATCCCCGGCCTCGCCGAGAAGTGGGAGACGTCCGCCGACGGCCTGAAGTGGCGCTTCTACCTGCGAAAGGGCGTCAAATTCCATGGCGGCCAGGATTTCACCGCCGATGACGTGCTGTTCTCGGCCGACCGCGTCCGCGCCCCCGGCTCGAATTTCGTCACGCGCGTCCCGACCGACGCCAAGTTCGTCAAGGTCGACGACTACACCGTCGACGTGATCCTGACCACGCCCAACCCGATCCTGATCGCCCAGTGGGACTACTGGATGATCATGTCGAAGAAATGGGCCGAGGCGAACAATGCCGTCGCCCCGACCCCTGCCGCTGCGACCACGCCGAGCTTCGCCTCGCTCAATGCCAACGGCACCGGCCCGTTCAAGATCGAGAGCCACCAGCCGGGCGTGAAGACCGTCTTCAAGGCCAATGAGAACTGGTGGGGCAAGCCGGAAGGCAACATCAAGGAAGTCATCTTCACGCCGATCTCCTCCGACGCGACCCGCGTCGCGGCGCTGCTCTCGGGCGAGGTCGATGTGATCGAGCCGGTTCCGATCCAGGACATCCAGCGCGTCAAGGCCTCCGGCACCGCCGACGTGCTGTCCGGCCCGGAGCTGCGCACGATCTATCTCGGCATGGATCAGATCCGCGATGAGCTGCTCGAGTCCAACGTCAAGGGCAAGAACCCCTTCAAGGACCTCCGGGTTCGCCAGGCCTTCTACCAGGCGATCGACATCGAGACGATCAAGAGCCGCGTCATGCGTGGTCTCTCGACCCCGTCGCCGCTGATGATCGCGCCGGAGCTCTTCCCGCATACCGGCTTCACCCGTCCGAAATTCGATGCGGAAGCCTCGAAGAAGCTGCTCGCCGAGGCCGGCTATCCGAACGGCTTCGAGGTCGGCATGGACTGCCCGAACGACCGCTACGTCAATGACGGCCAGATCTGCCAGGCCATTGTCGGCATGCTGGCGCGCGTCGGCATCAAGGTGAACCTGAACGCCCAGCCCAAGGGCCAGTATTTCGCCAAGGTCCTGAAGTCGGGTGGCTACAACACCTCGTTCTTCCTGCTCGGCTGGACGCCCAGCACCTTCGACGCGCACAATGTGCTTTACGACATCATCGGCTGCCGCACGAACCCGAACTCCTCGCGCGGCGAGACCAATCTCGGCGGCTATTGCAGCAAGCCGATGGACGCCCTGACCGACAAGATCCTGGTCGAGCCGGACACCGCCAAGCGCAACGAGATGATCAAGGAAGCCTTCAAGATCTCGACCGACGAGATCGCCTACATCCCGCTGCACCAGCAGGCGCTGGCCTGGGGTGTGTCGAAGAAGGTCAAGATGGCCCAGCGCGCCGACAACTCGCTGCTGTTCCGCTACGCCACCAAGGAGTAAGCCCTTCTAGAGGCGTGCGCGCGAGCGCACGCCTTCGGCTATCCGCGTCCTCCCTGTCCTGACGGGCTCCCGTAAGGGAAGCATCGTCGCGGCAGGGAGCATGGCTTGGTCGGTGGCCGAGCCGCGTTTTGTTTTGTCCAGTCAGTCACACAGGCGGCCATGCTCGCTTTCATTCTGCGCCGGCTGTTTCAGTCGCTCCTCGTCATGCTGGCGGTGGCGCTCATCGCCTTCACGATGTTCCGCTTCGTCGGCGACCCGGTGAACCAGCTCGTCAGCCTCGACACGCCGCAGGCGCAGGTCGCCGAGATCAGGCGCTCGCTCGGCCTCGACGATCCGGTCCTCGTCCAGTTCTTCCGCTATCTCTATAACGCTGCCCGGCTCGAGTTCGGCGTCTCCTATCAGTTCCGCCTGCCGGTGATCTCGCTGCTCGGCGAGCGCGCCCCCGCGACGCTGGAGCTCGCCTTCATGTCGGCGCTGTTCTCGCTGCTGGTCGGCATCCCGATGGGCGTCTACACCGCGCTGCGGCGGGATTCCGCGCTCGCCAAGCTGTTCCAGGCGGTGTCGCTGATCGGCATCAGCCTGCCGACCTTCCTGATCGGCATCCTGCTGATCTACCTCTTCTCCGTGACGCTCGGCTGGCTGCCCTCCTTCGGGCGCGGCGAGGTCGTCAAGCTCGGCTCCTGGTGGACGACCGGCTTGCTGACCGCCTCGGGCTGGAAGGCGCTGATCCTGCCCTCGATCACGCTCGGCCTGTTCCAGATGACCCTGATCATGCGGCTCGTCCGGGCCGAGATGCTCGAGGTGCTGCGCACCGACTACATCAAGTTCGCCCGCGCCCGCGGCCTCAAGACCCGCGCCGTCCATTTCGGCCATGCGCTGAAGAACACGCTGGTGCCGGTCATCACCATTGCCGGCCTCCAGCTCGGCTCGATCATCGCCTTCGCCATCATCACCGAGACGGTGTTCCAGTGGCCGGGCATGGGCCTGCTCTTCCTCAAGGCTGTCCAGCAGATCGATATCCCGATCATGGCTGCCTACCTGATCCTGATCTCGTTCCTCTTCGTCAGCATCAATCTGATCGTCGACCTGCTCTATGCCGCCGTCGACCCGCGCCTGCGCGCGACGGTCGGCGCGCATTGAAGGGGCCGAAGGATAAGCCATGTCGACCACGAACACCCCATCCGCCAGCCCCTCGCCGCAGAAGCCGCCCTCGCTCTTGGCGCGCATCCTCGACAGCGACATCCTGGCGAGCTTCCTGCGCTCGAAGGTCACGATCGTCGCCGCGATCGTGGTGCTCATCCTCTTCATCGGCGCGGCCTTCGCGCCCTTCATCGCGCCGACCGACCCGTTCGATCCGGCGACGGTGTTCCTGGCCGATGCCAGCATCCCGCCGGTCTGGCAGGATGGTGGCGACCCACGCTTCATCATCGGCACCGACGACCAGGGCCGTGACCTCTATTCGGCGATCCTCTACGGCCTGCGCGTCTCGCTCATCGTCGGCGGACTCGGCGTGCTGCTGGCGGCGACGATCGGCATCACGCTCGGCCTGCTCGCCGGCTATTTCGGCGGCCGTGTCGATGCGGTGATCATGCGCATCGCCGATGTGCAGCTCACCTTCCCGGCGATCCTGATCGCGCTTCTGATCGACGGCGTCGTACGGGGCATCTTCAAGAGTGCAACCCGCGAGGATACGGCGCTCTACGTGCTGGTGATCTCGATCGGCCTGAGCTTCTGGGTGCAATATGCCCGCACCATTCGCGGCTCGACCCTGATCGAGCGCAACAAGGACTATGTCCACGCCGCCCGGCTCGTCGGCTTGCCGGCGCCGCTAATCATGCTGCGCCATGTCCTGCCGAACGTGATCGGCCCCGTGCTCGTCATCCTGACGATCAACCTGGCGCTCGCCGTCATCACCGAGGCCACGCTCTCCTTCCTCGGCGTCGGCCTGCCGCCGACCCAGCCCTCGCTCGGCACGCTGATCAATATCGGCAATCGCTACCTGTTCTCGGGCGACTGGTGGATCGTCACCTTCCCGGGCGTGACCCTCGCGGTGCTGGTGCTCGCGGTGAACCTGCTCGGCGACTGGCTGCGTGACGCCCTCAACCCACGGCTGAGGTGATCCGATGACCGTCCCCGTTCTTTCCGTCCGCGACCTGACGGTCGAATTCGTGACGCGGCGCGGCACCTTGCGCGCCCTCGACAAGATCTCCTTCGACATCGCCCGCGGCGAGGTGCTTGGCGTCGTCGGTGAATCCGGCGCCGGCAAGTCGGTGACCGGCTCGGCCATCATCGGATTGATCGATCCGCCCGGCCGCATCGCGGGGGGCGAGGTCGTGCTCTCCGGCGAGCGCGTCGACAACCTGTCGCCTGAGCAGATGCGCCGGATCCGCGGCAAGCGTATCGGCATGATCTTCCAGGATCCGCTGACCAGCCTCAACCCGCTCTACCGGGTCGGCGAGCAGCTGATCGAGACGATCCAAACCCATACCACCCTGAATGCGTCAGAGGCCCGCAAGCGCGCGATCGCGCTGCTCGACGAGGTCGGCATCCCCGCGCCGGACAGACGTATCGATGGCTATCCGCATGAATTCTCCGGCGGCATGCGGCAGCGCGTCGTCATTGCGCTCGCGCTTTGCGCCGAGCCGGAATTCATCATCGCCGACGAGCCGACGACAGCGCTCGACGTCTCCGTGCAGGCCCAGATCATCGCGCTGATCAAGCGGCTCTGCAAGGAGCGCGGCACCTCGGTCATGCTCGTCACCCATGACATGGGCGTCATCGCCGAGACCGCCGACCGTGTCGCTGTGATGTATGCCGGACGCGTCGCCGAGATCGGCCCGGTGCGCGATGTCGTGAAGGATCCGCTCCACCCCTATGCCAAGGGCCTGATGGGCGCGATCCCCTCGCTCGAGGGCGAGATCGACCGGCTCGTGCAGATTCCCGGCTCGATGCCGCGGCTCTCCAACATCCCCAAGGGCTGCGCCTTCAACCCGCGCTGCTCCAAGGTCTTCGCGCGCTGCCATATCGACAGGCCCGAGCTGATCGAGGTCGGCGATCGCAAGGTCGCCTGCCATCTCTATGACCAGCCCAAAGCGGAGATCGCGGCGTGACCGAGACCCCCTTCATCCAGGTCCGCGATCTGAAGCGTGTCTTCGACGTCTCGAAGCCCTGGCTCAACCGCGTGCTCGAACAGGCGCCGCGGCAATATCTCAAGGCGGTCGACGGTGTCTCCTTCGACATCCGCAAGGGCGAGACCTTCGCGCTTGTCGGCGAATCCGGCTCGGGCAAATCGACGGTCGCCCGCATGGTCGTCGGTCTGCTGCCACCCTCCGACGGCACGGTCTCGATCGCCGGCGTCTCGATGACGGACAGGGCTGTCTCGCAGGAGCGCCAGCGCCTGCGCCGCCGCATCCAGATGATCTTCCAGGACCCCTATGCCAGCCTCAATCCGCGCTGGCGGGTCGGGCGCATCATCGCCGAGCCGATCCGTGCCTTCGACATCATCCGGGGCGAAGCGGCGGTCAGCGAGCGCGTCGGCGAGTTGCTGACCCTGGTCGGCCTCCATCCCGACGACGGCAAGAAGTTCCCGCACGAATTCTCGGGCGGCCAGCGCCAGCGTATCGCCATTGCCCGCGCGCTCGCCTCCAATGCCGAGTTCATCGTCTGCGACGAGCCGACCTCGGCGCTCGACGTCTCCGTCCAGGCGCAGATCCTCAATCTGATGCGTGACCTGCAGCAGAAATTCGGGCTGACCTACCTGTTCATCTCGCACAACCTGGCGGTCGTCCGGCACATGGCGACGCGCATCGGCGTGATGTATCTCGGTCGCCTCGTCGAGGTCTCCGAGGGCAAGCAGCTCTTCTCGGCGCCGCGCCACCCCTACACCAGGATGCTGCTCGATTCGGTGCCGGACCTCGCCATGATCGGCAAGGCGCGCGAGGGCGTGAAGGGCGAGATCCCGAACCCGATCAGCCCGCCCTCGGGTTGCACCTTCCACCCGCGCTGCCCGCTGGTCTTCGATCGCTGCCGGGTGGAGAACCCGCCGGTGATCGACGGCGTCGCCTGCCACGCGGTCAATGCGGGCAGGGCGGCCGCCTGAAGCTCACTTTCCGGCGGGCGTCGGCCCGCCGGCTTTCGGCCGTGTATGGCTCGGCGCGGATGTCGGCCGCGGCGAGAGCGGCGCCAGCGGCCGGTCGGTCCGGTATTGCCCGCGCGCGATCGCGATGAAGAGCAGGATCACGGCGGCGAGCGTCATCAGCCACCAGGTCTGCAGCGTCGCGAAGCCGAGTGCGGCGAGGGCGAAGGCGGTGGTGTAGGCTGCCGTCACCCCGGCCGCGAGCGGGCCGGACATGGTGCCGGCCGCCCGGATCGCGAAATAGAGGCAGGCCGCGGCGCTCGCCGCGCCGACGATGCCGAGCTCGTACCAGGTCTCGAATAGCAGGGTGTTCGGCGCGTCCTGTGGCAGGCCGCCGGTCAGGCGGGCGCGCAGCACCGTGTCGAGCCCATGGCCGGTGACGAGCTGGACCGGCGAGCTGCCGACGATATCGGCCCAGATCGCCAGCGAGCGATGCAGCTCGTCGGCGCTGCCGGGTAGCTGCGAGACAATCGGGATCAGCAGGAAGGGCAGCACGGGCGCGAACAGCATCAGCCCGGCGATGATCAGGGCGATGATGCGCACGGCGACCGCGCGATTGGCGCTGACGGCGCCGAAGGCGACCGCGCCGCAGATCATCGCCACCGCCTCGCCATCCTCGAAGCGCGTCAGCGACAGCATGCCGACTGCCAGCGCCAGTCCCAGGGCGCTGAGGCCACGGGCACGCGACAGGAGCCAGGCCAGGGCCGGCCAGGCCATGATCAGCACGGCGCTGATGCCGCGCTCGACGCTGCTGACTTCGGCTTCCGCAGTGGGATTGCGCATCGAGCTTGCAGCCATCAGTGCGAGCGCGAACAGCGCGGCAAGCCCGGTGCCAAGTGCGACGAGGTTGAGGTTGGAGGCGCGCATGCGCTCCGGCAGCGCCGCTGCGCCACAGAAGCCGAGCACGACCGCGAAGATCAGGTTGCCCGCCTTTTCGCTCGCGGAGAATGTGTAGGGGCTCCAGACCAGCGAGAGCACCGCCCAGCCGATCAGGCCAACCAGGATCAGGCTCGGACGGCTGAAGACCGCCTCTTTCAGATTGCGACCGAAGCTGCCGCGTTCCTCGATCAGCGAGGAGATGATCAACAAGGCGACGCCGATCGGAGTCAGCACCACCGCAGCGCGGCGCGACACGAGCGAGGCCAGCGGCAGCACCAGCGCAAGCGTGGCGAAGCCGATGCGGCGCAGCAGCAGGGCTGCGTCCGTGGCGGGGTCGAGCGGGGCGTTGGCGTTACGGCGGATCATCGATGGCAACCGGACAGGAGCTTCCGCCGGACGGTTCGCCGGAGATCAGCCCAGATCACAATAGCTTGCGCCGGCTGCCGGGACTGTAGGTGCGGCGCAACACTGCGCCGGCAACTCGTGCGCGTTGCGAGGCGATCAAAACCGCGTGCGTCCTTAAAGCGCTATGGCAGGAAACCCGCTTTCGTGGGATGAATCGGACATGGATATGCTTGCAGCCATCGTTTATCCCTCTGGCTTCCCGATCGACGATCTCATGGCGGGGCTCGCGCGGCTGATGAAGCAGCGCGGCTTGCGGCTCGCCGGCGTGGTCCAGCACAATGAGGCCGAGTGCGAGGGGGGCGATTGCCACGCGATGTCGCTGGAAGAACTCGCCAGCGGCCGGCAATTCCCGATCAGCGAGGAGCGCGGCCCCGGTTCGGAAGGCTGTCGGCTCGATGCGAGCGGTCTCGCGGCCGCGGGCGGCGCGGTCGCCGCGTCCCTGGCCGGCGCGCCCGATCTCGTCATCCTCAACAAGTTCGGCCGCCAGGAGATGCTCGGCCAGGGGTTGCGCCAGGAGATCGCCGCCGCCGTGACCGCGGGCCTGCCGGTGCTGATCGCGGTGCGCGAGGATTTCGTCTCGGCCTGGCGCGAGTTCGCCGGCGATGATTGGGCGCGCCTGCCGCCCGAGGAAGCGGCCATCGAGGGCTGGGCCTCGGCACGCTTCGGCGTCGCGGCGTGAGGCGGGCGCTCCAGAGCATTTTCGAGCGAAGTGGGTGCCGGTTCGCGTGAAGAAAATGCGCCAAAACAAAGAGATAGAGAATTTTCGCGATTCGGAGAAGCGCGGAAATACGCTAGGCACGATGCCGTGGCGCAGGATCTGAGTTTCCTCGACGATTACCTGGTGCGGCCGGACCCCGCCGCGCCGCGTCTCGGCGCGACCGTGCATGGCATCGACCAGACCGGTGCGCCGGTGGAGACCCGCGTCGTCACCGAGCGCGCCCTGACGCTCTATCTGAACGCCCAGGAGATCGTCACGATGATGACGATCGGCGACCATCCCGATTATCTCGCCCTCGGCTATCTGCTCAACCAGAACATGCTGAAGCGCGGCGATATCGTCACCGGCATCGACTATGACGAGGAACTCGAGGTCGTCGTCGTGCGCACGCCGGAGCGCAGCAATTTCGAGGCCAAGCTCAAGAAGAAGACGCTGACCTCCGGCTGCGCCCAGGGCACCGCCTTCGGCGACCTTATGGAGGCGATCGACGAGATCGAGCTGCCCAGGGCCGAGTTGCGCACCAGCTGGCTCTATGCGCTGACCAGGAAGATCAACACCACGCCCTCGCTCTATCTCGAAGCCGGCGCGATCCATGGCTGCGTGCTCTGCGCGCGCGACCGGCCGCTGGTCTACATGGAGGATGTCGGCCGCCACAACGCCGTCGACAAGGTCGCCGGCTGGATGTTCCAGCACGATGTCGATCCGTCCGGCATGATCTTCTACACCACCGGCCGCCTGACCTCGGAGATGGTGATCAAGACGGTGCGAATGGGCATTCCAGTGCTGGTCTCGCGCTCTGGCTTCACCGAATGGGGTGTCGAGCTGGCGCGCAAGGCGGGGCTCACCCTGATCGGCCGCGCCCGCGGCAAGCGCTTCGTCGCGCTAGCCGGCGAGGACAGGATCGTCTTCGACCAGGATGTCGATCTGGTCGAGGACGAGGGCGGCAAGCATCGCCGCAAGGGGGAGGGGGCGATGAATGAGCGTGCTGAAATCCGATAGCAGCATGCCATGGTCCCCGGCGCATCTGCTTGCTCAGGGTGAAACTGCGATCTGGTGGGCGCGCCCCGCCCCGGAGCACTATGCCTTTCATAAGACTTGGGGGCTCGCCCTTGTCGGTTCGGTCTGCGCGGTGCTTGCCGGGCTCGCGTTCGCTTCGACCCTTAAGCAGGGGTTTCGTTGGGAGGCGGTACCGGGCTTGGGGTTTGCTGGCGGCTTTCTTGTCGTTGGCGCTTTGGGACCTGCTTGGGCCATCCGTCGATATTTTGGCGAGGCAAAGACGATCACCTACCTCATGACCGACAGGCGCGCGATCATCGATAAGCCGCCGGCCATCATCAGTATGCTGTGGTCTGCCGTGACGTTTGTCGAGCTGGATATCGTATCGGACAGACACGGCAACGTGCTCTTCTATGAATATGAAGTCGATGGAGAGGGGGGGCCGGCGCGGGTTCGCGACGGCTTCATTGGCATCACCAATGCAGATGCCGTCGCACGCGAGATGCGTCGCCTGCAGGCGGCCGCATGAGCGCCCCCCCGACACTCGGCTTGCTGCTCGCCGGCGGCCTCGCCCGCCGCATGGGCGGCGGCGACAAGCCGCTGAAGCAGATCGGCGGCCGCAGCATCCTCTCGCATGTGGTCGCGCGCCTCGGCCCGCAATGCGACAGCCTGCTGCTCAATGCCAATGGCGATCCCGGCCGCTTCGCCGCCTATGGCCTGCCTGTCATAGCCGATAGCGTGCCGGATTTCGCCGGGCCGCTTGCCGGTATCCTGGCCGGGCTCGACTGGCTCGCTGAGAACCGCTCCGACTTGTCCTGGCTCGTCAGCATAGCCGCCGATACGCCCTTCATCCCGCGCGATCTCGTCTCGCGATTGCACGCCGCGCGCGCCGCGGCCGACGTCCCGCTCGCCTGCGCCGCCTCCGGTGGCTGGACGCATCCTGTCATTGGCCTTTGGCCGGTCGCACTGCGCGAGGATCTGCGCCATGCGCTGACGGTCGAGGACGAGCGCAAGATCGACCGTTGGACTGCCCGCCATGGCGTGGCGCAAGTGGAATGGCCGGTCGATCCGGTCGATCCCTTCTTCAACGCCAACAGGCCCGACGACCTCAACGAGGCCGCGCGCCTCTACGACCTCTTGCGGGATTGAACGCGGCCCGGCCGCTCGCTATCTCTCGATTGTATAAGAACAGCTTATCAGCCTGCGCCTGGGGGAAGGCCATGAAATCCTTCATCATCGCCGTGATCTTCGCTGCCGCTGCCGCCTATGGTGCGAGCCTGGTGCTCGACCATTATCAGCGCCCGGTCGACGTCGCCTTTGCGAGCAGCGGCGTCAGGCTCTGACGCGCGAGAGCCGGGTCCGATCAGATCGGCGCGTGCTCTGGCGTCTCAGCCCTCCAGCAGCGCCTTGAGACGCCTGAGATCGCTCGTGATCCAGTCCGCGTCGCGGGCGAAATCGTCGTCGCTCATCTCCGGCCGCCTGTAGAGCGTGAACACCACTTCGCTGCCGCCGCCATTGGCGACGGCGCGCATCGGGTTGTGCATCGCCGCGCCCGATTCCGGGATCACCGCATGGTCGAGCACGCCATAGGGGTTTGGCTCGCTGAACAGCACGCGCATCTTGCCCATCGGCGTCTGCGCCATGAAGGTCATGCCTTCGATGTGCTCGAAGCCGTGGCCGAGCCCCTCCGCCCATTTCGGGAAATTGCGCGGTTCGGCCAGGAAGCCGTAGACCTCCTCGATCGGCCGATCGATCGAGATGCCGAGATGGCGCGCTGTCTGGACGGACATGGGAACCTCCCCTGTAGTCTCGACATGAACATATCATGAACATTGGCGGACTCAAGCCGCGCTGCACTGTCATCCTGTTGTCGTCTAAACGCCTGTGAGTAGCGCCGGTTGCCGAGTGGGAAGCGCGCAGGATGTTCGACGATACCCAGGTCAGATCGAAGGTCCTGCAGATCGGGCTCTATAGCGCGGTGCTGATCGCCGTGCTTGTCGGGCTCGCCTTCCTCCTGCCCTGGTTGTTTTCGCTGTTCGAGGCACCGCCCAAGCCGTTGCCGGCCCCGGTCGCGCGCATCGAGACGCCGGCTCCCGCACCGAAAATCGGGCAGCTCGAGCGGATCAGGGCGGCGCTCGCGCCCGAGATCTCGGCCGGCAGCATTACGGTCGATCCCTTCGGCGGCTGGATTGCCATTCGCGTCGGCAACCTGATCACCTTCGATTCCGGCCAGGCCAATGTGCTCTCCGGCTTCGTGCCGGTCGGCCGCCGCATCGCCGAGATCATCGAGAAGGAGAAGGGTCCCGTCCGCATCGTCGGCCATACCGACAATCAGGCGTTGGGCGGCGGTGGTGCCTTCAAGGACAATGACGCGCTCTCGGTCGCCCGCGCCAAGGCGGTGGCGACCCTGCTGCAGGGCGCGCTGACCGACGCGAGCCGCATCAGCACCGAGGGCCGCGGCTCGAACGAGCCGATCGGCGATAATGCGACGGCGGATGGACGCGCCAAGAACCGGCGCGTGGAAATCCTGATCACCCGCGCCGCGGAGTGACGCCGTCCTTCCCGTCATTGCGCGGAGCGTAGCGACGAAGCAATCCAGGAGGGCGCCCGGTTTTCCCTGGAATGCTCGCGGAGCCTGTACACGGGCCCGCCGAAGGCAAGACCCGGCTCCTCGGCATAACCGAGGCCTACTCGATGACGATGCGCGGCGCGGCCCGGACCGTGCCGCCCTGCAGGCCGGCCTGTACCTGCCGCGCGATCATCAGATAGGCCTTGGCATGGGCGCTGTCGGGATCGCTCGCCACGATCGGCCTGCCTCCATCCGAGGTCTCGCGGATCGGCATCGCCAGCGGCACCTCGCCGAGGAAGGGCACGCCGAGCCGCTCGGCCTCGTGCCTTGCCCCGCCATGGGCGAAGATGTCGGAGCGGTGGCCGCATTCCGGGCAGATGAAATAGCTCATGTTCTCGACGATGCCGAGAATGGGAACCTCGACCTTCCTGAACATGGCGACGCCGCGACGCGCGTCGAGCAGGGCGAGGTCCTGCGGCGTCGAGACGATGACGGCGCCGGCGAGCGGCGTCTGCTGCGCCATGGTGAGCTGGGCGTCGCCGGTGCCGGGCGGCATGTCGACGACGAGCACGTCGAGCTCGCCCCAGGCGACCTCGCGCAGCATCTGGGTGATGGCCGATATCACCATCGGCCCGCGCCAGATCATCGGCGTCTCCTCGTCGATCAGGAAGCCGATCGACATGATCTTCAGGCCATAGGCCTCCATCGGCGCGAGCGTGCGGCCCTGCACCAGCCGCGGCTTGCCGGTGATGCCGAAGATCTTCGGAACGGAGGGACCGTAGATATCGGCATCGAGCACGCCGACCTTGAGGCCGAGCGTTGCCAGCGCCACGGCGAGATTGGCCGTGGTGGTCGATTTGCCGACGCCGCCCTTGCCGCTGGCCACCGCGATGATCTGCTTCACGCCGGGGATGCCGGCCGGCTTCGGCGGCGCGCCGCCGGGGCCGTGGGCGTGACCGCCATGGGCCTGCTGGCGCGCCTGCATGGCCGGGGAGGGCGCGCCGCGCGAGGGCGCCTTTTCGGCGGTGAGTCCCACGAGCACCTGCGTCACGCCTGGAATGCCGCTGACCGCGCTCTCCGCCGCCTTGCGCACCGGCTCCATCGCATTGGCCTCTGTCGGGTCGATGCCGATGGCGAAGATCACCTTGCCGCCATCGATCAGGATATTGGCGACGCGGCCGGAGGCGGTGAGCGATTGCCCGCTCGCCGGCAGCTTCACCAGTTCGAGCGCGCGCAGGATGTCGGCTTGGGTCACGGCCACGGCGGAATGCTCCAGTCGGCGCAGCTCAGGCTGCCGCCTTGCGAATATGGAAGATCAGCAGCTCGCCCTCGCTCTTGCTGAGCTCGATGGCGTCGCCGGTCTCGCGCATCAGGTTCGGGATGTCGATCGCCGCCATCGGGTCGGTGCACTCGACCACGAACAGCGCGCCGGCCTCGGCTCCCTTCAGCGCCTTGCGCACGCGCAGGGCCGGCAGAGGGCATTTCAAGCCACGCAGATTGAGCGGAATCGAGGTCATGAACGGCGCCTGTCGCAGATGCTGCGTTTCATATGATGGCTTTTTGTGCCGGGGCAACACCGCGCCTTCCCTTCCCCCTTGCGGGAGAAGGTGGCGCGTAGCGCCGGATGAGGGGCCGCGCTGCGCTTTCTACGTCCAGGCATGCCGGGCACCGACGCTATAATCGTGACGCGACCCCTCATCCGTCAGCGCTGCGCGCTGCCACCTTCTCCCCCAGGGGGAGAAGGATTTGCGCCTTGCCTCCGCCGCATCCTCGTCGATGATCAGGCCATGCGGAAAATCTGTTTCGCCTTGCTGGCCATAATCCTCGCGGCGGTCCCGGCTGCGGCGCAGGAACTGCGCGGCCATGGCGGACCGGTGCGGGCCGTCGCGGTCTCGGCCGACGGCAAGCTGGCGCTGACCGGCTCCTTCGACCAGTCGGCGATCCTCTGGAATCTCGCCAGCGGCAGTGCGGTCAAGGTGCTCCGCTTCCATCAGGGGGCGGTCAACGCGGCCGTCGCAATCAACGGCATCGGCTTCGCCACGGGCGGCGAGGATGGCCGCATCGCGCTTTGGCGCGGCGATGCGGCCGAGCCCGCCAGGATCTTCGAGGGCCACAAGGGGCCGGTCGCAGCGCTCGCGGTCTCGCGAGATGGCGGCCAGATCGCCTCCGCCTCCTGGGACGAGACAATACGCGTGACCTCGCTCGCGGACGCTTCGGCCCGCGTGCTCGAAGGTCATAAGGGCCCGGTCAATGGCGTCGCCTTTGCGCCGGGCGGCGGCATCGTCAGCGTCGGGTATGATGCGACCCTGCGGATCTGGCCGCCAGGCGATGGCGCGGCGAAGGTCGTGACCTTGCCCGCGCCGCAGAACGGCGTCGTCGTTGCTGCTGATGGCGAGATCGCTACCTCCGCCGCCGACGGGCGGTTGCGCTTCTTCGGCCTGGACGGCGAGGCGCGCGGCGAGATCGAGATCGGCCAGACGCCGTTGATCGCGCTCGCCATCTCGGCCGATGGCGCGACCATTGCTGCCGGCGGCTTGCGCGGGCAGGTCGCGCTCGTCGACCGCAAGTCCCGTGCCATTCGCGCCAACCTGATCGGCCCCGGCCTGCCGGTCTGGTCGCTCGCCTTCCTGCCCGATGGCCGGCAATTGCTCTCGGGCGGCGCCGACCGGCTGGTGCGGCGCTGGAACGCCGTCACCGGCGAGCATATCGGCACGGTGGTGCCACGTGCCGGCGAGGACGTGCTCGCCGCCTTCCAGGGCGAACGCGGCGCACAGGTCTTTCGTGCCTGCGCCGCCTGCCACACGCTGACCCCCGCCGATGGCAACCGCGCCGGCCCGACGCTCCACGGCATTTTCGGTCGCCGCATCGCGACCGCACCGGGCTATGCCTATTCCGAGGCGCTCAAGGGCATGGACATCGTCTGGAGCAAGGAGACGGTGGCGAGGCTCTTCGAACTCGGCCCGAATGCCTACACGCCCGGCACCAAGATGCCGGAGCAGACGATCGGCTCGGCCCAGGACCGGCAGGCGCTGGTGGAGTGGCTGGAGAAGGTGACGCGGTGACCTTGGCCGTCATCGCGAGGCCCCTGGATGGTTTCGCTGCGCTCGCAGCCGCCGCTACTGCAGCGGGTCCTCGCCGCGCTCCGCCCGTTCGCGCAGATAATCGTCCGTGGTGCGGACCGGTGGGCGCTGTGGCGAAAGATGCGGATCGAAGCTTTCGTTGACCACCGCTTCGACCCGGCAATCCTCGCACATCCGGATCACCGAGATGCGCTTGGCGCTGTCGCCGGAGAACATCCAGTGCTTGTTCTCCAGCTTGGCGGCGATCTTCTCGATCGTGCTCTTCACGCCAAACGGCTTGCCGCAGGCGATGCAGTGGAACGGCTCTTCCTGTTTCAAGATGCGCCGCCCGCCCTTCCAGGCGTCGAAATCGAGGCGGGCCTCCAGCGTGATCACCTTTTCCGGGCAGGTCGCCTCGCAGAGGCCGCATTGCACGCAAAGGTCTTCCTGGAACGTCAGGGTCGGCCGCTCCGGATTGTCGCCGAGCGCCTGGACCGGGCAGGCCGAGACACAGGCGAGGCAGAGCGTGCAGCCTTCCGTCTCGACATGGATCGTGCCGAAGGGCGCGCGCTCGGGCATCGCGACGGCCGCGGCCGGCATGGGCGCGGCGGCGTGCAACTCGCCGATCGCCTGGCGTAGCAGCGGCCTGCCATCGCCCATCGGGCGGAAGCGGGCGGGGTTCGCCGGGAGCGTGCCCGGCGCGATACGCGCAAGCGCGGCGGCCAGACCATCGGGATCGTCGGTCTCGATCAGCGCGGCGCGGCCCTCGCCATAACCGAGCGCCCCGGCGAGCGCATTGGCATAGTCGAGGTTGCGGGTGAGGCCGGAGAGATCGTGCTTCGGCTTGGCGCGGCCGAGCACGCGGATGGCGGATGCGCCAAAAGCGAGCGCCGTGGCGAAGGTTTCGAGCCCGAGCTGCGTGATCTCGTTGACGCGCAGGGGCAGCACGCGCGCCGGCAAGCCGTCGCCGAAGCGGGCAAGTGCGTCGATCAGCGCCTCGCCATGCTCGCCATCATGCAGCAGCACGACCGCATCGCGCCCGCCCGCCTCGGCATAAACCGTCAGCAGGGTCCGCATGCGCCTGAGCAGCGCGTCTGCCGGCGGCAGGGCATAGGTCACGGCGCCGGTCGGGCAGACCGCCGCGCAGGCGCCGCAGCCGGCGCAGATCTCGGCCGAAACGGCGACATGGTCGCCGGCGGGCGTGATGGCTCCGGTCGGGCAGAGTTCCAGGCAGCGCGTGCAGCCGGTCTTGCCCGAGCGCGAATGGGCGCAGAGATCCTCGTTCAGGCGGACATAGGCCGGTTTGTCGAACTCGCCGACGAGATGGCCGGCATCCGCGATCAGCTTCTCGACCGCGGCGGGGCTGCGCGGATCGGCGCGGAGATAGCCGGCGCGCAGGTCGCCGGCCGGAAAGAGCGGCACGCTGCCGGAAACGTCGATGACGATGTCGCAATGCGAGGTCGCGCCGTTGCGCGCTTCGCCGAAGACGAGCTTTGCCCGCGAGGACGGGGAGGGTGCGGCATAATCGTCGACCTTGAGCTCGAAGGCGCCAAGCCAGCCGGTCGCGGCCACGACCGTGCCCTTGAGCACCGGGGTCTCCTCGACGCGCGGCGGCGTCACGTCGCCGGGCCGCGTCAGCAGGATGGTGACGTCGAGATGTTCGGCCAGCCGCTGGCCGACCGAGAGCGCCACCTCGTCGCGTCCATAGACCAGGGCCACGCCCTTGCTGGTCAGCGTGGTGAAGCTTACGGGCGGCATCGGCTCGGCGGCGGCAGCGAGCAGCGCCGCCATCTTTGGCCCGGCGGCCCCGGCCTCGCGCGCCCAGCCGCCGGTCTCGCGGATATTGGCGAAGGTGAGCTCGCCCGCATAGTCGAGATCGGCCGCGATCTCCTCGAAGAGCGGGGCTTCCTGGGTGCAGCCGACGGTGATCGCCTCGCTCTCGTCGAGCAGCTTGCGGAACAGCTCGGTCTGGCTGCGGCAGAGATGGCGCGCGGTCCTGATTTCGCCGCCCTTGCAGCCGCGGCGGATCGCCTCGCCATCGAGAGGCATCGTATCCTCGCACGAGCAGACCATCAGCGTGCGGGCGGCGTCGGTCATCGTCTCAGGAACCCTCGGGCAGCAGGCAAGGCGTCTTTCGTCTGCCTTGCGATAATCTAGACTTATATGGAATTGGAACGCTTCAAAAGAAGCGCGCCCATGAGCATTTGGTCGCGGTGGGGAGGCTGGCGAGGTCATCGTGTCGAGTGCGCACCGTTCAGAGGGCTTGCGGCGTGAGCCGGTGCTGCCGCCGGGCTTCACGCTCGTCACCCTGCGCGAATCGGGCGATGCCTTCGCCCACGCCCAGGAGATCGCGGCCGAGGCGGGGGCTGCGACGCTCGTCTGGGTGCGGCGTTTCGACCTGGTCGAGTTCGCCGTGGTGCTGGAGCCGGATGCGCCGCTCAGGGAGGCGCGGCTGGCGCACTATCTCGCGATGAATGCCCTGGCCGATGCGCTCGCGGTGCACTGCCCGCCGGAGCGGCCGATCCTGTTCCGCTGGCCCGACGCGATGATCTACGACCACGGCCTGATTGGCGGCGGCCGTCTCGCCTGGCCTGGAGCCTGCGGCGAGGATGAGGTGCCGGACTGGCTCGTCTTCGGCGCCATGGTCCGCGCCAGCACGATGTCGCCCTTCGAGATCGGCCAGACCGGCGTCGGCATGGAGGAGGAGGGGTTCGAGGAGGTCGATGCAGTCGACCTGATCGAGGCTTTTTCGCGCCATCTCATGCTCGGCGTCGCCCATTGGCAGGAGGACGGGCCGAAGGGCGCGGCGCGGCGCTGGCTCGACCGGCTCGACAAGGTCGTCGGTACGCGCCACGGCATCGAGCCGAACGGCGATCTCGTGGCGACCACCCAGATGGGCGTCGAGCGCCGCAGCCTGGTCGAGGCGCTGGCCGAGACGGCCTGGCTCGACCGCGAAACGGGCGGGCCCAAGCTGTGAAGCTCCCGCGCACGATCCGTCTCGACCCGTCGGACACCTTCGTGTTCCGCCGGCCGGCCGAGCCCGGCGAATGGGTCGTCACCGGCTCCTTCCTGTTCGATCCGGCGCAGGTCGAAAGCCTGGACGCCAAGGGGCGCACGGCGTTCCGATCAGGCTTCCTCGGCATTGTCAGCTTCGGCTGGAGCACGCTCGCCGTGGTGACGCAGGCGAGTGCCGGCGAGCGTGAGGCGGCTGTCGAGCAGCTCGCCGCTCAGCTCGTCGCCAAGCTCGGCGCTCCCGATCTCGCGGCCGCCCGCGCTGCGGCGGAAGAGGAGATCGGCTTCGCCGCCTCGCTTTGCGACCATCCCGAGGGCACGCTGCTCGCCCTGCACCGGACACTCGAGGCCGGCGAGATGCGCGAGCGTTTCCGCACCTTGCAGCCGCGCGGCGACCGGCCCAAAGATGCCTTCCGCGCCTTCGAGTTCCTGGACGTCGATGGCGAGGGGGAGCCGGTGGAGGAGGTCGACCTGCTCAATCTCGGAAAGAAGAGCGCGCCATGACACATTTCTGGGCGGCATCGGGCCATTTGCTGCTGGACCGTGAGCCGGGCGGCGGTCTTGTCGTCACCGATGATTTCCTGAAGGCCTATCTGGCGCGTCCCGAGATCCTGCCGCCTGAGGATGCCTGCGCGGCCGAGCGCGCGCTTCATGCCAGGCTGTCGGCCGAGCCGCAGGCCGAGGTGAGCAAGGCCGAGATCGCCGCGATCGAAGACGCCGATGCCCGCGAGAACTGGCAGTTCCTGCTCGGCTGGCGCGAGCGGCTGCTGGCGGCCCCGACACTGGAGGGGGCCTATGCCCGCATCATCCGCGAGGGCGTCTCCGGCATCCCGCCGCTGTTCCTGGATCAACTCGTGCAGGTCATCCTGCGCTCGGCATTGGACGAGGTCGAGGACCCGTTCGTCGTCCGCGCCGCCGAATGTCTGTTCCGGCCGCAGCGCGTCACCGTGCAGGACGGCACGATCCTGCTTGGCGATGCCGAGGTGATCGCAGGGCACGAGGCGGACCGCCACGCCTCGCCCCTGCTCGCCATGCTCGGCGGCGAGGCCGTGACCTCGCTCGACATCCTGAAACCCGCCAACGCCGAGCAATACTGGCAGCGCTCGGACGGGTTCGACATGGTGCTGGACCTTGGCGGCAAGCCCTCGGGCCGTGCTGCGCTCGGGCAGGCATTGCGGTCCTGGGTTCGCCAGATTCACGGCTTCGACGTCACGATCGAGCCGCTCGACAGTTTCAGCGATGCCGACTGGCGCTGGTTCGTCGGGCTCGATGCCGAGGCGACGGCGATCGGCAATGCGCTCTGGCAGGGCAGGCAGCCAGGCACTGAAGCGCTCTCGCGCGTGCTCGGCCTCTACCGCCTGACGCTGCCCGATGACGTGCCGGTGCTGGCCGCGGCGAAGGGAAGACCCATCTATCTGATCATGGCGATGAATTCCGAGCGTCTTCTCCGTCTGAAGCCGCAGAACCTGGTGGCGGGCCCGCCGCTTGCGGTGCGTGAGATGGCGAATTGACCATGGTCGGCACAGCGCTGTCCGTCATTGCGAGGAGCACGGCGACGAAGCAATCCAAGGGGGACTGCGCGAGACCGTTTGAATTGCCTCGCAGAGCCTGTACTCGGGCTTGCCGAAGGCAAGACCCGGGTGTTCGCAATGACGCCAGCTGTCGAGAGAGGTTAGGGAGGCTGCGATGACCCAGAGCCATATCGAGGTCGGCATCGTCGTCGAGCGCCGCAGCAGCGCCTCGCCCTGGGCCGACCACGCCTGGACGCCACTCGCCGTGCTGCCGGAGCCGCCGGCACTGGCGCCCTGGACCGAACTGCCCGGCACGCCGGAGCGCCGCAGCTTCTATCTCGGCCCTGCCGTGCTGACGTTGCACTCGGTCGATACCGCGCATTTCCGTGAGAATTTCCTCGCCGGCCAGGCCAAGCTCTGGGTCGCGATCCGCCCGACCGGGATCGAGCCCGAGCTCGAATTCGTCGGCGTCACCGCCGATCCGTCCGAGGGCGAGGTCTATGCCGATAATCCCGGCGACATCGTCGAGCCCGTGCCGATGCCGGCCGTGATCGCCGAGCAGGTCCTCGCCTTCTTCGAAGCGCACCATGTCGAGCAGGAATTCGTGAAGCGTCAGCGCTCCGAATATGACCCCCGCAAGGGCGGCGGCCCGCGACCCACGCCTGGCGGGCGGCGCGGGGACGAGCGATGAGCGCCGGTCCCGACGACCGCGACGAAGGTTTCCTGGCCCGCTGGTCGCGGCGCAAGCGCGAGATCGTCGAGTCCGGGACGGAACCTGTCACGCCCCTGCCGGAGGCCGCGGCGCTTCCGACCGCTCGGGCGGAGCAGGCTGATGCCGCGCCTGAGCCCGACATGGTCGAGCCGCCCTCGCTCGACCTGATCGACAAGGATTTCGACCTCGCTCATTGGCTCAAGCAGAACGTGCCCGAGAGCTGGAAGCTCGCGGCCCTGCGCCGGGCCTGGCTGGCCGACCCGACCATCCGCAATTTCGAGAACCCGGCCCGGGACTATGCGCTCGACTGGAACACGCCGGGCGGCGCGCCGGGCTATGGGCCGCTGACGGAATCGGATGATGTCGAGGCGATGGTACGCGCCATTTTTGGCGAGAAGCCCGACGCCGAACGGGCGGTGCCTGACGCTGCGGCAGGCGTTGGCGACAGCGTGAAGCATCAACTTTCGTCTAAGGATGAAAGTGGCGATTTCGATGCTGCGGTGCAGCAAGAGCCCGATCGGCCGGAGCTGGCTGAGTCGACGCAGAACCCGGAATTGGCCTCTGTGCGGCTAAGTGCGGCCGATAATCCCGCGAAATCGCCGAATGCCTCGCTTGCCGCACTGCAAGAGAGTTCGGCTTCAAAAGCCCAGCCTGTGCGCATTCGCAAACGTGGAGGTGGGGCAATTCCAGTGTGAACATAGATTGGAATAGTTGTATTTATTGTCGATAAGCGTTCATTATCACTGCCTCGAAAAGAGGCATCGACAGAGCGGTCGAGGACGAAAGGGCACTGCGCAGGGATGCGTGATCCGGCACTCGACAGGGCGATAGGCGCAGCCGGTGGCGTGCGTGCACTGGCCCGGGCCGTTGGCGTGTCGCAGCCGGCGATCTCGAACTGGAAACGCGTCCCGGCCGACCGCGTCCTGTCCATCGAGGCCCTGACCGGCGTCCCACGCACGGAGCTGCGGCCCGATCTCTATCCCGACGACGCACCGGTGAACGGCGCCATCCTCCTCGCCGATTCCGCACGCCCGATCGACGAGATCGATGAGGCGAGGGCCCGCGAATACGAGCTGGTCGGCGCGCTGCTCTGGCGCACACCCACGGCCGAGGCATTGGACGCGCTGCGCGGCCTCAGGGGCGATGCCTCGCCGCTCGGCATGGCCCATCTCGCGCTGGCCGAGGCCGCTGCCGAGACCACGCCGGAGGCGGTCCGCAGCGAGTTCTTCGAGCTCTTCATCGGCGTCGGTCGCGGCGAGCTTCTGCCTTACGCGTCCTATTATCTCACCGGCTTCCTGCATGAGCGCCCGCTCGCGCTGGTGCGTGAGGACATGGGCAAGCTCGGCATTGCCCGCGTCGAACGCGTGGGCGAGCCCGAGGACCATATCGCTATCCTGATGGATGTGATGGCGAACCTGATCCGCGGCAACTTCGCCGCCGAGGGCGTGGCGGAAGACGGCTTCTTCGCGCGGCATATCCGCCCCTGGGGCGAGCGCTTCTTCGCCGATCTGGAGATCGCGAAGGCAGCGAAATTCTACAAGGCTGTCGGCCGCGTCGGCAGCCTGTTCCTGGAAATCGAGACGCAGGCCGCCGGGTTGCCGTCATGACCACCCATGTGTCCAGCGCGATGGAGACGACGATGTCGAACAAGCCAGAGAGCACCGAGAAACCGGCCGTCGACCGCCGCAGCTTCTTCAAGGCGCTCGGCGCCGGCGCCGCCGTCGCGGCCACGCCCGCCATGGTCACCCCGGCCGAGGCCGTCGATCCCGGCAAGGACGAGACCAGGGCGCGCTATCGGGAAACCGATCACATCAAGGCCTATTACCGGGTCAACCGTTACTGAGGGGATCGGCCATGCTCATCAAGCGCAAGTCAGCCGACGTCCAGCGCGGCAAGCTGCAGGCCGCGATGGCCGGCCTCTCCTCCGGCGTGATGGACCGCCGCACCTTCCTGCGCCGCTCCGGCCTGCTGGCCGGCGGCGTTGCGGCAGCGGGCGCCCTGCAGATCGGCTCGGTCCGCAAGGCCGAGGCTGCCGAGCTCGGCCCGGCCTCCGGCACCAAGGTCGTCAAGAACATCTGCACGCATTGCTCGGTCGGCTGCACGGTCAAGGCCGAGGTCGCCAACGGCGTCTGGGTCGGCCAGGAGCCGGCCTGGGAGAGCCCGATCAACCGCGGCAGCCATTGCGCCAAGGGCGCCTCGGTGCGCGAGCTCGTCCATGGCGACCGCCGCATCAAATACCCGATGAAGCTCGTCGACGGGCAGTGGCAGCGGATCTCCTGGGACCAGGCGATCAGCGAGGTCGGCGACAAGATGATGGAGATCCGTGCCAAGTCGGGCGCCGATTCCGTCTATCTGCTCGGCTCGGCCAAGTTCTCGAACGAGGGCTCCTACCTGTTCCGCAAGTTCGCCGCCTTCTGGGGCACGAACAATGTCGACCACCAGGCGCGCATCTGCCACTCCACCACGGTCGCAGGTGTCGCGAACACCTGGGGCTATGGCGCGATGACGAATTCCTACAACGACATCCGCAACTCGAAGACCATCATCTTCATGGGCTCGAATGCGGCCGAGGCTCATCCGGTCTCGATGCAGCACATTCTCGAGGGCAAGGAAGTCCAGCGCGCCAACGTCATCGTCTTCGATCCGCGCCTGACCCGCACCGCCGCCCACGCCACCGATTATATCCGCATCCGCTCGGGCACAGACATCGCGGTGATCTGGGGCCTGATGTGGCACATCTTCAAGAACGGCTGGGAGGACAAGGCCTTCCTCGCCGCCCGCGTCTACGGCATGGACGACGTCCGCAAGGAGGTCGAGAAATACGATCCCAAGACGGTCGAGGACATTACCGGCGTGCCTGAAGCGCAGATGCGCCGCGCCGCCGAGACCTTTGCCAAGGTCAAGCCCGCCACCTTCATCTGGTGCATGGGCGTGACCCAGCACTCGGTCGGCACGGCGAATGTCCGCGCCATCTGCAATCTCCTGCTGGCGACCGGCAATGTCGGCTCGAACGGCACCGGCGCCAACATCTTCCGCGGCCATTGCAACGTGCAGGGCGCGACCGATTTCGGCCTCGATATCTCGAATCTGCCTTGCTATTACGGCCTGGTCGAAGGCGCCTGGCGCCATTGGGCTCGCGTCTGGGGCGTCGACTACGACTATTTCGTCTCGCGCTTCGACGAGGTGCCGGCCAAGGGCGGCCGCCCGGCCCGTACGCGCAAGGCCAATATGGAGACCTCGGGCCATACCTCGACCCGCTGGTTCGACGCCGCCAACCTTCCGTCCGAGCAGATCGATCAGAAGGACAACCTCAAGGCCATGATCGTCATGGGCCATGGCGGCAACACCATCCCGCGCATGCCCGACGCCGTGAAAGGCCTGGAGAAGATCGATCTCCTCGTCGTCTGCGATCCGCACCCGACCAATTTCATCTCGCTGGGCGGCCGCAAGAACGGCACCTATATCCTGCCGATCTGCACGCAGTTCGAGACCGCCGGCTCGCGCACCTGTTCCAACCGCTCGGTGCAATGGGGCGAGCGCGTGGTCGAGCCGATCTTCGAATCGGCCAGCGATTTCTGGGTCATCTACAAGCTGGCGCAGAAGCTCGGCTTCGGCGACGCCATGTGCAAGAACATCGAGATGTTCCAGGGCAAGTACGGCCCTGAGCCCTCCGCCGAGGGGATCCTGAAGGAAATCAATCGCGGTGGCTGGTCCACCGGCTATACCGGCCAGTCGCCGGAGCGTCTCAAGCTCCATATGGCGAACCAGGACAAGTTCGACGTGATCACCCTGCGCGGTGCCAAGGGCTCTCCCGTCGAGAACGATTTCTACGGCCTGCCCTGGCCGTGCTGGGGCACGCCCGAGCTCAAGCATCCCGGCACGCATATCCTCTACAATACTTCGCTCGAGGCCGGGAACGGCGGCGGCACTTTCCGTCCGCGCTTCGGCCTGACCCGCGAGGAGACGAGGCCCGACGGCAGCAAGGTCGAGGTCACGCTGCTCGCCGAAAACGGCTCCTACTCGCTGAATTCCGGAATCCGGGACGGCTATCCGGAATTTACCATGGGCATGCTGAAGAAGCTCGGCTGGGACAAGGACCTGACCCCGGCCGAGATCGCCACCATCGCCTGGGTCGGCGGCAACGCTATCGACACGGTGAACTGGGCAAACGATCTCTCGGGCGGCATCCAGCGCGTCGCGCTCGCCCATGGCTGCGTTCCCTATGGCAACGGCAAGGCCCGCGCCAATGCCTGGAACCTGCCCGATCCCGTCCCGGTCCATCGCGAGCCGATCTACAGCCCGCGTCCGGATCTCGTCGCCAAATGGCCGGCGCGTCCGGACGAGCGCACGCTACGCCTGCCGAACCTGCACACGACGATCCAGAAGGCCGCGGTGGACCGCGGCGTCGCCAAGTCCTTCCCGATCGTCCTGACCTCCGGCCGTCTCGTCGAATACGAGGGCGGCGGCGAGGAGACGCGCTCGAACAAATGGCTGGCCGAACTGCAGCAGGACATGTTCGTCGAGGTCAACACCAACGACGCGGCCGAGCGCGGCATCAGGGACGGCGCCTATGTCTGGGTCTCCGGTCCGGAGAACAACGCCCGTGTCCGGGTCAAGGCGCTGGTGACGGAGCGTGTCGGCAAGGGCTGCGCCTTCATGCCCTTCCATTTCGGCGGCGTCTACCAGGGCGTCGACCAGCGCGGGAACTATCCGAAGGGGCTGGACCCGATCGTGCTCGGCGAATCCGTCAACACCGTCACCACCTATGGCTACGACCCGGTGACCGCCATGCACGAAGGCAAGGTCACGCTTTGCCAGATCGCGGCTGCGTGAGGAGGAAAGAACCATGGCCCGGATGAAATTCCTCTGCGACGCCGACCGCTGCATCGAGTGCAACGCCTGCGTCACCGCCTGCAAGAACGAGAACGAGGTGCCCTGGGGCATCAATCGCCGCCGCGTCGTCACCATCAATGACGGCAAGCCCGGCGAGCGCTCGGTCTCGATGGCCTGCATGCATTGCACGGACGCGCCCTGCATGGCCGTCTGCCCGGTCGATTGCTTCTACAACACGGCCGATGGCGTCGTACTGCACAATAAGGACCTCTGCATTGGCTGCGGCTATTGCTTCTACGCCTGCCCCTTCGGCGCGCCGCAATATCCGAAGGTCGGGAATTTCGGCACCCGCGGCAAGATGGACAAGTGCACCTATTGCTCGGGCGGCCCGGAGGTCGATCTGTCGCCGGCCGAGTTCCAGAAATACGGTTCGAACCGCCTGGCCGAGGGCAAGCTGCCGCTCTGCGCCGAGATGTGCTCGACCAAGTCCCTGCTCGCCGGCGACGGCGAGATCATCGCCCAGATCTACAAGGAGCGCGTGGTCAAGCGCGGCTACGGCTCCGGCGCCTGGGGGTGGCAGACCGCCTACAAGGAAACGATCGCCATTTGAGTTTGGGGAGGGAACGCGCACCGGCCACGATAAGGCCGGGCGCGGGACCACCCGATGCAGCTTCACCCGCTCAGAGGACATTCGACCATGCGTCCCGGCGCTCATCTCCGTTTCCTGCTCGCCGCGCTGCTCATGGCGTTGTCCGTCGCCTTCGTCGCGCCGGTCACGGCCCAGCAGGTCAATCCCACCGCCGACTCTGTCAGGGAACGTCAGTTCCTTGATGCGCTGAAGGCGAATCCGCAGGCCGAGCTCCAGGGCCGGATCACCATTCCCGACCAGCGGGCGGCCACCCTGGAACGCCCGGCAGGGCGGCAATGGCGTGAGTTCCAGCAGGTCACGATCGTCTGGATCGGCGCCATTGTGGTGCTGGGCATGCTGGCCGTGCTGACCCTGTTCTATCTGATCCGGGGGCGCATCAGGCTCGAAGCCGGGCCTTCCGGGCGGACGATCACGCGCTTCAACGCCTTCGAGCGCTTCATGCACTGGCTGACCGCGGCCTGCTTCGTCCTGCTGGCATTGTCCGGACTCAACGTAACCTTCGGCAAGCTGCTATTGCTGCCGCTGATCGGGCCGGAGGCTTTCACCAATCTTTCGGTGGCGGCGAAATGGGCGCATAATTTCCTCGCCTGGCCCTTCATGCTCGGCATCGCCTTGATGTTCCTCGTCTGGATCAAGGACAACATTCCCGGTCTCGTCGACGTGAAATGGTTCGCGGCCGGCGGCGGCATCGTCGGCAAGGGACACCCCCCCGCCAGGCGTTTCAACGGTGGTCAGAAGGTCGTGTTCTGGTCCGTCGTGATCGGTGGAGCGTTGCTCTCCGTGTCCGGCATCTATCTGATCTTTCCGTTCGTCGCTGGCGGAGTGCTTGAGCTTCAGTTCTGGAACGTTGTCCACGGCGTCGTCGCCGTGCTGATGGTCGCGCTGATCCTCGCCCATATCTATATCGGCACGATCGGCATGGAGGGCGCCTTCGATGCCATGGGCTCCGGCGAGGTCGATCTCAACTGGGCGAAGACGCACCATTCGCTCTGGGTCGAGGAAGAGCAGAAGAAGGGCCATGTGCCCGCCGGGCCGAACCTGCAGCCGGCGGAATAGCTCTCTTCACGCCCGTCCGGCTTGACCGGGCGCGCGATTGTGCAGGATGACAGCCGGGCGAGGGTTCCTCGCCCGGCTTTCGTTTTGGGGAATGCGATTTCGATGCGCGTGATCGGCCTTGCGGGATGGAGCGGCGCTGGCAAGACCACATTGCTGACGCGGTTGATCCCGGAGCTGAACCGGCGCGGCGTCTCGGTCTCGACGCTGAAGCACGCCCACCACGCCTTCGATCTCGACACGCCCGGCAAGGATTCCTACGAGCACCGCATGGCCGGCGCCCGCGAGGTGCTGATCTCCTCCGAGCGGCGCTGGGCGCTGATGCACGAATTGCGCGACGAGCCGGAGGCGGTGCTCACCGATCTGCTGGGGAAGCTCTCGCCGGTGGATCTCGTCATCGTCGAAGGCTTCAAACGCGAGCCGCACGCCAAGATCGAGATCCATCGCGCCGCGAACGGCAAGCCGCCGCTGCATCCGGGCGACCCGACCATCGTCGCGATCGCGAGCGACGTCGCCTTCCCCGAGGCGGGGCGGCCATTCGTCCCTCTCGACGATATCGCGGCGATCGCAGAGATTGTTCTCGCCCGGGCGGAACCGATCGCGGCCGTCCTGGCGCGCCCGCAACGGCAGGCTTGAGGCAGGCATGGCGCAGCTCAGCAACGATTCCTTCGCCTTTGGCGGCCCGCTGATGAGCATCGAGCAGGCGGCCGCGCTCGTCGGCGAGCGTGTTCAGCCTGTCGCGGAGACGCAGACCGTCGCGCTTGCAGAAGCGGATGGCCGGGTGCTGGCGGAGGAGGTTGTTGCAGGGCTCGACCTGCCGCCCTTCGCCAATTCGGCTGTCGATGGCTACGCCGTGCGCTTTGCCGATCTTGCGCCGGATGGCGAAAGCCGGCTCGCGCTTGTCGGCCGCATCGCCGCCGGCTCCGATGCCGCCGGGGTAGCGACGGAGGGCGTCGCGGTCAGGGTCTTCACCGGCGCGCCGATGCCCGCGGGCGCCGATACCGTCTTCATGCAGGAGGATGTGACGGAGGAGGATGGTTTCGTCCGCCTGCCCAGCGGCTTGAAGCCGGGAGCCAATGCCCGCCCGGCCGGCGAGGACATCGCGCGTGGCGAGATCGCCTTTGCGGCGGGCCAGCGACTGCGCCCGCAGGATCTGGCGCTGCTCGCCGGACTCGGCCGCACCTCAGTCCTCGTCTGCCGCAAGCCGCGCGTCGCCATCTTCTCGACCGGCGATGAATTGGCCGAGCCGGGCCAGCCGCTGCCGGCTGCCGGAATCTACGATGCCAATCGCGCCGCCTTGCGCGCCATGGTGCAGCGGGCCGGCGCCGAGGTGGTCGATCTCGGCATCCTGCGCGACGAGCCGCAGAGCCTCGCGGCGCGGCTTGCGGAGGCGGCGCAGGACAGCGATCTCATCCTCACCTCCGGCGGCGTCTCGACCGGCGAGGAGGATCACGTCAAGGCGGCGGTCGAGAGCGCCGGCTCGCTGGTCTTCTGGCGCATCGGCATCAAGCCTGGCCGGCCGGTGGCGATGGGCGTCATCGGGGGCACGCCTTTCATCGGGCTGCCGGGCAATCCGGTCGCCGTCTTCGTCACCTTCGCCTTCGTGGCGCGCGCGGTGATCGCGCGGCTCTCGGGCACACAGTACAAGCCGCCGGTGCCGCTGCCGGTCAGGCTCGGCTTTCCCTATCGCAAGAAGGAGGGGCGGCGCGAATATGTCCGCGTTTCGCTGGCGCCGGGAGCCGATGGCATCATCGTCGCGAGCAAGCATCCGCAGGATGGCGCCGGCGTCATGACCTCGCTGACGCGCACCGACGGACTGGTCGAACTCGCCGAGGAGCTGACGAAGATCGAGGAGGGCAGGATCGTTCCCTTCCTGGCCTATGACCTTCTCACAGCCTGAAGCGGCCGCCGTCCCCCTTTCGTAACTCTCAATCGCGCCGGAAGATCACGCTGGCGAGCCAGCCGAACAACAGCGCCAGCGCCGCGGTCGCGAGCCCGTAGAGCAGCGGCTGATCATGCGCGCCGCTGGCCAGCCCCTGCTCGATCCCGGTCTTGATCACCTCGAAATTTGTCGTCTGCCGGGCGAGCAGCGCTCCGCCGGCATAGAGCACGACTTCGACCTCGTAGGTCCCGGTCGGCGCCGTGGCCGGTACCTCGATCGGGGCGCTGAACAGGGCCGGTGAGAGGAAGGTCACGCCCCGTTCCGCTTCGGTATAGAGACCCTTGTCCTCCATGAGGCGGATCATCGCCTCGCGGAAACGGCCCATGTCGGGATAGGCCTGCGGCACGGCGTCGGGCCGGCGCTGGGCGTGCAGCAGGCCGATGCGGTCGCGGCGCGCGGAATCGGGGCTGAGGATCTCGTTGAGCGGCCGGTTGCTCGCCACCATCAGGAAGACCGAGCTATCGGGGAAGCGGCGCTGGGTGCGGTTGATCCAGATCGGCCCGAGCCGCTCCTTCTCGCGCACCAGCAGCATGCGCTGCGGCCCACGCACCGTGATCACGATGTCATAGGGATCGCCGCGCCCGGCGGTGCGGCCGTCGCGCTCGACGAGGCCGAAGACGGTGACCTGGTCGCCGGTATAGTTCGAGGTGATCTGGATCTGATGGCTCGAGACCGATGCGATCAAGGTCTCGGCCCGCGCCGCGCCGCTCAGGACCAGTACGGCGAGGCCGGCGAGGAGCTTTGTGAATGCCGCCCTCATCGCGCGCTCTCCGGCAGCACGACGGAATAGGGATCGCTGGGCGGGATCAGCAGCTCGACGGCGAAGCGCAGGCCGACCGACAGGATGAGCAGCGCCAGCAGCAGCCGGAAGGAATCGACATTGAGATTGCGCGCCGCCCGGCCGCCGAACTGCGCGCCGACGACGCCGCCGAGCAGCAGCAGCACGGCGAGGATCAGATCGACCGACTGGTTGGTGACGGCGTGCAGGATGGTAGCGCCCGTCATCGTCACCAGGATCTGGAAGAGCGAGGTGCCGACCACGACGGCCGGGGGGATGCGGAAGAAATAGATCAGCGCCGGCACCAGGATGAAGCCGCCGCCGACGCCGAGCACCGCGCCGATGAAGCCGATTATGACAGCCAGGGTCGCGATCGGGATGACGCTGGCATAGAGCTGCGATCGGTGGAACCGCATCCGCAGCGGCAGCCCCATCCACCAGGGATGCGTGCCGGCGCGCCGGCGCAGCCGGACCGGCTTGCCGGCCCTGACCCTGAGTGCCGCGCGCAGCGCGTCATAGAGCATCAAGCCGCCGATACAGGTGAACAGCGTCACATAGGAGAGCGTGATCACCAGCTCGAGCTGGCCGAGACGGCGCATCGAGTTGAAGAACAGCACGCCGAGGACCGTGCCGATGATGCCGCCGGTGACAAGCACGCCGCCGAGCTTCAGATCGAGCGCGCGCCGCCGCCAATAGGTCAGCACGCCGGTCATCGAGGAACCGGCCACCTGTGCCGCGACAGTGGCGACGGCGACCGCGGGCGGGATGTCGAGGAAGATCAGAAGCGGCGTCAGCAGGAACCCGCCACCGACACCGAAAAGCCCGGAGATGAACCCCACAGCTCCGCTCAAGCCGAGCACCATCAGCACGCTGATCGGCAGCTCCGCGATCGGAAGATAAATCTGCACCCTATGCCCTCATGCGCCGGCGGCGCGGTGATCCGACGCCGGCTCATCCCAGATTGCACCGATCCGGTTAGGCAAATCCTTATCGCGGGAAAAAAGAGGAATTGCTGCCGGCATGGCCGCGGGGAGCCATCTCTCCTGATCGCCCCGCAACGCGTCGAAACCATGACAGGATGGCCGGAAAATCCGGCCATCGCAGCGTTTCGCGCTTTTAGGTGCGGGCCGGCTTTGCCGGCTTCTTCGCGGCCGCGGTCGGCGGCTCGTCCCAGCCCTTGGCCGGGGCGGCGACCTCGTTGGCGGCAGGGTCGAGCGGCTTGGCCTTCCAGGTATCGGCGGCAGCCTTGGCGGTGCTCAGATCGGCCGCGTTGAGGCGTCCCGCCACCTCGTCGCGCTTGCGCCCGGCGTCCTCGTCGCCCTGGGCGGCCGAGACCGCGAACCAGAGATAGGACTGGCCGAGATCGGCCGGCGCGCCGAGCCCGCGTCCGAGCAGGATGGCGAGGTTGTACTGGCTGTCGCGGACGCCGAGCTCGGCGGCGCGGCGGAACCATTCGGTCGCGGTCGCATAGTCGGGCTTGCCGTTGACACCTTCGGCATAGAGCACGGCGAGATTATGCATGGCCTTGGCGTTGCCGCGCTCCGCCGCGCGCCCGTACCAGACGCGGGCGAGCGAGATGTCGCGCGTCGTGCCGATGCCCTTCTCGAACATGTTGGCGAGGCGGAACTGCGCCGGCGGCAGGCCGGCGACGGCGGCGCGCTCGAACAGCCGCAGCGCCAGCTTCGGGTCGCGCGACGCGCTGGAGCCGTCGGAGGCGCGGTTGGCAAGCTCGTAGACCGCGCGCGCATCGCCGGCGAGTGCCGCCTTGCGCATGCCGGCCGTGCCGAGATTGTTCGGCAGGTCGCCGAGCCCGGTCACGCTCTGCAGCGGCTCGGGCGCCGAAACCGGCGGCAGGGCGGCGACCGCGACCGGCGCAGTGCTGGTCGAGCCGGTGATGTCGGGCTTGGCCTCGGCGGCTACGGCTGGGCCGGCGATCACGGAAGCCGGAAGGGGCTCGACCGGCGAGAGCATCGAACTCTGGTCCTTCGCCGGCTTGGCCGGGGCTTCCGGTGCCGGGGTCTCGGGCGCAGCCGGAGCAGGGGCAGGGGCAGGCGCTGGGGCCTGGCTCGCCTCGTTCTTGACGGGCTTGGCCTTGTCGCCCTGGAGCGCGCCGGTCACGACATGGGCCGTGCCCATCGCCAGCACGATCGCGGCGAGGCCGAGCAGGATCGGCCGGCGGCGCTTCTCCATGATCTCCTTGAGCCGGCCGCCCGTGCTGGTGCCCTTGCTCGTCTCGGCCTGGGCAGCGGGCGCGGCGGCAGCCGCCTCGGTCGCCGCCTTGGCCGAGCGCCGCGCCGCGGCGATCAGGTTCTGGCGCACCGATTGCGCATCCTGGCCGCCGGCTGCCGGCGCCTCGGCGCGCGGACGGCCCGAGCCGGGCTCGAGCGGCAGGTCGAGCGCCGCGCTGGCAGCCGTGGGCGCCTCGGGCGGCCGCGTCTGCTCGAGGCGCGCCCCGAAACGGTCTTCGAGCGCAGCGCTCATGCTGGCTTGCGGATCGAGCCCCTTGGCCAGGGGCATCGCCGCCGGGCGGGTTGGGGCTGCGGCGGCGGGAGGCGCGGGAGGGATCACCTGACGGGAGCCCTGGCGTTCGGCGCCGAGCTCCGATTCCAGGCTGGCGAGACGGGAGATGATGGTCTCGAGCGTGCGGTGCACGGCGCCGATCGCATCCTGGGTCTCGCGGCCGGAGGAGACATGCGTCTCGCGCAGGCCCGAGAGCAGATTGCTCAGCTCGGCGAAATTGCCGCTCGGCTGCGGCGTCTTGCTCGCCATGTCGGCCATGGCCGCTCGCGCCGCGCGCTCGGCCGCCGCGGCCGTATCCTCGCGCACCGTCTGGAGATGGCGCACGAGATCCTGCAGCGTGCGCTCGATGCCGGTCTCGGCCGAGCGTGTCGCGGCGGCTTCATCGAGCCGGCTGGCGATGCCGGCGATCTGCTGTTCGAGAGCGTCGAAGGAATCCGCTTCGGCGCCGGGCCGGCCCGCCTCGTCGATCTTCTCGGCGAGGCCGCGCAGCATATCCTCGACGGGCCGGAGATCGACCCGCGCCACCTGGATGCTGCCACCCTCGTTGACGAGCTGAGTCAGGCTGCTCGACGCCGCCAGATTCTCGATGCGTCCGGCAAGCGCCTCGATCTGCTTCGTCACCGCCGCCGGGCCGTGTTCGGCCAGCTGCTCGATCCGATTCTGCAGGGCGTCGATCCGGTCTTCGAGCTGGGTCGGCTGCCGCTCGGCGACATCCTCCAGCTTGATGACGAGTGCCTCGATCCGGCGCGACAATTCATCCGAGACCGGGCGGCCCGAGGCTTCGATCTCGTTGAGACGTGCGAAAAGCTGGTCGGTCTGGGCGTTGATCACCTCTGGCCGCATCGCCGGCAGCGACTCGACCTTGCCGGCCAGCGCCTCGATCTGGCGCGATAGCGAGATCAGCGGCGCGGGATCGGAGAAGCGATCCTGCGAGCGGTCGGACAGGATCGCGTCGCGCACGTCCTCGATCGCCAGCGACAGGCTGCGCAGTTCGCGCCCGTCGGTTTGCGTGTCGCGCAAGCGGCCGACCTCGGCAGCGAGCGTCGAGACCTGTTGCGAAAGCTCGCCGAGCCGGCCATCGCCACCGGCCGAGGCCAGCATCTCGCGAATATCGGAGATATCACGCAGGACCGGCGCCAGCATCGTCCGGTCGCCGCCGCGCGCAGCGAGTGCATCGACCTTGGCGGCGAGATGCGCGACCTCGAGCTCGAAACGGGCATAGCTCTCATTCGAGCGATCCTGAGACAGCCTGGCGACCTCGGATTCGATCCGGGCCAGCGGCTTCAGGATCGGCTCGATCCGGTCCCGCTGCTCGAGCCGGTCGAGCTTGGCGCCGAGATCTGCGATCTTGTTCTCGAGCTCGCGCGTATCGGCCACGATCGGCGCTGGCATAGGCACGGGCTGCGGCATCGGCGCGCGCGGACGTTCGCGGACAACCGGCGGCTCGTTCGCGGGGTCGATCCGCGCGCTGAGCGCCTGCAGGTCCTGGCGCAGTGCCGCGATCCGGCTTTCGCTGAACGCTGGGCGGGCTGCCGCCGGGGCGGCCTCGGTATCGGTATCGAGGACGCGCTGCCGTGTCCGGATATCGGTCACGGCGGCGGCGAGCCCATCGCGGCTGAGGGCCGCGCGCGTGGCGGGGGGGGCGGCGACGGGCGTCGGCTTGCCCTGGGGCGTGGCGGCCTTGCGTTCGATCTCGACCAGGCGCTCGCCCATCGTCTTGATCGCATCGGCGATGACGGAGGTGGCGCGCTCCTGGCGCTCGGCGATCGCACGCTCGCCGCTGGCGAGGCGGTTTTCGGTCTTCTCGATCCAGCGCGCGATCGAATCGAGCGCGCCGGCGGTCTTGGCGCTGGATTCGCGCGTGATCCGTTCGGCAGCCGCGGCCTGGGCGAGGGCGGCGTCGATATGGTTGCGTGAGAGTTCCGGCGCGGCGCTTTTGGCCGAAGTGGTGGCGGCCTGCTGCGAGGTTTCCATCTGTCCTGAGGACAGGCGGGCGAGGCGCTCCGACAGGGCGGCAATGTCGAGCTGCTCAGGGGGGGCGGCGGGCGGGCCGCTTTCTTCCGGCATGTCCTGTGCCTCGTCGCGGATCTTGTGGTCGAGCCATTCACCCAGCGTCATGCCGGCCCGGCGCGCGGCAGCTTTCGCGGCGTCGCGTGTACGCGGGTCGACACCCTTGACGCTCCAGGGCAAGCTATTGGCCATGGTTTCGCTCGCTCGCCTACGGGGGCCATTCTAGCCAGGATGCGCAGCCCCCTTCGCCGCAGCGTCCCATTGCGAATCGAACGATCGTAAAGATTCGGTTGCCGCCGAACGACGCGCTGCTTCGCGGTATCGACTTTTCGCAGTCACAGTAAACAGATGGTTAAGATCGGACCGGCATCAGTTAATTTTCAGCAAATTTCTGTCCGGCCAGTCCCGAATTGGGCCGTTTCATAACGGTAACTTACCCCCTCGGAATCCCAGGTTACCTAACCGGCACGCCGCCGATAGGTCAGGGTGTCGTAACGGAACCTCGCCGCCCAGCCTTCACGGCGCCGACGCCTACCGCTCTTTCCCCAACCATCAAGGAATGCCATGTCACGCCATAGCAGCCTCGCTCTGGCGACCGCGTCATCCCCCGACGGTCGCACACTTGCCTCTGCTTCCGCCGCCTCGACTTCGGTCGAGCCGGCCAGCGGCTTCACCATCAGCGATCTCGCTCGTGACTTCGGAGTGACCCTGCGCACGTTGCGCTTCTACGAGTCGCGCGGTCTTCTCTCTCCCGCTCGTTCGGGCATGACGCGGATCTATTCCGGTCGTGATCGCGCCCGCCTGGCCCTGATCCTCAAGGGCAAGCAGCTCGGCTTCACGCTGGTCGAGATCCGCGCCATGCTCGCCAATGAGGAGCGCAAGCAGAGTGGCGAGGCCTCCGCCTCGGTCGGCGGGCTGCAGCTCTCGCGCAACCAGATCGCCGAACAGCTCGAATTGCTGCGCAGCCAGCAAAACGAGATCGAGAGCGCGATCGCCGAACTCGAGGCAACGCTGCGCCGGCTCGGCCGCAGCTGATCGCAGCGCCGTCATCCCGAGACGAAGCTGGCCCTGGACCTCGGTTCGGGGCCTTTTTCTTTCCCGCTTTCTTTCCCGCGCGTGATGACCGTTGGGTCACGCGATTGCGACAGGCTGCGGCAACAAAAACGGCCAGCCCCCTTTCAAACTCAAAAGGGATAGTTTATATGTGAACTATCCTGAAGCGCGGCCGTCATGATGAGCCGGCATGCTGCTTCGCCGATAAGAGCATGTTTGGCGCGCGTTCCGTCGTGCAACCTCGCGACGAACCCAAGGCGTGCATGAGGGAGGACACAGATGCCGATCTACAAGGCGCCCGTCGAAGACACCCTGTTCCTGCTCAACGACGTCTTCAACATCGAACGCTACAACAACCTTCCCGGCTTCTCCGATGCGACGCCGGACGTGGTCGAGGCGGTGCTGGGCGAGGGCGCCAAGCTTTGCGAGGAGGTGCTGCAGCCGCTCAACCGCAGCGGCGACCTCGAGGGCTGCAAGCGCAACCCCGATGGCACGGTGACGACGCCGAAGGGCTTCAAGCAAGCCTATGAGGCTTATGCCGGCGGCGGCTGGATCGGCCTTGCCCTGGACCCCGAATATGGCGGTCAGGGCCTGCCCTATACGCTCGGCGCGGTGATGAACGAGTACTCCTCGGCCGCCAACATGGCCTTCGCCATGTATCCCGGCCTGACCATGGGCGCGATGGCTGCACTTTACGTGCACGGCACGGACGAGCAGAAGCGCACCTATCTGCCCAAAATGGCCGAGGGCACCTGGTCCGGCACGATGAACCTGACCGAGCCGCATTGCGGCACCGATCTCGGCCTGATCAAGTCCAAGGCGGTGCCGAACGGCGACGGCTCCTACGCGATCAGCGGCACCAAGATCTTCATCTCGGCCGGCGAGCAGGACATCACCGAGAATATCATCCACCTCGTGCTCGCCCGGATCGAGGGGGCGCCGGCCGGTGTGAAGGGCATCTCGCTCTTCGTCGTGCCGCGCAATCACGTGAACGATGACGGCTCGGTCGGCGGCCAGAACGGGGTCACCTGCGGCTCGATCGAGCACAAGATGGGCATCCACGGCAATTCGACCTGCGTCATGAACTATGACGGCGCGAAGGGCTGGCTGGTCGGCGAGGAGAATCGCGGCCTCAACGCCATGTTCGTGATGATGAACGAGGCCCGCCTCGGCGTCGCCATCCAGGGCCTGTCGCAATCCGAGGTCGCCTATCAGAACGCCGTCGCCTATGCGAAGGACCGTTTGCAGGGCAGGGCGCTGACCGGCGCCAAGGAGCCGGCCAGGCCGGCCGACCCGATCATCGTCCACCCGGACGTCCGCCGTACGCTGATGTCGATCAAGGCCTTCAATGAGGGCGCCCGCGCCTTCGTCATCTGGAATGCGCTGAAATCCGACATCGCGCATCGCTCTGGCGACGCCGCCGAGCGCCAGGCGGCCGATGACCAGCTCGGCCTGATGACCCCGGTGCTCAAGGGCGTGCTGACCGATCTCGGCTTCGACAATGCCGTCAAGGCGCAGCAGATGTTCGGTGGCCATGGCTACATCGCCGAGACCGGCATGGAGCAGTTCGTGCGCGATGCCCGCATCGCCATGATCTACGAGGGCGCCAACGGCGTGCAGGCCATGGACCTGATTGGCCGCAAGCTCGGCCGCGACGGCGGCCGCGCCATCATGGCCTTCTTCAACGAGGTCGGCGGCTTCCTGAAGGAGAATGGCGAGGACGAGGCGTTGCAGCCGCTGCTCGCCCCGCTCCAGGCCTCGCTCGGTCATCTCCAGCAGGCGACGATGTGGTTCATGAACAATGCGCTCGCCAAGCCGGACAATGCCGGCGCCGGTGCGCATGACTTCATGCACCTGCTCGGGCTGGTCTCGCTCGGCTATATGTGGGCGAAGATGGCCAAGGTGGCGCAGGACAAGCTCAAGGCCGGCGCCAACGGCGCGGAGGAGCGCATGAACACCAAGCTCGCCACGGCCCGCTTCTTCATGGAGCGCAGCCTGCCCGAGACCGCCGCGCATCTGGCGCGGATCACGGCTGGCGCCGATTCGACGATGGCGCTGAGCGCCGAACAGTTCTGACCGGTCGTCACTGCGAGGAGCGAAACGACCTGGCGATCCAGGGGCCGTCGAGCGTGACTGTCTGGATTGCTTCGCTTCGCTCGCAATGACGGGATAACGTCGCAACAAAAGCCGACACGGGAGGCCTTAAATGGCTGAAGCCTTCATCTACGATCACGTCCGGACGCCGCGCGGCAAGGGCAAGGCCGACGGCTCGCTTCACGAAGTCACCGCGATCGAGCTGGGCACCCAGGCCCTGCGCGCCATCAAGGACCGCAGCGCCCTCGATCCCAGGCTGGTCGAGGATGTCGTGTTCGGCTGCGTCGATCCGGTCGGCGAGGCCGGCGCCGACATCGCCCGCACGGTCGCGCTCAAGGCCGGCTACGGCAAGGAGGTGCCGGGCGTGCAGATCAACCGCTTCTGCGCCTCGGGCCTCGATGCGGTGAATCTCGCCGCGGCGCAGGTCATGTCCGGGCAGAAGGAGATGGCGATCGGCGGTGGCGTCGAGAGCATGAGCCGCGTCGGCATGGGCGCCTCCGGCTTCGGCATCGCGGTCGATCCCAGCGTCGCGATCGACACCTACTTCATGCCTCAGGGCGTCTCGGCCGATCTGATCGCGACGAAATACGGCTTCTCGCGCGACGATGTCGACGCATTTGCCGTGCGCTCGCATAAGCGCGCTGCCGCCGCCTGGGCCGAAGGCCGCTTCAGGAACTCGGTCATCCCCGTCAAGGACGTCAATGGCCTGACCATCCTCGACCGCGACGAGACCATTCGCCCAAATACCGACATGCAGGTCCTGGGCGGGCTCAAGCCCTCCTTTGTCCAGATGGGCGAGATGGGCGGCTTCGATGCCGTCGCGACCGCCGCGCATCCGGATGTCGAGTTCGTCAACCACGTCCATCATGCCGGCAACTCGTCGGGCATCGTCGATGGCGCGGCCGCCGTGCTGGTCGGCTCGAAGAAGGGCGGCAAGGCCGCCGGCCTGAAGCCCCGCGCCCGGATCAAGGCCTTTGCGACCGTTGGCTCCGACCTCGCGCTGATGCTGACCGGGCCGGTGGACGTAACCGAGCTGGTGCTGAAGAAGGCCGGCATGACCACGAGGGATATCGACCTGTTCGAGCTGAACGAGGCCTTCTCCTCGGTCGTGCTGCGCTACCAGCAGGCTTTCGACATCGATGACGAGATCCTCAACGTCAATGGCGGCGCCATCGCCATGGGCCATCCGCTCGGTGCGACCGGAGCGATGATCCTGGGCACTGTGCTCGACGAGCTCGAGCGCACCAACAAGCAGACCGCTCTCGTCACGCTCTGCGTCGCCGCCGGCATGGGCGTCGCCACCATCATCGAGCGGGTCTGAAGGATGAAGCCTCTCATTCCCGAGCAGACTGCGCTGATCGTCATCGATGTGCAGAAGGCCTTCGAGGAGATCGCGGCCAATGGCGTCCAGCGCAACAACCCGCAGGCCGAGGTGCGGATCGCCGATCTGCTCGCGGCCTTCCGTGCCGCAGGCGTCGCGATCATCCATATCCGCCACGCGTCGCTGGAGCCGGCTTCGCGTTTCCGCGCCGGGGCACCGGGCTATCAGGTGAGCGATGTCGCGCGTGAGCGGCCGGGCGAGCCTGTCGTGGTCAAGCACGTCAACAGCTCCTTCATCGGCACCGATCTGGAGCAGCGCCTGCGCGATGCGGGCTTGTCGACGCTCGTGATCGTCGGCGCCACCACCAACCATTGCGTGGAGACGACGACGCGCATGGCCGGCAATCTCGGCTTTGACGCCAGGCTGGTGCGCGACGCGACCTGGACCTTCGCGCGCACCGGGCCGGATGGCGAGCACCATAGGGCCGAGGCCATCCACGCGATGACGCTCTCCAATCTCTCGGATGAATTCGCCGAAATCGTCACCGCAGAGCAGATCATCGCAGCTGTCGCGCAAGAAGGTGCCAAGGCTGACCGCGCCGCCATGGCCGAGCGGGTGTGACAATGCCGAAGCTCGACATCGACGCCATCCCGCTGCGGACCGGAAGCTACTATCCGGCGGAATTCGTCCCGCCCGTGCAGGGGCGCAGCTCGCGCAGTCTCGGCGATGCCGGCGGCCTCACCCAGTTCGGCGTCCGCATCTGCTATCTCGATCCGGGCGCCTGGTCGTCGCAGCGCCATTGGCACGAGCAGGAGGACGAGTTCGTCATGGCGCTGACCGGCGATCTCGTCCTGATCGACAATGCCGGCGAGCAGCCGCTGCGGCCGGGCGAATGCGCCGCCTTCAAGGCGGGCGACGGCAATGGCCACAAGATCGTCAACCGCTCTTCGGCGCCAGGCTCCTTCCTGGTCGTCGGCACGCGCGCTCCGGTCGATAGGGCACATTACCCCGATATCGACCTCGTCATGAACAAGGACGCTGACGGCGTCCGCTACACCCACCGGGATGGAACGCCCTACTGACGCATCGCGCGCGAGGGCAGGGAGGAAGACCGATGAACCTCACCAATTTCCGCTTCGAGACCGATTCCGACGGCATCGCGACCCTGACCTGGGACATGCCGGAGCGCTCGATGAACGTCATCACCCCCGAGGTCATGGCCGAGCTCGACCAGGCCATCGACAAGGTCGCCTCGGACGAGGCGATCAAGGGCTGCGTCATCACCTCCGGCAAGGAGGCCTTCTCCGGCGGCGCCGACCTCACCATGCTGCAGACGCTGCGCGATCTCTATCTCGGCCTGGTCAAGGAGAAGGGCGAGGAGGTCGCGATGCAGACCTTCTTCGACGAGAGCCGCAAGCTTTCGCTGCTCTACCGCAAGCTCGAGACCTGCGGGAAACCCTTTGCCGCCGCGATCCACGGCGTCTGCCTCGGCGGCGCCTTCGAGCTCGCGCTCGCCTGCCAGTACCGCGTCGTCTCGGACGATGCCTCGACCCGCGTCGGCCTGCCCGAGGTCAAGGTCGGGCTCTTTCCTGGCGCCGGCGGCACCCAGCGCGTCGCGCGCCTGATGCAGACCGGCGACGCGCTGCAGATGATGTTCAAGGGCGAGCAGATCAAAGCCCTGCCGGCCCGCAATATGGGCCTCGTCCACGCCGCCGTGCCGCGCGACCAGCTCGTGCAGAACGCCAGGGACTGGCTCAAGGCCAACCCGCAGGCCAAGGCCCCCTGGGACGACCCGAAGTTCAAGCTGCCCTCGAACAAGGTCTATTCGCCGGCCGGCATGCAGATCTGGCCGCCGGCCAATGCGATCTATCGCCGCGAGACCAACGACAACTACCCGGCAGCCCGCGCCATCCTGAGCGCGGTCTATGAAGGGCTGCAGATGCCGATCGATCTCGGCCTGCGCATCGAGAGCCGCTATTTCGCGAAGATCCTGCGCTCGAAGGAGGCGGCGTCGATGATCCGCTCGCTCTTCGTCTCGATGCAGGACCTCAACAAGGGCGCCCGGCGCCCGGCCGATGTGCCGCCGAGCAAGCTCAAGAGGGTCGGCGTCGTCGGCGCCGGCTTCATGGGCGCCGGCATCGCCTATGTCAGCGCCAATGCCGGCCTCGAGGTCGTGCTGATCGACCGGGACATGGAGGCGGCCGAGAAGGGCAAGGCCTATTCGCACAAGCTCATCTCCGACCAGATCATGAAAGGCCGCGCCAAGACCGCCGACCGCGACGCGCTGCTCGGGCGCATCAAGGCCAGCGCCGACTATGCCGACCTCAAGGGCTGCGACCTGATCGTCGAGGCCGTGTTCGAGGACCCCAAGGTCAAGGCCGAGGTCATCACCAAGGTGGAGGCGGTCGTCGGCCCGCGCACGATCTTCGGCTCCAACACCTCGACCCTGCCGATCACCGGGCTCGCCTCGCATTCTCAGCGGCCGAAGAATTTCATCGGCATCCATTTCTTCTCGCCGGTCGAGAAGATGCTGCTGGTCGAGATCATCATGGCCCGGAAGACCGGCAAGAAGGCGCTCGCCATGGCGCTCGACTTCGTCCGCGCCATCAGGAAAACGCCGATCGTCGTCAACGACACCCGCGGCTTCTACGCCAATCGCTGCGTCGGCAATTACATCCGCGAGGGCCATCTCATGCTGATGGAGGGCGTGCCGCCGGCAATGATCGAGGCCGCCGGCAAGCAGGCCGGCATGCCGGTCGGCCCGCTCTCGCTCAATGACGAGGTTGCCGTCGATCTCGCCTGGAAAGTGCTGAAGGCGACCAAGGCCCAGCTCGGCGAAGGCTCTGTCGATCCGGGACAGGAGAAGCTGCTAGGCGAGATGGTCGAAAAATATGGCCGCCTCGGCCGCAAGAACGGCAAGGGCTTCTACGACTATCCGGAGACTGGTCCCAAGCGCCTCTGGCCCGGCCTCGCCGAGCTGGTCTCGAGCCATATTCCGCCCGAGAAGGTCGATATGGAGGAGCTCAAGCACCGCCTTCTGGTCACACAGGCGCTGGAAGCCGCCCGCACCTATGAGGAGGGCGTCGTCACCGACCCACGCGAGGCCGATGTCGGCTCGATCATCGGCTTCGGCTTCGCGCCTTACTCTGGCGGCACACTCAGCTATATCGACAATATGGGTGCGGCCGCCTTCGTGAAGCTCTGCGAGACCCTCGCCAAAAAGCATGGCGAGCGCTTCAAGCCGAACCGGATGCTCAAGCGCATGGCGAAGACCGGCGAGAGCTTCTACGGCGCGGCGGAGAAGAAGGCGGCGGCCTGAGCGGATCCGGCGATCATGCCGCAGCGGCCCATTCTCAGCTTCCCGAATCCGGATCTGCGCAAGCGGGCCGAGCCGGTGCCGTGCTTCGACACCGACCTGCGCGCACTGGCCGGCGATCTGCTCGACACCATGCGCGCGGCGCCGGGCATCGGCATCACGGCGCCGCATGTCGGCGTGCTCTTGCGTGTCGTCGTGCTGGAGCTCAAGCCCGGCGAGGTTCGGACCTATATCAATCCGGTGCTGGATTGGACCTCACCCGAGACTATCCGCCATGTCGAGGGTAGCGTCTCGATGCCGGGCGTGACCGATGAGATCGAGCGCCACGCCCGCGTCCGGATTCGCTATCAGGACCTTGACGGCGCCGAGCATGGCGAAGAGGCGGACGGTCTGCTGGCTGTCTGCCATCAGCACGAGATCGACCAGCTCGATGGCATTTTCTGGATCGATCGCCTGTCGCGCCTCAAGCGCGACCGGTTGATCGCCCGCTACAACAAGCTGCGGCGTAACTGAATCGGTCGCTGGCTAGAGCATTTCGAGCGAAGTGGACACCGGTTCGCGTGAAGAAAATGCGTCAAAACAAAAAGATAGAGAATTTTCGCGATTCAGAGAAGCGCGGAAATGCTCTACTGCGCAAGCGCGCCGAAGACGAATTCATTCGCCAGCTTGCCCGGCACGTTGCGGCGATCGACCCGGTTGTAGTTACCGCCGGTTATCGCGACGACGATATCGAGCTCCGGCGCTACCAGGAGGTGCTGGCCGCCATTGCCGAAGGCGGCATAGAGCGTCGCGGGCATGCTCTGGCGCGGCAGATACCATTGATAGCCGTAGTCGAGATTGTTGCCGGCCTTGGCGCGCACGGTGAGGGTTTGCTGGAGCCAGTCGGCAGGCACGACCTGCCTGTCCGCGTAACGGCCCTTGTCCAGCAGCAACTGGCCGATCGCGGCGAGATCGCGTGGGCGCAGCCGCAGGCCCGAAGCGGCCGATTCGCGGCCATCGAGACCGTTGGTCCAGCTGAACTCGGAAATGCCGAGCGGCGCCATGAGCCGGCTCCTGGCGAAATCGCTCAACCTGGCTCCCGAACCCCTGGCGATCAGATGGCCAAGAAGTGCGGTCGCGCCACCACTATAGCCCCAGGCCTCGCCGGGCGGCAGCACGATCGGCCGTTCGAGAATGAAGCGGTAGCGGTCCGGCGCGTATTCCATCGCGATCTCGCTGTTGCGCGGATCGGTATAGGGCAGGGATTCGTCCCATTGTGTGCCCATGGTCATCGAGAGAACGTGCTCGACCCGGACCCGCTGTCGCGCCGGATCGGCGGCGAGATCCGGATATTGCGGGAAGCTCGCCAGCAGCGGCGCCTCCGGTTTCGGCACCAGGCCGTCGGCGAGCGCAATGCCGTAGAGCAATCCGACGATGCTCTTCGAGACCGAGCGCAAATCATGCAACTCGCCGGCATTGAAGGCGATGACACCGCGGCTATCACCCCAGATTTCGTCGGCGCCGGAGAAATAGTGCTCCAGCGCGATCTTGCCGCGCCGGAGCACGACCAGTCCGTGCAGGCCTTCCAGCTGGCCGTCGGCGAAGGCCTTCTCGATCCGTTCGCCGGCGTCGGGTCGAAAGCCGGCTTCGGTCGGCGACAGGCTCTGCCATTCCCTGACCGGCGCCTGCGCTGCAGCCGGGCGCAGCATCAACGCTGAGCCCGTCACTGCCAGGAAGCTGCGCCGGTCGATCATGGCATGCCCCTCAGTTCGCCACCGACCGGATCACATTCCGCAGCTTGCCGATCAGCTCCTCGATCTGGGATTCCGTGATCACCAGCGGCGGCGAGAAGGCGATCGTGTCGCCGGCGGTGCGGATCATCAGGCCTTCCTCATGGAAGGCGCGATCGATCGCCGCGAAGCCGCGCTTGCCGGCGCCGTCCGCCCGCGGTGCGAGATCGAGCGCTCCGACGATGCCGACCGTGCGGATGTCGACGACATTCGGCTCGCCCTTGAGGCTCATCACCGCATCGGCAAAGAGCGGCTCCATCGCCCGGGCACGCTCGAACAGGCCTTCCTCGCGGTAGATGTCGAGGGTCGCGAGCGAAGCCGCGGCGGCGAGCGGATGGCCGGAATAGGTATAGCCGTGGAACAGCTCGATCACACCGTCGGGGCCGTGCATGAAGGCGTCGTAGATGTGCTTGCGCACGAGAACGCCGCCCATCGGCACCGTGCCCGAGGTCACGCCCTTGGCGAAGGTGATCATGTCCGGGATGACGCCGTAGCGCTCGGCGGCGAAGGCGTAGCCGAGGCGGCCGAAGCCGGTGATGACCTCGTCGAAGATCAGCAGGATGCCGTGCTTGTCGCAGAGCTCGCGCAGGCGCTTGAGGTAGCCTTTCGGCGCCGGCAGCCCGCCGGTCGAGCCCGCCATCGGCTCGACGATGACGGCGGCGATGGTCGAGGCGTCGTGCAGCGTGACGAGGCGCTCCAGATCATCCGCGAAATGCGCGCCGTAATCCGGCTCGCCCTTGCTGAAGGCCTGCTTCTCGCGGTCATAGGTATGGGCGATATGGTCGGTGCCGGTGAGCAGCCCGCCGAAGAACTTGCGGTTGTTGACCATGCCGCCGACCGAGATGCCGCCGAAGCCGACGCCGTGATAGCCGCGCTCGCGGCCGATCAGCCGGGTCTTCGAACCCTTGCCCGTGACGTTCCAATAGGCGAGCGCGATCTTCAGCGCAGTGTCGGCTGCTTCCGAGCCCGAGCCGGCGAAAAAGACATGGTCGAGATCGCCCGGCGCCAGCGCCGCGATGCGCGCCGCCGCGGCGAAGACCTTCGGGTGGCCGTATTGGAAGGTCGGGGCGTAATCGAGCTCGCGCGCCTGCGCCTGGATGGCCTGGATGATCGGCTCGCGGGCGTGGCCGGCATTGCAGCACCAGAGGCCGGCCGTGCCGTCCATCACCGGCTTTCCCTCCGGCGTGTAGTAGAACATGCCCTCGGCGCGGGCGACCATGCGCGGGTTCTGCTTGAAGGACCGATTCGCCGTGAAAGGCATCCAATAGGCGTCGAGATCGTTGGGGGTGCCGATCGGTCGCAGGGCAGATGTCATCGCGCGGGGTCCTGTTGGATTAAGTGTCTCTCAACCTAACAGCGCGGAGCGGGCTGTAAATCGCGGCTCAGGCGGGGCACCACTGCGCGCCGCGATCGGTGGATTCAACCGCGCCGGCGGGTGACGTTAGGTCCGTTCTGACGTAGCTTAACGAATGGGGAATAAACTGGACCGCGCCCCAATGGCCGAATTCAGCCACGAGACGGACCAACTCGTCCACAGCGAAGCCGAAGCGATTCGGGCTGGGCTCGAACGCGTCCTGGCGAGCGATACCTTTCGTGGCGCGCCGCAGCTCTCGTCCTTTTTGAGCTTCGTCGTCGAGAGCAGCCTCGATGGGCGCGGTAGTGAGCTCAAGGGCTACACGATCGCGGTGGAGGCGCTCGGCCGCCCCACCGATTTCGATCCCCAATCGGATCCGATCGTCCGGGTCGAGGCTGGCCGCCTGCGCAAGGCGCTGCGGCAATATTATGCGCTGGAAGGGGCGGACGACCCACTCCGGATCTCGATGCCGGTTGGAGCCTATGTGCCGGTTTTCGAGCCGAACGATCCGTCGGTTAGGGAGCGCGATGCGCTCGACGACGACTCGGTCGAGACGGAGGAGGGGGCTGAGGCTCAGAGCGCCACCCGCGCCGTTCCGGCGCGCCGTGGCGCCGCCTGGCTGAAGGGCTGGCCCATGCTCGCCGCTGCCGCGCTCGTGCTGACGCTGCTGCTCCCCGCCGGCAGCTATCGCAACCTGCCGGTCAGCCAGCCGGTGCCGGTCGATGCCGCCACCCAGCAGACGCGGCTGAGCGAACAGGCGACGCGCCTGGCCGGGACGAGCGCGCCGTCGCACTTGCCGGTGCTCGCCGTCACGATGAGCGTGACGGCCGCGGATCCCTCGCTCAACGACATCGTCCGCGCCTTCACGCGCCCGCTTGTCGACGCCCTGGCGCGCTTCGACGATCTCATCGCGATCAAGGCCCCCGCGGACGGTGCCGCGATGCCCGAGGGTGTCGACTACGTCTTCGAGATGAATGCCACCCGGGTTGGCGATGCGGTCGAGGGCTTCGGCCGGCTGCGCTCGGTCAAGGACGGCCGCATCGTCTGGACGACCTCGACGAGCCGGACCCTGGCCAAAGGCGCCGACGATCCGGCCTTGACCGAGATCGCGCGCCGCCTTGCCATCCGGCTGGCCGAGCCCTTCGGCATCATCTACGCCGATTTCCGTCAGGCGGCGCCCTCATCGCCGACGCGCTGCATCGTCAAGGCCTTCAATCTGCGCCGGGCGATGAAGGCGGAGGACCATCTCGTCGCTCGCTCCTGCCTCGAACAGGTGATCGAAAAGGACCCGGCCTTCCATCCGGCCTGGTCGCAGCTCGCTCTGGTGACGCTGGAGGAATACGGCTCGGGCTTCAATCCGCTGCCGGAATCGCCGGCGCTCGACCGGGCGCTCGCCGCGGCGCTCACCGCGGTCAGGCTGGCGCCGTCGAGCGCGCGCGCCCAGCAGGCGATGATGGACGCGCAATTCTCCAGCGGTGCGATCGACGACGCGCTCAAGTCCGGGCAGGAGGCGCTGACGCGCAACCCCTATGATCCGGACATCATGGCCGATCTCGGCGCGCGCTATGTTCAGCTCAATCGCCCGGCGGAGGGCCTGCCTCTGCTGCAGCGGGCGATCGAGCTGAGCAGCGGCCGGCCGTCCTGGTATGATTTCTTCGCTTTTCTGGGTGCGCATCTGATGGGCTCGACCAAGCTCTCCGATACGCATGCGGCCATCCTGGTTGCCGACGAGACCCCGTTCAGCCTGCTCGGCCGCGCCCTGCTCCATGCCAGAAGGGGCGATGAGGCGGCGCTGGCGGTCACGCTGCGGCGGCTGTCACATGTCGAGCCGGCCTTTGGCCGCGACGCCCGGCTCTACCTTGCCCGCAAGGGCTTCTCCGAGGCGGTCATCGACCGGATCGTCGAGGATCTGGGGGCGAGCCGGCTGGCAGCGCTCGCCACCCGCGGCGAGCGCTGATCCACCGGCTTTCGTCAAGGTAGGCGCCCGGGCCGGTAATGGCGCTCGCAAGCGCGCGAATCGCAGGATATCTTGGCCTGACGTAGTGATTCGCCGCGTTCGCCTCCCGATCAACCTCTAGCGGTCGTCGCCTTGGCCCCTGTCCGCCTTGCCGCCTTGCATCCGCTCGCCAGCGCCGTCACCGGCCTTTCGGCCGGCGCGGTGACGATCCTGCTCCTGCCCGGCGCGCTCGCCGATGCCGTCGGGCTCCTCATGGCCGGGGCCGGCTTTGCCGGGACGGCGCTGCTCTCCGAGCGGCGGCACCAAGCCCAGCGCGAGCAGATCCTCGCGGCGATCGGCGAGGTCAAGGTCAGGATGGCGACCAATGCCATCAAGGTCGACAATCTGGCCCAGCGCGTCGAGCAGATGCCGATGCGCGATGTCGATGCCGCTCCCGCCCGCGCCGCGATCAACGAGCTCACCGCGGAGGTCGGCTTGCTCAGCGATCTGCTGGAGCAGGTGGCGACGACGCTCGCCGATCATGACGAGCAGATCGCGGCTGCCGCACAGATGCGCCGCGCGCCAGTGCCGGCTCCCGCGCCCGTCGTCGCGGTCGTCGCTGCGCCCGATCCCGAGGCGGCCCGGCTGGCGCGGCTCGATGCGCTCGCCGCCGAGCGGGCCGAGGCCGTCCAGGCGGCCCAACTGCGCCAGGCCGAGGAACGCGCCGCCGTCATCAGCGCGGCGCTGGCCGAGGGCAAGGTCGAGGTCCATCTCCAGCCGGTCGTGCAATTGCCGCAGCGCAGGACGCGCGGCTACGAGGCGCTGGTCCGGCTCCGGCTCGACGAGAACACCTTGCTGCTGCCGGCCGAGTTCCTCGCCATCGTCGAGGAGCGTGGCTTCGGCCCGACGCTCGACGCGCTCGTGCTGACCCGCGCGCTGGCGATCGCGCGCCATCTCGGCAGCAAGGATGGCGGCGTCTTCGTCTCCTGCAATTTCAGCGGCGCGACCTGGGGCTCGCCACAGGCGCTCGCGGCCTTGTCGCGCATCCTCGAGAAATATCGCGAGCATGCCGGCCATCTTGTCATCGAGATGCCGCAGCGCATCTTCCGCGCGCTCGAGCCCTCGAGTCTTGGCCTGCTCGGCGCGATGTCGGCCAATGGCGTGCGCTTCGCGCTCGATCAGGTCGGCGATCTCAGGCTTGATCCGGCGGCGCTGCATGATCGCGGCATCCGCTTCGTCAAGGTGCCGGCGGCGCTGCTGCAGGCGGAGGCGAGCGGCCGCGCCTCGACCGATATCGCCCCGGCGGACCTTTCCGCGCTGTTGGCGCGCGCCTCGGTGACGCTGGTCGCCGAGAAGATCGAGGACAACCCGACGGTCGCCGATATGATCGAGCTTGGCGTCACCCATGCCCAGGGCCTGGTCTTCTCGCCGCCGCGGCCGGTGAAGCCGGATGTCTTCGCTGATCCCGAGCCCGCCAGGCTGCCCGAGCCGGCCCCGCTCGAGATGTCGGCAAAGCCCGGCCCGCGCGTCGCCGCCGAGATCCTCGGCTATCCCGGCTCGGCGCTTCCGGCTCCCGCCAATGCTCCGGCTGCCGAGGACAAGCCGCCGGAACGCGTCTCCTTCCGCTCGGTCCTGCGGCGCGCCAGCGCCTGAAGGCGCTATCCAGAGCCGCCGCCTCGCCTTACAGCAGGGAGAGCCGCGCCGCGCGACATCAAGCTCCCATGATTTGATGGAAGATCGGCGGCGTCCTGTTGGTCGATCAGCCCGGAGTGAGACAATTGCAGCCTGCGCAGACCCTTACCCAGGCCCTGACGGGATTTTCCGAGATCGCCGGCCGCTTTGATCTCTGCCTCTGCGACATCTGGGGCGTGGTCCATAACGGCGTCGCCGCCCATCGCGAGGCCTGCGAGGCGCTGGTGGCGATGCGGCAGCAGGGCATGGCGGTCGTGCTGGTGACGAACGCGCCGCGCCCGCGCGATGCGATCGAGCGCCAGCTTGCCCAGCTCCAGGTGCCGCGCGAGGCTTGGGATGCGATCGTGACCTCCGGCGATGTCTGCCGGTCGCTGATCGAGCAGCGCGGCAGCGAGCCGATGTATATGCTCGGGCCCGATCGCGACCTGCCGCTGATCGCCGGGCTCGACGCCCCGCGAGTCGCGCCGGCCGAGGCGCATTACGTGCTCTGCACCGGCTTGTTCGACGACGAGCGCGAGACGGTCGAGACCTATGCCGGGCAGCTCGACGATTTCGCCAGGCGCGGCCTGATCCTGATCTGTGCCAATCCCGACCTGGTCGTCGATCGCGGCGGCAAGATCGTGCCCTGCGCCGGTTCGCTTGCCTTGGCCTATGAGCAGCTCGGCGGTCAGGCGATCTATGCCGGCAAGCCCCACCGTCCGATCTACGAGATGGCCCTGGAACTGGTCGAGACGAAGCGTGGCGGCCCGATCGAGCGCGAGCGCATTTGCGCCATCGGCGATGCGATCCGCACCGACATTGCCGGCGCCAACGGGTTTGGCGCGACCAGCGTCATGGTGCTCGCCGGCATCCACGCGCAGGACCTCGTCGCGCAATCCTGGGCCGAGCGCCATGACTGGTTCTCGCGCCAGAGCCACCGGCCCGACTACGCCATGCCGCACCTGGTGTGGTGAAGCTGGATGATCGGGACGAAGTCGAAGATTTCTAGAGGAATTTGCTGAGGTCAGCGGGCTGGCGCGGCTGTCGGGAGCCGGAGCGGAGCGTCGATCGCTTCGTGGGCGCCGGAAGCGCAGGCGGCCGCCTCACCAGTGGAGTGATCACAGGCTCTCAAGCCTGGCAGACGGACTCGATCTTGGTCTTCAGCGTCTGCGCGTTGAACGGCTTGACGATATAGTTGTTCACGCCGGCCTTCTTGGCAGCGATGACGTTCTCGGTCTTCGACTCGGCGGTGACGATGATGAACGGTGTCTGCGCCAGCGCGTCCTCCTCGCGCACGCGCTGCAGCAATTCGAAACCCGTCATCGGCTCCATGTTCCAGTCGGAGATCACCAGCCCGTATTTCTTGTCGCGCATCTTGGCGATGGCGGCGGAACCGTCGGAGGCGTCGTCGACATTCTCGAAGCCGAGCTGCTTGAGCAGGTTCCGGATGATCCGCACCATCGTCTGGTAGTCGTCGACTACGAGGATAGGCATGGACGGGTCGAGAGCCATTGCGGTGCTCCAAGCAAACAGGCATGGCGCGGGACGATACCCACGCCGAGGTCGCCATCTCAGGGAGGCGACCTATGGTCAATCTTGATAGAGCAGCGGCGTTTCAAAGCCGTTAACCCGATGCCGGAGTGAGGCCTGGGTCGGTCAAGGTCTAAGCACCAAAGTCGCATGGCCGAGCCGGCGCGATCGTGTCACTTTATGCTGCATCGCAGCATGGGCGCTGCAGCATCCGGGATATTTCGACTTGGCTACCAATGACAGCTCCTATCAGGTCCACGCCTTCGAGGATCTCGCCGTCGGCCAGAGCGAAAGCCTGATGCGCACGGTCATGGAGCGCGATGTCTCGCTCTTCGCCGATCTCTCCGGCGACGCCAACCCGATCCATCTCTGCGACCGCTATGCCGCCAGCACGAAATTCGGCCAGCGCATCGCCCATGGCATGCTCACCGCGAGCCTGGTCTCGGCCCTGCTCGGCACCAGGCTGCCAGGCCCTGGCGCAGTCTATCTCTCGCAGACCCTCACCTTCCTGGCGCCGGTGAAGATCGGCGATGTCGTCACCGCCCGTGTCGAGATCGCCGAACTGGTCGTCGAGCGCCGGCGCGCGCGGCTGTTCTGCGAATGCGTCGTCGACGGCAAGGCGGTGCTGGAGGGCGAGGCCTGGGTCGCCTTGCCGCCGGCCCAGCCGAAGGCCTGATCCGGTCCCTGTTCTTGACGCTGCCCGCCTCAGCCGCCATTGACGCGCTTGTGCGGGATGCCCCGCCGAGGCGGAATCCTTCGAACCATGACCCGTCCTGACGCTGCGCCGCCATCCGGCCAGCCTGACAGTTTCGTTCTTGATCGCGACGCAGCCGTGCCGGAGGCTCTGCGCGGCGCCGTGCTGGCGCTCGGCAATTTCGACGGCGTTCATCGCGGCCATGCCGAGCTGGCCCGGGTCGCGACCCTGATGGCGGCCGAGCGCGGCTGCGCCGCCGCAGCCTTCACCTTCGAGCCGCATCCGCGCAGCGTGTTCAGGCCGGACCAGCCGGTCTTCCGCCTGACCTCGCCCGAGGTGAAGCTCGAATTGCTGGCGCAGGCCGGTCTTGCCCGCAGTTTCGTGCTCCATTTCGATCGTGAGATCGCGGCGATCGGCGCCGAGAGCTTCGTCGACGATCTCCTGCTCGGCCGGCTCGGCGCGGCCGGGCTGGTCTGCGGCTATGATTTCCATTTCGGCAAGGGCCGCACCGGTTCGCCCGAGATGCTCCAGGCCAGGGCGGGAACCCGCGGCGTGCCGGTCGCAGTCGTGCCGTCCTATTCCTGGGCGGGCGAGCCGGTCTCCTCGACCCTGGTCCGCACTGCACTCGAAATGGGCGATGTCGCGCACGCCGCCGAGCTGCTCGGCCGGCCCTGGTTCGTGCGCGGTGAGATCGCCCATGGCGACAAGCGTGGGCGCGATCTCGGCTATCCCACCGCCAACATGCATCTCGCCCGCGATTGCCGCCTGCGCTACGGCATCTACGCCGTCAGGATGAAGGTCGACGGCATCTGGCGCGACGGCGTCGCGAGCTTCGGCAGCCGCCCGACCTTCGATGACGGCGCCCCCCGGCTGGAGAGCTTCCTGTTCGATTTCTCCGGCGATCTCTATGGCAAGACCGTCGATGTCGCGCTCGTCGCCTGGCTGCGTGGCGAGGCGAAGTTCGACTCGCTCGACGCCTTGATCGCGCAGATGGACAAGGACAGCCTCCAGGCCCGCGCCATCCTGGCGCAGACGCCACCCTTCCTTTGTTGACTTTGCCCTGTCGCGCGCTTTCCGTTCGGCCCTTCCGGCCGAACGACAAGAATTCGCGCCAGATCAATCTCTTGAGCAGGTTCTCACCGCAAAAGTGCATTCCACTTTTGCGGAACATGCTCTAGAAGCCGCTCATGCTCGCTCATCGCGCCATGATCATCGACCGGCGAATTACGGGCCCGGCTGCCGCCGCCTCGCGCTGAACCTGCGCGGGCCAGCGTGAAGCCGGGATGAGTTTCGCTTTCCTGAAATCCTTGCGGACCGGCGCTGAGCACGAGAAGCAGCCCGTCCGAGACGCCCGAGCCGGATCATGACCGACAAGACCGACCTTCAAGAGAAGACGAGGGATTATTCGCAGACCCTCTTCCTGCCGCAGACCGAGTTCCCGATGCGCGCCGGCCTGCCGCAGCGCGAGCCGGAGCTCCTCGCCCGCTGGGAGAAGATGGACCTCTACCGCAAGCTGCGCGAGACCGCGAAGGGCCGCGACCGCTTCGTGCTGCATGACGGCCCGCCCTATGCCAACGGCAACATCCATATCGGCCACGCGCTCAACAAGATCCTGAAGGACCTCGTCGTGCGCTCGCAGCAGATGCTCGGCCAGGACTCGAACTACGTGCCGGGCTGGGACTGCCACGGCCTGCCGATCGAGTGGAAGATCGAGGAACAGTACCGTGCCAAGGGTCTGAACAAGGACGACGTCCCGGTCGTCGAATTCCGCAAGGAATGCCGCAGCTTCGCCGAGCATTGGGTCGATGTGCAGCGCAAGGAGTTCAAGCGCCTCGGCGTCGAGGGCGACTGGGCCGATCCCTACCTGACTATGGCCTATCCGGCCGAGGCGCAGATCGCCCGCGAGATCATGAAATTCGCCGAGACCGGCCAACTCTATCGCGGCTCCAAGCCGGTGATGTGGTCGGTGGTCGAGAAGACCGCCCTGGCCGAGGCCGAGGTCGAGTACGAGGAGCACACCAGCGACACGGTGTTCGTGGCGTTCCCGATCGTATCGGGCGGCGATCTCTCCGGCGCCTCCGTCGTGATCTGGACGACGACGCCCTGGACGATCCCGGGCAACCGAGCGATCTCCTTCCACAACAAGATCGCCTACGGCCTCTACCGCGTCACCGCCGCACCCGAGGGCAATTGGGCCAAGACCGGCGCGACCTATGTGCTGGCCAAGAATCTCGCCGAAGCCGTGTTCAAATCCGCCAAGGTCGACGCTTTCGAGCTGGTGCGCGACGTTCCTGCGTCCGAACTGGCAGCGGCCACCGCAGCCCATCCGCTCCGCGGCCAGGGCTACGATTTCGACGTCGCGCTGCTCGACGGCGACCATGTCACCGACGATGCCGGCACCGGCTTCGTCCACACCGCGCCGGGCCATGGCCGCGAGGACTTCGACATCTGGATGGCGAATGGCCGCAGGCTGGCCGAGCGCGGCATCGAGACCCGCATCCCCTATACCGTCGACGCCGATGGCCGATTCACCAAGGAGGCGCCTGGCTTCGAGGGCAGGCAGGTCATCACCGACAAGGGCGAGAAGGGCGATGCCAACGACGCCGTCATCAAGGCGCTCGCGGCGTCCGGCCATCTCGTCGCCCGTGGCCGCCTGAAGCACCAGTACCCGCATAGCTGGCGCTCGAAGAAGCCGGTCATCTTCCGCAACACGCCGCAATGGTTCATCGCCATGGACAAGACGGTGGCCTCGCTCGGCAACCGCACCCTGCGCGAGGTCGCGCTCGGCGCGATCAAGGACACCGAATGGGTGCCGGCCGCCGGCGAGAACCGCATCAACGGCATGATCGCCAACCGCCCCGACTGGGTGGTCTCGCGCCAGCGCAGCTGGGGCGTGCCGATCACGGTCTTCGTCGAGAAGGAGACGGGCGAGATCCTGGTCGACGCCAAGGTCAACGCCGCCATCGCCGAAGCCTTCGAGGCCGAAGGCGCGGACGCCTGGTTCACCGATCTCGATGGCGCCCGCTTCCTCACGCCCTTCGGCTACGACCCGGCCAAATACGAGCGCGTCACCGACGTGCTCGACGTCTGGTTCGATTCGGGCTCGACCCACGCCTTCACGCTCGAGAAGCGGCCGGACCTGCGCGCCCGCCGCCGCGGCGAGGGCGGCAATGATCGCGTCATGTATCTCGAAGGCTCGGATCAGCATCGCGGCTGGTTCCATTCCAGCCTGCTCGAAAGCTGCGGCACGCGCGGCCGCGCGCCCTATGACGTCGTCCTGACCCACGGCTTCTGTCTCGACGAGAAGGGCGAGAAGATGTCGAAGTCGAAGGGCAACGTCACCGCGCCGCAGGACGTCATCAAGGAATCCGGCGCCGACATCCTGCGCCTCTGGGTCGCGGCGGCCGATTATTCCGACGACCTGCGCATCGGCAAGGAGATCCTCAAGACCTTCGTCGAGACCTATCGCAAGCTGCGCAACACGATGCGCTGGATGCTCGGCACGCTCGCGCATTTCAGCGAGGATATCCGCGTCGCCGGGCCGGCCTCGATGCCGGAGCTGGAGCGGCTGATGCTGCACCGGCTGGCGGAGCTCGGCCCGCAGGTCGAGGAGGCCTATCGCACCTACGACTACAAGCGCGTCGTGAACCTGCTCTCGCAGTTCATGAACACCGAGCTGTCGGCCTTCTATTTCGATGTCCGCAAGGACACGCTCTATTGCGATCCGCTGTCCAGCCATGCCCGCAAGAGCGCGCTGACCGTGGTCGACCATCTCTTCCGCTGCCTGACGACTTGGCTCGCGCCGATCCTGGTCTTCACCAGCGAGGAAGCCTGGCTTGAGCGCTATCCGCAGAAGAAGGCCGAGGGCTCCGTCCATCTCGAGCTCTTCGCCGAGGCGCCCGAGAGCTGGCTCGATCCGGAGCTCGCCGAGCGCTGGAGCAAGGTTCGCCGCGTCCGCCGCGTCGTCACGGGCGCGCTGGAACTGGAGCGTGCCGCCAAGCGCATCGGCTCCTCGCTGGAGGCCGCTCCCGAGGTCCATATCGCCGATCCCGACCTGCGTGCGGCGCTCTCGGGCCTCGACTTCGCCGAGATCTGCATCACCTCAGGCGTCAGGATCGTCGCCGGGGAGGGGCCGGCTGACGCCTTCCGCCTTGCCGACGTGCCCGGCGTCGCCGTCGTCCCGGTTCGGGCTGCCGGCATCAAATGCGCCCGCTCGTGGAAATATTTCGACCCGGCGAGCGCCGAGCCCGGCTATTCCGACGTGACCCCGCGCGACGCCAAGGCCCTGCGCGAGCTCGGCGAGGTCGCCGCCTGATGCCGTCGCTGCGCCGCCTCGGCCTCTGGATCGTCGCCCTGGTCTTCATTCTCGACCAGGCGAGCAAGCTCTGGCTGCTCTTCGGCATCCGCCTCGCCGAGAACGGCCCCTTCGCGGTCACGCCTTTCATGGACATCGTGCTCGCCTGGAACCGCGGCATTTCCTACGGGCTCTTCCAGCAATACAGCGATCTCGGTCGCTGGCTGCTGGTGGTGATTTCCTTTGCCGCGGTGATCTGGCTCGGGCGCTGGCTGTGGAAGGCGACGGGCCGGTTGACTGTGGTCAGCCTCGCCCTGATCATTGGTGGAGCGCTCGGCAACGGCGTCGACCGGGCGGTCTATGGCGCGGTCGTCGACTTCGTCCATCTGTATTATCGCAGCTTTAGCTGGTATATCTTCAATATCGCTGATGCCGCCATCGTTGTCGGTGTCGTCGGTCTGCTCTATGAGTCGTTGCGACCCGGTGCGGAAAAGGCAGCCTGATTTCGGCCTTCGCCATTGTTTCGCCGCTCGTCTGATGTTGAGACGGGAAGAGGAAGTCCTGAGGGAGTTTGACATGGCTTACCGCAACCGCATCCCGCAGCTCTTCGTGGCTGGTGGCTTGCTGCTGGCGGCCTCGCCGGCCTTCGCCCAGGAGGGCATGCTGTTCCAGCGCCTCATGCAGGGCGTGATGGGCAGCAGCGAAGACAATATCGATTATCGCGAGCGCCCGCCGCTGGTCGTGCCGCCCTCGTCCGCTTTGCCACGCCCGCAGGACCCGGCCTCCACGCGCAACGCCGCCTGGCCGAACGATCCTGATGTCGCGGCCCGCCGCGAGGCCGCGCGCAGCGCGCTCGTTCCCACCGAGAACGAGAAGTACCGCAACAACCCGCTCCTGAGCCAGCAGGAGCTGCGCCGCGGCCGCACCTTGCGGCAGCAATCGGCCGGGAACACCACCACCGAAGACCACAGCAACTACAACAACCAGATCGCACCGATCCGGGTCGGGCGCGAGCTCGCCTCGCAGCGCAACCAGGCTGCCGAGGCGACGCTCACCTACGGCTCCGAGCCGCAGCGCCGCCTGCTGTCCGAGCCGCCGACCGGCTATCGCCGTCCGGCCGGCAACGCTCCGCTCGGCCCGGGCCGCAGCGGGCCGGTGGAAGACCAGCAGGCCGTCGGCCAGCTCGAATTCGTCACCGGTCAGAAGCCGCCGACCCGCTGAGGCGCGAGCGGACAACGCTCGTCCTTGGCTTGAGGCTGTCTCACGCCTGAAACTGTGCCCCGCGCGTGGCTGATGCCGCGCCGGGCCCAAGCATCTACTGTCAGGCATCTGCTATTCGGTTCTGGCGGTCGCCACACCGCATGCCTATGTTCATCGAACGCTCGCTGCCCGGCGGGCGCTGTTCCACGGAGCTGACCCCAGGTGAACGTGCAAGTGCGCCAGAGCGAGACGGCCCAGCCGGTCGAATCCTTCCGCCTCGGCAACGGGCTTGATGTCGTGGTCGTGCCGGATACGCGGGCGCCGGTCGTGACCCATATGGTCTGGTACCGCAACGGCTCGGCCGATGATCCGGCGGGCAAATCCGGCATCGCGCATTTCCTCGAGCATCTGATGTTCAAGGGCACCGAGCGCTGGCCGGCCGGCGAGTTCTCCAAGATCGTCGCCGGCTATGGCGGCCAGGAGAACGCCTTCACCTCCTTCGATTACACCGCCTATTTCCAGCGCGTGCCGAAAGAGCATCTGCGCGCGATGATGGACTACGAGGCCGATCGCATGACCGGCCTCGCCTTCGACGAGAGCGTCGTCGGCCCCGAGCGCGACGTGGTGCTGGAGGAGCGGCGCATGCGCGTCGATGCCGATCCGGCGGCTCAGCTCGGCGAGGAATTCTCCTCGGCCCTGTTCGTCCATCACCCCTACGGCACGCCGATCATCGGCTGGGAGCACGAGATAGAGGGCCTCTCCCGCGACGACGCCTTCACCTATTACCAGCGCTTCTACACGCCGGAGAACGCGATCCTCGTCGTCGCCGGCGACACCGATTCCGCCGAGGTCCGCAGGCTCGCCGAGGAAACCTACGGAAAGATCGCCGCGCGCGGCGCCATGCCGGTGCGCAAGCGCCCGGCCGAGCCCGATCCGCGTGCCGCGCGCCGGGTCGCCCTCTCGGATCCGCGCGTGAAGCAGCCGTCCCTGCGCCGCGGCTGGCTGACGCCGACCTATCTCAGCGCCGGCGACCGCGACGAGGTCTTCGCGCTCGAGCTCGCGGCCGAGATCCTGGGCGGCGGCACCACCTCGCGGCTCTATCGCAAGCTCTGCGTCGAGCAGGAGATCGCTGCCGGCGCCAGTGCCTATTTCATGGGCTCGATGGTCGATCGCGCCGCCTTCCAGCTTTCGACCAGCCCGCGCCCCGGCACGGAGATGGACAAGCTCGAGGCCGGGCTCGACGCAACGCTCGCGGCCTTCCTCGCGGAAGGGCCGAGCGAGCTCGAACTCGCCCGGGCCCGGACCCGGCTCGTGGCCGAGACGATCTTCGCACGCGACAGCCAATCCTCGCTCGCCCGCATCTTCGGATCGGCGCTCGCCATCGGCGAGACGGTCGAGGATGTGCTGGTCTGGCCGCAGCGCATCGAGGCCATCAGCCGCGATGCCGTGATCGAGGCCGCTCGCCGCTATCTCAAGCCGGACCGTTCGGTCACTGGCCTGCTGCTACCGTCGGCCTGAGGCCGGCGCCCTTCTCCCATAAGGTGGGGCGAAGGCGTCCCGCCGTCAGGAAGCGACATGAACGCGCCCATTCCCGCTGCACCGCTCACCCTTTCCGGCCCTTCGATCACGGTGCAGAAGATCCGCTCGGCCGGCGGCATCGAGGCCTGGCTCGTCGAGGAGCATAGCCTGCCGCTGATCGCGGTGGATTTTGCCTTCGACGGTGGCGCGACCCGTGATCCCGACAATCAGGCCGGCAGCGCCTATCTCGTCTCCGGCCTGCTCGACGAGGGCGCCGGCGATCTCGACGCCGAGGCCTTCCAGGGCAAGCTCGCCGACCAGGCCATCAGCCTCGGCTTCGATGCGCGCCGCGATGATTTCCATGGCCAGCTCCAGACCCTCTCGCGCCATCGCGATTCCGCCTTCGACCTGCTGGCGCTGGCCCTGAACGCGCCGCGCTTCGACGCCGACGCCGTCGCGCGCGTGAAGGCGCAGGTCGTCGCCGGCCTGCAGCGCCAGGCCCAGAACCCCGAAACCCTTTGCCGCAACGCGCTCTACGCCGCGGCCTATCCCGGTCACCCCTATGGCCGACCCGAGCGCGGCGATGTCGACAGCGTCTCGCGGCTGGAATCCGCCGGGCTGAAGACGCTCTCGCGCGAGCTGCTCGCGCGCGCGGGCTTGAAGATCGTCGTGGTCGGCGACATCACGGCGAGCGAATTGTCCGAGCGGCTCGATCAGGTCTTCGGTGGCCTGCCGGCAGGCGAGACGCGGGCGCTTCCGACCGAACCGATCGCGGTCCAGGGCCTGGGCGAGACCCATGTCATCGATCTCGACGTGCCCCAGACCGTGCTGCGCTTCGTCGGCCCCGGTCCGATGCGGCGCGATCCCGACTTCATCATCGCGAGCGTGCTGAACCATATCCTCGGCGGCTCCGCCTTCACCTCGCGCCTGTTCATGGAGGTGCGCGAGAAGCGCGGCCTTGCCTATGGCGTCTCCTCCAGCCTGCTGCCGCTGCGCGAGAGCGCCATGCTGGTCGGCGGCACCGCCACCCGCAACGACCGCGCCGCCGAGTCGATGGCGGTCATCCGCGAGGAGATGCTGAAGCTCGCCAATGACGGGCCGAGCGAAAGCGAGGTCGAGGAGGCCAAGCGCTATATCATCGGCTCCTATCCGCTGCGCTTCGACACCTCGCCGAAGATCGCTGGCGAATTGCTCAGCCTCGCCATCAACGATTTCGATCCGGAATTCCTCTCCGAGCGCAACAAGCTCTTCGCGGATGTGACGCTCGACGACGTCAAGCGCGTCGCCAGGCGTTTCTTCGGCGATCCGCGCCTGCTCGTGCAGGCGGTCGGCCGCCCGGTCGGGCTCGCCTGACCAACGCATCGCATTTTCTTCCTCGACCACGGACCAACGGCCATGCTGCAGCAAAGCTTCGATCTCGCGCTTGAATCCGGCGTTGGCGCTGGTGGCATTCCCGACGCCGCCTTCGAGAAGGCGCTCGCCGATCTCGGCCCGGCGCTCGCCCGGCTTAAAGAACAGGCCGACACCAGGTCGCTGCCGCTGCTCGGCCTGCCCTCCGATACCGCCGACCTGCCGCCGGTCCATGCCGCGGCCAGGCGACTGCGCGAGGGCGCGACCGACATCCTCGTGCTCGGCGTCGGCGGCTCCAGCCTCGGCGGCCAGACGCTGGCGCAACTCACCGGCTATGGCACGGTCGGCCTCTCCAGCTTCCTGCCGGAGCCGCGCATCCATTTCCTCGATAATCTCGATCCGATCACTTACGAGGCGCTGCTCAAGAAGCTGCCGCTGAAGACGACGAAATTCATCTCGATCTCGAAATCGGGCGGCACCGGCGAGACCTTGCTGCAGACCATCGTGGCGATCACCGCGCTGCGCGGCGCCGGCATTGCCGAGGCTGATCTCGGCAAGCATTTCCAGGGTCTCTCCGAGCCGGCCAAGCCCGGCAAGTTCCATGCGCTGCGCGCGTTGCTGGAGCCGTTCGGCACGCCCTTCCTCGATCATCATACCGGTGTCGGCGGCCGCTACTCGGTCCTGACCAATTGCGGCCTGCTGCCGGCTTCGACGCTCGGCCTCGACATCGAGGCGTTGCGCGCGGGCGCCGCCAAGGCGCTGGCGCCGGTTCTCGCCGGCAAGGGCGTGCGCGAGGTCCCGGCGGCGGTCGGCGCGGCGCTCCATCTCGCCGCCATGCGCTCGGGCAAGGGCATCGCCGTGCTGATGCCCTATGCCGACAAGCTCGCGCTCTTCACCCGCTGGTGGGTCCAGCTCTGGGCCGAGAGCCTGGGCAAGGACGGCAAGGGCACGCAGCCCGTCGCTGCGCTCGGTCCGGTCGACCAGCATTCGCAGCAGCAGCTCTATCTCGCCGGGCCGAAGGACAAGTTCTTCACGGTGCTGACCGTGGGCGCCAAGGGCAAGGGCCCGAAGATCGACGCCGGCCTGGCCGGCGTGATCGCCGAGCCGGATTTCGCCAACAAGACCATTGGCGATCTCGTCGCGGCGCAGGGCCTTGCCATGGTCGACACCTTCGCCAAGAACGGCCGCTCGGTGCGCCGTCTCCATGTCGAGCATGTCGACGAGACCGTGCATGGCGAGTTGCTGATGCATTTCATGCTGGAGACGATCCTCACCGGCTACGGCATGGGCGTCGATCCCTTCGACCAAGAGGCGGTCGAGGAGGCGAAGATCCTCGCCAAGCGCTATCTTGCCGAGGGGCGCGGCTGACGATTCGGCTGACCGCGTCCAGAGTTCCACTGGACAAGACATGACCGTTCGCCGCCTCGACCCGATCCTCGTCGACCGCATCGCCGCTGGCGAGGTCATCGAGCGGCCGGCCGCGGCGGTGAAGGAACTGGTCGAGAACGCGATCGATGCCGGTGCGCGTGCCGTCGCGGTGACGATCGCGGCCGGCGGGCGCGAACTGATCCGGGTCGTCGATGACGGCATCGGCATGTCGCCGGAGGATCTCGCGCTCTGCGTCGAGCGCCACGCCACCTCGAAGCTGCCGGATGGCGATCTCTTCGCCATCGGCACGCTCGGCTTCCGCGGCGAGGCCTTGCCCTCGATCGGCTCGGTCGCCCGGCTCTCGATCACCACCCGCCGGCGCGAGGCGCAACAGGGCCATGCCCTGGTGGTCGAAGCCGGCGAGAAGGGCGTCGTCCGTCCCGCCGCTGCCGCGCCCGGCACCCGTATCGAGGTCAGCGACCTCTTCATCTTCACCCCGGCCCGGCTCAAATTCCTCAAAAGCGGTCGCGCCGAGGCGCAGGCCGTCTCGGATATGCTTCGCCGGCTCGCTATCGCGCATCCGGCGATCCGGTTCTCGCTCGATGGCGACCATGTCACCGGCTTCGACTGGCCAGCCGAGCCGATCGGCGAGGAAGGATTGCTGCGCCGGCTTTCTCGCGCGCTCGGCCGCGACTTTCCCGAGAATGCGCTGAGGTTGGAGGCCGCGCGCGAGGGGTTCGGCGTATCGGGCTTCGCCGGCCTGCCGACCTTCCATCGCGGCACCTCGGCCGGCGTCCATCTTGCCGTCAACGGCAGGCCGGTGCGCGACAAGCTGCTGCTCTCGGCGGTGCGCGGCGCCTATGCCGACGTCGTGCCCTCCGACCGCCACCCCGTGCTCTTCCTCGATATCGGCTGCGCGCCCAATCTCGTCGACGTCAACGTCCACCCCGCCAAGAGCGAAGTCCGCTTCCGCGATCCCGCCCTGGTGCGCGGCCTCGTCGTCTCCGGGCTGAAGGCCGCGCTCGCCGAGGCCGGCCACCGCGCGACCACGACCGGCGGCGCGCGCACGCTCGAAGCCTTCCGCTCGGTGCTGATGGGGCAGGGCGGTCCCGGCGCGATCCAGCGGCCCGGCCTGCCACCGGCCATGGACTGGTCGCGGCCCGCGGCGCCGATCCGGCCGGCCATGCCGCTGCAATCCGGCTTCGCCGAATTCGCCCCCTCGGCCGATGCCCGCGCCCATGTCGCCGAGCCGGCGCCGGACGCGCTCGACCGGCCGCTCGGCGCCGCCCGCGCCCAGGTGCACGAGACCTATATCCTTGCCCAGACCCGCGACGGCGTGGTCATCGTCGACCAGCACGCTGCCCATGAGCGGCTGGTCTATGAGCGGCTCAAGGCCGAGCGCGCGAAGGCCGGCATCGCCCGCCAGGCGTTGCTGCTGCCCGAGGTGGTCGAGCTCGATCCCGTCGATGCCGACCGGCTGAACGCTGCCTCGGACGATCTCGCCTCGCTCGGCCTCGTCATCGAATCCTTCGGCCCCGGCGCGGTGCTGGTGCGCGAGGCGCCGAACGCGCTTGCCGGCGGCAACCTGCAGAAGCTCGTCCGTGATGTCGCCGACACGCTCGCCGAGCACGGCGATTCCGGCTCGATCGAGCGGCGGCTCGACCATGTGCTCGCGACCATGGCCTGCCATAACTCGGTCCGCGCCGGCCGGCGCCTGCGGCCGGAGGAAATGGACGCGCTGCTGCGCGAGATGGAGGTCACGCCCAATTCCGGGCAGTGCAACCATGGCCGGCCGACCTATGTCGAGCTGAAGCTCAGCGACATCGAGAAGCTGTTCGGGCGCCGCTGACCGGCCCGGAATGCCCGCCGCTGCGGCAGGCCCAGCCCTGCGCAAGCGACTATACCATACGGTAAGTGGCCACAGCGCCGGTGACCTTGCGGTAGCTCCGGCCGGTCAATAACCTCACCGACCAGTGAAGCCCTGAGTCTCGTGCGATGAGCAATGTGCCTGCGCCTGCCGAAGCTCGGCCGGTTCCCCGCCGATCAAGCCCGGCCGCGCAAGCCAAGCGCGCGGCGATCCTGAAGGCCGCCGAGCAGGCTTTCCTCGAGGAAGGCTATCAGCTCGCCTCGATGGACCGCATCGCTGAGCGGGCCGATACGACCAAGCGCACGGTCTATGATCATTTCGGCAGCAAGGACGCGCTGTTCTTCGCCGTCATCGCCGCGGCCTGCCGCAGCATCGTCGCGGCCCTGCCGGGACCGGCGGCCCTGAAGCCGGATCCGCGCGAAGGGCTCGCCCAACTGGCGCGCGCCATCGCCACCGTCGTCACTTCGGTCGATTGCATCCGCCTGCAGCGCCTCGTCATCTCCGAGGCGGAGCGCCATCCGCAATTCGCCGCCATGCTCTACGACACGGCGCTGCTCGGCGCCGAAATGGCGCTGATCGGCTATCTAGAGCATTGCGTCGCAACCAAGCGGCTGAAGCCGCATGATTGCCAAGTCTCGTCGCGCCTGCTGATCGACGTGATGATCCATGGCGCCAGCCTGCGCAAGCTGCTCGCCGTCAGCGGTCGCGAGGCAGAGCGCCTGGCAGATATGGGCAATGTCGATCAGGTCATCGACTTCGTCGTCTCGGCCTTCCGGATGCCGTGACGCCAGGGCGCGCAGGAGGTTTCAGGCGCGCAGGATCAGCACCTGCGTCTCGCCATAGTCGCGCCGCTCCAGAAGCGTGAACCCATCGGGCAGTGCGAGCTCGGCATCGACGGCTTCTTCGAGCACGATGAGCGCGTCCGCCGCCAGCCAGCCGCCCTCGTGTGCCGAGAGCAGGGCCTTCTCGCCCAACCCTTTGCGATAGGGCGGATCGCAGAACACTAGGCCGAAAGGCGGCATCGGGCCGATCGGGCCGAGCTTGGTCGCGTCGCGGCGATAGATCCGGCTGAGGCCCGCCAGGCCGAGCGCCATCTGGTTCTCGCGGATCAGGCCGCGCGCCTCGGTGCCGTCATCGACCAGGAGCGCAAAGGCTGCCCCGCGCGAGAGCGCCTCGAAGGCCATCGCGCCGGTGCCGGCAAAGAGATCGAGCACGCGCGCGCCCTCGGCCACGTCCTCATAGGCATGGGCGAGCACATTGAAGAGCGATTCCCGCAAACGATCCGAGGTCGGGCGAATGCTGCCGATCCCCGGTTTCGGCCCGGCCAGGGGCCGGCCGCCGAAACGTCCGCCGACGATGCGCATCGCCTCAAGCCTCAGTCACGCTTGCCGCCGCCGGGCCGCGGGCCACGTCCACCCGGCTTGCCACCGCCCGATTTGCCGCCGCCCGGTTTGCCGCCGAAGGGACGGCCGCCAGCCGGCTTGCCGCCTGCGCTGCGGCCGGGCGGCCGATCGCCGAAGCTGCGGCCGCGGGGCCGCTCGGCACCTTCGCGGGGTGTCCGCGCCGGCCGTTCGCCGCGCGGCGCGCGCTCCTGCCAGGGACGTTCGTCGCCGCGGTCCCGTCCGGCCGTCTCCTCGCGCGGACGCCGGGCCGGCCGGTCACCAAGGCCGTGCTCGGCGGCACCGCGCTCCGACCGTTTGACACGCTGGACCGGGCCGCTGCGCTCGGCGCGTGGCTTGCGCCCCGGCGCTTCTTCGCGCGCGGGAGCGCTGACCCGCTCGACCAGGACGCGCCGTCCCTTCGGATCGGCGATCGGCGTGTCGCGCTTGCGCCTGACCTCGCCGCCTTCCTCGCGCGTCTGACGCTCGAGCTTGGGGTCGGCGCCGCGCCGTGGCGGCGCCTTGCGCTCGCGCTGCGGCTCGGCCTCGGCATCGCGCCAGACGGTGCGCTTCCACGGCTTCTCGCTGCGCCGCTCGTCGCGCGACGGCGTGCGCGCGCTGTCCTCGCCATGCCCCGGCCGGGCTCCGTCGCGTCGGCGCGGCCGGTCGTCGCCGCTTGGCGCGCGGCGGTGCGGCGCCGGAACCTCGTCACGGCGGGGCGCCTCGAAATCGGTGCCGGCCTTGGCCATCAGCTCTTCGCCGAGCTGGTCGCGCAGCACCCGCGAGCGGATCTCGTCGACCTCGCCCTCATCGAGATCGCCGAGCTGGAATGGGCCGAACGAGACCCGGATCAGCCGGTTCACGGCGAGGCCGAGATGCTCGAGCACCGTCTTGACCTCGCGGTTCTTGCCCTCGCGCAGATCGACGGTGAGCCAGGTATTCGAGCCCTGCTCGCGCTCGAAACGGGCGATCACCGGACCATAGGCGACGCCCTCGATGGTGACGCCATTGGAGAGCGTGTCGAGCCTGTCCTGTGTGACGCTGCCGAAGGCGCGCACGCGGTAGCGCCTGAGCCAGCCGGTCTCGGGCAGCTCCAGCACCCGCGCCAGCCCGCCATCATTGGTCAGGAGCAGCAGGCCTTCGGTGTTGATGTCGAGCCGGCCGATCGTCAGCACGCGCGGCAAGTCCTCCGGCAGCGCCTCGAACACGGTCGGGCGGCCCTCGGGATCGTGGTTGGTCGTCACCAGCCCGCGCGGCTTGTGGTAGAGCCACATCCGGGTGCGCTCGCGCTCGGGCAAGGGCTCGCCATCGACCAGGATGATGTCGTTGGGGCCGACATCGAGAGCCGGGCTCTCGATCACCGCGCCGTTCACGCTGACGCGGCCTTCCTCGATCATCGCCTCGCTCTCGCGGCGCGAGGCGACGCCGGCGCGCGCCATCACCTTGGCGATGCGCTCAGGAGCCTTCTCTGATGGGAGGATCCGCGGAGCGGCCTGAAGCTCGGCCTCGTCACGGCGCGGGCGGCGAGGGCGGTCGTCTCCAGTGCGCGAGCGGGCCGGCCTGTCGAATTTCGGCTTGTCGAAGCGCTTGCCGCCATCGCGGTCCCCGAAATTCCTGCTGCGAGGCGCACCCTCGCGCTGATCTGCAGGCTTGTCGAAGCGGCGAGCCGGGCGCTCGCCGCCCTCGGTTGAAGCGCGGCGTGGACGATCTTCGCCCGAACGGGCGCGGAACGTCGCGCGTTCGCCTTCGGCCCTGGCGCGGAAGGGGCGCTCGCCGCCTTCACGCGGCGGGCGCGGCGCACCATCGCGCTGTCCCGTGGGCTTGTCGAAGCGACGGGCGGGCCGCTCGGCCCCATCCGCCGAGCTGCGGCGCGGACGATCATCCTCTGAGCGGCCGCGGAACGGCTTGCGCTCGCCGCCTGACGACCGGCCGCCGGCCGGGCCACGGCCCTTGCCGTCGCCGCCGCGAAATCCGCCGCCTTTGCCGCCGGCGCCGCCGCCCTTGCGTGGACCACGGCTTTTCTGGTTGTTGTCGTCGCTCATCATCGCTCCTGCATAGCCGGCGCTTGTAGCAGAGCGGTTCCCACGTCGCGAGCGCCAAAGCAGGGACGGCACGTTGCAATCCAAGCCAGATCGCGCTTCCGATGGAATGATGATCGCGCTTGCCGAGGCGCGGGCCGCCGGTGCACGCGGCGAGGTGCCGGTCGGGGCGGTGGTGATGCGCGGTGGTGCGATCCTCGCCAGCGCCGGCAACCGCACCCTGGAGCGCAAGGATCCGACCGCCCATGCCGAGATGCTGGCGCTGCGGCTCGCCTGCGAGGAGATCGGCAGCGAGCGGCTGATCGGCTGCGATCTCTATGTCTCGCTCGAGCCCTGCCCGATGTGCGCGGCCGCGATTTCCTTCGCCCGCATCCGGAGACTCTATTTCGGCGCCTCCGATCCCAAGGGCGGGGCTGTCGAGAACGGTGTCAGGCTCTATGGCAGCCCGACCTGCCACCATGCGCCCGAGGTCTATGGCGGCCTGAGCGAGGGCGAGGCGTCGACGTTGTTGCGCGATTTCTTTAGGGAGCGGCGCTAAAATTTTAATCAATCAGTTTTGCACGCGCGATCTGATGTAATAACTATCAATGTGAGGTAATCCGGAAGTATGATGTGACCTGAAAGGCTATATCTTTAGGGGTATCGCGAGGTAAGAAGGATAGGCCCGGATTGACGCGTCGAATTGCTCGACGGGGCTGCCACGTTTTCGCCTTCTGCTTCTCGTAGGTGGCCGCTGCACTGCTCGGCCAGACCAAGAGATGGTGGCTTGAGCCTTTCATTCCCCCAGATATGTTCAGGTCAATTATGCGTCCATTTGCACTGGCTGCGCTTCTCGCTGTCTGCTGCCCCGCGCTCTCATTCGCCAACGTCCCGTTGCAGCAGGTTTCATTCCAGCCTCAGGTGAAAGGGCTCGGCTGCCTCAAGCCGGAAGCCGTTGCCATGATCAAGGAACTCGTCGCCAAGATCGGCCCGATCCAGATCACTTCGACCTGCGGCGGCCGCCACGCCCGTCGCTCCCAGCATTACCGCGGTAACGCCATCGACTTCCGGCCGCTCGCCACCTCGTCGCGCAAGGCTGTTGCCGTCGCCAAATCCCTTCAAAGCACCGGCGGTGTCGGCTCCTATTCCAACGGTCTCGTTCACGTCGATGTCGGTGACCGCGAGATCTCCTGGTACGGGCACAAGCGCTCGCGCCGGGTCGCCTATGCCCGGCTCGGGCGCCGCTGACGGAGCTCTCGCCCCGACGCCTAGAGCATTTCCGCGTTTCTCCGAAACGCGAAATTCTCTATCTATTTGTTTTGACGCATTTTCTTCACGCGAACCGGCGTCCACTTCGCTCGAAAATGCTCTAGGCGACCGTCCGCGCCACCAGGTAGCAGCCCAGCGCCAGCAGCCCGGCGAAGAAGCAGAGCTTGAAGGTCGCGGCCGAGATCCGGTTGCGGATGAGCTGGCCTGCGGCCATGCCGGCCAGCGCCGGAATCAGCGCCAGCAGCGAGGACTGCGCCACGCTGGCATCGAGTGCCCCGGCGCCGACGAGGCCGAAGGACAAGGCCAGGGTCGAGACGATGAAGGAGAGGCCGAGCGCCTGCACCAGCTCGTCCTTGTCGAGCCCGAGCGCCTGCAGATAGGGCACGGCCGGCAGGACGAAGACGCCGGTGGCAGCCGTGGCGATCCCGGTGGTGACCCCGATGATCGGCCCAAGCCAGCGCTCAGCGGCATCAGGCACCCGCAGCTTGGCGGCCTTCAGCCCGACCGCCGCATAAAGAACCAGCGCGATGCCGAGCCAGAACGTGGCCGAGCCGCCCTTCTCCTGCTGCAGCAGGCCGGCCCCGGCCCAGGTCCCGACACAGATCCCGGCGAGCATCGGCCAGAGGCGGAGCGCGATCGCCTTCAGCCCGGGGCCGGTCGCGATCTGCCAGCCATTGGTGATCAGGTTTGGCACGACCAGCAGCGCCGCGGCCTGGGCCGGCGCCATGACCACGCCGAGAATGCCGACCGCGATGGTCGGCAGGCCGAGCCCGATCACGCCCTTGACGAAGCCGGCTAGCACGAAAGTCGCGGCGATGAAGAGGATGAGCGTCGTCTGATCCATGGCCCTGTCCGTTGCTTGCGATGGCGTCTTGTCGCAGTGCTGGCGGTTCCTGTCGCGAGCGGATACTACGGTCACGGCCGTAGCGTCGATGCTTGCTCGGGCGCTGCGCTGCGCCATGATGGACGGGGACAGGAGACAGCGCTCATGACCGGCCACGGCCCCTATCTTGCCGAGATCGCCCATCTCATGGGCGATCCCGCGCGCGCCAACATGCTGCACGCCCTGATGGATGGACGGGCGCTGACGGCCAAGGAGCTTGCTTATATCGCCGGCGTCGCGCCGCAGACGGCGAGCGGCCATCTCGCCCGGCTGATGCAGGGCGGGCTGCTCGCGGTCGCCGTGCAGGGGCGCCATCGCTATTACCGGCTGGGCGGGGCCGAGGTCGCGGCCGCGCTCGAAGGGCTGATGGTGCTCGCGGGCTCCCAGCCGACCAGCCGAAAGCTGCCCTCGCGCGTCGGCGCGGAACTGAGCCAGGCCCGGACCTGCTACGACCATTTCGCCGGCCGGCTGGGCATCGGCATCCATGACGCGCTGCTGTCCGGCGGGCATCTCTCCGTCGCCGATGGCGGCTATGGCTTGACCCGTTCGGGCGTCGCGGTCTTCGCGGAGCTCGGCGTCGATCCCGCTGAAGCCGCCTCGAAAAGCCGGCGTGCGGCCTTGCGGCCATGCCTGGACTGGAGCGAGCGGCGCCCGCATCTGGCGGGTTCCCTTGCCGCCGCGCTGGCCTGCCGCTGCTTCGAGGCCGGCTGGGTCCTGCGCAAGAAGGACAGTCGCGCCGTGAGCCTGACCGAGGCCGGGCGCGAGGCCCTGGCGAGCCATTTGCCGGGCTTCCGCTGCGACGAGCCGGACGCCGCTATCCCCGCCGCTCGAGCGCCTGCGACAGCCTTCGCTTGACATCGTCCTTGACCGGCTTGGCAGCGGTGAGGATGGCCTTGGCGCGGAAGAAATCGAGCCCGCCGAAGCCCTCGGCCCCTGCCCTGATCAGGATATCCGGCGGGTGGCGCTCGATCATGCGCTGAACCACCGACCGCATCAGGATCTGCGAGCCGCCGACCATCGCTTCGAGCGGGCTCGGCACGCGGGTCTCGCTTTCCGTGGCCGGGGCGCTGGCATCGACAGCCAGGACGATGCGGCCTGGCGCCGGCATGCGGTCATAGGGCAGGGGGTTGATCGCCCCGCCATCGATCAGCACCCGGCCTTCGACGGTCACCGGCCGCACCAGCCCCGGAATCGCCAGCGAGGCGGCAACGGCCGGTGTCAGCGGGCCATTCGTCAACCGGACCTCGCCATGCTGGTGATAATCCGTCGCCACCGCCGTGAACGGGATCGCCAATTCCTCGAACCGATCCGGCACCGCCTCGGGCCAGAACAGGTCGAGCAGGCGCTCGCCGTCGATCAGGACGGGATTGCCGAGCCCGCGCACCAAGTCGGCGAGCTTGCCGACGCGGGCATCGAGCAGGCGCGCGACGGCCTTGGCGCGGTCGCGGAAGATCGTCTCGACATGCGCGTGCAGGTCGCGGCCGCAGACACCCGCCGCATAGGCCGCGCCGATGATCGCGCCGATCGAGCAGCCGGCGATCAGCGCTGGCCTGATTCCGAGCTCGTCGAGCGCTTCCAGCACCAGGATATGGCTGAGGCCGCGCGCCCCGCCGGCGCCGAGCACGAGGGCGAGCTCCGGCGTAGCGGGTGGGCGCGTGGCGGGTGGGCGCATGGCAGGCTGGCTCGAACCGGGCATGGCTCTGCTGCCTTGCGTCCTCAAACCGCCCCGGCGAGGAAGGGCTTGAGCCCGGCCAGCGTCGCCTGCGGGTTCTCCTCGGCGAGAAAATGTCCGCTGGCGATGGCGAGGCCCTCGGCCTGCGGCGCGAACGTGTCGCGCCAGATATCGAGCGGGCTCGCCCCCTTGGCCGGAATCCCGCCCTCGCCCCAGAGCGCCAGGACCGGGCAGAGAATGGTCTTGCCGGCGACGCGGTCGATCTCGTCATGGGTCAGATCGGTCGTCGCGCCGGCGCGATAATCCTCGCAGGCGGCGTGGATGCGGGCCGGATCGCTGAAGGATTCCTCATAGGCCTTCAGAGCCAGCGGGTGGAAGGCGTCGAGCTTCTTGGCCCGGGTCCAGCTCGCGATCGTATGGTCGAGCCAGCCGACCGGATCGGCCTTGACCAGGTTTTCCGGCACCGGCTCGGGCTGGGCCAGGAAGGTCCAGTGATAGACCTGCATGGCGCGCGCCGCGTTCATGCCCTCCCACATCGAGAGCGTCGGCACGATGTCGAGCACGGCCAGCCGCTCGACCCGGCCGGGATGGTCGAGCGCGAGCCGATAGGCGACGCGCGCCCCGCGATCATGGCCGATGACGGCGAAACGGGCATGGCCGAGCGACTGCATCACCGCCACGACGTCCTCGCCCATGGCGCGTTTCGTGTAGAGCGCTGTGCCGCCATCGCCACGCGGCGCCGAGGACCAGCCATAGCCGCGTAGGTCGAGGCAGACGACGCGATGGCTCTTCGCCAGCTCGGGCGCGATCCGGTGCCACTGCACATGGGTTTGCGGAAAGCCGTGGATCAGCACCAGCGGCGGCCCATCGCCGCCGCTACGGGCGAAAATCTTGCCGACGGGTCCGTCGATCCAATGCGCCGTGAAGTCGGGGAAAAGGCTGTCGAGATTGCTCATGGCCCGGCCGCTCCTGCTGCGATCGCCGGCACGATATCAGTTTGGCTGAAATCGTCGCCCTTGAAGAGCAGCGGGGCGTTCAGGGATTTGGCGAGGGCGTAGGAGAAGCAGTCGCCGAGATTGAGCTTGGCAGGGTGGCGGCCCTTGCCGAAACGGAGGAAAGCCTGGGCCGAGATCACACTCAGTTCTTCGTCAACCGCAACACGGCGAATACCGAAACCATCGACGAGTGCGACATAATGTTCGAACGCGAAGCCCGGCACGCGGGTCATTGCCACCATGAAAGCTTCGACGAACGTAACCGTTGCGCAGCAGGCATCGGCACTTTCATCCAGGGTTGCGATGAACATGGCGCGCTCCGGCTCCTTGAGCAGGATTGCGATGATCGCCGAGCTGTCCACAACGATTGGCGAGACCATTACGAGGGGACACCATTCTCGTCATAGCCGATGATCTCGTCGTTGCTGAGATGGCCTTTGATTTTTGGCATGGCATCGATTTCGGCGAGCAGCTTTTCAACATTCGCCATGTCGATGCGCCCTTTGCGAGGGGGCAGGTCGGCAAGTTCCCGCTCAACCGCCGTTCGGACCGCGTCCGTAATTGTCCGGCCGGTCCGTGCCGCGAGTTCGCGGACGATCCGGTCGGTCTCGGAATCCTTGATCAGGATGGCCATGGCATCCCTCGCGTATATATCAATCGCCCTTCGATATATATAATGCCGCGCCGACCTTGTCAGCCTTGCTCGCGCTTGACCGCCTGCCAGCCGATATCGCGGCGGCAGAAACCCTCCGGCCAGTCGATCAGGTCGACACCCTGATAGGCGCGCTTCTGCGCCTCGCTGACGGTCCTGCCCAGCCCGACCACGTTCAGCACGCGCCCGCCATTGGCGGTGAGTTCGCTCGCGCCCTGCTTCGTGCCGGCATGGAAGACGAGCACGTGCTCCAGCGCCTCGGCCTTGTCGACGCCGCGGATCACGCTGCCCTTCTCGGGCGTGCCCGGATAGCCTTTCGCGGCCAGCACGACCGTGAGTGCCGCCTCGTCCGACCAGCGCAGGTCGAAAGCGTCGAGCACCCCGTCGCAGGCGGCGAGGAAGGCCGGCACGATGTCGCTCTTCAACCGCGGCATCAGCACTTCGCATTCAGGGTCGCCGAAGCGGACATTGTACTCGATCAGTTTCGGGCCCTGGGCCGTGATCATCAGCCCGGCGAAGAGCACGCCCTTGAACGGCGTGCCGCGCTTGGCCATGCCGGCGAGCGTCGGCTCGACGATCTCCGTCATGACGCGCCGCTCCATGTCCGGCGTCATCACCGGAGCCGGCGAATAGGCGCCCATGCCACCGGTATTCGGGCCGGTATCGCCGTCGCCGACGCGCTTATGGTCCTGGGCCGAGGCCAGCGGCAAAGCATGCCTGCCGTCGCAAAGCGCGAAGAAGCTGGCTTCCTCGCCGATCATCCATTCCTCGATCACGACCTCGGCGCCGGCGGCGCCGAGTCCGCCCGAGAACATCATCTCGATGGCCGCGTTCGCTTCCTCCAGCGTTTCAGCCATCACCACGCCCTTGCCGGCCGCGAGCCCGTCGGCCTTGATCACGATCGGCGCGCCCTGGCTGGCGACATAGGCCTTGGCGGCCTCGGCATTGTCGAAGCGCCCGAAGCCGGCGGTCGGGATGTCGAACTCAGCGCAGAGCTCCTTGGTGAAGGCCTTCGAGCCTTCGAGCTGGGCCGCGGCTTTCGACGGCCCGAAGGCTTTGAAGCCGGCCGCGATGACATCATCAGTGATGCCGGCGACGAGCGGCCCTTCCGGCCCGACCACGACGAGATCGATGCCGTGCAGCTTGCAGAAGGCGATGACGGCCGCATGATCGGCGATGTCGAGCACGACATTCTCGCCGCATTGGGCCGTGCCGGGATTGCCGGGCGCGATGAACAACTGGTCGCAGAGCGGCGAGCCCGATATCGCCCAGGCCAGCGCATGCTCGCGTCCGCCCGAACCGATCAGAAGAATCTTCATTGCGCCGTCTCCGCTGGTCACTGGCGCAATAGCCCCCGGCGCAGGGCAGGGCAACGCTTCTGCTCGGCGGCTGTGGAGGGTAGACTCGCGCGATGGATATCGAATCGCCTGAAGCCAAGTCGTCCAATGTGCCAGAATGGTCGGTCTCCGACCTCTCCGGCGCCCTCAAGCGTACGCTGGAGGACGCGTTCGGCTTCGTGCGCGTGCGCGGCGAGATTTCGGGCTATCGCGGCCCAGTCTCATCCGGCCATGTCTATTTCTCGTTGAAGGACCAGAACGCCAAGATCGATGCGGTGATCTGGAAGGGCGTCTTCGGCCGGCTGAAGACAAGGCCGCAGGAAGGGCTGGAGGTCATTGCCACCGGCAAGATCACCACCTTCGCCGGCAAGTCGAGCTACCAGATCGTCATCGATTCCCTCGAGCCGGCCGGCGTCGGCGCGCTGATGGCGCTTCTGGAGGAGCGGCGCAAGAAGCTCGCGGCCGAGGGCCTGTTCGACGAGGGCCGCAAGCAGCTCATCCCCTTTCTGCCGCGCGTCATCGGCGTCGTCACCTCGCCGACGGGCGCCGTCATCCGCGACATCCTGCATCGGCTGGAGGATCGCTTCCCGCGCCATGTCCTGGTCTGGCCGGTGCGCGTCCAGGGCGAGACCAGCGCGGCCGAGGTCGCCAATGCCATTGCCGGCTTCAATGCCCTGCCGGAAGGCGGACGCATCCCCAGGCCCGATGTGATCATCGTCGCGCGCGGCGGCGGTTCGCTCGAAGACCTGATGAGCTTCAACGAGGAGATCGTGGTGCGCGCCGCCGCGGCCTCGTTGATTCCCCTCGTCTCGGCCGTCGGCCACGAGACCGATATCACGCTGATCGACCATGCTGCCGACCTGCGCTGCCCGACTCCGACCGGCGCTGCCGAGAAGGTCGTGCCGGTGCGTGCCGACCTGATGCTGCAGCTCGCCGACCTGTCGCGCCGCCAGGCCGGGGCGATGCGCCGCCTGTCCGATCGCCGCCGCAGCGATCTGCGTGCGCTCGCCCGCGCCCTGCCGGGGCCGGAGGCGGTCCTGTCCGGTCCGCGGCAGCGGCTCGATCTGGCGGCGGCGCGGCTCGCTCCGGCACTCGCCCGCAATGCCCGCGTCCACGAGCAGCAACTCGCACTCCTCGCGCAGCGGCTCGGCCGGCAATCCCCATCCGTCCGGCTGGCGACTTACGCCGCGACCCTCAAGGCGCATGGGCGGGCCCTCGCGGTGGCGAAGGCGAATACGATCAAGACCGCCCGGGAGCGGCTCGAACGAGCCCGGGAGCGGGTCGGAACGCTGGCCGACCGGGTTCAGCGCGCCTTCGCCCAGGGCCTGGCGCGCCGCCGCGACCGGCTCGAATCCTCCTGGACTTTGGCGCGCTCGCTCGGTCCCGATGCCGTGCTTGCACGTGGCTATGCGCTGGTCCGCGACGAGGCGGGGGCCGTCATCCGCAATGCCGCGCAGGCGCAGCCAGGGACGGCGCTCAGCGTCCGGGTCAGCGACGGCACATTCGGTGTCCTGGTCGCGGGCGGTAGCGAGGCGCCGGCAAAGCCAGCCCGCCCGGCCCGCCGCGACACGCCATCGGCAGGGCAGGGCGATCTGTTCTAGAAAATCGCATTTTCCTCACGCCAACCGGTGCCCGCTTCGCTCGAAAATGCGCTGGGGCAGGTTATCGCGGCTTGAGCAGGAAGCTCTTCACCCGCAGGATCGCGTCGTCGCGCGCGGCCGGGTTGGTGCCGACGGTGGCCTTGCCGGTGCCGGTCGCGGAATAGGCCACGTCGGTGCGCTCCCTCACATCGAGGCGCGGATGGTCGAAATCATGCAGCGCGCCGGGATAGAGCACGAGCTCGACATTCTCCCCGCGTGACCGCGCCGCCCTGGCGAGGAAGTCGCAAGGCGCGGGCGGGGTCCAGTCATCGGCGTCGCCCATCAGGATCAGCAACGGCAGCCGCGCCCTGAAACTGTCGGATTCCGATTGCGTCCGGCAGCCCGGATAGAAGGCGATGGCGCGCGTGAAATCCGGCAGCGCGTCGGCGGGGCGCCGGTCGGTCCTGACCGCGGTCAGGATGGTCGAGCCGCCGCCGGACCAGCCGAGCAGCGCGATCGCATCCCTGCGTATATCCGTGCGCATCTGCAGCCAGCGCTTGGCCGCCATCGCATCGGCGACACGCTCGCGCCCCGCGCGCACGGTCAATTCCTTGACGCCGCATTGCGAGCCGAGCTTGCGCGAGCCGTAGCTGTCCGGCATCAGCACCATGATGCCGGCCTCGGCCAGCCGTTCGCCCCAATCCGAATGGCGCAGCGACAATTTGCCGTTCTCGCGCCACAGCCCGCCGCAGCCATGCAGCGCCACGACCGCGGGAAACGGTCCGACGCCGATGGGACGATAGAGCACGCCGTCGAGTTGCCCTTCGTCGGTTGGAATGTGCACACGCTCATAGCCGCCGGCCGAGGCAGCCACGGTGAGGAGAGCGAGGCTGACGAGGGCCGCCGGCAGACGGAGAAGACTGGACATCATCGTAAGGAACGCTATCACAGCAAGGGACTATCCGGGAAATCCCTTCCGCTGGAGCATGATGCCCAAAGTAGGTACCGGCTCTTGGCCATATCACGCTCTGGCGCCAAGTGAGAAACGGATTGATATATAGCGCGAATAACGGTCATCTGAAGCCAGAATGAACATCAGCGAACGTCCGCCCGTGCCGGGGCCCGAGGCCGCCATCGACTATGGCCATGGCGAGTTCCGCGTCGTGCGGCCCGGCGCCTTCGTCCGTTGCGCCGTGACCGGCGCGGTGATCCGGCTCGAGGATCTGCGCTACTGGTCGGTGGAATGGCAGGAGGCCTATGCCTCGCCCGAGGCCGTGCAGCTAAGGCTGCGCCGCGCCGGCCGCGCCTGAACGGCGGGCTCCCGCGTCGTCGAGAAGGCTGCCGATGCGCTCCGGCGCGTCGAAGGTCAGGGTGATCGGCACGCTGAGCAGGCGCTGCCGTTCGGCTGCCGGCCAGAGCGCCTCGAGCTTCACCATGTCCTTTTCGGTCGTCGCGACGAGGCAGTCCCGCTCGCGCGCCTCGGCCAGGATCGCCGCGACATCGTCGGCCGTATAGGCGTGGTGATCACCATAGCTGCGCTCGGCCACGATCTCGGCGCCGGCCTCACGCAGGGTCGCGGCGAATTTCTCAGGCCGGCCGATCCCGGACAAGGCCAGCACATTCCGGCCGCGCAGTGCGGCGCTCGTCTCGGCCGGGAGCAGCAGCCGCGCCCTCAGGATCGGCTTGCCCGCGGCTTTGGCCGTCTCCACGACGCCATCTCCCGCTTCGCCGGCGCCGATCACGATCAGCGCGTCGGTCTCCCCAAGCTGGCCGTCGAGCGGCGCGCGCAAGGGGCCGGCGGGCAGGCACAGCCCATTGCCGATGCCACTCGCTCCGTCGACGACGGCAAGCCTGAGCTGCTTGGCGAGCGACGGGTTCTGCAGCCCGTCATCCATGATGATCAGGCTGGCACCGAGGCCCTTGGCGAAGGCTGCGCCGGCGACCCGGTCGCGCGCCACCACGGTGCGGACGACCCTGGCCATCAGCAGCGCCTCGTCGCCGACGCCGGCCGCATCATGATGGCGCGGGTCGACTTCGACCGGCCCGGCAAGGCGGCCGCGATAGCCGCGCATCAGCACGAAAGGCCGCTCGCCGCGCGTCGCGGCGAGTTTCACCAGCGCCATGGCCGTTGGTGTCTTGCCCGCCCCGCCGGCGATGAAGTTGCCGACGCAGATCACCGGGATGCCGGCGTCGACGCCCGCGCCGCGCATGCGCGCCAGCGTGATCGCGCCATAGACGAGGCCGAGCGGCTGGAGCAGCCGGGCGAGCAGGCTCGGCCGGTTCTGCCACCAGAAGCCGGGCGCGCGCATCAGTCCGTAGTCTCGCGCTGCCCGAGCGCGACCCGCATCAGCAGCGGCTCGATCGCCTGCACGGTGCGGTTCAGCGCGCCGCCGAGCTGGTGGGCGGTCTGGCCTGCGGCGCGCGCCGCCTGCCTGGCCGCGGCCGGGTCGCTCAGCCAGCGATGCACCGCTTCCGCCAGCGCCTGCGCGTCCGAGACCTTGTGCGCGCCGCCGCCACGATCGAAGGCGGCGAAGATCTCGGCATTGTTGTGGACATCGGGGCCGTGCAGCAGGGCGCAGCCGAGCTTGGCCGGCTCGATCGGATTATGGCCGCCGATCATCGGCACGAGCGAGCCCCCGAGAAAGGCCACTTGCGAGAGACGGTAGAGCAGGCCGAGCTCGTTCATCGTATCGACGATATAGAGATCGACATCGCGCTCGGGCAGCCCGCCGGCCGCGCGCCGTGCCACCGCGACGCCATTGGCACGGGCAAGGTCCTCGATCTCCGCGCCGCGCTGCGGGTGGCGTGGCGCGATGATGGTGAGCAGCTTCGGCAGATGCGGCTTGAGGCCGAGATGGGCCGAGATCACCTGCTCGTCCTCGCCCGGATGCGTGCTGGCGGCGACCCAGACCGGCCGGCCGGTGGTCAGCCCGTCCAGGATGGCGAGCGTGTCGGCATCGGCGGGCGGCGCCGGCACGTCGAATTTCAGGTTGCCGGCGATGCTGACGCGCGGGGCGCCGAGCTGCGCCAGCCGCTCGCCGTCGCCCTGGGATTGCGCCAGGCAGGACTCGAAGCTGGAGAGCAGGTAGCGCGAGGTCTGCGGCAGCTTGTACCAGCGCTTGAACGAGCGCTCCGACATGCGGGCATTGACCAGCACCAGCGGGATCTCACGCTTGCGCGCCTCGATGACAAGGTTCGGCCAGATCTCGGATTCGCAGATCAGCCCGAGCGCCGGCTGCCAATAGTCGAGGAAGCGGCGCATGTAGCGGGGAACGTCGAGCGGCAGATACTGGTGGATCACGCCGGCCGGCAGCCGCGCGGCCAGGAGCTTGGCCGAGGTGACCGTGCCGGAGGTGACCAGTACCGCGAGCCCGCGCCGCTGCAGCCGTTCGATCAGCGGCAGCAGCGTCACCGTCTCGCCGACGCTGGCGCCATGCAGCCAGACCAGCGTCTGATCGGGCCGGACGACGCCGGGATAGCCGCGACGCTCCGCGAAGCGGGTGGGGTCTTCCTTGCCGCGCCGGCGTCGCCAGACAAGGAGCCCCGCCGCCGCCGGTTCGAGCAGGGCGCTGAGCAGGCGATAGCTCGCGAGGATGGGGCCCTTGCCGATCATGCGGCCGTGCCCGGCGCAGCGAGCGCCTTCAGCTGCTTTTCCCTCAAGCCGGCACCCGGGTCAGCCCCGCCGACCAGCTCATAGGCGCGGGCATGGACAGCATCGAGCCCCGCCTCGAGCGCGAGGCGGGCCGCCTCGACCGTCGCCTCGTCCGCATCGCGCGCGACAGTGATCGCGTCGCCGACCACGATCGCGCAGCGCCCGAAGGGCAGGCCGATCGAGGCGCGGTCCCAGGAGTTGAAATTGATGCGCCGGCTGGTCACCACCGCGATCGGATGGATCGGCCGGCCGGAGGCGCGCGCGAGCTGGATGATGCCCACCCCGGCGATGCGGGCACGCTTGGGGATATCGGCGGTCAGCACCATCGAGTCGCCAGCGGCGAGCCGCTTGACCATGGCGAGGAAGGCGCTGGCTCCGCCCTTCTCGCGCACCTTCCGGCCGAGCGCGCCGGAGCCGCGGATCGCGCCGATGCCGAGATGGCGCAGCGCGACCGCGTTGAAGCCGCCATCGCCATGACGCGAGACCAGCGAACAGGCTGGCATCCAGTCCGGCCGCGAGAACGGGATCATGATGTGCTGGCCGTGCCACATCGCGATGATCAGCGGCAGGCCGGGACGCACGCGCTCATAGATATCGGCCGGCTCGACCACGATCCGGTTGGTGCGCTTCACCAGTCGGAGGTAGGCGGCGAGCAGCCAGCCGAGCGTTTCCTGCGCGACGCGCGTCTTCAGAATGGGAAAGCCCATGAACTCCTGTTCCGGACCGCTGCTTGAGATCGAGGGTTCAGGCCTGGCTCGTCTCGGGGTCGAGCAGGCGGTGCAGATGGACGATGAAATAGCGCGTCTGGGCCTGATCGACCGTGGCCTGCGCCTTGGCCTTCCAGGCGGTATGGGCGCTGGCATAGTTCGGGAAGACGCCGACGATATCGACCTTGGAGAGATCCTTGAAGGTCACGCCGTCGAGCGAGCTCAGCTCGCCGCCGAAGACGAGGTGGAGAAGCTGCTTCGGTTCGGTGTCCATCGATCTCTCCAGGCTGGGGTGGGGTCTTCGCGGCACCAGATAAGCCATCCGCGCGGGCGGCGCGAGTGCCGCTGCGCATTTTGCCATGGCTGGCCCGTGCCGATTGTTCAGATACGCTGCGGCTGGCTCTCGCGCATGCCCCGCAAGGCCGACAGCAATGGCGCGGAGAGCCCCGCGCCGCTGGCGACGAGCATGCCGTGCACCGGCGTCTCGCGGTTGTAGATCACGGGCTGGCCCTCGCCCGTGCTGAGCCGGCCGCCCGCTTCCTGCAGCACGAGATCGGCGGCGGCGATGTCCCAGTCGCGCGCATCGGCCGAGACCAGCCCGGCATCGATGGTGCCGTCGGCGATGCGGGCGAGCCTGAGCGCCAGGGATGGAATCTTGTCGACTGGCTCGAACGCCTCGAGCCGCGCCAGCGCGTCCAGCATCGGCTTGGGGCCGGCGATGCGCGCCCCGCCCAGGCCGGTCAGCTTCGTCGCCAGGATCTCGGCGCCGTTGCGCTGGGCGCCGCGACCGCTCAGCGCCGTATAGGTCGCGCTGCAGGCCGGCGCGTGCACGACGCCCGCGATCGGCTTGCCCTCGTCGAGCAGCGCGACACAGACCGCCCAGTCCGGCGAGCCGGACATGAAGGCGCGCGTGCCGTCGATCGGATCGACGACCCAGACGAAGCGGCGCGAAAGCCTCAGCTCATCGTCGACGGTCTCCTCCGAGAGCCAGGCGGCTTCGGGCAACAGGGCCGAGAGCTTGATGCGCAGGAAGGTGTCCACGGCGATGTCGGCTTCCGTCACCGGCGAGCCGCCGGTCTTCGACCAGATCCGCGCCGCGGTCTTGGCTCCCGGCCGGAATAGGGCGAGCGCCAACTCGCCGGCCTCGAGGCAGCTTTCGCGGATCGCCGACAGCAGATCCGGCGCGATAGGCAGCGGTGGCGCGGTCATGATGCCCTCCGTATCAAGCCGAACTGGCGCGGTTTCAAGCCGAAAAAGCGCCGCTGCGGCGAAAGATTCCGTCAAGCATCATGCAGGAATGAAGCCATGGAACCCCGCAAAAACCCCGGAACACATTCCTTTAACCGAAGCTCTTAAGCGCTCGGATAGGCCTGGGGCGCCAGCTTCGCGTCAGTAAGCACGAGAACCCCGGACCATACAGAGGGCTCCGTGCCACAGGGACATGAGAGGCGTAGAAACCGATGGCCAGCGTCACGCCGGCTGCCGGAGAGGGCGGCTTTGTGCCGTCTCTCTCCGGCTGCCCGACTAAACCGACCACCGCACCCCGCAACCCCATGCCGGCGCAGCCCGATGCGCCGCGGATCGAGCGCATTGCCTCGGTCCGGATCCTGCGTGGCAATCCGGGCTGGCGTGGCGTCGCGCTGCGCCTTGCCAATCCGACCGGCGAGGATGAGCGTTTCGAGCTGGCGTTGACGGCCGGCGACGGCCGCTCGGTCACCGTCGCGAGCGTCGACCAGGATGATGCGATTGCGCTTTGGCGCGATTGCGGCCGCACCAGCGGTCTGCCTCTGGTGCTCGAGGCCGCCGACGGCTCGATCACCGAGCCCTATCCCCAACTCGGCCGGCTCGCCCTCGGCCCGGTGCGGATTCGCCGCCGCTACGGATTTCTCCGCGGCCGCCGCCCGCGCTTCCTGGCGCGCCGCAAGACCGGCCGCATCAGCGACCGTCCCGTGGTCGTCGTCGGCGAGCGCCTGACCGACCGGTGAAGCCCTAAGGCATCGGCCCGAAAAGTGGCTTGCGGTTTTCGGAGAAAGCCGATGCGGAAATAAGGAGCTAGATCATCGGGGCGGATCCGATATCCGGTCCGATGATCTAGAAGCCGGCGCGGACCAGCGCATCCAGCGCGAAGCCGGCCGCCAGCAGCAGGCCGGCATTGCGGTTGGAGCGGAACAGCCGCAGCGCGAGTTGCGGCGGCGCGCCGTTGAGCCGCGAGACCTGCCAGCCGAGATGGGCGGCGAAGGCCGCGAGCCCGATCCAGGCGATGAGCCCGCCGCCGGCGCTCCAGGTCGCCAGCCCCGCCAGCACGGCGGCCAGCGCGAAGCAGAGCGCCACGGCCTCGCGCGTCCAGCTGCCGAAATAGCGCGCGCTCGACTTGATGCCGGCGATGACGTCGTCCTCGATATCCTGCATCGCGTAGATCGTGTCGTAGCCGATCGTCCAGACGATCGCCGCCGCGTAGATCAGATAGGCCGGCGGATCGAGCCGGCCGAAGGCCGCGCTCCAGCCGATCAGCCCGCCCCAGGAAAAGGCGAGCCCGAGCACGAATTGCGGCATGTTGGTGATGCGCTTCATGTACGGGTAGATCGCCACGATCCCCAGCGAGGCGATGCCGAGCATGATGGTGAAGCGGTTGAACTGCAGCAGCACCAGCAGGCCGACCAGCGAGAGCGCGATCATGAATGCCGCTGCCTGCCTGGTGGTGACCTGGCCGGAGGGCAGGGGCCGCCCGCGCGTGCGCGCCACCTGGGCGTCGAGCTTGCGGTCGACGATGTCGTTGAAAGTCGAGCCGGCCGCGCGCATCACGATCGCGCCGACGAAGAAGAGCAGGCAATGCCAGGGATCGGGAAAAGGCTTGCCCGCCGCGATGGCGGCGAGTCCCGCCGCCCACCAGCATGGCAGCAGCAGGAGCCACCAGCCGATCGGCCGCTCGATCCGAGCGAGCTTGAGATAGGGGCGCACGGCGCTCGGCGCGCGCGTGTCGACCCAATGCCCCGTCAGTGCGTCCGGCAGCGGCGCATCGACCTGGTCCGGCGCCGACGCAGCCATGGCAGGATCAGAGCGCGCCCTGCGGTACCCGCATCGGGCCGCCGGTGACGGAATCGGAACCGCCGAACGGGCTGTTGCTCTGCTGCCGCTGCGCCTGCTGCGCCTTTCGCATCATATCCGCCTGCTGCTTGACGGCGTTGCAGGCGCGATTGCGGATGGTCGAAGCCTTTTCGTTGTCGGCCTTCATGTTGTCGATGAAGGCCGGCGGGATCTGGCACCAATCCTGGTTGGCGGTGGCGAATTTCAATGCTGCGCTGCCATTGTTGACGAGGCGCCCGAGCGTGCTGCAGGCCGCCTGCGGCGTCAGCTTCTGCTTTGTTTTCTGGGACGCGTTGAGGCCGGCGACGATGCTCTGGCGCTCCTGCAGCAGTTTCTGCATCTGCTCGCAGCCCGAAGCCTGCGCGCTCGCCGGGCTCGCGTCGAAGAGCGCCGCTGCCGCCAGTCCGAGCGTCGCGATCATGCCGGTCGCCGCCTGTCGCCGCATAATATCCTGTCCCCTTTGTCCCCGGGCTTCCACCTGGCCCGTAACTTTTCCATATCAGCACAGGCGCGGTTACGCCAAGCGCCAGGCTATCATCGTCCAGGTCTTTGCCGTGGAGCAGTGCGGCTACGCCAGGATTGTGGCGGTTTTTGCGTTCCGTACCCTTCGTTTTGCCACGTTCAGATCGATCGCGAGGCGTTATGCCCGGCCGGGACAGCCGTGACCGTCTCGGCTATGACCCGGTTTCCGGTTTGCCGGACACGGCTTAAGCCAAGCCATTGCAGAATCGTGGAACGATGACGGACAAGTCGATGCCAGCGCCTGACCTGCCGAGATATCGGCTCCATCTCGATGCATCGCTGACCGAAGCCCGGCCGGTGCCGCTCGCCCGAGAGCAGGTCAATTATCTCCTCAACGTGCTTCGGCTGAAGGATGGCGACGAGGTCCTCGCCTTCAACGGACGCGACGGCGAATGGGTCGCGGCACTCGTCGCTGCCGGCCGCAAGCAGGCCGATCTCAAGCCGCTGCGGCAGGTCCGGCCGCAAACGCCGCAGCCCGACCTGCATTATCTTTTCGCCCCGCTGAAGTATGCCCGGCTCGATTATATGGCGCAGAAGGCGGTCGAGATGGGTGCCGGCCTGCTCCAGCCGGTGCTGACCCGTCATACCCAGGTCTCCCGCCTCAATCTCGATCGGCTGAAGGCGAATGCGATCGAGGCGGCCGAGCAATGCGGCATCCTCGCCTTGCCCGAGATCAGGCCGGAACTTTCCCTCGAGGCGGCCCTGTCGGCGCTCGAACCGGAACGGCTGCTCGTCTTCTGCGACGAGGAGACGGAGCATGACAGCCCCGTCGCGACCCTGGCCGCCGCCAAGCCCGGCCCGCTGGCGCTGTTGATCGGTCCCGAGGGTGGGTTCGACGAGGCCGAGCGCAAGCGGGTGCTCGGCCGGCCGAACACGCTGCGCATCTCGCTTGGTCCGCGCATCCTGCGCGCCGACACCGCCGCCGTCGCCGCGCTTGCCCTGCTCCAGGCAACCTTGGGCGATTGGCCGCAGGGGAAAAACTGAACAGGGCCGGGAACGCCTCTGCCGGAGCGGCGTTGGGGCGGGTGTGCAGGGGAGATGCGAGACTGAGCGGGGTCGCCCGGCCGGCGTGATGCTGGCCGGTTTCCGCATGTCGGCGGCCTTTTCGGCACAGCCTGCATCGATCCCCTGAGAGGACGCTATGAGCCATGCCTGCCGTTTCGGTATCGAAGAAGAGTATTTCCTGTCCGATGCCGTGAGCCGCGGCAGCGTGCGCAAAGTCTCGCCGAAATTCATCACCGCAGTGCAGGAGGCCTTTCCCAAGGAGGTCCAGCGCGAGATGCTGCAATCGCAGATCGAGGTCGCGACCCCGGTCTGCGAGACGATGTCGGAGGCGCGAGCTTCGCTCGCGGCCTTGCGGTCCGGCCTTGCGGGCCTCGGCCGTGAGCATGGCATGTTGCTGCTCGCCTGCGGCACGCATCCCAGCGCAGTCTGGTCACGCCAGCGCGCCACCGATGCGGCGCGCTACGACAAGCTGATGCGCGACCTGCAGATGATCGGCCAGCGCAACCAGCTTTGCGGGCTGCATATCCATGTCGAGGTTCCGGACGAGGACGAGCGCATCCGCCTGATGGGCCGCATGCTGCCCTATTTGCCGCTGATTCTGGCGCTCTCCACCTCGTCGCCTTTCTGGCAGGGTCAGCGCACCGGTCTGATGGGCTACCGCCTCGCGGCCTATGCCGAGCTGCCGCGCACCGGCTTGCCGGAGCTGTTCAACGACCCGGCCGATTATCGCGCCTATATCGAGACCTTGGTCAGCGCCGGCGCCATCAAGGATGCGAGCTATATCTGGTGGGCGATCCGTCCCTCCAACACGCACCCGACGCTCGAGCTGCGCGTCGCCGATAGCTGCACGCGGCTTGGCGACACGCTTGCGATCGCGGCGCTCTTTCGCTGCCTTGTGCGCCATCTCCTGCGCAACCCCTGGCTCAACGCCAATCTGCCTGTGACCGCGCGCGCCCTTGCCGCAGAGAACATGTGGCGGGCGCAGCGCTATGGCATCCATGGCGGGCTGATCTCTTCCGAGAGCCGCAGCATGCGCACGGTTCCCGACCTGCTCGACGAACTGCTCGACCAGCTTTCGGATGATGCCGCGGCCCTCGGTTGCTGCGCCGATCTCGCCGGCTGCCGTGCGATCATCACGGAGGGCACCAGCGCCGATATCCAGCTCGCCATGTTCGAGGAGGCGCGGGCGCGCGGAGGGCAGGCGGCCGGGCTTGCGGCGGTCGTGGACTGGCTCGCCTCCGAGACGCGCGCCGACGGCGTCGCCTGGGAAGGCCCGCCGCGCCTGCTTGGTGCGGCGTGATTGCAAGCGCGCCGTGCAGAGCCGTGACAACGCCCGTGCGTTTGTGCAAGATCTACCCCTCTTCGAACGCGTAGCGGAGAACGTTGTCCTCTGCCGGGCGGTCGCCTATGAGTGGCGCTCCGAGCCTGTCCCGGCCGCGCCATTCCGGTGTCGGCAGGGCCGCGGCTGCCCTAATGTTGTGCCGGAGCGCCCATGGCTCGTGACGTGTCCGATTCGACCCCGGTCGCCTGCAAGTCCGAGCTGATCGGCTGGATCGCGCAGGGCGAGAAGCCGCGCTCCGCCTTCCGCCTCGGCACCGAGCACGAGAAATTCCCGTTCTACCGCGGCGACCTCGCCCCGGTGCCCTATGAGGGCCGCGGCGAGGCGGGCGGCATCCGCCATATCCTCGAAGGCATGCAGGCGCGGCTCGGCTGGGATCCGATCATGGATGACGGCCACATCATCGGCCTTGCCGGCCCCGATGGCGGCGGCGCGATCTCGCTCGAGCCCGGCGGGCAGTTCGAGCTCTCCGGCGCGCCTGTCGAAAACCTGCACGAGACGGCGGCCGAGCTCGCGCAGCATCTGGCTGATGTGAAATCGGTCGCCGAGCCGCATGGCATCGGTTTCGCGCTGCTCGGCCATTCGCCGCTGTGGACGCGGGCGCAGACGCCGATGATGCCGAAAGGCCGCTACAAGATCATGGCGAACTACATGCCGAAGGTCGGCACGCGCGGCCTCGACATGATGTTCCGCACCTGCACCGTGCAGGTGAATCTCGATTTCGGCGACGAGGCCGACATGGTGAAGAAGCTGAGGGTCTCGCTCGCCCTGCAGCCGGTCGCGACCGCGCTCTTTGCCGCCTCGCCTTTCACCGAGGGCAAGCTCAACGGCTTCCAGTCGATGCGCTCGGAAATCTGGCGCGATACCGACAAGGCGCGCTCCGGCATGCTCGCCTTCGCCTTCGACGAGGGCATGTCCTACGAGGCCTATGTCGACTGGGCCCTCGACGTGCCGATGTATTTCGTCAAGCGCGGCCCGGTCTATCACGATGTCGCCGGCGCCTCGTTCCGCGATCTGCTGGCCGGCAAGCTGCCGCAACTGCCCGGCGAGCGGGCGACCATGTCCGACTGGGCCAACCATCTCTCGACCATGTTCCCGGAGGTCAGGCTGAAGCGCTTCCTCGAGATGCGCGGTGCCGATGCCGGCCCGGAGCCGATGCTGAATGCCTTGCCGGCCTTCTGGGTCGGGCTGCTCTATGACCAGACCTCGCTCGATGCGGCCTGGGACCTGGTCAAGGGCTGGAGCAACGACGAGCGGCAGGGTCTGCGCGATACCGTGCCGAAGCTCGGCCTGGAGGCGGGCATTGCCGGCCGCCCGCTTGTGGAGGTCGCCCGCGAGGTGCTCGAATTGTCGCGCGCCGGCCTGGCGCGCCGCGCCCGCCGCAACGCCGCAGGGCAGGACGAGACGGCCTATCTCGACCCGGTCATGGCCATCGCCGAGCGCGGCCGCAGCCTTGCGCAAGACCTCGCCGGGCGCTTCCAGAACAGCTGGGGCGAGCGGATCGAGCCCGTTTTCGAGGAGCTCGCGATCTAGAGCATTTCCGCGTTTCTCCGAATCGCGAAAATTCTCTATCTATTTGTTTTGACGCATTTTCTTCACGCGAACCGGTGTCCACTTCGCTCGAAAATGCTCTAGCTTCTCGGGCAACCCGCAAAGCGCGAGTTGCAGCGATTTGCCGCCGCCACATTAACGGTTTGGCCGAATTTATCGGCTAGATCGCGGTTATGAACCGGATCAAGGCCTTCATTCAAGATGCTGCCACTGACCAGGGTGGGGCGACGGTGATCGAGTACGGCCTGGTCGCGGGCCTGATTTCGATCACGATCATTGTTTGGGCCACTCAGATCGGCCAGTCCGTGCTCGGCTTTTTCGAGGCGGTCAGCAAAGGCTTCCCCGCCTCGTGATCGTCACTCCGCCGCGGCTTTGAAGCTCGCCAGGTTATCCAGGCTCTGGATGATGTGCTCGGCCAGCGCGTTCGAGAGCACCGAAGGGTCGAAGCGCGTGCGCAGCAGGCCGATCTTGCAGGATGGCAGCGTCGCATAGCCGTCGGCGGGGCCTAGAATGCGCATGCCGGGCCTGACCGCGCTTTCCGGAAGCACGGAGACAGCGAGCCCCGCGATCACCGCCGCGCCCACCGCCGTCGAGTTCCAGCTCGCATAGAGCACGCGGAAGCGCCTTCCCTTCTTCTCCAGCGCCTCTACCGCAGCCTGGCGCCAGTTGCATGTCGGCCGTCCCAGCGCCAGCGGCAGCGGGTCCTCCTCATGCACGCTGTGGCGCGCCGAGGTCACCCAGAGCAGCGGCTCGATGCGGATGATCTCGCCCTGGCCGCGATTCTCGACATGGGTGATGATCGCCAGGTCGATATCGCCGGTGGCGATGCGTTCGGCCAGCATCGGTGTCGGCTCGCACACCACCGTGACCTCTGCCCGCGGGTTGGAATGCGCGAACCGGGCCAGGATCTCCGGCAGGTAGCGATCGGCATAGTCGTCGGGCACCCCGAGGCGGATGCGTCCCTTGAGATCGGCGTCGGTGAAGCTCGCGACGCATTCGAGGTTGAGCCGCACGATGCGCCGCGCGTAGTCGAGCAGGCGCTCGCCATCCTCGGTCAGCTTGGCATGGCGCCCATCGCGGCCGAAGAGCGGCCGTCCGACGCGCTCCTCCAGCCGTTTCATCTGCATCGAGACCGCCGATTGCGTCTTGAAAACGATCTCTGCGGCACGGGTGAAAGAGCCGGTATCGGCGATGGCGACGAAGGTTTTGAGCTGATCCGCATCCAGCACATGCGCCATGGACCCCTCCCGGATTGTTCATCAATATCCGTGTTGTGAAGCATCATAACCATTCGTTTGGTTTATGGCCAGCGCAAAGCTAAGGTCTCTGCAGTTTCCGGTTCGTGTCATCGGCGCGTCCAGCCGGTCCGGAAAGCTCCCGCAGCAAAAAACCCAAGGAGGTCAACATGCTGACCCTGACTTTCGCCCGGAAGCCGCTCTCGTTCGTCGCTGTCACCACCACGCGTGTCGCCGTTCGTGGCTTCGTCGGCGTGCGAGCCTTGGCGCGGGCCCTGATTCATCGCCGCGAGATCCTGCGGCTCACCGAGCTCGACGAGCGCGGCCTCAAGGATATCGGTCTGGTGCGCTCGGATATCGATGGCGCGCTCTCGACGTCCTGGCTCAACGATCCCTCGGCCATCCTGGCCGCGCGTTCCAGCGCCCAGAACAACGTCGCCTCGGCCCGTCGAGAGAAAGGTCTTCGACAGGCCATGGTGAGCCGACCGGCCGGCCGCCCGGCGGCCACTCCGAAATCCACGGTTGCGTGCAGCGCCTGACCCCTTGGCGCAGCACGTTCCTCGCGGGCGGGAGCCAAGTGCTTCCGCCCGTTTTTATTTGTGCTCCCGTTTTTATGTGCAGTTGTTGCGCCTGATTAGCGCCGCCCGCCGCCGAGCATGGCGTCGAGGATCGATTTCAGCGCGTCCTGGTGGCCTTCCTGGACCTGCCTGCCGTGCTCGAACATCTGGTTGAGCGCATCGAGGCCGATCGAGCCGGGCGTGCCCGGAGCGGAGGAGGGCGCCGGCTGATCCGCCACGTCCTCTTCGGGCTCGGGCTCGGGAGCGCGGCCCTGAGGGCGGCCACGCGGTTGCGCCGGTTCATCCTGAGCGGCGGCCTGGCCCGCCGCGCCGCCGAACAACCCGCCAAGGATCTGACCGAGCACATCGCCCATCGGATTGGCGCCGGCGCCCATACCGCCGGGCATCTGGCCGCCGGGCATCTGTCCGCCCGGCATCTGTCCGCCGAACGGCCCGCCCTGCGGCTGCTGGCCGGCGCCCGCTCCTGCGGCCTGACCGCCGAACAGGCCGCCGAGGACCTGGCCGAGCACATCGCCCATCGGATTGGCGGAAGGCTGCGCCTGCGGCTGCGGCGCCGGCTGCTGCCCCGGCACCTTGCCCTGCATCATCTCGGCGAACTGGCCGAGAATGCCGCCGAGCCCGCTATTGCCAGTCGATTTGAACAGGCCGCCCATCACCATGGCGGCGATCACCGGCAGCATCTGCTTGAGCACGGCCTGGCCGACGCCGCTGGTCGCGGCCGCCTGCGCCACCACGGCGTTGCTGACCTCCTTCGAGCCAAAGAGCTGGGCGAGCACGTTGTTGCCCATCATCTGCGCATTGTCGGGAATGCCGTCGCCATCGGCGTCGTAGAGCCGGCCGTAGGGCGAGGCCGTCATCATCTGGGCGAGATTGCCGAAGGCGTAGGGATCTTGCGTCTGGCGTTGCAGCCCCATCGAGAAGGCCGGCAGCAGGGCGTCGAGCGCGTTCTGCGTCTGCTGCTGGCTGAGCCCGTATTGCCGGGCGAGGTTCTGCATGGCCTGGCCGTTCTGGGCCGATTGCATCATGTCGAACAGGTTCATCATGGCGCGCCTCGATCTTCGCCGCAGGGATCGCCCTGCGTCCGGACGATAGCAGGGCGGGGCTCGCAGGCAAGCCGGCGCAGGCTCGCCTGAGAGGCCTCAGGCCGAGGCAGCCGAGGCACGGGCCGCAGCCGCTTGCGCCGTGGCACCGCGCTCCAGCTTGCCGATGCTGCGATAGGCCGTGACGAGGGCGGCAATTCCGAAAACGACCGCGCCGAGCGCCGCGCCGGCGAGCGCGCCTTTCGGTCCGGCATAGCTCGCGCCGAGCCAGGAGAGCGGCATGGTGCCGAGCGTGGCGCGGCCCCAGCTGAACACGGTCGAGAGGACCGGCATGCCGAGATTGTTGAAGGCCGCGTTGGCGACGAAGAGCAGGCCGACGAAGAGCCACATCGGGCCCGAGATCAGGCAGAAGAAGCTCACGAGTTCGGCCGTGAGGCCGGTCGCTCCGAAGAGCGCGGTGATCGGGCCGCTCAGCAGCACAAGGGCAAGCCAGGCGAAGCCGACGCAGCCCATGACGAAGATCACGGAATCGCTCAGCGTGCGCCGCATCCGGTCGAAACGGCCTGCGCCCCAGTTCTGCCCGAGGATCGGGCCGACAGCGCCGGACAGGGCGAAGATCACGCCGAAGGCGACCGGCACGAGCCGGTCGATGATCGCCATCGCGGCGATGGCGGCATCACCGAAGCGCGCCATCACGCTGGCGAAGACGGCATTGGCGATCGGGGCCGAGAGATTGGTCAGGATCGCCGGCGCCGCGATCGCCAGCGTGCGCGGCGTATCCGCGGCGATGGCGGCGCGCGTCGGCCGCGCGACGATGCCATGGATCTTGACCGCGCCATGGAAGCCGATCGCCGCGAAGATCACCCGCGATGCGACTGTGGCCCAGGCGGCGCCGTTGGGGCCGAGGCCGAGGCCAAAGATGAAGAGCGGGTCCAGCGCCGCGGTCGCCAGCCCGCCGCCCAAGGTCACGAACATGGCGCGCCGGGCATCGCCGACGGCACGCAGCACGCCGGAAAAGCCCATGCCGATCGCCATCAGCACGTTGGACGGCAACGCGATCCATAGGAAGGACAGGGCGACCGCGTAGGATTCGCCATGTGCCCCAAGCCGCGTGAGCAGCCAGGGCAGGCAGGGCAGGGTCAACGCCGAGAGCAGCAGCCCGGCCAGCGTCATCAGCGCCATGCTGGAGCCGGCGATGCGCCGAGCACCCTCGCGGTCGCCGGCCCCGAGCGCGCGCGAGGTCAGGGCCGCGACCGCGATCATCAGCCCGACATTGAACGAGATCATCAGGTAGAGGACGATGGTCGCATAGCCTACGCCGGCGGTGGCGCCCGGTCGTCCCAGCCAGGATACGTAGAGCAGCGACAGGAGATCGACGACGAAGATCGCCATCAGGCCGATCGAGCCTGTCGCCGTCATCACCGCGACATGACGAAAGGTCGAGCCGCTGACGAAGACGGCCTCGTCGGGCTTGACCGTGCCGCTCATCGCTCCGGTTCGCCGACGCCGCCGACGGCGACTTCCGCTCCGCCATCCTCGATGACCTCGCGCGTCTCCTGCGTCAGCGCCTTCGACTTCGCCTTGGGCTTGATCAGCGGCTCGGGCGTGACGCGCGGCACCTTGGTCAGGCTGGCGGCGATGCCTTCGGTGAACTGGATCTCCATGCGCTGGGCGTCGCGGTCGCGGACATGGTCGATCACCAGGCTGGCCTCGTCATAGGTCAGGCCGAGCCCCTCCAGGGTCACCCGGCCGAAGCCGAGGGCCGATTCGAAGGTCTCGCGCATCTGATAGTCGACATTGGCCTTCATCAGGTCGATGGCGTGGATACGGTCATAGGCGCGCACATGCAGCCTGACGGTCGGGAACTCGGCCTTGACCATCTCGACGATGCGCAGGGCCGCCTCGCGATTATCGATGCAGACACAGATGATCTTGGCCTTGTCGGCGCCGGCGGCGCGCAGCACGTCGAGCCGCGTGCCGTCGCCGTAATAGATCTTGAAGCCGAACTTGGCGGCCGAACGGATGCGCTCGACATCGGAATCGATGATCGTGACGTCGACATGCTGGAGCAGCAGCGCCTGCGTCACCACCTGGCCGAAGCGGCCGAAGCCGACGACGATGACGGTGCCGCCCGCGCCGTCGAAATCCTCTTCCATCGTCTCGGCCTCGGAATGGCCGAGCAGCCAGATGTCGATCAGCTTGGCGAGGATCGGGCCGATCAGCATGGTCAGCGCCGCCAGCGAGGTCGCGATGGCGCTCTGCTGCGGGTTGAGCAGGCCGAGCGAGAGCGCCAGCGGCAGCAGCACGAAGGCGAATTCGCCGGCAGGCGAGAGCAGGGCGCCGGCCCGGATCGCCTCGGTCGTCGTCGAGCAGGAGGCGCGCAGGATCGCCGCCGCCACCGCGATCTTGAACAGCACGAGCAGCGGCGCGGCGAGCGCCAGCAGGAGCGCGTTGTCCATCACCAGCTTCAGGTCGAGCGACATGCCGACCGCCATGAAGAACAGCCCGAGCAGCACGCCGCGGAAGGGCTCGATATCGGCCTCGAGCTCGTGCCTGAAATGCGAATCGGCGAGCAGCACGCCGGCGAGGAAGGCGCCCATCGCCATCGAGAGCCCGACATGCTCCATCAGGAGCGCCGCGCCGAGCACGATCAGCAGGGCGGCCGCCGTCATCACCTCCTTGGCGCCGGCCTTGGCCAGGATGCGGAAGAACGGGTTCAGCACATAGCGGCCGGCGAGCACGATGATGGCGACGGCGAGCAGCGCGAAGCCAAGGCCGAGCAACGCCTGGCCCGAGCCGTTATTCTCCGCCCCGGTCGTCGCCAGCAGCGGCAGCACGGCGAGGGCGGGCGCGATCGAAATGTCCTGGAACAGCAGGATCGAGAAGGTGCGCCTGCCATAGGTCTCGCCGCCATCGCCGCGCTCTTCCAGGAGCTGCAGCGCGATCGAGGTGGCCGAAAGCGCCAGCGCCAGGCCGACGGCAAAGGAGCCGCCGGCAGAGAGGCCGAACCACCACGCGACGAGGCCGATCACGCCCGTGCTCAACGCCATCTGGGCGAGGCCGGCGCCGAGAATGTCCTTGCGCATCGAATAGAGCCGCGACGGCTGCAATTCGAGCCCGACCAGGAAGAGCAGCAGCACGACGCCGATCTCGGCCGTGCCGCGGATCGCGTCGGGATCCTTGACCACCGCCAGCACCGAGGGGCCGATCACGATGCCGGCGGCGAGATAGCCGAGCACCGCCGACTGTCCGAGGCGACGGAACAGCGGCACGGCGGTCACGGCGCCGGCACAGAACGTCAGGATCGCGGGCAGGTAGCTCGTGTGGGAAACATCGGCCATGAAGATCTCGGGTCAGGAGGCATTTGTAGCCGCAAGGCCGACAACCTACCCCATCTAGGGGCTGCCTATCGATCCTGCGAGTCTCGAGTGCAGATGCATGGTGCAGGCCATGCCTGCACCGGCGCGTCATTGCTGTTCCTTGACATCATCCGCATCTGACCGAAAGAAGACGCTGACCCTTTCGGAGCCGCACAGCCGCGTGACCAAGCCGCCGCTCGACATTCTGCTTTGCGCCCCGCGCGGCTTTTGCGCGGGCGTCGTGCGCGCCATCGACGCTGTCGAGAAGGCGCTGAGCCTTCATGGCGCGCCGGTCTATGTCCGGCACGAGATCGTGCATAACAAATACGTGGTCGAGTCGCTGAAGCGGAAGGGCGCGGTCTTCGTCGCCGAGCTCTCGGAAGTGCCCGACACCACCCGCCCGGTGATCTTCTCCGCCCATGGCGTGCCGAAATCCGTGCCGGCCGAGGCCGAGCATCGCGCGCTTTTCGCAATCGACGCCACCTGCCCGCTGGTCACCAAGGTCCATCGCGAGGCCGAGGTCCATCACAAGCGCGGCCGCCACATCCTGCTCGTCGGCCATGCCGGCCACCCCGAGGTGATCGGCACGATGGGGCAATTGCCTCAGGGCGCGATCACGCTGATCGAGACGCTCGACGATGTCGCGACGCTGGTGCCGCCCTCCGGCCTGCCGCTCGCCTATGTCACGCAGACGACCCTCTCCGTCGATGACACACGCGGCATCGTCGAGGCCCTGCAGGCGCGCTTCCCCGATCTGATCGCGCCGCACAAGGAAGACATCTGCTACGCCACCACCAACCGCCAGGAGGCGGTCAAGCGCGTCGCGCCGCTGGTCGACGGCCTGCTCGTGGTCGGCTCGCCCAATTCCTCCAACTCGCAGCGCCTGCGCGAGGTGGCCGAGCGCGCCGGCTGCCCGCATGCCCGCCTCGTGCTGCGCACCGACGAGATCGACTGGTCGATCTTCGGCGATATCCGCAGGCTCGGCCTCACTGCCGGAGCCAGCGCGCCGGAGGTGCTGGTCGAGGAGATCATCGACGCCTTCGCCGAGCGCTACGAGGTCCGGGTCGAGACGGTCTCGACCGCCGACGAAAGCGTCTTCTTCCCCCTGCCGCGCGAGTTGCGCAGCGAGCCAGCGCCGACCGCGGCCGAGTGAGCGAATTTGGCCGTCTATACTGAAGTCGCCGATGACGAGATGGCCGCCTTCGTGGCGCGCTATGGCATTGGCGAATTGCTCGCCGCCAAGGGCATCGCCGAGGGCGTCGAGAACTCCAACTACCTGCTGCACACGACCACGGGCTTCTTCATCCTCACCCTCTACGAGAAGCGGGTGAAGGCCGAGGACCTGCCCTTCTTCGTCGCGCTGATGCAGCATCTCGCCGGGCGCGGCCTGAACTGCCCGGTGCCGGTGCAGGACAGCCGCGGCGAGGCGCTGAGCAAGCTCGCCGGGCGCCCGGCCGCGATCGTCACCTTCCTCGACGGGCTCTCGGTCAAGCGGCCGAGCGCCGCGCATTGCGCCGAGGTCGGCCGTTCGCTGGCGCTGCTGCACAAGGCCGGCGAGGATTTCGGCATGCAGCGCGTCAATGCGCTCTCCGTGCCGGGCTGGCGGCCGCTCGCCGAGCAGGCCGGCGCCGACGCCGACACGGTCTCGCCCGGGCTGGCAAAGCGGATCCTGGCCGAGATCGAGCGCCATGAGCGCGCCTGGCCGCAGGATCTCCCCAGCGGCGTCATCCATGCCGATCTCTTCCCGAACAACGTCTTCTTCATCGGCGACAAGCTTTCGGGGCTGATCGACTTCTATTTCGCCTGCACCGACGCCTTCGCCTACGATCTCGCGATCTGCCTGAACTCCTGGTGCTTCGAGGCCGATGCCTCGTTCAATCTCACCAAGGGGCAGGCGATGCTGGCAGGCTATGAGAGCGTGCGCCCGCTGACGCAGGGTGAGGTCGACGCTTTGCCGGCTTTGTGCCGCGGCTCGGCGCTGCGTTTCCTCCTGACCCGACTGGTCGATTGGCTGAACGTGCCGCCCGGCGCCCTGGTCAAGCCGCATGATCCGCTCGAATATGATCGCAAGCTCGCCTTCCACCAGCGTGTCGGCGATGCGCGGGACTACGGGTTGCGGCGATGAGCGAGGCGGTGGAGGTTTGGACCGGCGGGGCCTGTTCGGGCAATCCCGGTCCGGGCGCGCTTGGGGCTTGCCCCATTCGCGCAATCAAGAATTGCCGGGGCCAGCCATGAGCGAGGCGGTCGAGGTCTGGACCGACGGGGCCTGTTCGGGCAATCCCGGTCCCGGCGCGCTTGGGGCTTGCCCCATTCGCGCAATCAAGAATCGCCGGGGCCAGCCATGAGCGAGGCGGTCGAGATCTGGACGGACGGGGCCTGTTCGGGCAATCCCGGACCCGGCGCGCTTGGGGCTTGCCCCATTCGCGCAATCAAGAATCGCCGGGGCCAGCCATGAGCGAGGCGGTCGAGATCTGGACGGACGGGGCCTGTTCGGGCAATCCCGGACCTGGCGGCTGGGGCGCGATCCTCTGCTACAAGGGCCATGAGCGGGACTTGTCCGGCGGCGAGGCGCTGACCACCAATAACCGCATGGAGCTGATGGCCGCGATCTCGGCGCTGGAGACGCTGTCACGGCCCTGCACCGTCGCGCTTCACACCGACAGCCAGTATTTGCGCCAGGGCATCACCGGCTGGATCCATGGCTGGAAGAAGAACGGCTGGCGCACCGCCGACAAGAAGCCGGTCAAGAACGAGGAGCTCTGGAAGCGCCTCGACGCCGCGCTCGGCCGCCACAAGATCGAGTGGAAATGGGTCAAGGGCCATGCCGGCGACGCGATGAACGAGCGCGCCGATGCGCTGGCGCGGGCGGGCATGGCGCCGTTCAAGGCAGCCTCAAGATGATCCATAAGTTGTGACGCAGTTCTTCCTGAAGGAGTCGAACTAGAGCATTTTCGAGCGAAGTGGATACCGGTTCGCGTGAAGAAAATGCGTCAAAACAAGTAGATAGAGAATTTTCGCGATTCGAAGAAATGCGGAAATGCTCTAGCGAGGTAGACATCTGTGCTGCAAAAAGCCCAGACAGGAAGGGCTGACAGGGCCTAACTGCAGTTTCGTCGATATCTCAGCGAGCGGCCGCTGCATACGGACGCCAGGCGACAACATCACCTGAGACCGGCAGTCCAGATTGCCATCGCCAAACCCCCTCAGCGGAAAGTCGTGCCAGGCCGACGCTTATGGCCATTCCGCAGGACGCGATCACAACGAGCTCACCCCGAGGACAAGACGGTATCGCTTGCCAATGGTATGCGATTGCGGGTTCGCGCGGCATGATCGTCGACATCGAGCCACCTCACGAAACCTTAGATTTCGAAGGCTTGGCATATCCTCCGTCGATTAAAAAGGCCCAGCCCCGTCGAAGCAAGACCCGGCAAAGCATAGCGCGCCACGGCGCCTGAGCCCGCCGACGAACGGCTCGGCTGCGGACGGCGATGCGCGCGGGGAATCCGAATTGATGGCGATCGCCAACCTGCCGCGCAACGCGAGTGGCGATCACCCGCATATGCCCCAGAAAGCCCGAGCAACGCTGGTCTCCAGCTGCAAGCTGAGACTCTCAGGGGGCACTTTAACATTGACTAAATTAGTGATTTCGTTAAATTAATTGATTGCGCCTTCGGATTTTCGTAGAATTCGTTGCCGCCGCAAGAGTGGTCTCTTGCCATGGAAGATCGCGCCCCAATATTCGTCTGCGAAGATTGCGGTGCACTGGCGTCGATATTCCAGAATGGACGGACGACCAGACCCTGATTACGTGCCGTGTATGCGGAAGAACGATCGGCACAATTCGGTTCATACTAGAGGTCCTTCGGGCGGCTTTGGAGGAAGATGGGAATGATTTGTAGGAATGAGAGGGGCTATCGCCGGCGACACCAGCCGGCGCCTGCGTGGTGAAGTGTGGATCCTTCGTCCGCGCGGCGCCTGAGCCGGTGGCGAGCCGCGCGTGGATCGACAAGCCAGCATGGCGTCGACGCCTGGAATGGGGAGAGGCGTTTCAGGTTGCTGGAAAGCTCGCGCATTGATCGATCTCGTCTCCAAAGCCGGCGGGCTGAGTGACGGGTGACCGAAGGCGCGGAACAGCGCTCAAGCCTGGCAGTTGAATCGTATCAGTCGCGTTTCGAGGTGCCGCTATGAAAGCTCGAGCCAAGATCGCTACGACCAGTAGCACGGTCAGGTCCCGAAAAGCCCGCCCGATTATCCGCTCGGGCCGGATTCTTTCCCATCCGCAAGAGCTATGTCGCGAGGCCTGCGAAGACGCGAAGGGCAACCGGTACAGCGTGATCGTCTGGCGAGCTGTGCCGGGCCTATTTCCTACGACCTACACCCTTGACGACGGATCGCCGGTCAAGTTCGTGGATGATTGCGTGTTCGAGATCATTGGAACTGGTACCTACATAACCCGCTTCGCATAGCATCGTCTCCGCTACCGAGATCTTGACCACCCGCGACGTCGCCAACCAGCCACGGCTCTCAGCCTGCTCGCCAGGCATTGCGTACTGCGCCCTCGAACGCTACGTTGCATTTCGGGGTCTGCGAGCATCCAGATAAGCGCTTCAAATCAATAGTATTGGTGTTCGGTTGCTCGCTTAGGCTCAACGGTGAGCGGCCAGTCCGACAGCCTACAGGGGTGTGGCGCCTCCCTTGGCGCGCTGTGAGAGAACTTAAACTTCACGCAATTTAGACGATGGGCGTTCGTTTGTTGCCATCGGTTGCTATGTTAGGTCAAAATAGCAATGCACCTCGGCATAAAGGGCAAGAATATTGTTGTTATTGGAGCGACCGGATTTATCGGGTCGCATCTTGCACCAGCGCTGGCTCTTCATGGTTCAAATGTCGTCTGCGTCTCTCGTAACATTCGAAATCGTCAATTTCTAACATCCAAAAACATGATATGGGACGAGTGCGACGCCAGCAATAGAGCAGATATCAAAAGAATTATTAATCGTTATAATCCAAAAATTATATATCATCTTACTAGCGACAGCAAAGGCGGTCGCGCTATCACACTGATTCCTGACAGCATACAGAACGATCTCATGGCGACAATAAATATTCTCCTCGAATCGGCCCAAGCTGGAGGTATACACGTCGTTATGACCGGGTCGGTCGAGGAGCCTGGCAAGGATGATAAATATCCTTGCTCCCCTTATGCTGCAGCCAAAGCAGCAAGCACAGCTTATGCCAGGATGATCTCTTCGATTAGTGGCTTAGAGGTATCAATTCTTCGCCTTATGATGGTCTACGGCCCCAATCAAAAGAATTATAAGGTATTGCCTTATGTTATTAATCAATTGCGCGACGGACAATTAGCTGAGCTTGGAAGTGGCGCCCGGGCCTTGGACTGGGTGTATGTCGATGACGTGATCGACGCATTCCTCCGTGCTGGATCCTTACCATGGACAAGCGCCGATCCAATTGACATCGGCACCGGGTCATTGATGAGATTGCGGGATTGCCTTGAGATGATCGGAGAGTTGATGGGACGAGCGGATCTCCTCAGGTTTGGTGCGATAGACAACCGCGCACAAGAGCGCGAGGATTCAGCTGACACTGAATTGGCAAGACTTAGGCTGGGGTGGAAGGCAAAGACCAATTTTAGGGATGGAATACAGGCCACAATCAATAGTATTATAAAGTGATAGCGCAAGGTATAGCGATCCGAAATCACGATTTAGATCGATATTTTCTTGGACTGTTCGCCGTCAATCCGACATTGCATGAGCGCATCGGCTCGAAAAGTGCATTGCGGCTTTCGGAAAAGCCGGTGCCAATACAAGAAACTAGATCATCGGATAGGATATTCGGCTCAATCATCTGGATTTGCACCGGCCACTTAAAGGGCGAATGGCGACGCTCCGACCGGACGACAAGTGAGCACGATGTACACTTGGATCATACGGGCCGCTGGTCCAGCGTCTGGAGCAGGCCCTCCCGACAGAGGGCTCGCCGAGCCTCCTTGACGCTTTGCCAGGGAAGGTCTGCCTTGGCGGCAATATCCAGGAGGCTGTTCGTTCCATCGCTCATGTTGAGGAGCCAAAGCATCGCAAGCCGAAAGTCGCTCGCGAGCTGACCGCCGAGGCTCTCGTAGAGGCCACGACGCCCGAGCTGTGGCTCGCCGAAGGGCTGAAGATTGCGGTAGATCCGATTATTCTCAATCACATCGATCACATCCAGGCACGTCCGGGTGGAATCCCTCAGGGCGGCCGGACGCACGAAATCCGGATCATCGGCAGAGGTGTGGTACTCCGGGAATGCGCCGTGAGGCGTCCGCATGAGGCAGCCGACCGGAAGATTGAAGCCGGGTGATCCGTATTGACGCTCGTCGTACCCGTCCGGGGAGAAATCCCGGATCGCGAATTCCGAAGCCTTCTGCCGAAATACATAGGCAACAGCACGATCGATCTCGGCGTCGCCGCCTCGGCTCTTCTTGTAGGTCATGCGGCCCGCGTCGCCGAGGCAGGTCAGAACGAGACCATGCTTCACCCGCTCCAGAACAGATCGATTCCGTGCGAGCCAAGTGATCGCTCCGATCGTGCCCGGCGCGAAGACGAAGCGGTAGCTATAGCGGGTCGGGCATCGCAGCAATTCTTGGGCAAGCGCCGCTGCAACGACGATACCGGACAGGTTGTCGTTGCAGAGCGACGGATGGCAGACGTGGCATGAGATCAGGACCTCGTCCAAAGTTTCGCCCTCGATCAGGCATTCGCCATAGGTGAGGGAGCCATCCTCCAGGGTCGAATCGATACAGACTTCGTAAACCTCGTCACGGAGGCTTTCGAACTGGTTGTGGGAAAGGCAGAAGCCCCAGGTCTCAGCGTAATAGGACGTCCGATAGGGGATCCAGTCGGGCTGGGCGGGCAAGGTATGCAGATGCGAGCGCAGGTCGGCCAAACTCATCTGGGCGCGAACCGGAGCGCTGTAGCCCACGACATGCAGGTTGGAGTTCGCGAAATCAACGACACGCTCGCCCGAGAGGCGTTTGATGAATGCGTCGCGGATGTTCCACTCCCGCGGTATTGTCCAGTCCAGAACCTGTGTTCCGGTCGGCACCTCCACGACTTCCAGCGGAAGATATCGCGACAGGCGATTGAGCGTGGCGCGCACCCCGTCGCCGGTGATGCTGCGGCAGATCGGGTAAAGCTCTTCGATGAGGCTGAGCATGGCGTCGCCCGAATCCGAAGCGAGATGCGGCGCTTCCAGTCCTGACGTTGGCGCAGTCCCGCTTCCGTTGGAGGCGCCAGACTGGGCAGCTTGCGCCGCCTTGGGCACACCGAAGCGATCCTGTTCGAAAATGCCCCCCTCGTCGGCCGCCATTTTCTCGATCATGACGTCTGCCCGCCCCTGTCGTTCTCCCAGAGCAACTCCGCGCTTCTTCGAACCGTGAAAGTTCTCTAAGCTTTTGTTTTATCGCATTTTATTCACGCGAACCGGTGCCCACTTCGCTCGAAAATGCTCTAGTCGATGACCTGTGCGAATGGGATCGGCACAAGGAACTTTCCCCCCCAATCGCGGATATAGGCCATTTGCTCCATGATTTCGTCCTTCAGGTTCCAGGGAAGGATGAGGACGTAGGCCGGCCTGGTCTCCTGAATCCGGCTCGGGTCGTCGATCCGGATATGCGTTCCCGGGAGAAAGAGGCCCTGCTTGTGGGGGCTGCGATCCACCGTGTAGTCGATGAAATCGGAGCGGATGCCGCAATAGTTCAGGAGCGTATTGCCCTTGGCCGGCGCACCATAACCGACGACGCGCTTACCGGACCGCTTCGCCGCAATCAGGAGTTCGAGGAGCCTGCACTTCGTTTCGTGCACCCGGCCCGCGAATGCGAGGTACCGTTCCAGGTCCGCGAGCCCGAACTCTGTCTCGCGTCGACGAAGGTCGGCCACGCGCGGGCTCACCGGGCGTGCGTCGATCCGATCATGGCGGGCATAGATGCGCAAGGAGCCGCCGTGAGTCGGCAATTCCTCGACGTCGAACAGACACAGGCCTCGCGCGGCAAATATCTTTTCAACGGTTAGAAACGAAAAGTAGGAGAAGTGCTCATGGTAGATCGTGTCGATCTGGTTCTCTGCCATGAGCCTCATAAGGTGCGGGAATTCGAGCGTGACGACGCCATCGTCGGCGAGCAGGATTTTCAGGCCGCGCACGAAATCGTTGAGATCTGGAACATGCGCCAGAACGTTGTTTCCAATCAGCAGATCGGCCTGGATGCCCTCCCGCACCAGTTCGCGCGCCGCTTCCTCGCCGAAGAATCTCACACGAGTCGGAACTCCGCGTCGGCGTGCGGCCTCGGCGACGTTCCCGGCCGGTTCGATCCCGAGGACGGGGACGTTTCGCTCGACGAAATATTGAAGCAGATAGCCGTCATTGCTGGCGATCTCGATGACCTGGCTCTGCCCCCCTATGCCGAACCGTTCGGAGATGTCGTGGACATAGCGCCGGGCATGATCGAGCCATGACTCCGAGAACGAAGAAAAATAGGCGTAGTCGCTGAAGATGGCTTCGGGACTCTCGGAATCCTCGAGCTGGACGAGAAAGCATTCGGCACAGACATACGCTCGTAACGGAAAGAAGCGTTCGGGTTTGCCGAGATCGTCGCGCCGCAAATAGGAATTGGCGAGCGGCGACATTCCGAGATCGATGAACACATGGGTGAGGGCTGTCCCACAGAAGCGGCACCCCCTCTCAGGTTGGGGGGGCGAAATCGCTGTGCCGACATCGACCCTCGGGAGGCCTCGCGCTTTCACACCGGGTGCTTCAAGCATCTCTCCCGTCTCCCGTTAAGTCGGCACGACCCGCAGCGGACGCCGCTCCCTGTATCTCTCCAGATCCGGCCAGGACGCGTCTTTTTCGGAGATTGCGGTCACCGGCTCGGGCCAGGCGATCGCGATAAGTGGGTCGTCGTACCGGATTCCGGCGGCTGCGTGTGCGGCATAGGGGGCCGAGATTCGATACTGAACGACCGTCGCGTCCGCCAGCGTCTGGAAGCCGTGGGCCAGGCCTTCCGGAACATAGAGAGCCTTGCCGTTGTCGGCGGAGAGCTCGAAGCCCTGCCAGGCCAGATATGTCCTGGAGCCGGGCCGCATGTCGACGAGTACGTCGTAGATCGCGCCCTGCACGCAGCGGACGACCTTCGTCTCGGCCCAAGGCGCGTTCTGGTAATGCAGGCCTCGCAATGTTCCACGGATATTGTTGAAGGACATGCTGTCCTGTGCGTAGTCGACAACCAGGCCCTGCGACGTGAATTCGTCTCGACACAGCGTCCGTGCGAAGTAGCCGCGATGGTCGTGTTGCATCTCGATATCGATCGCAACCACGCCCTCCAGATCTGTCGCCGAGAAGATCAACGCCTCACTCCCTCAGGCGGCGACTGAATCGGGTCGAACAGTGCCCGTCGTCCAGCGCAAGGATTCATTGATCTGCCCCGTCCGCCGGAGGTATTTGAGCTCCTCGAGCCGGGTGAAGGGAGGCGCATTGAGCGTCGCCAGATCCAACTGAATTCTTTCGAACACGGAGCGCAACTGAAGCGCCCCGCGCTCCGCACTCCAGGCGCAGCGGAATCCCGGCATGCGTTCCCTGATCTTGTCGAAGCAGACGCGGTAGCTGCGATTATCCCCGCTCGCCGGGCCGTAGGTGATGCGGCAGTTCGGGAACGCGGCACGGACAATCTCGGCTATGTCCCGCACCGTATAGTTCTGGTCGTTGTCGCCGACGTTGAAGGCTTCCCCGGCCACGGCTTCTCGCGGCGCCTCCAGCGCGTAAAGGACCGCCGAGCAAATATCCTCGACATGCACCAGCGGTCGCCAAGGCGTGCCGTCGCTGGTCATCCGGATTTCACCGACGGCATGTGCCCAGGCCGCGAGGTTGTTCAGCACGAGGTCGAAGCGCTGGCGCGGGCTCGCGCCAAACGCCGTGGCGTTGCGGAGGAAAACCGGCACGAAGTCGATGTCCGAAAGCTTGCGGACCTCCTCCTCCACAAGGATCTTGCACCTCGCATAGGCCGTCTGCGGATGAAGGCTGGAGAGCTCCGTCTTGGCTTCGCTTCCGCCCGCGCCATAGATGCTGCACGACGATGCGTAGACGAACCTGGCGATCCCGGCCGCCTTGCACAGGCGAGCGAGGCGGACCGAGCCTTCGTGATTGATCGCGAACGTGACCGAAGGATCGTTCTCGCCGAGCGGGTCGTTCGAGAGCTCCGAGAGGTGGACGACCGCGTCGGCGCCCGCGAGCTCTGCCAGGCCAATGTCGCGCAAGTCCTTCGTCAGAACGGATGGCCGGGTCAAGCCGTCCTCGAACAGCCAGCCGCGCCGATAAAAGCCCGTATCGAGCCCGACCACGTCATGGCCTCGGTCGAGCAGCCTGGCGCCGAGAACCGTTCCAATATAACCATCGGCACCGGTGAGAAGAACTCTCATCGGCGTGAGCCCAGGCCTGAGACGAGAACACGGGGCGTTGCACGCGGTTCGGCCTGGGTTTCGGGGCGTTGCCAGACGCGCCAGGGCGGCTTTCCGGAATCCCAGGTCTCCTGGAGCAGAACCTTGTCTCGCAAGGTGTCCATGCTCTGCCAGTATCCCTCGTGCCGGTAGACCGCGAGTTGATCATTGGCGACGAGCCGGCGCATGGGTTCCTGCTCCCAGACCGTGTCCTCTCCGTCGATCAGGTCGAGGGCCTCGGGCTCGACGACGAAGAACCCGCCACTGATCGTATGGCCGTCGCCGCTGTCCTTCTCCCGAAAGCCTACGACTCGCGGTCGGTCGGAGGAGAGATTTAGCGCACCCCAGCGGCCCGGGAGCTGAACCGCCGTGACGGTCGCCAGCGCGCCTTGCTGGTGGTGAAAGGCGATCAGGTCGCGGATGTTCACGTCGGCGACGCCATCGCCGTAGGTCAGGCAGAAGGTTTGCTCGCCAAGATGCTCACGCACCCGCTTCAAACGGCCCCCGGTCATCGTCTTCTCGCCGGTGTCAACGACGGTTACCCGCCAGGGCTCGCGCGCGGATTGATGCGTTACAAGCGTGTTATCGGCGAGGTCGATGGTAAAATCACAGTTTCGATGAAAGAAATTTCTGAAATAGTCTTTGATAATTGAGCCTTTGTACCCGCAGCAGATGACGAAGTCGTTCAGCCCATAATGCGAATAGATCTTCATGATATGCCAGAGGATCGGGTACCCGCCGATCTCGACAAGCGGCTTCGGGACGACGGTGGTCTCTTCGCTCAGGCGCGTGCCATAGCCACCTGCCAGGATGACGACCTTCATGGCGCTTCTCCTACCGGCAAAGAGCCTAGAGCCCTTCCGCGTTTCTCCGAATCGCGCAAGGGCTCTATCTCTTTGGTTTAACGCATTTTCTTTGCGCGAACCGGTATCCGCTTCGCTCGAAAATGCTCTAGCCAAATCCAGGCATGGTCAGGAGTGTGCAGCGCCGTTCCAACGCGGAGTTGAGGCCCATCAAGAACGCGTGCGGGCGTCCGTCACTCACGCGGGCCGATGAAGCCCGCGCTCACCTTTCCCGGAAAGCGCGCGAGACCTGGTCCGAGAGGGGCTTGGTGAAATAGGTCAGCACGGTCCGCTGCTGCGTCTGCAGAAAAGCTTCCACGGGCATGCCTGGCGTCAGCTTCGCACCCTGGAGCCGGGCCAGTTCGTCATCCGTGACGGCGATCCGAACCGTGTAGAAGCCTTGGCCCGACCGCTGATCAACCGTCAGATCGGCGGACACGAGCGAGACCACGCCATTGATCTCGGGGGTGGTGCTGTGGTTGAGGGCGGAAAAGCGCAACACGGCACGTTGCCCCTGGTGGATCTGCTCGATCTCCTGGGGTGCCACCTTGGCCTGGACCGTCAGCCGCTCGGATGTCGGCACGATCAGCATCAGGGTTTCCCCAGGTTCGGCAATGCCCCCGACCGTGTGGATGGCGAGCTGATGAACCGTCCCGCCCCGTGGCGCCCTGATATCGATCCGCTTGAGTTGATCCTCAGCCGTGATCTTTCGCTCCACCAGTTCCGAAATCTTGCCTCTGAGATCGGCGAGCTCCTTGCCGACTTCGGTCCGAAAATCCTGGTCGATCTGCAAGATCTGGAGCTCAGTCTCCGTAATCTTACCCTTGGTCTGAGCGACTGATGAAGCAAGAGCTCCGCGCTCACCGCTGAGGCGCGCGCCTTCGCGTTCCAGGGCGTTGGCGCGGCTGAGCGATACGAGCTTTTTGCCAAGCAAGTCCCGGACGCCGTCGAGCTCCTGCCGAATGAGCTCGATTTCGCGATCTTTCGCAGCAATCTGCTCGGAATATGACTGGATCTGGTCCTGGAGCTGCCCAATCCGTTCTGCGTGCTGGGACTTCATGCCGGAGCGCGACGCCTTGCGCACGCCGAGGAGTTTCAGCTCCCCCTCCATCAACGCCTTCACCGCCGGCGTAGCGGCCAAAGACAGCAATTCGTCCGGGAATACGATGTCCGAAGCGTCGTCTTGTTCAGCGTGGAGGCGGGCTTGCCGCGCCAGTGCCTCGTTCAGCGCTTTCTGCACGATCGCAAGGCTCGCCTGAGTCACGGTCGGGTCGAGGCGGACCACGATGTCACCGGCCGAAACCTGGTCGCCGTCGCGAACCCGCAACTCGCTAATCACGCCGCCGGTCGGATGCTGCACCTTCTTCAGCTCGGAATCCACGACGAGCGAGCCCGAAGCCACGACGGCCCCCGAAAACTCGGTCATCGCAGCCCATCCGCCGACCGCGGTGAGAAAGAAAGCCACGCCGGCGCCGGCGGCAAGAAGGAGTCTGTCGATCGAGGCGACAGTCCGTTGAGACACGTCACTCATGCGCTGCGCTTTCTCGCCTGGGCGTTGCTCCGCTCCGTATCTCGGTGGCCTTCGGCACAGCCTTCAATGAGGTGAAGAGGACCTGCTCCTTGGGCCCGAAGGCTTGCATGCGGCCGTCCGCCATGACCATCGCGTAGTCGAGCGCGGCGAATGCGCTCGGCCGATGGGCAACGACGACGACGATCCCGCCCCGCCTGCGCACACCGAGGATGGCTTCGGTCAAGGCCTCTTCGCCCTCGGCGTCGAGGTTCGAGTTCGGCTCATCGAGCACGACCAGGAAGGGTTCGCCGAACAGCGCCCGAGCCAGCGCGATCCGCTGCCGCTGCCCCGCCGAGAGGGCGGCGCCCCTGTCGCCGATCTGTGTCTGGTAACCGTTCGGAAGGCGCTGGATGATGTCGTGGACGCCGGCTGCCATCGCGGCGCGGACGATCTCGCCAGCCGTCGCATCGCTACGAAAACGAGCGATATTCGCGGCCACGGTACCCGAGAAGAGCTGGACCTCCTGCGGCAGGTAGCCGACGTGACGTCCCAAGGCCTCGGCTTGCCAGTGCTGGAGCGACGATCCATCGAGGCGGACCGTGCCTCGCAGCGGCTGCCAGATGCCGACCAGCATGCGGGCCAAGGACGACTTTCCGGAAGCGCTGCGTCCGATCACGCCCAGGCCTTGTCCGGCTCGAAGAGAGAAGGCGATGTCGATGACCGTCAGGCGCTGCGCCCCGGGTGGCGTCGCCGAGGCGGTCTCCACTGCGAGACATTCCCGGGGTGCGGGCAATGCCAAGGCGGGCGGTGGGGACGGATGCGCGGCGAGCAGTTCCGTCAAGCGCGCCCAGCCTTGGCGGGCCTTGACGAACCCGGCCCAGTTGCCGATCGCCAGGTCGACGGGCGCGAGAGCACGCGCGGTGAGGATCGAGCTCGCCACGATGATGCCGCCCGTTGCCTCCTGCTTGATCACGAGATAGGCGCCAACGCCAAGCACCATGGATTGCAGCAGCAGGCGGAGCACTCGCGAGCTGGCTCCGAGACCACTGGAAACCTCTGCGGCGCGTTGCTGATGACGGCGGTGCTCGTCGTTCACGGCCGTCCACAAGCGCGTCATTTCGCTGCCCATTCCCATCGCCTGGACAGTCTCGGCATTCCGGCACCCGATTTCCCCCACCTGCAGCCGTTGCGCGGCCGCCTCGCTTGCCGCTCGGGCTGGCGAACGGGAAAGACGCTCGGTCAGAACCGTCAAGGCGACGAGAATTAAGGCGCCGATGAGAGCGGTGGTACCGATCCAAAAGTGGAACAGGAAACACATGCCGAGATAGAGCGGGATCCACGGCAGGTCGAACAGGGCGCCCGGGCCACTGCCGGAAAGGAATGTGCGCACCTGATCCAGGTCGCGCACGGATTGCATGCTCTGCCCCGGCGACCGTGAGCTCAGCGAAGCGGTCAGGACGGCCCGGAATACCTTCGACGTCATCGCTTCATCGAGCGCGCCGCCAATCCTCAGCAGGAGGCGGCCGCGGAGAATTTCGAAGATGCCGTTGAAGAAGAACAGCATGATGACGAGCAGAGTGACGCCGATCAGGGTCGGGACGCTTCGGCTCGGCAGGACGCGATCGTAGATCTCGAGCATGTAGAGCGAGCCGGCCAAGGTCAGGACGTTCAACATGCCGCTGAGTATGGCGATCGTGACGATCGCACCGCGCCATCGAGCGAGCGCCTCAGTGAGCGGAGAAGCCGGTGCAACGGATCGGTCGCCGATTCCGAAAGTCGCCATCGAGATAGGGGCCGTCGGCACGCCCTCCCGCCGCGTTCCAAAAGGAACGCGGAAAGCTCGCAGAGCAAGAAGCGCCTTCTTCCAGGCATTCAACGCGGCGAGGCCCTGCTCTCGCCAGGAATCCACCGAGAAAAGCGGCCTTCCAAAGGGTGGGTTGTCGGACAGTTCGAAAGCCTCGCGATCGGAAGTGGCGGGAGCAGTTCTGGCGAGCCAGGTCGCCCCGCGGAGGGGCGACCTGGTGAGACGGTGGAATTCGCCGATCAGAGGGCGAAGTCCGATCGATGGAGGATCAACTTATGGTTGAACTCGATCTGGAAATCGGCCGTACCGTCTCCATTGGTATCTCCCTGGAGAATGGTAGAGTCGTCTGTCCGATAGAATGAGACCGCGTTGGCTTGGACAGAGTGTGTCTCACCGGCGAATTTGAAGACCTGATCCCCCGCAACCGCGGTGTTCGCGTCGATGAGGCCGAGATCGATGGTGTCGGCGCCTTGCTGGAACCATTGGATGATGTCGTGCTGACCTGGGCCGACCCCGCTGTCGGCTGCAGTCTTGAACACGAAGGTGTCTCGACCGTCGCCGCCGTGCATGACGTCGGCTCCAAGACCGCCCGTCAGGCGGTCATTGCCGCTTCCACCGCGGAGCTCGTCGTTCCCGGCGCCGCCATCGAGGCGATCGGAGCCGCCATTGCCGTGAATGAAATCATTCCCCGCCGTACCTTGGAGTGTATCGGCCCGCTCCGTGCCGTACTGTTTGGCGATAGGACCCGGCGCGGGTGCCGGATCCGCGGGAGCGGGAGCCACAGGTACCGGGGGTGTCGGCGAGGTGCCGCCTGCGCCGCTTCCCGGAATTACGGGAGCCGGTGCACCGCCGGTGCCAGGCGTCCCGGCCTCGGTGAAGGGCAGCGACCCGTCGGCAAGACGATCGGCGCTTCCCAAGCCGCCTTCCAGGGAGGCATAGTCGTTGGTCACGGGAGCCGCCCCGGCGTTCCATGAGTTGCCCGATGTCGTTCCGGAGGCGGCAACCTGGCCGTCACCGAACGCGGCGTTGTCATAGAGGCTGCTTTTCCCGGTGAAGAAGCCGTAATTATAGGTGCCGTTGTCGTAAGCCGTGTTCTCTCTCAGCGTGGTCCCGGTTCCACCATTCTCATCGAAACCGATCGCCAGGTTTCCCCAGGCGACATTGTCGATGACGGTGTGACCTCCGGAGGAACCGCCGCTGCCCGCCCGAATGCCGCCGAGCTTGAATCCGTTGCCATCACCCGACGCATCGCCATTCGCGCCGTAGCCGTTGTCGAAGGCCCAGTTGCCCTCGATCCGCACCGGCGCATTCCGCGTGCCGTCCTGGATATTGAAGAAGTCGAAACCATCGTCGGCGTTGCCCCAGGCGCGGTTGTCGCGCAGGACATTGCCGGTACCGCTGGTGCTGACCTGGAAACCGTCGGCATTGTCTCCCGCCAGGTCACGATTGTCGTGGGAGTCGTTGTTGACGAAGAGGTTGTTCGAACTGGCTCCGAACAAGGAAATGCCCTTGCCCTCCGAGTACGTGAGCCGGCCATTATCGTGCACGTCGAGGTGCTCGATGATGTTGTTGTGTGACTGATCCCGCAACACGAGGCCGCCCATCGGTCCGCCGCGAATCTCCAGCCCGACGATGTGGTTCCACGAGACGCTCGAGCCGTCCAGCACCCAGCCACCAGCCCCGGCGCGACCGTACCAATCGGTCGACGTCATCCGAGACCCGTCCAGGATAGGCGTCTCGCCCGGGTAGTTGGCGATTGTGATCGGCGCCCCGCTTGTGCCGTCGCGGGTCAGCTGGATGCCGCTGGTGAGAGCGTAAACGCCGCCCCGCATATAGATGGTATCACCAGGCTGAGAGAGATCATGAGCATGTTGCAGGGAGGCAAAAGGCCGGTCGATGGCTCCGGTCTGGGTGTCAGATCCGGTTGGCGATACGTAGTAAACAGTCATGAAGTCACTTTCGCTGGATGGACATGCGAAACCGCTCAAAAGAGACGGCTCCGCCATGGACCGGCCGATGCGGCTGGTCGGCGGCTGGGTTACGCAGAAGCAACGGTTGGAGAAGGGGCGCAGGTAGTCCGGGTGCTACCGTCAGACTGCGCGGAGCGGAAAGAACCCGCCACCCGATCCAGAACTCATTTTGAGCTTCTAAAGTCGTATTCAGGCGACATATAGACCGAAAACTGCTCAAATGCAGTGATTACGGCCTCGTCATACCAATTTTATTCTATCGTATTGATCGTAGTCCTTCAATTATACTTTGATATCCAGGCATATAGCCTAAATTCTCCGCACTCATACTTTGTGTATGTGAGTGGAGTGATGCGTATATAGGTGAAAGGCGGCGGGTGCGTCATAGCTTCGCCAGCCAAATCATTGCTTTTTCCCGCCAATGTGAAGCCACAGTGCCCTTCCCCAGGGTCAAGTGTCGTCGAGCCCGCCTCGCCTGAGCTCACGTCGAAACTCCGTGGGCCTCTTGCCCGTCCATCGCTTGAACGCCCGGACCAGGGTGCTCGACTCGCGATAGCCCAGCAGCCAGGCGAGTTGCGACATGGTGAGCTCGCCGTTTCGCATGTATCGAACAGCGAGGGAGGCTCGCACCCCGTCGAGGATGCTGCTGAAGCTCATCCTCTCCTCTGCAAGCTTCCGTGTCAGCGTGCGCGCGCTCGTTCCGACGTCTCTTGCGATGGCGTCGATCGTGACCGTCCCATAGCGAAGACGTGCGGCGATCGCTTTTTCCACGCGGAGCTGCAGGGATTCGGGCTCCGGAGCGCGCATTGTGGACTCGCTGCTTTGCAGCCGCCTCAGAAGCTGATGCAGATGCGGATCGTGCGTGACGAGCGGCAGGTCGCCCGCGTCCTTGCCAAATTCGAGCAGGTCCCTGTCCGCACCGAAGATGACCTCCCGACCGAAATAGCGATCCATCTCGGGCACTTTACCAACCCGCAGATGGATCATGGTCGCGGAAGTCGGCACCAACTCGCGGCTTGTGAAGTCGCGGCACAGCCTGAGCGTGCCCGTGATCCAGAACTCAGAGAAATGGCGGTCCAGATGCGGATCCAGGCCTTCGTAGCTCAGTTCGACGGACACGCCGCTCGTTCTGCCGCTTCCGACACGCACCGGCTCGTTCAGGGATGCTGAATATTCTTCCTCATTGGCGAGGGCTTCGCCCAGAGTTTCAGCAGACGCCACCAAGTAATAGATAAATCCGAGCGCTCGAAAATCAAAGCTCAGCGCGAGATGGAATCCAAGAAGATCATCATTCAGGGCGTTGGCTGCCAAATCAAGAAAAATCGACTGGATGTTGACAGGAACGCGTTCGGATGTGTGAATGGAAAGATCGGAAGGCATCCCAGATTCTTTAAGGAGAGGAATTGGGTTAATATCATTCGATAACAACTCTCTTATCGCTAGAATCGTGATGATTGCTACGTTGCCATCCGGTTTATTTGCGTACTCGGACGCTACATCTTGCAGTTCTCGAATCATGCTTGCCTCGCGGTGCTTTTAGCTGATTCGAACTCTCGGAACTATTACTTGTCCTTCGCCGTGAGCGAAACGCTCATTGTTCGGCATGCGCAGTTGAGAGCGCCCGGGAGATTAATCGCGTCACATCTTTCGACTTGATCGCCATCAAGATGGGAGGCCGTGAAGGGCGTCGCTTGCCGGGTGCTGCCGTGTCGCCGGCGGCTTTTCGTTTTGTTCGCCCGCGTTTTGCCCGGCTGCGATTTTGACGGCCATACTTCCGCCGACGCCTAGTTCGCGGCTGCGGGCGCCAGGTCGCGCTGGGGAAAATCCATCGAGTTCGGCCTCGGGAAAAAAGAACTCGTCCGCCCGGAGATGCGATACCCGAACAAGCCGAGCCACTCCTTGACAGCTATATCCAGTCGCTGAAGGCCGTGTCCCACGACAGTGAACGGCCGAATCGAATCGATTGGTCCACGGGTCTGATAGTCGACCGGATAAGGGACGACCGCCAGCCCGACTTTCTGAAAGCAACCCATCGCGCGCGGCATGTGCCATGCGGACGTTATGAGAACCCAGCGCCCTCGCGCCCGCGCACCCAAAAGATCTTTCGTATTCCGCGCATTGTCCCACGTCGTGCCTGACGCCGTCTCGATGAGGAGGCGTTCCGTTGACAAGCCGAGCCTCTGCATTTGCTCGGCCGCCAGCTGCGCTTCCGATCGCGACGGATCACCCGAGCCTCCCCCCGTATAGACCAGGCGTGCTTCGGGATGGCGCCGAGCCATCTCCATGAAACGCACGAACCGCTCGGCCGCCCCATTCAGCGAAAACTCGTCTCGATCGAGCGAATTCGCCAGGTCCACCGCGCCTGACAGGACGATGATGCCGTCGATCGGGCGCCCGTCTTCCTGATACTTGGGAAAGCGTTCCTCGAGAGGGCGGATCAATATGTTGGCAATCGGCAGAATTCCGGCAATCAGTGTCCCACCGATGCCCAAGCTGGCCAGCCATAGGCCACGACGCCCCCGGCTAGCGAGTGCGATGATCAAGCCGAGCAGGCCGATTGCGGGAAGAAGGTTCGAGGGCGCAGTTGCGGACGCCGCAATCTGGGAGATCGTCGCGAACATGGGTTTGCGTCCGCTCACCGTCCGACTAGCGCATTTTCGAGCGAAGTGGATACCGGTTCGCGTGAAGAAAATGCGTCAAAACAAGTAGATAGAGCATTTTCGCAATTCGAAGACATGCGGAAATGCTCTAGGAGTCCGTAGCGCGGACGGAGCGCATCAGGAGAGCGTCAGGGCAACGAGTTGCTCGCCAGTCTCGTCCGATGGTCGAACAAGAATTCGGCTGCATCTCCGGGCCGATACCGTACATAGGACTTGAGGTCAACGCGGGTCAGCACCGCCAGGACGTTCGGCGGGGGCTCCCTTCCGACCGTCGCCGGCCTACTCAGCAACGCCAACGCATTCGCCGCAACGTCTCGGGTCGTGCTCCCCCATCTCACGGCGAAGAGGACCGCGTCCGCCATGCTTGCGAGAGCTGGAATGGCGGGAGATACGAACACCGCCGGGGCGTCCATGACGATATAGTCGTAACGCTCCTGCACTACTTTCAGGCCTGTGATCAACGCCGCGCCAACGAGCAGTGTCGGATCACCGTTGGTGAGTTCCATCACGCTGAGGCGGTCGCAATCCAGGTCTGCATCGCCGGAATATTGCGGGGTGGCAGAACCGCCGGCGAGGCCCGTCGGCGCCTCGCCTGCCGGTGTCGGGTGGATGCGCTCTTGCGGGGCATCCGCGCTGACAAGGAGAACGCGTTGCTGGAAGCTCTGTAGACAGGACGCGAGTCCCTCCGCGAGCGCCGTAGTACCCTCCGCAGGATGGCTCGACGTCAGGAGGATGATCTTGCCGCTGTCCTTGCGGTGCCCCGTGACGGCCTGCACCATTGCGCACACGGTCTCGATCGCGAACGCATTCGGATAGGCAGAAGTATCGAGCGTGGGCCGGCGCGGCCGTTTGGCCGAGCGACCGGCATCAGGGATAAGGCCGATGCATGGGACCCCGAGCACGCTCTCGATGTCGCGAGGCTGCCGGAACGTTCGATCCAACTGCTCGCGCGTTGAAGCGGCAACCCCGCCCAGCACGGCGAAGGCTATGACCGCAGCGGGAATGTAGAGGTAAGGACTGAGCGAGCTCGGGCGCAGGGGCACGGACGCGCGCGCAAGTAGCTGCACGCCGGTCGCGGGAGGATCCTTGTACTCTCGTTTGAGCCGGCTGAGTTCCCTGACGCTGTCCGCCGCTGAAGCGGCTCTTCGTTCGAGGGTTTGAAACTCCTTCCGCTGGGCGAGGATAATTCCCGATACGGTCTGTAGCGACGTGGTGTGTTCCGCAAGCGAGCGCGCCTGAATGCGCAGCACACGGATGTCACGCTCGAGCCGCTCCACCTCGGCCTCGCGAGTCACGTCCGGCCGTGGCGTCGACGTGTTTCCGGGCGCGGTCGCGGCGGTGTTCGGCACATCGGACACTGCGGGCTCCGCGGTCCGAGATGGGGAAGCCAGGGTGGCGATCCGGGTGCCAACATCCGCTTCCGCTCGCCGCAGATCCCTGATGTGTTCCAGCTTGGCCTCCTTTCTCGCCAACTCGGCCCGGACCCCCTCGAGCTGTTGGACGATCTCCGCGACCGGCTCCCCCTTCGCGCCATCCGGGAGGCTGGCTCCATGGACGGACGAGTAGGCGCGCAGCGCCTCGTCCGCAGCGTCCGATTCAAGTTGAGCCTGGGCGAGGTTCTGATCCAGCCATTGTTTTGAATTCTCTCGCTCGAGCTGCTTGCGCTGCGACAGAGCGTTCAAATGAAAGGCGGTGATCTGATTGGCGATCAGTGCGGCTCTGACCGGGTTGGAACTTTTGTAGCTGATCGAAACGACGCTCGAGCGCCGCTCTTGCCGAACCATGAGGGAGAGCTTCGCCTCGTCGAGACTGGGCGGCGCGAGCCCTGTCGGGTGATCCGACTGGGCCTGATCGGCTGGAGGTGTCGAGACCGCCGCTTCGAGCAGCCCGGCGGCGTCGAGCAGCCCCCCGCGCAGGCGGTCCTCGAACGCCGGCTCTGCGCCGGTCGAGCCCGAAGGCGCAGTCGCCTCGTACTCTGGCAGGCCCGACAGGCTCGCCAGCACCGCGCGCAGGCGAGCATCCGACGTGATGGTGGCGATATGGGTGTCGACGACGGCATCCAGGACGCCGGCCGCGATCTCGGCCTGCGTGGGCTCGATCACGAATTGTGACGTAGCGGTGTATTTCGGCGGCAAGACGAAGGCCGCGACGCCAGTCAGGAGCGCTCCGGCAAGTGCGAAATAGGCGATGAACGCCTTACGCCGCCAGATGAGAGCTCCAATGTTATGGATCTTGACATCCTGATTGCGCGGCGTGTCTTCCGAACGCTCCGAGAAGGCTGCCCCCGAGGAGCGACCACTTGAGATAAACTCGATCGCACCAAGTCTCATCACATGGTCTCTTTTCTGCTCGCGCGGAAAGGACGTCTAGACCCTGTGGTGCAAGTCATCGACGTGGTGAGCGGCGCGCCTACTGCACGCGCACCCAGCACGAGGATGCACGAGCGTAGGCACAGCAATCCACTTAACGCTAGGGGACGCTCATCCGATGCAACTTGATGGCAATCAAGACGGTCAGATTTTGCCGACATAACCTCGCCTCTTCAGAGGAGGCGCAAGTGAAAGCTGTCATTCAAGCAGGCGGCAGGGGCACACGGCTGATGCCTTACACCTCCGTCCTTCCGAAACCTCTCATGCCGATCGGCGCGCGGCCGGTTCTGGAGCTTCTGCTGCAGTGGCTCCGACGGAACAACGTGGAAGACGTCTACATTACCACCGGATATCTCGGGCACCTGATCAGGAGTTTCTGTAGCGATGGACAACAATGGGGCATCAACATCAAGTATACCCAAGAAATAGAGCCGCTCGGGACCGTCGGGCCGCTCACCCTTTTGCGCGAAGCCCTGGACGATACGTTCCTGATGTTGAACGGCGACATCCTCACGGATCTCAGCCTGCATGCGCTCGCCATGACCCACCGAAATCACGGCGCCCCTCTGACGATCGCCACGACCACCCGCTCCACCCGGATGGATTTCGGAATCATCGAAGATCAGGATGGTACCGTCACGAAGTTCACAGAAAAACCTACGCTTTCGAACTGCGTCAGCATGGGTGTATACTGTATGGAGCCCGAAGTTATTAAATATATCCCGTCAGGAATAGCCTTTGGCCTCGATGATCTAGCCCATTGCCTGCTGGACAAGGGCGTGCCGATCCATGTCTACAAACATGCGGGGCTCTGGCTCGACGTCGGCCGGGTCGAAGATTTTCATAGCGCCCAGGAAATCAAGTGGGAGGAGCGGGCGCCGTCCATTGTCGCGATGTCGGCCTAGCCGTCCTCGCGGCTGCCGCGAGCCGGTCTGCCAAAAAGCGAGGTCATTCCATGTTGCTTGTCTCGGAACCTACGCTCGGATCGGAAGAGAAAGCTGCCCTGGCGGAGGTCATCGACAGCGGCTGGATCACGATGGGTGACAGGGTCAACGCCTTCGAGCGGGCGTTCGCCGAGGCCCACGGTGCCGACGATGCCGTTGCGGTGAGCTCGTGCACGGCCGGCCTGCATTTGATCCTGCATGCACTTGGGATCGGTCCGGGCGACGAGGTGCTCGTCCCCGCGCTGACCTTCGTCGCGACTGCGAGTTGCGTCCTCTACGTCGGAGCGAAGCCGGTTTTCGTCGATATCGCGTCGACGGACACGCCGCTGATGTGCCTGGAGGATGCGGCCGCGAAGTGCACCGGCCGTACCAAGGCGATCATCCTGGTTCACTTCGCCGGCTACCTCATCGATCCCAAGCCATGGCAGGCGTTCGCGGCGGAACGTGGCTTGCTGATCGTCGAGGACGCGGCGCATGCAACCGTGCTCCCGGGGGTCGGCACCCTCGGTGTGGCGGCCGCCTTCAGCTTCTACGGCAACAAGAACATGACCACGGCGGAGGGTGGAGCGATCCTGGCCGGCGATGAGAAGCTCCGCGACGGAATTCGACGGGCACGCGGCCACGGGCTGACCAGCGGCACGTTTCAAAGACGATCCGGCAAGAGCCCGATCTATGACGTGACGATGCTGGGCTTCAACTATCGGATGGACGAATTGAGGGCAGCGATCGGCCTCGTTCAACTCGGTCACGTTCACCGGTGGAACGCGAAGCGAAAAGACCTTGCGCAGCTCTATCGGCGCTCAATCGAAGCCCGGTGCCCCATGGTGACCGTGCCGTTCGAAGCCGGACGGGCCTCGGTGCACCATATCATGCCGGTTTTGCTGCCGCTGTCGGCGGAACGGCAGACTGTCATCGATCGTCTGCGCGAGGCCGGGATCCAGACGACCATCCATTATCCGCCGACGCATCGTCTCTCCTTCTACCGGGATCTCTACCCGAACGTGTCGCTACCCAAGACCGAGGATTTTGCAGCTCGCGAACTCACGTTGCCTCTGCATCCACGTCTGGAAGCCGCGGATGTCGAGACCGTTACGCGCTGTCTCGCGGAAGCTTTGGGGGCAGAGCCGGGATTTGCCGCAGCAGCCACGCTTCAGAGCCTCCATGCTGCGTCGCCATAGATCTTGTCCGTGAGGGGGTCGTCGCCATGATCGTAACGAACTTGTTCGACGACGAAGGCGCAGGGGCTATGGCGGAACGTGTGCGCCGCGCGCTCGACATCTGCCTGGTCTGTGTGCTCGTGCTGCTTATCGGGCCGCTCTTGCTGCTGATCGCTGCCGCGGTGTGGCTCGAATCCGGACGGCCGATCCTGTTTTGCCAGGCTCGGATCGGCAAAGGCGGCAGACATTTCTGCATGTACAAGTTCAGAAAATTTCATGCCGACGCGGGGAACGCGGGCAGCCCCCTGACGCTCAAGAACGATCCGCGGCTCACGCTTGTCGGAAGCATTCTCGCGGCGACGAAATTCGACGAGTTGCCTCAGCTCTGGAACGTGCTGAGAGGCGATATGTCTATCGTTGGGCCGCGTCCAGAAAGTCTGGCCTTCGCCGATTGCTTTCAGAACGGCTGGGAGGAATTGTTGAGATTTAAGCCAGGTTTGCTCGGCCCTTGCCAAATCATATTTCGAAATGAAACCGACGTGTTTCCGGGCGATGTAGCGCCAGATGTCTTCTATAGGACTGTTCTCTTTCCAATGAAGGCTTGTATCGATCTGGAATATTTCAATAGCAGGACATTGGCGGCGGATTTCATCATCATGTTGCGGGGCGCTCTGGCGGTGGTCGGCTACATTCCCGACCGCATCGGCCAGGTCGCTATCAAGCTGGAGCCGCAGGTCCGGGTCGCGAGCGCGGGTGCCAGCCGGCCCTCCGTCTCGCGAGGAAGGCTCGCGCCATGAACTATGACGGCGTGAATGTCCTGGTCACCGGGGCCGACGGGTTCATCGGCTCGCATCTGACCGAGGCCCTTGCAGGCCAAGGAGCCAAAGTCACCGCGCTGACCCTCTACAACTCCTTCGACAGCAACGGTTGGCTTGACGAGGTGCCGATTGGTGCGGGGGGTAGAATAGATCTCGTGCGCGGTGATGTTCGAGATGCGGCCTTCGTCGGGCGGATCATGCCGGGCCAAGACATCGTCTTCCATCTCGCGGCGCTGATCGCCATTCCACATTCCTATGCGGCGGCACAGACCTATGTCGAGACGAACGTTCTGGGCACGCTGAACGTGCTGGAGGCCGCCCGCCGTTTGGGAACGGAACGCATCGTTCACACTTCGACGAGCGAAGTTTACGGCACGGCGCTCAGGATGCCGATCTCGGAGGACCACCCGCTACAGGGGCAGTCGCCCTATTCGGCCTCCAAGATCGGAGCCGACATGATGGCCGAGGCCTTCGCGCGGTCGTTCGGCTTACCAGTCGTAACGCTGCGTCCCTTTAATACCTTCGGCCCGCGTCAAAGCGAGCGTGCGCTCATATCGACGCTCATCCGGCAAGCGCTCGATCCGAGTTGCGAGGCTGTGAGGGTCGGAGATACGACGCCGGTGCGAGACCTCACCTATGTCGAAGACACGGTACGTGCCTTTCTGACCGCGGGCCTCGCGACGAACCTCGAATTCGGGCGGGCTTACAACGCGGGTAGCCAGAAGGCTGTGACGGTGGCCCAGGTTATCGATCTCGTCCTTGAACTGTGTGGAAGCTCAAAGGCTGTGGAGCAGGAAAGCATCCGCATGCGCCCGGTGAACTCGGAGGTGCGCGCTCTCCTGGCCGATAGCAGCCGCTTCGCGGCCGCCACAGGCTGGGGTGCGCGGGTCAGCCTGCGCGAGGGCCTCGACCGGACGATCGCGTGGTGGCGCGGTCGTCTGGCGGCCGGGCAAGTGCGCCAGCACAGCCATTTCATGACGTGAGCGGAGTGGATGTCAGGCGGGGCCCGGAAGGCCATGCTCCGACGTCCGCTCCTCACGCAAACCGGGGCAATTCGCATGAGGCGTCGACATATACCCGGCGGCAGAACTGGAGTGCTCCTGACCGCAATCGTGCTGGCGCTGCTCGGCGCGCTCGTTCCCTGCCGGGCGGAGTATCGGCTTTCCCCCGGCGACATTATCGAGCTCGCGGTTGCCGGCTTGCCGGACCTGAAACAGCGCGCTCCAATCCAGCTCGACGGTACGATCACGATTCCGATGGTCGGCACCATCGTCGCGGCTGGTTCTACGTCGACGGACGTCCAGGCTCGGGTCGAGATGGCACTTGCCACGAAAGTCCTTCGCCAGAGAACGCCCGACGGGCGCGACCGCATCGTGCTGATCCAGCCTGGCGACGTGTCCGTGGCGGTCGTCGAATACAGGCCGATCTATGTGAACGGCGACGTCTTGCAACCAGGCCAGCACCCCTATCGACCGCAGATGACCGTCAGACACGCGATTGCCCTCTCCGGCGGGGTCAGTACGGTCCGGGGGCGCTCGGCGACGATGGGTGTGGAGGTGGTAGAGGCCGACCGGGAGTATCGTGCCACCGTCCTTGCCTTGGCCAAGGAACACGTTCACGCGTGGCGGCTTACGGCGGAGCTCGAAGGATCGGAGGACATCAAGGAACAACGGCTGGCGGATGCTCCCGTACCGGCGGCGACATTGAGCGAGTATCTGCGGACGGAAGCCAGCTACCTGAACATCCGGCTGCTCGAGTACAAAAACGAGAAGGTTCATCTGCAGAACGCGGCGCGCCTGGCCGACGAGCAGATTGGAACGCTGACGACCCAGGAGAAGCAGGAGGCCCAGGGCCTTCAGACCGACATTGACGAGTTGGACCGGGTCAACAAGCTCTTTGGCTCGGGCAGCCTTGTCAGCCCGCGCGTGACGGAGAGCCGAAGGGCTGTTTTGCTGTCGTCGACCCGCCACCTCCAGACGACAGCGACTTTGAGCCAGGTGAAACAGCAGCGGGACGAGTTCCTGTTCCGCCTGGAAAAGCTCGACACGCAGCGCCGCCTCGAGGTTCTGCGGGAGACGAGCGAGTCGCAAGTGCGAATCGCCGAGCTGAGAACGAGGCTCGAGGCGGCGGCTCAGAAGTTACAGGTCTTCGGGCGACTGGCATCCGCGGATGCTGCCGGCAGTGGAGTCCGCCCGGCTATCACGATCATCCGCAAGAGCGGGGACGGATGGGATCGTCTTTCCGTGTCGGAAGATGCCGACCTGTTGCCGGGCGATGCGATCGAGGTTGTCGCTCGCCCCGATCTGCTCACGACTGCGGCAGGGCAATGAGTCCCTTTGTCCCAGAATCGGCAGGCCCTGGGAGCCTTCCGTCACCCCTTCCATTAATGAAACCACCACGTGCAGCGCATGAAAAATGCGTTAAAAAAATGTGTGGAACTAACGTATCTTGCTGTCAGTTTGGGGGGTGTTCCATGCGGAGCCTCGCCATGACCGACAATCAGATCACCGGGCCCGAGGATACCGCTGCTTACATTTCCAGGTTCGATCAACGGTGTCGCCTGGAAGCGCTCGAGAGAGAAAACAGGGAACTGCTGCACAGGCTGCAGAATTACCCGGCGCTCGTCCTCTCCGTGATCAGCCTCACGGCCGAAAGCAGCGAGAGCGTCGAGCATTTTCGCGGCGCCCTCGAAGGCCGAATTCGCGCTATTTCGGTGGGCGCGTCGATTGACAGGGAAGCGGACGGCAATTGCTCGCTCGAGCGTCTTGTCAAAGCCGCGCTCGCCCCGTTTTGCCGTGCTGACCAATTCACCGCAGTCGGCCCCTCCGTCAGGCTTCTGCGGACGCACGCGGAAGATTTCACTCTTATTCTGCATGAACTCGCGACCAACGCGGTCAAACACGGGGCCTTAAGTAACCGCGGGGCCTTGAACTGCCCGAGCGGACGGGTGCGGGTGACATGGAGCGTTCGGACGATGAAAAACGCGCCGGCGCGTCTCCGCCTGCAGTGGCTGGAGCGCGGCGGCCCGGCCGTCAATCCCACCCCCAGACGGGGCTTTGGCACGACGATCCTGTGCGATGGGGGGAAGGCCATAACGAACGACGACGCGCGCCTCATCTTTGAGCCTGCTGGGTTACGCTATGTGGTAACTACATCGTTGGATCGAGATGCCAGTTGGGCGAGTCGATCTGCGAAACCAAAACATCCCCGAATGGCGATGCGGCCGGTGGCCCAATAGAATGAGGCGCTGGTAGCCGCTGGTGCTTTTAGCCGGCATTCCGTCTTCCATGGCGCGTCCCTGCAGGCAAGTGCGCGAGGCAAGCGGACCTATCGCTGTGGGAAACGATCGCTGTCGTCATTTTGTCGGCATGTTGCGACGCAGCGCAGCCTTCGTGAGCGCCTGCTTCACCAGGGTGTAAGGCCGCGCGGCACCTATTGTCCCCCGTCAAGTATGAACCATGGCGGAGCGCTAGAATTCTCCTGCCGACATGCGCTGGCCCGGGCTGAAGCTCGACACGCCTCTGGAGCGCGATATCGCAATTCGAGGTTGATCGAGCAGATGATGCACCTTCTCAAACAATCAGCCGAGACCATACTTCCACGCCGTGTTTTCGGGGCTCTCCAGATCCGACGCGAACGCCTCCGTCTGGCAAAGATCTCGGGGGAGGCGTTCGATGCCGAGCGGCTCGGAACAATCACGAGCAGCGCACTCGCGCAGGCTCTCCACAGTTCGTCGATATCAACGGGATGGCTGCGAGATGAAGACCAGATCTCCGACGTCATGCCGTTCGCGGATATCGATGGCGGCATATGCCCCGGGGAGCGTCGCGCCCTCTATCAGCTGGTTGCGTCGCTCAAGCCAGCAAGAGTGCTCGAGATCGGCACCCATATCGGCGCGTCGACCTTGGCGATCGCCCGCTCACTCGCAACTCATTCCGGCCCTGGCGCGCACCTGACCACGGTCGACATCGTGGATGTCAACGATCCAACACACGGGGCCTTTGCGCGTCTCGGACTCGCTTCTCCTCGCGAGAACCTCATGCGTGCCGGATTGTCCGATCGGGTGACGTTCATCGCAAAGCCTTCATCGGAGTACCTTCGGGAAACCGACGACAGGTTCGACCTGATTTTCCTCGACGGCGATCACGCCGCCCCTGCTGTCTATCGCGAGTTTGCCCAGGCCCTGAACTGCCTGACCCCGAACGGCGCCATTCTGCTCCACGATTTCTACCCTGACGGCCGGCCCCTCTATCCAAATGGGTCGATCGAGCCCGGCCCTGTGGTCGCGGCCGAGCGGATCACGGCAGAGTGCAGGGGTATCGGATTTCTGCCTCTCGGTGAGCTGCCCTGGGAATCCAAGCAAGGCGTACGCACGACATCGCTGGCATTCGCGACGAACTGCGTCGGCGCGGTCCGGCGCGGCGGTATGCAGGTCCACTGATCGACTAGAGCATTTCCACGTTTCCTTGAAACGCGATAATTCTCTAAGTATTTGTTTTATCGCATTTTCTTCACGCGAGCCGGTGACCCACTTCGCTCGAAAATGCTCTAGGACGGGAGCACCCGTATGTCATCGATCGCAGCCTCGGATCTTCGGACTGAGACGAGGAAGCATCCATTTTTGTCGACGCTATGGTTCCCGGGATGGGAAGGCCGGGTCGGCGCGCTGCAGCTGCCCTATCCCCGATCTGGACCTCACGCTCTCCACAAGGAGCTGATCACTCTGGCGAGGATCCTGCGCGCTGCCCGCCACGCCCGGATTCTCATCCTGAACAGCTCGTCAGGCGTCATCTACCCGGACCTTCTTGCCTGCATGATCCTTGGCTTCCTTCCTCGGCGATACCGACCGGCGCTGATGCTCGTCGGCGAGATGTGGGAGCCGAACACCGGGCTCAGGGGGCTCATTGAAAGGCTCGCGGTTCGTCTCGTGGACAGGGCAGTGGATCGCTACGTGGTCTACTCCAGGGACGACAAAGAGGCGTTCTGCGCCTTGTGGGGCATCGACCCGGACAAGGTCGGGATAGCCTTGTGCTACTATCACCTGTCCGCGCAGGAGCTCGAAGGACCGGCCCCTCCGAACGGAGGACATATCTTCGCCGGCGGGGATAGCGGACGCGATTATGCGCCTCTGGTCGAGGCCGCGCGCCTGTTTCCGGAGACGCGGTTCATCCTGGCAACGGCCTGGACGAGTTCGAAACCCGTGCCGCCGAATGTCGACATCGTCCTCGCCAAACGCACCCGTACATCGCACGCCGAGTTTATTCGTCTGCTCCGCACGGCACGCGCCAGCATTGTTCCCCTCCGGCAGGGAATGAAGCGCTCGATCGGGCAGCAGACCTACCTCAACAGCATGTACCTGGGTAAGCCCACCGTGGTGGCGCGCGCGCTGGGGATCTCGGACCACATCGAGGACGGCGAGCATGCGCTCGTCGTGGATGGGACGACCCCTGGATATGTCGGCGCGCTCACGTGGCTGCTTGCCCCGCAAAACCAGGAGAGCGCCGCGGCGATGGCGGAGCGGGGACGCGTCAGGGCCGCCTCGTTCACCTCCGACCGACTTGCCGCAGACCTGTTCCGTCAGGCGGAACTGGTTCTGCACAAATATTCGCTTTCGCAAAGTTGCGCGCCGGATAGTGCTGATCGAGTCGAGCGCTGATGCCCAACCAGAAGACCGGCGCGAGTCGGGCACGAAAGGCCCTCTTCCAAGGTAGCCTACAAGGGAGCCGCGTTCGGTCTCGCTTTCCCCAGACTTGAGCCGGCGGCCAACCGGAGAAACGCAGTTTCCGGTAAGGATCCGTCCTCCATCCGTCGCCCCGTCGCAGCGGCGTCGGCGAGAGAGACGAAGCTTGCCGAGGATAAGGGGGGCGATCGCGTCCAGGAATTGTTTCGGTCGGTATTCTCGGCCGCAACGCGCGCCTCGCGGCCGGCCGGTTGAAACGCGACGTTGTCTATCAGCACATGTCCTGCCGGTGTCGGGAAGTAGAAATCGTATGTCCAGGTCTCCGACGGGCGTCCATACTCGTCCCTGCTGCGGCAATTGTCGTAGGCTGTGCAATTCACGACCGTGTTGGCAATCGTCGCGGAATTGTCCGTGAAGCCATTGAGAACGTTGCTCCAGGCGTAGCAGTCGGTCACGGTGTGCCCGCCGGAGGTTCCGCTGGCGTTGCCCCTTGCCGCTTGCCGTTGACCGCCTAGCTTGAAGCCGTTCCCTTCGCCCTTGCCCTGCGATCCATCAGCAAGGAAGCCGTTCCTCCAAGCCCAACAGCGGCTCAGCATGACCGGCGCGGGCGAGGTATTGTCGTTCACGTTGAAGAGATCGAAGCCGTCGTCGGAGTTCTGCCAGGCACGGCAGCCTCTCAGCGCGTTGCCGGTCGAAGCCGGGCCCCAAGGGCTGATCTGATATCCGTCCGCGTTGGTCTGCTCGAGATCGGCGTTGAAGTAACTGTCGCAGTTCACCAGCAGATTGTCGGTCGCGTAGCCGTAGAGCGAGAAGCCCTTGCCCTCCGATCCATTCCAGCCATTGCCATGGATTCTGAGGTTCTCAAAAATATTGCCGTGCGACCCTTCGTCGAGCGAATGTCCGCCATTGACGATGACGCCCCCCATTGGCCCGTTGCGGATGTCCAGGCCTTTAATGGTGATGTTGGACACGTTGTAGAGTGATAGGACGTAGCCGCCCGCATCGGTCGGGCTGCTGTAGCTATCCTTGGTCGAGGTCAGGCCGGAACCATTCAGCACGACGGCTTCGGTGGCGTAGTTCCGGATCGTGATAAGCTTTTCGGATGTCCCGGAGCGGCCCATGAGGTGGATGCCCGAGGGGCCGGTGAGATTGTAAGTCCCGCCGCGCAGGAAGATCGTGGCGCCGGGCCGCACGGCCGAAAAGGCCCTTTGCAAGGTCGCCCAAGGCGCACCAATCGAGCCATCGCCCGCTAGGTCGTCACCGGTCGGCGCGACATAGTGGGATGTTTCGTCGCCCGCCTCGACGCCCAGGACGGGGCGCACAGCCAACGCGCTGGAGGCCAGAAGGCCCGTGCTCACGCTTCGGATAAGCGAACGACGCGATATCACGTAGCGGCGCTTCATGCTGGAGGCTCAACGTTTGTAACTGCCACAGACCTCCAGTCCCATGTCCGACGCGCGAAGCTCTTGATGCTCGTCAAGATGGTTCGCATGGTCCTGCAGGCCAGAACGCGGCGGGGCCGGCATAGCCCCTGCCGCGCTATGGATCGGCTCGTTCACGCGAAGGCCCTGCAGGGATGCGGGTGCCCTTGCCCGGGTTCATTCGGTCGAACGCGCCCCGAACGAAACCCCAGCCCGTCCCCAATCCATAGCTGAGATGGAGTGTCGCCAGAGCCGCGGGGAGGAGTACCACGTGAAGGGCTGGCTCGTCGCGGGCCGCAAGCAGAACGGACAGAAGCAGAATGGCCGCGTAACCGAGCAGGGCTATCTTTGTGACGAACAGCGCTGGCGGAGAAATCAACGAAAGCGATGCCGGCAGGGCCAAGCACAGGACCAGGCAGAGCGGCGCGAAATGCCGCATCGTCACCGCTCCCGGGCTGCTCAGAGCCGCCCCCGCGACCCCCACGCCATTGGCGAAATACTGCCGCCACAGGGCCCCCAACGTCCGCCGTGGTTCATAGAGGGCGCGAATGTCGGGCGACAGGTAGAGCCCGTAGCCAAGCCTGCGAATACGGGCGTTGAAATCATTGTCTTCGGCGCGGTGAAGATCCTCACGCAAAGGCCCGACCCGCTCGACAATGTGCCGCCAATAGCATCCGTTCCAGACCGTATCCGCCCAGCCCTCTGCCCCCTCCTTGCGAAACTTCGCAACGCCGACCCCGAACGGACTTCTGTGGGCGCTCACGATGGCCCGACCGACGAGCGTTTCAGTCTCGGCCGGACGCGCTATCGCGCCCACGCCACCAGCACCCGTTCGCAACAGGCTTTCCACGCTCTTGCTGATGACGTCGGGCTCGAAGCGGGCATGAGCGTCGAGGCGTATGACCACATCGCCGACCGCTTGGCCGAAGGCCAGATTGATGCCCGCTGCAGTCTGCCCCTTGTTGTTGCGCAGGACACGAAACGTCCCGTTCCGCCTCTCCAGATCGAGCAAGGTCTCGGACGTTCCGTCGGTCGAGCAACCATCGACGAAGAAGATCTCGACGATCCGATCATAATCCTGGGCGATGACGTCGCTGACGAGCCGCTGCAACCCCGAGGCTTCATTATAGGTGGGGACCACCACGCTGACAGTCGGCCGGTCCGGAGCGGTCCCGCCGGGATAGTCCTGGAGCGCCGAGCGGTAGCTATGCTCCCTGCCGAGCGATTTCCTCACGGACGCCCTCCAAGATTCGGTCGCGATTGGCTTCGAACGTATTGTCGCGCATCAGGGCGCGTCCACGATTCCTGGGCCGTTGTCACAAGTCGGCGAACGCCTTGAAGCTGGTGGGAAACAGCATATCGGGCTCGTCGGTGGAGAGCCGGGAGCCATCAAGCCACAATAGTTGATCGACGAAGACGACGCGTTTCATCGCCTTTATGCCCCATTGTTTCTGACGTCGCATAACGCCCAAAGCTGATGGGCGATGGCGCGGGAACCGTACCGGAGCATGACGGCGGAACGGGCGCGCTCGCCGATGTCGCGACGAAGCCCGCAGTCCCTCGCCAGACGAACCACATGCCGGGCGAGATCGTCCGCGTCGTGATCTGCAATGAAGCCGGTTTTTCCCTGTTCGATCAGATCGGCCACTGCGTTGACCCGAGTGACGACAGGCGGCACGCTTGCCGACATGGCCTCGAGCACGACATTGGACATGCCTTCGTGGTCGGAAGACAGCAGGAGGATGTCCCCGGCAGAAATCAGCTCCCGGGCGTCAGGGACCGTTCCGATGAAACGAAGCACGCCGTTCAGGTCCGACTGAGCGACCTGGCGCTCCAAATCCTGGAGGGAGCCGAAATCTTTGCCGGCGACAACTGCCACCACAGGGACGTTCTTGCGCACCCTCTCGATGACCTGGATGAAGCGATCAAACCGCTTCTGCCTTGCAAGGCGGCCGACGCCCACCACGAGGACCACGTCATCTCCAATGCCGAGCCGCGCGCGCCACGTCGCGCGCCAGACTGCGATCTCATCGTTCGTTGGTGGTTCGACGCCGTTCGGAACGTAAACGAGCCTGGGTCGCTCGGCTTTTCTCAGCGCGATCTCGTCATAGGTTTCCTGGGAGTTGCATACGGCAAGCGATACCGCCGAAAGGCTCGCCCAGGCCCAGGCCGACCTTAGGAAAGCGGGCAGGTCGGCGAACTGGGCATTCCGGAAGGAACCGATGCGCCAAACGTCCATGCCCAGAAGCGCCAGGCCAAACGGATTTGTGTAGGACGACCACGAGAAGAAGTACCTGGCTCCCTGAGCCGCACAGGCCGCGCGAAACTGATACATCTTCGCGAGCCGGCTCCCCGTGAGGAGCCGTATCGGGATGCCGAGCGCGCTGATCTGCTCTTCCCAGAACCCGAGCTCGCCCGACACGTAGACCACCGGAGCCCAGCGCGTGCGGTCGCAATGGGTCAGAAACATGAAGAGCTGACGTTCGCTGCCGCCCTGCGACAGCTGGCCAATCAGCACCGCCACCGGCTCGGGTCGGCCGGCAGGTCTTTCGCGATTCCTGTCCACCGCGCCAGGCATCGCGCTGCCCTGCGACATCGGCTGGACGCGGCGTACCGGCGCGGGGTGCTCCAGAGCTCGTGCCCTCGGGTCGGGGTTCACGACGCGCTCCTTCTCGCAAATACGCTCAATATCAGCGCGCGATCGGCCTTTGCCATGACGATGAAGTAGGCGAACGCGCCATAGGCGAGGGTGATCACGGCCGCGTATGCGGCGAGCGACAGCCAGCCGGTCGGCCACCACAGCGCGCACATGATCTGGCCGAGCGCGGCCACACCGGCCATTCCCAACAGGCCAATAGCGAGAGGGCCATTGAAGCCATACCAACGAAGTCCCAAAAGGACAGCGCTCCGGCTCGACACGAAGACGACGTTCCGCACGGTCCAGGCGAGCGCCGCGGCTGCCGGGACGCCGGCTAGGCCCCAACCGGCCCGTACGAAAGCGATTGCCAGGACAACGTTTGCCGTGCCGAGCGCGAGCGTCACGAGTCCCTGGACTTTGACCTCGTTATAGGCCGTCAGCACGTAGGAGAGAGGCCGCGTGGCCAGATTGATGGTCAAAGGTGCGACGAGAAGGATCAGAACGATTTCGAGATCGGCAAAAGCGGGGCCAAGCCAAAGCGTCAGCAGTGGCGCAGCCATGCCGCAGAGAAGGCCGATTGGCAGGGCAAGCCCGAGGGCGAGAAGCCTGACGGAGCGTCTTGCCAGATCCTGAAGGGCATGTCTGTTGCCTGTCGCGTAATGCGCCATGATGGCTGAGCCCAATACCGGGAGAACGGCTTCTCCCATGGTGTAGATCAGTATTGGAAACAGCAAGACGGAAGCATAGCGACCTGTCATTTCCGCTCCCAACAGCTGATTTACGACGATTACATCGATCTGCATGATGAATAGCACGCCGATGATGTTGATCGCCGACCAGGTGCCAAGGCCGATGAGTGGACGAAATCGTGCGCTTTCGATCAGGCGAGGATCGATTGAGAGTTCAGGCGTCAGCTTCTTCCAGAGGAAGACATCACCTGCCAGACCGATGACTGCCGCCAGGATGAGGCCAATCCCGACATGGACGAGACTTGGGGATCCGGCGGCGAAGAGAAGCACCACGACACCGATCCTGCACAGCGCGACAACGGACCTGACGATGTTGCGCAGATCGAATCGATGACGGATGAGGCTCGACACACCGAAAACCCCGCCGACGAGCGCGGTCAATGCCGTCACGCCAACCGCGACCACCACGAACCTGGTTGCCGCAACCAGGTCCGGCGGGACGTGGAATAGGAGCGGCAACAAGTAGCTGGTGACGGCGATCGGGACGAGCAGCAGGCAGCAGGCGAGTATGGCCAGGACCAGCGCGCTGTTGAACGTCCGGTTCGCCGACGCGACGTCGCCTTGGCCGAGGTCAATTCCCAGGTAGCGGAAGACGGAACCGTTCAGGCTGTCGGTCACGATCGACAGGTAAAGGACCAGCGAATTGGCGAGCGACAGCATTCCATAAGCCGCCAGCCCGAGGTTGCTCACCAGGAACGGTACATACCAGGCCATCAGTCCAACGTTGAGCAAGATGAAGCCGACACTGCTCAGGACGTTCACGGAGAATCGGCGGCTTCCCGAATGATCCTCCGGGTCTGTTCGTGTAAGAGCTGTGGTGGCGTCGAGCGATTTCGAGCCAATCCCGCCGGGCTGATCGCCGTGCAAGGCTCCAGTCCAATGGTCCGACGGGCTCGTGTCGACGGGCAGCCAGCGCTTCCGCTCGCCGCTGTCGCTTGGCTTGTCGCACGCGAGATCGGAGATGGTCGGATTGCCGTGGACGGACGCGCGCATCGACATGGCGCTAACCGATCGCATGATCGACGTTCGACGGTGATCGCTTCCAGGAAGGAGGCTCGCCCGACCGCGACACGTCGATAGGCTCCCGAGCCTCAGTCGTTGTGATCAGCGACGGGGCGAGAAGTAGCACCAGAACCGCGAGGAAACTGGCGTGGTTCTCGAGCCCTCCCGATTTGATCCAGGCCAACGCATAAGCGACGCAGACGCCCGATACGATGGCGTAGTACGCGGTCGGCATCTCCCGGCTTGCCGCCCAGATGGCGCGATATCTGGCGAAGCTCATAATGGCGGATGCCAATATGGCGATGTAGACGAGCAAGCCGAAGAGCCCCGTCTCGATGGCAACTTCGAGGAAGGGCTGATGGCTCGGTAAGTCGAGCCGGTGGTTGGTCGCCGTGGTCAGCGCTGCCAGATAGGCGTGCAGCGCGAACGGGCCATTGCCGATGCCGACTCCGGTCGCGGGATAGTCGCGGAAGAGCTGAAGACTCGCTTGCCACAGCAACTCGCGCCCGCCCAGCTCCCCGCCCTGTTCTTCGGCGAACCGATGCGAAATCGTCTCGAAAAGGAACGGCGCAGCGACCGCGATAAAGACGAGGAGGGCGAGACCGACGATCCCCCATATCCGGGTCGACTTTCCAAACAGGAAGGCGAGCAGCAACAGCAGAACCGCAAGCGAACTGCCGCGCGACCCGCTCAGCGCCGTGCCAAGCAAAACGCAGAGGAGGAACACGATACTGACGGCCATCATGACGACCCGCTGCGGGCCTGACGAACGCAGGACGGGCCACAAGACGCCGGGAAGAGTCGTGATCAGCATCAGGCCAAAAACATTCTCGTTGATCCCGAAGACATTCAGCCTCTCACCGAAATGATACTCCCCGAACAAAATCGTATATACTGCGCATGCTACAAGAAACCATCCCATTATTCTTAGCATCTTCATGAAATCATCAAGCGAATTGATGGATTTGATCTGGTTTATGATCGTAATCAGGAGAATAAAGCTTATTGTCCAGGACACCAGCTTGCGGCGTGCCTCGATCAGGTCCGGCGCCCAAAGCATCGTCACCCCGCCCCACACGATGTACAGCAGGACAAGCAGGCAGGTGGCGTTCCAGCGGATCGATCCCGGTCGGCCCACCGCTTGAACCATCGCTACACCCAGAGCCGCCGCGATGGCCGCGTTCGACGCGAGCGCGTAAGCGCTCTCGTCGATCCGAAGGTCGCCGGGTGGAAGGAGTACCAGGAACCAGGCGATCAAGGCCGCCGCGAACGGTCGCTGCAACACAAGCAGCCCCAGCGTCCCGGCGACAGCCATGCCAATAAGCAGCAGAGGAGCCAGCGGCTCCTTGAGATGGAGGAGCGCGGCGATGACGACTCCAAACAAAAACATCCCGGCTGCGAGCGTGCCGACTATCGCGCCCCGCCCCGCCAGGATTCGGGCGCTCATGGCATTGGTTCCTGCGACCGAGCCGTTCCGTCGAGGCGGACGCTCACCGGCCGGCCTAGCGCTGCCGATTCCAGCATATCGCAGACCGTCGCTGCGTTGTGGCGGCACCTCACATAATCCAGCGCGCGCTCGCCGATTTCACGGTTCAGAACGCGGTCCTGCGTGAGCGCGCGCAAATCGCCGAGCAGACCGGCGGCCGTCCGGCTGACCCTTCCCAGCCCCTGCGATTCAATCACGTGCCCGGGGTCGACCGAGAGCGACAGCACTGGAACGCCGACGCTCCAAGCCTCCAGCATCGTGTTGGGAAAGCCTTCCACGTCGGACGTATTGACCAAAACCTTACTGCCCTCGAGCAGTGACATGATTTCAAAGGCTTGCGCCGGGCCCAGAAAGGCGAGGTTACTCAGCGAGCGCATCTCGTGTTCGAATTCCGACCGCGCCGCGCGCGGCAAGCTCGGATCGAACCCGCCAACGACGCTGAAACGGAGATCCGGGCATGAGCGGGCGAGGGCAAGGAACCGCTCAAAGCGCTTCTCGGGGCGGATTTGCGCAACCCAGAGGGCGTCGATCTGGGCGCCCTCAAACGGCCGAGGCCGGTAAGCGAACGACCTCACGAGGTTCGGCACGGGGAAGGCCCGCTCTCGTAGTCGATGCGACAGCAGGGTCCGTTGTCCGTCATGTTGGATCGCGATCACATCCGCGCTACGCAACCCGAGCGCATAGAGCGAATTATGAAGCCACGGCCGATGCCCGTAGGTGGACCAGGGCTTGCAATGATGGTCATGCGCGAGGGCATAGACGAAGCGCGTCCGGCTGCGGAGCCGGCCCATTAGTCCAGCCAGCCAGAGAAAATCGTCGGGCAGCCGCGCATAGAGAACGCTGGGCGAAACGGCCTTCAAGGCCCGCCACAGCCGGGCCGTGCTCGAAGGCCTGCGCCACGAGGGCGCGGCGTCGAGACAGAGAACCCCTGCAATTGTCATCGGCGGCGAGCGGCTCTCGCCGTCGCCATAGATCAGGCTCACCTCGTGTCCGAGCCGCGCCATCGCCGACGCGAGATGAGCGACTTGTGCCTCCGCGCCACCTGACATGCGGGTATCCCCGCCTAGCACACTCATGGAGCGGTGGCCGGGCGAGTAGAAGCACCATCGTATCCGCCGATCGGCCGACCTGAATTGGTTCTTTGTTTCCGCGGCGGCAGAGGAATTGTGCGTAGCGGTCGCTCGGCCGGCTGCGGCTCTGGACGCAATCGTCGATGCAAGCATGATCCGGACTGCTCCTGGCTCGCAATCGCGTGCACGGACGGGGCTTAATGCCCCGCCTGGCAGGATTGCGCGCGTTGGCCCCCAAATTGACGGGATTCCGCGCCGCAGAGTTGACGCGCGTCATATCCAAATCACCGTCCATGTCGCCTGCTTGCACGATCCAGGCTGCCTGATCGCCGGACCGAGAGGGGGCCGACGATCGGCACGCGTGGCGCACCCTCAGGACATATCGAGGCAATCACCGATGTGCGGCATTTGCGGATGGTTCGGACGACGTCCTCAGGGCGCGCGCGAGGCCACGCAACGGATGACCGAACAACTGCGTCATCGCGGCCCCGACGATGCCGGGATCGAGAGCGGTGACGGCTGGGAGCTCGGCTTCCGGCGTCTCAGCATCCTCGATCTGAGCCCGTCGGGGCATCAGCCGATGCGAAGCGAGGATGGGCGTTATTGGCTGGCCTTCAACGGTGAGATCTACAACTATCTCGAACTTCGCCAGGATCTGGAGCGCGTCGGAGAGCGCTTCCGAAGTGGTTCCGACACGGAGGTTCTGCTTCGGCTGCTGATGCGGTCGGGCGCCAACGCGCTTCCGCTGCTGAATGGAATGTTCGCCCTCGCGTTCGTGGATACCGAGGCCCGCAGCTTCGTGCTGGCTCGGGACCGCCTGGGCGTGAAGCCGCTCTATTACACGGCCGCTGACGGCGGCGTCCGTTTCGCGTCCGAGCTGAAGGCACTTGTCGCGGAGCCGAATGTCGATCGGCGCGTCGACAGCAACGCTGTCGCGCAATACCTGGCGCTCGGCTATCTGCCGAGCGAGACCTGCATATTTGAGCGTCACAGCAAGCTACCCCCAGGTCACGCTCTCTCGGGTAGTCTGGACCGGCCGGACACCGCGTACCCGGCGCCCTACTGGAACCTGGTGCTCAACGACGATCCCGGTCGCCGGCTCATCACGCCGGCGGAATTGGAGGAGCTCGAAACTCTGCTCCTCGACGCCGTCCGCATTCGCCTGCGCAGCGACGTTCCGGTGGGTCTCTTTCTCTCGGGCGGCCTCGACAGCGGGCTCGTTGCGGCCATGGCGGCAAAGTCCGAGGTGGCGCCGCTCGCCCTCACGATCGGCTTTGCGGAGGCAGGCTGGGACGAGAGCAAGTTAGCCTCTGCAACTGCGCGCCATGTCGGGTTGCAACACCTCATCGTCCCGCAGCGGTCCGGCGGACTCGCAGACCTGGACCGTCTGTCCTGGTTTTTCGACGAGCCTTTCGGCGATCCCTCCGCACTGCCCTTCTTCACGCTGTGCGAGGCGGCCGCCGGACACGCCACGGTGTTCCTGTCCGGAGATGGCGGCGACGAGACATTTGCCGGCTATCGCCGCTACATCGAGGCCGTAAACCGCGCCGGCGTGATCAAGGCCGCCGCCCGGGTGGATGGCACGCTTCGGGCAGCAAGCCGGCTTCTGCCAGAAGGCTCGCTTGCCCGATACCGACTTTCGAAGCTCGCCCTGTCTGACCACGGCTGTGCTGCCGCGTTCGACGAAATGCCGGACGATCCGATATTGGACAGTATCGTTCATCCAGATCTCCGGCCCAGCATGCGAATTGCGAGCAGGCCGATGTGGGAGAGATGGCAAAGAAGCAGCGGTGCCGGCGTAACGACCCGTCAGCAGCGGCTGGATTACGGGCTCTATCTGCCCGACGACGTGCTTGTGAAGGTCGACCGGGCCTCCATGGCGCATTCCATCGAGGTCCGTTCGCCGTTTCTGGACGTCAGGCTTGTCGAGTGGGCGGCGCGGCTCCCGCGCTCGGCGCTTCTCAATCGCACAGAGGGGAAATTGCCGCTCAGGGCGCTCGGCCCCCGACTGCTTCCGGAGGCGACCCTTCAGGCCCAAAAACGTGGCTTCGGCGTGCCGTTAGATGAGTGGTTCCGAGGCCCAATGGGCGTGTCCATGGTCCAGGACCGGCTTCTCGCCCCCCAAAGCCGGGCAAGTCGGTACTGGAACGTGCCCGGCGTAGAGCGGATACTGCGGCTTCACGGATCCTGCCGAGGCAGAGGCTTCGGCCTGATCCTCTGGCGGCTGCTTATGCTCGACGCCTGGTCCCGCCATTACGCGAACGCCCCCCAGGAGACTGCCAGGCCGCATAGACACCAAGCGATGCAGGGACACCAAGCGATGCAGGTCTGACCGAATGCGCTTCTGGGGCCGGCGTACGGCTCTTAGATTGCCCATCCGAGAGGCCGGGGCGAGCTCCAGGCGTCCCGTTCCACGATCCGTCGCTCGACAAGTTCGTAAGCCGACTTCATCAGGGGAGGGGGCCGCGGCAGCAGGCAAGCTTCGCTGACGATCCACCTGCTTCCAATGTCATGTCACGGGCTACGACCTTTGGTCTAGCTCGGTGGTGTAACTCGGAAGCCCGATTGAGAACCGCCACAGCGAGGAATATACCTTATAGCGGTCTTGGGGTTTGTTGCGGCAGTGAGGTTAGTGACATGTTGCTAACGCCCGATGACTCACAACACAGAAATTTTTCTGAATCTTTGGGTGCAAGAGGTCTGGCCCGGACACGGGTGCGAGATCCCCGAATTCGGTTCGTCCCCGGCAACGTCGTTCTTTTCTGGCAAGACGAGCATCTGCCCCACGCCATCGAAGTAATCGATGGCGCGATCCGTGCAGTTCGACTTTGGAGCGACGGGACTCGCCAAATCGTGACATTTTTCTGGCCCGGAAGTATCATCGCGCCTGCGGCCCTGCAGCGTTACACCGCCGAAACCTTGACTCGATGCACTTTGCGGCCGCGTGAGGATATTGTCGCGCGTGAACCGGGTGGCACCGATCAGGCTCTCCAGGCATCCCTCCGGCTTTTGGCTGCGACAGGAAAAAAGAGTGCGACGATTCGGATGGCTTGGTTCTTGCTCCAGATCCGTGAGCATCTCCCGCGTGATCCCGTTCTTTCGAATGCGTCTCGTATCGTTATTCCGCGCAACGACATTGCAGATTATCTTGGAATGACGCTGGAGACTGCGTGTCGGACGCTCGCCGCATTTCGCGCGCAAGGTTTAATTGATTTGCCTACCCGCAAGACGATTTGCTATCTCAACATCCCTCGCTTGCTTCGGATCGCCTCGTTGCAGGCGGAAGGCACCATAGCGTAATCTGGTAAGCTGATAGCTCCCACGATCATTGTCCGAACCTTCACATACTTGTGCCGGCCGTGCATATGGACGTGAGAGGCGGCATAGTGGACCAAGTTTTGTTGGCGGCTATCCTCTGATGCTTGCTCGAGCTGCGCCATGCGACGCATCCTCCTAGCAGACGACCACGGGCTCTATCGAAAGGGCTTGCAAGCAGCGCTGCTTCGCGCGTTTCCTGACGCGGAACTGGTGGCAGTCGAGACGTTTGAGGCCGCTCTCGCTAGCATTGAACGCGCGCCCAATTTTGATCTGCTCGTCATTGATCTCCACCTGCCCAAACGACTTGGCGGGGAAGATCTCCTTCGCCTCAGTAAGCCTCACGGAGACATGCGTGTCGCCGTTCTGTCAGCATCCGAATCTCGGAGCGATATTCTGGATTGCCTCGCGTGTGGCGTGCACGGTTACATCTCGAAAAGGGAGTCCGAAGACGAGATCATGTCCGCGATCAATTATATTCTGGGTGGGCAAATTTACGTAACTCCACATCTAATATCTACGAGTGATGATTCGTCATTTATGTCGATGAGAAGAAATATTGAATTGATAAAATTTCAGATTTCGAATCTGACTCCTCGTCAAAATGATGTATTGATGCTGTTATCTCTCGGTAGAAGCAACAGAGAGATTGCGAAAGAACTTAATATTTCTGAGGCGACCGTAAAAATACATGCCGCCGCCGTCATGCGCGTGCTGGGAGCAAAAAATCGTGCCGTTGCGGCGCTGATGGCGCAAGAGTTACTCGATAGAAGCAGATGACCGGTTATTTCGTTCAACATCTGCGAGGTCGTGCTGCCTTCCTGACCCCAGCGGCATTAGGTAGCAAAGAATTGCCCTCGGCTCAGGCCGTAGGCTGTCAGACCTGGCTAGAGTATTTCCGCGCTGCTTCGGATCGCGGAAATATTCTAGGCTTTTGTTTTATCGCATTTTCTTCACGCGAACCGGTACCCACTTCGCTCGAAAATGTTCTAGGTGACGCGATCGGATCACGCGTTCTCTAAGCCAGATCTGCATCACGTCTCGTCTCCGGCCACCAGGATGTCGAGCAGCGTCCGGGCTGTCGCTCGCGAGGAGGACGGATTCTGCCCGGTGATCAGCAGGCCGTCCTTGACGACATGCACGTCGAAATCCGCCGCTGCCAGGAAGTTGGCCCCCTGTATCCTGAGCTCATCCTCCAGCAGGTAAGGAACGATCTCGACCAGTTGCGCGATGGCTTCTTCGGAATTCGTGAAGCCGGTGACCGAGCGGTCCCTGGCGACAGGCTCGCCATTCGGCGCCTTGGCATTCGAGAGCATTCCGGCGGCGTGGGACAGGAGAGCCACCGGCTTGTCGGCAGCGAGCATAGCTTCGATGATGGACAGGGCGCCCCGATCGTTCGTCAGATCCCAAAGCGGGCCACGCCCACCCGGAAAGAACACGCCGTCGTAATCGGCCTGATCGACCTCGAGCAGTTTCTTCGTGGTTGCAAGCGCATGAAGGGCGCCTTCGTCCTGTTCGAAGCGGCGTGTTTCGCTCGTTTGGAATGCCGGCTCATTGCTTCTCGGATCGAGTGGCGGCCGGCCGCCATTTGGCGAGGCGAGCGTGATGTCGATGCCGGCGTCGCGGAAGATGAAATAGGGCGCCGCGAGTTCCTCGAGCCAGAAGCCGGTCCTTCTGCCTGTGTTTCCCAGCCGCTCATGCGATGTGAGAACCATCAGGATCTTCATAACCTGCTCCTGACCCTCCGCCTTTCCAGGCCAGAGAGACGATGTCGGACGTTTTGCGCCACGCCTGACGGGCAACTTCGGTGCTGCCGTGCTTGAGGGGCTGAGCCTATGGGCACCCGCCGCGCCGCGCTCGTTAAGCATGGTAAAGAGGGGTTAGCGCATCGGCCCGAAAAGTGGCTTGCAGTTTTCGGAAAAGCCGATGCGAAAACACGACGCTGGATCATCGGACCAGATGCGATTGCCGGTCCAATGATCCAGCGTCGGTGACCTCGGCCGTCGGCGACCGCTCCGACAATGCGCATCCCAATTCACCAGAATTGACAATGCTTTACCGCAGGCCGCGGCGCAGGCGTGCTTAAGCTCGGCCCGATCTCGCAATCGAGTTGAAAAGCAGGGCGAAGAGGCAGGGACAACAGATGTCAGACGAAACGGACCACCTTCAGACTCGCAATGATCCCGCGCGGCGCGATGTCATGCGGGCGGCCGGTGCCGCCGCACTGGTGGCTGTCGCCGCATCGGCCTCGGCTGTCTCCACTCCCGCCATGGCCCAGAGCCGCCCGCTCGGTGCACGCCTGCGGGGCGTGCAGCATTTCGGGATCACCGTCCAGAGCATGAACCGGGCCTTTGAATTCTATACCGAGGTTCTCGGCGGGCAGGAGATCATGCGGGACGGCGATTTCCAGGGAGATCGCATTCAGAACACGCTTCTCCTGACCGAGGAGATCGACGCGAGGGCGCGAGGGATCAATCCGCGGACGGTCGGAATTCCGGATATGCGTGGCGGCGCACAGAGGCTGGATGTCCGTTTCATCCAGTTCGACAACGTCGTCATCGAGCTTCTGCAATATCGCGATGCGACGCAGCCGCAGGGATCGGGACACAGCTTCGCCGCAGCGAATGAGCTGACCAGCCCGGCCTATCCGCGCTCGATGCATGTTTGCTTCTACCTTCGCGACGATGTCGACTTCAATCAGTTCGTGCGCGACCTCGAAGCCGAGTCGGCGCGGCGGGGCATGACGAATGTCCGGGCCAACCGGATCGTGACCGTCGCGACGGAGCAGCAGCGCCGTGAGGTGCCGCTCGATTCGAACAGCAATGCCATCACCGAAGGCCCGTCCGCCGGTTGGTCACTGATTTATTGCAAAGGGCCGGAAGGCGAGCAGCTCGAATTCGTCCAGGTCCTCGGGCCGGCGAAGCAGGTCTTCGACGGGGCGCTGGAGCGCAGGACCAAGGCGCAACGCTAGAGCATTTTCGAGCGAAGTGGATACCGGTTCGCGTGAAGAAAATGCGTCAAAACAAGTAGATAGAGAATTTTCGCGATTCGAAGAAACGCGGAAATGCTCCAGGCGCCAAGCAATCTGGTTCGCCGGCATTGTTGATCGAGTTTTCCGCCACGACGCGCAGCTGTCCGCGTCGTGGCGATCTGGCGGCTCAGGCGTAGGATGCGCTCGCCTCGGAAATAGTGGAGAGACGCTGGCGGCGATTGCGCGCTTCGGCGAGATCCTCCCAGGCCGCGTCGCCACTGAATTTCGCGCAGCACGCAGTGAGAAGATCCAAGGCCTCGGCCTGTCGGCCAGCGGCCTCCAGCATTCTCGACAAAGCCAGGGCCGCGCGAAGCTCGAGGGTCAGCGCGCCCATCTCGTTGGCTTTGGCGATGGCGAGCCCGAACTGCCTCTCGGCCTCCTGGCGATTGCCGGTGTGAAGCGCGATGAGGGCTGCAATGCGACAGATCTCGGGAAGGCACCAATTCGCGACCTGCGCATGCGCCAGGGATCGCGCCTGCTCGACGAGTTCCCGGGCGTCATCGGCCGCACCCGCTTCGAGCAGCGCCTCGGCGACCATGCTGTAATGCATGGGGGCGCGGAGCAGGTTTCGCGCCGCGATCAGGTCATGCAGACGCGCCTTGAACTCTGCCGCGCCGCCGGCTTCGCGCCTCTTGGCTCGCAGGGCGCTCTTGAAAAAGCGGCATACCTCCCGCCAGATGCCGATATCTTCCTGGCGGCCGTTTTCCTCGAGCATGGCAAGGAATTTCGCGGCATCGTCGAGATTGCCCGTCCAGATGGCGATCGGAATCGCGGAGACGGCCAGCGCGTTCGAATGGGAGACGACATGGCCCGTCGCCGCGGCCCGGTCGACCGCGGCCTGAGCGACCCGCATCGCCCGGTCGGGATCTCCGGAAATCCAGAGCACGACCGCGAACGAGCAGCGAATGCCGACACCGCGCTCGGCCTGGAAGCGAGCGAAGCGGACGGGGTCCTTTGGCCGCTCGTGGCGTGCTGCCAGCCTTTCAAGCCTCTGCCGGGCATTGCCGACCTGGCCGATATACATCTCGGCCATGGCCATCATCCGGTTGCCTTCAGCCACGGCCGGCCAATCGCCCTGGGCTTCGGCAATCGCCATGAACTGGTGCAGCTTGCTGATGCCTTCGAGCAGGCGTCCGACATAGATGAGATAGGCGGCCAGGCCCCACAGGCCATGGAGCTGATACTCCGTGCTGTTTTCCGTCACCCCCAGCCGATAGCACTCTTGCCAGGCCGCCTCGGTCGCTGGGGCAAGGTGCTGGGCGAAGCTCATTCCCGATGCGCGGGCCGCGATGAGCTTCATGGTCAGGTCCGCCGGGCAATCGCCGAGATCATGACCCGCGATGAGCGCGCGTTCGATGCGCGACTGCATCTCACAGACGGACGAGAGTTCGATCCAAAGCGGAATCGCCGCTGCCGTGAGCTTGATTCCGAGCAACTGATCCCCGCCATGGCCGAAGGCCCAGGCGAGAACATTTCTCAGATCATCGACACGGCCGGCATAATCGGACATCCAGTCCTGCTTCTCGCGCCACGCCCTTTCCTCCGCGGCCCGCTCGAACGACGCCAGGATATGTCGCGCGTGACATTCCAGGGCGCGACCGCGCTCGGCGGTGTCGGCCAGCCGTTCCGAGGAATAGGCCCTGGTGCTCTCGAGAAGCCGATAGCTGAGCTTGCCACCGTGATACTCGGTGCCGACGATCGATTTGTTGGTCAGACGCTCCAGCGTGTCGATGGTCTGCGCGGCGTCGAAGTCGGCCGCCTTCGACATGGCGACCGCATCCTGGAGCTGGAAAACGCCGGCAAAAACCGACAGGAGCCTCAGCAGCGACGCTTCATCGTCGGACAGGAGCCGATAGCTCCAGTCGAGTGTCGCCAGAAGTGTCTGCTGGCGCAAAGGCGCGGCGCGCGTGCCGTTGCTCAGCAACAGAAAGCGCTGCTCGAGCATGGTGAGCAGCGTCGGCACACCAAACGTGATGGTCTTGCTGGCCGCCAGTTCGATGGCGAGAGCGATGCCGTCGAGCCGGCGGCAGATCGCGGAAACGAGGGGGGCATCCGCATCGCTGAGCTCGTAGCTGCCGCGCTCCTGCGCGCGTGCCACGAACAGCTGAACGGCCGCAAAATCCAGCGCTTCCTTGGCGGTGATGATTTGGCTTTCGGTGGGAACATCGAGGGTCGGCAGCCGATAGATGTGTTCCGATACCGTCCGGAGCGGTTCGCGACTCGTCGCCAGGACCTTGATGGTGGGAAGCTTGGCCAAAAGCCGGTTCACGATCACCGTGACGATTGGCGCGAGATGCTCGCAATTATCGAGCACGATCAGCATCTGCCTGCCGTGCAGGAGATCGATGACTTCGGAAAGCGTGTCCTCCGAACTCTGCCGCGCCGCCACGCCGGCCGCGATCGCCGCGATCGCATATTGCGGATCGCCGACCGTGGAGAGGTCGACGAAACACACGCCGTCGGCGTAGTTCGGCAATTCGTGATGGGCGACGGCGATGGCAATCGTTGTCTTTCCCACGCCCCCCGGACCGACGATGGAGACACAGCGCGTATCCGCGAGCACCGATGCGATGCGGGAGATTTCCGTGGTGCGGCCGATCACCAGAGGCGGTTTGGGTAGCGTCCTCGTGGAGGCGACTGACGATCGCGGGATCGGGGCCTGCTCGGGCGCCTCCTGCTTGACGGGAGCGACAAAGCGATAGCCTCGACCGGCCACTGTTGCGATGTAGGCTTCGTCGGACCCCTCGGCGAGCGCGCGGCGCAGCGAGGCGACATTGACCTTGAGGTTGGCCTCATGGACGAACGTGTCGGGCCAGCAGAAATCGAAGAGCTCGTTCTTGCTGACGATTTCTCCGGAGCGGCGTACGAGCAGCGCGAGAATATCGAGCGCCCGGCCACCAATCCGGACGGGGACTCCGTTGCACAGCAGGAGCTGCCGCTCGGGAACAAGCCGGAACGGACCGAAGGAGTAGGTGCAACATTCTGGGGATGGGCGCGGTGCTGCCATTCCTGAATCGCCCTCGCGCAAACGCCGGTCCGTTCTCCCAATAACCGCGCGACGTTCTCGGTCCGCGGGAACTACCTATGTCGTACCATGTCCCAAGGCCGCACGCGGCGCAAATCCGGTCGATGCCGCATCGGCCGGGTCAACGCCGACATCTCAGAGTATCGCTGCTTTCTGCCGTGACGGCACGCCGTGACGCTCACAAATCCGCGAGAAATCGGCTCGATTTACCGAAATTTACCACCCTTTACCCGGCCGCGTGTTGCCTGCAGCCTAAGCTTCCGCTGTGCCCAGGGAGTGTCGAAGAGAGCTGATGGTCCAGCGGCTCTTCGACCGGTTGGCTTCGAAATCGACCTGAGCGGTGAGGTTGGCATGACAAGGACACGCAGAGACCTCCTGAAGGCAGGTCTGAGCTCGGTGTCTCTGCCCTTCATCGGCTGGGATGGCGCTGCGGCGCAATCGGCAAGCAGGTTCGTCTTTGCGAACAATAGCCCCTATGACAATCTCGACCCGCACACGATTTTCGACGTGTCGCGCGCGGCGATCCGCTTCAACCTCTATGACGGGCTCTATCGCTGGGTCGACAATCCGCCGAAGCTGATCCCCTGGCTGGCCGAGAGCCATTCCGTTTCCGATGACGGGAAAACCTATACGTTCAAGCTCCGACGGGATGTCGCATTCCATGACGGGAAGCCGCTGACCTCCGCCGATGTCGTTTATTCCGTCGAGCGCATCCTCGCGCTGAAGCGGGGGCCTTCAAGCGTCTATGCGGATGTCGTCAAGCCCGGCACGACGCAGTCGCCGGATCCGCACACCGTGGTGTTCAATCTCGTCAGGCCGTCCGCGATCTTCCTGGCCACGGTGCCCGACATCCTCGTCGTGAACAGCACAGCGGTGAAGGCCAACGAGAAGGATGGCGACTGGGCCGAGCCCTGGCTCGCCCGCAACGAGGCCGGCTCCGGCTCCTATGCGCTGCGGCGTCATGATCCTGCGATCGGCTTCACGGCGCGGCGCTTTCCCGAGCATTTCGCCGGCTGGACGGGCCAGCCGCTCGACGAGCTCGAATTCCGCACCGTGCTCGAGACCAACACCCGCGTCCTCGGCCTGATCCGCGGCGATTTCCAGGGCGCGGACGGCTATATGCCCTATGACCAGATCCAGCGCTTGCGCCAGTCGCCGAACGTGCAGGTCATCGAGCAGGAATCCATGCGGGTCTTCGGCCTTGCCCTCAACAATAGCAAGCCGCCGATGGACGACGTGCATTTCCGGCGGGCACTGGCCCATGCCTTCGACTATGACGGCTTCATCAACGACATCATGAAGGGCTCGGTTTCACGCAATCCCGGGCCCAACCCGAACACGATCTGGGGAACGCCGGCCGGGCTGAAAGGCTATCGCTACGATCTCGACGAGGCCCGTTCCGAGCTGCGGAAGGTCACGGCGCCGCTGCGCCCGATCACGCTCAATCCCCTCGCGGGCTTCAGCGAATCCGAGCAGGCCGCGGTCCTGTTCCAGAACTCGCTGCGACAGGTCGGGATCGAGGCCGTGGTCGAGGTCTCGCCCTGGCCGGTCATCGCAGCCCGCTTCAACAAGCCTGAGACGATGGCCGATGTGATCCCGGTCTGGAAAAGCACGTTCTATGTCGATCCCAACAACTGGGTCGGCGAGCTGTTCGGGACGCGGTACCATGGCCCGCGCACCTTCAGCTATTACAGCAATCCCGAATTCGACAGGCGCCTCGATCAGGCCCTTGTTTCAAGCAATAGCGAGGAGCGGCGGCGGCTCTACGAGGAGATGACCCAGATGGTCTACGATGATGCCGCCGGCATCTTCGTCTATAATACCCGCTGGTACGGACCCTATTCGAGCAAGGTGGAGGGAATCCGCTTCTCGCCCGTCAGCCATGGCCAGGACCTGCGCTGGGCCTCGCTGAAGCGCTGAGGATCGTGGGCCTCAGCCGCGCAGGCGCAGTTGGGAAATAGGGATACGCAGAGTCCCGAGGAATAGATTGTCTCGATCCCGAAGTAATTCTTGAATAAGCGCTGCGATCAGCCCGTATTTGATGATTGCGGTTCTGTTTTACGGGTTTTTACCAGTTTTAATTCTCGCAGTTCGACATGCGTCGACTATCAAGCTGGCGTTCCGAGGGAGAGCGCCATGACGCCCATTCGCACGTTTCTTCTCGCGACCGCCGCGACGCTGGTCAGCCCCGTGACCGCATCGGAGCAACCCAAGGTCGGCCAGATCGAGATCGTCGCCGAGCTCGACATCACCCCCGGCAATGTGACCGCTTCGAAGGACGGCCGCGTCTTTGCGAGCGTCCATGGCATGCGCCGCGGGCCGGTCCAGATGATCGAGATCACCGGGCGGAGTTCCTACGTCGCCTTTCCCGATGCGGGCTGGAATGCCAAGCCGGGCTCGGGGCCGAACGTGCTGAACACGCCGCATGGCGTCCTCATCGACACGCGGGACTGGCTCTGGGTCGTCGATCACGGCAACTGGATGGACAATCCCCAGCCGCCGAAACTGGTCGCGTTCGACATCAATACCCGCAAACAGACCTATCGCTTCGACTTCGATGCCACCTCCGCCCCCAAGGGGCAGATCCTGCAGGACCTTGCCGTCGATGCCGAGCGTGGCTTCGTCTATGTCGCCGATTGCGGCCCCGACCCCGCGCTGGTCGTCGTCAATACCGGAACCGGCAAGGCGCGCCGCTTCAGCGGGCATGCCTCGTTGGCGGCCGAAGATGTCGAGCTGGTCGTCGAAGGCAAGCCGCTGCTCTTTCCGGGCGCGGACGGGCGCATGGCTCCGACGCGCGTCGGCATCAACCCGGTCACGCTGTCGGCCGATGGCGAGACATTGTTCTTCGGCTCGATGAACGGCAAGAGCTGGTTCGCGGCGCCGGCCCGCTTGCTGAGGGAAGGGGCCGATGATGCCGCGATTGGCGCCGCCATCCGGAGCGTCGGGCCAAAGCCCTTGTCGGACGGCGCTGCGACCGATGCCGAGGGCAATCACTTCATCACCAACCTACCGGAAAACGGCATCGACAAGCTGACCAGCGACGGGCAACTGCAGCCCTTCGTGCGCGACGACCGGTTCCTCTGGCCCGACAACGCGCATTTCGGCCCGGATTCCTGGCTCTATGTCGCGGTCAACCAGCTCCATCGCAACCCGATCTTCTCGGGCACGACCGATGCCGGGAAGCCGCCTTACCTTATCGCGCGGATCTGGACCGGTACGCGCGGACAGCCCGGCCGGTAGCGTTTCCGCGGCGGCTCGGACTGGGTGGCCATCCGCCCGCGTCCGAACGAAAATGCGGGCGCTTTCCGGTGCGCTAGAGCATTTTCGAGCGAAGTGGATACCGGTTCGCGTGAAGAAAATGCGTCAAAACAAGTAGATCGAGAATTTTCGCGATTCGAAGAAACGCGGAAATGCTCTAGGCTAGCGTCTACTTGGTCTTGCGATGCCCCCAGCGCCTCTCTCGAAAGCGGGCTGGTCGATGATCCTGTTTGAAACCGTCCTGGCCTTTCTTCTCGGTGCGGTGCTGCTTGCGGCGCTGGCCCGGCGCGTCGGGATCGCCTATCCGGTCGTTCTCGCCGTTGCCGGCGTCGCCCTGGCCTTCGTTCCGAACATGCCGCAGATACCGCTCGATCCCGAGCTGGTCCTGGTGCTGTTCGTCGCGCCGATCTTGCTCGACGCCGCCTTCGACACATCCGTCCGCGATCTCCGCAGGAACTGGCGCTGCGTCGGCGGCCTCGTCGTGATCGCCGTGGGCGTCACCACGCTCGCCGTCGCCTGGGTCGCGCGCTGGCTGGTGCCGGATCTGCCATGGGCCGCGGCGATCGCGCTCGGCGCCATCGTCGCGCCTCCCGATGCGGTGGCCGCGACAGCGATCCTGCGGCGCGTGCGCCCGCCCCATCGCCTCATCGTCATCCTCGAGGGCGAAAGCCTGCTCAACGATGCGACGGCCCTGCTGATCTACCGGCTGGCGGTGGCGGCGATGGTCTCCGGCGGCTTCTCGCCGGCCGCCGCGCTGCCGACATTCGGCCTCGTGGTGATCGGCAGCCTCGTGCTGGGCGTCGCGATGGGGTGGCTGGTCACGCGCTTCCTGGCGCTGTTCCAGGATCCGCCCAGCCTGATCATCCTGCAATTCATCACGACCTTCGGCGTCTGGATCCTCGCCGAGCGGTTCCATCTCTCCGGCATCATCACCATCGTCGTCTATGCGATGGTGCTCGCCTGGACGACGCCTGGCCGCACCAGCTCGCGCCTGCGCATCCCCGCCTATGCCGTCTGGGAGACGACGGTCTTCGTCCTGCAGATCTTCGCCTTCATTCTGGTCGGCATGCAGCTGCAGCCGATCTTCGGCCATCTCGATGCCGCGACCATCATGCGATATGGCGTGGTCGCGCTCGCGGTCCTGGTCACGGTGATTGCGGTCCGCCTTGTCTGGGTCTTCCTCGAACACCGGGTCGCCGGCTATGCGCGCAAGCCGGCCGGGCTAGAAAATGGCCTGCAGCCCGACGTATCGTCGCACGGAGATGGGTTGATCATCGCCTGGTGCGGCATGCGCGGCATCGTCACGCTCGCCGCGGCCTATGCGCTGCCGGCGGATTTCCCCTATCGCGATCTCATCCTGATCTGTGCCTTCGCCGTCGTCGTCGGAACGCTGGTCATCCAGGGGCTGACCTTGCCGCTGCTTCTGCGGCATCTTGCGCTGAAGGACGACCATCCGATCGAACGCGAGTTTCGCCAGGCGCGCAGCTCCGCGCTCGAGACCGGCCTCGGCTCGATCGCCGAAGCCCGCTCGGAGGCCGCCGACATGGTGAGGGCGGAGTATTCCGAGATGTTGCGGCAATCGCTGGATCAGCCGACCTTCGATACCGAGCAGAACCGGCTCCGGCGCGTCGCGCTCGCTGCGGCCCGCCGCTCGGCCCTGGAGATGCGCCGAAGCGGCCAGATCGGCGACGACGCGTTTCATCGGCTGGAAGAGGAGCTCGACTGGCTGGAACTCGGCGCCGCCGCGCGGATGCCCGAATGATGGCTGACTATGACGTGATCGTCATCGGCGCCGGCGCGGCCGGTATCGCCGCGGCGCGAGAGCTGATGGCGGCGGGCCTGTCCATCCATGTCCTCGAAGCCAATGACCGGATCGGCGGGCGCGCCTGGACCGTCCAGCGCGAAGGCCTTCCGATCGATCTCGGTTGCGGCTGGCTGCACTCGGCCGACCGGAACCCCTGGACTGGCCTGGCGGAAACGCTCGGCTTCGCCGTCGACCGCTCGGCGCCGCCCTGGGGCAAGGCGTTCGTGGAGTCCGGCTTTCCAGCTGGCGACCAACGGGCAGCGCGCGCTTCCCGCGCCGCCTTCGAAACCCGGCTGCACGATGCGCATGCGGCGAGCGACCGCGCCTCGGATCTGCTGCGGCCGGACGATCAATGGGTTCCCTTCATCGAGGCGACCAGCACCTACGTCAATGGCGTCGAGCTGGAGGGCCTGTCGATCCGGGATTACCTGTCATATGCCGATGCCGACACGGGGGTGAACTGGCGCGTCGTCGGGGGGTATGGCGCGCTCATCTCTGCCGCGGCGGCGGCGCTTCCCGTCACGTTGGGCGTTGCCGCGACCGCGATCGAGGCGGATGGGCGGCTCCTCTCGGTCACGACCACGGCGGGCACGCTCGCGGCATCGCGGGTGGTGGTCACGCTCTCGACGAGCGTATTGTCATCCGGAGCGCTCCGGCTGCCCTCGGCGCTCGACGACAGGCTGGAGGCGGCGGCGCAGCTGCCGCTCGGTCTCGCCGACAAAATCTACTTCCATCTCGAATTGCCCGGTGGGCTCGACCTGGATGTGCAAGCGCTCGGCAATCCGCATGTCGCGCGGACCGGCAGCTACCATATCCGGCCGCTCGGCCGGCCCCTGATCGAGGGCTTTCTGGGCGGAGCCGTTGCCCGTGAGCTCGAGGCCGGCGACGAGATGGCGGCCTTTGCTGTCGACGAGCTCGCCGGCCTCTTCGGCGCCGATATCAAGCGCCGCCTTCGTCTCATCGCCCATTCGCGATGGGGCAGCGAACCATTGTCGGGCGGGTCCTATAGCCATGCCTTGCCGGGCCATGCCGGTGCACGATCGGTGCTGGCCACGCCCTGGCAGGACCGGATCTATTTCGCCGGCGAGGCCTGCTCGGAAAGCGATTTTTCGACCGCACACGGCGCCTATGCGACGGGGATCGCGGCTGCGCGCACGATCCTGGCGTCCTCCGGCAAGGAGGCCGGCGCCGATCCCGGATTATGATCGGATTTCTGTTCGGATCGCGGTGCGCAGGCGTCGCTACTCCGCCGCCTTGACGATCAGCTCGGCGACCTCCTTGGGAAAGGACAACATCGCGACATGGCTGGACGGCACTTCGATCGCCGTGGCCTTGGCCGCCTTGACCTGGTCCCTTTGCAGGTCTGGCGAGATGATCGCGTCCTTCGCCGCGACGACCATGAAGGTCGGCTTATCCCGCCAGGCGGCGCGGCTCACGGGAGCCGTGGCGTTCCTGACATGGAACGGGCCCTGGGTCGCAGCCACGACGGCCTGCTCGTCCGGCGGGAGATCCGGCGCGAAATAGGTCCTGATGCCCTCGTCGCTGATCCTGAGATAGTCGTCCGCATCCTTGACGAAGGTCTTGCGGCCTTCCAGGGGCGGATATTTGGACGCCGTGCTCTGTAGCGACTCGCCCTTGTCGGGCGCGTAGGCCGCGACATAGACGAGCGATTTGACCTTGTCGTCCTGCCCGGCTTCGGTGATGACGACGCCGGCCCAGGAATGCCCGACGAGGACGACGGGGCCCTCCGCATTCCGGATCGCCCGCTTGGCCGCCGCGACGTCGTTCTCCAGCGAATCCAGCGGGTTCTGGACCGCAACGACTTTCAGGCCGGCCTTTTCGAGCTGCGGGATGACCTTGTGCCAGGACGAGCCGTCGGCGAAGGCGCCATGAACAAGCACCGCCGTCTTGGCTTTCAGCTCGGCGGCGGAAACTTGCGGAGCGATCGTCGCGAACGCGCCCAGGACGAGGCCGAGGCTGATGAAGGGATTGAGCGGTTTCATGGGTTTCGGGCCGCCTTTGCACGATCGAGTGCCGCGATCAGCTTTGCCGCGATCGGATGATCGGATCGCGGATACTGATAGCTTAGGCTTCGGCGATGCCGGCGTTAATTCTGGTAAATTGTTCCCCAGTCTCCACCCGCCGGAAAAGCTGATCATGGCTAGCTTTCCGCATTGAAACACGCATCTCGTCGCGATGACTCGCCTGCGGCTTCAATTACCTCCAGAAACGGAGCTGTTCGATCGGTGGGTTCGCGCGTCGGAATGAAGCGCTCTATCGGTCCCGCAGCACGACGCTGCGTTGCGAGCGGCTCAGCGACTGCGCCGTCTCGATCACCAGCGGCGCGAAGCGCTCCGCGAAGGCCTCGGTGCTCCAGTCATTGGTCGAGGCGGCGATATGGACGGCTGCGACCGGCCTGCCGGCTGCATCGGTGACGGCGGCGCCGACGGTGATTTCGCCCATCACGGTTTCCTCGACGGCCAGCCCGTAGCCGCTTCTCGCAGCCTCCTCGATCTTGCCCATGATCACGGCGGAATCGACGATCGTCTTCGGCGTCCGCTGCACGAGTTCGCACCTGGCGATCACCGCCTCCGCCTCGTCATGCGGAAGCTGGGCCAGGATGGAGCGGCCGCCGGCCGTGCAGAAGATCGGGATGCGCCGGCCGATCAGCGAGCTGTCGAAATACTCGCGCTTGGTCTGCTGACGGATCGCATAGATCGTGGTGGTCCCGTCATAGAGCGACAGGTTCGCCCGCTCGCCGCAGGAATTGCGCAGGTCGATCAGGGCCGGCGTCGCGAGCTCGACCAGCGGATTCGAGCGTAAATAGTAGAAGGCGAGGTCGAGCACCGGCTTGCCGAGCCGGAAACGCCGCGTCCGCTCGTCCTTCTCGAGATAGCCGAGCTGCCAGAGCGTATGCGCGAAGCGCTGCGTCGCGCTCTTGTCCAGGCCGGTATGGGCGGCGATCTCGCCCAGGCTCAGATCGGTCGTCGTCCGACCGAACGCCTCTAGCACCAGAAACGCCTTCGAGACCGAGGCGACATGAAGCGGATCGCTGCGCACGAATACCTTTAACGGTTTGTTGACAGAGGGAAGCGCGGTGCATTACGATTTTGCGAATTACAATGCAATATTTAAAATTAGAATGCAAGTAGAACAGGCAGGTGCCGATCTGCCGAGCAGGGGATGCCGCGATGTCGAGCAGTCACGTTGAAGCAAGCATGTCGTCCGCGGCCGCCGGCGCAGGACCGACCGACGCGGAAAGCCGCAAGGCCGTCGGGGCCGCGGTGCTCGGGAACATCCTGGAATGGTATGATTTCGCGATCTACGGCTATGTCGCGACGATCATCGCCAAGAAGTTCTTCCCCGGCGGCGACGAGGTCGGCGCGCTGCTCGCCACCTTCGCCACCTTCGGCATCGGCTTCGTCGCCCGGCCGCTCGGCGGCATCATCATCGGCCGCATGGGCGACGTGAAGGGCCGCAAGGCGGCGCTGCTGCTCACCATCTTCCTGATGGCCTTCGGCACCGTCGGCATCGGCCTGATCCCCGACTACAATTCGATCGGCATCCTCGCGCCGCTGCTGCTGGTGATCTGCCGGCTGATGCAGGGCTTTGCCGCCGGCGGCGAATGGGGCGGGGCGACGGCCTTCATCGTCGAATGGGCGCCGAAGGGCCGGCGCGGCTTCTTCGGCAGCTTCCAGCAGGCGAGCGTCGCCGGTGGCCTGCTGCTCGGCTCGGGCATCGCGGCTCTGCTCAGCACCATGCTGACGGTCGAGCAGATGGAAGGCTGGGGCTGGCGCGTGCCGTTCATCCTCGGCTTCGTGCTGCTGCCGGTCGGCATCTACATGCGCAGCAATATCGAGGAGACCCCGGCCTATCGCGAGGCGCAGGAAGCCGCGCCCCAGGACCAGACCCCGGGCTGGATCCTGGCGGCGAAGGCCTTCGGCTTCACCATCCTGTGGACGGTCTCCTATTACGTGATCCTCTACTACATGCCGACCTTCACCCAGCAGCATGCCGGCCTCAGCCGCACGGCGGCGCTGTGGTCGAACACGCTGGGCCTCGTCCTGCTGGTCGTCGCGATCCCGGTCATGGGCCTGCTCTCGGACCGGATCGGCCGCAAGCCGCTGCTGCTCGGCTGCTGCGTCGCCTTCGCGGTGCTGACCTATCCGCTCTTCGCCTACATGCTGTCGGGCGTGTCGCTGCCGGGCATCATCGCGGTCCAGCTCGTCTTCGGCCTGATGATCGCGATGTTCTCCGGTCCCGGCCCGGCCGCGATCGCCGAGATCTTCCCGACGCAGTCGCGCTCGACCTGGATGTCGACGGGCTACAGCCTGGCGACCAGCATCTTCGGCGGCTTCGCGCCGTTCATCGCGACCTGGCTGATCGCCAGGACCGGCTCGCCGATCTCGCCGACCTATTATCTCATCGTCGCCGCCATCGCCTCGGCCATCGTGATCGCGACCCTGCGCGAAACGGCGCATGACGACCTGCGCTGAGGCGCTCGAGAGCAAGGAGTGACATCATGAGCAATCCAGGTGCAGCGCCCGAACCCTGGCAATGGGAGGAGCCGCATTGGCGCAGGCTGGTCGATCAGGTCCGTGCCGGCAAGCGGCTGGCGCCCGCGCGCTGGAAAGACGGAGCGCGCTGCGCCGTGGCGCTCTCCTTCGACTCCGACCACGAGACCAACGAGCTGCGCGAGGGCGGCAAGTCGATCGGCCGGATGTCCTGGGGGCAGTACGGCAACCGGGTCGGCGTCCCCCGCCTGCTCGAGCTGCTGAAGCGCCATGACGTCAAGGCGAGCTTCTACGTGCCGGCCGTGGCAGCGCTGCTGCATCCCGACGAGCAGCGCCGGGTGATCGCGGAAGGCCACGAGATCGGTATCCATGGCTGGATCCACGAGCTGAACTCGGTACTCCCCTACGAGGCCGAGCGCGACCTGATGTTCCGCTCGACCGACACGCTGGAGACGATCACCGGCGTCCGGCCGGTCGGGCTGCGCACGCCGTCCTGGGATTTCAGCCCGAACACGCTGAGGATCGAGACCGAGCTCGGCCTGCTCTACGATTCCTCGCTGATGGCGGACGAGGATTGCTACGAGCTGGTCATGGACGGCACACCGACGGGGATCGTCGAGGTGCCGGTCGAATGGATCCGCGACGACGCGGTCTATTTCATGATGCACCGCTTCCAGTCGCTGCGGCCCTATACGGCGCCGAAGGACGTGCTCGACATTTTCCTGCGCGAGTTCGAGGCGGCCTATGAGGCCGGCGGGCTGTTCCAGCTCACCATGCATCCGCACATCATCACGCCGCGCTCGCGCATCTGGATCCTCGAAGAGGTCATCCGCCACGCCAAGGCCAAGGGCGATGTCTGGTTCGCGACCCATGCCGAGGTCGCGGCCTTCGTGAAGCAGGCCTGACCTGTCGCAGCGCCGCGCCGCCCTCAGGCCGCGCGGCCCTGCCGGCGCCGCAGCGTGTGCTGGTTCTCCGGGCGCGCGAGGCCGAGATGGTCGCGCAATGTCGTGCCGGCATAGTCGCTGCGGAACAGGCCGCGCTTCTGCAGCACCGGCACGACATGGTCGACGAAGGCTTCGAGCGAGCTCGGCAGTGCCGGCGGGATCAGGTTGAAGCCATCGGCCGCATCATTCCTGAACCAATGCTCGATCGTATCGGCGACCTGCTCCGGCGTGCCGGCGAAGATGCGGTGGCCGCGGCCGGCGCTCAGCCGGCGCAGCAGCTGCCGCACCGTGAGCGTCTCGCCGGCGAGGATGCGCTCGACCAGCTCGGCCCGGCTCTTCTGGTGCGGCGAGTTGACGAGGCCCGGCGGCAGCACGAAGGGGCGGTCGAGATCGCCGGCCTCCACGGTGGTGCCGAGGATGCGGCTGAGCTGCGCCAGCCCGTAGGTCGGGATGGTCAGGTTCTCGAAGCGCTCTTGCAGGGCGTGCGCCTCGGCCTCGGTGCCGCCGATGAAAGTCGAAAGCCCGGGCAGGATGACGACATGATCGGGATTGCGGCCAAGCTCGCGGGCGCGCTGCTTGACGTCGCGGTAGAAGGCGCGGGCATCGTCGAAATCCGGCTGAGCGGTGAAGATCGCGTCGGCATGGCGGGCGGCGAGGTCCTTGCCGGGCTCCGACGAGCCGGCCTGGAACAGGACCGGACGCCCCTGCGGCGAGCGCGGCACCTCCAGCGGACCGGCGACGCGATAATGGCTGCCGATATGGTCGGTGGTGTGGATCCGATCGCGATCGACGAAGACCCCGCCTTCCTTGTCGCCGACGATCGCGTCGTCTTCCCAGCTGTCCCAGAGCTTGGCCGTGACCTCCAGGAACTCCTGGGCCCTGGCATAGCGGGCATTCGGGTCGGGATGCGCGTCGAGTCCGAAATTGGCGGCCGCATCGGCATTGGCGGTGGTGACGACGTTCCAGGCGGCGCGGCCGCGGCTGACATGGTCGAGCGTCGCGAAGCGCCGGGCGAGGCCGTAGGGATCGTTATAGGTGGTCGAGGCCGTGGCGACGAGGCCGATCCGCTCGGTCACGGTCGAGAGCGCCGTGATCAGCGTGAACGGATCGAGCGCGTCGAAGGGGCGGTCCTCGGTGCGGTCCTTGAGCACCGGATGGTCGGCGAAGAAGATGGCGTCGAGCTTGCCGCGCTCGGCGATCTGGGCGAGCCGGATATAGTGGCCGATATCGGTGATGCCGGACAGCTCGGTTTCGGGCAGGCGCCAGGCCGCCTCGTGCTGGCCGATATTGCGCAGGAAGGCGTTGAGGTGAAGTTGGCGCGGCGCGGCGGTCATGGTGCGCTCCCTTGAACGGTTGGGTGATGGATCGGTCGCCCCGCGGATGGGGGCGGCGCGAGGCTCATTCGTTCGCGGTCTTGTCGGCCGCTGTGAGATTGGCAAAGCGCAGGTCGAACTCGTCCTCGGCCTTGAGTTGCCTGCCGGCGAAGGAGCCCGCCGCCTGGAGCACGTCGATCGTCTCCTGCTGGATGGCGATCAGCTCCCTGGTGAAGCCGGGGACGAAGGTCTCGCCCTGGGTGTCATAGGCGCTCGCCGCGTCCTCGGGCTTCAGCTTCTGGTTCCGGACGTAGTAGCCCTCGATCCAGGCATCCTTGTTGGCGTTCTTCCAGGCATGGGCCCGGTACCAGCGGATGACGAGGTCGCGGATCGCCGCTGCCTGGTCGGGATCGTCGAGCGCGGAGCGGGTCGCGTAGAGATAGGCGAGGTTGGGATTGGCGCCGGGCGCGCTGTCGAGTTCGAGTGCGTCGGTTCCCGGCACGCTCGCGAGATAGCGGCTTCGGTCGGGCTGCTTCAGGACGGCGGCGTCGATCTGGCGGCCGCGCAGGGCATCGGCGAATTCGGCGAGGCCGAGATTGATCGGCTGGATATCCTTGATCGTCAGGCCGGCCGCCTTGAGGTTGCGCAGCAGGATCGCCTGCTGGGCCGTGCCCTGGTTGATGCCGACCTTCCTGCCCTTGAGGTCTGCGAGCGCCTTGATGCCCGAGCCTGGGGCGGTGGTGATCAGCGAGCCGCTGCCGCGGCCCTGGACGGCGCCGACGATCAGCACATTGGCGTTGGAGAAATGTGCCAGGATCGGCGGCACGTCCCCGACCGCGCCGAGCTGGGCGGCTCCGGCGCGGATCGCCTCCAGCCGCAGCGGCCCACTGGAGAAATTGGCATAGCCGACCTTGGCGGCGAGCTTCTCCTGCTGGCCGGACTGTTCCAGCAGTGAACGCGCACCATTGGCGTCATCGGCGAGGATGATCGCCGTGCCGGGCTTGACCTCGCTGCGCAGCGGCGCAGAGGCCTGCGCTAGGGCCTGCCTTGCGGCCATGGGCGCGAGGCCGATCAGGGCGCCGCTGGCGGCAAGCCCTCCGAGCAGGGCGCGGCGATCCAGCCTGGTTCCGGTCATGGCGACTCCGTCAGTGATGTGTTGCGAGGGCTGCAGCGGGTTCCCGCTGCGGCTGTACGGGGAGGGTGCGGCCGGCTTCGACGCCGAGCCGGGCGAAGAGCTCGTCGCGCAACGCCTCGAATTCGGGCCCGCCACGATGGCGCGGGCGCGGTGTCGCGACGCGCCGGTCGAGCGCGATCTGGCCGGCATCGAGCAGCACGACCCGGTCGGCGAGCATGATCGCCTCCTCGACATCATGGGTGACGAGCAGGACCGACGGCGCATGCTTGCGGCAGATGATGGCGAGCAGGTCCTGCATCTGGATCTTGGTCAGCGCGTCCAGGGCGCTGAAGGGCTCGTCGGCGAGCAGAAGCTCGGGTTCCCGGACGAGCGAGCGGGCCAGCGCGACGCGCTGCTGCTCGCCGCCCGACAGGTTCTTCGGCCATTCCGCCTCTCGGCCGGCGAGTCCGACCTCGGCGAGCACGCCCTTGGCCCTGCGGGCGCCTTCAGGGGAATCGGTGCCGAGGAGCACGTTGTCGATCACCCGCGCCCAGGGCAGCAGCCGCGCGTCCTGGAACAGCACCGCCCGCCGTGCCGGCGCGACGATGCGCTCCTCCGCGGCCGCATCGTGATCGATGCCGGCGATGGCGCGCAGCAGCGTGCTCTTGCCGGAACCGCTGCGCCCGAGCATGGCGACGAATTCGCCCGGTGCGATGGTAAGGTCGAGGGCGTCGAGAACGATGCGCTCGCCGAAGCGGCGCGTCAGCTTCTCGACCCGGACGGCGGCAGTCGTGCTCATATCCGCAACCTTCACGCCTGCAGCACCTGGCGCCAGGACAGCGCCCTGCGCTCGAGGAAACGCACCGCCGAATCCGAGGCGAGGCCGAGCACGCCGTAGAGGACGAGGCCGACGAGGACGATCTCGGTCTGCCCGTAGATCCGCGCCTGGGTCATCATGAAGCCGATGCCGCTGGTGGCGTTGACGGTCTCGACCACGACCAGCGCTGTCCAGGCATGGGTGATGCCGAGGCGCAGGCCGACGAAGAAGCCCGGCAGCGAGCCCGGCAGGACGATGCGGCGCAGGAAGCGGCCCCGGCTGAAGCTGAGCGATTCCGCCAGCTCGACATAGCGCCGGTCGATGCCGCGCAGGGCGGCATGGGTATTGATGTAGATCGGCACCAGCACGCCGAGCGTGATGATGATGATCTTCATCTCCTCTCCGATGCCGAACCAGATGATGGCGAGCGGGATCAGCGCGAGATTGGGAATCGCGCGCTTGATCTGGACGAGCCCGTCCAGGAGCGCGTCGCCGATCCGCGTCAGGCCGGCGGCGAGCGCCAGCGCAAGTCCCGCCGTCACACCCCAGAACAGCCCGGACGCAGCCCGCTGCAGCGATGCGAGCAGATTGGCCTGAAGCTCGCCATTGCCGATGAGCTCCATGAACGAGCCCGCGACCACCTCCGGAGGCGAGATCTTGTGCGGACTGATCCAACCGAGACCGGACGCGACGAACCAGAGCAGCAGAACGAGCGCAGGTCCGAGTAGTCGCTGGCCGGGAACGGCTGGTCGCGGCGCAAGCCTCACCGGAGAAGCGGCGACCGATCGCGCTGGCTGCGAATGCTTATCGGACGACGCGATCGACCGATCAGAATAGGTTGTTGAAAGATTTGTCATTGCGCAATTCGTTGTAGAATCCACGTGGTAAGTCGTGAATTCATCATGAGCGTGTCATTCGCGAACTTGATCGATGTTAATCGGTCAAGCGGCGAGATTTAAATTATACTACGACTGAGATGTGCCGCTACTCAATGGAATGGACTACCAAATATTGCGCTGCTTCGATGCGAACATTCTCCCGCCAGGGCAGATGGCGGAGGATTGCTGGCTTGGAGGCGCTCGCAGCTCAAATTCTGGCGATCTGCCCGAGGTGCCGCTCTCCATGGTGGCGTCGAGCCGGCCTCTATTCGTCGCCGAGGCTGTAACAGCGTCGTCACGAACCCGGTCTAGCCCGTGAAGGTTACGCCGCGCGGAGGATGCCGCCGCGATCTTTCGGGGGAGAGGCGGGATGCGCTACGACATGATCGTGATCGGCAGCGGGCCTTCGGGCCGGCGCGCCGCGATTCAGGCCGCCAAGCTCGGCCGCTCGGTGCTGGTGGTCGAGAACCGGCTGCGCGTCGGTGGCGTCTCTGTCCATACCGGCACGATCCCGTCGAAGACCTTGCGCGAGACGGTGCTCAACCTCTCGGGCTGGCGCGAACGCGGCTTCTACGGCCTCGCCTATCGCGTGAAGAAGGATATCGAGGGCAAGGATCTCGGCGCGCGGCTCGCCAAGACGCTCGATTACGAGATCGACGTCCTCGAGCACCAGTTCGCCCGCAACGGCGTGCAGACCGCCGCCGGGGCGGCGCGTTTCCTCGATCCGCACCGCATCGAGGTCGCGCAGTCGAACGGCGAGACGCCCGAGTTCGCGGCGGACAAGATCGTCATCGCGGTCGGCACGAAGCCCTATCGCCCGGCCCATATCCCGTTCGACGATCATTCGGTGGTGGATTCGGACTCGCTCGTCGCCGAGACGCGCGTGCCGCGCAGCCTCGCTGTCGTCGGCGCCGGCGTGATCGGGCTCGAATACGCGACGATTTTCTCGGCGCTCGACGTTCCCGTCACGATCATCGAGCCGCGCACCAACTTCCTCGAATTCATCGACCGCGAGATCATCGAGGAGTTCATCCATGATCTGCGCAAGCGTGGCGTGAACTTCCGCCTCGGCTGCAAGCTCGAACGCGTCGATCGCGACGGGCAGGGCTGGCCGATCGCAATCCTCGACGATCAGCGCCGCATCCGCTCCGAGATGCTGCTCTATGCCGCCGGACGGGTCGGCGCCACCGCCGATCTCGGGCTCGAGAATGCCGGGCTGAGCACGGACGCGCGGGGTCGGCTGGCGGTCGACGCCGCGACCTTCCAGACGAGCGTGCCGCATATCTATGCGGCGGGCGACGTGATCGGCTTCCCGAGCCTCGCCTCGACCTCGATGGAACAGGGCCGCATCGCCGCCTGCCATGCCTTCGGCGCGCCGTTGATGCCGGCGCCGAAGTTCTTTCCCTACGGCATCTATGCGGTGCCGGAGATCTCGACAGTGGGTCTCACCGAGGAGCAGGTCCGCGCCCAGCAGATCCCCTACGAGGTCGGTGTCGCGCGCTTCCGCGAGACCTCGCGCGGCCACATCATGGGGCTGGAATCGGGCATGATGAAAATGCTCTTCGCCCTGGACGACCAGCGCCTTCTCGGCGTCCACATCGTCGGCGAGGGCGCGACCGAGTTGATCCATATCGGCCAGGCGGTGCTCAACCTGCGGGGCACGCTGGAATATTTCGTGCAGAATACGTTCAATTATCCCACGCTCGCCGAAGCCTACAAGATCGCTGCGCTCGACGCGTTCAACCGCATGCCGGCGGTGTGCCAGGCGGCGCCGAGCGAGATCCTAAGTGACCGGCTTACGACCCCCGCAGAGTGACAATTCGCGATCCCTTGGGGTGGTCGGCTGGCCCGTTTACGGGGGCAACTGGCATTTTTAGCCGACCCGTTGCCATCGGGTTACTATCCATCTCGAGGTGCAGTGCTCAGCCAACAACCATTCGCCTGTCATGCCCGCCAATTGAGTAAGATTTGCCGGCCGATGGGATTTTCTCAATCTACGGCTTGGATTCAATCGTCATTATAGTCTTCGCTCGAAGTGAATGATTGAAATCATCATTGTACCACACGGCCATGGCAATTTATGTCTGATTGAATTGGTGTTTCCGGACAGTGGTACCACGATAGATAACGCTTCGATGATCGGACCATACCCCCAAAGCGGAGCGCGACCCGATCGTAATATTCCACCCCGCAGGCATGGCCGATGTCGCCAGACAAGGTTGAAGCAGACTAGACTGGTTGCGGACCTCATATTCATGGGTCATGCTGAGTTTCGAGCTGCAGACCAATAAAATCGCTCGGCGTCGAAGTGCCTGGGAGGCGAGATGACTGACGGCTTGAAGACCGCTCTACTTCGGCACACGGCGCTTATCACACCATCGCTGGCACTTGCTTTAGCCTTGACCTCCTCGCTGTTGCCGTCCCCCGCTCGCGCTGAAGGCGGTGCAGGCAGCGGCGGAAGCACGATCTTCAGCCCAGGCGGCGCAGATAATCCCACCGGTCCCGGTGGTCCCGGCAGCGCACCCACCGATCCGGACGGATATGCCGGCGGTGGCGGCGGCGCCGGCGTGACCGGCGGAAGCGGTGCGGCCGGTGGCAATGTCGGTGGCGGCGCGGGCGTTGGCGGAACCGGCGGCGCCAGCGCCGGAGCGGCCGGCGTGGCCGGCGGCAATGCGACGACCGACCATTCGGGCAGCGGCGGCGGCGGCGGCGGTGCGCATGGCTTTAACGGCACCGGAGGCGCACTCCCGGGTGTAGCTGTCACGGGCGGCGCGGGTGGCGCAGGCGGCAGCGGCGGCGCTATTGGAACTTTTCGCGACGGTGGTGGCGGCGGTGCCGGCGGTTTCGGGGCCGTGCTCGATGCCACATCCGGCACGCTCGGTTTCGCGGTTTCCGGCGGCGCAGGGGGCGCAGGCGGCACGGCGAACGCGACGGATTCCTTCAGCGGCTCCGGCGGTTCCGGTGGTCTGGGCCTGCTGCTGCTGAACAGCACCAATTTTGCGATCAACGCCGCGGTGATCGGAGGTAATGGCGGTCAAGGCGGTGATATGACCGCCCTCTTCACCGGCAGTTCGGGCGGCGCGGGCGGCACGGGCCTGCTCGTCCAGAACGGCGGCAGCGTCACGGTCAATGCCGCCATCACCGGCGGCAACGGCGGTACGCATGGCTTCACCAACGGTACGGACGGCGCAGATGGAGCCGGCGGTGTCGGTATCATCGGCACGGGGTTGATGCTGACCCTCGGTTCCGGCGCGACGATCACGGGCGGCCTCTCCGGCGATGGTGTGACGCAAGCGAATGCGATTCAGCTGAACGGCTCGGGCAATCGGCTCGAACTCCAGGCCGGCGCGACGATTCTGGGCAATGTCCAGGCGGGTGGTGTCGCAGGCAATGCGCTGGTGCTGGGCGGCTCGGCCAATGGCAGCTTCAACGCCTCGCTGATCGGTCCGGCAGCGCAGTATCGCGGCTTCACCAGCTACGAGAAATCGGGCGCGAGCACCTGGATCCTGACCGGCGCCGGTAATCAGAATTGGGCGATCGTCGCCGGCACGTTGCAGGGCGACGCCACCAGCATGGCTGGAAACCTGACCTTCGCGAGCGGGGCCGGCAGCCGGGGCGCGATCTTCGACGAGGCTGTGTTCGGCACCTATGCCGGCGCCATCTCGGGCGATGGCAGCGTCACCAAGACCGGGGCAGGGGCGTTCAACCTGACGGGAACGATGCGCCATACCGGGGCGACATCGGTGCAGGCCGGCATCTTCAGGGCCCAGAACGACTTCGTCCTGTCCGCCAGCTCCGCCGTGACCGTCGCTGCGGGCGCAACGCTCGATCTCGCCGGCTACAGCCAGAGCATCGGATCGCTGTCCGGCGCCGGCGCCGTGACGCTCGGCATCGGGACGCTGTTCACCGGCACCGACAATTCCTCGACGACGTTCTCCGGCGTCATCTCCGAGGCTGGCGACCTTGTGAAGATCGGCTCCGGCACGCTCACCCTCACCGGTGCCAATACCTATGCTGGAACGACCACGATTACTGGTGGCGCGCTCGCAGTCGGTGGAGCCAGCGCGCTGGGAACGGGCGGCGTGATTCTGGCCGGCGGCAGCCTGCAATCCACGTTAGCCGGCGCGACCCTGGCCAATCCGATCTCGCTTGCCACCAACGGCACGGTCAGATCGAGCCTGGGCAATCTGACTCTGACTGGCCCGATCGTGCTCGGCGGCAATACCCTGACCGCCGCCAGCGACGCCGGAACCTTCCTTTCCATCGCCGGCATCGTCAGCGGCACCGGCGGCCTTTCGAAGATCGATCCGGGCACGCTGACGCTTTCGGGCGCGAACACCTATACCGGCCCGACAAACGTCAATGGCGGGCGGCTGATCCTGAACGGCGGATTGGCGCTGTCGGATATGGGCAGCGTCTCCGTCGCCGCGGGCGCGACCCTCGAGCTCCAGGCGGCCGAGACCATCGGCTCGCTTTCCGGTGCCGGCGGCGTGCTGCTCAACGCCAACCGGCTGACCGCCGGCGCCAATGGCGCGAGCACGGACTACTCCGGTGTCGCCAGCGGCACCGGCGGGCTCTCGAAATCCGGCGCGGGCGTGTTCACCCTGTCCGCGACTCAGGCCTATACCGGCGCGACCACGGTCGATGCAGGCACGCTGGTGGTGAATGGCTCGATCGCCACGTCGTCCGGCCTGACGGTGGCGGCCGGCGCGACGATCGCGGGCTCGGGCGCGCTGCCCTCGACGACGATCAGCGGCACGCTGGCGCCCGGCAACTCGCCGGGAACATTGACGGTGAACGGCAACCTGACGTTCAATCCCGGCTCGACCTATGTCGCCGAGATCCAGGGCGCTACGGCCGATCGCGTGAACGTCACGGGCACCGCCTCGCTCGCCGGCACGCTGCGCATCGTTCCCCTCGGCGGCGCCTATCTGTTCTCCTCGCCCTACACCCTGCTTTCGGCGACGGCAGGGCGCACCGGCACCTTCAGCCCGGTCGAGACGACCGGCAGCTTCGGCGACGGCGTCACGACCAGTGTCGACTACACCACGACCGACGTGCAGCTGACTCTGATGCCGAAGCCGCTCGCGCCGATCATCGATCCGACCGTGCCGTCCTCGCCGTCGAACCCGCAATTCGGTATCGGCCACCCGACCAATGTCTACGCCGTCGCCTCGGCGATCGACCGTGCCGTGGCGAACGGCGCCAATCCATCCGCCCTGTTCGCGATCTATAATCTGCCGGCGGCTGCGATCCCGGCAGCCGTGAACCAGCTTTCGGGCGAGGTGCATACGGCTGTGCCTGCCATGGCCAACAATGCGGCCGACCAGTTCCTGCGCACCATGCTGGACGGGGGTGGTGTCGGGCGCCTTGCCGGGCAGCCGGGTGGCCCTGCCGGTGCGGCAGGCTTCACGGCCGATCTGCCAACGAAGATGGATGGGCCGGGCCGGCCGAGCTTCGATCCGACGCGCTTCTCGGTCTGGGGTGCGACCTTCGGCTCGACCGGGCGCACTGACGGCGACGCGACCGTGGGTTCGGCGAACCGGACCCTCTATGATGGCCACGTCGCCGTGGGCGCAGATGTCCGCCTCGGCACCAACACCGTGATCGGCGCCGCGGTCGCTGGCGGCCAGTCGCGCGCCACGCTCTCGGCCGGGTTGGGCAAGGCCGAAGCCGATGTGTTCCAGGCCGGCCTCTACGGGCAAACCAGGCTCGGAACCCTCAACCTCGCCGCCGCGCTGGCCTATGCGAACCTCTCTACGGACACGACCCGCTCCATTCCTGCGCTCGGCCTCGCCGGGGTCACCGCCTCCTACACGACGCAGGCCTGGAGTGGGCGCATCGAGGCGAGCCTTCCCGTCATCACGTGGAGCGGTATCACCTTGTCGCCGCTCGCCGCCTTCCAGGCCGTCCGCGCCAGCAGTCCATCCGCGGTCGAGCGCGATTGGCTGGGCGTGAGCCCCGGCACCCTGACCCTGGCGCGGCGGTCCGATATGGTCAGCCGCAGCGAGCTCGGCCTTCAGCTTGACGCCAACCTGCTTGCCGGCGCCATGCCGGTCACGGGCTTCGTGCGCGCCGCCTGGGCCCACTACTACCAGCGTGACGCCGACCTCCTGGCCTCCCTCAACGGCCTGCCCGGCGCCAGTTTCGCGATCACGGGCGCGAGACCCGATCGCAATTCGGCCCTGCTGGCGGCGGGCGCCGACATCCGGCTCAGCCCCAGCGTCCGGCTCGGCATGCGCGTCGATTCCGAGCTATCGTCAAATACCCATCGGATCGGCGGAACTGCGAAACTGAGCGTCAGTTTCTAAGGCTGGCCGGCGGCTGGCAGCCAACGGGCCGTTTGCCTTCTGGCCTGGAGCACGCGCCGATCTGATCGCGAGGCGATCAGATCGGATCAGGCGTTCTCTATCAATCGTTGAGAGGCGGATTCACCGATCAGGTTGCTTCAACCTGATCGGATCACGCGTTAGCTAGAGCATTTTCGAGCGAAGTGGATACCGGTTCGCGTGAAGAAAATGCGTCAAAACAAGTAGATAGAGAATTTTCGCGATTCGAAGAAACGC
>NZ_SLZF01000014.1 GCF_004341515.1 Allobosea sp. BK604
TGCGATGCTGGCCTCCGCCCAGCCAGCATCTTGAATCACAATCCAAAACCCAGGGGAATCCCTCTCGATTCAATCAAACCGGGAAACGCTCTAGACCGCCGCGGCAAGCGCGACGAAGCACCAATTGCTCCTGACAAGCCAATCCCGGCAGGTCCTGACGATGGTCTTGCCCTGATAGCGGCACCAGAACACGGCCGACACGAGGGCGAAAGCCCAGGCGCTGCGGGGCGTGCCGATCACTAGATCCTCGACCTCGCGCCGTTCGGCCCAGAACTCGCTCATGACGCCCCTGTCGCGGCGATTGCACGAGTCGACCCGCTTGACCGACCGGCAATCCAGCAGATGCCGCGTATAGGCGTCGAGCAGCAGGAGCCCGGGTGCGTAACGGCGCAGCGATTCATCATAAGCCGTCTTCCACGAATAGGCCTCGCCTCCAGAGCTGATCAGCACATCGATGACGATGGGCCTGCCGTTCAGGGACAGGCAATGAAGTGTCACGAGCCCTTCCTTGGCGAGCCCCGAGATCATCCGTCGCGCGAAAGCCGCGCATGAGTTGCGCAGCAGAAGGGCGTGCCCGCGCGCAATCCAGTTTGCCTTCCATCCGGCGGCTTCAAGCGCCAGAAAGGTTTCGAATCCCGCGCGAATTGCCGCCGGTTCGCTCAGGATGCTGTGGCTGAGTTCGCCCAGGGCTTCGAGTTGACGCCTTGCCCTGCCCAGCCGCTTGCGCCGTGCGCGCGAGAGGGTCCTGGACAGGTAAGTGCCGCCGTCCATCTCGGATTCGAGCTTTGGCCTCCGACGCCGCTCCATCATGCGCCACCGGCTCCCTTCCGCGGAGAGCACTTCGAGCAGGAGATCGCGAACGAGGCCGACCTCGAAATCGCTGGCGTGCAACAGCCCCGGCAATGAGCGATCGGTGCGCAAGGCCTCGATCATCGCGCCGAGCGCAGCCTTGGCCACGAGCCTGTCGAGAACCGGCGTGCCGAGATGCGTGTGACGATTCAGCGGCGATCGCAGGATCGCGATCGGCAGCCAGGACGCCGCGCGGCAGACAGACAAGGCCCAGGCGCCAACCAGGATCCGGCTTTGTTTCGCCCCGTAATGTTGCCAGACGAGGAGCGTCCTCGTGACCGTCCCGGCACTTTCGGCGGCCGCCACGACGGCCGGCTCCATGAAGGCGTTCGGCACCAGGGCACGGTTCACGAGATCACGCCACTCGTTCTCGATGCTCAGGAACTGCGCCGCGCTGGCGACTTCGACGTCGAGGCGCGGGAGGGGGCCCGCGCCGCAAACGCCGTCCTCGACCTGGTCCAGTCTCAGCATGCGCCCCTCGCTCGTGCACATGAAGAGACTACCCGATGCGGCGTGCTCCTGGCGTACGATTTGGGGTTAGCGCCGTGTGCATTATGGGAAGCGAAGCATTCGCACCTGGTTCTGCGAGACGGCGATGCGCGGCAGCCGGCGAAGAACTCGGCTCATCCAGAAGAAGAGCTCGTCAGGTCGAGCAGTCACGCAACCGTGCAGCTAGCAAAGCAGCAACTTCGGCAGGAGATATACTCGTAGGGCGTCATGACATCCGGCTGGAACGTTGCTCTCCGCCAGCCGCTACCGCTGCGGCTGCGCCAGGGCGACGGAGTCGCGCAGCACGAGCTCGAAGGGCAGGATCTCGTGAACGGGCTCGGGAGCATTCTGCTCGATGAGATCGATCAGGATCAGGGCGAGCTGCTCGCCGGCGCTTCGGATCGAGGTTGCGGTCGCCGTCAGCGGCGGCACGAAATCGGCCGCGCTGCAGCCGCGCACGCCGTCATCGTGGCAGACAACCGACATATCGACACCGACTTTGAGCCCGCGCTCGCCCAGCGCGCGATAAACGCCGCGGGCCTGGAAGACCGAGCCGCAGATGAAGGCGGTCGGGCGCTGCGGATCGTCGAGGCGGCGCAGGGCGGTCTCGTAGCCGGTGGCCTCGGTCATCGAGACGAATTCGATCGCGTCGGGCAGCGGGGTCAGCCCGCGCGCGGCGAAGGCGCGTCGGAAGCTTGCGGCGCGAGCCGCAACGTAGCGGAATTGCGCGAGCCCGTTGATGGCGACGATATGGCGATGCCCATAGTCGAGGAGCAGGCCCGTCAGGCGCTCGAACGCGTTGTCGTTGTCGGTGTCGACGAAGGAATAGGCCTCCTTCACCTCGCTGCGCCCATGCACCACGAAGGGCAGGCGAAGCTGGTTCAGCAAGCCGATGCGCGGATCCTCGACGAGAGGCCGGGTGATGATGACGCCGTCGACGGATTTCGACGAGGCGAGCTTGCGCAAGACCGCGGCCTCGTCCCCCTGGAACGGCGATAGCAGCAGGCTGTAGTTGCGCCGGGTCACGGCGGTCGAGATGCCGGCGAGCACGTCCACGAAATTGGTCTCGGGCAGTTGCAGCCGCTCGAGCGGGAAGGAGAGGGCGATCGTCTCGGCCCTGCCGATCGCGAGGCTGCGCGCCCGCGCGTTCGGCCGATAGCCCGCCGCCTCGGCCGCTGCGACGACGCGCTGGCGCGTCGTCGCGGGAATGCCGGGATGAGCCCGCAGCGCACGGCTCACCGTCGACTGCGACAGGCCGAGCTCGAGGGCGAGCGTCTTCAGGTCCGCGGCGTTCTTGTGCAAGCGCTTGCTTTCTTCGCGCGCCGGAACCTCGATCACCCGCGGCGCATCCTCGGCTTAGCGCATATTTGGCCCGGTTGACAAACCGTAACGCCACCGTACCATGCAAGCGCTTGCATAATACACTGGCAAACAGTGATGTCCCGGGAGGATGCCCTGATGAGTTTCGCGAGAATCGCCCGCCGGTCGTTCCTGGCCACCGCCATGGCCATTGGCGCCTTCGCCGCTGGCGCAGGCCGCGCGCAGGCGGTCGAGATCCAGTACTGGCAATATGTCTTCGACACGCGCGTCCAGGCGATGACCGAGCTGATCAAGCAGTTCGAGGCCGCGAATCCCGGCATCACCGTCAAGCAGGTCACCTTCCCCTATGCCGACTACCAGACGCGGCTGATCGCGGCCAAGGCGGCCGGGCGCGGCCCGGAGGTGATGCAGCTCTTCTATGGCTGGCTCGACACGTTCATTGCGGGAAAGCTGGTTCAGCCGCTGCCGAAGGCGACGTTCAAGGATGCCGAGATCGAGAAGGACTTCTTCCCCATCGTCTCGGCGATGAAGCGTGACGGGCAATATTACGGCCTGCCGACCGCCGTGCGCGCCATGGCGCTGTTCTACAACAAGGATCTGTTCCAGAAGGCCGGGCTCGATCCGGAGAAGCCGCCGCAGACCCTGGACGAGCTCGTGGCGGCCGCCAAGGCGATCGTCAGGCGCGACGGCGCCGGCAACTTCCAGCAGGTCGGGATGGCGCTCGACATCGCCAGGCAGGACCATAACTGGTGGCGCGAGATCCTCGTGCGCAATTATGGCGGCGAATCCTATTCTCCCGATGGCCGCAACGTCGCCTACAACACCGAGGCCGGAGCCAAGGCGCTCGAATTCTATACGGGCCTGCAGAAGGTCCATCGCGTCGGCCAGGAAGGTTTCATGGACGAGGGCCAGGCGGCCTTCCGCGCCGGCCTCGCCGGCATGGTCGTCGACGGCACCTTCCGCGTCGCCTCCTACAAGACGATCCAGAGTTTCAAATGGGGCGTCGCCGAGCTGCCGACCTTTGACGGCAAGAAGGCCAATTTCGGCAGCTATTTTGCCAATGCCATCGGCGCCTCCGCGACGGGCGAGAAGCTGGCCGCGGCCGAGAAGTTCCTGGCCTTCATCTCCTCGGAGAAGGCGATGAATGTCTGGCTGGAGAAGGTCGGCGAGTTGCCGGCCCGTCGCGCCGTGGCGCTGACCGAGGCCAATATCAAGGATCCGATCTACGGGCCCTTCATCCGCGCGCTCGACTATTCCTCGACGCCCCCGATGGTCGACGAATCCGCCCAGCGCCAGGTCTCGATCGACATGATCAACGGCGTGCTGCTGAAGGACCTGCCGATCAAGGATGCGCTGAGCACCGCGGCCACGCGCGAGCAGGCGATCCTCGACAAGTTCAAGCCGAAGTAAGAGGCCGGCATGACCGCGACGACGCTATCGCCGCGGAGCGCAGGCTCCGGCGGCGTCTGGGGACGGCTGTCGATCTCGACGAAGCAGATCGTCTGGGCCTGGGCGTTCCTCGCCCTGCCGGTGCTCTTCTTCGCGATCGTGCGCTTCTATCCGACGCTGGAGGCCTTCTACCTGTCGGTGACCGACTGGGACCTGCTCAATGAGGCGCGCTTCATCGGCCTCGACAATTACCGCAAGCTCTTCGCCGACCCGGTGTTCTGGCAGGTCTTCCGCAACACCTTCGCCTATCTGGTCTTCGGCACGCCGATCGCGATCATGCTGTCCTTCGCGATCGCCTATTATCTCGACCGCGTGACCTTCCTGCACGGCTTGATCCGCGCGCTCTACTTCCTGCCCTATCTCACCACCGCCGCCGCGATGGCCTGGGTCTGGCGCTGGTTCTACCAGCCGCCGCCGATCGGCGTGATCAACAGCATCCTCGGCTTCGCCGGCGTGCCGGCGCAGCCCTTCCTGCGCTCGATCGACCAGGCGCTGCCGGCGATCATGCTGACCGCGATCTGGGCGCATCTCGGCTTCCAGATCATTATCTTCATGGCGGGCCTGCGGGCCATCCCCACGAGCTATTACGAGGCGGCGCGGATCGACGGGCTCGGCGAAGGCGCGATCCTGACCCGCATCACCATTCCGCTGCTGAAGCCGACCACGGTCTTCCTCGTCGTGTTCTCGTCGATCGGCTTCCTCAGGATCTTCGACCAGGTCTACAACATGACCAGCAACGATCCCGGCGGTCCGCTGAATTCGACCAAGCCGCTGGTCCTGATGATCTACCAGACGGCCTTCTCCTCCTACCAGATGGGCTATGCCGCGGCTCAGACCGTCGTGCTCTTCACCATCCTGTTCTCGATCTCGATGGCCCAGCTCTGGATCCTGAGGAGCCGCTGAGATGAGCGACGCAGCCAAGCTCCCGCCAGCCTATGGCGCCGTCCGGCCCGGCCGGATCATCGCCTGGACGATCCTCTTCCTCGGCGGCATCGTCATGATGACGCCGCTGCTCTTCATGTTCTCGACCTCGCTGAAATCGGCAGGCCATGTCTACGATCTGCGCCTGATCCCCGAGCAGCCGACGCTTGCCAACTACGTCAAGGTCCTGTCCGACGGGCGCTTCGCCCGCTGGTTCCTCAATTCGACGCTGATCGCGACGATCGTCACCCTGTCCTGCCTGTTCTTCGACAGCCTCGTCGCCTACACGCTCGCGAAGTTCAACTTCCCCGGCCGTCGCCTGGTCTTCCTGGCGATCCTGTCGACGCTGATGATCCCAACCGAGATGCTGGTCATCCCCTGGTACCTGATGGCGAGCAAGCTCGGCTGGATCGATACCTACTGGGGCATCATGTTCCCCGGCATGATCACCGCCTTCGGCGTCTTCCTGATGAAGCAGTTCTTCGAGACCGTGCCGAACGACTTCCTCGAGGCGGCCCGGGTCGATGGCCTCAACGAATTCGCGATCTGGTGGAAGGTGGCGCTGCCGCTGGTCACGCCGGCGCTTTCGGCGCTCGCGATCTTCACCTTTCTCGGCAACTGGACGGCCTTCTTCTGGCCGCTGATCGTCACCACCGACCAGTCGCTCTACACGCTGCCCGTCGGCCTCTCCAGCTTCGCGGTCGAGCAATCGATCCAGTGGGAGCTGATCATGACGGGGGCGGCGCTCGCCACCATCCCGACGCTGGCGATCTTCCTGTTCTTCCAGCGCTACATCGTACGCGGCGTCATGCTCGCGGGAGTCAAAGGCTAGATCATGGGTTTTCTGCAGGCCAACGACCGATCGCATTTCCCCGATCCGGTCTATCGCGAAACCGTCCTGCGGCCGCTCTTCGACGGCGCCCGCCATCACCATGCCGATGCGCTGCGCCGGATCGACCGCGCCCATCTCGTCATGCTGGTCGAGACCGGCATCCTCGACGCGGCCCAGGGAGCGGCCATCGCCGGCGCGCTCCTGGCGATGGAGCGCGAGATCGATCCCGCCGGGCTCGCCTATGGCGGGGATGTCGAGGATTATTTCTTCCACATGGAGGGCGAGCTCAAGGCCCGCACCGGCGCCGATACCGGCGGGCGGCTCCACACTGCCCGCTCGCGCAACGACATCGACCATACCTTCCTCAAGCTCGGCCTGATGCCGCGCATCGACGGCCTGCTGGCCGCCTGCCGGCAGCTGCTGGCGGCGCTGATCGAGGTCGCCACGCGTGACCGCGACGTGCTGATCGTCGCCTATACCCATGGCCAGCCGGCCCAACCGACGACCCATGGGCACTATCTCGCGGCGATGATCGAGGTCTTGATCCGCGATATGGAACGGATCGAGGCCGCGCGCGGGATCGTCGACCTCTGCCCGATGGGCGCGGCGGCGATCACCACCTCGGGCTTCCCGATCAGCCGGGAACGCGTCGCCGAGCTCCTCGGCTTCGCGGCGCCGCTGCAGAATTCCTATTCCTGCATTGCGGCGACGGATTATCTGAGCTCGGTCTACAGCGCGCTCTCGCTGCTCTTCCTGCATCTCGGCCGGCCGGTTCAGGATTTCCAGTTCTGGTCGAGCTTCGAGGTCGGCCAGCTCTACCTGCCGAACGGCTTCGTGCAGATCTCCTCGATCATGCCGCAGAAGCGCAATCCGGTGCCGTTCGAGCATCTGCGCCATCTGTCGGGCCAGGTCGTAGGACGCTCCCGCGCCGTGGTCGACGTGATGCACAACACGCCCTTCACCGACATGACCGACAGCGAGGCCGAGACCCACGAGATGGGCTATCAGGCCTTCGACGTCGCCCATCGTGTCCTCGACCTGCTGACCGCCACGATCCGCGCCGGCCGCATCGATCCGGAGAAGGTCGCGGTCAATCTCAGCCGCTCCTGCGCCACCATCACCGAGCTTGCCGATTGGCTGGTGCGCAGCGAGCAGCTCTCGTTCCGGCTGGGCCACGAGATCGCCGCCGATGTCGCCCGCGCGGTCGTCGCCATGGCGGGCGACCTGCCGACGGATGGCTACGCGGCCTTCACCGCGGCCTTCGAGCGCCATGTCGGGCGCGCGCCAAAGGCCGGCGCCGCCGAATTCGCCCGGATGGTCTCGCCGGAGCATTTCGTCGCGATCCGCGACCGCCTCGGCGGCCCGGCGCCGGCCGCGCTCGACGCTGCGCTCGCCAGCTATCGCACGGCCTTGGCCGGATTCGAGGCGCGCGCCGCCGGGATCGCCGACCGGCAGGCCGTGGCGGCTGACGAACTGGAGCGCCGCATCCAGGACATCGCGAAGGGTGGATGATGGCCAGGATCGAGCTCGAACAGATCGTCAAGCGCTACGGCAACATCACCACCGTCCATGGCATCGACCTGACGATCGGGGATGGCGAGTTCGTCGTCCTCGTCGGTCCCTCCGGCTGCGGGAAATCGACGACGCTACGCATGATCGCGGGGCTGGAGGCGATTTCGGGCGGGACGCTGCGCATCGGCGGGCAGGTGGTCAACGACCACGAGCCCAAGCATCGCAATATCGCGATGGTCTTCCAGAACTACGCGATCTACCCGCATCTCACTGTGGCGCAGAATATCGGCTTCGGGCTCTACACCTCCAAGCTGTCCAAGGCGGAGAAGCAGGCGCGCATTCTCGAGACCGCGCGCACCTTGAGCCTGGAGCCCTATCTCGAGCGCCGCCCGGCCGCGCTCTCGGGCGGCCAGAGGCAACGGGTAGCGATCGGCCGGGCCATGGTGCGCGACCCCGTCGCCTTCCTGTTCGACGAGCCCCTCTCCAATCTCGATGCGCAGTTGCGGGGGCAGATGCGGCTCGAGATCAAGCAGCTGCATCAGCGGCTCGGCAGCACGATCGTCTTCGTCACGCATGATCAGGTCGAGGCGATGTCGCTCGCCGACCGGATCGTGGTCATGCGCGAAGGCCGCATCCTCCAGGTCGGCGCGCCGATGGATCTCTACAACCGGCCCGCGGACATCTTCACGGCGCGCTTCATCGGCACGCCAGAGATGAACATGCTGGACGCGACGAGCGAAAGCGGGCGGCTGAACATGGGAGCCAATGCCGGCGCGGTCGACCTGTCCGGCATCGCCGGCCTGCCGCAGGGGATCGGCGCAGGCCGGCCGATCGTGCTGGGGCTGAGGCCGCAGGAACTGACCTTGCTTGCGGATGGGCGCAACGATTTCCCGATCCGGATCGAAGGCAAGGTCCGGGTCGCCGAGCCGCATGGATCGGAGACATTCGTGATGCTGGACCTGCCTCTCGGCCACATCGTCGCCCGTGCCCCCTCGACCGCCGCCTTCAAGCCCGGCGACGCCGTTGCGTTCGGAGCAGAGACCGGCAGCTTGCGCGTATTCGATAGGCAGACCGAGAAATTGATCGAGTGAGCTTCGTCGGGTTCAGGACCGGCCGCCGCCTCAGAAGTCGCGCAGGCATTCCCTGAGGGTCGCATACGGAGCGACGTCGTCGCGCCCGTTCGGAGGAGTGAGCTGCTGCCCGGTGACCCAGGCCGCGCGCACATCGCGCGGCGTCATGCCGAACTCATGCTTGAAGGCGCGGCTGAAGCTGGACGCATCCGGGAAGCACAGCGCGTCGGCGATCTCGGTGATGGAGCGAGAATTCGCCGGGTTGGAGAGATCCGCATAGGCCTGGAGCAGCCGCCGGCGCTGGATATAGCGCGCGACGCCGCCGTCGTCGTTCAATAGACGATAGAGCTGGGTGCGCGACATGCCGACCTCGCGGCAGAGCGTGTCCGGGCCGAGCGACGTCGCATGGAGGTGCCGCTCCACGGCCCGCCGCACCTTCTCGCGACGGCTCAGGTCGATCAGGCTGGCGGCGCGTGCGGCATGGTCCGCCGATGGCGCGACGCAGGCGAACACCATCGAGCGCATCGCATTGGTCAGGCGCGGCAAATCTTCCGGCGCGAGCTCGGTCAGATTGCGCTGGAGCAGGGCGATATACTCGCCGAGCAATTTGCCGAGCGCGGTATCGAGCGCCTGCCCCTGCATCGCGTCGAGCGCCGGTGCGAGTTCGCTGAACGTGTCACGCGGCAGATAGAGCTGCAGCCTGGTATCGCGGGCCCGGTCGCTGATCATCTCGCGGCCCAGCGACACGACGAAAGGCACGCGGGCCGGAATATCGAGGGTGACGTCGCCGCCTTGCCCGGTCGTCCGGTGCTGGCCCAGCGTGATTACCCAATGGTCGACCGGGTTGCGGCGCACCAGCGTCTTGCTGCGCAGGGCCCGCAGGGACGGAGCATCGACGATGCTGAGGCCGAAACCGTCCAGGGACCAGGTCGTGCTTTCCGCTTCGAAACCGCCGGCGGGTTCGTCGATTGCGACGTCGAATACGCTGTCGAACCAACCGATCCAGGCATCGAATTGATGGCGAGGCGCATGGTCACGCGTGGAAAAGCGGACTGGTGTCATTGGCAACAATATCCAGCGTGGCCAGTCGTGATCGCATACGACGGTTCGGCAGCGCGGGTCAACCAAAGTACGGTATCGGGAAGCAGCGCCTCGGAAAAAGAGGCGTTCCGGAACGTTCTTTGAAAGATTTCGGGCTTTGTCTAGAACTTATCCGTATTCTGAATACAACTCTCAGCTGGCGAGTGCCTAGCGCGCGCCGCGTGTCATCATGATGACACCCCCACGGCGCTGCAGGCATCGAGGCGCAGCCGCCGCGAGAAAAGGTGGGCGCAGTGCCTTTCGCGGCCGCTATTGCGGCAGCGCCTGTCGGTAGACGATGAAGCCGGACTTTTCCGCCACCTTGTCGTAGAGTTCCTGGGCCTGCAGGTTGGTCTCGTGCGTCTGCCAGTAGACGCGATAATAGCCTTTCTCCTGCGCCATTTGCCGGACGGCCTCGATCAGCTTGCGGCCGGCCCCGCCGCCGCGGATATCGGGCGAGACGAAGAGATCCTGCAAATAGCAGATATCCTTGGCGCTCCAGCAGGTGCGATGCGCGACCCAATGGACGATGCCGACCGCCTTTCCGTCCTGCTCGGCGATGAAGCCGCCCATCGGCTCCGTCCCGCCGGTCAGGCGCGCGAAGGTGAGGTCGTAGATCTCTTGCGGCAGGGTCGATTTGTAGAAGGTCAGGTAGCCCTGCCAGAGCGGCGCCCAGGCGGCACGGTCGCTCGCGACGAGCGGACGGATGGTGATCTCGGACATGGCAGCCTCCCCAAAGCGTTGCGAGGCTAGCCGGCTCCGGGCGGGCTGTCTCATGACAAGGGACGATCGGATCGATCAGGAAAGTTGTGCAGGGGAGTGTCGATGCAGCGGGAGGCTCGGCCGCGGCGAGATGGGGGGCGTGCAGCGGGCTTGACGCGAGGAGGCCCGTGCCTGGCCGGGCGCCACGCATCGCACAGCGGGTCGACTGCGGTCCGGTCTCACCAGCATCCACGGGGTGCCAAAGACCAGCATCCCGATGAGTGCGGCGTGATCGCCACTGGCGCATGGCAAGTGCCGCGCAGCGAAGGTCAGAGCTTGCCAGCCGGGCCGCGTGACGGCAATCTAAGCTCAGGAAGACGCTCAGCGCGAGAATGCCGGAGTATTCTCTCGTTGGGCAGTAGGACACAGGAAGTCTAGAACCATGATCATGAACGGTGGCATTGCCGGTGCTGGCGCGGCGGACGAGGTCGCTTCGCCTGGATTTCGGTCGGGGCGTTTCAATCGCCGGTCGTTTCTGGTCGGCTCGGCCGCCAGTCTCGGCGTGCTCGGACTGGGCGGATGCGTGACGCCCGACGGCATGAGCCTTGCCGAGGCGGAGAAAGTCTACGGGCCGGTGCCCGAGGAGAAATTCCCGATTCCGGGGGTCGATGTCACCAAGGTCGATCCGAAATATTTCCGTCGTACGGTGCGCTACGAGACCAAGGAAGCGCCGGGCACGATCATCGTCGATCCCGGCAATTACTACGTCTATCGCATCGAGGAAGACGGAAACGCCACCCGCTACGGCGCCAATGTCGGCCGCGACGGCTTCCGCTGGAACGGTGACGCCTATGTCGGGCGCAAGTCCGAATGGGCGACCTGGACACCGCCCAAGGAGATGATCAAGCGCCAGCCCGAGGCGGCCAAATACGCTCGCGGCATGCCGGGCGGCCTCGACAACCCGCTCGGCGCGCGCACGCTCCATCTCTACCAGAATGGCGCCTACACGCTCTATACGATCTATGCGTCGAGCGACCCTGAGTCGATCGGCTCCGGCATCACCAGCGGCTGCGTCGGCCTGCTCAGCCAGGACATGATCCACCTGTATAACCGCACGCCGGTCAAGACGAAGGTGGTCGTGCTGCCGGCTTGAGGCAGCGGGAAACTCCTGACCGCTTTCGACTTCCAGACTTGCGGTTGTCCATAAAAAAGAGCCCGCCGGCCCCTGGGGCCGGCGGGCTTTCCAATTTCGGTGCAGCCTGCTCAGAGCTGCTTCAGCATCGCCTCGGCGCCGGAGACGTCGGCCTTGCCCGGAGCGTCCTCGACATTGAGTGCGCTGACGGTGCCGTCCTCGACGAGCATCGAATAGCGCTGCGAGCGCGTGCCGAGGCCGAAGCCCGAACCGTCGAGCGAAAGCCCGATCTCCTTGGCGAAATCGGCATTGCCGTCCGAGAGGAACTCGATCACGCCGGCCCCGCCCGTCGCCTTCGACCAGGCGTCCATGACGAAGACGTCGTTGACGCCTGTGACCATGATCGCATCGACGCCCTTGGCCTTGATCTCGGCCGCATTGTTCAGATAGCCGGGCAAATGGTTCTTGTGGCAGGTCGGCGTGAACGCGCCGGGCACTGCGAACAGCACGACCTTCTTGCCCGCGAACAGGTCTTCGGTCGTCCTCGCGGCCGGCCCGTCGGGGGTCATCACCCGGAAGGTCGCCTGGGGAAGCTTGTCACCCACCTTGATCGTCATTGCCTGTTCTCCGTGAGGCTTGCGGCGTTCCGGCCGCCCGCCCCATCGATTACGGCTTGCTGACGGGGATGTCGAGTTCCAGCCGCGTCTCGACGGCAGCCGGCTTGCCGCGCACGGTCACGATGAAGGGAGTGGGGCCGGAGGCACCTTTCGGCCGGTCGTTGATCTTGACGAAGGCCGAGATGCTGCCATCGGGCTGCGGGGTCATGCCGGGCTTGCCGAAGGACCACATGCCCGGCCCCTCGACGAAGACGTCCTCGATCGTGCCTTCCGGCGGGGTCCGAAGCAGAATGCGCAAGCCCGCCTCGCCCTTCTCCTCCTCCGGCTTCACCTCGAGGATGGCGAGTTTGTCGCGTTTCTGGCCCAGCTTCACCGAGGCCGGCACGCGCGCCTCGTAGCTCTCGAGCAGCGGCGAGGAGACGGAGGTGACGCCGGGTTCGAGCCAAAGCCTGGCCTCGCCCTTGGCGGGGATGCAGATCTTCTCGCAGACGGCATATTCGAGCGCGAGGACGAGAGTCACAGGCTTCTGCGGATCGACCGGCTGCACCGAGACCGGCACGACGACCTCGCCGACATAGCCGATCGAATAGCCGTTGCCGTCCTCGAAGCGTTCCGGCGCCGGCCAGCGCACGTCGAGCCCGCCGACATTCTCAGAGCCGCTCCAGTCGAAGACGGGCGGCACGCCGGCATCGCCGGGGCTGCGCCAATAGGTCTTGTAGCCCGGCGACATCGTGATCTGGACGCCGACGCGCTGCTTGCCGGACGGCGCCGTCGCCCCGGCGATCAGCCGCAGCGAGGAATGCGAGCTCTTCGACCAGGGCGAGACCGCCGCATCCTGCGCCAAGACAGGAGCGCTCAGCGCCGGAGCGGCGAGGGCGAGCAGGAGCAAGAGCGGTTTCACAGGATAGTTCTACGCGGTCGGCGTTCCAAAGGCGAAGCACACTCTCACAAATCGGCGAACGATTATGTGAAGCATGGCGGTGGAAAGCCGATATGCCGCATGAATGGGGCGCAATCGCGATCTCGGCTCATCACCCATTTTCCCTGGTTTCCAGCCGGGGCGTTTATGAATTAGCATGCGTGCATGAGGATCGGTTCGAGCCAACGTGTCAGCGGTCGCAGCTATCTCGACGGGCAATGCCTGATCGCGATGCCGGGCATGGCTGACTCGCGCTTCAACCGCAGCGTCGTCTATGTCTGCGCCCATTCCGAGGATGGCGCGATGGGCATCATCGTCAACAAGCCGGCGCCCGACACCAAGTTCCCGGACCTGCTCGTCCAGCTCGACGTGATCCCATCCGAAGGGCTGATTCGCCTGCCGAGCCAGGCCGAGAAGATGCGGGTGCTGCGCGGCGGGCCGGTCGAGACCAAGCGCGGCTTCGTGCTGCACTCCGCCGATTTCTTCCTGGAATCGGCGACGCTGCCGATCGACAACGGTATTTGCCTGACCGCGACGCTCGACATTCTCCGCGCCATCGCGATCGGCTCCGGGCCGGAGAATGCAGTGCTGGCGCTCGGCTATGCCGGCTGGGCGGCAGGACAGCTCGAATCCGAAATCCAGTCAAATGGCTGGCTGCATTGCGCGGCCGATCACGACCTGCTCTTCGACGACGGCATCGACACGAAATACAGCCGCGCCCTGCACAAGATCGGCATCGATCCGGCGTTCCTGTCGAGCGAGGCGGGGCACGCCTGAGCGCTTCTCCCCGAGGGGAGAAGGAGCTACGCCGCTTCCGACGATGAGCTGCTCGCGCCGACGAGCCGACGCGCTTCCGCTGCTGTCATCGGCTGGCCGAAAATGTAGCCCTGCGCGTATTGGCAGCCGAGCTGGTAGAGCTCGATCGCATCCGACTCGCTCTCTGCGCCCTCGGCGACGACATCCATGCGCAGGTCCGCCGCGAGCTGGACGATCGAGCGCAGGATCACCGGCGGCTTGCCGTTGCCCATCTGCCTGACGAAGCTCTGGTCGACCTTGATCGTGTCGAACGGGAAGCGCTGCAGGTAGGACAGCGAGGAATAGCCCGTGCCGAAATCGTCGAGCGAGAGCCCGGCGCCGAGCTCGCGGATGCGGCTGAGCATCTGCGCCGCATATTCCGGGTTCTCCATCACCAGGCTTTCGGTGATCTCGAGCTTGAGCGTGCCGGGCAGGACGCGCCGGCGCGCCAGCACAGTCTTCACGTCGTGCAGCAGGTCGTGCCGCAGGAGCTGGCGGCTGGAGACGTTGACGCTGGCGAAAATCGGCGGGTCGACCTCGAGCGCGGCCTGCCAGGCGGCGAGCTCGCGTGCCGTGCGGTCCATCACGTAGACGCCGAGATCGACGATCAGCCCGGTTTCCTCGGCAATGGCGAGGAAATCCTGCGGCAGCAGCCGGCCCTCGCGCGGGTGGTCCCAGCGCACCAGCGCCTCGAACCCGGCGATGGTGCGGTCCTCCAGCCGGACGATCGGCTGGTACATCACCTGGATCTCGCCGCGCTCGATCGCCCGGCGCAGGTCGCTTTCCAGCGCGAGCCGGTCATTGCGGTCGGTCCGCATCGCCGGCACGAAGACCTCGATCTTGTTGCCACCCTGGCGCTTGGCATGGGCCATGGCGAGCTCGGCATTCTTCAGCGCGTCGTCCTTGCGCGCCGCCGGCGTGGCGTCGAACAGGGCAAGGCCGATCGAGGGCGTGAGGAAAATCTCGCGCTCGGCAAAGGTCACCGGCGTCGAGACGGCGCGGCGCACAAGCTCGGCCAGCGCCAGGATGCGCTCGGGGTCACGCTCGGAGACCAGGATCATCGCAAACGTGTCGCCGCCGATGCGGGCGAGCGTGTCCTGCGCCCGCAGCAGCCGGCCGAGCCGGCGCGCCAGCGTCAGCAGGATCGAATCGCCGGCCGAGAAGCCGACGGATTCGTTGACCTGCTTGAAGCGGTCGATATCGATCACGATCACGGTCGGGCGGATGCTGTCATCGGCGCGCACGAAGCCGAAGACGGCGCCGAGACGATCCTGGAACAGCTTGCGGTTGGGCAGGCCGGTCAGGTTGTCATGCACCGCATCGTGCAGCAGCCGCTCCTGCGCCGTGCGCTGCTCGGTGACGTCGGCGAGCGTGCCGATCACGCGGATGACCTCGCCGTTTGAGCCGATCACCGGCCGGGCCTTGAGGTTGAACCAGTGATAGGTGCCGTTCGAGGCGCGCAGGCGGAAATCGAGCTGCAGCTTGCCGCGGCGCTGCTCCAGCACGGCGTCGAGCGTGACCTTGTAGCGGTCGCGATCGCCGACATGCATGTATTCGAGCCAGCGTGCGGCCGAGCCTTCGAGCGCACCGCGCGGCAGGCCGAGCAGCACTTCGGTCTGCGGCGAGACGAAGATCTTGTCGGCCGAGACATCCCAGTCGAAGACGAGATCGCCGGAACCGGAAAGGGCCAGCGCCCGCCGCTCGGTGTCGGAGACCAGTCCCTGCGCCAGGGCGCCGCCGGCAAAGGCGTGCTGGATCACGGTGAAGCCGATCAGCAGCACGATCAGCACGAGCCCGCCGACCAGCGCCGGCGCGACGAGGTCCCGCGAGAACTGGCCGGTCACGGTGAAGCCGGCCGCGGTCACCCAGATCGCCAGCAGGAACCAGGTCGGGATCAGCATCACCGCCCGCTCATAGCCATGGGTGGCGAGATGCAGGATCAGCACGAAGCCGACGGCGGCGACCGCCGCGATCGAGATGCGCGCGATGCCGGACGCCATCGGCGCGTCGAACACGGCAAGGCCGACAAGCCCGATCAGCCCGAGGATCCAGACGATGGTGACGTGGCTGTAGCGCACATGCCAGCGCGACAGGTTGAGATAGGCGAAGAGGAAGACGAGCAGCGTCGCCGCCAGCACCACCTCGGCGCCGGCGCGATAGATGCGCTCGATGGCCGGCGTCAGCGGGAAGATGCGCTGGAAGAAGCCGAAATCGAGCCCGGCATAGGCGAGCACGGCCCAGGCCAGGGCGGCCGCGGCCGGGAAGATCACCGCGCCCTTGACCACGAAGATGATAGTCAGGAACAGCGCCAGCAGGCCGGCAATGCCGATGATGATGCCCTTGTAGAGCGTCAGCCCGTTGGTCTTCTGGCGATAGGCCTCCTGCTCGAACAGGTAGAGCTGCGGCAGGTTCGGCGATTTCAGCTCGGCGACGAAGGTGACGGTCGTGCCGGGATCGAGCGTGATCAGGAAGACATCGGCATCGGGGGATTCCTCGCGCTCGGGCCTGAGGCCCTGGCTGGCCGTGATCGCCTCGATGCGGGTGTCGCCGAGATCCGGCCAGACCACGCCGGAGCCGATCAGCCTGTGAAAGGGCGCAACCAGCAGCCGGTCGATCTGCTCGTCCGAATCATTGGTCAGCGCGAACACGATCCAGTCCGGCCGTGCACCCGATTCGCGTGCCCTGACCGCGATGCGGCGCACGATTCCGTCCGCGCCGGGCGCGGTCGAGATCTGGATGACGTCGCCATCCGATTTGTTGCGCTCGACCACATGGGTCAGGTCGATGACCGGCGCATCGACCGGCACGCGCACGGCCTCGACCGCGCCCGCCGGGGAGGCGAAGCTCAGCGGGAGCAGAAGCGCAAGGCAGATGACGGCGAGGCCAGCCCGGAGAAGTCGGTCGAAGAGGGACAAGCGCAGCTCGAAGATAGGATGGAACGCAACAATACAGCTGTGAACCATCAGTCGTACCGACCGCTCATGGCGAGGGCAAGGCAGGGGTGGGGCGCTGTGGATCATCGCGCGCCAGCATCGCCTTCACTGGACAGCCGGTCGCTCGAGAGGATGCCGTAGAGCAGGTGGTCGGCCCAATGGCCGTTGATGCGCAAATAGGCCCGCGCCTCGCCCTCGCGCCGGAAGCCGACCCGTTCGAGCAATCGCCGCGACGGATCGTTGTTCGGCAGGCAGGCGGCCTCGACCCGGTGAAGGGCGAGATCGGAAAAGGCGAAGCGCAGGGCGCCGCGCACGGCTTCCGTCATATGGCCCTTGCCGGCATGGCGCTGGCCCATCCAATAACCGAGCGTGCAGGCCTGGGCGACGCCGCGCCTGACCAGCCCGAGCGTCAGCCCGCCGAGCAGCGCGTCCGACTGCGCATCGAGAATGAAGAGCGAATAGGCTTCGTCGGTGGCGATCTCGCGGGCGGCGCGCTTGACCCTGAGGCGGAACGAGGCGCGCGTCAGGTCGTCCTCGTTCCAGACCGGCTCCCACGGGGTGAGGAACTCGCGGCTCTCCATCCGCAGCACGGCCCAGGCAGCATAGTCGGTTGCCTGCGGCGCACGCAGGATCAGGTTCGGCGTGCGGATCAGCGGGCGTGTTGGAGGATCGGTCGAGAAGCGGAACAGCGCCATTCCGGTCAAGCCTCCAGCCGCACCGTCTGCCGCAGCCATTCGGCCGGCGGCAGGCCGTCGAGCGGCCCGACCGCGGCGATGGTCGGTTCCTGGCCGAGCAGCGAGCGCCCGGCGGCGCGGACGTCTTCGAGCGTCACCGCATCGAGCCGTTGCGCCAGTTCCTCGCGTGGGATGGCACGGCCGAAGACCAGCACCTGCCGCGCCATTTGCTCCAGCTTGCCGCCGGGGCTTTCGAGCGAGGCCAGGAGCCCGACCTTCATCTGGGCGCGCGCACGGGCCACTTCCGCCTCGGTCACGTCGGCGGCGGCCTGGCGCAGGCAATCGAGCGCGACCTCGACCAGTTCGCCGACATCCTCCGGCGCGGTGCCGGCGCTGATGCCGAAGACGCCGCAATCGGAGAAAGGCCAGTGGAAGGCGTCGATCGAATAGGCGAGGCCACGTTGCTCGCGCACCTCCTGGAACAGCCGCGACGACAGGCCGCCGCCGAGCACCGAGGAGAAGATCTGCAGCGGGTAATGCGCGCCGTCGCGGAAGGGCAGGCCGGGGAAGCCGAGCACGAGATGCACCTGCTCCTCGTCGCCCTCGATCCGTGCCTCGCCGCCGCGATAATGCCCGCTCTCGCGCTCGGGCACCGATTGCGGGATGGCGGGCAGGCTGGCGAGCCGCTCCTGCGCCAGAGCGACGAGCTGGTCGTGATCGACCGCGCCCGAGGCCGCCAGCACCATGTTCCCCGCATGGTAGTTGCGGGCGAGATAGGCGCGGATCGCCGCCGGCGTGAAGCTCTTCACCGTCTTCGCCGTGCCCAGGATCGGCCGGCCGAGCGGCTGGTCGGGGAAGGCGGCCTGCAGGAAGCGGTCATAGACCAGGTCGTCCGGCGTATCCTGCACGGCGCCGATCTCCTGCAGGATCACGCCCTTCTCGCGGGCGAGTTCCTCGTCGGTCAGCGACGGAGCGGTGAGGATATCGGAGAGAATGTCGACCGCCAGCGGCAGGTCCTGGCCGAGCACACGCGCGGTGTAGCAGGTATATTCGACGCTGGTCGCGGCATTGAGATCGCCACCGGCGCTCTCGATCTCCTCGGCGATCTGGCGGGCGCTGCGCCGCGCCGTGCCCTTGAAGGCCATATGCTCGAGCAGATGGGCGAGCCCGTGCTCATGCGGCAGCTCGTCGCGCGCGCCGGCGCCGATCCAGATGCCGAGCGAGACCGTCGCCGCATGGTCCATGTGCTGCGAGACGATGCGCAGGCCGGATGGCAGCACCGTCAGGCCGACATCGGGATCATGCGCGCCCAAGGGCCGCGAGGCCTGGGCAGCGACATCCGCCGCCTCGGCTGGCCCCTTGGCGGTCATGCCGCTGCCCCCCGGACGGCGCGGGCATTCTGGCGGATGAAGGCTTCGATCTGGCCCTGGTCGTTCGGCAGCACGGTCACGCGCTCCTCGCGCTCCATCAGGTCGGCCAAATGGGCCGGCAGTGTCGGCACGACGCCGCTCGCCGCCTCGACGGCCGCCGGGAACTTGGCGGGATGCGCGGTGCCGAGCACCACGACCGGCGTCGCCGGATCGAGCTTCAATCCCCGCCGCGCCGCGACGACGCCGATCGCGCTGTGCGGATCGAGCAGATAGCCGGCCTCGCGCCAGCTCTGGCCGATCTCGGCGGCGGTCTCGGCCTCGGATACCGCGGTCGCGTCGAATTCGGCGCGGATGCGCGCCAGCGGCTCGGGCGCGATCTCGAAATGCCCGGATTGCTGCAGCGATTGCATCAGCCGGCGGACGGCGGCGCCGTCGCGCTCATGCACCTCGAACAGCAGCCGTTCGAAATTCGAGGAGATCTGGATATCCATCGAGGGGGAGGTGGTCGCCTCGACGCCGCGCATCTCATAGGCGCCGCTCTGCAGCGTGCGGGTCAGGATATCGTTGCTGTTGGTGCCGATCATCAGCCGCTCGATCGGCAGCCCCATCCGCTTGGCGACCCAGCCGGCGAGCACATCGCCGAAATTGCCGGTCGGCACCGCGAAGGAGATCTTGCGCGCCGGCGCGCCGAGCGAGACCGCAGCGGTGAAGTAGTAGACCACCTGCGCCGCGATGCGGGCCCAGTTGATCGAGTTCACGCCTGAGAGGCCGAGCTCGTCGCGGAAGGCATGATGGTTGAACATCGCCTTCACCAGGTTCTGGCAATCGTCGAACGTGCCCTCGATCGCGATCGCGTGGACATTCGGCGCATCGACCGTCGTCATCTGCCGGCGCTGCACGTCGGAGACGCGGCCTTGCGGGTAGAGGATGAACATGTCGACGCGCTCGAGCCCCTTGAAGGCGTCGATCGCGGCGCCGCCGGTATCACCGGAGGTCGCGCCGACAATCGTGGCGCGCTCGCCGCGCAGCGCCAGCACATGGTCCATCAGCCGCCCGAGCAGCTGCATCGCCACGTCCTTGAAGGCGAGCGTCGGGCCGTGGAAGAGCTCGAGCACGAAGAGATTGTCACCGATCTGCGTCAGCGGGCACACGGCCGGGTGCCGGAAACCGGCATAGGCCTCGCGGATCATCTCTCCGAGCGCCTTGCCTTCGACATCGTCATCGGCCAGCGCGCCGATGATGCGCTCGGCGACCTCGGCATAGCTGCGCCCGGCGAAGCCCGCGATCTCCTGCTCGTCGATCCGCGGCCAGGCTTTCGGCACATAGAGCCCGCCATCGCGGGCAAGCCCGGCCAGAAGCGCATCGGAGAAGGCGAGGGGAGACGCTTCTCCCCGGGTGGACACATGCAGCACGGCGTCGCTCTCGGTGATGATGTCTGTTGCTATAGGCCCGGCGGCGGCTTTCGGCAAAATTTTACGGCGCGTCAGCCGCCGTCACCTTGCGCCGCCCCTGCCAGGCGAAGGCGGTGAACACGCCGATCAGGGTCAGCGCCAGCCCGAACCAGGTCAATGCATATTGCAGGTGATTATCCGGAATACGCTCGATCAGCTCCTTCACGTCGACGCCGGCCGGCGGCGTCATGCCGTCGCCCTGGCGCTCGGCCTCCAGGTAGAAGGGCGCCGGCGGCAGGTTGAGCGCGGCGGCTATTGCGGCGGGATCGCGCGTGTAGAACTCGCGATTTGCCGGAATGTCGTCCGGCGTGAAGCTGCCGCGCGATTCGGGCGCGCGCAGGAAGCCGGTGATCCTGGCCGGGCCGGATGCGGGCTTGATCTCGCCGAGCCGGGCCTCGGGCACGAAGCCACGATTGACCAGGATCGTGCCGCCATCTTCCAATTTGAAGCCCTGGAAGATCCAGCGGCCGAAGCCGGAAAGCTGGCGCGAGCCGGGCGGGCCGGCCGCGATCGTCGTGCGCACTCCGGCGAAGGGGCCGTCCACGAAGCTGCCATTGGCGCTGACGCGGGTGAGGTCGAGCCTGGCGGGGTCCAGCGTGGCCCAGCTCGACGAGGCCGGCATCGGCGCCGGCTCGCCCGTCGCCTGCGAGGTCAGCCGCCCGATGAAGGCGTGTTTCTCGCCCATGCGCTCGAGCTGCCAGATGCCGAGCGTGCACAGCACCAATGTTCCCGCAATGGTCAGGATGGCCGGCAGCAGCAGGTGCGGCCGCGCCGGGCTCGTTGTCGTCGCGCTCACTTCTTCAGCCTGCCTTCTTCGGCCTTGTTGGCATATTGCAGCGCAACCGCGAGCCCTTTCATGGGGCGCAGCAGCGCGAGGCAGACGATCACCGCCAGCGGCAGCCACATCACCAGATGCAGCCAGATCGGGGGCTCGTAGGCGATCTCGACATAGAGCGCGAGGCCAAGGACGACGAAGCCTGCGATCAGCATGATGAACACTGCCGGCCCATCGGCCGAATCGGCGAATTTGAAGTCGAGCCCGCAGGCCGAGCAGCGCGGGCGGACTTTCAGGAAGCCGTCGAAGAGCTGGCCCTCGCCGCAGCGCGGGCAGCGGCCGGCGAGCCCGGTCGAATAGGGGGAGGGCGAAATCCCGTGCCAATCGGACATGCTGGGTCTCCTCAAACGTGAAAGGCGGCCTTTCGGCCGCCTTTCGAAGGCAATGCTGCGGCGGCCGGCTTAGTGACCGGCGGCGACGCCGCTGCCGGCGCCCCAGACGTAGATCGCAGCGAACAGGAACAGCCAGACCACGTCGACGAAGTGCCAGTACCAGGCGGCGAACTCGAAGCCGAGATGCTGGTCCGGCTTGAAGTGGCCGAGATAGACCCGGTACAGGCAGACCGCCAGGAAGATCGTGCCGATGATGACATGCGCGCCGTGGAAGCCGGTCGCCATGAAGAAGGTCGCGCCATAGATATGGCCGCTGAAGGCGAAGGCCGCGTGCGAGTACTCGTAGGCCTGGCACAGTGTGAACAGGATGCCGAGGATCACGGTCAGCCACAGCGCCTGCTTGAGGCCGGCGCGGTCGCCCTGGATCAGCGCGTAATGCGCCCAGGTCACTGTCGTGCCGGAGGTCAGCAGGATCAGCGTGTTGAGCAGCGGCAGGTGCCAGGGATCGAAGGTCTGGATGCCCTTCGGCGGCCAGACACCGCCGGTGAAGTCATGGCGCAGGAAGTTGATCGGCTCGTAGCTGAACAGGCTGGCGTCGAAATAAGCCCAGAACCAGGCGACGAAGAACATCACCTCGGAGGCGATGAACATCAGCATGCCGTAGCGGTGATGCAGCTGGACGACGCGGGTATGGTGGCCCTCGCTCTGGGCTTCGCGCACCACGTCCATCCACCAGGACAGCATGGTGTAGAGCACGCCGAGCAGGCCGGCGAAGAACACCAGGGGGCCGAGCTTCATGCCGCCGATCAGCAGCGCCTTCATCCACATCACCGCGCCGATCGCCATGATCGTCGCGCTGGTCGCGCCGATGATCGGCCACGGGCTCGGATCGACGAGGTGGTAGTCGTGGTGCTTCGTATGGGCCCCGGCCATCTTGCTCTGTCTCCGCGTCCGACTCTGCTGCTCAGCGCTTGGTGCTGGTGCAGCTCTTATAAGTTCGAATTGCCCGCGTCACCCTTGCTCTCCGCGACCGGCTGGCCGTTCTTGGAGGGAAAGTACGTGTAGGACAATGTCAGTGAATTGACGCCGTTGAGATCGCGGTTCTGGGCGATCTCGGGATCGACATAGAACACCACCGGCGCCTCCATGCTCTCGCCCGGCTGCAACGTGTGCTCGGTGAAGCAGAAGCACTGGATCTTGACGAAATAGGCCGCGGCCTGCGTCGGCGTGACGTTGAAGGTCGCGATGCCGGTCGAGGCCCGGTTGCTCGTGTTGGTGATCTTGTAGAAGACGGTCTGCGTCTGGCCGATGCGGAAGGTGATGTCCCGCGCCTCCGGCTCGAAGCGCCAGCCCAGGCTCGGCGCGACATTGGCGTCGAAGCTCACCGTCATCTTGCGGTCGAGGACCGTGCCGGTCGCGGCCGTGCCGACCAGCGGCGTGCCGCCGAAGCCGGTCGCCTTGCAGAACAGGTCGTAGAGTGGCACCGCGGCGAAGGCGAGCCCGGTCATGCCCATGGCGACGCCAGCGCAGATCAGCGCCGTGCGCTTGGCCCTGACGGCCTGGTCCTTGCTGGAAATCGCGCTCATCACAGCGGCCTGTTGAGGATGGCGGGGCCGGTCTTCACCAGCGTCACCACGAAGAAGAACACCACGAGCGCGCCGAGCACGAGCGCGAGCGCGACCGAGCGGCGGCGCCGCCGCGCCATGTCCTCCGGCGAGAAGGCCGGGGGTGTCGGGCGCTGGTCCTTGCCGCTCATCCGATCACCTTCGGCAGCGCCCACATCAGGCCGAACGCATTCTCCGCCAGCAGCACGGCAAAGAGCAGGAAGAGATAGAGGATCGAGAAGCCGAACAGGGCATAGCAGGCCTTGGTCGCGGCCTCGCCTTCGGTGACGCGCAGGACGCGCAGCGAAAGCCCGATCATCGCCAGCCCGGTCACTACCGAGACGACAAGATAGATCAGGCCGCCGAAGCCCATCAGCGCGGGCAGCACGGCGACCGGGGCCATGATCAGCGAATAGAGGACGATCTGGCGGCGCGTCGCGGCGGGGCCGGCGACATTCGGCATCATCGGAATGCCGGCGCGGGCATAGTCGGCCGACTTGACCAGGGCCAGCGCCCAGAAATGCGGCGGCGTCCACAGGAAGATGATGGCGCAGAGCACGAGCGAGCGCAGGCCGAACTCGCCGGTGACGACCGCCTCGCCGATGATCGGCGGGAAGGCGCCGGCCGCGCCGCCGATGACGATGTTCTGCGGGGTCCAGCGCTTCAGCCACATCGAGTAGACGACGGCATAGAAGAAGATGGTGAAGGCCAGCATCGCCGCTGCGGGCAGGTTGGCGACGAGGCCGAGTACGAGCACGGAGCCGATCGACAGCGTCAGGCCGAAGGCGAGCGCCTCGGAGGGCAGGATCCGCCCGGACGGGATCGGCCGCTTCGCGGTCCGCGTCATCACCGCGTCGATATCGGCGTCGTACCACATGTTGAGGCAGCCCGACGCACCGGCGCCGACCGCGATCGCCAGCAGCGAGGCGAGCCCGATCACCGGATGCACCGAGCCCGGCGCCGTCGCCATGCCGGTCAGCGCGGTGACGACGACGAGGAACATCACCCGCGGCTTGAGCAGCTCGAAGAAATCGCCCGCCTCGCCGGTGGAGGTCAGCGCGACGCCGTCTGAGCGGGGATCGAACCTGTCTAGGGCAGCGGACATTGGTCTCGTCGTTTCACTTCCGTCGGCGGCCCGATCCGGGCCGGTTGAACGATGCGGGCTGGCCGCCTGTCACCGGAAGGCCTCGTGCGAGGCCCTCGGGAGAGAGGCGGCGGCGGGCGAGGAGCCCGCCGCCGGGAGATCTGTCTCAGTGGTCCGAGCCGGTGATGCGCGGCAGGGTCTCGAACTGGTGGAAGGGCGGCGGCGAGGACAGGGTCCATTCCAGCGTCGTCGCGCCTTCGCCCCACGGATTGTCGCCGGCGAGCTCCTTCTTCGTGAAGGCGACGAAGACGCCGTAGAAGAAGATCAGCAGGCCGAAGGCGAAGATGTAGGAGCCGATCGACGAGACCATGTGCCAGTGATGGAAGGCATCCGGGTAGTCGACATAGTGCCGCGGCATGCCGGCCAGGCCGAGGAAGTGCTGCGGGAAGAACAGCAGGTTGGCGCCGATGAACGCGACCCAGAAATGCAGGCGGCCGATCCAGTCCGGGATCATGTAGCCCGACATTTTCGGGAACCAGTAGTAGAAGCCGGCGAAGATGCCGAACACGGCGCCGAGCGACAGCACGTAGTGGAAATGGGCCACGACGTAATAGGTCGCGTGCAGCGAGCGATCGACGCCCGCGTTGGCGAGGACGACGCCGGTGACGCCACCGACCGTGAACAGGAAGATAAAGCCGACGGCCCAGAGCATCGGCGCGGTGAAGCGGATCGAGCCGCCCCACATCGTCGCGATCCAGGAGAAGATCTTGATGCCGGTCGGCACCGCGATGACCATCGTCGCGAACACGAAATAGCGCTGCGTGTTGAGCGAGAGACCGGCGGTGTACATGTGGTGCGCCCACACGATGAAGCCGACGACGCCGATCGCGACCATGGCGTAGGCCATGCCGAGATAGCCGAAGATCGGCTTCTTCGAGAAGGTCGAGATGATGTGGCTGACGATGCCGAAGGCCGGCAGGATCATGATGTACACTTCGGGGTGGCCGAAGAACCAGAACAGGTGCTGGTACAGGATCGGGTCGCCGCCGCCGGCCGGATCATAGAAGGTCGTGCCGAAATTGCGGTCGGTCAGCAGCATGGTGATCGCGCCGGCGAGGACCGGCAGCGCCAGCAGCAGCAGGAAGGCGGTGACGAGCACGCCCCAGGCGAACAGCGGCATCTTGTGCATGGTCATGCCAGGCGCGCGCATGTTCAGGATCGTGGTGATGAAGTTGATCGCGCCCAGGATCGAGGCCGCGCCCGCGAGGTGAAGCGACAGGATACCGAAATCGACCGAGGGGCCCGGGTGGCCCGCTGACGAGAATGGCGGATAGATCGTCCAGCCCGTGCCGACGCCATGTGCGCCCGGTGCACCCTCGACGAACATCGAGATGACCAGCAGCACGAAGCCGGCCACCGTCAGCCAGAACGAGATGTTGTTCATGCGCGGGAAGGCCATGTCCGGCGCGCCGATCATCAGCGGCACGAACCAGTTGCCGAAGCCGCCGATGACGGCGGGCATGACCATGAAGAAGATCATGATCAGGCCGTGGCCGGTGACGAAGACGTTGTAGCTCTGGCCGTTGGCGAAGATCTGGAGGCCGGGCTGCTGCAGCTCGATGCGCATCATGATCGAGAGGAAGCCGCCGACCAGGCCGGCCATGATCGAGAACACCAGGTAGAGCGTCCCGATATCCTTGTGGTTGGTCGACAGCAGCCAGCGACGCCACCCGGTCGGATGGTCGTGGGCGTGGGCGTCGTCGTGCCCGTGAGCGTCAGCGTGAGCCGCGGTTGCCATAGCTTTCGTCTCCTCGTGCGAAATCAATCGCTAGAGTTCGTTCTGTCGGGTTCTGTTCACTGCGCCGAGGCGGCGACCTTGTTGGTCGCATCGCCCGCATTGGCGAATTTCTGCTTCGATTCGGCGAGCCAGGCGGCGTAGCGCTCGGCGCTCACGACACGGAACGCGATCGGCATGAAAGCGTGGTTCTGGCCGCAGATGAACGAGCACTGGCCATAGTAGATGCCCTCGCGCTCGGCCTTGAACCAGGTCTCGTTCAGGCGGCCCGGGATCGCGTCGATCTTGATGCCGAAGGACGGGACGGTGAACTTGTGGATCACGTCGGCGCCGGTGACCTGGATGCGCACGATCTTGCCGACCGGGACCACGGCCTCGTTGTCGACGGCGAGCAGGCGCGGCGCCTCGGCGGCGGCGATCTTGTTGCTCGAGATCGCCTCGGCGCGCTGCTTCTCGTCGAGCATCAGCGAATCGAAGCCGAAGGCGGCGCCGCCATCCTGCGGGTACTCGTAGGACCAGTACCACTGCTTGCCGGTCACCTTCACGGTGAGATCGGCCTGCGGGATCTCGAGCTGGAGCTTGAGCAGGCGGAAGGAGGGAATGGCGATGACGACGAGGATGAGGACCGGGATCACCGTCCAGGCCACTTCGAGCAGCGCGTGATGCGTGGTCTTCGAGGGGACCGGGTTGGCCTTCTCGTTGAACTTCCAGGCCACGTAGATCAGCAGGCCCAGCACGAAGAGCGAGATGATGAAGATGATGACGTTCAGCCAGTCATGGAACCAGTGGATGTACTCCATGACCGGGGTCGCGGCGCCCTGCAGGTTGATCTGCCAGTCGCTCGGCATGCCGGTTCCGGCAAACGCGCTTTCGGGAAGGAGCGATGCCGCGCCGACGGCAAGGGCCGCAGCGGCCACGGTTGCAAGGGTCCTGCTCAGAAATCGCATCGGTCCGACATAGCTCCTGTGACACCCGTCGTGACCGTCGTCCTTCTTCAACCGACGGCCACGCGCGACGAGGCGCGGCCTTTCGGCCTGCCTCGTTGTTCGGCATTGCGATAAATCAAAGATCACGCCAACGCCAGAGGGGCAATGCGAGCCTTCCGCGCATGCCGTGCGGCATAATCGCGCGAGGCCTTGCGCCCGCGCGAATGTATCCACAGGCGGCTATCGCCTTGACAGGACAAGGCCTGCATGGTCCCAACGCAGGCGTGCTTGGGGGCATGTGTCCGGCGCTGATTGCCGGTTTGGAGGATTCGCGGGGATGGGCAAGATCATCCGACCAGTCGTCGCGGCTGTGCTGGCGGTCGCGGGCGCCTGTCTGGCTTCCGGAGCCTTCGCGCAAGGCGCGGTGAAGGCGACCCATGGCGACTGGCAGCTGCGCTGCGAGGTGCCGCCCGGTGCGAAGACCGAGCAATGCGCGCTGGTGCAGAATGTCGCGGCCGAGGACCGGCCGAACCTCACCTTGCTGGTCATCGTGCTGAAGACGGCCGATCAGAAGAGCAGGCTCCTGCGCGTGGTCGCGCCGCTCGGGGTGCTGCTGCCCTCGGGCCTCGGCCTCAAGATCGACGACAAGGATATCGGCCGCGCCGGCTTCGTGCGCTGCCTGACGACCGGCTGCGTCGCCGAGGTGGTGATGGACGACACCCTGATGAACCAGCTCAAGGGCGGCAAAAACGCCACATTCATCGTATTCCAAACCCCGGAAGAGGGCGTAGGCATTCCCGTCTCGCTGTCCGGCTTCGGTCCCGGCGTGGAGAGCTTGCCGTGAATGACGTGACGACCCGCCGGCCCTACCTGCTGGCCGCTTCCTTGCTCTGCCTCGCCCTTGCCGGTTGTGGTTCCTCGAGCTCCTCCTCCGGAGAGCCGAGCGGATTGCAGAGGACGATGAACGTCCTGATGTTCCAGTCGACCTCGGCTCCGGCGCCCGACCAATTGCCGAAGGATGACGATCAGGATCAGGATTTCGTCTGCCCACAGGTGATCGTCGCCGATGGCGGCGCCGCGATCCGCGCCCAGTCCGGTACCGATAGCGCGAGCCTGCGTCACCAGATCTCGATCCTCAATGTCGCGCGCGAATGCACGCCGACCGGCCCCGGCGGCGGCTTCCGTCTCAAGGTCGGCGTCGAGGGCCGCGTCCTGCTCGGCCCGGCCGGCGGCGCCGGCGCCTATTCGGCGACGCTCAACACCCAGGTCCTGCGCGGCGACACCGTCGTCGCCCGGCGCTCGGGCCGCGTCGGCGGCACGCTCGCGGCCGGCCAGGGCGGTACTGACTTCACCCATGTCGAGGACGACATCGTCGTGCCACCGGGGCGTGGCGATGTCGAGATCATCGTCGGCCTCGGGCAGGGCGGCGCCGCGACGCCCGCGCGCTCGCGCCGGCGCTGATGGTTCGGCGCTGGCGCGTCAGCGCTGGCGCAAAACGAGCGGCGATTGCCGTGAACTAAGGCGGCAGCCCGGTTGACTGGGCTCCCGTCTCTTGTATCTGTGCTCACAGCCGCATCATCCCCGCGGGAGAGACCGGGGCCGGACTTGTCCGGGCCCGGCGCCGAAGGCGCAACCGCCCCGGAAACGCTCAGGCAAAAGGACCGCGTGGGAATTGGCGCTCTGGAAAGCGGCGGGCTCATAAGGCTCGCCCACCGACGGGTGTAACCCGCCTGGCTTCGGCCGGGTGGGGAAATCTCTCAGGTCCCGAGACAGAGGGGGCGCGCTCCGGACGATCGTCGTCCGGGGTCTGCGCTCGATTCTGGAAGGGGATACCATGGCAGCCGAGGCAGCCGAAGCTGATGCCGCAAGCGCGGAAGCGCTGCTGAAGACCCCGCTACATTCCCGTCACGTCGCGCTCGGCGCCCGCATGGTGCCCTTCGCCGGCTACGACATGCCGGTGCAATATCCGAGCGGCATCCTGACCGAGCATAACTGGACGCGCGAGAAGGCCGGGCTCTTTGACGTCTCGCATATGGGCCAGGCCTTCCTGATCGGCTCCGATCACGAGACCACGGCGCGTGCGCTCGAGGCATTGATTCCCGCCGACATCGTCAACCTCGCGCCAGGCAAGCAGCGCTATTCGCAGCTTCTCGACGAGGAGGGCGGTATCCTCGACGACCTGATGGTGACGCGCTCGCTCGATCCCGAGGAAGACGGCGCGCTCCTGCTCGTCGTCAACGCCGCCTGCAAGATTGCCGACTACGCCCATATCGAGGCGCGGCTGCCGGCCAATGTGAAGCTGATCAAGGCCGAGCATCGCGGCCTCATCGCCCTTCAGGGCCCGGCCGCGGCCGAGGCGCTCGCCGTTCTCGCGCCCGAAGCCGCCGAGATGGGTTTCATGACCGCGCGCACCATGAAGGTCGGTGGCGTGAAGGCCAATCTCAGCCGCTCCGGCTATACCGGCGAGGACGGCTACGAGATTTCGGCCGCCGCGTCCAGGATCGGCGAGATCTGGGACGCGCTGCTGCTCGATTCCCGGGTCAAGCCGATCGGCCTCGGCGCCCGCGATTCGCTGCGGCTGGAGGCGGGCTTGTGCCTCTACGGCCACGATATCGACACCACGACCTCGCCGGTCGAGGCGGCGCTGACCTGGTCGATCCAGAAGCGCCGGCGGGAGGAGGGCGGTTTCCCCGGAGCCGCCCGCATCCAGCGCGAGCTCACCGACGGCGTCTCCCGCGTCCGTGTCGGCCTGCTGCCGGAGGGCCGCGCTCCGGCCCGCGAGGGCGCCGAGATCGCGACGCCCGAAGGCGAGATTGTCGGCAAGGTCACCTCCGGCGGCTTCGGCCCCACGCTGAATGCCCCTTGCGCCATGGGCTATGTCGCCAAGGCCCATTCCACGCCGGGCACGAAGCTTGACCTGATCGTGCGCGGCAAGCCGCTGCCGGCGACCGTCGCGCCGATGCCGTTCGTGCCCAATCGCTACAAGCGCTGATCCCTTATCCTTCCCTTCCGGAGAGAGACCATGTCCGAGACCCGTTACACCAAGGACCACGAGTACATCCGCATCGAAGGCGATACCGGCACGGTCGGCATCTCCGACTACGCCCAGGGCCAGCTCGGCGACGTCGTCTTCGTCGAGCTGCCGTCGATCGGCAAGGCTCTGAGCAAGGGCGGCGAGGCCGCGGTGGTCGAGAGCGTCAAGGCGGCCTCCGAGGTCTATGCCCCGGTCTCGGGCGAGGTCGTCGCCGTCAATAACGAGCTCGAGGCGGCGCCCGGCACCGTCAACGAGGATCCGGCCGGCAAGGGCTGGTTCCTCAAGATCAAGCTCACGGATGCCGCCGAGCTCGACGGCCTGATGAGCGAGGCCGAGTACCAGGATTACGTGAAGTCGCTCTGAGACGACGAAGACGCTGGTTCACGCGATGCTCGGGCCAGGCCCCGGGCATGACGCCATTCAAGGAAATCCGATGCGCTATTTGCCCCTGACCGACACCGACCGCGAGGATATGCTCGCGCGCATCGGCGTCTCCGGCGTCGACGAGCTGTTCAGCGACGTCCCCGCCGGCAAGCTGCTGACCGAGCCGCTCGACCTGCCGCGCGCCAAGGGCGAGCTCGAGGTCGAGCGCATCATGGGCCGCATGGCGGCGAAGAACGTCGCGGCCACCTCGGTGCCGTTCTTCGTCGGCGCCGGCGCCTATAAGCACCATGTCCCGGCGACGGTCGATCACCTGATCCAGCGCTCGGAATTCCTGACCAGCTACACGCCCTACCAGCCCGAGATCGCGCAGGGCACGCTGCAATATCTCTTCGAGTTCCAGACCCAGGTGTCGGCGCTGACCGGCATGGAGGTCGCCAACGCCTCGATGTATGACGGCTCGACCGGCACGGCCGAGGCGGTGCTGATGGCGCATCGCGTCACCCGGCGCCGTAAGGCCGTGCTCTCCGGCGGCCTGCACCCGCATTACACCCAGGTCGTCGAGACCCTCTCGGAAATGGCCAATGACGAGGTCGTGGCCTTGCCCGCCGACGTCAAGGCCAGCGAGGACATCCTTGCGCAGATCGACGACAGCGTGTCCTGCGTCGTCGTCCAGTCGCCCGACGTCTTCGGCAACCTGCGCGATCTCGCGCCGATCGCCGAGAAGGCCCATGCCCATGGCGCGCTTCTGATCGCGGTCTTCACCGAGGTCGTCTCGCTCGGCGCGGTGACGCCGCCCGGAGCGCAGGGCGCCGATATCGTCGTCGGCGAGGGCCAGTCGATCGGCAACGCGCTGAATTTCGGCGGCCCCTATGTCGGGCTCTTCGCCGCCAAGTCGAAATATGTCCGCCAGATGCCGGGCCGGCTCTGCGGCGAGACGGTCGATGCCGACGGCCAGCGCGGCTTCGTGCTGACGCTCTCGACCCGCGAGCAGCATATCCGCCGCGACAAGGCGACGTCGAACATCTGCACCAATTCCGGCCTCTGCGTGCTGGCCTTCACCATCCACATGACGCTGCTCGGCCAGGCGGGGCTCTCCCGCCTCGCCGAGGTCAACCACGCCAACGCGGTCCAACTCGCCGATGCGCTCGCCGGCGTGAAGGGCGTCGAAATCCTCAACGAGAGCTTCTTCAACGAGTTCACCATCAAGCTGCCGAAACCGGCTGCTGCGGTGGTCGAGGCGCTCGCCGAGAAGGGCGTCCTCGCCGGCGTGCCGGCCTCGCGCCTGATGCCAGGCGCCGGGCTCGACGATCTCCTGATCGTCGCCAATACCGAGATCAACACGGATGATGACCGGGCGGCCTTCGTCAAGGCGCTCGCGGAGGTGCTGTGATGCTGAACCGTCAGGGACGTCCCACCCAGGCCGGCGACGCCGCCGCCGAGCGCCACGAGACCTTCACCGGCAACCGCGCGCTCCAGCAGATCGAGCCGCTGATCTTCGAGATCGGTCATCATGAGACGACCGGCGTCGATATCGACAAGCCGGCCCCGTTCAAGAGTCGCCTCGGCAAGCATGCGCGCAAGGGCGAGATCGGCCTGCCCGGCCTCTCCGAGCCGGAGGCGATGCGCCATTACGTGCGCCTGAGCCAGAAGAATTACGGCATCGATACCGGGCTCTTCCCGCTCGGCTCCTGCACGATGAAGCACAATGCTCGCCTCAACGAGAAGATGGCGCGCCTGCCGGGCTTCTCCGACGTGCATCCGCTCCAGCCGCTCTCGACCGTGCCCGGCGCGCTCGATGTCATGCTCGAGCTCGCCCGCTACCTGATGACGCTAACCGGCATGCCGGCCGTGGCGCTCAGCCCCAAGGCCGGCGCCCATGGCGAGGCCTGCGGCATGATGGCGATCAAGGCCGCCATCGAAGCCAAGGGCGAGGCCGCGACCCGCAATGTCGTGCTCGTGCCTGAATCGGCCCATGGCACCAACCCGGCGACGGCGGCGCTGATCGGCTTCAGCGTGAAGGCGGTCCCGGCCCGGCCCGACGGCACGGTCGCGGTCGAGGACGTCAAGGCGCTGCTCGGCCCCGAGGTCGCGGCGATCATGCTGACCAACCCGAATACCTGCGGCATCTTCGAGCCGCAGATCGTCGAGATCGCCGCGGCGATGCACGAGGCCGGCGCCTATTTCTACTGCGACGGCGCCAATTTCAACGCGATCGTCGGCAAGGCCCGCCCGGGCGATCTCGGCGTCGACGCCATGCATATCAACCTGCACAAGACCTTCTCGACTCCGCATGGCGGTGGCGGCCCCGGCGCCGGCCCGGTCGTGCTCTCCGAGCGGCTGGCGCCCTTCGCGCCCGTGCCCTTCATCCATGTCGAGAACGGCAAGTCCCGTCTCGTCGAGCACAAGGCCGAGGCGCCGGAGGGCAACGACCCGTTCGGCCGCATGACCGCCTTCCACGGCCAGATGGGCATGTATGTCCGTGCGCTCGCCTATATGCTGAGCCACGGCTCCGACGGCATGAAGCAGGCCTCGGAAGACGCCGTGCTCAATGCCAACTACATCCGCGCCGGCCTCGCCGACCTGATGTCGCTGCCCTTCCCGGACCATCCCTCGATGCACGAGGCCTTGTTCGACGACGAGTGGCTCAAGGGCACGGGGGTCTCGACGCTCGACTTCGCCAAGGCGATGATCGACGAGGGCTACCATCCGATGACGGTCTATTTCCCGCTCGTCGTCCACGGCGCCATGCTGATCGAGCCGACCGAGTCGGAATCGAAGGCTTCGCTCGATCTCTTCATCGCCACGCTGCGCGATCTCGCGATCGCGGCGAAGGGCAATGACAAGACGCGCTTCACGGCCGCCCCGCACCACGCTCCGATCCGCCGCCTCGACGAGACGCGCGCGGCCCGCCAGCCGGTGCTGAAATGGGAAAAACCGCAGCCGGTGGCCAAGGCCGCGGAATAGGCTTTCAAGGCGACGGGGAAGCGTTAGCACTTTTCCGCGTCGCCTTAAGCCTTCCTTGACTCTGTGCGCGGAATGTTCTCGTGGCGCTATCTCGCGCCTCGGGATCAGTTGCATGTCGCGTACCCGTTTTCCGCGCTCTGCCACAGCCGCCATCATGTTCGTGCTGATGGCGGGCGGCGCGTGGGCGCAGGAGCCGAGCTACGGCCCCAATACCTATGACCGCACGCTCGAGGCGCTGATCGCGCACGAGGATATCGCCAGCCGCGGCGGCTGGCCGAAAGTGCCGGGCAGCGTCACCGCGCTGAAGCCCGATTCGCAGGGACCCGACGTCGCCATCCTCAAGCAGCGGCTGATGCAGAGCGGCGACCTGTCGCCGGCGTCGCTGCCGGGCGAGGTCTATGACGAAGCGCTGGTCGCGGCCGTGAAGCGCTTCCAGGCGCGCCACGGGCTGTCCGAGCTCGGCACCGTCGGCCGCCTGACGCTGAAGGCCATGAACGTTCCGGTCGAGGTCCGGCTCAACCAGCTCACCGCGACGCTGGAGCGGCTGAAGGGCAATGGCTTCAATTTCGCCGAGCGCTATGTCGTCGTGAATATTCCCGGCGCCAGCGTCGAGGCCGTCGAGAACGGCGTCGTCCAGCGCAAGCATCTTGCCGTGGTCGGCCGGCCGGACCGGCCCTCGCCGGTGCTCCAGGCCAATATCACCTCGGTCAACCTCAACCCGTACTGGACGGTGCCGATGTCGATCGTGAAGGCCGACATCATCCCGCATATGCGCAAGGAGCCGGACTTCATCGCCAAGTCGAACATGAAGCTGCTCGGCGCCGAGAACAAGGAGATCGATCCCGCCACGGTGAAATGGGCGAGCCTGACCAACCCCTATTTCTATGTGCGGCAGGAGCCCGGCGCGACGAACTCGCTCGGCCAGCTCAAGATCGACATGCCCAATACCGAGGCGGTCTATATGCACGACACGCCGAAGAAGACGCTGTTCCGCAACGATGTCCGCTTCAACTCCTCCGGCTGCGCCCGTATCGAGGGCGTGCGCGATCTCGCCGCCTGGCTGCTCGAGGGCACGGAGTGGACGCTGCCGGCGCTCGAGGCCGAGATCGCCAAGAACGAGCGCAAGGACATCAAGCTGAAGAAGACGGTGCCGGTCGCCTGGGTCTATCTCACGGGCTGGCAGGGCGCCGATGGGCTCGTCCAGTTCCGTGAGGATATTTACGGGCTCGACACGCCGCAGGGCATCGTCACCTCCACCATCCAGCCGCGCAAGCCGAAGCCGAAGGCTGCGGCTGCCGAGCCGGTGGTGATGCCGGCCGCGAAGGTCGAGCCGAGGCCCGTGCCGCGCCCGGCCGTGACCGCGACGGCGGCGAACTAGAGCATTTTCGAGCGAAGTGGCTACCGGTTCGCGTGAAGAAAATGCGATAAAACAAAAGCCTAGAGTATTTTCGCGATTCGAAGAAACGCGGAAATGCTCTAGGCATTCACGCCGGCAACCAGCTCCGCGATCACGTCAGCCGTGCCGGTCTGCCCCTTGATGGCCTTGCCATCCGGGAAGTCGATCCAGCCCTCGTTGAAGCCGTCGAGCATCCGGATGCGGGGCTGCGGGTTCTTCATGCCCTGCGAGCGGAACAGCGCCTCCCAGCTTTCGCGCGGCACCGGGACGGCGCGCACCGCCCGCCCCAGCGCGCTGCTGAAGGCCGCCGCGAGATCGTCAGGCGAGACGCGGGCAGGGCCCTCCAGCTCGACGACACGAATGCCGCTCCAGTCTTCCTGGATGAGTTTCGCCGCGGCCTGTCCGACATCGCACGCCGCGACCATCGGGAAGCCCTTGTCCAGCGGCAGCAGGAAGCTCTGGATCAGGCCTGTCTCGCGCGCCGAGGCCACGTCCCAGGCGGCGTTGTCGATGAACCAGGCCGGCCGGAGGAGCGTCAGCGGCATTGATAGCTCGCGAAGCGCGGCTTCCATCAGCGCGCGCTGGGACAGCAGGTTGTCCTGGACGGCATCGGCTCCGATGGTCGACAGGCAGAGCACCTTGGCCGGCCTGGCCGCCTTGAGCGCCGTAACCACGCTGTCGATCGCTGCGCGCGCCTCGGGATAGCCGGGTTCCGGGTCGAATTCCGGCGGCGGCAGGATGAACACGGCGGTCGCGCCGGCCAAAGCGGCCGTCAGAGCCGCTGCATCCTCCATCTCGGCAAGGGCGACCTCGCAGCCCAGCGCCGCCCAGTCCCCGCCCTTGGCAGCGTCGCGCACGATGGCGCGGACCGACTTTCCGGCGGCGAGCAGGCTGCGGGCGAGCTCGCCGCCCACTTTGCCGGTGATGCCCGTGATGGCGTACATGATCGCTCTCCTTTCGGCCGCATCGGGCATGGATCAGCCAGCCCGGAGCGCGTTGCTCCACGGCTGACCTGCCAGCAGCGGGTTGTTTCGATGGTCGGCTGGCCGCTTTCGGCGGCGAGGCGTGCCGCCTGTATAGCGGGCGGCCATTATTGCCGTGAGTGCGATTAGATCATAGGATTGGTGATCCAGAGTCACCGGAGCGGGCGATGGCCTTCGATGGACGGGTAGTCTCCAATGTCGGCGTCCTGGCTGCGGTCGTCGAAGGCGGCAGCTTTGCCCGCGCGGCCGATGCGCTCGGACTGTCCCGCTCGGGCGTGAGCCGGGCGGTTTCGCGCCTCGAGGCGCGGGTCGGCGTGCGGCTGCTGGACAGGACGACGCGGGCGGTGGCGCTGACCGACGAGGGGCGCCGGCTCTATTCCGAGGTCGCGCCCTTGCTGAGCGGGATCGAGGACGCGGTGACGATCACCTCCGGCTCCTCGGTCGCGGTGCGCGGCCGGCTGCGGGTCAATGTCGACGCGTTCTTTTCGCGGCTGCTGTTCACGCCGCATGTCGCCGAGTTCCTGGCGCTCTATCCCGATCTGTCGCTGGAACTGGTCGCGCGCGATCAGCTCGGGGATCTGGTGGGGGAGGGCTTCGATATCGCCATGCGTTTCGGCACGCCGCCGGTCTCGTCCCTGGTCGGCCGCAAGCTCCTGGAGACGCGTACGGTCACGGTTGCCTCGCCCGCCTATATCGAGGCGCACGGGGCCCCGACGACCCCGGCCGAGCTCGCCGGGCATTCCTGCATCCTCGTTCGCGATTCCCTGACAGGCCAGCCGATCGAGGACTGGCAGTTCCGCCGGGGCAACGAGACGGTCCAGGTCCGGACGAAGGGGCGGCTGATGGTGGCCGAGTTCGGCACGATGCTCGGCGCCTGCCTACAGGGTGTCGGCATCGCCCGGGTGAAGGCAATCGGCGTGCAGCCCCTCATCGAGCAGGGTGCGCTGGTCGAGCTGCTGGGCGATTGGCTCGGTGACAGCTTCCCGCTTTATGCGCTCTATCCATCCGGCCACCTGCCTGCGGCCAAGATCCGCGCCTTCATCGATTTCGTGCAGGCGCGCCTGGTGCGGAGCGATCGCGCAAATGAAAACGCCGCGATCCTGGGGACCGCGGCGTCATTCTGATCAAGCCTGGTTGAGGCTCAGTTCAGCTTGTTCTTGACCTCGTTGAGGCCCTCGGCGAACAGCGTCTCGCCGGCCTTGCCCGACATCTGGCCGCGCAGGATCGTCTCGGCAGCGCGGGTCGCGGCCTCGGCGGCCGCGGCGCGGACCTCGGCTTCGGCCTGAACCTCGGCCTGGGCGATCTTGTCTTCCGCCGACTTGGTGCGGCGGGCGACGAAATCGGCCAGCTTGGCCTCGGAATCGCGCGCAGTGCGCTCGGCTTCCTCGCGGGCGGCGTTGACGATCGTCTCGGCCTCGGCCTCGGCAGCCTTCCGCTTGGCCTCATAGGCGGCCAGGATGGCGGCAGCCTCCTCGCGCAGGCGACGGGCCTCGGCGAGTTCCGCCGCGATCAGCTCGCCGCGCTTGTCGAGGGCGCCGGTGACTGCCTTGGCGGCGCCCATATAGATCGCGATGCCGACGAAGATCGCCGTAGCGATCATCACCCAGAATTCGGGGTTGGTCACACTGAACATGCTCAGCCCTCGATGCTGGTCTTGACCGCGTCCTCGACGGCGGCCGGAGACGGCGCGGCGCCGGTGAGCTTGGCCACGATCGACGCGGCAGCGTCGGCGGCGATGGCCGAGACATTGCCCATGGCGCTGGTCTTCATCGCCACGATCTTGCGCTCGGCATCGACGAGCTTGGCCGAGAGATCGGCCTCGACCGCCTTGCGGCGGGCGTCGCTCTTGGCGTTGACGGCGTCACGCGCTTCCTGCGCGATCGCCTGGGACTTCGCCCGGGCCTCGGCAAGGGACTTCTCATAGGCCGCGACGGCCTCCTCGGCCTTCGCCTTCATGGCGGCGGCCTCGTTCAGATCACCGCCGATGCGCGAGGCGCGGTCGGCCAGGATCGCGCCAAGCCGCGGCACGATGATCTTGGCGGCGAGGTAGTAGAGGACGCCGAAGGTGATCGCCAGCCAGATCAGCTGGGACGCGAAGGTCTCGCTCTGGAACGGCGGGAAGGCGCCGCCATGAGCTTCACCGCCATGGGCGACGGTGCCGGTCGTGGTCGTGGCTGGCGTCGAAGCCATCGCTGAACCTCATCCGGCGCTGCGAGCCCGTCAGAATGGGCCGCAGCGCAGTTTCGGGAATGGACTCTTTATAACCGTATCAGACGGCGAAGAGCAGCAGCAGCGCGATCAGCAGCGAGAAGATGCCGAGCGCTTCCGTCAGGGCGAAGCCGAGCAGCAGCGTGCCGCGCTGGCCTTCGGCCGCCGACGGGTTGCGCAGGGCGCCCGAGAGGAACTGGCCGAACAGGTTGCCGAGGCCGATGCCCGCGCCGGCCATGCCAAGGCAGGCGAGACCAGCGCCGATGTACTTGGCAGCGATCGGATCCATGGGAAAACTCCTTGAGAGGTTTGGCTTGGTTGGAAGGGTGAAGGGGATACTACCTGGCCGCTGGTCTCAGTGGCCGGGATGCAGGGCGTCGTGCAGATAGATGCAGGTCAACACGGCGAAGACATAGGCCTGCAGCACGGCGACGAGGAATTCGAGCGCGGTCAGCGCGATCGTCAGAGCCAGGGGCAGCGGCGAAAGGATGGCCCAGCCGCCGGCGAAGAGCAGCGTGGCGATGAAGCCGGCGAAAATCTTCAGCGCGATATGGCCGGCGAGCATGTTGGCGAAGAGACGGACCGACAGGCTGATCGGGCGCGACACGAAGGAGATGATCTCGATCGGCACCAGGATGATCAGCATCAGCGGATGCACACCCGACGGCACGAACAGGCCGAAGAAATGGGCGCCGTGCTTGTAGATGCCGTAGATGATGACGGTGAAGATCACCAGCGCGGCGAGCGCGGCGGTGACGATCAGGTGGCTCGTCACGGTGAACGCGCCCGGCACCATGCCGAGCAGGTTGCAGAACAGCACGAACATGAACAGCGAGAAGACCAGCGGCAGGAATTTCATCCCGTCATGGCCGGCTGAATCTCTCACCGTATTCGCGACAAATTCGTAGCCCATCTCTGCCAGCGACTGGATTCGCCCGGGGATGAGGGAGCGGCTGCGCGTGCCATAGACGAAGAGCAGGATGATCAGCCCGACCGCGATCATCATGAACAGCGCGGAATTGGTGAAGGCGATCTCGCTCTTGCCGATCGTGCCGAGCTTGATGAGCGGCTTGATCTCGAATTGTTCGATCGGACTGGCCATCTTCCGCCTTCAGCTCCGCTGTTTCACCCGGCCTCGGCGAGGCGCGGGTCGCTACTTGGCGCCCGACTTATCGTCAGTGCGGGATTTCATCAACCCCGCCGCACGCGCGACATTGAAAAAACCCGCGCATGTGCCCAAAAGCAGCAGCACGATCATGCCCCAGGGCCGCGTTCCGGCCCAGCGATCCAGCGCCCAGCCGGCTCCGCCGCCCACGATGATGCCGGCTATGAATTCCGTGGATAGCCGGAAGGCCTGGCCGATCCCGGACATTTGGGGCTTTTGCTTATCCGCATTGTGGACGGTGCCCTTGCGGGCCTCGACATCGCGAAGCTTGCTGTCGAGCGAGCCCAGCCGGCGCAACAAATCCGCGTCGCCCGCCGCGTTCGGCTTGCGCTCGCCAGGACCATTGCTGCTGTCGTCTTGCGCCATGTGCCGGATACGACCTCGCGGATTCGGGAGAGCCTGACCGGGACGATATGCGCAGTATAAGCTTGTCCCCGCCCCGGAAAAAGCGCGCGGACCATAGGAACCGCACCGGCTTCTGTCAAGCAAGGTGGTCGCGCTTAATATCCTGATCGGATTAGCTTTTTCGCGTTCTAATCGGGTGTGTCGGCACGGTCGCGACGCGCGTGGTTCAGACGGCCTCGCGAATGCGCTCCGCCGTCGCGAGGTCGACCGATACCATCTGGCTGACGCCGCGCTCGGCCATGGTCACGCCGAAGAGCCGGTCCATCCGCGCCATCGTGATCGGGTTGTGGGTGATGATGATGAAACGCGTCTGCGTGTTGCGCGACATCTCGACCAGGAGGTCGCAATAGCGCTCGACATTGGCATCGTCGAGCGGCGCGTCGACCTCGTCGAGCACGCAGATCGGCGAGGGGTTGGTCAGGAACACCGCGAAGATCAGCGCGGTTGCGGTCAGCGCCTGCTCGCCACCGGAGAGCAGCGACATCACCTGCGGCTTTTTGCCCGGGGGGCGCGCGAAGATTTCCAAGCCGGCTTCGAGCGGGTCATCCGAATCGACCAGCTTCAATTCGGCGATGCCGCCGCCGAACAGGATGCCGAACAGGCGCTGGAAATGCCCGTCGACCACCTCGAAGGCGGCGAGCAGCCGCTCGCGCCCCTCGCGGTTGAGCGCGCCGATCGCCTGGCGTAGCCGGCGGATCGCCTCGGTCAGGTCGTCGCGCTCGCCGCTCAGCCCCTCGCGCTTGGACTTCACATCGGTCAGCTCGTCTTCGGCGCGCAGGTTGACCGCGCCGAGCCGTTCGCGCTCGGCCTTGAGCCCGGCGAGGCGGCGCTCGACTTCGGCAGGATCGGGCAGGGCATCGCCGGGTTTCAGGCTGGTCAGTTCCTGCAAGCCGGCGAGGCTGGTCTCAAGCCCGTCCTCGATCTGCCGCGCCACGTCGCTGACGCGCTGGCGTGCCGCCTCCAGCCTTACCTCGGCCGAGGCGCGGATTTCGCGCGCGCCGGAGAGAGCCTCCAGCGCGGCGCGAGCCTGCCGATCGGACTCGGCCAAAGCCGTCTCGCCGGCGGCGAGCCTGTCCGCCGCCTGCTTGCGGGCGGCTTCGGCCATCTCGATCTCGGCCACCAGCCGGCGGCGCTCGACGAGAAACGTGTCGGGCGCTTCCGCGAGCGACGTCTGCTCGGTTTCGGCCGTCTCGATGCGGCGCCTGGTCTCCTCGGCGGTTTGCCGGCTCGTTTCGGCGCGCTCGCGCCAGGCCTTGATATCGGCGGCGATGGCCTGGCGGCGGCGGCTCCGCAGCTCCGCCTCGCGCGCCAGCGTCTGGACGCGGGCGCGGGCGTCGGAGGCGACGGCACGCTGCTCGCCGAGCGTGACGCGGGCCTGCAGGAGGGCGCTTTCCAGCTCGGTCGCGGGGGCGAGCGCGCCAAGCCCTTCCTCGGCGCTCGCGACTTGTGCGCCGGCTTCCACGATCGACTGGCCGAGCCGCGTGATCGCTTCGCTCAAGGTTGCGCGGCGGGCCGCGATCTCACCGGCCTTGCGTTCGGCCGCCGCGAGACGCTCACGCGTCTGGTCGAGTTCGCGCCGGGCGAGGCGGGCGGCATCGAGCGCCATGGTTTCTGCCTGCGCACCGCTCCTGGCGGCCTGCGTCGCGGCGTCGAGCTCGTCCCGCGCCGCTTCTGCGGCCTCGCGCGCGGCCTGCGCCTCGCGTTCGAGATCGCCGAGCCGGTTCTTTTCGGCGAGGCGGCGCGCAGCCGGGGAGGGCGCTTCGGCCGCGCTGGTGAAGCCGTCCCAGCGCCAGATATCGCCCTCGCGCGAGACGAGCCGCTGGCCGGGCTTCAGCAAGCCGCGCAGCCTCTGCCCATCCTCGCGCGCGACCACGCCGATCTGCGCCAGCCTGCGCTTCAGCGCTGCCGGCGCGCGCGCATGGCGCGCCAGGGCCTCGGCGCCCTCGGGGAGGGCGGGATCGTCGCCGCCCTCGCCGGTATCGAGCCAATGGCTCGGCGCGGCCGGATCCGAGGCGGCATCGAGGTCGTCGCCGAGCGCTGCGCCGAGGGCCGTCTCAAAGCCCTTGGCGACGGCGATCGCTTCGAGCACCGCTGGCCAGCGATCCCCGGCTGCCGGTGCCAGCAGCTTCTGCAAGGTGCGGATCTCGGTTTCGAGCCGCTGCGCCTTGCGGTCGGCCTCGGCGAGCGGAGTGCGAAGGCGCGCCTCGGTCTCGCGAGCCGCGGCCAAGCCCGCCCGCGCCGCGCTCGCCGATGCATCGGCGTCGCGCATCGTGGTCTCGGCCTGGGTGAGCCCGGTCCGCAGCGCCTCCAGCGGCGCGACGGCATTATTGGCGTCGAGCGCAGCCTGGTCGCGCAGCAGCCGCTCGCGTTCGGCGACATGGCGCGCCTCGCGCTCCCTCGCCTCGCGGAGAGCCCGCTCCAGTGCTCCGCGCCGGGCGCCGAGCTCGGATAGCTGCGCCTGGACAGTGGCATGCGCAGCCTCCGCCGCAGCCAGTGCCTCCTCGGCCTGTGCCAGGGCCGTCGTCGCATCGCCGTCGGAACTGGCGGCCATCCCGGCTTCGCGGGCCAGCCCCTCATCCTCTTGCGACAGTTTTGCCAGGCTCTCGCCCGCATCGCCGACGACGCTGTTCTGGCGGGCGAGATCGCTCTGCAATTCCGCCAGCCGCCGGGCAAGCTCCTCGCTGCGCTGCTTGGCCCGGCGGTTCTCGGCCTCCAGCTCGTCGAGCCCGCGCTTCAACCGCACCAGGGCGGCGGCGGCCGCGGCCTCGCCCTCGCGCAGCGGCGGCAGCTCATGGGCCGCGATGGCCTGTTTCCGCGCCGCTTCCGCCTGGATGCCGGTCTGGTCGGCGACGCTGCGCACGGCCGCCTCCAGAGCCCGCTCCGCCTGCGCCTCCTGCTCGCGAGCCTCGCGATGCGCGATCAGCGCCAGCGTCGCTTCGGCCCGGCGGATATCGGCGGCGAGGCTGCGATAGCGCCCGGCCTGCCGCGCCTGCCGCTGCAGGGCGTCGATCTGCCCGTCGATCTCGCCGAGCACGTCCTCGAGCCGGGTGAGATTGTCCTCCGCGCCCCGCAGCCGGAGTTCGGCCTCGTGGCGGCGGCTATGCAGGCCGGCAATGCCGGCAGCGTCCTCGAGAATGCGCCGGCGCGATTGTGGCTTGGCGGCGATGAGCTCGCTGATCTGCCCCTGCCGCACCAGGGCCGGAGAGCGCGCGCCGGTCGCGGCATCGGCGAAGAGCAGCTGCACGTCGCGGGCGCGCACCTCCTTGCCGTTGACGCGATAGGTCGAGCCTTCCTCGCGCTCGATCCGCCGGGTGACCTCGAGGATGTCGGTGTCGTTGAAGGCGGCGGGTGCCTTGCGGTCGGCATTGTCGAGGGTGAGCGCGACCTCCGCCATGTTGCGGCCGGGCCGCTCGGCCGAACCGGAAAAGATGACGTCGTCCATGCCGGAGGCGCGCATGTTCTTGAACGAGCTTTCGCCCATCACCCAGCGCAGCGCTTCGACGAGATTGGACTTGCCGCAGCCATTCGGCCCGACGACGCCGGTCAACCCCGGTTCGATCAGGAATTCCGACGGCTCGACGAAGGTCTTGAAACCGGTGAGCTTGAGGCGCGTCAGATGCATCGACGCACCTTCTCTTCTCCCCTCGGGGGAGAAGCTGCCCTCGAAGGTGACGGATGAGGGACGGCTCCCGTGCCCTCAGCCATCCTTCCCTCGATCGTCAGCGCCGTGCGCTGGGAGAGGGGAACAAGTCGTGCTTGATCAGCCCGCGACGAGCGGCTCGAGGATCTTGTCGAATTCCGCGATCGACAGCGCACCTGAACGCTTCTGCCCGTTGATGAAGAAAGTCGGCGTCGAGTCGACGCCAGCCTTGGCCCCACGATCCTTCACTGCTGTGACGGCGTCATAGATATCCTGCCGTTTCAAGCAGGCTTCAAATGATTCCTGTGTGAAACCGGCCTGTTTCACCATGGCCGACAGCGCATCGACCGGTTTCTCGGTGAAAGCCCAGTTGCGCTGCTGTGCGAACAGCAGATCGGTCATCGCGTAATATTTGTCGTTGCCGTTGCAGCGCGCCAGCATGAAGCCAGCCGTCGCCAGCGGATCGAGCGGGAATTCACGCAGCGTGAAGCGGATCTTGCCGGTGTCGATATACTTCGCTTTCAGCGCCGGCCAAGTGTCCTTGTGGAAGGCGGCGCAATGGCTGCAGGTCATCGAGGCGTACTCGATCACGGTGACCTTGGCGTTCTCGCTGCCGAGCCAGACATCGCCGAGCGGACCGGCGACGGTGAGTTCCGAGGACTGCGCCTGGGCGGCCCGCGAGCCCAGCATCGCGGCGGCTGCGATCCCGGCCGCGCCGGTCAGAAGCTGTCGCCTGTTCGTCATCGTGCAAGTTCCTCAAACGGGTCGATATTTGGTGGCCGGACCATAGAGGCCAACAGGATTGTGGCAAGATCGCATCGCGACAAAACCATGGCTTCTCACGAAGCCGTGTCATCCCGACCGTATCATCTTAGCCGTGTCATCCCGGCCGCGTCATCCCGGCGCCGGCTTGCGGGCGACGGCCTGGCCGAGCCGCTCCAGCGCCGCCCTGAGCTCGGGATCCTCGACATGCGCGACCTGTCGCGCGACGCGGGCGATGACGGCTGGATCCGGCGGCGCGGCGACAGGCTTTGGCGCGGGCGCCTCGACCGGCCCCTGCTTCAGCACGAGCTTGCCGACGGCACGCCAGCCGAGATGCGTGTTGACCCGCTCCAGCACGAGCGGCGCGAGCTGCTGCATCTCCAGCGCGAAGGCGCCCTCGACCCGCACCACCATCACCGCCGGCTCGGACATCTCGCCCGGGGCCGGGCGCCGTCGTGGCCAGTCGATCTTCAGGGGCCGGGAACGCGACGCCAGCCGCTCGCCGACGATCTCGGGCCAGAGCGCAACGATGGCGCGGCCGGCAAAGCCCTGCGCGGCGAGCGCGGGGGCGAGGCAGTCATCGATCAGGTCGGCGAGGGGTTTGGCGGACATGCGCCATTTTGCGCTGCGAGGCCGGGCCGGGCAAGCTCGGCCGGATCACCGGGTTCCCCTTTGGGCGCGCCATTCCGCCGCGGTGATCTCCCACATCTCCGCCGGGTGCTCTCCCGAGACGAAACTGTGGATATGGGTTCCGATCATCCGCATGCCGCTACGCTCGGAGATGCGGCGCGAGGCGATGTTCTCCACCGCCTTCGGCGCGCGCAGCACGTCCCGGCCCAGCACGTCGAACCAGAAATCGGTGACGGCGGCGGCGGCCTCGCTCATCAGCCCCTGGCCCTGCCAGTCCGGCGCGATCCAGAAGCCGCGGTTATTATTCTCTCGCGCCATCAGGCTGATCACGCCAATCAACCTCTCCGGCTCGCTTTTCGGGCGCAGGCTCCAATGCCATTCCTCGCCGCGCGCCATGCCGGGGAGCGCGACATCGCGCAGGAAGCTTTCGGCGCCATCATGCGGATAGGGCCAGGGCACATGGCCGGCGAGAAAGCGCACGATCTCCCATTGCGGGAAGGTCGCCTGGATTGCCGGCGCGTCGTCGAGCGTCAGCGGCCGCAGCATCAGCCTCCTGGTTTCGAGTGTTGTGATGGTGCTCGCAATCATGCCCGCGCCTCCCGCAACGCACGCGCCATGCGCGAGGAATCGCCCCAGGTCGACAGCCAGATCAGGATTTCGGTCACGATCGCAATGGCGCGCTGCATCGCTGACTGGAGGGGGCGCTTCGGCTTGCCGTCAAGCTCGGCTTCGGCGTGACGGAGATGCGCGAGTTCCTCCTCGCGAATGCCGGCGATGACGGCATGGAGACCGGCGTCCCTGCCTTTCAGGAAATGGAGCTGCTCGTCGAGATGGCGGTGGACGGTCTCCTCCACCGCTGCCGTGCAGATCCAGATGACCTGCCTCCCCATCAGTGCCGTCGTCACGCCGAGCAGCGAGCCGCCGAGGCTCCAGAGCTGCATGATCCGACAGGGGCGCGAGTCACGTGCCGGCATGGCGGCGTGAAACTTGCCGCAATGGTCGATCTCGTCCTGCAGCATCTGCCGGAGAGCGGGCACCATGTCCGGCCAGAGCCGGCGGGCGATTGCGATCTGGGCCGAGTAGATGCGGATCGCGCCATATTCGCCGGCGTGGTTCACCCGCACGATCCGCTTGATCGTCAGCGCGTCGCGTGGACTGGGCCGTTCCGGCGCGGTACCGGCAATCCACTCCTGCGCCGCCATCTCCAGTCCCGCCATGCCCGGGCCGTCACGCAGGGTGCTTGCGGCCGGGCACGGGCACGCTAAACCGGGCGGATGAGCCTCGCAACGCAACCGCAGCCGGCCAGGGCGGCCGATCTCCTGGCCTGGTACGACCGCCATCGCCGCGTCCTGCCCTGGCGCGCGCTGCCGGGCGAGCAGCCCGACCCCTATCGCGTCTGGGTCTCGGAGATCATGCTGCAGCAGACCACGATCGCGGCGGTAAAGCCGTTCTTCGAGCGCTTCATGCAGCGCTTTCCGACCGTCGAGGCGCTCGCCGCCGCGCCGTCCGACGATGTCATGCAGGCTTGGGCCGGTCTCGGCTACTATTCGCGGGCGCGCAATCTCCATGCCTGCGCCAAGGCGGTGGCGGAGCACCATCGCGGCCGCTTCCCCGATACCGAAGACGGCCTGCGCGAGCTGCCCGGCATCGGCGCCTACACGGCCGGGGCCGTCGCCGCGATCGCCTTCGACCGGCCCGCCGTCGCTGTCGACGGCAATGTCGAGCGGGTGATGACACGTCTCTTTGCCATCGACGAGCCGCTGCCCGGATCCAAGCCGCTGATTCGCGAAAGGGTGCTGGCGCTGCTGCCGCCGGCCCGGCCGGGCGATTTCGCCCAGGCGCTGATGGATCTGGGCGCGACGATCTGCACGCCGCGCTCTCCCGCCTGCGGCCTTTGCCCCTGGCGCGACCCTTGCGAGGCCAGGGCTGCGGGCACGCAGGAGACCTATCCGCACAAGACGCCGAAGAAAGCGGGCAAGACCCGCTATGGCGCGGCCTTCGTGCTGATGCGCGAGGATGGTGCGGTTCTCGTGCGAACCCGGCCGGCCAGGGGCCTGCTCGGCGGCATGGTCGAGGTACCTACCAGTGAGTGGAGCGCCGGCTACAAGGCCGAGGATGCCCTGCGCGACGCGCCGGTCACCGCGCAATGGCGCCGGCTGCTGGTGCCGTTGCGCCATGTCTTCACGCATTTCCCACTGGAGCTCGCGGTCCTCGTGGCGCGGACGCCGCTGGATACGCTTGCCCCGGACGGCATGCGCTTCACGCCCTTCGCGCGGCTGCGCGAGGAGGCTTTTCCGAATGTCTTCCTGAAGGCGCTCGAGGCGGGGCTGGAGGCGCTCAGGTCGTCGCCATCTGCGCCCTGATCTCGCCGCGCAGGGTGTCGAGCAGGGTGAGGCCGCCCTTGCGCTCGACGTGCCAGAAGGTCCAGCCATTGCAGGCCGGCAGGCCCTGCGCCAGCGCGCCGACCTTGTGGATCGAGCCCACCGCGGGGCCGAGCGCCAGAGTGCCGTCGGCCCGGATCGTCGCCTTGTGGCGGCGCCTGTCGTCGACCACGATCTCGCCCGCCTTGACCAGCCCGGCCTCGACCAGGCTCAGGAAGGGCACGCGCGGCTCGCTGCGCTTCGACGGCGCGGCTGCAAAGGCTTCCGGCGGCAGCGGCTTGATCGCGGCGATGCGCTTTCGTGCCGCCTCGGCATAGGGCGTCTCGCGCTCGATGCCGATGAAATGGCGGCCGAGCGCCTTGGCGACGGCGCCGGTCGTGCCCGTGCCGAAGAACGGGTCGAGGATCACGTCGCCGGGATTGCTGGCCGAGAGCATGACGCGGGCGAGCAGGGCCTCGGGCTTCTGGGTCGGATGGACCTTGGCTCCGTCCGAATCCTTCAGCCGCTCCTCGCCGGTGCAAAGCGGCAGGTACCAGTCCGAGCGCATCTGCAGGTCGTCATTGCCGCCCTTCAGCGCCTCGTAATGAAAGGTGTATTTCGAGCTTTCGCCGCGCGCCGCCCAGATCAGCGTCTCATGCGCATTGGTGAAGCGCCGCCCGCGGAAATTCGGCATGGGATTGGCCTTGCGCCAGACGATGTCGTTCAGCACCCAGAAGCCCAGGTCCTGCAAGGTCGCGCCGACCCGGAAGATGTTGTGATAGGAGCCGATCACCCAGAGCGTGCCGTCGGGCTTCAGCACGCGCCGGCAGGCGAGCAGCCAGGCGCGGGTGAAGGCGTCATATTCGGCGAAGGAGGCGAACTGGTCCCAATGATCGTCGACCGCGTCGACGAGGCTGTCGTCGGGCCGCCGCAGATCGCCGCCGAGTTGGAGGTTATAGGGCGGGTCGGCGAAGACGACGTCGACGCTCGCGGCCGGGAGCCGCTCGATGGCGGCGACACAGTCGCCGACGAGGACCTGGTCCAGCGGAAGTTCGGAGGGAAGGTTTGGAACCTTCATCCGGGATTCCAGCGCTGGCCGTCCGGTACGCGAGACTTGGATCCGGACGGCGGCGCTGGCGGTCCCGGTACGCGAGATACCCATGACGCCAAGACCGTTACGCAACTTCAACGGTCGTGATCTTGGCTGGGTCAGGGTAAAAGCCGGGTTTCCCCGTTGAAAAAAATGCGTCCCGTTTTGGGGCTGCAATTTTTGCCTAGCCCTTTGACAGAACTTACGAATTCGTAACGGAGGTTAACGGGCGTACACCTCTGGGGCAGCCCTGTCGGCCGCTCAGGCCGAGCGCGTCCAGTAGCCCTTGACGGGCGCAAAGGAATAGCGGTGCTCGGGGCAGGGCCCATGGATCTGCAGGGCGGTGCGATGCCGCTCGGTCGCGTAGCCGACATGGGCCTCGAAACCATAGGCAGGGTATCGTGTCGCAAGCCGCAGCATCATCCGGTCGCGCGTCACCTTGGCGACGATCGAGGCGGCGGCGATCGAGGCGATGGCGCCGTCGCCCTGGATGATCGCGTCGCAGGCGCAATGAAGCTGCGGCGGGTCGTTGCCGTCGACCAGCACATGCGCCGGCACGATCGGCAGCGCCGCGACGGCGCGCTTCATCGCCAGCAAGGTCGCCTGCCTGATATTGATTCTGTCGATCTCCTGCGCCGTGGCGCTGGCGATCCCGATCGCGAGCGCGCTCGCCGAAATCCGCTCGAACAGGTCTTCGCGCTGCGCGAGGCTGAGCAGCTTCGAATCGGTCAGCCCATCAGGCACCGCGTCGGGGTCGAGGATCACGGCCGCCGCCACGACCGGCCCGGCGAGCGGCCCGCGGCCGACCTCGTCTACTCCGGCGAGCGGCCAGAGCCCATTGGCGATCGCATGTGTCTCGCGGCTGAAATCGGCGAACATGCGAAGCGATATGCCAGATCAGGGCGGCCCGGTCGCGAAGAAAGCGCTGGACTGTCCACAGGCTTCGCCAGCACCGCATTCGGCCTTTCCGTCATTGCGAGAAGGCGCAGCCGACGAAGCAATTCAGGGGGACGTGGAGCACTGCCGCTCCTGGACTGCTTCGCTCCGCTCGCAATGACGGGATAGCCCCGGAATGAGGCTGCCGCGATGAATTCCCTCAGAACAGGCTGAGCTGTGCCTTTTCCTTCTCCGGCTTCACGAACAGGTCGTTACGCAGTCTCAGCCGCGTGCCGTTGAAGCCGAGCCGCTCGGCTGCCATTTCGAAGCGCCGGCCGATCATCCAGGCATAGGGACCCGAACCGACCTGCCGCTGTCCCCAGCTCGAATCATAGTCCTTGCCGCCGCGGGTCGAGCGGATCAGCGAGACGACATGGCGCAGCTTGTCGGGATGGTGGTTCAGCAGCCAGTCCTGCACCAGGTCCTTCACCTCGAGCGGCAGGCGCAGCAGCACATAGCCGGCCTCGCGCGCTCCGGCATCCTTGGCGGCGTCGAGAATGCGCTCGATCTCCTGCTCGTTGATCGCCGGGATGATCGGCGCGACCAGCACGGTGACCGGGATGCCGGCCTCCGAGAGCTTGCGGATCGTCTCCAGCCTCTTGCCCGGCGCCGCGGCGCGCGGCTCCATGCCGCGCGCCAGCTTGGGGTCGAGCGTCGTCAGCGAGATCGCGACCTTGGCCAGTCCCTGCGCCGCCATCGGGGCGAGGATGTCGATATCGCGCTGGACCAGCGCCGATTTGGTGACGATGCCGACCGGGTGCTTGAACTTCGCCAGCACCTCCAGGATCGAGCGCATGATCCTGAGCTTGCGCTCGATCGGCTGATAGGCGTCGGTATTGGTGCCGATCGCGATGGTGCGCGGCGTGTACGAGGCCGCCGACAATTCCTTCTCCAGCAGCAGCGCCGCGTCGGGCTTGGCCGTCAGCTTGCTCTCGAAGTCGAGCCCCGGCGAAAGGCCGAGATAGGCATGGCTCGGCCGGGCGAAACAGTAGACACAGCCATGCTCGCAGCCGCGATAGGGATTGATCGAGCGGTCGAACGAGATATCGGGCGAGTCGTTCCGCGTAATGATGGTGCGCGGCTTCTCGATCGCGATCTCGGTCTTGAAGGCCGGCAGCTCGCCGAGCGAGCCCCAGCCATCATCCTCTTCGATACGCTGCTCCGCTTCAAAGCGCCCGCCGGGATTGATCGTCGCGCCGCGGCCGCGCCGCCGTTCCGGGTCGATCTGGCTGCCGATATGGGCATGCGGCTCCAGCGGCGTGACCCGCGCGGAAACCGAGAGCGGCTCGCTCTCGCGCCGCTTCAGCGGCTGGGCGGCGATCGGCCGCGATGAGGGTCTGGCTTGCAGCATGGCGCTGAACCGGTCCTGACAACTGGAATCGATGAATTTCCTGCCTCTGAATGTGAACATAGCAGGAACAAAAGGCAAGTGACAGGATTGCGACATGTTGCGCTGCGCCATAAGCATTTGCACATGCTCACAGCCGTGATCAGGGCCGATGGCCCAGCCAGCGCGCTCGCCGCGACCTTTGCGGTGCTCATTCCAGCCGTCGCCGACGGATTCCTGGGCCATGCCGTCGTGGTCGATCCCGGCGGGGACGCGGAGATCGAGCACCTCGCCGACGCCACCGGCGCCAGCTATTTGCGGGCGGGCGCGGCAGAAGGCTGGCATCTCGGCGCGGCCCAGGCGCGCGGCGACTGGCTGCTCCTGCTCTCGGCCGGCGACATCCCGCAGCTCAACTGGATCCAGGCGGTCGAGCGCCACCTCATGCTGGCTTCGGATGTCGCCGCGCTGATGCCGCTGCGCGGCGTCGCCGCCTCGCTGCGCGAGCGCGCGGCTTTGTCCTTCGGCCCGCGCCGGCTGCGGGCGGGACTGGTCGCGCCCAAGGCCCTGATCCTGGCCGGGCGACTCAACACGGCGCCGCGGCGCCTGCCCGTGCGCCGGGAGCGCGCCGAGCTTTAGCCCTTAGAGCTGGTTGGTCTGGAACGTATTGCAGCTCTGCAGCGAGCCGGAGCGGAAGCCGGTCATGAACCAGCGCGTGCGCTGGGCCGAGGAGCCATGCGTGAAGGAATCCGGCACGACCACGCCCTGCGAGGCCTGCTGCAGCCGGTCGTCGCCGATGGCCGAGGCGGTGCGCATCGCCTCGTCGATATCGCCCTGCTCGATCCGGCCCATCGCCTGGATGTTATGGGCCCAGACCCCGGCGAAACAGTCGGCCTGTAGCTCGACGCGCACCGAGAGCGCATTCGATTCGCTCTCCGAGATGCGTTGGCGCATCTGGTTCACCTTGGGCAGGATGCCGAGCAGGTTCTGGATGTGGTGGCCGACCTCGTGGGCGATGACATAGGCATAGGCGAAATCGCCGCCGCCGCCGAGCTTGCGCTGCATCTCCTGGAAGAAGGAGAGGTCGAGATAGACCTTGCGATCCTCGGGGCAATAGAACGGACCCATCGCCGCCTGCGCCGTGCCGCAGCCCGAGCGGTCGATACGGGTGAACAGCACGAGCCGCGGCGCCTCGTAGCGCTTGTTGGCCTGCTGCGGCAGCACCTTGGTCCAGACGTCCTCGTTCTGCGCCAGCACGGCCGAGACGAAGCGGCCCATCTGGTCCTGCGGCGGGCCCGATGCCGGGCGGCTCTCTTGCGTCGGGGGGCTGCTGCGGCCGACGCCGAGCATCTCGGCGCCGCCGATCAGGATGCGTGGATCGATGCCGAGCGCCCAGCCGACGAGGCCGAGCACGACCATGGTGCCGATGCCGAGGCCGCCGCGCCCGCCCGGCAATCCGGCGAAGCCGCCGCCGCCATTGCGCCGGTCCTCGAGGTTTTCGGACTGGCGATAATCTTCCCATTGCATGGCGTAGCCCCCGGCCTGGTTCCGGCAATTTCGCGGAGAGCGATCCGGAACTCAAGCCGTTCCTCAACCGTCGTGGCGCCGGCCGGTTCCAGCACGCTCAATGATAGCCGCTATCGGCCCGGACCTTGCCGCGGAAGGTCCAGTACACGAAGGCGGTGTAGAACAGGATCATCGGCAACAGGAACGAAACCCCGATCAGCACGAAGACATGCGACGAGGGCGCTGCCGCAACGTCCCAGATCGTCAGGTCCGGCGGCACCAGATAGGGAAAGTTCGAGATCGCGAGCCCCAGGAAGCAGAGCAGGAAGATGCCGATCGTGAAGGCGAAGGGCGTGAACTCGTGCTGGCCGTGGAGCCGCTTCCAGGCCATGTAGCCGAAGCAGGCGGTCAGCACCGGCAGCGGCCAGAGCAGCAGGAGGTTCGAGGGCGTGAACCAGCGCTCCGCAATGCGCGGATGCGCATAGGGCGTCCATAGCGAGACCACGGCCGCAAAGGCCATCAGGCCGATGAGCAGCGTCTTGGCCTGGCGCCGGGCGCGCTCGGCGACCGGCCCCTCGGTCTTGAAGACGAGCCAGGTCGCGCCGAGCAGCGCATAGCCGCAGACGACGCCGACGCCGCACATCAGCGTGAAGGGCGTCAGCCAGTCCAGCGGGCCACCGGCGAACTGGCCGTTCTCGACCTTGATGCCCTGGATCATGCCGCCGAGCACCAGTCCTTGCGCGAAGGCGGCGATGGTCGAGCCGAGCCAGAAGGCGAGATCCCATTTGGCGTGATGCGGCTTGGCCACCCAGCGGAACTCGAAGGCGACGCCGCGGAAGATCAGCGCCAGCAGCATCAGGATGATCGGGATGTAGAAGGCCGGCATGATGATGGCATAGGCCTGCGGGAAGGCGACCCAGAGCCCGCCGCCGCCGAGCACCAGCCAGGTCTCGTTGCCGTCCCAGAAGGGCGCGACCGAGTTCATCATCTGGTCGCGCTCGCCCTCGTCCCTGGTGGTGGGGAAGAGGATGGCGATGCCGAGGTCGAAGCCGTCGAGCACGACATAGAGCATCACGGCGGTGCCGATCAGCACGGCCCAGATCACGGGGAGATACCATTCCATCTCGCTCTCCCTCAGATCGCCGGCTGGATCTTGTCGTCGCCAGGATGGCCGTCGCCGAACAGGACGGAGGCCTCGTCCTGCGTCGCCTTGAGCGTCCGCTTCGACGGCTGCTCGGGCGGATCCTTGGCCTCGCCTTCGGGCGGCCCCTTGTCGATCAGGCGGTTGATCAGCAGGATTCCGGCGGTGAAGACCACCGAGTAGACGCAGACGAACAGCGCCAGCGAGATCGCCACCTGCATCACCGTCACCGGCGAGACGGCGTCGGCCGAGCGGATCACGCCGGTCGCGAGCCAGGGCTGCCGCCCGACCTCCGTGACGAACCAGCCGGCGAGGAGCGCGACGAAGCCCGCAGGCCAGGTATATTGCGCGATCCGCAGCCAGTAGCGCGTCTCGAAGACCCTGCCGCGATACCAGAGCCAGGCCCCGAGCCAGCCGAAGACGATCATCAGCGTGCCGATGCCGACCATCAGCCGGAAGGCGAAGAAGGGGATCGCGACGGGCGGCCGGTCCTGCGGCGCGAAATCCTTCAGGCTCTTGAACAGCGCATCCATGCTGCCATGCGTCAGCAGGCTGGCGAGACCGGGGATGGAGACCTCGAAGCGGTTGAGCTCGGCCTTCTCGTCCGGCCAGGCGAAGAGCACGAGCGCGCCCGGCTTGGAGGAATCCCAATGCGCCTCGATCGCGGCCAATTTAGCCGGCTGATAGATCGCGGTCTGCTTGCCGTGGAAATCGCCGATCAGCGCCTGGAGCGGCGCGGTCAGTGCGATCATCAGGATCGCCATCCGCACCATCGTCTTGGCCGTCTCGGGATTCTTGCCGGCCAGCAGATGGCGCGCGCCGGTCGCCAGCACGACGAAGGCCGTGGTGAGATAGGCTGCCGTCATCATATGCGCGAAGCGCAGCGGGAAGGTCGGGTTGAAGACGATCTGCACCCAGTCGACCGGGTAGGCGATGCCGTCGCGGACCTCGTGACCGGCCGGGAACTGCATCCAGCTATTGGCGGAGAGGATCCAGAAGCCCGACAGCGCCGTGCCGCCGGCGACGATGAAAGCCGAGAGACAGTGCAGCCAGGGCGGCACCCGCTTCCAGCCGAACAGCATGACGCCGAGGAACGAGGCCTCGAGGAAGAAGGCGGTCAGCACCTCGTAGCCGATCAGCGGCCCGATGACATTGCCGACCGCGGTCGAGAACCGGCTCCAGTTCGTGCCGAACTGGTAGGAGAGCACGATCCCGGAGACCACGCCCATGGCGAAGGAAACTGCGAAGATCTTGGTCCAGAAGCGCGCGAGCTGGTGGAATTTCGGGTTGCCGGTCTTGAGCCAGAGCGCGAGCAGGACCGCGACATAGGCCGAAAGCCCGATCGTGAATGCCGGAAAAACGATATGAAAGGAGACCGTGAAGGCGAACTGGATACGTGAGAGCAGAAACGCGTCTATCGTCATGCCAACCCCCCGTTCTTCGTCGAAGGTCTGATGCTGCCTTGACCGTAGAACTACCTCATCACGCCTATGTGAATCGTCGGGTCGACGCTGCGGACACGGCGCCGCGGCGTCACGGTGTCGCGCTGCCCTCCAGTGCCGCTTTCAGCGCGCGCAAGTCGCGCCAGGCCAAGCGTTTTTGCAGCGGCTGGCGCAGCAGATAGGCCGGGTGCAGCGTCGCCACTGCGCGGATGCGCCGCGTGCCCGTCTCGTAGTCCATCCATTTGCCGCGCGAGGCCAGGATGCCGGAGAGTCCGAGCAGCCCCTGTGCCGAGGGGCCGCCGATGCAGACCAGGATGTCGGGATCGGCCAGCTCGATCTGGCGCTGGATGAAGGGCAGGCAGATCGCGACCTCCTGCGGCGTCGGCGTGCGGTTCCCGGGCGGCCGCCAGGGCAGGAGGTTGGCGATATAGACATGCTCCTTCCGGTTCAGGCCGATCGCGGCCAGCATCCGGTCGAGCAATTGCCCGGAGCGGCCGACGAAGGGCAGGCCGATCCGGTCCTCGTCGGCGCCGGGCGCCTCGCCGACCATCATGACGCGGCCTTCCGGATTGCCATCGCAGAAGACGAGGTTCTTCGCCGTCGCCTTCAGGGCGCAGCCCTCGAAACGGGAGAGGGCTTCCTTCAGCTCATCGAGCGTGCGCGCTTCGCGCGCCAGGGCGCGCGCGCTCAGCGTCGCCTCGTCGGGCGCCGTGCCGGCAGCGGCATTCGGCCTGGCGGCGGCCGGGCTCGGGACCGCCTTGAGGGAGGCCGGCCGTTGCGCCGCGCGGGACTGGGCCGGCTGCGGTTCGGTGAAATGATTATGCGGCGTCTCGTCGAGCGCCTCGGTCACGCCCATTTCGGCGTACCAGGCGATCAGCTCGGCGAGGTCGGGCGCTGCATCCAGGGTCATGGATCGACCCTACCACGCCTGCCGCCGCCTTCGCGAGCGCTTCGCATGCGGCCGAGCGTTCCAGCCGCTGTTCCAACCCTGGAAACTTTGCGGCTACAGTCCTTGCCATGGCTGGCACGCTGAAAGACTGGGCACGCGGGATCAAGCGCGACGTGCACGCGCTCTATCTCGCATCGCGCGATCCCCGCACCCCATGGCACGCAAAGGCCCTCGCGCTCTGTGTCGCCGGATACGCCCTGTCGCCGATCGACCTGATTCCCGACTTTATCCCGGTGCTGGGCTATCTCGACGACGTGATCCTGGTTCCGCTCGGCATTATCGCTGTCGTCAGGATGATTCCACCGGAGGTGATGGCGGAGCATCGCGCCGCCGCGGCGCTGGCGGACGAGCGTCCGGTGAGCCGGATCGCCGCTGCCGTGATCATTTGCGTCTGGTGCCTCTCGATCGCCCTCGCGGCCTGGCTGGCCTATCGCCTTGTCGCAGCCTGAAAGGCGCCGCGGCGCGTCCCGCATGCGCCTTTCCCTCGATCTCGGTTGCAAATCGGAACGGCGCCTTCGATAGAGGGTTTCCAGACTGGACCCGCGCCCGCCTTGATGTGGCGGGCATGATGGTTCATATGTAAACTAATTCGATCGAGCCGTGAGGCTTTGCGGAGGGCAGGATGGATCTCGAGGAAGCGCAGAGCACCCCGCGCGAGAGCATGGACTATGACGTCGTCATCGTCGGTGCCGGCCCGGCCGGCCTCGCCGCCGCGATCCGTCTGAAGCAGCTCGACGAGACCATCTCCGTCGTCGTGGTCGAGAAGGGCGCCGAGGTCGGCGCGCATATCCTCTCGGGCGCGGTGATCGATCCGATCGGCCTCGACAAGCTGCTGCCCGATTGGCGGCAGGACGAGGCACGGCCGCTGCATACCCAGGTGACCGAGGACGTCTTCCTGTTCCTCACCGAGCCCAACGGTATCCGCCTGCCGAATTTCGGCATGCCGAAGCTGATGAACAATCACGGCAATTTCGTCGGCTCGCTCGGCCTGGTGACGCGTTATCTGGCGGCGCAGGCCGAGGCGCTCGGCGTCGAGATCTATCCGGGCTTCGCTGCGGCCGAGCTGCTCTATAACGAGGACGGCTCGGTTGCCGGCATCGCCACCGGCGACATGGGCATCGCCAAAGACGGCACGGTCTCCGATCGTTTCACCCGTGGCATGGAGTTGCGCGGCCGCTATACGCTGCTCGGCGAGGGCGCGCGCGGCTCGCTGTCCAAGATCGCGATCAAGCGCTTCGCCCTGGACGAGGGCCGCGAGCCGCAGAAATACGGCATCGGCCTCAAGGAGATCTGGCAGGTCAAGCCGGAGAAATTCCACAAGGGCAGGGTCCAGCACTCATTCGGCTGGCCGCTCGACAATGGCACCGGCGGCGGCTCGTTCCTCTACCATTTCGACGACAACCTCGTCTCGGTCGGCTTCGTCGTGCATCTCAACTACGAGAACCCGACGCTCTCGCCCTTCGACGAGTTCCAGCGCTTCAAGACCCACCCGCTGATTCGCGACACGTTCGAGGGCGGCAAGCGCCTGTCCTACGGTTCGCGCGCCATCACCGAGGGCGGTTGGCAATCGGTGCCGAAGCTGACCTTCCCGGGCGGCGCGCTGCTGGGCTGTGCGGCGGGCTTCGTCAACGTGCCCCGCATCAAGGGCAGCCACAATGCCATCCTGTCGGGCATGCAGGCGGCCGAGCATCTCGTGCCGGCGCTTGCCGCCGGGCGCGCGCATGACGAGGTCGTGGAGATCGAGACCGGCTGGCGCGCGTCGGAGATCGGTGCCGATCTCAAGCCGGTGCGCAACGTCAAGCCGCTCTGGTCGAAATACGGCACCGTCCTCGGCGTCGTCGCCGGCGGCATCGACATGTGGCTGAACCAGCTCTTCGGCTGGTCGCCCTTCGGCACGCTGAAGCATGGCAAGCCCGACTACGCCACGCTGAAGCCGATCAGCGAGGTCAAGCCGATCGTCTATCCGAAGCCGGACGGCAAGCTCTCCTTCGACAAGCTGTCATCGGTCTTCCTGTCCTCGACCAATCACGAGGAGGATCAGCCGGCGCATCTGAAGTTGACCGACCCTTCCGTCCCGATCGTGCAGAACCTGCCGCTGTATGGCGAGCCGGCACGACTCTATTGCCCGGCCGGGGTCTACGAGGTGGTCTACAAGGATGCCGAGGCGAAGACCGAGCCGCGCTTCGTGATCAACGCGCAGAACTGCGTGCACTGCAAGACTTGCGACATCAAGGATCCCGCTCAGAACATTACCTGGACGGTGCCCGAGGGCGGTGGCGGGCCAGGTTACTCGAATATGTGATCGCGCGTGATCTGTTGCGCCTCACAAGAAAAGGGCCGCGCCAAGCCTGGCGCGGCCCTTCTTCTTTGGACTGACTTGGCTCAACCCTTGCGGATCACTTTCGGAGCCGGCTCCGGCTGAGGCGTGGCGCAACCGGCAACAAATCCAGAAAGCAACATGACAGTGGCAACGGAGAGAACGATCTTTTTCATTGGAATGATCCTGAACGAATCGTCGCGACAGATGCGAGCGCCAAGATGTTAGAAGCGAATGCTTGACGGCTTGTAGGGGCGGCGCGCCCGAATTCGTCTGTCAGGCCAAGCTTTTGCTCGATTGTTGCGCGGCTGCTACGCCTCCCGGCTTGCCGCTCCGGCCTGCTTGCCGACATGCCCGGAAAGAGCCATTTTGAGCGCCTATGCGAAATGGTCGCAGTTTCGCCAAGCGAAGGGCTAGTCTTGGAGCGGAAGACACTTCGTTCCAGGTCGTCTCGGGTGGTAGTGAATCTGTCTTCAATCAGCATGTCGACCATGGTCGGGCGGAACGCCGCATTCCCCCTTCGCCGATGATGGTTTAGCGAGGCGACGGACCGAGGAGATTGCCAGTCGTGACGTTTCGGATGAACGGCCGTGGGCGCAGCGCCACATTGGCCCTGGCGCTGCTGATCGCGCTCAATGTCGGCGCCTCGGCACAGGCGACGACGACTCGCACCACCGAGCCGCTCGAACCGGCCGATAGCCTGGAGGGCAATTACCTCGCGGCCATCGTCGCCGGTGCCGGGCGCGACCTTGGCGCGGCCTCGGTCTATTTGCGCGAGGCGATCAAGGGCGATCCGCAGAATAACGACCTGCTCGAGCGTGCTTTTGTCGCCTTCCTCGCCGATGGCTCGATGAACGATGCGTTCCGCGCCGCCGAGAAGCTGATCCAGCGCGATCCCTCCAACGGACTCGCCCAGCTCGCGATCGGCATCCGCGCCATCAAGCAGAAGAATTACTCCTCCGCCCGCAACCACCTGCAGCGCGGCGGACGCGGCCGCTCCGCCGACATCACCGCGACCTTGCTCTCGGCCTGGTCCTATGCCGGTTCCGGCCAGACCAACCGCGCCATGGAAGCGCTGGACCGCCTGAAGGGCGAGCCCTCCTACAATCTCTTCCGCGACTACCATGCCGGGCTGATTCTCGACATTGCCGGCCGCAAGCAGGATGCCGAGAAGCGGCTCAAGTCGGCTTATGACGCCGAGAAGACCACTTTGCGCCTCGTCGATCTCTGGGCCCGCTTCCAGGCGCGCAATGGCGATTTCGAGGGCGCGGCCGCGACCTATGGCGGCTTCGACCGGCTGCTGCCGAACCACCCGGTGATCCGCGACGGGCTTGCCCGCGTCGCCGCCAAGGAGCAGCTCCCGCGCACCGTCGCGACGCCGCAGCAGGGCGCGGCCGAGGTGCTCTACGGCCTTGCCAGCGCCGGCAACCGCCAGGGCGACGAGGCGGCTGCGCTGCTCTATCTGCGCTTCGCCATCTATCTCGATCCCAATCATGACCTCGCCGTCCTGACGCTCGGCGACATCCTGGAGCGCGGCAAGCAGCTCGAGGACGCGGTCGCGGTCTACAAGGGCATGCCGGCCAATTCGCCGCTGCGTCCCAATTCCGAGATCCAGGCGGGCCTCGCGCTCGAAGCGCTCGGCAAGTCGGACGAGGCGGTCAAGCATCTCGAAGGGCTGATCGCGGCCAAGCCTGACGACGTCGACGCGCTCTCGGCGCTCGGCAATATCTATCGCTCGCGCAAGCGCTTCGCCGAGGCAGCCGAGGCCTATGACAAGGCGATCGCCAAGATCGGCACGCCCGGCCGCGCCAACTGGGACCTCTACTATTTCCGCGGTATCGCTCGCGAGCGCATCAAGCGCTGGTCGGAGGCCGAGGAGGATCTGCGCAAGGCGCTGGAGCTGATGCCGGAGGCGCTCGGCCGCGAGCGCGCGCTGGTGCTGAACTATCTCGGCTATTCGCTGGTCGACCAGCACCTCAAGCTCGACGAGGCGCTCGGCATGCTGCGCCGCGCCGTCGAGCTGCGGCCGCGTGACGGCTACATCACCGATTCGCTCGGCTGGGCCTTCTATCGGCTCGGCCGCTACGAGGAGGCGGCGCGCGAGCTCGAGCGCGCCATGGAACTGCGCCCTTCCGACCCGGTGATCAACGACCATCTCGGCGATGTCTACTGGCGCGTCGGCCGCAAGCTCGAAGCGACCTTCCAATGGAACGCGGCCCGCGACCTTGGTCCCGAGCCCGAAGATCTGGTCAAGATCAAGAAGAAGATCGAGAGCGGCCTTGAGGAGCCGCCCTCCGCCAACGCCGCCGATCCGAAGAAGGATGGCGGCTGAGCCTGCCCTGACGCGTGACCGCTCCGCTCACGACCCGCGCCCGCGCCAAGATCAATCTCAGCCTGCGGATTCTCGGCCGGCGCGCCGACGGCTACCATGAGCTCGAAAGCCTGGTCGCCTTTGCCGGCGTCGGTGACACGCTGACGCTGGACCCGGGCGAAGCCCTGTCGCTGACGCTGAGCGGGCCGCGCAGCGCCGGCCTCGCGCCGGATGATGGCAACCTCGTCCTGCGCGCCGCGCGCGCGCTTGCCGATGCCGTTCCCGGTCTGCTTACGGGCAGCTTCCACCTCGTCAAGCGGCTGCCGCTCGCCTCCGGCATCGGCGGCGGCTCGGCCGATGCGGCGGCGGCGCTGCGCCTGCTGGCGCGGCTGAACGGGCTCGCTTCATCTGCTCCGGAACTCTCGCGCGCGGCCGCTTCGGTTGGCGCCGATGTCCCCGTCTGCCTCGAATCGCGCGCCCGCGTCATGGCCGGCATCGGCGAGCGCCTCGGCCCGGCCCTGCGCCTGCCACCGCTCTTCGCCGTGCTGGTCAATCCGGGCGTTCCGGTCGAGACCGCCGCCGTGTTCCGCGCGCTCGGCCTCGCCCCCGGGCAGGCGTTGCCGGCGCGCGGAAAGGCGGAGGTCCAGCCGGCAGGGCAGGGCGATTCGCCCGCCGAATTGATCTCGTCGCTCTCCCGCTCCGGCAACGATCTCGAACCGCCGGCGCTGCAGGTGGCGCCGATGCTGTCCTCGCTCCTGTCACGTCTCGCCGCGCTGTCCGGCTGCCGGCTCGCCCGCATGTCGGGCTCGGGCGCGACCTGCTTTGCCCTGTTCGACGATTGCCGGCAGAGCGCGGCGGCGGCGAAGCTTTTGTCCGACGAACGGCCGGATTGGTGGGTGAAGCCGACTATGCTGAGATAGGCTCGTTCTGCAGGAGCCTGGGCCATGCTGGCGACGTCCTTTCTCGCCTTTGTCGGTGTTTCGCTGGTTGTCATCATCACGCCCGGGCCGGACACCGCGCTGACGATTCGCAACACCTTGCTCGGCGGCCGCGCCGGCGGCGTCTCGACGGCCTTCGGCGTAGCCGTCGGCCAGACGATCTGGGCGTTGGCGACGAGCATCGGCCTCGTCGCGCTGCTGGTGGCGAGCGAGCCGCTCTTCCGCACCATCCAGTATGCCGGCGCCGCCTATCTGATCATTCTGGGCATCCAGTCCCTGCGCGATGCGTTCCGCGCAAGTGCGGGGCAAGAAGCTGCGATCGAACTGCGGCCGGCCCGCCGGCTCAGCTCCATGGCGGCTTTTCGCCAGGGCCTGATCAGCGATCTCGGCAATCCGAAGATGGCGGTGTTCTTCGCCAGCCTGTTGCCGCAATTCGCGGCCGGCGGCGATTTCGCGACGCTCTTCCTGCTCGGCCTGATCTTCGCGGCAATGACCTTCGCCTGGCTCGCCGCCTACGCTCTGGTCGTCGCCAAGGCCGGCGACGTGCTGCGCCGCTCGCAGGTGCGGCGGGTCATCGAGGCAGTGACGGGCGGGCTGCTGCTGGCGCTTGGGCTGAGGATCGCCGCGGAGCAGCGCTGACCGGGCTCAGAGCATTTTCGCGCGAAGCGGCTGCAGGTTCGCGCAAAGAAAATGCGTTAAACCAAAGAGATGGAGCACTAGCGCGCTTCGGAGAAGAAGTGCGCTAAAGCATTTTCGAGCGAAGTGGATACCGGTTCGCGTGAAGAAAATGCGTCAAAACAAAGAGATAGAGTATTTCCGCGATTCAGAGAAGCGCGGAAATGCTCTAGTGTGCCCGCGCCACGCAGAAATCCACCGCGTCGTTGAGCGCCTGCTTCATCGGCGAAGCCGGGTAGAGGCCGAGCGCGTCCTTGGCCATCTTGGCGTAGTGCTGGGCCCGCTCGATCGTGTCGTCGAGCGCCCGGTGGCGCCGCATGATCGCCTGCGCCTCCTCGAGATCGCCGTCGCGGATCTCGCCCTCCTGCAATGTCCGGCGCCAGAAGGCGCGCTCGGCCTCGTCGCCGCGACGGAAGGAGAGCACGACCGGCAAGGTGATCTTGCCCTCGCGAAAATCGTCGCCGGTATTCTTGCCGAGCTTGGCGGCGACCCCGCCATAATCGAGCGCATCGTCGATGAGCTGGAAGGCGATGCCGAGATTGAGCCCGTAGCTGCGGCAGGCGGCGGCGCTCGCCTTGCTCGCCTCGGCGATCACCGGCCCGACCTCGCAGGCGGCGGCGAAGAGCTCGGCCGTCTTGCCGCGGATCACGGCGAGATACTCGTCCTCGCTCGTCTCGGTGTTCTTGGCGACGGAGAGCTGCAGCACCTCGCCCTCGGCGATCACGGCCGCGGCGGTGGAGAGGATGTCGAGCGCGCGCAGCGAGCCGACCTCGACCATCATCTTGAAGGCCTGGCCGAGCAGGAAATCGCCGACCAGCACGCTTGCCTCGTTGCCCCAGAGCATGCGCGCCGCCAGCTTGCCGCGGCGCATGTCGCTCTCGTCGACGACATCGTCATGCAGCAGCGTCGCCGTATGCATGAACTCGACGGAGGCCGCGAGCTTGACATGGCCCTCGCCGCGATAGCCGTTGAGGATCGCCGTCGCCAGCGTCAGCATCGGCCGCAGCCGCTTGCCGCCCGAGGAGATCAGGTGGTTGGCGACCTCGGGAATCATCGTCACTTCGGAACCGGTCCGCGACAGGATCATCGCGTTGACCCGCTCCATATCCGCACGCACCAGGCCGACGAGCCCGTCGATGCTGGCCTGTCCGGCTTCCTTGTCTTCGAACGGTACGACGACGCCCACGCTGCTGCTCCGGCCTGTTGTTGCGCTGCAAAGCGCACATTGCCTTGCCACAACCGTTGCATGGGTGACCAGCCCCCGCAATTGCACTTTGACGCCGCACCCGCCTCTTTCCGTGCAATCAAGGGCTTGCGCCCGCGCCCATGCTCCGTCTCCATGGCGCCATGCACGAACTCTTGCGCACCAATGATCTCGTTCTGCTCGGCGCCATCGAGGCCCTGCTGACCTCGGCGAATATCGACAGCCTGATCACCGACCAGCATATGAGCGCGCTCGAAGGCATGACCGGCGCCTTCCAGCGCCGCCTGCTGGTCCGTGAGGCCGATCGCATGCGGGCTCGCGCCTTGTTGATCGAGGCCGGATTCGGCGGCGAATTGCGCGATGGCTGAGGCGATCCGGCTCGGAGAGATCGTCGAGGACAGGCTTCTCGACGGCAGGCTCGTCCTGCGCCAGCCGAAGCAGGGCCACCGCGCCGGCAGCGACGCGATCCTGCTCGCGGCGGCGTTGCCCGCGACATTCGCCGGCGCCCTGGCCGATTTCGGCGCTGGCGTCGGCACGGTCGGCCTCGCGGCGGCGATCCTGCGCCCGGATCTGGCGGTGACGCTGATCGAGCGCGAGCCGGAGCTTGCGGCGCTGGCCGCCGAAAATACCGCGCTCAACGAGCTGTCGGATCGCGCCCAGGTCGTGGCCGCCGACGTCGCCGCCCTTGCCGCGTCCGGGCTCGCGCCGGCCAGCTTCGGCTGCGTCGCGATGAACCCGCCCTTCTTTTCAGCCCATGAGGCGCGGCCGTCGCCGGTCGCGAATCGGCGGGTCGCGCATGTCGCCGATCAGCCCCTGGCGCTCTGGCTCAAGGCAGCCAGGCGATTGCTGAAGCCGGCGGGCCATGTCGCGATCATCCATCGCACCGGGGCTCTCGCGGATATTCTTGCCGGGCTCGCGACCGGCTTTGGCGCCGTCGCCATTCGGCCGGTTCATGCCGTCGCGGATCGACCTGCCATCCGGGTCATCGTCACCGCCGAGTTCGGCAGCCGCAAGCCAATGGCGCTGCTGCCCGGCTTTGTCCTGAACGGGCCGGATGGCCGCTTCACCGAGCTCAGCGAAGCGGTCCATCGCGGCAGGGCGTCATTGCCCTGACGCTTGAGCATTTTCGAGCGAAGTGGACACCGGTTCGCGTGAAGAAAAATGCGCCAAGACGAAGAGAGAGCACTTCCGCGCTTCGAAAAAGGGCGGAAATGCTCTCGCGCCTCAGTAGCAGACGCGCCGTGGGCCGATGACCCAGCCCCAGCCATTCCAGTAGCGGCCCGGCCGAACGACGCAACGTGGCCCCCAATAGGGTGCGCCATAGCCGTAATAGGCCCGGCGATAGCCATAATACGGTCTGTAGCCACCACCCCAACGCGGGCCATAGCCGTAGGCGTGGCGATAGCCATAGCCCGGGCCGTAGCCGAAATACTGGGCCGAGGCCGGCGTGGCGGTCAACGCGATGCCGCCGAGGCTGGCAGCCGCCGCAACGCCGAGAAGCAGTTTGCGAAACATGACGCATCTCCTCTCAAGTGCATGGCGGACGGGGTGATGCCGAGGCATTCGGGTGCCGCCATGACGGGGAGGCTAGGCCGCAAAAACTGAACGGCGCGAAACCGCGCCGTTCAGGAAAACTTCATCATTCAGTCGCGAGGGGCGGCTTGTGCGCCAGCTGCGCTCAGCGGCAGACCCGCACCGAGCGGACGACCCAGCGATAGCCGTTCCAGACGCGGCGGTTGCTCCAGAAGCAGCGCGGGCGATAGACCGGGCGGCCATAGTAGCGGCGCGGGCCGTAATAATACTGCGCCTGCTGGAGCAGATCGGCCCCTGCCTGCGCCTGCGTGGCCTGGATCGGGCCGGCGCTGACGGGCGCGGCCGAAGCCGGAGCGACGGTGAAAGCGGCGAACATGAGGGTAAGGGCGCCGAACAGGGCTGCGACAAGGCGTGACGAGAGCATGGGCTGGACTCCTGCGGTGCCGCCGGCCCGTCTCAAGCGCTCGCCCCGAACGCCGCGGACCGCACGGTTCGAACGGACACTAGCCCTTCGATCATGAATGAAATCTGTCTGTGCCATACAGGTTGACGTTCAGTCAGCTCCGCCTGCGCTTGACCTCTGCCGCCGCTGGCCCCTAAGCACGCCCCGAACGTCAGGACATTTGGAAGGCTCAAGCTTTGGCCGCCGCTTCGCTCTCCGACCCGCTGAACCCGACCCGCTCGTTCCAGGGCCTGCTCCTGACCTTGCAGCGCTTCTGGGCCGAACGCGGCTGCGTCATTCTCCAGCCGTATGACATGGAGGTCGGTGCCGGCACCTTCCATCCGGCGACGACGCTGCGCGCGCTCGGGCCGAAGCCCTGGAAGGCCGCCTATGTCCAGCCTTCGCGCCGACCCAAGGACGGCCGCTACGGCGAGAACCCGAACCGGCTCCAGCATTACTACCAGTTCCAGGTCATCCTGAAGCCGTCGCCGCCGGACCTGCAGCAGCTCTATCTCGACTCGCTGAAGGCGATCGGCGTCGACCTCGCCCTGCACGATGTCCGCTTCGTCGAGGACGATTGGGAAAGCCCGACGCTCGGCGCCTGGGGGCTCGGCTGGGAATGCTGGTGCGACGGCATGGAGGTCAGCCAGTTCACCTATTTCCAGCAGGTCGCCGGCGTCGAATGCGCGCCCGTGGCGGGCGAGCTGACCTACGGACTCGAGCGCCTGGCCATGTATGTGCAGGGCGTCGAGAACGTCTACGACCTCAATTTCAACGGGCTCGAAGGCGAGGACCGCATCAGCTACGGCGATGTCTTCCTCCAGGCCGAGCAGGAATTCTCGCGCCATAATTTCGAGCACGCCAATACCGAGATGCTCTTCCGCCACTTCGCGGACGCCGAGGCCGAGTGCAAGGCGCTGCTCGAAGCGGGCGAAGCCGGCAACGGCAGCAACGATCTGCAGCACAGGCTGGCGCTGCCGGCCTATGACCAGTGCATCAAGGCGAGCCACGTCTTCAACCTGCTCGACGCGCGCGGCGTGATCTCGGTCACCGAGCGCCAGAGCTACATCCTGCGCGTGCGCGAGCTCGCCAAGGCCTGCGGCGCCGCCTGGCTCAAGACCGCCGGCGGGGGAGCGAACTAAGGGTCTGTACCCACTATGGATGCCGTTCCGATCGGGCCAAAATGCCCGAGAACAAGGATGAGCCCGCCGCCCGATGCCCCAGGCATCGGGCAAGGGGCCGACACAGTTGTCGGGCTTTTTCGCCCGACCCCGAAGGGGCGCGGGCCTTTTGATCGGCCGGTGCGTCGCGCGGCCTTGCAAACCGGACGGTTTGCTGCGGCCACGCTCCTGCCCGCCGATCAAAATGCCCGGCGTCAGAACGCCATCCATAGTGGGTACAGACCCTAATGCCCGATCTTCTGCTCGAACTCTTTTCGGAAGAGATCCCCGCCCGCATGCAGCGTCGCGCGGCCGAGGACCTGAAGAAGCTCGTCACCGATGCACTGGTCGAGCGCGGCCTCGTCTATGAGGGCGCGCGCGCCTTCGCGACGCCGCGCCGGCTCGCGCTCCACATCGCCGAATTGCCGGTGCGCGGCCGCGACGTCCGCGAGGAGCGCAAGGGCCCGCGCGTCGGCGCGCCCGATGCCGCGGTGCAGGGCTTCCTCAAGGCGGCGGGCCTCGCCTCGCTCGACCAGGCGACCATCGTCAGCGATCCGAAGAAGGGCGATTCCTATGTCGCCATCATCGAGAAGCCGGGGCAGGAGACCGTCGCGGCCATTGCCGAGATCGTGCCGGAGGTCATCCGCGCCTTCCCCTGGCCGAAATCGATGCGCTGGGGCAAGGCCTCCGCCGCCGGCGCCAGCCTGCGCTGGGTCCGCCCTCTCCATTCGATCCTCTGCACCTTCGGGCCGGAGACCGAGGAGCCGGAGGTGATCCGCTTCGAGGTCGACGGCATCGCCTCGGGCAACACCACCTATGGCCACCGCTTCCACGCGCCCGGCGCGATCCCGGTGAAGCGCTTCGACGATTACGTGAGCAGCCTGGAGAAGGCCAAGGTCGTGCTCGATGCCGACCGGCGCAAGGAAATCATCCTCGCTGATGCCCGCAACCTCGCCTTCGCGCAGGGGCTGGAGCTGGTCGAGGACGAGGGGCTCCTGGAGGAGGTCGCCGGCCTCGTCGAATGGCCGGTCGTGCTGATGGGTTCCTTCGAGGAGCGCTTCCTCGACATTCCCGGCGAGGCGATCCGCGCCACGATCCGCGCCAACCAGAAATGCTTCGTGCTGCGCGATCCGAAGACGGGCGCGCTGGCCAACAAGTTCATCCTGGTCTCGAACCTTGTCGCCAGCGACGGCGGTGCGGCGATCACCGCCGGCAATGGCCGCGTGGTGCGGGCCCGCCTCTCCGACGCCGCCTATTTCTGGCAGACCGATCGCGGCCCGCTGCCCGATCTCGACACCTTCGCGGAGAGCGCGGCGAAGCTCGGGCTCGACCTGTCGAAGCCGCTCGATCAGCGCATGGCCAAGCTCGACAAGCTCGGCGTCGTCTTCCACGCCAAGCTCGGCACGCAGGGCGAGCGCGTCCAGCGCATCGCGGCGCTGGCCAAGGAGCTCGCTCCTATCGTCGGCGCCGATCTGGCGCTGGCGGAGCGCGCGGCAAAACTCGCCAAGGCCGACCTGCCGACCGAGATGGTCGGCGAGTTCCCCGAGCTGCAGGGCCTGATGGGCCGGAAATATGCCGAGTTGCAGGGCGAGAACGCCTCGGTCGCTGCGGCGGTCGAGGAGCACTACAAGCCGCTCGGCCCCTCCGACCGGGTGCCCAGCGATCCGGTCTCGGTCGCGGTGGCGCTCGCCGACAAGCTCGACACGCTGGTCGGTTTCTGGGCCATCGACGAGAAGCCGACCGGAAGCAAGGATCCTTACGCGCTGCGCCGGGCGGCGCTGGGTGTGATCAGGCTGGTGGTCGAGAATGGGGTGCGTCTGGCGCTCGCCACCATCGCAGAGGATGCCGACCTCCTTTCCTTCTTCCACGACCGCCTCAAGGTCATGCTCCGTGACCAGGGCGCGCGGCATGATCTCGTCGATGCCGTGCTCGCCGGCTCCCCTTCTTCCGCAAGCGGAGAAGGGCGGGCCAATGACGACCTCCTGCTCATCACCCGCCGCGTCGAGGCGCTTGGCCGCTTCCTCGAAACCGAGGACGGCAGGAACCTGCTCGCCGGCTATCGCCGTGCCGCCAACATCCTCAAGGCCGAGGAGAAGAAGGACGGCGAGGGCGCCTTCGCTGGTGCGTCGGACCTGCAGCTCATCGCCGAGGCTGGGTTGATCGAGGAGAAGGCGCTCGCCGTCGCGCTCAGCCAGGCGACACCGAAGGCCGAGGCCGCCATCGCCGCCGAGGATTACGAGGGCGCCATGGCCGCGCTCGCCGAGCTTCGCCCGGCGGTCGATGCCTTCTTCGACAAGGTCACGGTCAACGATCCCGATCCGGCCCTGCGCGCCAATCGCCTCAAGCTGCTGAACCAGCTGCGCGAGGCCACCCGCGCCGTGGCGGATTTCTCGCGCATCGCGGGCTGAACGGGCGCGGAGGCGCCCGTGATGGTCGGGCCTGACCCGACCATCTCATGAAAGTGGGGCTCTCATGGATCGAGCCTCCTCCGCGTCATGCTCGGCCTTGTGCCGAGCATCCACGTCTTGAACACCGCCCTCGATCGGCGAAGACATGGATGGTCGGGACAGGCCCGACCATGACGAAAAGCCCGCAAAATCGTGGCAAAAGCGCAGCCGGCTCAGCACTTGCCGGAACCAAATCCTAAACTGCGACGTTCTGTCCTGCGGAGATCAGCGTGCGAATTCGCGCCCGCGACGCTCCGGGGGGCCGGCTTGCGGCCGCGATAAAAGGATTTGAGACATGGCTATTCTGATATCGCTTCTGATCACCATCCTGGTCATCGGTCTGGTGCTCTACCTCGTGCGCATGCTGCCGCTCGATGCCCAGATCAAGAACATCGTCCAGATCATCGTCATCGTGATCGGCATTATTTCGCTGCTGCGCTACCTCGCCGTATTCTAGCATCGTTCCTAAAAGTGGTTGCTCGGCTTTCGCCGGCAACGATGCGACGACACGCAACAATTCCGAGTAGATTGACGCGCGTGCCGGGTTGATCCACTCTCTTATCGGTCACGAGGCCCCGGACTTGACGTCGCGGGGCCTTTTCCGATTCGAGAGCCTGGCGATGAATTCGCAGAACCGCACGACCCATATCCGCCTGACCTCCCACCCGGAACCCGGCAGCGCCGCCGCGCGCTTCCCGATCCGATGGGGCGCAGAGACTCCGGCGGAGCGCGGCCCGATCATCGCCTCGACCACCGCGCCGGGTGACCGCAACGTGATCGGCGCCCATGGCGGCTCCTATTCGGTCTATCGTGCCTTGGCGATCTCGGCGCGCGCGCTCAACCCGGCGCAGCGCCCCGACCTGACCAACACCCAGCCGACCACCGAGATCCCGCAGCAGCCGCAATGGTCTCAGGCGGGCAAGATCGTCTCGCTCGATCCGTTCGGCCATCGCGTCGCCCAGGATTTCGGCCAGCTGATCGGCGAAGGCATCGACATCCGTCCGACCATCGCCATCACCCGGGCGCGGCTCAACCTGCCGGAGATCCTCGCCGCCATGGCCGGCCACAGGCTCGCGGCCGACGAGGGCATCCTGCACAAGTCGGGCGATATCAGCGTCACCAAGATCGCGGTCGATCCGGTCTGGCACCTGCCGGGCATCGCCGAGCGCTTCGGCACCAGCGAGAAGGAGCTGCGCCGCACGCTCTTCGAGCAGACCGGCGGCATGTATCCCGAGCTCGTCACGAGGCCGGACCTGCACGTCTTCCTGCCGCCGATCGGCTCGATCACCTGCTACATCATCGGCGAGATCTCGGCGATCACCGACCCCCGCCGCAAGGTCGCCTGCCGCGTCCATGACGAGTGCAACGGCTCGGACGTGTTCGGCTCCGATATCTGCACCTGCCGGCCCTATCTCGTGCATGGCATCGAGGAATGCGTGAAGGAGGCTCAAGGCGGCGGCGTCGGCATCATCGTCTACAACCGCAAGGAGGGCAGGGCGCTCGGCGAGGTCACCAAGTTCCTCGTCTACAATGCCCGCAAGCGCCAGGAGGGCGGTGACTCGGCCGCGACCTATTTCGAGCGGACCGAATGCGTCGCCGGCGTGCAGGATGCCCGCTTCCAGCAGCTCATGCCGGATGTCCTGCACTGGCTCGGCGTCACCCGCATCGACCGGCTGATGTCGATGTCGAACATGAAATACGACGCCATGGTCGAGAGCGGCATCGAGATCGGCGAGCGCGTCGCGATCCCGCCGGAGTTGATCCCGCCCGACGCCTCGGTCGAGATCGAGGCCAAGAAGGCGGCAGGCTACTATGCGCCCGATGGCACGCCTGGCGACAACGCCTTGAAGGCGACGGTCGGTCGCGATCTCGACAAGTTCTGAGGGACGATGCCCGATCGTGACCCTGAAGCCGCGCGCCTCCTGCTCAAGCCCGCCACGATTCGCGAGCGAGCCCATGAGATGCTCCAGCTCGGCCTTGCCGGCCGCCTCGAGCATTTCTCGGTGCATCCCGAAAGGCTCTCGGCCTGCGCCGATTATGTCCTCGCGCTGATCTCCGAGGCCTATCCGACGCTCGACATCCCGTTCCATGCCCGCTGGCGCCATTTCGTGGTCGGCGGCAGCGATCGCTGGCACGCGCTCGACCGCAAGGCCCGGTTCGCCGATACCCTGGCACGCGGGCGCGCCGCTTACGATCTCGCGGTCGTCAGCGTGCTGCTCGATGCCGGCGCCGGCCCGGACTGGCGCTATCGTGACGCGCTGACGGGCAATGCGATCGGCCGCTCGGAAGGGCTGGCGCTGGCCTCGCTCGACATGTTCGCCGCCGGCCGGTTTTCCAGCGATCCGGACAGCCCCTTGCAGGCCGACGCCACCGCGCTGAAGCGGCTCGACGCCCAGGCGCTCGCGGACGGTTTCCAGGCCGGGCCGGACAATCCCCTGCTCGGGCTGGAAGGCCGCGCAGCGCTGCTCAACCGCCTCGGCGAAGAGCTGGAGCGCCAGGGGCTGAGCCGCCCCGGCGATCTCTTCGACAAGATCAGCGCGACCGCTGCCGGCGTCTCGGTGCGCGCCAGCTATATCCTCTCCGAAGTGCTCACCACCTTCGGCGGCATCTGGCCGGCACGGCTGGCGCTGGCCGGCATCCCGCTCGGCGATACCTGGCGCCACCCGCTGGTCGCGCAGGAGGCCAAGACGGCCGGCTACATGCCTTTCCACAAGCTCTCGCAATGGCTTTCCTATTCGCTGATCGAGCCCTTGCAATGGGCCGGGATCGCCGTGCTCGATGTCGACGAGCTCACCGGCCTGCCCGAATACCGCAATGGCGGGCTCTTCCTCGATTTCGGCGTGATCGCGCTCAAGGACGAGGCCGATGCGAGCCGGGCGCATGAGGTCGGCTCGACCCTCGTGGTCGAGTGGCGGGCGCTGACCGTGGCCCTGCTCGACGAGATCGCCGAGACGATCCGCGAGCGGCTCGGCCGTACCCGCGAGGAGCTGCCGCTCGCCAAGGTCCTGGAAGGCGGCACCTGGGCGGCCGGTCGCCGCATCGCCAGGGAAAAGCGGGACGGTGGCGGTCCGCCCTTGACCATCGTCAGCGATGGCACCGTATTCTGAGTTCGAGGGCCAACGATAGCTCCAGCCTCATCCTGCATCTCAGGATGATGGCTGGGAGAAACGACGAGGGGCAAAGCGAATGACCACGCATACCGACGGCGTAACCGTCGTCGACCATCCGCTGGTGCAGCACAAGCTGACGCTGATGCGCGAGAAGGAGCGCTCGACCAAGAGCTTCCGCCAGCTCCTCAACGAGATCGGCATGCTGCTCTGCTACGAGGTGACGCGCGACCTGCCGATCGAGATGATCGAGATCGAGACGCCGCTGACCAGGACAATGCAGCCGATCATCGCCGGCAAGAAGCTGGTCTTCGCGCCGATCCTGCGCGCCGGTGTCGGCTTCCTCGACGGCATGCTGGAGCTCGTCCCCGCTGCCCGCGTCGCCCATATCGGGCTCTATCGCGACCCCGAATCGCTCCAGGCGGTCGAATATTATTTCAAGGCGCCGTCCGATATCGCCGATCGCATGATCGTGGTGATGGATCCGATGCTGGCGACCGCCAATTCCGCCGTCGCCGCGATGGATCGCCTCAAGGAGCGCGGCGCCAAGGACCTGCGCTTCGTCTGCCTGCTGGCGGCGCCGGAGGGCATCGCGCACCTGCGCGGCGCCCATCCGGACGTGCGCATCTGGACGGCGGCCATCGACGAGAAGCTCAACGACCACGGCTATATCGTGCCGGGCCTCGGCGATGCCGGCGACCGGATGTTCGGGACGAGATAGCCCGAGCTTGAAACTCGGGCGATATGCACCTACCTTTCGGGCATATCGCCAGGAGTTTTGCCATGACATCCGTCAGCGCGCTCGACATGGTCGGCGGGCAGGCCGTGATCGGGCGGCCGATCAGCACGAGCCGTGACCTGATCGACGCCGTGCGAAGCGGCCTTCCAGTCCGCGCGATCGAGCATCTCATCGAGAGCGGCCGGATGACGCTGGCCGAGATCGATCTCGCCGTACTGCCGCGCAAGACGCTGAGCCATCGCCGCAAGATCGGCACGTTGACCATGGAGCAATCGGATCGGCTGATCCGGGCGGCCCGCGTCATCGCCGAGGCCGAGGAGACGTTCGGCTCGCAGGAGAAGGCCGGCAAATGGCTGCGCCGGCCGACGGCGGCGCTGGATGGCGAAAAGCCGATCGCCCTGCTGGACACCAGCGAGGGCGCGACCCAGGTCGAGGCGCTGCTCGGCAGGATCGCGCACGGCATAGCGGCCTGATGCGGGTCTGGCGCGTCAGCCGGGCCGCCTTCGCCGATCTCAGCGGCGAGGGCGCCAGGCTCTATGGCGGCCGCTGGAATTCGCCGGGACGCCCGCTCGTCTACACCGCCGAGAACCCGGCCCTCGCTATCCTCGAAGTCCGGGTCCATCTCGATCTCGAGCCGGATCTCATTCCGGATGACTATGTTCTGGTCGAGATCGACATTTCCGGCAGTCAGATCGCCGAGCTCGAAGCTATGCCGGACGACCCGAGGGCATTCGGCGACGAATGGCTCGCCGGGGTGAGGACGCCGCTCCTGAAGGTCCCTTCCTTCATCGCGCCGCGTAGCTTCAATCTCCTGATCAATCCGGCGCATCCAGGCTCCACGGAGATCAGGCTCGTGGGAACGCAGCCTTTCGATTTCGACCGGCGGCTCTGGCTGCCTCTGACTGCCACCACGCCATGAAGATGCACCGCGCGAAAAGGCCCGCCCCGTTGCCGGAGCGGGCCCGATCCTGAAGCGGCCGGGTCTCGGAGATCAGCCGCTTCGGATCATGCGGTGATCTTATTCGATCACCTGCACGATGCGGCGGGTCTGCGGCTCGACCAGCACGACGCGGTTGTTCACGACGGTGTAGCGATACTCCGAGGCGGCGCCGTATTCGCGCGGAACCTCGCGATAGACCACGCCCTCGCGCGGCAGCACGGTGCCGACCGCTACGGGCTCACCATAGGTATAGGACGGGACCCGCTGCTCGACCACATAGGTACGGAAACGCGGGGTCTGGTCGCCGATGATCGCGCCGACAACCGCACCGCCGACACCGCCGACGACGGCGCCGACCGGGCCGCCGACGATCGCGCCGCCGACCGCGCCGCTCGTGGCGCCGGCAGCCGCGCCGCCAGTCGCACCCTGCGGGTTCTGGGCCAGGACTGCGGTGGCCGGCATGACGGCAATCGCAGCAACAAGAGCAAGCTTCTTAAACATCACCATTCTCCCTTCCAGTTGGAAAGCTGGGGGGAGAACCGGGAATGGCTGATCAGGTTCCCTTATCACAGGGTAACGAGATGTTACCGACTGCGACACGGTTTCGGATTATCGTGCAATATCAACGGGAAGGGCGATGGCGACCTGCGCACCGCGCGCGGCGATATCGATCGTCTCGATTCGCACTGCCGGCTCTTTCGGGGTGGCGAAGAGCTCGTTCACCGTCGCTTCCTCAGACAGGAACAGGAAATCCGCATGGCCGCCGCGCTCCGGATAGGCGTCGATCGCGTGCCAGGTGCCGCGGCGGAAGATGACGCCCGTGCCGTCCAGGCGGAAGGCGCGCAGATCCTGTGGCGCCGGCGCCGCCAGGTCGGGCGATGCGACGACGATGATGGCGGGCGGGCCGGGCAGCGGCAGCCGGGCCTCGGTGACATGCAGGTGCCGCTCGATCATGCCGACGACCAGAGGGCGGGCGTGATAGCGCACGATCTGCAGCCGCGGGGCGCCTTCGGCAGCGAAGGGCTTGATCCAGATATCGTAGCCCTCGCGCCCGGCATCGCGCGGCCCCTCCGGCGCGAGCAGCCAGCCATAGGGCGCGAAGGCCTCGGCGCTGAGCGGTTCGACTGGGAGCGTGAAGGGCGGGCCCATGGCGCGATCCTAGAGCATTTTCGAGCGAAGTTGGCACCGGTTCGCGTGAAGAAAATGCGATAAAACAAAAGCTTGGAGCATTTTCGCAATTCGAGGAAACGCGGAAGTGCTGTTGCGCCCGGCGGCCAAAAGAAAACGGCGGGCCGTGAGGCCCGCCGTTCAATTCACCGCCGGACGATGCCGGTCGGCCGGTTTACTTCGGCGCGGCAGCCAGAGTCGGGCTGAGCTTGTCGGCGTCGCGCTTGATCAGCGCAGCGAAGCCGGCGGGGGTGCGCTCCTCGGCGCTCGGCATCACGGTGCCGAGGTCGAGCAGGCGCTTCTTGACGGTCTCGTCCTTCAGCGCCTTGTCGAGCGCATCGACCAGCTTGTCGACGGCCTCCTTGGGCGTGCCCTTCGGCGCGGCAATGCCGTTCCAGGCCTCGATCTGGTAATCCGGCAGGCCGGCTTCCTTGGTGGTCGGCACGTTCGGCAGGGCCGGCGAGCGCTCGGCCGAGGCGATGGCATAGGCCTTGATGTTGTCGCCCTTGACCTGCTCGGCGACGGAGACGATCTGGTCGCACATGAAGTCGATCTGGCCGGAGACGAGGTCGTTTAGCGCCGGGCCGGTGCCGCGATAGGCGACGGCGTTGAGCTTCGGCACGCCGAGCTGGCCCTTGAGCAGGGTGCAGGTCGTCCAAGAGACCGAACCGACGCCGGCATGGGCCTCGTTGAGCTTGTCGGGGTTCGCCTTCACATAGGCGACGAACTCCTTCAGGTCCTTCGGCTCCAGGTTCTTGCGCGCCACGATCAGGATCGGCGTACCGCCAGCGAGGCCGATGGCCTGCATGCCGTTGATCGGGTCGTATTTCAGGCCGGGATAGGTCGCCGGCGCGGCCGAGAACGTGCCGAGATGGCCCATCGCGATGGTGTAGCCGTCCGGCGTCGAGGTCAGCGCGCGGGCAATGCCCGTGGTGCCGCCGGCGCCGGCGACATTCTCGACCACGATCTGCTGGCCGAGCGTCTTCGACATGTGCTCGCTGACGATGCGGGCGATGATGTCGGTTGGGCCGCCGGCTGCGAAGGGCACGATCATGGTGATCGGCTTCGTCGGATAGGTGCCCTGTGCCTGCGCCCCGCCGGTAAAGGCGAGGGCGAGGGACGCAGCGAGGCCAAGCATAAGCTTCTTCATTGAGAACGATCCTCCCTAGATCAAACTGAGTGTGAAGTGGCGTCGAATGAGGGTCGCCGCAACCCCGTCATTCGGTGAAGACCTCGTCGCGCTTCTTCGACATGGCCGGCATCAGCGCGATCGTGAGCACGATGACGGAGACGACGAGGAGGCCGGCCGAGATCGGCCGCTCGACGAAGGTCATGAACGAGCCGCGCGAGATGATCAGCGCCTGGCGCAGCTTCTCTTCCATCAGCTTGCCCAGCACGAAGCCGAGCAGCATCGGCGCCGGCTCGAAGCCGAGCTTGATCAGGATGTAGCCGAACAGGCCGAACAGCGCGGTGAAGGCGACGTCGACCGGCTGGTTGTTCACCGAGTAGATGCCGATGCAGCAGAAGATCAGGATCGCCGGGAACATCAGGCGATAGGGCACCTGCAGCAGCTTCACCCACAGCCCGACCAGCGGCAGGTTGATGACCAGCAGCATCAGGTTGCCGATCCACATAGACGCGATCATGCCCCAGAACAGTTCCGGGTTCTTGGTCATGACTTGGGGGCCGGGGATGATGCCGTGGATGGTCATCGCGCCGACCATCAGCGCCATCACCGCGTTCGGCGGGATGCCGAGGGTGAGCAGCGGGATGAAGGCGGTCTGAGCGCCAGCGTTGTTGGCCGATTCCGGACCGGCGACACCCTCGATCGCGCCGCGGCCGAAGCGCGACGGGTCCTTGGCGATCTTCTTCTCGATCGTGTAGCTCGCGAATGGGCCGAGCACCGCGCCGTTGCCGGGCAGGATGCCGAGGATGGCGCCGATGCCGGTGCCGCGCAGCACCGGGTTGATCGACTGCTTGATGTCGTTCCAGTCCGGCAGCAGGCGGCCGATCTTGGCCTTGACCACGTCACGGGTCTCGGGATTCTCCAGATTGCGCAGCACTTCGGCGAAGCCGAACACGCCCATCGCCAGCACAGCGAAGTCGATGCCGTCCGAGAGCGGCGGGAAGCCGAAGGTCATGCGCTCCTGGCCGGTCTCGAGGTCGGTGCCGACGGTGGAGAGCAGCAGGCCGAGCATGATCATGCAGAAGGCCTTGAGGATCGAGCCGCGCGCCAGCACGACCGCGAAGCACAGGCCCATCACCATCAGCGAGAAATACTCGGCCGGGCCGAAGAGCAGGGCGAGCCGCGTCAGCGGCGCGCCGAGCGCGGCGATGACCACGGTCGCGACGCAGCCGGCGAAGAAGGAGCCGAGCGCGGCGGTGCCGAGCGCGACACCGGCGCGGCCCTGCTTGGCCATCTGGTGGCCGTCGAGCGTGGTGACGACCGAGGTCGCCTCACCGGGGATATTGACCAGGATCGCCGTGGTCGAGCCGCCATATTGCGCGCCGTAATAGATGCCGGCGAGCATGATCAGCGCGCCGACCGGATCGAGCCCGAAGGTGATCGGCAGCAGCATGGCGATGGTGGCGATCGGCCCGACGCCGGGCAAGACGCCGATCAGCGTGCCGACGAGGCAGCCGACGAAAGCCAGCGCGAGATTCTGGAGGGTGAGCGCGACGCCGAAGCCGAGCGTCAGATGCGAGATCATTTCGCTCATGGTCTCAGATCCCCAGCAGCCAGGGCGCGAGCGGGATCGGCAGGCTCAGCGCGTATTTGAACAGGAGCGCGCAGAACAGCGTCATCACGATCGCAAAGATGATGAGCTCCTTCCACTTCTTGTCTTCCGCCGCCAGGCCGGAGACGAGCACGACCAGCGGGCCGGAGACGATGAGGCCAAGCTGCGGCACCTTGATCGGCCCGAAATCGAAGCCGCGGATCGTGAGGCCGAACAGAACCGCACCGCCGAGCACGAAGATGACGCCGCGCCAGGACCAGCCGGAGAGCTTCTCGCCATTGTAGCGCAGCGCGCTCAGCGCCAGCAGCGCGCCGAGCCCGATGCAGATCGTCGCGATCGCCTTCGGCAGCATGCCGGCGCCGATCTGGCGCAGCGAACCCATCGGCAGGTCCCAGGACAGGAAGATCGCAAGCGCACCCAGCGCGATGATGAAGAGGCCGGCGGCCAAATCCTGTTGCGAGCGTATCCGCAAACTCTGCGCCCGCTCGATTCTGTTTAAACTCATCAGGGTCCTCCGGCTTTCGACCCAGTGCGGGTCGCGCGTTTCATGTTTTGCATCGGCAGGGTGAATGGAAGGACGTTGCTCTCGTCGATCAAGGTGACGCTCTCGCGAAGGATCGACAGGAAATCGTCACGCGCCCCGAGCTTCTGCTGCGGCCGCCAGGCGACGCCGACCAGTGCGCCGGGCGGCGGCGGGTCCAGCATCGCGCCGCGCAGGCGCCGCATCGTCACACCCGGGAAGCTCAGGCGGGAGACCCAGTCGGGCGCCAGTGCCATGCCGAGCCCGGCGGCGACGGCCGACATCATCGCCGGCTTCTCGGTCGCCTCGATCGTGACGTTCGGCACTGCGCCGACGCTTTCGAAATAGCTCATCACCAGGTCATAGGCGTAGGGCCGGATGCGTTTCGAGGGCACGACGAAGGGCTCGCCGACGAGGTCCTGCATCGTCAGGCTTTCGCGCGCGGCGAGCGGATGCGTCTCGTTGAGCACGACGATCGGGCGCTCGACGCGTAGGACCTCGAAGGCGCAATCGGTCGGCTTGCGCGGTGGCCGCGCCAGCGCCAGGTCGAGCTTGCCCGCCTCCAGCATCTGGATCAGCGCTCCGGTCATCGCCTCGACGAACTTGATCTCGACGCCGGGATGACGCTGGCGGAAGGCGACGAGCGCCTCGGGCACGAAGCTGGAAGAAGCCGCATCGATCGCGCCGACGCGCAGCATCTTGCTGGAAGCGAGCGAGGCTTCGCGGACGGCGCGCGAGGCATGGGTCATCTTGACAAGGATGCCCTTGGCCTCTTCGAGCATGATCAGCCCGGCGCGCGTCAGCGCGACCTGCCTCGTCGTCCGGGTCAGCAGGGCGACGCCGAGTTCATCCTCGAGGGCGCTGATCTGGCGTGACAGGGCCGGCGGCGCCAAGCCGAGCCGCTCGGCCGCGCGGCCGAAATGCAGCTCTTCTGCCACGGCGATGAAGCACCGCAGTTGCCGCACATCCATGCTGTCGTTCGCTCCCCGTTGGCGTATCGTAACCCGATATCTTCCAGGTCTTCTCGTTGGCTCTCCCGGCATATGCCGATAAAGCCACCGTAGGGCAATTCATAATTTTTAGGCAACAATGCCGGGGGCGAACCGGTCGGATCTAGTACTTTCGGCTCGGGTTGCGGCGAAACAGCCGACCGTCGATCAGGGCGAGGCCGAGGAAGATCGCCGCCATGCCCAGGAGATGCCGCGGCAGCAGCACCTCGCCGAGAAGCCCGGCTCCCAGGAGGATGGCGCTGACCGGGATCAGGAAGGTGACCAGCATGGCGTTGGTGCCGCCGGCGCGGCGCATGATCTGGAAGAAGATCACATAGGCCAGCGCGGTCGAGAGCACGGCGAGGCCGATCAGCGCGCCCATTGCGGTGGCCGAGGGCGCCGGCAAGGTCCAGGGCGGATTGAGGAGCAGCACCAAGGGCAGCGACATCGCCGTGGTGGCGCTGAGCTGGCCGGTTGCGGTCACCAGCGGCGGCAGCTCCTTGAAGCGGCGGCCATAGAGTCCGGCGAAGCCATAGGACAACGCTGCCCCGAGGCAGGCGAGCTGCGGCAAGAGCGCCCCACTGAGGCCGCCAACCGCATCCGGCCCCATCAGGATGGCAACGCCGATGAGCCCGGCGAGCACGCCGCCGATCTTCAGTCCGGTCGCCTTCTCGTTCTTGCCGAAGATATGGGCGACGATGACGCCGAAGACCGGCGTGGTCGCGTTCAGGATCGCGGCGAGCCCGCTGGCGATCTGCGTCTGGCCCCAGAAGATCAGCGCGAACGGGATGAGGTTGTTGAGCAGCCCCATGCCGAAGAAGGCGAGCCATATTCCGCGGCCGACGGCCATCGAAAGTCCGAGCGCCCGGACCGCGACATGCAGCACCGCGGCTGCGAGCGCCACCCGCACCAGCACGACGGCGAGCGGCGGCCATTCAGCCACGGCGATCTTGCCGAAGAAGAAGGCGCCGCCCCAGAGCACCGACAGGATGACGAGCAGCAGCCATTCGCGCGCGCCCATGGCGGGGGCGGAGGTTGCGGGAATGGCGCTCATCGGGACTGCCTTTCGGATGCCGGGCAGGTCATCTGGCCCGGCATCTCGCTATGGCGTGGCAGCAGCCTGAGCCACCCGCTTCCTGCTCAGGCCGCCTCGGCGTCGCGTGCGGTCCACATCTTCTGGAAGGCCGGGCGGGCATGCAGCTTGTCGAGCCAGGCCTTGACGTTCGGGGCGGCGTCGAAGAGCTGCTGGGCCGGCTTGGCGTAGCGGATGATCTCGCCGACATTGATGTCGGCCACGGTGAAGCGCCCGCCCATCACATAGCCGCCGCCCTGCGCGAGCTGCCGGTCGAGCACGGCGAAGGGGGCGGGCAGGGCCGCGAGCGAGGCGGCGACGATCGCCGGATCGCGCTTCTCCGGCGGATAGGCGGCGAGGTGGTAGGACAGGTTGAGCGCATGCGTCTCGCATTCGTTGGCGGCCCAGAGCGACCACATCGTCGCGAGCCCTTCCTCCTGCGCATCCTTCGGGGCCAGCGGCCCGCCATGCTTGCGGGCGAGGTAGAGGTTGATCGCCAGCGATTCGTTCAGGACGAAGCCGTCATCGTCGATCGCCGGGATGCGCGCGTTCGGGTTGACCTTCAGGAATTCGGGGCTGCGCGTATGCAGCGGCGCATCCGCGGCGTTCGGATCCGGCAGGCGATAGACCTGGATCACCGGCACATGATTGAAGGCGAGGCCGAGCTCGTTGGCGAGCCAGATATTGCGCGTCGCGCGCGAGCGATAGCAGCCGTAGATCGTCAGCGTCATGGGTCAGGCTTCCGGTATCGAGAGGGGAAGACAATTCTCCGGCCCGGCAGGATCGGAGATGATCTCTCTACGGAGGTCACGGCGCCTGGCGCAAGGTCTCGCGCGCGATGATCAGGCGCTGGATCTCCGACGTGCCCTCGTAAATGCGGGTGATGCGCGCGTCGCGGGCATAGCGCTCGACCGGGAAGTCGCGGCAATAGCCGGCGCCGCCATGGATCTGGATCGCGCTGTCGGTGCAGCGATGCGCGGCCTCCGAGGCGAAGAGTTTTGCCATCGAGGCTTCCTTGGCGAAGGGCTCGCCCCGGTCCTTGCGCGCGGCGGCGTCGAGGATGAGCAGCCGCGCCGCGTGCAGGTCGAGCTCGCGATCGGCGATCATCCATTGCAGCCCCTGGAAATCGGCGATTGCCTGGTCGAACTGCCGGCGCTCCCTGGCATAGGACTTCGCTGCATTCATTGCCGCCCGCGCGATCCCGAGCGAGACCGCGGCGACGCCGATGCGCCCGCCGGCGAGCTCGCCGACCGCGACGCGGAACCCGTCATTCTCCTTGCCCATCAGGTTGGCGGCGGGGATGCGGGCGCCGTCGAAATGGATCGTGTTGGTGGCGGAGCCGGTCTGGCCCATCTTCTTCTCGGCCTTGCCGACGCTGACGCCGGGCGTATCCGCCGGCACCAGGAAGACCGAGATGCCCTTGCCCTTCGGTGCCTCCGGGGCGGTCACGGCCCAGACCACGAAGAGTCCGGCATATTCGCCGCTGGTGATGTAGATTTTCTGGCCGTCCAGCAGATAGGCGTCACCATCGCGCCGCGCCCGCATGCGCATGCCCGCAGGGTCGGAGCCCGCGCCGGCCTCCGTCAGGCAGAAGGCGCCGGCGGGATAGGTGCCGTCAGCCAGCCGCGGCAGATAGGCCGCCTTGTGCTCGGCCGAGCCGACTGCCTGGATGACCTCGCCGACCATGTTGGTGACCGAGGTCGTGACCGCGGTCGAGGCACAGGCCGCCGCCAGTTCCTCGAGTGCCAAGGCGAAGGCGACGGTGCCGGCTTCGCTGCCGCCGAACTCGGCGCGCACATTCAGCGCCATGAAGCCGTTTTCGGCGAGGGCCTTGAGATTGGCGAGGAATTCGGTGCGACCCTCGCCGCGATCGAGCTTTTCGGCGAGCGGCGCCAGCCTGTCGGCGGCGAATTTGCGAGCCGTCTCGCGGATCAGCTCTTCCTCGTCGCTGAGAGCGAATTGCATGGCGTCCTCGTCGTTTCTCGTTGCGTTGGAGCTTAGAGGGCGGGGCTCGCGGCGCCAACATGCGCAGCCGATCGAGTGGCCTGACCGGGAAAGCCCCCCAGGCGCCGAAAACGGCCGGCGATCCTTACGCATTTTTTATTTGACGCACGGGTCGGCCGGGTGCATTCCGCCCGCGCTGCCGGCCTTCATGGATGGCGGCTTCACAGGAACTCCCAGCGCAATGCCAACCGACAGTCCAAGCCGACAGTCGATGCCGTCTGCCGCCGCCTCGCGCGCCTGACCGGAGAACCCGGCTCGCCTGCGATCGGCCCTGACGGCCGGTCGAAAAGGATAGAGCCATGAATGCCATTGCCGAAACCCCGGCGCGCGACCTGTTCGCGACCACGCTCGCCCGGACGCTGGCGCAGGAACATGTCGCCGACATCGTCGAGACGCTGAACGAGCAGGACGCCGATACGCTCGCCGCCGTGCTGCTCGCGTTGCCTTTCGGGCGGGCGGTCGAGGTGCTCGACCAGCCCGAGCTGGACGAGGCCGCCGAGGCGCTCGCGCTGATCCCCGAGGAGCGCGCCGCCATCTTCCTGTCGGAGATGTCGGCCGATCGCGTCGCCGATGTCGTGCAGCGCCTCGGCGAGCCGCTGCGCCAGCGCCTGCTCGCCCGCGTCGATCACGGCACGCGCTCGGCGCTGACGCAGCTGCTCGCCTATCCCGAGGGCAGCGCCGGCTCGATCATGACGACGGAGTTCGTCAGCGTGCCGACGACCTGGACCGTCGCGCAGACGCTCGACCATATCCGCCATGTCGAGCGCTCGCGCGAGACGGTCTATGCGATCTACGTGCTCGGCTCGGTCACCGGCAAGCTGGTCCAGGCGGTCACGCTGCGCCGGCTGATCAGCGCCGATCCGCGTGCGCCGGTGGCCTCCATCGTGCCCGAGCGCCGGCCCATCCATGTCCTGCCGCAGACCGACCGCGAGGAGGTCGCGCGCCTGATCTCGAAATACAACCTGCTCGCCGTGCCGGTGGTCGATGCCGCCGACCATGTCATCGGCATCGTCACGGTCGACGACGTCATCGACGCCATGATCGCGGAGACGACCGAGGACGTGCAGAAGCTCGGCGGCATGGAGGCGCTCGACGAGCCTTATCCCGACATCGGCTTCGGCGCGATGATCCGCAAGCGCGCCGGCTGGCTCAGCATCCTGCTGGTCGGCGAGATGCTGACCGCCTCGGTGATGCAGCATTTCGAGGGCGAGCTCGAGAAGGCGATCGTGCTCACCCTGTTCATCCCGCTGATCATGAGCTCGGGCGGCAATTCCGGCTCGCAGGCGACATCGCTGATCATCCGGGCGCTGGCGCTCCGCGAGATCAGCCTGAAGGACTGGTGGCGCGTGGCGCTGCGCGAATTGCCGACCGGGCTGACGCTCGGCGCGATCCTCGGCGTCATCGGCCTCGCCCGCGTCGTGCTCTGGCAGCAGGCCGGCTTCTACGATTATGGCGAGCACTGGCTGCTGATCGCCGCGACCGTAGGCGCCACCCTCGTCGGCATCGTCACCTTCGGCTCGCTGACCGGTTCGATGCTGCCCTTCGCCCTCAAGCGTCTCGGCTTCGATCCCGCCAGCGCCTCTGCGCCCTTCGTCGCGACGCTGGTCGATGTCACCGGCCTGGTGATCTATTTTGGCATCGCCGCCGTGATCCTGGGCGGAACATTGCTCTGATCAAGCCTTGTGCCGTGGGACATTGTCGTCAGGTGAGGGCGTCCGCGACGACGCGGTTGCGGCCCTCCGCCTTGGCCCGGTAGAGGGCGAGGTCCGCGGCGGCGATCAGCTCTGGCCAGGCGCCGCTGCGATTGTCGCGCAGCGCCGTGCCAAAACTCGCGGTCACCTCGATTCCGGCGCCGGATTCGAGGCGGAAAAGCGGATAGTGCAGTGCCGAGCGCAGCCGCTCGGCGATGTCGCTCGGCGCTTCGCTGTCATGATCGAGCAGGAGGATCGCGAACTCCTCGCCACCGAAGCGTGCGATCACATCGTCCTGCCGCAGCGCCGCGCACAGGCGCCGAGCCGTCTCCTTCAGCACCTCGTCGCCGGCAGCATGGCCATGGCCGTCGTTGATCGCCTTGAAATGATCGATGTCGAGCAGGATGAGCCCGAGCCGCTTCGGCCCGGCACCCGTCTCGGTGAGCCCCGCCGCCAGCCTCTCCAGGGCGCCGCGGTTGAGCACGCCGGTCAGCCCGTCGTTCTCGGCCTGGCGCTTGAGCTGGTCGGTGAGCATGGCGCGTTCCCGGTCGAGCGCATTGCGCTCGATCAGCCTCTGACGCAACGCCTCCAGGGCCTCGAACAGGCTGCGCATCTCGCCCTGCATGCTCCCGCTCGCGATCGGCTCCTCGACCTCGCCATTGGCGAGCGCGACGATCCGGCCGCGAGCCTTGAGGAGCGGGCGGAACAGAAGCTTCTGGCTGGCGATAAGCAGCGACAGCTCCGCGACGAGGGCAAGGGCCGTCGCCGCGGTCACTGCCAGCAGGGCGTTCTGCGCCGCTGCGCCCCTGGCTCGCAGGTCCGCGACGGTGGCGGTCACGAAGGCATCGCGAAGCTGTTCCAGGGGGGCGAAGCTCGGCACGATCCGGTCGGTGAACTGTGCGGGGGTCATGCCGAATTCGCCGGTCGTGCTGGCTGCCAGCGTCTGCTCGACCAGGGCCATTCCCTCGCCGAAGAAGCGCGTCACTGCCGCCTCGTGTGCGGCGGCTACGGCGGGGTCGGGATTTGCGCCGATCCGCTGGCGGGCGAGGTCCCAGAGCGTGAGGACGCGCCCGCGGGTCTGCTCGAAGGCTGCGCGGCGCGCGAAGCTCATGGGTTCGCCATGGGCGATGGGGATGACGAGATGCGAGCCGAGCCGGCCGGCATACTCGCGCAATTCACCGAGCATGCGCATCACCAGCGCGCGGCCGACGAGATCCGGCTCGTCGGCGAGCAGATTGCTCATCGCCGCTTCGATGAGCGGCTGGGTGGCGTCGTAGACCCCGAACATCGTCTCGATGGCGCTCGTGATCTCGGTATTGCTGCGCGCAGAGAAGGGCACGGCCGTCAGCCCGTCGACCTGCTGCCGTGCCCGCGCGAGCGTGCGCCGGAGCTGCTCGGCCCGCGGCTGCAGCGTGGGGCTCGCCGCCACTCGCTCCAGCGCGGCATCGGTGTTGGCGCGGAAGTCGCGCAACCGGCGGCGTGACGGACTGTCGCTGCTCGGCTCCTGGCCCAGCACTGCGTTGGTCGGTCCGCGCTCGGCCGAGATCTGGTTTGCAGCGTTCATCACCTGACGGAAGGCCATCAGCTTCGACAGGCTGGCGCGATTGGCTTCGAGGTCGCGATAGTGGCGGTCGATCAGGCTGAGCCCGAGCGCGAGCGAGCAGGCCATCACGATCGCGACGGCGGCCCAGAACCGATGGCTCAGATTGAGGTGACGCGGACGGACAGGAATTGGCGAGCGCCCGCTAGTGCCTGACATCATGTCGCGCTGGGAGTCATCCTGCCTGAATACGTAAAGAGCTCCACGGGCCGAGCTCTTCGATAGCATAGCAATAAGATTAAGACGCGGTGTCCGCGGCTCTTCGCAGCTGGACCCGGCTTTCGCAACGCGCCTCGGCCGCAGCCCGGCATGCCGCCATGGACAGATCAAGCATCGTGGGGGCTATGATGTGGCATGGAGATCGAGACCGACCGCCTCTCCCTGTGCCCGACGCGCCTTTCCGACGTGCCCGGCCTTTTCGCCTTTCTCGGGGATCCTGCCGCCATGCAGCACACCCATCATTGCGCCACGCTGCGCGACTGCCGCCGCCATGTCGCCGGGCATGAATGGCAGCGCCGCAGGCGCGGCTATGCCCCCTGGACGATCCGCAGCAAGGCCGATGGCGCGATCATCGGCTGGGGCGGCCTGTTCGAGGATCCGTTCGATCCGGGCTGGGGCGTCGAGATCGGCTACTGGTTCGCGTCTTCGGCCTGGGGCAAGGGCTATGCGACGGAGCTGACCAATGCCGCCGTCGCGGTCGCCCGCGACCATCTCCGGCTGCCGGAGGTCCGGGCCTTCGCCAAGCCGGACAATCTCGGCTCCTCCCGCGTGCTGGAGAAGGCCGGTTTCGAGAAACAGCGCTATGTGCCCGAACTGGAGCGCTTTCTCTACAGGCACAGCTTGACCCGCTGAGATCGCTTTCGAATTCGCTGGCATGAGTCGATTGGCGTGGCTGTCGAGAACCGGAGCGGAGCGTACGTCTGTACGTGAGCACCGGAAGCGCAGACGGCCGCGTCAAGCGGCCATGCCAGCAGAATTCGAGAGTGGCCTCAGCCGGCGAGCACTCGCTGCGGCGGGAAGGTGATCTCGACCAGCGTGCCTTCCTTCTTGACGCTGGTGATGGTCATCGCGGCGCGGTTGGCCTCGACCAGGGCCTTGGTCAGCGGCAGGCCGAGACCGGTGCCGCCGGCCTTGCGCGTCGTCGGCACCTGCCGGAACGGCTCCAGCGCGAGTGCGATCTCGCTGTCGTCCATGCCGATGCCGGTGTCGCGTACGCGCAGGATCGCCTCGCCCTGGTCGCCGAGCGCGGTCGAGACGATGACCTGCCCGCCGGCATCGGTGAACTTCACCGCGTTGGAGAGCAGGTTGATCACGATCTGGCGGATCGAGCGCTCGTCGGCGACGACGGGCGGCAGCTTCGGCGAAAGCCCGGAGCGCAGCACGACGCGGCCGCGCTGCGCCTCCGGCTGCAGCAGGCTGACCGCCGAGAGCGCGATCTCGTTCAGGTTGACGCTGACGAAGTCGAGATCGAGCTTGCCGGCCTCGATCTTGGCGAGGTCGAGCAGGTCGTTGACCAGGCTGATGACATAGCCGCCCGACTGGTGGATGTCGCGCAGGTATTCCTTGTAGCGCTCGTTGGCGATCGGCCCGAAGCGCTCCTCGGCCATCACCTCGGCGAAGCCGATGATCGCGTTGAGCGGGGTGCGGATCTCGTGGCTGATCTTGGCGAGCACGTCGGATTTCTGGGCGCTCGCCTTCTCCGCCGCCTTGCGCGCCTCGACCAGCTCGCCCTCGGTCTTCTTCCAGGCGGTGATGTCGCGCAGCACGGCGCAGAAGCGCCGCTCCGCCCCATCGGCGATCTGGCCCATCGTCATGAACAGCGGGATGCGCCCGCCCTGGCGCACGCGACCGGCGATCTCGCGGCCATCATTCATCACCGAGGCGACGCCGCCACCCTTCAGACCTTCAAGATAGTCCAGCGCCGGGCCATGGCTCTCGGGCGCGAAGAGCAGCGTGAACAGCTCGCCGGTGACCTCGCGCTGGTCGTAGCCGAACAGGGCTTCGGCGGTCTTGTTGAGCGAGAGGATGCGGCCGCGCTCGTCGATGGTGACGACGCCGTCGGTCGCAGTGTCGAGCACCGCCATCATCTCGCCGATACGGGCCTCGCGCGCCTCGATATCGAGCCTGAGCGCATCGACACGGGCGGAGATCTCCTCCTCCTCGGCGGCGAATTCCGCCGCGAGCTCGGCTTCCTCCGCCTCCTCCGGCGTCATCTCCTTGATCTCGCCGCCGCCATCGGGGTGGCGGAAGGCCATCAGCGTCGCCGCTTCGCCCAGCCAGGAAATGCTCGACAGCTTGGCATCGACGCTGAGCAGATGTCCGAGCCGGTCGATGAGCACCATCGGCCCGCCTTCGGCCCGCGCCGCGCCCTTGATCAGCCGGCTGACGCCGCCTTTCGAGGCGAGATCGGCAAGATCGGCATAATCCAGCAGGTCGAGCAGGGTCCGGTTGGCATAGAGCGGCTCCTCGCCGCGATTGACCAGCACGGCGATCGGCAGCCTGTCGAGCACGTCGGCATGCGAATTGGGCAGGCGCGGGCGGCCGAGCGCGAGGGCCGGCTCCTCCTGCGGCGCGCCATGCGCCGAGCCGAGCAGCGGCTCGGCGACGGGTTCACTTGCCTCCGACGCGGCTTCGCCGGACGGGCCGGGCTCCGGAGGAATGCGCGCCACGGTCTCCTCGGCCGCGCCTGCTTCCTCCAGCGGCTGCTGCTCGCTTGCCGGGGTTCGCTTGCCCAGGTTGAGGGGGGCGGCCGGAGGCAGGCGCGACTCGATTCCCTCCTCGCCGGCGATACGGGCTCCGAGCGCCTTGGCGATCTCGCGGAAGGCATTGCGTTCGGCCGAGCTGAGCAGCGGCTTCGATGGTTCGAGCACCGGCCTGACCGCGGTCAGGTGGCCGTTGCGCAGCGGTACGACATTCGCGCCGGGGCGGGGCTCGTTCGCCGGCGACGTCGCCTCGGGCGTAGCCTCCGGCTCCGGCTCCGGCTCGGTTGCGGGGGGCACATCGCCCTCGTCGCTGGCTTCGGCGGCAGCCTCGGAATCGCCCAGGGCGAGATCGGGCGCGTCGAGTTCGTTCGGCGGGTTGGCCTCCTCCAGCCTGTCCGCCTCGGACATCAGCTCCTGCGACGCTTCGACCAGCTCTTCGCTTGCCGTTTCGGCGACAGCTTCGCTCGTGCTCTCCACCACGCTCGGGGCGGGTTCGTCCTCGGTCGGCTCGAACTCGGCTGCGGCTGGCACTGCGATCTCGGGAAGCGATTCGCGCTCCGTCATGCGCGCAAGGCCGAAGCCGCGGAAGCCGGTGAGGTTCCGATCGGCGTCGAGGACCGGCACGCCGGAGAGCTCGACGCGGACTCCGACGCTCGGGTCGGCTGTCCGCCACAGCACGGAATAGCCGCTCCAGGTCGCGGAGCCGGCGAGCTTGGCGGGGAGGGTTTCGCCCTGGTCGATGATCTCGCGCCCGATCAGCTCGGACCATGTCCGCCCCGGCATGGACGCAGCTGCGTCACTGCCGATCACCTCGGCGATATCGGGCGATACGCTGGTGAAACGGCCTGCCGCATCGCATTGCCAGAGAAAACGCACGGTCGCGCGCTTCGGCATGGCCGGCGCCGCGGCGGCTGGGCTTTCCGGCTGGGGGGCGGGGGCCGGCGTCGCTGTAGCAGGCGTTTCCGCTGCTGCCGGGGCCTCAGGCGTTGGCGCCGCAGCAGCAGCAGGCGCCGCAACGCCGAGCCGCCGCAATTCAGACGCGGCAATGGTGATCGCCAGGATCGGCGGCTCGCTGCCAGCCGAGAACAGCTTGCAGCCGCAGGTGACCAGCGCGGCGGTGAAGCCCGGCTTCAGCCGCAGCCGCTCGAGCCTGAGGGCCTCATGCGAGGCGAGGCCGCCGGCGAGCAGCTTGAGTCGGTCGCGAGTCGCGAGCGGCAGGGGCGCGCTGTCCCAGTCGCGCCCGAGCAGGGCGCGGGCGGCGGCATTGCCAAAACCCGGCCGCGCGGCCTCCTGGTCCCAGAGAAAGAGCGCGCCGCCAACAGCAAAAGGGGCCAGCGCGGCGTCCTTTGCCGCTTCTGTCCCTAGCCACGCCCAATCCTGTCCGGCTTCGCTCATGTTCGTCTGCTTGTCCGACTCATAACAGCCCACGCCGATATGGCTAACAAAGCATTAATAGCGCCCGGACGATTGCAAATCCACGGAACAGAGCCGATCTCTCCAGCGTCTGATCGAAACAGCGTTAACGCTCCGGGAGCCGGCCCCCGGCATCCGATTGTCATCGCATTGCAATAATGATATTGCACTGCACAATCAGAAGATCGTGTGACCAGCGATTAGGGAGGATCAGTTCATGAACGGCAACACCCCTTACGAGATTCCCACCGAGATGCGCGAGTTCGCCGAGCGCAGCGTCGAGCAGGCCCGCAAGGCCTTCGACGGCTTCATCGATGCCGCGCACAAGGCTGTGGACGGCGCACATGGCTCGGCTGAATCGGCCCGCGCAAACGCCCAGGACGTCACCCGCAAGGCGATGGCCTATGCCGAGAACAACGTCACGGCCGCGTTCGACCTCGCCCAGAAGCTGGTCAAGTCCAAGGACCTGACCGAGGTCATGCAGCACCAGTCCGAGTTCCTGCGGTCGCAGATGACCGCCCTGCAGACGCAGCTCAAGGACATGGGCGCCGCTGCCCAGGACATCGCCAGCAAGGCCGCCGACGCCGCCAGCAAGGCGACGAAGGCGAAGTGAGTCGCGGGCGGCGAGATGCCGCCGGCGGGCCACTGCAATGAGATGGTGGCCGGGTCGAAGGACCCGGCTTCCGCCGTTTGATCGCAAAAGGGAGAACCGCGATGGCTAAGTCCCCTACGCCGAAAGCCGCCTCCAAGACCCCGGTCAGCCTGGCTCCGGTCAAGGCCATGTCGAGCACCGCCGCCGATGACATCGTCGCCGCTCCGGTGCCTGCCCCAGCCGCCGCCAACCCCTCCGCCGCCAAGCCCGCTGCGGCCGCGCCCGCCGCTTCCGCCCCGGCCAAGGCGCCCGAGCCAGCTCCTGCCGCTGCCGCGCCTGCTCCCGCGAAACCTGCCGCTTCTGCCCCGGCTCCGGTCTCTGCCTCGGCTCCTGTTTCTGCCCCGGCACCCGTGGCCGCCACGCCGGTGACGGCGCCGCCGCCCAAGGCCGAAGCCAAGCCCTCCGAAGCCAAGCCCTCCGAAGTCAAGTCCGCCGAGACCAAGCCCGCTGCGCCGGCTCCCGCCGCCACGGCCCCCGCACCTGCCAAGGCTCCGGCGAAGGCCGCCAAGGCCAAGGCGCCCGCGCGTGTCGCCTCGGGCAAGACGAAGATCGAGAAGTCGCGGACGATGGCCAAGCCCGCTGCCACCAAGCCCGCTGCGACAAAGCCCGCCGCGGCCAAGCCGGCTCCCGCTCCCAAATCGGCTGCGCCGACCGTCGCCGCGACCATCGCCAAGGCCGGCGCCGCCGCCGAGAGCGTGGCCAAGGCCGCCATTGCCAATCCTGCTGTTGCCAAGCCTGCCGTTGCCAAGCCGGTGGCGAGCCCCGTCGCGACCCTGACCATCGCCGATATCGGCCGGCCGGTCGTCGAGGCGAGCGCCACCGTTGCCCGCGCCGGCACCGAGGCTGTGGAAAAACTCTCGGCCCCGGTCGTCGAGGCGGTGAAGCAGATGGCGGGTGCGACCCCCGTCGCGGCGTCGCGGCTGCCCAAGCCGCCCGAATTCGCCAGCCTGACGGCGGCGACCTTGATGACCCAGACGCTGGCGCTGACACGCGCGGTCGGCGCGCTCCAGGCCAAGGTGCTGGACCATGCCTGCGCCGAGCTGAAGGCGACGCTGAGCGAGGCCGAGAGGTTGGCCAAGACCGATAGCGCCGCCGATGCGATCGCGTTCCAGGCCAAGGCCCTGCGCCGCGCCTTCGAATCCTATTCTGCGCATCTCAACGATCTGGCGCGCACCGCCCAGACCGCCTTGAAGCAGGATTGACGCAGGAGACTGCATTTTCTGCGTTGCAATCGCGCGGCTGCGGCACTAGGTTCCGCGCCGCTGACCGCCGCGCATGATCGCACGGTCGTGCGAAGGCGCCCAGGGTGCCGTGCAGCCATAGCTCAGTTGGTTAGAGCGCTAGATTGTGGATCTAGAGGTCCCCCGTTCAAGCCGGGGTGGCTGTACCATCCGGATTTTCCTCCCGGCTCCGGGACATGTTCCGGTGGCGGGTAGCGGTCTTCTGTGGGCCGCTACAGCCGGCTCTTGAACCTGCCCAATCACCTCGCCATATCTTGCTCAAGCGGGAGGGTTCGCCTTCCGTCTCGGGGCGCTGCGCCAAGCGGGCCTCGATCGAGAAGAGGCGCCTTTCGGGGGCTTCAGTATGACGCGCACGCCTAGCCTGTCCCACCCCTTCCTGCTCGGGTTCGACGATATCGAACGCGCGCTCGACCGGGTCGCGAAAGGCGCAAGCGAAGGCTATCCGCCCTACAATATCGAGCGGATGCCGCGCACGGAGGATGAGCCGGATCGGCTCCGGATCACGCTCGCGGTTGCGGGGTTTGCTCGCGACCAGCTCGAGATCACGCTGGAAGAGAACCAGCTGACCATTCGCGGCCGCCAGAGCGACGACAAGAGCCGGCAATTCCTTCACCGCGGCATTGCTGCGCGTCAGTTCCAGCGCTCCTTCCTGCTCGCCGACGGCATGCAGGTCCTCGGAGCGGATTTGTCGAACGGTCTATTGGCCATCGATCTGGTCAGGCCGGAACCGGAACGGCTCATTCGGCGTATCGATATCGTTAGTCGAGATTGAGCGAAGATCGGAATGGACGCTCAGCGGTTTGCGTTCGCTCCGGACCTGTAGACCTGAAATCAAGCCGCCATTCGCACTGCTCTGAAGGAGGGCGCGATGACCAACGATGCCAATACTCTTCGTACCTCGCCTCTGACCCCGGCCGAATTCGCGGCGCTGGGCACCGGTGAGGTCGCTTACCTCAAGCCGATGACGTCCGAGGATCTGGTGCGGATTTTCCCGCAGGCTCCGGAGATCCAGCCGGGCCTCAAGCTCTTCGCCCTGCTCTCGGCCGATGGCGCTCCCATCCTGGTGACCGATTCGCGTGAAGCCGCGACGGCCAATGCCTGGGAGCACGACCTCAAGATGGTCAGCCTCCACTGAGTTTCGCCTCAGGCCGCCATCCCTGCGATGGCGGCCTGGAGCCGCGCCAGGTCAGGCGGCGTCGACAGGCGGTGATCGCCATCCTTGATCAGCGTCAGCACGACCGGATCGCCGCTCAGGTGTTCGACCAGCTTCAGCGCCTGCTGCCACGGCACATCCGGGTCCTGCATGCCCTGGAGGATATGGACCGGGCAGCCCGCCGCGATCTCGCCGTTGAACATCAGGTGCTTGCGCCCGTCCTCGATCAGCTTGCGCGTGATCGGCGTCGGATCCGGCGAATAGGCTGATTGCCTGAGCCAGACCCCCTCGCTCATGATCGTGTTGCGGATGTCCTCGGGCATCCGCGCCCACATCAGCTCCTCGGTGAAATCGACCGCCGGCGCGATCAGCACCATGCCGGCCGGCGCCAGCGCCGTGCCCTGCAACCGGCGCGCCGCCAGCAATGTCAGCCAGCCGCCCATCGAGGAGCCGACCAGGATCGGCCGGCTCTGGCAGCGGGCGGTGATCACGGCAAGCGCGTCCTCGAGCCAATGCGAGATCGTCCAGCGTGCGAAATCCGCGCTCGATTCGCCGTGGCCGGCATAGTCGAAGCGCAGGAAGCTGCGCCCGGCCGCGCTCGCCCAGCTCGCCAGAGCCTCGGCCTTGGTCGCCCGCATGTCGGAGACGAAGCCGCCGAGCCAGACCACCGGCGCGCCGGTCCCGGCCTGGTAGAGATGCGCGATCCGGCGGCGTTCCTCGCCGCTGCCGACGTCGAGCCATTGCGGGGCAGGCTGCTCCACCTCAAATCTCCTGTGACGAATCCACGTTACGGAGCAATTATAGGCTGCTTGTGTCGCGCGCACGTGGTCATACTGCCGCCCGAACCGAAGGATCTTTTTGAAACGGTGAGCATGTCCTTCCAGCCAGGCGCGCATCTGTCGCTGCCCTCGACTGAGACCCACCCGCTGAGCGGGCGCACCATCCTGCAGATCATTCCCGATCTCGAGGCCGGCGGCGCCGAGCGCACGGCGGTCGATATCGCCAAGGGATTGACCGATGTCGGCGCCCGCGCCCTCGTCGCCACCGAGGGCGGCCGTCTTGTCGCCGAATTGCAGGCGAAGGGCGGGGTCTGGCTGCCGTTTCCGGCTGCCTCGAAGAACCCGTTCGCCATGGCGATGAACGTCCGCAAGCTGATGCTGCTCTGCAAGCATGAGGGCGTCGAGCTCGTCCATGCCCGCTCGCGGGCGCCGGCCTGGGTCGCGCTCGCCGCGTGCAAGGCGCTGAAGCTGCCCTTCGTCACCACCTATCACGGCTCCTATGCCAGCCGCTCGGCGGTGAAGACGCTGTATAATTCGGTGATGGCGCGCGGCGACGTCGTCATCGCCAATTCCGGCTATACCGCCGACCTCATCCTGGCCAAGCACGGCTTCGCCCGGGATCGCATCCGGGTCGTCCATCGCGGCACCAATTTCTCGTCCTTCGCGCCCCTGGCCGTCGGGCCGGACCGCGTGCAGGCCCTGCGCCAGGCCTGGGGCGTCGAGCCGGATCAGCGCATCGTCCTGCTGCCGGGACGACTCACCGGCTGGAAGGGCCAGCGCGTGCTGATCGAGGCCGCTGCCATCCTGCGCGATGGCGGCGACACCGAGACCGCCTTTATCCTCGCCGGCGACCACCAGGGCCGCGAATCCTATGTGAAGGAACTCGACCAGGAAATCGCCAAGGCGAAGCTCGAAGGCCGGGTCAAGCGTGTCGGTCATTGCGCCGACATGCCGGCGGCGCTGCTCGCGGCCGCCGTGGTCGCGGTGCCCTCGACGGAACCGGAGGCTTTCGGCCGCGTCGCTGTCGAGGCGCAGGCCATGGGCGCGCCGGTCGTGGTCTCCGATCTCGGCGCCGTACCCGAGACGGTGCTCGCGCCGCCGCAGACCATGCCGGCGGAGCGCACCGGCTGGCGCGTGCCGCCGGGCGATGCCGCTTCGCTCGCCGCCAGCCTCGCCGAGGCGCTGGCGCTGCGGCCTTCGGCGCGCGAGGCTCTCGCCCATCGCGCCCGCCTTCACGTCGAGCGCCATTTCTCGCTTGAGACGATGGTGAGTGAAACGCTCGACGTCTATTGCGCGTTGTTGGGGCGGTGAGCGCATTCGCTCTTCCATTGACAACGCGTCGCTTTATGCAATGTGTCTGCATCTTGGCGTCTGATACGCCAATCACAGGAGAATACTGCCATTCGTCGTCCCTTCCGCGCTGCCCCAGCCCCGACCAAAGACGGCCCCCGGGCCAACCGTGATATTCGTGGCGTCCGCGACGTCCAGCTCATCGACGAGTCAGGCGCCAACCGTGGCGTAGTCTCGTTCTTCGAGGCCCTGAAGATTGCCGAGGACGCCGGACTCGACCTGGTCGAGATCGCCCCCAATTCTCAGCCTCCGGTCTGCAAGATCCTCGATTACGGCCGCTTCCGCTTCCTGGAGCAGAAGAAGGCGGCCGAGGCGCGCAAGAAGCAGCGCACGATCGAGATCAAGGAGATCAAGCTCCGCCCCGGCATCGACAAGCACGATTACGACGTGAAGATGAAGGCGATGCACGGCTTCTTCGAGGAAGGGGACAAGGTCAAGGTGACCCTGCGCTTCCGCGGCCGCGAGATGGCGCACCAGGATCTCGGCGTGAAGGTGTTGGAGCGGGTCAAGGCCGATCTGACCGAGGTCGCCAAGGTCGAGAGCGACTGGCAGCTCGAAGGCCGCCAGATGGTGATGGTGCTCGCGCCCAAATGACGAACGCCTGATCGCGCTATGCGATCGGCTTCAGGCCCGGACTTCGCGCCGGGCCTTGTCATGTTCGGCGTCGCGATGCTTCGATCGGGAATCCCGTATCGAGCACAGGTTGCCGTATGTCCCAGCCCAGCATCACCGTCCAACGCCGCAGCCTCGCCGCAGCCTTGCGGCTCGCCGCCAAGTTCGAGCTCAACGAAGGCATCTGCAACCATTTCTCGGTCGCGCTGCCCGACGGCCCCGACGGCAAGCCGCGCTACCTGATCAACCCCTATGGCGTGCACTGGGCCGAGATGCGCCCGTCCGATCTGCTGCTGATCGACGACAAGGGCATGGTGCTGGAAGGGGAGGGCGAGGTCGAGGCCACCGCCCGCAACATCCATATCGCCGCCCACAAGGCCAATCCGCGCCATGTCGCGGTGCTGCATGTCCACATGCCCTATGCCACGGCCCTGACCATGGTCGAGGGCGGCAGGCTGGAAATGGCGCATCAGACCGCCTGCCGCTTCCATGGCCGCACCATGTACCAGGACCATTTCGGCGGGCTGGCGCTCGACGAGGCCGAGGGCGAGGCGATCGTTGCCGCCAACAAGGCCGACAGCTCGGCCGATATCACCTTCCTCGCCCATCACGGCGTCACCATTGGCGGGCCCTCGGTCGCGGTCGCCTTCGATGATCTCTATTTCCTGGAGCGGGCCTGCAAGCAGCAGGTGCTGGCCATGTCGACCGGCAAGCCCCTGAAGCTGATCCCGCAGCCCGAGATCGAGGCGACGGCGCGCGAATGGCGCCAGGTGCTGGTCTATCAGTCCGAGAAGCATTTTGAGGCGCTGATGCGGATGGAAGGCGTCTGAGGCTTTCTCGGTGTTGAATGCACTTATGGGGGAGGGCGGCCTCGCCTTATTTGAGCGCCGCGAGGCCGCCTGCGCGCTAGCTGACCGAGCGGATGATTTCGCGATAGGCTGCTTCCGGGAAGGCCTTTAGCGTTTGCGTCCTGATATTGCCCTGCATCGCCATCTGCAGGTTGAAGCGGGCCGCAACGGCATCGTCCGGCGCTTCGTAGACGGCGACCATGTCGTATTTGCCCATGGTCATGAAGAACAGCTTGAAATCGCCACCCATGCCCTTGAGCAGCTCCCTGGCGGCATCGAGACGCGTCGGCGAGGCTTTGACGTTGCGCACGCCCTGCTCGGTCCAGTTGGCCAGCATGATGTAGGTCGTCATGGCGTCCTCCCAAGGCCGCCCTGTTCTGACGGAAGGCTTGGCAAAGACAGGTCCGGCCTGGACATGCGCTCTGGGCGGCTTGGAGACCATCCATTGGCCGGACCGCCAGTCTAGCACGGCTCGCGGTGAATGCTGAATCGGGTGAACTGCCTACAAAATCAGCAAAAATCGCCTTCGGGGACGATGCGAATCAGATTGCACGCGGATTAGCCTTCGCCGCGAAGATCCGGAAGCCGAAACGTTGGGGCAGGGCTCATCCGGGCGGGGGCTGAAGGTGGGCGCCAGCAAGGGTTTCGAGGCCGATCCGTCGCTGCCGGGTCTCGTCCGTCACATGCATGCGATCGCGGCCTATCGCGAGGAGCTCGGCCGCCTGCAAGCGTCCTGGGATACGCTGAGCCTGCTCGGCGAGCTCTCCGGCAACGCCACCGAGATGGCGGGCACCCGCGCGGCTTTCGGAGAGCTGAGCGCGGCCCTGCTCCAGCATCTCGCCATTGAGACGCATCGCAAGGCGCTGGCCGACCTGCGGACCAAGGCCCAGAACGGCATCAACATCCTCGTGCGCAACCTGTTCGAGCGCACGGCCGATATCGGCTTCCTCTCCGCCGACGAGCATATCCGCGCCCTGCTGGAGACCGGCTCGGACGATGCCGCGGCGCGTATCGCGCTGGAAGCGCGCTTCAAGGAATATGTCGCGAAATACTCGGTTTATTCCGACATCATCCTGCTCGATCGCGAGGGCGAGGTCCGCGCCCGGCTGGAGCCGCATGCGGCGGCGTCGAGCAATCACGGCATCCGCAATGAGGCGCTGGCCAGCGACGGCGCCTATGTCGAATATTTCGGCCCGCTCGATATCGTCTCGGACGAGCCCCGGCTGGTCTATGCCTGGCGTGTCGAGCGCCCCGGCCAGCGCCCGCTCGGCGTGCTCATCCTGGTCTTCCGCCTTGCCGACGAGATGGACGGCATCTTCCGCAACCTGATCGCGCCCGATGACTGGACCGTGCTCGCCTGTGCCGGCCCGGACGGCACGATCATCGCCAGTTCCTGCCCGATCCAGGCGCCGGCCGGCCTGAAGCTGCCGCCGGGCGCCCTCATTCCCTCGAATAAGCCGCTACGGCTCGGCGGCCGGCAATATCTTGCCGTCGCCTGCGAAGCCGCCGGCTATCAGGGCTATCTCGGACCGGGCTGGAGCTGCATCGGGCTGCTGCCGCTGGAAGCCGCCTTCGAGCGCGAGGAAGGGCAGGCGGTCGAGGGCGTCGATGCCGGCCTGCTCGATTCCGTCACCGGCGATCCCGCGCTGTTCTCCGACGAGCTGCGCACCGTCTCGCGCCAGGCCGGGGTCATCCAGCGTGACCTCAATCGCTCGGTCTGGAACGGCTGGATCAGGCAGACGGATTCGACCGAGGCCAATGTCGCCTTCTCGAAGCTGCTGCTCTCCGAAGTCTCCAATGCCGGCCGGAAGACCCAGGCCGTGTTCGACGCCTCGATCGGCGATCTCTACCGTACGGTGATCGCGGCGATCCTCGAGAAATGCCGCTCGCATGCGGGTTTCGCCATCGATGTCATGGACCGCAATCTCTACGAGCGCGCCAATGATTGCCGCTGGTGGGCGCTGGACGCGACCTTCGCCAAGGCGCTGTCCGAGCCTGCGCCGGAGGCGTTCCGCGCCTGCCGCGGCGTGCTCGGCGCGATCAATGCGCTCTACACGGTCTACAGCAACCTGATCCTGTTCGATGCGACCGGCCGTGCCGTCGCGGTCTCGCAGCCCGGGCACGAGGATCTGCTGGGAACGGCGCTCGACGGCGAATGGGTCGCGCGCACCCTGTCGCTGCGTTCGACACAGGACTATGCGGTCTCGCGCTTCGAGCCGACCGCGCTCTATGACGACGCCGCGACCTATCTCTACGCTGCCGCCATCCCGGGCCGGAATGGAAGGCCGCTCGGCGGCGTCGCCATCGTCTTCGACTCCACCCCGCAATTCGCGGCGATGCTGCAGGATGCCTTGCCGTCCGACGCCGCCGGCAAGCCGCTCGCCGGCGCCTTCGCGCTCTTCCTCGACGATGCCGGCAAGGTCATCGCCTCGACCTCAGAGCGCTTCGCCATCGGCTCGGCCTGCGATCTCGGTGTCGATCTCGGCGGCGTCGCGCCCAAGCAGGACCTCTCGCGCATCATCGCCTTCGAGGGGCGCTACTACGCCATCGGCGCGGTGATCTCGCGGGGCTATCGCGAATACAAGACCAGGGACGGCTATCGCTCTGATGTCGTCGCCGTCTGCGCCGTGCCGCTCGGTGCCGTCACGGCGGCGCGCAGCACGCTCGCGGTCGCTGCGAATGCCAATGCCGCGACGCTCGCCCGCAAACCCGGCGAGGGGGCGGTGACCGAGATCGCCACCTTCCATATCGCCCGGCACTGGCTCGGCGTGCCGGCACGCGAGGTGGTCGAGGCGGTGGATGCCGCCGACATGAAGCCGGCGGCCGCGACGCTCGCGGGCTCGGTCTTCGCCGGCTACAAGCTCTACAAGGGCGCGCCGGTCCCTGTGCTCCGGCTGGAGGCGCGGCTCGGGATCGCCGGCGGCCCGCGCGAGGATCAGCAGATCGTCATCGTCCGCTCGGCCGGCAGCCTGCTCGGCCTCTTGGTCGATGCGCTCGGCACGATTCCGGCGGTGTGCGCGGCCGACATCATGCCGATCAAGGAACTGACCTCCCGAGACGACGTGCCGGCGACAGGCGTTGTCGGCAATGCCGGCAGCGGCGCGGGCATGCTGATGCTGCTCGATGTCGACCGGCTCGGTCTCGATATCCTCGGGCGGACGCCGTTCCGGGCCCAGGCCGCGGAATGAAAAAGCCCTCCCGTGAAGGGAGGGCTTCATGGCGAGGGCCCTGGCCCGAGCCGGATCTATTTGCTCTCAGCGCACCGGCGGCGCGTATTGCAGCCCGCCCTGGGTCCAGAGCCGATTGACGCCGCGCGGCAGGTAGTTGCTCGACTTCTCGCCGAAATGGCGCTCGAAGCTCTCGCCGTAATTGCCGACCGCCTTGATGATGCGCACGGCCCAGTCATTGGTCAGGCCGAGCGACTCGCCGAACTTGCTTTCGACGCCGAGCAGGCGGCGCACTTCCGGGTTCTGCGAGGTCTTCACCATCTCGTCGACATTCGCCTGGGTGACGCCGAGCTCCTCGGCATCGATCAGCGCGAACACGACCCAGCGCACGAGGTCGAACCAGGCCTGGTCATTCTTGCGCACCCACGGGCCGAGCGGTTCCTTGGAGATCACCTCCTGCAGCAGCAGGTGCTCGTCCGGCTTCTGCAGCTTGCCGCGCGTGCCGGCGAGCGAGGAGAGGTCGGTGGTGTAGGCGTCGCAGCGGCCGGCCTCATAGGCGGCGACCGTCTCTTCCAGCGTGGCGAAGGCGACCGTCTCGAACTTGATCTTGTTGGTGCGGCCGTAGTCGGCGAGGTTGAGCTCGGTCGTCGTGCCCTGCGCGACGCAGACCGAGGCGCCGTCGAGCTCCTTGACCTTGGTGACGCCGAGCTTCTTGCGGACGATGAAGCCCTGGCCGTCATAATAGTTCACGGCGGTGAAGCTGATGCCCTGGCCGATATCGCGGCTCAGCGACCAGGTCGTGGTGCGCGCCAGCACGTCGATCTCGCCGCTCTGCAGTGCGACCAGCCGGTTCTTGCTCGACAGCGACAGGTACATCGCCTTGTCCTGGTCGTTGAAGATCGCGGCCGCCAGCGCACGGCAGACATCGGTGTCGAAGCCGCGCCAGACGCCCTTGGCGTCCTGCAGCGAGAAGCCCGGCACGCCTTCGCTGGTGCCGCAGATGATCTGGCCGCGCGCCTTGATCTTGTCGAGCGTCGACTGGCCGGCCTGGGCAAAGGCGGGAATGGCCGAAAGCGCCGCGAGCGCAAGGCCCGCCGCCAGGCTGAGGAGAGAGGTCTTCACGTCATAATCTCCGGGAGGGAAGGCGGCGGCCAATGATCCCGAACTGTTACGATGGTGTGAACATTTTGCGTCCGGCGCGGCCGCATGCGACGAAAGGGCCGCCAAAGATCGATTCGGCCTGCATTTTCGTCTTTGCGCGCCTGCACTTGCCAGGGCCGGGCTTTTCTGTCATACGCGCGGCCTTCGATCGCCCGGCTGATAAGGGCTGCCGTGGCGGTCGTACTTTGCTTCCAGCAAGCAAAACTTCAGCGGCGCATTTCGCGCGTCCGCGACCATTTGAGGAGCTGAAATGCCCAAGATCAAGACGAAGTCGAGCGCTAAAAAGCGCTTCAAGATCACCGGAACCGGCAAGGTGCTCTATGCCCAGGCCGGCAAGCGTCACGGCATGATCAAGCGGACCAACAAGCAGATCCGCAATCACCGCGGCACGACAACGCTCTTCGAGGGCGATGCGGCCAACGTGAAGAAGTACTTCCTGCCGAACGGCTGACGCCCTCTAACCTTCCGGAGATCATCACATGGCTCGCGTGAAACGGGGCGTAACGGCCCACGCCAAGCACAAGAAGACATTCAAGGCCGCCAAGGGCTTCTATGGCCGCCGCAAGAACACGATCCGCGCCGCCAAGGCGGCCGTCGATCGCTCGATGCAATATGCCTATCGCGACCGCAAGAACCGGAAGCGCTCGTTCCGCGCGCTCTGGATCCAGCGCCTCAACGCTGCGGTGCGCGAGCATGGCCTGACCTACTCGGTCTTCATCGGCGGCCTCGCCAAGGCGGGCCTCGAGCTCGACCGCAAGACCCTCTCGGCTCTCGCCATCGACGACGCTGCTGCCTTCACGGCCGTGGTCGAGACGGTGAAGGGCGTGCTCGGCGCCGAGGCCAAGGCCGCCTGAGCGGCTTTTGCCGAATTGAATTGGAAAAGGCCGGCAGCGATGCCGGCCTTTTTCTTTTGCGATGGTTGCAGTGCACAACCGACGCCATTCCGGCGTGAGCGGCAGGTGTGAATAGCGCGACATCGCGACCCCGTCATTGCTTCGCTCCGCTCGCAATGACGGGAAAGTCACGGCTGCTGCGTCCGACGGCCTATACTTCTCTCTTGAGGTTCAGGACGCTTCCAGCAGCAGCCGGCGCAGCTTGCGCACTGCGCTGCCCGGCGTGGTCAGCACCGGCTTGCCGGTCATGGCGGCGAGGGCAGGTGCCACGCGCGCCAGGCTGAACTGTGCCAGCGCGATCGTATCGCAATCCTTCAGCTCCTCGGCCGCCAGCAGCGCCAGCCGGTCGTGCTCGCCGGTATCGCCACGGTCGAGCGCCGCCATCGCGCCCTCCGCCAGCTTGGGCACGAGGCGCAGGCTGGCCGGGAATTCTGGCGGCATCGATGCCAGCGTCGGCCCGAAGCTGGCGAGCAGGCCGAGCGTGCCGCCGAGCGCCTCCGCCTCCTCGATCATCGCCTCGTTCGGCTTCAGCACCGGCATCGGTGCGAGCGCCCGCTGCACCGCCTCGATACAGGGGCCGAAGGCCGAGCAGGTGAACAGGATGCCGTCCGCGCCCGTGCGCTTCGCATAGTCGCCGAGCGCGAGGAAGCGTTGCGTCATCGCCTCCGTGAGCTTGCCGTCGCGCGCCAGATCGGCCGAGAGCGAATCGTCGAGCAGGTTCATCAGCCGGGCTTCCGGCCAGAGCTCCGCAAAGGCCGCCTCGATCGGAGGCGGCGAGTGGCGCAGGGCGTGGATCAGCGTAATCCGCATCGTTCACCTGATCGGGTAGGGGTATTGCAGGCCGCCGCGCGAGGCGAGGTCGTTCAGGCCGCGCTTGAGTAGCAGCCGCGAGCCGGAGCCGACATTGCGCTCGAAGGCCTCGCCATAATTGCCGACATGCTTGACGATCCGGTAGGCCCAGTCGTTGGTGAGGCCGAGCGCCTCGCCGAACTTGCCGTCGGCGCCGAGCAGGCGGCGCACCTCCGGATTGCTCGACGATTTCAGCTGCTCGTCGACATTCGCCATGGTCACGCCGAACTCCTCCGCGTTGATCATCGCATAGTGCACCCAGCGCACCAGCGCGAACCAGTTCTCGTCGCCACGCCGCACGGCGGGCCCGAGGGGCTCGCGCGAGATCAGCTCGGGCAGGATCGTGAAATCGTCAGGCTTGGCGAACTTCAGCCGCTCGGCGGCAAGGCCCGAGCTGTCGGTGGTGAAGGCGTCGCAGCGCCCGGCCTCCAGCGACTTGACGCCCTCCTCGTTGGTGGCGAAGGCGATGCCCTCGTATTTGAGGTTATGCGTGCGGAAATAGTCGGCGAGGTTGAGCTCGGTCGTCGTGCCCTGCGTCACGCAGATCGAGGCGCCGTTGAGGCCTTTCGCATCGGTGACGCCGAGCGCCTTCCTCACCATGAAGCCCTGGCCGTCATAGAAATTGATCGTCGGCCAGGCCATGCCCTGTGCCGTGTCGCGCGCCATCGTGTAGGTGGCGTTGCGCGCAAGCAGGTCGACCTCGCCGTTCTGGACCACGAGGAAGCGCATTTGCGGCGTGGTCGGTACGAACTTGATCTTGTTGGGATCGTTGAAGATCGCTGCCGCGATGGCGCGGCAGAGATCGATGTCGAGCCCGTTCCAGCGGCCATTGCCATCCTGCACGCCGAAGCCGGGAAGGCCGACATGCATGCCGCAGACGAGCTCGCCGCGCTGCTTCACGCGCTCCAGCGTGTTGCCGCTATTGGTCTGGGCCAGGGCCGAGCTCGCCGCCAGGGCGAGACCGAGGCCCAGGGCAGCCGTCTTCAGTCGTTTGAGCATTTTATATCCCCTCTTTGTTGATTTTGGGCAGGCTTGAAGGCGTGAGGCTCAACGCATCGGCCCGAAAGCTGGCTTGCGGCTTTCGGAAAAGCCGATGCGAAAACAGGACGCTGGATCACCGGACCGGATACGAACTCCGGTCCGACGGTCTAAGCCGCGGTCGCGATCGCCGCGTCGACGGCATCGCCCAGGCGCTCGACGATCGCGTCGAGATCGGCCGGGCCGGCGATGAAGGGCGGGGCGAGCAGGACATGGTCGCCGCTGCGGCCATCGGCCGTGCCGCCCATCGGATAGACCAGCAGGCCGCGCGTCATCGCCTCCTGCTTGATCCTGGCGTTGAGCTTGAGCTTGGGATCGAACGGGGTCTTGCTCGCGCGGTCGGCGACGAACTCGACGCCCCAGAAATGGCCGCGGCCGCGAATGTCGCCGACATGGCGGTGATTGCCGAGCCGCTCGGTCAGGCGCTGCTCGATATGGCCACCCTGCCGGAAGACCTTCTCGACCAGCCCGTCGCGCGCCACGACCTTCTGCACGGCGAGCGCGGCGGCGCAGGCGAGGGGATGGCCGACATAGGTCTGGCTGTGCGGGAACAGGCCCGAGCCGGCCCTGACCGTATCCATGATATGGCCGGCGACGAGCATCGCGCCGATCGGCGCATAGCCGCCGCCGAGCCCCTTGGCGATCGCCATCAGGTCGGGTGCGACGCCTTCCTGCTCGCAGGCATGCAGCGTGCCGGTGCGGCCCATGCCGCACATCACCTCGTCGAGGATCAGAAGCACGCCGTGGCGGTCGCAGATCTCGCGGATGCGCTTGAAATAGCCCGGCGCAGGCGGCGAGACGCCGAGCGTGGCGCCGACCACGGTCTCGGCCAAGAAGGCCGCGACCGTCTCCGGTCCGAGCGCCAGGATCTTCTCCTCGAGCTCGTCGGCGACGCGCAGCCCATAGGCCTCCACCGTCTCCTCCGGACGCCTGCCGCGATATTCATGGCAGGCCGAGATGTGCTGGCCGTCCATCAGCATCTCCTCGAAGGCAACGCGGTCCTTCATCCGGCCGCCGACCGAGAGGGCGCCGAGCGTGATGCCGTGATAGCTCTGCCGCCGCGAGATGAAGTTGACACGCCTGGTCTCGCCGCGCTCGACGAAGACATGCCGCGCCATCTTGAGGCAGGCCTCGATCGCCTCCGAGCCGCTGCTGCAGAAATAGACATTCGCCATGCCGGCCGGCGCCGAGGCGATCAGCCGCTCGGCCAGCTCCTCGGCCGGAGCGCTGGTGAAGAAGCTGGTATGGGCATAGGCGAGCTGGTCGATCTGCGCATGCATCGCCGCCAGCACGTCGGGATGGCCATGGCCGAGGCAGGAGACCGCCGCACCGCCGCTGGCGTCGATATAGTCGCGGCCCTCGCTGTCGCGCAGGAAGAGGCCCTGTCCGCTCGCGGCGGTGGGGTAGGGCTGGTTGAGCAGCCGGTGAAGAACTTGCGTCATGGCTCGCCTCGCTTGCCGGGTCGTGCGGTCTGGAAGGTGTTGAAGGCGTCGAGCTGGGCCTCGCTCTGCGCGATCGCATCGAGCGCCGGGCGCCCCTGCTTGGCCGCGATCAGCGCCGCCAGGCATTCGGCCGCGGCGAACGCAGGCGTCATGCTGTGGAAGAAGGAGGGCGTCTCGGTCCGCACGATCAAGGCCTCGTCCGCCAGCCGGGCGAGCGGCGACATCGCGCTGTCGGTCAGCGCCACCACGGCGGCGCCGCGCCCGCGCGCATAATCGGCCGCCTGCAAGGTGAGCCGGGTATAGGGTGCGACGGAAATGGCGAAGAGCAGGTCTCCCGGGCCGATCAGCCTGAGGGCGTCGATGCCGCGCCCGCCTGCGGTATCGGCGAGGATGGTCGGCGCGCCCGTGAGCGCACGGATGTAGTCGAAAACATAGGCCGCCGGAAAGGCCGAGCGCAGGCCGAAGCAGAAGACGCGCGACGCGGCGAGGATCATCCCGGCGGCGCGCTCGAACCGGGCCAGCGAGTCGGGCTCGCGCAGCGCCTGCATGTGCTGGGCGAGCGCGCCGAACAGATCCTGCGCCAATGCGCCGCCGCCCTCCTGCTCATGGCGCGCGATCAACTCCTCGGCCCGGCCGTGGAAACTGTCCGGCCGCTGCCGCATCGCCGCGGCATGGATGGCGCGCACGGCCTCGAACCCGTCGAGCCCGAGCCGCTGCGCCAGTCGTGTGAAGGTCGCGGGTGTCAGCCCGCTGCGGCGCGCCTGCTCCCTGGTGGTCAGCAGCGCGACATCGGCGGGATGGTCGAGCACCCAGCGCGCCGCCTGCTGAAGCTGCGGCGGCAAGTGCTCGAACTGATCCTTGAGAGCTGCGGTCAGGCGCGATCCGTCCATGACGAGACGCTAGCAGCGTCCCCTGTGGAATGAAACAGATAATTCATAGCGATCAATATGAAGCATATGTTTCATGCGGAGCAGTACCAAGACCGGGCGCCCGCACGGCGGGCTTCAGCGCCGCAGCAGGAGCCCGTCGAGCATCAGATTGAAGGCCTGGATGGCCTTTTGGGAGATTGCCTGCGGATCGGGGGCATTCGCGATCCATTGGGCCGCGTATTGCGTCGCGCCGCAGATCAGGCGCGCCGCCGCCTCGGCATCGATGCGGGCCACGGTGCCGACCTCGATGAGCTTCTCCAGGCTCTCGGTCATCGAGCGGATGCACTCGCTTTGCGACGGCCAATGCCAGGGATCGCCGAGGACGGCGGGTCCGTCGCGCAGCACGATGCGCTGGATCTCAGGCTCGAGCGCCATCTCGATATAGGCGGTGCATTCGTCGCGGAAGCCGGTCCAGGGATCGGGCGCCCGGCCGGAGACAGCGCGCAGGCGCTCGTTCATCTCGCCGTCGATCTCGGCGATCACCGCCCCGAGCAGCCCCTTCTTGTCGCCGAAATGATGGTAGAGCGCGCCCCGCGTCAGGCCGACCGAGGCGGTGAGGTCGTCCATCGAGGTCGCGGCATAGCCGACCGTGCCGAAATCCGACCGCGCCGCGGCGATCAGCTTGGCGCGGGTCTCCGCGATCATGTCCTTGCGTGGCCTGCGCGCCATTCATGTCCCTTTCGCATACGTCTCGTATGTTAATTGACATACGCAGCGTATGCAATTATTCGAGTCACATACGCCTCGTATGTAAATGGCGTTTCGATGTGACGGAGACGTCCATGCCCAACCCTTATCGTGAGATTTTCCGGGCCCCCGGCTCGATCGGCTTTTCCGCTGCGGGTTTCGTCGCCCGGCTGCCGTTCTCGATGGTGACGATCGGCATCGTCACCATGCTGTCGCAGGCGCGCGGCGAGTACGCGCTCGCCGGCGGCGTCGCCGCCACCTTCGCGCTGGCCAATGCGCTGATCGCACCGCAGATTTCCCGCCTGGTCGATCGCTACGGCCAGGGCCGTGTGCTGATCCCGACGACGCTGGCAACGCTCGTCGCGCTCGCCGGACTGATCCTGGCGACGCGCCTCCAGGCGCCGGCCTGGGTGCTCTTCCTCTTTGCCGGCCTCGCCGGGCTGACGCCGAGCATGATGGCGATGGTGCGGGCTCGCTGGACCGAGCTCTACCGCGATACGCCGCAACTGCGCACCGCCTTCGCCTTCGAGTCGGTGGTCGACGAGGTCATCTTCATGATCGGCCCGGTGGTCGCCATCGGCCTCAGTGTCGCCTGGTTTCCGGAGGCGGGGCCGCTCGCCGCGGCCATCCTGCTCGCGGTCGGCATGGCGCTCTTCGTCTCGCAACGCGCCACCGAGCCGCCGGTGCACTCGCAGGAGGAGGTCGGCGGCCGGTCGGTGATCCGTCTCGGTGCGGTGCAGGTCATCGCGCTGCTGATGGTCGCGCTCGGCGCGGTCTTCGGCACGGCCGAGGTGGCGGCTGTCGCCTTCGCCGAGGCGCAGGGTAGCAAGGCCTCCGCCAGCCTCGTGCTCGCCGCCTATGCCGCGGGTTCGCTGATCACTGGCCTCGTCTTCGGCGCGCTGCAGCCTGGCATGCGGCTCGCCAATCAGCTCCTGCTCGCCATTGCCCTGGCGGCGGCAACGACCTTGCCGCTCCTGGTGGTCGGCTCGCTCTGGTCGCTCGGCGCGGTGCTCTTCGTCGCCGGCGCCTCGATCTCGCCGACCATCATCGTCGCCATGGCGTTGATCGAGCGGCATGTCCCGGCCGCCAAGCTCACCGAGGGCATCACCTGGGTGATGACCGGGATGGGCATCGGCATGGCGGCGGGCTCGGCCGTCTCGGGCTGGCTGATCGACCTTTATGGCGCGAGCAGCGGCTTCTGGGTCTCCATCGCCGGCGGCTTCACCGCGCTGCTGATCGTCGGCATCGGCTTCTGCGTGCTGGTCGAACCGAGCCCGGAGCAGCGGCAGCCGGCCTTGGCCTGACGTCCCGGAGAATGGCCGGCGGAGACGCCGGCCATTCTCATGTCTGCATGCTGTCCGCCGCGGCCGGGCGAACCCAGCGCTCGCCGGCGCGTTCGACGATGCAGTCATAGGCCGCCTCCGGCGAATCCACGTAGTGGAACAGGGCGAGATCCTCGGGCCGGATGAAGCCGGCCTCCTTCATCACGTCGAGATGGAGCAGGCCCTGCCAATAAGCCTTTCCGTAGAGCACGACCGGCACCTGTTCCATCTTGCCGGTCTGGATCAGGGTCATGATCTCGAACATCTCGTCGAGCGTGCCAAAACCGCCCGGGAACACGACCAGCGCCGCCGCCCGCATCGCCAGGTGCATCTTGCGCATCGCGAAATAGTGGAAGCGGAAGGTCAGGTCCGGCGTCGACCAGGCATTGGGATCCTGCTCGTGCGGCAAGGTGATGTTGAAGCCGATCGTGACGGCGCCGGCTTCCGTCGCGCCGCGATTGGCCGCCTCCATGATGCCCGGCCCGCCGCCGGTGGCGATGACATGATGATGTCCGGCATCGCCGGGCGTGAGCGCGCCGCCGCGCTCCGAGGCGACGCGCCCGAATTGCCTGGCGGCCTCGTACCAGGGGTCGCCCTCGCGCACGCGCGCCGAGCCGAAGACGACGATGGTCGAGACGATGCCGCGTGCACGCAGCACATCCTCCGCCTTCTGGTATTCGAGCATGAAGCGGGCGCCGCGCGTCGAGTCGCCGAGGATGAAGTCGGAATCGAGCGCCGCCAGCCGGTAGGAAGGCGAGTTCTTCTGGGGCGAGTTGTCACGCATAGGCCTTGCTCTCCGTCGTCGCGCCTCTGATAGCCGGATCAACAGCTCCTTGTCGCCTCGCGCCTGCTTTGAGACGAGATTGTCACGATATTCGGCTCAACAGGTTGATCGGGCGGAATCGTCCCGCCCGTAATGCTTTGCCAGCGAGATTGCCGCGCGCCCGATCGCTTCACGTCGGCTCGACTTGAAGGAAATCGGCCTCGCAGCAAGGATTTGGAGCCCGATGTCGTCCGAAAACCACTGCGCACTTTTCGGCATCAGGCTCTAGCAACTGCGCCGACGACACCCTAGAAGATGCCTCGCAATCGGACCGGACCAGGCATGAACGAGATCGATACCCTCAGCGACAAGCTCCTTGGCGAGATCGCGGCGGCACAGGACGAACCGGCTCTGGAGCAGCTGCGCATCGCGGCGCTCGGCAAGTCCGGTTCGGTCTCGGGCCTGCTGAAGACGCTGGGTGCGATGACGCCGGACGAGCGCAAGGAGAAAGGCCCGCTGATCAACGGCCTGCGCGACCGCGTCCAGGCCGCGCTGGGCGAGCGCAAGGAGGCGCTTGGCGAAGCGGCGCTCAATGCCCGCCTCGCCTCCGAGCGCGTCGATATCTCGCTGCCGGTGCGCGAGGGCCCGGAAGCGCGCGGCCGCATCCATCCGATCAGCCAGGTCATCGACGAGATCACGGCGATCTTCGGCGACATGGGCTTTGCCATTGCCGAGGGCCCGGATGTCGAGACCGACGATCTCAACTTCACCAAGCTGAACTTCCCGGTCGGCCATCCGGCCCGCGAGATGCACGACACCTTCTTCTTCGCGCCCGACGCCAATGGCGAGCGCAAGCTGCTGCGCACCCATACCTCGCCGGTGCAGATCAGGACGATGATCTCGCAGGAGCCGCCGATCCGTGTCGTCTGCCCGGGCCGGACCTACCGGATGGATTCCGACCAGACCCATACGCCGATGTTCCATCAGGTCGAGGGGCTGGTGATCGAGAAGCAGGCCCATTTCGGCCATATGAAATGGGTGCTGGAGGAGTTCTGCAAGGCGTTCTTCGAGGTCGAGGGCGTCAAGATGCGCTTCCGGCCGTCCTTCTTCCCCTTCACCGAACCCTCGGCCGAGGTCGACATCCAGTGCTCGCGCAAGGGCGGCGAGATCCGCTTCGGCGAGGGCGAGGACTGGTTGGAGATCCTGGGCTGCGGCATGGTCCACCCGAACGTGCTGCGCAATTGCGGGCTCGATCCCGATGTCTACCAGGGCTTCGCCTGGGGCATGGGCATCGACCGCATCGCCATGCTGAAATACGGCATGCCGGACCTGCGCCCCTTCTTCGAGGCCGATATCCGCTGGCTCTCGCATTACGGCTTCCGGCCGCTCGACCTGCCGACCTTGGCGGGCGGTCTGACTTCATGACGGGCTGATCGGCAGGCGCAGGAGGGCAGGATGAGCGCGGCGGAATGGGCAGGTTCGCTTGCGGCCTTCATGGTCGTGATGAATCTCGTCTGTCTGGCCATCACCTATTGGCGCCTGCGCCGCCCGCAGAGGGGCTCGGCCCTGCTCGATCGATTGCCGCCGGTCACGATCGTGCGCCCGGTGCGCGGCATCGAGGCTTTCAGCCGCGAAACCCTGAGCTCGGGCCTGAGGCTCGACTATCCGCACTGCCAGACGATCATCTGCGTCGCCGACGCGCATGATCCGATCGTACCGCTGGTCAATGAGCTGATCGCCGAGTTCGGCGCCCGGAAGCTGCGTCTGATCGTCGGCGACGTCGCGGTCAGCGCCAATCCCAAGCTCAATAACTGCGTCAAGGGCTGGGATGCGGCCGAGACCGAATGGGTCATTCTCGCCGATTCCAACGTTTTGATGCCGAAGGACTATATCCAGCGGCTGATGGCCTCCTGGCGGCCCGATTCCGGGCTGGTCTGCTCGACGCCGGTCGGCTCGCGGCCCGACGGCTTCTTCGCCGAGATCGAATGCGCCTTCCTCAATACCTTCCAGGCGCGCTGGCAATATGCCGGCGAGGCGCTCGGCTTCGGCTTCGCCCAAGGCAAGTCGATGCTCTGGAACAAGCCCTTCCTCGACGCCAATGGCGGCATTGCCGCTCTTGCCGCCGAGATCGCCGAGGATGCGGCGGCGACCAAGCTGGTGCGCAAGGCCGGCAAGCATGTCCATCTCGTCGGCCAGCCCTTCGAGCAGCCGCTCGGCACGCGCAGCCTCTACGACGTTGTCCAGCGCCAGTTCCGCTGGGCGCGGCTGCGCCGGGTCACCTTCCTGCCCTTCTTCCTGCCGGAGATCCTGTCCGGGCCGCTGATCCCCTGCATCCTCGCGGGCTTCGCCGCCGCGGCCTTCGGCTTCACGGCCTGGCAGGCGGTCGGCCTCGTGCTGCTGCATTGGTATGTCGGCGAGATGCTGCTCGCCCATGGCGTCGGCTGGTTCATCTCCTGGCGCTTTCCCTTCGCGCTGCTGGCGCGCGACATCCTCTTTCCCGGCATCTGGGCCTATGCCTTCGTCGCCGGCGAGGTGAGCTGGCGCGGCAATGAAATGAAGATCAAGACGGATGGCGAGGACGAGCTCAACGATGCCGTCCCGACTCTGTCCCCTGTCAATCTGAGAAGCGACGGACGGTCATGAAGTTCACTTTGTCCTGGTTGAAGGACCATCTCGATACCTCCGAGACGCTCGACACCATCACCGAGGCCCTGACGCGCGTCGGGCTCGAGGTCGAGGATGTCGAGGACAAGGCCAAGGCGCTCTCGGCCTTCACCATCGCCTATGTCGTCGAGGCGAAGCAGCACCCGAATGCCGATCGCCTGCGCGTCTGCCTGGTCGATACCGGCTCGGGCGAGCCCGTGCAGGTCGTCTGCGGCGCGCCCAATGCCCGCACCGGCATGAAGGGCGTCTTCTCGCCGCCGGGCAGCTACATCCCCGGCAAGGACATCACGCTCGGCAAGGGTGTGATCCGCGGCGTCGAGTCGAACGGCATGCTGGTCTCGGAAGCCGAGCTTCAGCTCTCCGACGATCATGACGGCATCATCGACCTGCCTGAGGATGCCCCGGTCGGCATGTCCTATGCCGTCTATGCCGGGCTCGACGACGCCACGATCGAGATCGCGGTCACGCCGAACCGCGCCGATGCGCTCGGCATTGCCGGCGTGGCGCGCGACCTCGCCGCGTCAGGCCTCGGCAAGCTGAAGACGCCGCAGGTCCAGCCGGTCCGCGGCTCGTTCCCGTGCCCGGTCGACGTCAAGCTCGACTTCGCCGCCGACGACAGGAAGCTCTGCCCCGCCTTCGCGCTGCGGCTGGTGCGCGGCGTCAAGAACGGGCCCTCGCCGGACTGGCTGCAGGCCCGCCTGCGCGCCATCGGCCTGCGCCCGATCAACGCGCTGGTCGACATCACAAATTTCATGACCTTCGACCGCAACCGGCCGCTGCACGTCTTCGACGCCGCGAAGGTCAAGGGCGATCTCACCGTGCGCCGCGCCAAGGCCGGTGAGCAGATCCTGGCGCTCGACGGCAAGACCTACACGCTGACCGACGAGCAGGTCGTGATCGCCGATGCCGAGGGCGTCGAGTCGCTCGCCGGCATCATGGGCGGCGAGCATTCCGGCTGCGACGAGAACACCGTCGACGTGCTCGTCGAGAGCGCGCTCTGGGACCCGCTCAACATTGCCCGTTCCGGCCGCGCGCTCGGCATCAACTCGGACGCGCGCTACCGTTTCGAGCGCGGCGTCGACCCCGATTTCTGCAAGCCGGGCCTCGATCTCGCCACCGCGATGATCCTCGATCTCTGCGGCGGCGAGGCCTCCGAGATGGTCTTCGCCGGCGAGATCCCCGAGTCCAAGGGCGCCATCGACTTCCCGTGGTCGGAGGTCAAGCGCCTCACCGGGCTGGAGCTGCCGCAGGTCGAGATGAAGCTGGCGCTGACCTCGCTCGGCTTCCACGTCTCGGGCGCGGGCGAGCGCGTCAAGGTCGCGGCGCCGTCCTGGCGCGGCGATGTCGAAGGCAAGGCCGATCTGGTCGAGGAGATCCTGCGCATCGCCGGGCTCGACCGCGTCGAGCCGACGCCGCTGCCGCGCATCAAGGACGAGGTGATCAAGCCGGTCCTGACCGTGCTGCAGAAGCGCACCCGCGCCGCCAAGCGCCTGCTTGCCAGCCGTGGCCTGGTCGAGGCCGTGACCTGGTCCTTCATCTCGCGCGATGCGGCCAGGCTTTTCGGCGGCGGCTCGCCCAAGCTCGCGCTCGCCAATCCGATCGCGGCCGATCTCTCGGATATGCGGCCCTCGCTGCTGCCGGGGCTGATCCGCTCGGCCCAGGCCAATGCCGATCGCGGCTTCGGCGATGTCGCGCTGTTCGAGGTCGGGCAGGTCTTCCAGAGCGACGAGCCGGAGGGCCAGCTCATCGCCGCCGCCGGCCTGCGCCGCGGCAGCGCCCGGCTCGACGGCGTCGGCCGCCATTGGGACGGCGCGGCCAAGCCGGTCGACGTCTTCGATGCCAAGGCCGATCTGATGGCGCTGCTCTCCGGCCTCGGCATCCCCGTCGGCGGCCTGCAGACCGTGGCCGGCGGCCCGGCCTGGGCCCATCCCGGCCGCTCGGCGACGCTGCAATTTGGCCCGAAGGGCGTGGTCGGTGCCTTCGGCGAGGTCCACCCGAAGGTGCTGAAGGCGCTCGACGTCAAGGGACCGCTCGTCGCCTTCGAGATCCATCTCGATGCACTGCCGCCGCCCAAGTACAAGCCGACCAAGGTCAAGCCGAAGCTCGTCCTGTCCGGCTTCCAGCCGGTGACGCGCGATTTCGCCTTCATCGTCGACGGCAAGGTCGCGGCCGGCGACATGCAGAAGACGGCGCAGAATGCCGACCGCAACCTGATCTCCGACGTCTCGGTCTTCGACCTCTATGAGGGCCCGGGTGTCGAGGCCGGCAAGAAGTCGATCGCGCTCGCGGTCACGCTCCAGCCGGTCGAGAAGACCCTGACCGATGCCGAGATCGAGGCGGTCGGCGCCAAGATCGTGGCCGAGATGGCCAAGCGCTACGGCGCCGCGCTCAGGGGCTGAGCCGGCCGCCAGCCGCCATGCCCGGGCTCGTCCCGAGCATCCGCGGCCTGAACACCAGCTTTCACGATTGAAGGCATTGCCGGCCGCCGCAAGGGCGGCCATGACGCGGGCGCTGCTCCCGCGGTGCTGGCGGCTGCGCGCCTGCCGGCCCCGTTATTGATAACATATTGTGTAATAATCCGCGCACGAAATCGCCGATAGATCAGGCTATCGGCTTTAGGATTGTTGCAATGCTGCCGTTCTGAATGACCCTGATCGAACGCCCCGTCGAAGATGCGCTCTTCCCCGGCTACCGCCTGCTCGATGTCGCGACATCGGGCGCGCGCATCCGCGTGCGCACGGGAGGGCAGGGGCCGGCGCTGCTCCTGCTGCACGGCTACCCGCAGACGCATGTGCTCTGGCACAAGGTCGCGGCACGCCTGCAGGACCGCTTCACCCTCGTCTGCGCCGACCTGCGCGGCTATGGCGACAGCGAGAAGCCGGCGACCGATTCCGAGCACCTGCCTTATTGCAAGCGCGCCATGGCGCAGGACATGGTCGAGGTGATGAGCGCGCTCGGCCATGCCAGCTTCGCCATCGGCGCGCATGACCGCGGCGCCCGCGTCGCCCATCGCCTGGCGCTCGATCATGCCGATCGGGTCACGCGCCTCGCCACGCTCGACATCGCGCCGACGCGCGAGATGTACGCCAATACCGGCGACGCCTTCGCCCGCGCCTATTGGCACTGGTTCTTCCTGATCCAGCCGGCGCCTTTCCCGGAGCGGATGATCGGCGCCGATCCGGAGGCCTATTGGCGCAAGAAATGCGGCTCCGGCTCGGCCGGGCTGACACCTTTCGCGCCGGAGGCGCTCGCTCATTACCTGCGCTGCTTCGCCGATCCGGCGACGATCCATGGCAGCTGCGAGGATTACCGCGCCGCCGCCACCATCGACATCCGTCATGACGACGAGGATGGCGGGCGCAAGCTGACGCAACCCCTGCTCGCGCTCTGGGGCGCGAACGGGATCATAGGCCGGTGCTTCGACCCCTTGGCGCTGTGGCGGCTGCGTGCTCAGGATGTGCGTGGCCACGCCTTGCCGGGCGGGCACTACCTGGCGGAAGAGGTCCCCGACCTCGTTGCCGCCGAATTCACGGCCTTTCTAGGAGAGACCCCATGACCGCGCCCAGTAAGCCCGGGACCAATCGCGTCTATCGTATCGCCGTCATCCCCGGTGACGGCATCGGCAAGGAGGTCATGCCGGAAGGCGTGCGCGTGCTCGAGGCCGCCGCGAAGAAATACGGTTTCGAGCTCCGGCTCGACCATTTCGATTTCTCCTCGGTCGATTATTACGAGAAGCACGGCCAGATGCTTCCCGACGACTGGAAGGAGACGATCGGCGGCCATGACGCGCTCTATTTTGGCGCTGTCGGCATGCCGGACAAGGTGCCCGACCACGTCTCGCTCTGGGGCTCGCTGCTGCTCTTCCGCCGCGAGTTCGATCAATACGTCAACCTGCGCCCCGTGCGCCTGATGCCGGGCGTGCCCGGCCCGCTGGTCGGCCGCAAGCCGGGCGATATCGACTTCTTCGTCGTGCGCGAGAACACCGAGGGCGAGTATTCCTCGGTCGGCGGGCGCATGTATGGCGGCACCGAGCGTGAGATCGTCACCCAGCAGACGATCATGAGCCGCGTCGGCGTCGACCGCGTGCTGAAATACGCTTTCGAGCTGGCGAGCCGCCGGCCGCGCAAGAAGCTGACCTCGGCCACCAAGTCGAACGGCATCTCGATCACCATGCCCTACTGGGACGAGCGGGTGAAGGAGATGTCCCGGCACTATCCGGGCGTGACCGTCGACCAGTACCATATCGACATCCTGACAGCGCATTTCGTGCTGAACCCCGACAAGTTCGACGTCGTCGTCGCCTCCAACCTGTTCGGCGATATCCTCTCGGATCTCGGCCCGGCCTGCACCGGCACGATCGGCATCGCGCCGTCCGGCAACATCAATCCCACTCGCGAGTTCCCCTCATTGTTCGAGCCGGTCCATGGCTCGGCACCGGATATCTATGGGCAGGGGATCGCCAACCCGGTCGGCCAGATCTGGTCGGGGGCGATGATGCTCGACCATCTCGGCGAGCATGACGCGGCCAAGGCGATCGAGGCCGCTATCGAACGTGCGCTCGGCGACGAGCGCACCCGCACCCGCGATCTCGGCGGCAAGCTCAGCACCGAAGCCGCCGGCAAGGCGGTCGAACAGGCTCTCGGCTGAAGGAGAGGCGGCCTCGCTCTTGGGGCCGTCTGAACCACGGAAACGCACTACCTATAGGAAAGGCCCACGGCTATGGATCTGCTCACCTCCTTTGCCGACCCCCTGATCTGGGGAAAACTGTTTCAGATCATCGCGCTCAACATCGTGCTGTCGGGTGACAACGCGGTCGTGATCGCGCTCGCCTGCCGGGCTCTGGCGCCCAGTCAGCGCGCCACTGGCATCGCGCTCGGCGCCGGCGTCGCCGTGCTGTTGCGCGTCGTCTTCACGGTGGCGATCGCCTCGCTGCTGAACATGCCTTTCCTGCACATCATCGGCGCCGGTCTGCTGATCTGGATCGCGGTGAAGCTCGTCGTCGAGGATGGCGAGAGCGACGAGGACTCGATCGCCGCCAACAGCAAGCTCTGGAAGGCGGTGCAGACCGTCGCCATCGCCGATATCGTCATGAGCCTCGACAACGTGCTGGCCATCGCCGCCGTCGCCAAGGATTCGCTGCCGCTGCTCGTCATCGGCCTGCTGATCTCGATTCCGCTGATCGTCGTCGGCGCCTCGCTGATCACCAGCCTGCTCACCCGCTTCCCGATCCTGGTCTGGGCCGGCGCGGCGCTGCTTGGCTGGGTCGCCGGCGAGATGTTCGACAGCGATCCCTGGCTCATCGAGCAATTCGGCGCCTCGACCCTGCATGCGCTCGAATATCCGGCCGCCATCCTCGGCGCGCTGCTCGTCGTTGGCCTGGGCTACTTCCTGAAGAAGTCGCGCCAGCCCAATCCCGTCACCTGACCACGTAACAAGGGGAACAAAGGACACATGGATTTCTCGTCGAGCCAATTCTGGGTTTCGCTGCTGCAGATCATCTGGATCGATCTGCTGCTGTCCGGAGACAACGCGGTCGTGATCGCGCTCGCCTGCCGTTCGCTACCCGAAAACAAGCGCAAGCTTGGCATCTGGCTCGGCGCCGGTGCGGCTGTTGGCCTGCGCATTCTCTTCGCGCTGGTCGTCACCTGGCTGCTCGGGGTGCCTTACCTCAAGCTGATTGGCGGCATCCTGCTGTTCTGGATTGCCATCAAGCTCGCCAAGGGTGAGGAGGAATCTCATGGTGATATCGCGGCCAGCGATAGCCTCTGGAAGGCGGTGCGCACCATCGCCATCGCCGACGCGGTGATGAGCCTCGACAATGTCATCGCCATCGCCGGCGCGGCGAAGGGGCATGTCGAGCTCTTCATCTTCGGTCTGCTGCTCTCCATCCCGCTGATCATCATGGGCGCCCAGCTCCTGACCACGATCATCGAGCGCTATCCGATCCTGATCTGGCTCGGCGCGGCGCTTCTGGGCTGGATCGCGGCCGAGATGATCCTCGGCGATATCGCGGTGCTGCAGTGGCTGCAGGTCAATATGCCGACCTGGGTCAAGACCGTTCCGGTCGAGGAGAATCCGCTCGGCATGGCTCCGGCAGATACGCCGCACTATGTGGGCGCGGTCATCGGTGCGCTCATTGTCTGCGCCGCGGGCTTCATGCTGAAGAGCAAGCCGGTCAACCAGCCCGGCTGAGGCTCAGGCCTCAGGCGAGAACGACAATCGCGGCGGCCAGGGTTCCCTGGCCGCCGTTTTCGATGGTGCGGCCCGTGCCGGCGATGACGCCCGGCCTGTTCGGGTCGCTGACCTCGAATTGCTCGGTCGAGAGCAATGTGACCGCGAAGCTCTCCGGCGCCCGCGCGAAGCCGAGCCCGAGCGCCTTCACATAGGCTTCCTTGGCGCTCCAGAGCTGGGCGAAGGCGAGCGGCCTGGCGGGGACGGGCAGGGAAAGCAGGGCCTCGCTCTCCTGCGGATGCAGCGACGTCAGCGGCAGCTCGATGTCGGGATCGATCCGCTCGACATCGATTCCGACGGGGTCATGCGCCAGCGCCACCGCGACCAGCCCTGCGCGCGTCGCCAGCGAGAGATGCAGGCCGGTTCCGGCCGGATGGCGCAGGATCGGCTTGCCGCGCTCGTCATGCTCGATCTCGACCTCGCCATGCTCCAGGTTGAATTGCCGCGCGATCAGCCGGCGCGCCGTTTCTCGGCGCAGGGCCGAGCGCTCCGTCAGACCATGTGGATGTTCGCCGCTATCGATCAGCCAGCCGGCGGGGAGGGTAGAGGCGGTCGCGTCGGGGGAAGTCAGCCAGATCATCGTTCCAAGCTAATCCTGCTGCCGCGGCTTGTCCTCGTACTTGTCGAAGCTGGGCCGTCCTGCGCCCGGTTCATGCGCCCGCACCGCCGGTGCGCGTTGACCTCGTCCCGGCTTGGTCCTTTGGAAGACGCATGTCCTCGCTTCAAGAACCCTCCCGCAAGACGGCGGGGCCCATTCTCACCTGGCATGGCGCCGTGCAGGGCGCCCGCAGCGCCCTGGTCCTGATCCCCGGGCTCGTGGTCTTCGCGGTCGCGTTCGGCGCCGCCGCCTCGGCCAAGGGGCTGAGCCTGCTCGAAACCGTGATGATGAGCGCCTTCGTCTATGCCGGCGTGTCGCAGCTCGTCGCCATCGAGCTTTGGCGGCCGGAATGGAGCTGGGGTGCGATCGCCGGGCTCGCGGTGGTCACCGCGACCGTCAATGCCCGCCTCGTGCTTCAGGGCGCCTCGCTGCAGCCCTGGCTCGCCCCCTATCCTAAGCTCGTCAACGCCCTGCATCTGTTCTTCTTCACCGATGCGAACTGGCTGATCGGCACACGCTACCATGCCGAGGGCGGGCGCGATCTCGGCGTGCTCTTCGGGGCCGGCTTCATCATCTGGATCAATTGGATCCTTGCGACGATCCCCGGCTACCTGCTCGGCTCGCTCGTCGCCGATCCGCGCCGCTATGGCATCGACCTGGTCATGCCGATCTTCTTCGCCTCGATGCTGGTGCCTCTCTGGCGCGGCCGCAGCGCCGCGGTGCCCTGGATCGTCGCCGGCATCGTCGCGCTCGTCACGGCCAAGCTGGTCGAGGGCTATGCCTTCATCATCGTCGGCGCCTTGAGCGGCGCGCTCGTGGGAGCCTTCCGCGATGACCGTGCCTGATCCGGTCCTCTGGGGTGCGCTCGCAGCCATCGGCGCGATGGCTGTCGCGACCTATCTCTGCCGCATCTCCGGCGTGGTGCTGATGGGCTTCATCCCGCTCACCCCGCATGTGCGGCGCGGGCTCGCGGCGCTGCCGGGCTCGATCGTGGTCGCGACCGTGCTGCCGCTGATCGAGCGCCTCGGCTTCGCCGCTGCGCTCGCCCTGCTTGCGGCGATCGGCAGCATGGTGCTGCGCCGCAGCGAGCTGCTGGCGCTGATCGTCGGCATGGGGGTGATCTCGGGGCTGCGTGCGCTCGGCTGGTGATCCATCACCCGTTCCGATCGCACCCATCACATCACATCATCCGCGCCATGTTGACGCCACGCCACCGCGGGCAGACGGTGCGGGCAAACAACGCTGACCGAACGGGGATAGCATGGCTTGGTATACGCAGACTTGGACATGGTTCGAGGGTGAGTGGCTCGAAGGCAATCCCGGCATCATGGGACCGCGTACTCATGCCGCCTGGCAGGGCTCGAGCGTCTTCGATGGCGCCCGCTATTTCGATGGCGTCTCGCCCGATCTCGACCGTCACGCCGCCCGCGTGAACCGCTCGGCCGTCGCGCTCGGCCTCAAGGCCACCGTCACGGCCGAGGAGATCATCGCCAGGACCGCCGAGGGTGTGAAGAAATTCGCCGGCGGCACGGCGCTCTACATCAAGCCGATGTACTGGGCCGAGGCCGATGGTCCCTCGACCATCATTGGCGAGCCCGAGTCGACCAAGTTTGCGCTCTGCCTGTTCGAGGCGCCGATGGGCGACCCCGGCAAGGGCTTCTCGGTGACGCATGGCGCCTATCGCCGTCCGACCTTCGAGACGATGCCGACCGACGCCAAGGCCGGCTGCCTCTATCCCAACAATGCCCGCGTCCTGCGCGAGGCCAAGGCGCGCGGCTTCGACAACGCGCTGGTGCTCGACATGCTCGGCAATGTCGCGGAGACCGGCACCTCCAACATCTTCTTCGCCAAGGACGGCATGGTGAAGACGCCGGCGCCGAACGGCACCTTCCTCAACGGCATCACCCGCCAGCGCACCATCGGCCTGCTGCGGCAGGACGGGGTCCCGGTCGAGGAGACCAGCCTGCGCTATCAGGATTTCGTCGAGGCCGACGAGATCTTCAGCACCGGCAACTATTCCAAGGTCATGCCGATCTACCGCATCGACGACCGCGAGCTGCAGCCCGGCCCGATGTTCCGCAGGGCGCGCGAGCTCTACATGGACTTCGCGCATAGCAAGACGGCCTGAGACCGCAACGGCCCCGACGGCTTGCGACCGGGGCATATCAGCTTCTCCGCCCTGGCTTCGGCCGGGCGGGGAATTCGGTGGCTTCAGCGCAGCAGCCGGATCAGCCGGGCCGCCTTCAGCCCGCCAAGCGCCACCACCAGATAGATCAGGCCGGCGACGATGCCGACCGCCGCCAGCGTCACCAGCTTCGCCTCCGCGGGAATACGGGCCAGCTCGACCAGCAGCACGGGCGTCAGCACCCGCGCCGCGACCGCGGCGATGACGGAGCCGGCGAGCGTGATCATGATCAGCAGCGGCAATTGCCTGTCGGGCTTCGTCCAGCCGCGCTTCAGCGCCAGCACGAAAAGCGCCCCGAGATTGATCCAGGCCCCGGCTGCCGTGGCGAGCGCGAGGCCCGGCGCGCCCCAATCGCGCCAGAGCAGCAGCTTCAGCGCGACATTGCAGGCGATCGCGGCGAGCGAGACGATCATCGGCGTCGTCGTGTCGCCGCGCGCCTGGAAGGCCGAGACCTGGCTGCGGATCAGCACGATCGCGGGAAGCCCGACCGAATAGGCGAAGAGCACGGCGGCGGCCGCCTGGCTCGCCGCCGCATCGAAGCGCCCGCGCTCGAACAGCGCCGAGACGATCAGCTCGGGGATCGCGAGGAAGGCGGCTGCGAAGGGCGCGGCCATGACGAGGGTCAGTGCCACCGCCCGGTTCTGCGCCTTGTCGGCCGCCTCGACATTCCCGGCGGCGATGAAGCGGCTCATCGTCGGCAGCAACACCGTGCCGACGCCGATCGCGATCACGCCGATCGGCAGCTGGTAGAGTCGCTCGGCATAGTAGAGCGCCGAATAGGCGCCGCGCGGCAGGAGCGAGGCGATGATCGTGTCGGCGAAGAGCGCGATCTGCACGCCGGCCGAGCCGATCACGGCCGGGCCGAAGGCCCTGAGAAAGCTCTTCACATCGGCATCGATCCGTGGCGCGACCAGCGCCGCACCGACGCCGGCCCGCTGCGCATCGACGGCGACGAGCAGCCATTGCAGCACGCCGGAGATCGCGACGCCCCAGGCGGCGGCATAGGCCGCGCCCGGGAACAGGAAGGCGATGGCGAGCGCCGCGATCAGGCAGACATTCAGCAGGATCGGCGCGCCGGCCGCTGCCGCATAACGGTCGATCGCATTGAGATTGGCCGAAAGCAGCGTCACCAGCGTGATGAACAGCAGATAGGGGAAGGTGATCCGCGTCAGCGAGACGGCGAGCTCGAAGCGCTGCGGATCGTCGCTGAAGCCGGGCGCGAGCAGGCGCACGATCTCCGGCATGAAGGGCAGGGCGAGCGCGAGGAGCACGACCTGCACGATCAGGTTCAGCGAGAAGATCCGGTTGGCGAAGAGCGCCGCGGCCGCCTCGCCGGCCTGCTGGCGGACGCGCGCATAGGCCGGGATATAGGCCTGGTTGACGGCGCCCTCGCCAAAGATGGTGCGGAAATGGTTCGGCAGTCGCAGCGCCACCGAGAACGCATCCATCATCGCGCCGGCGCCGAGCACGGCGGCAAGCGCGACGTCGCGGACGAAGCCGCTCAGGCGCGAGAGCAGCGTGAAGCCGCCGACCGACAGGATCTTTCTGAACATTGTACTCTCGGGCTCGACGAGGCCTCAGCCCTCATGGCGAGAGCGGCAGGAGTCTACCCGATTCTCAACGGATCAGCGGCGGCAATGCGTCGCCGCGCGGATGGTCCACGGTGCGGGCGTCGAAACCGACCCGCTCGCCGATCAGGTAGAGCGGCCGGCGCTTCACCTCGGCGAAGATTCGCCCGACATATTCGCCGATCATGCCCAGCGAGATCAGCTGGATGCCGGAAAAGAACATGATCGAGACGATCAGCGACGGGAAGCCGGGCAGGTCCGTGCCGAAGAACAGCGTGCGGACTAGGAAGAAAGCGGCCGTCAGCGTCGAGATCACGGCGATCGCCACGCCGATCCAGGTCGCGATCTTCAATGGCACGGTCGAGAAGGAGGAGAGCCCGTCGAACGCGAAGCTGAACAGCTTGCCGAACCGGAACTTGCTGACGCCATGCTCGCGCTCGGCCACCTCGAAGGTGACGCCCGTTCCGGGGAAGCCGACCCAGGCATAGAGCCCCTTGGTGAAGCGGGCCCGCTCCGGCAGCGCCCGCAGCGCATCGACGACCTTGCGGTCGAGCAGGCGGAAATCGCCGGCACCCTCCGGCAGCTCGATCTCGCCGAAGCTGGCGAAGAGCTTGTAGAAGGCCTTGGCGAAATTGCGCTTGAGCCGGCCCTCGCCCTCGCGGTCGGCCCGCTGCCCGTAGATGTTGAGATAGCCCTCGCGCCATTTCGCGAGGAAGAGCGGGATCGTCTCCGGCGGGTGCTGCAGGTCGGCGTCCATGATCACCACGGCGTCACCGGCGGCATGGTCGAGCCCGGCGGCGATCGCGACCTCCTTGCCGAAATTGCGGCTGAACGAGACCGCGCTGATGCGCTTGTCGTTGGCATTCAGCAGGCGCAGCACCGCAAGCGTGCCGTCGCGGCTGCCGTCGTCGACGCAAACCAGCTCCCAGGACCGTACTTCCTTGTCGAGCACCGCCTTCAGCCGCTCGACCAGCAGCGGCAGGTTGTCGGCCTCGTTGTGAACGGGCACGACGATCGAAAGCTCCGGCCGCGTGGCGGCCGGGCCCTGCGATACAGGACGGGATTGGGTGAGGACTTCGGACACGCTCGACCTTTCGCTCCGGCCACGGAGCCCGCCTCGCCACCGGAGAGGTGACTCGGCCTGCCTAAATTGTCATTTAGAGCACCTGGGCCCGCCGTGCCCGCACGCTCTGCGCCGGCTGCATACACCAGCGCAGATGAACCCAGGATAACGAGCCCATGGCCACCCGCTTCGTTCTTTGCGCCGATGATTTCGCGCTGACGGAGGGCATCAGCCGCTCGATCCTCGAATTGCTGGCGCTGGGCGCGCTCACCGCGACCGGCGCCATGACCAGCCGGCCGCATTGGAAACGATTCGCCGGCGAGCTTGCCGCTTTCTCCGGCCGGGCCGATCTCGGCCTGCACCTCAACCTGACCTGTGCCGCCCCGCTCAGCCCGATGCGGCGCCTCGCCCCGGGCGGGGAGTTTCGCGCGCTGGGCGACGTCGCCAAGGCGGCCGCCTCATCGCGCGAGGCACGCGCCGAGATCGCCGCCGAGATTGCGCGGCAGCTCGATGCATTCGAGACCGCGCTCGGCCGCGCGCCCGATTTTGTCGACGGCCATCAGCATGTCCATGTCCTGCCCGGCGTGCGCGGCGCGGTGTTGTCGGCGATCCAGCGGCGCTATCCGGAGGGCAGCGTCTATCTGCGCGACCCCGCCGATTCGTCCGCCGCTATCCGGGCGCGCGGCGTTGCCGTCGGCAAGGCGCTGGTCATCGCCGGCCTGGCGTTCGGCCTGCGCGGGCAGGCCCTGCGCCGCGGCATCAAGGTCAATCGCGGCTTCTCCGGCGTCGCGCCCTTCGATCCGGAGCGCGACTTCGCCAGCGATCTGCGCCGCTTCCTGGTCCGGCCCGGCCCATCCCATCTCGTCATGTGCCATCCCGGCCATGTCGACGACGAATTGCTGGGGCTCGATCCGGTGGTCGCGACACGCCCGCTCGAACATGCGGCGTTGAAGGATTTCGTGCCGCCTCCGGGGCTGGAGATGGCCCGCTTCGCAGCTCTGTCCTGACCGGCCGCGCTATCGGCGACGCAATCGAATATTTACCGGGTTCCGTCAAATTGCTGCCACCTGGTCCGTTCCGTTCGGATCCTGTGAGGCCTCCGGCGGAGATGTCTGCGCGATGACTTGGCTAAAGCGAGCGGGTGCGGCCGCTTCGATTGCGCAGCGAATGGCTGTCAAGGAAGGCTCCAGCGGTTCTCTCGGCAGCCAGATCGCCGGGGCCGCGGTTGCCATTGTCGCGGTGGCGATCCTCTTCGTGGTGATCGCGGTCGCGCGCTATAACGACGCCAAGACGCGCGGCGATCTCGAGCAGAAGATGACGGCCCTGACCACGATGGTGGTCAATGCCTCTCCCGCCCTGATCCTCGCGCGCGATACGACGACGCTCGGCTATATCCTCGAGTCGCTGCGCCGCGATCCGGATTTCGATGCCGGCATCGTGGCCGATGACGTCTCGACGCTCGCCAGCGCCGGCCGCAACGAGGAGGCCCGGCTCTCGCTGACGCCGCGTGCGCTTGCCGCGGCGCTCGGCCGCGACCCCTGGGACGTGCTGAAGGACCAGACCTCGACCGAACTCGAGGACAAGACCTTCATCACCCGGCTTCATGTGGTCAAGGTCGGTGGCCACAAGAAGCAGATCGGCTATATCGCCATCCGCTTCGACAAGAGCCGCCTCGTGGCGCGCGCCGCCTTCGAGCAATTCGTCACGATCGGTTTCGGCATCCTGATCCTGCTCGTGCTCGGGCCGCTGCTCTGGATTTCGCTCTCGCGCACGATGAAGCCGCTGAAGAGCATGACGAACGCGATCGTCAGCATCTCCGACGGCAATCTCGACACGAAGATCGACGCGATGGGCCGGCGTGACGAGATCGGCGCGATCGCACATGCGCTCGGAATCCTCAAGCTGCGCCTCGCCGAGCGCGCCGCCCTGCAGGAAAAGCAGCATGTCAACGAGGTCGAGCGCCGCCATCACCAGCAGCGCGTCGACGAGGCGATTGCGCTGTTCCGCGCCGAGGTCGGCGTTGCGCTCGAAGCCTTCAAGAGCAATGCCGAGCGCATGAGCGAGGCCTCCGACGGGCTTGCCCGGGTCGCGGCGGAATCCTCGCAGCGTGCCGCCCGCGCCGCGCAGAACTCCCATGGCGCCTCCGGCAATGTCGAGAACGCCGCCCAGGCCGCCGAGGAAATGGGCGCCGCCATTCGCGAGGTCGAGTTCCAGGTCCGGCGCGTGCGCACCGAGATCGTCGAGGCCGCCTCGATCTCGCGCGACACGGCAAGCTCGGTCCAGGCGCTGGACGAGACCGCCCGCGCCATCGGCGAGGTGGTGAACCTCATTCGCGATATCGCGGCGCAGACCAATCTCCTCGCGCTCAACGCCACCATCGAGGCTGCCCGCGCGGGCGAGGCGGGGCGCGGCTTCGCCGTCGTCGCGTCCGAGGTGAAGAGCCTCGCCTCGCAGACCGCCGATGCGACCGACCGCATCGTCAGCCAGGTCGGCGCCATCCAGAGCGCCACCGGCGAGGTCGTCTTCGCCATTCACAACATTGCCGAGCGCATGGGGGCGATCGAGAATTTCGCGAATGCGGTCGCGACCTCGATCGAGCAGCAGGCCATTGCCACCGGCGAGATCGCCAGCGGCGTCGCCATGGCGAGCACCTCGGCGCTTTCCGTGTCGAGCGATCTCAGCGTGCTTGCCGACAGCGTCGAGGAGACCGGGCAATCGGCCGAGCAGGTTCGCGGCGCGGCGGGCGAGGTCGCGGCGCAGGCGCTGCGCCTGCGCGCCACGGTCGACCAGTTCCTGCGCAGCGTCGCGGCCTGAAGATTTCGCTTCAGCGTCGTTGCGAGCGTAGCGAAGCCATCCAGCAGGGCTGGCGCCCGGCGCCCCGGATCGCTCAGCCGGCCGCGCCTCCTCGCAATGACGCAAGGGCATCGCCCAAACGAAAACGGGGCCCGCAAGGGCCCCGTCCGCATTCGAACCGTCGCTGAAGGCTCAGGCCTTGGCGCCGTCATAGAGCTCCGCGACATAGTCCCAGTTCACCAGGCTGTCGAGGAAGGCCTTGAGATAGTCGGGACGGCGGTTGCGGTAGTCGATGTAGTAGGAGTGCTCCCAGACATCGACGCCGAGGATCGGCGTGCCGCCATGGACGAGCGGGCTCTCGCCGTTCGGGGTCTTGCTGACCGCGAGCTTGCCGCCCTTGACCTCGAGCCAGGCCCAGCCCGAACCGAACTGGCCGACGCCGGCGGCGACGAAATCTTCCTTGAACTTGTCGACCGAACCGAACGAGTCGGTGATCGCCTTCTCCAGCGCACCCGGCAGCTTGCCGCCGCCATTGGGCTTCATCCACTTCCAGAAATGGAGGTGGTTGTAGTGCTGGCCGGCATTGTTGAACACGGCCGGGTTCTTGCCATAGGAGCCCTTGACGATCTCCTCGAGCGATTTGCCCTCGAATTCCGTGCCTTTGATCGCGTTATTGCCGTTGGTCACATAAGCCTGGTGGTGCTTGTCGTGATGGTATTCGAGCGTCTCCTTCGACATGAAGGGCTGGAGCGCATCATGGGCGTAGGGCAGGTCGGGAAGGGTAAAGGACATCGTGCCTCTCCTTGGGCTGTCAAATCGCACTGCTGAGAATGGCTTCGTCTTGAACGGCTTGGAACCTGGCGGCTCCGGCGGAACCTCCCGCCATTCCACCCGCTAGTTAAGCCCGCGGCCGGCCACCGGCAACCGCCAGTAGCGAGCAAACATCATGCATTCCGCGGAGAAGCTGGGACGCAGTCGCGATATGGTCATGCTCGCGGCGCGCCGGCTTTTGCGGCCCGATCAGTCACGATTTGTGAAATTGTCTCTTATTCAATAAGTTAGAGGCTAATCTGATGGAATCGGTGCCGCCGTTCCCGTCGATGCCTTGCTGAGGATGCTGGGTTGATCACGATCTTCGTCTTGCTGGGCCTGTCTTTCCTGGTCGGTGGCGTTGGAGCCATTGTCGATGGCTGGCCATATCTGGTGCTGGAGCGTGGCTTCACGCAGGTGATTATTGGCACCGTTGCGGCGACGGGCGGCGTGATCTTGCTTGGCCTGGCCTGGCTCCTGATCGAGCTGCGCCGCGTCAGGACGGAGCTGCGCGCGATGTCGCTGCTCTCGGCTGTGGGGCTACAGGGCGAGCCGGCGCCGCGGGCAGCCATTGAACCGACGCCGCGGGCAGCCATTGAAGAAGAGCGCGCGCCGACTTTTCCCGAGCCGCCGCCATCGGAGAGCAGGCTGCCGGGTCTCGGCACCGTCGCGGCCGGTGCAGGCCTCGCTGCCGCCGGCGGCGCCTTGGCGACGGCAATGGCCGAGCGCGGGATCGCTCGGCGCGAGGATGAGCCATCGACCGCAGAACCGGTTTCCCCGACTCGGGACGAGCCTGAACCGCAGGCGCCGGAACCTGTCGCGAAGGATATCTTCGACGAGGCGCTGCTCGACGTTGCCGCGACCAGGGGGACTGATGACGAGGCCCTGTCCCATGCCGCGTCCCATCCTGGGCGCGAGCCTGCTGCGCACGAACCACTGCCGGAGCCGGAGCCAGAGGCTGAGCCAGAGGCCGAGCCCGAGCCGATTGCGGCTGAGCCGCAGCGGGACAAGGCGCCCGAGGACGATATCTTCGCCGCGATCGCGGCCGACCATGCTCTGCCGACCGAACGCGAGCACGAGATTCCCGCCCAGGAGAGGGAGCCCGAGTTGCAGGTCGAGCCGGTGCCCACCGTCGAACCGGTCGAGCCGCCTCCCGTCGCCGCGCCCGAGCCGCGGCGCTCATGGTGGCCGCGCTTTGGCGCCGGCCGCACCTCGGAAGCGACCTCCGAGCGCGCGGGCGGCGAGGCCGATGACCTTGCCTCGCTGCGCCAGCATCTGACGCTCGGGCCGCAGCCGCCGTTGAAGCCGGCGGAGCCCGAGGACACGGTCGAGGAGCAGCGCGAGGCCGAGCCGGCCGCGCCCGAGGCCTGGGCGCCGCCCCCCGTTTTCGGCCGGCGCGAGCCGACATTCGACGAGCCGTCCGAGCAGGAAACGCCGCAATCCGAGCCCGAGGATGAGACCGGGGCGGAGGACGCGCCGACTGAAGAGGCAGCTCAGGCTGATGAGCCGACTGCCGAGGCCGCCGACGAGGTCGTCGCGGATGAGGCCGAGACCGCAGTGGAAGCGCCGCAGCCGGCCGAGCCGCCACGCCCGGCCGCCTCGGACGAGGGCGTCGTCGGCGCCTATCAGGTCGGCGACACGCATTTCACCATGTATGCGGACGGTTCGATCAAGGCCCGCACGCCGGATGGCGAGTACAGCTTCGCCTCGATGGACGAGCTGAAAACCTATCTCGCCAGCGAGAAGAGCCGGCTCGGAAGCTGAGCGGTACCAGGGCGCTCAGCTCGAAAGCGCTGCTCAGCTCGCAGCCATGACGGCGTCCGGCCAGCCGCCCTCCACGGCTTGGATCGCGAAGGCATAGGCCAGCGCGACCTCCTTCAACGAGTCGAAGCGCCCGGCCGAGCCGGCATGGCCGGCTTCCATATTGGTGTGCAGCAGGACGGGGCCGCCGCCGGTCATCGTCGCACGCAGCCTCGCGACCCATTTTGCCGGCTCCCAATAGGTCACGCGCGGGTCGGTCAGTCCCCCCATCGCCAGGATCGGCGGATAGGCCTGCGGCTTGACGTTGTCATAGGGCGAATAGCTGCGGATCGTGTGGAAGGCCTTGATGTCGCGGATCGGATCGCCCCATTCCGGCCATTCCGGCGGGGTCAGCGGCAATGTGTCGTCGAGGATGGTGTTGAGCACGTCGACGAAGGGCACTTCCGCGACGATGCCGGCAAAGAACTCGGGCGCCATGTTGGCGATCGCGCCCATCAGCATGCCGCCGGCGCTGCCGCCATGGGCGACGATGCGGCCGCGTGCGGTGAAGCCGGCATCCGCCAGCATCTCGGCGGCCGCGATGAAATCGGTGAAGGTGTTGGTCTTCTTCTCGCGCTTGCCGTCGAGATACCAGCGCCAGCCCTTGTCGGTGCCGCCGCGGATATGGGCGATGGCATAGACGAAGCCGCGATCGACCAGGCTGAGCGGATTGGTCCGGAACGAGGCCGACATCGCCGAGCCGTAGGAGCCATAGCCGTAGAGCAGGCACGGTGCCGAGCCGTCGATCGGCGTGTCGACCCGGTGCAGCAGCGAGACCGGCACCTTGGCGCCATCCTTCGCGGTCGCGAAGATACGCCGCACCCGATAGGCCGCGGGATCGTGGCCCGAGGGCACCTCCTGGCGCTTCAGCAGGGTGCGCTCGCCGCTGCGCATGTCGTAATCATAGGTCTCGGCCGGTCGCGCCATCGAGGCATAGATGAAGCGCAGCGTGTCGGTCTCGAATTCGTAGCCGGCATCGAGGCCGAGCCCATAGGCCTCCTCCTCGAAGGCGATGCTGCCTTCCGTGCCGCTGGCGAGATCGCGGATGACGATGCGCGGCAGGCCCTCCTCGCGCTCCAGCCGGATCAGGCGACCCTTCAGGCAGACATGGCTCAGGATCAGCCGCCCGGCCCGATGCGGAATGAGGTCGCGCCAGTTCCGTGGCGCGGGATCGGCCACCGGCGCGGTGACGATCTTGAAGTCCTCCGCCCCGTCGGCATTGGTCAGGATCAGGAAATCCTCGCCGTGATGGTCGACGCTGTATTGCCGCCCGACCTCGCGCGGCGCGATCGTCACCGGCCTGGCCTCGGGCTCGGCAAGGTCGGCGATGCGGATTTCGGAGGTCTCGTGGTCGCTGATCGAGATCAGCAGGAAGCGGCCGGACTGGGTCTCGTCGATATCGACGAACATGCCGGCATCCTGCTCGTCATGCAGCAACTCGTCCTTGGCCTGCTCGCTTCCAAGCCAGTGCCGGTAGACCCGCGAGGGGCGGTGGTCGGCATCGAGTCGGACATAGGCGAAGGAGCGCGCGTCGCGAGCCCAGATGATCTCGCCAGTCGTGTCGACGATGCGGTCGTCGAGATCGCTCCCGCTCGCAAGGTCGCGCACCCGGATCGTATGGAGTTCGGAGCCGGCCTCGTCGGCGCTCCAGGCCAGGAGCTTGTGGTCCGGGCTATGCGCGGCATCGCCGAGATCGAAGAAATCCTTGCCCTTCGCCAGCGCGTCGGCATCGAGCATGACCTGCTCGCGCGCGGCCTTGCCGGCTGCGGAAGCGCGCGGCTTGCGGCAGATCAGCGGATGCTCGCCGCCGCGGCGATAGCGCGAATAGTAGAGGAACGGCCCGTCCGGCTGCGGCACGCTGGCATCGTCCTCCTTGATCCGGCCGCGGAACTCCTTGACGAGCTGTTTCTGCAGCTCGCGCGTCGGGGCCATCAGCGCCCGCGAGTACCTGTTCTCGGCCGTGAGATAGCTGCGGATCTCGGCCGGCAGGACGGTGGGATCGCGCAACACGTCTTTCCAGTTGCTGGCCCTCAACCAGCCATAATCGTCACGAAGTACCAATCCGTGCACGATTCTGCTTTCGGGATGGGCTTCGGCGCGCGGCGGGGCGGGGATATGCTTGGCCATGGTCATGCTCATCACTTCGTCGGAAGGCTGGATACTCGGCATAGGCCCGCATCCGAGGCCTGTCGAGGCGCAAGCTTGGCGCAAGCATTGACGCTGCAATGATATTGTCCGGCTATCAGCATCATCGTTCGTGCATCTTGATGCCATCGCAACTTTTCTTCGTCATGCCGAGGCATATCCGCCGTTCCTGCCCTGCAAGCGCCAGTCCGGTGCCGCATTGGTGAGCAGGAGACAACCAACGCGAGCAGGATCAGGGCGCGGTGCACATTTTGGTTACCATGAACACGCCAAAAGAAGTCCAATATTTCGCTGCTGAACGTATTCATCGCGAGGTTTATTGGCTTGCGGGAACGTTATTGATGCACTACATCGATGCCTAGATCGATCCGCTTCGCGTGATTCTATTGTCGGCTGTCCTTGACCTGCTGTCGGCTTTGAAGAACGGGGCTTCGGAGCCGGGAGACGTGGAACGGTCGGGTGATATCTGGTCCAAGAACACATAAGGAGTGGTACAATCATGGCTGATAATGATGGTTCGGATTTCATCGAACTCACCGCCGATATCGTTTCTGCCTACGTCTCGAACAACTCGGTGCCCGCATCTGATCTGCCTGCCCTGATCAATGATGTGCATGCCGCACTGAACCGCGTTGTTGGCGGCGCCGCCCCGGTGATCCCGGTCGAGGCCCCCAAGCCTGCGATTCCCGTCAAGAAGTCGATCACGGCCGATTACCTGATCTGCCTTGAAGACGGAAAGAAGTTCAAGTCGCTGAAGCGCCACCTGCGCACGCAGTACAACATGTCGCCGGAGCAGTATCGTGAGAAGTGGGGCCTGCCGCCCGACTATCCGATGGTCGCGCCCAACTATGCCGAAGCGCGGTCGCAGCTGGCAAAGAAGATGGGCCTCGGCCAGCAGCGCCGCAAGCGCCGCTGAGCGGACCATCTGGGCGAGGGGCGGGGCCTGCCGGCCGGTCTCCTCGGCTCGGGTTCGATGGACGTGAGGTCAGGAGCCGCCGGTCTGCCGGCGGCTTTTTCATGCCGACGCAAGCGGACGGGGATCGGTCGAGCGCGTCCTTGCAGGCAGGTTTCCAGGAATATCTCTCGCGCGCCGGGATGCGCGCCTTGGGATCATGGCGCCCAAATGAGCGGCGTCAGACCATTTCCGTCGCTGCCGCGGCGCGCGCATCGCTCTTGATCCGCTCGATCATGGAGCGCACGCCGTTCGAGCGCTGCGGCGTCAGATGGGCGGCGAGGCCGAGCTTTTCGTAGATCGCGAAGGCGTCGGTCGCCAGGATCTCCTTGGCGCTGTGGCCCGAATAGATGGCGAGCGCCAGTGCCACCAGGCCGCGCACGATATGGGCGTCGCTATCACCGAGGAAATGCAGGCGCGTGCCCTCGCCGGGGCCGCCTTCGCGGCGCGCCTCGAGCCAGACCTGGCTGGCGCAGCCGCGCACCTTGTTCTCGTCGCTATGGCCAGCCTCCGGCAGCGGGGCGAGGCCCCGGCCGAGCTCGATCAGATAGCGGTAGCGGTCGTCCCACTCTTCGAGCAGCTCGAAATTGGCGACGATCTCGTCGAGGGTTTCGCTCATATCCGTCCATTTGCGCCGTCAGCCCTGTGCCCGGCGGCTGACGCGGGTTTCTTCGGCGCGCGGACGCGCAGCGTCAAGCACGGTCACAGAACAAGATGTAGGCTCGCGGCGGGCTAGCGGGAAGGGGAGGCGGCAACCGGGCGCAGATGAGCGTCGGTCTGCGCGGCCGCGCCGGCCGCAAGCGAGAGCACGCGTGCGCGCGTCTCGGGGTCGAGCCCGGCCAGGACCTGCGCCGCTTCGCGCGCCGCGGCCATGCCGTTAAGGGCTGTCCTGGCGTCGATCTGGCTCGCGGCCGCCGCGATGCTGCGCACGGCCTCCCGAGCCCCCTCGCTCTCGGATTTGCCACTATGAACCGGCGAGTTGAAAGCGATGATGCCGATCACCGCCATGCTGCGCATCAGATAGGCCATTCCCTGTCCCCGTTCCCCGCGGAGTCCCGAACCCGCAGGCACTATAGCGCGGCAGACGCAAAGATCGCGTCTGCCATTTGAATCAAATCGGTGCGGCCGTCTTCAGCTTCCGTTCACCCTGCTGCGAACATCGCCGGGTGAAGCGCGATGCCGGTGGTCGCCGAACAAGTTATTGATAAATCTAGGATTTTCGACCGACCTCCGCCCGTCGCCGCGGCCGCCGGCCTGCTTCGCCTTAAGCCGGGCTTAAACCGCACATGGCGAGGATCGGGATCGATACAGGCGAATGGGCCTGCAGAGGTGAGTGTTGCAGTTTCCTCAGACGATAATGGCGATCGGGACGCAGGTGGCGGCGATGGTGCATCCATCGGTTCCGCCCTATTCGCCCGAGCGCATACGCCATGAGCGCTTCATGCTGACGCGTCTCGCGCTCGGCGCGGCTGCGCTTGGGCTGGCGCCAGCCTATCTTGCCTGGCGTGGCGCGCCCGGGGCCCTGGAGGCGCTTCTGCTGGTTGCCATGGCGCTGCCGCTCCTCGCCGTTTTCGTGCTCTCGCGCAGCGGCCGGCTCGATATCGCCCATGGCATTTCGGCGGCCTCCCTGGCGCTGTTCGTCGCTGCGCTCGCGGGCATGACCGGCGGCGCGGCTTCGCCCTTCCTGATCTGGCTCGCGGCCGTGCCGGCCGGAGCGATGCTCTTCGGCGCGCGTGACTATGTCGTGCGGGCAGGGGCGATCGCCGCCGCAGCGCTTGCCGGCATTCTGTCCTTGCATCAGCTCGGCATCTTCGCCGAAGCAGCGCCCTGGGTCGCCACGGCGATGCCGGCCATCGCCGCACTGGCTGTCCTGCACGCGATCATGATTGCGGTCATGGCCCTGCAGCATCGCGACGGCGAGCAGCGCGAGCGCCGCGCCGCCGATATGCGCGCACAGCTTCTGCTCGACCATGTCGGCGATCTCGTGACCTGGCACGATGCGACCGGCGGGGTCGTGTTCGCCAATGCCGCCGCCGAGGCGCTTGCCGGCGCCGAGCCGCGCGACCTGATCGGCCGTGGCCTGCTCGACCGTGTCCATGTCGCCGACCGGCCGCTCTTCCTGAAGGCGTTGAGCGATGCCGCCCATGGCGCGGGCCCGAGCAGCGCTTGCTTCCGCACCTTGTTCGTGCCGCGCGAACTCGGCCCGGAGCCGAGTTCGCCGGTTGCGCTCTGGCTGGAAATGAAGGCCCACCGCGTTGCCGATGCGACGTCGCGCGACGGCGTCGCTGTGGTCTGCGTGATGCGCGACGTCACCGCCAGCCGCGCCCTCGACGAGGAGCGTGCCCGCGTCCATGCCGCTGCGCTCAAGGCCAATGACATCAAGGGCCAGTTCCTGGCCACGCTGAGCCATGAGCTGCGCACGCCGCTCAACGCCATCATCGGATTCTCGGAGATGCTGGGCGGCGATCACGCCCGCCTGCTCGATGCCGAGAAGCGTCTCGACTATGCCCGGATCATCCATGATTCCGGCCACCACCTGCTCGATGTGGTCAATACGCTGCTCGATATCTCGAAGATCGAGAGCGGCGCGATGACGATCGAGCAGGAGACGCTCGATCTGGCGGTGATCGCGCGGGATTGCTCCGCGCTGATGGCGCTGCGCGCCGAAAATGGCGGGGTCGCGCTCGAGCGCGTCTCCGGCCCCGACCTCCCGGCCGTGATCGGCGACAAGCGCGCGCTCAAGCAGATCATGATCAACCTCCTATCCAATGCGGTGAAGTTCACGCCGGCGGGCGGGCGCGTCACGCTCGCGGTGATCCGCGACGGCGAGATGATCGACCTCTCCGTGTCCGACACGGGCATCGGCATCGCGGCCTCCGACTTGCCGCGCCTCGGCGATCCGTTCTTCCAGGCCAAGAGTTCCTATGACCGCACGTATGAGGGGACCGGGCTCGGACTGTCGGTCGTGCGTGGCCTGGTTGGCCTGCATGGCGGCTGCCTGACGGTCGAAAGCGCGCCCGGCATCGGCACGCGCGTCTCGGTGCGGCTGCCGATCGGCGGCGTCGCGGCCGCCTCGCAGCCGGTCAAGATCGAGACCTTCGCCCGGGCGCCACGCCGCGGCCTTGAAACCAAGCTTCCTTTTCGTCTGACTGCCTGATCGAGAGCCTGTAACCATGTCCGCAACGCTCGCAGCCCGCGCCCATACCAACGCGACCCTGTCCGCGCCGCCGGTCAGGCGCAGCCAGCCGGCCCGTCGCAAGACCTCCTGGCTCGGACAGGTCTGGCGCGCGGCCCTGCGCCGCCCCGGCCGCAGCCTCGTGTTGTTCCTCTTCGCCGGCGCAGCGATGGCCATCGCGATGAACGCGCTCGTCTTCCAGAAGGTGCGCCACCCGGCCCCGATCGCCGCCGTGCCTGCGCCCGTCTCGCCGCCGGCGCGTCCGGCCGAGCTTCGCCTCGAGCAATCCGCCGCTGCGCCCGAGGCTGCGCCGGCCGCCGTCATGCCTGCCGCGGTGCCGCGCCCGCCGGTGCGCCCGGTCGAGCGCCAGCAGACCGCCGCGCGCGAGGCCGCACCGCGTCCGCCGGCACCCGTCGCCGCGGCTGCGCCGCGCTCGGCGCCGGCCGTGCAGCCTGCTTCGGCACCGGCCCCGGCGGCGCGCAACACCGCCCCGCGCGATCCGATCGCCGATCTCATCAATGGTGACATGCGTCCGCCGGCCGAGATCCGCGGCGTCGCCGCCGCACGGCCTGCCGCGCCGCGCCGCAGCGCGGAAAACTGAGCCGTCGGCGCCGGCGGCATGGCGCGCCTCACCAGCGATTTCTGGGTCTCCGCCTATTTGTACCAGGCGGCGCTCGAAGGGCTCGTCGCCGTCCTGCGCCGCCGCGGCGCGCGCGAGGCCGGGGCGATCTTCGTCAAGCTCGACCGGCTCGACGGCACGGCCGCGCTCTACGGGCCGGCCCCGCAGGCGCTGGCGGATGAAAGCGGCGTCCGCCGCTTCCAGCTCATCCTCGATTCCGATCCGGGCAGCATCGAGGAGCGTGTCGAGCGTGAGCGCCGCTTCGATCCCGATCTCTGGCTGGTCGAGATCGAGAATCGCAACGGCGATCCCAAGCTCGATCTCGTCGAGCCCTGAGCGGCCTTAGAGCATTTTCGAGCGAAGTGGACACCGGTTCGCGTGAAGAAAATGCGTCAAAACAAATAGATAGAGAATTTTCGCGATTCGAAGAAACGCGGAAATGCTCTAGCCCTGCTCGCGCTTGCCTTTGAGCGTGCGCCGGACCTCGTCGAGCACCGTGCGGCTGTCGGGCTTGGCGGCGCCGGGGCGCGCCGGCGTGCCGCTCGGATCCATCGCCGGCTGATGCTGGCTGCGCCGCGCAGGCGGCTGGACGCTCTCGCCGGCGACCTGCATGACGAGCCGATAGGCGACGCCCCGGCTGACCGAGCGCATCAGGGCCACCAGCGCGAAGATGCGATCGACCGAATGGGCCGCCTCGTCGCTGAGCCGGATCAGCAGGCGGGTGGCATCCTCGACGCTGATTCCGGTCGCGATCATCGCCAGTGCGATCAGGTCGCGCGAGCGATCCTGCGCCATCGCGTCGGCAAGGGGCGGTCCGCCGCCGAGCTGGCTCGCGATCACTCCGAAGATGCTGTCGCGATCCTCTCCCGCGGTCAGCAGCCAGCCGTCGAAGGTCTCGGCATCGAGCGAGGCCCGCCGCTCCGACGGGCCGAGCGCCTCGATTGCCGCTAGCGAATCGAGCATGGCGAGCCGCCGCTCCGGCCCGGCCTGGAGGAACAGCGGGATGAGTTCCGCAGCGGCGAGATCGCGCCGGGCGAGCAGCCCGGGCGCATAGACGGCATCGGTGCGGGCGCGCGCCAGCAGCAGGTCGAGCCCGGCGCGGGGCAGGGGGGCGGGGTTGGCGATCAGCGCGAGATCGAGCGCCCGCTCGCCGCGCCCGGCCAGCATCAGGCTTGCGGCCGCCGGGAGATCGGCCCGCTCGGCGAGCGCGAGCATGGCTTCACCGTCGCCATGCCCGGCGATCTCCTCGAGCTCGGCCGGCGGCAACGGCGCGCCGTGGCGTAGCAGCGCCGCCAGCACTGCGCCGCCGCGCGCCCTCAGTGCCTGGAGCACGGCAGCGGGCGCGTGGCGCCAGCCGGCGAGCTTGCGCGCCAGGATCGTCGCGGTCGCCTCGTCGACAGTCGGGATCAGCGCGGTCGCGAGCTCGCTGAAGGCGGCGATGTCCTCGGCCGGCGGCTGCGGCGTCGAGAGCAGGAGATCGGCCTTCACCCGCAGCGAGACCTGGCTGAGATCCAGCCCGCCATCACGCGCGAGGCGGGCGAGTTGGGCTAGCTCGGCGGAGATGCGGGAGGGCATGCGGGCAACTCGAGGAGGGATTCGACGGTTTCGGGCAGGTTATGCCGCAGGCGTTTACATGACGTTAACCATGTCGATGCCTGATGCGAACAGGAGGGCTTGGCTAGCGATGCGGGTTCGTCCCGAAAGCCGATCGTCATCCGTGACCGCAATCCAGGCGCCAGCCAAAGGAGGCGCATCATGGCCGTCGTCATTCCGTTCGCGCCGCGCCGGCGTTCGCAGGGCAGGATTTCCGCGCAGGAAACCCGGACGCCCGGCGAGATCCTGTTCTTCACCGGCGTCCGCTATGAGCGCCAGCCGGAGCCGCTGCCGGCCGCCAAGCCGCCGCGCCGCTCGCCGAGATCAGGTTCCCGCAGCAAGACGATCGCCAAGACCGCCGGACAGCCGGCGTGAGGCTATTTGCGTCGTTGCGGCGATCCAGAGCATTTTCGAGCGAAGTGGACACCGGTTCGGGGCCGAGCCCACGGCTTGCCGCGGCGCTGGTTCTTGGTCTCACGGTGGCGGCCTGCACTGCCGGCGATTTCGGCCGGCCGCGGCCGGGCGTCTGGAATGATGTGATCGGTCCCGAACTCGGCTTCTGGGCGGCGACGGCCCGGGGCGAGGCGGCTTCGCCCTTCCACCTGACCGATGACGAGGAGCAATTGCGCGATCGCGCCTGGCGCTTCGTCATGCCGGCCTATGCGCGCAATTATTTCGACATCCAGGTCTCCGACCTCGCCTACAAGCGCATCCTGCCGGTCGAGGCGCAGTCGAGTGCGATCTCCGACTATTTCAACGGCCTGACCGGAGTGGCCTATCGCTCGGCGGCCTCGCGCTATAATCGCCTCGCTGAGGATGCCCATGCCGACCGTCTGCTGCTCAGCCCGTTCCGGGGCAATGCCTGGCGGGTCGTCGCGGCCGATCGCGTGCGCATGCGCGCCGTCGATGCCTCGCCGCTGGTGCCGCCGGATCAGCGCGGGCCTGCCTTCGCGCGCGTGGTCGAGAACGAGGGGGTGATCCTCTGGGTCTGCGAGCGCATCAGGTTCCGCATGGCAAGCTATCGCTACGCGCTCGCCAATCTCGTGGTCGAGATGCCGTCGCGCGAGGCAATCCGTGCCGAGCGCAGCATCATGGCGCTGGAGCAGGAAGCCGGCCCGCTCTGCAAGATCGAGCTCATCGGCGTCTTCGGCGGCGGAGCGCCGCCCGACAAGCCGGTCGTCTACAAGGGTTGAGTGCTCGAGAATTTGCGCGCTTCGGAGAAGCGCGAAAATTCTCTATCTCTTTGTTTTAACGCATTTTCTTCACGCGAACCGGTATCCATTTCGCTCGAAGATGCTCTAGTCGGCGAGGCCGCAGGCGACCCCGGTCGCCAGCGCTTCGGCCTCGCTCCGGTCCGAGGGGCGCTCCATCAGCACGCGCGCCACGATCAGCCCCTGCTGGGTATCGGAGACCACGCGCAGCTCGCGCGTCGTCTCGCCATCCTCGTCCTGGGCCAGCCTGTCATCGTGCTGCGCCTCGGTCATCACCACGAATTCGAGCGTGCCGCGGATCGCGGCGCGGTCGGTGATGGCATAGACCACGCCGCCGCCGCGCCGGTGCAGCGACAGGCCCAGCGGCAGCGTGCCGGTGCGCGCCACGACCCGCAGGGGGCCGCCGCTGAGATCGTAGCTGCAGACTGCCGTGACCGTGGCCGGATCGGCATCGCGCAGGTCGGGCTGGCCCGACGCGCCGGGCGTAAGCAATTCGGCCTTCCCGCCGGTTCCGAAGCTCATATAGGCCGTTGCCGCATCATGTTCCGACACCAGCGGGATCAGCAGGATCGTCACGATATGGACGATCCCGGCCAGCACGATTCCGGCCAGCGTCGCCAGCGCGAAGCGGCGCACGAGCGCGGCGAGCCGCGAACGCCATGGCAATCTGTACGCGGGCAATGTTGCGCCCTGGTCGGACGGGTCGAGCACGCTCATCGGCAGTCGACCCGGTTGATGCGCGGCAGGATTTCCGGCCGCATCTCATTGGCATGGCTCGAGATCGGCGTGTCGTAGAGCCTGAGCCGGAACTGGAATCGGCCGCCTGACGGCAGCGGCAGCCAGTTCCCGGCCTCTGGCGTCGCGGCGGCGGCGATGCGCAGGTCGCCCTGCTCGTCCCGCACCACTTCGGCATCGGAAAAGCCGCTGCGCTCCAGCGGCAGGCGGAAGGCGTGCCCGTCGAGATCGGTGACGCTGAGCGTCCAGCCCCGCGTCGTCGGCGTCGTCCCGGTGATCAGATAGCGACAGCGCCCGTCCAGGCCGACGCCGCTCGCATCGCGGTCCGCGATCAGCTCGAGCCCTTCGCCGGCGCCGAGCGGCAGGTGCACGCCCCGCACCAGATAGGCCCGCATATAGGGGTCGATATCGCGGCTGCCGCTGCGTGGCCAGCTCGTCCATGCGCCGATCTGCGTCATGCCCAGGAGCGGCCGGCCGGCGACGGCATATTGCGCCGAGGCGAAGCCGAGTCCGGCGCCGAGCGCGATCACATAGGCGAGTGTGATGCCGCGCATGGTCGCTCAGCGCAGCCGAATTCCGCCGCCGGGCGGAGACAGCTCGCGGATGCCGACCTGCATCGGCGCGCTCGCGCTGCGGATCGGCTCGATCGTCTTGAACATCTGGCCGACCGCCGAGAGCACCTCGAACGACTGCCGCGGCATGTGCCCGGCGCCCGGGCCCGTCGCCGCTGCCGTGGTCGTGGCCGGCGTATTCGCCTTGGCGACGGTCGCTCCCTTCGGATCGACCGGCGGCATGACGCCCGGGATCGGCTTCAGCTCGAGCCCCTGATGGGCGAACTGCATGATCTCCTTCCAGGTCATGGCCGGCAGGGCGCCGCCGGTCATGTTCGCGGTCGAGGTCGAATCGTCATTGCCGAACCAGACCGCACCGACGAGGTTGCCGGAAAAGCCGACATACCAGGCGTCCTTGTAGCCATTGGTCGTGCCGGTCTTGCCGGCGGTGATGACGCCCTCGAGCGCGGCGCGCCGGCCTGTGCCCTCGGTCGGCACCTTCGAGAGCATGAAGTTCATGTCCTGCACGACCTGCGTGCTCAGCACCTGCTTCGGCGGCGGCTCGTCGCGGTCATGCCGGTAGATGTCGTCGCCCTGGGAGTTGCGGATCTCGATCGCGGCATAGGGCTGCGCCCGCTTGCCGCCATTGGCGAAGACCGCATAGCCCGCCGCCTGGTCCATCACCGTGACCTCGGCGGCGCCGATCGGCAGCGAGACCGTGTCGGTCAGCGGCGTGGTCAGGCCCATGGCGCGGGCGGTCTCGACGATCTTGGCACGGCCGATCTTGGCGGCGCGGGCCTCGTGCGTCTCGCCGGTCGCCTTGCCGATCGCGATCGACATCTGCACCGGTATCGTGTTGATCGACTTGGCGAGCGCGACCGTCAGCGGCATCGAGCCGGCATAGGAGCGGCCGTAATTGTTGGGGCACCAGTTGCCGATGCAGACCGGCCGGTCGGTCACGATCGTCGTCGGCTTGTAGAGCCCGGCCGAGAGCGCCGCGGCGTAGACATAGGGCTTGAACGAGGAGCCGGGCTGTCTGGCGGCCGTGGCGCGGTTGAACTGGCTCGCGCCATAGTCGCGCCCGCCGACAATGGCGCGCACCGCCCCGTCCGGATCCATGATCACGGTCGCTGCCTGCTTCACGTGATAGGCCGGGCCGTGCTGGCGCAAGATCGACTCGATCGCCTCGTCCGCGCGCTGCTGGATCGCAGGATCGTAGGGCGTCTTCACGGTCAGCACCCGGTCGGGGCCGATTTCGCCATTATCGGCCAGGCGTTTCACCTCGTCGAAGGCCCAGTCGAGATAGTAATCCGGGGTCGTGTCGCGCTTGCGGTCGACCGGCGTCGCCGGGTTGCGGCGGGCCGAGTCGATCTGGCCGGCGGTCATGAAGCCGGCATCGACCATATTGTTGAGCACGTCGTTGGCGCGGGCGCGGGCCGCCGGCAGGTTGACATGCGGCGCATATTTCGTCGGCGCCTTGAACAGGCCGGCGAGCATCGCGGCCTCGGCCACGCTGACATCCTTCACCGACTTGCCGAAATAATACTCGGCCGCCGCGGCCACGCCGAACGTGCCGCCGCCCATATAGGCGCGGTCGAGATAGAGCTTCAGGATCTCGTTCTTGCTCAGGCGGTATTCGAGCCAGAGCGCCAGGAAGGCTTCCTTGATCTTGCGGTCGAGCGAGCGCTCGTTGCTCAGGAACAGGTTCTTGGCGAGCTGCTGCGTGATCGAAGAGCCGCCCTGCACCACGCCGGAGGCGCGGGCATTCACCGTCAGCGCGCGGAAGGTGCCGATGATGTCGATGCCGAAATGGTCATAGAAGCGCCGGTCCTCGGTTGCCAGCACCGCCTTGATCAGGTGGTCGGGCAATTCCTCGAGCTTCAGCGAATCGTCATGGCGCGCGCCGCGATGGCCGATCTCGGAACCATAGCGGTCGAGGAAGGTTACGGCGAAGACCTGGTTCTTCAGCGCCTCCTCGCGGCCCTCGCGAAAGGCCGGGATCGCCAGCAGCAGCACGACCAGCGAACCGGCGATGCCGACATTCAGGCCTTCGCTGGCGAATTCGGCGGCGACGCGTTTTCCGCCGGTGACGGTGAAGCGGTCGGCGAAGCTGCGGATGCGCTCATAGAACTCGCCGCTGCGGCGCCCTGCGCCCCAGAGCGTGTCGTCCAGCCACGAGTCGACGGCAAGCGCGAAGCGCTTGAGACGTGTCGTCCAGCGTGCCTTTCTGAACTCCATGCCGACCTGGCTATCCCGATAAGAGCCGCTGAAGTCTTCCTGCCGCGCCCTGAACGCCTTGGCAACCCAAACCGTTCCGGGTTGTGGAGATATGCTTTCCGCGGCCCGGCGATAAGGGGTAGGCCGCCACGCTTTGGGGGTATGTGACCTGTATCACGCATGATCCCGGATTCGTGACCGGCTGACGCCCGAAACGCTCGGAATCACGCTGCGCATGCGCGCTCGCGCCTCCTTCCATCGCGGCAGCGGAGAGCGCATAAGCAGGCCATGGATGACAAGGCGCAACTGCCCGAGCCGTTCTGGCGCACGAAGACGCTCGACGAGATGACGCCCGAGGAGTGGGAATCGCTTTGCGACGGCTGCGGTCGCTGCTGCCTGGTCAAGCTCGAGGACGAGGATACCGGGCGCATCCACGCCACCGATATCGGCTGCCGCCTGTTCGATGCCGGTACCTGCCGCTGCAAGGATTACGCGAACCGCTCGGCCACCGTGCCCGATTGCGTGACGCTGACGCCGAAGGAGGTGCGCGAGCTCGCCTGGCTGCCGCCGACCTGTGCCTACCGGCTGGTCGGGGAGGGGCGGGACCTGCCCTGGTGGCACCCGCTGGTCTCGGGCGATCCGGAATCGGTCGTCGCCGCCGGCGTCTCGGTGCGCGGGCGCATCTATGCGAGCGAGGAGGATGTCGCCGAGGACGACCTCGTCGAGCGCATCGTCAACTGGCCGCTGCGCTGGCCGCGGGCGGCGAAAGCTGCTAAGTGACGGTACATTGCCGTCGAGCTGTTATTTAAATCGATTTAGATTACCTAAATACAGCTCCGCTGAAGTGAAATCACCGCCCGGTGAAATGAATTCAGCCCCACGGATCGGCCGATGGTAACCTTATTCGTCAAAGGTATCCGTTATTCCTGCCTCTTGGCTCATTGATTGTTCATCTGCTTTTCGGCATGAACCACGTCGCGCACATGCGCTGGACGATATCGTTCGCTGCATGAAACAATCCCGATGCCGCGGCGTTGCTACGCGCGGCTAACGTGAAGAGGCGGTGCTGATGGCTGGCGCGAAATGGGTCTACACCTTCGGTGACGGCAAGGCCGAAGGCGAGGCGGGCATGAAGAACCTGCTCGGCGGCAAGGGGGCGAACCTGGCCGAGATGAGCAATCTGGGCCTGCCGGTCCCTCCCGGTTTCACCATCACCACCGAGGTCTGCACCTACTATTACGATAACGGCAAGAGCTTCCCGGCCGATCTCGACGCGACCGTCAAGGCCGCGCTCGCCGGCATGGCCAAGCTCACCGGCAAGACCTTCGGCGATCCCGCCAATCCGCTCCTCGTCTCGGTCCGCTCCGGTGCCCGCGCCTCGATGCCGGGGATGATGGACACGGTCCTCAATCTCGGCCTGAACGACGTCACCGTCGCGGCCGTCGCCACGGCCTCGGGCGATGCCCGCTTCGCCTGGGACAGCTATCGCCGCTTCATCACCATGTATTCGAATGTCGTGCTCGATATCGACCACGGCCATTTCGAGGAGGCGCTCGAGGACTACAAGGAGCGCAAGGGCCTGCATCTCGACACCGAGCTTTCGGCCGATGACTGGAAGCTGCTGGTCGGCAAATACAAGGACATCGTCAGGAAGGAGCTCGGCAAGGACTTCCCGCAGGATCCGCAGGAGCAGCTCTGGGGTGCGGTCGGCGCCGTCTTTTCCTCCTGGATGAACGCTCGCGCCATCAAGTACCGCGAGCTAAACAGCATCCCCGCCTCCTGGGGCACGGCGGTCAATGTCCAGTCCATGGTCTTCGGCAATATGGGCGAGACCTCCGCGACCGGCGTCGCCTTCACCCGCAATCCCTCGACCGGCGAGAACGCGCTCTATGGCGAGTTCTTGATCAATGCCCAGGGCGAGGACGTCGTCGCCGGCATCCGCACGCCGCAGGACATCACCGAGGCCGCCAAGATCGAGGCCGGTTCCGACAAGCCTTCGATGGAGAAGGCGATGCCGGAGGCCTATGCCGAGCTCTGCCGCATCTACGGCATCCTCGAGAAGCATTACCGCGACATGCAGGACATGGAATTCACCATCCAGGAGGGCAAGCTCTGGATGCTGCAGACCCGCTCCGGCAAGCGCACCGCCAAGGCGGCGCTGAAGATCGCGGTCGAGCTCGCCCAGGAAGGCCTGATCAGCGAGAGCGAGGCCGTCGGCCGCATCGAGCCCGGCGCGCTCGACCAGCTCCTGCACCCGACCATCGATCCCAAGGCCGAGCGGCGCGTCCTCACCATCGGCCTGCCGGCCTCGCCCGGCGCCGCCGCCGGTGAGATCGTCTTCAACTCGGACGAGGCCGAGGCCGCGAAGAAGGCCGGGCGCAAGGTCATTCTCGTGCGCGTCGAGACCTCGCCCGAGGATATTCACGGCATGCATGCGGCCGAGGGCATCCTGACCACGCGCGGCGGCATGACCTCGCATGCGGCCGTCGTCGCCCGCGGCATGGGCAAGCCCTGCGTCTCCGGCGCCGGCCAGATCCGCGTCGACTATGCCAAGGGCACGCTGTCGGTTGGCCCGACCACGCTCAAGGCCGGTGATTTCATCACCATCGACGGCTCCGTCGGCCAGGTCCTGCTCGGCGAGGTCAAGATGCAGAAGCCGGAACTCTCCGGTGAGTTCGGCATCCTGATGGGCTGGGCCGACAAGGTCCGCCACCTCAGGGTCCGTGCCAATGCCGAGACTCCGGAGGATGCCCGCACCGCCCGCGATTTCGGCGCCGAGGGCATCGGCCTCTGCCGCACCGAGCACATGTTCTTCGACGAGGATCGCATCCAGCCGATGCGCGAGATGATCCTGGCCGGGGACGACAAGGGCCGCCGCTCGGCCCTTGCCAAGCTCCTGCCGATGCAGCGCCAGGATTTCGTGTCGCTGTTCACGATCATGCAGGGCCTGCCGGTGACGATCCGCCTGCTCGACCCGCCGCTGCACGAGTTCCTGCCGCATACGGAAGCGGAGATCGCGGTCGTCGCTCGCGCGCTCGGCGTCACGGCCGAGCAGCTGCGCCACCGCGCCGCCGAGCTGCACGAGTTCAACCCGATGCTCGGCTTCCGCGGCTGCCGTCTCGCCATCGCCTATCCGGAGATTGCCGAGATGCAGGCGCGCGCCATCTTCGAGGCGGCCGTGAAAGCCGCCAAGGAGACGGGCAAGCCGGTGATCCCCGAGGTGATGGTGCCGCTCGTCATGGGCGTTCCCGAGTTCGATCTCGTCAAGTCACGCATCGACGCCATGGCAGAGGCGGTGAAGAAGGAGACCGGTGCCGAGCTCAGCTATCAGGTCGGCACCATGATCGAGCTGCCGCGTGCTTGCCTGCGCGCGCAGGAGATCGCCAAGACTGCCGAGTTTTTCTCCTTCGGCACCAATGACCTGACCCAGACCGCGCTCGGCATCAGCCGTGACGATGCCGGCTCCTTCCTCGGTTCCTATACGGCGCGTGGCATTCTCGCCTCCGACCCGTTCATCACCATCGACCGCGACGGTGTCGGCGAGCTCGTGAAGATCGGCGTCGAGCGCGGCCGGAAGAGCCGGCCCGACATCAAGCTCGGCATTTGCGGCGAGCATGGCGGCGATCCGGCCTCGGTCGGCTTCTGCCACGAGGTCGGGCTAGACTATGTCTCCTGCTCGCCCTTCCGCGTGCCGATCGCCCGCCTCGCCGCCGCGCAGGCGGCGCTCGGCGAGGTCAAGGCCAAGGAAGGCTGAGCTGAGGAAGGCTGAGCCCAGGGAACGCCGAGCCAAGCAAGGCTGAGCCATCGACCTTGCAGGGTCGGCGGGATAGGTTCGCCCCATGTCCCACCGCGCTCTCACCACGATCGGTTTCGACGCCGACGATACGCTCTGGCAGAACGAGCAGTTCTTCCGGCTGACGGAGGAGCGCTTCGTCGCGCTGCTTGGCAGCCATGGCGAGGCGGCCGAGATCTCCGGCAAGCTGCTCGAGGCGGAGCGCCGCAACCTCGCCTTCTACGGTTTCGGCATCAAGGGCTTCACGCTTTCGATGATCGAGACCGCGATCGAGGTGACGAAGGGCGACGTGCCGGCCGGGGTGATCGCCGAGATCCTGGCGGCGGGCCGCGAGATGCTCGCCCATCCCGTCGAGACCTTGCCGCATGCCGCCGAGACGCTTCAGGCGCTGTCCGGCGAGTACCGGCTGGTGCTGATCACCAAGGGCGATCTCTTCGATCAGGAGCGCAAGCTGGCGCAATCCGGCCTCGGCGATATCTTCGACGGCGTCGAGATCGTCAGCGACAAATCGGCCGCGACCTACGAGCGCGTCTTCGCCCGCCATGGCGATGGCGCGCAGAAGGCGATGATGGTCGGCAATTCGCTGAAATCCGACATCCTGCCGGCGCTCGCAGCCGGCTCATGGGCGGTGCATGTCCCGCATGCGCTGACCTGGGCGCTGGAGCATGCCGAGGAGCCGGAAGGGCAGGGGCGCTATCACAAGCTGCCGGACCTGATCGGGCTTCATCCGCTTATCCGAAAGATAGGGCAGGATTGCTGACCAATTCTGCTGGACCGGGATTGCAATTCGTGGTAGTGCTGCCCACGTAAGACGAGATGCGGCCGGGTTCTGGCCAATCCTCGGCGGGGATGAAGTCCCGGTCGGCGGGCCCCAATCAGATCCACCACACATCGTTATCAAGGCCACGGTAAGGCGTCCGCGCGTCGAGCCGTGTCTTCCATAAGTGCACGCGGGATCTGAACTAAAGGACTACGCCCATGAACAAGGGTACCGTTAAGTGGTTCAACGCCACCAAGGGCTATGGCTTCATCACCCCGGAAAACGGCGGTCAGGACGTGTTCGTCCACATCAGCGCCGTCGAGCGCGCTGGCCTGCGCGAGCTGCGTGACGGCCAGGTCGTCAGCTTCGAGCTGATCGCCGATCGCAAGACCGGCAAGACCTCGGCCGGCAACCTCGTCGTCGCCTGAGGCGAAGCTTCGCCGGGAGGGTGAACCACCCTCCCGGCATCACGACAAAACCTCCCGGCGCGTGGCTAGCGGTTCGCCGGCAGGAAGAGACCATGCAAATGGCCGGACACGAGTCGGTGGCGCAACCGGTTTCCACATGTGCCCCTCGCGTCCCGGCTTCGGAAAGATCCGTTTTGACTAAATTTACCGACCTCGGATTGGCCGAGCCGCTCCTCAAGGCGCTCGCGGCCGAAGGTTATGCCACGCCGACGCCGATCCAGGCGCAGGCTATCCCCCATATTCTCGCCGGCAAGGACATGTTCGGCGCGGCCCAGACCGGGACCGGCAAGACGGCGGCCTTCTCGCTGCCGATGCTGCACCTGCTGCTGAACAAGCCGCGGCGCATGCAGCCGCGCTCGGTGCGCGCGCTGATCCTCAGCCCGACGCGCGAGCTCGCGGCCCAGATCGAGGCCAATATCGCGACCTACGCGCAGTTCACCACCGTCAAGTCGACGGTGATCTTCGGCGGCGTGCCGGTCGGCAAGCAGATCCGCGCGCTCGGCCAGCATGTCGACATTCTCGTCGCGACGCCCGGCCGCCTGCTCGACCTCGTCGACCAGCGCGCCGTCTCGCTGCGCGAGATCGAGTTCCTGGTGCTCGACGAAGCCGATCAGATGCTCGATCTCGGCTTCATCCACGCGCTGCGCCGGATCGCGACCCTGATCCCGAAGGAGCGCCAGACGCTGCTGTTCTCGGCCACCATGCCGAAGCAGATCCGCGAGATCGCCTCGGCCTATCTCACCAATCCGGTCGAGGTCGCGGTGACCCCGGTCGCCACCACCGCCGAGAAGGTCGACCAGCGCGTCATCCATACGCAGCCGGGCGATAAGCCCACGCTGCTGGCGAAGACGCTGGGCGTTCCCGAGATGGAGCGCGCCATCGTCTTCACCCGCACCAAGCATGGCGCTGACAAGGTCGTGCGCCAGCTCGAGCAGTCGGGCCTGAAGGCTGCCGCGATCCATGGCAACAAGAGCCAGGGCCAGCGCGAGCGCGCCCTCGGCGCGTTCCGTGACGGCGAGTTGCGCATCCTGGTCGCGACCGACATCGCCGCCCGCGGCATCGATGTCGACGGCATCAGCCATGTCGTGAATTTCGACCTGCCGAACGTGCCGGAGACCTATGTCCACCGCATCGGCCGCACGGCCCGCGCCGGCGCGGCCGGTGTCGCCATCGCCTTCTGCACGCCGGAAGAGCGTGGCGACCTCGCCGCGATCGAGAAGCTGACCAAGGTCTCGCTGACCCCGGTCGGCGAGGTGCCGTACTGGGACGGTCGCATTCCGAAGAAGCCGCCGCAGAACCAGGGCCGCGGTGGCCGCAACAACGGCCAGAATGGCGGCGGTGGCCGCGACCATGGCCGGCCGCAGGGCCAGCAGCGCCGTGACGGCGGCCAGAATGGCGGCAGGCCACAGCATGAGGGCAGGCCACAGCATGCCGGCAAGCCGCAGCATGCCGGCAAGCCCCAGCACGGCAACGGCCAGCGTTCCGAAGCTCAGCGCCAGGAACGCCAGCCGCAGCGTCACGAGGCCCCGGCCGCACGAAAAGACGGCGGAAACGGCAAGGAAGGGCTTGGCGGCGTCGCCTTCTTGCAGCAAAGAACAGAGCAACGCCGCAATAACGGCGGCGCCCGGCGGCGCGCGGACTGACGCGCGCGACCGGACAACGACCGGACCAGCGGATCATCTGATCCGGTCGTCGGCCCGGGGGCGCATTAGAAGGACCAAGGAATGGCGAAAGAAGAACTGCTCGAATTCGATGGCACGGTGGTCGAAGTGCTTCCCGACGGCAACTACCGCGTGAAGCTCGACAACGATCACGTGATCCTGGCCTACGCGGCCGGCAAGATGAAGAAGAACCGCATCCGCACGATCGCCGGCGACAGGGTCGTCGTCGAGATGTCGCCCTACGATCTCGATCGCGGCCGCATCAACTTCCGTCAGAAGACCGCCGGCCCGGCCCCGGGTGGCCCGCCGCGCAACCAGAATTTCCGCCGGCGCTGAGCGGCCTGGCGTGCAATTCGGCCGAGCCGATATCCTGTTCATCGCAGTCGGTGCCGTGCTCGGCGCCGCTGTCGGCTTCGCCGTCAAGGCGGGCTGGCTCGCGACCTACGCGGCCTTTCCGCATTATCTCTTCGTCCTGATCGGCATGGGCCTGATCGAGGTGATCGCCGGCTTCATCACCGCCCGGCCACCTGGAACGCTCGTCGGCATGCCGGCCCGTATCGCCGCCTTCGTCGTCGGCGTTGGCGCGCAGATGCTGGTTGCGGGCGGCATCTCCTGACTTAGTCATAAACTGAGCACATGTTTGACCCGGCGTCCGCCGCATAGGCGCGGCGCTGGCCAGCCCATGGCAGACGTGGTAATATCCTTATGCTCAAAACGAGCATAGCCAGCTAGAAAAGAGCTGGCGGCGATCCGAACTGTCCCGGATCGCTGGAGGATAGGAGGATGCCATGTCTTTGGGCTTCGATACCGGCAAGACTGCCGCTCGTCCGGCGGCCGCCGCGCGCCGCAAGGACGATCCACGCTTCCGGCCCCTGCCGATGCCGGACCTGACCTGGACCCCCGAGGTCGAGGCCGCGACCGCTCATCTCTACGAGAAGGTCAAGACCGTCATTCCCGCGGTGGAGTGGCCCTTCTTCGCGCCGACGATCAAGGCGATCAACGAGCTGAAGCAGGTCCGCAACGCGGTCATCCTCGGCCATAACTACATGACGCCGGAGATCTTCCATTGCGTCGCCGATATCGTCGGCGACTCCCTGCAGCTCGCCAAGGTCGCCTCGAAGACCAAGGCCGAGGTGATCGTGCAGGGCGGGGTGCATTTCATGGCCGAGACCTCGAAGCTGCTCAGCCCCGAGAAGATCGTGCTGATGCCGGACATGAAGGCCGGCTGCTCGCTCGCCGCCTCGATCACCGGGGCCGATATCCGCCTGCTGCGCGAGCGCTATCCCGGCCGCCCGGTCGTCGCCTATGTCAACACCTCCGCCGACGTGAAGGCCGAGGTCGATATCTGCTGCACCTCGTCCAACGCGGTCCAGGTGGTCGAGAGCCTCGGCGTGCCCGAGGTGATCTTCGTGCCCGACCAGTATCTCGCCAAGAACGTCGCGGCCCAGACCAAGGTGAAGATCATCTCCTGGGCCGGCGCCTGCGAGGTCCATGAGCGCTTCACCGCCGAGGAGCTGGTGCGCTATCGCGAGGCTGATCCGAGCATCAAGATCATCGCCCATCCCGAATGCCCGCCGGAAGTCGTCGCCGTCGCCGATTATGCCGGCTCGACCAAGGGCATGATCGACTGGGTGAAGAACGAGCTGCCGGGCCGCGTCCTGCTCGTGACCGAGTGCTCGATGGCCGACAATGTCGCGGCCGAGACCAAGGGCGTCGAGTTCGTGCGCCCCTGCAATCTCTGCCCGCATATGAAGCGCATCACCTTGCCCAAGATCCTCGATACGCTGCTCTACATGCGCGAGGAGGTCGTCATCGACCCCGTCATGGCCGAGCGCGCGCGTCGTTCGGTCGAGCGCATGGTCAACCTCACCATGTGAGCAAAGGGGACGCCGAGTAACCCTCCCGGCAGCGGGAGGGGGCGGGAGCACCCATGTCCGACAGCAATACTATTCTCATCGTCGGCGGCGGGCTGGCGGGGCTGTTCACGGCCCTGAAGCTGGCGCCGTTGCCCTGCACCGTCCTGAGCCCCAGATCGCTCGGCGAGGGTGCCTCCTCGAGCTGGGCGCAGGGCGGAATCGCCGCGGCGATGTCGGAGGGCGACACGGCCGAGGCCCATGCCGCGGACACGATCGCGGCCGGCGCTGGCACCGTCGATGCCGCGGTGGCGCGGATGGTCGCGAGCGAGGCGGCCGAGCGCGTGCATGATCTGCTCAGCTACGGCGTGCCTTTCGACCGCGATCTCGCCGGCAGGCTGGTGCAATCGCGCGAAGCGGCGCATTCGGCCAACCGCATCGTGCGCGTCGGCGGCGACGGCGCCGGCGTGGCGATCATGCAGGCGCTGATTGCCGCCGTTCGCAACACGCCGTCGATCACCGTGCTGGAAGGCTATATCGCCGAGGACCTGCTGCTCGCGGATGGCGCCTGCGTCGGCGTGCTCGCCCGCGACGAGGACGGCAAGGCTCGCGAGGCGACGCGCTTCCATGCGGCCGCGACCGTGCTCGCGACCGGCGGCATCGGCCATCTCTATGCCGTCACCACCAATCCGGCCGAGGCGCGTGGCGAAGGGCTCGCCATGGCGGCTCGCGCCGGCGCGCTCATCGCAGATGCCGAATTCGTGCAGTTCCACCCGACGGCGCTGGCGCTCGGGATCGATCCCGCCCCGCTCGCGACGGAGGCGATCCGCGGCGAGGGCGGCATCCTGGTCAATACGGCCGGCGAGCGCTTCATGCTCAAGCTGCACAAGGATGCCGAGCTCGCCCCGCGCGATATCGTGGCGCGCGGCGTCTTCGCCGAGATCGCGGCCGGGCGCGGCGCCTTCCTCGATGCGCGCCAGGCGATCGGCGCCGAATTCCCGCATCTATTCCCGGCCGTCACCGCCGCCTGCGCCAAAGCCGGTATCGACCCCGTCACCGACCTGCTGCCGGTCGCGCCGGCCGAGCACTACCATATGGGCGGCATCGCCACCGACATGGACGGCCGCGCGAGCTTGCCCGGCCTCTCTGCCGCCGGGGAGGTCGCCAGCACCGGGCTGCACGGGGCCAATCGGCTCGCCTCGAACTCGCTGCTGGAGGCGGTCGTCTTCGGGGCCCGCGTCGCCGAGGATCTGAAGGCGCGCACGCTCGCCATGCCGGCGCGGGGCGCTCCGGTCCGGTTGAGCGGGCAGGGCGTCTGCCTGCCGACAGCGCGGGACCGGGACGCGATCGCGCGCCTGCGTGCCGTCATGGCCGACAAGGCCGGCGTGGTGCGGGACGGCGCCGGGCTGCTCGCCGGCTCGCGCCAGCTCCAGGCGATCGCCGAGGCGGCCGAGAGCTCGACGCTGGTCAATATGGCGAGCGCCGCGCTGGTCATCGTCGCGGCCGCGCTGGCCCGGCGCGAGAGCCGAGGCGGCCATTGGCGCAGCGACTTTCCGCAGGCGAGCACGGCCCTCGCCACCCGCAGCAAGCTCACCCTCTCGCCGCCGCCTGCGGCGCGCGCCGTGAACGCCTGACCAGGATATCGCCATGAACCAGCCCGCCCTCAATCCGCTGCTGATCACCGAGGCGGTGCGCGCCGCGCTCGTGGAGGATCTCGGCCGCGCCGGCGACATCACCACCCTGGCGACCATTCCGGCCGGCAAGCAGGCCAGGCTGGTGATCGCCGCGCGGCAGAATGGCGTCGTCGCCGGTCTGCCCTTCGCGCGCGAGGCCTTCGCGCAGATCGACCCCTCGCTTCGCTTCGAGGCGGTGCTGTCCGATGGCGACAGGCTCGCGCCCGGCGCCGTCGTCGCTCGCGTCGAGGGCGAGGCGCGCTCGATCCTCTCGGCCGAGCGCGTTGCGCTCAATTTCATGGGCCGGCTTTCCGGCATCGCCTCGCTCGCCGCGACCTATGTCGCCAAGGTCGCCGGCACCAAGGCGGTGATCGTCGACACCCGCAAGACCACGCCCGGCCTGCGCGCCTTCGAGAAATACGCGGTGCGCTGCGGCGGCGCCCAGAACCATCGCTTCGGGCTCGACGATGCCATCCTGATCAAGGACAACCATGTCGCCGTCGCCGGCGGCATCCGGCCGGCCCTGCAGGCGGCAAAGCGCGTCGCCGGCAATTTCGTCAAGGTCGAGATCGAGGTCGACACCCTGGCCCAGCTTGCCGAGGTGATCGAGGAAGGCGCCGATATCGTCATGCTCGACAACATGGTCCCCGCCGATCTGGTGAAGGGCGTCGCCATGGTCGCCGGCCGGATGAAGGTCGAGGCCTCCGGCGGCATCAATCTCGAGACCGTCGCTGCTGTCGCCGCCACAGGCGTCGACATGATCTCGGTCGGCGCCCTGACCCATTCGGTCGGCGTGCTCGATCTCGGGCTCGATATCGAGATCGCCTGACGTCACGACAAACGCCTGATGACAAGAAAAAAGCCCCGGCCGAAGCCGGGGCGTGAAGTGGTGTTTCCGTGGATAAAGGGTCTACGTCGAAACTCTGGTAGGCATGAACTCAGTAACGGGTCGGCTCCCAATACTTGGCGCCGGGGCTGATCATCTCCGTGCGCTCGACCGTCTTGTAGACGGGCGGGATCGTCTCGCGCACCACCTGCGTCGCGCGCAGCATCACCTGGCGCTGGCGTGGGACGTAGACGGCAGGAATGTTTTCGTATTCGACGGTCGCGGGTGAAACCTCGACCGTGCGCTGGCGATAGCCGAACTGCGCGGGCACATCGACCCAGCAGCCGACGACATTGCCGAACGCGTCGCGGCTGACGTCCCAGCGCTTCGTCGGAGGCGAGATCATCACCTTCTCGCTGACCGAGGTGAAGGTCGCCTGGCGATAATGCGGGATGGTTTGCGCCGGCTGCACCAGCACGTTCTCGGTGACATAGCCATATTCGGCCGGGATGAGGCGGGACTGGGTCCGCGCCGGCCGGGCGAGATAGGTCTTCGACACCGTCTGGTAGACCGCCGGCTTCTTGACCAGGCGGTAGCAGGCGGCGCCATAGCAATCGGCCGCCTGGGCGCCCTGAGCGCCGAGCAGGAACATCGCGGCGAGGCCCGAGCCCGCCAGTCCAGAAACGAAAGCCTTACGCAACATGGTTAGCCCCAGCCCCAGCACGGCGTCGCTGCGCCGCTTCGTCCAGGTCAAAAAGCCATTTGGCGTTCGTGAACGCAAGGTAAACGCGCAAACAAGGTAAAATTAACCACGCCGCGTGATGGCGGGTTGTTCATGCCTGTTGCGATCGATTGAACACAACCATTCAAATGCAACTCATTTCACGTTTTGATCGAGGAAGAGGTCGTCGCGAGTTGAATGGTATTACGACTTTGGGATGAAGAAAAGAAATCGCAGTGGTTTTGGCGTCGTGAGCAATATGCTATGAGGTGTATTGGGCTGAAACAGTAATCGCCGGAGGGTCTGCCTATGCCGGAGGCTTATTCCTGTCTCGATCTCGCAGCCATCCGCGCCGCCCGCACCGAGCGACAACCCTATAACTACATGGTCGCGGACCATGTGATCCAGCTGGGGAGCGTCGACGGATTGAGGGAGGATTTCCCCGATATCCGCGAGCCCGGCTTTTTCCCCGAGGAGGACATCACCCCCAAAGGCTTCTTCGCGTCCTTGCTGACGGAGATGAAGAGCCGCGATGTGTCCGCGATCGTTTCGGAGAAGCTCGATATCGACCTGGTCGACAAGCCGAAGATGATCACAATCCGCAAGCTTTCCGCCGCCAAGGACGGCCGCATCCACACCGACAGCGAGTCCAAGATCGCGACCTTGCTCGTCTATCTCAATGACAGCTGGCAGGCATCGAGCGCCGGGCGCTTGCGCGTGCTGCGCAACGGCCAGGATTTCGAGAACATGGCCGAGGAGATCAGCCCGGTGGTCGGCTCGCTCTTCGCCTTCCGCCGCGCCGATAATTCCTGGCACGGACACACCTCCTTCGTCGGCGAGCGGCGCGTCGTCCAGATGACCTGGCTGCGCAGCCAGGCCGATGTCGAGCGCAAGAAGAGCCGCGGCTCGCTGTCGCATATGCTGAAGCGGTTCCTGCCTTTCGGCTGAGGCGAGGGCGGCCTTGCGGCGCTCTCTGTCAATCCGGGCGCGCCTGGCTTAGGACATCCTGACGAGAGCTCGTGAGCGCGTCAGGATCCGCCATGCCGACCATCGCCAATGACCAGCTGACCGTCGAGATCGCCCCGCTCGGTGCCGAACTTCACGCAATCACGGACAAGGCCGGGCGGAACTGGCTCTGGCATGGCGACCCGGCCTTTTGGGCCGGGCGCTCGCCTCTGCTCTTTCCGGTCGTCGGCAAGCACCGCGACGGCATGGTGCTGATCGAGGGCCGGCACTATCCGATCAAGCCGCATGGCGTCGCTCGCACCAGCAGCTTCGCCATGGTCGATCAGGCGCCGGGCCATTGCGTGCTGCGGCTGACCGATTCCGGGCAATCGCGCGAATCCTACCCCTTCGCCTTCGTGCTCGACATGGGCTACCGGCTCGACGGCGCCTCGCTGACCCTGGAAGCGCGCATCGGCAATCGCGACGACCGGCCGATGCCCTTCTGCTTCGGCTATCATCCGGCCTTCCCCTGGCCGCTGCCGGGCGCGGAGGGCCTGCCGCACGCCATCCATCTCGACGGACCGCGCGAGCCGAAGCATCTCAGGATCGACCGCGACGGCCTGCTCCTGCCGGAACTGCATGATTCCGTGTTCAGCAAGGGCGTGCTGACGCTCGACCATTCCTTCTTCGCCGACGACGCGCTGATCTATGCCGAGGGCACGGGACCGAGCCTCTGGTACGGCGCCGAGGGCCATCCCGGCATCAGGGTCGATTGCCCGGACATGCCGCATCTCGGCATCTGGACCAAGCCGGGCGCGCCCTATATCTGCATCGAGCCCTGGCACGGACTGCCTTCGGCGGCCGATGCCGAGACGCCGCTCGACCAGCGCCCGGGCGCGATCATGCTCGCACCGGGAGAGGAGAGGGCGCTGGCGATGCGGCTGACCTTCGGGGTTGCCGGACCGGTCTGAGCCCGAACGGATGATCATGCGACGAGATCGAGGTGAAGCGGGATTGCCCGCTTGGAGCAGGTCCGCGCGTCTCTGAGACGCGAAAACGCTCTATCCTTTTGTTCTGGCACATGTTCTTGATGTGAGCCGGTCTCCACTTCGATCGAAATGCACCAGGCAGACGTCCGCAGGCTCGTTGCTGTGTCCTGACCGAAATCTCAAATCGCCCGACTTTGGTCTGTAGATTCATGTGGCCGCGTTGCTATCATGATCACACGGGGTTGCGGCGGCTATTGCTCCGGGTATACGCTTTACGATGCCTTTTATATTGTACTCGGACCGGAGCTTTCAGAGAGCGCCGCGACGGCTATTTTTCAGCATGACGGCCGGCACCGCTCTTCGGGGCGGTGTCGGCTTTTTTATTCGCCGCGGCGTAGCGTTTCGAAAGCAGAAGCTTCTTCTCAGCGGGCTAAAACAACACTGAAGACGGGTGATGTCATCTGGCAAGATCTTGCCCGGATCGGTATCGCCGTCATAGGCTGTGAAATACGGCGCGCTGCCATGGTCTCCGAACTGCGGAAGCGGCCGGTCTCATCCTCATCAGGGCAGGGCATCTGACGGCCCGATCTCACCCGAAATGCGGGGCAGCGACCATTCGCTCTCCCATCCGAGGCATGCCCGGAGCGAACGAAGTGCCCCGCACGGGCCGTGCCGTTCTCCCTTTGAGCCATGGACAGTCTTCGCCAGGCCGGCACCATTCCGCCGGTGGGCGGAATGCAATGGGGAGCTGGGCATGGAGATGGATTTCGAGCGGCCGCTCGCGAAGGATGCGCCGAAGGCGACCGTCGGAGCGCCGAAATTGGGAAGATCAAAAAACGATCTTGCCATGGTCCTTGAGGAAATTCGCGCCAATCAGGCAGAGCAGGCGGAGACGCTCGCCAACCTTCAGCGCTCCTTGCGCGCGATGCGTTGGCAGAAATAGCGTCGGGCAGGACGATCAACAGTGGGAGTTCAGAGCGTCGGACCCCATCGTGGTCCGACGCCTTGAGCTGCGGCCCCTATCGGGGCTGCGATGGTCGGCTCGTCCGGCCTGGGACCGGGACCGTGCCCAGCGGAATTCCGATTGCGGAACATTCCCCGCATTCAGCCGGTCGGCGGCCGCTCCCATGCCATGAGGCCGATTGCGGAAACGCAGCCAATCAGGATCGTGAATTCGAAAAGGCCCATAGAAGCCTCCCATTGAATTCGTGCGCGAAGCGAACCGACGGGGATGCGCAGCCGTTCCACTCACCTTCACGCTATGCCTACCGAACCGTTGCGGTGATCGAAGACGCGCGATTTCGAGCCGCCACCAAGCTCTCGGCACGCGCCGGTCAACGAGTAGGCGTCGCAAGACCTAAGTCTCTTAAGTGACTTGAAGAACACGGTCAGCGTTTACTGTGCAGAATCCAGCAAGGGCCGCTTTCGCGATACGCCGGAATATTCTACGCCGAGACTGCGGCGGGGGCTGCGGGTACCAAAGCATGACGCGCAAACATATTCCCGAGCTTGACGGCGTGCGGGGGCTCGCCTGTCTTCTCGTAATCGTCCTGCACGTCGTGGTCGCCCCGCTTCCGCTCTTCCCGGGCACTTGGTTTGATCTTGCCCGGTTTCGAATTCAGCCCTTCATGAGCGGCGGCGTTGACTTGTTCTTCATCCTGTCGGGCTTCCTGATTTCGGGAGCCCTGATGGATAGCAAGGGCTCGCCAGGCTATTTTCGCGCGTTCTGGACGCGCCGCATCGCACGTATCTTCCCGGTCTACTACTTGATGATCATCTTCTCGATCGTCGCGCGTGCTGCCTATGACGTAAGCCCAGCCCCGGTTTTGCACGCTCTGGTGAACCTGTCCCTGCCCGAGGGCTATTACGCGATCTTCTCGCAGAACATCGTGATGGCCCTGACCAAGGCGTCGGGAAACAACATCCTCGGGGTGACATGGTCGCTCGCGATCGAGGAGCAGTTTTATCTCGTCTTCCCGTTCCTCGTCTTCCTCGTTCCCCGGCGCTGGCTGGTCGTGTCGGCGGTTGCGGTGGTGGTTTCGACTCCGCTGATCCGGGCATTGGTTGTTGCGAATGTGAACTGGCAGGCCGGTTATCTGCTGACGGTCGCGCGGATGGACGCGCTCATGCTCGGCGTATTGCTCGCCGCGCTCGTGCGCCACGCGCCGGCTCTGGCCATAGCCCGACGCGTACAAGGGCCGCTCAACTGGCTCGCGCTGGCGCTCATCATCATGCAGCTCTGCGATTTCTGGGGCTATGTCGGCGAGCAGTGGCGGCTCTCGCTGGGCGGAAACATCACGTACCTGATGCTGATCGTCGCTCAGTATCCGTTGATCAACATCGCCATGGCCTGCCTCATGCTCAACATCTTCACACGAGAGGCCGGCCCGCTGCGCCCGATTTTCACGAGCAGGATTCTCACTTCGATCGGCCTCATCTCTTATGGGGCGTACATGTACCATCAGGTCGTGAACTATGCGCTGTGGCGCTGGCTTTACGCATCGAACCCGCGTGAGATGACCTTGCATCAGGCTTATATGCCTGTGACGGTGTTGCTGATCACGGCGGCTATCTCATGGGTCTCGCTGCGCTACTTCGAGATGCCGATCCGCCGCTGGATTACACGGCAGTCCAGGCGTGACGCTGCTTCTGCGGGAGCGCTGACAGCAAAGCGTGCCTAGAGCATTTTCGAGCGAAGTGGATACCGGTTCGCGTGAAGAAAATGCGTCAAAACAAGTAGATAGAGAATTTTCGCGATTCGAAGAAACGCGGAAATGCTCCAGTTCAGGATTGCCCGGTCCGGGAGCGGACGGCGCGCGAGTTAGGCTGTGTCGTCTGAGACTGCTTGCGGTGCGTTCCCAGGCTGGCTTACCGGGCGACACAGCCAGCTCCGATTTCAGGATCTGTTGCCACTTGATCCTTCGTTCATTGCCATTTGAAACTTCGCGCTACAGCGACAGACTACCGGCCTAAGTCTGCCCCGGCCTCAGCTTGTAGAAGACGTGGCGGCCGATCACGTCCATTTTCTTGAGCTTCTTCGCCCAATACGGCCGGACATAGTCGGCATGGTAATGCGTGGAGGCGCCGACTTCCGCGAGATAGGTCGTGCCCTCATAGACCTCGCGCGCGATGCGGACCGAGGCGCGCCACGGCTCCGGTTCGGTGATGCGCAGCGACTTGCCCTCGCAGGCGAAGGTGAACTGGCAGGCGAGATAGCGGTTGCGGTTCTGGTAGACCGTGCCGCAGACGGTGTTCGGATAGAGCCCGCTCTTCACCCGGTTGAGCACGACCTGCGCCACTGCGGCCCGGCCTTCGTCCGATTCCGAGCGCGCCTCGAAATAGACGGCCTCGGCCAGGCAGCGCTGTTCCTTAGCCATGTCCTCCGGCACGATCAGCCCGGTATAGATCTCGCGCGGGCCGGGATCGGCCTTGCCGACCAGGCTGCTCGACGAGGTCGTGCCGCGCGAGACCAGGCTCGGCTTGGCGACGTTGCCGAGCGCCGGCGCCTGCGGGGGCGGCGGCAAGGTCGCGACATTGTAGTTGACCGACGGGGTCGTCGAGGACGAGGAGGACGAGCGCGGCACCGATGGGGAGGAGCCATCGATGCTTTCCAGATGCAGCTCGGCCTGGCGCGGCGAGGTGATGACCGGCTTCAGCGAGCTCAGCGGCGAGGAATCGGAGAGCGCCGGATCGGTCAGCCCTTCGTCGAAGGGCAGGGGCTCGAAGCCGACCGGCGGGTCGGTGAGCTCATGCTCGCGGATGGCATCGAGGGAGAAGCCGCCGGAAATCAGCCCCGGCTGGTTGTCGCCGAAGACGATGGCCTCGAGCTCGCGCGGCGGCGCTTTTCCGGAGAGTGTCGGCCGCAGGCCGGGCAGCGGGTCGCCCTTATGGCTGCGATCGACCTCGGGGAAGACGCCGACGACGCGTTTCATGTCCTCGCGCGGCAGGCGTGGATCGACGACGACGCGCCGTTCGGGATCGTCGAAGGAGAGATGCGCCTGCTGGAAGGAGGAGGAGAGCGACAGGCCGGGCAGCCGGAAGGCGCTGGCCGCGACCAGCATCGAAGGCCCCTCGTCGAGCTCGGACAGGATCGCCGGCGCGACACGCGGCACGGCCGAAAGCGGGGCGCTGTCGAGCGCCGCATTCTGCCCGGCGGAGGCGGTGAAGGAGACGAGCATGCCGAAGGACAGGGCCCAGGGCGCGACCGTCGCCAGCGCCCATTTGACCTTGAGCGATCCGGCCCGCCGCTTACGCCGATGCAACCGCAACTGACTCAAGACTGCTCTGCCCGCCCTGACGACATGATACCGGTGGCGCGGATTCGTGCGCTTTCCGACGAATCCGTTATCGGTCCGGTAGGGTTGAGGGCCGGTTAATGCCGCCGCGAAAATTCGGCGCCGCGACCGGTCGCATGAGCCGGCGTGATGCTGCGCCTAACGAAAACGCGTTGTTCCACCACTCTCTCAGACGCTAACGTGCAGCCACACGATCCCCGAATCCTGGCGGAGATACCCCATGAACGCGGCTCCCCAGCGCAGCTATGCGCCGGAAATCATTGTCGCTGCCGGCTGCCTGATTGCGCTCATCACCTTCGGGCCGCGCGCCAGCGCCGGCCTGTTCCAGATCCCGATGACCGTGCAGTTCGGCTGGGGCCGCGACACCTTCGGCCTGGCGCTTGCGATCCAGAACCTGCTCTGGGGCCTCGGCGCGCCCTTCGCCGGCGCGATCGCCGACCGATTCGGTACGGTACGCGTGCTGTGCGCCGGCGCGCTGCTTTATGCTGCCGGCCTCGTCATGATGGCCTATGCCTCGACGCCGCTGCAGCTCCATCTCGGCGCCGGTGTGCTGATCGGCTTCGGCCTCTCGGCCTGCTCCTTCAACCTCGTGCTCGCCGCCTTCGGCAAGCTCCTGCCCGAGAGCTGGCGGCCGATGGCCTTCGGCGCCGGCACGGCGGCCGGCTCCTTCGGCCAGTTCCTGTTCCCGCCGATCGGCAACATCCTGATCGACACGCTCGGCTGGCAGCAGGCGCTCGTCGTCTTCGCCTTCACCCTGCTGCCGGTGCTGCCGCTGACCGTCATCCTGGCGACCCGCAAGCTCGGGGGCTCGGGCGCGCAGCAGGCCGCCGCCGCGAACCTGCCGAACCAGACCGTCGTCCAGGCGCTGACCGAGGCCTTCAAGCACCGGAGCTATGTCTTCCTGGTGCTCGGCTTCTTCACCTGCGGCTTCCAACTCGCCTTCATCACCGTCCATATGCCGGCCTATCTCAAGGATGCCGGCCTGCCGGCCTGGGTCGGCGGCTGGACGCTGGCGGTGATCGGCCTCGCCAACGCGGTCGGCTCGCTCTCCTCGGGCTGGCTTTCGACGCGCATGCCCAAGCGCCATTTGCTGGCCTGGATCTATTTCGGCCGGGCGGTGGCGATCGCCGCCTTCATCCTCTTGCCGGCGAGCCCGGCGACGGCGCTCGCCTTCGGCGTGGTCATCGGCCTGTTCTGGCTCTCGACGGTGCCGCCGACCTCCTCGCTGGTCATGCTGATGTTCGGCACCAAATACATGGCGATGCTCTACGGCTTCGCGTTTTTCTCGCACCAGGTCGGCGGCTTCCTCGGCGTGCTGCTCGGCGGCGTGCTCTATGAGCGCTTCGGCTCCTACGAGATCGTCTGGTGGCTTTCGGTCGCGCTCGGCGTCGCCTCGGCCCTGATCAACCTGCCGATCGTCGAGAAGCCGGTCGAGCGCGCGGTGCCGCAGCCGGCCTGAGAGCATGTTCCGCAAAAGTGGGAACCGCTTTTGCGCTGATCCGGCCCGGATTCTGATCGTTCGACCGATTCCTGTAGAAGGGATTGCGCGCTGACGCGCCGGCTTGCCGCTTGCGGGCGGCGGCGGGGCGGGGTCATCTGCCTGCCGACTAGAGCATTTTCGAGCGAAGTGGATACCGGTTCGCGTGAAGAAAATGCCTCAAACAAAGGGATGGAGAATCTTCGCGGTTCGGAGGAGCGCGGAAATGCTCTGGTGCATGGCAGGAGAGAACCGATGACGACCTTCAAGGCCCTGGTCGCGACAAAGGGCGAGAGCGGAACCAACCTCGCCTTCACCGATTTCGCCGAAGCCGACCTGATGGAAGGCGATGTCACCGTCCGCGTCACGCATTCGACGGTGAACTACAAGGACGGGCTTGCCGTCACCGGCAAGGCGCCGGTCGTGCGCCGCTGGCCGATGATCCCCGGCATCGATTTCGCCGGGCGCGTCGAGAGCTCCAGCCATCCCGGGTTCAAGCCGGGCGATCTCGTCGTGCTCAACGGCTGGGGCACCGGCGAGACCCATCTCGGCGCCTACGCCCAGAAGAGCCGGGTCAAGGGCGACTGGCTGGTGCCGCTGCCTGCCGGCCTGAATCCGGACCAGGCCATGGCGATCGGCACCGCCGGCTTCACCGCAATGCTCTGCGTGCTGGCGCTCGAAAAGCATGGTCTGAAGCCCGCCGACGGTCCCGTCGTGGTCACCGGCGCGGCCGGCGGGGTCGGTTCGGTCGCGATCGCGCTGCTCGCCAAGGCCGGCTGGCATGTCATCGCCTCGACCGGCCGGGCCGAGGAGGGCGACTACCTGAAGAGCCTCGGCGCGGCCGAGATCATCGACCGCAACGAGCTTTCCGGCCCAGGCCGCCCGCTCGGCAAGGAGCGCTGGATCGCCGGCGTCGACGCGGTCGGCTCGCATACGCTCGCCAACCTGCTCTCGATGACCAGATATGGCGGCGCCATCGCCGCCTGCGGCCTGGCGCAGGGCATGGACCTGCCGGCCTCGGTCGCGCCCTTCATCCTGCGCGGTGTCTCGCTGCTCGGCGTCGATTCGGTGATGTGCCCGAAGCCGCGCCGGCTCGAAGCCTGGGCGAGGCTCGCGGCCGATCTCGACCGCGACAAGCTCGCGGTCATCACCACGACGATCCCGCTGGAAAGCGTGATCGAGACCGGCAAGGCGATCGTCGAGGGCAAGGTCAGGGGACGGGTCGTGGTCGAGATCGGCTGAGATGCCGACCCTCGCCCGGGCGCAATCGCTGCGGTCGGCCTGAGCCTCAGCCGGTACCTTCCAGCAGCCCGCGCTTCTTCGCCAGCTCGCTGCCGCAGAAATCCATGAAGGCGCGCACCCGTGGTGCGTGCCTGATATCGGGATGCGTCAGGATCCAGACCCCGGTCGAGAAATCGGGATTGGGCGGCGTCAGGCGGATCAGGCAGGGGCGCTGGTCGGCGATGAAGCAGGGCAGGGGGCCGATGCCGATGCCCTGCTCGACCGCCTCGGTGAGGCCGAGCACGGCCGAGCTCTTCAGCGCGATCCGCTCCGGCTGCACGCGGTCTCGGACATAGCGCGCCGCCTTCACATAGCCGAGCTGGTCGCCGAGCGTCACCCAGTTGCGCTCGAGCAGCGCGGCCGGGTCCGCCGTCTCTTCCGGCGTCAGGCCCTCGTCCTTGCGGGCGTAGATCGCCCAGGACAGCGTCGCGATCCGGCGCCCGACCAGCGTCTCGCCCGGCGAATCGCTGGCGCGGATCGCGACATCCGCATCGCGCTTGGAGAGGTTCAGCGTCTGGTTGCCGATGGCGACATCGAGCCTGATCGCTGGATGCATCTGCCGGAACATGGCGAAGATCGGCAGCAGCATGTTGAGATAGAGCGTGTCGGTCGTCGTCACCCGCAACTCGCCGGAGGGCGTGACGTCGCGCCCGGCGAGTCGGCGGTCGAAGGCGGTGACATCCTCGTCCATCCTGGCGGCGAGCGCGGTCATCTCCTCGCCGGCGACGGTCGCGACATAGCCGGTCTTGCGCCGTTCGAAGAGCGGCAGGCCGAGCTGCTCCTCGATCTGGCCGAGCCGGCGGAACACGGTGGAATGGTTGACGCCGAGCGCCTGCGATGCGCCGGTCAGCCCGGCATGGTCGGCAATCGCCTTGACCAGCCTGAAATCGTCCCAGGCAAGATTGGCTTTCATCGGCGCGAACTCCTCACGCCAAAAGCAACGCGATATCTTGCGCAATTGCAAGGTGCGTTTGCAAGCTCAGCCATCCACTCTCAGCGCATCGGGCCGCAGCGGATTGCGGTTTTCGGACAATGCCGACTAGCGCGGCGCTGCCGCCCGCCGCAGCCGGTCGTTGATCGCCTCGCCCAGGCCGTGCTCCGGCACCGACGCGACCGCGATGGCCGCCGGCCTCTGCGCGTCGAGCCGGCGCATGAAGCCGAAGAGATTGGCCGCGGCTTCCGCCAGATCGCCGGTCGGGCTGAGATTGAGCGCGATGGCGGGCAGGGTGCAGCCTTCAGGCTCCGGCCCGAAGCCGAGCCAGGCCTCGTCGGCGCGCGGCGCCGCCGCGTCCAGCCGCACCTGCGCTGCCGGCGCATAATGCGAGGCGAGCAGGCCGGGCGAGATCGGCGCCGCTCCCGCTTCGCCGGCGAGCACGAGCGAGCGCCCGATCACGCCCTCGATCGCGGCGCGCGGCACGCCGCCGGGGCGGAGCAGCTTCGGCGCGCCGTCGAGGCAGGAGATGATGGTCGATTCGACGCCGATCGAGGTCGGTCCGGCATCGAGCACGGCGTCGATCCGGCCGTCGAGATCGGCCAGCGCATGCGCCGCGCTGGTCGCGCTGACCCGGCCGGAGCGGTTGGCGGAGGGCGCCGCGATCGGCCGCCCGACCGCCTCGAGCACCGCATGGGCCAGCGGATGCGCGGGCACGCGCAGCGCCACCGAGTCGAGCCCGGCCCGTGCCAGTTCGCTCACCGTGCAGCCTGAGGAGACCGGCACGACCAGCGTCAGCGGCCCCGGCCAGAAGGCTTTCGCCAGCGCCAGCGCATTGGCATCGAACAGGCCCTCGCGCCTGGCGGCTTCGATACTCGGCAGATGCGCGATCAGCGGGTTGAAGCTCGGCCGCTCCTTGGCGGCGTAGATGCCGGCGACGGCCTTGCCCGAGGTCGCGTCGGCCGCGAGCCCATAGACCGTCTCGGTGGGCAGCGCGACGAGCCCGCCTTCGCGCAGCAGGCGCGCGGCCTCGGCGATGCCCTCCGCATCGGTCGAGAGCCGGCTCGTGGCGCGGGAAGTGGTTGACGTTGAATGGTTCATATATAAACTAATTCTGGCGCGTGCACGATCGGCGGAAAGTCGGGAGGCTGGCGCGTGGCGAAGGGGATAGTTCGTCGCTAACATCGCCGTCAACGCAGCAATGGCGGATCGAGACCTTCGAAGGGCGGTTCGCCCGGCAGCGAAGGCGTTCAGGGAGAAGGTCATGAGCTATCGCGCCCCGGTCGAGGATATGATCGCCACCATGCGCCATGTCGCGGGGCTGGACGGGCTGATCGGTGACGGGCTCGCGCCCGAGCTCGATGGCGGCATGAGCGAGGCGATCCTCGACGAGGCCGCGAAATTCGCCGCCGAGCGCCTGGCGCCGCTCAACGCCGTCGGCGACAAGCACGGCTCGACCCTGAAGGACGGCGTCGTCACCACCCCTCCGGGCTGGAAGGAGGCCTATCGGGCCTGGGCCGAGGCCGGATGGAATTCGCTGCAGGCGCCGGAGACCTATGGCGGCCAGGGCTTGCCGGTTTTGCTGCAATCGGCCTGCACGGAGATGTGGAACTCGGCCGCCTTCGCCTTCGCCCTCGGCCCGCTGCTGACGGTCGGCGCGATCGAGGCGCTTTATGCCCATGGCTCGGAGGAGCTGAAAGAGACCTATCTCGCCAAGCTCGTCTCCGGCGAATGGATGGGGACGATGAACCTGACCGAGCCGCAGGCGGGCTCCGACCTCAACGCGCTGCGCTCCAGGGCCGAACGCGCCGGCGACGGCACCTACCGCATCACCGGCCAGAAGATCTTCATCACCTATGGCGAGCAGGACATGACTGAGAACATCGTGCATCTCGTTCTTGCCCGCCTGCCCGATGCCCCTCCCGGCACGCGCGGCATCTCGCTGTTCCTCGTGCCGAAATATCTGGTCAACAACGACGGCACGCTCGGCGCCCATAACGACCTGCGCTGCTCCGGCATCGAGCACAAGCTCGGCATCCATGCCTCGCCGACCTGCTCCATGGCCTATGGCGACAAGGACGGCGCGATCGGCTGGCTGATCGGCGAGGAGAATCGCGGCCTCGCCTGCATGTTCACGATGATGAACAATGCCCGCCTCAATGTCGCGATCCAGGGCGTGGCGATCGCCGAGCGCGCCTATCAGCATGCGCTCGCCTTCGCCAGGGAGCGCCGGCAGGGCACCGCGCTCGACGCACCGAAGGGGGCGCCGATGAGCCCGATCATCGTACACCCGGATGTCCGCCGCATGCTGATGGACATGCGCGCCAAGACCCAGAGCGCCCGCGCCATTTCCTACCTGCTGGCCGAGGCGCTCGACCGTTCGCATCGCGAGACGGATGCGGGCAGGCGCAAGGCCGCGGCCGAGCGCGCCGCGATCCTCACCCCCATCGCCAAGGCCTATGCGACCGATATCGGCATCGAGGTCGCCTCGACCGGCATCCAGGTCCATGGTGGCATGGGCTATGTCGAGGAGACCGGCGCGGCGCAATATCTGCGCGATGCCCGGATCGCGGCGATCTACGAGGGCACCAACGGCATCCAGGCCATCGATCTCGTGCTGCGCAAGCTGCCGCTGTCCGGCGGCGAGGCGGTCAAGGCGCTGATCGCCGAGATGCGCGGCGTCGCAGCCGAGGTCGCGGCGGCGAACACGCCGGGCTTCGGCCACACTGCCGCGCGGCTTGCTGCCGCCATCGACGCGCTGGAGCGCGCGACGCAATGGCTGCTGGCGACGATGGGCGCGAAGCAGGCCGATGCGCTGGCCGGGGCGACGCCTTACCTCAAGCTCTTCGCGCTGGCGCAGGGCGGCACCGGGCTGGCGAAGAAAGCCCTCGCCATGCGCTCCGAGGAGAACGGCGCGGCCGCGCTCGCCACCGCCCGCTTCTACGCCGAGCACGCCGTCCCCGAAGCCCAGGCGCTGGAGCTGGCGGTGACCGAGGGCGCCGGCGCGGTCGAGGATGCCGCTGCGGTCTTCGCGGCGTGATTTCGACATCGAAGCAGTTCGGCCGGGCGGGCGGTGTTCTTGAGAGCCTGCGGGTAAGCCAGTGTCTGCAAGGAAGACCGTCATTGCGAGCGCAGCGAAGCAATCCAGGGGCCGCCGAGCGCTACGAGTCTGGATTGCTTCGCTGCGCTCGCAATGACGGCGGAGGAGCGGCCACGCAGCGGCTAACGCGTCCCGCCAACCTCGAGAGAAGCGCCTTTTCAGGCTCAGGCCGGCTTCCGCACCCGCAGGTGCAGGAACAGCGGCCCGACGCGCAGGTCGGCGAGGTAAGGCACGGCCTCGGCCGTCGCCGCGTCGACCGTCGGCTCGTCCACGTGCTCGATGGAAAAGCCCGTCGCGACGATCAGGTTGAGCCATTCACTCAGCGTGCGGTGGAAGCGCGGCACGCGGAACGGTTCGACCTTGGCCTTCTCGTGCTCCGGCGCGGTGCCGAAACGCCAGGTCTCGACATCGCCCTGCACCGCGCCGAAATAGCCGCCGACCTCGATCGCCCGCACCCTGCCGTCGGGTTCGCGCAGCACCTTGCGATAGGGCGGCGAGAAACAGGGATGCAGGATCGAGAATTGCAGGAAGCCGCCGGGCTTGAGCACGCGCCCGGCCTCGGCGAGGACGCGATGCTGCTCCGGCATGTCCATCAGCGACATGAAGGCGGTGGCGAAATCGAAGCTCTCATTCGCGAAGGGCAGGGCCATGCCGTCGCCGACCTGGTAGGCGATACCGAGCGGCTGGGCCGCTTCCGCCTCCTGCGCATGGCGGATGAAGGTCGGCGCGATGTCGATGCCGGTCATCGCCGCGCCGAGCTCCGCGAGCTTGCGCGTGTTGAAGCCCTCGCCGCAGCCGATATCGAGGCCGCTCGACCCCACCACCGGCGGCAGGTTCGCCAGGAACACGGGTGTGTTCACCTCGTCGCGGTAGCGGTCGTAGCCGGAGCGCGCGTGGCGCGTCCAGGTTTCCGCATTGGCCTCCCAGCAGGCCGCAACTTCGCTCGCATCCATGGCTCGTCTCGCTCTTCGGGGGAGGGCGGCTCTAGGCGATCACGCGCCGCGCCGCCAGCAGAAAAGCGGGCTTTCTGGCGATGAAACATGACAGCCCGATCAAGCCGCTCGCGGACAAGATCTGCCTGGTCGCCGGCGCGTCGCGCGGGCTCGGCCGTGGCATCGCCAAGGCCCTGGGCGAAGCCGGCGCGACGGTGATCGTCACCGGCCGCTCCAGCGAGGCCGGTCCGCGCACGGACCAGCGCCTCGAGACCTTCGAGGATACGGCGCGCGAGGTCGAGCTCATCGGCGGCAAGGGCCATCCCTATCGCTGCGACCACACGCAGGAGCGCGAGGTCGATGCGCTGGTCTCCTGGGCGTTGCGCCGCTTCGGCCGGCTCGATTGCGTCGTCGACGCGGTCTGGGGCGGCAATGAGGGCTATGATGGCGAGCGCTATCCGGACGGCTCCAATTTCGGCACGCCGTTCTGGCGCCGGCCGGTGGCGCGGCTCGGCGAGAGCTTCGAGAGCGGCGTCTACGCGCAATTGCTGCTGGCGCGTGCCGTCGCGCCGGCCATGGTGCAGATGCGCAACGGGCTGATCGTCACGGTGAGCTTCGACACCTCGGCCTATCTCGGCGATGCCTTCTACGATCTTGCCAAAGTGGCGATGAACCGGCTGACCCTCGCCATGGGCACGGAACTCAAGCCGTTCGGCGTCACTGCGCTGGCCCTGTCGCCCGGCCATGTCCTGACCGAGCGTGTGCGAGACGCAGGCATGGCCGAAGAGACCACCGAGTCGCCGCTCTATGCCGGCCGCGCCGTCGCAGCGCTCGCGGCGGATCCGCATGTCGCCCGCCATGCCGGGCAGGTTCTGCACGTGGCCGATCTGGCGCGCGCCCATGGCTTCACCGACCAGGACGGCACGCAGCCGGCCCGGTTCACCATTCCAGGCTGATTGGAGACGACCATGTCGCTCAAGAACAAGACGCTCTTCATCACCGGCGGTTCGCGCGGCATCGGGCTTGCCATCGCCATCCGGGCGGCGCGCGACGGCGCCAATGTCACCATCGCGGCCAAGACGGCCGAGCCGCATCCCAAGCTGCCGGGCACGATCTACACTGCCGCGGCCGAGATCGAGGCGGCCGGTGGCAAATGCCTGCCGCTGATGGTCGATGTCAGGGACGAGCAGAGCGTCGCCGAGGCGATCGCCAGGACCGCCGAGACCTTCGGCGGCATCGACATCGTCGTGAACAATGCCAGCGCGATCCAGCTGACCAACACCCAGATGACCGAGATGAAGCGCTTCGATCTGATGCACCAGATCAATACGCGCGGCACCTACATGGTCTCGAAATACGCGATCCCGCATCTGGAGAAGGCCGGGAATCCGCATATCCTGATGCTGTCGCCGCCGCTCGACATGAAGACGCAGTGGTTCGCGCCGCATCTGGCCTATTCCATCGCCAAATACGGCATGAGCCTGTGCGTGCTCGGCCTCGCCGGCGAGCTCGCGCCGAAGGGCATCGCGGTGAACGCGCTCTGGCCGCGCACCACGATCGCGACGGCGGCGGTGCAGAACTTGCTCGGCGGCGACAAGATGGTGCAGGCGAGCCGCACGCCGGAGATCCTGGCCGACGCCGCCCATATGATCTTCAGCAAGCCCTCCCGGCAGTTCTCCGGGCATTTCCTGATCGACGACAGCTTCATGGCCGGCGAGGGCGTCACCGACTTCTCCGGCTATCGCGTCGACCCCTCCGTGCCGCTGATGCCGGACTTCTTCGTGCCCGCCGACAGCAAGCCGCCGCAGGGCGTGAAGGGCGGGGTTTGAGACGCTTTCCGTCATTGCGAGCACCCGGGTCTTGCCTATGGCAAGCCCGGGTACAGGCTCCGCGAAGCAATCCAGGAGGCCTCGCTCCACGCCCCCTGGATTGCTTCGTCGCTGCGCTCCTCGCAATGACGGGTTAGCGCGTCATCGGTTTGACATCGCAGCAGGATTGGAGTTCTTGCGCCGCAGCAAAACGGCATGTTCGCCGCCGCTGAAAGTCTCGCCGCCATGCTTCTGATCCACGGCATCTGCCCGGAGACAGGCGACCGCCTGATCCATCGCACGCTGACCAAGGACGAGCCGATCCCCGGCGGCTCGGCCTGGATCGACCTGCTCAATCCGACGGCGCCCGAGGACAAGAAGGTCGAGGCCCATCTCGGCATCTCGATCCCGACGCGCGAGGAGATGCACGACCTCGAGCCGTCGGAGATCATCTATACCGAGAACGGCGCGCATTACATGACGGCGCGGGTGATCTGCCAGTCGGATACCAACGTCCCCAAGCTCGCCGACGTCACCTTCATCCTGACCGAGGCCTCGCTCGTGACCGTGCGTTATGACGAGCCAGGGGCTTTCGGCATCTTCCTCAACCGGGTCACCAAGCCGGGCGGCTGCGGCGTCCAGCCCGAAGCGATCATGGAAGGCATCATCGAGGCGATCGTCGATCGCGCCGCCGAGGTGCTGCGCGGCGTCGGCGACCGCGTCGACAACGCCTCGCGCCGCATCTTCGCCGGCCGCTCGTCGGACGTGGAGCAAGGCGGCGCCTATCAGGCGGTGATCCAGAAGATCGGCCAATACGAGCACATCATCTCCAATGTGCGCGAGAGCATGGTCTCGATCGAGCGCGTGCTCCTCTTCCTCTCGGCCAATTACAAGCGGCCGAAGAAGGCGACGAGCGGCTTCTCGCCGGAATGGCGCACCTCGATCCGCGACGTGCAGGCCATCGAGGAGCACGCGACCTTCCTGTCGAACAAGCTCCAGTTCATGATGGACGCCACGCTCGGCCTGGTCAGCATCGAGCAGAACAAGATCATCAAGCTCTTCTCGGTCGTCTCGGTCGCCCTGATGCCGCCGACGCTGATCGCCTCGATCTACGGTATGAACTTCAAGGCCATGCCTGAGCTGGACTGGAGTTTCGGCTACCCGATGGCGATCGGCCTGATGGTGCTGTTCGCGGTGCTGCCTTACATGTTCTTCCGCTGGAAGAAGTGGTTGTAGGGGAAGCAAGTATTTCCTGTTCGCCGCGCCGCCGGTTCCTGCTAAGCTCTAGTCGAGCGGGGGGACAGGCCATTCAAGCGCTGCCAATAGCTCATCCAGGCGAAGCGAAGGCGCCCGCGGGCGCCGCGACACCGCTCGCCTATCCCATGGCGGTTCTGTGCTGGTTTCTCTCGGCCGGCGTCTACATCGCCGCCAAATGGGCCGCTCCCGAGATGCCCTCCTGGGCGCTCTGCTTCTGGCGCCTGTCGCTCGCCTGCCTGATCCTGCTGCCGATCGTGCATCGCCATCACGGCGCAATGCTTGCGCTGATCCGAACGCGCGCGACCGAGGTCGTGATGATCGGCGCCATCGGCCTGACCCTGTGCCAGGGCATGATCTTCACCGGCCTCAACTATACCAACGCGACGACCGCCGGCATCATCATGGCGCTGTCGCCGATCATGACGATGGTGCTCGCCCGCTTCGTGCTTGGCGAGCCTCTCGGCCCGGCCAAGGCGCTCGGAGCAGCGCTCGCCCTCATCGGCATGGTGGTGATCGTCGCGCGCGGTGACCTCTCCATGCTGCTGCGGCTCCAGTTCAATCCCGGCGAATTATGGATCGTCGGCAGTGCGCTCTGCTGGGGCCTCTACACCGTGCTGCTGCGGCGCTCGAAATTCGGCATCGAGCTGCTGCCGATGGTCGTGCTGCTGCTCGGAGCCGGTGCGCTCGCCGCCTTGCCGTTCTACCTCTGGGAAATGACCTCCGGCGCGCGCATGAGCCTGCATGCCGACGGGCTCCTGGCGCTGGCCTATGTCGCCGGCCCCGGCGGCGCGCTGATGTATTATCTCTACAACCGCAGCGTCGAGAGCCTCGGCGCCAGCCGCGCCAGCATGCTGCTCTACCTGCAGACCGTTTTCGTCGCCGTGCTCGCCTATCTCATCCTCGGCGAGCGCCTGCACGATTTCGACCTCGCCGGAGCGGCCTTCATCGTCGCCGGCATCGTGCTGGCGACGGTCGTCAAGCCGAAGGTGCGTGCGGAACCCGCATAGGCCTTGGCCGGTATCCGCGGTGCCTGCTTCCGACCATGGCCGCGAGCGGGCCGCCCCCAAGGGGCCACCCGTCAACGCAGCCCGCGCCGGGCCTTCCCCGGCCGGTCCGCTTGGCTCCCCTGGCGTGTTACTGCTGCCCCGGCAAGGGCGGGAGCCCAAATCCGCCGTCGACGCCCGGGATGTTGTTCAGGATGTCGTTGACCCTGGACGGGTCGATCTTGATCGGCGCTTCCAGGAAATAGGTCACGATCTGCGGGAAGGCGATCATCAGCGCTACCAGCATCAGCTGCAGCACGATCCAGGGGATCGAGCCCATGTAGATGTCGGAGGTCTTCACCTCCTTCGGCGCGATGCCGCGCAGATAGAACAGCGCGAAGCCGAAGGGCGGGTGCATGAAGGCCGTCTGGATGTTGGCGCAGATCAGCAGGCCGAACCAGATCAGGTCGATGCCGAGCTTGGTCGCGACCGGCGCCAGCAGCGGGATGATGATGAAGGCGATCTCGAAGAAGTCGAGGAAGAAGGCCACGAAGAACACGAAGATCATCGTGAAGGTCAGGAAGCCGACCTGGCCGCCAGGCATGTTCGCCAGCATGCTCTCGATCCAGTGGCCGCCGCCGACGCCCTGGAAGACCAGGCTGAAGACACGCGCGCCGATCAGGATGAAGGTCACCATGGCCGTGAGGCGCATGGTCGAGGCCATGCCCTGGTAGCACAGCTTCCAGGTCAGGGTGCGGTACATCCAGGCGAGCAGGATAGCGCCGACCGCGCCCATGGCGCCGGCTTCCGTCGGCGTGGCCAGGCCCATGAAGATGGTGCCGAGCACCAGGAAGATCAGCGCCGCAGAGGGGACGATGCCGCGGATCGCCTTCCACAGCAGCGGCCAGCCCTTCAGGGTCCGCGCCTCCGGCGGCAGCGCCGGCACATGGTCGGGACGGATGAAGCTGAGAACCAGCACCCAGCCGCAGAACAGCACGAGCTGGACGATCGAGGGGCCGATTGCGCCCATGTACATGTCGCCGACCGACTTGCCCATGACGTCGGCGAGCACGATCAGGACGAGCGAGGGCGGGATCAGCTGCGTGATCGTGCCCGACGCCGCGATCACGCCGGTGGCATGCCGCATGTCGTAATTGTAGCGCATCATCACCGGCAGCGAGATCACGCCCATCGCGATGACCGAGGCCGCGACCGTACCGGTGATCGCGCCCAGGATCGCGCCGACGAAGATGACGGCGTAGGAGAGGCCGCCGCGGATCGGGCCGAAGAGCTGGCCGATCGAATCCAGCAGATCCTCCGCTAGCCCGCAGCGCTCGAGGATCGCGCCCATGAAGGTGAAGAACGGGATCGCGAGCAGGAGATCGTTCGAGACGATCGAATAGAGCTGGAAGGTCAGGTTGCCGAGATAGTTCGGCGCGATGACGCCCATCTCGATCGCGATGAAGCCGAAGAACAGGCCGACAGCGGCGAGCGAGAAGGCGGCGGGATAGCCGATCAGCAGGAAGACGACCAGCCCGCCGAACATCAGCGGGCTCAGGTTGTCGCGAAACGTATCCATCATTGCAGGGGCTTTTCGTAAGCGTATTCGTGTTGATGGAAGCCACGGATCGCGGCCGCGCGCTTGATGATTTCGGAAAAGCCCTGAACGGCCACCATGGTGAACCCGAACGGCAGGAGCACGATGACGGGCCAGCGGATCAGGCCGCCGGCATTGGTCGAGCGCTCGCCGAGCGTCCAGACCTGAACGAACCATCCCCAGGTGAAGTAGATCAGGACGATGCACATCGGCATGAGGAAGACGATGCCGCCGATGAAATCGACCCAGTGGCGGCCCTTGTCGCTATAGAGCCCATAAAGCAGGTCGACGCGGACATGCTCGTTGACCCGCAACGTGTAGGCGGCGCCGAACAGCACCATGCCGGCGAACATGTACCATTGGCCTTCCAGGAAGGCGTTGGCATAGAGGCCATAGGCCTCGATCGCCGGCATCAGCCAGGTCAGCAGCGGATGGAAGGCGGCTTGGCCCGGATCGGCCAACACGTTCCGGATCGGCGTCAGCGAATAGCGGACGATCGCATTGCCGGCACTCAGCAGGCAGCAGAGCAGCACCAGCCAGTTGGCGATGACACCGAGCACGCCGCCAATGGCGTCGATCGGGGTCGTCAGCCACATCAGTTGGCGGCAGAAGACGTATACGACAAGCCCAAGCGCGACCATCGCGCCAAGCACACCGGTAGCCAGGGCAATTTTGTCCAAACCCATCCCCCTGGGATCACTATTGCCTGTCCCAACCGGGCAGGTCGGCGGCTCTTAGGCATTCTGGGGACAGAAGACAATTCGGGCTTTCGATCTACGACGCCCGTCGGCGAACGCTTGCCTGCCGGCGTCGCGGCGGCGCTACGTCATCCGCAAATATCCGAAACGGTCTGGAAGCTGGGATTGTCGCTGCGAGACGGCTCGAGCAAGCTCGATTTCAGGTGGCGGCACGCCAGAATTGTGCTCATGATCGGGAATCGAGCAGCCTATCGTTTCCGCGAGGTCGTGCCATGCGCCTTGTCCTGACAACGACTGCCGTTCTTCTTGTCGCAGCCGTCCCGGCCTATGCTGATGATCGCGACGAATGTCTCGCCGGTATCGGGCGCCTGCGCAGCGCCGCCGCGCGCTCCACCCCCACCCGGCGAGGCGACCGTCAACGCACGCTCCGCCGGGCTGAACGCGAGGCCCGCGAGCGCCAGTTCCGCGACTGTGTGGACATCCTCAAGGTCGGCGCCGGCGAAGCTGAAGAGGGCCGCAGGGACGAGGGTGACGTCGACGAGGGGCCCGAAACCGAGGACATGTTCGGCTTCACGCAGGGCACCAGCATCCTGGACAAGGGCAAGTTCGAGATATCCGGGGGCGCGGAAGCTGCATTCGGCAGGCGCTTCGGCCGCTATCGGGCCGGGGCGCTGGGCAGCACCTTCGCATTCGCGCCGGTCGACGGGCTCAGCATCGAGTTCGGCGCGATCGGCACCGGCTTTTCGATCCGTGACGTCCCGGGGCTGGACAATCGGCGCGGCAGCGGTTTCGGCGGCTTCTCGACCGAGCTGAAATGGCGAGCCGTCAAGCGCGGCGCCGGCTCGCCCGTTGGCCTGACCTTCATCGTCGAGCCCGAGCTGAGTTTTCTGGACGCCGATAGTGGCGAGCGCGGCCGGGGCATGGGTCTCGGCGCGCGCATCGCCCTCGATGCCGAGCTCGTGCCCGGGACGCTGTTCGGCGGATTGAACCTGATCTACGAACTGGAGAAATTCCGCCCGCGGGGCCATGCCCTGTTCAATGGCGAGGCCGAGCCGCTGGAGGGCGTTCCGACCGGTCCCTGCCTGCCGGACGCCGACGAGGACAGTCTGGAGACATGTGTCGCATCGGCACGCCGCCTTGCGGCCGAGCGTACCTCACGCGTGGGAGTGTCGGGCGCGCTGGCGGTCCAGATCAACCGGAACGTCTTCGTCGGCGGCGAAATCCGCTATTTGCGGTCCTATGCCGGGCTCGGACTGAACAGTTTCGAGGGGCACGCCGTCTTCGTCGGCCCGACCCTTTACGCCAGGCTCAGCGAGAACCTGTCGATCTCCGCGGCCTTCTCGACGCAGATCGCGGGAAAATCGCAAGCCGCTCCGGGGCGGTCACTCGATCTCGACAACTTCTCCCGCCATCAGGCCAAGTTGAAGATTTCCTACGAGTTCTGACACGCGTTGCCGGCGCAGTCCTTCACGCCATCACCCGCGTCATCACATCCTTCATCGCAGCGCCGTCGCGCACCAGCCACTCGGGAACCGGCAGGTTCTTCGAGCGCAGGAAGTCCGGGTTGAACAGCTTCGACTGATAGCGCGTGCCGTAATCGGCGAGGATGGTCACGATCGTGTGGCCAGGCCCCATCTCCTTCGCCAGCCGGATCGCGCCGGCGACATTGATGCCCGACGAGCCGCCGAGGCAGAGGCCCTCATGCTCCAGGAGGTCGAAGCAGAGCGGAATCGCTTCTTCGTCCGGAATCTGGAAGGAGACGTCGATCGGCGCGCCCTCGATATTCCTGGTGATGCGGCCCTGGCCGATGCCCTCGGTGATCGAGGAGCCCTCCGCCTTGAGCACGCCCGTGGTGTAGAAGGAATGCAGCGCCGCGCCCATCGGATCGGCGAGCGCGATCCTGATCTTCGGGTTGAAGCCCTTCAGCGCCATCGCGACGCCGGCGAGCGTGCCGCCGGTGCCGACCGCGCAGGTGAAGCCGTCGACCTTGCCCTCGGTCTGCTGCCAGATCTCCGGGCCGGTCGTCTCGATATGGCCCTGCCGGTTGGCGGTATTGTCGAACTGGTTGGCCCAGATCGCGCCATTCGGCTCGCTCTTGGCCAGTTCCTCGGCGAGGCGGCCGGAGACCTTCACGTAGTTGTTGGGGTTGACGTAGCCGACGGCCGGCACCTCGACCAGGGTCGCGCCGGCGAGCCGCAGCATGTCCTTCTTTTCCTGGCTCTGCGTCTCCGGGATCACGATCACCGAGCGGTAGCCCAGCGCATTGCCGACCAGCGCGATGCCGATACCGGTATTGCCGGCCGTACCCTCGACGACGACGCCGCCCGGCTTGAGCAGGCCTTTCTTCTCCGCGTCGCGGATGATGAACAGCGCGGCGCGGTCCTTGACCGACTGGCCGGGATTCATGAATTCGGCCTTGCCCAGGATGGTGCAGCCCGTCGCCTCGGAGGCGCGCTTCAGCTTGATCAGGGGCGTGTTGCCGATGGCCTCAATGACGCTGGGGCGAATGGTCATGTCGAAATTTCCCTGTTTCGTCCCGACCTGATAGGCGAAAGCTCGCAATAGGTCACCAGCAAGGCACGCATGCCCCTCGCCAAGAATACTCTCGCCAAGAATACACTGGCCAAGAATACTCTGGCCATGAACGAAACCCTCACCATCGCCCGGCTCGGCCAGCGCGGCGATGGCATTGCCGAGACGCCGCAGGGCCAGGTCTTCGTGCCCTATGCGCTGCCGGGCGAGACCGTGCGCGCCGTGCGCGACGGCGAGCGGGCGCAACTGGTCGAGATCATCGCGCCGTCCGAATCGCGCATCGCCGCGATCTGCCCGCTCTTCACCCGCTGCGGCGGCTGCGCGGCGCAGCATATGGCGCCGGAATTCTACCGGGATTGGAAGCGCCAGCAGGTCGTGACCGCGCTGGCGCGCGCCGGAATCGAGGCGCCTGTCGCCGAACTCGTCGATGCGCATGGCGCGGGTCGCCGCCGCGTCACCTTCCATGCCCGGCGCGAGGATGCCGGCATGATCGTCGGCTTCATGGCGGCGCGCAGCCATGATCTCATCGCCGTCGATACCTGCCCGGTTCTGGCCCCCGGTCTCGAACGGGCGCCGGCTGTGGCGCAGATGCTGGCCAACCGGCTCGCCAGCTCCAACAAGCCGCTCGATATCCAGGTCACCGCGTCCGAGGCCGGGCTCGATGTCGATATCCGCGGCCATGGCCCGGCCGGCGACAAGCTGCGCATCGCATTGACGCAGGTGGCCGAGCGGCTCGATCTGGCGCGGCTCGCCATGCATGGCGAGACCATCGTCGAGCGCCGCCCGCCGCTGCAGCGCATGGGCAAGGCCTATGTCGCGCCGGGGCCCGGCGGCTTCCTGCAGGCGACGGCGGAGGGCGAGGAGCGCCTCGCCGCGCTGGTCTGCGCCGCCATACCCAAGGCCAAGCGTGTCGCCGATCTTTTTGCCGGCTGCGGTCCGTTCAGCTTCCGGCTGGCCGAGCGCTGCCAGGTTCACGCCGTCGAGGGCGAGAAGGCGGCGATCCAGTCGCTGCTCAAGGCGGCTGGCGCGACCCAAGGCCTGAAGCCGATCACGGCCGAGCAGCGCGATCTGTTCCGCCGGCCTCTGCTGGAGCACGAAGTGAACGGCTTCGACGCCGTCGTGCTCGATCCGCCGCGCGCCGGCGCGGAGGCGCAGGTGAAGCGCATTGCCGCCTCGAAGCTTGCGGCGGTGGTCTATGTCTCCTGCGACGCCGGCTCCTTCGCCCGCGACGCGGCGCTTCTGATCGCTGGCGGATATGCGCTGGAAGGCGTCACGCCGGTCGATCAGTTCCGCTATTCCGCCCATATCGAGCTGGTCGGCGTCTTCAGGCGTGCCAGACGATGACCAGGAAAAGTGGGTACCGGTTTTCCGTCCGGTCATCGACGAGCAAGACCACCAGGAAGAATTGACTGCCGGAGGCATTATGAGCGCCGATATCCTCGACCGTATCGCCGGAATCATCGGCGCGAAGAACATCGTCACCGATGCCGACGACATGGTGCCCTACTTGAAGGAATGGCGCGATCTCTTCCGCGGCAAGGCGCGCGCCGTGCTGCGCCCGGGCTCGACCGAGGAGGTCGCGGCGCTCGTCAAGCTCGCGGCCGAGACCGGCACGCCGCTGGTGCCGCAGGGCGGCAATACCGGCCTCGTCGGCGGCCAGATCCCGGTGGCCGAGGGCCGTGAGCTGATCCTGTCGCTGCAGCGCCTCGACAAGATCCGCTCCGTCGATACCGATGGCGACACGATGATCGTCGAGGCCGGCCTCACGCTCCAGCGCGCGCAGGAAGCGGCCGAGGCGGCCGGGCGCCTGTTCCCGCTCTCGCTCGCCTCGGAGGGCACCTGCACGATCGGCGGCAATCTCGCGACCAATGCCGGCGGCACTGCAGTGATCGCCTATGGCAATGCCCGCGAGCTTTGCCTTGGGCTTGAGGTCGTGCTGGCCGATGGCCGGATCTGGAACGGGCTGCGCCAGCTGCGCAAGGACAATACCGGCTACGATCTCAAGGACCTGTTCATCGGCGCCGAAGGCACGCTCGGCATCATCACCGCCGCGGTCTTGAAACTCTTCCCGCTGCCGGCGGCGCGCGCCACCGCCTTCCTCGCCCTGCCGGGGCCGGAGGAGGCGCTTGCGCTGCTCAATGCCGCCAAGGCGAGCGCCGGCGGCACGCTCACCACGTTCGAGCTGATGCCGCGCGTCGGCCTGGAATTCGTGCTGCGCCATGCGCCCGGCACGCGCGACCCGCTCTCAGAGCCCTCGCCCTGGTACGTGCTGATGGAGGTCTCGGCGCAGTCGGCCTCGGGGCTGGACGATGCCGTCGAGGCCTTCCTGGGCGATGCGCTGGAGAAGGGGCTGATCACCGACGCGGCGCTCGCCGGCTCGCTGGAGCAGCGCGGCGCCTTCTGGAAGCTGCGCGAGATGCTCTCCGAGGTGCAGCGCTTCGAGGGCGGCTCGATCAAGCACGACATCTCGGTGCCGGTGCATGCCACGCCGGAATTCCTGGCGCGCGCCATCGCCAAGGTCGAGGAGATGGTGCCCGGCTGCCGGCCGGTGGCCTTCGGCCATCTCGGCGACGGCAACATCCATTTCAACGTCAGCCAGCCGATCGGCGCCGACAAGGAGGCCTTCATCGCCCGCTGGGACGAGATCAACCACGAGGTCCACGCCATCGTCGCCGACATGCACGGCTCGATCTCGGCCGAGCACGGCATCGGCCGGCTGAAGCGCTATTTGCTGCCGGGCGTGAAGGATCCGGTCGAGCTCGACCTGATGCGCACGCTCAAGGCGACGCTCGACCCCAAGGGCATCCTGAACCCTGGGGCCGTGCTCTAACGCATCGGTCCGAAAAGTGGATTGCGGTTTTCGGGAAAAGCCGATGCGAAAACAAGGAGCTGGGTCATCGGACCGGATACGATATCCGGTCCGATGCGCTAACGCTCACGGCGTCGCGACATAACCGTCGCGGCGTGGATCGGCCGCGCCGGTCAGGCGGCCCGTAGCCGGGTCGACCGCGACGGCCTGCATGCCGCCGACGCGCATGGTCCAGCCGGCATCGAACGGCTTGATCTCATGGCCGAGTTGCTGGAGCTGCGCGATCGTCTCCGGCGCGATCCGGTTCTCGACCTCGATCGCACGTCCGTCCCAGAGCCGGGCGCGGGGCGCCTCGATCGCCTGCTGCAGCGGCAGGCCGAAATCGAGATGCTGCACCATGGCCTGCGCCTGCGTCTGCATGATGCCGTAGCTGCCGGGCGTTCCCAGCGCCAGCACCGGCGTGCCGTCCAATGTCGAGAGGCTGGGCGTCATGCACATCGGCAGTTCGCTGCCGGGCTGGGAGCGGTTCGGGCTGCCGGATTGGACATCGGCCCAATACAGGAAGTTGTTGAGCGTGAGGCCCGTGCCGGGCACGACGACGCCGCTGCCGAACGGGCTGCCGATGCTCTGCGTCACGCAGATCAGGTTGCCCTCGCGATCGGCGATCGAGAACGAGGTCGTATGCGCCGGGTCTTCGCCGGCAGGCGCTTGCGGCATCCACTGCTCGGTCGGCGCTTCGATCGGCCGGCTGTCGCGCAAGCGGGCCCGCAGCTTTTCGACCGAGGCGTCCGACAGGAGCTCGCCGAGCTTGTCCGGGTCGGGATTGTTATGGGCGATACGGATGCCGGCCGCGAGCCGGATGGCGCGATAGACGATATCGAGATGCTCGGCACCGTTCGGCTCCAGCTTGCCGAGATCGAAGCCCTCGAGAATGCGCAGCGTCAGCAGGAACTGGAAACCCTCGCAGGGCGGCGGCGGCACATGCACGCGCCGGCCGCGATAGCTGATCGCCAGCGGCTCGCGCCAGACCGGCGCGACCCTGGCGAGATCGGCCATGGCGAGCGTGCCGCCCATCGCCCTGAGATGCGCCGTGATCGTCTCGCCGAGCGCGCCGCGATAGAGATAGTCGGGCCCCTTGGCGGCGATCTCCCTGAGCGTGCCGGCGAGATCGGGCTGGCGCAGGATATGCCCGAGCGCGATGCGCTCCTCGTGTCCGGGCAGGTAGTTGCTCGCCCAATGCCCGTAGAGATCGGGCCGCTCGCGCAGCAGCGGAATCTGTTCGTTGAACTCCGTGATGCCGAACTCGGCGACCGGAAAGCCGTCCTGCGCGAGAGCTATGGCCGGCGCGAAGATCGCCTCCAGCGAGGCCTTGCCATAGCTGCGGTTGAGCTCGCACCAGCCGGCGAGATTGCCGGGCGGGGCGACGGAAAGTGCGCCGCGCTCGAGATCAGAACGTTGGCTGAAGCGCTCCAGCGGAAAGCTTTCGGGCACGCGCGGCACGAAATCGAGCACGCGCACGCGCTTCTCGGCCGCGACCCACATGATCGCGAAGCCCATGCCGCACAGGCTCGACATGAACGGCTCGACCACGTTCAGCGCCGCGGCGGTCGCCGCAGCGGCGTCGAAGGCGTTGCCGCCATTGGCCAGCAGGCGCGCGCCGGCCTGCGCCGCCAGCGGATGCGCCGCGGCGACCATGCCGTGGAGGGAACTGATCGTCGGGCGGCGGCCATGCATCGGCTTATCCTTCGGCGGCTTCGGGCCGGGGGAGAGTAAGCGCAGCAAGGCCCTCGCCGCTAGAACAGGCTGCCCTGACTATCGTCGCTGCCGCCCCGCCGCGAACGCATGGCTGGCGCCCTGGCAGGACCAGGCCTTGCCTCGGCTTTCGCCGGATCGAACGGCTCCTGCACCTCGGGCCCGTCATTGGCGACCTTGTTCACCGCCGGGCTGACCGCGAGCATGTCCAGGAAATCGTCGGGCGGCGGCTTCATCAGCGAGCGGATGGCGCCGGGCGTCGCGGCCGGATCGAGCCAGGCATCGTACTGTGCCGGGTCGAGAATGACCGGGCAGCGATGGTGGACCGCCGCCATCAGGCCATTGGCCGGGCTGGTCACCATCGCGACCGTGTCGATCTCCGAGCCGTCCTGCGAATGCCAGGTTTCCCATAGCGCCGCGAAGGCGAAGAGGCCGCGATCCGGCCTGCGGAAGAGATAGGGCTGGTTCTCCTTGCCGGAGCGTTGCCACTCGTAGAAGCCGTCGACCGGCATCAGGCAGCGCCGGCGCGTCAGCGCGGCACGAAAGGACGGTTTCTCGCTGGCGCTCTCGCTGCGGATATTGATCACCAGCGGAAAATCCCTGGCGTCCTTGACCCAGCCGGGGATGAACCCCCAGCGCATCAGGATGAATTGCCGCGCGCCCTCGTGAAGCCGGACCACAGGCACTGGTTGCGTCGGCGCGATATTGTAGCGCGGCGGAAAATTCGGCTGCTCGAGATAGTCGAGCGCCTCACGCATTGCTTGTGGGGGCAGGGTGATGGCGAAGCGTCCGCACATGGCGGCAGGATGTGCCAATGCTCCGCATCAAGATCAACACTTTATTGGGGTTTCCAAGACCATAGTCCCGGCGTCTCTGAGGCTTCCCGATGACCGTGCTCCGCGATGAAAGCGCCCGCTATGGCCGCGGATGAATGGTCTGCTGCCGAAACGCCGCAACTCTCGACCGATTATCTCAACCGTTACGGCGAAGCCCTGATGCTGCTCGAGTTGGCGGCGATGGATTCCGAGGTCGTCGCCGAGCTCAGGACCTGGCGGGCGGTCGATTACCGCGAGCATTTCCGCCTGTCGCAGCTGCGCTGCTCGGAGGCCGCGCTGGCGGCCTATGAGGCGCTCGCACCGGGCAATCGGCGCTCCTTCGAGGATATCTGCCAGGCGATGAACCGGCTCGTCGCCACGGTGACGGCATTGCTGGACGATGACGAGTACCGCGACGATATTCCGGCCATTATCGAGGTCGCGAGCGCCTCGCTGCGCAGCCTGATCAGCCGCGCGACGCAGTTCATCAACGCCAATGGCCGCATCGACATGTCCGAATGCGCGCCGCGCCGCCTCCAGGACGATATCGACGCGGCTTTCGTGCACTAGAAGCATTTTCGAGCGAAGTGGATGCCGGTTCGCGTGAAGAAAATGCGTCAAAACAAATAGATAGAGCATTTTCGAGCGAAGTGGATGCGGGTTCGCGTGAAGAAAATGCGTCAAAACAAATAGATAGAGAATTTTCGCGATTAGGGGAAACGCCGAAGCTCCTTAACGCCTCTGCCCTCCAAGCAGGAACTCGCGATTGCCGTCACCGCCGGCAACCGGCGAGGGGATCGGCCCGCTCACCCGGAAGCCGAGTTCTGCCATCGTCGCTGCAATCTCGGCGCAGACGCGCTCATGGATGGCTTCATCGCGGACCACGCCCTTCTTGAGTGCGGCGCGCCCGGCCTCGAATTGCGGCTTGACCAGCGCGGCGATGCAGGCCCCTGGCGCAAGCAGCGTCGCGGCGGCGGGCAGGACGAGCTTCAGCGAGATGAAGCTGACATCGATCACGGCCAGGGCCGGGGCCTCCGCCATCGAATCGGCTGGCAGAGCCCGGATGTCCTGAGCCTCCAGGCTGGTGACGCGCGGGTCGGCGCGAAGGCTGGCGTGAAGCTGCTCGCGCCCGACATCGACAGCATAGACATGGGCCGCGCCGCGCTTCAGCAGCACATCTGTGAAGCCGCCGGTCGAGGCGCCGATATCGATGCAGATCTTGCCCGTGGGGTCGAAGCCGAAGGCGTCGAGCGCCGCCGCGAGCTTCAGGCCGCCGCGCGAGACGTAAGGGTGCGGCGCTTCCGCCGTGATCTCGGCATCATCGGCGAGCATCTCCGATGCCTTGCGAACGGCTGCGCCATTGGCCGTGACGAGCCCGGCCGCGATCGCGGCCTGGGCCCGCGCCCGGCTCTCGAACAGGCCACGTTCGACGAGGAGCTGGTCGGCCCGGCTCTTCATAGAGCATTTCCGCGTTTCTCCGAATTGCGAAAATTCTCTATCCCTTTGTCTTGACGCATTTTCTTCACGCGAACCGGTGTCCACTTCGCTCGAAAATGCTCCAGGGGGCGAGGGCGGGTCAGGCCCGCTTGGCCGCAGCCGCAGCGCCGAGCGCGCCTTCGACCGAGCGCACGATGCCGGCGGCATCGAGCCCGGCGGCGGCATACATCGCCTCGGGCTTGTCATGGTCCTGGTAGAGATCGGGCAGGGTCAGCGTGCGGATCTTCAGCCCGCTATCGAGCATGCCGGTCCGTGCCAGCAGATGCAGGACCTGGCTGCCGAAGCCGCCGATCGAGCCTTCCTCGACGGTGACCAGAACCTCGTGCTCGCGTGCGAGACGCAGGATCAGCGCCTCGTCGAGCGGCTTGGCGAAGCGGGCATCGGCGACGGTGGTCGAGAGGCCGCGCTGGCCGAGCAACTCCGCCGCCGCGAGGCATTCCGCCAGCCGCGTGCCGAGCGAGAGCAATGCGACCCGCGTGCCCTCGCGCACGATCCGGCCCTTGCCGATCGCGAGCGGCACGCCGTGCTGCGGCAGCTCGACGCCGACACCCTCGCCACGCGGATAGCGGAAGGCGATTGGCCCCTCGTCATAGGCGGCCGCGGTCGCGACCATATGGGTCAACTCGGCCTCATCGGCCGCGGCCATCACCACCATGTCCGGCAGGCAGGCGAGATAGGCGATGTCATAGGCGCCGGCATGGGTCGCGCCATCGGCGCCGACCAGCCCGGCCCGGTCGAGCGCGAAGCGCACCGGCAGCTTCTGCAGGGCGACGTCATGGACGACCTGGTCATAGGCGCGCTGCAGGAAGGTCGAATAGATCGCGCAGAACGGCTTGAAGCCCTCGGTCGCCAGGCCGGCGGCGAAGGTTACCGCATGCTGCTCGGCGATGCCGACATCGAAGGTCCGGCTCGGGAATTCCTTGCCGAATGCGTCGAGCCCGGTGCCCGAGGGCATCGCGGCGGTGATCGCCACGATCTTCTCGTCCTCGCGTGCCGCCTTAATCAGCGCATTGCCGAAGACGCTGGTATAGCTCGGCGCGTTTGCCGGCGCCTTGGCCTGCTGGCCGGTGACCGGATCGAATTTGACGACGCCATGGTACTTGTCGGCGCTGGCCTCGGCCGGGCCGTAGCCCTTGCCCTTCTGCGTCACGACGTGGACGAGGATCGGCCCCTGCTCGGCGTCGCGGACATTGCGCAGCACTGGCAGAAGATGGTCGAGATTATGCCCGTCGATCGGCCCGACATAGTAGAAGCCGAGCTCCTCGAACAGCGTCCCGCCGGTCCAGAAGCCGCGCGCGAATTCCTCGGTGCGGCGCGCCTTGTCCTTGAAGAAGCGCGGCAGGTGGTCGGCCAGATGCTTGGCGATCTCGCGCAGCGAGCGGTAGGTCCGGCCCGAGACGAGCCTGGCGAGATAGGCCGACATCGCGCCGGTCGGCGGCGCGATCGACATGTCATTGTCGTTGAGGATGACGATCAGGCGCGAGTCGAGCGCGCCCGCATTGTTCATCGCCTCATAGGCCATGCCGGCCGACATCGCGCCGTCGCCGATCACCGCGACCACGTTGTTGGCCTTGCCGGCGAGGTCGCGCGCGACCGCCATGCCGAGCCCGGCCGAGATCGAGGTCGAGGAATGGGCGGCGCCGAACGGATCGTATTGGCTCTCGCTGCGCTTGGTGAAGCCCGAGAGCCCGCCCGGCTGGCGCAGCGTACGGATGCGCTCGCGCCGTTCGGTCAGGATCTTGTGCGGATAGGCCTGGTGGCCGACATCCCAGATCAGCCGGTCGCGCGGCGTGTCGAAGACATGGTGCAGCGCCACGGTGAGCTCGACCACGCCGAGGCCGGCGCCGAGATGGCCGCCGGTGACGGAGACCGCGTCGATCGTCTCGGCCCTGAGCTCGTCGGCGAGCTGGCGCAGTTGCGCATCGTCGAGCCGGCGCAGATCCGCCGGGGTCGAAACCTGATCGAGGAGAGGGGTGACGGGGCGGGGCACGATCTCGGCAACGCGTTTCATCAAGCTGCTCAACCTCGAATAAAGCCTGCGGAGGGCGCTGGCAAACCGTAGTGATGTCGCATGGTTACGAGGCAGGAATCGGGTGGGGCCGTGCAGGAACTCATGAGACCGTCCGGGCAAGCTCGGAAACACGGATCAAGATCATGCCCTCGCCACAGGTTTTTGCGCTGCTTCTGACCGGAATCATCGCGCAATTCGCCGATAAGCTCGCACTCGACACGATCACGCTCGCCGCCACGCAGGCCGGCGCGACGCCCCGTTTCGTCGGGCTCCTGGTCGCCGCGCAATCGGCCGCCTGGCTGCTGGTCTCGCTGCCGGCCGGCGTGCTGGCCGACCGGATCGCGCCGCGCTCGCTGATTCTCGCCGGCGGCGGCCTGATGGTGGCGGGGTCGCTGGCGGGTACTGTTCTGCTGGCCTCCGGCCATATCGGCTGGGCGCTGGCGCTCTCGACCTTCGTCGCGGCGACAGGGCCGGTCGTGGTGGCGCTCTCGATCTTCGTGCTGCTGCCGCGCCTCGTGCCGGTCGCCGAGCTGCCGCGCGCCAATGGCCGGCTCGAACTCGGCCGCGCCTGCCTGAGCCTCGCCTCGCCGCTGATCGCCGGCTGGGCCGTGGCGCGTGGCGCGGGCTCGCTCGGGCTCGGCATCTGCGCCGCCGCCGGCCTGTTCCTGCTCGTCAATGCCTTGCGCCTGCCGGCCGAGCGCCCCGCCGCGCCGCCGCGCCAGAAGCTGCACCGCGCCATCGCCGAGGGTGGCGCCTTCGTCATCAGCCATCCCTATCTCAGGCCGATCGCGCTTTGCGCCATTGGCTGGAACCTTGCCTTCTTCGCCTTCATGGCGCTGTTCGCGCCCTATGCCGCGCGCATCCTGCTGCTCAATCCGGAGACGATCGGTCTGGCCTCCTCGGTCTATGGCGCCGGCCTCGTCCTCGGCGCGCTCTGCGGGCCGACCCTGATCGCACGGCTGCCGACCGGTGTGCTGCTCGTCTTCGGCCCGGCCTCGTCGCTGCTCGGCGCGGGGCTGCTGGCGCTCGCTCCTGCCGGGCTCGGCGCCCAGGCCCTGGCCGTCGCCTTCTTCCTGTTCGGCTTCGGCCCGATCCTCTGGTTCATCACCCAGACCAGCCTGCGCCAGGCGGTGACGCCGCAGGCCCTGCTCGGCCGCGTCAGCGCGACGCTGACCACCGCGATGTATGGCATGCGCCCGCTTGGCGCCCTGGCGGGCGGCCTCGCCGGCGAATCGCTCGGGCTGCAGGCCGCGATCTGGCTGCCCGTCACGCTTTTCGCGCTCTCGACCCTGGCGATTCTGGCCTCGCCGATGCCGGGTTTGCAGGCGATGCCGGGAGGAGAACTCACCCCTCAGGCAGCGGAATGAACTCGCTCTCGTCGCCGGGCACGGTGTCGAAGCGGCCGGATTTCCACTCGGCCTTGGCCTGGTCGATGCGCTCCTTCGAGGAGGAGACGAAGTTCCACCAGATATGGCGCGGGCCGTCCATCGGCTCGCCGCCGATCAGCATCAGCCGGCTCTGGTCGATGGCGAGGATCGAGATCCGATCGCCGGGCTTGAACACCAGGAGTTGCCCGGAGCCGAACTCGTCGCCGGCAATGTCGACCTTGCCCGAGACGATATAGATGGCGCGCTCGTCATAGTCGGGATCGAAGGGCAGGATCGAGCCGGGCGAGAGCACGGCCTCGGCATAGAGCGTCTCCCACGGGAATTTCACCGGCGAGCTCTCGCCATAGGCCGAGCCCATGATCAGGCTGATGCGCTTGCCCTCGCCGACGATGCGCGGCAGCTCCGGCGCGGCGTGGTGGACGAATTCCGGCGCGACCTCCTCATGCGTCGTCGGCAAGGCGAGCCAGGTCTGGATGCCGTAGAGCTTCGGCGCCTTCAGCCGCTCCTCCGGCGCCGTGCGCTCGGAATGGACGATGCCGCGCCCGGCCGTCATCAGGTTGACCGCGCCGGGCCGGATCGGCAGCGCCGTGCCGAGCGAGTCGCGATGCATGATCTCGCCGTCGAAGAGATAGGTCACGGTCGAGAGCCCGATATGCGGATGCGGGCGCACGTCGATGCCCTCGCCGAGCAGGAACTCGGCCGGCCCCATCTGGTCGAAGAAGATGAAGGGGCCGACCATCTTTCGGCCGATCGAGGGCAGGGCGCGCCTCACCGAGAAGCCGCCGAGGTCGCGGGCACGCGGCACGATCACCTGCTCGATCGCCTGGCAGGACCGGGCATCGCCCGGGATCGGATCATGGTCTGGCAACTGGGACATGGGGCACTCCTGGCAGGATGGCCGGAGCCTGAACGCAAGCGCACGCCCGGGCAAGCCTCGCCTGTGCCGCAGCCGGTTTCGAGCGGTTCAAATGCTCGACAGCTGAGGTGGCTGAAATTATCTATAAAATATGGCCAAAGAGAAAACCGATACGCTCGCGATCCGCATCAGCCGTGTCCTGGCCGAGCGCATCATCTCCGGGGCGCTCGAACCTGGCGCGCGGCTGCGCCAGGACCATGTCGCGGCCGAGTTCGGTGCGAGCCATGTTCCGGTGCGCGAGGCCTTCCAGCGCCTGGAGGCGCAGGGGCTCGCGATCAGCGAGCCGCGCCGTGGCGTCCGCGTCGCCGCTTTCGACCTGCGCGAGGTCCGCGAGGTGGCCGAGATGCGGGCCGCGCTGGAGGCGCTGGCGCTGCGCCAGGCCGCGCCGCATCTGACCCGGGCCATTCTCGATCAGGCCGAGGATGCGACGCGCGCCAGCGAGAAGGCCCGCGATGTCGGCGCCTGGGAGGAGGCGAATCGCCGCTTCCACCGGCTGCTTCTGGCGCCTTGCGCCATGCCGCGCCTGCTCGCCGCGATCGACGATCTGCACGCGGCCAGCGCCAGATTCCTGTTCTCGGCCTGGCGGGCGGAATGGGAGGCGCCGACCGAGCACGACCACCGCGCGATCCTGGCGGCGCTGCGCGAAGGCCAGACCGAGGCGGCGGTCACGATCCTGGCCCGCCATGTCCAGCGCATCGGCCGCCGGCCCGTCACCTCCGCAACCGGTACCACCCGCGAGGCCTTCGCGATCGTCGGCTAGAGTATTTTCGAGCGAAATGGACACCGGTTCGCGTGAAGAAAGTACGTCAAAACAAAGGGATAGAGCATTTTCGCGATTCGGTGAAACGCGGAAATGCTCTGAGGGCCGTCTCCGCTTCCTCTTGCAATTCCCGCCATTCTGTGGAGTCGATTGTAGATCGCGTGATAGAATTATCTATAATTTGCGATGGAGATCGATATGACTGAAATCAGCTATGCTTCGCCCCGTCCGGGATTCAGCCCGCTTGCCCTCGACAGCCGCTCGCTGCCGGTGCGGCTGGCGGCGGTGCTGCTCGGAACCCTCGTTCTGGCACTGGCCTCGCGGATCAGCGTGCCGATGGTGCCGGTTCCGGTGACCATGCAGACCTTGGCTGTGACACTGATCGGCGCCTTCTACGGCTGGCGCCTGGGTGCTCTCACCATCATCGCCTGGTTGATCGAAGGCGCGGCCGGACTGCCGGTCCTCTCGAACGGCGCCGCCGGTCTGGCGCATTTTGCCGGGCCGACCGGTGGCTATCTCTTCGCCTTCCCCATCGTCGCAGCCATGGTCGGCTGGCTGGCGGAGCGCGGCTGGAACGGCCGCAACCTGCCATTGGCCTTCGCGGCGATGCTGCTCGGCAATGCGCTCTGCCTGGTGATCGGCGCCGCCTGGCTGGCGACTCTGATCGGGTTCGAGCGGGCGCTGCTGGCCGGCGTCGCGCCCTTCCTGCTCGGCGGCCTGCTGAAATCGGCGCTCGGCGCGGCGATCCTCAGGGCCTTCACGCGTCAGAAGGCGCAGGCTCCGACCGCCTGACAGCCTGCGAGCCCATGCCTGCGAGCCGGCGGGCATAGTGCTCGCCGGCTACCTGCAGGGCTTCCGCATCGGCCTTGTGCGCGGCGTAGATCAGGAACGGCTCCTGCCAGACCAGCCCGCAGCGATATGCGGTCGCCTCCAGCGGCCGCAGCAATTCGCGCAGCGGGAAGCGGTTCTGGCCGGCGGGCGTATACGCCTCCGGGACATTGCCGGCCGAGGCCGCGATCATCAGCGGTCTGCCTTCGATCAGCCGGCCCTCGCTCTCGTAGGCAACGTAGAACATCCGCGTCAGCACCGCATCCTGCCAGCCCTTGAGCAGCGGCGGCGTCGAATACCATTGCACCGGGAATTGCAGCACGATCCGGTCCGCGGCGATCAACCGCGCGACCTCGGCATCGGTGTCGATGGCGCCATCGGGATAGAGCGCCTGCATGTCGACGATTGTGACGCCGGGCTGGCCGGCGGCCGCCTCGCTGAGAGCGCGGTTGGCGCGCGAGCGCTCATAGGCCGGGTGGAAGAGCAGGATCAGGGTATTCGTCATGGCGACCTCCTTTGCGATGGACAAAGGGTGCGGCCGCCCTGGAAATTATTCCAATGGATGATCGATATATCGTATTATCCATCCTATGAATTTGCGATCCGTCGATCTCAACCTGCTCGTCGTGCTCGACGCCCTGCTCGACGAGGCTCATGTCTCGCGCGCGGCGGAGCGGGTCGGGCTGTCGCAGCCGGCGGCGTCGAGCGCCCTCGAGCGTTGCCGGCACCTTTTCGGCGATCGCTTGCTGGAGCGCGGCCGCGGCACCATGCTGCTCACGCCGAAGGCGCAATCCTTGCAGGAGCCGATCAAGGATCTGCTGGCGCAGATGACGGCGCTGATCGATCCGCCGGCACCGGATCTGTCGACGCTGCATCAGACCGTTCGCATGGTGACGGCCGACCTCCCGCCGGCGCTGCTGGCCGGCGAACTCCATGCGCAATTGGCGCAGGCTGCCCCGGGCATCACGCTGGCGCTGCTGCCCTGGCATGGCGCCGCGGAGGCGCTCGAAGCCCTTGCGCGCGGCAATGCCGATCTCGCCGTCTCGGTCTTTCCCACCGTCGAGAAGGACTTCATTCGCAAGGAGCTGTTGCAGGAGCGCTATGTCGTGGCGATGCGCAGGGGGCACCCTGCTGCCGAGAGCTTCGATCTCGAGCGCTGGCTCGCCTATCGCCATATCCTGATTTCAGGGCGCGGAGAGACTTTTGGCGCGCTGGACGAGGCGCTCGCCGCGCTCGGCCGGTCACGGCGCATCGGGCTCGTGGTGCCAAGCTTCCTGCTGGTTCCGCCGCTCCTGCTCGGCTCCGACCTGATCGCGCTGCTGCCGAGCCGGACGCTGCCACCGGAGGCTGGCGAGCATTTCGTCACCTTCGAGCCACCGATTCCGGTTGCGGGCTTTCCGCTGCATGTGGCCTGGCACAGGCGCAACGACCGCGATCCGGCGGTCCAATATGTTGCGCGGCTGGTCGAGACGGTGCTCGGGACCGCTATCAGCGCTTGAAGCGGCCGGGCGGGCCTACCTGTCGACGTCGAGCGGGGCCGTTCCGGCCGGCTTGCCGTCGGCGCCGAGCGTGATCTTCTCGATACGCGCCTCGGCCTGCTTCAGCAGGGCGTCGCAGCGCGCCTTCAGGGCCTCGCCGCGGGTGTAGATATCGATCGATTCCTCGAGCGGCACGTCGCCGCGCTCGAGCCGGGCGACGATCGCTTCGAGCTGCTTCAACGCCTCCTCGAAAGGGAGGGCGGCGATATCGGTATTGGTCTTGGTGTCGGTCAAGGTCGGCGATTCCCGTTGGGGGCTCGTTATCGGCGCTCAGTGCGCCTGGGGCAAGCCGGGGGCTGTTCATCAGGAATAAAACGCGTGCCTGATTAGTGAACCGAGCTGGCCAGGCGTCGCAAGGTCGACTGGCACTGGCGGGTAGCTGTCGTCGCCGCCGAAGCCTCCATATTTGGGATCACGCTTGAGTCGAGAAAACGCGACACCGGACTTAACTCTCACGATGTCATAAGCGGCACAATCTCTATACATCGCTTTCCAAGAACGGATGCGAAGGGCTCGAAACACCTGCCGAATCGCTTCGGTCGTCTCCTCTTCATCAGCCGTTCGAGCTGGTTCTTCGTCGAGCATGCGCCGCGTGAAGGCTTCAAGGCCCTCCAGATCGTCGATGATTGTTGCAATCGGCAACCGGAAGGTTGGGAGGCCCCTGGCGCCGACCGCAATAGGTTTGAGGACATGCCTTCCGTCCTTCAGGTACCCGTTCACCTTCCAGACCTTATAGGTCATCGTCGTCTCGGTCCCTTGGATCGATGGTCTGCGCTCACACCGGCAGCGCCGAGGTCTTCTTGATCGTCCGCAGCGTCAGCGTCGACTGCACGCGCGTGACGCCCGGCAATTGCGTGATGATGTCGGTGTGGATGCGTTCGAAATCGGCGCTGTCGCGGTAGATCACCCGCATCAGATAGTCATGCGCGCCGGCGAGCAGGTGGCATTCGAGGATCTCGGGCAGGCTCTGCACCGCCTGCTCGAAGCTCTCCAGCGAGGCGCGGCCCTGCTGGTCGAGCGTGACGAAGACGAAGGCCGTTCCGGGAAAACCGGCGATCTTGTCGTCGAGCATCATCGCATAGCCGCGGATCAGCCCGCTTTCCTCGAGCTGCCGCACCCGGCGCAGGCAGGCGGATGGCGAGAGGTGCACCTTCTCGGCGAGGTCGGAATTGGTGATGCGCCCGTCGGTCTGCAGGATGCGCAGGATCGTGCGGTCGCGGGAATCGAGCTCGATGGTCATGGCCTCTGGCGCCTGAACGAAGTTTGGCGATGGATCGTCGCAAATTTGGCCGAGCGCAAGCAATTTTCTGCGTCAAACGCGCGCGGTCGCGCTGATATGCGTGCCAACCGCCCTTGCGTCTGCACAAAATCACCGCGCCTCGCGTCCGGCTCGGGCTGAGAAGCCGGATTCGGTCGATCACATCCGGGAACCGCTTGCAGGGCGTCATGCCCCTGTAACGGCCGGGGATCATGGAACGCTCCCGGAAGGAGCGCCCGCCATGCTCACCCGCCGAAACCTTCTTGCTACCGGCATCGCCGCGCCCGCCCTGTTGCCGCGGCTGGCGCGGGCGCAAAGCGACACTCGCCCCGTTCTGCGCATCGCCGTGCAGGCCCTGCCGCCGACGCTCGAGCCGTTCGAAGCGATCTCCAATGTCGGCCTGCGGACCACCTACAATGTCTTCGACACGCTCTGGCGTCGCGACTTCAATCGCGAGGCGGCCGAGGGCGGCCAGCACCTGCTGCCGCATCTCGCGACCTCGCTCAGGCAGCGCGACCCGTTGACCTGGGAGGCCAGGCTCCGCGACGGCGTGCGCATGCATGATGGCAGCGTGCTCTCGGCCGAGGACGTGCTCTCGACCTTCTCGCCGGAGCGCATGTACGGCAAGCAGGTGCAGCACCATGAGGGCCGGGTCAATTTCGGCCATCTCACTGCGGTCGAGGCCGAGGGGCGCGATACCGTCCTGTTCAGGACCGCGACGCCCGACGTGGTCATGCCGCAGCGCCTCGCCGCCTATGGCGGCTGGATCCATTCGGCGAAGTTCTACAACGAGCATGGGCTCGCCGGCATGCGCCAGCGACCGGTCGGCAGCGGCCCCTATCGCATCGCTTCCTTCCAGCGCGACCAGCGCGTCGTGCTCGAAAGCCATGACGAGTATTGGATGGGCCGCCCGGCCGCGCGCCAGATCGTCCTCATCGTCGTGCCCGAGGCTTCCAGCCGCCTCGCCGGATTGCAGGCGGGCGATTTCGACCTCGTCACCAACCTGCTTCCCGAACAGGCCGAGACGCTCAAGGGCAGCACGACGCTCGAAGGCGTCGATGTCGTGCTCGATCTCGCCCATATCCTCTATTACGACACCCGGAACCCGGTGGTGGCGGATGCGCGCGTCCGGCGTGGGCTCAACCACGCCGTCGATATGGAGACGATCGGCAAGGCGCTCTGGGGGCCGACATTCCAGCGCATGGCCGCGCTGCAGACGCCGGCTTTTGGCGAATATTACGACGCCGGCCGTCGCGGCCAGGTCTACGATCCCGATCTCGCGCGCAAGCTGCTGAACGAAGGCGGCTACAAGGGCGAGGAGATCGTGATCCGGATCACGCCCGGCTACTACCTGCAGATGGACCTCGCCGTGCAGGTGATCCAGCAGATGTGGGAAGCGGTCGGCGTCAAAAGCCGGCTCGAGACCATGGAGAACATCGCCCAGCTGGTTCGCCCGGGCGCCGATGTCAGGCCGATTTCGGTCTCCTTCCGCTTTCCCGACCCGCTCGGCGGCGGGCTGATGGTCAACCTGTCGAAGGATTACTCGACGCAGAAAAGCGGCTTCTGGCAGCCCGTGACGTTCAACGCGATCAGCGATGAGCTCCGGCTCGCGACCGAACCGGCCGAGCGCAAGCGGCTCTGGCTCGCCCTGCTCGACGAGTTCGAGGCGGAGGCCCCGGCGCTGATCCTCTATCAGGCGCGCGAGTACTTCGCGAAGCGCCGCAATGTGAGGTGGAGCCACTACCCGCTCTACTACATGGATTTCCGCCCCTTCAACCTGAGCTTCGCATGACCCGCGTCGTCGTCCTCTCCGACCTGCACCTCTCCCCGACCCACGGCTTCTTCTGGCCGAACTGGCTGCTCGCTCGCGACGCCGCCAGCCGGCTCGACGCCGCCTGCACCATCGTCAACGGCGATCTCTGCATCGACGGACCCGACAGCGATGCCGAGATGGACTTCGCCGCCAGGGCGCTGGCCACATTGCCGGGCACGGTGCTGCCGCTCCCCGGCAATCACGATATCGGCGACGAGCCGCCGGGCCAGGACCCGAACCAGCTCGTCGACGAGGCGCGCCTCGCCCGCTGGGACAAGGCCATCGGGCCCGACCGCTGGCGCTTCCGCTTCGACGGCTGGACCCTGCTCGGCGTCAACGCCCAGCTCTTCGGCTCCGGCCTCGCCCGCGAGACCGAGCAGAACGACTGGCTCGACGCCATGCTCGCCGATGCCAAGGGCGATCGCGTCGGGCTCGTCATGCACAAGCCGCTCTTCGTCGAGAGCCCTGACGAGGCGCTGCCGAGCCCGGCCTCGCTCTGCCCGGCGCCGCGCGGCGAGCTGGTGCAGCGCTTCTGCCGCGCCGATATCCGGCTGGTCATCAGCGGCCATCTGCACAAGTATCGCGACCGCCCCATCGATGGCTTGCGCCATCTCTGGGTGCCCTCGACCGCCTTTGCGGGCGAGCGCGGGCTGGAGGGCGATGCGCGCTGTGGCTTCGCCGTGCTCGACTTCGACGGCGACCATGTCGGCGTCGAGATCATCCGGCCCGAAGGGCTGATCTCACACAACCTGGCCGCCATCAAGCAGGACGGCCGCTACCGTTTCCTGCGCGAGATGCCGGCCTGCCCGCCGGAGCTCGCCGCCTGAGGCTGCGCGATTTGGAAGAACGCGGACGTGCTCTACACTGCGCCCATCGTGCGGCCGCCGACGCGCAGGCCGGGCGCGGGCCGCTCGGCAATGACCTCGCGCCGGTAGCGGAAGAGCGCTGCCGGGCGCCCGGCGGTCCGGGTCATGGTCCCGGTCGGCTCGACCAGCGCGGCGCTCTCGACCAGCCGCCGGAAATTCTGCTTGTGGACATGCCGGCCCGAGATCGCCTCGACGGTGTTCTGCAGTGCGGTCAGCGTGAAGGCGTCCGGCATCAGCTCGAACACGACCGGCCGGTATTTCAGCTTGGCGCGCAGCCGGCCGATCGCGGTTGCCAGGATGCGGCGATGGTCGAAGCGCATCGCCTGGCCGAGTGCGGGCGCATGGTCGAGCGCCTCCGGCCTCCGGTCGCGCAGCGCCTCATAGGCGAGCCCGGCATCGTAGAGCAGTTCGTAGCGCTCCAGCGTCTTCTCCTCGTCCCAGGGCGCGCCGCCGACGCCGAAGCAGGTCGCGAGGCGCTGCTGGCGCGAGAGCGCGCGCCGGTCCTGCTCCGCCTGCTCCGCCGCCTTGTCCTGCGCCCATTCCGAGAGCAGCGGCAGGAGCACCGCATCGAGCACGGCAGGGCGCCCCGCGCGCCAATCCTCCCAGGGGAAGAAGCTGTACCAGGGGCGGAAGGCGGCATGGGCCGCGAGCGTCGGCGCCCGCGTCAGCGCAAGATAGCCGACCGAGACGACATGTGGCCCGGTAACGCGGATTTCCGCCTGCCGGCCGCGATCGCCGAACGTGTAGAGCTGCTCGACATACCCGAGCGAAAGCGCCGTCTGTTCGGCCACCCAGGCGCGCAGGCCGATCTCGAAGGTGCGGTGCTTCAGCGGGTCGAACGGGCCGTAGGGCAGCCCGGGCGTGGCGTCGCCATCATCGGTCTCGGCCGTGAGGATATGCGGCTGGCCGCCGCTGAAGGCGACGATGGCGGCGGCGAGGCCGATCTCGATGGCGGGGGGAGTCGTGGTGCGCGGCATGGCGCCGGCACGATGCCGCAAGCAGGCGCCGGCCTCAATCGAGATCGACGCGGAAGGGCGTGCACTCGAACGCATCGGCGCCACGGCCGATGCTCTCGATCGCCTGCTTCATGCGCCCGCCGCGCCGGAGGATCTGGTCGGCGATCGCGACGAGCCGGGCATTCGGCGTCGCCGAGGGCGAGGCGCCGCGCAGGGCCAGCGCGATCTCGGCCTCGTCACGGTCCGGCCGCAGGGCGCAGGCGGTGATATAGGCGGCGGCCGTGGAACGGCTGATGCCGGCCCAGCAATGGATCACGATCGGCGCGGCGCAATCCCACTCCCTGACGAAGCGCAGCAGGCGGTCGACATGCTCCTCGCCGGGCAGGATATGCCCGTCCATCGGCGCCACGATATCGGACATGCCGATGAAGAGATGCCGCTCGGCGCTGATGCCCAGCGGCCGCTCGACCACGGTGTTGGCGTTGATCAGCGTCACGACATGGCTCGCGCGCACGGCAGCCACGGTTTCATGCAGCTTCGACAGGGATGAGACATGGAGCGTGGGCATGGGCTGTCCCCGTTGATCGGCAAGGCCGGCTTAAGCCGGGTTAGAGCGCGAGTCGATGTCGATGATATGGCCAAGCGCGCGCACATGTTTACAAGTGAACCATCCCCCGTGCGGAGGCCCTCATGAATCTCTGGTTCCGCCTGCTTTGGCTGCTCGTGACGACGCCATTCCGGCCACGGCTCGTGCCGCCTTTCGGGTGCTCCCTGCTGCCGTTCCGGGTCTGGTTCCACGATCTCGACACCAGCCTGCACATGAATAATGGCCGCTACTGGAGCCTGATGGATCTTGGCCGCACCGATCTGATGTTGCGCAGCGGCCTCTGGCGCACCGTGCTGCGCGAGGGCTGGGTGCCGGTGGTCAATGCCGGCATGATCCGCTTCCGGCGCGAGCTCAGGCTGTTCCGCGCCTTCGAAATCGAGACCGCGATCTTGTGCTGGACCGAGAACTGGCTGGTAATGCAGCACCGTGTCATCAGCCGCGGCCGCGATGGGGCCGAGATCGTCGCGGCCGTCGCACTGGTGCGCGCCGCGCTCTACGACCGCAAGGCCAAGAGCTATGTCCCGGTCGCGCGCATCATGAGCGAGCTGGGCACGGACGCCGAGAGCCCGCCGCACACGCCGGAGGTCGCAGCCTTCCTCGCCGCTGAGGAGACGATGAGGCAGGCGGGGGCGGCGGAGCGCTGAACGTCGTCATTGCGAGGAGCGCAGCGACGAAGCAATCTAGGGGGACTGGGCGCCCGGCCGCTCCTTGGATTGCTTCGCTGCGCTCGCAATGACGGGGGGCGGAGCTACTCCGCCGCCAGCCGCGTCGCCCGCCATTGCGCCAGCAGCGCCCGGAGCGCGCCGGGCTTCAGCGGCTTGTTGAGGATATGGACATCGAAGGCGGCGGCCGTCTCCCGCACCTGCGGCGAGCGGTCGGCGGTGAGCAGGATCGCGGGCAGGGACGAGTTCGTCCGCCCCCGCAGCGCCGCGATCGCGCTCAGGCCGTCGCCATGGTCGAGATGATAATCGGCGATCACGACATCGGGCTGCCTGCCGGGCTTCAGCATGGCGAGCGCCTCGTCGAGGCCCGGCGCGGTCGAGACCTGGCAACCCCAGCCCTCGAGCAGGAGCCGCATGCCGTCGAGAATGGTCGGCTCGTTGTCGATCACCAGCAGCCGCAGCCCGGCGAGCTGGCCTGCCGGTGCCTGGCGCGGCGTGGAGCTGGTCGCCATCGCGGGCAGCGGCGAGGCGCGCGGCACCAGCACCGCGAAGCGCGTGCCGCGGCCCGAGGCGGAGACGAGCGTCAGCTTGTGGTCGAGCGTGCGGGCGATGCGCTCGACGATCGAGAGCCCGAGCCCGAGCCCGCGCGCGATGCGAGCGCCCTGGTCGAGTCTCTGGAATTCGCGGAAGACCGTGCGCTGCTTGCTTTGCGGGATGCCGAGGCCGGTATCGAGCACCTCGACCGAAACCTGCCCGCCGCGCCGGCGGCAGCCGACGAGGACCTTGCCGTTCGGCGTATATTTGATCGCGTTCGAGATCAGGTTCTGCAAGAGCCGCCTGAGCAGGCGCCGGTCCGAGCGCAGGGTGAGACCGCTCGGCACGAAGATCAGCTTGAGGCCCTTCTCCTGGGCGCTCGGCTCGAATTCACGCTGGAGCTGGCGCATCAGTTCGTCGAGCCGGAAGCCGGTCAGTTCCGGCTTCAGCGCGCCGCCATCGAGGCGCGAGATCTCGAGCAGTGCCGTCAGGATCTCCTCGACCGCATCGAGCGAGGCGTCGATATTCTCCGCCAGCTCGGGGCTCGCTCCGGCGCGATCGCGCTCCACCAGCGCCGTGGCATAGAGGCGGGCCGCGTTGAGCGGCTGCAGGATGTCGTGGCTGGCGGCGGCGAGGAAGCGCGTCTTCGAGGCGTTGGCCTCCTCCGCCGCGCCCTTGGCGCGCTGCAGCTCGGTGTTGACGCGCAGCAATTCCTCGGTGCGCTCGGTGACCCGCCGCTCCAGGCTCTCATTGGTGCGCTCGAGCTCCTCATGCGCCGCGACCGATTCGGTAATGTCGGTATAGGTCGTCACCAGGCCGCCATCGGGCAGCGGGTTGGAGCGGATCTCGATCACCTTCTTCGAGGGATAGAGCTTGAGCCGCACAGGCTCGCGATCATTGACGAAGCTCTCGAGCCGCGCCGCCATCAGCTCGTCCTGCTCGCCGTCGCCATAGGCGCCGCGCGCCGCGTTGTAGCGCACGACCTCGTCGAGCCCGGTGCCGAAGCGCACCAGCGATTGCGGCAAGTCGTAGAGCTCGATGAAGGCCTGATTCCAGGCCAGCATGCGCAGGTCGCGGTCGAGCACGGTGATGCCCTGGCCGGCATGGTCGAGCCCGTGCTGCAGGATGTCGCGGTTGTATTGCAGCGCCGCCGAAGCGTCGTCGAGCAGCTTGAAGGCGGCCTCGGTCGAGAGGTTGCGCCGCTTGAGAAGGAGCGACAGCACGAGCCGCGACGAAGCCGCGCCGATGGCCGAGGAGAGCAGATGCTCGCCGAAGCGCAGCATATGGATATCGGCCTCGCGATTGCTGTTCGGCGCCTCGCCGCGCCCGTTCGTGAAACTGTCGAAGGCGCGCTGCGTCCGCTCCTGGCCGAGATAGCGGCCGATCGTCGATTGCAGCTCGGCCTCGGTGACGCTCGAGCGCCAGAGCGAGAAGGACTGCGCCATCGTGGCGCGATCTGATTCGACGAAGGAATTGGCCTGCAGCCGTTCCATCGCGCTGGCGGGCCTGAGCAGGGAGAAGCCGATATAGCAGACGATGTTGAGCCCGAGGCTCCAGAGCACGCCATGCGGCAGCGCCGGCAGGTCGAGCCCGAACAGCGCCTCCGGCCGCAGCGCGGGAATGCCGAGCGGGCCCTTCTCGACCACGTCGCTCCAGACGCTGTCGGGATGGGCGAGGCTCGGGATCAGCAGCGTGTAGGTCCAGGTCACGGTACCGGCGATCAGCCCGGCCGCAGCGCCCAGCGACGTGCCGCGCCGCCAGAGCAATCCGCCGAAAAACGCGGGCGCGATCTGCGCCGTCGCCGCGAAGGAGAGCAGGCCGATCGAGACCAGCGCCGCCTCGCCCGCCGCGCGGTAATAGGCATAGCCGAGCAGGATCACGAGCAGGATGGCGAGGCGGCGGATGACCACGACCTGCGAGCCGAGGTCGCCGCCCATCGTGCCGTTGCTGCGCTGTTTCAGCGTCGCCGTGGCACGGTCCGGGTCGGTGAGCAGGCCGCGCAGCCGCACCATCAGCGGCATGACGAGATGGTTCGAGATCATGATCGCCAGCGCGACCGAGGCGACGATCACCATCGCCGTCGCGGCCGAGAGCCCGCCGATGAAGACGAGCAGTGCCAGCAATCCGGCGCCGTGCTCCAGCGGCAGCAGCAGCACGGTCATGTCCCGGTCGATGTCCGGGCCTGGCATCAGCAGCTCGCCGGCCATGGCGAGCGGCATGACGAAGAGATTGATCAGGATGAGGTAGAGCGGGAACATCCAGGCGGCACGGCGCACGTCGCGCGCATCCCGATTCTCGACGATCGTCATGTGGAACTGCCGCGCCAGCAGCAGCGAGGCGCAGGACGAGAGCAGGGTCAGCGTCAGGAACATCGGCCAGCTCGAGGTCCGGTCCCAGATCGGCAGTCCGCCATCCGGCGGCTTCGACGCCTTGGCGATCAGGTCGCCGGCGCCGTCGAACAGGCCATAGGCAACGAAGAATCCCAGCACGAGGAAGGCGATCAGCTTGACCACGGATTCGGCCGCGATCGCCAGCACGAGCCCGTCCTGATGTTCGGTTGCGTCGATATGCCTGGTGCCAAAGGCGCAAGCGAAGCCGGCGAGCACCATGGCGACGAGGAAGGCGAGGTCGCTCAACACCGGCACGTCCGGCGTCAGCGCCCGTCCGCCGGTCGCGGTGAGGAAGACCGAGAGCGAATTGGCGACCGCCTTCAATTGCAGCGCGATATAGGGCAGGGCGCCGATGACGGCGACGAGGCAGACCAGCGCCGCCACGCGCTCGCTCTTGCCGTAGCGCGCGCCGACGAAATCGGCCACCGAGGTGATGTTCTGGGATTTCGCGATCTCGACGATCCGCGCGACGAAGCGATGGCCGAGTCCGATGACCAGGATCGGCCCGACATAGATGCCGAGGAAGTCGAAGCCGGCGCTATCGGCGAAGCCGACCGAGCCGTAGAAGGTCCAGGACGTGCAATAGACCCCGAGCGCCAGCGCATAGATCGTGGTGCGGGCTCGCCCGGTCATCAGCCGCCGGCCCGAGGTGTCGGCGACATGCGCGATCGCGAACAGCACGCAGAGATAGCCGAGCGCGGCCAGAATGACGGACCAGGTGGGGATCATCTTGTCTCCATGGCCGAAAGCTTAGCGCAGGAACTTGGCGAGCGCGATGCGGCTTTCGGCCGGTGCCTGTGGCTAACTCCTTGGACCACAGGCCGATTTGAGCGGCGGAACAACCGCGCCGGCGCCGCGGCACCTGCAAGTATTGCCGGTGAAAACAGGAACCAATTCGTCCGCTTCGCTCTTCTAACCTGCGTCGCTCTCCACTAGCCTGCGCTATCGCCGCTGCCAGCCGGGCAGCCGTGAAGCCGACCGTTCGAAGAGAAGGGGCCGAGAATGCTGAAGGAATTCAAAGAATTCGCAATGAAGGGCAACGTCCTCGACCTCGCCATCGGCGTGGTCATCGGCGCGGCCTTCGGCAGGATCGTCGACTCGCTGGTCGGCGACCTGATCATGCCGATCTTCGGTGCGATCGGCGGTCTCGATTTCTCCAACTACTTCCTCGGCCTGAACAGCGCCGTCACCAGCCCGGTCCTCGCCGATGCCAAGAAGCAGGGCGCCGTCTTCGCCTATGGCAACTTCATCACCGTCGGGATCAATTTCGTGATCATCGCGGTGGCGCTCTTCCTCGTGGTCAAGCTGATCAACCGGGTACGGCGCGCCGAGAAGGTCACGGACGACGCGCCCAAGCCCAAGCCGGACGATGTCCTGCTGCTCGCCGAGATCCGCGACCTGCTGAAGCAGCGGCCGATGTGACGTTTCGTCGATCCGTCGCGGTCGATTCATCAGCGCGACAGATCGACCCGATCTCGTGATTTCATGCCTCCCGCCGCCGGCTTCGGCTAAAGGGGAGGCAGTAAACCATGAGGGCGAGCTCCATGACGACAACGCTGCCGGGCGAAGGCCTGATCGCCGATTTGCGGCCTGAGGCCCGCAATGCACCCGAGAGCGGCATCGTCGAGGTGATGAACCATGGCCGGCTCAGGCCGGGGCTGATTCCGCTCTGGGTCGGCGAGGGCGACCTGCCTACGCCGGACTTCATCATGCGCGCCGCGCAGAAGTCGCTGCTCGACGGCGAGACCTTCTACACCTGGCAGCGCGGCATCCCGGAACTGCGCGAGGCGCTCGCCCGATACCACACCCGCCTCTACGGCCAGCCCTTCTCGGCGGAGCGCTTCTTCGTCACCGGCTCGGGCATGCAGTCGGTCCAGATCGCGGTGCGCATGCTCGCCGGCCCCGGCGACGAGTTGATCATCCCGACCCCGGCCTGGCCGAATTTCGTCGCGGCCATCGAGGTCGGCGGCGCCAAGGCCGTCTGCGTGCCGATGGATCTCGACCAGGGCCGCTTCACGCTCGATCTCGACAAGCTCGCGGCCGCGATCACGCCGAGGACGCGCGCGCTGATCATCAACTCGCCTGCCAACCCGACCGGCTGGACCGCGACCAGGGACGAGATGGCGGCGCTGCTCGCGCTCGCCCGCAAGCACGGCATCTGGATCGTCGCCGACGAGATCTATGGCCGCTTCATCTATAATGGCGAGGCGCGCGCCGCCTCCTTCCACGATGTGATGGAGGAGGAGGATCGCGTGCTCTTCCTCCAGACCTTCTCGAAGAACTGGGCCATGACCGGCTGGCGCATGGGCTGGATCGAGGCGCCGCCCGCCTTCGGCCAGATCATCGAGAACCTGATCCAGTATTCGACCTCGGGCTCGCCGGTCTTCATCCAGCGCGCCGGCGTCGCGGCGCTCGACGAGGGCGAGTCCTTCGTCGCCGAGCAGATCGCCCGCGCTGCGCAGGGCCGCAAGATCGTCTCCGAGGGCCTGAAGGCGACCAACCGCGTCTCGCTCTCGGCGCCGGACGGCGCCTTCTACCAGTTCTTCAGCGTCGATGGCCGGGTCGATTCGCGCGCGCTCGCCGTCGAGCTGGTCGACACGGCCAATGTCGGCCTCGCGCCGGGCACGGCCTTCGGCCCGGGCGGCGAGACCGGCCTGCGCCTCTGCTTCGCCCGCAAGGCCTCGGACCTGACCGAGGCCGTGGCGCGGCTGCAGCGGGCGCTCGCGGCCTGAACGACGCCAGTGTGACCTTCACGCAAGGCCGCCCTGCGTGCGCGGGGCGGCAAGCCGTTTGACCGGGGCGGGCAGGGCGTTCATTGAACGCCCATCCGTTTTCATCCCGCGCCGTGCCGGTGCGTCCCCCGCAAGACATGGCCATTCCGAGTTTCATTCCCTATCGGCTGAGGACGCTTTCGGGCGAGGCCCTCGTCATCGGCTGCGCCGCCATCGGCGGGGCGCTGTTCACGCTGCTCAACGTGCCCGCCGCCTGGCTTTCGGGCTCGATGCTGCTGGTCTCCGTCCTCGGCGTCACCACGCGGCTGCCGGACCTGCGCAAGCCCTGGTTCGATTCGACCATGGTCATGTCGGGCACCCTGATCGGCTCCTCGGCGACGCCGGAGGCGCTGGCCGCGACGGCGCGCTATCCGGGCTCGCTGCTCGTGCTGCTGCTCGGCATGGTCGCCATCATGGTCACGACCGGAGCCTATCTGCGCTATGTCGCGCGCTGGTCCTGGATCGACTCGCTGCTCGCCGCCGCCCCCGGCGCGCTCTCGACCGTGATCGCCGTGGCGCAGTCCAAGGGCGCCAATATCGGCCGCATCGCCGCGATCCAGCTCTTCCGCATCCTCGTCCTGGTCGCGGTGCTGCCCAGCATCATGACCCTCTCTGGCGGCGGCGGGACCGGCGCTCCGCCGGCCGTCGCGATCGCCAGCCTCCAGGATTCCACGATCGCGCTCGGTTGCGGCCTCCTTGCCGGGCTCGTCTTCGAGCGGCTCGGCATCACCGCCCCCTTCATCCTCGGCGCGACCCTGTCGAGTTCGATCCTGCATGGTTCGGGCGTGATCCAGGGTACCTTGCCGCCGGAGATTGCGACCGCGGTCATGATCATGCTCGGGGCGGCGATGGGCGGGCGTGTCTCGAACCTCAAGCGCGGCGAGCTCGCCGCGCTGTTCCCGCTGGCGATCGGCGGCTTTGCCGTTTCGATGATCGTCGCCTTCGCTTTCGCCTGGCCGGCGGCCTGGCTCGCCGGCGTGCCCTATGCCAATGCCATGGCGGCCTTCGCGCCCGGCGGGCTCGAGGCGATGGCGATGCTCGCCTTCGCCATGGGGCTCGATCCGCTCTATGTCGGCGCGCACCATCTGACGCGGTTCATGGTGCTCGGTCTCGCCATGCCCTTCCTGCTGGCCTGGATGAAACCGGAGCCGCCGGCGAAGGATTAGAGCATCGGACCGAAAAGTGGAATCCACTTTTCGGGCAAATCCGATGCCAGATCAAAGGGATAGATCGCCATTTCGCGTACGGAAGGACGCGCGGCGATCTAGCGCGTCTTTATCCCTCGTATTGCGACGGAACATCAGCGACATCGTCGCTGCTTTCACCCTCAACGTCATCCCGGCCGAAGCAAAGCGGAGCGCCGGGATGACGGAGTGAAATTGCCGGACTCGCTCAGTCCACGCCGAGCGTGGTCAGGTCCTGGAACCAATGCTGCGCCAGCGTGAACTTCTTCACCTTGGGCGAGAGCGCATGCGGGTTGGTGTCGTGTACCACCCAAACAAGCACCGCGTCGTCGACGATCTGCGCATGCGCCTTGGCCAGCAGCTCGTCCTGCTTGGCGACATCGAAGGTCTTCATCGCTTCGTTCAGGTAGCCATCGACCACCGGGCTCGCGTAAGTGCCCCAGTTCACCCCGGTCGGCGCGACCTGGCTGGAATGGAAGAAGCGGATGATCGCGTAGAGCGGGTCCGAGGTCACATAGGCGATGTTGTTCGAGGTGATGCCGGCATTCATCTCGTCCTTCGCGCCCTTGCGCCAATGGGTGTAGAGCACCTCGAGTTCGACCACCTTGAACTCGATCTCGATGCCGACATCCTTGAGGTTCTGCTGGATGAACTCGTTCATCGGCAAAGAGAGCATCTGGCCGGTGCCGCCCTGCGCGATCACGAAGGTGGCCTTCAGCGGCTTGGCCGGGGAATAGCCGGCCTCGGCAACCAGTTTCTTCGCAGCTTCCGGATCGTACTTGATCGAGAATGAGGGCTTGCCGAACCAGGGGCTCGCCGGATCGACCTGGCCGACGGCGGGCTTGGCGAGACCGTTCATCAGCGCGACGATGCCCTCGCGGTCGATGGCGAGGTTCATCGCCTTGCGCAAGCGCACATCGGTCCAGGGCGAGCCGGGCGCCACGCTGAGATGGTAGTTCCAGACATGCGGCGTGACGTTCTCGACGATCTTCATGCCTGCCGACTTGAGCTGCGGCACGGTGTCGGGGGCCGGGGTCTCGATCAGGTCGACCTGGCCGGAGATCAGCGCGTTGGTGCGCGACAGCACCTCGGGCATCGGGATCAGGACCAGCTTGTCGACCTTGGCGAGCCGGCTCCTGTTCCAATAGTCCTGGTTCTTGCTGAGTTCCGCCAGCTCTCGCGGCACGAGCCTGGTCAGCTTGAACGGGCCGGTGCCCGAAGGCTGCTGGGCGAACTTGTCCCAATCGCGCCCGAGCTTCTCGTATTGCGCCGGGCTCGACACCAGGAACCAGAGCATCTGATAGGGGAAGAAGGAATCGACCACCTTGGTGGTGATCTCAACGGTCTTGCCGTCGATCTTGCGGTAGCTCACGACCGAGGGCAGGCGCGGCCTCACCTGGGCCGACTGGCGCCGGTCGTAATGTGGCGCCTTCTCGTTCAGCACCTTCTCCAGGTTCCAGATCACCGCGTCGGCGTCGAAGGCGCTGCCATCGTGGAATGTCACGCCCTCGCGCAGCGTGAACAGCCATTTCGTCGGGTCGGCGGGGTCGACCTTCCACTCGGTCGCCAGCCCCGGCACCAGCTTGCCCGGTCGGTCGGCGACATCCATCTCCCACGCGACCAGTGGGTCGTAGAGCGTATAGCCCGTGAACTTGTAGGCGCCGGCGCCGCGATCGGGCTGGCCGGAGGTCAGCGGGATGTCGGCCAGCGAGATGCCGTAGCGGACGACCGATTCCGCCTTGGCCCAGCTGGTCAAGGATAAGGCGAGGAACGCCGATACTGCCAAGCGTTTGAACATGAAGGAGCACCCTTTGAGGACGATGCTCCTTCGTCAGCAAGCGGTATGCCAGACACCAGCCGATGAACCGACTGTGATCGGCCGCTTCAGCTGCAGCTGCTGTTACCGCTTCGGCCAGGTCGCGCCGTTGGTATGCGTCATCACCGCGTAGAGCGAGGTCGTGCCGCAGATGAAGAGGCGGTTCAGCTTCGGCCCGCCCCAGGCGACGTTTGCGACGGTCTCGGGAATGCGCACCTTGCCGATCAGCGTGCCGTCCGGATCATAGACATGCACGCCGTCATTGGCGCTGCTCCAGAGCCGGCCGGTCGCATCGAAGCGGAAGCCGTCGAACAGCCCGGCGGTGCAGGTGGCGAAGACCTCCGACTTGCCGAGCGCCGTGCCGTCCTTGGTCAGCGCGACCTTGCGGATATGGCGCGGCCCCTTGTCCGGATCATGGCTCGCGCCGGTATCGGCGATGTAGAGCGCATTTTCATCGGGCCCGAAGGCGAGCCCGTTCGGCTTGACGAAATCATCGGCGACGATCGCGAGCGTGCCGCTTTGCGGGTCGATGCGATAGACATTGCAGCGGCCGATCTCGCTCTCGGCCTTGTCGCCCTCATAGTCGCTGCCGATGCCGTAATCGGGATCGGTGAACCAGATCGAGCCGTCCGACTTGACCACGACGTCGTTGGGCGAGTTCAGCCGCTTGCCCTGCCAATGGCTGGCGAGCACGGAGACCGAGCCGTCATGCTCGGTGCGGGTCACCTGCCGCCCGCCGTGCTCGCAGGTGACGAGCCTTCCCTCCAGGTCGACGGTGTTGCCGTTGGAGTTCCGCGCCGGCTGGCGGAAAGTGCCGACATGGCCGGTCGCTTCGTCGTAGCGCAGCATCCGGTCGTTCGGGATGTCGGACCAGACCAGCGTGCGATGCGCCGGGAACCAGGCCGGCCCTTCCGCCCAGCGCGAGCCGGTCCAGAGCCGCTCGATCCGCGCCGAGCCCGGCACGATACGGTGGAAACGCGGGTCGTAAACCTCGACCCCGGTGCCTTCGATCACGCCGAACATCTCTTTCCTCCCTGATTGGGGGCGGACAATCGGCGATTGTTTGGAGGTCAGCAAGATGGTGAGGCGCGGGAGGTCCCCGCGCTTTTCTCAAAGATCGAGCCCCGCATCCCAATACGGCGTCGCCCCATAGAGCTCGGCCAGATAATCGACGAACACACGGACCTTCTGCTCCATGTGCCGCCGGCTCGGATAGACCGCGTAGACCGCGACGCGCTTGCCGCCCGAATAATCCGGCAGCACATGCACGAGCTGGCCCGATTTGAGCTCCGGCCCGACATCCCAGGTCGAACGCAGGGCGATGCCGACGCCGCCGAGCAGCGCTTCGCGCACCACCTCGCTCGAATTCGTCCTGAGCGGCCCGGTGACGGCGACATTGACCGGCCCGGACGGGCCGTCGAGCCGCCATTGGTCGGCGTTATGGGCGATCAGCGTGTGCTGGGCCAACTCCTCGACGCTGCCGGGCAGGCCGCGTTCCGCGACATAGCTCGGCGTCGCACAGAGCACGCGATGATTCGGCGCCAGCCTTTTTGCGACGAGGCTCGAATCCTGCAAGTCGGCGATCCTGACCGCGAGATCGAATCCCTCGCCGATAATGTCGACGAAGGCATCGGTCAGGATCAGGTCGACCGTGACCATCGGGTTGGCGTCGAGGAAGGGTTTCAGGTGCGGCGCGATATGCAGCCGCCCGAACGAGGTCGGGGCCGAGACTCGCAAGGTCCCGCGCGCCTGACCCGAGCCGCTCGCAACCCAGGCTTCGGCATCCTCGATCGAGGCCAGGATCGAGACGACGCGCTCGTAGAAGCCCTGGCCGGCCTCGGTCAGCGAGAGCTGCCGCGTCGTGCGCTGGAGCAGGCGCACGCCGAGCCGCTCTTCCAGCCTGCGGATGCGTTTCGAGATCACCGCCGGCGAGAGCTTCAGCTCGCGCCCGGCCGCCGACATGCTTTTCGCCGTGACGACATGGGCGAAGACGTCGAGATCGCCGAACCGGTCCATGCTTCCCCCAGTTTTTCTCTTTGGGAAATAATCATGGCCTTTAGCCACGCTGCAAGCGAGTTCGAATTGCTCTAACCTATTGGCAAAGAGCGGGCTATGAGCAAACTGACCCCGCCGCGCCTCGAGGAGATCCAGCATGAGCGCCATCGCGTTCCCCATTCCGCGGGCCGATATCCTGGCGCGGCGCGACGAGATCATCGCCGGGCTGAAGCCGTTGGTCGCGGCGGAGGCGCTGATCACCTCCGACGACGAGCGCCGCCCCTACGAGACCGACGCGCTGACCGCCTATCGCCGCATGCCGCTCGCCGTCGTGCTGCCCTCGACCACGCAGGAGGTCGCGGCGGTTCTGTCCTATTGCCGCGAGCAGGGTGTGCCGGTCGTGCCGCGCGGGGCGGGGACCTCGCTTGCCGGCGGTGCGATCCCGCAGGAGGACGCCATCGTCATCGGCGTCTCCAAGATGAACCGCATCCTCGAGATCGACTATGCCAACCGCGTCGCCAAGGTGCAGGCCGGCGTCACCAATCTCGCCGTCACCGGCGCGGTCTCGGCCGAGGGCTTCTTCTATGCGCCCGACCCGTCCTCCCAGCTCGCCTGCTCGATCGGCGGCAATATCGGCATGAACTCGGGCGGCGCCCATTGCCTGAAATACGGCGTCACCACCAACAACGTGCTCGGCGTCACGCTGGTTATGCTCGATGGCAGCATCGTCGAGATCGGCGGCGCCCATCTCGATGCGCCCGGCCTCGACCTGCTTGGCCTGATCGTCGGCTCGGAAGGCCAGCTCGGCATCGTCACCGAGGCGACCGTGCGCATCCTGCGTTCGGCCGAGGGCGCGCGCCCGGTGCTCTTCGGCTTCCCGACCAGCGAGGAGGCCGGCGCCGCCGTCGCCGCGATCATCGCCGCCGGCATCATCCCGGTCGCGATGGAGTTCATGGACAAGCCTGCCATCGAGATCTGCGAGGCCTTCGCCAAGGCCGGCTACCCGATGGATGTCGAGGCTCTGCTGATCATCGAGGTCGAGGGCTCCGACGAGGAGATGGACGCCCAGCTCGCCCGCATCGTCGCCATCGCGCGCGAGCACAACGTCAAGCGGGTCAAGGAGAGCAAGTCGGCCATGGAGACGGCCGCGATCTGGAAGGGCCGCAAATCGGCCTTCGGCGCCACCGGGCGCATCGCCGACTATATCTGCATGGACGGCACCATCCCGACCGGGCAACTGCCCTTCGTGCTCCGGCGCATGGACGAGATCATCAAGGGCTATGGCCTGCGCGTCGCCAATGTCTTCCATGCCGGCGACGGCAACCTGCACCCGCTGATCCTCTACAACTGCAACGATCCGGTCGAAGCGCAGAAGGCCGAGGATGCCGGCAACGACATCCTCAAGCTCTGCGTCGAGGTCGGTGGCTGCCTCACCGGCGAGCACGGCGTCGGCATCGAGAAGCGCGACCTGATGAATGTCCAGTTCAACCCGGAGGACCTCGCCCAGCAGATGCGCGTGCGCGCGGTCTTCGACGGCCAATGGCTCTTGAACCCGGCCAAGGTCTTCCCGCTCGAAGGCAGGATCGCCGCGTGACCATCCATACTCCCACGACCGAAGCCCAGGCCTGCGCGGTCGTCGCCTCCATCGTCGCGACCGGCATACCGCTCAGCATCCGCGGCGGCGGCACGCGCTCGGGCCTCGGCCGCCCGATCCAGGTCGTCAGCACGCTCTCCAGCGCGGGGCTCACCGGCATCACGCTCTACGAACCGGCCGAGATGGTGATCGCCGCGCGCGCCGGCACCCCGCTGTCGCTGGTGCAGGAGACCTTGGCGGAGCGCGGCCAGATGCTGCCCTTCGAGCCGATGGACCATCGCCCGCTGCTCGGCACCACCGGCGAGCCGACCATCGGCGCGGTCGCGGCCGGCAACATCTCCGGCCCGCGCCGCATCAATGCCGGCGCCGCGCGCGACTCGCTGATCGGCATCCGGCTGATCAATGGCCGCGGCGAGGCGATCAAGTCGGGGGGGCGCGTGATGAAGAACGTCACCGGCCTCGACCTGGTGAAGCTCGTCGCCGGCAGCCATGGCACGCTCGGCTTCCTCACCGAGGTCACCTTCCGTGTGCTGCCCAAGCCGGAGCGCATCGCCACGCTCACTTGGCAAGGCCTAGCCGATGATGCCGCCATCGCGCTGCTCTCGGCCGCGCTCGGCTCGCCCTTCGAGCCGATGGCGGCAGCGCATCTGCCGGCCGGCATCGGTGCCGAGCATGCCCGTACCGTGCTGCGCCTGGAGAATTTTTCCGACTCGATCGACTACCGCGGCAAGGCGCTGGCCGAACTGTTCAGCCGCAACGGCCAGCCCCAGCAGAGCGAAGGCTCGGCCTCGGAGGCGCTCTGGGCCGAGATCCGTGACGCCAGCTTCTTCGCCGGCACGCAGGAGGCGGTCTGGCGGCTCTCGCTCGCCCCGGGCAACGGTCCGCGCGCCACAGCCGCGATTGCCAGGGCCGTGCCGCAGGCGCGCTGGTTCTACGATTGGGGCGGCGGCCTGGTCTGGCTCGCGGTTCCCGCCGAGGGCGATGCCGGCGCGGCCGCGATCCGTGCGGCGATCAGGCCGCTCGGCGGCCATGCCACGCTGGTGCGCGCGCCCGATGCGGTCCGCGCCGCAGTCCCGGTTTTCGAGCCGCTCTCCGAGCCGCTCATGCGGGTCAGCGCCGGCATCAAGCAGAGTTTCGATCCGGCCGGTATTTTCGAGCCCGGCCGGATGTATGCGGGGATTTGACCCGCCTCTTATCGTCATGGTCGGGCTTGTCCCGACCATCCACGTCTCCCCTTCAACCGCGTCGCAAGACGTGGATGCTCGGCACAAGGCCGAGCATGACGGGGAGGGAACCGGATGCGAGCCTTAAGTCATGCAAACCAATTTCACGCCCGAACGTCTCGCCTCCGACCCGCGCATGCCGGCCTCGGAAAAGATCCTGCGCACCTGCGTCCATTGCGGCTTCTGCACCGCGACCTGCCCGACCTATCTCCTGCTCGGCGACGAGCTCGATTCGCCGCGCGGTCGCATCTACCTGATCAAGGACATGCTGGAGAACGGCAAGCCCGCCACCGAGCAGGTGGTGACGCATATCGACCGCTGCCTCTCCTGCCTCTCCTGCATGACGACCTGCCCCTCGGGCGTGAACTACATGCACCTCGTCGACCATGCCCGCGCCCATATCGAGGAGACCTATCAGCGCTCCTGGCATGACCGGCTGCTCAGGCGCGTGCTCGCGGCGGTGCTGCCCTATCCCGACCGCTTCCGCGCCGCGATGCTGGCTGCCCGGATCGGCAAGCCCTTCGCCGGCCTGCTCGGCGCGCTGCCGCTGGTCGGCGAGCGCCTCAAGGCGATGCTCGCGCTGGCGCCCTGGTCACTGCCCGGCCGCTCGGCCTGGGAAGGGCCGCAGAGCTTTCCTGCCGCCGGTGGCGAGGCCCGTGCGAAGCGCGTCGCCATTCTCTCCGGCTGCGCCCAGCCGGTGCTCGATCCCGCCATCAACGAGGCGACGATCCGCCTGCTGACCCGCCACGGCGTCGAGGTCGTGCTGCCGAAGGGAGAGGGCTGCTGCGGCGCGCTCGTCCATCATATGGGCCAGGAGCATGATGCGCTCGCCTTCGCCCGGCGCAATATCGACGCCTGGACGGCCGAGATCGACGTCGAGGGACTCGACGCCATCCTGATCACCGCCTCCGGCTGCGGCACCACGATCAAGGATTACGGCTTCATGTTCCGCAACGAGCCGGCCTATGCCGAGAAGGCAGCCAAGGTCTCCGCGCTCGCCAAGGACATCACCGAATTCGCGGAGACGCTCGAGCTGCGTCATGTTCGCGATCCCGGCTTCCAGATCGCCTATCACTCCGCCTGCTCGATGCAGCACGGCCAGCAGCTCAAGGACGGGCCGAAGCGCCTGCTCGGCGAGGCCGGCTTCAAGGTCAGGGAGGTGCCGGAAGGCCATATCTGCTGCGGCTCGGCCGGCGTCTACAACATCCTCCAGCCCGAGCTCGCCGGCCAGCTGCGCGAGCGCAAGATCGGCAATATCGAGCGGACCAAGCCGCTCATCGTCGCCACCGGCAATATCGGCTGCATGACCCAGCTCGCGAAGGGCTTTGCCGACAAGGGCGCGGCGACGCCGGTGGTCCACACTGCCGAACTGCTCGACTGGACGACGGGCGGCCCGCTTCCGGACAAGCTGGCCCGGGCGGGGATCAAGGATGTGCCCGCCACCGGGCCGCGCCCGCGCAAGGACATGCTCTTCGCGGCCGAATGAGCCCTAAAGCATTTTCGAGCGAAGTGGACACCGGTTCGCGTGAAGAAAATGCGTCAAAACAAATAGATAGAGCATTTCCGCGTTTCGGAGAAACGCGGAAATGCTCTATCCGCCATACATGGCGCTGCGCAGCTTCTGCTGCGCCGCGTTCATCGCCTGCTGCTTGGCGTTCATCGCATTGAGGGCCGCCTGCACCTTGGCCTGGACGGCCGGGTTGGAGATCTGGATCTGCGGGCCGCTGAACTTGATCACGGCCTTGTTCGCCTCGATCAGGTCGGCGAGCGCGAGGATGGTGCCGAAGGTCTCGTCGGTGATCGGGAAGACCTCGCGGAAGGTGCCAACCGGCTGCGTCACCAGCTTGGCATAGGCCTGGCCGTAGACGGGGGCGAGATCCTCGGGCTGCTTCAGCGCCGCGCGTTCCTTGTCGGCCTCGGCGGTGGCGGCATCGAGCGCCTCGCGCATCTTGACGAAGCCCGCCCGCACTGCGGCAAGATCCGCCTTGCGATTGACCACCTCCTCGATCGAGCGCGGCATCGCGCCAGCGAGCGCCTGCTGCATCGGCTTCGCCACCGACTCGTTCATCCGGTCGTGGAAGCGCGGAATGATCGCGTAATGCGCGGCGTATTCGCCAAAGCTCTTCTGCTTTTCCGCGTCCGGTCGGGGCAGGCGCACGCCGGGCTTCGACAGTACATCGGTCTGCAGGAAGGCGATGAACGCCTTGCGCTGGTCGGCCTCGCTCGGGCTGCAGGCAGCGAGCAGCAGGCCGGCGAGCAGCGCGATGATGGTGGAGCGGAACGAGACAGGCATGGGCTTTCCTTTCACGGAGGAGGCTGGAGCCTAGAGCGGCACTGTGACACCGCCTAGCGCGGTCGCGGGAGCCTGTCATGCGGGGCGAAAGCTGGCTTGCGCTTGCCCGCCGCGCCGCAGCGGGCTAACCCCACCCGCAAACCTTTCCGGGCAATCGCCCGCCGCGTCATCGAGAAGTGAAGTCCATGTCGAAGCCCGACAAGCTCAAAGCCCGCCAGCCGCGCGGTTTCGTCGACCGCGGCCCGGCCGACGTCGCCGCGACCGAACGCATGCTCACCGTCATCCGCGAGAGTTTTGCGACCTATGGCTTCGAGCCGGTCGAGACGCCCTTCGTCGAATATACCGACGCGCTCGGCAAATTCCTGCCGGACCAGGACCGGCCCAACGAGGGCGTCTTCTCCTTCCAGGACGATGACGAGCAATGGCTTTCGCTGCGCTATGACCTGACCGCGCCGCTCGCCCGCTATGTCGCCGAGAATTTCGACGCGCTGCCCAAGCCCTATCGCAGCTATCGCGCCGGCTATGTTTTCCGCAACGAGAAGCCGGGTCCGGGCCGCTTCCGCCAGTTCATGCAATTCGATGCCGATATCGTCGGCGCCGGGACGGTCGCAGCCGATGCCGAGATCTGCATGCTCGCGGCCGATACGATGGAGAAGCTCGGCATCAAGCGCGGCGACTATGTCGTCAAGGTCAACAATCGCAAGGTGCTCGACGGCGTCATGGAGGCGATCGGCCTCGGCGGCGAGGAGAATGCCGGGCGCCGGCTGACGGTGCTGCGCGCGATCGACAAGCTCGACAAGTTCGGGCCGGTGGGCGTGCGGCTGCTGCTCGGCGAAGGCCGCAAGGACGAGAGCGGGGATTTCACGAAGGGCGCGGGGCTGAGGGAGGAACAGGCCGACTACATCCTGGCGGTGGTTCAGCACGAGCCGGGTAGCGCCGTTGCCGGCGACGAGGCCGGCAAGACGCCCGAGTGGAACGCGGAGATCAGGCGCAACGCGCTCACCGACGAGGGCTTCGGGGAGCTCGAGGACATCCAGAAGCTCGTTCGCGCCGGCGGCTACGGACCCGACCGCATCAAGATCGACCCGTCGGTCGTCCGCGGCCTCGAATATTACACCGGCCCGGTCTACGAGGTCGAACTCACCTTCCCGGTCACCAATGACGACGGCCAGGTCGTGCGCTTTGGCTCGGTCGCGGGCGGCGGGCGTTACGACGGTCTGGTCGGCCGCTTCCGGCCCGAGCCGGTGCCGGCGACCGGCTTCTCGATCGGCGTGTCCCGGCTCTATTCGGCGCTGAAGGCGGTGAAGTCGCCGCTCGTCGATGCGCGCAACGAACTGCCGCTCGTCGTCGTCACCGCCATGGACAACAAGTCGCCCGAGCACATGCCGGCCTATCAGGCCATGGTTTCGGCCCTGCGCCAGGCGAAGGACGAGGACGGCAAGCAGTTGCTGCGCGCCGACCTCTATCTCGGCTCCTCAGGCTTCAACGCCCAGATGAAATATGCCGACCGCCGCGGCGCCGTCTGCGCGGTGATCCAGGGCTCGTCCGAGCGCGAGGCGGGCACGGTGGTGATCAAGGACCTGATCCTCGGCGCCGAGCTCGCCGCGACGAGCAAGGAGCTGAAGGATTCGGCCGAGCACAAGGCGCGGCAAGCCGAAGCACAGTTCGCCGTCCCGGTGGCGGAGCTGGTCGAGGGGGTGAAGCGGGTGTTGGCTCGTCATGCGTGATCCCTTCTCCCCCGGGGAGAAGGAAAGCCGCTAACCCATTTCCCGAAAAACCATCGAAAATTCGCCGCACCGCTGCTAGGACGGCGCCGCAACAGGACGAATGCCGTGACCGCCACCAGCGCCAGCATCGAGACCGTGATCGCGCTTCTCGCGCGCGAAGGCTATGTGCGCGCCGAGCCGGCGATCCTGCAGCCGGCCGACGTCTTCCTCGATCTCTCCGGCGAGGATATCCGCCGCCGCATCTTCATGACCCAGGATGCCGACGGGCGCGACTGGTGCCTGCGGCCGGAATACACCATTCCCGTCGCGCTCGATCATATCGCCTCGGGCTCGACCGAGCCGGCGGCCTATGCCTATGCCGGGCCGGTCTTCCGCATGCGCTCGCGCGAGCCGGGCGAGTTCGCCCAGGCCGGGATCGAATCCTTCGGCCGTGAGGATTCCACAGCGGCCGATGCCGAGATCATGGCGCTGGCGATCGAGGCGACGGCGGCGCTCGGCCTCGCCCAGCCCCGGATCCTGATGGGTGATGTCGCGCTGTTCGGTGCGCTGCTCGACGGGCTCGCCGTGCCGCGCGCCGCGCGCCGGCGGCTGGTCCGCGCCGTCGTCCAGGGCAGGGGCGCCGATGCCGTCGCCGCGCTCGACCCACCCGCCAATGGCGGCGAGGCGACGCATGCCGGCCTGCTCAAGGCGCTCGAAGGCCAGGATCCCAAGGCAGCCAAGGCCTTCGTCGAGGACGTGCTCTCGATTGCCGGCATCTCGACCGTCGGCGGCCGTTCAGCCGGCGATATCGCTGAGCGCTTCCTGGCCCATGCGGCCGAGCGCGAGAACCCGGTCAACAGTGATGTGAAGGCGGTGCTCGCCCAGGCACTGGCGATCTCGGGCGATCCCGACACGGCCTCGGCCGCGCTGCGCGCGCTCGCCGACCAGGCCGCGCTCGATCTCGGCCGCCAGCTGGACGCCTTCGACGAGCGCACCGGCTTCCTCGCCGTGCGCGGCGTCGATGTCGGCGCGATCTCCTACTCGGCCGGCTTCGCCCGCAATCTCGATTATTATACCGGCTTCATCTTCGAGCTCCATGACGAGCGCCGCGGCGATGGCCGCCCGGTCGCCGGCGGCGGGCGTTACGACACCTTGCTCGAGCGCCTCGGTGCCAAACGGCCGGTCCCGGCCGTCGGCGTCTCGCTCTGGCTCGACCGCCTGGTGGGAGAACCGGCATGAGCGACGCCCCGCTGGTTCTCGCTGTCCCCTCCAAGGGGCGGCTGCAGGAGAACGCCACCGCCTTCTTCGGCCGCGCCGGGCTGAAATTCGTGCAGTCGCGCGGCTCGCGCGACTATCGCGGCACGATCGCCGGCCTGGACGGGGCCGAGGTCGCCTTCCTCTCGGCTTCCGAGATCGTCTCGCAGCTCGCCTCGGGCGCGGCCCATCTCGGCATCACCGGCGAGGACCTGGTGCGCGAGCAGGTCGCCGATGCCGATGCGGCCGTCGAGCTTCTGACCCCGCTCGGCTTCGGCAATGCCAATGTCGTCGTCGCCGTGCCGCAGGCCTGGATCGACGTCCGGACCATGGCCGATCTCGACGATGTCGCCAGCCACATGCGCGCCCGTCAGGGCCGCAAGCTGCGCGTCGCCACCAAATATGTGAATCTGACGCGCCGCTTCTTCGCCGAGCACGGTTTGGCCGATTACCGTATCGTGGAGAGCCTCGGCGCCACCGAGGGCGCGCCGGCCGCGGGCTCGGCCGAGATCATCGTCGACATCACCACGACCGGCTCGACACTCGCCGCCAACGCGCTGAAAATCCTCGACGACGGCGTGATGCTCGCTTCCGAGGCCAATCTCGTCGCCTCCGTGCGCGCGCCGTGGAGCGAGCGGGCGAAGGCTGCTGCGAGCGCCATCCTGTCGCGCATCGCGGCCGAGGAGGAAGCGCGCTCGGTCCGAGAGATCAGGGCGCGGCCGGCCGGCCTGGCGCCGGAGGCCGTCGACGAGCTTGCCACGCGCTTCGGCGCGCGCCTGCCCTTCGGCGGCGCGGGCGAGGGCTGCATCCTCACCATCCATTGCCCGGAGAAGGCGGTCTTCGCTTTGGTCGAGCAGCTTGCGCGCTCCGGCGCGGACGAGATCACGGTCGGTGCACCCGCCTATGTCTTCCGCAAGGCCAATCCGCTGATCGAGCGCCTGCTCAAGCGGATCTGACGGAGCGCGCCGCCTGGCGAGACACGTTCTTCGCCATGCTGCCGGCCCATTCCCCAAGGATATTCAACGCCGCTTCAGGGTTGCGCCATGCATCATCCTGTTGATCTGTGCGCATTTGGGCTCTACGCGCTTCCTTGAGCCCGGATCGTGAAATAGGCTCCCGGGGTTCGGGATGGGTAGAAGAATGATGAATCGACGCCTCGGCTATGCCTCTGTCCTCGCGCTGACGATCGCGCCCATGCTCATCGCCTCGGCGACCACGGCCGAGGCCCAGCGCCGCGGCAGCAACGCGGCGCGCGAGCAGCCTCCGCAACAGGTCCCGCCGCCCGCGCAGCAGGAAAAGAACTTTCCGATGGGCGCCTCCTGGAGCGCCTCCTCGCTGAACGGCAAGCCGATCAACAACATGCGGGCGACCTTCCAGCTCGATGGGAACCTTCGCGGGACCGGCTTCGGCGGCTGCAACACCTTCTCGGCCTCGGCCTATCCGCTGCGCCAGCAGGCCTTTGCCGTCGGGCCGATCGCGCTGACCAAGCGCTCCTGCGATAAGGCTGCACAGGATTTCGAGCGCAGCTTCCTCGTCGCGCTGCGCTCCGCCCGCGCCTGGGATCTGGTCCAGGGCCGGCTCGTGCTCAAGGGCGGCGGCGGCGAGCTGGTCTTCGACCGCGCTCTCTGAGCGGGAACCATCGTCCCGCCACCATCGTCATTGCGAGGAGCGAAACGACGAAGCAATCCAGGGGGTCGTAGAGCGAGCCCCCCTGGCGACTGTGTCTGACGTCAAGTCTTGGAGGGCGGTTTGTCTTGCCATGGCCTGTTCTGGCGGGCCATTGAGCTGAGGGCGACGAGAAGC
>NZ_SLZF01000015.1 GCF_004341515.1 Allobosea sp. BK604
ATGCGATGCTGGCCTCCGCCCAGCCAGCATCTTGAATCACAATCCAAAACCCAGGGGAATCCCTCTCGATTCAATCAAACCGGGAAACGCTCTAGCGCATCGGCCCGAAAAGTGCGTCGCGGTTTTCGGAAAAGCCGATGCGGAAAAAGAAGCTAGCGCATCGGCCCGAAAAGTGCGTCGCGGTTTTCGGAAAAGCCGATGCGGAAACGAGGAACGAGGGCGGACACGATACTGTCCGCTCTCGCTACGGCATCAGCAGCCCGCCATTGACCTCGATCACCTGCCCGGTGACGTAGCCGCTCATCGCGTCCGAGCACAGCCACTGGAAGGCGCCGACGCATTCATCGGCGGCGCCGATACGGCCGAGCGGGATCTGCTTCTCCAATGCGGCGAGCATTTCGGGCGGGCTGGTCCGGTCCTGCATCGGCGTCGAGAGCACGCCGGGGGAGACGCAATTGACGCGGATACGGTCGGCCGCGACCTCCTTGGCGAGCGCCCGCGAGAAGGTCGCGATGAAGGCCTTGCTGCCGGCATAGAGCGAGGAACCGCCGCCGCCGCCGGTGCGCGCCGCGATCGAGCTCAGATTGATGATGCAGCCTCCGCCGCCCTGCTTGCGGAATTGCGTGACCGCGGCCCGGCAGGCGGCGAAGGTCGAGCGGAAGTTCAGCGCGATATGCTGCTCGAACAGCTCGTCGCTGGTGTCGGCGACGGGCCGGCGCTCGATCAGGTCGCCGGCATTGTTGATCAGCGCGTCGATGCGGCCGAAATGCTGGACGGTCTCGGCGATCAGCCGTTCGACCACGCCTTTCCGGGAGACATCGCCCTGCAGCAGGACCGCCTCGCCGCCGCCTGCAGTGATGGCATCCCGCACCGCCTCGCCCTCGGCCTTGCCGGAGCGATAATGCACCGCGACCTTCATGCCGGCGGCCGCCAGCCCCTTTGCCGCCTCGGCGCCGATGCCGCGACTGGAACCGGTGACGAGTACGACCTTGCCGGGCAAGTCCTGCCCCAACCCTTTCGCCATCGCTCAGGCCTCCTGCGACATGCTGGCGAGGCCGGTCAGGATCACCTCCGCCACCTCGTCCGGCGCCTCCACGGGAAGCGCATGACTGACATTCTCGATCTCGACGAGCCTGGCCCGCCCGCCGATCTCGGCTTTGAGCGAGCGGCCATTCTCGGGCGGCGCGCTGACATCGGCGAGGCCCTGGACGATCAGCACCTCGGCGGAGCCGGCGGTCCACCAATCCGAGATATCGGTCGCCGCCGCGGCGGCGAGATAGGATTTCATCACCGGCTGCGACCAGCCGCTCATCCAGACCGAGATGTCGCGGCCCTTGCCGTACCAGGCCGCCTGCACGGCCTTGGCGCGGATATCCTGGGGCGTATCGACGGCCTGGGCAAGGCGGATCGCTTCGGCGATCTCCGGCGAGGGCTGGACCTTGCCGGAGCAGCCAAGCAGCACGACGAGCCGCACCAGCTCGGGGTGGTCGGCCGCGACGGTGCGGGCGATGCGGTTGCCGAAGCCATGGCCGATGAGGACGATCTCCTCGGCCTTGAGACCCTCGATCACGGTCGCGACGTCCTGGGCGAGATCATGCAACGTCAGCCCGTCGAGCGGGCCGGAGCTGCCGCCGCTGCCGCGCGGATCGGGCAGGGCGACCTGGTAGCCGGCCTCCACCAGCCGCGCTGCCAGCGGATCGAGATCCTCCGCGGGTCGGCCAAGGCCGGGCAGCAGGCAGAGCAGGGGACCGCTGCCGGCCAAGCGGACGCGCAGCGCGACATCGCCGCGCGCGAAGTTGCAGACGCTGTAATGCATGGTCAGGTCTTCTCGATGTTCCAGTAGACGAGCGTATTGGCCTTCACCACGCCGGTGACGTTCTTGCGCCAGAGGAAGGGCTGCTTGAACTGGCCGAGCGGGATGTAGGGCAGGAACTCCCAGAGCCGGGCATGCATCTTCTCGACCAGGGCCTTCTGCTTCGCCGGGTCGGATTCGCGGATGTATTCGAGCCGCATGTCCTCCTCGACCTGGTCGCAGGGCCAGCCGACGAAGTTCTTGCCGTCGCAGGTGGTGATGGTCGAGGGACTGGTCAGCGGGCTCGCGAGCTGGGCGCCGTTGGCGCTGGTGTGGAAGATGTTCCAGCCGCCCTGGGCCGGCGGATCCTTCTTGGCGCGTCGTGCTGCGGCGGTGCCCCAGTCGGTGAGCTGGAGGTCGACGTTGAAGCCGACCTTCTTGAGGATATCGACCGTGACCATGCTCATCGCCTGGTAGGCCGGAATATCCGAGCCGCCGATCAGGATGACGGGCCGTCCGTCATAGCTGGATTCCTTGAGAAGCTGGCGGGCCTTGTCGAGATCGGGCTTGCGGAAGGCGTCGGAGCCGATCTCGGTGCCGTTCGGGCTGCCGCAGACCCAGTAGCCGTAGCATTCGCGCCAGTATTTCTTGTCGCCATAGGCGGCCGCCATGTAGTCGGCCTGGTTGACCGCATGCGCCACCGCCTGGCGCGCCTTCAGATCGTTGAAGGGCGGGTGGAGATGGTTGAAGCGCAGCACCGCATAGGTCTCGATCGGCCAGACCTCGCCGACGACGATGTTGCTGTTGCTGGCGACCGTCGGGATCAGGTCGAGCGAGGGGCCGTCGAGGAAATCGACCTCGCCATTCTGCAGCGCGCCGAAGGCGATCGCGGCGTCCGGCATGACGTTGAGCTCGACACGGTCGACCTTCACCACCTTGCCGCCGGCGAAGCCGGAGGCCGGCTCCTTGCGCGGGATGTAGCCCGCGAACTTGTCGTAGACGATCTTCGAGCCGGCCCGGTACTCGGCCGTGTTGAACTTGAACGGGCCGGAGCCGACGATCTCCTTGATCGGCGTGAACGGGTCGGTCAGCGCCTCCTTCTCGCGCATGATGCTGCCGGCGATGCCGTTCGAGCCGCCGAGAAGGAACTCGACATAATTGAACGGCGTCTTGAGCTTGAGCGTGAAGGTGCGATCGTCGACCGCCTCCATGCCGGCAAGGGCAGCGGCGAAAATCTGGTTCTGCGTGTCGCGGATGAACATCCGCTTCAGCGAGGCGATGACGTCGCGTGTCGTTACCGGCGAGCCGTCATGGAAGGTCAGGCCTGGCCTGAGCGTGAAAGTGTAGGTCAGCTTGTCATCGGACTTGCTGTAGGTCTCGACCATTTGCGGCCGGGGCACCATGTCGGCGTCCCAGCTGAACAAGGTGTCGTAGACCATGGCCGCGTGCACCGAGGTGACATTGGCCTGCGACTGGTGCGGGTCGAAGACCAGCGGCTCGGCCTGCGGCACCACGCGCAGCACCCTGGCCGCGGGCTGAGCCTGGGCGAACGGTGCCGGCAGCCCGCAGGCAGCAGCGAAAGACAGGGCAGTTTGGGTGAATTGCCGGCGAGATATCATCACGTCCTCCCACGATCGCGATATCGAGCAATGAGGAGGATACGCCGCCGATGTAATTTAACAACGTTATTTTGCGAGCATATCGCCTGATACATGCTCAAAAAAGAAACTAAGCTACATTTTCAATCGCCGATCGGCTGTGAGCCGTCATTGCCGTGGAGCCCGCGCAACGTGTCGCGGGCCTTGCGCAATTTGGCACCCACACGCTCGGCGCGGCGGGCCGCCACCAGGGTGGCAATGCAGTCGAGCATGTAGAGCTGGCCATAGCGACTGCGATTGGGAATCTCGAAGCGCTGGTCGTCATCGGGGATGTCGAGACCGATCAGGACCGAGCTCGCCTCGGCGAGCGGGCTTATGGCCCGGGTGACGGCGATGACGCTGGCGCCGTTGCCGCGGGCGAGCCGCGCGGCCTCGAGCAGCGAGGCGGGTCGGCCGGTGACGGAGAAGATCAGCAGCGCATCCTTCGGCCCGCACAGGCTCGCGGCGACCGGTTGGCGATAGGGATCGACGATCGTCGCGGCGGCGATGTCGAAGCGGTAGAGCCGGTTCTCGGCTTCGGCCGCGACATTGGCCGAGCTGCCGCCGACACCCATGCAGAACAGCCGTTGCGCCCTATGGATCGCCTCCGCCGCCTGGTCGAGCGCGGCCGGGTTGCGCTGGGCGAAGCTATAGGCGAGGGCCTGGGCCGTGGCTTCATAGACCTGTGTGGCGATGGCGGCGGAATCCGCCGCAAGCCCGGCCGGTTCCGACATCACGAACATCCGGCCGGTCGCGAAATCGCGGGTCAGCCGCAGCTTGAAATCCTTGAAGCCGGAGGCGCCCATGCGGCGCGCGAAGCGCACGATGGTCGGCTCGCTGACCTGCGCCCTCTCGGAGAGGTCGCGGGTGGTCATGGCCGCGGCCGCGTCGATATCGACGAGAATGGCCTCGGCCACGCGCCGCTCGGCCTTGTTCAGCTCCGGCAGGATCTGGCGCATATGGTCGATGAGGCTGGCATTCGGCGGCATGGCGGTGAGCTGTTCCCGAGCGCGATCTGGGTGAAAGCGGGACAAGACCATTTTCGAGCGAAGTGGATACCGGTTCGCATGAAGAAAATGCGTCAAAACAGATAGATAGAGCATTTTCGCGATTCGGAGAAACGCGGAAATACTCTCCACTGGCACCTATGCACGAGAGCGGCGGGCGAATGGAAGAACCGGGAGGTTACGTTGAGACGGGCGGGGAGCGCTGGTTGGGCGCTGCCACCGTGAGCCTCGCAACGCCGCCCGTGGTTTCGATCAGGCCCGTTTAGCGAGCGACGGCCGGCGAAGGGCTTTGCTGCACCGGCGCCAAGGCCGGGACGAACATCCGCCCCTTCACGAGCAGCCACAGGGTCATCGCGGCGAGACCGGCGACAAAGAGCGTCGCGAGAACGAGGAAGATCGGGGCGAGTGTCGCCATCGCGCCGCCATCGCCACGGGCGACAAGGCGGATCGGGGCGGTGGCGATCGCCGTGGCGCCGAAGCTGAAGGCCCAGAGACCGGGAACCGCACCCGCCTGAGCGATCCAGGGCGCCAGCCTGGCGAGAATGAGCAACTGGAGAATGCCGTAGCCGATCAGGCCATGGACGAAGACATCCGGCGCGCCGCCGGCGACGGAAAGATAGGCGACCGCGCCGACCGGGGCGGGCGCGAGCTGGATCCCGAGCGTCGGGCGCAGTGCGGCCGGCTTGGTCGGTCCGGTGAGAAGGCGATGGAGGATCACCGACTCCATGGCGAGCCAGGAGAGCACGCCGGCGCCGAAGGCGAGCTGGCCCCAATCGGGATAGCCGAGGGCGGAGACGACCGTCGCCGAGACGAAGCTGCCGGCGACGGTCGGCAGGTAGAGCACAGCCGTTGTGGTCCCGTGATCGCGCTCGCCGTGCCAGAGCTGGCCGGTTCGCCAGACGCCGAAGCCGAGGGTGAAGGCAAAGCCGAGCACGAAGATCACGAGGGCGCCTGATCGCAAGTACGGCACCAGGCCGCCGGCGATCAGCATGGTCGAGACGCCGGCGAGCCCGATGAAACAGCATTGCACGGGGTGGCTGGCCTCGGCGGCCAGCTTCGATGCGGAAAGCAGCGCCTTGATCGCATAGAGGATGATCAGCGCCAGCCAGACGATGCCGGCGACGAGGTAGATCGCTTCGCCGATCGCGGCGGGGAAGCCCCATGCCTGCGCAGCGGCCCGCCATGTTCCGCCGAGGCCTGCGAGCCCGAGGACGATGCCGAAATAGGAGGCCGGCGTGTTCTCGGCGATCTCGGCGAGCCAGAACCGCTGCGCTTGAACGGTCGTATCCATGGTTGACCTCGCAAAATGGCGAATGGGAGCCGGAAGGAGCATAGGCTCGACCAGGCTGGCCGAGCCTATGTGTTTAACGCTACTTCTTGAGTGCCGCAGAGATCTGGCCGACCAGTGTGGCCCAGGGCATGTCCAGCGCGCCATACACCGCGCCAGCCTCGGGCCGGCCATTGTCCTTGAGAATCTCCACCATCAGGGTCGCGTAATCCGAGATGATGACGCCGGCTTGAAGCATGCGCAGCAGGCCCGCCTGGTGCTTGGTCTCGCTGAACGTGCCGGAAGCGTCGACCGCGACATAGGCGTCGAGACCCCGGGATACGGCTGTCATGGCCGGGAATGCGGCGCAGACCTCCAGCGAGATGCCGGCGAAGATCAGCTTCTTGCGGCCGGTGGCCTCGATGGCCTTGGCGACACGGGGGTCGTCATAGGCGTTCACCGTGGAGCGGTCGATGATCTCGATGCCGGGAAGCGCCTCGACGAGTTCCGGGAAGGTCGGCCCCCACATGCTGTCGCGTGCCGTCGTGGTGACGACGATCGCAGGTTGAGCGCCTTGGCGGCCTTCGCCAGGGCGACGACGTTGTGCTTCAGCTCGCCGGTCGAATAGTCCCGCACGCCGGTCATCAGGCCGATCTGGTGGTCGACGAGAACGAGGGCGGCATTGTCGGCGGTCAGCGGTTCGTAGGTGCGGAAGGTCATCGCTTTCTCCTGCAAGTGATCGCGTCTTTGCGATGGGCAAGGAGTTAGCCGCCGGACCTTCGGCCGAGAAGTCGCCAGATTGTGAACCGAGCGTCCAAATGACTGGACGATGACCGAGTCGGGCTGAAACCGAATGATGTCCCCGCGGCGGGACGTCCAAAGCAATCCTTTTTGGGATCGTCCAATTCATCGGACGCTAGGTTTCTGACTTGCCGGCTTCTCGGACGGTGGGCCGAGCCATAGCGTGATCTTCAACAGCAATGACTGACCGGAGATCGAGCAATGCCCATGACAGCGAGGATCGAGACGCAGGAAGGCGGCGTCGGCAGGCTTGGCGATGCCGTTTCGGGCAGGAGCCACACCATCGGCAGCGGCTTCACAGCCCACCATTTCTCGGAAGAGGCATTTGGCGGAACGATGGATCCGCTGATCATGGTGGACCACTTCGTGATGACTGCGCCGACATTCGATCCCCATCTCCATGCGGGGATTTCGGCGGTCACGGCGATGTTCGAGGATTCGACCGGCGATTTCCTCAACCGCGATACGCTTGGCCACGACGTCGCCCTGAAGCCAGGCGACCTGTACTGGCTCGCGGCCGCATCGGGCGCGGCCCATGAGGAGCGCCCGGCGGAAGGCGCGCGGGTCCATGCGCTGCAGATCTTCGTCAATCTTCCAGGCCGCCTGAAGACGGAGCCGGCGCGCTCGTTGCACGTCCGCCGCGACGAAGTTCCGATCCTCGAGGGACAGGGGCACCGGGTGCGTGTCCTGCTTGGCCGCAGCGGGGGCACGGTCGGCACTGAGGGCACGCCGGAAGAGATGACGATGCTCGACGGTTTCCTGGAGCGTGGCGGTGGTTTTGCCCATGAGTTGCCCGAGGGGCGTCAGGCCTGGCTCTACGCCGTCTCGGGCCGGCTGGTGATCCGCTGCGACGGCGAGGAACGCCGTCTGGAGGCAGGCTTCGCAACGACGGTCCGCGCGGGTTCGCCGACCTGGGTCGTTCTGAAGGCCGACGAACCGACCCATTTCGTGCTGATGGCCGCGAAGCCGATCCGCGAGTCCTTCGTCAGGCGCGGGCCGCTGGTGATGTCGACGGTGGCCGATGTCGAACGCACCTTAGCCGGCTACGCCAAGGGCGAGTACGGCCGCATCCCGGCCTGAGGTCCTTCCACTTGAATTCGAAATGCCGCGCGGCGGGGTCGCCGCGCGCTGGGGAGAGCTTTGCCGGTCGTCAGCGCGCGCCCGGCTCAACAGCGGAGAATGACGATGACCCATGTCGCGATTGATCACGCCGACCTGAGCGGCACGACCACCTTCGAGATCTCGCCGGCCGAGCGCGAGCGCGAGAGCGCCTTACGGGAACGCTTCGCCCGCTTCTGGGAGAATGCGAGCGGCGAGCCGCGGGCGGTCTATGACAGGTTCATATCCGGCAGTCCTCTGACGGATGATGTCACCCTCGATGCCGTCGTCAAGGACGGCGTGCGCGGCTGGTGGGTGCGGCCGGCACGCACCGAGTCGCGGCGGGCGATCCTCTTCCTCCACGGCGGTGGCTATGTCCTCGGCTCGGCTGAGGCCTATCGCGGCTTCGTCAGCCAGATCGTGAGCCGCGTGCGGATTCCGGCGCTGGTCATCGATTATCCGCTGGCGCCGGAGGCCACGCTGCCCGCCGCTCCGAATGCGGCCCTGGCGGCATGGCATTGGCTGGCCACCCAGGGTTTCGACAGCATCGCCATCGTTGGGGATTCCGCCGGCGGCGGGCTGACGCTCGTCACGCTCGCGAACCTTGTCGGGCGAGCCGAAGGACCGTCGCCGGTCGCGGGCGTGGTCTTCTCGCCCTGGGCCGATCTCACGCTGTCCGGCGCGTCGATGACGGACCCGGCGCTCCAGGATCCGCTGATCGGCCGCGACTACCTGCAGGATTGCGCCGGGAAATATACCGGCTCCCTCAGCCCCTCCGATCCGTTGGCCTCGCCCCTTCTCGGCGATCTGCGCGGGCTGCCGCCGCTGCTCATCCAGGTCGGCACCGATGAACGCCTCCTCGACGATTCGACGCGCTACGCCGCAACGGCAGCGGAAGCGGGCGTCCCGGTCCAGCTCGAGATCTGGGAGGGCATGCATCACGTCTTCCAGCTCGACGTCGCGCATCTCGAAAGCAGCCGCAGCGCGCTCGACCGCGCCGCCCTCTTCCTCCGCCACGCCTTCGCCTGATCACACCGTACCAGCGGGAGAAACAACCATGTCGTTCGAGACCATTCGCGAGAAATCCTTCGACGTCGTGATTGCCGGCGGCGGCTCAGCAGGCGCCGTGCTCGCGAACCGCCTGAGCGAGGATCGCAGCAGGAGCGTGCTCCTGCTCGAAGCCGGCCCGGCCTATGCCCCGGCCGATTATCCCGACATCATCGCCAATGCGAACCGGGTCGGCGGCGACGCGGCGCATGACTGGGGCTATCACACGCAGGATCGTCTCGGGCTCGGCCACGATGTGAGGGCGATCCGCGGCAAGGTCCTTGGCGGCAGTTCCGGCGTGAACGCGGCGGTCGCCATGCGGGCGAGACCTTCCGATTTCGCGCGCTGGACGGCGCGCGGGCTCGACGGCTGGTCGTTCGAGGATGTGCTGCCGATCTTCAAGGCTCTCGAGAACACGCCGACCGGCGACGATGCCTGGCGCGGGCGCTCCGGCCCGTTCCCGATCCGCCAGCGCACGATGGAGGAGATCACCCCGGCGATGCGGGCCTTTGTCCTCGCCTCGGAGGTGGCCGGCCTGGCTCGGGTGAGTGATTTCAACGGGGCCGAACAGAACGGCGTCTCGCCCTATCCGCTGAACGTTGTCGACGGCCGCCGCATCAACACCGGTATGGCCTATCTGACCGACGCGATTCGCGGCCGGCCTAACCTGACGATCCTGGGCGGAGCCGAGGTCGACAGCGTGATTTTCGACGGCCGGCGCGCGCGCGGGCTTCGCCTGGCGAGCGGCGAGACGATCATGGCCGGTCAGGTGATCCTGTCGGCCGGGGCCTTCGGCAGCCCGGCGATCCTGATGCGCTCCGGAATCGGGCCGGCCTCGCATTTGCGCGAGCTCGACATCCCCGTCCTCCAGGACGCTCCGGTCGGCGAGCGGCTGAAGGAGCATCCGTTCTACTACAATGTCTATGCCCTGCAGCGGGAGGCGGGTTCGATGAACCCCGTCGCCGGCGCGATCATCTGGACACGCTCGAGCGAGGCGGGCCCGGATGAACTCGACCTGCACATCTCCGGAACCCATATTTTCGACCCGGCGCAAAGCCCGACGGGCGGCGCCATCGTCCTCGCCTGCTCGGTGACGTTGCCGAACTCGGTCGGCTCGGTTCGGCTGGCCAGCCGCGATCCGCGCGCGATGCCGCTCATCCGCTATAATTTCTTTCAGGACCCGAGCGACCTTCGCCGGATGATGGAAGCGGTTCGGCTCTCCCGCCGGATCGGGCGGACGGCGCCGTTCAGCGACACGATCGCGTTGGAGATGGCGCCAGGGCCGGACGTCGAGGATGACGAAACGCTCAGGAAGGCGGTGATCGCGTCGGTCGACGGCTACGCGCATCCGACATCGAGCGTTCCCATGGGCGGTCCCAACGATCCCGCAGCCGTGGTCGACAGCAACGGCGCGGTGCGCGGAGTGGACGGGCTGCATGTCATCGACGCCTCGATCATGCCCGACATCGTCTCGGCCCCGACCAACGTGACCACGATCATGATCGCGGAGGCGATCAGTCGAAGGCTCCTCCGAGCGTGATGGCAAGATGTTTTCGGCGTCGCAGGCCGGCTGGCCTGACCCGGCCGGACGATCAGGGCTTCCACAAAAGTGGGCGCGGGGCGAAGCCGAGCTTTGCCTTTGCCCGGCTGTTTGAAGCGCCGGTCAGCAAGCAGTGATAATAGACGGCCTCCTCGCCTGCGGACTTGAGCGCATCGTCGACGCTGATACGCGGCACCTCCCGCGCACCGACCCAGCGAGCGAAGGCCGGAAGCCATTCGGCGACGGGAAGCGGGTCGTCGTCGACGACGTTATAGGCGCCGGGCTCCGCCGTCAGGGCGGAGATCGTTGCAGCAACGGCGTCGTCGATATGGACGAAGGACCAGACGGCGCGTCCGTCGCCGATGATCACCGCCTCGCCCTTCCGCACCTGATCCGCGATGGCACCGTCCGGGCGATACCAGGTGCCCGGACCGTAAAAGAAGCCGTAGCGCAGGACGGTGCCGGCCAGGCTGGGCGACGCAATCAGGCGCGCTTCGTAGTCGTCGAAGGCGCGGGCACTGTGGCCGATCTCGCCGGGGGCGTCGCGCCTCAACCTGGCGTTCTCGTCGGCCAGCGTCCCCGCGGGAGCATCGAGGTAGAAGCCACGAGATTGCATGATGAAGCGACTGACGCCCAACGCCTCGGCGGCGGCGAGCAGATTGCTGCCGCCTTCCCGGTGCAGTCGCGTATCATTGGGCATGGCCTTGATGATGTCGGCCGGGTTGGCGGGAAGCCAGGTCAGCTGATCGATGACGACATCCGGCTCCGCCGCCTCGATCGCCCTGTGAACCTCCGCTGCCTCGAAGGCATCGGCGATGGACACTCCCGCTCCGAGCTCCCGGAGGCGGTCGACGCCCGGCCCCGACCTTGTCATGCCGGTGACCCGGTGGCCCTGCGTCTGCAGCGCCCGCACGAGCGGCAAGCCAACGGCGCCAGAGGCGCCGGCGATGAAGATGTTCATGTCGATAGTCCCGATGATGAGCGCTCGGGAGAGCGCCTTGGTTTCTCGATCCGGCGGCTCGTTGGGAGGCGGATTCACCGAACAGGTTGATTCAACCTGATCGGATCCGGCTCTAGCCCTGCTTGTTGTCGAGCACGGCCTGCGGCGTGTTCCGGAAGCTGATCGCCATGCGGTTATACGTATTCATCAGGCCGATCGCGATGGTGAGATCGACGAGCTCGCGCTCGTCGAAGACCGCGCGCACGGCAGCATAGGCCGCATCGGGAACCCCGGTTTCGGCGACGCGCGTCACGCTTTCTGCCCATGCCAGGGCGGCGCGCTCGCGCTCGTCGAACAATCCTCCCGCTTCCGGCCAGGCCTGCACCAGCGCGATCTTCTCGATTGGCTGCCCACGCTTCAGCAGGTCGCGCGTGTGCATGTCCAGGCAATAGGCGCAGTTATTGATCTGCGAGATGCGCAAATAGACCAGGTCGACCAGGATCGGTGAGAGGCTGCTCTGGAGGATGTAGCCGTAGACCCCGCCGAGAGCCTTCAAGCCGGCCGGAGCGACCTGATTGTAGTCGAGGCGCTTGCTCATCGTCGTATCCTTACGATTCGAGGCGGTTACTTGAGCGGCGTGACGAGCTGCTTGTCGTCGCTGTCGACGACGAAGACAGCCAGGAGCTTGGCAGGCCTTGTCTTGCTCGCGTTCCGGCTGATGGCGTGCGTGGCGCCCGGCACCTCGTGCCAGCTCTCGCCGGCACGATAGACCCGGGCCGGGCCGTCATCGACCTTCGATTCGATCGCTCCTGAGAGGACATAGGCGAAGATGAAGGCCGATTTCGCGTGGGTATGCGCAGGCGAGGCGCCACCCGGTGCGTAATCGACGACAAGCGCGACCAGCGACTTGCCGGGGATATTGGGAATCGCGCGTTCGAAATGCGGGGTGACCTTTTCTTCGGGGCCATGCGCGGCGGCGGGCATCGCAGTGGCGATGGCGAGGCCGCGAAGGTGGCGCCGATCAGGGATCGAATGGTCATGATGGTTTCTCCTTTCCCGCAGAGAGATCGCTCCTTTCTGGTCTAATAAAAAGCACCAAGAACTTATAAAAATCATGTACTACGAAACTATGGACAAGCCGCTGCAGCTCAAGCTCGATCGCTCGGCCCGGACGCCGCTGGCCGAGCAGATCCGCATGGGGATCAGCACCGCGATCGAAACCGGCGTGCTCGCGCCCGGCGCGCGCCTGCCGTCCTGGCTGGACCTGGCGGCCCAGCTCGGGGTCGCGCGCGGCACGGTGCGCGCGGCCTATGACAAGCTTTCGGCGGCACAGTTCATCGTGGCCTCGCGTGCCGCCGGAACCCGCGTTGCGGATCGCCCGCCCGCCACCTCTCGCATCGAGCAAGCTCCTGCTCCCGGCTCCTTCATGGAGACTTATCTGGAGATGATTGCCGGCCCGGCGATCTTCCAGATGGGTGTGCCGGCACAGGAAACCTTCCCGGCGACGCTGCTCGCGCGGCTCCGTGCGCAGGCCGCGCGCGCGGAGGCGAGCGCGCCCGCGATTTACCCCGATCCGCGCGGCGAGCTGGAATTGCGGCGGGAGATTGCGGCTTATCTCGCGGTCGCGCGCGGCCTCGACTGTTCGCCCTCGCAGATCATCGTCACGGCCGGTTACACCGGCGGCCTCGGATTGGCGCTGCGCGGGCTCGGCCTGGAGGGGCGCAAGGTCTGGTTCGAAGATCCGGGCTTTCCCTTCACCAGGCGAGGGCTCGAACTCGCGCGACTATCGCCGGTGCCTATCCCGGTCGATGAGGAGGGCATCGATGTCGAGCACGGCCTGCGCCATGCATCCGATGCTGCGCTGGCGGTCGTGACGCCGGGTCAGCAGGCGCCGCTCGGCTTCGTCCTGTCGCTGGCGCGTCGGCTGCAACTGCTCGATTGGGCCGCCCGGGAGGGCGCCTGGGTGATCGAGGACGACTATCTCAGCGAATTGCAGCTCGATGGCCGCGCCGCGCCCGCTCTCGCCTCGCTCGATCGCGCCGGGCGCGTCATCCATATCGGAAGCTTCAGCAAGACGATCAGCCCCGCCCTGCGGCTGGGCTTCGTCGTCGCTCCGCCCGCATTGGCCGGCCGGCTTGCCGAGGCCGCAGCCTGCCTTGCGCCAGCTCCCGGGCCGGCGGTGCAGCTCGCGATCGCCGAGTTCATGCGGGAAGGCCACTACCTTCGGCACCTGCGCCGGACGAAACGGGTCTACGCGGCCCAGCGGGACGGCGTGCTGCAAAACCTCAAAGCCGCGTCCTGCACCGTCTCGATCGCCGGACTCGCCGTCTTGCTGCGGCTGCCGAAAGGCGTCCCGGACCTTGCCATCGTGCGGGAGGCATCCTTTTTCGGGGTGGCGCCGACCGCCTTGTCGGTCTGGTTCGCATCGCCCGCTTCGGCCCAGAGCGGATTGCTTCTCGGCCTCACTACAGCCCCGCAACGGCAGCTCGCGCGATCCTGCGAGCGCCTGAACGAGATCATCGGGCGCTTTCTCTAAGGCGCCTTCGATGCGCTAGTCGCGCTGAACGTTGATCCAGAGCGTGCGCACGTGGCCGTTGCCGTGGTTCCAGATCCGGTGCGGGCGGCGTGAGCTGTAGGAGATCAGGTCGCCGGTCTCCATGACATGCAGCGTCCCGTCGACCTCGACGGTGAGCTTGCCGTCGAGGACGAAGCCGTATTCGAAGCCGTCATGCTTGATCGGCTTCTCGGTGGCCCCGGTATGCGGGGCATACTCGTTGAGCGCGATCGAGATGCCGCGCGCCTTGTCTTCCCTGATCAGGCGCCTGATCACATGGGCGGCGGTCTCGATCGTGCGCTGCTCGGAGCTGCGCACCACCAGCTTCTCGTCGTCGACCACCTGATCGACGATGAAATCCGACATCTGCACGCCAAGCGCGTTGGCGATGACGATCAGCGAGCCGATCGACGGCGATGCCCTGCCGCGCTCGACCAGGCTGAGCATGGATGGGCTCAGCCCGCAGGCATCGGCCAACGCCTGAAGCGTCATGTCGCGCCCCAGCCTGACCTCGCGAATACGGACTCCGATTGCCGCAAGCGCGGTGGCGGTTGCTCCGGCGGCATCGTCCTGAATGTTCAGCAAAGGCTCGCTCACGATGGCGGTATCCTCGGTCATGTCGACTGCCCGACCACAAGCACGATGCGACCCCACGCATAGGCACTTGCGCCGTTTTCAATTTTGATGGTACTAAAATAAATTAATCAAACTCAAAAGGCAACGGCAGCTCGTGCATCGCTCAACCATCCATAGCACAGTTCGCGTCGTGGATAGCGCCGTCGACTGTCCCACCCTTCCTCTGGTCATCGGCGCCGGCACTGCCCGGGCCGTGATGTGGCCCGGGAATGGCGCTCTCTACCGCACATTCCAGGTGATGGAACTGCAGGCCGGCGACCGGACCATCGACCTACGGCACCCCTCCGACAGCGCCTACTACGTTGCGGCGGGCTCGGGCTCCATTGTCGATCTCGCCTCCGGGGACCGTTTTGATCTGGTTGAAGGTGCGATGTTGCATATCGATAAAGGCGATGGCTACCGGTTCGAAGCATCCGGTCAGGCTGGCGTGAAACTGATCGGCGGCCCATGCCCCGCCGATCCGCAGCTCTATGCCCATCTCGCGGTTGCGGAGGCAAGCTGATGGCCATTCGCATCTTCCACCGCGATACCCCGTCGATGCGCCTCCCGCTCATCTCCAGGGATGCGCGCTTCGTGATCTGGCCCGGCACCGGCGCCTGGTCCGCGAATATGAACTATGTCCGGCTCGAGCCGGGCGAGGCCAACAAGCCGCATATCCATACCCTGTCAGAGGATACGATCTTCATCCTCGAAGGCGAGGGAACTGTCCACGACTATACGAACGACATCAAGCTGCCATTCCGGGCCGGCTGCGTGGTGCATGTCCCGGTCGGGGTCAAGCATGCGGTCGCGGCCGATCGTGGGGTCGGCATCGTCAGTGTCGGCGGGCCGAGCCCGGCCGATGTGCCGCTGCTCAAGGCGGTCGGCGCGCTCGCGGCCGATGCGGAACAGCCGGCATGAAGTTTTCCGTCGCGGCCGTGCAGTTCACTGCCGCGCCGGGGCGGGCAGCTGAAAACCTGGGCCAGACGCTCGCCCTGATCGAGACGGCCGCCGCTAGCGGTGCAAGCGTCGTCATCCTGCCGGAACTGGCGATCTCCGGATACACGCTCGACAAGGACCTGCTCGAGGCGGCGGCCGAGCCGTTCGAGGGCCCGACATTCGCCGCCTGGACAAAGCTCGCGCGCCGGCTCGGCATCGTGATCGCCGGCGGTTTCTGCGAGCGCGATAGCGGGCATCTCTACAATGCGGCCATGCTCGTCGGGCCGGATGGGCTGCTGCTGCGCTATCGCAAGCTTCATCTGTTCGACCGCGAAAAGTTGGTCTTCGCGCCCGGCGATCGCGGGCTTGGCGTCGCCGCGACGCCGTTCGGCCGGATAGGCCTTTGCGTCTGCTACGATCTCAGATTCGTCGAGGTGATGCGGGGCCTTGCCTTGCAGGATGCCGATCTCGTCGCCGTGCCGACTGCCTGGGTGCGCGGCTTCGACAAGGTTGCGCGGGATGGCGACGGCCTGATCGGCCAGGCGCGCGGCGCGATCGTCCAGGCCAATCTCAATCAGGTCTATGTCGCCTGCGCCTCCCAGGGCGGGACGGCCGGCGACATTGCCTTCCTCGGCTCGTCGCTGGTGGCGGATCCCTATGGGCGCATCCTGTCCGGGCCGCTTCCTGAGGATGAGCAGGCGACCGTCATGGCCGAGATCGACCTTGCCGTCATTCGCGCCGCGCAGGAGCGCACCGAGCTCGTCAGGCCGCGCCAGGACCGGCGCACCGATCTCTACGGCGTGAGCCTCGCCGGCCGGATGCTCTAGATGACGAAAAGGGGCGATCGATGAAAATCGCGCAGGAATTCACCGTGGCTCGCCCGCTATCCGTGGTCTGGAGCTTCTTCCAGGACATTCCGACCGTGGCGAGCTGCCTGCCCGGCGCCGAATATCTCGGCCCGAGGGGCGAAGGCAAACATGCCGGCAAGGTCTCCTCGAAGATCGGGCCGTTCCAGGCGAGCTTCGAGGGCGAGGCCGAGGTCGTCTATGACGAAGCGGCCAAGTCCGTGCATGTCGATGGTAAGGGCGTCGACAAGAAGGGCGCCAGCCGCGGCAAGATGGTGATGGATTGCCGCCTCCTGCCCGAGGGCGAGGCGACCAAGGTGGTTGTCGAGGCGGATGTGCAGCTTTCGGGCACGATCGCCCAGTTCGGCCGCACCGGCATCATCGCCGAGATCGCCAATCTCCTCGTCGCCGATTTCGTCCGCAATGCGGAAGCCGAGCTTGCGGTCAGCGCTGTGCCCGCCGCCGGCGCAACGGCCGCCGCCGAGCCGGCGGCCCCCGCGCCTGCGCCTGCGCCTCAACGTGCCGCGGCCAAGCCGATCGGCGGCTTCGCCCTTCTGCTCGCCGCGCTCAAATCCTGGTTCGCCTCGCTGTTGCCGCGGCGCGCCAACTGACCGTTCCGATCCCAGCCTGGAGTTCCGTCATGAAGATCGTCGACCTCTCCCATCTGATGAATGTCCATACCCCGGGTTGGGTCGGCTATGCCGGCAACAAGATGTACTATGCCCAGAACCTCCAAACGAAGATGATCGTCGCCCAGCGCATCGACACCGCGCTGCATGTCGGCACGCATATCGACGGCGCCATGCACGGCACCGACGGCATGGGCGATATGGCCTCCTATCCGCTCGATTATCTCGTCGGGCCGGGCGCCGTGGTCGACGTCTCCGAGCATATGGATGACTGGGCCGTCATCACGCCGGAGATGATCGAGAAGGCGCCGGTCGAGGTAAAGGAAGGCGATATCCTGATCATCCATACCGGCTGGCACCGCTACTGGGAGGGGCAGCCGCAGCAGGACCTCGTGCGCTATTTCTGCATGCATCCGGGCGGCGGCATCGAGCTGCTCGACTGGATGATCCAGAAGAAGATCAAGTGGTTCGGCATCGATTGCGGCTCCGGCGACCACGCGATGAACACCTCGATCCGCCACATGCGCCCCGATCTCGCCGCGCGTTTCGAGAAAAAGGTCGGCAAAAGCTGCGACGAGTTCTTCGGCGAATACACCTACACGCACAAGAAATCGGGCCGTGAGGTGACGGAGAACATCTTCCCGTTCCATTCCTACGCCTTCCAGGAAGGCCTGATCCACGCCGAGAACGTTGGCGGCGACATCGAGAAGATGCTGAACCAGCGTGCCGTCATCGGCGCCTTCCCGTGGCGTTACGAGGGGCTCGAAGCCTGCCCGTGCCGCATCGTCTGCTTCCAGGGCATGGACGAGAGCGTCGAGGCGGTGGGCGATGTCGCCAAGGCGATCATGGGGCCACGGCGCATCGCTTCGGGCGTCTCGACCGGCGGGCCGGACGGGCGCTGATGAAGCGGGATTTGACCGGATTGAAATCGGACGCCTGCGGCATCGCCGCCAGGCGTTCGGCGGGTCCGTCTCCGTCCGGGAAAACCGGCCTGGCCGCGCGTTTCATGGGGTCAAAAATTTGACCATATGTAAAATCAGGTCTATGATTTTCAAAATCAACGAGACGGGCGGCCTTTTCAAGAACGGTCGCAAAGCGGTTTCGAGGGGAAGGCTTCCGGCTGTCGCGTGACGGCACGGCAGAGCCGCGAAAGGTGCTGTATCATGAGCGAACAACCACGACAGATGCATCTCGGGGTGCTCCTTCTGGCCGCCGGCAACGTCGTTTCCGGCTGGCGGATGCCGGAGGCGCAGGCCGGGTCGCAGAATTTTCCGCTGATCCAGCAGGTCGCCAACACGGCCGAGCGCGGAAAGTTGGATTTCATTTTCCTGGCCGATGCGGTCAACACCTTTGCCGGGATGCACCCGTCCATGGTGCTGCGCCTCGAGCCGCTGACTCTGCTCGCCGCGCTCGCCATGAGCACGAGCCGGATCGGCCTGGCGGCGACAGCGTCGACGACCTACACCGAGCCCTATAATCTGGCGCGGATGCTGGCCTCGATCGACCATCTCAGCGGCGGCCGCGTCGCCTGGAACGTGGTCACCGGCGCCTTTGCCGAGGCTGCCGCGAATTTCGGCACGGCCAAGCACCCGCCGCATGAAGAGCGCTACGCGATCGCCGAAGAATTCGTCAAGGTCGCCAAGGGTCTCTGGGATAGCTGGGAAGAAGATTCCTTTGTAATGGACAAGGCGAGCGGCAAATATGTCGACGCCGACAAGATGCACGTCCTTAATCACCATGGAAAATTCTTCCAGGTGAAGGGGCCGCTCAACATCACCCGGCCGCCGCAGGGCTATCCGGTCATCTTGCAGGCCGGCGCCTCCGATACGGGTTGCAACTTCGCGGCGGCCGAGGCGGATGTCGTCTTCGTCGTCCAGCAGAACAAGGATGCCGCGCTTGCCTTCGCCAACCGCCTGCGCGGGCTGGCGGAGCAATATGGGCGCAATCCGGCGCATCTGAAGATCATGCCCGGCATCTGCCCGATCGTCGGCTCGACCGAGGCCGAGGCGCGCGCCAAGCTCGCCGAGCTCGGCGCGCTGGTCGATCCGGTCTACGCGATGAAGGTCCTATCGGAGCGCACCGGGCACGACATGTCGGTCTTCCCGCTCGATGGTCCCGTGCCGGAACTGCCGCCCTCCACGATCATGCAGGGGCATGCGATCACGCTGGCCAAGACGGCGCGCGAGCGCAACATGACCGTGCGCGAGCTGCGCGATTTCGTCGGCATGAGCATGGGCCACAAGCTGATCTGCGGCTCGCCCGAGCAGATCGCCGACGAACTGGAGGACTGGTTCAGGGCCGGTGCCGGCGACGGCTTCAACCTGCTGCCGCCCTGGTTCCCTGGCGGCATGGACGATTTCGTCGATCATGTCGTGCCGGTTCTGCAAAAGCGCGGCCTGTTCCGGACCGAATATACCGGTCACACCTTGCGGGAGCATCTCGGCATTCCCCGCCCGGACCATCCCGCGAAACAGCGAGCGGCCAGCGCTACCGGCGTTTCTGAGCCTGTGCTCACGTAATCGCGGCCTTGGGACGCCAGAGGCCTAAGCAATGTGAAGATGAACGTCGCGTGCGGTAGTCAAATATCGCCTGCGGCGGGCCCTTCTTCATGTCTCGCGACAGAGATCATCCTGCCCGGCATCGCACCATGCTCGTTTCAGGTGCAGTCTTTGAGGTAGTTGCCTAAATTTACATAGAGTGAAATTTTGATATCCGTCTTGAATGACATCAAAATTCATGCAATCAAATACAAGCTCGCAGCTTTTGCCACAGCGTGGATCGGGAGGCGGCCGCTGGTCGCATCGTTCTTGCAGGTCATGGTCGCATGCAGGCCGCCGCGTCGCCAGTTCGGGATGATGAAATGAATCTTGTTTCTCCGCGCAACGACGGCATCGCCCACACTGCCGTGCCGCATGCGGATTTCATGCTTCTCGAAGGCATCACCAAGACCTTCGACACGGCCTCGGGCGATACGGTCCAGGCACTGCGGCGGGTCGATCTGGCGATCGGCGATGGTCAGTTCGCGTCGGTCATCGGTTCGTCCGGCTGCGGCAAGACCACATTGATGCGGATCATCGCCGGACTCGAGCTCGACTATGGCGGGCGCGTCACCATTGGCGGGCGTGCGCATTCCGGGCCGAGCCGCGATATCGGCATCGTCTTCCAGGACGCCAACCTGCTGCCCTGGCGCACCATTCTCGACAACGTCATGCTGCCGGCCGAGGTGCTGAAGCTCGATCGCCAGGCTTCGCTCGACCGGGCGAAATGGCTGATCAGCCTGGTTGGGCTCGGCGGTTTCGAGGCGCGCTATCCCTCGGAACTCTCGGGCGGCATGCGCCAGCGCGCCGCAATCGCCCGCGCCCTCGTCCACGACCCCTCGGTGCTGCTGATGGACGAGCCCTTCGGCGCGCTCGACGCCCTGACGCGCGAGACGATGAATCTCGAGCTGCTGAAAATCTGGTCGGCCGCCAAGAAGACCGTGTTCATGATCACGCATTCGATCACGGAAGCCGTGTTCATGAGCGACCGCGTCATCGTGATGACGCCGCGTCCCGGACGCGTGGTCGATGACGTCACTATCGACCTGCCGCGACCGCGGACGCTCGACCTGATGAGCGAGCCGCAGTTCGGCGATTACACGCGCAAGCTTCGGCGGCGGTTGAACGAAGCCTGATCGCCAACGCCTCTTCCCGGTTTTCGCAGGAGTAGCTGGAATGACCACCGTGATGACTGCCTCGGATGCTCAAGGCAAGATCCGGCCATCGTCCAAGCCGCGGAAGAAGGGGCTCGACCGGCATGCCCGCCTGATCTCGATCGCGGGCTTCGTGTTCCTGATCGCCTTCTGGGAGGTGTCGGTCCGGCTCTTCTCGGTGCCGAACTATATCCTGCCGCCGCCATCCGAGGTCGCCGTGGCGCTCTATCGCGGCATCGCCTCGGGACTGCTGATCTACCATTTCGGCTTCACGGCCTTCCAGACGCTGACCGGCTTCGCGATCGCAGCCGTGGTCGGCGTGCTGATCGGCACGCTGGTGACGCAGTTCAAGATCCTCGACCTTGTCGTCTACCCATGGGTCGTCTCGATCCAGACCTTGCCGAAGGTTGCGATCGCGCCGCTGATCATCGTCTGGGCCGGCTATGGCATCCAGTCGAAGATCATCATCGTCATGCTGTCCTCGCTCTTCCCGATCCTGGTCAACACGATCGTCGGGATGCGCTCCTGCGACCAGGGCAAGCTCGACCTGATGCGCTCGCTGCAGGCGACGCGCTGGGAAACCTTCCGCAAGGTCCAGCTTCCCAATGCGCTGCCCTTCATCTTCGCAGGCCTCAACGTCTCGATCATCTTCGCGATCCTGGGCTCGATCGTCGGTGAATTCGTCGGCTCGCGCGCCGGCCTGGGCAATCAGATCCTCGAGGCGAACGTGCAGTTCAACGTCGCCCTCATCTTCGCGGTCCTGGTCATTCTCGGCCTGTTCGGCCTGACCTTGAGCACGATCATGCGCGCCATCCAGAAGCGCGTCCTGTTCTGGCATTCGGCCTCGTAGCCACGCCAGATCTCATCAGATGAATACTGCAGGCAATGCAGACGCCATAAGCAACAAAGGAGCGGGAACATGTTTGAACGGCTCAAATATCTGGCAGCCATCTCCGTGGCCGCCGGTGCAGTCTTGGGGGCAACCGTCGTCCAGGCCGCAGACAAGGTGGTCTACGCGCTGACGACGACGAACATCTCGGTGGGCAACGCGGCACAGTCCTCGGTGCCGCTCGGGATGGAATACTGGAAGAAGGAAGGGCTGGACGTCAGCGTCATCGGCCTTGCCGGCACGATGCTCGGCGTGCAGCAGATCGCGACGGGTGCGGTGCAATTCGCGACGGCGGGGCCGGAGACGGTGATGATTGCCCGGCAGAAGGGCCTGCCGATCGTCGCGGTCTACGTCATGTCGACGCCGATCTACGAGACGGTCGTCACCGACGACAAGATCAAGAGCTTCAAGGACCTGAAGGGCATGACGATCGGTCTGCCGGAGATGGCCTCGGGCTCGCTGCCCTATGCGCGCTCGGCCGTAAAAGATGCCGGGCTCGATCCCGACAAGGACGTGAAGTTCATCTCGGTCGGCCTTGGCTCCTCGGCCGCCAATGCGATCCGCCAGAAGGAGATCGCGGCCTGGTCGGTCTGGGATACCGGCGTCTCGGCCCTGGAGAATAGCGGCTTCAAGTTCACCAAGATCGACCCGCCCTGGCTCTCGAAAATGCCGGGCAACGTCATCATCACCCATGAGGACCTGGTGAAGAACCATCCGGAGGTGGTGGTGAAGTTCCTGCGCGGCCTGGCGAAGGCGACGGCCTTCTCGCTCGCCAATCCCGAGGCGACGATCCGCAATCATTGGGCGATGTATCCGGCGACCAAGCCGCAGGAGGTCACGCCCAAGACCTTCGCCGACTCGGTCAACATCTACAAGTCGCGCGCCTCGCGCATGGTGAAGTCGCCCGGCCGCAAATGGGGCGAGAGCGTCGATGCGGAGTGGGACAACATCCTCCGCTATTCGGTCGAGCCGCTCGGCGGCACCGAGGCGATGCGGGCCTCCTACACCAACAGGTTCATCGACGAGGTCAACAAATTCGACGACGCGGCGGTGGATGCCGAGGCCAAGGCCTCGAAGTGGTGAGCTGAAGCCGGCGACCCTTACGCTGCCAGACGAGGCTTGCGCCTCGTCTGGGCCTGGGGCGGATAGCGGGGTCGCGCGCAGCAAGACGCCGGGCGGGCTCGCGTCGAGGCGGCCCAGAAGCGCGGAAATGCTCTAGGGATGGAATAGCAATGAAGGCGCCCAAGGATTTGCCGCTCGATGCCCTCGCGTTCCGCGACAGAATGGGACGGTACGCATCCGGCATCACGATCATCGGCGGCCTGGTCGGGGACGAGCCTGCCGGCTTTACCTGCCAATCGTTCTACAGCGTGTCGAGCGATCCGCCGCTGGTCTCGTTCTGCGTGATGAAGACCTCGACAAGCTGGCCGCGCATCCGCCCCGGCGGACGCTTCTCCGTCAATGTCCTGTCCGAGGGGCAGCAGGAGATCTCACGGGCCTTTGCCCGCTCCGGCGGACAGAAATGGCTCGGCATCAAATGGGGGCTGTCGCTCGGCGGCAATCCGCTGATCGAGAAGACGCTGATGTGGCTCGACTGCGAGGTCTTCGCCGAGCACGAGGCGGGCGACCACTTCATCGTCATCGGCAAGGTCAAGGACATGAGCCCGGCCGACTGGCACGAGCATGGCACGCCGCTGCTCTATTTCCGCGGCCAGTATCATCACCTGCGCAGCGCGGCGACGGCCTGATGCGTCAAAACTATAGGCAGGAGATTTTCGCGATTCGAAGAAACGCGGAAATGCTCCAGGCGCCGTCTCGCAATGCGCCGCCGCAAGAGGCTGAGAGGGGCCCGGCGGCAAGCGCGACCAGAGGGGGAGCAGATGGCAGGATTGCGCATGCTCTGGAATCACGTCCGGAGCTACCTGATGGAAGCCGCTTGGGAAATCGGGAGGGGACATTGCGTCTACTCCCCCGACGACATGGTCTCCACGATGGTCTTGTCCGATCTTCGCGAGCGCGAGTGAGCGGGGCAGATCAGCGCTCCCCGATCTTCGCGTGGTTCCAGCCGCCAGCATGAGCCGGGTTAAAAAATTTCTATGATATTCAAATCGCCTTTGCCGCAGTTCAAGCCGTGCCATAGGGTGTGCCAGCATCGGGATGGCATTGGGGATGGGTCATGAATGTGTCGGGACCGATCTGCGTGGAGCGACCATCCGGGCCGATTTTTCCTGCGCTAGGCTTTAGAATCGTTACCGTGCCGACCTTGCGCCGCTCCAGTTCCGGATTTGAATCCCGCTCATGAAGCCTGCTTCCTTCGTTTATGTCCGGCCGGGCTCGCGCTCCGAGATCGTGGCTGCTCTCGCCGAGCACGGCGCCGACGGCAAGGTCCTGGCCGGCGGCCAGAGCCTGGTCGCGGCCATGAACTTCCGGCTGGCCCGGCCCGGCGTCATCATCGACATCAACCGGGCGGGCGATCTCGATTATTTGCGGCCGTCGGGCGATGTCCTGGCGATCGGCGCGCTGACGCGCCATGCGGCCTTCCACAAGCCGCCCGTCGAGGGGCCGCTTGGTGCGCTGCTGGCCAAGGTCGTCCGCCATATCGCGCATTACCCGATCCGTCAGCGCGGCACCTTCACGGGCAGCCTCGCCCATGCCGACCCGGCTTCCGAATGGTGCCTCGTCGCCGCCACGCTCGGCGCGGAGATGGTGATCGCCAATAACAATGGCGAGCGGACCTGCCCGGCCGCGGAGTTCTTCCGGGGCACCTTCACCACAGCCGTCGGCGAACAGGATCTGCTTGCGGAGGTCCGCCTGCCCATGCTCGGTGCGGGCTGGCGCAGCGGCTTCCATGAATTCTCGCGGCGTGCCGGCGATTTCGCCCTGGCCATGTCGCTCGCCGCGCTCAAGCTCGAGAATGGCGTCATCACGGCGGCTCGGCTCGGCGTCGGAGGCGTCTCCGACCGGGCGATCCGGCTGTCCAAACTCGAACAGGAACTCGTCGGCAAGCCGCCGTCCAAGGCTCTGTTCCAGGATGTGGCGGCCTCGGCGCAGGCCGGTATCAGGCCCACGGCCGATATCCACGGCTCGTCCGAATATCGCAGCGACCTGATCCGTGCCGTCGTCGGCCGCGCCCTGACCGAGGCAGCGGCATGAGCTGGATCGGCCGTTCGCTGCCGCGTCTCGAAGATCCGTCGCTGCTGGTGGGGCAGGGGCGCTACGTGGCCGACCTCGCCCGTGGTGCTGCCGCCGTGAAATTCGTGCGCAGCCCAATCGCGGCCGGGCGTATCCTCGGCATCGAGGCCCCGGAGGGAGAGCTCGTCTTCACCGCCGCCGACCTTGCCGGTGTCCGGCCGATCTGCCCGATCCTGCATCGCCCGGACTATATCGCCGTCGAGCAGCCTGTCCTGGCCAAGGACCGCGTGATGTTCTGCGGCCAGGCGCTGGCCATCGTCGTCGCCGCGGATCAGGGCCTCGCCGAGGATCTCGCCGAGCAGGTCTTCGCCGATATCGAGGCGGAGGATGCCATCATCGATTTCGAGGGCGCGCTCGCCGAGGGCGCCGCGGCGGTGCATGCGCATGCGCCCGGCAACGTCCTGGTCGAGGGCAAGCTGCGAAGCCCTGGCCTCGACGCCGTCTTCGCCGATGCGGCCGAGATCGTCGCGCTCGATCTGCGCTCGGGCCGGCAATCGGCCATGCCGCTCGAGGGCCGCGGCGGCCTTGCCCGCTATGACGACATCTCCGGCCGCGTCACGCTCTATGCCTCCGTGCAGATGCCGCACATGCTCCGCACCGGCATCGCCGATACGCTGATGATGCCGGAATCGGACCTGCGCGTGGTCGCGCCGGATGTCGGCGGTGGCTTCGGCCAGAAGATGTCGCTCTTTCCCGAATATGTCGCGCTGGTCTGGCTCGCGCGGCACCTGAAGCGCGACCTCGCCTGGATCGAGGATCGCCGCGAGAATTTCCTGGCTTCGGCTCATAGCCGCGATCAGGCCTTCTCGGTGCGCGGCGCCTTCGCCAAGGACGGCACGTTGCTCGGGCTCGACGCCGATCTGAAAAGCAATGTCGGCGCCTTCTCCTGCTATCCGGTCACCTGTGGCGTCGAGCCCCTGATGGCGCTCGCGGAGCTGCCGGGGCCGTACAAGGTCGCCGAATACGGCGTGCGTTCGCGCGGGGTCACCACCAATACCGGCATGATGGCGCCCTATCGCGGGGTCTCGCGGCCGATGCTGACGCTCACCATGGAGCGGATGATGGACGTGGCGGCCAGGCGCCTCGGCCTCGACCCGCTCGAGATCCGGCGCCGCAACCTGATCGACACGTTCCCGCATCGCTCGCCGACCGGGCTCGTCTATGACGAGGGCTCCTACAAGGAGGCGATGGAGCGCGCGGCGGAAGCGATCGATGTCGCAGCCTTCCGCGAGCGCCAGGCCAAGGCGCGGGCACAGGGCCGCCATCTCGGCATCGGCTTCTCGGTCTTCAGCGAGCGCACCGGTTATGGCACGCCGGCCTATGCGGCGCGTGGCATGGGGATCGTGCCGGGCTATGAGATCGTCTCCTGCACCATGGACCCGTCCGGCTTCGTCGAGGCCCGGATCGGCTCTTCGCCGCATGGGCAGGGCCTGAAGACAGCGCTCGCGCAGCTCATCGCCGACGAACTCGGCACCGTGCCGGAGAAGGTCAGGATCATCTCCGGCGATACCGACGCGACACCCTATGGCTGGGGCACCTTCGCCAGCCGCTCGATGGTGATCGCCGGCGGCGCCTGCAAGCTCGCGGCTGGCAAGGTCGCGGTCCGGCTGAAGATCGTCGCCGCTGTGCTGATGCAGGCGAAGGCCGAGGATGTGGTTCTGGAGGATGGGCTCGCCCGCGTGGTCGGGACCAATCTCTCGTTGCCGATTCCTGAGGTGGCGCGCGCCGCCTACCACCAGAGTCATCGCTTTCCCGAGGCTGGGCCGGGCCTGGTCGAGAACGCGACCTATGATCCGGGCGGCACCTTTTCCAATGCCTGCCATGCCTGCATCGTCGAGGTCGATGTCGAGACCGGCGGCGTCACGATCGAGCGTTTCGTCGTTGCCGAGGATGCCGGACTCCTGATCAACCCGATGATCGTCGACGGGCAGATCCATGGCGGCGTCGCCCAGGGCATCGCCAACGCCCTGTTCGAGGAGCTGGTCTATGACGAGACGGGCAACCTGCTCACCGTCTCGCTCGCCGACTACCTGCCGCCGACGATCGCGGAGATGCCGACGATCGAGATCGAGCATCTGGTCACGATCACCGATGCCAGCATCACCAAGGCCAAGGGCGTCGGCGAAGGCGGTGCGATCGGTGCGCCGGCGGCGGTGCTCAACGCGATCGTCGATGCGCTCTCGCCCTATGGCGTCGAGCTCTTCCAGATGCCCGCCACCCCGCAACGCATTCGTGCGCTCATCCGAGACGCTGAACGGAAAGCCCATGGCTGAGAAACATGCCATCACGCTCAACGCGAACGGCAAGGACTATCGCATCTCGGTCGAGGCGCGGCGCACCCTCGCCGACGCCCTGCGCGACGATTGCGGGCTGACCGGAACCCATCTCGGCTGCGAGCACGGCGTCTGCGGCGCCTGCACCGTCCTCGTCGACGGCAAGCCCGTGCGCTCCTGCCTGATGTTCGCTGTTCAAGCCGAGGGGCAAGCGGTGCGCACGGTCGAGGGGCTGGCCAAGGGCGAGGTACTGCACCCGCTGCAGAAGGCGTTCTGGGAGAATCACGGCCTGCAATGCGGCTTCTGCACGCCGGGCTTCCTGATGCTGGCGACCGGAGCGCTGGAGGCCGAGCCCGACCTGAGCGAGGCCGAGCTTCGCGACATCCTGTCCTCGAACCTGTGCCGCTGCACCGGCTATCAGAACATCATCAAGTCCGTCTGCGCCGCCGCGAGCGAGATGCGTGCATGTCCGCCATCGGCCGATCGCTGAAGCGGCTGGAGGATCGCCCGCTCCTGACCGGGGCGGGCCGCTTCGCAGCCGATAACCGCGCCGACGGCCAGATCCATATGCGGGTCGTGCGCTCGCCGATCGCCTTCGGCCGCATTGTCGGCATCGAGACGGAGGATGCGGCGGCGCTGGCGGGCGTCGTTGCCGTCTGGACGGCCGCCGACATTGCCGACCTGCCGCCGATCGACTTCCGCATGACCCGGATCGCCGGGCTCGAGCCCTATCGCCAGCACGTCCTGGCGCGGGACTATGTCCGCTATGTCGGCGATCCCGTCGCGGTCGTCTTCGCCGAGGACCCGTACACGGCCGAGGACGCGGCCGAACTCGTCTTCTGCGATATCGAGGAGGAGGAACCCTGCCTCGATGCAACGGCTGAACCGGTGCCGTTCATGCCGGAACGGCATCCCGGCCTGCTCAGCGAGCCGGCGACCATCGTCAAATCCTATGGCGATATCGACGCTGCCTTCGCCGGCGCCGCCCATGTCCTCGAGCTGGAGCTGAAGGTCGGCCGGCATACCGGAGTGCCGCTCGAAGCGCGCGGCGCGTTGGCGGTGCATGATCGCGAAACCGGCATGCTCACCATGTACGGCGCCGCCAAGGTACCGCATTACAATCGCGACAGCATCGCGCGCATGCTCGGCCTGCCGCAGGACAAGGTTCGCCTCAGCGAGGGCCATGTCGGCGGCGGCTTCGGCATCAGAGGCGAGCTTTATCCCGAGGATGTGCTCGTCTGCGCGGCGGCCTACCGGCTTGGCGTCCCGGTGAAATGGGTCGAGGATCGGCGCGAGCACCTCATGGCCGCCAACCACTCGCGCGACCAGGTGCACCGGCTCCGCGCCGCGGTCGATCCGAACGGATTCGTGCGTGGGCTCACCGACACGTTCTTCACCGATCAGGGCGGTTATGTCCGCACCCATGGCGGCACGGTCTCGGACCTCGCCGCCGCGCTGCTGCCGGGGCCCTATCTCATTCCGGCCTATCGCGTCGAAGGCCATATCAGGCTGACGAACAAGACGCCCTCGGGCACCTACCGCGCGCCCGGCCGCTACGAGACTACCTTCGTTCGCGAGCGGCTGATGGATGCGGTCGCCGCCCGGCTCGGGCTCGATGCCGTGGAGGTGCGCCGGGTCAATCTCATTCCCGAGGACAGGATGCCGTTCGACCGCGGCATCGAGGCGCTCGGCACCCACGTCCTCTACGATTCCGGCAAATATCATGACCTGCTCGAGCGGACCCTGAAGCATCTCGACTATGCCGCGCTCCGCTCGGAGCTGGAGAACCGCCGCGCCGCCGGCGAGGCGGTCGGGCTCGGCCTCGCCTTCTTCGTCGAGAAGAGCGGATTGGGTCCGCATGATCTCGTCAGGATGGCGGTCCTGCCGGACGACACGATCGAGATCGTCACCGGTGCGGCCTCCGTCGGCCAGGGCGTCGAGACGGTCATGGCACAGGTCTGCTCGGACGTCATCGGTATGCCGATCGAACGGATCCGCGTCGTGCACGGCCAGACCGACCGGATTCCGATCGGCTTCGGCGCCTTCGCTTCCCGCGTGACGGTCATGACGGGCTCTGCCGTCAAGATCGCCTCGGAAGCGCTGCGCGACAAGGCGTGCGCCCTGGCGGCGCCCTTGCTCCAGGCTGATATCGACGACCTCGTCCTGGAGGCCGGCCGGGTCGTCTCGCGCAGCAGCGGCGCCGGGATCGGCCTTGCCGAGATCGCGTCGCAATCGGCCGAGGCGCTTGACGCCGAAGGGCTCTTTCGCGCCGACCATATGAACTATCCTTACGGCATCCATGTCGCGCAGGTCCGGGTCGATACCGAGCTCTGCGGAGTGAAGGTCGAGCGCTATCTCGTCGCCTACGACATCGGCCGGATGATCAATCCCATGCTGGTCGAGGGGCAGATCGTCGGCGCCGCTGCACAGGGAATCGGCGGCGCCCTGCTCGAGGAGTTCGTCTATGACGAAGCCGGCCAGCCTCTCGCGACCAGCTTCGCCGATTACCTGATGCCGACGGCGCATGAGATGCCGCCGGTCGAGGTGCTGGTCAGGGAGGACGCGCCGAGTCCGCAGAACCCGCTGGGCGTCAAGGGAGCGGGCGAAGGCGGCATCACCGCGGCCGGTGCGGCGATCGCGGCTGCGGTCGACGACGCGCTGGGGCGGCCTGGCCTGGTGACGCGCTTGCCGATCGTGCCCACGCGGCTGCATGCGAGTCTGTATCCGCGATGAAGCGAGCATGGCGCGTCGGGAGAGACGCCCCTCAGGTCAAGAATTGCTACGGCGAGAGGTCGGCATGAGCACCGAAAACAAACCGGCTGAAGAGCTTAGCCCCGGTCAGTTCTGGCAGGTCCTGGGCCGCCGTGCCACGGGGATGACGATCGTGACCACCCGCCATGACGATGCCGTGTTCGGGTTCGTCGGGCTTTCGGCTACCCATGTCACCGCTCAACCTCCGACTCTGCTGGTCTCTCTCGATCGTGGCACGACCGCGCTGGGACCGATCACGCAAAGCGGGGCGTTTGCGGTGAACTACCTGGCGAACGACCAGCGCCAAGTTGCAGAGGGTTTTCTGGCCCGGGGCACGCCGATGGCCGAGCGCTTCTCGAGGGGAAACTGGGATCGGCTGGAGACCGGAGCGCCGGTCCTGCAGGACGCGCTCGGCGCCTTCGACTGCCGGGTCGAGGAGATGATCGAACGTCCGACCGCCGTGATCGTGATTGGCCGCGTCGTTGGCTGGTCGCTGGGGCATGATCGCTCGCCCCTGGTCTTCCATAAGGGCGCCTTGGTCGAATAATTTCCAGCAATTGCTTGGGGTGCGTCAAAGGCAAGCAAGCAATTCGGCAGGCCGGATGGGCGCCGGTCCAATGGTCTAGCCCTCTGACACATCCTCGAATTTCAAGGCGAAGCGCGCCAGGTATTTGCGCAGCCTGTCGGCATCGTTGCCGCTCGTCTTGGCCGCGCGCGAGACCGAGAACAGCTTGCGCCCCGCCGCGCTGAGCGTGCGGCTCTCGCGGCAGACCGCGATGACCGCCGCCAGTTGAGCTCGGTCGAACAGGTCGATTTCGTCGACGCGATCGCGCCCCAGGATGTCGGCAAGCCGCGCCTCGTGATCGGGAGCTGCGGCCTGGCCGGCATACCAATGCTCCGATAGCCGCGTGATCTCATCGCGCACCGTCGCTTCGTTGATACGACCTTGCGGGGCGAGCGTCGCCATCCTTGTGATCGACGCCGAGAGGTCGCGGAAATTGGCGCGCCAGGCGGAATCGGGGGCGATGGCGAATTTGAGATAGAGCTCGCGCGCCTCCTTGTTGAAAGCGACGTTCTGCCGTTCGCGCTCCGCAAAGCGGCGCAGCTCGAAATCGAGATTGGGCTCGATATCCTCCTTGCGATCTCGCAGCGCCGGCAAGCGGAAGGTCCAGAGATTGAGCCGCGCGAACAGGTCCTCGCGAAACGTCCCCTCGCGCACGCTGGCCGAAAGATCGCGGTTGGTGCCGGCGATGAGCTGGAAATCGGAGGTCCGATCGCGATCGGAGCCCATCGGCAGGAAGCGCTTCTCCTCGATCGCACGCAGGCACATCGCCTGCTCGTCGAGCCCGAGTTCTCCGATCTCGTCGAGGAACAGCACGCCCTTGTCGGCAGCCTTCATCAGGCCAGGGCGGTCGCTTTGGGCGCCGGTGAAGGCACCTTTCACATGGCCGAACAGGGTCGACATCGCCTGGTCGCCGCGCAACGTCGCGCAGTTGACCTCGACGAAGTCACCGGGGACCTGGTGCTGGGCCTTCTTCAGCTCATAGATGCGTCTTGCGAGCTGCGATTTGCCGGCTCCGGTCGGGCCGGTCAGCAGCACCGGCGCACGCGAGCGGATCGCGACCTTTTCGATCTGGTCGATCATCGCGTTGAAGGCTGCGCTACGCGTTGCGATGCCGGATTTCAGGAAGGAGGTCGCCTCCTCGTGCTCAGCAGCGAAACGTGTGGCGATCTCGTCATAGCGCGACAGATCGAGGTCGATGATGGAGTGGCTGCCCGCATAGTCGCCGTTCTCCGGACGCCCGCGCGGCGGCGACAGCTGGAGCAGCCGGCCCGGGATGTAGCGCGCCTCGACCAGCAGAAACCAGCAGATCTGCGCGACATGGGTGCCGGTGGTGATGTTGACGAAATAATCCTCGCGCTCGGGGTCGAAGGGATAGGAGCGGGCGAAATCGCGCAGGCCGGTATAGACCTCGCTGAAATCCCACGGATCCTTCATCGAGACGCTATGTTCGCGGACCTCCGTCGCCGGCGAGACGGTCCCGATATCGGCAATGATCTCGCGCGCCAGACCGATGGAATTGGAGCCGTGAAGCAGTTCCAGCCGGTCGATGAACAGGCCCTTCTGCTGGCATAGGGCGACCGTCGGGCGCCAACGCTTCCAACGCTCGCCGCGCCCGGCGTCGAGGGTCGTTCCGAGAATGCTGATCGCGACGCGACGGCGCATAGTCGTCTATCCCATGATCTAGTATATTATCCTAGTGGATAGATATTAGCGGCGCCAGCCTATCGGCGCCAATGCTTGAGCAGCGTGAAGAGAAAAATTTTTCTCCTTTGTTTTCAAAATTTTGACGCGGAAACGGCTCCGACCGCGTCGGCACTCTCCAGCAGTTGGCACGAAGCCTGAAATGAGGAGCTCGTGAAAACGAAGGACGAAGACGATGGCAAACAAATCCGTGTTTGCGACGATGGCAGGAACGCTGCTCCCACGCACTGACGCCGCGAACCATGCAGGGGCACAGGCCTATGGCCTGTCGCCTCGGCAGGCCCTGGCGCAGCTGGCGGCGACGGGAACGTTCAACGCGACCTTCTATGCCGGGGCGCGGGAGCAGCTGACCGACATTCTGGAGCTGGCCTCGCAGGTCGAACCGGAATTCCTGGCGAAGACCGCGATGTTCGCATTCGAGAAGGGCTACATGAAGGACATGCCGGCACTGCTGCTCGCGGTGTTGTCCTGCCTGCATGGCGACGAGTTCGGCCGCGCATTCCCGCGCATCGTCCGGAACGGCAAGATGCTGCGCAACTTCGTGCAGGTCATGCGGTCCGGTGCGACCGGGCGCAAGTCGCTCGGGACGCGGCCGAAGCGCTTCGTCCAGGCCTGGCTCGAGCAGGCCCATGATATCGAGATCATGCGCGCCGCGGTCGGCAATGAGCCGTCCCTGGCCGATGTGATCAAGATGGTGCATCCGAAGCCGGCATCGGCGGCGCGTGCGGCGCTGTACGGCTATCTGATCGGCAAGCCGCACGATGTGCTGGCGCTGCCGGAGCTGGTCAAGGCTTTCGAGGCGTTCAAGCGCGACCCGTCGCTGCCGGTGCCGGCGGTGCCGTTCCAGATGCTGACGGCGCTGCCCCTCACCAGGGAGCACTGGGTCCAGATCGCCGAGACGTCTGGTTGGCAGATGTTGCGCCAGAACCTCAACAGCTTCGCCCGCAACGGTGTGTTCGAGGTCGAGGGGTTCGCCGAGCAGGTGGCGAGGCGGCTGCGCGATCCGGAGGAAATCCAGCGTGCCAGGGTGTTCCCGTATCAGCTGATGGTGGCCTTCACCATGGCTGACGCGGCGGTGCCCAAGCTGGTGAAGGACGCGTTGCAGGAGGCGATGGAGATCGCTTTGGCCAACGTGCCCGCGATCGACGGTCGCGTCGTAGTCTGCCCGGACGTGTCGGGCTCGATGAGCTCGTCCGTGACGGGATACCGTCAGGGCGCCTCGAGCAAGGTGCGCTGCATCGATGTTGCGGCCTTGGTGGCGGCGGCGCTCCTGCGGGCCAACCGCACGGCGCGGGTGCTGCCTTTCGAGCAGGATGTGGTCGAGATCGACCTCAACCCGCGCGATGCGGTGATGACCAACGCGGCCAGGCTGGCTGCGATCGGCGGCGGCGGGACGAACTGCTCCGCTCCGCTGGAGCGGCTGGCACAGGAGAAGGCGAAGGTCGATCTCGTCGTCTTCGTCTCGGACAACCAGTCCTGGGTGGATGCCTCGGCGCATGCACATCAGGGCACCGGGCCAATGCAGGCGTGGAGCAAGGTGAAGATGACGAACCCGCAGGCGAAGCTCGTCTGCATCGACATCCAGCCCTACGCCACGACGCAGGCGAAGAGCGGAAGCGACATCCTGAATGTCGGCGGCTTCTCCGACCAGGTCTTCGAGGTGATTGCCACGATGGCCGGGACCGAGACCGGTGCCGACCATTGGGTCGAGCAGATCGAGGCCATGACGTTATAGGCCCCCGGCGGCAATTCGGCCGCCAGGGTTTCAGGAGAAGGATCGCTTTCTGGCATGACGAATGCCGATGGGACTACATGGTCGCGGGTTCGATGCCCGCCGGGTCCACCATCTGGGGGCCCGTAGCTCAGTGGTAGAGCGTGCGTCTCATCCCCACTCGTCGTCATGATGAAAGCCGGAATGGGAAGAAGATAACGCGGACGGTTGGGCATGACGAATGCCGATGGAACTACAGGCAGTCCCCTGTCCGTCGCAAGGCGGGCGATGTTTCATCACCACTTGTCGTCATGACCTCGAACGAGGATTGGAGACTTCACAGCACCCGGCAAATGCAGGCGGGACTACAGGTAGAGCAGCCAAGGCGTATGCCGAGGCAGGTCGGATGTTCAGATCATCCCGTCCTTCCCTGGAAGGGCGTAGCTCAGAACAGGGGTCTCGCCGCCCTTCGTTGCCGGGACCAGAGACCAAGCATGGCGAATGCCTGCGGGACTACATCGGTCGTAGTGGTTCGAATCCACATCCGATTCGTCGGACGAAAGGCGTCCCGCAAATCCTCGTCGCCATGACCGAGTTGGAACGGCTGAATGCAAACGGGACTACAGGCAGACGCAGCCTGCTTCGGCAGGTGCCGAAAGGCGTGAAGGTTCCAACCCTTCCCTCGCTCGCGCGAGGTGGCGGAAACAGTCTCGTGACCCTTGTCAGCCGGTCCGGACGACATTCGAGATGAACATTGCAGCGCAAGCGGCCGCGTGGCGGAGGCATGCGGAAAGAGAGACGAGATGACTGAAGTTCTGAGTGGGCAGGACCTGATCGATGCCGGGGTCAAGCAGGGCAAGTGGTTCGGCCGCGCGCTCGCGGCCGGAAACGCGCTGCTGGAAAAAGGCGGTTCCTTCGAGGAGGCGATCGCTGTCGCGCGCGGCTTCGAGCCGCCCCCGGCGACGCCGCTCTATCCCGTCGGAACCGTGCCGTTCCATCTGAACATCGAGGCGGAGACGCCGGAGGAGGAGGCGAATATCGCCTCGGTCGTGCTCAGCATGACCGAGCTGATGCGCACGCCGGTCGTCCGCGCCGGCGCGGTCATGCCCGATGCCTGCCCTGCCGGCCCTGTCGGCACGATTCCCGTCGGCGGCGTCGCGGTCTCGGAAGGGATCCATCCCGGTATGCATTCGGCCGATATCTGCTGCTCGATGGCGATCTCGGTCTTTCCCGGCATCGCTCCGGCCGCTCTGCTGGATGCCGTCCAGGTCGTCACGCATTTCGGCCCCGGGGGGCGGCCGCGCGGCCAGCAGATCAGGCCGCCGGCGCATGTGCTTGAGCGCTTCGCGGAGAACCCGCTGCTGCGCGACGGAACGAGCGCCGCGATCGAGCATTTCGGCACGCAGGGCGACGGCAACCACTTCGCCTATGTCGGCACGCTGAAGTCGAGCGGCGAGACGGCGCTGGTGACGCATCACGGCTCGCGCGGCCCCGGTGCGCGGCTCTACAGCAAGGGCATGCGCATCGCCGAGGATCTCCGCAAGCTGCTCTCGCCGCAGACAGCACCGCAGAATGCCTGGATTCCGGCCGATACGCGCGAGGGCGACGAGTACTGGGCAGCGTTGCAGGCCATCCGCGAATGGACAAAGCAGAGCCATCTCGTCATCCACGACATGGCGGCCGAGCGGCTGTCGGCACGTGTCGCCGACCGGTTCTGGAACGAGCACAACTTCGTCTTCCGGCGCTCGGACGGGCTGTTCTATCACGGCAAGGGCGCGACGCCGGCCTTCGACGGCTGGGCCGAGGACGCGACCGACCTCACGCTGATTCCGCTCAACATGGCGGAGCCGGTGCTGATCGTGCGCGGCAAGAACGCGGCCAACGGCCTTGGTTTCTCGCCGCATGGGGCGGGGCGGAACTTCTCGCGTACCCAGCACAAGCGCAGGCTTGCGGGCCGCACCGACGCGGAGATCTTCGCGGAGGAGACCAAGGATATCGACGCGCGCTTCTTCTCCGGCGTGACCGATATCTCGGAGCTGCCGAGCGCTTACAAGCACGCGGCCTCGGTGCGCCGGCAGATCGAGCGCTATGGCCTGGCTGATGTGGTCGACGAGGTGCTGCCCTATGGCTGCATCATGGCCGGCGACTGGCAGGCCGACGCGCCCTGGCGCCGGAAGAAACAGCGGCAGCAGGGCGAGAGCTGAGCTCTGAAAAGCTGGATGGATACCGATGGGCGAGGCCCGTCGGTATCGCATCCTCATTTCGCTCGCCGCGCAGGGCGTTCGGCGGCGTTTACTTCGGCAGCAGCCGCAGCAGGTCCTGCTTCACGGCGAGGATATGATTGAGCATCAGCTCGGCCGCGGCGTTCACGTTGCCTTCACGACAGAACACCAGAAGCGCCGCGTGCTCCCGTCTGGCACGCGTGGTTGCCCCTTCCGACATGGCAAGCTGGACGCGGGTGTATCGGTCCGTATTGGCGAGCAGCATGCGGACCAGCGCCAGGGTTTGCGGGCGGTCGGCCGCCCTGTAGAGCGCCAGGTGGTATTCGGTGTTCAGCTCGCCCCAGGCGTCGATATCGCCGTCACGGATCGCCGCCTCATAGTCGTCGAGGATCCGCTCGACGCGCGCGAAGTCGCTGTCCCGCAGCCGCGGTACCGCCCGCCGCGTGAGATCCGGCTCGAGCATGGCACGCAGGTCGAAGAGCTCGGCGATATCGTCGGCCGAAAGCGCGGTCACCACCGCGCCGCGGTGCGGATGAAGCGTGACAAGCCCCTCGGCCGCCAGTTCGCGAAAGGCCTCGCGAATCGGGATGCGGCTAATTCCGAACTCGTTGGCGAGTGCATCCTGCCGCAAGGCCTCCCCCTCCGCCACGGAGCCTGAGAGAATGCGCCGGCGCAGTTCGGCGACCGTGGCGCTCGCGACTGTCTGTCGAAGCTGCAGCTGCGGTTGGCCCGGCTGGCGCTTTGTCATTCAAGTCTACCCTCGCTGAATCAGAACACGCCGTACAACTAGCGACCTCCGGAATTAGCGGGCAACCCCCCGTGACGTGAGACATTTGGCCATCCCGGCCTGCCCGCTTCCGCCGGGCCGGCCGCCTGTCAGGCGCGATAGCGGCGGGGGACCAGCGTATGGGCCACCACGGCCAGCAGCAGGGTCGTCGCCATCAGCACGAAGGCCAGCGCGGATGCGAACGGCCAATTATTGTTGGTGCCGAATTCCCAATAGACGAGCGGCGCCATCATCTGGAACCGGGGTCCGCCGAGAAGAATGGGCGTGGCATAGGCGTTCATGCCGAGGATCAGGCACATGATCGTCGCGATCGCGATGCCCGGGATGGCGAGCGGCCAGATCACGCGCCAGAAGGCCCTGACCGGTGCCGCGCCAAGGCCGCGGGCCGCTTCCGACAGGCGATCGTCGATTCCGGCGAAGACGCTCTGCGCCATCAGGACCATGTAGGGCAGGTTCGCCGAGACGATGCCGATCACCACGCCGGTCGAGCTGAACTGCATCTCGAAATGGCGCTGGAAGAAATAGCTCGAGCCGAGATCCAGGACGCCGCCGCGGGCAAAGAGGATCATCCAGCCGAGCGCCCGCACGGTGCTGCTGACGAAGAGCGGCATGATCATCGCGAAGATGAATATGCCGCGCCAGGGCGGGCGCATGCGCGACAGGCGCCAGCCGATCGGCAGGCCGAGGATCAGGCACAGCACGGTGCTCAGCAGCGCCACGCCAATGGTCGTGCGCATGACCTCCAGGTAGAACGGGTCCGTGAAGAAACGGACATAGTTCTCGGGCGTCACCGCCGCGATCATCAGGTCGGTCGGGCTGAACCTGTTGAAGCTGTAGCGGACCAGCAGCGCCAGAGGCGCTGCCAGCATAATCAGAACGACGAGGGTCGCCGGCGCGAGCAGCACCGTGCCGCCCAATTGCCGGCTTCGCCGTCCGGAGATGATCGCGTCACTCATCGCTCAGCTACGCTGAATGGTTTTCTTCCACCAATCGGCGAGGTCGGCCGATCCTGCCGCCATCGCGGCATAATCAGGCACGACCAGCTTCGGCGCGGGGACCGGCAGGGCGAGCTGCTGGGCGAGCGTGCCCGACAGCCCGGCATTGTCGGTGGCCGGGATGTAGCCGAGCTTCGCGGCAAAGCCCTGCTGTGCCGAAGGTTCCAGCATGGCGTTGATGTATTTGAGCGCCGCCTGCTTGTTGGGGGCGTTCTTGGGGACCACGAGGCTCGAGACGTACAGGGCCGCGCCTTCCTTGGGGAAGGCCGCCTTGACCGGGATGCCCGAGTCCTGCCAGCTGATCACGCGGGCGAGGAACATGATGCCGGCATCGATCTCGCCCGATTTGAAGGGCGGGGCGGTGGCGTCGACCGAGGGGTAGAGCTTGAGCCCGTTCTTGTTGAGGCGGATCATCGCCTCCTTCGCACCGGCAACATCGGTGATATTGCCGCTGGCATAGAGGGCGGCCGCCATCATGTTGAACGGGAAATTGCCGTCGGTCAGGCCGACCTTGTTCTTGTAGGCGGGCTCGAGGAGATCGGCGAAGCTCGTCGGCGGCTCCTTCACGCGCTCCGAACTATAGATCAGGACCTGCGGGCTATAGAATTGCGGCGCGGCCGTCGGCGTCAGCAGGTTGGGAAGCGCATGGGCGAGGTTCGGCACCGTCGCTGCGTTGAGCGGCTCCAGCGCGCCGAGATCGGCGAGGCGCTGGGCGACGCCGCCGGTGACGCAGGCAACGTCGATATTTCCCTGCGGGAGCATCCGCTGCGCCTGGATCTTGGCGACGCGGGCCTCTTCACCGCCGATGTCCTGAACAACCTCGATGCCGAGCGGCTTCATGAAGGGGACATCGACATTCTCGGTCAGAAGACGTCCGAAATTCCCGCCCCAGGTGCTGACGACGAGGGTCGAGGATTGAGCCCTGGCGCCGGAGGTCCAGATCGCCGGCATGGCCAGTGCGGCGGAGCCGGCCAGCACAGTCCTGCGGCTCGGCAGCCCTCGTCCCCGGCTGCGCTTTCCGATGTCTTCCATTGCCATCTCCCTCTTCCTTGCTCCAGTCAGTGGCCGGCCGATAATGGCCGGTCGTCTTCGCTGAAGACCCTCTCGTCACCGATCGCCCAGGAGACGCCGACCAGGTCCCCTTCGGCGAACCGCCTGGTCGCGGCCGGGCCTGAAGACGGGCTGCGGATAACCAGGCGGGCGTCGCCGAGCCGCACGATCTGTTCGACGGTCGTCCCGAGATAGGTTGCAAGCTCGATGCGCCCGCAGACGCGCTCGTCGCCGCCCGTGCCGGCCGGCGTCAGCACGATCCGCTCGGGCTTGAGCGCCAGGGTGACGGCGCCGCGAGCCTCATATCGCCCGGCCAGGGCGACTTGCACGCCGCCGCAATCCAACGTTCCGGCGTCGCTCAGCCGCCCCTGGACGAGGTTGCTGTGACCGATGAAGCCCGCCACGAATGGCGTGGCCGGACGTTCATAGACATCCTCCTGCGTGCCGATCTGCTCGATACGGCCGGCGCGCATGACGACCAGGCGGTCGGCCATGGCCATGGCTTCGCTCTGGTCATGGGTGACCATCAGAGCGGTCAGCCCATGGCTCTTCTGGAGCATCCTGATATCGCGTGCCACATCGGAGCGCAGCGCGGCGTCGAGATTTGAAAGCGGCTCGTCCAGGAGCAGCAGGCGCGGATGCGTCGCGAGGGCGCGGGCGATCGCCACGCGCTGCTGTTGTCCGCCCGAGAGCTGCTTGGGATAGCGCTCGGCAAAGCCCTCGAGCTTGACCAGCTTGAGCACATCCATGACGCGCGCTGCCCGGTCGGTCTTGGGCACGCCATGCATCTCCAGCCCGAAGGCGACGTTCTTGGCGACGGTGAGATGCGGGAACAGGGCGTAGCTCTGAAAGACGACGCCCATGTTCCGTCGATGCGTCGGCAAGGCCAGAATGCTGCGCCCGTCGAGCAGGATGTCGCCGCCGCTGGCCTCGACGAACCCTGCGATCATGCGCAAGGTCGTGGTCTTGCCGCAGCCGGAGGGGCCGAGCAGCGCGATCATCTCGCCCGGATTCACATCGAAGCTCATCCGATCGACGGCCTGCTCCGAGCCATAATGCTTGGAGAGATCGCTGACGCTGACCGCGACGCTCATGATGCCACCTGATCGAGGCGGACCAGGCGGTCGAGCAGGAGAAGGGCCGCGCCGACGATGGCCATCTGGATGACGGCGACGGCGGCGATCAAAGGGTCCGTGCTGTAGGTCAAATGCTGAAGAACCGCGTTCGGCAACGTGTTCGTGCCCGGGTTGATGAGGAAGATCGTCATTTCGAGGTTCTCGAACGACACGATGAAGGCGAAGAGCCCGCCGGCCACGATCCCCGGCACCATGGCGGGCAGGGTGACTCGCCAGATCACCATCAGCGGGGAGGCGCCGAGACTGGCGGCTGCGTCTTCCGTGGAGCGATCATGGTTGGTGAGGCTGGCAAGGCAGAGGCGCACCACCCAGGGGAGGGTGATCAGCAGATGGGCGAGGATCATCAGCCCGAGCGATCCGGCCAGCCGCATGCCGAAGCTGAGCTGCACCCAGATGGCGAAGACGTAGATGCCCAAACCCATGGCGATGCCGGGCACCGTCAGCGGCGCCAGCAGAAGCGTGCTGATCAGGCCGCGCCCGGGAAACCGGTAGCGCGACAGCCCAATTCCCGCGGGCACGCCGACGAGGAGAGCGAAGAAGACCGCCACGACCGCAATGCGAAGGCTGGTCCAGATCGGCTTGCCGAACTCCTCCGGAATTCTCGCATACCAGTTCAGGGTGTAGCCGCGCGGCGGAAAGGTCACCAGCGTCTCGTCGAAGAAGCTGATGTAGAGCGTCAGGACCAGCGGCAGGAAGATGGCGACGATGCCGATGACCAGCGCGGCATGAGCGCCCCAGCGGCCGCCCACCTCAAGAATCTGCCTGGCGAGACTATCGCGCCGGTTGGAGGGGAGGCTGCGTGCAGTCACCGGGACGGCTCAGCGATGGCGGCCGCGCGCGTCGATCCAGCAAGGAAAAGACTTCGTACACCAGCCAAGCGCCCCTCCCAGATCCGCTTGTTCTCCGCGAATATTTTATACAATCCTCACGCTTTTTATCCAAAGTCAAGCGGTGCGTTCCGCATAGGTCGGCATCGGAAATAAGCGGTGGGGCGAAAGGCCACCGAGGCGGCCGACAGGCGTGATTCCGCCAAGAGCAGCGCTTCGCCATCGCGATGGCCGAAACTCCCTCGGCCTTCCCCGGGTTGATGGTCGCAGGGGTGCAACATCGCGATTATCCCAATGAAATGGCTCGCAATCTGGGCCCCATCGCCTTCGTCGCTCAGCCCCGCCTGGCTTGGGGCCAAGCCCGCTCATCCGCCTCGGGGAATCTGGGCCAGGCCCAGCGGCGGGGATTGCCCATCTGGAGTGCGAAGCTGTGAACGCCGGGCCTGAAGCGTTCGAAATGTCCTATCCGAGTACCAGTCTGGGGATGGCGCTGCCGGCAAGGCTCCTGAATGCAATCCGCATCGGTGGAGGCGCTGGTGGCGTGACGGAAAGCGACGAGACCGTCGCCATCGAGCCACGCACCCAAATCGTCGGCCGGCCCGTCCTCATGTCATGACCAGGCCGCCATCGACATGGAGCGTCTGGCCGGTCACGAAGCCGCTCCAGTCACTGGCGAGAAAGAGCACTGGGCCCGCCACGTCTTCCGGGCTCGCGATCCGGCGCAGCGGCGTCTGTGCGATCAGCATCTCGCGCACCTCTTCCTTTGTCGCCGCGCTCGCCTCGGTGGGGTAGACGAGCCCGGGAGCGACGCAGTTCACCCGGATGCCGAGAGGGCCGAGCTCAGCGGCGAGATTGCGGCTGAAACCGATCAGCGCCGCCTTGGCTGTCGTATAGTCGTGATAGGGGATGCTCGGGCGCGTCGCGAGATCGCTGGCGATGTTGACGATGCTGGCCTGGCTGCGCCGCTGGAGCAGGGGCAGCATCGCCCTCGTCACCGTGTAGGCCGCCTTCACCGCGCCGTCGAATTGCTGCTCATACGCCTCCCAGGGCGTCTCCCAGAAACGGGCGCGCCGGTCGGGATCGAAGCGATAGGGCGCCAAGGCATTGTTGATGACGATATCGAGCCGGCCGATTTCCTGCCCGATGCGCTCCGCCATTGCGGCCACCGCTTCGGGGGAGGTGACGTCCGCCGCAACAGTCAGCGCTTCGCCACCGAGTTCGCGGCAGGCCGCGGCCACGGCCGAGGCCGCCTGCTCGTTCTCGCGGTAGTTGATGATGACGAGCCCGCCCTCGGCGGCGAAGGCCTGTGCGATCGCGGCGCCGATGCCACGGCTGGCGCCGGTGACGAGGATGCTCCGGTCGCGGAACTTCATCGCGCCGCGTCCTTCGCCGGGACGAGGTCGCTTCTGACGATGGCCGCCATGTCGAGCTTGCTGCCGATCAGGCCGAGGCTGTGGAACGTGTCCGCGCCCTTCTGCATGACCTCGGGATCGAAATGGCCGAGGCCTTCGCGGTCGGTCGTCGGCGACACGCTGGCGAGGTTGCGCAGCTTGATGATCTCGAGATTGACAGCCTCGTCACGTCCGTTGATCGCGCGGGTGACCGCGAGGCGCGCGGCCTCCTGCGGCTGCGCGATCATCCAGGCGGCGGAGTCGCGATAGGCGGCGAGGAAGCGCCTGAGCAGCGGCTTCTTGGCCTCATAGGTCGCCTGCGTCACGACGAAAATGTCGCTGGGGAGGTTGAGATGGTCCTTGACCTCGATCACCTCGACCTCGCCCAGCCCCTTGGCGCGGCCAACGAGCAGGCCGGTATCGGTCGCGGCGGTGGCGTCGACCTGCCCCTGGATCAGCGGCGCGAAGTTCAAAAGGCCGGTGACCTCGATCGTGACGTCCTTCTCACCGAGCCCCACCTGGTTGAGCAGGACCTGCAGGTTCTGGCGGGTGCCGCTGGACAGGCTGTAGACGCCGATGCGCTTGCCCTTGAGATCGGCGGCCGAGCGGATGCCGCGCCCCTTCGGCGCGACGACGTTGAAGACGTTCTGGGGGTAGATGTTGTAGATCGCGACGAGCTTCTCGCCCTTGTCGAGGGCCAGGTAGAGCGACGCGGGGTCGGTGAAGGCGATGTCGGCCTGGCCGGCGAGCATGTTCTGGATCGCCGAGCCCCCGCCATTGCCGGGAATGTAGTCGAGCGCGATGCCCTTCGCCTTGAAGAAACCCTTGTCCGGTTCCGCGAGCAGATTGGTGATCTCGCTGATCGGCTGGCTCCAGCCTGCAACGGTGACCTTGTCGAGGCCCTGGGCGGTTGCGGGCCCGGCTGCGAGCCACGTGGCGGCGAGCAGGAGGATAACGCGCAGGATGAATGGCGCGGACATGGTTCAACCTTTCGGGAAGCGATGCAGGACGCGGCGCTCCAGCACGCGCACGGCTTCGTAGAGCAACATTCCAAGAGCGGTGATCACGATGAACAGCGCGAAGATCAGGCTTGAATCCATCACGCTCTGGGCGGCGATGATCGAGGCGCCGAGACCGCTGCGCCCGCCGACGAATTCGCCGACGACGGCGCCGACGAGCGCGAGCACGACCGCAACGCGCAGGCCGGCCAGGATGACGGGCAGGGCCGCCGGCAGCTTGAGGCGCAGGAGGGTCTGGAGCCGGCCGGCTCCGAGCATGCGGAAGAGCTCGCGCCGCGCCGGGTCGACCTCCGCGAGCCCGGTCACCGTGTTCTCCATCAATGGGAAGAAGCAGATCAGCGCGGTGATGACGATGGTGGGCGTCAGGCCGAAGCCGAACCAGATGATGAAGAGCGGGCCAAGCGCGAGCTTGGGCACGAGCTGGCTCGCCAGCACATAGGGCCTCAGCAGCCGGCTGAGCGCCGGGAATTCCGCGAGCAGGATGCCGGCGCACAGCCCGACGATCGCACCGATGCAGAGGCCGAGCGCCATTTCCGTCGCGGTGACGGCGAGGTGCGGCCAGAGCCGGCCTGTTGCCATCTCGCTCCAGAGCGTTGCGAGCACGTCGGATGGCGGAGGCAGGATGAGGGCGGGCACCGCACCGAGCCGGCACCAGGCCTCCCAGCCAGCGAGCAGGGCGAGCAGAAGCAGCAGCGAGGGCAGGCGCGCCGTCATGCCGCCGGCCTCTGGCTGGGTGCGATGCCGGTCCCAACGTCCATGGCATCGCGCAGATCGCGGCAGGTTGCAGCGAAGGCCGGTGAATAGCGCATGTCACGGTGACGGGGCCGCGGCAGCGGGACCGGTTGCGCATGATGCACGCGGCCCGCCGCCATCACGGCGACCCGGTCGGCGAGATAGACCGCCTCGGCGATGTCGTGGGTGACGAAGAGCGCTGTCGTGCCTCGCATTCCGCACAGCCGGAGTAGGTCGTCCTGCAGTTCCTCCCGCGTCAGGGCGTCCAGGGCCGCGAAAGGCTCGTCGAGCAGGAGCAGGTCGGGTTCGCCGATCAATGCCCGCGCCACGGCGACGCGGCTCTGCTGACCGCCCGAAAGCTCGAACGGTCGGCGTGCGGCCAGCTCCGCCAGCCCGACGAGCGCGAGCAGGTCGAGCGCTGCGGCGCGGTCGCGTGCCGTCACGCGGCGCTTCAGCGAGATCGGCAGCAGGACGTTATCGAGTGCGCTCAGCCAGCCGAGCAGGGTCGGTGCCTGGAAGACGAAGCCGATGCGCTCGCCGGGGCCACGCAGCGTCTCGCCACCGATGCGGATCGTGCCTTCTTCCGGCAGGATCAGCCCGGCGGCGAGCTTCAGCAGCGTAGTCTTGCCGCAACCGCTGCGGCCGAGAAGGCAGTGAAGCTCGCCGCGCGGGATCGTCCAGTCGATTCCGTCGACAATTGCAGGCCAGGCGCCGCCATAGCTGAAGCGCGCGCCGTCGATCACGACGAAGCCGGCAGGCGACGGATCAGTCGACATAGGGCGCGAACCCTTCTGCCGCCGCCTCGGCGCTGTGCTCGATCTCGGTCATGGTGACGAGGTCGAGCAGGCTGAAGCGTCCGTCATGGTGCCAGCCGGCTTCCGGCGCGGTCATCCGACCGATGGCGGTGATGCGGCTGATGCCGACTTCGCCGAGCCTGGCTGCAAGCCGGAAGAGCTCGGCCGGCGGAGCGGCGATGCCCGCCGTCTGCAGGAAGCTCCGATAGGGGGCGACGAGCGCGGGAACCTCATCGAGGCTGTCGACGGAGACCAGCTTGAGCGTGCGATTGAGGCCGGAGGGACTCAGAGCCTCGACGGCTTCGACATGGATGACGGCCCAGGAATCGGCAGGTTCACTGAGGAGCTCCGACATGCCATCAAGCGTCCGCAATTCCTGGGCGGCGCGCCAGGACGCGATCGAGGCCGCCTCCTCGGGCGAAAGCTGGCGGCGCGGATGGCGTCGGGCGAGGGCGGCGAGCTCATGCGCCAGATAGCGCGCGAATTCCCGCGGCGCGACCATTCCGCCGCGCTCGACGAAGAGCAATTGCGGGGAATAGCAACCCTGTTGCTCATAGCGGACGACATCTTGCGCGGCGAGGCGGGCGAGCGCCGGCGCCTTGCGGCTGTCGAGTGCCGCGCGGGAGATCGCGCCGAAGCCGATCTTGTGGCCATGCGGCAGGAAGCGCGTGGTGATGGGCAGCTTGGCGCGCAAGGTCGCAAGCGTGGCATTGCCGCCATAGGCCATCACCGTGTCGGCCGCGCGCAGGAAGGCGGCTTCGCCCGCTTCCTCGCCGCCTTTCCACCAGACGATGGCGAGGCATTCGCCGAGTTCCGGATCGATCTCGGCGACCAGACCGGCGAACCAGCCCGCCATCAATGGCTCGGCCGAGGCGAGCTTGCCGACGGTGCCGGCTTTGACCAGAAGCCCGCAGATCAGGCTCCAGAGCGGCAGGGCAGGGACATTGCCGGCCCAGACATGCAACAGCAGGTCCGGGCCCCGCGCGCGCAGGAAACCGCCCTTCGCCGCCGGCTGGAAGGCATCGAGCATGCCGGGATTGGCAAAATCCTCGGCCAGGAAGCGCAGCAGCTGTGGCCGCCGAAAGGTCTTGAGGTAGCTGGTGAGGCCGAGACGGACCGTCTCCCGGTCATAGCCGGTGACGATGGGCAGGAGCTGCTCGGCCTTGCGGCGCAGCGGATGCTGGCGGTCGAGAAGCCGCGCGATCGCCTCGTCGATCGCGCCCACGATGCGCGCAACCTCCATCCGGCGGATGCGGGCACGCGCGCTCGAACGCACGCGTTCGCACAGGGCCTGCGCCTGCGCCTCGTCGAGCTCCGGCAAGGCGATCTCGACCGTCTCGCCCCATGCCGAGTGACGCACGTGGCGCCAGCGCAGCTCCTCGCGTGTCAGGCCCGGCAGGTGGCCCGCATATTCGATCACCGGCTCAACCTCGCGCCGCCGCCAGGAACTCGGCGACCGCCACGGAACAGCCCTTCGATTCAGCGCCGTCGACCCGGCCGAACAGCCGGAAGCCACCCGGCACGATCTCGCCGGCATCCTCGGTCAGGATAGCCGAGACACAGTTGAAATGGGCGAGGTCGTGATGCACCAGCACGCCGCGCGCGCCCTCCGGCAGGTCGGCGCCGGTCAGCGGGTCGACGACGCGGCTGCGGATCCAGTGCGGGCCGGACTTGACCGGTGGGCAGGCCGCGTTGCCGTCGTCGTAGAACTGGGTGCTCAGCTCGGTCATGCCGTACATGTTGATGCAGGAGCTCCGCTGCACGCCGAATGCGGCCGACAGCCCGTCATAGAATTCGTCCGGCGCCAGCTCGCGCGACTGGCCCTTGAAGCCGCCGGTATCGAGGACCAGGCTGCCAGGCGGCAGCGCGAAGCGTTGGCCGCGCGCCGCGAGCGCGTCCATCAGCGGCACGAAAGAATAGCTCGCTCCGAGCAGTGCATAGGGCTCGTCACCCGCCTCGGCCTGCGCGAGCACCGGCAGAAGTCGATCGAGATCGAGTCCGTTCGCGCCGATGAAAACAGCGCTTTCAGGCGTGCCGCATTCGCGCCGGGCAAGGGCGAGGTAATGCGCCAGCGAGGAATTGGGCAGCTCCGTCTCGTCGGGGAAGAGGATGCCCATGCCGAGACGCTCGCGCCCCTTCATGAAGCGCCGGCGGAAATTCACCAGCATCGAACGGTCGTAGACGGCGAGCGTGGGGTGATAGCTGCGGCCGCGAATTCCCTGTGTCGTGCCGCTGGTCATGAAGACGCGCTCGGCCGCCTCCGGCGGGCTGCAGCTCAGGGTCAGGTCCTTGAAGGCGGTGATCGGAACCGGCGGGATGTCGCGCCAGCGCCGCACCGAAAGCGGCGTGCGGCCGCGCTGCAGGGCGAAGCGGCGATAGGGCTCGTTGTTCCGGAACTGATAGGCGAAGAGCTTGAGCGCCAGCGCCTCGAACTCCGCCTCCGTCGCCTCCGGAAGCGCGATGAACGCCAGGAGCGCCTCGATGATCTCGGCTTGCGTCACGTGGCCACTCCAACCCGACCCGCCGGCTCTGCCGGACACAGGTCGACCGCGAAAGGACCATCGGCGCAGTTGGAATCAGGGCGTATAAGGCCGCCTGTCCCGCATCCCTACGCCGGTATGATCCGGATCAGGTTCGTAGGGTCACCGCGTTGCCGGGACCTGAAGTCCGGGCCGGCGGAATCTCAGCCTCCTAGCGAGGCCCCCCTGGGAACATGCTTAGGTGGCTGTCCGCATGGCGGCTTGTCAAGTTAAAGCAGCGCGTAGCGCAGGCTGCCGCAGGGAAGGCCCGTGAATGGCGCATGCGAGAAGCGGCAGTTCACATAGGACTGTCATGGAAGAATGGCGCCGCGATCTGCTGGCCTTCTTCGTCCGATCGCCGAAGCGGCGCGGGAGGCTTGAGACGACGTATGGCCGCGGCAACGAGGACGCCGCGCGCGCGTGACGTTGGCTAGAGCCGGCGCTGCCTTCGCTCCGCACTCACCGGCCACGGGCCCCCTTCATCAGTGAGCCGGAAAATGACCAGATTGTCTCAGCTGATCAATACGCCGCCTACTGGAAGGCCATAGGAAGCGCGAGTAGCGCGAGAACCGTGACTACAATACTGGCGCGAAGCCAGATACCCGTGACGCCACCACTTACGAGCATATACAACCTCGATAGCACAACGTGCGGTGCTAGTTCCGACGCTTTACTGGCCGGCGTCGTCGACAATTCCCCAACTGTTTTTGATTGTGCTCATATTGATCGTGGACGCAAGTTACTTGTGCCCTTTGGCCGGGTATGAAACCAACACGCCGCTGTCGACGATCTCAAATCGACAATCGTCCACGAATTTGACCGGCCGGCCGTCATCCAGGGTGTATTCGGTGAGGTTCAGTCCCGGCAATGGACGCCAGACTATGACCGTATAGGCGTTCCCCTCGGTATCCCTACAGGCCTCGCGGCAGAGTTCTTGGGGGTGGGATACGATGCGGCCGAAGCGGACGATCGGCTCTGATCGGACGGTGCTTCCATGTTTCGAGAGTTTGGGGCTGGCATTCATGGTGGCACCTGCGTAACGCGATCAGTGCCCGTCAACGAAATATCGGCGATCTGTGTTCCCTGACGGACCTGCGCCCCGCTGTCCCGCCATGGCTTCGATGACCGTCTGCGTCACCGGCAGGACATGTGCGCCGTTGCCGGCCAGTTCCAGCTCCGGCAGCCGGGCGTTGAGATCGCAGGTTGCCAAGCCCCAGGGTGAGCAACGTTTTCGCAATTTCTGGAGTTGAGGCTGGTGCTGCGAGAGAGGATTGAACTCTCGACCTCTCCATTACCAATGGAGTGCTCTACCACTGAGCTACCGCAGCAGGACCGCAAGCCTTGATGCGCCGGAAGGATCGCACGGAGGCGAAGGGCGCGGCGTCGTTCCGAAGCGGCGCCCTGATGCCACAAGCCCCGCGCCGACGCAACCCATTGTTCAGTCGGCCAACAGCAATCGCCGGTCTATCCTGAACAATCTGCCATCGCCTAGCATATGTGCGGTCACTGTCTCCCGGAAGAGCGGCCGGAAGGCGGCGTCGCGCAGGTTCAGCCCGCCGGCATAGGCCCCCATTGCCGGCATGATGCAGCGTCGTTCCGAGAGTGCGAAGCAGCGCCGGCGCAGGGCCCGGCCGCGCATCCTGACCTTGGCGGCCGGGTGGAGATGGCCGGCGATCTCGTAATCCGTCTCGGCCGGATCGGGCTCATGGCGCAGCGCCACGCCGCAGAGGCTGAGCATCGCGGCGGTCTCGCCGCCCATCTCGCCGCTGATCTCAGGGTCATGGTTGCCGGTGACCCAGAGCCAGTCGCGGCCCTTCTGCAGCAGGCGCAGGCTGGCGAGGTTTTCGGCGCTGATCCGCTCCTCGGCGCCGCGATCGTGAAAACTGTCGCCGAGCGCGATCACGCGGGCGGGGTCGTGGCGCAGGATCGCGGCCGCGAGCGCGGCCAGCGTCGCCGTCGAATCATAGGGCGGCAGGAAGACGCCACGCGCCGCATAGGCCGAGCCCTTCTCAAGATGCAGGTCGGCGACGATCAGCGTCCGCTCATCCGGCAGGAAGAGCGCGCCGGAAAGATCGGGCATGATCGCGAGCCGGCCGAGCATGAAGGCCTCGGCGGCCGCGGGGAGGGCATTTGCCGCCAGGTTCACGCCATCGCCTCTTCGAGCATCGTCGCTTCCGCCTCCGCCAGGATCTCGTCCGCCGCCTCGCCATGGACAGCCTCGCGGCCAATCTCCAGCATCACCGCGACGCTGAGCGGCGAGACGTGATCGAGCGGCTGATGGACGATATGGCCGCCGATTCGTGTCAGCATTTGAGCGAGACGGCCGATATCGAGCAAGCCCGTCGCGGCATCGGCACGTGCGGCACGCAGCAGCACATGGTCCGGTTCGTGCCGGCGCAGCACGTCATAGACGAGGTCGGTCGACATCGTCACCTGCCGTCCGCTCTTCTCCTGGCCGGGAAAGCGCTTCTCGATCAGCCCGCCGATCACGGCGCAGGCGCGGAAGGTGCGTTTCATCAGGGCCGATTCGGCAAGCCATTCCTCGAGGTCGTCGCCGAGCATGTCCTCTGCAAACAGCTCATCGAGCGAGAACGCTCCGCGCGCGATCGCCGCCGACATGTCGCCGAGCGTCCAGACCGCGATGCCGTAATCGTTGCAGACGAAGCCGAGCGGCCGCATCCGGGCGCGCTCCAGCCGCCGCGTCAGCAGCATGCCGAGCGTCTGGTGGGCGAGGCGGCCCTCGAACGGATAGGCGACGAGATAGAAGCGCCCGCCGCGCGGAAAGCTCTCGACCAGGAGCTCACCCGGCTTGGGCAGACGCGATTTCAGGCGCTGCGCATGCAGCCAGGCCGAGACCTCGTCCGGCAGCTTGTCCCAGTCCTTCGGCGACCCCAGCATGGCGCGGACGCGGGCCGCGAGGAAGGTCGAGAGCGGGAACTTGCCGCCGGCATAGGACGGGATTTTTGGATCGGTGCCGGCCCTGGTGCGCGAGCACACCACCTCGTTCTCGATGATGCCCTCGAAGCGCAGCACCTCGCCGGCGAAGACGAAGGTGTCGCCCGTCGTCATCGTCTCCGCGAAATACTCTTCCAGCTCGCCGAGCACGCGGCCGCCGCGCGTGAGCATGCCGGGTTGTCCCGGCTTTCCGGCGCGCAACCGGCCGAGCCGGACCTTGAGCATGGTCGATTCGACGATCGTGCCGACATTCATCCGGTATTGCTGGATCACGCGCGGATTGCTGGCGCGGAAGAGCCCGTCCTTGCCCTGCCGCAGCTTCGCGAAGCGCTCATAGCTGCGCAGGGCGTAGCCGCCGGTCGCGACGAAGTTCACGGTCGCGTCAAAGTCCCCGCGCGCGAGATCCATGTAGGGCGATGCCGTGCGCACCTCCTCATAGAGCGCATCGGGATCGAACCCATCAGAGCAGGCGACGCCGAGCACGTGCTGGGCGAGCACGTCGAGCGCGCCGATCCGCGGCGGCGGTGTGTCCTGCGCGGCTTCCGCCACCGCATCGAGCGCGGCCCGGCATTCCAGCAGCTCGAAGCGATTGGAGGGTACGAGCAGCGCCTGCGAGGGCTCGTCCATGCGGTGATTGGAGCGGCCGATGCGCTGCATCAGCCGGCTCGCGCCCTTGGGCGCGCCGATATTGATGACGAGATCGACATCGCCCCAGTCGATGCCGAGATCGAGCGTCGAGGTGCAGACGACGGCCCTCAGCTTGCCCGCCGCCATCGCCGCCTCGACCTTGCGGCGCTGCTGCGCGTCGAGCGAGCCGTGATGCAGCGCGATCGGCAGGTTGTCGTCGTTGATGTGCCAGAGCGCCTGGAACATGAACTCGGCCTGCATGCGCGTATTGACGAAGACCAATGTCAGGCGGTGGTCCAGGATGGCCTTGTAGACATCGCGCACGGCATGGCCGGTCGTGTGCCCGGCGAGGGGGATCCGGCTCGCCGTATGCAGGATGCCGATCTCGGCGCTCGCCCCGCCCTTGACCGTGACCAGCCCGGCCGGCGTGCCGGAGCCGCCGAGGAAGCGCTGCAGGTCGGCCGGCTCGCGGACGGTCGCCGAAAGTCCGACCGCCGAGAGCTTTGGCGCCAGTGCCCGCAGGCGGGCGAGGTCGAGCGCGAGCAGGTCGCCGCGCTTGGAGGTGACGAGCGCGTGCAGCTCGTCGAGCACCACGCGCTTGAGGTTGGCGAAGAAGGGTTTTGCGTCGCGATGCGAGACCAGCAGCGCGAGCTGCTCCGGCGTGGTCAGCAGGATGTCGGGCGGGCGGGCGATCTGGCGGGTGCGCTTGGCGGCGGAGGTGTCGCCGGTGCGGGTCTCGACCGAGATCGGCAGCGACATCTCGCGGATCGGCGCCTCGAGATTGCGGGCGATATCGACGGCGAGCGCCTTCAGCGGCGAAATGTAGAGCGTATGCAGCCCGTCATAGTCGCCATTGCTCTCGGCCAGCTCGACCAGCGATGGCAGGAAGCCGGCGAGCGTCTTGCCCGCGCCGGTCGGGGCGACGAGCAGGGTCGAGCGCCCGGCACGCGCCTCTTCCAGCAGGGCGAGCTGGTGCGGCCGCGCAGTCCAGCCGCGGCTGGCGAACCAGGCCGAAAAGCGTTGCGGGAGGAGGTCGGCGCGCGCGTCCATTCTGAACAAAGATAGAACGGGTTGGCGCGGGAGGGAATGGCTCAGCGCCCGTCCTCGAGTGGCGCAGGCTATCCCCGCTCCGCCACGACCAGCAGCCCGGGCACCGGCTGGTCGCGATCATGCCGTGTGCTGGCGTCCTCGATCCGCAGCGGCCTGAGCCTCGCCTCGTGCAACCTCTCGCGCAGCCAGAGCTCGGCATGGGCGAAGCGGCGATCCTCGCCGACGATGACGCCCTCGCCGCCATGGCTCTGCACGGTGAAGGCGATCAGCCCGCCGGTCTTCAGCACGCGCGCACTCTGGGCGAAGGCGGCGCCGAGATCGCCGAGATAGACGAAGACATCGGCCGCGATCACGAGATCGGCCGATTTGTCCGGCCGGCTGGCGAGGAAGCTGGTCAGGCCCGCCACCGCGAGCTTGTCGTAGAGCGGCTGGCCATCGGCCGTGGTCTTGGCGCGCGCGCGCTCGATCATGCGCGGGGAGAGATCGCAGCCGGCGAGGAAGCCGCTCTCGGCCCGGATCGCCTCGCCCATCAGCCCGGTGCCGCAGCCGAGATCATAGACCGTCTCGAACCGGAAGCTGAGATTGTTCAGCGCACAGACCCGGCCGAGCGCCTCCTTCAGCAGGGCGGGCGCGCGGTATTGCAGCGCCTCGATCAGATGGCTGTCGAAGCGCTCGGCATAGCCGTCGAACAAGGTGCCGGAGAAATTCTCGGAGGTCGCCTCCGCGGCCGGCATGGCGCCGACGCGGGCGAGGTCGAGCCTGGCGCCGAAATGGTCGGCCGGGTCGAGCACCAGGCATTGCCGCCAGGCCGTGGCGGCGTCCTCGTTGCGACCGAGCGCCTCCTGCGCCAGGCCGTAAAGATGCCAGGCGGCTGTGAACCCATAGGCTTCGGCCAGCGTTTGATCGAGGATCTCGATCGCCGCCTTGGCGTCGCCATCCTTGAAGGCAGCCTCGGCCCAGGCATAGCGCCGGTCGAGCGTCGGGTCGCCGGAGCTGGCGGAATGTGCGCTGCTGCCCTTTTCAGTCATGGCGTGCGGTTTATCTGAGGAGCATGACATTGAACAGACGATGCGCCCCTCCGAGCTGCTGATCCCGACCCCGGCCGGGCTCTATTGCCCGCCCGCCGATATCCATATCGATCCCGTGCGGCCGGTGGCGCGCGCGCTGATTACCCATGGCCATTCCGACCATGCCCGCGCCGGTCACGGTGCTGTGCTGGCGACGCGCGAGACGCTGGCGATCATGGCGCTGCGCTATGGCGAGGGCTTCACCTCGTCGCAGCAGGTGGCCGAGCCCGGCGCGGTGACGCGGATCGGCTCCGTCGATTTCCGCTTCGTGCCGGCGGGACATGTGCTCGGCTCGGCGCAGATCGTGGTCGAGTGCAATGGCCTGCGCATTGTCGTCTCCGGCGACTACAAGCGTGAGCGCGATCCGACCTGCGCCGGTTTCGAACCCGTCCCCTGCGATATCTTCATCACCGAGGCGACCTTCGGCCTGCCGGTCTTCCGCCATCCGCCGGCGCGTGAGGAGGTCAACAAGCTGCTGGAATCGGTCAGGCTCTTCCCGGAGCGCACGCATATTGTCGGCGCCTACGCCCTGGGCAAGGCGCAGCGCGTCATGGCCCTGATCCGCGAGGCAGGCTACGAGCGGCCGATCCATATCCATGGCGCCCTCGCGACGCTGACCGAGTTCTACGAGGAGGAGGGCGCGCCTCTGGGCGAGACGCGCCTTGTCGCCGCGAGCGAGCGCAAGGCGCTGGGCGGCGAGATCGTGCTCTGCCCGCCGAGCGCGATCCAGGATCTCTGGGCTCGCAAATTTCCCGATCCGGTCACCGCTTTCGCCTCCGGCTGGATGCGGGTCCGGGCAAGGGCACGCCAGCGCGGCGTCGAGCTGCCGCTGATCATCTCCGACCATGCCGACTGGGACGATCTCCAGGCGACGATCCACGAGACCGGCGCCGGCGAGATCTGGGTCACGCATGGCGAGGCCGATGCGCTGGTGCATTGGTGCGGCACGGTCGGCCTGAAGGCAAAGCCTCTGCACCTCGTCGGCTATGGCGACGAGGGCGAGGCCGAGCCCGAGCTTGCACCGAACGAGGCTACGCCGAGCGAGGCCCCGCCATGAACCGCTTCGCCTGGCTGCTCGACCGCCTCGCCTATGAGCCGCGCCGCAACGCCAAGCTGGCGCTGATCGCCGATTACCTGCGCAGCACGCCCGATCCCGATCGCGGCTATGCGCTCGCGGCGATGACAGGCGGGCTCGTCTTCCAGAATGCCAAGCCCGGGCTGGTCCGGGCGCTGATCGCCGAGCGCACCGATCCGGTGCTGTTCGCGCTCTCCTACGATTATGTCGGCGACCTCTCGGAGACGGTCGCGCTGATGTGGCCGGCGAAGCACGGCGCCAACGCCGTGCCGCATCTGCCTGAAGTCGTTGCCGGCCTGCGCAACTCGGGCAAGACCGAGCTGCCCCGGCTGATCGCGTCCTGGCTCGATGCACTCGACGAGACCGGGCGCTGGGCGCTGCTGAAGCTGATCACGGGAGCGCTTCGCATCGGCGTCTCCGCCCGGCTCGCCAAGACGGCTGCGGCCAGCATCGGCGGCATCGCGCCCGACGAGGTCGAACACGTCTGGCATGGGCTGGAGCCGCCCTATACCGAGCTTTTCGCCTGGCTCGAAGGCAGGGCGCCGCGGCCGCAGGCGACCGATCCCGCGCCGTTCCGCCCCGTGATGCTCTCGCATGCGCTCGAGGATGGCGATTTCGCCAAGCTCGACCCGGCCGCCTTCCAGGCCGAGTGGAAATGGGACGGCATCCGCGTCCAGGCGGTCAGCGGCACGAGGCCAGACGGCACGCGCGTGACGCGGCTCTATTCCCGTACCGGCGAGGATATCGGCGCTTCCTTCCCGGATATCCTCGAGGCCCTGCTGCTGGACGGCGCGCTCGATGGCGAGTTGCTGGTACGGCGCGAGGAGGCCGTTCAGAGCTTCAATACGCTGCAGCAACGCCTGAACCGCAAGAGCGTCACCCCGAAGATGCTGGCTGAATACCCGGCCCATATCCGCGCCTATGATCTGCTCGTCGACGGCGAGGAGGATATCCGCGAGCTGCCGCTCGGTGAGCGCCGCAAGCGGCTGGAGAATTTCGTCTCGCGGCTCGCTTCGCCGGCGGTCGATCTGTCGCCGCCGATCCCGTTCGGAAGCTGGGAGGAACTGACTGCCGCGCGCGCCGATCCAGCCTCGGCGGGGGCCGGCGCCGATGCCGAGGCGGTCGAGGGCTGCATGCTCAAGCGGCTCGATTCGCCCTATTTGCCCGGTCGACCCAAGGGCTACTGGTACAAATGGAAGCGCGATGCCCGGCTGGTCGATTGCGTGCTGATGTATGCCCAGCGCGGCCATGGCAAGCGCTCGTCCTTCTATTCCGATTTCACCTTCGGCGTCTGGCGGACGTCGCCGGAGGGCGATGAGCTCGTGCCGGTGGGCAAGGCCTATTTCGGCTTCACCGATGAAGAGTTGGTCGAGCTCGACCGTTTCGTTCGCCGCAACACGCTCAATCGCTTCGGCCCGGTGCGCGAAGTCACGCATGAGGCTGGGAGCGGGCTCGTGCTCGAGGTCGCCTTCGAGGGCTTGCAGCGCTCGACGCGGCACAAATCCGGCCTTGCCATGCGCTTCCCGCGCATCAGTCGCATCCGCTGGGACAAGCCGCCACGCGAGGCCGATCGCATCGAGGCGCTTGAGCAGCTCCTGCCGGCTTGATCCGGTTCAGGCTCGAAGGAGTGTATTGGCGAAGGCTGCAGCGAGAAGCCCGGCTGCAGCTAGCGCGTGATAGGCGGCAAAGCGCAGAAAAGCCTCGCGGCGCGCTTGCGCGAACAGGCCCTGCGCTTCGCTCTCCGCCGGCCGCTCGGACTTGTCGAGCATCAGCCAGATCTCGGTGCGCTTATAGGGACGCGACAGTGCCTGGCGGGCCATCATCACCAGCCAGAGCGCGACGAGCAGCGCGCAATAGCCGCCTCCCTTCAGCGCGGTGGAGAGATTGGCTGATAGCCCGACCATCAGGCAAAGCGTCGCCAGCCCGGCGAAACCGCAGGCCCGCGCGGTCGATATCTCCGCCAGTGCCCGCAGGCGTCGGCGCAGTCGGAAGGCTTCGGACTCGGGCGCATCAGGCATGGCGACCTCGGGCCGGCCGCCCTTGCGCCCGTCATCCCGACAGGCCCGTCACGGCCGGCAGTGCCAGAATAAGCACCCCCACCAGCCAGATGCCAAGCGAGGCCGCATCACTATTTCGTCGTCCGGTCGCGCGTTCGAAGATCGCTGCCGGCACGCCGGCGAGGATGAGGCAGGACACCGCCACGAAGAGCGAGGTGAAATAGAACAGCAGGATCGGCGAGGAGATGAAGAAGGCCGGGGCCAGCAGGAATTTGACCAGGATGAAGGCCGGGTCGAAATAGGGCGAGAAATGCATGCCGGAAAGCAGGGAGAAGCCGGCGATGCCGACCAGCAGCCCATCCTGCCGCGCCAGTTTCTCGCGTTCGTCACTGTCGGGACCGAGGCTCATGGCGTCACCCTGATGCGGCGGGCAGAAGGCCGAGCATGCGCACCGCGTAGAACAGCACGAAACGCAGCAGCAACAGCCAGACCACGGCAAAGAGATTGAGGAGCGGCGCCGGCACCAGCGCGGGCGTCACCACCCGCACGACATTCAACACCGGATCGGTCATCTGGCTGAAGACGCGCCAGATGACCTTGTCGCTGTCGGGCGGGAAGAAGAGCGACAGGATATAGCGGCCGAGCAGCGTATAGATCAGCGCGGCCAGGATCAGATTGGGCAGGTGAAATACCCAGAACCCGTCGGTGGCGGTCAAGCAGATATCTCCAGCGGCGGCCCATGGCGAATTGTCGAAGATGCCGGCGGCGCCCCGCCATCGCCAATGGGGAAGGGGCAGGACGCAAGGTCCCGCCCCCGGTTTCGTCATCGTGTCGCGCTGCGGATCAGACGGTTTTCTCTTCCATCAGCGTGCCGCCGCGCGGGCGCCGGCAAGCGTCGACGAAATCCATCATCTGCTTCGACGGCGCTTCGGTCAGCATCGACACCACGTACATCGCCAGGAAGCCGGCCGGCAGGCCGAACAGTGCCGAGGAGATGTTGTTGATGTTGAACCAGCCGATTTTCGAGGCGAGCGGGTTGGTGACCAGCGCAGGCCCCGCCGCGACTGCCGGGTCGGCCAGGAACTTCGTCATGGCTTCGGCCGAGATCAGCGGAGCGCCGGTGACCGGGTTCAGCAGCGAGCCCATGCCGAAATACTGCACGCCGAGATGCGGGTAGTATCTGGTGATCACCAGGTAGAACAGTGTCAGTCCGAAGCCCACCGTGATGCCGGCGATGGCACCTGCGGAATTGGCGCGCTTCCACCAGATGCCGAGCACGAGCGCCGGGAACAGGCCGCCCGCCGCCAGCGAGAACGCCCAGGACACCATCGCGAGAATGTCCGAGGGCCTAGTCGAGGCGGTATAGGCGGCGAGGATCGCGACCAGCACCAGCAGGACCCGCGACACGATCAGTCGCCGCGCCGTCGGCGCGTTCGGATCGATAATCTTGTAATAGACGTCGTGCGAGAGCGCGTTGGCGATGGCGAGCAACAAGCCGTCCGCAGTCGAGAGCGCGGCGGCGAGGCCGCCGGCCGCGACGAGGCCGGTGATGACATAGGGCAGGCCGGCGATTTCAGGCGTCGAGATCACCACCACGTCGGTGTTGATGCCGAAATCCTGAAGCCGCAGCACGCCGGTATGGCCGGAGACTGCGCCGCAGGCGGCCGTGATGGCTTGCACGCTTTCCGCCGCCTTGCCGCAGATCGTCACCAGCCCGAGCTTGCCCCAGCTGAAGACCCATTGCGGCATGTCGGCGAGATTCTTGCCGATCAGGGTCGAATAGACCTCGAGCTTCGAGAACGCCGCATAGGCCGGCGCCGTGAAGTAGAGCAGGAAGATGAAGAGCAACGACCAGGCGACCGAGATGCGCGCCTCACGCACCGACGGCGTGGTGAAATAGCGCATCAGCACGTGCGGCAGCGAGGCCGTGCCGACCATGAGACACAGGATCAGGGCGAAATAGTTCGCCGGGCTGTAGTTCAGGAACGGCTGCGTGTGCGGCTTCAGCGAGGCCGTCGTGGCGAGGTTGTTCTGCAGGAAGCTCTGCTCGAGATTGGAGATCTCCTGCAGGGCCTGGCCATAGGTGAGCTGCGGGATCGGCAGGCCGTATTTCTGGGCCGAGAGAATGACGACCGGGACGAGATAGGCCACGATCAGCACGATGTACTGCGCGACCTGCGTCCACGTCACCGCCCGCATGCCGCCCAGCATCGAGCAGACCAGGATGCCGGCGAGGCCGACATAGACCGCAACGGTGAAGTCCATATCGAGGAAGCGCTGGGCGATCAGGCCGGTGCCGAAGATCTGCGCCACCACATAGGTGAAGGAACAGGCCAGCAGCACGATGACGCCGAGCAGCCGGGCAGTGTTGCCGCCATAGCGTGCCGAGAGGAAGTCCGGCACCGTATAGGCGCCGAATTTGCGCAGGAACGGCGCGATCAGCACCGCCACCAGCACATAGCCGCCGGTCCAGCCCAGGACGAAGGCGAGGCCGTCATAGCCGAGCAGGAAGAGCGAGCCCGCCATGCCGATGAAGGAGGCGGCCGACATCCAGTCTGCACCGGTCGCCATGCCGTTATAGAAGGCCGGCACGGAACGGCCCGCGACGTAATATTCCGAGACTTGCACCGTCCGTGAGATGATGCCGATGAAAGCATAGACCAGGATGGTGAAGCCGACGAACATATAGCCGAGGACTTTGTTCGGGACGCCGGCCCGCTCGAGGATGGCGACCAGGATGATAAAGGCGACGAATCCGCCCGTATAGATTCCGTAGATGCGGCCGAGACTGGATGTGAACCCAGCGTTGCCGGCTTGCGCTTCGCTTGACATGATTTCGCTCCCCCCGGGCTCAATCGTCTTCGGCCACGCCGGATTCGCGGTCGATCCTGTCCTGAGCCTTGGCGAACCAGAACAGCATCACGACGAACGCGATCAGTGAGCCCTGCGCGGCCATGTAGAAGCCGAGCGGGAAGCCGAAGAATTTAATCGAGTTGAGTGGGACGACGAAGGCGTGGACGATGTAGCCGAAGAATACCCACAGAGCCATCATGACGATCATCAATCGGCTCGTCTTGGACCAATGTGTATCGTGTTGTTCTGATTGCATCGATGTTCCCTCCCCCTGCGTTGCCGGATTATGTTTTCGGCTTCGCGGATTTTGATCGGCTGGATCGTATTGAGCTCCTTAGTCGAATTCCGGACGCTAGGTTAATCTATGGCTTCAGCAGAAAGAACGTGAACTAAAGACGTAGTTCTTTAGCCGAAACGAATGCGCGCTGCCTTTCAGCAAAGTCGACGCCCGATCACGGGCTTGGCTGATTCGATCGGTCGACCGCATTGCCTCTGCGGCGTCGTCATGCTTGAGGTCGTGGCGGCGCGGGAGCAGGATAAGTCACGTCGTCGGCGAGGAAACAGGATGAATCGGCAACCCTCCATTCGCATCGTGATCGCGGATGATCACCCCCTCTTCAGGGGCGCTCTGCGCCAGGCCGTATCCCACGCGCTCGCCAGTGCCGAGATCAGCGAGGTCGGCTCGCTCGAGGCGCTGACCAAGGCGCTGGCCGAGGACGCCGATGCCGATCTCGTGCTGCTCGATCTCACCATGCCCGGCGTCCAGGGTTTTTCGGGGCTGCTCTTCCTGCGCGCCGATCATCCCGAGATCCCGGTCATCGTCGTCTCTGCCAATGACGACCCGGCCGTGATCCGCCGCTGCATCGAGTTCGGCGCGCTCGGCTTCCTGCCGAAGACGGCCGAAATGGAGCAGATGGGAGAGGCGATCCGCGCCGTGCTCGACGGCGGTGTCTGGACCCCGCCCGGCATCGATTTGAGCGCCCCGGTCGATGCCGAGATCGCCGACATGGTTCGCCGGCTCTCGACGCTGACGCCACAGCAGGTGCGCGTGCTGATGATGCTGTCGGAAGGGCTGCTCAACAAGCAGATCGCCTACGAGCTCGGCGTCTCCGAGGCGACGGTGAAGGCCCATGTCTCGGCCATCCTGACCAAGCTCAATGTCGACAGCCGCACGCAGGCGGTCATCGCCGCCGCCAAGATCGCGGGCGCATCCTGGGCCACGGCCGGCGCTTCGGCCACCGCCTGACGGCTGGCTCTGGCCGTTCAGGCAGGGTTCAAGCGTGGCGTGATGTTACGACCGCTCAGGAGAATGTCCGGCCATGGCCAACGGTAGTTTCGAGCGCTTTCTCGGTGGGTCGCCCCTCGGGGTCCTCGTCCGGCTGATCTTCATCTCGCTGCTGGTCGGCGCCGCGATGGCCTTCCTCGGCCTGTCACCGCGCGGCCTCTTCGATGCGGCGCTGCGCTTCGTCCGTTCGCTTGGCGATCTCGGCTTCGGCGCCGTGCGCGAGGTCGGCCAATGGGTGATCGCCGGCGCGCTGATCGTCGTGCCGCTCTGGCTGCTCTCGCGGCTCTTCGCGTCGCGGCGCTAAGGTCTGTACTCATACTGGAGCGTGCTGTGATCGGGCGAAGGCCGGCACCTGGAAGCGCCGCCGGTAGGCGCCGGGCGTCAGGCCGGTCACGCGCTTGAACAGCCGGCGGAAGAAGGCGGCGTCCTCGTAGCCGACCTTCCAGCTGATCTCGTCGGCCGGCGCATCGGTGCGTTCGAGCCGGCGCTTGGCATCCTCGATCCGCAGGCGCTGGACATAGTCGATCGGCGCGAAGCCCGTCGCCTCGGTGAAGCGCCGCTTGAACGTGCGCTCGGCGAGCCCCGAACGCCGCACCATCTCCTCGACCGGGCTCGCGACCGAGAAATGCGTCGCAAGCCAGGCTTGCGCGTCCCCGATGGCGGCGTCGCCGTGATCCGTCCGGCCCTGGAAGACGATATAGGGGGCAAGCCCGTCATGATGCCATTGCAGCGCGAAGGACCGGGCCACGGCCTGTGCTGCCGTCGCGCCGACATGGCGGGCGATCAGATAGAGCATGAGATCATGCCAGGTCATCGAGGCGCCGGAGGTGATCAGATCCTCGCGCCTGCCCGAGACGACGAGCACCTGATCGGGCCGTAGCGGAACCTGCGGGAACGCGCGCGCGAACTGGTCGGCATAAGCCCAGTGGACGGTCGTCTCCTGGCCGTCGAACAGCCCGGTCTCGGCGAGCAGGAACACGCCCGAGCAGGCCGAGCAGAGCAAGGCTCCGTTCGCATGCATGCGCCGGGCCCAGTCGACGATCTCGGGGTAGCGGCCGGGTGTCCAGCCATCGGGCCCGAGCAGGATCGATGGCACGATGATGATGTCGGTGGCCGCGACCTCCGCGACCCCCAGCCTCGCCTCCACGGGCAGGCCGCTCGCCAGCGCCACGCTGCCGCGTTCGGCCGCAACGATCTCGACCGCGAAGGGCGGCTCCTCAGGCAGCGCCGGGTCGATACGCCCGAGCATCTTGAACGCGCCGAGCACGTCGTAGATGCCGCTCAGCGTCGAGATGACCGCATCGGGAATGGCGACCAGGCTGACATGCAGCGGTCGTGTCGTCGCTGACATTCGAACGCCTCCCTGGCACCAACGAACCGTCCCTGGCCGATCTCGCACTCCCGGGGCGGCCGCCCCCTCGCCATCTTTCGCCCGAGTTCGGCGCAATGGGTGCGGAAACGCAAGGACGGAGTGAACAATGACCATCGATCAACAAAAGCTCGACACGCTCGTCGGGCGCCTGATCGGAGAGATTTCCGCCGGCTATGGCGGTGTCATGGTGGGGCTCGGCGACAGGCTCGGGCTCTACAAGGCGATGGCCGGCGCCGGGCCCGTGAGCTCGCAGGAGGTCGCCAGGCGCAGCGGCTGCGCCGAGCGCTATGTCCGCGAATGGCTCAATTCGCAGGTGGCCGGCGGCTATATCGACTATCACGCCGCCTCCCGGACCTATGAGCTGACGCCGGAACAGGCCACCGTCCTCGCCGATGAGCTAAGTCCGGTCTTCCTGCCGCATGCCTGGCAGATCGTCGCCTCGATGTGGGCCGACGAGGCCAAGACGCTCGCCGCCTTCAGGACCGGCGAAGGCGTCAGCTGGGGCGAGCATGACGAGCGGCTCTTCTGCGGCATCGCGGCATTCTACCGGAACGCCTATAGCGCGAGCCTCGTCAAGGACTGGCTGCCGATGCTCTCGGGCGTGACGGACAAGCTCGAGAAGGGCGCGACCGTCGCCGATATCGGCTGCGGCCACGGACACTCGACCGTGCTGCTGGCCAAGGCCTTTCCGGAGAGCCGGTTCTGGGGCTTCGACACGCATGAGGGATCGATCGAGATCGCCCGCCGCGTGGCCTTGGCGGCAGGGGTCGAGGATCGCGTCAGCTTCGAGATCGAGAAGGCGGATAGCTATGCCAGGCGCGGCTACGATCTCGTCTGCTTCTTCGACTGCCTGCACGACATGGGCCGGCCGGTCGAGGCGGTGCGCTATGCCGCAAACGCGATGGCGGATGACGGCACCCTCATGCTGATCGAGCCCTTCGCCGGAGATCGCGTCGAGGAGAATATCAATCCGATCGGCCGGCTCTACTACGCCGGATCAACCACGATGTGTTGCGCCCACGCGATCTCGGAGAAGGGCACCCATGTTCTCGGCGCCCAGGCGGGTCCCGGCCAGCTCGAGGCGATCCTGACCTCGGCCGGGCTCGGCACGGTGCGCCGGGCGGGCGAGACGCCGTTCAACCTGATCATCGAGGCTCGCCGGTGACCTGATCATCCCGGCGGCTCCGGGGAGGCAGGATCCTCTCCGGAGCGCGCCTGATGATCATCAGATGCGCATACGACTTCAGCCCAGTTCGCCGCTTGCGATCGCCTCGGCATCGCGGCCGACGAGCGCGCTGAGCCGCGTCAGCCCGGCGCGGCGCGCCTGGCCCGCCAGGCCCGCCTTGATCTCGCGGACCAGTCCCGGTCCCTTGAACACCAGCGCCGAATAGAACTGGACCAGGCTCGCCCCGGCGCGGATCTTGGCGAAGGCCGTTGCCGCCGAATCGATGCCGCCGACGCCGACCAGCGGGAACTGGCCTTCGACGCGGCGGAAGGTCTCGGCCAGGATGATGGTCGAGGGCTTGAACAGCGGCCGGCCGGACAGCCCGCCGGTCTCGGCCTTAGCGGCGTTCCGCAGGCTCTCCGGCCGGGCGATCGTGGTATTGGAGACGATCATGCCGTCGATCCGGCGCCGGCGCGCCACCGCGACGATGCCGTCGAGCTCCGGTAAGGTCAGGTCGGGCGCGATCTTGAGCAGGATCGGCGTCGGCTTGCCGCCCGCCGCCGCCTCGTCGCGAGCGGCGAGGGCGCGAGCGATCAGGTCGTCGAGCACGGATTCGGCCTGGAGGTCGCGCAGGCCCGGCGTATTCGGCGAGGAGATGTTCACCGTCAGGAAATCGGCGAGCGGGGCGAGCCGCCGCGTGAGGATGGCGTAATCGGCGGCGCGATCGGCCGAGTCCTTGTTGGCGCCGAGATTGACGCCGACGAGCCCGCCGCGCCGACGCCGTGCCGCGAGCCTGGCGGCGATTTCTTCCATGCCGTCGCTGTTGAGACCGTAACGATTGATCACCGCCTCGTCCTCCGGCAGGCGGAAGACGCGGGGGCGGGCATTGCCGGGCTGCGGCAGCGGCGTCACGCCGCCGACCTCGACGAAGCCGAAGCCGAGCGCGAGCGTGCCGTCGATCGCCTCGGCATGCTTGTCGAATCCGGCCGCGAGCCCGACGGGATTGGGGAATGAAAGGCCGAAGGCCTCCGTCGCCAGCACCGGATCGTCGGTGGCGCGCTTCAGGGCCGGCGCAGCGGCGAGCGCCGCGATGGTCAGGCGATGGGCGGTCTCGGCGTCGAGCTTGTGGATCAGCGGCCGGGCGAGGTTGAACAGGCTGCCGATCACGCGAGGTCCTCCGGGAAGAGATGGGGGCCGGCCGGGCCGAGCGGCAGCGGCGCGATCCAGCGCACGGCCTTCGGGTCGAGCGGTGCATAGAGATGCGGGAACAGCGCACCCCCGCGCGACGGTTCGTAGCGCAGCGCCGCCCCGAGCGTCGCATCGTCCACTGCGATCAGCAGCAGGCCGTCCTGCCCGGCGAAATGCTTTGCCGCCGTCTCGCGCAGCTGGGCGCCCGTCGAGAAATGGATGAAGCCATCGGCGAGATCGACCGGCGCGCCGGCAAAGCGCCCGGCCTCCTCGGCCTCACGCCAGAGTGGTTCGGGGCAGATCTTGTAAATGAGCGGCAAAATGGACCTCGGCGGGCTGGCGTCGAAGCGACATAGAGCACGCGGCGCGAAATCGGAACTCCATCATTCCGACTATCGCGCAGCGGCAAACCCGAGGAGAGGCCAAAACCAAGAATCAGATTGAAATCTTATTGAATAGGGGATATTTCCTATCTTATCCCAGCCGAATCGGCAATGTCAGGACGAGGCCTCTCCGATGTTGTCCCATGAGCAGATCTGGAGCGCGATCGACGCTCTGGCCCAGCGCTATGGCTTCACGCCGTCCGGGCTCGCGCGCAAGGCGGGGCTCGACGCGACCACTTTCAACCGCTCCAAGCGCGTCGGGCCGGATGGGCGCGAGCGCTGGCCCTCGACTGAATCGATCGCCAAGATCCTAGCCGCCACCGGCGCCTCGCTCGACGAGTTCATCGGCGTGATGCGCCGTGGTGCAGCCCCTGCGCAGACGATCCCGCTGATCGGATTCGCGCAGGCCGGCTCCGGCGGCTTCTTTGACGATGGCGGCTTGCCGGTCGGCGAGAGCTGGGACGAGGTCGCCTTTCCCGGTGTACCGGACGAAAAGGCCTATGCGCTCGAGATCGCCGGCGATTCGATGCTGCCGCTCTATCGTGACGGCGACACCATCATCGTCTCGCCGACCGCTGCGGTCAGGCGCGGCGACCGCGTGGTGGTCAAGACGACCGAGGGCGAGGTGCTCGCCAAGCAGCTCAAGCGCGAGACGGCGAAGACGATCGAGCTCGCCTCACTCAATCCCGAGCGTCCCGACCGCGTGCTGGCCCGCAGCGAGATCGCCTTCATGGCCCGGGTAATCTGGGCGAGCCAATAGACAGCAATCCGCGGCTCCTGAGGGATAAGGGCTCGTCTTACGCGGCTCGCCGCAGCGGCAGCGCGACCTTGAACACGGCGCCGACCGGCGAAGGCTCGAGCGCGATCGAGCCGCCATGCAGCCTGACCAGTTCGGCCGCGATGGCGAGCCCGAGCCCGGCGCCGCCGGGGCTGACCGAGCCGCGGAAAGCCTGGAACAGATTGGCGCGAGCCCGGTCCGGCACGCCGGGGCCGTTATCGATGACGCGCAGCACGACCTCGCCGCCTTCATGCTGCGCCTTCACGGTCAGTGTCGGCCGCCGGCCGGCTTCGGCGCCGGCTTCTGTCAGGGCCTGCACCGAATTGCGCATCAGGTTGAGGAGCACACGCGCCATCTGGTCGGGGTCGCAGGGCAGGGAGACATCGGCCGGGACGTCATTGGCGAAGGCGACCACCGGATGCTCGGCGAGCCCGAGCAATTCGCCGGAATCGGCGACGAGCTGGCGCAGCAGGACCTCGCGCAGCGCCGGCATCGCCTCGGCCGCGCGGCCATAGGCCAGCGTTGCCTGGCAGAAGGCGATGGCGCGATCGAGCGTCGCGATCAGGCGCGGTGCGAAGCGCCGGATTTTTGGATCGCGCGTCTCGGTCAGCCGGTCGGACATCAACTGCGCCGCCGCCAGCATGTTGCGCAGGTCGTGGTTGATCTTGCTGACGGCGAGGCCGAGCTCCGCCAGGTGCTTCTTGGTGCGCAATTCGCCGGCGAGCGTGCGCTGCATGCGGGCGAGCGCCCGTTCGGCTTCGCCGATCTCATCGGCGCGCTGCGTCGGCGTGATGGCTCGGTGCGGATTCTCCGGGTCGGCCTCGAACTCCATGACATTGGCGGCGAGCTGGCGGATCGGTCCGACGATCAGCCAGTTCAGCGCGACATAGACCAGCACCGCCGTCAGTGCCGAGATCACCAGCGAGATCAGCAGCAGCGTCGCCGAGAATTTCAGCATGGCCCGGCGCAGCGGGCCTTCATCGATGACGAGCTCGACGAAATCGGCGCCGCCGACGGCCTCGCCGATGACGCGGATCGGCATCTCGCGCGCCGGTGCGACGAGGACCTGCACCGCCTGGGCGATCGAGCTCATCCAGTTCAGCTCACGCAGATCGACCGTGTAGGCGACCTCATGCGGCACGGAATCGAGGCTGAGCAGCCGGCGTGCGCCGCCGACGCGGGCCGCGATGGCGCGGGCGCCGACACCGTTGAGCAGCCGGTTCTCGCTGCCCTCGGGCAGGCCTTCGGCTGGCGCGCCTTCCAGGACGAGCACTGCGATCTGGGCCGCAGCGAGCCGGTCGTTCAGCCAGTTCCGCCGGAAATTGGCGATGGACGGGAAATAGATCAGGACCTGCGCCAGCATGACGAAGAGCACGGTCAGCATCAGCAGCTTGGCCGAGAGGCCGGGCCGCGTCAGGCTGCGCGGGACGCTCACCGAAAGCGCATGCGTGTCGAGGTTGTGATCCTGCATCGAGTGGAGCTTATCCGAAACGGCGCAGGAAGCCGATGAGCCGGCGCAGGCCGGGCTTCGTCGCGAGCGGCGCGAAAGCCGAAAGCGCCGCGCGTCCCGATATCTCGGAGAGGCTCGGCGCGGGCAGGACGAGCCCGGCCATCTCCTTCACGTCGAGCCCCTTCTGCACCGCGATGCTCCAGGGCGTGATCAATTCGCCCGCTTGCGCGCCGACAATGGTCACGCCGAGGATGCGACCTCTCTTGTCGGTCACGAGCTTGATGAAGCCTTCGGTCCTGCGCTCGGCCTGGGCCTTGTCGTTTTCGGCATAAGGCCAGCGCAGCACCGTGACCGCGCCTGCCTTCGCGCGCGCCTCGGCCTCGGACAGGCCCACGGCTGCGAGGGCGGGCTCGCTCTGGACGAGGCGCGGGATCGCAGCCGCGCCGAGCCGCGCCGGCTGCCGGAACAGCGCCCGGCGCAGCACGAGACCGGCATGATGGTCGGCGACGGACGGCTCCCGCAGCCCTCCAGCCGCTCCGCCTGCGCAGGCGCCGATGGCATAGACCCGGCGATTGCCGGTGCGCAGGCCGGCATTGACGATGATGCCCGTCGCATCGCTCGTGATGCCGCCGAGCTCCAGGTCGAGCGCCGCGATATCGGGTTCGCGATCCGTGGCCAGGAGATGCGTGCCCTCGACGACCTGTTCCGGCTCGCCGGCCAGGATGAGGCGCACACGTCCCTTCGGCGTCTCGCCGCGTAGGACCTCGGTGCCTTCATGCAGCACGACGCCTTCGCGCAGCAGGGCGCGGCGCACGAGCCCGACTGCTTCCGCATCCCAGTCCGGCAACAGGCCCCGCTCGGCGATGATCGTCACGGCGCTCCCGAGCCGTTGCAGCGCCTGGGCCAGCGCGATCCCGGCAGGCTTGCCGCCGAGCACGATCAGCCGGTCGGGCCGGCGCGTCAGTGTCGCGATCGTGTCCTCGCTGAGGAACGCAACCTCCTTCAGCCCGGGTACCGGCGGCGCCAGCGGTCGCGAGCCGGTGGCGATGGCGAAGCGCCGCGCCTTGATCACCTGGTTGCCGACCTGCACGGAATTGCGGTCGCGGAAGCGCGCCTCGCCGGCGATCAGCGTCACCCCGAGCGCCTTGAACCGTTCGGCCGTGGCATTGGGCGCGAGCACCGCGGCGGCCCTGGCCATATGATCATGCACCTGCGCGAAATTCACCTGCGGCTCGCCGGCCGTGATGCCGAAGCGCGCCATCTCGCGGGCTGCCTGCACCTGCGCGCCGGCCGCGATCAGCGCGGTAGCGGACAGGTTGGCGGCATGCCCCGTTCCGTTCATCCCGTCGCGTGCGATCAGCACGGTCGGCACGCCGAAGGCCGCCGCCGCCGAGGCGAGCGCAAGGCCGGCCCGGCCGGCGCCGATCACGCAGAGATCGGGCGTCAGCGGCGCTGGCTTGGGCGCTGTCGCGGAGCTGTCGGTCACGCTGCTTCTCCCCGCTCGATGCGCTTTCCATCCGCCGAATCAAACGCTTGAGCGCGTTCTATCGCAAAAGTGGTTCCACCTCTGCAGAACGCGTTCCAGAGCACGATGCCGAAGCGGGAGGCCGGTTTCCGGACGACGCTGACGAGGCTTGCAGATGCGTCGCCATTCCAGCGGAATCAAGACCTTCCGGTCACGATATGAAGCGCCGGCGGATGCTGCGGCTCACCAACGCGTGAGAAAGCGCTTCGCCGGGCCGCGACCTGGTCAGGCGACGTGCCGCCCCTTGTCGGGGGAGAAGTTGGACAGGGGCTCGGGTCGGCCGAAGAGATAGCCCTGCGCCCGGTGCGCCCCGAGCAATTGCACGGCGATGCGCTGCGATTCGGTCTCGATGCCTTCGACGACGACATTCATCGAGAGCCGGCGGGCGAGCTGGCAGACCGCCTCGATGATCGCCTTCGAGGCCTCGTTGGCATGGACGTCGCGGCTGAAGCTCTGGTCGATCTTCACCTGCGCGAACGGATAGGTCGAGAGGTAGCCGAGCGAGGAATAGCCGGTGCCGAAATCGTCCAGCGCGAATTTCACGCCGAGCGCGCGCAGATCGTGGATCACGGCGAGAGTCGCCTTGTTATCCTCGATCAGGAGCGATTCCGTCACTTCGAGCGTCAGCCGGTGCGAGCCGAGACTGGAGGCGATCAGCGCCTCCTTGACGGTCTCGACGATACGGCGCGGCTCGCGGAACTGCAGCGGCGAGATATTGACGGAGACGCCGACATCGCTCGGCCAGGAGGCTGCATCCTTGCAGGCCTGCTTGATCGCCCAGTCGCCCATGGCCGCGATCAGGCCGGACTGCTCGGCGATCGGGATGAAGACGCCGGGCGGGATCATGCCGCGGGTCGGGTGGCGCCAGCGCATCAGCGCCTCGCGCGTCACCACCTCCTGGGTCTTCAGGTCGATGATCGGCTGATAGTAGAGCTCGAGCGCCTTCTCTTCGCAGGCGATGCGCAGGTCGACCTCGATCTCGTGCCGGTCGAGCGCTTCCTCGGCCATGGCCGGGTTGAAGAAGGTCAGCGTGTTCCGCCCGGCCGCCTTGGCCTTGTAGAGCGCGGTGTCGGCATGGCGCAGCAGATCGGCCGGCGTGGCGGCATCATGGGGCGCCATCGCGATGCCGACGCTGGCAGTGACATAGACCGTCTTGGTCTCGAGCTGGAAGGCGCGGGACATTGCGTCGATCATGCGTTGGGCGATGGTGGTCACGACGCTGTGGCTCGCCGAGGGCAGGATCAGCACGAACTCGTCGCCACCGAAACGGGCCAGCAGGTCGCCGCCGCGAATGGCTGCGCGCAGGCGGCTGGCCGTCTCGATCAGGACCTTGTCGCCGATATCGTGGCCCAGGCTGTCATTGACCTGCTTGAAGCCGTCGAGATCGATATAGAGCAGCGCGAATGGCTCGCCGGTGCGATCCAGCCGGTCGAAGGCCTCGGCCAGCCGGGTGTTGAACTCGAAGCGGTTGGCGAGGCCGGTCAATTCGTCGAAGCGCGCCATCTGCTCGATGCGCGCCTCGGTCGCCTTCCGCTCGGTCGCATCCTCGGTCAGCATCAGCACGCCGCCTTCGGCCGCGGGCGCGATGGTGACGACGAGCAGCCGTCCGCCGCGGGTCTGGAGTTCGCGGCTCGCCGGCTGCTGGCTCTGCTGGACTTCGCCGAGCACCTTCCGGGTCTCGCGCACCTGGTCGGCGCTGATCACCTGCCGCTCGATCAGGAAACGCGCGATCGCGGTCAGCGGCGTGCCGGGCAGGGCGAGCGTGTCGGGGATGCCGTAAAGGCTGCGGTGCGGCGCGTTGCAGACCGCGAGCTTCAGGTTGGCGTCATACATCGCCAGTCCCTGGATCATCGTGTTGAGCGCGGCGTCGAGCGTCAGGTTCTGCGAATGCAGCGCGGAAGCCAGCGCTTTCGATTGCTTCGTCGCCTCGCTCAAGGCCAGCAGGTTGCGATGAAGCGAGTTGGTGATCGCGATATTGGCCAGCACATAGAGGAAGGCGAAATAGCCGATATACTGATAGTAGACGTTGTGGGCCTGGATCAGCCCGAACGCCATCGGAATGCAGAAGGTCAGCAGCTGGACCGCGACGAATTTGGGCCGGCCGGCATTGCGCGCGACATAGCCCGAGGCCAGCGCGATGGTCGATGAGACCGAGGTGATATGCGCGGCGGGGTCGTCGGTCTGGGTCAGCGCGATATAGCAGCTATAGCCGAGCACGGCGCTGAAGACGGTCGCGCCGAGGAAATACTCACGGTCCCAGCGCCGCGTCTCGGCGTAGCTGTCCTCGGAATGGTCACGCCGGCGATAGGTGATGACCGTCATCATCCTGAGCGCCACGACCACCGACACGAGGATGGTCAGCGTCATGAACTCGCTCATGCCGGTCGACAACCAGCACAGATAGGGCGTGAGAATGCCGGCGATGCCGCCGGGAATGATGGAGCCTGGTGATGAGAACAGCGAGCTCACCAGCAGACGATAGCCCGGCAGGTCGAACTCCTCGCGGATGTCGCCCGGTCTGCCGTCTGTAAGGCCTTTCTGAGCGCCCGCCATCCATTCCTGCCTTGCGCGGCTATGGGAGGCGCTGGCGTGTCACTCGCCGAACTCCGCGCCACCTAAAGCCTTACGATGGGACAGGTAAATGTTTCGTGAGGAAGCGCAACCGGGCTCCGGTTGCACTGCGGGAGGGCGCCGCGATCCTATGAGGCGGCCAGCACGGGGGTGGTAGGACGCTGATAGACGCGCGCCAGCATCCGGTCCTGGGTCTGGGCGATGCGCTGCAGCTTCGAGATCGCGCTGGGGTTCAGGCGCAGCATGCAATCCGTCCAGATCTGGCCGAGATGCTCCAGCTCCTCGCGCAGATCGCCGGCCCGGCGGTTGAAGGCCGAGAACAGGGCGGTCTTGGCGGCGTGGACCGGCAATGTCTCGCTGGCATATTTGCGGATCCAGCTCTCGCCGCGCCCTTCCGGAACCACGGCTTCGAGCCCACCGGCCTCCATGAACTCGGTCGCGCTCATCTCCTCGCCCGACAGCAGCATGCGCTCGGCGGCCCGTGCACCCATGCGGCGCGACAGGATCGCGACCGCCGTGATCGGGAAATGGTTGAACTTGATCTCCGGGTAGACGAACGAGGCCTGCTCCTCGGCGATCATGATGTTGCAAGAGCGCGGCGCATCGATGCCGCCGCCGATCGCCTTGGCGTGGATGGTCGAGAGCGTGATCACCAGTCCGTTGAGGCCGCCCGCGTTCCAGACCGCGCCTTCGATCGAGAGCTTGGCATATTCGGCGAGGGCGGCGCGGTCGTTCTTGGCCAGGCAGTCGAGATAGAAGTCGAGATCGCCGCCGAGCGTGAAGAACGGCCCCGTGCCGCGGAAGGCGAGGAAGCGCACCGGCGCGCCGTGATACTGGTCCGGCGCGCCCCAGAGCGTTGCGATGGCGCTCTGGATCTTCACCAGGCTGTCCAACAACTGCAACGTGAAGACCGGCTTCAGCTCCGGCTTGATCGTGACCCATAGCGTCTTGATCTCGGCCTCATAGGCGAGCTGCACCTCGGGCAGGAAACCGGCCTTGTAGCGGATCGCATCGATCACTTCGCAGCATTCCAGCGTGGTCGCCGAAGCCGCTCGGGTATTCGAACCATAAGCCTGGAGCATGCCGCAAACCCCGTAATCCGGACTATCCGCAAGGTAGGTGAAGTTAATGAACTGTAAATGCAAACCCGTGGAATTGGTTAATTTCACTAACGTTTGCCGCCGCAATGCGCGCCATGAGCCGTTGCCCGCCTCATATCCCAATGAGGCGGTGCGTCAGGCCTGGCGGGCGCTGCGATGGGCTGCCAAAGGCAAGCGGCATGCCTCGGCCCCGAACCTGGCGTTCCGCGTCCCCTAATTGGTTAAAATTGCGCGTAATTATGCAGCCGCGACACGAATCGTCTCAATTCGACTTCGCGCACAGGTTGTTGTTGCGCGCGACGGATGCGGAGCGCTCGGGGCGGGCGTCCCGCTGCGGCACAGTTTCGTCGCCGACGGCATAAAAGAGGGATGCGGCTGATATACCGTGGATAGGGTCTCTTGCCGGCTTTCAGCCGCCGCCCGTCATGCGGTATCGTCTGCCCGATAGGCACGGCGCGCAGGGCGAGCATTGCCTCGATCCCGCGTATGTGCCTGCCAAAACTTGTCCAAGCGGTCGCGTGGCGCTAACGATGCGCCGCGAATTTGCCGCGATCGGAGCGTTGAACCGCCACAGCCGAGTTGATGCCTTGAGTCGCCAACAAGCCGCAGATGACGAGAAGAGGGCGCGCCTTGCCGCTGCCCTGCGCGAGAACCTGAAACGCCGCAAGGCGCAGGCGCGCGCTCGCCGGGCGGATGAGGCGGACGCGGAGCAAGCGGCGCCCCCAGCCCAGGCCGATCCTCCCCGGTCCTGAACCCGTTTCTTCTCAGCGCCGCGCGGCCCGCGTGCCGGCGCCTTCAGCAAGGCATCGCCATGGACCGCATCCGCATCACCGGTGGCCAGAAGCTCAACGGTACGATCCCGATCTCGGGCGCGAAGAATGCCGCGTTGCCATTGATGATCGCGAGCCTGCTGACGGACGAGACGCTGACGCTGGTCAATGTGCCGCGCCTCTCGGATGTCACGGCGCTCTCGCGCATCCTCTCCAATCACGGCGTCGACCGCACGGTCGCCGGCAAGCGCATCGGCCAATCGGCCGAGACCGGCCAGACCATCTCGCTCACCGCCCGCCAGATCGTCGATACCTGCGCGCCCTACGAGCTCGTTTCGACCATGCGCGCCAGCTTCTGGGTCATCGCACCGATCCTGGCTCGCATGGGCGAGGCCAAGATCTCGCTGCCCGGCGGCTGCGCCATCGGCACGCGCCCGGTCGACCTCCTGCTGATGGCGCTGGAGAAGCTCGGCGCCACCATCGACATCGAGAACGGCTATGCTCTGGCGCGCGCGCCCAAGGGGCTGAAAGGCGCCGAGATCGTCTTCCCGAAGGTCACGGTCGGCGGCACGCATACGGCGCTGATGGGCGCCGTCCTGGCCGAGGGCACAACGGTGATCGAGAACGCCGCGCGCGAGCCGGAAGTGGTCGATCTCGCCACCTGCCTCTCCAAGATGGGCGCCAAGATCGAGGGCGCCGGCACCTCGCGCATCGTCGTGACCGGCGTCTCGCGCCTCGGCGGCGCGCATCACACCGTCCTGCCGGACCGGATCGAGACCGGCACCTATGCGATGGCGGTGGCGATGACCGGCGGCGACGTGCTGCTCGAAGGCGCGCGCCCGGACCTGCTTCAGGCCGCCCTCGACGTCCTGGTCAAGGCCGGCGCCGATATCTCCGAGACCAATGAAGGCATCCGTGTGCGCCGCAACGGCGCCGGCATCGCCGCCGTCGATGTCGATACCGACCCGTTCCCCGGCTTCCCCACCGATCTCCAGGCCCAGTTCATGGCGCTGATGACCAAGGCCAAGGGCACCTCGCGCATCCGCGAGACCATTTTCGAGAACCGCTTCATGCATGTTCAGGAACTGGTGCGCCTCGGCGCCAAGATCCGGCTGGACGGCGATGTCGCCTATGTCGACGGCGTCGGCAAGCTCACCGGCGCGCCGGTGATGGCGACCGATCTGCGCGCCTCGGTCTCGCTCGTCATCGGCGGACTGGCCGCCGAGGGCGACACGACCATCAACCGCGTCTACCATCTCGACCGCGGTTTCGAGGCGCTCGAGGCCAAGCTCAGCCGCTGCGGCGCGCAGGTCGAGCGCATCAGCGGTTGACGTCGGGCGGGCGGCTCGCCAGAACAGCGTCATGTCTGACGATGCCGCAGAACCGCTCAAGCTGATCGCGCTCGACTCCGAGGATCTCGCGATCATCTCGGCCCATTTGCAGGATGCGGTGCTGCAAGTGGGCGATCTTGCCTATTTGCCGGCTGAAAAGCGCTTCGCCCTCGCGGCGCGGCGCTTCGATTGGGAAGGCACGGAGCTCGGCCATAAGCGCCGTCGCCTCGCCGCCCTGCATTTCGAGTGTGTCGTCAAGGCGAGAAGCACCAAGATCGACCCGAAGGCGACGGGCATCGTCCTCAATCTTCTCGCCATCACCTTCGCCGGCAGCGATGAGCCCGCCGGCGAGATCACCTTGCATTTCTCCGATGGGGCTGCGATCCGGCTCGAGGTCGAATGCATCGAGGCCCAGATGAAGGATCTCGGCCCGGTCTGGGAGGCAGTCGCGACGCCCGGCCATCCGGACGGCGACTGAACGCGTTCAAGACGAGAGCATTTTCGAGTGAACTGGGCACCGGTTCGCGTCAAGAAAATGCTCCAGATCCAGGATTTTGCGATGCCGATCAGGCTCGATCAGCGAGACCCAGGCTTCGATGCCGCCTTCGCCGCGCTGCTGACCACCAAGCGCGAGGTCTCGGAGGATGTCGACCGCATCGCCGCCGAGATCATCGATGCCGTCAAGGCGCAGGGCGACCGCGCCGTGATCGACTGCACCTCCCGCTTCGACAGGCTTGACCTGACCCCGGCGACCTTGCGCGTCAGTGCAGACGAGATCGACGCGGCGGTCGCGGCCTGCTCGCCCGAGCTGCTCGGGGCGCTGGAAACGGCGCGCGCGCGCATCGAGGCCTATCATCTGCGGCTGAAGCCGGCCGATTCCTGGTCGATGGATGCGCTGGGCGTCGAGAGCGGCTGGCGCTGGAGCGCGATCGAGGCCGTTGGCCTCTATGTCCCCGGCGGCACGGCGAGCTATCCGTCCTCGGTGCTGATGAACGCCATTCCGGCCAGGGTCGCAGGCGTCAGCCGCATCGTCATGGTCGCGCCGACGCCGCGCGGGGACACCAATCCGCTCGTTCTGGCCGCGGCCCGGCTCGCCGGCATCGACGAGGTCTATCGCATCGGCGGGGCGCAGGCCGTGGCCGCCCTGGCCTATGGCACGCAGACCATCGCGCCGGTGGCGAAGATCGTCGGTCCCGGCAATGCCTATGTCGCGGCCGCCAAGCGCCGCGTCTTCGGCCAGGTCGGCATCGACATGATCGCCGGCCCGTCCGAAGTGCTGGTCATCGCCGATCGCAGCGCCAATCCGGACTGGATCGCCGCCGACCTGCTGGCGCAGGCCGAGCATGATGAATCGGCCCAGTCGATCCTCGTCACCGACGATGCCGCGCTCGCCGCCGCAGTCGAGAAGGCGGTCGCCGCGCAGCTTGCCGTGCTGCCGCGCGCCGCGATCGCCGGCAGGAGCTGGGATGATTACGGCGCGATCCTGCTGGTCGAGAGCCTCGAGGGCGCGATCCCGCTGGTCGATCGGCTGGCGCCGGAGCATCTCGAGATCGTCACCGCAGAGCCCGAGCGCCTCGCCGGCATGATCCGCAATGCCGGAGCGATCTTCCTCGGCGGCCATACGCCGGAGGCCATTGGCGATTATGTTGGCGGCCCCAACCATGTGCTGCCGACGGCGCGTTCGGCCCGCTTCTCCTCGGGCCTCGGCGTGGCCGATTTCATGAAGCGCACCTCGCTGCTGAAATGCGGCCCGGATGCTTTGCGGGCCTTGGCGCCGGCGGCGACGCAGCTTGCCGAAGCGGAGGGCTTGCAGGCGCATGGCCGTTCCGTGACGATCAGGCTCAATCCCTGAATCCGGGGATTGTCGTGCGCGGCCGCAAATCGAGCCGCGCTCAGCGCTCGGAGGCCTGATGTCGGACAGCCATTGCCTGATCGGTGTGACGCTCGACGAAGCCTCGCTCGGGCGCGGCGCGCCGGATCAGGAGCATGAGCGCGCCGTCGCGATCTATGATCTGGTCGAGCGCAACCGCTTCTTCCTGCCGGATTTCGAGGGCGGGCCCTATCTCGTCCATCTCGCCCTGGTCGAGCGCCGGCTCGTCTTCGAGATCAAGCAGTCCGACGGCGCGCCGGTCGTCACCCATCATCTCTCGCTGACGCCGTTCAAGCGCATCATCAAGGACTACGAGATGGTCTGCGAGAGCTATTACTCCGCCATCCGCACCTCGACGCCCGAGCAGATCGAGGCGATCGACATGGGCCGGCGCGGACTGCATGACGAGGCCGCCCATATCCTGGTCGAGCGTCTCTCAGGCAAGGTCGAGATCGACCACGACACCGCGCGGCGGCTCTTCACGCTGATCTACGCCCTGCATTGGAAGGGCTGATCGCGTTGGAGCCTTCGCCGCCGCGCAAGGTCCATAGCGTGCTCTTCATGTGCGCCCATAATGCCGTGCGCTCGCCAATGGCGGAGGCGATGGCGAAGCACTTCTTCGGCCGCTCGATCTATGTCCAGTCGGCCGGCGCGCGGCGCGGCGAGGTCGATCCTTTCGCGCTCGCGGTGCTCGAGGAGATCGGCATCGACGCCCATAAGCACCGTCCGAAATCGGTACAGGAGCTCGAGGAATGGGAGGGGCTGAATTTCGATCTCATCATCTCGCTCTCGCCCGAGGCGCATCACAAGGCGCTGGATCTGACCCGCACGCTTGCCGCGGAGGTCGAATATTGGCCGACGCCCGACCCGACCCTGACGCAGGGCTCGCGCGAGCAAGTGCTCGATGCCTATCGCGGTGTCCGTGATGGATTGATGCGGCGGATCAAGGACAGGTTGAAGACCTGAGCTCTGCAATCGGTGATTTGTACATTGGCGCCGTGAGGCGACGCGCTCCTGCACCCTGCCGGGCAGGTGATTTGGTCAGGTTAAGTAAAATTTTACAGACCTGATGCAGTCGTTAAGTGCCGCGCGACCTTGCTTGGCATTTTTGGGAAACTGCGATCCCCATGCCGGCTCGGGCGTTACGGCTGACCTTTACAAGGTATAACCTTGCGCGGCGCGTCAGGGATGGGGCGATCGTCTCGCTCGTCCTGCTCTCGACGCTCGTCGGCGCGATCGCCAGCCTGCCGGGGGCGGAGATGCCCGATCGGCCGCTTGCCCTGGTCTTTCCGCCCTGGCTGTCGCGGGACGAGGCGATCGCGCGCAGCCTTGCAGCCGGGCATGCGGTGCTTCGCAGCGGCGTCGCGCCATTCATCGTCATCTCGGCGCCGGCGCCACAAGGGGCCGCCAAGCCGGCCAGGCCCGATGGCGCCTGGCTGATGCTGGCGCTGGCCGGGCTCGCAGGTTGCCTCGACGACAATTCAGCAGGGAAGCCGTCACCGTGAACTGGAGCCTGACCGACGTTCGCCGCGGTGTCGCACGCGCCTTGATCGGGCTTGCCTTCCTGCATGTGCCGCTGCTGGCCCTCTGCATCTGGCTGCGCGCGGGCGACAGCCTGCTGCCGGCCGCTTTTGCCTTCCTGATGGCGGCTTCTGCCCTGCTGCTCTATGCCCGCTTCGGCGCGGCGCAGGTGACACGGCTCGCCATCGCCATCGTGCTGATCGGCCAGGTCTCGATGCTGGTCTACAGCTTCGCCGGCCATCCCTGGCAGCCGGACATGCACATGTACTATTTCGCGGTGCTGGCGCTGCTGGCCGGCTTCTGCGACTGGCGGCCGATCCTGATGGGCGCCGGCCTTACCGCGCTGCACCACCTCACCCTGCAATATGTCGTGCCGTCAGCGGTCTTCTTTCAGGGCGGCAACCTGCTGCGCGTGCTCCTGCATGCCGTGATCGTCATCATCGAGACCTCGTTCCTGACCGTGATCGCAATCATCATGGAGCGCATGTTCACGATGAATGCCGAGAGCCTGGCGCGGGCGCAGGCCATCGCCGAGCGTGAGCGCATCGCCGGCGAGCGGGAGAAGCGCCTTGCCGATGAGCTGAGCGTGCGTGCTGCGGCCCTACGCGAGATCGTCGCGGGTTTCCGCACCCATATGGAGAATTCCATGGCGGTGTTCGACCGATCGGCCGACGCGATGCAGGGCGGCTCGCGCGAGCTCACCGGCACCTCGGACCAGGTGCGGCACCAGACCGTGCTCGTCGCGGAGGCCGCCGATACGACGATGCAGGGCATCGATCACCTTGCCGCCGCCAGCAACCAGCTCGCCGCCTCGATCGGCGAGATCGGCCGCAACGTCTCCTACTCGGCCGAAGGGTCCAAGGCGGCGGCGGACCTGGCCCGCAACGCCAGCGCCGAGCTGGAGGACCTTGTCCGCAGCAGCGAGAATGTCGGCGCCGTCGTCGAGATCATTCGCGGGATCGCGGCGCAAACCAGCATGCTTGCGCTCAATGCCACGATTGAGGCGGCGCGCGCCGGAGAGATGGGGCGCGGCTTCGCGGTCGTCGCCAGCGAGGTGAAGACGCTCTCGGCCCAGACGGCGCGGGCGACCGAAGAGGTCTCCAGCCAGATCGGCGCGATGCAGACCGCCTCCCAGCGCTCGCTCAAGGCGATCCGCGACATCGTCACCTCGATCGGCGAGGTCGAGCGTGTCGCCGAGACGATCGCCATCGCCGTCAACGAGCAGGGTCACGCGACTTCTGAGATCGCCCGTCAGGTCCAGCTCTCGTTCGAGGGCGCCCGGCGCAGCGCCGGCGTGGTCGATCATTTCGAGAGCACGACCCAGCGGGCCCATGGTGCCGCCGAGCATCTGCAGAGCGCGTCGAGTGCGCTCGTCACCCAGGCGCAGAGCATCCGTCGCGAGTTCGCCGCCTTCTGCGACCGCGTCGCGGCCGCCTGATCCTACCAGTCGCGGCCCGGCCCGACGCTGCCGATGCCGAGCCGGCGCGCGACCGTCGCCGCGATATCGGCGAAGCTCTCGCGCCGGCCAATGGGACCGGGAGCGACGCCGGGACCGAAGGCGAGGATCGGCACATGCTCGCGGGTATGGTCGGTGCCGTGCCAGGTCGGATCGTTGCCATGGTCGGCGGTGATGATCGCGAGATCGCCGGGCTTCAGGATGGCCTCCAGCTTCGGCAGCATCGCATCGAAGGCTTCGAGCGCGGCGGCATAGCCGGGCACGTCGCGGCGATGGCCGTATTCAGTGTCGAAATCGACGAGATTGACGAAGCAGAAGCCGCCATCAGGCAGCCGACCGATCGCCTCGAGCGCGGCCTCGAACATCGCCTCGTTGCCAAAGGGCTTGATCTCCTCGCCGGTGGCGCGGTGGGCGAAGATGTCGCCGATCTTGCCGACGGTGATCACTGCACGGCCCTGCGCCGCCAGCCGGTCGAGGAGCGTCTCGTCCGGCGGCGGGATGGCGAAATCCTTGCGATTGCCCGTGCGGGTGAAGCCGGTCTCGGCCTCGCCGATGAAGGGCCGGGCGATGACGCGGCCGATCCGGAGCGGATCGACCAGCACGCGCGTCCTGCGGCAGAGTTCATAGAGTCGCTCCAGCCCGAAATGCTCCTCATGCGCGGCGATCTGGAGCACGGAATCGACTGAGGTGTAGCAGATCGGCTTGCCCGTCCGGATGTGCTCCGCGCCGAGTTCCTCGATGATCACGGTGCCCGAGGCATGCTGGTTTCCGAGGATGCCGGGCAGTCCGCCTTCGCGGATGATCGCCGCCACCAGATCGGGCGGGAAGGAATTCTCCAGCGCGGTGAAATAGCCCCATTGGAACGGCACCGGGCAGCCGGCGATCTCCCAATGGCCGGAGGGCGTATCCTTGCCCCTGCTGATCTCGACGCCGTAGCCGAACTGCCCCTCGGGACGCGCGGGCCTGGCGATACCGGCCAGAGGCCGGCCGGTCGAGGCCTCGCACGCTTGGGACAGGCCGAGCCGGACGAGATTGGGGAGGGTGAGCGATCCTTGGCGCAATCCGGCGCGGTCACCCCCGCCCTCGGCGCAGGCCTCGGCGATATGGCCGAGCGTGTCGGCCCCTGCGTCGCCATAGGACGCCGCATCCTCGGCTCCGCCGCAGCCGACGGAATCGAGCACGATCAGGATGGCGCGCGCCATCTCAGTCCTTCACGGCAGCATCGCCTGCCGGTTCGAGATTGAGCGCGGCTGCCAGGAGGGCCTGCGTATAGGCCTCGCGCGGCCGGGCGAAGATCTCCTCGGCCGGCCCTTCCTCGACCACCTTGCCGTTCTGCATCACGACCACCCGATGCGACAGCGCCCTGACCACCTTGAGGTCGTGGCTGATGAAGAGATAGCCGAGCTTGCGCCTCGCCTGGAGCTCGCGCAGCAGTTCGACGATCTGCGCCTGCACGGACATGTCGAGCGCCGAGGTGGGCTCGTCCAGCACCACGAATTTCGGATTGAGCGCCATGGCGCGCGCGATCGCGATGCGCTGGCGCTGGCCGCCCGAGAACTCGTGCGGGTAGCGGTCCATCGCCGCCGGATCGAGCCCGACATCGACCAGCGCCTGCGCCACGACCTCACGGCGCTGGGCATAGCTCTGGCCCTTGTTCTGGACGCTCAGGCCCTCCTCGACGATATCGGCCACCGACATGCGAGGCGACAGCGAGCCGTAAGGGTCCTGGAAGACGACCTGGAGATCCCGGCGTTTCGGCCGCACCGCCTTGCTGCTGAGCCCGTCGATCCGGTCGCCGAGGAAGACGATCGGCCCTTCCGAGGAGATCAACCTGAGAATGGCGAGGCCGAGCGTGGTTTTCCCTGAGCCGGACTCGCCGACGACGCCGAGCGTCTCGCCCTCGCGCACCTTGATCGAGATCCCGTCCACCGCCTTCACATGCCCGGTGGTGCGGCGCAGGAAGCCGGTCTTGATCGGGAACCAGATCTTCATCGGCCCGGCTTCGAGCAGGGTCGCGGCGCTGTCGGCCACGGGTTCCGGCTTGCCCTTGGGCTCGGCCGCGAGCAGGCGCCTGGTATAGGCATGCTGCGGATTGCCGAAGATCTCGGCGACCGGCCCGTGCTCGACGATCTTGCCCTTCAGCATCACGCAGACACGGTCGGCGATACGCCTGACGATGCCGAGATCATGGGTGATGAACAGCATCGCCATGCCGAGCCGTGTCTGAAGTTCCTTCAACAAGGTCAGGATCTGCGCCTGCACGGTGACGTCGAGCGCCGTCGTCGGCTCGTCGGCGATCAGCAGGTCGGGCTCGTTGGCGAGCGCCATCGCGATCATGACGCGCTGGCGCTGGCCACCGGAGAGCTGGTGCGGATAGGCGTCGAGCCGGCTCTCGGCGTCGCGAATGCCGACGAGCCCGAGGAGCTCGAGCGTGCGGGCGCGGGCCGCCTGACCACGCAATCCCTTATGCAGCTCCAGGATTTCGCCGATCTGCTGCACGATCGTATGCAGCGGGTTCAGCGAGGTCATCGGCTCCTGGAACACCATCGTGATGTCGTTGCCGCGGACCTGCCGCATAGCGTCCTCGTCGGCGGCGATCAGATCCTGTCCCTTGAACATGACCGTACCCGAAGGATGGGACGCTGCCGGGTAGTTCAACAGCTTCAGGATCGAGAGCGCCGAGACCGACTTGCCCGATCCGGATTCGCCGACGATCGCCAGCGTCTCGCCCTTGGCGACGTGGAAGGAGACCTTGTCGACCGCGAGCGTCTCCTTGCCGCCCTGGCGGAAGGCGACGGAGAGATCCTGGACGGAGAGGAGGGGGGCGCTCACGCAAACGTCTTTCGCGGATCGAAGGCGTCACGCACCGCCTCGCCGATGAAGATCAGCAGCGAGAGCATCAGCGCGATCACCAGGAAGCCGGAGAGGCCGAGCCAGGGCGCCTGCAGGTTGGCCTTGCCCTGCGCGAGCAGCTCGCCGAGCGAAGGGGAGCCGGGCGGCAGGCCGAAGCCGAGGAAGTCGAGCGAGGTCAGGGTGGTGATCGAGCCGTTCAGGATGAAGGGCAGGAAGGTCAGCGTCGCCACCATCGCGTTGGGCAGGAGGTGCTTGACCATGATCTTGCGGTTGGAGAGGCCGAGCGCGCGCGCCGCCCGGACATATTCGAAATTCCGCGCCCGCAGGAATTCGGCGCGGACCACGCCGACCAGCGCCACCCAGGAGAACAGCAGGAGGATGCCGAGCAGCACGAAGAAGCCGGGCGTGATGATGGCCGCGACGATGATCAGCAGGTAGAGCGCCGGGATCGCGGTCCAGATCTCGATCACGCGCTGGAAGATCAGGTCGGTCCAGCCGCCGAAATAGCCCTGGATCGCGCCGGCCGCGATGCCGATCACCGAGGAGATCGTCGCCAGGATCAGCCCGAACAGCACGGAGATGCGGAAGCCGTAGATCAGCCGCGCCACCACGTCGCGGCCCTGGTCATCGGTCCCGAGCCAGTTCCATTCGATGTCGCGGCAGGTCATGCCGCCGCTGCGCTCGGCGACGGGCCGGCATTGCTCGTCCTTGAGCAGCCAGGTCGGCGGCGCGGGCAGGGGCGTGGGCGTATCGCGGTTGTTCGTATTGTAGGAATAGCGGATCGGCGGCCAGATCGCGAAGCCGTTGGCGTCGATCTCCTTCGCGATCACCGGATCGCGATAGTCGGTATTGGCGTAGAAGCCGCCGAATTTCTCCTCAGGATAATTGACCGCGACCGGAAACAGCCACTCGCCCTTGTAGCGGACGATCAGGGGCCGGTCGTTGGCGATGAACTCGGCGCCGAGCGAGAGGACGAACAGGACGAGGAAGATCCAGAGCGACCACCAGCCGCGCCGGTTCGCCTTGAAATTGTCGAGCCGGCGCCGGTTGATCGGCGAAAGCTTGAGCCAGCCCTGTTTGGCTTCCGGCGGCGCCAGCGCGGTTCTGGTTGCGGCCGGCGGCGGGGCGTCGATCAGCGTATCCATCCCTCAGGCCTCCCGCGTCTCGAAATCGATGCGGGGGTCGACCCAGGTATAGGTCAGGTCGGTGATGAGGTGCACCACAAGGCCGATCAGCGAGAAGATGTAGAGATTGGCGAAGACGACGGGATAGTCGCGGTTGACGATCGATTCGAAGGAGAGGAGGCCGAGCCCGTCGAGCGAGAAGATCGTCTCGATCAGCAGCGAGCCGGTGAAGAGCGCGTGCACGAAGGCGCCGGGGAAGCCGGCGATGACGATCAGCATCGCATTGCGGAAGACATGGCCATAGAGCACGCCGCGCTCGGACAGGCCCTTCATCCGCGCGGTCAGGACATATTGCTTGCGGATCTCGTCGAGGAACGAGTTCTTGGTCAGCAGCGTCGAGGTGGCGAAGGCGCCGAGCGCCATGGCCGTGATCGGCAGCGCGATGTGCCAGAGATAATCGGTGATCTTGCCGAACAGACTGAGCTCGCTCCAGTTCTCGGAATAGAGCCCGCGCAGCGGGAAGACCTGCCAGAACGAGCCGCCGGCGAAAAGCACGACCAGCAGGATCGCGAACAGGAAGCCCGGGATCGCATAGCCGATGATGACGACGCCGCTCGTCCAGACATCGAAGCGCGAGCCGTCCTTGACCGCCTTGCGGATGCCGAGCGGAATCGAGATCGCATAGGAGAGCAGGGTCATCCACAGGCCGAGCGAGATCGAGACCGGCAGCTTCTCCTTGATCAGCTGCAGCACCGGCGCGTCGCGGAAATACGAACGCCCGAAATCGAAGCGGATATAGTCTCCGAGCATCTTGATGAAGCGCTCATGCGCCGGCTTGTCGAAGCCGAACTGCTTCTCGAGCTCCTTGATGAAGGCGGGGTCGAGCCCCTGCGCGCCGCGATAGGCCGAGTTGGAATCGCCGCCGTGCTGTGCGCCGCTATCGCTGCTCGAGCCGCCGACACGGTCGGTGGCGTTGCCGCCCTGGCCCTGGAGCTGCGCGATGACGCGCTCGACCGGCCCGCCCGGCGCGAATTGCACGATGACGAAGGAGATCAACAGGATGCCGAACAGTGTCGGCACCATCAGCGCCAGCCGCCGGGCGATATAGCTCAGCATTCGCGCTCAGGCCTTTCCGATCCGCTTGGCTTTCTCGGCGTCGAACCACCAGGTTCCCGGCGCGCCCGAGCCGTATTTCGGCTTGGTCTGCGGCCGGTCGTACATGTCCCAATAGGCCAGCCACTCGTTCGGATTCCACCACATCGGGATCCAGTAGCGGCCGGCCCGGAGCACTCGGTCGAGGCACTTGGCCGCGACCACGACCTCGGCATAGCTCTTGGCCTGACCGATACGCTCGATCATCGCATCGACCGCGGGGTCGGCGATGCCGGCGACATTGCGCGAGCCGCGCGTCTTCGCGGCTTCCGAGCCATAGACGATCCGCAGCGTGTCGCTGGGGATGGCCGAGCCACCCAGCGCCAGGCTGGCGATGTCGAAGTCGAATTCCTGCATCCGGCGCTGATATTGCGCGGCATCGACGATGCGCGAGGTCGCCTTAATGCCCAGCCGGCCGAGATTGGCCTGGAAGGGCTGGGTATGCGGCTGCAAGGCGGTCTGGAAGTCGAGGAACTCGATCTCGAACGGCTTGCCATCCGGCAGCTTCAGCACATTGCCCTCGCGCTTGCAGCCGGCGGCACGCAGGAGCTCGTCGGCCTTGCGCATCAAGGCGCGGTCGCTGCCCGAGCCGTCGCTGACCGGCGGCAGCCAGGGATCACCGAAGACCTCCTCGGAAACCTTGCCGCGGAAGGGCTCCAGCAACGCGAGTTCCTCGGGCGAAGGCTTGCCGACGGCCTTCGAGTCCGAGTTCTCGAAGAACGAGGTCATCCGCGTATAGGCACCGAAGATGATGTTCTTGTTGGTCCATTCGAAGTCGAAGCAGAGGTTCAGCGCCTCGCGGATACGGATGTCCTTGAAGGCGTCGCGGCGCAGGTTGAAGTACCAGCCCTGCGAGCGCGTCGGCGCGGTGCTCGGCAGCGATTCCTTCCTGACCTTGCCTTCCTTGATGGCGGGGAAGTCATAGCCCGTCGCCCAGATCCGCGAGGTATATTCCTCCTGGAAGGTGATGATCCCGGCCTTGAACGCCTCGAAGGCGACCTGCCGGTCGCGGAAATACTCCCAGCGCACCCGGTCGAAATTACTGGTGCCGATATTCACCGGCAGGTCCTTGCCCCAATAGTCCGGCCGGCGCTCGAACTCGATGAAGCGGCCCTGCTCGAAGCGACCGACCTTGTAGGCGCCGGAGCCGAGCGGCGGCTCCAGCGTCGAGGCCTCGAAATTGCGGTTCGACCAGTATTTCTCGGAGAAGACCGGCAGGCCGGCGACGATGAGATGCAGGTCGCGGCCGCGCTTCGGCGAAAGCTCGACCACGGCGATGTCCTCGCCCTCGGCCTTGGCCGAAACCAGCTCGTTCAGCATCAGGCGGTAGGACGGGTGGCCCTTGCTCTTCAGGATGTTCATGGAGAAGGCGACATCGGCCGCCGTCACCCGGCTGCCGTCAAAGAACTTGGCCTCGGGCCGAAGCCGGAAGCGATAGGTCAGCTTGTCCGGCGAGACCGCCACGCTCTTCGCCAGCAGGCCGTAGAGCGCGCCCGGCTCGTCGGCCGAGCCGGACATCAGGCTGTCGAAACAGGCATCCATGCCGGCGGCGCCGTCGCCCTGCATGACGAAGGTGTTCAGCGTGTTGAACGTATCGAAATTCTGGTTGCCGCTCGCGGTTTTGATCTGAAGCGTGATCGAGCCGCCGGTCGGCGCCTTCGGGTTCACATAGGCGAAATGCGGGAAGTCGGGAGGCAGCGCCAGTTCGCCGAAGGTCGAGAGACCGTGGACCTCGCCCTCCTGTGCCCAGGCGGGAGCGCTCAAGCGCGGCAGGCTCGCACCGACCAGGGCGACGCCGCCGGCCTCCAGCAATCTGCGGCGGGTGATGCGCATCGCATGCTCCTTTGTCCGTTTCGCCGCCTGATTCGCGCTCCGATTATGTCGAACGCGGCCGGCGGCGCCAGTCATTGCGGGATTTGCCGGCATCCTGGCGGCAACAGCATGGCGCAGACAAGCAAAAGCCGGGCTGAACGGCCCGGCCTGGCTTGATCGTGATGCGTCGGATCGACGCTGCGTGAAGCGATCAGGGCTTCGGCAGCGGCTTCGGCGAATCGGAGAGCGTGTTCAGATAGGCGATGACGTCGGCACGCGTGTCGGCCTTGCTGATGCCGGCGAAGGCCATCGCGGTGCCGGGGACATAAGCCTTCGGCCCCTTCAGGAAGTGGTCGAGCCCGTCGGCCTCCCAGACCTTGTCGTTGCGGCCCTTCATCGCGGCCGAGTAGCCGAAGCCGTCGACCGAACCCTCGTTGCGGCCATAGACGCCGAAGAGATGGGGGCCGACCTTGTTGGCGCCGCCCTTGTCGAAGGTGTGGCAGGCCTTGCAGGCGCCGACAGCCTTCTCGCCACGGGCCGGGTCGGCCTTGGCGAGGCGCACCGCGATCGGCTCGTCCTCCACCGGGGCGGCGGCGCCGGCGGCGGCCGCGGGCTCCTCGCTCGGCAGGTCGAAGCCCGGCACGGCCGGCTTATGCGGCGCGAACACGATGCCCGCGACCATGTTCAGGGCCATCACCACGAGCAGCGTGGAGAGGCCCGCGCCGGCGATCTTGTTCAGCTCGATATTCATCGCATCGAAACCCTCGGGCCTCGGCGCCAGGCGGCGCGCGAAGCGGACAGCGCTTTAGGCCGGAGCCTGATAGCGCCGACACACGGCCGTTGCTTAACCGCTTTGCGCGCTTGATTGCAACTCGTATAAGCACGCTCCGCTTTGAGACCTTTTGCCGCTTCCCGTCGCAATCCGGCGACCCTGCCCCCGAGCCTTCCTGATCCATGCCCCAGCCGCTCATCCTGATCCCCGCCCGCATGCAGGCGACACGCCTGCCCGGTAAGCCGCTCGCCGATATCCTGGGCGAGCCGATGATCGTGCATGTCTGGCGCCGGGCGATGGAATCGGGGGTCGGCGAGGCCGTGGTCGCGACCGACGAGCCACGTATCGTCGACGCCATTGAGAAAGCCGGCGGCCGCGCCGTGCTGACCCGTGCCGATCACCACACCGGCTCCGACCGCATCAAGGAAGCCGCCGATATCGTCGATCCCGAGGGGCGCTACGACGTCATCGTCAACGTCCAGGGCGACCTTCCCACGATCGACCCTCGCGTGATCGCCGCGTCGGTCGAGCCGCTGGCGGACGATGCCGTCGATATCGTCACGCTCGCGGCGGTGATCACCCGCGAGGAGGAGAAGTTCGAAGCGAGCGTCGTCAAGGCGATCGGCAGCGAGATCTCGCCTGGTCGCATGCGCGCGCTCTACTTTACCCGGGTGACGGCGCCGGGCGGGGAGGGGCCGCTCTATCACCATATCGGCCTCTACACCTACCGCCGGAAGGCGCTCGACCGGTTCGTCAGCCTGCCGCCTTCGCCGCTGGAGAAGCGCGAGCGGCTGGAGCAATTGCGTGCCGTCGAGGACGGCATGCGCATCGACATCATCGTGGTCGATGACGTGCCGCTCGGCGTCGACACCCCGCACGACCTCGAACGCGCCCGCGACATCCTGAAGTCCCGCGCCGGAGCCTGAAAATGTCTGTCATCGTGTCCTACCAGGGCGAGCCCGGCGCCTTCTCCTCGCAGGCCGCCCTCCAGGTCTTCCCCGATTGCGAGTTGCTGCCCTGCGCCACCTTCGAGGACGCGCTCTCGGCCGTCAGCGATGGCACCGCGCGCTACGGCATGATCCCGATCGACAATTCGATCGCTGGCCGCGTCGCCGATATCCATCACCTGCTGCCGCGCTCCGGCCTGCACATCATCGGCGAGCATTTCCTGCCGATCCGCTTTCACCTGATGGCGGTCGAGGGCGCCACGCTGGCGACGCTGAAGACCGTGCAGAGCCACATCCATGCGCTCGGCCAATGCCGCAAGATCATCCGCAAGCTCGGCCTCAAGGCCGAGGTCGCGGCCGACACGGCGGGCTCGGCCCGGCAGGTCGCCGAGGCCGGCGACATCACCCGGGCCGCGATCGCGCCGCATATCGCCGCCGAGGTCTACGGCCTCAAGATCCTGATGGAGGATATCGAGGACGAGAAGCACAATACGACCCGCTTCGTCGTGCTCTCGAAATATCCGGAATATGCCCGCCAGGGCTCGGCCAAGACCGTGACGACGCTGATGTTCCGCGTCCGCAACATCCCGGCCGCGCTCTACAAGGCGCTCGGCGGCTTCGCCACCAACGGCATCAACATGACCAAGCTCGAGAGCTACATGGTCGACGGCCATTTCTCGGCGACGATGTTCTACTGCGACGTCGAGGGCCACCCCGACGACCCGGCGCTGAAGCGCGCTTTGACCGAGCTGGAATATTTTTCCCGCGAGATGAAGATCCTGGGCGTCTACTCGGCGAACGCGTTTCGCGAGAGCTTTGCCGAGCCGGGGGAGTAATCGTCGCGCGAGCTGTTCCGCCCTTCTCCCCCTGCGGGAGAAGGTGGCGCGAAGCGCCGGATGAGGGGGCGCGCCCACGTTTCCAGTCGAGGCGCGGCAATCGTCGCCTCGCCCTTGCCCCGATCCTCTCCCGCACGGGGAGGGGCCAGGTGCGCCCTACGGCTCCTCGCCCTCGACCGCCCAGGCCCCCAGGATCGTATTCGCGATCGCCAGGTGCTGGGGGCTGGTGAACCCTTCAGGGTGCTTGCCCTCGAGCATCTGGAGCGCCTCCTCGCGGCTGAACCAGCGCCCGGCCTCCAGTTCGGTGCCATCGAGCACGATGTCGTCGTTCAGGGACTCCGCCAGGCAGCCGATCATCAGCGAACCGGGGAAGGGCCAGGGCTGCGAGGCGATGTAGCGCACAGTGCCCGCGCGAAGCCCGGCTTCTTCCCAGGTCTCCCTGCGAACCGCGTCCTCGAAGGTCTCGCCCGGCTCGACGAAGCCGGCGATGCAGGAATACATGCCCGGCGCAAAGCGGGCTTGCCGCGCCAGCAGGCATTTGTCGCCGCGCACGGCGAGCATGATCACGACCGGGTCGGTGCGCGGGAAATGCTGCGCGCCGCAGGCATCGCATTGCCGCTTCCAGCCGGCCGATTCGAGCTTGGTCGGCGCGCCGCACTGGGCGCAGAAGCGATGGCGCGCATGCCAGTCGAGCATCGCCTTGCCCTCGCCGAGCGGGCCGAGCTCCTCGTTCGGGACGAGGCGCTTCAGGGCGACGGAGCGCAGGTCGGTGAGCAGCAGCTCCGGCCGCTCGCGCAGCGGCTCGACCATCGTCTTGTCGAGCAATCTTGCGAAACGCGGCGCCCCCGCAGGGTCGACGCCGAGAAAGACTTCCTCGAAGCCCTGGCCGAGCACCTCGGTTTCCGAATGGCTGAACCAGACCGACTGCGTCTCCTCGTCGAGCCGCTTCAGCACCGGCGTGTCACCGGCGACGACCGCAAGCCGCGTATCGGAACGCAGGCGCAGCGCCTGGACCGCGTCCGGCTTGTCGCGCAGGTCCGCCCTCCGGTCGAGATTGCTGGTGGCGAAGCCCGTCAGGGCGGAGCGTTCGCGGTGGCGAGGCGAGGCGTCGTTCATGCCTCCGTCCTAGAGCATGATGCCGAAAAGTGGAAACCGGTTTTCGGGTGACACAGGCGCGCTCACGTCAGAGTTTGCTCCGCAAGAGTGGCATGCACTTTTGCGATCGGAACAGGCCCAGGCAACTTGCTTGGCGCGTGCTTTAGGTGCGCCCGCGCAGCAAATGGATGATGCCGGAGAAATCCGTGCTGCCTTCGCCCCAGGCATTATGCAGCCCGTAGAGTTGCGCCGCGGCGGCGCCGAGCGGTGTCGAGGCGCCCGCGGCCTGCGCCGCCTCCTGCGACAGCTTGAGGTCCTTCAGCATGAGCGCCGAGGCGAAGCCGGCCTTGTAGCTGTTATTGGCTGGCGAGTTCGGCACGGGGCCCGGCACGGGGCAATAGGTCGTCAGCGACCAGCATTGGCCGGATGAGGTCGAGGCGACATCGTAGAGCGCCTCATGCGACAGGCCGAGCTTCTCGGCCAGCACGAAGGCCTCGCAGACGCCGATCATCGAGATGCCCAGGATCATGTTGTTGCAGATCTTGGCGACCTGGCCGTTGCCGGCCGGGCCGCAATGCACGACGCGCCGGCCCATATGGGCGAGGATTTCCTCGCCCTTGCCGAAGGCCTCTTCCGAGCCGCCGACCATGAAGGTCAGGGTCGCCCCCCTGGCGCCGCCGACACCGCCGGAGACCGGGGCATCGAGCGACAGGCAGCTCAATTCGGCCGCCATCGCATGGGCCTTGCGCGCTGAATCGACATCGATGGTCGAGCAGTCGATCAAGAGGGTACCGGGCTTCACCACCGGCAGGATATCGGCCCAGACGCTGAGCACATGCTTGCCGGCCGGCAGCATGGTCACGATGATCTCGGCGGTCTTCGCGGCTTCCTGCGCGGAGGTGGCGAGACCGACGCCGAGATGGGCGGCGGTTTCCATCGAGGACTGCACGAGATCGAAGGCGACGACCTTGTACTGCGCCTTGACGAGATTGCCGGCCATCGGCGCGCCCATATTGCCGAGTCCGATGAAGGCGATATTGGTCATGGTCGTCTCTCCCCTCTAGCCGTTATGTCGCGGTCGGACTCGAACCGACGATCTCTGAGACCCCAAGGCCCGGACTGACGCCGTTTCTCAATTGCCCTTGGCGCGCCCTACCAAACCACGCGCCACGATCATCCGCATCACCTCGTTGGTGCCTTCGAGGATCTGGTGGACGCGCAGGTCGCGCACGATCTTCTCGATGCCGTAATCGGCGAGATAGCCATAGCCGCCATGGATCTGCAGCGCCTGGTTGGCGACCTCGAAGCCGCTATCGGTGGCGACGCGCTTGGCCATCGCGCACAGCTTCGTTGCGTCCGGCGCCTTTTCGTCCAGCGCCGAGGCCGCCCGCCACAGGAAGGTCCGCGCCATCTCCAGCTCGGTCGCCATGTCGGCGAGCTTGAACTGCAGCGCCTGGAAATCGGCGATGCGGGCGCCGAAGGCCTTTCGCTCCTGCGCATAGGCCAGGGCCTTGTCGAGCGCGGCCTGCGCCCCACCGAGCGAGCAGGCGCCGATATTGAGCCGTCCGCCATCGAGCCCGGCCATCGCGATCTTGAAGCCGATGCCCTCGGGCCCCAGCCGGTTGGCGACAGGGACGCGGCAATTCTCGAAGATCACCGCCCGCGTCGGCTGGGCGTTCCAGCCCATTTTCTTTTCGTTGGCGCCGAAGGACAGGCCGGCCGTGCCCTTTTCGACGACCAGCGTCGAGATGCCGGACGGGCCGGCTTCGCCGGTGCGGACCATCACGACATAGAGATCGGAGACACCCGCGCCGGAGATGAACTGCTTCTGGCCGTCGAGCACATAGTGGTCGCCATCCCGCACTGCCCTGGTCTTCAGCGCGGCGGCATCGGAGCCGGCACCAGGCTCGGTCAGGCAATAGCTCGCCAGATGCTCCATCGAGCACAGCTTCGGCAGGAAGGCCTGGCGCTGCTCGTCCGAGCCGTAGCGGTCGATCATCCAGGCGCACATGTTGTGGATCGAGATATAGGCCGCGACGGTTGGGCAGCCCGTCGCCAGCGCCTCGAAGATCAGCGCCGCGTCGAGCCGGGAAAGGCCGGAGCCGCCGACATCCTCGGCAATGTAGATGCCGCCCATGCCGAGCGCCGCCGCCTGGCGCATCTCCTCGACCGGAAAATGCTTCTCCTCGTCCCAGCGCACGGCGTGGGGCGCGAGCGTCTCCTTGGAGAAGCTCGCCGCCATGTCACGGATCGCGATCTGGTCTTCGGTGAGGGAGAACATGGCCTGATCTCCGTCGACCGAAGCCTCAACCCATCGTCGGGATGACGAAGCTCGCGCCGTCCTTGATGCCGCTCGGCCAGCGCGCCGTCACCGTCTTGGTCTTGGTGTAGAAGCGGATCGAGTCCGGACCATGCTGGTTGAGATCGCCGAAGGCCGAGCGCTTCCAGCCGCCGAAGGTGTAGTAGGCCAGCGGCACCGGGATCGGGACGTTGATGCCGACCATGCCGACCTGGACCTTCGAGGCGAAGTCGCGGGCGGCGTCGCCGTCGCGGGTGAAGATCGCGGTGCCGTTGCCGTATTCGTGGTCGTTGGTGAGCTTCAGCGCCTCGTCATAGCTGCCGGCGCGCAGCACCGAGAGAACGGGGCCGAAGATCTCCTCCTTGTAGACGCGCATGTCCTTGGTGACATGGTCGAACAGGCAGCCGCCGACATAGAAGCCGTTCTCATAGCCCTGCATCTTGAAGTCGCGACCGTCGACGACGAGCTTGGCGCCCTCCTCGATGCCGATATCGACATAGGACTTGATCTTTTCCATCGCCGCCCTGGTGACGACCGGGCCGTAATCGGCGGAGGAATCGGTGGATGGGCCGATCTTCAGGCTCTCGACGCGCGGGATCAGCCGCTTGACCAGCTCGTCGGCGGTGGCCTTGCCGACCGGGACCGCGACCGAGATCGCCATGCAGCGTTCGCCGGCCGAGCCGTAGCCGGCGCCGATCAGTGCATCGACCGCCTGGTCCATGTCGGCATCGGGCATGATGATCATGTGGTTCTTGGCGCCGCCGAAGCACTGCACGCGCTTACCCGCCGCGCAGCCGCGGCTATAGATGTACTCCGCGATCGGGGTCGAGCCGACAAAGCCGACCGCCTTGATATCGGGATCGTCGAGGATGGCGTCGACCGCCTCCTTGTCGCCGTTGACGACGTTGAAGATGCCGGCGGGGCCGCCGGCCTCGATGAAGAGCTCGGCGAGGCGCATCGGCACGCCGGGATCGCGCTCGGACGGCTTCAGGATGAAGGCATTGCCGCAGGCGATGGCGGGGCCGAGCTTCCAGAGCGGGATCATCGCCGGGAAATTGAACGGGGTGATGCCGGCGCAGACGCCGAGCGGCTGGCGCAGCGAATAGATGTCGATGCCCGGGCCGGCGCCGTCCGTGAACTCACCCTTCATCAGGTTAGGCACGCCGAGCGAGAACTCGACCACCTCGACGCCGCGCTGGATGTCGCCCTTGGCGTCGGCGATGGTCTTGCCGTGCTCGCGGGCGAGCAACTCGGCGAGCTCGTCATTGTTCTGCGCGATCAGGTCGAGGAATTTCATCAGCACGCGGGCGCGGCGCTGCGGGTTGACCGCGGCCCATTTCGGCTGCGCCGCGGCGGCATTCTCGACGGCGGCGCGAACCTCGGCCGGGGAGGCGAGGGCGACCTTGCCAATCACCGAGCCATCCATCGGCTGGTAGATGTCGGAGGTCCGTCCGGAGGTACCGGCGACCTGCTTGCCGCCGATGAAATGTCCGACCTGACGCATGGCGCCCTCCCTACGAATTGCTGTGATGCCCTGAAGTCGGCTTCCTCTACCATTCTCGTTTGCGCACGGCTATAGCGATATCGGATTGCCTGCCGTGCGAAAAAACAAATACCGGAGAGGGCTCCCATGGAACGCTTCGACTGGGACGATCTACGCTTCTTCCTTGCCGTCGCGCGCTCGGGCCGCCTGACGGCGGCGGCGCGGCGGCTCGGCGCCGACCATGCCACGGTCTCGCGCCGTGTCACGTCGCTGGAGGAGTCGCTCAAGGCAAAGCTCTTCGAACGCCGTCCACAGGGCTACACGCTGACGCCGCATGGCGAGCGCCTGCTCGCCAAGGCCGAGAGCATGGAGACCGAGGCGCTGGCGATCCAGAGCGATATTGGCGGCGCCGACATGGCGCTGGCCGGCACGGTCCGCATCGGTGCGCCTGACGGCTTCGGCTCGACCTTCCTGGCGCCGCGCCTCGCCAAGCTCGCCGCCGCCTATCCCGGCCTCGAGCTCCAGCTCATCGCGATGCCGCGCCTGCTCTCGCTCTCGAAGCGCGAGGCCGATGTCGCGATCACGCTCGCCCCGCCGAAAGAGGGCAAGGTCGTCGCCCGCAAGCTCTGCGACTACCGGCTCGGCCTCTACGCCTCGCAGGACTATCTCGACGCGATGCCGAAGATCACGGCGCCGGACGATCTCTTCGCCCATCGCATCGTCGGTTATATCGACGATCTGATCTTCACGCCGGAGCTCGACTATCTCGACGAGATCGCCAAGGGCCTGCGGGCCCAGGTGCAGAGCTCCAGTGTGATCGCCCAGATGAATGCTGTGATCGCCGGCACGGGCATCGGCGTCATCCATCACTTCATGGCCGAAGGCGAGATACGGCTCGTGCCGGTGTTGCCGCAGCGCGTCGCGATCACGCGGTCCTTCTGGCTGCTGGTCCATGCCGACCTGAAGGACGTCGCCCGCGTCCGCGCCATCGTCGATTTCATCGCGCGCGAGACCAAGGCCGCGCGTGCGCTTCTGATGGGGGAGCAACCTGCGGAAGCGGTCGTGCGGCAGGTCCGGGCGGTCGGTTGAACGCTCCTGCGCCGCCTGCCTCTCAGGCGGCTGCCAGGCAGACCCGGTTGCGGCCCTGTTCCTTCGCTGCATAGAGCGCGCGGTCGGCGGCGCGCAGGCAATGGTCGAAGCTGTCTTCCGGGTCCGCTTCGGCAACGCCGATCGAGGCGGTGACCGAGAGCGTCTCGGCGCCGACTTTCAATGCGGCATGCGAGATATCCAGCCGGATATGGTCGCTGAAGCGCATCGCCGCGGCCGGATCCATTCCTGGAAACAGAATGGCGAACTCCTCGCCACCGAGCCGCGCGAGCAGGTTGCCGGTTCCCTGGACCGAATCCGCCAGGCAGCGCGCGACCAGCTCGAGCACCTGATCGCCGACGCCATGGCCATGCGTGTCGTTGATCGCCTTGAAATGGTCGATGTCGAGAATGGCGACCGCGCTCACCGGGCGCGCCTTCACCGAGTTCATGAGTTTCGGGCCGTTCTCGAAGAAATGCCGGCGGTTGAACAGGCCGGTGAGATGGTCCCGCGACGCCAGTTCCTGCAACTGCCTCAGTTGCAGCAGCGTGTCGGCATTATTGGCGATCCGGCATTGCAGCTCTTCGGGCATGAACGGCCGGGAGATGAAATCGTTGGCTCCGGCCTTCAGAAATCCGGCCGAGACGGCAAGGTCGTTCGTTGACGAGACCCCGATCACGCGCACCTTGTCGGGCGCGATCATGCGGCGGATCTTGCGGGTCAGCTCGTAGCCGTTGATGTCCGGCATGTTGTAGTCGGAAATCACGATCTGGATGTCGGGATTGGCCGCCAGCAGCGACAGCGCCTCCGCGCCCGAGCCCGCCTCGACCACCGAATATTGCTGGACCGCCAGCATCCGGGCGAGATGCTTGCGCGCGACGCTGATGTCGTCGACCACGAGGATGCGCGTCTCGCGGTTGGTCAGGGCGCGTCTTACCGCGGTGACCAGCGTCTCCAGCGCGAATTCGTTGTTCTTCAGGACATAGTCGATGACGTCGCGCTCCATGATCCGGCTGCGCGTCTGGACGTCGAAACTCCCCGTGAAGACGATCGTTGGGATGCCACGCTGGACGGTGAAGTCGATCGCCTCGCCATCGGGAGCGTCCGGCAGGTTGAGGTCGACCACCGCGATCCCATAGGCGTCTGGTTCCTCGGTGACCACCTCGTGCAACTCGTTCAGTGAGGCGCAGGTCACGACGGGCAGGCCGATCTCGTCGGAGAGAAGTTTGTGCAGTGCCTTCGAGAAAGTCTTCGAGTCTTCGACGATGAGAAGCTTGCGCGAATCGGCGACCGGCTCGGATTTGTGGCGAACGGCGGCGCGATACTTCATCGCGGAATCCTTACGAAACGTACTGGCAACTCACTCGGCCGAAACGGCAGGCAAATCAGTCGTCGGGACAGCCACGCACCTCCCGGCTACGGTCGAAACTGATCAAATGCGGTAAAAGCTGGATTAACTTTGGGTCACGGCAGGCGGCCTTGCCTGCGGCCGGCAGCTTTAGATCCGCCAGGGCAGGACATTGTCCGGCAGGCGCCTGGCGCTGAGATCGAGCAGCAGCATCACCGCGAGGATGACGACCGAGGCGCTGATCGCGATCGCCGCCGCCTCGCCGGCGAGCCCGGCTTCCTTCAGGCTGAACAGCACCACGCCGAGCGTCTCGGTGCCGGACGACCAGAGCAGCGCCGAGACGGTGAGCTCGTTGAAGGCGACGAGGAAGACCATCAGCGCGCTCACCGTCGCGGCCGGGGCCAGGATCGGCGCCACGATGAAGCGCAGCATCTGCCAGAGCGTGACGCCGTCGAGCTTCGCCGCCTCTTCGTGATGCGCCTCGATCTGCGCCATCGCCGCGACCGGCGCTTTCAGCGCCAGTGGCATGAAGCGGGCGAGATAGGCGAAGAGGATGATGAAAGGCGTCGCGTAGATGCTGACGCCGATCAGCGGCAGCGGCTTCAGGAACATCAGGATGCAGGCGATGGCGAGCACGACGCCGGGCAGCGCGTAGGGCAACTCTATGACCAGCTCGACGACGCGCCTGAGCTTGCCCATGCGCCGCTCCAGCGCATAGGCGAAGGCGATCGAGAGGAAGGCCAGGATCACCGCCGCCGAGGCGGCGAAGAGGAAGGAGTTGCGGAAGGCGCGAACCGTCACGTTCTGGCGCAGCAGCACCTCGGCGAATTTGTCGAAGGTCAACGTCTGCCAGGAGAGCGCGACGCCGAGGGCGGGCGTCAAGGCCTCGCTCAGCAGCGCCAGGAAGGGCAGTCCGAGCTTGAGCAGAAGCAGGAACCAGAGCCCGCCGGCAACGAAGGGCCGGGCGCGGCCGAGCCGCCAGAACGGCTCCAGCGGCCGCTCGATTTCGATCTTGCCGCCGGCGCGCCGCGTCGCCAGCATGCCGGCGACGATGCCCAGGCCCGCGACGAGCGCGACCAGCAGCGAGAGCGCGGCGGCATCCGGCAGCCCGGCCGGGCCGAAGCTGGAGAGCCGACGATAGATCAGCGTCGGCAGGGTCAGGTAGTTCACCGGCAGGCCGAGCAGGGCCGGGATGCCGAAATTGCCGATACCGGCGACGAAGGCGATCAGCGCCGCTGCGATGATCTGCGGCCTGAGCACCGGCAAAAGGATGCGGGTGACGACCGTGAGCGGCGCCGCGCCTTCCATTTGCGCCGCCTCGACCAGCGAATGCGGCACGCTGCGCAGCCCGGTCCAGAGCGTGATCGCGACCAGCGGCGCATGGTGCAGCGCCATCACCAGGATGATGCCGCCGGAGCCGAGCAGCGGGTTCTGGGTGCCCGGGGCCGGCGAGAGGCCGAGCAACGCCAGCACCTGCGAATTCGGCGCGAACAGGCTGAGGAAGGCCAGCGCCGCCACCTGCGGCGCGATCATCATCGAGAAGACGAAGGCGAAGGCGAGCGGGCGCTTTCCGCGCACATCGGTGGTGGTGAGCAGCAGCGCCACCGTGCCGCCGATCAGCAGGGCGCCGAGCGCCGAGAAGCCGGCCGTCTCGAACGTATGCAGCGTCGCGGTGACCGCGGCCCGGCTGGTCATTTCCGTCAGCGCCGCGTCGGGCGCGAAATGCCAGCCCGGGGCGAAGGCGGCGATGGCGAGCCGCAGGAAAGGCAGGGCGCCCAGCAGGAGGGCGCTGAGCAGGACGGCGACCGGCAGGAGCAGGCCTGCCGGAAGCGTCAGCCCCGGCGGAAAGGCCGGGCGGAAGCGGGCTTGCCGCGCATCTGCTGGAGCTGCCAGCGTCATCGCGATGCGCTCAAGCCCGCTTCATCGCAAGCGTCACTCGAAGATCGCGCTGAAGCGCTTGCGCGAGGCAGCCTCGTCCGCGAGCGCCTTGCCGGCGTCGAAGGACATCAGCTTGATCGCGTCGCGGCCGGGATAGCCGGCCGGCAGGGCGACGTCCGGATGAGCGGCGACATAGCCCTGCTTCAGCGTCAGCGCCTGGCCGTCCTTGGACAGGATGAAGTCGATGAAGGCCTTGGCCGCTTCCGGGTTCTTGGTGCTCTTCAGGATCGCGACCGGCTCGCTGACCGAGGAGACGCCCTCCTTCGGGAAGACGAACTCGACCGGCGCGCCCTTGGCCTTCTCGCGGATCGGCATGAAGTCGACGATCATGCCGTAGAGCTTCTCGCCGGTGGCGACCTGGCGCAGGATGTCGCCATTGGCGCCGGCGGCGAGTGCGCCGTTCTTCTTCAGGTCCTCGTAGAAGCCCCAGCCGGCCGGCAGGTTGCTGGTCAGCGTGATCGTGTGGATCATCGCGGCGCCCGAGTTGAGCGGGCTCGGCATGGCGAGCTGGCCCTTGGCCTCGGCCTTGGTCAGGTCGAGCCAGCTCGTCGGCTTCATCGTCGCCTTGGTGTTGTAGACGATGCCGGTGGTGATCAGCTTGGTGGCGAACCACATCTTCTGGGGATCGTGGATGCCGGCCGGATAGGCCGAGACATCGGCCTTGTCATAGGCGAGGAGGCGGTCCTCCTTCTTCAGGCCTTCCATCGTCACCGCATCGGCGATCAGCAGCACGTCGGCCTGCGGCGCGCCGGCCTCGAACTCGGCGCGGAGCTTCGCCATGACGCGCGGCGTTCCGTCGCGGACGAAGCTGATGTCGACGTTGGGATATTTCGCCTTGAAGGCGTCGATCGTCTGCTGGGCGTCGGTATTGGGCTGGCTGGTATAAAGCACCAGCTTGCCTTCGACGGCGTTAGCCGGCTGCGACGCGAGGGCGCCCAGAGCAAGGCCGGCCGTAGCCAGCGCGATCACCGCTTTCGAACGCATGTTTCTCTCCTGTCCGGATGCCCGATCGGGCCAAGCGGTCGCGGTAGACCAGCCATATGACACATCCGTGAATGTGCGGCTCGGCTGCACGCGAGCGTTTCCAGCCCAAGCCGAGGCGCAACGCAACCGGATTTTGGCCCGTGCCATGCCAAAGATGCATTTTTTGATGCCGGCTAAGGTCATACGATGGCCACCGGCGCGGAATAATCTTCGAGCATTCGTGCAGGCCGCCCCGGCGCATGACCCGCTTGACCGCACCGGAACTGCGCCGCAGGGTCGCACGTCCCTACGAAGCAGAGTTCACCGCAGCAATTCCGCAGGATCGCCATGACCGCCTCCAAGCTCGACCAGCTCCGCCAGATGACCACGGTCGTCGCCGATACCGGCGATATCGAAGCGGTGCGCCGGCTCAAGCCGGTCGATTGCACCACGAACCCGACCTTGCTGCTCAAGGCCGTCGAGACATCGGCCTATGCCTCGCTTGTCGAGGAGGCAATCGCCTGGGGCAGGAAAGCGGCAAGCAGCGGCGAGACGCGCGTCAACGCGGTCTGTGACCGGCTCGCCGTCACCTTCGGTGCGGAGCTCGCCAAGATCGTGCCGGGCCGGGTCTCGACCGAGGTCGATGCCGATCTCTCCTTCGATACGCAGGCCAGCATCGACAAGGCTCGCGCCATCATCGCCGCCTATAAGGAGCGCGGCATCGAGCGCGACCGCATCCTGATCAAGGTCGCCTCGACCTGGGAGGGCATCCAGGCCGCCAAGGTGCTGCAGGGCGAGGGCATCGACTGCAACCTGACCCTGCTCTTCTCGCTGGTCCAGGCTGTCGCCTGCGCCGATGCGAAAGCCTTCCTGATCTCGCCCTTCGTCGGCCGCATCCTCGACTGGCACGTCAAGGCCGGCGGCGGCCCCTACACGGCGGAGACCGATCCCGGCGTCGTCTCGGTGCGCAACATCTACGCCTATTACAAGAGTCACGGCATCAATACGGTCGTGATGGGCGCCTCCTTCCGCAATACCGGCGAGATCGAGGCGCTGGCCGGCTGCGACCGGCTGACCATCGGCCCCGGCCTGCTCGACGAGCTCGCCGGAGCGACGGGCGAGCTGCCGCGCAAGCTCGCGCCCGAGACGGTCGGCAAGGCCCCGGAGAAGCTGAATCTCGACGAGAAGGCCTTCCGCTTCGCCCTCAACGAGGACGCGATGGCGACGGAAAAGCTCTCCGAGGGCATTCGCGGCTTCGTCAAGGACCTGCGCAGCCTGCGCAAGCTGGTTGCTGCCCGCCTGGAAGGCGCCAAGGCCGCCTGACGCACCCCGATCTCGCGGAGTTCGACCAGGATGAAGACCGCGCCGATCGCCGTCGTCACCGGCGGCGCCAAGGGCATTGGCCGCGCCATTGCCGACCGGCTCGAGCAGGACGGGCTGACGCCTGTGGTCTGGGATCTCGACAAGCCGCTCGAGCGTGGCTGGGCTCATATCGCCTGCGATGTCTCGAACGAGCAGCAGGTCGCGGCCGCCACGTCGCTCACCGAGAGCGAGCATGGACCGATCGCAGTGCTCGTCAACAATGCCGGGCTGACGGGCCCCTCCACCAAGGTGGCCGAGACGCCGCTTGCGCAGTGGCTGAAGGTGCAGGCGGTCAACCTGACCGGCACGTTCCTGTGTTCCAAGGCCGTGGCCGAGGTGATGGTGACGCGTGGTTACGGTCGCATCGTCAATATCGCCTCGCTCGCCGGCAAGGAGGGCACGCCGACGCTCTCCGCCTATAGCGCAGCCAAGGCCGGCGTCATCGCCTTCACCAAGTCGCAGGGCAAGGAGCTGGCGCAGACCGGCGTGCTGGTCAACGCCGTCGCGCCGGCCGCGATCGACACCGATATCCTCCAGCAGATGTCGCCGGAGACGGTCGCGGCCATGATCGCGAAGAGCCCGCTCGGGCGTCTTGGCGAAGTCGAGGAGCTGGCGGAGCTGGTGGCCTGGTTGGCCAGCGAGCGCTGTTCCTTCTCGACCGGAGCGGTGTTCGATCTTTCGGGCGGCCGCGCGACGTACTGAGCCCTCACCATTGACGCCATTGGCTGGCGGTGGGAATTTAAGGCGTTTCCACCGGAGATTGGCGATCATGACCGAAGCTCCGCTGCATCGTCGGCCTTCCCTCGGCACGCATCTGATTCCGCTCCGGCGCAACTGGGGCTGGCTGCTCGCAGCCGGAATCGCCCTGATCATCCTGGGCATTCTGGGCCTGGGGGCAGTGGCGCTGCTCAGCGTCGTCAGCGCGATCTGGTTCGGCGCGATGATCTTCGTCGGCGGCATCATCATGCTGGTCGATGCCGCCCGGCATGGCGGCTGGAAGAGCCGGCTGATGCATGTCCTGATCGGCGTGCTCTATCTCGCGCTCGGCGTCTACACCTTCCTCAACCCGCTCGCCGCGACGCTGTCGCTGACATTTGTGGCCGGCATCATGCTGGTTGCGGTCGGTATCCTGCGCATCTTCGTCGCCTTCCAGACCCGGCCGATGAAGGCCTGGATCTGGATCCTGATCTCCGGCCTGCTCTCGCTGGCGCTCGGCGGGCTGATCCTGGCGCAATGGCCGGCCTCCGGCCTTTGGGTGCTCGGCACCTTCCTCGCCTTCGAGCTGATCGTTCAGGGCTGGGCCAGCATCGCGCTGGCGCGCGCCATCCGCTCGACCTTCGACGGGGTGATCAGCAGGCACGCAAGCTGAGGCGGTCCAGCGCCTATCACCTTTGCGTGTAAGCGGAATCCGGTCACGGCGCAGCCATCAAGCGGGCGGCAGATACCATCGTGTCCACGATGGCAGGTATCGCCATGAGCCGCTCGACCGCGCCCCTCCTCGCCCTCTCTCTCGCTCTGCTGGCCGGCCCGGCCTCGGCCCAGTCGGCCTGGCGCTTCGATCGAAGTTCGACCGAGGTCAGCTTCGTCACCCATCGCTTCGGGGCGGTGGTGGCGACCGGTAAGTTCGGCCGCTTCGAGGGACAGCTCTCGCTCGATTTCGACCAGCCGGAACGGAGCCGGATCAGGGTCACGATCGATACCGGCTCGGTCTCCGCCGGTACCGCGCTGATGGACGGCTTCATCAAGGGCGAGAGCATGCTCGATACCGGCCGTTTCCCGAATGCGATCTTCACCTCGACCAGCGTACGGCGCATGGGCGATCGCAGCCTCGAGATCAGGGGCAACCTCACGATCCGCTCTGTCACGCAGCCGATCACGGTGACGGCGACGGTTGATGGCGACATCGAGCGAGCCAAGCGCGGCGACAGGCTGCCATTCCATGCCGACGGTTCCTTCCTGCGGCCGGCTTACGGCATCGGCAAGGATGTCAACGTCGTCGACGACAAGGTCGATCTCGTCATCAAGGGGCAGGTGATGCGATGAGCGCCCGGGCCGTGCCAGGCGAGGGCGCGGTGCCGCAGGCCAAGGGCCGGCCGCGCCGCTGGCATCCGGCGCTCGTTGCGCTGCATTGGCTGACGCTGATCCTGATCGCGGCGCAATTCCTGATCGCCAGCCCGATGCAGGACGAGACGCGCAATCTGGTCGAGCGTTTCGAACTTTACCAGCTGCACAAGTCGATCGGCCTGACCGTCGCCGGCTTCGTCGTCGCGCGGCTGCTCCTGCGCCTGGTCATCAAGCCGCCAGCGCCTGCGAATGAGGGCCGCCTGCTGCGCCTCGCCAGCGACGCCGTCCACAGCGGGCTTTATCTCTGCGTCATCGCGCTGCCGGTGACGGGCCTGTTGATGGCCGCAGCTTCGCCGATCCAGATCCCCACCCTCTATTTCGGGCTGTTCCAGGTGCCGCATCCGATCGGGCCGGACAAGGCGACCTATGAGCTGATGCTGCGCCTGCACGATTGGGCGGGGAACACGCTGCTGGCCCTCGGCGCCGTGCATTTTGGCGCGGTGCTGGTGCATATCGCGCTCTGGCACGACAACCTGCTGCGCCGGATGTGGTTCGGGCGCGGGAAGGCACAGCCGTCATTGCGCGCATAGAGCATTTTCGAGCGAAGTGGATACCGGTTCGCGTGAAGAAAATGCGTTAGAACAAAGAGATAGAGAATTTTCGCGATTCAGAGAAGCGCGGAAATGCTCTAGAGCATTTTCGAGCGAAGTGGATACCGGTTCGCGTGAAGAAAATGCGTCAAAACAAGTAGATAGAGAATTTTCGCGATTCGAAGAAACGCGGAAATGCTCTAGCGAAGCAATCCAGGGGGCAGCTGGACACCCAGTCTTCCTGGATTGCTTCGTCGCTACGCTCCTCGCAATGACGACTAGCCCTTCTCAGCCAGCGCCTCGGCGCGGATCGTGCTCAGCGTCTTCGCCGGCGTGATCGCCTCGGGATCGAGGATGCAGTGCAGGATCGCCGGCTTGCCGCTTGCGACCGCACGCTCGAAGGCCGGTGCGAATTCGGCCGTGGTCTCGACCCGCTCGCCATAGCCGCCGAAGGCTTTCGCATAGGCCGCGAAATCCGGGTTCTTCAGCATCGTCGCCGAGACGCGGCCAGGGTATTCGCGCTCCTGATGCATGCGGATCGTGCCGTACATGCCGTTATCGACGACGACGACGATCACCGGCAGCTCGTATTGCACGGCGGTCGCGAAATCCTGCCCGTTCATCAGGAAGCAGCCATCCCCGGCGAAGGCGACCACCGTCCGCTCGGGAAACAGCCGCTTGGCTCCGATCGCGGCCGGCACGCCATAGCCCATCGAGCCCGAGGTCGGTGCGAGCTGGGTCGCGAACTTGGTGAAGCGGTGGAAGCGGTGCACCCAGGTGGCGTAGTTGCCGGCGCCGTTGCACAGGATCGCATCATCCGGAAGGTTGCGCCGCAGCCAGGTCACGGCCTCGCCGGGATGGAACGTGCCCGGCACCGGCGCGGGCTGCTCGCTCCAGCCGAGATAGGCCTCGTGCGCCTCGGCCGCGGCACCCGCCCAGGGAATGGTCTGCGGCGGATGCACGGTCTCCAGCGCCGCGCAGAAAGCGGTCGGCGAGGCGTTGATCGCGAGCGAGGGGCGGTAGACGCGGCCGAGCTCTTCCGGATCGGGATGGACGTGGACGAGAGGCCGGCCCGGATTGGGAATGCCGAACAGCTTGTAGGACTGGCTCGGCATCTCTGAAAGCCGCCCGCCGACGACCAGGACGAGATCGCTCTCCTTGATCCGCTTCAGTAATTTCGGATTGGGACCGATGCCGAGATCGCCGCCGAAATTCGGATGATCGGCCGGAAAGAGCATCTGGCGGCGGAAGGAGACGAAGACCGGCAGGTCGAAGCGCTCGGCGAAGCGCTGGAAGCGCTCGATCGCCTGCGGGTTCCAGCGTGAGCCGCCGAGGATCGCAACCGGGGATTTCGCCGCCCAGAGGCGCTTCTGCAGGTCGATCGTCTGCAGCAGTGAAGGGTGCGTCTCGGTGACCTGGTAGGGCTCGGCATCCGCGACATCGGCGAGGTCGGTCAGCACGTCCTCGGGCAGCGCGATCACCACCGGGCCGGGCCGGCCGGAGGTCGCGACATGGAAGGCGCGGCTGATGAGCTCCGGGATGCGCGCGGCATCGTCGATCTCGGTCGCCCATTTCGTCATCGTGCCGAAGACGGCGCGATAGTCGAGCTCCTGGAAGGCCTCGCGCTCGCGCATGCCGCGCTCGATCTGCCCGACGAACAGGATCATCGGCGTCGAATCCTGGTCGGCGATATGGATGCCCGGCGAGGCATTGGTCGCGCCCGGCCCGCGCGTGACGAAGCAGATGCCGGGCTTGCCGGTCAGCTTGCCGGCGGCCTCGGCCATCATCGCCGCGCCGCCCTCGGCCCGGCAGATCGTCACCTTGAGACTGGCGTCGTGCAGCGCGTCGAGCACGGCGAGATAGCTCTCGCCCGGCACGCAGAAGGCGTCGGTGGCGCCGTGGATCAGAAGTTGGTCGACGAGGATCTGTCCGCCGGTACGCTCAGCCATTGCCTTGATTCCCTGTCCTTGGCGTCATTGCGTGGAGGCGCAGCCGATGAAGCGATCGAGGAGGACTGCGCGAGACCCCCTGGATTGTTTCGCTGCACTCGCAATGACCGCATATCTCATCGAGCCGGCCCGCCCCAGGCGGGATCGTTCAGAATCTCGTCGGCGTGTTCGCCGAGCCGGGGGCTCGGGCGCGGCGCGACCTGCCTGACGCCGTCCATCACGATCGGCGAGGCGACGGTCGGGATCGTGCCGGCGGCAGCCGCCTCGGATGGCAGCTCGACCTTGACGCCGCGCGCGATCACCTGCGGATCGGCGAAGACCTCGTCGATCCCGTTGATCGGCCCGGCGGGAACGCCGACCTTCTCCAGCGCCGCCAGCAGATCGGCCTTGCCGTAGCGCTGCGTCAGCAGGTGCAGCTTCTCGGTCAGCACGGCGCGATTGGCGACGCGCGAGCGATTGTCAGCATAATCGGGCTGACCGGCCAGCTCGGGCTCGCCCAGCACCTCGCAGAGCTTGCGCCACTGCCCGTCATTGCCGGTGGCGATGATGATATGCCCGTCTGCGACCGGGAAGACGTCGTAGGGCACGATGTTCGGATGAGCGTTGCCGAGACGCGGCGCCGGCTTGCCCGAGACGAGATAGTTCATCGCCTGGTTGCCGAGCACGGCGATCTGCGTGTCGAGCAGCGCCATGTCGAGCGTCGCACCCTCGCCGGTCGCATCGCGCCGGCGCAGCGCCGAGAGGATGCCGGTCGAGGCATAGAGCCCGGTGAAGATATCGGCGACGGCATAGCCCGCCTTCATCGGCGCGCCCGCCGGCTCGCCGGTGACCGACATCGGTCCACCCATGCCCTGGACCAGGAAGTCGTAGCCGGCACGCGGGGCATAGGGGCCGTCCTGGCCGAAGCCGGTGACCGAGCAATAGATCAGCCTCGGATAGGCTGCGCGCAGCGACGCGGCGTCGAGCCCGTATTTCGTGAGGCCGCCGACCTTGAAGTTCTCGATGACGATATCGGCATGGCCGGCGAGCCGGCGCACCAGCGCCTGGCCTTCCTCGGTGCGGAAATCGGCCGTGATCGAGCGCTTGCCGCGGTTGGCCGAGTGGAAATAGGCGGCGGAGAGGTGCTCGCCATCCCCGCCTTCGACGAAAGGCGGCCCCCATTTGCGCGTGTCGTCGCCCTCGGGCGCCTCGACCTTGACGACATCGGCGCCGAGATCGGCGAGCAATTGCCCGATCCAGGGGCCTGCGAGGATGCGCGCCAGTTCGAGGACGCGCAGGCCGGCGAGGGGAGGGGTCATCCTGCTACTTTGCTCCGCTCGCTGAGGATTGCCGGGCCATGATCGGCTAGCAGCTGCGCCACGATCCGCGCAATATTGCGCGCGTCGTCGCCGCCCCGATGGTGCCGGCCTTCCAGCTGCATTCCATAGGCCTCCAAGGCGCGAGCCATGCCCATCTGCTTGCTGCGCGGCTGCGTCAGCCGGGCGTGCAGCGCCTTGCCGTTGATGTGGTCGGGGCCGAACGGATAGGTGACCCGCTTGTTCTCGCAATCGCGCATGAACTGCTTGCGGTCGTAATCGCCCCAGGACAGCCAGAGCCGGTTTGCCGCATCGAATTCATCGGTCAATCTGGCGCAGGCTTCGGCGAAGCCACCTCCACTTGCCGCCTCACCCGCCCCTATGCCGGTGAGCTCCACGCAGAACGGGCTGACTTCTGACAGTACGGGCCGGACCATCAGCGAGTGCGCAGGACCAATCGCCCCAGATTCCGCGTCCAGCACGCAAATGCCGATCTCGATGATTTCGTTGACCTGGCCATCCGGGGGAGCCCCATCCCAGCAGGTCGCCTCGACATCGACGATATTGATCAGCATGGCCTCGGGATGTGTCGTGCCGGCCGGCGGCCGTTTCTCGGGTAGTGCGCGATAGGGAGATGGCCGGGTCAAGCCCGGCCATGATGGCAGTTCTCAGAAAAACGCCTGCAGCCCGGTGATCGCCCGACCCAGGATGAGCGCGTGCACGTCATGCGCGCCCTCATAGGTGTTGACCGTCTCCAGGTTCGCCGCGTGGCGCATGACGTGGTACTCGATCGAGATGCCGTTGCCGCCATGCATGTCGCGGGAGAGGCGGGCGATGTCCAGCGCCTTGCCGCAATTGTTGCGCTTGACGATCGAGATCATCTCCGGGGCCATCTTGCCCTCGTCCATCAGCCGGCCGACGCGGAGCGAACCCTGCAGGCCGAGATTGATCTCGGTCAGCATGTCCGCGAGCTTCTTCTGGTAGAGCTGGGTCTGGGCGAGCGGCTTGTTGAACTGCTTGCGGTCGAGCCCGTATTGGCGGGCGCGGTGGAAGCAATCCTCGGCGGCGCCCATCACGCCCCAGGAAATGCCGTAGCGGGCGCGGTTGAGGCAGCCGAACGGGCCCTTCAGGCCGGAGACGTTCGGCAGCAGGTTCTCCTCGGGAACGATGACGTCGTCCATGACGACCTCGCCGGTGATCGAGGCGCGCAGCGAGAGCTTGCCGCCGATCTTCGGCGCCGAGAGGCCCTTCATGCCCTTCTCGAGGATGAAGCCGCGGATCTGGTTGTCATGCGCGACCGACTTGGCCCAGATCACGAAGACATCGGCGATCGGCGAGTTCGAGATCCACATCTTCGATCCCGTCAGCTTGTAGCCGTCGGCGACCTTCTCGGCGCGGGTCTTCATGCCCGCGGGGTCTGAGCCGGCATCCGGCTCGGTCAGGCCGAAGCAGCCGACCCATTCCCCCGAGGCGAGCTTGGGCAGGTACTTCTTGCGCTGGCTTTCGTCGCCATAGGCGTAGATCGGGTACATCACCAGCGAGGACTGCACCGACATCATCGAGCGATAGCCGGAATCGACCCGCTCGACCTCGCGCGCCACCAGCCCGTAGGAGACGTAGTTGGCGCCGGCGCAGCCATAATCTTCCGGCAGCGTCACGCCGAGCAGGCCGAGCTCGCCCATCTCGTTGAAGATGGCGCGGTCGGTCTTCTCCTCGAGATAGGCCTCGGCGACCCGCGGCAGCAGCTTGTCCTGCGCATAGTCGCGCGCCGTGTCGCGGATCAGCCGCTCGTCTTCCGTGAGCTGCTCGTCGAACAGGAACGGATCGGCCCAGTTGAACTCGGCCGGCTTGTGGTCATGGGCGGTCTTGCGAGCGGCCTCTGTCATGGTCGTTCTCCCGTTATTCCTCTTTCACCGTCATTGCGAGGAGCGTAGCGACGAAGCAATCCAGGGGGACGTGGAGCGCTGACGCTCCTGGATTGCATCGCGGAGCCGGTGCTCGGGCTTGCCGAAGGCAAGACCCCGGTGCTCGCACTGACGGCGTGGCTGCCTGGTCCTCAGGCATCCACATCGAAGCTGACGCCCTGCGCCAGCGGCAAGGTCGTGCCGTAGTTCAGCGTATTGGTAGCGCGGCGCATATAGGCTTTCCAGGCATCGGAGCCGGCCTCGCGGCCGCCGCCCGTCTCCTTCTCGCCGCCGAAGGCCCCGCCGATCTCGGCGCCGGACGGGCCGATATTGACGTTGGCGATGCCGCAATCCGAGCCTTCCGCCGAGACGAAGGTCTCCGCCTCGCGCATGTCGAGCGTGAAGATCGAGGAGGAGAGGCCGGCGCCGACCGCGTTCTGCAGCGAGATCGCCTGGTCCAGCGTCTTGTATTTCATCACGTAGAGGATCGGCGCGAAGGTCTCGCGCTCGACCGGGCCGGTCTGCTCGGGCATCTCGACGAGCGCGGGACGGACATAGAAGCCGCCCGCGCCGATATCGACCTTCTCGCCGCCCTGGACCTTGCCGCCGGCGGCGCGCGCCTCGGAGAGTGCGGCCTGCATGCCCTTATAGGCGGCCTCGTCGACCAGCGGGCCGACCAGCACGCCGGCCTCGCGCGGATCGCCGATCTTGACGCTGCCATAGACCTTGGCGAGGCGCGGGATCAGCGCGTCATAGACGCTCTCATGGACGATCAGGCGGCGCAGCGTGGTGCAGCGCTGGCCGGCCGTGCCCATGGCGGCGAAGGCGATGCCGCGCAGGGCGAGGTCGAGATCGGCCGAGGGCGCGACGATCGCGGCATTGTTGCCGCCGAGCTCCAGGATGGCGCGGGCGAAGCGGGCGGCGAGCTTCTGGCCGACCTCCTTGCCCATCCGGGTCGAGCCGGTGGCCGAGACGACCGGGACGCGGGGGTCGGAGACCAGCGCATCGCCGATCTCGCGGCCGCCGATCAGCACTTCCGAGAGGCCGACCGGCGCCTCGGGCCCGAAGCGCTTCATCGCGCGCTCGGTGATCGCCTGGACGGCGAGCGCCGTCAGCGGGGTCTTCTCGGAGGGCTTCCAGACGACGCTGTCGCCGCAGACGAAGGCGAGCGCCGCATTCCACGACCAGACCGCGACCGGGAAGTTGAAGGCCGAGATCACGCCGCAGACGCCGAGCGGATGCCAGGTCTCCATCATCCGGTGGTTGGCGCGCTCGGTCGCGATGGTGAGGCCGTAGAGCTGGCGCGACAGGCCGACGGCGAAGTCGCAGATATCGATCATCTCCTGGACTTCGCCCAGGCCCTCGGAGGTGACCTTGCCGGCTTCCAGCGTCACCAGCAGGCCGAGATCGGCCTTGTGCGTGCGCAGCTCCTCGCCGAGCAGGCGGACGAATTCGCCGCGCCGCGGCGCGGGCACCTTGCGCCAGGCGAGGTAGGCGGCCTGGGCCCGGCCGATCGCGGCCTGGGCCTCGGCGGCGCTGGTCTCGCGCAGCGTGGCGACCGTCTCGCCGGTGATCGGCGAATGCGCGACCAGGCCCTTGGAGGCGAAGGCGCTGTCGGACACTCCGAGGCGCTTCAGCAGCGCGAGCGTATCCTGCGGCAGAGCGGTGGCAGCCATGTCGATCCCATACCTTCCGTCAAACACGATAAGCCTCAGCCCGGTTTCAGGCGTGCCCGAGCCCGGCGAGGATCGGGGTGAAAATAGGCATTCACCCGCATGATTGCAGAATGCCCGCTTCCGCAGGTCTCCGGCAACCGATATGTTCTCACCACTTGGTGAGAATAGGTCATGAACTCGGAGCTCATTCCAGGACGCCTCTCGGTGCCTTCGCTGTCGGCGCTCGCCGCCTTCGAGGCGGCGGCCCGGCATGGCAGCTTCACCCGCGCTGCCGAGGAGCTGAACCTCACCCAGGGCGCGGTCAGCCGGCAGGTGGCGCATCTTGAGAAAGTCCTGGGCGTCAGCCTGTTCCAGCGGGTGCGCAAGCGTGTCAGCCTCACTGCCGCGGGTAGCGCCTATGCCGCCGAGATCCGTGATGGATTGTCACGACTGGCCGCTGCCACCGTCTCCGCAATGGCCTTCCGCGGCGCGGCCGGCGTACTCAACCTCGCCATCCTGCCGACTTTCGGCACACGTTGGCTGATCCCGCGCCTGCCGCGCTTCATCGAGGCCCATCCCGGCATCACCATCAATTTCGCGACGCGGTTGGTACCGTTCGATTTCAGCCGCGAGGAGGTCGACGCCGCCATCCATTTTGGTGATCCGGTCTGGCCCGGCGCGGTATTGCACCGCCTGATGGGCGAGGAGGTGGTTCCCGTTGCCGCGCCTTCGCTGATCGCGCGCGCCGGCATTGTCGCAGCCGCCGATATGCTGCGTGTGCCGCTGCTGCAGCAATCGACCCGGCCACGCGCCTGGGCCAACTGGCTGGAGCAGCAGGGCCTGCCGCCCGAGCGCGCCATGATGGGCCCGCGCTTCGAGCAATTCGCCATGGTCTCGCAGGCAGCCGTCGCGGGGCTCGGCCTCGCCATCGTGCCGCGCTTCCTGATCGAGGAGGAGTTGCGCTCCGGCGCGCTCGTCGTCCCGGTCGACCGGCCGGTCGCCGGCTCGGAGGGCTATTACCTCGTTTATCCCGAGGCCAAGGCCGGGCTGCCGACCGTGATCGCCTTCCGTGATTGGCTGCTTGGCGAATTCGCCGTGACGGCCTGACACTCGACAAGCGCCTTCAGCCTTGCCATTCATGCGCTGAATTCACCAACCTCGCTGGCGCTGCGGCGCAGGCAGAGCGCGAAGGCCCGCCATGTCCTCCTCGTCCGAGACAGCCGATGTCGTGATTTGCGGCGGCGCCGCGATCGGTTCCTCCGTCGCCTATCACCTCGCTGCCGATCCCGGCTTCAACGGCAGGGTGATCGTGATCGAGAAGGATCCGACCTATCGCTACTCCGCCTCCGCGCTCTCGGCGGCCTCGATCAGGCAGCAATTCTCCAGCCCCGTGAACATCCGGATCTCGCTCTTCGGCATCGATTTTTTGCGCAATATCGGCAACCACCTGGCCGTCGACGGCGAGGCGCCGGCGATCGATCTGCACGAAGGCGGGTACCTCTACGTGGCCAGTCCGGACGGCAGCCATATTCTTGAGCAAAATCAAAAGCTTCAACAGGAAGAAGGCGCCGATATCGCGATTTATGCTGCGGACATGCTGCGCAGCAAATTCGCCTGGCTGAACACTGCCGACCTCGCCTGCGGCACCTATGGCGTCAGCGGCGAGGGCTGGTTCGATGGCTGGGCCGTGCTGCAGGCCTTTCGCAGGAAGGCGAGGGCGCTCGGCGTCGAATACCGGCAGGGCGAGGTCGCCCGCTACGTCACCGACGGCGGCAGGCTGGTCGGCGTCGAGCTTGCAGATGGCAGCCGGATCGCCTGCGGCGCGGCGGTCAACGCCTCCGGCACGCATGGCGCGCGCCTAGCGGCGACGGCCGGCATCGCCATCCCCGTCAAGTCGATGAAGCGCTATGTCTTCAGCTTCACTTGCAAGGGCGAGGTCGAGAATTGCCCGCTGCTGATCGACACGTCCGGCGCCTATTGCCGGCCGGAAGGCAAACGCGGCAACGAGGGCCAGATGTTCATCTGCGGCGCTTCGCCGCCGGCCGAGCTCGACCGCGAATGGATCGAGACCGACGCCGATGTCGAGGATGTCGACTGGTCCTTCTTCGAGGAGCATGTCTGGGCGCCGCTCGCCCATCGCGTGCCCGCTTTCGAGGCGATCAAGCCCGGCCGCGCCTGGGCAGGGCCCTATGACATGAACGAGCTCGACGGCAACGCCATCCTCGGCCCGGCCGTCGGCCTGCCCAATCTCTACCTCGCCAACGGCTTCTCCGGCCATGGCCTGCAGCAATCGCCGGCGGTCGGGCGCGGGCTTGCCGAGCACATCCTGCATGGCCGCTATCGCACGCTCGACCTTGCCGATCTCGGCCACGAGCGCATCGTCGCGCGCCGGCCTCTGACGGAGGCCAATATCATCTGAGGACCCGTCAGCGATGCTCGATCCGGCCTATGTCCAGCTCATGGCCCGCTACAATGCCTGGCAGAACAAAAGTCTCTGCGAGGCCGCAGACCAGCTCGACGACGAGGGCCGCTGGCGTGATCGCGGCGCTTTCTTCAAGTCGATCGCCGGCACGTTCAATCACGTCCTCTGGGCCGACGAGGTCTGGCTCTCGCGCCTGATCGGCACGCCGAAGCCTCCGATCGGCGGGCGCGATTCATCGACCTATCTGAAAGATTGGAACGCGTTCCGCCGCCTCCGCACCGAGCGCGACGCGCAGATTCTCGACTGGGCGCAGGCGGTGGACGCCAAATGGCTGCGCGGCACGCTGATCTGGTATTCGGGCGCTGCCGGCCGCGAGATGGGCAAGCCGCGCGCCTTCGTCATCACGCATCTCTTCAATCACCAGACCCATCATCGCGGCCAGATTCACGCCATGCTCACGGCGGCCGGCACCAAGCCCGAGGATACCGACCTCTTCCTGGTCGACGAGCCGCACTGACACACCGTCGTCATTGCGAGCGCAGCGAAGCAATCCAGGGCAGTTGGGCGCCCAGTCCTCCTGGATTGCTTCGCTTCGCTCGCAATGACGGCCTAGGCTTCCTCCGCTGCCGGAGCCTTGCGCGACGGGGATTTCTCCTTCTCTCCGTCCTTCATGTCCGGCACCACCGCCGTGGTGTTCTGGCTGAGCTTCTGGAACAGGCCGAGCCCGACCATGGCGACGACCGCGAGCAGCACGAGCAGGCCGGGATAGACGATGTCGCTCATCGAGGTCCGCGATGCCTTGGTGATCAGAACCAGCGATTCCAGGCTGAGGGCGATGATGATGATCGTCATGAACTTGGTCAGCGAGCCCCGCGCCTCGGCCGGGCGGCGCAGCTCACGATCGCTGATCACCTCCTCCTCGAACAGGAACTTGCCGACATCGGCGACGGCGACCGCGATGATGATCAGCCCGATCCCGTCGAGCATCGTCTCGAGGGCCCAATCCCCGGTCCAGAACCCGGTCACGGTACGCCAGATCGCGACCAGCATCAGCATGACCGAGGCCGCGAGCAGCGCGCTCGATATCCCCGTGTAGAGAATGCGGCTGAAGATCATCATGCGGCTTGCCCCCAGGAGTATGCGCCGATCGGATCCGGCTCCAGCGCTGCTGCTGGCGTGAGAAACTGGCATGGCAGCACCCTGTTCCCTGCTCTTGCCGGAAACCGCCTCCGCGTGCAGTTTGCCGGCACCGCGCCGGGGAGCTGTTTCATGCCTGAGATGTCGAGCCTGCTTGCCTTCGCCCTGGTCGCGCTCGGCATGGTGCTGACGCCCGGCCCGAACATGATCTACCTGATCTCGCGCTCGATCTCGCAGGGGCGGCTGGCCGGCCTGATCTCGCTCGGCGGCGTCGCGCTCGGCTTCGTCTTCTACATGCTCTGTGCCGCCTTCGGCATCACCGCGCTGCTCTTTGCCGTGCCCTATGCCTATGACGCCCTGCGCTTCGGTGGCGCGGCCTATCTGCTCTGGCTCGCCTGGCAGGCGGTGCGGCCGGGCGGGCGCTCGCCCTTCCAGGTCCGTGACCTGCCGCATGACAGCCCGCGCAAGCTGTTCATGATGGGCTTCGTCACCAACCTGCTCAACCCGAAGATCGCGATGCTCTATCTCGCGCTCTTGCCGCAATTCATCGACCCGGCGGCGGGCAGCGTGCTCGCGCAGTCCGTCGTGCTGGGCGCGATCCAGATCGTCATCAGCGTCAGCGTCAACGCGATGATCGCTTTCGCGGCCGGCAGCATCGCGCTCTTCCTGTGCACGCGCCCGCTCTGGGCGGTGGTGCAGCGCTGGCTGATGGGCACCGTCCTTGCAGGACTGGCGCTGAAGATGGCGACGGAGGCACAGCGCTGACGGCGCTGCACAGGCTTTCGGCAGCGTCGATTTGCATCGTTTCCAGAGATTGGGCATTGGGCCATGAGCGGCGTCCGGCCGGCGTTCCGGCCGCATCGCGCGGTTAGCAGGAGTTATCCATGAGTGTCGCCAACGGCCGGGCTCTGCTCGCGATTCCCGGTCCGACCAACGTTCCCGACCGCGTGCTGCAGGCGATGATGCGGCCGGCGGAGGAGCTTGCCTCCGACACGATCTGCAATCTGACCGAAACGCTCCTGGCCGATCTCAAGAAGGTCTTCCGCACCAAGGGCGAGACATTCCTCTACGCCGCCAATGGCCATGGCGGCTGGGAAGCGGCGCTGACCAATGTCCTCTCCCGCGGCGACAAGATCCTGACCCTGGCCAGCGGCCGCTTCGCAGTCGGCTGGGGCGAAATGGCGCGTTTCATGGGCGCCGATGTCGAGGTGCTGGCTGGCTCCTGGCGCGCTGCCGTCGATCCTGCCGCGCTGGAAGAGCGCCTGCGCCAGGACGTCAGGCACGAGATCAAGGCCGTCCTCACCGTGCAGATCGACACCGCCTCCGGCGTGGTCAACGACATCCCGGCGATCCGCAGGGCGATCGATGCCGCCGGCCATCCGGCGCTGCTGATGGTCGATGGCGTCGCCTCGCTCGGCTGCATGCCATTCGAGATGGATGAATGGGGCGTCGATGTCGCGATGTCGGCCTCGCAGAAAGGGCTGATGACGCCGCCCGGCCTCGCCTTCGTCGCCGCGGGCGAGAAGGCGCTCGCCGCGCATCAGAATGCGACGATGCGCACGGGCTACTGGGACTGGACCGCCCGGATGAACCCGCTGCTCTACATGAAGCATTGCGGCACGCCCCCCGAGCATCTGATGTTCGGCCTGCGCGCCGCGCTGGACATGATCTTCGGGGAGGGGCTGGAGGCGGTCTGGCGGCGCCACGCCCTGCTGGCCGGCGCAACCCGAGCCGCCGTCTCGAAATGGGTCGAGGGCCAGGTCCTGACCTATAATGTCGAGGAGCCGGCGCAGCGCGCGCCCTCGGTCACGACGATCCTGTTCCAGGGCGATCCGACGATGATCACCGATTATACGCGCAAGGTCTGCGGCGTGACGCTCGGGCTCGCGATCGGCGACCTTACCGGCAAGGGCTTCCGCATCGCCCATATGGGCCATGTCAACGCGCCGATGGTGCTCGGCAGCCTCAGCGCCGTCGAGATGGCCCTGCAGGCGCAGAACATCCCGCATGGCAGCGGCGGCGTCGCGGCAGCGATCGCGCATCTCAGCGAGGGCGCGCGCAACGGCGCAGCCTGACGCCGCCGTCATTACCGGCGCAGCGAAGTAATCCGGGGGCCTTACGCGCTCCCTTTGGCAATGATTTGCTAGGCGCTTATCGGCAGGCTGATCCGACCCGTTTCGGCGGCCTGCGCGCGCTCGGCCGTCAGCGTCTCGCCGACCTCCGCCAGGATTCGCCCCAGCGCCTGGAAATCGTGTTTCCGGGGTGAGGTCTTGCGCCAGACCATGCCGATCGAGCGGCTCGGCTCCGGCTCGGCGAACCTGAACAGCTTCACCGGCATGTCCGGCCTGAGCTCGATCGGCAGTGCCATCGCCGGCATCAGGGTGGCGCCAAAGCCGTTCGCCACCATTTGCATGATGGTCGAGAGGCTGGAGGCGCCATATTGCCGGCGTGAGCCGCTTTGCGCCGTGCGGCAGAAGCTCAGCGCCTGGTCGCGCAGGCAATGGCCTTCCTCCAGCAGCAGGAGATTGTCGCCCGAGAGCGCGGCGGCAGGCGTGTATGGGTCGTCGCCATCCTGGCTGGACGGCGTCACCAGCACGAAGCCGTCATCGAAGAGGTGCAGCGCTTCCAGCCCCGGCCGGTCGATCGGAAGGGAGAGCAGGGCGACATCGAGCCGCCCGTCGCTGAGCTCGTCTAGCAGCGTCGCGGTCTGTGTCTCGCGCAGGCGGAGCTCCAGCGCCGGATGGCGCTTCTGCAGCAGCGGCAGGGTCGCCGGCAGCAGATAGGGCGCGATCGAGGGGATGACGCCGAGATCGAGCTCGCCGCTGAGCAGGTTCGGCCTGTGCCTGGCGTGGTCGACCAGGTCGCTGGCCTCGATCAGGATGCGGCTGGCGCGCTCGGCGATCTCGCGGCCGATCTCGGTGAGCGCGATCGCGCCGCGGCGGCGCTCGACGAGCTGGCAGCCGAGCTGCGTCTCGAGCTCCTGAATCTGCAGCGAGAGCGCCGGCTGGCTGATATGGCATTCCTCGGCAGCCCGCCCGAAATGCCGGTGCCGCGCCACCGCGCCGAAATAACGAAGCTGTTTCAGGGTGATCATGGCGATTTGATAAACTTATCGATCGCCCGCGTAAATGCTATTGGACATCATCGTCACAAAGGGATGTTAGTTCCTCCAATTCGAAATCCGAGGCGCTCTGGGGGCGCAGTTCAACCGTGGAGGACCGCATGTCCAAGAACCCGACGATGACGACGAGCGCGGGCGCGCCGATCCCGGACAACCAGAATTCTCTCACCGCCGGCGAGCGCGGCCCGGTCCTGCTGCAGGATTACCAGCTGCTCGAGAAGCTCGCGCATCAGAACCGCGAGCGCATCCCGGAGCGTCCGGTCCATGCCAAGGGCTGGGGCGCGCATGGCACGCTCAAGATCACCGGCGACATCTCCAAATACACCAGGGCCAAGGTGCTGCAGCCCGGCACGGAAACCCCGCTGATCCTGCGCTTCTCGACCGTCGCCGGTGAACTCGGCGCCGCCGATGCCGAGCGCGACGTGCGCGGCTTCGCCATCAAGTTCTACACCGAGGAAGGCAATTGGGACCTCGTCGGCAACAACACGCCGGTCTTCTTCGTGCGCGATCCGGTGAAGTTCCCCGACTTCATCCACACCCAGAAGCGCCATCCCAAGACCAACATGCGTTCGCCCACCGCGATGTGGGATTTCTGGTCGCTCTCGCCGGAGAGCCTGCACCAGGTCACCATCCTGATGTCGGATCGCGGCCTGCCGACCGACGTGCGCCATATCAACGGCTACGGCTCCCACACCTTCTCGCTCTGGAACGATGCCGGCGAGCGCTACTGGGTGAAGTTCCACTTCAAGACCATGCAGGGCCACAAGCACTGGACCAACGAGGAAGCCGAGAAGGTCATCGGCAAGACCCGTGAATCCACGCAGGAAGATCTGTTCAACGCGCTGGAACGCGGCGAATTCCCGAAATGGAAGGTGCAGGTCCAGATCATGCCGGAGCTGGACGCCGACAAGACCTCCTACAACCCGTTCGACCTCACCAAGGTCTGGCCGCATGGCGAGTATCCGCCGATCGACATCGGCATCCTCGAGCTGAACCGCAATCCGGAAAACTATTTCGCCGAGATCGAGAATGTCGCCTTCTCGCCCTCGAACATCGTTCCCGGCATTAGCTTCTCGCCCGACAAGATGCTGCAGGCCCGTGTCTTCTCCTATGCGGACGCCCACCGTCACCGGCTCGGGACGCATTATGAGACGATCCCGGTCAACCGGCCGCGCCACGAGATCCATCACTATCATCGCGATGGCCAGATGAACACGTATGGCGGCATCAAGACCGGCAATCCGGACGCCTATTACGAGCCGAATTCCTTCGGCGGGCCGGTCGAGCAGCCCTCGGCCAAGGAGCCGCCGCTGCGCATCAACGGCAATGCCGACCGCTACAACCACCGCATCGGCAATGACGACTATTCGCAGCCGCGCGCGCTGTTCAACCTGTTCGATGCCGGCCAGAGGGCGCGCCTGTTCTCCAACATCGCCGCGGCGATGGGCGGCATCCCGCAGGAGATCGAGGAGCGCCAGCTCGCCCATTTCGACAAGGTCCACGCGGATTACGGCAATGGCGTGCGCGCTGCGCTCGCCAAGGCCGATGGGCGCGAGCGCCCGGCGATCTCGGTGACCGAGAACACGCCGCAGCGCGCGGCGGAGTGAGCTCCACCTCCGGCACAAGCCGGATCGCAAGTTGATGACGGGCCCGTCTGCTTGGCAGGCGGGTCCGTTTCTTTTCGCCTGTCACGTTGATGCTTGCTTCATATTGGCCGGCTAAGCCTCGGACGAAGTCCTTGCGCAGTGATCGCCCGGGCCTCATCCTGCCTGCTCTTGCTGGGGGAGGCCGCGATGCCGAGGATTTATCCGCGATATGCCTTGCCGGCTTTCGTGATCGCTGCCTCCATTTTCGCTGCGAATGTCCCGGCGCTGGCGCAAGGCGCCGCCAACCAGAAGCTCTGCAAGGAGGACCGCACGGAGAAGGGCGTCGCCGCCTGCACGGCGCTGCTGAAAGGCAAGCCCAAGCCCGAGACCAGGGCCTTCGCCCATCTCGGCCGTGCCCAGGCCCTGATCGCGCTCGGCCGTCCGGCCGAGGCGCTGAAGGATTACGACGAGACCATCAAGCTCGCCCCGCGCTTTGCCCCGCTCTATCGCGACCGTGGCCGCGCCCGCTATGCGGTGGGCGACCGCGATGGGGCGATGGCGGACTTCACGGTGGTGATCGAGCGAGAGCCCTTCAACGCCGACAACCACGCCAACCGCGCCTATCTGAAGATCATGCTCGACGATCTCGACGGCGCCAAGAAGGACCTCGACCAGGGGCTGTTCTGGGAGAAGGAGCATGCCCGCAGCTACTATCTGCGCGGCCTGCTGCTCTACCGGCTGGGCCAGTACGGCGACGCCATGACCGCGATCAATCGCGGCCGCGAGCTCGGCTTCCGCACGCATGACAGCTTCATCACCCGCTCGCTGGCCTATTATCGCCTGCGCGCCTTCGACGCCGCCGAGACCGAGGCGAGCGAGGGGCTGAAGCTCTTCGCCGGCCAGCCCGACCTGCTCGAGGCGCGGGCGCGGGCGAGGCTGGAATTGCAGCGCCCGACGGAGGCGCTGGCCGATGCCGAGGAGGTCGTGCGCCTTGCGCCGCGCTATGCCCGGGCCTACTCGACCCGCGGCGCGATCAAGCTCGCGCTCAAGGACATGGACGGCGCCAGGGCCGATGCCGACAAGGCGATCGAGCTCGATCCAAAGCTGTTCGATGCGCAGCAGCTCAAGGCCGAAGTGCTGATGGCTGCGGGAGATCGCGACGGCGCCCGCGCCGTCTACCAGGCCAGCGCCGGCCGCACCGATGCCAAGACCGCGCAGGACATCGCTTCGCGCGATCGCGCCGCCGCCCGCATCGTCCAGATGGATGCGCCCAAGCCGATCGTCGTGGCCGAGCTCGACGAGCCCGAGCTCAAGAAGCGCTGCGAGACGCGCGACGATCCGCTGCGCCTGCAAAGCTGCAACCGCCTGGTCGAGACGGCGGTGACGCCCGAGGCCAAGGCCGACCGGCTGGTCGAACGTGCCCGCGCCCGGCCCTTCGGGCAGCAACTCGCCGATCTCGAGGAAGCGGTGGCGACCGCGCCCGGCTATTCGCCGGCTTTGCTCGGGCGGGCCAGGGGGCGCCTCGCCGAGTACAGCTATGACGAGGACATGCGTCCGCTCGATCTCGCCTGGGCCGATGCAGACAGCGCCCTGCGGCTCGCGGCGGGTAATGCCGAACAGGCCAAGCAGGCACGTATCACCAGGGCGTTCGCGGCCTTCACCAAGGGGGATTACGAGCGCGCCAATGTGGATCTGACCGCGATCATGGCCCTGGGCGACGAGATGAAGCCATGGGCCTATGACCTGCGCTCGCAGGCCTTGCTCTATTCCGGCAAGCCTGCGGAGGCCTTGGCCGATGCGCGAGAGGCCAAGGCCCTGGAGAAGCCCGAATTCGTCGGCCTGAGCCGCGAGGACACGCTTGTCGTCTCCCTGATCGAGACCGGCCAGATCGATGCCGCGCTGAGCGCGATCGAGGCCTGGAAGGCGGGCAACCCGCGTGCTGTCTTCGGGCATGGCCCGCTCTATGCGCGAGCCCTGCTCGCACGCGGTGATGCGGCAGGCGCCTATGAGGCGGCCAATGCGCTCGTCCTGGCGAACCAGTACAACCTGGCTGCGCTCGCCGTGCGCGGTGCCGCCGCCGCCCGGCTTGGCCGTTCGCTCGAGGCCAATGGCGATATCGGCAAGGTGCTCGACGCCACCCTGAAGGTCGCCTCCAAGGCCCAGCACGACAACCTGACCCCGAACTTCGCGGCGGAGCTGCTGATCGCGCGCGGCCTCGCCCGTATCCAGCTCAACCAGATGATCGGCGCCCGCGACAATTTCAGCGAGGCCATCAGGCTCGCGCCGGATCGCGCCGAGGCCTATGGCGAGCGCGCGAGATTGCTCTATCGCGCCGGCGACGCGGCGGCCCTGGCCGATATCGCGATGGCCTTGCGGATCGAGCCGGCGCAGCCGCGCTGGCTGGCCCTGGCGGCGCGCATCAACGCCGCGACCGGAGATAATGCCGCTGCCGAGCGCTATGCGACCGAAGCATTGGCGGCCAAGGCCACCGATGTCGATCTGCCGCTGCTGCGCGCCAAGGCACGGCTCGCCGCCGGCAATCTCAAGGGCGCGCTCGAGGATGCGACGGCGCGGACGGCGAGCGCGCCCGCCGATGCCGAGGCCTGGCTCGTCCGCATCCAGGCTCAGGCCGGGCTCGGCGACCTCGCTGTTGCGCTCGCCGATGCCGAGGCCGCGCGGAAGGCCAATGCCGGAGACGGCCGCATCCTGCTCGCGCTCGCCGATCTAAAGGTCCGCAGCGGCGATGTGCCGGCCGCGATCGGCATTTTCGAGGAAGCCGTCGGCAAGCCCGACGCCGCACTCTCCGCCAATAAGCGCTTGGGCGATCTCTATGCCGGCATTGCCTCGGACCAACTCGCGCTCGGTTATTACGCCAAGGCGCTCGAATTGCCGGCGCGCGCGCCCGGAGACGAAGAGCTCAAGACCGCCGCACGCACGGCCCGCGACGCGCTGATCCGCAAGATGTCCGCGGCCAAGTAGAAGGCGGCTAGCGTCATTTTGCGGGGAGCGTCGGTGGCCGACCGCTACCGGTGCCGGACCGCTTTGGCTAAGCTTGCTCATTGGTCCCGCATGGAACGATGAGACGCAGACGATGAGCCAGATGACGCCCGAGGAAACCCAGGTCACCGCCTGGCTCGCCGCCCGCAAGGACGCGATGGTCGCGCTGCTGCGCGAGTTGGTCGATACCGACTCGGGGTCCTATGACAAGGCCGGCGTCGACCGGGCCGGGCAGGTGCTCGCCCGCTTCCACGAGTCGAACGGCCTCTCCGTCGAGATCGTCCCCGACGCGCGCTATGGCGACGCGGTCAAGGCGCGCCTGCCCAATCCGGCCGCCAACGACCAGCGCCCGGTGCTCTTGCTCGGCCATCGCGACACCGTCTTCCCCGAGGGCGAGCCGACGCGCCGGCCCTTCACCATCAAGGGCAGCCGCGCCTATGGCCCGGGCGTCGCCGACATGAAGGGCGGGCTGGTGATCGAGGCTTTCGTCGCCGCCGCCTTTGCCGCCAATGGCGGGCTCTCCGCCCCGCTGATGATGCTGACGACCAGCGACGAGGAGATCGCCTCGCCATCCTCGCGGCCGATCATCGAGGCGGCGGCGCGGGAAGCGCGCTGCGTCTTCAATGCCGAGCCGAGCCGCCTGCCGGCCGGCACGACCTCGGCCGCCGACCACAAGCAGTCGATCACCAGCGGCCGCAAGGGCGGCGTCTTCATGCGCGCCGAGTTCACCGGCAAGGCGGCCCATTCCGGCGCCAATTACGAGAAGGGCGTCTCGGCCATCGTCGATCTCGGCCACAAGATCCCGAAGCTCCAGGGTCTCACCGACCTGGAGCGCGGCGTGACCGTCAATGTCGGGCTGATCGGCGGTGGCCAGACGGTCAACACGGTCGCCCCGCATGCCTGGTGCGAGATCGACCTGCGCTATGTCACCGCCGCCCAGCGCGACGAACTGGTCGAGGCGATCCGCGCCATCGTCGAGACGCCGGTGGTCGAAGGGGCAGGGGGCAAGCTGACCATCAGGGGCGAATTCGTGCCGCTGGAGCGCACGCCCGAATCGCTCGCGCTGTTCGAGACCTATCGCGATGCCGCGGCTGGTTACGGCATCTCGGTCGTCGCCGAGTTCACCGGCGGCTGCGCCGATTCCGGCTTCACCGCGGCGCAGGGCTGCCCGACGCTCTGCTCGGTCGGCCCGATCGGCGGCATGGCCCACACGCCGGACGAGTTCCTGGAGGTCGAGAGCCTGGTGCCGGCGGCGCAGACTTTGGCGCTCGCGGTGATGCGGACCGCGGCGCGGATGGAGTGAGAGCACGGCCCGAACGCGTCATATCGGCCTTGTGCCGATCGTCCACACCTTCCCGATAGGGGCTGTTTCACGATGTGGGGGCTCAGGACGAGGCGCTGCCCGGCCGCCCCCGATATCAGAACGCCTCTTCCCAGTTCCGGCTCAGCCGCATCGCCGAATTGATCAGCCCGACCATCGAATAGGTCTGCGGGAAATTGCCCCAGAGCTCGCCGGTCTTGAGATCCGCGTCTTCCGAGAGCAGGCCAAAGCTGTTGCGCCGCTTCAGGATGCGCCCAAACAGCTCCTTGGCCTCGTCGCGGCGGCCGATCGCGTGCAGCGCATCGACATACCAGAAGGCGCAGATCAGGAAGCCGGTATGCATATAGCCGAAATCGTCCTGCGTATCGTAGCGCAGCAGGAGATCGCCGCGGCCGAGCTTTTGGCCGATCGCCTCGACGGTCGCGATATAGCGCGGGTCGTCGGCCGCCACGAAGCCGAGCTCGGCGATCAGTAGCAAGGTCGCGTCCAGGCTGTCGCCATCGAAGGTCGAGACGAAGGTGCCCTTCTCCTCGTTCCAGATACGCTCGCTGATGATGCCCTTCAGCCGCTTGGCCTCGCCGCGCCAGTAATCCTTGCGCTCGGCGCGGCCAAGCGTGCCGGCGATGCGTGCCAGCCGGTCGCAGGCCGCCCAGCACATCACGCTGGAGAAGGCGTGCACGACCTGCTTCTCGCGCAGCTCCCAGGGACCGGCATCGGGCTTGTCGAAGACGGCGATGGCGATCTCGCCCATGCGCTCGAGCTGGGCGAAGAGCGTGTCCTTGCCGGGCTGGATCAGGCGCCGGTCGAAGAAGGAATGCGTCGCCGCCAGCACGACGGCGCCGTAGCCGTCATTCTGGATCTGCGTCGCCGCGCCATTGCCGACGCGCACCGGCTGGTGCCCGCGATAGCCTGAGAGGTTCGGCGCCTCGAATTCGGTCAGAGCGCCGCCGCGCGTGATCGGATAGAGCGGCGGCAGATGGTCCGCGCCGCTTTCCGAGAACGTGTCGACGACATTGGTGATGAAGCCGAGATAATCCTCCATCGTCCGCGTCGTGCCGAGCCGGTTCAGCGCATGCACGACGAAATAGGCGTCGCGCAGCCAGCAGAAGCGGTAATCCCAGTTGCGCTGCGTGCCGGGCGCCTCGGGAATCGAGGTGGTCAGCGCCGCGACGATCGCGCCGCTCTCCTCGAAGGAGCAGAGCTTCAGCGTGATCGCCGCCCGGATCACCTCCTGCTGGAACTCGAACGGGATCGAGAGCGCGCGCACCCAATCGCGCCAGTAATCGGTGGTCTTGTCGAGGAACTCACGCGAGGTCGTCTCGATCTCGGCGCGCAGCGCCTCGTCCGAGCCGACGAAGAAGGAGAAGGGCCGCTCGACCGCGAAGGGAATGCTCTCCATCACATAGGAGATCGGCGCGTCCGTGGTCAGGCGGATCGTCTGGTCGGCGCCGACATAGCGGACATGGTTGGAGCCGCGCGTGATCTCGTCAGGCTCCTCGCCGAGACCGAGGCAGGGTTTCAGCACGACGCGGATGCGCGGGCGGCCCGAGAGCCGGCGCACGCGCCGCACCAGCTGCGGCGGCCGGAAGAAACGCTCGTAGCGCACGAAGCGTGGCGCGAAATCAAGGATCTCGATGGCGTTGCCGTGATCGTCGGAGAGCACCGAGGACAGGATCGCCGTATTGTCGAGATAGGTCTGTTCGCAGCGCGTCATGCCGACGAGTTCGATGGCGAAGACGCCTTTCTCCGGCATGGCGTCGCCATCGTCAGGCTGGTTGTCGATCAGCGAGCAGAAGACCGGGTCGCGGTCGAAGCGCGGGAAGCAGCCCCAGACGAAGCGCGCACGCCTGTCGACGAGCGCGGCGATCGAGCAATTGCCGATCACGCCGAGATCGAGCGAAGCCGAATGCGGCCCCGCGGTAGTCGTCGTTTCGATGGTCATGTCAGCCCTGGGAGAATGCATGCGGGGTCAGGCTGCCGCTCTCCGCGGCGTCAAGCAAGATGGTGCGGAGAACCGTCGGCGAAGCCAGGCGCTGCGTGGCGCAGGTCTTGCCCTCTCCGATGCGGATCGAAAGGCCGCCGAGCGCGTTGACCGTCTCGAACCCGGCCTCGTCGGTGATGTCGTCGCCGATGAAGACCGGCACTCGCCCGAGATAGGGCGGTTCCTGCATCAGCCAAGCGATGGCGCCGCCCTTGCTGGCCTCGGCCGGCACCAGTTCGGCGACCGACTTGCCCTGCTGCAGCCTGACCGAAGGTCCCATCCTGGCGGCGACATCGCGCATCAGCGCGAGCGCATCCTCCTCGAGCTGCGGCGCCAGCCGCCAATGCAACGCGACCGAGATCCGCTTGTCCTCGACGATGATGCCGACATGGCTGTTGGCGAAGCGGACGAGTTCGCGCGTCGCATCGCGTAGCGCGGCCGGTGCCTGCGATTCCGAGCGCAGCGCCCCGCCGAGCCGGACCTGCGCGCCATGAAGGCCGGCTATGTCGAAGCGATGCGGCGCCAGAAAATCGTCGAGCACCGAAATCGGGCGTCCGGACACCAGGGCGAGCGCGCCGCCGAGCACGGAATGCAGTTTTTCGAGCGCCGGGCCGACGCGCCGGTCGATTTTCACCTGATCGGGAAGCGGCGCCAGCTCGACCAATGTTCCGTCGAAGTCGAGAAATAGTGCGAGCGCTTGCGCCGCGCCGGCGAAGTCGCGGGATTGATTGCCAGATTCCGGTTCGATCAAGTCCATCATCTCGATCTGTCTGCGTGACGAAACGGGCGAAAGCACGGCACGACGACTGGCGAAATCCTATCTCGCAATTCCATTGCGTTGAGGGTTCTCATAAAATGCTCGCGAACTTGCCACATTCTGCTTCCAGCCTGCCACCACGATCTTGATTTCAACGCAAGCCTGACACGGCTTCGCCATTGCGTACCGGACCATTCGAGAAACATTACGTGCACCGGCGCGTTCTGTTCCTGCTCCGGTGGCGAAATTCGGGCACCGGCAGAACGGAGAATTCCCGAGATGCGTCTCGTCGTCGTTTCCAACCGCGTCACGATCCCTGAACGAAGCGAAAAGGCCGTGGCGGGCGGGCTGGCTGTCGCCCTGCGCGAGGCACTGGAGCAGCATGGCGGGCTCTGGTTCGGCTGGAGCGGGGCGATCAGCGAGGGCGGCGCCGTCCGCACGGTCCAGCGCGGCAAGGTCACCTACGCGGTGACCGACCTGAGCGAGACCGAGCGGCAGACCTATTACCTCGGCTTCTCGAACCGGGCACTGTGGCCGAACATGCATTATCGGCTCGGCCTGACCGAGTTCTCGCGGACCGACTATGCCGGCTATCTCGCGGTCAACCGGCGCTTCGCCAAGTCGCTGGCTGCCTTGCTCACCCCCGAGGATGTGATCTGGATCCATGATTACCATCTCATCCCGCTTGCCGCGGAGCTCCGCCGGCGCGGCGTGAAGAACCGGATCGGCTATTTCCACCATATCCCCTGGCCGCCGGCCGAAGTCTTTGGCGCGATGCCCTTCAGCACGACGCTGATCAGCACGATGGGCTCGTATGATCTCGTCGGCGTGCAGACGCAGATCGATGCGCGCAACCTGATCAACGGCCTGGTGATGATGTGCGGGGCCAGGGCGGATGGCGCCAAGGTCACGATGGGTCGGCGCGAGACGATGGTCCAGGCCTTCCCGATCGGCATCGATGTCGAGGCGTTCCGCAAGCTCGCGACGGCCTCGGTGCGCGCCGCGACGACGCCGATCCGCATGACCACGGGGCCGCTCGGTACGCGCAAGCTCGTCATCGGCGTCGACCGGCTCGATTATTCGAAGGGCATCGTCCAGCGGCTGGAGGCGTTCGGCCAGTTCCTGCGCAGCCATCCCGAATATCGCAAGGAGGTCGGTCTGCTGCAGATCGCGCCGCCCTCACGTTCCGACGTGCCCGAATATGCCGAGCTCGACCGCCAGTCGGACGAAGTCGCCGGCCGGCTCAATGCCGCGCTCGGCGAATTCGACTGGTCGCCGATCCGCGTCGTCAAGCGGGCCTATTCGCGCAGCGCCCTCGCGGGTTTCTATCGCCGCGCCCAGGTCGGGCTGGTGACGCCGATGCGCGACGGCATGAATCTGGTCGCCAAGGAATATGTCGCGGCGCAGGATCCGGCCGATCCGGGCGTGCTGGTGCTGTCGCGCTTTGCCGGCGCGGCGCAGCAACTGGGCGAAGCGCTGATCGTCAATCCCTATGATGTCCATGAGGTCGCGGAGGCGATCCGCACCGCGCTGGCCATGCCGAAATCCGAGCGGCAGCGCCGCTTCGAGCGCCTCTACGACACGATATCGGAAACCGATATCGACTGGTGGACGCGGCGTTATCTCTCGGTGCTGTCGGGCGTGGAACAGCCTGAGAATGACGAGATTTCGCCGGCGCCGCGCAAGCTTCCGGGCAGCGTCGGCACGTCCGGACGCAGGTCGCCCCGGAGCAATCCGCACACCGCCCGAGACGCCGGCGCGCTGCCGGAACGCGGCGTCACGCTCTCGCACCAACCGCGGCGCGCCTCCCCCACCGAACGATCCGGAAGCGATTTGCAACCCGCTTCCCGACCCTAGCCCTTGCCGAACACGCGATTCGGTCGCTAGAAGGCGATTTGAATCGGGGCTTGCCTGCGACTCGTCCATGGCAGGTGCAAGCCTGCGATGGATTATCGGCCACGACGGCTGAGGAGGCGGGCGGAGGGCAGGATTGATGCGAGGCGCTCTCGGAGGATCGGGCGTTCTGCTGCGCCGCCTCCGCGAGGTCATGGCAGCGCCTGTCAGCCCGCAGGAGCGGCTGGACCGGCTCGTCGTCCTGATCGCGGGCAATCTCGTCGCCGAAGTCTGCTCGGTCTATGTCCTGCGCGAGGACGGCTCGCTCGAGCTCTACGCTACCGAAGGCCTCAACCGCGAGGCGGTGCACCTCACCACGATGCGTGCCGGCGAGGGCCTTGTCGGCCTGATCGCGCGCGAGGCGGAGCCGATCGCGCTTTCGGACGCGCAGGCGCATCCGGCCTTCTCCTACCGGCCCGAGACGGGCGAGGAAATCTACCGCTCCTTCCTCGGCGTGCCGATCCTGCGCGGCGGCGCCGTGATGGGCGTGCTCGTCATCCAGAACCGCGCCTCGCGGCTCTATAGCGAGGAAGAGGTCGAGTCGCTGCAGACCACCGCCATGATCATGGCGGAGATGATCGCGGCCGGCGGCCTGAAATCGCTCGCCCCGCCCGGCGCTTCGATCGGCCTCGACCGGCCGATCCATGGAATCGGCGCCAGCCTCGCCGACGGCGTCGGGCTCGGCCATGCCGTACTGCACGAGCCGCGCGTCGCGATCACCAACCTGATCGCCGAGAATCCGGCCCAGGAGGTCAGACGGCTCGAGGCCGCGATCGGCGAGATGCGCGCCTCGATCGACGAGCTGATCGAGCGCGGCGATGTCGCCCATACCGGCGAGCATCGCGACGTGCTCGAGACCTTCCGCATGTTCGCCCATGATCAGGGCTGGCTCCGGCGCATGCGCGAGGTCGTGATGACCGGCCTGACCGCGGAGGCGGCGGTCGAGCGCGTGCAGTCCGATACCCGCGCCAAGATGCTGCGCCAGACCGATCCCTATCTGCGCGAGCGCCTGCACGATCTCGACGATCTCGCCAACCGGCTGCTGCGCACCCTGATGGGCAAGGCCAATGGCGTGGCGCGCGAGCAATTGCCCGAGAACGCCATCCTGATCGCCCGCTCGATGGGGCCGGCCGCGCTGCTCGACTATGACCGCGGCCGCCTGCGCGGCCTCGTGCTCGAAGAGGGTGGACCGGCCAGCCATATCGCCATCGTGGCGCGTGCGCTCGGCATCCCGGTGGTCAGCGAGATCGTCAACGCGACCGCGCTGATCCAGGCGGGCGATGCCGTCATCGTCGACGGCCAGGCCGGCGAGGTGCAGATCCGGCCGCAGCCCGATGTCGAGAACGCCTACAAGGACAAGGCGCGGCTACGCGCTCGCAAGCAGGAGCAGTATCGCAAGCTCAAGACGCTGCCCTCGGTCACCAAGGATGGTCTCGAGATCACCTTGCAGATCAATGCCGGCCTCCTGGTCGACATGCCCAATCTCGACGAGACGGCCGCCGCCGGCATCGGGCTGTTTCGCACCGAGCTGCAATTCATGGTGGCGCAGCACATGCCGACCACGGCCGAGCAGCAGGCGCTTTACGGCGCGGTGCTGAAGGCGGCGCAGGGCCGGCCGGTGACCTTCCGCACGCTCGATATCGGCGGCGACAAGGTGCTGCCCTATATGGAGCGCATCGAGGAGGAGAACCCGGCGCTCGGCTGGCGTGCCATCCGCATCGGTCTCGACAAGCCGCGCCTGCTGCGCGCGCAGCTGCGCGCCATGCTGCGTGCTGGCGCCGGCCACGAGATGCGGATCATGCTGCCGATGGTCGCGACCGTCGACGAGTTCCTGCGCGCCCGTTTCATCGTGCGCCGCGAGCTCGCCATGCTGGAGAAGCAGGAGCGCCCCGCGCCGACCAATCTGAAGCTCGGCGTCATGGTGGAAGTGCCGTCCTTGCTCTTCGAGCTGGCGGAGATCGCGCGCGAGGCTGATTTCCTCTCGATCGGTACCAACGACCTGATGCAGTTCCTGTTCGCGGCCGACCGTGAGAACCGGCGTGTCACAGACAGGTTCGATCCGCTCTCGGTCGGCGCGCTGAGGGCGTTGCGCAGCATCGTCGACGCGGCGGACGAGGCCGGCTGTCCGGTCGCGGTTTGCGGCGAGATGGGCGGCAGGCCGCTCGAGACCATGGCGCTGATCGGGCTCGGCTATCGCGGCTTCTCGATGTCGGCCGCCTCGGTCGGCCCGGTCAAGGCGATGCTGCGCGCGCTCGACGTCGCCAAGCTGCGCGAGCGCATGGACTGGATGCTCGCGTCCTCAGATGGTGCGGCGAGCCTGCGCCCGCAGCTTGCCGCGCTCGCGGCGGAGTTGAAAATCCCTGTCTAGCGAGGCTCGCCTTCGCTTGCCACCACATCATAGTTCGAGTTCCAGATGTCCCTTCAGCTTCCGCAAGACCGTCTTGACAGCATCGTGGCGCGCCATGCCGCGGCCAGCGACGAGATCAACCGTTCGGCCGATGCAGCCCGCATCGTCGAGCTCGGCAAGGAACTGGCCGAACTCGATCCGGTCGTTGCGGCCATCGCGTCCTGGCGCCAGGCGCAGATCTCGCTCGACGAGGCGCAGGCGCTGATCGACGATCCCGCGACAGATAGCGAGTTCCGCGACCTCGCCTATGAGGAGCGTGACGCCGCCCGCGCCGAGATCGACACCCGCGCCCGCGAGATCCTGATCGCGCTCCTGCCCAAGGACGCCGCCGATGAGCGCGGCGTCATCCTCGAGATCAGGGCCGGCACGGGCGGCGACGAAGCCTCGCTCTTCGCCGGGGACCTGCTGCGCATGTACCAGCGCTATGCCGCGCAAAATGGCTGGAGCCTCGATCTCCTCTCCGAAAGCGAGGGCACGGTCGGCGGTTACAAGGAGGTCATCGCCGAGATTTCCGGTCGCGGCGTCTATGCCAAGCTCAAATTCGAATCCGGCGTGCACCGCGTCCAGCGCGTGCCCGATACCGAGACGAGCGGGCGTATCCACACCTCGGCTGCAACCGTCGCCATGCTGCCGCTCGCCGGCGAAGTCGACGTCACGCTCAACGAGGCCGATATTCGCACCGACACGCTGCGCTCGGGCGGTGCCGGCGGCCAGCACGTCAACAAGACCGAATCGGCGGTGCGCCTGACCCATATCCCGAGCGGGATCGTCGTGCTGGTCCAGGACGAGCGCTCGCAGCACAAGAACAAGGCCCGCGCCTATGACCTGCTGCGCGCCAAGCTCTACGATGCCGAGCGCAGCAAGGCTGATGCGGAGCGCGCCGCCGACCGACGCTCGCAGGTCGGTTCGGGCGATCGCTCGGAACGCATCCGCACCTACAACTTCCCGCAGGGGCGCGTCACCGACCACCGCATCAACCTGACGCTCTACAAGCTGGACGAGATGATGCAGGGGCTCGCGCTCGACGAGATCATCGATGCGCTCACCGCCGAGCACCAGGCCAAGCTGCTTGCGGCCGAGGGGGCGGCGTGAAACATATCGGCGTCACCGACGTTTAGACCGTATCAACGTTCTCGGCGGGAGATAGCCATGACGAAACTCGTATCCGGTATTGCAGTGGCGGCCCTCATGGCTTTCGCCATGGGCGGTCAGGCGAACGCCCAGGAGCAGACGATGCGTAAGGTCACGTCTGGCCAGCCGGCGGCCTTGCATGGGGCGATGACCCAGTCCCAGGCCCGGCGCGCCTGCTCGATGGAAATGCGCGGCGCCCGCGAAAGCAAGTCGGCGATCCGCCAGAAGATGACGATCTGCATGAATGACAAGATGCAGGGCAACTGAGGCCTTATGAACGATCAGGAAGCGGTTGAGCCCGCAGGGCCCGGCCGCGAGCCAGCATCCGAATCGTCCGTCCAGGACCGCGCCGCGTCGACCCTAGGGGCGGCGCGGCGTCGTCTTGCGGCACGCCTGCGTGCTGGCGGCAGCGAGAGCGCCGGGCTCGATGCGCGCCTGCTCGTCGAGGGGGCGACCGGCCGTTCCCATCTCGATCCGGTTGCCCCGCTCGATCCGGCAGCGGCGATGGTTCTCGATGGCTACGCCGAGCGGCGCCTTGCCGGCGAACCGGTCTGGCGCATCCTCGGCGAACGCGAGTTCTGGGGCCTGCGCTTTCGTCTCTCGCCCGCGACGCTCGAGCCGCGTCCCGATACGGAAACTCTGGTCGAAGCCACCATCGATATCCTGAAAGAGCGCCGCAACGAGCCGCTGTCGATCCTGGACCTCGGCACCGGCACCGGCTGTCTTCTGATTGCGACCCTCAGCGAATTTCGGCAGGCACGAGGCCTCGGAATCGACCTCTCGCAGGAGGCCTGCGCCACGGCCGCCGGCAATGCGGCGCTGAACGGCCTCGCCGGGCGCGCGACCTTCAGGCAGGGCAATTGGACGCAGGGAATCGAAGAACGCTTCGATTTAATTCTGTCCAACCCACCCTATATACGTAATGACGAGATTGCCGGCCTGGCGCCGGAGGTGCGTGATTTCGATCCGCGCCTTGCGCTTGACGGCGGAGCCGATGGGCTCGACCCTTACAGGGATTTCGCGGTGAATCTGCCACATTTGCTGACGCCGGAGGGCGTGATCGTCCTTGAGATCGGGGCTGGGCAGGGTTCTGATGTCGTGGCTCTGATGCAGCAGGCGGGACTGGCTCATTTGGGCACCCGACATGATCTCGGCGGCCATGCGCGCGCCCTGATCTTTGCCGGCAGAGGATGATGCACACAGGCATTTGTGCGAATTTGCTTGGAGATGCCGGGAAAAACCGTTATGCACATTTCAGCCGAAGCTGGTGCCGTCAGCGCCGAGCCTTGGGCAGCCTCCTGATCATGAGTGTTGCCTGCGGATGATCCGCGGATTGACGGAACCGACAAAGCAAGATCGGACATCGGAAGGCGCTGAGGCGCCATTCGGCCTCTGGGACCTAGACAGGCCCCTTTTGGAAACGAGCGCGTGAAGACCAAGAACGGCGCATTGCCCATTCAGGTCCACCTAACCCGGCGTGGCGTCGCAACCCGCTTCGCACCGGCATGCGCATGATCATCAGGTTGCTTTGAGCGAACAGAGCGCGAGATAGACGCGAATGAGACCAGGTCAGAACCGGCGTATGCGCGGCCGCAACAACAATAACAACAATGGCAACCGCAAAGCTCCGAATCCGCTGCAGCGGAGCTACGAATCGAACGGGCCCGACGTCAAAGTTCGTGGTACCGCCCAGAACATCGCGGAGAAATACTTGCAGCTGGCGCGCGATGCGCAGTCCTCCGGCGATCCTGTCGCTGCAGAGAACTATTTCCAGCATGCGGAGCACTATTACCGCATCCTTCTCGCTGCGCAGGAGCAGATGGCCCAGCAATACGGCCACAGCTTCCCGCCGACGCGCGGCTTCGGCGAAGATGCCGATGATGTCGAGGATGAGGGTGACGACGAGAACGCCGCCTTCCCGCAGGGTGCGCCGCAGCCGGACATGCGCAATCAGCCTCAGCCGGGCATGAACGGCAACGGCTACAACGCCCAGCGCCATGACGGCGAGGGCGGCGAGGGCAATAACGGCCAGCGTTTCGATCGCCAGGGTCGTGGCGACCGCTTCAACGATCGCAACGACCGGAACGATCGCAACAATCGCCGTTTCGATCGCAATGACCGGCAGGACCGCGGCGAGCGCCGCTTTGATCGCCAGGACGGTGGCCAGAACGGTCAGCAGGGCGGCTACGCGCCGCGCTCGGACATGCCGGTTTCGGACGAGCAGCCCGAGGCTCAGCCGCAGCGCGACAACGCCCAGCCGAATCAGGCTGAGCGCCGCTTCGAGCGGGGTGACCGCCCCGAGCGTGGCGATCGTCCCGAGCGTGGTGATCGTCCCGAGCGCGGCCCGCGCTCCGAGCGCCGTCCGCGCCGCGACGCGGCTGTCGAGGATGAGGCCAATGGTGATGCCCCGGCCGGGCTGCCATCCTTCCTGACCACGCCGGTCCGCGTTCCGATCGCGGTCGCCGAGGAGCCTGCCGTCGTGGCCGAGGCGCCTGCTCCGGCTCCCGAGCCGGTCGCTGCTCCCGCTGCGGATGTCGAGGCGGTTGCCGAGGAAGCGCCTGCCGCCGCGCCGAAGCGCACCCGCCGCCGTCGCTCGCCGCGTGAGGTGATGGACGCGCTCGGGTCCGAGGCGGATGGCGCCGCCGAGTAAGGCTTGGCCGCGAGACGAAGACAACAGGGGCCCGCAAGGGCCCCTTTTTCTTGGGAAAGGCATCTCTTGGGACAGGCGTTTCCTGGGACAGGCGGCCGTCGCAGGGCGCTATTTCAGCGGCAGGAACAGCTCCGCCACCGACTCATGCTCGGGCACCTCCGGAAATAAGCTCAGCCGCTGGCAATAGATCGGGAAGTCCCGGGCTTCCTCACCGCTGGCCGGAAGCCATTCGCGATAGAGGTAGAGCGCGGCGGGCTCCAGATTATGCGTGTTGCCGTCGACGCGCAGCACCGCGCAGCGTCCGCCGGGGATTTCGCCGGCCTTGATGCCATCGCCATTCGCCGCGATCGGCTGGTCGGTCCCGACACAAAGGTCCACGCTGTAATCGGCGGGCCTGGCGGGGCGCCGCTCGGAGTGCCAGACGTTGAAGGTGGGATTTGTCCTGGGGTGCAGGCCGGCGGCCTTGCGCCAGGCGATGAACCGCTGGATCGTGGCGCCGAGCGTCGCCGGGTCGCCCCGATGCTCCATGATCGCCACCGGCGTCGCGGGCACATCGCGGATCGTCACGTCGTCAGGATTGAAACTTTTCTGCATGAGCTTGCTCCTCGCATCGTCGAGAGGCCCGAAGGCCGCAAGCCACGGCTCCCAGTCGGGAGATTTTCGGAACGACGAAGGCGACTGCCCCGACCATTGCCGGAAGGCGCGGGCGAAGGCATCCGGAGCCTCGTAACCGGCATCCATCGCGATGTCCGTGACGCTTTGGGCATCCCTGTAGGCCAGCCGGAACGAAGCGCGCTTCATGCGGGCGAGCTGGATATAGCGATGCACGGACAGCCCGAAGGTCGCCGTGAATTGCCGGTGGAAGTGAAATTTCGAATAGGCCGCGATGCCGCTCAGTGCGTCCAGGTCCAGATCACCGTCCAGATTCCGGTCTATGTGATTCAGCACCCGCTGCATCCGGGCATGGTGGTTCCGAAGCGCTGCCTTCATGATTCCGTCTTCCGTGGCAGCGCCAGTTAGGCGCAGGCAGGCATGACGCGCTCGACCGATCTTGCGGTTTTGTCAGGGGTGCGGAAGGACAGACCCTAGAGCACGCGGGCTTCGGCCGGCAGCGGCACGGGCTCCAGCCTGTCGCCTTCGGCCAGCGTGCCGCTCGCGGTGATCCGGCAATAGATCCCGCAATCGAAATGGCCATAGGCCGTCACCAGCGCCTTCGGGATCTGGAGATCGCGGAAGCCGGTTTCCGGATCGACATTGGTCGCGGCGCAGCGCTCGATCCGCTTGATCACCTGCAGCTTCAGGCCCGATGGCGAGGCGATTTCCTGGCCGGGCGCCAGATCGAACTCGGCCCAGGGCTGCAGGTCGTCGACCATGATGTTGCCGCGGAAGCGCAGCGGATCGACCGCCGCGCCGATGCGCTCTTCGAACTCGGCGACGCTGGCGAGATTGATGATCGAGACGAAGCCGGAGCGCGAATCGGTGAAGCGGTAACCGTCCGGCGCCGCCAGCAGGCGCGGCTCGCCGCGCAAGTCCTGCGGCATGTAGCTCTCGAAGAAGCGGGTGATCGCTGCGCGCCCGTCCGCGGTCGTCACATCGGCCCGCAATGCTTCGCGCCCCTCGTGGCTGATCGTCAGCTCGCCGGTCTCGTCGCAATAGCGTGTCTTCAGCCGCGCCAGCGCTTCGTTGCGCATCAGCATCAGATATTTGAGCTTCGGCTGGTGCACTGGCGCCGCTGGATCGAAACCCGAGGGCCCATTCTCGATGGCGAAGAGGCGGTCGCTCGGGAAATACTGTCCCTTGAGCAGCGAGACCGCAGCGAGGCGTTCGGGCGAGAGCCCTTTGATGGGATAGCGGTAGAGCGAGGCGACGCGCATGCGATGGGTCCGGGATGCCGATCTGATCGCGACCTTAGCCGCGCTTCCCGGGGAAGCGCGATCAAATCCTCTTAATGATTGTAATGACACTCAGGCATCGATCGGGGTCTCGGCCTCCTCGCCATCGGCCACCGAACGCTGGCAGCCCCAGCTCGACAGCACCGCATCGGTCTCCTCGACCACGAAGAAACGGGCCGAGTCGCGATCATAGCCTTCGCCGAGAAGGCGGTCGTAATCGGTATGGCTGTGCCGGACATGGCTGCCGAGCGCGAGCCAGAGCGCGGTGGAGGGAGGCAGGTCCTTCATATGGCGCCGCTCGGCCAGGCTGATCACCGCCTCGGCATCGGCGAGGGGGATGCCGGGGGCGAGCGCTCTCAGCGCCCTTCGAATCGCCTGCTGCCGTTTGGTGCCCGCCATCGCCTCTGCTTTGCGCCGAACCTGCCGCGGGTCAAGGCGCGGCAAGGGGCAAGGATCGGGCGAGCCATCATGCGCTCCGCCCCTGCTGGCCGGCGGTTTGATAGAGCGATGGCAGTGCCTCGAACCGTCGTTCACGCGCGAAGACTGATGGCAGACGCCGCGTTTTCGCTCTGTTACCGAGCGGCCAGGGGGTTCCATGGTCTTCAAACGTCATGCGCCGGCTACGCTTATTGCTGCCGTCATCATTGTTGTTTCGGCTCTGACCTTTCTGTCGGGTCGTCTCTTCTCCGGCCTGACCTCCTCGGTGGAGACGGGTCAGTTCGAGCTGATGCGGTCCATCCTCGAAACCTCGCTGCGCGATGCCTCTGATCGGGCGCTCGCGCGGGCCGAGATGGTCGCGGCGCTGCCGAGCGTGAAGCAGCTCGTGGCCGAGCGCGATCGCGAGAAGCTCTTCGCCGAGTTCGGCCCGATGTTCCAGGGCCAGAAGGACCGTTATGGGGTCGATCAGGCGCAGTTCCACATTCCTCCCGCGCAGAGCCTGCTGCGCCTGCAGGATCCGACGCAGTTCGGCGACGACCTGACGCGCTTCCGGCCGCTGGTGGTCGCCGTCAACCGCGAGAAGACCGCGCGCAAGGGTCTCGCCATCGCCCGCAGCGGCCCGGCCGTGTTCGGCGTGGCGCCGATCAGCGATGCACAGGGCAACCATGTCGGCAGCTTCGAGTTCGGCCTCGATTTCGGCGCCATCCTGGTCTCGCTCAAGGTCGCCTATGGGCTCGAGCTCAGCCTGTTCATCGAGGAGAAGCCGCTGCGCGAATTCGCCCGCGGCGTGAACCCGGCTGCTCTCAGCGACCAGAACCGTTTCGGACGCTTCCTGCGCTTTCAGACCACCAATGGCACGCTGATGGGCGGGCTCGTGGGCGATACCGATATCTCCGCCGTTTCCGAGCCGACGAATTATGTCCGCGATGCCGGCCGTGTTCCCTATGGCGTGCTGCTCCTGCCGCTGCGCGATGCCTCCGGCCAGCCGATCGGCGTCATGGCGGCGGCGCGCGATTTCAGCGGCTCGCGCGAAGCGGCGGGCCGTTCGCTGATCTGGCAGATCTGCCTCGCCGTCTTCGCGGTCATCCTCCTGGCGGTCGTGATCCTCACCGTCATTCGCGGCGCGCTGCTGCGGCCGCTGGAGATCGTGGTCGCGCGCTTCGTCGCGCTGACCTCGGGCGGCGAGGCGCGGCCCATCGACGATGACGGGTTCTGCAAGGAGTTGCAGCCGCTCGTCGATCTCAACAACCGCATCGTCGCCCGGCGTGCGCAGGAGCCGGTCGCGTGAGACGCCTCGCCGCCGCCTGCATCGCTTGGCTGCTCTGCCTCGCCGGGCCCGCCCTCGCCGTCGATCAGGCTGCCGAACAGGCTGGCAGCCTGCCGCGCGGCAAGGGGTTGCCGCTCGTGGTCAAGGCCGCGGTCGGCTTCGTCGACCTCACCGGGCTCGACGAGAATAACAGCGTCTACAAGGGCACGGTCGATATCCGCCTGCGCTGGGAAGACCCGCGCCTGCGCCGCAAGCCCGAGGAGATGCAGCAGCCGCCTCAGACCCTACGCGGCGCCGCGGCCGAGGCGGAGCTGGCGAAAAACTGGTCGTCGCCCTTCGATATCGTCAATCTGCGCGGCGCGCCGACCGCGACGGAAACCGGCCTGCGGATTTTCCCTGATGGTCAGATCGAGCTGATGCGCCGTGTTACCGGCGATTTCCTGACGCCGCAGGATGTCGAACGCTTCCCGTTCGATCAGCAGAAGCTTCAGGTCAAGATCGCGATCCGCAACTACAATACCGACGCGGTCAGCTTCGCCTTCGTCCAGGACGATCTCGATTTCAGCCGGCCTGCCGCCACAGCCAGCCTCGACGGCTGGGAGCTGAAATTCGTCAACCTGAAGACGGAGGAGCAACCAGGCTGGTATGGCGAGAGCCATGCCATGCTGGTCGCGGCGCTCGATATCGAGCGCAAGCCGGGTCCTGCGATCGCGGCGATCTATATCCCGCTCTTCGCCTCGCTGCTGATCCCGATGCTGGCGATCTGGCTGCACAAGATCGAGGACGGCGTCTTCGAGATCGATACGTTCGAGCTGGTCAATGTCATCATCGGCGGGCTCTTCGCGGTGATCGCGCTGAACTTCACGGTGAATTCGTCCTTCCAGGCGCTGGCTGCGAGCGACAACTCGGTCAATCGCCTTTTCGCCCTGAACTATATCGCGCTCGGCACCAGCCTGCTGATCAACATTGCCCTGTGCCGCTTCTCCCTGGTGGCGCGCGCCTTCGGCGTCTACGTCCAGGAGCAGCTCTTCCTCGTCCTGCTCTGGGCCTTCCCGCTGCTGATCCTGACCATGGCGCTCTCGTTCATTCTCGTGGCCGTCGTCTAGATCGTCGGACCGGACATCGTATCCGGTCCGACGATCCAGCTTCTTGTTTTCGCATCGGCTTCTTCGAAAACCGCAATCCGCTTTTCGGGCCGATGCGCCAGGAAACGCGTTTCGCCACCCCTTCCGTTGCCGGGAAGCAACACCTATCTCTGCCCTTGAGAGGCCGCCCGTCAGGGGGCTTCATCCCAATGAAAGGCAGCCGATCGCGTCGCCACGGGGCGCATCGGCGGGCGGAGTGACGACATGAATATTGAAAAGTACACCGACAGGGCCAAGGGCTTCCTGCAGGCGGCGCAGACGATTGCCTTGCGCGACGGCCACCAGCAGTTCACGCCCGAGCATCTGCTCAAGGCCCTGCTCGACGACAATGAGGGCATGGCGGCCGGCCTGATCGACCGCGCCGGCGGCCAGTCGAAGCTTGCGCTTCAGCTGACCGATGCGGCGCTTGCCAAGCTGCCCAAGGTCAGCGGCGGCGGTGCCGCCGGTCTGCACCTGACGCCGGGCCTCGCCCGCGTCTTCGATACGGCCGAGAAAGCCGCCGAAAAGGCCGGGGACAGCTTCGTCACGGTCGAGCGGCTGCTGCTCGCGCTGACGATCGAGAAGGAGACCGAGGCCGGCAAGGCGCTCGCCAAGGCCGGCGTGACGCCGCAGACGCTCAATGCCGCGATCGAGGCGATCCGCAAGGGCCGCACCGCGGACTCGGCCAGCGCCGAGCAGGCCTATGACGCGTTGAAGAAATACGCCCGCGACCTGACCGCCGCGGCGCGCGAGGGCAAGCTCGACCCGGTCATCGGCCGTGACGAGGAGATCCGCCGCACCATCCAGGTGCTCAGCCGCCGCACCAAGAACAACCCCGTCCTGATCGGCGAGCCCGGCGTCGGCAAGACCGCCATCGCCGAGGGCCTGGCGCTGCGCATCGTCAATGGCGACGTGCCCGAGAGCCTGAAGGACAAGGAACTGCTCGCGCTCGACATGGGCTCGCTCATCGCCGGCGCGAAATATCGCGGCGAGTTCGAGGAGCGGCTGAAATCCGTGCTCAACGAGGTCTCGAGCTCCGATGGCGGCATCATCCTGTTCATCGACGAGATGCACACGCTCGTCGGCGCCGGCAAGACCGATGGCGCGATGGATGCGTCCAACCTGCTGAAGCCCGCGCTCGCCCGCGGCGAGCTGCATTGTATCGGCGCGACCACGCTCGACGAGTACCGCAAATATGTCGAGAAGGACGCTGCGCTCGCGCGGCGCTTCCAGCCGGTCTTCGTCGACGAGCCGACGGTCGAGGACACGGTCTCGATCCTGCGCGGCCTGAAGGAGAAATACGAGCAGCACCACCGGGTCCGCATTACCGATTCGGCGCTGGTTTCGGCCGCGACTTTGTCGAACCGCTACATCACCGACCGCTTCCTGCCGGACAAGGCGATCGACCTTGTCGACGAAGCCTCGGCGCGCCTGCGCATGCAGGTCGATTCCAAGCCGGAAGAGCTCGACTCGATCGACCGCGAGATCGTGCGCCTGCGCATCGAGCAGGAGGCGCTCAAGAAGGAGAGCGATACCGGCTCGAAGGAGCGGCTGAAGCGTCTCGAGATGGAACTCGCCGAGCTTGAGGGCCGTTCGGCCGCGATCACCGCCCGCTGGAAGGCGGAGAAGGACAAGCTCGGCCAGGCGGCGGAGATCAAGACCAAGCTCGACAATGCCCGCAACGAGCTCGCCCAGGCGCAGCGCAAGGGCGAGTATCAGCGTGCCGGCGAGCTCGCCTATGGCGAGATCCCGCAGCTGGAGAAGGCGCTGGCCGATATCGAGGCCATCGGCGACTCGTCCGGCATGGTCGAGGAGGCGGTGACGCCGGACCATGTCGCGCAGGTCGTCAGCCGCTGGACCGGCGTGCCTGTCGACAAGATGCTCGAAGGCGAGAAGGAGAAGCTGCTCCGCATGGAGGAGGTTCTGGCCTCCCGTGTCGTTGGCCAGCGAGAGGCGGTGGAGGCGGTCTCGACTGCGGTCCGCCGGGCACGCGCCGGCCTGCAGGACCCGAACCGTCCGATCGGCTCGTTCATGTTCCTCGGCCCCACCGGCGTCGGAAAGACCGAGCTGACCAAGGCGCTCGCCTCGTTCCTGTTCGACGACGAGACCGCGCTCGTGCGCATCGACATGTCCGAGTACATGGAGAAGCACTCGGTCGCTCGGCTCATCGGCGCGCCTCCCGGCTATGTCGGCTACGAGGAGGGCGGGGCGCTGACGGAGGCGGTGCGGCGCCGGCCCTATCAGGTCGTGCTCTTCGACGAGGTCGAGAAGGCGCATCCCGACGTGTTCAACGTCCTGCTCCAGGTGCTGGACGATGGACGTCTCACGGACGGGCAGGGCCGCACGGTCGATTTCCGCAATGTGCTGATCATCATGACCTCGAATCTCGGTTCGGAATATCTGGTGAACCAGCCCGAGGGCCAGGATTCCGATGCGGTGCGCGACGAGGTCATGGGCGTGGTCAGGCAGGCCTTCCGGCCGGAATTCCTGAACCGCATCGACGACATCATCCTGTTCCACCGGCTGCGCCGCGCGGATATGGGCGCGATCGTCGACATCCAGATGGGCCGCCTTGCCAAGCTGCTCGTTGACCGCAAGATCGTGCTCGACCTTTCCGAGGAGGGGCGCGAGTGGCTCGCGGACAAGGGCTACGATCCCGCCTATGGCGCGCGCCCGCTCAAGCGCGTCATCCAGAAATCGGTGCAGGATCCGCTGGCCGAGCAGATCCTCGCCGGCAAGGTCCATGACGGCGAGACCGTGCCGGTCACGGTCGGCCCCGCCGGGCTGATGCTCGGCGACGTCTCGGTCGTGAAGGAGAAGCGCCCGGCCGGCGTGGCGCTGAACTGACGGCGCGCTACCTTCTCCCCTCGGGGGAGAAGGTGTCGTCGCAGACGACGGATGAGGGAAGGGCCGCGTTCGCGGCCCTTTTCTTGTGCCTATGCTTGACCATCGCGCCCCCGCATTTGGTTGCAAAGGTCGCCTCTAACTCGGTAAACGGGTGCGAGTTTTTGGGCGGGGAGACAATGATGCTCGTGAGGTCGGTGCCCTTTGCGATAGCGTGCTCGGCGACCATTGTCGCTCTTGTGGGCGACGCCACGGCACAACCGGCAGCATCGGAGGCCAAGTTCGCTGAGAGAATTGTCTGTTCAGATGACGCTAGCGATCCGTCCGCGGCAGCCGAGAGCGCATGTCTTCCTCGCTTTCGTGGAATAGCCATTCGAGAGGGAGATGTACTTCGCGTCGCCCTACGGAGCGGGACAAGCAAAGCTTTCAAGGACGCGCCGATTTGTCGTCAAACTGACTCGGATGCCTGCAGCTTCTACAGGATCAGAGGCTACCATCCGGAGAACGATGCAGTGGTCGTGCAGCGATGGGGGGTGCGTTGGCCCATTCATGTTGTGCTCGGGGCCTTTATGGTGGAGCGTGCCACCGGACGTATTGTCGACCTGCCAGGTCCGCCTCACTACGCGCCGAGCGGGGCCCGCTTTCTTTCCCTGTCGGTGTGCGGTGATAATTGCTCAAACCGGATCGACATATGGTCCGTTGACGACGGGGTGGCCAAGCTCGAGTGGCGCTACCGTATCAAGGAGCGAACGGAGAAGGCCTTCACATATGAGTTTGTAGAGTGGGAGGGAAACGAGCAGATCAAGCTCCGCATTCTCCCCGAGATCGAAGCCCCAGGAGATCTCCCCGGAAAAGTCGGCGATAAAAGCCGGTCCATCCTTGCTAGCTTGACGCGCACTGAACAAATCTGGACGCTGGATCCGCAATTGCCGCAGTAATTCACCCATCGATCGACCAGCGTAGAGCCATATCCCTAAAGGCGGGTGGGTTCATCCCCGCTTCAGCAGGAACACGGCCTGCGCGCCAAACAGGTTCCAGAACCACCAGGGCGCGCTTACCTCGACCTTGCCGCCGGCGGCATTGAGCGCGACCGCGCGCTCCTTTTCCGCGCCGACCGCCTCGCACAGCGAGACGAAGTCGCGGATCGTGCAGAAATGGATATTGGGCGTGTCCCACCAGGCATAGGGCAGGGAGTCGGTCACCGGCATGCGGCCGAGGAAGAAGACCTGGCTGCGCATGCGCCAATGCCCGAAATTCGGGAAGGAGACGATGGCGCGCCGGCCGATCCGCAGCATGTGCTCGAGCACGAGCTTCGGATTCCGCGTCGCTTGGATCGTCTGCGAGAGGATGACGTAGTCGAAGGAATCGTCGGGATAATCGGCGAGATCGGTATCGGCATCGCCCTGGATCACTGAGAGCCCGCGCGCGACGCAGCCGGCGACGCCCTCGCGCGAGAGCTCGATGCCGCGCGCGTCGACCTGGCGGGTCTCGGCCAGCAGCGCCAGCAATTCGCCGTCGCCGCAGCCGACATCGAGCACCCGCGTGCCCGGCGTCACCATTTCGGCGACGAGCTTGAGATCGATGCGGTTGGTGTAGTCGCTCAACGCCATGGCACCGCTTTCATCATCCGGCGGGTGTCCCGCGCCGTCATGCTCGGCCTTGTGCCGAGCATCCACGTCTTGAACACCGCCCAGCGTTGAGAAAGCCGTGGATGGCCGGGACCGGCCCGATAATGACGGGGAGGGTTGATCGCTCGACCCATCACAATCCCCGCGCCCGTGCCGCTGCGTTGAGGAAGCCGCGTGTCGTCGCGAACAGGTTCGGCTCTTCCAGCAGGAAGGCGTCGTGGCCCTTGTCGCTCTCGAGCTCGACGAAGGAGACCGAAGCGCCGGCGGCATTGAGCGCATGCACGATCGCGCGCGAGTCGGCGGTCGGGAACAGCCAGTCCGAGGTGAAGGACGCCACGCAGAAGCGCGTCTTCGTCCCTGCGAAGGCCTTGGCCAGCACGCCGTCATGGTCGGCGGCAAGGTCGAAATAATCCATCGCCCGCGTCACGTAGAGATAGGAATTGGCGTCGAAGCGCTCGACGAAGCTCAGGCCTTGGTGGCGCAGGTAGCTCTCGACCTGGAAATCCGCGTCGAAGGAGAAGGTCGGCGCCTCCCGGTCCTGCAGCTTGCGGCCGAATTTCCGGTGCAGCGCCGCCTCGGAGAGATAGGTGATATGCGCGCCCATGCGCGCCACCGAGAGTCCCTTGGCCGGGCGCGTGCCCTCTTCGAGATAGCGCCCGCCGCGCCAGTCCGGATCGGCCATCACCGCCTGGCGGCCGACCTCGTGGAAGGCGATGTTCTGGGCCGAATGCCGGGCGCCGGTGGCGAGCGGCAGCGCCGCGAAGACCCGCTCGGGATAGCTCGCAGCCCATTCCAGCACCTGCATGCCGCCCATCGAGCCGCCGGCGACGCAGAACAGGGACTCGATCCCGAGCGCGTCGACCAGATGCGCCTGCGCCCGCACCATGTCGCGGATCGTCACCATCGGGAAGCCGAGGCCCCAGGGCTTGCAGGTCGCCGGGTTGGTCGAGGCCGGGCCGGTCGTGCCGGTGCAGCCGCCGATGACATTGGCGCAGATGACGAAGAAGCGGTCGGTGTCGATCGGCTTGCCCGGGCCGATCATCGCCGTCCACCAGCCGCCCTTGCCGGTGATCGGGTTGCGGCTGGCGACATGCTGATCGCCTGTCAGGGCATGGCAGACCAGCACGGCGTTGGATTTTGCGGCGTTGAGCACGCCATAGGTCTGATAGGCGATCTGCCAGGAATCGAGCACGATGCCGCAATCCATCAGCAGCGGCGTCTGCGTGCCGAAGCGCGCGACCGGGCTCGACGGCTCGTTGGCCTCCTTTAGCGGGTCGGCAAGGCTTTGAACGTCGTCGCGCATCATCGTCCGCTTTGGCAGATGGTTTTTCTCTTTAGGCCGGCTCGTTCGAAAGAACGAACCTACCGATGGCGCGGCCGAAGCGCGCTGTCAACGCGCGCCTGCGCAAGCGCGGCTTTGCTAAGCTTCGCCATGAGGTCTAAGAGACGCGGCGAGGCCCGCCGAGATTGCGTTTCCCATGACCGAGACAGCCCCGACTACCCTTGCCGATCTGCGCAGCGAGATCGACCGCATCGATTCCACCATGCATGCCCTGCTGATGGAGCGCTCGCAGATCATCGAGACGCTGATCGCGGTCAAGAAGACCCAGGTCTCGGGCTCGGCCTTCCGGCCGGGTCGCGAGGCCGACATCATGAAGCGGCTCGCGCTCAGCCATCGCGGCCTGCTGCCGCTCGACACGGTCGAGAGCATCTGGCGCACGATCATCGCGACCTTCACCTATGTGCAGGCGAATTACTCTGTGCATGCCGACGTCTCCGGCGGCGATCCGGAGATGCGTGATTCCGCCCGCTTCCATTTCGGCTTCACCGTGCCCTTCGTCACCCATGAGGATGCGCAGGCTGTGATCAGCGCAGTGGCCGAGTCGGCCGGCGATCTCGGCATCTTCCGCATGGATCTCGGCGCCAGCGCCGGGGTTTGGTGGCGCGATCTGATCGGCACCGACCGGCCGAAGATCATCGCGCGCCTGCCCTTCATCGAGCGGCCGGACCATCCGGCCGGCACGCCGGTCTATTGCATCGCCAAGCCGCTGGCCGACGCCGCCATGCGCGAGATCGTGCTCTACGCCGCCAAGGTCGAGCGCTGGTCCGACAGCCTGCGCGCCGGCCTTGCCCAGAACCTCGCTGAAGTCTCCGCCAGCGCCGCCGACGGCTCGCACCTCTCGCTGCTGGTCGCCGCCTCCGGCGAGAGCGATCAGGCCGCGATCCGCGCTGCGCTGGCGCCGGCAGGCCTCAGCGATTTCGCCGAGGTCGGCAGCCATGCCGCCCGCTTCGCCTTCAAATCCCCCCGCTGATCTCCCGAACCGACACCCCGCAAGGCTTTGAGCTCATGACCGCGCCTGCTTCCCGTCCTGTCCCGCGTCCCGGCGTCCTCGACATCCAGGCTTATGTGCCCGGCAAATCGGCCGCCCCGGCCGGCGTGAAGCTGCATAAGCTCTCCTCGAACGAGACCCCGCTCGGCCCAAGCGCCAAGGCGGCCGAGGCCTATGGCGCGCTTGCCTCCAAGCTCGAATTCTATCCCGACGGCTCGGCGACGAAGCTGCGCGAGGCGATCGCGGGGCGCTACGGGCTCGATCCCGCGCGCATCATCTGCGGCTCCGGTTCGGACGAGCTGCTCTCGCTGATCACCAGCGCCTATATCGGCCCGGGCGACGAGGGCGTCTTCACCGAGCACGGCTTCCTGGTCTACCGCATCGCCATCATGGCGGCAGGCGGCAAGCCGGTCGTCGTGCCCGAGAAGAACTACACCGCCGATGTCGATGCCATCCTCGCGGCCGTGACGCCGCAGACCAAGGTCGTCTTCCTCGCCAACCCGAACAATCCGACCGGCACCTATTTGCCCTTCGACGAGGTCAAGCGCCTGCAGGCCGGCCTTCCCGCGAACGTGCTGCTCGTGCTCGATGCGGCCTATGCCGAATATGTCCGCCGCAACGACTATGCCTCGGGCCTCGAGCTGGTCGCCGAGCGCGAGAATGTCGTGATGACCCGCACCTTCTCGAAGATCTATGGCCTCGCCAATCTGCGGCTCGGCTGGCTCTACGGGCCGGCCCATCTCGTCGATGCGCTGAACCGCATCCGCGGCCCGTTCAACGTCAACGGCGCGGCGATCGAGGCCGGCAGCGCGGCGATCGCGGATGAGGCGCATGTCGCCGCCGCGATCGAGCACAATGACAAGTGGCTGGCCTGGACGACGGCCGAGCTGGAGAAGCTCGGTCTCACCGTCACGCCCTCGGTCGGCAATTTCATCCTGATCCACTTCCCCAAGGCGGCCGCCAAGGGCGCCAAGGAGGCCGACGCCTTCCTGACCCAGCGCGGGCTCATCCTGCGCGGCGTCGCCGCCTATGGCCTGCCCGACGCGTTGCGCATGACCATCGGCTCGGAGGAGGCCAACCGCCTCGTCGTCGCGGCGCTCGCCGAATTCCTGGGCAAGGCCGCGTGAGCGCCGCGCTGGAAAGCTTCGCGCCGCGCCGCGACGAGCCGATCTTTGGCCGGCTCGCGATCATCGGCATCGGCCTGATCGGCTCCTCGATCGCGCGCGCCGCCAAGGAGCTCAACCTCGCCGGCCGCATCGTGCTGAGCGATCGCGACGAGGCCGTGCGCCTGCGCGCCCGCGAGCTCGATCTCGGCCACGAGATCGCAGAGACGGCGGCCGAGGCCGTGCGCGAGGCCGATCACATCATCCTCTGCGTGCCGGTTGGCGCCTGTGGTGCCGTGGCCGCCGAGATCGCCGCGTCCCTCAAACCGGGCGCGATCCTGTCGGATGTCGGCTCGGTCAAGAACGCCGTCGTCGAGGCGGTCTCGCCGCATGTGCCCGACGGCGTCCATCTCGTTCCCGCGCATCCGGTCGCCGGCACCGAGAATTCCGGCCCAGATGCCGGCTTCCCCAGCCTCTTCCTCAATCGCTGGTGCATCCTGACCCCGCCCGAGGGCACGGATGCCGCGGCGACCGCCGCGACCCGGCATTTCTGGGAGGGCATGGGCGCGCTGGTCGAGGTCATGACCGCCCAGCACCACGACCTCGTGCTCGCCATCACCAGCCATTTGCCGCATCTCATCGCCTATAACATCGTCGGCACCGCCGAGGATCTGGAGGCCGTGACGCAGTCGGAGGTGATCAAGTTCTCGGCCGGCGGCTTCCGCGATTTCACCCGCATCGCCGCCTCCGATCCGACCATGTGGCGCGACGTCTTCCTGCACAACAAGGACGCGGTTCTGGAGATGCTCGGCCGCTTCAGCGAGGACCTGTCGATCCTGACGCGCGCCATCCGCTTCGGCGACGGCGAGACCCTGCACAAGCACTTCACCCGCACCCGCGCCATCCGCCGCGGCATCATCGCGCTCGGCCAGGAAAAGCCCGAGACGGAAAAGCTGCGCAAATCATAAACGAACGGGGCAGGTTTCCTCCCTTCGTCCTTGCCAAGAATCGGCCGGGCTGGTAGAGCCCCAGCCGTCGCCGCAATAGCTCAGCTGGTAGAGCACCTCATTCGTAATGAGGGGGTCGGGGGTTCGAATCCCTCTTGCGGCACCATCGATTTTTCTCAATAAAATCAGTTCACTATGCCCCGGCGTTGGCCGGAGCGTTTTATGCCATGTTCTGAGCCAAGGGTGACGCACAGGGTAACAAAAAAGGCACCTGCGTCATGCAGGTGCCTTCAGCGGGAGACCGTCGCGCGGCTATTGCCCGTCCTTCCAAGCGAGATCGCTGGCGACCGCGGCAACGCGCAGGGCGCCCTCGAACGCGTGAAGCTCATCAGCCAGGATGAGGCGATGAAGGTCCTCCAACTCGACCGCGCCATCGGGGCGGACACCGCGCGCCGCGTCGGCTAGGCCGTCAGCGACGGTTGCGATTTCCTCCCGCAGGCTCTCGAGATAATCGCCGGCCGCATTGAATGTGCCCCTGCTGGGCGCAATGGAATATCTGGGCTGCGCTAGAATTCCATCGAGCACATTCACGGTCAGCCGCAAGGCTTCGTAGAGTGGCAACATCAGCCGCGGTCCGAGCTCGGCCCCGATCGGCGGGAGGTGAACCTTGTCGGGTGTGGGCAAGCCAGTGGCGGCTGCCGGAACGCGAGCGTCGGGCATGATGTTCTCCTGAAGCTTGAGCGGAATGGCTTGGCTTCAACGGATTTCGTTGATGGCCAACGATTAACACCCATTAACGTTGCCCGTCAACGCAAAACGTTGTTCCTCGACAAAAAACGTTGGGTCGTGCTATTGCTCCCGCATGATCACTCCCGCCCAATCGCGCGCCGGCCGCGCACTCCTTGACTGGTCCCAGGATCAGCTCGCCCAAGCCGCCCATGTCGGCCTTTCAACCGTCCGTGATTTCGAGAGGGGGCGGCGCGTGCCAGGCCACAACAATCTCCTTGGACTGAAGACAGCCCTTGAAGACGCCGGCGTCATCTTCGTCGCCGAGAATGGTGAGGGGCCGGGAGTGAGGCTGAGGAAGGGCGTGGTGCCGACTTTGGCTGAGCCGTCCTCCCCGGAGCAGCGCCAAGCGGGAGTCGATCACGCACGCCATAAGGCCGGCAAGGCGGCCGATCGCGCGTTGACGGATGTCGATGCGAGCGACGATGAGAAGGCCGCGCGCCGCGGGGCACTAACCGACGAGCCGGCCATCGTCGCGAAGGCGCGCGGCAAGCATCGTTCGAAAACCAAATAGTGTTCACGCCCGTAGTCGTATGGCTCGCACCGCCGCCAAGGTCACCCAAGCTGATATCGCACGTGTCGTCCGAGCTGTTGCCCAAGCTCGGGTGCGGGCTGTGATCGAGATTTTACCGGACGGCACCATTCGCGTGATCATGAACGACGAGCAGGCGCTTGAAGCTGGAAAGCCTATCGATCGGGACGAGGAGATCGTGCTGTGACTAACGTGAGCCCGGTCAGGTAACGCTATGCCAAGACCACCGCAATCGAGTTTAATTCGCTTCGGCGTAGAACCACGAATGGTGCCTCCTGTGAAAGCGGCCAGGCGCCTACATCTCACGCTTGCCGAGTTCGATCGGATATTGCCGCGCCTCCTCCAGCGCGGCTTTCCGAAGGCTGATCCCGATATCGGCAACTATGATCTAAAAGCGATCGATGCGTGGCTGGACGGCCAAATGGCGGTCCGGACCGAACAGGTAGCGCGCCAATCTACGCACAAACTCGTAATGGAGCGCTTGGAGCGGCTGGATCAAGAGCTTACGGCGAAGAAGGCGCTGAGAGAGGCCCGCCGAAAGAGCCGACCCTCTGCCGGGGAGCGAAATGGCTGAATGCTCGAAAGGCTCACGGCATGACCTCAATATATGCACACCGGTGAGCGGTGGAACCGGGATCGAGGAGCACATCGCCGCCCAGGCGATGGAACGAAGTAGTCGAGCGCGAAAGCTCTGGTAATTGCTCGTTATCGTTGCCGTGCCATAGTCCCTTGGGGCTGAGGCGTCGATGATAACTAAAGGCCATTCGCAGGAGACATTCTCGCGCGCGCACCTTTATGCCGTCGCGGCGCGAGCGGGTGTCACGGTATCTCGACCGGAACTCGACTATGGTGTCGATGCCATTTTGCGGCCGGTTGTTATGGTGGGCAAAAAGATGTCCGAGAGCGCTTTCGGCATCGATGTCCAATTGAAGTCAACCACGACTTGGTCGCGGACGGCAGGCCACATCAAGTACGACCTTGATGCTGCCGCATACAACCGGATGATCGCACGGGAACCGGGTGAAATCCCGCTGTATGTATTCTTGTTGTGCCTCCCGCCAGATCCGGACAGTTGGTTGGACCATTCTGAAACTGAGACCATTCTCCGGAATTGCTGCTATTGGTATCGCGCGAATGGGCCGCGCACCTTTAACGAGAGAACAATAGCCATCGATATCCCGCGCTCAAACCTTCTGACATCTGATGCTTTGATAAGTCTAATTGCGGCCGCACGTTCGGAGTTGATGACGTGAGTGAGCCAACATTCACGATGCCGCAGCCAGGACTTCTCAGGAGATACCTGCGTGCGCGAGGTTGGAGGGCGTCTAAGCTAAGAATCCCAAGCTTGGAACTTTACTCCAAGGATGAAGGATCGAGCCATATAGAAGTTGTAGTGCCCGAAACGACCGCAGCGCCGCAGGCCGAGCGGCGCATTCGCCACGCGGTGGAGACGCTGGCGATCATCGAAGATCGATCTGCAATCGATGTATCCGCTGCCATCGCCGGATTGGGCTTTGATGCACTTCGAGAGCGGCTGCCTGCAGATTTCCGTAACACCATACTATTACCAGTTGCAGAGACAGTTGTCACAAGGAACAGAAGGCTTCTGCACGCCGCTGCACAGGCGGAATTCGCGAAAACCGAAGTAAATCGGTCCCGCTCGGCCGCAGATTTGTTCGTGGAACGATGCCGGTTCGGCCATACCTTTAAAGGGAGCTTTGGGTTCTCGATTCATTCCCCGATCGGTCCGCGCCCAGCCGAGATGATTGCGGACCAGGAAGCAGATCCTCCTGCGGAACGGCTGATCGTTCAACGCGTCATGCGTGGCCTTGCTTCGATCTCTGACACTCTAAGCAGTAAGCGCCTGGCGGTTTTGTCGGACCCCTCTGTTGGTTTTGATGCGGACATGCTGGACAACTTAGCCGGCCTCTTGGAGGGCGTCCGCTCCGAAGCTTTGACATTCGAATTTGAGCTTTCCGCCGAGTGGCCTCCGGATGTCGATTTGGACCTGCATTCAACGTTCGTTGTCGCCACGTCGATTGCACCCACTGTGCGAGAGCTAGCAGCCAAACTGCGGGAAACCGTCCTGCCGTCCGCAAGCGTCATTAGGGGCTTTGTGACCAAGCTGGCAAACGCCGACAATCCGGCTGATTTGGAAAACCAGAAGGGCTCTCGCGAGGTAACGATTGCATGGGAGGCCACTGATCACATGCTGCCTGTTCGCGTTCTCTTGAGCCCAGCAGACTATCGGGTAGCTTGGCGAGCGCATGGGCTGCATGTGCCCGTAGAAGTCGAGGGGGAGATCGAACGGGCAGGGCGTGGGTTTATTATCCGTCGCTCTAAGATGCTTACGTCGATTCCGGAATGAAGGGTGGCGTGACCGGGCCTCTGGCCGGCTGCGGCGGCTTGGGCCCCAAATAATGGACTGACTTGGGAGCGAGAAAAGGGAGATGCGCTTCGGCCCGACTGATAGCCGCATGTTGCTGATAGCCGCCATTGCAGTGGTTATCGGGGTGGCGGCTTGGCTGGGGGTGTTCTAGCCGCGAAGCCCATAATAGAGATGCCAGAAAAAAGAGGTGCGAGTTTCAATCTTCGACAAGCAAGCGCGGTTTTGCCCAAATACTTTATCAGGGCACATATTCAGGACTGCCGCGTAGCGCTGGTTCTCGACGGCCGCGAGCCGATAGCTGAGAAAAACCACCGCAATGGAAAGCACGACTATCGCAGCGTTCTTCATGAGGCTGAAACTCTGAAGGCCGGCGCCTGTAGTTCGTTGCCAGGGCTGATATCGAGCGCGTCAGCTGGCTGGTCGAACTTCGCTCCGCGCGCGACGACGGACAGCGAGCCGTCCGGCAACGGCCGCTGCAGATCATGCACCCGGTCCCAAGGCTCGGTCATCCAGCGCGCGCATTCCTCCGGCGTGGTCAGGATCACCGGCATGGCCCGGGGATGGTACTGCTTCACCTCGGTATTCGGATCGGTGGTGAGGAAGGCGAACAGGTCGATCGTCTCCTCGCCGTCCTTGATCTTGCGGACCGAGGTCCACTGTGGCGCCCAGATCCCTGCGAACATCGCGGTCGGCCGCTCCTCACCGAACGCGAACCAGACATCCTGCCGCGCCGATTGGTCGAACTCGCTGAAGCTGGTGAACGGTACGAGGCAGCGGCTCTCAACGCCGAGCCAGCGCTTCCAGTGTGAGCTCTTGGTGTTGCGCACGTTCGTCGTGCCGCGGTCGGGCTCCATGCGCAGGAGCTGATCGAAATCGACCTCTTTGCCCTTGGCGCGCAGCTTGTCGGCACGAACGGTCGCCGCGTCGAGCAAGGCCTTGCGCGACGAAGGCATGCCCCAGCGCACCATGGCGAGTTCAGGCTCAGCGCCAGCGACGTTTCGGATGATCGGCGCCGGCCGGTCAGGATTGATGTTCGGCTGCGGCGCCAGGTTCAATTCCCAGCCCCCAAACTTCGGGAACAGCCGCCGCATCGCGTCGACAGAGCGGGTATGGCTGTAGAGATTGCACATGCTGCCTGGCCTCCGATCTTGATGCGACTATAGCTTCGCCTGATTGCTGAACCAGCCCGGCTCACGGTCTGGATAGCCGCCGCCCTTCCTGCGGCGGTGGCTCATCATCCGATGGCAGCAGACTGTCCTTGCCGCCTTCGATCACGCGCAGGCCCGCCATAGTTGGCGGCAAGTCCGGCGGGTCGGTTCTGCGCATGTCCATGATGTAGGCCCCGCACTTCCGGCCGTATTTCTGCGGCTTGCGATGATCCGGCCGCCAGACGCAGCCCGACATGAAGACGGCGAGCAGCTCGTGAAGCTTCGCTTGCGCGCCGTATTTCTCCGCACAGGCCGCCAAACCCGCGTCGCCCCAGCGCCTGCAGTAGTCGCAGCGAAAGCGGATCACGATCCACGGATAGTGCCGGAGATCTGTGTCCAGCGTCGGCGGAATCGTTGGTCGTGGGGGCATCGGCGAGTGGCATTTGACTCTCTGGAAAATGAGAACGTAATAAGAACATTCGAGAGGGGTACGGAGTCAAGGAGGCCATCATGTCGCGTAGGAAGACGGCGCCCTGGACGGTTGAACTGTCACGGCAGAAAGGGGCCAGTCAGGTAATCGCGCGGTGCTGGCTCAGGGACGCGGCCGTGGCGGCGATCGAGCATGTCGAGCTCAAGGACGGCGAGAGCCTGACGCTGCTCGAGCGCGGCATCGTCAGGCGCATGCGCGGCCGGAACCTTGCTGTCTCGGAGCTCCCAGAAATCCCGTTTTGACCCGTGAGCACAGATATACGCTCCGGCACACCTGGCCGGGCGAGATCGAAGACGACTATCTGGTTTTCGATGAGGAAGGCGAGCAGATCGCTCGTATCCTTCATGACACATCGTCAGCGATGGGGCGCTGGCGCGTCATCATCCAGGGAACGGGATACTTGCCGATCTATGACGGCAAGTTCAACGCCATGGCCCCCAGTTTCGAAGCCGCCAAGGGGAAGGTGATGGAGCTCTGGCCGCAGTTCCGCGCCCATTGGACCGACGAGGAATATGAGAGGTCGCGCCAGAAGCGCCGCGAGAACGAAGAGCGCGAGCGAAATTCGCCGGCCCACAAGCATTGGCTCCGGCAGCGGGGCGCCCGCCGCTAGTCGAGAGTGTAGATATCCCCCATCTCAGCCTCTTCGCGCAGCCCTTTGAACGACGCATGCCGCAGCTTTGGCTCGTCGGTCCATCCGCGGAACTCGATCTCGGCCGCCAGCGCCGGCGTCAGCCATTTCGCGCCCTTTCGCTTCAGCCTGATCACCGGTGTCTCGATCACCAGCTTGTCCATCATCCGCTTCAGGGCCCGGCCACCGACCTCACCGAAGCCAGTGCCGACGCCGCCGACATAGGCCAAGCCGTCGCCCTGGCGTGCAGCTAGCAGCAGGCGCCCGATGCCGCCCAGCGCCGCGGTCGACGGCTCATAACCGATGATCAGGAACGTCTCGCTCTGGACGCACTTGATCTTGACCCATTCGCCGTAGCGGCCAGAGCGATAGCGGGCGCTGCGCTTCTTCGCGATGATGCCTTCGAGGCCGAGCGCACACGCCTGCTCGAGCAGCTCGGCGCCGGGCCTGTCGATATCCTCGCTCATGCTGATGCCCTGGACCGCCGCCTCGTCGAGCACGCCCTCGAGGAGCGCGCGACGCTCATCGAGCCGCAGCGAGCGGAGATCGTGGCCATTGAGATAGAGCAGGTCGAAGGCGTAGAGCGTCGCGGCGCCGGCCCGCAGCTTGCCGCCTCGCCCGCCGAGCGCCTTCTGCAGGGCGGAGAAATCGGCCCGGCCCTCAGCATCGAGCACGACGGCCTCGCCATCGATGATCGCGCTGTCGACGCCGAGGAGGCCGGCGGCCTTCGCCACGGTCGGGAAGCGCTCGGTCCAGTCATGGCCGCCGCGGGTGATGATGCGGATCTTGCCGCCCGGCTCAACATGGACGGCGAGACGATAGCCATCCCATTTCACCTCATAGGACCAGTCCGGTCCCTCCGGTACCTTCGGGACGAGAAGCGCCAGGCTCGGCTCGATGCGCTCCGGCATCGGATCGAAGATCAGCGCGCGTTGGCCGGCGGCAGAGCGGCGCGCGGCCGGTCCCTTCAAGGTCTCGGCGACAGGCCCCGACCGCAACACGCGACGCGCACACACTGACTGAAACTCCGCAACGCTACGCAGCGCCAACGGCGGCACATCGGAATCGTTCCAACCTTCTTGAAACCCTTGCAGGCAATGACAACTGATAGGCAGGTCTTTGGATCTTCGGGGCGGAACCTATGCAGAACGAACCATGCCGTGTGATTGCAGTCTCGGATGTCAAACAGATCATCGTCAGCGCGGACGCTAGCGAGGGTGCGATCCTGCTGTTTGAAGTGCCGGGGGAAGCCAATCTAGAGCTCAAGATCCCCGCGATCGCATTCGCAAAGCTGGAAGGCCTGCTCGCCAAGGCGAGCGCGGCCCAAGCGAAGCTCAACAGGCCACAGTGATGTCGGACAGGCCACCTCTGCCACCAGAAGCGCCCGCCGTCGAAATTCATTCAGATGATGAGTTCCGACGGACACTGCAGCGCGTTCGCGAGCTTGAGGAGGCCCAGGCGGATACCTCCGAAGCATTGGAGCGGGCCGCACTCCAGCGTGCTATCGCCGCGTTCATGGAACGGCGGCGCGTTTCCGGCACGGATTGGTCGAATTGAAGCTTGAACCACCGGACACCGAAGTGGCGTTGTTGATTGCGGCCGCCATTATCGCTGCGCTCGGCGCATGGGCCGTTGTCGGGTTCGCCCCGTTCTAGCGAGGCGTGCCGAACCCGGCTCTTGGTGTGCGGCAACACAAGCTGGCATCGTTAGCTTGTTCTGAACCGGAGGAGCCGCAAGGACATGCCCGATTTGCCGATCCCCTTGCGCCATGCTGGCGATGTCGAGCGCGCAGTCGAGCATGTCCAGGGATTGACGGGCTGCATCGAGGACAGCGCTGAAGAGAACGAGCTGATCGAGCTGGTCACCGCCCTCGACGAGTGGCTAAGGCATAACCCGATCGACTGAGAGATTCGGCCATGCCCACGCGCGACCCTGCCAACGAACCGATGGCCTTCAGCCTGCTCGCCAACCGCGAGGTTTCGACCTGGTCGGAGGAATGGCGCCACGAATGCGAGGTCACCTATCTGCTCGACATGCCCGCCGAGAAGCGTCGCGCGGTGCTCTATGGCGTCCAAGGCGGTGAAGGCGACGAGGCGAAGGGCATCAAGCACCATCGGGGCGATGCGGCAACGGCGCAGCTTGCCAGCGAGATCGAGCGGTTGAAGCGGTTGCGGGAAACAACAATCCGCGCGTCCGAAAAAAGTTCCTAGAAAAATTACTTCGAAACTTGAACTAATTTCGCCGCATCACCATGTGGGGCTGGCTTTGCAACTCCGCAAAGCAAAGCCGGGGCGCCAACCCCGGCTTTTAGTCCGCACATCGCCTTGGAAACTCTGTGCGGGATCGCAACGTTTCGCGTCCCACTTAAGTGGGGATAACTGCGGTTCTGTCAAGGGGCTCAAGGCATCACATAAGGATGTCTTTATATGCAGACCCATCTCGCTCTCATCCCGCATCAGGCGGAGGGAGCAACTATCTATCAGCGCCCTGAGGATGGTTACATCAACGCGACCGCGATGTGCCAGGCCGCCAACCGGAACTGGGCCGACTACCGTCGCCTCAAGACCACGGCCGAGTTTCTCGACGCCCTCTCGACCGATATGGGAATTCCCATAACGGAACTAGTTCAGTCAGTTAGCGGAGGAGAACCGCGGCTCCAGGGCACTTGGGTCCACCCTCAAGTTGCGATCAACCTGGCTCAGTGGTGCTCCCCTGCCTTTGCCGTGAGGGTGAGCCGTTGGGTGTCCGATTGGATGTCCGGTCGCACACCGACCGGCAAGAGTGCGCTTCCCTACCACCTGCAGCGCTATATCGAGAACAACGAGAGCGTGCCCCACGGGCATTTCTCAGTGTTGGCGGAGTTGTCGATCTTGCTGATCGCCCCGCTGGAAGCGATGGGATACAGGCTCCCCGCCAAGATGGTGCCCGATATCTCATCAGGCAGGCTCTTTTGCGATTGGCTTCGCAAGGAAAAGGGCCTGGATACCGACAAGCTTCCCACCTACTGGCATAGGTATCCGGATGGACGCCGAGTTCCGGCGAAGGCTTACCCCAACGATCTCCTTGCTGACTTCCGCGCGCACGTCGTCGACGTCTGGCTGCCGGAGCACGCTGGGGAATATTTCCGCAGACGCGACAGCGTAGCTCTGGAGTATCTTCCCAAGCTGATTGCGGGACCACGGAAGCCGCGAGCAGCATGACCAGCACGGCGATCATGAGGTCTGCTCCTGCCAAGCCCTGCGTTCTTTGTCTTGAGCAGGTCCGAAAGAGGCGCCACGATAAGCCCCATAGCCGGCTGGTCGTGGAGCATCGTGGACCCGATGTCGGCCACATGTTCGGCGGCGGCAGCGAAACGCGCTATCGCTGCCTCGACTGCGGAGAGACAATCATCCACTCAACGGACCGCGTCGACCCGCCCTGGTGTTGAATGCAAGCGGCAGCCCCCGTCACAATAGCCTGAACGCGAAAAAGGCCCCGCCGGCGCGAGCCGACGGGGCATAGTCTCATGACGTGGGACTGGCATCCCGCTCGCGAAACGCTGGCGCTCAGTACGGGTTCCAAACGAAAAAGCCCGCCGCTCCTTTCGGAACGGCGGGCCAAGTCATGGCATTCAAGAGACTGCGAGCTGGACTCTGCATCGCCGCGATTGTTTCAGCCTGCGGGCGTGCGGTCCGAAAGCGGGCCTTGAACGCCGGAGACGATCGAGCCGTAAATCAGCTTACGACGACCCCCAATATCAACGCGGCTGATGCAAATAGCAGTGAGACCGCCAGAGCCCGCTCAAGAACGTGGCGTGTGGGAAGCCCACGACCTGGGCCAAAGTCGATGGAAGACATTGCCGCGACCCTCACACAGGCAGATTTTCCTGATTGGCCGCTTTGACTCCATCGCCATATCCGTCGCAGTGAGCCAGGCTTGGGAGCCGGTCCAATTGCTCCAGCGCGTCCATGACATCGTCAAAGCTGACTGGATCAGCGACATATCGTGGGTGGCGAAGCGTCGGGCAGGACTCCACGGCGCACGCATCTGAAGCCCATGAGGCAAGAATTGCGCGCTTCTCGGCAACGTTCAGGTGGGTGGCCTGGACCACGTCAGCCGGCCCGGCAAAAAAGCGATCCGGATGCAGCAATCTGTCAAGAGCATTGTCTCGAACCGGGGTACCCGCGAGGGCGGGAATAACTGCTTGTTTCGTCATTGTTGCGCTCTCCCAATTCACTCCTTTCGACGACGCGAAGAGCATTCGCGCGGATGATTTTGTGATCGCGTGCGGCGAGTTCAAGGGGCCGCTTTCAGCCCCTTGTCGGTCGCCGATCGGGACCTAAATCTCCGCCGTTCGTATATGCCTGGAGAGAAGGATGAACGACTATTCGGATCAGCAACGAGGCGCGTTCGACCGTCAGGAGGAGGACGGAACGCAGAGGTTCAAGAAGATTCTTGCTGACGAGGCGAACACCATTTTCGGGGTCAAGGACGCCATACTGGCAGTCATGCTCCGGGATGGAGCGGCGACCTGGCAGACTGTCGAAGGCCATCTCAGCGCCGAGTACTCTAGGGCGCAGGGAGAGTTCACCCGCTTCAGGCTGGAAGCGACCCTTAATCATCTACGCCGACTTTCCAGCAAGCCCGCGGAGCCAGAAGATGGACCGGGCGAAACAAGGAAGCCCCCGCCAGCCGAAGCTGAGGGGACCGGGAGTTCATGGTGATGCAAGGGACTGCCGAAAAACGCGCGCTGGCCTAGCATGTTCCTGACGCGAAAAGGCCCGGCCCCGCCGAAGCGAGACCGGGCCAAAATGTAAGGGTCTCAAAAGCCGGTTGCGTCGCCCGTGCGCGGTAGGTTTCCGCTCCGAAGAGCTGGGGAGGGAGGACCGAAGCAGTTCCCCTTTGCTCACCGGCGACGCCTTTGCAGCGTATCTGAGATCCGGATGAAGCCAACCGAAAAAGGCCGGCGCCACCCCGAAGGATGACGCCGGCCACTGATTCTGAAATGCCGGCCCGGAGTTATCCCAGCCCTCCGAACCCCACCTTACCAATGGGATTGGTCCTGGATACAGCCCTAGGTAGGGTTGAATGCCATAGGTGACGGTTGTCCCCGAAATCCCCAGCGAAATAAGGCGGCTGGTTGGGAGGGCGCGCAGTGAGGCGGTGTTGCCCGGCAATCTCAGGGCGGCTTTCGCCGGCGATTGATGGGTGCCCGCTTCGGCCCGAGCTCGCGCAACATCTGCTGCGCCATAATCTCGGCCCGTCGCACGATTTCCTCTTCCTTCTCTTCGTCCTGGGCACGCTCGAGCAGGAGATCGCGGATCGCTTCCAGTGCGACGGCGATCCGCTCGTTCACCGCTGCCGTCTTCTCCTGCGCGGCGGCGATCGCGCGGAATGGCCCCATGTCGGCGATCGTGCCGCCGGCAACGACGACATCGGCCGCGTTAGGCTGAGGCGGCGCTTTCCGCTCCTTGAGGTACTTCGCCGCCGCCAGCCAGGCAGCAACGATACCAACACCGATGGTCGCGGCGACGTTTTCGACAGTCAGCGAGCTAAGGTCCATCATCCCGGGCCTTGTCCATCTTGGCGGCGTCTGACGCGGCAGCGACCACGTTCATGAGGTCGAGCACGAGCAGGCCGGGATAGACGGCAAGGCCAGTCGTCGTCGTCTCGGCGGCCAACAGGCCGAAGGTGATCTGGAGCCAGAGAAAGCAGGACAGGAACGAAGCCACCATGCGCACGTGCGGCGACCAACGGCCGTACCAGGTGTCATGGAAGGTGCCATTGACGATCAGAGCCGCGAAGCGGAACACGCCCGTCGCGATCGCCCAGACCGCCCATGTACCCTCGCCGGCCAGAGCGGCCATCTGGGCCCACGACACCGACCGCGCAAAGGTCTCATCCGGCCCGAACAGGATCCAGCCCCACACGACCATGATCCCGGCCAGCACCCATTCGGAGCGCCGCGCGGGAAAGTGGTCGTGGATGCCGCGATAGACGCGCAGGATGACCATCGCCCCGGCCTATTTCGCGACCTGTACCGTAGGATCGGCCACCTGCTCCTTGATCGCCTGGCCGGCGTCGGTCGGCTTCAGCTTGACGTCGATCACCTCAGGCAGCGCCGCGGCCGACGCGACCAGTCCGGCCTTGCGGCGGATGTAAAGGCTGTAGCCGGTTGTGAGCAGCGTCATGGTCGCGCCCACAATCATCTGCATTGATCCGTCGTCCATATAGCCGCGCGTCACCAGCGCCGCTCCGGCGGTCTGGAGGAGCGTGCGGACGAGGCTCCAGAACTGCTCCATCGTGAACATGATGCGCTCCTTGATGATCTTCGTTGCGCAGAAGCTCAGCGGCCGGCGCGGGCCGCCGCGATGGCGGCGTAGGCGCTGGCCAAAGAAGCGAGCGCCTCGCTGACGCTCCGAGGCGGCGCGGCGCAGAAGGTCGCGACGGCGATCCGCGCGTCCTGGGCGGCCTGCTGGACCTTCGAGGGGGAGAGGAGGTCGACCGCGAGCGCGGCGGTCTGCACGGTCGCGCATTGCTCGGCGAGCTTGGCGCTGACCTTCTCGATTCGAGGGTCGATCGAGGTCTCGCCGACGATCGCGCCGACGCCGGCGGCGATCTGGCCCCAGGCGCCGGGGTTGTTGAGGCTCTGGCAGCCGGCAAGCGCCAGCGCGCCCAAGGCGACGAGCGCCAGGACGATACGGTTCATGATGATGCTCCGATTATGGGGATGCGGCTGGCCCGGCCGCTGCGGGAACCGAAGCCACTCATCCGCGTAATTGCTGCGGAGAGAGCGGCTATGGGTTTTGGTACCGAGTTTGAATGCAGCGGTTGCGGCTCGCCGGCGGTGTCCCTGCCGACAAAACTCTCGGATGTCGCGGTGGTCCGCTGCGCCGCGTGTCGCGCGGAAATCGGGACATGGTACGATTACAAGAAGAGAATTTGCGGTACGCTGAGGCGCCTGGGTGTTGGCCTTAGCGCCGACCCAATCTTGCTACCTCATGAACCGACACCAGCCCCGTCAGAGGACCGCTTGAACCTGGCGCCGGAGCAAATCACCGCACGCGGCCGCGCCGACGATCGAAGGGTCGAACGCTAGCCGCGCAATATCCCACTTGCCTTTCTGCTTGATGCCGAGATTGGCCTGGACCTCGGCATGCGAGAGCACGGTCTTGGGCGTGACCGGAATGCCGTAGCGCCGGCACAGATCAGCGACGACGGCCGGGACAGCGTCCCACTGCACCTTCGTCATCGGCGCGCTGCCCGGTTTGAAGGGTTTCTCGACGGCGCCGGCCATGCAGCAGAGTGAGACCCCGATTGAGCCCGTGTTGCAGTTGAGCGTGTGCGCGGCGTAGCCGGTCTTCGCGCCCCGTGCATCGTTCAACGCAATGGAAGGGATGCCGCGGACGAGCTTTCCATCGCTCTCGACGAGGATATGATAGTGGCTGCGGTCGAGACCTGACGCCGTATGGTTGCCGGCGGTCCAGTGGACTATGAGGCGGCTCATCTGGGCCGCTGGCATCCAGTCGAGCGGCACGATGCGCAGGCCGCCGCCCCCGCCGCTGCCAGGGTCATTGCTTCCGGGCACAACCTGAACCGGTCCGCCCTTGGCTAGCGCTGCCTTGGCCAGAGCTGCGGTGGTGAGTGGCCCCACAACGCCGTCCGGCTTGAGCCCCGCGGCGCGCTGGAACGCGACCACGGCCGCCGTCGTCTTCCTGCCCGGCAGCCCGTCGACCGGCCCAGGGTCATAGCCAAGCGAAAGCAACGCCCGCTGCACAGCGGTCGTGTCCATGATAAAACTCCATTGGCAATAGGGGGATCAGATGATCCAGACTCAGGAACGGCTGCGCATCGCTGTCAGCGAGGACCGGCGCACCGTTACTGTCGAATTCATGCCACCGAGCGGCGTAAGCGGTTCACTGACGCTTGAGGCCGAACAGCTGCTGACTTTGATTCAGAGCCTCGGCAAGGTGCACGCCATGATGACGGAAGAGCGAGATCAGCCAGCACTTGAGGGCGTAACGATAGAGAGCGCCTTTAACAGGCGGTGGCATGTACAGCCGGAGTTGATTGGTGAGGCCACATCTCTGAGCTTCCACCACCCCGCATATGGACCGGTCTCGTTTCTGGTTCCGATAGACCAGGTTGCGCACATGACCCGTCTGCTGACGGAACAGCTCGAGGCACACCAGGCACTACGAGGAAGCGCACCACAGTAGCGCCCAGAAAGGAGCCGGGGCGGCTAGCTAGGCGAGCCGTCAGTCGAAAGCGGCGTCTACTTCTTCAGGAGTCGTGATCTCGCCGGCTTCGATCTCGGCCTTCACCTCGGCGAAGGTGGCAAAGCCTTGATTGACATGGGCCTGTACGGCGTCGCTGATCGCGACAATCGCCGCCGCGTCGATCGGATATGTGCCCCCATCAGCGCCGTGCCAGATGGTCGACCAATCCGGATCGGCCTCCGCCGCGACGCGCGCGCCCATGATCATGATCTTGCTTCGATCGTCGGTCGCGATCGGCACGCCGGAAATGGTGATCCCGCCGACCTCCTGACGCCAGCGCCGATCGGCAGCATAGGCGAGCAGGTCGATCGGCGGAGATGCTGGGGGCGGATGGAAAGCCCCTGCCTCGTCCATCGTCCAATTCTCGGCGATGCCCTCGACGCCTGAAACGTCGACAAGCCGCTGGGGCGCGGGCCATACCCCAGGGTTGTCCTGAAAGAGCTCGCAAACGCGGCCGCTCTCATCGATCATCGCGAACATGGTCAATCCTCACCAGGAGATCGTAACGAGGCCACCGGCCCCGGTGCCGGGCGCGGCGGTGTTGCTCGTGCCGCCGCCACCGCCAGAGCCGAAGATTGCACCCTGCGCGGAGGGGTAGCCGCCGCCACCCGCTAGGGGCGACGCGCCGCCAAAGCCGCCGTAGTAGTTTGAACCAATCACCTGGCCGGCTTGGCCTGCGCCACCAGCAGGCTGAAACGACCCGCCGGACGTGGTTCCGCCGGTGCCGAAGGCTCCGACCGTTGTGGCAGATGCCGCACCGCCGCCGCCGCCGCCGCCGCCGGCCGACAGGAACACGCCCGTAACAGGTCCAGCAACGGCCGAAACGAACGAGCCGGTACCGTTACCTCCCGCAAGTCCCGAGCCGCCTGCCGCCCCTCCGGTACCGGCCTGGATAGTCAGGGTTGCGCCCGGCAATACTGGAAACCAATTTTCCGCATAGCCACCGCCACCACCGCCGCCGCCCGACGCGTTGAAGACCGCGCCGCCGCCGCCGCCTCCCGCTCCCCAGGCGCGGATGAACATGCGGGTCACACCGGTCGGGACGACGAGCGAGCCAGAGAAGCCCGCCTGGCCGCCCGCGCCCGCGAAGGCCTGCGTGACGAAGAACGTCTCCAGCTGAGTGACGAGCTGAAAGATCGTACCGTTATAAGTGACCTGGAAAATCTGCCCGATGACGATGTCGCCGGCCGTCAGCGCGGCGCCGTTGCGCCTCTGGATCGCCAGCGCTCCGAGGCCGTTGACGTTGAGCGTCGCGGGGCCGGTGTTCGTAGCGCCCGCGACGATGCGGAGCGGGACGCCGACAAGCTGCGTCAAGTTTTGAAAGGCCGGTGACGGCGTGATCGTGATCGCGTTGGCTGTTCCAGCCGGCACGAAATAGCCGCCGCCAAACTTCCGAACGGCTCGCAGAAGCTGAGATAAATCGGCGCCAGCCGGGGTGAGGGCAGCAGCCGCAATCAGGGCCAAGATTTCCCGTTGCGGATGCTCAAATGCAGCAGCTGGCGGGATCGACCCCATCTGCCCGGTGGAGGGGTTGCCATTGACATAGGGCGCGTTCGGGTCGAGCGACCCGTACGGTGCAACGTATTCCATGTGAGAAGGCTCCGGGCGTCAGGGCGTCCCGGTCATCGGCCCAAGCGGATCGATGCCGGTATAGTCGAAGAACACTTCGGTGTGGGCCGGCTTGAAGCGACGGATCAGGCATTCGAGGTCCGTCGCCAGGCCAATACGCAGATGCGGATCGACACCAGCCTGCCCAGCGTTGGCGCGAAACCACGTCAGCCGAGCCGCGGCCATATGGATGTTCCAGTAATACCGGACCTCAGCGGGGCCGATCTCCCAACGGAAATCCGGGGCATCGTCATATCGGGTGTCCCCCACATGCGAGATGCCGGCCATGAACGGCGAATGCTCGGTGATCGTGATTTCATAGCCCAGCGACGCGGCGAGGCCGATGAAGAAGGCCCGCGATTGCCCGCCAAGCATCGTCAGCCGAGCGACCAATGCCCGCTGGCGATCGCCGATCGTGAGAGGTTCGGCCAGGCAGGCATCCGGCAGTCCGGCCATCCGCTCCCAGTCCTCAAGCAACTCGATCGTCGCGCGCGGATCGCTCTCTCGCTCAAGCAAGTCGGCCGCTCTCGCGTCGACCCGATCGCCCCAGATCTCGGCGAGGCCGGCCACGAGCCCCATGAGCGCCGTGCCTGTCTCCCGCGGCCAAGCCGGGCCCGGCGGAAGGAGTGCGGCCAGCGCCTCGGCGTAGTCGGCTCCGCTGCGCTGGACGTGCTGATCAGGCATAGGTCACGGTTCCAGGGACGGCGATATGCCCCTTGGAGGGCATGACGTGGTCGGTCATGGTGAGGTTGAAGCTTTCGACGCCAGATGCGGACAAGACCGCCGCGCTGACCCATTCGCGATGGATCGTCTGAGCATCCTGAGCTACCCCGTTCAGGGCGTAAGCGGGTCGCGCGCGCTCATTGAGCATGGCAGCGACAGCAGCCTCCAGGTTGAAGCGCGTCTCCGCGCTATCGGTCACCAGACCGGAGATGGTGAAGTTGATAGGCTCTGAAATCGGAGCCAGAACGAACAGGTCCTTGACCGAGACTGGGCGCAACGCATCGATATGAGCCTGAACGGCCTCGACATCCTCCGGCAGCGGGAAGCCGTCGTTCGATGCGCGCAACTCGTCCATCATGAACCGAACCGTCACGCTTCCGGCGCCCATCTCCATTGGCGATGTCCAAGCCCGCGTGACGCCCGGGACTTCGAGCGCCCACGCGACATAGTCGTCGGCGTCGCCGCCCATCGGCGGCTTGCGGATGCGATCTAGGATTCGACCTCGAAGGTCTTCATCACTCTCGGCATCGACGCCGCCGGCGATCGTGCCCGCGGTGGCGGCCGCATCGAGACCGGGGATCGCGGTCGACACCGTCAGGCCGGCGCCTGCCGTCTGATTTCCGACGAGACCGGGCGTCAGCGCGCGGACGGCGACGGACGTTGGGCTTCCGGTCAGCGTCGCAAGCGCGAGCGTCTCGTACTCCACCGGCCCGGCGGCGAGCAGGGTTCCGGAAGGGACATCCGTGCCGGCGATGCCCTGCAGAAGCGCAGTGCCCTCGGCGAAGGTCGCGGCCTTGCGCCCGCTGAGCCAGATCTGGCCGAAGCGGTCCAGCCATTCGCGCTCGGCGGTGTCGACCATGAGCTGACGCGCCAGCCAGTCGAGATACTGCAGCGTGAGCGCAGCGAGGCCCGAATTCGCATCGCTCAGCACGCGCAGCACCGAGTTCGGCACGCTGGCATCTGCGCCCGGCAGGTACGCCGCGATGAAGTCGCGATTCAGCCCTCGCAGTTCAGCGAGTGTTGGCGTGGTCCATGGCATGGGTGATCAGGCTCCGATCTCGGTCCAGAGATCCGCATAGCGAAGCGCTATCGCCGGCTGTGCGCCGCGGTAGAAGGTGGCCAGCACATCGATTCGGCCGGTGTCGGTCCGCTCAGCGCGTACCTCGACGCTGGTCGCGATCTGCCGATCGACGAAGGGCTGCAGCGCCTCCCGGACGAATTCCTCAGCCCTGGCGATCGTCGAACCCTGGCGAGCCTCGGGGCCCGTGATCTTATCCCGGGACATCAGCCAGAGGCGCGTGCCGATCGGCCACCCGTCATGGATGACCTCGGCATCGAGATCGCCCCACCAGCCCCGCCGGTCGCTATCGTTCGGATCAGGCAAGACGTCCGCTGGCAGCGCCAAGCGATCCGTGCCCAGCGCGACGGTCGCGGCCGTTGCCAGTTCCTGCGTCGTGTCGAGCTCGCCGGTGGGCGTCAGCAGCCAATCGAGCGTTACCGCTTCCGGCGTCACGATCTGGACGATGCGGATATCGGTCATGCCACATCCACGAGAGAGCTGAAGCCGACCGCCATGGGATCGCAGTGCGGCGGGATTGGACAGAGAGCATCAGGTGCTGCGTGGTCGCCGACGACGATCACCCCTCTGCCGTTGATGGTCAGCCAGGCGTGCGAGGTGATCAGTGCCCCGCCGCCGTGGCTGTTCTGATCGCCCTCGACCGCCCAGAGCTTCCCGTCCACCGTGACATGCCCCTGTCCGGAGACGATTGTGGTCGCGCCGCAGTTGCGGACGTCCCCGTGGCGATGAGCGAAGGCCATCAGGCGGACAGTGCTCGGCCCTGCGCTGGCGCGAAGAGCGGGTGGATGACCTTGTTTTCGGAGCCGAGCTCATCGGCTCGATCACCCGCGCCGTACAGCCTTTGCGAGAGAGTGAGCGTAGGCATGGCTCGCGCATAGGAGTAAGGCACCATCTGCGGCAACGGTCGCCCGCGCATCGCGAGGTCCCGCGTCACTGCCGCATGGAGCGCGACAAAGTCCCGGTACCCGACATTGTCCCCGCTGTCGGCAGCAATCTCGATTGCCGGCGAGAATGCCGAGCTGATCCGGCTCGACGCAGCGCGAACGTCCTCGCGGCTTCGGAAGTTGGTTTCGCCCAGCGCCGTCGCCATGCCGATCAATGCGAAGCGGATGCAGGCGATCCTGCCGGCCTGCCCCGTCTTCGTGGTGAGGCTGACGCTCTCAGCCAGCGCCCGCACCCGATCCATGCTGTCGAAATCGGCCCCCGCGATGGATGCGGCCCGAAAGGCGGCGTCGAGCGCGGTCCCCATAGTCTTCTGACGGATGTGGAGCTCGGCACGATCGACCAAGTCTCCCACGGACCGTCGCACATCGGCGGCGAGATCCGCATCATCGGCCGAAGTCGCATCGATCAGTGCCGCTCCGACGCGGGCAATCAGCGCAACTGTCTCAGAGATTGCAGTTAAGGCCATTTGCCACCAGTTCTTGCATCGCTGAAAGTCTTCGGCATGATGACGCTTCCGGGGGGATTTCGAATGAACGACACCATTGCGGGCGCCGGGGTAATCACTCTCGCAGTGATGTATCTCCCGACCTTGATTGCCGTTTTCGGAGCGCGACGCTTTCTGCCGTTCCTTGGCGTGGGCACATTGAACACAATCAGTGTGTTGCTGGCGCTTCCGGCTTTTCTTCTCGCCGTGCTCTGTTGGTTTGCTGCGCTATTCATCGCGATCAGCGCGTCCAACCGGACCCGTCGCGACGTGCAGCACAAGGAGCTGATCCGTGCGGTGAAGCAGCAGGCCGTCACCCCTCAGAAGATCGAGCCGCCGATGTACGAGGGACCGCCCCGCATGGGCCAATCATCTTGGTGGCCTCAGCCGCAGAAGCGTGACTAGATTTGAACGCTCGCAACCGCAACGCGAGCTTGGAATCGGGAGAAAGTTGGGATGCGTCTTCTTTCAGCCGCCCTCGTGGGGCTCTCGGTGCTCGCTTCAGGCGGCGCGGTTGGCCAGGAGCGAACCGCCTTCGCCGCCGGCACTCCGTGGAAGAAAGACCCGATCGTCAGCAAAGTCGGCGCACCGCTCTCGATCTACGATCCTCAAGGCATGGCGAAGCCCGCCGGCACTGTTCGAGACTGGCTTATCGGCCACGACCAATCAAAGAACGATTGCGAGGTTACGGAAACCGTCCGAGATAAGCAGATGTGGATCGTCTGCACCAGGCGCGGGCTTTATGGCGACCCGCCCCACAAGCTGGTTTTCGCTTATCAAGCGAGCGTTTTCGCGGCTGGATCGGTCCTGATCAATTTCGCCACGGCCGACGGTAATCCGCTTGTCGGCCGTGACCTGATCGATCACTTCAGGGACGAAATCCAAGATTGATCTCGTCAGATATCGACGCCCGCCTTCGGAGGCCGAACAACCTGCCGAAGGCGGATATCTTTGAACATGCCGCTCATCGACGTGCTCGTCGACATCCCAGCCGGGGCGTTCCGGAAATTGACGTCGAGCGTTGCGGCGCCCTCCATCCGACGATCGGCGTTTTCCCGCTCGCGACGTTCCCGCTGCACATGGCGCCTGTAGGCCTCCGCTGCCTCTCGGCTCTTCAGCTCGAAATGCAAGTGACCGGCCGTCGCCCGGGCTGACGGATTTGTATATTCGTCGAGGACGCTGAAGTCTTTCCCGTCTCGCAGCCCCGACGCTCGAAGCATCTCGCGAACTCGTTCCGCCATCGCAGCGCTCTGCCGGGGATCGGTGAGTGTGAAATCCCCCGCCAGCCCTTGAGCGTGCCGCGAACGCGTGCCTGCGTGATATCGATCGTTGAAGGCCGTGAACCGCTCGATACCTCCCATTGCTTGGATGGAGCGCGCGATATCGAGCACTCCGCCATGCACTCCTCCCCCGGAAAATCCTTGTCCGGGCTTGATCCTGAGGCCCGATGGGTCGCCGACCTGCCAGCCCTCATGTCGCTGCATGGCATCCAGCAGACGCGAGCGTTCCGTCGGCGTGTAAGCGCTCATCGGCTTGCTGGGATCGAAGCCCCCCAGGGCGCGGAGGTAGGCAGGCACGTTGTTCTCCGAACCCGGCGCCCACCGATTGATTGCCTGCCCGAGGTTGAGGTCTCGGTAGTTCTTCGACTCGAAGAGCAACTTTTCTTGAGCTCGGCGGCCCGTCGCGTAGTCGGGGAAAATTGCGAACCGCCCATCCGTGCCGGTTGCGCCCATCGACTGGGCGAACGGTCCATATTCGAGATTGCCGGGGTTGTTGTTCCGCCAAGAACGCGAGCCACCGGCGCCAACCTGTGCGCCCCCAACGCCACCGAGACGCGGCACGCTGATGCCGCTCATCCGGCCGGCCTGGGCGACGCCACCGAGGGCGGCAAGCTGCAGCCGAGCGCCTCCGAAGGACCCGTCGCCCGTCAGGCTCTGCTGCTGTACCGTCGCGTCGGCGGCTCGATCCTTGCGCAGCTGCTCGAGCTCGCGGGTCAGCGCCTCCAGCTCCTGAATGAGCCGGTCGCGCTTCCGGCGTTCCTCACTCGCGGTCATGTTGCCGTTTCCGAGCGGATCCGGCTCGCTCTCCTTTCGAGAGATCAGGTTGTCCATGACGTCGATCTGTCGGCGCAGTTGGTCGCGGCGCTCGATCAGCGGACCGGTGTCGCCGCGGCCCATCTCGCCAATGAACGGCACGCTGTTCTGAACGGATGGCGCAAACACGGGCTTGCTATTGAGCAGCTTCACCGCGTCCAAGAACCGACCTTCGCGCACCGCATTCAGGACATCAACGAAGGTTTTGACCGAGCTGAAGGCGGCTTTCGCGCCCTCTTCAATCTCGTGGAAGAAAGCCTTGATGCCGGTCTTCGTCTCCGGATTGTTCAGCCACTTTTCCGTGGCGTCCGTGATATCCTTCAGCATTGGCAGGATGGTGACCGCCGCGGTGTCGCGCATGCGAACCATCGACGTGATGAAATCGTCCCAGGATCGCTTGAGCTCCATCGCGGACTCGACCGCACCCTTTGGCAGCTGGCCGAGCTTCTTCTCGACATCATCGATCAGTTTGCCGATGTCCTCGCTGCCGAGGAGCCCAAGCTGCCGGTTTCCGAAGAGGCGCTCCGCGAACAGGCCACGCTCGATCGGATCGCGGATCCGTCGCATGAACTGCAGCGATCGCTTGTAGGCTTCGTCCGGATTGAGGCCGGCGTTGAGGTCGGCCCGAAGCTGCTGCGCCCAGCGGCTGGTCACGCCGCCCTGGCTGTTGAGCCACGTGAACGTGTCGCCCAGCCCCTTCCGAAACAATCGGCTGTTCTCGGCAAACTGGCGAAACGTCTGCTGCATCGCCTCGGGAGCAACGTTGAACCGCTTCCCGACCTCCTCAAGCACGCGCATGCTCTGCACGGTCATGTTGGTCTCGCGCGAGAGCAGCGCCAGACCGGCAGTCGCGCCGGTGAACGAACGGACGGCCAAGCCGACACCGGCAAGCACGCCGCTGACCGTCAGACCTGCGATACCCGCGGCATTGAGAGCGGGGGTGACGGTGTTGTTGATCTCGCGTCCGAAGGCCGTGGCGGCGCGCGTGGCGCCCTCCATGCCGCTCTTGAGCTTCTCTGTCGGCGCTGCCGAGCTGACGCCCTGCAGCATGCTCCGCAGAGTGCGCAGAGGGCCGGAGAACGCGTCAACGACTTCGGCCCGGAGCCTCAGGTTTTCGTCGGCCATCGTTTATGCCTTCAGACCGATATGGTCTCGTTCGCTGTCGCGGTTGTGCTGGCGCTCGCCTTCTCGGCGCTCTCCGTCACCTTGGCCTGGGTGTCATCCGAGGTGCGTAGGGGCTCCTGCGTCCCGGCCTCGAGGAATTGCATGTCGATCTCGACATAGCCGCCACGCTCGCGGCGCTCCGCGCTGTTGTACGTTGTGCACATGACGCGCATCGACAGCCCGGTAGGCAGAACGAGCTGCCCCGCGCCCTCCCGCTCCAGCGCGTCGATGAGCGCGTCGCGGTCGGCGGTGAAGACCGGGCCGATCAGATACCCAATCACGGAGAAGGCCCGGCCGCGTCGGCCCATATCCTCCGTGTAGGGATCGTCCCGCTTCGGATACTCGTGCGGAGCGAGACGCCGGCCGCCGCTGCGCGCGCCGAGCTCGACATGGAATTCAACGCCCCTGAACGAGGCGGGCCGTAGCCGATCGCGCCATTCTGACATCTGAGCGCCTCAGCCCTGCTCGAACTTGATCGCGGAGCCGCGGATCGTGACCGTGCCGTCGGCGTTCATGGTGATGGAAGCGTTGTCCCCGACCTTGAAGGTCAGTTTCTTCGGAGAATTCACGACGATGCCATCTTCGGCGAGATGCACGCTCTGGCCTTGGTTATCGTGAACCTGGACTTCGCCGGCCTTCATACCCTTCGGGCGGAAGCGCCGATCCGCTATGACGAGTGCAACCGGATGAGAGCGCGACCCGTCCGGGTGCACGACGAAGGCCTCGGCTCGCTTCGTGCTGCCGTCCGATTCCTTCGAGGGCGCTACCGGCCGGGAGCTGAAACCATAGGGCTGGACGTGCTCCACGCCGCGCGCCTTCTCGTCATGCGAGAGGTTGAGATCGACCTCCTGTAGCTTCGGATCGTCGTTCGAGGCTTCGAGTGTGGCGCGGGATACCATCAGAGCGAGACCACGTCGGAGGGCTCGGGCTGAGCCGGTTTGGTCATGCTGACGGGCGGGGCGCCCCCCTCGGCGTTTCCGCTGGCGTCGATGCGATCCGCGCCCTTCAGCAGCGCGGGGAGGATGAGGCTCAACACCGTCTCGGTCCCGGCCTGGCTGGTCTGGCGATGCGTAATCCCCTGAATCGCGAGCACTTTGGATCCTGATGGGAACAGCATCGGCGACTTCACCGTGACATTCTTCCCGACGCTCTTGATCCAGAGAGCGCCCTCGGGATCGTGCCACCCCTGAACCGTGATCTCTGCTTGGATCATCGTCGCGATATTCTCGGCGGCGAGGTACTCGGCATGCATCTTCATGTCGTCGGCGTCGCCCGGCTCGGGGGACCGGACGATGAGCGCCCGATTCTTCAGAGCCTCCGGATTGCTTACCGAGGCTGACGAATCGCGCGCTTGATCGCCCCAGCGCTGGTCATTGCCGGGTTGGCTGCCGAGTACGCTGATCCTGTCGTGAATGTTCTCGGCCGACATGATGGACATCGCCGACTTGATGTTCCGGCCTTCTTCCAGATGAGCCATGGGGCCTTCGCTGCGGTCCAGCCGCTTGCCGACGAGGTTGCCCTTCTCGTCGTCCGTCAGCCAGATGTTGCGCATCTGACAGAGGCGGGCGATCGCACTGACGACGGTCTCGCCAGGCTGGACATGGAACCTCGCAAAGGGCTTCTCGGCGCCGGCCGGGCTCCCGTCGATCCGAAACTTAATGCCATGTGGCTTGAGCAGGTTGTTGGAAATGCCGCTGAGCGTGTTGTTCTTGAACCCGCCGGACTGAGCCACAGAGGCATAAGCCAAGTCCGCGGTCTTGGATGACGCCTGCACCTGGAGGGCGTGACTACGCGCGTCGTAAACGACCTGGCGGGTGGCGAGCAGACCGTTGGCGACCTCGACGCCGGCGAGGCGGCACGTGCAACGGTCTCCAATCTTGAGCTTCTGCCCGGCCCATGTCCCGCTCTCGATCGGGGACGCCGCAGCAAAGGTCATGATCGACGCGGTCTGCTGAAAGCCACGCTGAACCGTGACCGTCTCCCAGTCGCGATAGATCGAGCCGTTCACCATGAGCTCGGCGATTTCCGCGGGGTTCGGCATTTCAGGCGCCGTCCTCTGGTGCGATTTCGTCGAGCCACGCAGCTGTGTGCTTCTGAAGCTCGACCAGAGCCTCAACGGACAAGCCGAGGAGCCACTCCAGCATCCCGCCGCCGTGGCTCTTGTTCAGCGTCATCACCAGCTTGATCAGGTCCCCGCCAAGCCCGCTCCGAAAAAAGGGGTGAGAGCCCAGCCGATTGCCACGAAGTCGTTCGGCGCCAGCTGCGCCACTGCAGACGGCGGCACGTTCGCCAGCCGCGCGATCATGTGCTGCATCTTCCGATCGTCGTGGAAGATGGTGTTGTTCGCGCCATCGAGGCGGACCGGGTTGCCGACCTCGATGATATCGAGGGCCGTCGGCTCGCGGAGCTTGAGCTCGGCGATCGTCTCGCCGTGCGCCTCAATTTTCTTGTGCAGGGGGAAGGTCATCCCGCCGGTGTCTTCAGCCACGGGTCACCTCAGAGCTGCGTGCAGGATTCGCCTTCAAAGCGAACTGCGAACTGGCCCTCGCGGGCATTGATCTCGGATGCATTCGCTCGCCAAGCATTGCGGAGAACCCAGACGTCGCCATTGGCGAGCTCGGCGGTGACGGTCTGGTCGACCATCGAGTCGATGTCCTCGACTGACGTCCCCTCGACCAGCGAGACATCGCCGGCGATGAAGGGCACGCGCGGCACCTCGGAGAAGCCATGGACATAGTCCTGGCCGGCGATGCCGGCGCGCTCGAACGCGCTCGGTGAGATGGTGAAGTTGCCCCGCAGGGCGAGCTGGCGGCCGTCCACCTTCCAGTAGGCGACGCCAGCGATGCGCTTGGCCATGAGAGTGATCTCCGTTCAGAGGCTGGCGTCAGGCAGCGGCCGCGTCGGCATACTGCAGGCGGAACTGCGCGAGCACGGCGAGGTGGCGCAGCTGGTTGATCAGGTCCGGCGGATAGAGGACGTCGACCCGGTTCACGTCGCTGCCGTTCCGCTGGACGATCAGCGCCGCCTTGAACGCCTTCACGTTTTCGACCAGGCCGTCGTACTCGCAGCGCTCGTACTCGGCGACGATCTCCGCCCGGATGATATTCGGCGTGACGACGGCCTGGCCCGGCGAAAGCCGCGTGCCGTCGTTGGCGAGCTTGTGACGGGGATACTTGCCGGTGATTGCGAGCCGCAGGCGGCGCAGGATCTCGGCGAGCGTGGCGAGCGTGGTGGCGACCTCATAGGCGCCATCGGGCTGGCCGAGGCTATTCTTCTGGTAGGTGGTCTGCTCCCGGAGGATCATCGGCACGCCGTCGGCGGTCGTGCTCTGGATCGCCAGACCGACGCCGGCCAGCGCATTAAGCTCCGTCTTGCTGAAGCGCGAGGACTTCGGCGCCGGCAGGATGCCGGTGAGGGTCAGCGTCTGCAGCGGGCGAGCGGGGTCATTGACGATCGACTGCGCGGCGCGGGCCGCGTAGGCCGCCGTCCACTCCCAGACCGGCGATGGAGAAGTGACCTCGATCGCCTCGACCGAGATGACCGGGCTGTTGTTGTTCGGGCCCCAGCTGATCAGGTTCGCATAGCTGTCGCGGCGGACGGACCAGACCTGGCCGAACACCTCGCGCATCCATCCCCAGCGCCCGGAGTCGCCGAAGCCGAATTCGGTGCCCCAGGCGGTGATTGACCCGGTATCCGTGTGGCCCATCGCCACGAAGTCGTAAGGCTCGTCTCCGAGCGCCGCGATGGCATTGGTCCAGTCGGGCACGCCGGTGCCGCCGGTGAGGACGTTCGAGGCCGGGAAGGTCATCGCGAGGCCGGTCGGGCGAACCTCGCCGCCATTCGGCCCGAGAACATTCTCCTCGACGCGAACATCGTTGCCGGTCGCACCCTTCCACTTCGCGGTGAGCGTCACCGTGCCAGTCGAGGCGACAGCGACGACAGGGAGCGTCGTCTTCGCATTCACCGCCGCGGCGATCTTCGTCCCAACCGTCGTGGTGGTGTCGGAAGCCGTCACGCCGATCGCGAGCTTCTGGCCGGCGATGTACAGCGAGATTGTCCCGGGCGCCGTCGGCGCATTCGTCACGACCAGATCGGCCGCCGCCTTCACCCCGGCGCCAGGCTCGGCGATCGGCAGCAGGAACACCGGCGTGCTCTTGTTGATCGCCTGGAACTTCTCGAAGGCCTGCGCCAGCGGCGAGCCAATGCCGCCGAGCGCGCGGGCTTGCGCGACCGAGCCGCACGCGATCACCGCATCGGCGACGCCGGTGCCGGCCGCGATCTTGTAGTCGGTGATCAGCGCATATTTCGGCTGGTTCGGCGTCGCCGCCTGCGACGGATCGATCTCGATCGAGACGAGCGGCAGCTTCCAGCCGTTGGGGATTTGGTTGAAGGACACCATCGCTTAGGCCTTTCCCTTGCGCTTGGACCCGAGTTCCAGCGGGTCGGCTTCTTCGGCTGCCGGATAGGGATCGACCTCCTCGGCCACCTCCGCCGGCTTATCCTCCGCGGCCTCGACCTTGACGCGCTCGATGTCCCGGTCACGCAGGCGGCGAAATGTGAACTGATCCTCGGGCCAGAGGCCGCCCTCGTCGGGCAGCAGGCCAGCGACCGGATGCGAAAGGTTCATGCCCTTCCGCGCCGGCTTGACGGCGATATCGGCCATGGGGGCCTCCTAGGGGGTGGGGGTGGTCTCGACGATCACGAAGCCGGACTCCGGCGTCTTGTAGGTCGTGCCGAGCGGGCGGGCCTTGAGGACGAGCGTCCTGAAGTCGTCGGGGAGCAGCGGGGCGAAATCCACGGATGTCCGGAACGACAGCTCGAGGCGGACCTCGACGAAATATTTCTCTCCGTCCTGCGGAAAAGTCCGGCGTCGGCTGATGCCGGTCACTGCCTCGAAGAGCGGCTCGCGATCCGGATTGCCATCGTCGAGACCAGGATCGAGACCGAACCGTGTGAAGCTCGGATCGCACAGCAGAAGCTTTTCGATCAGGTCGACGTCAGCGTCTGCCTGATCATCAAGGGCGGTCGGTACACCGCCCCCTCGGACAACAGAAACGCCGATCGTCACCTCGCTATCGAAGCTCAGCGCGCTCGAATTGTCATCGCCCAGCGGCGTCATCCGCTCGCTCAGCAGCGCGACCGAGATCGCCGGCAGGACATCAGGCTGGAGCATCGCGACGGGAACGCGGCGCACCGTTTTAAAGCCATGCGACGCTTTGAGCGCGAACAGGCGAGTGAAGATCGCGTCTCTGATGCGGGTGGCTTCCGTGCTCATGGCCCGACGATCTTCACGACAAGCGCATAGCCGCCCTGGCCATCGTCACCATCGTCGACCATCTCGCATAGGCCGACACGCGGCAGGCTGGCGTAGGCGTCGATATCGATTTGGTCGCCCGGCTGCGGCAGGATCGGAAACTCACCGATGCGGATGCCGATGACGAGTACATCCGTGCCAACCGCGCTGCCGTCCTCGAGCTGAAAGTCCGCTGGGCGCTTGCCCCAGATGCCTCGCCCCGGATACGCCGGCTCGCCGGGTTGGGACACCGCGGGGAGGATCGTGATCGGCCGGGCGAAAGCAGCCATCGCCGGGCCGAGCACAAGGGCGTTGAAGTCGATCACGACGATTGATCAGGAAGCGGCAGGCAGCGAACCGCCATCGAGGCGGACACGTCCAACGGCCGAGGGGTTGGCCGCAGCCTCCGACGCAACGCCGACGAGACGGTTGCCGCTCGCGACGGTCGTGAAGCGCGAGTTGGTGGCGTCCCAGTAGACCTTGGCGCCTTCCGTCCAAGCCTGGGCCGAGAGCTTGGCGAACTCGAAGACGCCCGTGGTCTTGCCGGCGAAGGGGAGACCCTGCGCCGCCGTGACGGTCGAGACGACGAAGATATCGCCGATGATGTAGCCGCCGCCGCTGACGACGCCGCCGGACGGAGCGGTGAAGGTGAGGGTATCCCCCTCCTGGATGAAATTCTTCATGGGGTCGGGTTCCCGCGATGGATGAAGGGGAAGCCGACGGCGCCTCGCGCGCCGCCGGTCTCAGGCGACGCTTACGCGCCCGGGTTCTTGGAGAGGCCGCGCCAGTGGAGCGCCTTCACGCCGGCGTCGAGCCGCACCTTGAACTCGGTGCCGTCCACGCTCCACCCGTCCTTCTGGTCCATGAAGGGCGTATCGTTGCCGTCGAGATAGGTGACCTCGATCGTGTCGGTGGAGTTGGCGTCAGCGGCGAGATACCAGGCCGTTGCCGAGCTCGCATCGAGGCGGGCATCAGCAATGACCTCGGCCATGCCGGCGACGCGATTGGCAAGCGCGGCATTGTTCTGGCCCGGCTCGGTCTGCGACGCCATGATCTGGCGCGCCTTGCCGCCGAGAGCCACCGGCACGAGCAGGAACCGCGGCGAAATGTTCAGCGCGGCCGCAATGTTGTCGGGGTCCTTCTGCTTCGCCATCGCGGCGCGCGCGGTGTCCAGCGAGTCGGCCGACAGAGCCGCGCCGGTGAGCAGGTTGCCGTGGTTGGCATGGAACAGCGCCGTGCCGTCCTGCATCGTCGGGTTGCCGTTGATGATGGCGAACACCAGATTGCCGATGGTGCGCTTCGCGGCGCGGCCCATCCGCTGCGGGATGCGGGTGATCATCCCGAGGTCGTCGTTGATGATCGCCTGGCGGGTGATCGCGAAGATCTTGCCGTAGGTGGCGATCTGCACGGTGACGCCGGAGTCGCCGATCGTGCCGTACTTGTACTCGCCGCCCTCCTCGACCTTGTCGAGGCCCGGGAAGAGGTTGAGATCGATTCGCGAGATCGGCCGGAAGTCGCTCGCGGTGCCGCGGGCGGTGAAGCGGTCGAAGGTCTCGTCGACCTCGGCGTAACCGTTCTGCAGCGCGCGATAGGCGGTGTTCGCCAGGATGCTCGGGAAATCCGAGGTCGAGTGGAGACCGGCGGCGTTCCGGGTCGTGAAGGCCCGACCGACCATGTCCATGCGGTTCATCGTGCCGCTGCGGATGTTGCGGGAGCTCAGGTACGAGCGGGCGAGTTCCGACAGCGTCAAGCCGACGAACTCGTTGTTGCGAGCCGCGGTGCGCTCTTCGTCGGTCATCAGGCTCGCGCCGAGCGACTGGCTCGCGCGGGTGAGCAGGCCGAGCCGAGCGCCTTCAGCCCACCGGTCGGATGCGTCCGCCCCAACGTGAATGCGGCTGTCGACGTTGACGGTGGTGCCGTTGCCCTCCGCCTGCTCCTGCTGCTCGCTGAAGCGGTTGATGATCCGGGTGTTCGCCTGATCGACGGTCAGGCCCTCGCGAACGAGTTCGTCGGCGAAAGCCAGATCGAGACGCGCAGCGCGGACGTTGGCGGTGATGCTCTGAACTCGAGCGCGCTCGGCCTGAGTCGCCTCCTGCCGGATGGCATCGGCGTTGACGGTCTCGGCGGCATTGGACCCGCCGCGGTTGTCCTGGGGCATGTCAGCTCCTTGGTGTGATGCGGCGGGCGCCGCTTGGTCCGGGCGATCCGCCCGAATGGTGGTCGGCCGCGCGTTCACGCTGACCAATTGAGCGGAGGTGAGGAGCGCGCACGCGGCGGTACGCATCGGCTCGGCGACGGCCGTGGCAAAGCCCTTCTCAACGGCCTCCTGTGCCGAAAAGTAGGTATCCCCGGCCATCATCAGGGCGTTCATCTCGTCCGCCGGAATGCCCGTGCGGCGCGAGTAAATGTCGGCGACAATCCCACGTTGGCGGTCGATCTCGTCGGCCATGTCGCGGAGGTCTTCGGAACTCCCCCAGGCGCCGCCGGCGACGTCGTGGATCATGATCGAGGCGTTCTCCGCCATCGTGATCGTCTCGCCGGCCATGGCGATGACGGAAGCGATCGAGGCGGCCATCGCATCGATATGGACGTCCACCGGCTTCCCGCAGGCGACGAGCGCGTTATAGATCGCGAGCCCTTCCATGACGGCGCCGCCGGGCGAATTGATCCGCACGGAAATCCGGGGCTGGCTCGACAGTTCGACCAGCGAGGCCATGACGTCAAGAGCTCGGATGCCCTGGGAGAACTCGCATAGGTAATCGAAGGGATCGATCACCCCGTAGAGCAGGATCTCGCCGTTGATGACGAGCGAGCGGGTGTCGCGTCGCTCGGCGCGCGTCTGCGTCCCCGCCGCAGGCGCGGCAGACCGGTTGTCGTTCGGCATGCTCTGATGTCCTTCTCAGGCCGTGGCTTCGGCCGGCGCCTCGTCCGGCGCGTTCGGGTCGGCGTCCTTCTGCAGCACGCCGCGGCTTGTGGTCTTGCGCGGGTCGCTATCGAAAATCAGACCCTGTTCGTCCGCGCCGGCATTGTCGGCAATGATCTGGCTGGTCACCTCTGCGGGGTCTTCGCCGTTGCGCCGGATCTCGCCACTCCGGGAAGCCAGACCGGCCCGGATGGCGGCCTGCGATCCGCGGATCTCCGTCTCGGGATCGATCATCACGCGCCGCGGCGGCGTCCAGCCTAGCGTGAAGGGCTCGGTCGATCCGGTCGCGACGTAGGCGAACTCCCGCGTCCAGCGCTGCAGCGGACCGTGGAACTGCGGGATCAGCATGTTCCATTGCCATGACTCGATCGACCGATCGAAGTCGATGCGGCCGAGCCGGCCGGAAGAGTAGTTCACGCCCGACCAGTCGCCGGTGAAGCTCTCGTGCGAGATGCCGAGCCCGGCAGCGATCTCATGCAAGGTCACCTGCGAATAGGGCTGGAAATCGCTGGTCGTCGGCGGCGTGGCGAATTTGACGTCCTCGCCTTCGCCGCCACGCCAGATCATGCCCGGCTCCATCTGCTCGATATCGAAGCCGCTGGGCGTCGTCTCAAGGGGAGAGCCGTCTTCGTTCGTCGCGCCGTTGCCGTCATCGCGCGTGGTGATGAAAGCGCTGAAGCAGGCGGCGATCTTCTGCCGCATCAGCTGGGCGTCGGTATAGTCGGCGAAGTCACGCATCCGCACGATCACCGGTGCGAACCAGCTCACGCCGCGCACCTGGCCGGGACGGTCGACCCTATAGACGTGGGCGATGAAATCGGCGGAGACCCGCTGACCGCGCGTCGACCGCAGCATCCCGCTCGCCATGGCGCCGGGGTGCTGGTCGAAGAGGTAGTAGGCGACCCGCTTGCCGCGCAGGTCGAACTCGACGCCCTGGACGGCGGTGTTGCCGTTGCTCAGCCTGCCATCGACGCTGCTGTCGATGAAATCCGGCTCGAGCACTTGGATCTGGAACGGCAGGGCGTATCCGTCTTCGGCGCGCCGCGGCCGCTTGCGCACCAGGCATTCGCCGGCCTCCGCGACCGTCCCGACGATCAGTTCCTGAAGGCCGTAGAGATTGTTGTTCCCGTCCGCATCGATGTCCGTCGAATCGAAGTGACGATCGAGCAGGGCCTTGATCTGCGCCGCGCGCTCCGGCCGGGTCGACCGGACGTTGGGCATGATGCCGGTGCCGACGACGTTCTGCCCGATCAACATCTTCGCCCGGGCCGCGTAGGCGTTGTTTCGCACCATGTCGCGCGCGACGTCGCGGATGCGGCCTTGCGCCATCTGGGTTTCGGCATTCGCGTCGGTACCAACAGCGCGCCACCCCTGCGTCCGCCGCGAGATCGAAGCGGCATCATAGAGGTTACGCGTCGCAGCCATCCGCGCGATGCGATTGCGCGCCGTGGCCCGCTTCTCGCCCCAGCCAGGTGCGAAATAGCTGATCGCTCGATCAAGGCGAGTCATCGACGAAAGCGACATACGCTCAGAACCCCGATCGAAAAGCTGCCACGCGCGCGCGGCGCGGGGGCCGCAGACCAAGCTCCCGCATCAGTGCATCGCGGACAGAGCGCATCTCGGTCAACGACCGGTACTCGACGCTCTTCCCGTCGTAGCTGACGCGCGTCGCTCCGGACGCGATCGCGGTTGAGATCGCGTCGAGCTCAGCCTGGATCTGCAGCGAAGTGCGCATGTAGATCAGCGGCCCTTGCGAGCGTCGGTTTCGCTGGTCGGCTCCTTGGACGAAGCCTTGCCTTCCTTGCCCTGCTTCTCGGCGCCCTCGGCACCGACCGAACCCGAGCCTGCGCCGGCATCCACCGACGGATGCGAGCCGACAGGAAGCTCCGTGACCGCCTCGGCCGTACCCGCCTGGGCGGTCGTCAGGACGCGATGCGCACCATCGCCCTTGACCCGGACAGCGAGTGCGGTCCCGTCGGGATTGGTCACCGCGACGACGAGCGACTCATCGCCGAGCGCGGCCTGAACCTCGGCGTCGCTCACGTGATCGATGGGGAGACGCAAATTCGTGCCGCTCGGGTCCAGTGGCGCCCCGGGATAAGACCAGACGCCATTGGTGCGGACGAGCGTGCCGTCGCCCTTTTCCAGCAGATCCTTGATGTCCATCTCATCGTCCTCTCGATAGCCAGCCACGCTGGCGCTGCAGAAACGGCTTGGGCCGGGGCTGTTGGGCTGGCTTCGCCGCTGGCGCCGGAGGCGGCGCAGTTTGAGTTGGTGTCGTCGGCGCGTTCGCCGGCTTCTCGGCGGCCGTGGTGTATTCCAGCGCGTTCGTTATGCGCCGCGGCAGAGACCGGCGGACCGCAAGCGCGCCGACGAAGGTGTCAAGCGCCTCGTTTCTCTTGCCCTGGGGCAGCATCCACACGGTGACCGAGAGACCCATCCGCCGGCGGGTCTGCCGAACTTCGGAAGTCAGCTGCGCGAAATACTCCTCCCCGAATCCATCGCTGGCCGGGAAGTGAATGAAGCCGGGTTTCCGCCCGCCGTCCTCTGCCGGGGGAATTCGAAGCCGCGCATAGATCGTGTCCTTCGCGGCGTTCGTTCCAATGAACCAGAGCGGGTCGTTCGTCTTCGCGCGCGTCGCCCGTCCGCTCCAGAGCGGCTTGGTCGCGTTGCCCATACAGGCGAACACCCGTCTCCGGCGTCGCCGCCGGCAGAAGGCGTGAACCTGAGCACCGTGATGACCGCCCGTGTCGATGCCGAACGCCGCGACCCTGAGGATGCGGCCTGCGGTCGTCTTGAACGATCGCCCGAGCAGACCGTCGAGCTCCTTCCAGGCCGCCGGCTGGGCAGGATCCTGATGGATGATTTCGTACAGGAACGGCCAGGCTTCTTCATTCTCGCCCCAGCCGATGAGCTGAATCTCTAGCCGGTCCCCTTGCACGTCGCAGAAACCGGTGATGGTCCGGACTTCATCGGGCAGATCGTCGGGCCCGTATGGCTCGGCGCGATCGATGAAGCTTTCGCCATCGAGACTTTCTTGCCCCTCCGGCTTCCAGAGTTCGGCGAGGCCCGTGTTCGTGAATTTCTTCAGAAGCTCCGGATCGCCCTTCGCCTTGAGAAACTCTCGAACCAGCGTCGAGAGGTGATGGCGCGCCGAGTAGAGCTTCGAGATGTGAAAGCCGGCGTGGCCATCGTAACTCGATGGCGCGTTGCAGTGACGGCAGAGCGACCGCCCGTTATCGGACCAGAGTTCCGGGGTTTGCGTCTCCTCGCAGCAGTAGAACGAAGCCGTCTGCCGCCAGCCGAAGTCTGGCAAGTGCTCCAGCGCCGAGAGCGCATCCTGACGCTCTCGCTCACTCCAGAGCACACCGCAATCGGTGCAGGTGATCTGCGCGGTATTCGGCCGATGCTCCCGCACGACGGCGCCCTCCGGCGCGTCGATTGTCACGATACCCTCGGCGAGCACCTTCTCCCATTTCACACTGGCCCAGGTCAGAACCTGGCGCGTCGCGCAGTGCGGACAGGCGATGTAGCAGCGGCGTTGATCGCTAGCGGCATATTCCCGGCCGATGCGCGATTCGCCTTCGATCGTCGGCGAGCAGGCACGAACGAACCGAGCGAGGCCCAGTTCCTCATAGGTCGACGCACGTTCCTCGGCGAGCGTGAGCGGATCGCCTTCGTCACCGGCGCTCAGCGGATACTTGTCGATCTCGTCGCAAAGGATGATCCGCTTCGGACGAGATGCCAGGTCGTTGGGGGCGTTCGCTCCGACGAAGTCCAGCGGGCCGCCTGGATACTCCTTGTGGATGATCGTGTTTTCGTTTTCACGTGACTTCGCGGCGTGGATGATCTCCGCCACCTCCGGCATCTTCCGGATGTCGGGGGCAAAGCGCTCCTTCGAGAAATCAGCGGCCGCGCGCTGCGACGGCTGGACGAAAAGGATCGGCGACGGTTCCTGATGGATGTAGAAGTAGGCGACGTTCTTGAGGAACTCGCTTTTTAGCAGCTGCGTACCCGACATCACCGTGATGCGGACGGTGTCCTTTTCCGACAGCGACATCATCGGCCCGAAGGCGATGGGCTGCGACTTGGTCTTCCATTTGCCCGGCGAAGACGACAGGCTCACATAGCGGTAGCGATCAGCCCATTCGACGAGGTTGAGCCGCGGCGGCGGCTTCAGCGCGCCCCGGGCCTTCCTCAGCCTGAGCGAAAGATTGAACGCCCCCCTCGCGATCGGGGTCATGAAGTTCATCGAGAGCCTCGGTGATCTCCTCGAGCAGCGCGGCCTCGATCTCGGATCGTGTCCGATCGACGAGCTTCGCAGCCAGCTTGCCCGGAATGGCCAGCAGCCGCTCACGAACGACCGCGTATTCTTGCTCGACCTGGCGGGCGACGGTCTCGATATCGACCAGCCGGCCCTGCTCGCGCTCGAACGCCTGCATCTGGCGGCGGGCCAGCGCGAGCTCCTTCAGCCGTGCGGCGTCCGCATGGGTCAGGCCCTGCGTCATCGCCTGGCCTTCGGGCGTCGTGTCCAGCACCGACGATCGCGGCGGCTTCTCCGCGCGCGACGATCGTGAGCGGGCAGACTTTGCGCTTTCCGCTTTCAGTGCTTTCGGCGCCACCGAAGTAGCACCGCCGCGGTTGAACGTCGGGCGGTCGTCGAGCCTCTCGTTTGTCGCGGCGACGACGACGAGACCGTCGTCGGTGAGGACAAGCAGGCCGCGCGATTTCCACTTCGTGACGGCCTTGCGAGAGACGCCGCGCAGCCGAGCGAACTCAGCCTGCGTTACCTCCTCGGCAGCCGCCATCGCTTGTTACCCGCCTTGCGTTACCCTGTTTCGGGAAAATCAGCCGTCAGATGGGCCGCAGTCGCGCGTTACCCCCGCCCCATCCCCGCCAGGAAGGACCCGGGGATTTCAGGGGGCCCCATGCTATCCAGGGCCGAGCCGCGGAAGCCGTCCTTCGGGGAGATGATAGGTGTACGGCCTATCCAACGTGCCATCACCGCGACGTTCGATATCTCCATTTGCCATCATCCGCTCACAGATCGCCGACATCTGCTGCAAGGTGTGACCGTCAGCCGAACCAAATAACGCCACTGCGAGATCCGTTTCTGTGAAGCCTTCATGCCCGCCCTCCGCAAGGACCGCGAGTACTCTGTCAGCCAAAGCGACCATCTCACCCTCTTCTCGCCGTTAGGCGAGGGAGCCTAGGGTGCCTCCAACTGATCAGGCAAATCTGGCCATCGCGAGGAGAAGGTTCTACCTCATCGTCGCGTCGCCATCGCCCGCGCCATCCGCTGCGGGAACGATCGCCGCACCTCTTCCAGGACGACCCTACGGAAGTCCTCGACGAAGGGGACATCCTTCCGGATCTGAGCCGCTCGCCTGAGGGTGAACAGCAACTGCACGCGGCGTTTGTCAGTTGACGCTGCGCTCTTGCTCGTTCGCTTGGCGGCCCCGTTGGGCTTCCAGCCGACGCGCTGGAAGATTGCGTCGCCCTTGCGGAAGGTGTTCGGTGCGGTCGCCGGCCGCAGTCGGCGCGGCACGCCTTTCGCAGTCCGTTGCCCCTTGACCGCCGTGCTCGGGATGGCGAGCCGTCCACGCGCTGCCTTCGTGCCACCCTTGGCATGAAGGTTGAGGCTTGCCCGTCCGAGCCGATCGAACACGGCACCGGCCAGCTTCCCCTTGGTGGCCTTGTCGACGTTCAGCGCAGCACGAATGAAGTTCGGATTCCGGACCGTGATGGCGTGGGGCCAGGTTTGGTTGATGAGATGGTCTCGCGCCTTGAACAACGCGTCGTTCAGCGCTCCGGCTAGCGCGAACGGAACCTGATCGATCGCCCCACCGATGTCCCTGGCCTTGCGCTCGAATTCCCTCAGGTCGAGCTGCAGCACCGTTCACTCCTGGAAATGCGTGAATTGGTCAAGATGGGCGTCTACTCTACTCTCTCGATAGGGAATAGGAGGTCTTGAATGGTCGAAGACGAACGGGAGGCCTGGCTCAGGAGGCTAAAGGAGGCGCGCCGCGTGGCGATGGTTCACTACTTGGCCGATCGGCACGAAGAAGGGGACAAGATGCAGCGGTTCGCAGAAGAGCTGGAGCAATATGGCCGCTCCCGCGATTGGCCTATTCCCGAGGAAGAACACACGAGAAAGCCCGACCGTTAAGGCCGAGCTCTTGTCTTTGTCATTTTTCTTACGCCTGCCGCCACAGGGACAATTTCAGCCCACAGGGACATTTCAGGGACAATTGCCGGACAACACGGGGACAATCGGCGGACGAGCGCCTTCAAAAAGGGCTCGTCGCAGAGGGCCAGATGCCCGAGGCATCCATAGGGGCCGGGGGGTGCTTTCGCGGCGCCCTGAGGCGCCGGCCGCACGTTCTGCGACGATGCCGAACTGATGCCCGCAAATCGGGGGTTCGACAACCACCCAAATTGGCCTCGAAAATTCGTTTGTGAACACCCGTAGGGGTGTGCACAGAGGCAAAAAATCAGCGTCAGCGCCGAGCCTTTTGGGCTGCTACTCCAAGCTTGCGCCGGGCCTGCGCCTCGCCATCTTCGGTCACGAAGCCGACGCAGTCGCAAATCAGCGCGCCGTGGCTTTTGCCCGTCGAGCCGGCGAGCTCCCGCAGGACCGCCACCACCTTGTGCGGGAGGTAAACGCTGTAGTGGCGCGATCGAGAGCGAGCCAGTCGGATCGCATGACGTCGAGCAATTCGGCACACGCGAGAATGCGACAGACCAACCAGCTTGGCGATCTCGCGACTACTCAAGCCCTCACCAGCGAGCTTGGCGATCAGCTGAAGCCTCGATGATGACCCGCCAGCGGCGTCGTTGGGCGGGCCGGAAACGTTTCGAACGTGCTCGGACACTTCGCCGTCTCGATCAGTGCAAGACGGGCTTCGTCATGCCGAGGCGGCTCATGAGGTAGTCCTCGCCTTTGTTCAGGAGGTCCTCGAGCAACTCGTCGACGATGACGGCGGGGCTGACGCCCGCCTCAGCGGCCTTGGCCTCGACCTTCTTCGCAGTGCGGCGCGAGAGCTCGAAACCGAAATATCGCGACCCGCGGAGGGCGAGGGGAATCGCGTAGACCTTGGCGATCCGCCGGACGGTGCCGGGGCTGATCCCGATCTGCTCGGCGATCTCGCGCGTGCTCATACCCTCGGCGGCGAGGGCGGCGATCTGGCGACGGTGCCGGGTAGGAATCGGCCGGCCGGCAGTCGCCGCCGGCCGCGCGCGGGTACCGCGAGTCGTGGCTCGCTTCTTCATGAGGTTTCTCCTGCGGTGCTGGTGATCGGTTGATCGTCGGGGGCGCGGTCGCGCTGCTGGCGGGCTTCAGCCCGCGCCTCATCGGATAGATCTGAGCTTTGGGGAGCGCCTGGGCTGCCGCTCGACGATGCCGGGGCGGCAGAGCCGCCGGCGCCCTTCACTGTGCCGGGCGGGCAAGTCGCATTGTCATAGGACAGAGGGCGGCCCGAAAGGAGCTCTTGCGACGCTGACGCAAGTCTGTCCGTTGACGTATTAATTATATAGGTGGGTGGACACACTTGCGGCGCGGACACACTTGCGACATCTCCGCTTGTTGTTGCGGACACACCTGCGACAGACTTGTTGCGGCGCTCATAAGTTCGCCGAGATATTCCGAGTGCGAGCCATGGCTTCGTGGCGCTGAGAGATTTGGCCAGGTACTCCGCGCGAGGTGTCATCGTCCCAGCTCGCGCGCGGCGCTTTCGCTCCCGGTCGCGGACCTTGCGCTCCTCCCGCCGGCGAGATTCGCGTTCATGCCTATCTTCGTCGGTCGCATCGATCGTGCGGATCCCCAGCAGGTCACGCTCTTCCGCCGTCACGTCCAGCAAGCGACCCGCGGCGTCGCTACCCATGGCGACGGCCGTGCTCACCTTGGTCAACGCCCGTTCGAACAAGGGATCATCGCCGCCTAGTTGGCCGAAGCCGGCTTCATAGGCCGCCCTCGCCAGGGACACGCGGTCGAGCCCGTGCCAGGTCACGAAGTTGTTCCGGATGCGGTATTTCCCGGCCGGCGCCGAGGCGAGCGTTTGAGCGAGCACGAAGATAAATTTGCCGTGGTCGACTGGCCTGCCGCTAGAAACACGGTGTCGGGCGAGGTTGATGACCTCATTCCGCCGGCGGGTGGCCGCCACCCAAACGCGTCGCCTGTGTTGAGCGGGGCTCAAGACCGTGCCACCCGCCTGGCGCGGCCGAGCCATTGCGTCACGGCATCAAGGCCGGCGGATGCTGCTGCGGTCTGGGCGGCGGGCGGCGTCATCAGAGCTGACCGAGCTCCTGGGCCTTGGCGACGGCTTGCGTGAGCGCCTCGACGAGGCCGGGCAGCTTGTCGACCTTGAAGGCTAAGCCAGCCTTGGGCGACGGGCGCCAGGTGCCATCATCAGCTTCGAAGAACACGCGCACGCTGCAGATGTCGTGGCCGCTGAAATGCGCGAGCGAGACGCGGATCTGCTCAGTCCTGTTCTTCTCGATAGTTGCGATCAAATGCTCTGACATGCGCGATCTCCACGTGAAGCAGGCAACAGGAATCCGCCCGGCCCGGCGGTGAACCGGTCGTCAGAAAAATCCGGCATGTTCTTCTGGCTCAGGCAGGCGAGGGGGGCGGCGGCGAGTGGCGAGCGCCGGCATGAATGAGCTACGCGGCCTTCGGGTCGAGCGCCTCGCCGATGATCTTCTTCTCCCAGGCGAGCAGGTCGTCCTCGGCGAAGAACAGGCGGCCCTCACGGCTCACAGCCTTGGGAAAGCCTTCTCGCTTCATGTAGCGGTAAAGCGTGCGAAGCACGATGCCGTGGCGCTGGCACACTTGGCGGGAGCTGAGGTAGTTCCGACCGGCAAATTGCATAGTGACCTCCAAGTCATCGAACGATGACTTGAAATGTCACATTGATCACCGGCTGAGAGTTATGGGTTTATCGCCCTCGATTCAGAGATCGCTTTTCCCTAAGCAAAAAGTCGCTTTCGCTCGGGACGGTTATTACCAAACGCTGCGGCGGTGCTGCCTGACGAATTCGAATGCCTTGCCCTGCGAGGGTTCAAGGATGTCGCGGGCTGGCGCAGAGGCCGCGTCTATGAACCTCGCTATGGTCCCGCCTGGCGAGTTTGTTGGCGGGCGATGGAGCGCATCGGTCCAAAGCTTCATGAGGTAAGTCCAAAACTCGACGCGATACTCGGGTACAGGCGGGCGCGCGGCTGGCCGTCGAAACCATGCGGCGATCTCATCGCCCTGTGCTTCCGAGACCTCGGCGATCTCCTGCAACTGCGCCCGGAACCGGGCGGAACGGATTGCTGGCCGCGGCAAACCCTGATCAGCAGGATCGATATCGGGAAGCAGGTCCAGGAGCTGACGTGCTGCCACGGCGATCTTTTTGTCCTTCTCTCCTATTGCCCGCACAACCGACGAGGCGGACACGGCCGCCCGTGCCTGCGCTAGACGGCTTTCAATATGCGTCTTCACCACATCCAAAGTTGCTGGCCGGATGCTGTCGCGAAACTCCTCGATGAGGTCGGGATCAAACAAGCCGACGAGCTCAAACCCATCATCTCCCAGGTCGACATATTCGACACCATCGAGATTGCCGAGGATTGCGGCGACTTGAGCCCACTCATCGGCGGTGAACTGAAAACGACAATCGGAGCGGCTCACGCGTTCGCCCTCATCGGCACGACGACATCCGTCTCCGGCTTGCCGGCGACGATCCACGCCACATGCGCAGCCCATGCTTCAAGCGCGCGGCGCTTCGGCTCCCGGAGCTTCGCATGGTTGTAGCGGCGTTCGTCACCCTTCCGCATGTGGTTTAGGATCGCCTCGACGACATGCGGCGCAATTTCGAGCTCGTCGTTCATCAGTGTGTCGGCAGTTCGTCGCAGGTCGTGCAGCGTCCAGCCCACGATCTCGGCACCGGCAGGATCGTCGCCGCGTTCCTTCCGCAGGATCTTGAGCATCTCCTCGTCGAGCTTGGCTTTGGTCTTCGACCAGCCGCTGATCGCGGTCTCGCCGGTCGTGGTGAAGACCAGCTGGGCCTTGCTGTCGGGCTTAGGCAGCGCTGCGAGAAGCTCCCGCGCCGTCGGCGCCAACGGCACCTCATGCTCTTTACGGTTCTTCGCCCTCTCGCCGGGCAACGTCCACATCTGTCCGTCACGAGATAACTCTGTCCGGCGCAGGCCGCCCACTTCGTCACGGCGCTGGGCCGTCAAAAGCATGAGCTTAATCGACGTTCCGAAGAACTGGCCGATCTGATCACAAGCAAGCCAGAGCAGACGGATTTCATCATGAGAAAGCACCCGCTCGCGCGCGATCTCTTTCTGGGGCTTGGAGACACTGGCGGATGGGTCGATCGCCAGGCGGGTCGTGTTGTCCTTCAGCCAGCCGAAGCAGCCCTTCAACGCTGCAAGGGTACGATTCGCGGCGAAGGGCGCACCCCGGCGCCGAATGCCTTGGATGAAGTCGCGGACGTCGTCCGTCGTGATTGTCGAGATGAGGCGGCCTGCCCACTCCGCGGCCGCTCCTTTCGGGATGGTGACGAAGCTGAGGGGATTGTCTCTGTCTTCGGGCTTATCCGAGTCGGCGCGTAACCCAAGCATGCGAGCCGTCTCCCGCCATTGGCGCTGGTGGCTTTTCGCATATTCGTCGAGGTAGCGCCGCGCCTCGCCGGCAAATGTACCGGCGTCCGCCACATGCGCCTCCTTGATGGCGCGCTTGCGCCGCTTCTCGCCTAGCCCTGGATCTTCGCCGCGCTTGCGCAGGCGATCGAACTCCTGCGCCTTCTCCCGGGCCTCGGTGAGCGAGAATGCCGGGTAAGGGCCGATGGTAAGCTTCGCCGTCTTCCCATGCAGCCGATACCGGTAAGCCCAGCTCTTTTTTCCGCTCGGCGCCGGCTGAATCACGAGGTGAAGGCCGGCCGCGCCAGCGTCGGCTATCTCGAGGCGCTTCGCAGGGTCGGGTTTGGCCACCTTGACGGCCGCATCGGTGAGCCTCTTTGCCATAGCAATCCAGGGTGCACTTGAGGGTAACGGATCGTATCGTCAGCGGGCGTCATATGACTGACTGCGACACCCGCTGACTTAAACCATAACCGGCCGAAAATCCTAGAGAAATTGCGACACGGCTTGTCATCCTCCGACATGCCGTGCCATATGCGGCCACCTGTTTCGTAATGAGGGGGTCGGGGGTTCGAATCCCTCTTGCGGCACCATCCAGCCCATTGGCTGACGTCCACGGGTGTTCAGAAGCCAGCGATTTTGGCCTGATCTTCCCGTATTCTGTCCACTGGCGCTTGCTCCCGTTCGTTGACAGCCTTGCGATTTGTTGGACTCCGCGAAGGGGCCAATCCGAGGCAAACATGTGCCGCTCACCGACGCAGCCTATCGCGGAAAGGTGCAATTGCTCGGCAGGACCGCGCCACGATCTGAATACCGTGGGCTCCATCGAGTGCTTGCGGTCGCTGCCTCATGATCTGCCGAAGCAGTCCTTGGGCTTACGTCCGAAACGGCGCGACCTGAAGAAGATATAGGCGAACCAGAGGGCCCTAACAACGTGATCCTGATGGTCGTCACCGAGGTCCAGCCGTTCGAGATATAGCCGTGATGCCGATATCGCTACAGGAGGGCTTATCGTTCTCCGTCGTGTTCTCGACGCTGAAACGGATGGGAGCGATCCAACCGCCGATCTCCGGCCGCCCAAGACGCAATCTCTGTATATCGCAGGCTCCACTGCATTGCCTGTGATTGCTTGCCTGCTAAAGCGTTATCGAGCGCAGTGGGCACCGGTTCGCGTGAAGAAAATGCGCCAAAGCAAGGGGATAGAGAATTTTTGCGGTTCGGAGAAGCGCGGAAATGCTCTAGCATCGACCGATGAACCAAATAGTTTCCCCTGATCTGGCCGTTCGCTCCGATCGATACTTGGCGTTCGTGGACGGACTGCGGGCGATTTCGATCGTATCTGTGCTATTGTATCATTTGGATCGGGACTTTGTTCCGAACGGCTATATCGGCGTCGATGTCTTTTTCGTCATTTCGGGCTTTGTCGTCAGCTACGCGATCGCCGCGCGCAAGCCGCTAGGCTTTGCCAGCTTCCTTGCGGATTTCTACGCGCGGCGGATCCTGAGGATAGCGCCGGCGCTGATCGTCTGCTTGTTGCTGACCTCCCTGTTGTCCTTCCTGTTCATACCCGATGCCTGGCTGAGCAGCCAGCAATACAAAACGGCTCAAATGGCCTTCTGGGGGTTGAGCAATGTCCAGCTGGCGCAGGGCACCGACTATTTTTCTCCGGTAACGGAGTTCAATCCGTTCACCCATACTTGGTCATTGGGCGTGGAGGAGCAGTTCTACCTGCTGTTCCCGCTCTTGTTCTTTCCCTGGACACGATCTCGATCGGGGCGGCGATACGCAGTCCTGGCCGTCATGGTCGGCCTCATGCTGTCGCTGTCGCTCTGGCTCTACTTGCAGAACGTCGCCCCGCTGAAGGCCTTCTACATGATCTATGCGCGGTTCTGGCAACTCGCCGCCGGAGTCGCCTGCTTCCAGATTTCCGCAATGTTACGAGACCGGAACCTGGCGTTTCCGGGCGCCGCGCCGGCTCTGGCGGGGCTTGCCCTGCTTGTCGTGACGCTATGGCTGAGATTGCCGCCCGAGCATGCCTGGGCAATCAACGTTCTCGCCGTGATTGCCACCGTCGTGATCATTGCCTCGCTTCAGCAGCAGGGCAGCAGGGGCATCGCCACCGCGCTCCTTGAGGCGCGGCCGGCCCGGTTCGTCGGCAAGATCTCGTATTCGCTGTATCTCTGGCATTGGCCTGTCTTCGTCCTCGCCAGATGGACGGTCGGCCTGGTGACGCCGGTCCAACTGGCGGCTGCGACGCTGCTCGCCTTCCTGCTCGCCGTGGCCTCGTATTTTTTCGTCGAGCGTCCCGTCAGGCGCTCTTACCGGCTGCGGGCCATGCCGCGCTACGCCGTGGTGGCGCTCGGCCTCGCCTGTGTCGGGGCGAGCTTCGGAGCCTTCGACTACCTGCGCGATAACAGGTCCAGGCTCTCCCTCAGCACCGTCATGCAGAACCGCGAGCTCTGGCTGGCGGATTCGCCGCGGAACTCCTTCGCCGACCTGCCGAACTGCACCATCCAGGCGCTTCCGGCCGGAGCGATCATGACTTACCGGCGCAGCGGCTGCCCGGAGGGCCCGTCCTCCTCCGCACGGGTCTATTTTCTCGGCGATTCCCATGCGTTCTCATATATCCACCTGATGAAGCGGCTGACCCTCGTGACAGGGATCGAGACAGTGCTTGTCTCGACGGCGGGGTGCCCATTCCTGAGCCTGCATTGGCCCAGGGAAGGCGAGCCGGACTGCGTGGCGGCGATCCGCAATGCGAGTGCCGTTCTTCTCTCCCAGGCTCGCCCGGGCGACCTGATCTTCATGCCGTCGATGCGCATGCCGCGCCTCGATGATCAGTTTGCGCAATACTCCGATGAATCCGCGCTTAAATCCGTCTTTGGCCCGGCGAAAGCAGCCGAACGCGAAAAGGCGATCGAGCGCGCGATCGATCTGCTGCGGCCATTGGCCGAGAAAGGCGTCGGCTTGCTGTTCGAGGCACCGAAGCCCATTTTCCGGGCGCCAGCCTACCGGTGCAGCGATTGGTTCAATCGCAACAACCCGGCCTGCAAGGGCGGTTTGACGATCGAGCGGGACTTCGTCGAGCGGCTGCGCGGGCCCATTCTCGATGCATTCCACCAGATTTCCACGAAAGTTCCTGGTGTCTCCGTGTGGGATCCGTTGCCGACCCTCTGCCCCGGTCCGAGCTGCGGGGCGCTGCTCGACGGCAAGCCCCTCTTTTCCGACGGGGATCACATAAGCGGCTTTGCGAACACCGCCCTGACGCCGTCATTCGTCGCGGCGGTGACGACTATCCTGGACCGGCGGCGCTAGCTGTCCGCTCCGCCTTTGAGCCGGGCAGGCATGCTCGGTCAGCGACAACCTGGCCTTGGGACCGATGCTCTCGGCCGCTGGCCAGCGCGATCATGTGCCGGGCACGTCGCGGTGGAGTTCGGTCAGCGCTACCGAGAGGTCATGCTCGAACAGGCCGGGAGAGACATCGGCCTGATAGTCGTGCTCGACATAGAGCACGGCGCGCTTCGCGGCCTGAGCAGGACCAACTCTGCAATGACGGGAAGGGCGCCCCAACGGGCGCCCTTTCTCCATTTGACGGCCTATTGCGACGGCGCCGATCAACCGCTCGCAGGCCGATCTTCCCGGTAAGGTCTTGCGATGATCCGGCGGGCTTATACCTTTTAGGGAACGGACCGGCTGCTGCCGGCCGGCACGCCTGCGGATGCCCCTGACCCGCGCCATTTCGGGATGAACCACATGAATATCGGCTCGACCTTGCAGTCCATCGTGGGGGTCCGTTCCTCCATTCCCGATGACGCCTTCACCGCCGGCACGCTCGGCACCCGCAGAGAGGGCAGTGGCGTGGTCATTCGGGACAATGGGCTGGTCCTCACGATCGGCTATCTGATCACCGAGGCCGAAGAGGTCTGGCTGGCGCCCCAGGATGGCCGCGTGGTTCCGGCCCATGCGCTTGCCTATGACCAGGAGACCGGCTTCGGCCTGGTGCAGGCGCTTGACCGGCTCGACCTGCCTGCCGTGCCATTCGGGGATGCGGCCGGGGCCAGGATCGGCGACCCGGTCGTGATCGCCGACGGCATCGGCCAGACGGTGCGGGCGAACATCGTCGCCAAGCAGGAATTCGCCGGCTACTGGGAATATCTGCTGGAAGAAGCGATCTTCACCGCCCCCGCCCATCCGTCCTGGGGCGGCGCCGCCCTGATTGGATCGGACGGCAGGCTCCTGGGCATCGGCTCGCTGCATCTGCAGATGGGGCGGGGCGAAGAGGTCGCCGATATCAACATGATCGTTCCGATCGACCTGCTGCCGCCTATCCTCAACGATCTGCTCGCCCGCGGCCGGGTCGACAAGCCGCCCCGGCCCTGGCTCGGGGCGTTCTCGGCCGAGAACAATGGCAAGGTCGTGGTGATGAGCGTGGCCGAAGGCGGCCCGGCCGCGCAGGCGGGCCTGCGCCCGGGCGACATCATCCGGGACGTTCAGGACAGCGAGGTCGAGGGCCTGGCTGATTTCTATCGCAAGCTCTGGGCGACCGGGCCGGCCGGGGCGGAGGTCCCGATCAGGGTCGTCCGTGACGGCCGTGAGGCCTGGCTTCGCGTCCGCTCGGCCGATCGTGGCAGCTTCCTGAGAAAGCCGCATCTGCAGTAAAAGGCGGGGAGAACCGGGCGCGGTCTCGGCGTCGGCTCGTGCAACGGAAGCCGGCGCCAGAGCCGCTTGACAGGCTCGTCCCGCCTTTTTAAGTAACTAACCATTGAGTTATAAAAATCGCTGATGCGCCGGAATGTGCGCAGGTCTAGGGAGGATCGCTCGTGGCAGCTAAGACACTCGGCGTCGTCATGAATGGCGTGACCGGCCGCATGGGGATGAACCAGCATCTCATCCGCTCGGTGGTCGCGATCCGCGCCCAGGGCGGCGTGCCGCTCTCCGACGGCTCGCGCGTGCAGCTCGATCCGATCCTGATCGGCCGCAATGCCGACAAGGTCGAGGCCCTCGCCAAGGCCTATGGCATCGAGCGCTGGAGCACCGACCTCGACGCCGCGATCGCCGATCCGAAGAACGAGATCTTCTTCGACGCTGCCACCACCCAGATGCGGCCGACGCTGCTGCAGAAGGCGGTCTCGGCCGGCAAGCACATCTATTGCGAGAAGCCGATCGCGACCAATCTCGACGAGGCGCTCGGGATCTGTCGCTTCGCCAAGGAGAAGGGCGTCAAGACCGGCACGGTGCAGGACAAGCTCTTCCTGCCCGGCCTGATGAAGCTGCGCTCGCTGCGCGATTCCGGCTTCTTCGGCCGGATGCTCTCGGTGCGTGGCGAGTTCGGCTACTGGGTCTTCGAAGGCGATTGGCAGGCGGCGCAGCGCCCGTCCTGGAACTATCGCTCCGAGGATGGCGGCGGCATGATCCTCGATATGGTCTGCCACTGGCGCTATGTGCTCGACAACCTGTTCGGCGAGGTCGAGGCCGTGAGCTGCCTCGGCACGACCGACATTCCCGAGCGCGTCGACGAGAACGGCAAGCGCTACAAGGCGACGACGGACGATGCCGCCTATGCCACCTTCCAGCTTGCCGGCGGCGTGATCGCGCAGATCAACATGAGCTGGGTGACGCGCGTCTATCGCGACGACCTCGTCACCTTCCAGGTCGACGGCACGCTCGGCTCGGCCGTTGCCGGCCTGCATGATTGCGTGATCCAGCCGCGCAATGCGACGCCGCGTCCGGTCTGGAATCCAGACCAGCGCCAGAGCATCGATTTCCGCAAGACCTGGATGCAGATGCCGGACAATACGGTCTACGATAACGGCTTCAAGACGCAGTGGGAGATGTTCATCCGCCACGTCGTCGAGGGGACGCCCTATTCGCACACGCTGATCGAGGGCGCCAAGGGCGTGCAGCTCGTCGAATGCGCGCTGCAAAGCTGGAAGGAGCGTCGCTGGGTCGACGTGCCGAAGCTGACGCTCTGACGCTGCAAGCCGGCCAGGACAGGGATCGAAACGCCATGCATGACAAGCCCCGCCTCACCGCCACGGTCGCGCTGCCGAAGCCGGACCGCACCACTGAGCTCTACGCGCTCGGGGAGCCGATGCAGCAGCGCCCGCGCTCGGGCAAGCCGCTCAACCGGCTGGCACTGGCGGCGACACATATGGTCGCCGATCCCTTCGCCGATAACGATCCCTGGCTGAAGGCCGTGCCCGATTGGGAGCGCACGCTCGCCTATCGCGAATATCTCTGGGATCTCGGGCTCGGCGTCGCCGAGGCGATGGACACCGCCCAGCGCGGCATGGGGCTCGACTGGCCGCTGGCGCTCGAGCTGATCAAGCGCGCCACGGCGCTCGCCCGCACCAGGCCCGGCGCCGTCATCTTCTCCGGCGCCGGCACCGACCATCTCGACCCGGCCGAGGCACGCTCGCTCGATGATGTGATCAAGGCCTATGAGACGCAGTTCGAGGCGGTCGAGGCCGCTGGCGGGCGCATCATCTTCATGGCCTCGCGCGCGCTCGCCCGCATCGCCAAAAGCCCGGACGATTACGTCAAGGTCTATGATCGCATCCTGTCGCAGGCCAGGGAGCCGGTGATCATCCACTGGCTAGGCGACATGTTCGACCCGGCGCTCTCCGGCTATTGGGGCACGCGTGATCTCGACGCCGCGATGGATACCGCTGTCGGCGTCATCAACGCCAACGCGGCCAAGATCGACGGCGTCAAGGTCTCCCTGCTCGACAAGGACAAGGAGATCGCGATGCGGCGCCGGCTCGACAAGTCGGTGCTCATGTATACCGGCGACGACTTCAACTATGCCGAGCTGATCGCCGGCGACGAGCAGGGCTATTCGCATGCGCTGCTCGGCATCTTCGACGCGATCGCGCCGGCCGCGGCGACCGCGCTCGGCGCGCTGACCGATGGCGATCTCGACGGCTTCCACGCCGCCTTCGGCCCGACCGTGCCGCTCTCGCGCCACATCTTCCAGGCGCCGACGCGCTTCTACAAGACCGGCATCGTCTTCATCGCCTATCTCAACGGGCATCAGGATCATTTCACCATGGTCGGCGGCCAGGAGAGCGCGCGCTCGATGCTGCATCTCGCCGAACTGTTCCGGCTCGCCGACAAGGCCGGCCTGTTCCACGATCCGCACCAGGCCGCCGCCCGCATGGCGCGCGTCATGGCGACCTACGGCATCGGGGCCTGATCGATGCGGGACTTCTCGGGCGATCACGCCTGGCTCTCGCTGAACACCGCGACGGTCCGCAAGCAGGGCGACCTGCTCGCGATCACCGAGGCCTGCGCCCGACACGGCATCGGCGCGATCTCGCCCTGGCGCGACCAGGTCGCCGCCGTCGGGCTGGAGGCCGTGAAGACCGCGGTCAGGACACACGGCTTCAAGCTCTCCGGCTATTGCCGCGGCGGCATGTTCCCTGCCGATGCCTCGAAGCTCCAGGAGGCGCGTGACGACAACCGCCGCGCCGTCGACGAGGCGGCCGCGCTCGACGCCGCCTGCCTCGTCCTCGTCGTCGGCGGGTTGCAGCAGCATTCGCGCCCGGGCTCGGCCGTCTCGCACGACATCGCGCTTGCCCGCACCCAGGTCGAGGACGGCATTGGCGAGTTGCTGGACTATGCCAAAGCCGCCGGCATGCCGCTCGCCATCGAGCCGTTGCATCCGATGTACGCGGCCGATCGTTCCTGCGTGAACACGCTCGGCCAGGCGCTCGACATCTGCGACAGGCTCGACCCGGGCAAGACCGGCGCGCTCGGCGTCGCGCTCGACGTCTACCATGTCTGGTGGGACCCGGACCTCTATGCCGGCATCAGCCGCGCCGGTCTCGCCCGCCTGCTCGCCTTCCATGTCTGCGACTGGCTGGTGCCGACGCGCGATCTCCTGCTCGACCGCGGCATGATGGGCGACGGCGTCATCGAGATCCGCAGGATACGCCAGGCGGTCGAGGCCGAGGGCTTCGCCGGCTTCTCCGAGGTCGAGATCTTCTCGGAGCTGGACTGGTGGAAGCGGCCGATGGACGAGGTCCTGACGACCTGCATCGAGCGGCACAAATCGGCGGTATAAAGCCGTTTCCGCCCGCCTCCGTCATTGCGAGCGAAGCGAAGCAATCCAGGGGCGGCCGGGCGCCCAGCCCCCCTGGCGACTGTGTCTGACGTCAAGTCTTGGAGGGCGGTTTGTCTTGCCATGGCCTGTTCTGGCGGGCCATTGAGCTGAGGGCGACGAG
>NZ_SLZF01000016.1 GCF_004341515.1 Allobosea sp. BK604
ATGCTCGCCGCTGGCGACAACATCGTCCTGCAGGCTGCCTATGCTGACGGCTCGCTCGGCTACATCGGCTGGTATCCGGGCACCTTCGGCGTCGGCCGTCTCGGTGGCCTGACCCTGGCTGACGCCACGCTGAACACCATCACCGGCAGCGTCGACAACAGCTCGGGCTTCTCGCTCGTTGCGGCTCTCAAGCACTTCTGGACCCCCCAGCTGCGCACCGAGATCACCGCTTCGTACTCGCAGCTCAAGCTGAAGTACATCGACGCCGCCAGCTTCGGTGCCTTCGCTCGCTCGCTTGATCCGAAGGAATACAACATCGCTGCGAACCTGATCTGGTCGCCGGTGTCCGGCCTGGATATCGGCGTTGAGGTTCTCTACACCCACCTCGACGTTCGCAGCCCGGTTCAGGAAGCCATCAATGTCGGCACCGGCGCTGCCGCCAGCGTCCGCAACGGCCTCCTCGGCATCAAGAACGACGATGCTTGGGCTGGTCGCCTCCGCATCCAGCGCGACTTCTGATCGCCTCTCGCGATCCTAGTCGGAAGCCCCGGGGAAACCCGGGGCTTTTTTGTTTGGATATCGTGACTTAGCGACTTCGCCGCGCTTGACAGGTCAGCGCAGTGTCGAGCGAAATAGGCTACGGTTCGCGTAGCTGAAAGCGCCACAACGGAACGGTCGGATCGCTCACCTGAGGGGTCGGGCCGGAAAATATCCAGGGTGCAATTCGCTCCGAGCCGGCGAGATGGGGCTGGCATCGAGGCGGGGATTGGAATGGCGCAACCGGCAGGTTGGCTATGGGGTCTGATACCTTTGACCCTGCTCTGGGGCGCGACCAATCTCGTCTTGAGCGATGCGGTTCAGCGCGATGTCGCGCGCCGCGCGGTCGCGATTGCGGCGGAAACGGCCGGCGAAGCGCCCGGCGCCCGCGCGATCGCGGCTCGGGTCATCGGTCGCGACGTCTGGATCAGCGGCGAGGCGCTCTCAGCCGATGGCGCCAACAAGGCCATGGCGCGGCTGCGCTCCGAATTCGGCGTTCGCCGCGCCCTTGGCGGCCTGTCGCAGGTCGTGGCCATGACGCCCTATAGCTGGGCCGCCAACCGCGACGACAAATCCGTCACCCTGAGCGGCTTCGTGCCGGACGAGGCGACGGCGAAGGCCAATGTCGCGACGGCCAGGGCGACATTGCCCGGATTGCGCGTCGAAGACCGCCAGGAGCTGGGCTTTGGCGCGCCGGCGGGCTTTGCGGCGATGGCGCAGGCGCTCCTGGCCAGGTTGCCCGGCCTCGCGACCGGCAAGATCGCTCTGGACGATACCCGCTTCTGCATCGAGGGCCGCGCCGCTACGCCGGAGAATTTCCTGGCGCTGCGGGCCGCGACGGGGCAGGGCGATTTCAAGCTGGTCGAGTGCAATCTCGAGCCGCCGGTCGTGAGCCCCTATCGCTGGAGCGCGGAAAAATCCGCCCAGGGCGCGATCGCGATCACCGGCTTCTATCCCTCGGATGCGGTCAGGCGCCAGGTCGCGGCCGCGCTGCGCCGCAGCTTCCCGGAGCCCACCGGGATCGACGATCAGACCAAGCCGGCCCTCGGCGCGCCGAGCGCCTTCATCGCGAAGACCGCGCGCGCGATCACCGATCTCGCCCGGCTGCGCAGCGGCAAGGTCGAGCTCAGCGCCGACAGCTATACGCTGAGCGGCGCCGGGCCGGCGGATTTCGACTCCTGCCAGGCCCTGCGCCTGCTGATCGCGCAGACCGATGGGCCCGATTCGGTCGCGCAGGCCTCGATCGAATGCCCGCCGCCGCCTCCGCCCATGCCGCCCTTGCCGGAGATCCCGCCGCTCTTCATTCCCGTCGAGCCGCCGCCGCCGGCCCCTGTCGCCGACAAGCCCGTCCCGGTGCCGGAACAGCCTGCGCCACCGGTCGCGGCCGTGCCGAAAGGCGTCGAAGCGAAGGAAGCGTCCCTGGCGCCGACAGCCACGGGCCTGTCGGTGCCGGCCGAGCCCCAGGCCCTGCCGAGGCCGCCGGCGACCAGCGCGTCCCTCGCCAGGGAGCCCGCTCCACCTCCTCCTCCAGTTGCGCCTCCTCCGCCGCCGCCACCGCCCGTCGCTTTGCGCTGGCAGGCCGAGAAGAAGGATGGCGGCGTCACCCTCAGCGGGCTCGTGAAGGACGCGACGACGCGAGCCGGCTTGTTGCAGGCGGCGCTCAAGGCGGCGCCGTCCGGCCTCGTTCAGGATCGCTTGAGCCTCGAGCCGAACCTGCGTGAGACGCCCGACTACGCCGCGGCGACCGGCTTTCTCCTCGAAGCGCTCGCGAGCATGAGCGCAGGCTCTGTCGCGATCGACGGCACGACGGCGGCGCTTTCCGGTGCCGTCGCCGACGAGGAATCATGGCGCGCGCTCGACGCATTGCTCGCGACGAAACCTCTGCCGGGCAACCTCTCGGGCAGCCTCGATCTGAAATCCGTCGGCATGCGGCCCTACGCGCTGACGATCTCGGCCGACAAGTCGGGGGCTGGCCTGACCGGCTATTGGCCGGATGCCCAGACCCGTGCCGCCGTGCTGTCGGCGCTGGAGGCCTCGCCCCTGCACGGCAAGGTCACGGACGAGGCGCGGATCGCCCCGGGCGCACCGGCGAGCTTTGCCGCAGCGGCACAGGTGGCTGCGACCAATCTGCTGCGGCTCGACCTCGGCAGCGCCCGCCTGACCGAGGCCGGGCTCGAGATCCAGGGCCTGACCTGCCGCGACCTGATCAAGTCCGAGATCGAGACCAGCATCGCCTCCGGCCTGCCGGCGGGCGTCGGCGGGCGGGCCGATATCGGCCTGCGCCAGACCGGCTGCGTCATCGACCCACCCAATACCTGCCAGAATGATCTGGACGCGCTGACCAAGCGCTATTCCGTGCTCTTCGGCCAGGGGACGGCGGTGGTCGTGCTCGATCCGGTGACCGAGCGGGCGATCACGGAAGCCTCCGCCATCCTCAAGCAATGTCCGGCGGCGCGCGTCACGATCGAGGGCCATGCCAATCGCGACGGCGAGCGCTTCGGCTTCGACAATCTCGACCTGTCGAACCGGCGCGCCCAGCGCGTTCGCGACGAATTGGTCAAGCGCGGCATCGTGGCGGCCCAACTCGACGTGAAGGGCTATGGCGCACAGCGGCCGCTGATCGGCCATGACGAACCGGAGGCGAAGGTGACGAACCGGCGCGTCCAGTTCACGGTCGCGAAATAGGAGGCCGGAATGCTGTATCTGGCCACGCAATTCGCCTGGTTCCTGCTCGCGGCCTTCGCCATGGGCGCTCTCATGGGCTGGATCAGCGGCGCCGGGCGGCTGCCGCTGTCCGGCGGGCCGCTTCCCTATGCCATTGCCGGCTGGCTGCTGGTCGCGGCCCTGACCTGGCTGCAGAGCGTCAATGGCGCCGTCGCGCTCTGGACGGAGACCGCGCTGCTCTACGTCGCGGCCTATCTCGCCGGCTGCTATCTCGCCTGCCTCATTCGCGGCGCGCTGCCCGCGGCCATGCCGGAGCCCGCGGTCGCGGGCGCGGGGCCGATGGTGAAGCCGGACAATCCGCCCGCCGTTGCGCCGGTGGTCGCGGCCGCTGCCACCAGCATGGCGGCGCAGGCCCCCGCGGAAACCGATCCTGTTGCAGTCGGAGCCAGGCCGGCGGATGAAGCCTCTCCCGAGGCCACGAAGCAGGCACGGAAGAAGCGCACGAAGCCGGGCAAGGCCTGAGCCTTCCCGAGATCCTTCGTCTCAGGCCGCCCGCTTCTCGGCCCGGCTGATCAGCTTGCCGACACGCCGGACCATGTCCCTGGAGCCGAGCAGCGGCGCATGGCCCTGGCCGGGCGCGACAAAGATCTCGCAATCGGGATGACGCTCGCCCATCTCCTGCAAGGTCTTCTCGGCGAGCAGGTCGGAATTCGCGCCGCGGATCGCCAGCAGCGGCACGGCGTTGAGCCCGTCGAAATAGCTCCACAGCTCCGGCAGCGGCACTTCGAGGTCGAGCGCCTCCAGCACCTTCATCAGGTTGGGGTCATAGTCGGGCACCAGCCGGCCGTCGCGCTCGGTCCAGGTCCGGCGCGCCATCATCTCCCATGCCGCATCGTCGAATAGCGGGAACTGCTGGTCCGAGAGACGTTTCAGGATCTCGGCGCCCTCGGTAAAGCTGCGCGGCATTGGTAGTTTGCCGACATAGCCCCTGATCCGCAGCAATCCGCGTGCATCGATCACCGGACCGACATCGTTGAGCACGGCGCCCTTGATCAGCGCCGGCCGTGCCGCCGCCAGCGCCATGGTCAGCAGCCCGCCGCGCGACGTGCCGATGAACACGGCCTGCTCGATCCCGGCCGCGGTGAGCACCTGCAGGAGGTCGTCGAGTTCGATGCGGATATCGTAATTCGCCCAGGTCTTGTCGTAGTCCGAGCGGCCGCGCCCGCGATAATCCAGTGCCAGCACGCGCCGCGACTTGGCCTCGTCCTGCGCCAGAGCCAGCGCCAGTTCATGGAAATCGGCCGCGGTGCGGGCAAAGCCCGGCAGGCAGATCACCGGCATTGAGGGCGAGGCGAGCGGGCCATAATCGCGGGCGTGCAGCTTCAGGCCGTCGCGGGCGCTGATGAAGAAAGACCGAAAGCCCGTATCAGCGCTCATGCCGTCCTCGCGCGTGAGATATTCCCGGAACCAGCTTGCGGCTTAGCCGCGAAGCCGGCCAAGCTCAATATCGGCGGGCCAATTGGAGCGCTTGCGCTGCTCCCCTTCTGCGGCCGCCACATCAAAGGACCCAAATCTTGACTGCACCATCCGCCGATGCGGCGCGGAAATTCGATCCGGGCCGCGCTGCCGAATACGAAACCCAGAGCCGCATCGCCCTGGCGGGCTATGATGCCTGCCACGAGCTCTCCGCCTGCATGCTTGCGGCCACGCTCGGCCAGGGCAGGGAAGCCCATGTCCTCGTCGTCGGCGCGGGCGGCGGCGCGCAGGAGGTCGTCACGGCCGGCGCGCTGGAGCCGGCCTGGCGCTTCACGGCGCTCGATCCATCCGAGCCCATGCTGGACCTGGCCGTCGCCAGGCTGCGGCAACATGGCCTGCTCGAGCGTACTGAGGTTCATCTCGGCTATATCGACGATCTGCCGGCCGAAACGCGCTTCGACGCGGCGACCCTGATCGGCGTGCTGCATCACATCCCCGGCGATGAGCCCAAGCGCGCGCTGCTGCGCGCGCTCGCCGCGCGCCTGCGGCCAGGCGCGCCACTGGTCCTGGCCGGCAATCGCTACGCCTATGCCAGCCAGCCCCTGCTGCTCAAGGCCTGGGGCGAGCGCTGGCGCATGCACGGGGCGAGCGCGGACGAGGTCCAGGCGAAGCTCGGCAAGATCCTGCAAGGCGCCGACCCGCCGCATTCGGAAGCGGCGGTCGCGGCCCTGCTGGACGAGGCCGGCTTCGAGCCGCCGACCTGGTTTTTCTCGAGTCTGTTCTGGGGCGCCTGCATCGCGCTCAGGCGCGGCGGCTGAGCCGCCTCGCGCATCGGCCCGAAAAGTGGATTGCGGTTTTCGGAAACAGCCGATGCGCAAGACAGGAAGCCAGATCATCGGCCCGAAAAGTGGATTGCGGTTTTCGGAAACAGCCGATGCGCAAGACAGGAAGCCAGATCATCGGTCCGAAAAGTGGATTGCGCTTTTCCGAACAAGCCGGTGCGAAGACAATAACCTAGTCGGAGTTGCGGCCGCCGCGCTTCAGATCGTAGTCGATCAGATAGGCGGTGCGCTGGTCGAGCCTGTGGCGGTAGACCTGCAGGTTCTCCATCACCCGCTGCACATAGTTGCGCGTCTCGTAGAACGGGATGCGCTCCACCCAGTCGACCGCGTCGACCTCGGGCTTGCGCGGATCGCCATAGGCGTCGATCCATTTCTTCACATTGCCCGAGCCGGCATTATAGGCGGCGAAGGTCAGGATGTAGGAGCCCTTCCAGTCCTTCAGCAGGTCGTTGAGATGCGCCGCGCCCATCTGGGCCGAATAGAGCGCATCCTGGCTGAGCCGCGGCAGGTCGAAGGGCAGATTGGCGCGCCGCGCCGTCTCGCGCGCGGTCGCCGGCATCATCTGCATCAGCCCGCGCGCCCCGGCATGGGAGACCGCCCCCGGATCGAAGGCGCTTTCCTGCCGCGCGATCGCATGGACGATGGCGCGCTCCATGGGGTCGCCGACGACGGGGAAATCCGGCACGCCGAAGGTCGGGAAGGCGGCCATGTCGAGCGGGAAGCCGCGCTGCAGCGCTGTCTTGCCGACGGCTAGCAGGGCTTTGACATCGCCCTCGCGCCTGGCGATCGCGGCGACGGCCTCCAGGGCCGGCGTCGTGTACAGGCGCTGGGCCAGATCGAGTAGCATGATTCCGGCGAGATCGCGCGCGCCGATCTGGTAGAGCAGCCTGACGCCGCGATGCCCCGGCAGCTGCGTCAGCTCGGCCGCTGCCGCGCTGCGCAAGGGCAGGTCGGACAGGCCGAGGCGGGCCCGGGCGAGTTGGCCGTAATAGGCGATCGGATGCGCGGCCGCTTCCTCGTAATGGGCCTTCGCGGCCTCGCTATTGCCCATCGCCTCGGCGGCGCGGCCCTGCCAATAGGCGGCGCGCGTGACCGAGATCGGCGTCTCCGCCAGCTTGAAGGCTTCGGTGAAATGCGCGAGCGCCAGCCCGGGCTGGTTGCGGAAACGCAGCGCGATGAAGCCGGCATGCCATTCGGCATCGATCCTCTCGGCATTGTCCTCGCCGCCATGCGCGGCCGCGACCTCATAGGCCTTGGCGGCATTGCCCTCGTCGAGCAGCTTGCGGATGACGATGCGGCGCTCCACCCACCATTCGTCGCCATCGCCGAGCAGGGCTGGATCGCGCGGCGCCTTGTTGAGGAACTGGGCCGCTTCGAGCGGCTTGTTGGCGCGCCTCGCCTGCTGCGCCTGCAGGAACAGGAAGGAAAGATCGTTCCGCAGCGAGGCCGGCACGGCATCGATCTGCTTTTGCGGGAGCGGGGCCTTCGCCTTGGCGCTGGCGAGCCGGGCCTGCGCCAGCTTGACGTAATCGGCCGAGACGCGCGCCGCATTGCGCAAGGCGGCCTCGTCCTTCTCGCGGAACAGGTAGCGCTCGGTCCGCAACCGGTGATCGGCCGGCGTCAGCACGTCGCCGAACTCGGCCAGGACCAGCTTTTCCAGAGGCTGGCCGAGATGGTCCATGCGCCAGGTCTCGCGGATCAGCGAGGCGGCGTCGGCGGCCTTGCCATCCGCCTTGAGCGCGCGCGCCAGCGCGACGCGTCCGGCCGGGCTCACCGGCCTTTGTGCATGGAAGAAGGCACGGATCGTCGTGTTGCTCTTCTTCTCGGCGATCAGCGCCTCTTCGGCGCGGCGGCGAAACAGGGTCGTCGCCGGATAGTTCGGATAGGTGGTGAGGAAGCTGTTGATCCGGGCGAAGTTGATCGCGCCGCCGCCGCAGCGGATCGCCACCCATTCCAGCAGCGCGCGCGCCGCGCGATCGTCGATCGAGGCGGCGAGCCCATCGCCTTCGCCGATGGAGCCGTTGCGATAGGCCTCGACCGCGCTCTTCAGCGCCGTCAGGTCGGGCGCCGGCTCCGGGCGGAGCTGTTCGGCGGGATAGGGCAGCGCGCTGGTGGTCTCGACATCCGCGACAATCGCAAGGCGCTGCTTTTGATTCTGGTTCTGGTTCTGAAACGGGTGCTCGCCATCGTCGCCGGCCTGGGCGGTCATGACCAGGGCGATCAGCGTGGGCACAAGAAACGTAGTCAGTCGTCTGACGGCAGGCGACCTGTACATGGCTGATTCCTGAAGGACGCTCGATCCTGATGGTCCGGGAAGGGGATTGATGAAGCCTTAACTCTACGGCCACGCATTTTGATGGGTTGCCGGCTTTGCGCATGCCGGGCGAGGGTTTATGTGTCTTGCCCACTCATTGTGGAAATTCTGTGGGACGCCTCGACCATGACCAAGCACGCGCCGATCACGGGCTCTCTAACTGCGCTGGTGACCCCCTTCAAAGGCGGCAAGGTGGATGAGGACGGTTTGCGCGCGCTGGTCGAGTGGCAGATCGAGAGCGGCAGCCATGGCCTGGTCCCGGTCGGCACCACCGGCGAGAGCCCGACGCTGAGCCATGACGAGCATAAGCGCGTCACCGAGATCGTCGTCGACCAGGTCAAGCGCCGCGTCCCGGTCGTCGCCGGCGCGGGCTCGAACGATACCACCCATGCGGTCGAATTCGCCGTTCATGCCGAGAAGGCCGGCGCCGACGCCCTGCTGGTGGTCACGCCCTATTACAACAAGCCGACCCAGGAGGGCATGTATCAGCACTTCAAGGCGGTGAACGATGCGGTCGGCAAGCCGATCATCATCTACAACATCCCGCCGCGCTCGGTGGTCGACATGTCCGTGGAGACCATGACCCGGCTCTACGAGCTGAAGAACATCGCCGGGGTCAAGGACGCCACCGCCAATCTCGCCCGTGTCTCGCAGCAGCGCCACGCCATGGGGCCGGACTTCATCCAGCTCTCGGGCGAGGACATGACGGCGCTGGCCTATATGGCCGCCGGCGGTCATGGCTGCATCTCGGTCGTCGCCAATGTCGCGCCGAAGCTCTGCTCGGACCTGATGGTCTGCGTGCAGAAGGGCGACTATGCCGCCGCGCTCAAGATCCAGGACCGGCTGGTGCCGCTGCATGACGCCGTCTTCAAGGAGCCTGGCCTTGCCGGCGCCAAGCACGGGCTGAAGCTGCTCGGTCGCGGCGAGGAGGAGGTGCGCCTGCCGCTGCTGCCGGTCACGCCCGGGACGGGCGAGATCATCCGCAAGGCGATGGTTCACGCCGGCCTGTTGAATGCCTAAATAACAACGCTGCGCTCGCCCGGCCCCGCCCGGCAAAGCGCCGGAGGGTGAGATGTACGAGCCGAGTCATTTCAAGGTCGAGGATCGCGAGGCGCTGCACGGCGTCATTCGCGCCAACCCGCTCGCGACGCTGGTGACGGCGGGCGAGGGCGGGCTGCTGGCCAATCCCGTGCCCTTCGTGCTGCATCCCGAGCTCGGCGAGCAGGGCGTGCTGCGCGCGCATCTCGCCCGGCCGAATCCGCAATGGCGCGCCATCGCGGAGGGGGCCGAGACGCTGGTGATCTTCACCGGCGTCGAGCGCTACATCACCCCGGCCTGGTATGCCGCCAAGCAGGAGCACGGCAAGGTCGTGCCGACCTGGAACTATGTGACGGTGCAGGTGCGTGGCCCGGCTCGTGCGATCGAGGACAGCGACTGGCTGATGGCCCAGCTCGAATCCCTGACCCGGCAGCAGGAGGCGCCGCGCGCCGAGCCCTGGGCCGTGACCGATGCGCCCGCGCCCTTCATTGCGGCGCAGACCCGCGGCATTGTCGGCATCGAGCTCGAGATCGCCTCGATCATCGGCAAGTTCAAGCTGAGCCAGAACCGGCAGGAGGCCGACAAGCTCGGCGTCCTCAACGGCTTGAGCGCCGACCCGGAAACGGAGTCCCAGGCCATGGCCGGTCTCGTCAAGGAATATGGTTTCAGGCCGCGCCCATGAACAAGCCCAATCCGGAGCGCTACAAGCTCGCGGCCGATAACCGCAAGGCGCGCTTCAACTACGAGATCACCGAGACGCTGGAAGCCGGCATCGCCCTGCAGGGCACCGAGATCAAGTCGCTGCGCGGTGGCAAGGCGACGATCGGCGAGAGCTATGCCGGGCCGATGGGCGAGGAGCTCTTCCTCTTCAACGCCCATATCCCGGAATATCTCGAAGCCAACCGCTTCAACCACGATGTCCGGCGGCCGCGGAAGCTGCTGCTGCATCGCCGCCAGATCAACAAGCTGATGGGCGCGATCCAGCGCGAGGGCTTCACCGTCATCCCGCTCAAGGTCTATTTCAACGACAAGGGCCGGGCCAAGGTCGAGCTCGGCCTCGGCCGCGGCAAGAAGCTGCACGACAAGCGCGAGACCGAGAAGACGCGCGACTGGAACCGCGACAAGCAGCGGCTGCTCAAGAACAGCTGATTTCCTTCTCCTCCTGCTGGAGAAGGTGGCGGCGAAGCCGAGACGGATGAGGGGTCGCGCGACGCTCCCCGTCCGGGCTTTCTGATCTGCGAGAAGGCCGATGTCGCGCGACCCCTCACCCCAACCCTCTCCCGCAGGGGGAGAGGGGGCAGGTCGACGCTACCCCATCGCCTTCTTGAAATTGGCGTTGGCCTTGTCCCAGTTCACCGTCTTCCACCAGGCCGCCAGATATTCCGGACGACGGTTCTGGTATTTGAGGTAGTACGCATGCTCCCAGACATCGACGCCGAGCACCGGCCTGGCGCCGAGCTCGAGCGGTGTGTCCTGGTTGGCGGTCGAGATGATCGCGAGCTTCTTGTCCTTGTCGACGACGAGCCAGGCCCAGCCCGAGCCGAAGCGGCCAGCCCCGGCGGCGTTGACCTTGGTCACCATGTCCGCGACCGAGCCGAGCGAGCCCTGGATCGCGCTCGCCAGCTCGGCCGAGGGCTGCTGCGCGCCGCCTGGCGTCATCAGCTCCCAGAAGAAGGAATGGTTCCAGTGGCCGCCGACATTGTTGCGCACGCCGGTGCGGACAGTCTCCGGCACGGCGCTGAGATCGGCGAGCATCGTCTCGATCGGCGTCGTCCGCAGCTCCGGCCATTGGCCGACCAACGCATTGGCATTGTTCACATAGGCCTGATGATGGGCGCTGTAATGGATCCGCATCGTCGCCGTATCGATATTCGGCTCCAGCGCATCGAAGCCGTAGCCGAGCGGAGGCAGCGTGAACACCGGTGGAGGCGGGGGAGCCGCCGGAGCGGGCGCTGCCTGTGCCAGCACGAGCGCTGGACGGGCGAGCATGAAGGTGCCGGCGGAGCCGGCGGCAAGCGCGGTGATGAAGCGGCGACGATGCACGATGAACCCTCCATGGTAGCGAGCGGTCAGTGTGGCGCGCCGTCAGGCGCGGTCAAGCACCGGCCGGCGCGATGAAAGGTACCGTCGGTCCGTCGCTGCCGCAGCGCGGCATGTCGACTCAGGGCTCGACGGTCTCGTCGCCCTGGCGGATGCCGTAGCGGCGTTCCAGGCCGGGATTGCCGGGGGTCCCGGGAGCAGCAGGGCCGCGCGAGCCACGCTCGGACGGGTCGCGCCCGATCTTGGGCATCAGATGCGCAAGGTCGAGGAACTCGTCGCATTGCCGGCGCAGCTCGTCCGAGACCATCGGCGGGTTGGTGGTGATGGTCGAGACGACCGAGACCTTGACGCCCTTGCGTTGCACCGCCTCGACCAGCGGCCGGAAATCGCCGTCGCCCGAGAACAGGTAGATCTGGTCGAGATGCGGGGCGAGCTCGAGCATCTCGATGGCGAGCTCGATATCCATATTGCCCTTCACCCGGCGCCGCCCGGTCGCGTCGGTGAACTCCTTGGCGGCCTTGGTGATGACGCGATAGCCATTGTAGTCGAGCCAGTCGACCAGCGGGCGGATCGACGAATATTCCTCGCTCTCGACCAGGGTGGTGAAATAGAAGGCCCGGATCAGGTTTCCGCGCGCCTGGAATTCCTTGAGCAGCCGACGATAGTCCATGTCGAAACCGAGCTGCTTCGACGTGGCATAGAGGTTGGCGCCATCGATGAAGAGCGCGATGCGCGGGTCGGCGGCCATGGGAAAATTACTCCTGCTCAAAGAATGCCTTAAATGACAGAATTAAGAAAGATGGCGGTCTAACCATGTCGAATGGCCGCCAATTTTTCAGCAGCGAGGTCGTTCCGATGTGGCTTCTCGCCGCACTCGGTCTTGCTCGGCAGCTCAGGCCAGGACCTCGTCTTCGGTCATTGGGTGCTCGATTCCGGTCACAAAACTCTAACGTCTTAGCGGTGGAGCGGGGGAAGTTTCAAGCTGGGCCTTCGACCTAATCACAACAAGGAAAACGGCCCGCTTCCCTGCCCGGACGAGGTACTTCCCCAACGTCAGCCGACCACGCGTTCGACCCGGCTGATCACCCGCTTCTCGCGCAATTCGCTGATGATCGCGCTGAGATGCTTCAGGTCCCAGACCGTGAGGTCGATCGTCACATTGGTGAAATCGGGGTTGGGCCGGTTCATCGCGACCGCGTCGATATTGCCGTCATGCTCGGCGATCGTGGTGGTGATCTGCGCCAGCGAGCCGGGCTCATTGATCGAGTTCAGGGCGATCCGGGCCGGGAAGCGCTGCGGCACCTTGTCGTCGAGATCCCAGCGCACGTCGAGCCAGCGGTCCGGCTCGTTGTCGAAGGCGGCGAGCGAGGGCGATTGGATCGGATAGATCGTCACGCCTTCGCCCGGCGTCAGGATGCCGACGATGCGGTCTCCCGGCACGGCGCCGCCATCGGGCGCGAAGCGCACCGGCAGGTCGCCGCCCAGGCCCCGGATCGGGATGGCGTTGGCGCCTGGCGTCTCGCCGGGCAGCTTGAACTTGAGATTGTCGCCCTTGCGCAGCTCGAACCAGCCCTTGCCGTTGCTGGCGGCCTTGGGGTCGCCGGCGCCCCCGCGCTTCTCCGGTTCGAGATCGGGATAGACCGCCTTGACGACGTCGCCCGAGAACATCTCGCCGCGCCCGACAGCGGCCAGCACGTCATCGACCGCGGTGCGCGCCAGCCGCTTCAGCGCCGCCTTGAGCTTGTCGTCGGTGAAGGGGCGCTCGGCCCGCGAGAAGGCGCGCTCCAGGATCTGGCGGCCGAGGCCCGCATATTGGCGGCGCACGGCGGTGCGGGTGGCGCGCCGGATCGCGGCGCGGGCCTTGCCGGTGACGACGAGCGATTCCCAGGCCGCCGGCGGCGCCTGGCCCTCGGCGCGGGTGATCTCGACCTCGTCGCCATTCTGCAGCTCGGTCAGCAGCGGCGCGATGCGCCCGTTGATCTTGGCGCCGACGGCGGTGTTGCCGACATCGGTATGAACCGCATAGGCGAAGTCGATCGGCGTCGCGCCGCGCGGCAGGGCGATCAGCCGCCCCTTCGGCGTGAAGCAGAAGACCTGGTCGTGGAAGAGCTCGAGCTTGGTATGCTCGAGGAATTCCTCGGGGCTGTCGCCCTCGGCCAGCAGGTCGACCGTGCGCCTGAGCCATTGATAGGCCCGGCTCTCATCGGCGAACTGGGTCAGCTCGGTGGTGCGCCCGTCCTTGTAATGGGCATGGGCCGCGATGCCGTATTCGGCGATGCGGTCCATCGTGTCGGTGCGGATCTGCAGCTCGACGCGGCTATGGCCGGGCCCGACCACGGTCGTATGGATCGAGCGGTAGTCGTTCTGCTTCGGCGTCGAGATGTAGTCCTTGTAGCGGCCCGGCACCATCGGCCAGGTGGTGTGCACGATGCCGAGCACGCGGTAGCAATCGTCGATCGTGTCGACGATGACGCGGAAGCCGAAAATGTCGGAGAGCTGCTCGAAGGAGACCGATTTGCGCTCCATCTTGCGCCAGATCGAATAGGGCCGCTTGCGCCGTCCCGCGACCTCGGCATGGATGCCGCGGGCGGAGAGCTTCTCCTTCAGGTCGATCTCGATCGCGCTGATCACCTGGCCCTCGCGCTCGGTGACCTCCTCGAGCCGCTTGGTGATGGTGGCGTGCGCTTCCGACTTGATATGGCGGAAGGCGAGCTCCTCCAGCTCCTCGCGCAGCTCCTGCATGCCCATGCGGCCGGCAAGCGGAGCGTAGATCTCGGCCGTTTCCTCGGCGATGCGCAGGCGCTTCTCCGGCGGCACGAAATGCAGCGTGCGCATGTTGTGCAGCCGGTCGGCGAGCTTGACCAGCAGCACGCGGACATCGTCGACGATGGCGAGCAGCAGCTTGCGGAAATTCTCGCCCTGCGCCGCCTTCTTGGAGACGAGGTCGAGCTTCTTGATCTTGGTGAGCCCGTCGACGAGCCGGCGGATCTCCGGCCCGAACATGCTCTCGATCTCTTCGAGCGTCGCGGCCGTGTCCTCGACCGTGTCGTGCAGCACGGCGGCGACGATGGTGGCATCGTCGAGCTTGAGATCGGTCAGGATCGCCGCGACTTCGAGCGGGTGGGCGAAGAACGGGTCGCCGGAGGCGCGCTTCTGCGTGCCATGCGCCCGCATGGCATAGACGTAAGCCCGGTTGAGCAGGTCCTCGTCCGTGTTCGGATTGTAGCTCCTGACCCGGTCAACGAGCTCATATTGCCGCATCATGCCCATGCGGGCCCCAGTACCTGCCAATGGTTTGCAATCATTCAATATCGGCACGGCAGCAGGACGCGGCAAGGCAAAATTGGAAGGGCGGCATGAAAAAGCCCGGCAGTGCCGGGCTTTAGCATAGGCTGGTGAATCGTTCTCTTCAGTCTTCGTCGTCGGCGCTCTCGGTCGGCGGCACGAGGCCGTCGAGGCCGCGCAGCAGGTCCTCTTCGCTCATCCGGTCGAACTGGATCTCCGAATCCGGGGTCGAGGCGCTCTGTCCGGGTGCGGCGAGCAGCGGCACGGTCTCGGCCTCCGGCTCGTCGACCTCGACATGCTTCTGCAGCGAATGGATCAGGTCTTCCTTCAGATCCTCGGGCTTCAGCTTCTCGTCGGCGATCTCGCGCAGCGCGACGACGGGGTTCTTGTCGTTGTCGCGGCCGACCAGGATCGGCGAGCCCGACGCGATCATGCGGGCGCGGTGGCTGGCGAGCAGCACGAGCTCGAAGCGGTTATCGACCTTGTCGATGCAGTCTTCAACGGTAACGCGAGCCATGGAGCGACTCCTTCTGATCTTAGAGCCGGATGACTTCGGATTGCGTCGCAGGCGGCGCAATCCGAAGTCTGAATCCGTCTCTCACCAAAGAGTTAGAGCAAGGTGTCGTCCGAAAACGCTTCGCACTTTTCGGCATCATGCTCTTGCGATGCAGGGAAAGATGATTTGAGCCGGCCATACAGCGAATGCCGGCCGGATGCAAGATTCTTGCGACGATGTTCCCACGGTCGCGTGCTCAGCTGCTGCCGCGCATCCGGTTGACCAGCTCCTCCAGCCCCGGCTCGCGCTGCGGCAGCCCGTCATGGACGAGGCCGGCCATGGCCGGCAGCTCGTGCGGCGGCACCTGGGCGAAGCGCATGCGCATCGGCGTCGCCACCGCCTCGCCGAAGGCGATGGCCTCGCGGTTGCCGATCGCGGAGAGGAAGCTGATCGTGCTGGTCGAGGCATCGGCGATGGCCGAGCGGATGATCTGCTGGTCGCGGTCATTCGCCAGGCGCATCGCGAAGATCGTCGAGCATTGTGACAGGATCGTCGGGTCGAGCTCGCCCGGGCGCTGCGTCACCACGCCGAGATAGGCGCCGTATTTGCGGCCTTCCTTGGCGATGCGCGCGATCGCCTGCCGGGTCGGCGCGAAGCCGAGCGCGGGATCGGAGGGGACGTAGCGATGCGCCTCCTCGCAGAGCAGCAGGATCTCGTAGCTGCCCTGGCTCCACATCGCCAGGTCGAAAGCGATGCGCGCCAGCACGGAGGCGACCGAGTTGACGACTTCGGAGGGCAGGCCGGCGAGCTGGAACACGGTGATCGGCCGGCCCTGTTCCGGGATGCGGAAGATCTGGCCGATGACCGGGCTCATGCTCTCCATCGTGTTCGCCCGTGCGAACATGAAATAGTAGCGCGGGTCGCCATGCAGCGCTTCGAGCCGGACCTTGAGCGAGCGCAGCGCGGCGCGCGGATAGCGCAGCTCGTGCAGGCCGATCAGCTCGTCGATGACAGCGAAAGCGTCGAGCATGCGATAGGGCAAGGGCGCATCGGCCGCCGCGCCCGCGCTCTCGGGCGTGGCGCGCGCCGCATTGGGGTCGAGCGGGCGTTTCAGCAGCGAGGTGTTGACGTCGCGCAGCATGTCCCGCGCGCTGGGCGCCCGGTAGCGCGCCCGTGCCGAGGCGATGACCTCGCGCAGGATGTCGACCTCGTCCGGATCCGGCCGGCCGCGGAAGACGACATCGGCGAATTCCTCGAGGCGGAACATCCAGAACGGCAGATCGAGCGTCGAGGCGTCGATCGTCAGCGCCCGGTCGGGAAAGGCATGGGCGTATTCGTTATGCGGATCGAGGATCAGCACGCGCAGCCTGTGCCTGGCCATGACCGCCTTGCGCAGCAGCAGCGCGACCGCGCTCGACTTGCCGACGCCGGTGGTGCCGACCAGCGCGAAATGGCGCGAGAGCAGGTCCCCGATGCAGACCGTCGCCGGGATGCTGGCATCCTGGGTCAGATGGCCCACCGCGGTGCCGTTGCGGCCGCCGAGATCATGCATGAGCGCGAGGTCGCCGGCACGGATCCGATGCGCCACCGCGCCGATCGGCGGATAATTGGTGATGCCGCTCTGGAAGCGCTGGCGCCCGTCCTCGCCCTCGGTCACCTCGCCGGCGAGCTCGACCTCGACATGCACGGCATTATCCGCCCGCTCGTCCCAGCTCTCCTTGACGGTCCTGACCTCGTAGACGGTGCCGACGACGCGGCTGCGGCCGAGATTGATCGAGATCACCCGCCCGATGGCCCAGGCCTCCGACGGGCCACGGCCGTTCTGGGGCAGCATGGCGGCGATCGTGGCGCGGGCGCCGGTGCAGGCGACGACATGGCCGAGCGTGCGCTCGGGCGCCTGGCTCACATCGCGGCGCTCCGGCGAGAGATCGGCTCCGAACTCACCCATATTGGCCGCAAGCTGCATGGCGGCTGCCCTCCGCTCTTTCCTTGGTAGCCGGCAAGGCTAGTGCGGAGCGCTTAAGATTGGTTTCCTCCCTGCCGCGCTCTGGCGCTGCGGTTACCAGATCGTCAAGAATTCCCGGAGATTGGCCGCGATACCCATCAGCGAACGTGGTCTGCCGGATCAATTTCCTTGCCTTGAGCCCGGCCGGGTCCGGGTCTATGCACGGCGCAGAGGCGAGGGGACGACAATGACGACGAGCCGGCTGCGATTGGGCGTGAACATCGATCACGTCGCCACTGTGCGCAATGCGCGCGGCGGCGCCTTGCCGGATCCGGTCCGCGCCGCCCATCTCGCGGCCAAGGCCGGTGCCGACGGCATCACCGCGCATTTGCGCGAGGATCGTCGTCATATCCGCGACACCGACATGCAGCGCCTGGCCTCCGAACTGAGCGTGCCGCTGAATTTCGAGATGGCCGCCACCGCCGAGATGATCGCGCTGGCCGAGCGCTTCAAGCCGCATGCCGCCTGCCTGGTGCCGGAGAAGCGCGAGGAGCGCACCACCGAGGGCGGGCTCGATGTCGTCGGCCAGGAGGCCGCGCTGGCCGCTCCGATCGCGCGGCTGAAGGCGGCCGGCTGCCGCGTCTCGCTCTTCATCGAGCCGGACGAGGCGCCGATCGCGGCTGCCGTCAGGCTCGGCGCGCCGGTGATCGAGCTCCATACCGGCACCTGGTGCCATGCCGTGGCCGACGGCCATCAGGACAAGGCCGAGGCCGAGTTCCGCCGCCTGGCCGCCGGCGCGGCCTTCGCGGCCTCGCTCGGCCTGGAGGTCCATGCCGGCCACGGCCTCGACTACGACACGGCGCGCAAGCTCGCCGGCGTGCCCGAATTCGTCGAGTTCAATATCGGGCATTTCCTGATCGGCGACGCGATCTTCATCGGGCTCGAGCAGTCGATCGCGCTGATGCGCGCGGCGATGGACGAAGGCCGCGCGGGCAGCTAAGCCCGCCAGGGTGTGTCGTCAGCCATGGTCAGAGTGTTGGACGGGAGCGATTTTGGCCGAGTAGAAGGAGCGTGAGGACGCAAGCCTTTCGGCTTGCTACGACACGCGACGCGCTAATCGGCCAAAGGCGCCCCGCCGCGAAGCGGTGAGGTGAAAAATGGCCATCTGCCGTGTCGTATCATTCGCCAGGACGGTAGTCCCGGCGTCCCGCGGCTCCTTGCATTTGGCCATTTTTGACCTCATCCAAGCCCTGACCATGGCTGACGACACGCCCTAACATGATTATCGGCATCGGCTCCGATCTCTGCGACATCCGCCGCATCGAGACCTCGCTCGCCCGGTTCGGCGAGCGCTTCACCCATCGCGTCTTCACCGAGGGCGAGCGCGCCAAATCGGACCGGCGCGCCACGCGCGCGGGCTCCTATGCGCGCCGCTTCGCGGCCAAGGAGGCCTGTTCGAAGGCGCTCGGCACCGGCATGCGTGCCGGCGTGTTCTGGCGCGACATGGAGGTGGTCAACCTGCCGAGCGGGGCTCCGACGATGCGGCTCACCGGCGGCGCGGCCGAGCGGCTGAAGCTGCTGACCCCGCCTGGCTTCGAGACCGTGATCCATGTCTCCCTGACCGATGATCCCCCGCTCGCGCAGGCTTTCGTCGTGATCGAGGCGCGGCCGAAATCGGTTTGACGGAGCAGATCATGGCGCATGGCGGCAATGAGGCGGGTAGGGAGCGCATCCACGCGCATTTCATGGGCCAGGCCGTGGGCTGTCGCCAGCTCGGCTCGCCCTTCACGGCGCTGTTCTGCGAGCTGATGGCCGAGCGGCTCGACCGCAGCAGCGCCTTTGACCGCCGCATTTTCGACTGGCCCGGCGATCCGCGGGCCGATGCGCTCTCCTTGCGCGCCGCCGGGGCCTGCAATGCGCTGGCGCGCTCGGGGCGCGATCCGGCGCTGCGCGCGGCCTATCCGCCGAACGAGACGCAGGCCGAGCCGCTCTGGCAGGCGGTGCAGGCCGCCATCGCCGGGCATGACGCATTCCTGACCGCCTATCTCGACAGCGCCCCCCAGACCAACGAGGTTCGGCGCTGCGCCGTGCTGCTGGGCGGGGCGCTCACGATCGCCAGGGAATGCGGCCTTCCACTCGACCTGCTCGAGATCGGCTCGAGCGCCGGGCTCAATCTCGGCTTCGAGCGCCAGCGCTACGAGCTCGGCTCGGCCGAATGGGGCGGCGGCGCTGCGCCGGTGACGATCCGGAGCCAATGGCGCGGCGCTCTGCCGCCGCTCGATGCGCCGCTCTCCGTCGCGGCGCGCCGGGCCTGCGATCTCAATCCGCTCGATCCCTCGCGCAGCGAGGATCGCGAGCGCGTGCTCTCCTATATCTGGCCGGACCAGGCGGAGCGCCTGCGCACGGCCGAGGCCGCTTTCGACGCCGCCGCTGCCGCACCCTGGCGGGTCGAGCGCGCCGATGCCGCGGCCTGGGTCGAGGCGCGGTTGGTTGAGGAGGGGCCGGCAGGGCGCGCGCGTGTGCTGATGCACACGATCATGTGGCAATACCTGCCGGAGGCGACCAAGCAGCGCATCACCGCGGCGATGAGGCAGGCGGGCGCCGCCGCGACCGCGGACCGGCCGCTTTACTGGCTACGCATGGAGGCCGATGGCGACAGCGCCGCGGTGACGCTCGGCCAATGGCCTGGCGGAGCAGAGCGCGAACTGGGACGCGCCGATTATCACGCCCGCTGGGTGGAATGGCACTGACCTGATCGCGACCGCTCAAAAGCGAGCCGCCCGCCGAAGGGGCGGGCGGTCGAAACATCCGTCGTAGGACTCAATTTGCGCCAGGCGCTATTCCGCCGGCGCGTTGCCCACGATCTGGCCTTCCGGCTCCTCGCTGAGCCAGCGATAGATCACGCCGCCGAGAATGCCGCCGATGATCGGCGCGACCCAGAACAGCCAGAGCTGCTGCAGCGCCCAGCCGCCGACGAAGAGGGCGGGGCCGGTGCTGCGCGCCGGATTGACCGAGGTATTGGTCACCGGGATGCTGACGAGGTGGATCAGGCAGAGCCCGAGCCCGATCGCGAGCGGGGCAAAGCCGGCCGGGGCCTTGCCATGGGTCGAGCCCATGATGATGAACAGGAACATCATCGTCATCACAACCTCGACCAGGAAGCCGGCGACGAGGCTGTACTGGCCGGGGGAATGCTCGCCATAGCCGTTCGAGGCGAAGCCCTTGGCGAGGTCGAAGCCCGGAGCGCCTCTGGCGATCAGGTAGAGCACGAGCGCACCCAGGATGCCGCCGACCACCTGCGCGACGATATAGGGCACGACCTGGCTGCTCGGGAAACGGCCGCCCGCGGCGAGGCCGACCGTCACGGCCGGATTGAGATGGCAACCGGAGATATGACCGATCGCATAGGCCATGGTGACGACAGTCAGGCCAAAGGCGAGTGAGACGCCGAGCAGGCCGATGCCGACCTGCGGGAAGCCGGCGGCGATCACCGCGCTGCCGCAGCCGGCGAAGGTCAGCCAGAACGTGCCGATCACTTCGGCGGCATATTTCCTTGCTTGCATGATGAACCCCCGTTTGGCCGACCGCATGTCGGACCGCTGCACGACCCGTCAAAGGAGGACGGGGTGAGGCTCTGAAGGGAAGCGCATCCCGAGCGGTCGCGGCAAACGGCGCAGGCTCCGGGGCGACCGCCCCCCGCGGCCAAGTTGGAACCGTTCATGCGCCCTTGTGCGTTGCAACAGCGGCGAAGACTCGACGTGGGCGCCGCCGGCCTTCTGAGGAGCTGTGCATGAATCCGATTGAACGTTGGTTCACCGAATCTATCCGCAGCTTACCGTGGATTCCGTCCTGGTTCATCTCCCTGATCATTTTTTTGGCAGCGTTCTGGCTGGCCTTGCTGGTTCACCGCCTCGCCTTCGAGATCATGACGCGGCTGGTCGCCGGCATGGACCTGTTCTGGCGCTCGCTGGTCTCGCGCACCTTCGGCCCGGCGCGCTTCACCGTGATCACGCTCGCGCTCGCCTTCGCCGCCAGCGTCGCGCCGCTGTCGCAGGAACAGACGGGCGTCATCCGCCATGTCCTGCTGCTCTGCTTCATCGCGCTCGTCGCCTGGATCGCCAGGACCGCGCTGCATATCTGGACGACGGTCTACCTGCGCCGCTTCAAGCTCGACGCCGAGGACAACCTGCTGGCGCGCAAGCACGTCACGCAGACCCGCATCCTGAAACGCGTCTGCGAGATCCTGATCCTGCTCGTCGCCTTCTCGATCGTGCTGATGACCTTCGACGGCGTCCGCCAATATGGCGTCAGCCTGCTCGCCTCGGCCGGGGCGGCCGGCCTCGTCGTCGGCCTGGCGCTGCAGCCTTTGCTCAAGAACATCTTCGCCGGCATCCAGCTCGCGGTGACGCAGCCGATCCGCATCGACGATGCGCTGCTGGTCGAGGGCGAATGGGGCAATGTCGAGGAGATCACCTCGACCTATGTCGTCGTCCGGCTCTGGGACTGGCGCCGGCTGATCCTGCCGCTGAGCTATTTCATCGAGAAGCCGTTCCAGAACTGGACCCGCGAGAATGCCGAGCTGATCGGCACCGTCATGCTCTATCTCGACTATCAGGCGCCGGTGGAGGTGATCCGCGCCAAGGTCCAGGAGATCGCGCTGCAGTCGCGGCTCTGGGACGGCAAGGTCGTCAATGTCCAGGTCACCGATTTCCGCCGCTCCACCATGGAGGTGCGCGTCCTGGTCAGCGCCCGCAGCTCGCCGCGCGCCTTCGATCTGCGCTGCGAGGTCCGTGAAAAGCTGATCGGCTTCCTGCAGCGCGAGTATCCGCAATCGCTGCCGCGGCTGCGCGCCGAGCCCTCGCCGCCGGTCAATGCCCCGCTGCCGGTCGCGCTGGTGCGGGCCGGGGCTGCGGCAACGCGTGCATGACGGCTCGGCGTGGAAAGCGGCTTGCGGACGAGATCATGCCCCAATCTCGTGGTGAGAGGCAGGCAAGCGCGTTGTCCCTGACCCAATAGTCCGCTATGCCGCGCGTTGGAATTGTGAAGGAGCGCCCGCGTGGCCAACGACGCCGAGATCAAGAAAATGGCGAAAGAGCAGGGCAAGGCGGCCAAGGACGAGGGCGGCATCCTCGAGACGATCAAGGTCGTCGTCCAGGCGCTGCTGATCGCGCTGGTCATCCGCACCCTGCTGTTCCAGCCCTTCAACATCCCCTCGGGCTCGCTGATCCCGACGCTGCTGATCGGCGACTATCTCTTCGTCTCGAAATACACCTACGGCTATTCCAAGCACTCGATCCCGTTCAGCCCGCCGCTGTTCAACGGCCGCGTCTGGGCCGCGCCGCCCAAGCGCGGCGACATCGCCGTGTTCAAGCTGCCGAGCGACAATTCGACCGATTACATCAAGCGCGTCATCGGCCTGCCGGGCGACCGCATCCAGATGATCGACGGCATCCTGCACATCAACAACCAGCCGGTGAAGCGCGAGCGCGTCGCCGACTACACCACCACCGACAATTGGGGCCGCAACGTTCCGGTCATCCAGTATCGCGAGACCCTGCCCGAAGGCGTCAGCCACATGATCATCGAGCGCGAGGGCGATACCGGCACCTTCGACAACACGGCTGTCTTCGTCGTGCCGGAAGGCCACTATTTCATGATGGGCGACAACCGCGACAATTCGCTCGATTCGCGTGACCGGAGCGTCGGCTACGTGCCCTTCGAGAATTTCGTCGGCCGCGCCGAGATCATCTTCTTCTCGATCGATGACGGCGCTTCGGCCTGGCGCGTCTGGGAATGGCCGTGGACGGTTCGCTGGAACCGCATCTTCAGCACGATCAAGTGACGAAGCCGCAAGACAACGCCCGCAAGCTGCCCGATCTCGCGAGGTTGGAGGGCAGGCTGGGCCATGCCTTCGCCGATCGCAGCCTGCTGGAGACGGCGCTCACCCATATGAGCGCCGAGGGCGCGCGCCGCGCGAGCTACCAGCGGCTCGAATTCCTCGGCGACCGCGTGCTCGGCCTCAGCATCGCCGACATGCTCTTCGCCCGCTATCCGCAGGCCGAGGAGGGCGACATGTCGCGCCGCCTCGCCGATCTCGTACGCAAGGAGACCTGTGCCGAGGTCGCGACGGCCTGGGAAATCGGCGGCTATCTGCGGCTCGGCGAGGGCGAGATCCTCGGCGGCGCCCGCAAGAACAAGGCGATCCTCGCCGATGTCTGCGAATCGATCATCGGTGCGGTCTTCATCGATGGCGGCTATGATGCGGCGCGCGGCCTGGTCGAGCGCGCCTTCGGCGAGCGCCTGCTGAAGCCGGCGCGGCCCCTGCGCGACGCCAAGACGGCCTTGCAGGAATGGGCGCAGGGCAGGGGCTACCAGACGCCGACCTATAGCGAGCGCGGCCGTTCCGGCCCGGACCACGCCCCGCTCTTCCGCGTCGCGGCCCGCATCACCGGCCTGCCCGATGCCGAGGCGGAAGGGCCGTCGAAGCGTCTGGCCGAGCAGTCGGCGGCCGAGGCCTTCCTGCGCCGCGAGGGGCTCTGGAGCGAAACCATGGAGGGCGGCAATGGCTGAGCCTGAACAGCCCACCCGCGCGGGCTTCGTCGCGCTGATCGGCGCACCCAATGCCGGCAAGTCGACGCTGCTGAACCAGCTCGTCGGCGCCAAGGTCTCGATCGTCTCGCGCAAGGTGCAGACGACGCGCACCCAGGTGCGTGGCATCGCCATGTCCGGCCCGACGCAGATCGTCTTCGTCGACACGCCCGGCATCTTCGCGCCCAAGCGCCGGCTCGACCGCGCGATGGTGACGAGCGCCTGGGGCGGGGCGACCGATGCCGACCTGATCGGCGTGCTGATCGATGTCCAGAAATTCGATCAGGAGGAGAATACCAGGCTGCTCGAGCGGCTCGGCGAGCTGAAGCAGCCGAAATTCCTGATCCTCAACAAGGTCGACACCGTCGCCAAGGAAAAGCTGCTCGCGATCACCGCCGCGGTGAACGAGCGCGGGCAGTTCGAGACCACCTTCATGATCGCAGCCCTGACCGGCTACGGCGTCAAGGACGTGCTGTCCTGGCTGGAGACGAGGATGCCGCTCGGCCCCTGGCTCTATCCAGAGGATCAGATCTCGGATGCGCCGCTGCGCTTTCTCGCCGCCGAGATCACGCGCGAGAAGATCTTCGAACGGCTGCACGACGAATTGCCCTATCGCTCGACGGTCGAGACCGAGCAATGGCAGCAGCGGCCTGACGGTTCGGTCCGCATCGAGCAGACGATCTATGTCGAGCGCGAGGGCCAGCGGAAGATCGTGCTCGGCGAGGGCGGCCAGACCATCAAGGCCATCGGCCAGGCCGCCCGCAAGGAGATCACTGAGGCGGCCGAGGCGACGGTCCACCTCTTCCTGTTCGTCAAGGTGCGCGAGAACTGGGCGGATGACCCCGAGCGCTATCGCGAGATGGGGCTGGAATTCCCCAAGGGCTAGAGGATTCTCGAGCGAAGTGGATGCCGCTTCGCGTGAAGAAAATGCGTTAAAACAAAACGTTAGAGAGTTTCCGCGCTTCGGAGAAACGCGGAAATGCTCCAGAGTCCCCTAGGCTGCGGCCTCGGCCTCGGTGCCGAACAGCTGCAGCAATCCGCCCCAGCCGCCATCGGCGTCGATCATGCCGCGCACACGCTCGGCCGCTTCGCCGTAGCGCTCGAGATTGCGGTGCTCGAGCGTCACCAGCGTCCCGGCCTCCTGCGGCGTGAAGGTGATCTCGACCTCGGTGATGAAGTCGGGATCGTATTGGAACTCGGCATTGAGCTGCCAGCCGAGGACGGCGCGGCCGGGCGGCTCCCAAGCCAGGACCCGGCCCCAATCCGCTTCCCCGCCATCCTCATGCGTCGAGAACCAGCGCCCGCCGACCCGCGGCTCGATCACCACATTGGTGATCGGCGAGGGCTGCGTGTTGTGCGAGCCGGGCCACCAGCGCCCCATGCCGCTCGTGAAGACCTCGAAGGCGCGCGCCGGCGGCGCTTTCACGACAATGCTCTTGCGCACCGCCGCCGGGCTGATCGTCGAAACCGTCATGTCGTCTCATCCTTCTCCACTGCCGCTGCGAACGCGTCCAGGTTGGTTGCCCAGAACTGGTCGAGCCAGGCCCGCAACGGCCCGAGCCCATGCGGATCGATGCGATAGACCCGCCGATTGCCCGCGGCCGCGTCGACCACGAGCCCGGCCTGCTTGAGCACCTTCAGATGTTGCGAGACCGCCGGGCGCGAGACCGGGACGATGCGGGCGAGATCGACGACGGCCTGCGGTCCGCTCCGCAACTGCTCGAAGATCCGCCGGCGCGTCGGATCGCCGAGCGCCTCGAAGAATTGCTCTGCGTTAGCCATGGCTAACCGTAAGTCGTAGCTTACTATCTGTCAACGGCGTTCTCCCGCCCGGAACGCCGCCGCCAGTTCCCTGACGAAGGCGTTCGCGCGCGGCGTCGCGACATGGCTGCGCAGGACGACTTCGGACGAGCCCAGCGCCGGCAGTCCCCAGGCCTCGCCGACATCGACAGCGCCGACCGGCGCGATCCGCGCCGCCAGCGGCGAGACGCCGAGCCCGCCCTCGACCGCCGCCAGCACCGCGGCCATGCCGCCGCCGATGAAGGCCTCGCGCCAGGCGATGCCGGCCCGGCCGAGCGCCGCGACGGCATGACGCCTGAGCCCACATTCGCTCATCAGGCTGACCAGCGGCAGCGGGGCATTTGGGTCGCGGATCAGGGCGGGCGCGGCGAACCAGCCGAAATCGTCGCGCCGCAAGGTCTCGCCGACGCGCCCGCCGCCGATCCGCCTGGTCACCGCGACATCGAGCTCGCCGCGCTCGAAAGCGGCCTCCAGGAGGGTCGAGCGGTCGATCGTCAGGTTGATCACCAGGGTCGGGTCGTGCCGGGAGAGCCGCGCCAGCAGCGCCGGCGCATCCGCCCCGACCGCCTGCTCGCTGATGCCGATCGCGACCTGCTCGCGCGCCTCGCTGAAGGCGGCGCGCGCCCGCTCATGCGCTGCGAGCAAGTCGCGCGCCGCCGGCACGAAGCGCTCGCCCTCGGCGGTCAGCTTCACCAGCCGCGGATGGCGCTGCAGCAGGGCGCGGCCCAGGACTTCCTCGAGCCGCTTCACCCGTGTGCTGACCAGCGATTGCGTCGTGCCGAGCGCCTCGGCGGCGCGGGTGAAGCTGCGCAGATCGGCGGCGCCGAGAAAGGCCGCGACCGCGTCGATATCGAGCGTCGTAGCGATCATAGATCTAAAATCAATATGATTGATATCATCACCGATATTCTACCAAGATGAATGGGGCAGCGCTAGCTTTGGGATGTCGCGAGGCGAGGCCTCGCCCGCAACGGAGAGCCACGATGCCCCTGATCCGAATTTCGATGCGGCGCGGCCGCCCCGCTTCAGAGCCCGCCGCCATCGTCGACGGCGTCTATCGCGCCCTGCGCGAGACCTTCGAGGTGCCGGAGGACGATCTCTTCGCCGTGATCCACCAGCACGATCCCGACGAGTTCATCTTCAACGCCAATTATTTCGGCTTCGCCCGCTCGTCCGGGCTGGTGATCATCCAGATCACCGTCAGCGCCAGCCGCGGCGTCACCCAGAAGAAGGCGCTGTTCGCCAAGATCGCCGAGAACCTGCGCCGCGATCCCGGCCTGAAGCCGGACGACATCTTCATCAACCTGATCGAGACGACGCGTGAGAACTGGTCCTTCGGCGCGGGCGTGGCGCAATACGCCTAGACTTGGTGCGGCCTCGTGGACGGGCTCTCCCGTCATGGTCGGGCTTGTCCCGACCATCCACGTCTTCGCCTGGCGAGGAGCGTGGCCAGGACGTGGATGCCCGCCACGAGGACGAGCACGACGACCAGGCGATCGTCGGCATGCCCGCGAATTGACCCCGGCCCGGCCGCCGCCCTAACTGCCGCCATGGAATGGAGCGACGAGGGCACGATCATCGGCGTCCGGCAGCATGGCGAGAGCGCCGTGATCCTGGAGGTGATGACGCGCGGGCATGGCCGCCATCTCGGCCTCGTCCGCGGCGGCCGCTCCACCAAGGTCCAGCCGGTGCTCCAGCCCGGCAATGCGGTGGCGCTGACCTGGCGCGCCCGGCTCGACGAGCATCTCGGCGAATACAGGATCGAGCTGCTCACCTCCCATGCGGCCAGGCTGATGGCGGCGCCGGTCGCGCTCTACGGGCTCGCCACCATCGCCGCCTTGCTGCGGCTCTTGCCGGAGCGCGATCCGCATCCCGGCCTGCACGAGGCGCTCTCCGTGCTGATCGAGCATCTCGACGAGCCCTTGCTGGCGCCGGCGCTGATCGTGCGCTTCGAGGTCGCGATGCTCTCCGAGCTCGGCTTCGGGCTCGATCTCCTGCGCTGCGCCGTGACCGGCGTGAACGAGGACCTGACCCATGTCTCGCCGAAATCGGGCAAGGCGGTCAGCCGCAAGGCGGCGCAGCCCTATCTCGACCGGCTGCTGACCTTGCCGGCCTTCCTCAGCGAAGGGCAGGGCGCCCGCCAGCCGAGCGCGGCCGACATCGCGGCCGGCTTTGCGCTCACCGGCTTCTTCCTGCGCCGCCATGTCTACGAGCCGCGCGGCCTGCAGGAGCCGCCGGAGCGGGCGCGGCTGATCGAGCTCGCCGTGCGAATCCACTGACTTTTTCGGTTTGGGGCGCTATGACGCTTTGCGCGGCTTGCGCCCGCCCGGCATCGTGATGCCAAAGTGATTCGCGGCACGAGCGGCCGCTTCCAATTCGAGGTTGAGTACATATGGGCAAACCGGTCGATCCGCCGCCGGAGGACGAGACCGAGCGCATCGATCTGAAATCGGCGCTCGAGGATCGCTATCTCACCTATGCGCTCTCCACCATCCTGCACCGCGCCCTGCCGGATGCACGCGACGGGCTGAAGCCGGTCCATCGCCGCATCCTGCATGCGATGCGGCTGCTCCGGCTCGATCCCGGCCAGGTCCACAAGAAATGCGCCCGCATCGTCGGCGACGTCATCGGTAAGTTCCACCCGCATGGCGACCAGTCGGTCTATGACGCGCTGGTGCGCCTCGCGCAGGATTTCGCCCAGCGCTACCCGCTCGTCGACGGCCAGGGCAATTTCGGCAATATCGACGGCGATAACGCCGCTGCCTACCGCTATACCGAAGCGCGCATGACCGAGGTCGCGCGCCTGCTGCTCGACGGGATCGACGAGGACGCGGTCGATTTCCGCGAGACCTATAATGGCGAGGACGAGGAGCCGGTCGTGCTCCCGGCCGCCTTCCCGAACCTGCTCGCCAACGGCTCGCAGGGCATCGCCGTGGGCATGGCGACCTCGATCCCGCCGCACAATGCCGCCGAGCTCTGCGATGCGGCGCTCTACCTGATCCAGCATCCGGAGACCTCCTCCGAGCAGCTCATGACCTTCGTGCCCGGTCCGGATTTCCCGACCGGCGGCATCATCGTCGAGAGCCGCGCCTCGATGGCGGAGACCTACCGCACCGGCCGCGGCGCCTTCCGCACGCGGGCGCGCTGGCATGTCGAGGACCAGGGCCGCGGCACCTGGTTCGTGGTCGTCACCGAGATCCCCTACATGGTCTCGAAGGGCCGGCTGATCGAGAAGATCGCCGAGCTGCTGAACGAGCGGAAGCTGCCACTGGTCGCGGACTTGCGCGACGAGTCGGCGGAAGACATCCGCGTCGTCATCGAGCCGCGCGCCCGCAATGTCGACGCCAACCTGATGATGGAATCGCTCTTCCGGCTCTCCGAGCTGGAGGCGCGCATCCCGATGAACATGAACGTGCTGACCGGCGGGCTGGTGCCGCGCGTGCTCGGCCTCGGCGAGGCCCTGCGCGAATGGCTCGACCATCGCCGCGAGGTGCTGCTGCGCCGCTCGCGCTTCCGCCTCGGCCAGATCGAGAAGCGGCTCGAGATCCTGCGCGGCCTGCTCATCGTCTATCTCGACCTCGACCGGGTCATCAAGATCATCCGCGAGGAGGACGAGCCGAAGGTCGAGCTGATGCGCGTCTTCGAGCTCACCGAGATCCAGGCCAACGCCATCCTCGACACGCGCCTGCGCGCCCTGCGCAAGCTCGAGGAGATGCAGCTCAAGACCGAGCTCGACGAGCTCACCACCGAGAAGGGCCAGATCGAGGATCTGCTCGGCTCGGAGGCGACGCAGTGGAAATTCATCTCGCACGATATCCGCGAGGTGAAGAAGCTCTTCGGCCCGGAGACGGCGATCGGCAAGCGCCGCACCGATTTCGCGGATATGCCGGAGACCACCGAGATCGACCTGACCCAGGCCATGGTCGAGCGCGAGCCGGTCACGGTCGTGGTCTCGAAGAAGGGCTGGATCCGGGCGCTGAAGGGCCATGTCCAGGACCTCTCGACCCTGACCTTCAAGGGCGACGACGCGCTCCAGCTCGGCTTCTTCACCGAGACCACGGCGAAGGTCCTGGTCCTGGCCTCGAACGGCAAGGTCTTCACGCTGGAGGCCTCGAAACTGCCCGGCGGGCGCGGCTTCGGCGATCCGATCCGCTTGATGATCGAGCTCGAGGAGACGGCCGAGATCGTCTCGGCCTTCCCCTACAGGCCGGGCGCGAAGCTGCTGATGGTGACTTCGGATGGGCGCGGCTTCGTCGCCCCGACCGACGATGTCGTCGCCAATACCCGCAAGGGGCGGCAGGTCGTCAATGTCACGGCCCCAGTCGTCGCCATGCTGGCGGCCCCGGCCGAGGGCGACCATGTCGCGATCATCGGCGAGAACCGCAAGCTGAATTGCTTCCCGATCTCGGAAGTCGCCGAGATGGGCCGTGGCAAGGGCGTGCGCCTGCAGCGCTACAAGGATGGCGGCGTCTCCGACGCCAAGGTCTTCAAGCTCGCCGACGGCCTGACCTGGCTCGACACCTCCGGCCGGACCTGGACGGTGGCCCAGAGCGAGCTGATGGAATGGCTCGGCCACCGCGCCGAAGCCGGCCGCCTGCCGCCAAAAGGCTTTCCGAAGAACAACAAGTTCGGGGGGTAGTTCCTTCTCCCCTTGCGGGAGAAGGTGGCTCGGCGAAGCCGAGACGGATGAGGGGTCGCGCGACGATTGCCGCGCAACCCTTCGAACAAGCTCGACGATGAAGGGTGGCGCGACCCCTCATCCGCCCCTACGGGGCACCTTCTCCCGCAGGGGGAGAAGGGGGCGCTCTTCGCTTGACCGATGCGACCCAGAGCTCCTTCCTTCTCCCCTTGCGGGAGAAGGTGGCTCGGCGAAGCCGAGACGGATGAGGGGTCGCGCCACGATTGCCGCGCAACACTTCGAACAAGCTCAACGATGAAGGGCGGCGCGACCCCTCATCCGCCCCTACGGGGCACCTTCTCCCGCAAGGGGAGAAGGGGGCGTCCTTCGCTTGACCGATGCGACCCAGAGCTCCTTCCCTTCTCCCCTTGCGGGAGAAGGTGGCTCGGCCCAGCCGAGACGGATGAGGGGTCGCGCGACGGCCACCGCGCAAGCTTTCGAACAAGCCCGCAAGGAGAGAAGCGATTCTACGTCAGCGCCTTACGCGGTGTCCTTGAATCAACCCGGCAGCGTCTTGAATCAAAATCTCAGGGGCGGATCGCCTGGCCGACGACGCCGACCTCGAGGCCGAGCGTCAGGTTGTTGGTCACCGCCCATTCGACGCCGGCCCGCGCTTCCGGCCGGACCGCGATGTCGCTCTGCTTGAACGGCGACGAGAACGGGCTTGCGCCGAAGCGCCAGGTCTCGTTGGCGGCGACCATGCCGACCTTGGTGTAGAGCAGCACGTTATCGACCGGGAGCCAGCCGGCCTTGACCTCGAAGGCGCCGGCGATGTCGCGGGTGAAGACGGCATTGCCGAAGCCGGGCGTGTCATAGCCGCCGAGCGGGCGGACATAGTCGAGCGCGCCGGCGATGCCGAATACGAAATCGCCCTCGCGCCACATCTTGCCGGCCTCGACCCCGATGGTCGGGCCGGCGAAGGTGCCGTAATGCTTCGAGCTGGTCACCTGGAAGCCGGTGGAGATCCGGGCATAGGTGCCGTCCCATTTCACTCCGCCGGGCGCCAGCGTCGGCTCCGACCAGGCGAAGGAGGGCAGGGGCGCGAAGCCGGTGAAGGGCAGGAAGGTCTGCGCCGAGGCGCCGCCCGCGGTCATGGCGAGCGCGCAGACCGCGCCGGTCAGGATCGATAATCTCACGTCGAAGGCACCCTTGCGGCCGAACCCCATGGAGAGGCTAGCAGATGGGTGGGCGAATGTCGCGGATTTGTGGCGGCGCCCCGCCCAGTGGATCTTTGGCTCGGCGGATCCTTGGCTCGGCGCAACTCGGCTCAGCGGAGCTTGGTGCGCATCTTGAGGAAGCGCATCGTCCGTTCCGCGGTCGCATTATCGAGCGTGGCGTAGCCGCGCAGATCGTCCTTGGTGCTCTTCGGTGCGAAATAAAGGCGTCGTCCCCGCATGTTCAGCACTGTCTCGAAGGTCGCCGTCGTGACGTTGAGCGAGCGGCAGGTCACGGCGATGCCGGTCACGTCGCGCTGCATCAGCACGCGCAAGGCCTGTTCGGTGCCGATCTCGGCCGCCTGAGCGACGACCTGGGCGAGGTGATAGGCGCGATCCTCGTCTGCGAGCATGGCGATGATCTCGTCGACGGTGCGGCTGCCGGCTGCGAGATCGGCGAGGAGCAGCTTGACCTCCAGGCGCTGTTGCCGCGCCTGGCGCGCCAGGCTCGCGGCTTCGTCGGAGGGTTTCGACCAGAGGCCGCCATTGTCGTTCAACTGCTCGACGATCCGCATCACGCGCGCGGCGCGGTCGGGCTTCAGGTCGGCGCGGGCGGCGAGTGCGCTGCTGATGCTGATGTCCTGGCCACCGCGCTCCAACAGGCGTTCGAAGCCCTTGTCGGAGAAGGCGGCGCCATCATTGCTGCTGACCGTATGGAGGACGTCGCGATTGCCGCGCTCCACGAGAATGTCGGTCAGTCCCTCCGACAGCTTCGCGCGCTCCGCGATCGCGACGAGGTGATATTGCGACTGGCTGACTGCGATCGCAGCAAGATCGGCATCCGTCAGCACGGGAGAAAGCTTCAGAACGAGCCGCGCGACCTCGCCGTCCTGGTCGCCGGCGAGCGTGACGGCGACCTGATGCGGCAGCGTCGGCACCGCCGCGACTTTCTCGGCATAGGCCTGCCGGTCCGTCGCGTTGAGCTTGGGGAGCGACTGGTTGGCGATCTCGCCGTAATGCTCCTGCGATTCCTCGCTCGGATCCTGGTCGAGCAGGAACAGGTCGGTGACGGCATTGAGCAATTGCCGCCTTGTATCCGACGACATTTCGCCCGGCATCTTCGACAGGGAGTCTAACATCGGCATTCTGCCCTTGAGGAATTCCAGCAATTACGCTGTTCCGGCTTGATTTAGTCTTAAGCCGCCGCCCGATGTGAAGCTGTTGCCGCGCAAATGGTTTCTGATGCGTGACCGGCCCGCGCGGGGGCGCGGGCCGGCGTAGCAATCAGGCCCTCGCCGCCGGCCAGAACAGCCGGTCGAGCGCGAGCATCGCCAGCAGCGACAGGCCGACCAGCGGGAAGATGACGCCGCCGATGGCGAGGATGGCGAAGACGCCGTAGAGCGTCGCCTTGTTCGGCGGCAGCGGCGGCACGCCGAGCGAGCCGGAAGGGCGCCGCTTCCACCACATCACCGCGGCCGAGACGGCGAGCAGGATGATGGACAGGCAGACCGCCAGCATCAGGAGCTGGTTCGCCAGCCCGAATTCCTGGCCCATATGCACGTTGATGCCCCATTCCAGCGCTTTGCCGAGCGGGCCGTAATCGGCATAGGACATGTCGAGCAAAGCCTCGCCGCTATACTGGTCGAGATGGATCACGCGCTGGCGCGACAGGTCCTTCGGATAGACCGAGCCGGTATAGACGCCGCTTGGGCTGCTCGGCAGGTTGACCGCATAGCCGGGCGTCAGGCCGAGCGCATCGAACTTCGCCACCGCCGCGTCGAGCCCGATCGGGCCGTCTGCCTTCGCCACCGATTCCGGCACCTGCGCCTGTTCCAGCGACCATGAGGTCGGCCCGGCATGGTGCAGGTGCTCCTCCGACATCGGCACGGCCACCCGCACGCCGGCGGGGTAGCCGAAATTATGGCCGTTGGCCCAGCGATTGACCTGATCGCCCCAGAACACCGACCAGGGCATGCCGGTCACCGCCAGGAAGACGATGAAGAGCCCGACAAAGGCGCCGGTCACCGCATGGAGATCGCGCCAGAACACGCGCTTGCCGGCATCGCCGCGCACCGAGACCACGCCGCCGCTGCGCCCGCGCGGCCACCACAAGAAAAGCCCGGTCAGGACCAGCAGGATCGCCCAGCCGCCGACGATCTCGATGACGCCATTCGCCACCGGTCCGAAATAGGCGAGGCTGTGGATCTGCCTGACGATCCACATCACCGTGCCCTTGTCGGGCAGCTCTCCGAGCACGCGCCCGTCATAGGGGTCGAGATAGGCGACCTTGCGGGCGCCGTCGGCAGCGCGGATCGTCACCTCAGCCGAGGCGGCCGGCGTTTCCGGCGCGGTGAATTTCACGGCCTGGCCGGGGATGGCCGCGAGCGCATTCGCCACCAGCGCGCTCGGCGCCGCCATGGCACTGGCCCGGATCTCGACCTGCTTGAGGTCGCGATGGATCAGGCCGTCGAGCTCGGCCCGGAAGAGATAGAGCCCGCCGGTGAGCGCGAGCAGGATGAGGAAGGGCAGCGTCAGCAGCCCGGCATAGAAATGCCAGCGCCAGACGGCGCGATAGAACGAGGCGGCCCGATCCGCGCGCGCAGGCGCGGTCTCCGCGAGTGAGACGGTGGTCATGAGATTGTCCTGTCCTGAAGATGGCTGGGAGGGCTTCAGGTCAGGGCAGGCGGGGCGCGGGCTCCGAGCGGATAGGCGAGGCGGCCGGGCAGGGCGGCCGGCGCCGGCGGGGGCAGGAAGGCGGCTTCGGCGAAATCCGCGTGGCGAAGCGGCAGGAACCCGTTTGCCGCAAGTGGCAGGGCAGTGCCGCTCGCCAGGCAGCCGAGCGCGCAGCAGATCGGCCCATGCTCGGGCTGGCCCGGTGCATCCGGCCCGGAGCCGCCGCTTGGCAGGCAGAACACATGCTGCGGCAGCGGCGAGGGGGCGGCCGCAAGGCCCGAGCCGAGCGCCAGCAGCACCGCATGCAGGATCAGGCCATAGCTGCAGAGCAGCGCGACCGCGCTCCGCTTCCAGCCCGTCCGCTGCATGGTCCTTCCCATCCTCAAGGGCTAGGCCGCAGCTCTCCCATGGTCAATGCCGGCGTCGCGCTGCGGCACTGCGCCGTTTGGCCGCGCGCTCAGAACTTGCCGAACTGCAGATAGGCCTGCTGCGGGTCGACGCCTGAGAGGATCGCGGTGCGGACCTTGTTCTCGGTCGAGATCGCAGCCTCGGCCTTGGCCAGCACGTCCTCGATGATCTCGACGGGGATGCGCACGACGCCGTCGCGATCGCCGAGGATGTAGTCGCCCGGCCTGATCCAGACCGGGCCGATCTTGATCGGCTCGTCGATCGCCTTCGGCAGCCAGAAGCCGACGATGTCGCGCGGGGTATAGGCGCGGAAATAGGCCTGGAAGCCCATCGCGATCATGAATTCGGTATCGCGCGCCAGCCCGTCGATGACGCAGCCGCGCACGCCCTTGTTCTTCAGGGTCTCGGCCGAGAGCTCGCCCATCAGCGCAACCTCGTCGGTATTCGGCTGGCAGATCCAGACATGGCCGGGCTTGGCCCGCGAGAGCAGGCCGGTCCAGCCGAGCAGCGTCTCATGCGCGTCGAAATCCGGATCCGTCTTGCCCTCGACCGTGAAGGCCGGGCCGGCCAGCACCTGGCCGGGCAGGAGCGGGCGCAACTCCGGCGGCAGGGTGAAATCGCTCAGGCCCATGCCGCGCATCACGTCGTGGACGACGCCGGTATAGCAACGCTCCAGCCGCTCGGTCAGTGTCTCGCTCATCAGTCCTCCACTTGGCTCCGCGATGCGGCGCAGCCGCCATCCGGGCCGTTGCCTGAGAGTGCGGAGATGGGATGCTGGCGGCAAGCGCGTTCTTCGCGCGGTGCCGATGCGCCTCGGGCGGTCCGGCGCGAATGCCCGTCAGGCCTGGTCGACGCGTTCCCAGCCCTGGCCGGTCAGCCGCTGCTGCGGCAGGAAGCGGGCCTTGTAGGACATCTTGGGCGAGCCCTCGACCCAATAGCCGAGATAGACATAGGGCAGGCCGAGCTTGCGGGCGCGCTCGATATGGTCGAGCACCATGAAGGTGCCGAGCGAGCGCAGCTCCAGCATCGGGTCGTAGACCGAATAGACCATGGAGAGCCCGTCGCTCAGCCGGTCGGTCAGCGCCATCGCGAAGAGATCGCCCTCGCCGCGGCCGGTGAAGCCGCTATCGGGCCCGCGCCGGCGATATTCGATCAGCGAGGTATCGACATGGGTGTCCTCGACCATCATCGAGAAATCCAGCGCCGACATCGTCGCCATGCCGCCATCGGGATGGCGCTCGTCGAGATAGGTGCGGAACAGCGAATAATGCTCGGAGCGCGGCTGCGGTGGCAGCGCCTCGCCGATCAGGTCGCTATTGCGCGAGAGGACCTTGCGGAAGCCGCGCGAGGGCCGGAAATCGTCGACGACGACGCGCACCGAGATGCAGGCGCGGCAGGTCTCGCAGGCCGGACGATAGGCAATGCTCTGCGAGCGCCGGAAGCCGCCTTGCGAGAGCACGTCGTTGAGATCGCGCGCCCGGCCGCCGACGAGATGGGTAAACACTTTCCTCTCCTCGCGCCCCGGCAGATAGGGGCAAGGAGTCGGCGACGTCAGATAAAATTGCGGGGCATCCCGCAACGGGCGCGTCAAGGTCGGGTCGCTCCGGAAATCGCTTCGCCTCTACCACTCTACCAGTCGCAGCGCCGGCAACAAGATCAGGCTTTGGGCAGCCACGATCTGTCCGCCGATCCTACGCCCTCACCACCACGAAGCCGACGAGAATATCATGCCCGAGCCGGCGGTCGGCGCGGACGAACCCGCACAGGATGTCGAGCACCCAGAGCCCGACCGTGCCGGCGGCAACGTAAAACAGCAGCGCATGTACCGCGGCGGCGAGCCCGTCCGGCGGCGCGCCGGTGACGGTCTCGACCCTGAGGCCCGCCATGCGCATGCCCCAGGTCGCCTGTTTCCGTCCGCCGATCGTCAGCGCCGCGTAGCCGAGCGCCGTCGCCACGGTCGCGATCGGGATCAGCAGCCAGGTCGCGCCGAAGGTGACGATGCCCAGGACGAGCAGCAGCAGGAAGATGATCCAGCCGAGGATGAAGAGGATGATGATGTCGCCGATCCAGGCGAAGAGCCGCGAGCCGAGCACACCCCGCACATCCGGGAATGCCCGCGGCTCGACCGGCGTGATCGGCTGCTGGTAGCCACGCTCGCTCATCGGAAAACGAAGCCCCCCTGTTGCCGCGGGGCCGGCAAGTGACGGCCCCGCCGCCATAATGTTTGGTCAGCGCTCCTGTTCTGCAAGGCCGCGCGGCAGGATCCGGCGGGGTGCATAGCCATCCTCGCGCAGGGCCGCCTCGATCGCGCGCGTATGCGCCTCGCCGCGCGTCTCGACGGTGACGTCGATCGTCACGCCCTTGGCCGGAACGTCCAGGAAGAGCCGGCCATGGCTGACCTCGAGGATATTGGCGCCATGCTCGCCGAGCAGGCTCGCGACCTTGCCGAGCAGGCCGGGCCGGTCGCTGGCGGTCAGCCGGAAGGCGCAGATCCGCTCGTCGCGCTCGAGCTCGCGCACCATGATCGCCGCGAGCAGGCGGGTGTCGATATTGCCGCCGGTCAGCACGAGCCCGACCTTGCGGCCGCGATAACGCTCCGGCTCCTTCAGGATCGCGGCAAGGCCGATCGCGCCGGCGCCTTCCGCCAGCGAGTGCTGCAGGCTGGCATAGGCGTTGACCGCGCGCTCGATCAGGTCCTCGCCGATCAGCACGATATCGGCGGTCAGGCTCGCGACGACCGGCAGGGTCTGCTGGCCGACGGTCTTGACCGCAATGCCTTCGGCGAGCGTCGCGCCGCCGATGAAGAGGTCCTTGCCGTTGACCGCGTTGTAGAAGGACGGGTAGAGCGCGGCCTCGACGCCGATCAGCTCGATCTCCGGCTTGATCGCCTTCGCCGCGATGGCATTGCCGGCCATCAGCCCGCCGCCGCCGAGCGGGATCACCAGCATGTCGAGATCGGGCGCTTCGGCGAGCATCTCGCGCGCGACCGTGCCCTGGCCGGCCATCACCGCCGCATCGTCATAGGGGTGGACGAAAACCAGGGCCTCGCTCTCCGCGAGCTCACGCGCCTTCTGCGCGGATTCGTAGAGTGTTTCGCCATGCAGCACGACGCGGGCGCCATGGGCGCGGGTATTCTCGACCTTCACCAGCGGCGTCGTCTCCGGCATCACGATCGTCGCCGGGATGCCGAAACGGTGGGCGTGATAGGCGACGGCCTGGGCATGGTTGCCGGCCGACATGGCGATGACGCCGCGCTTCTTCTCATCGGCGTCGAGCGAGAGCAGCTTGTTGACCGCGCCGCGCTCCTTGAACGAGGCGGTCGCCTGCATGTTCTCGTGCTTGACCAGGATGGTCGCGCCAGTGAGCTCGGAGAGGCGCGGCGCCGGCACCAGCGGCGTGCGCAGCACATGGCCCTCGATCCGGCGTGCGGCGGCGTCGATATCGGCAGGGGTGATCGCGAAGGGCGCGCTCATCGTCGGTTTTCCACTCGAGTCCCGGATCGTTAAGTGTTCAGACCTGCACGCCTTCAGACCTGGCCATGTTCAGACTTGGCCATGTTCATACCTGGCCATGTTCATACTTGGCGTGGCGTCAACGCGCCCTCGCCGAAGAAGCCGCCGGGGCGCAGGATCAGCACGACGGCGAGCAAGCTATAGACGGCGAGGTCGCGCTGTTCGAGCGGCATTGTCGACGACCAGACGGCTTCGAACAGCGCGATGCTGAGCGCGCCGAGGCAGGCCCCCGAGACCGAGCCGATGCCGCCGAGAATGGCGGCGACCAGCGCCTTCAGCCCGAGCGTGAAGCCGCCGGCAAAGCCCATGCCGCCATAGATGATCGTGACGATCACGCCGGCCGCCCCGCAGCAGGCGCAGGCCAGGACCAGCGCCCTGTCGTGCACGGCGCGGGCATCGACGCCGAACAGCGCCGCCGTCCTGGCATCGTCCGAGACGGCCCGCCAGGCCCGGCCGAAGGACGAGTACTTGATCAGCAGCACCAGCCCGACCGCCGCCGCCAGCCCGAATGCCGCCAGCGCCAGCCCGACCGGCGTCACCGTGACGATGAAGCGGCCGGCCCGCGCCAGCGCCCAGGGCTCGTTGAAGACCGGCGGCAGCCAGCGCAGGTCCGGCCCCTGCGCCAGCCGCAAATATTCCGACAGGCCGATCGCGAGCCCGATCGTCGCGATCAGCACCTGCTGGCCGGTGGCCTTCTCCAGATGGCGCAGGACGAAGCGGCCCATGGCGAAGCCGTGGAAGGCCGAGACCGCCATGGCGACGACGAAGGCGACGAGCAGGCCCGAGACCGGCGTCGAGAGCGAGGCCGAGACCAGCAGCGCGACGCCGACGACGGAGGCCAGCGCGCCGAGCGACGCGAATTCGCCGAAACTCAGGATGATGCGGCCGGTCAGCCCGTAGATCAGCGCATAGGCCGAGGCGAGCAGCGCGTAGACCGCGGCCGAGGGCAGGGCGCTCAGGGTCTGCTGCAGGCCGTAGGCCAGCGCCGCCGGGATCTCCGGCAGGTCCTCGATGCGGGCCGAGCCCGGATCGGGCGGCGGCTCCTCGCGATTCTCCAGATAGAAGCGGCGCAGCAGGTAGAAGCTGGCATCGCTCATCGGCCTGCCATCGGCCGCGACGCCGATCAGCGCGCCGCGCTGCAGGCCGACGCCCTCGCCGGCGAAGAGGCAGTCGATGAAGCGGGTCCGCGCCGGCCCCTCGCCGAGCTCGACCTTGTAGATGATGCGCAACGTATTGGGCCTCGGCCCGACCGTGCCGCGCTCGACGGTGATGCGCGCCTCCGGCGGGTTCAGCGGCGGGATCGCCTGCCGGCACAGCCGCGTCTGGTCGGTGTCGAAGCGCTCGCCGCAGCCGACGAGCGCCAGGCCGAGGAGAATCAGCAGGAGGAGGGCGGGGCGCATTGTCGCGACGCTACCGCGGGATTGTCCGTGTTCAAACATGGCGTCATCCCTGCGCTCCGCTTCGCTGCGGCCGGGATGAGGCGCGGGTTCTGGCAGCCTTACGCCAAGGCCTTCAGCTTCTCGGCCACGCGCGGTGCGAAATAGGTCAGCACCCCGTCGGCGCCGGCGCGCTTGAAGGCGATCAGGCTCTCCAGCATCGCCTTGTCGCCGTCGAGCCAGCCATTCTGGGCGGCGGCCTGGATCATCGCGTATTCGCCGGAGACCTGGTAGGCGAAGGTCGGCACCCGGAAATGCTCCTTCACCCGCGCGACCACGTCGAGATAGGGCAGGCCCGGCTTGATCATCACCATGTCGGCGCCCTCCTCGAGATCGAGCGCGACCTCGGCGATGGCCTCGTCGGTATTCGCCGGGTCCATCTGATAGGTGCGCTTGTCGCCGATCAGCGTCGCATTGGTGCCGATCGCATCGCGGAACGGGCCATAGAAGGCCGAGGCGTATTTCGCCGCATAGGCCATGATCTGGACCTCGTCGAAACCGGCTTCGTCCAGCTCGGCGCGGATCGCCCCGACCCGCCCGTCCATCATGTCCGACGGCGCGATCACGTCGGCGCCGGCCTCGGCCAGCGCCAGCGCCTGCTGGGTCAGGATGCCGACGCTGGCATCGTTGAGCACGGTCTCGCCCGACATCACCCCGTCATGGCCGTGCGAGGTGTAGGGATCGAGCGCCGCATCGCAGATGATGCCGAGCTCTGGCACCTCCTGCTTGATCGCCCGCACCGCCCGGCACATCAGGTTGCGCGTGTTCAGCGCTTCCGAGCCGGTCGCGTCGCGCAGCGACTTCTCGACATTGGGGAAGGGCGCGATGGCGGGGATGCCGAGCCTGGCGGCCTGCACGCTCTGGCGCACCGCCTCCTCGATATTCAGCCGGTCGACGCCGGGCATCCAGGCGATGGGCGTGCGCGCCTCCGACGAATCGACCAGGAAGATCGGCCAGATCAGGTCGTTGGTCGTCAGCACCGACTCGCGCACCAGCCGGCGCGACCATTCGGCCTTGCGGTTGCGCCGCATGCGCCGGGTCAGGCCGAGCGTATCCGCCTGCTGGGCCGCGGCGGAAGGCGCCTCGTCACGCCGTGCCAGCGCACCCGGAAACGGCCGTACAACCCGCGATGCCATGAATGCCTCCGCCCGTTCCGGGCCGTCGCTCTTGTTCGTTATGACGTCCTTATCACATCGGAACCATTCCAAAACAGGGGTGGATGGTCGCAACTGCAAAGCCGGGTTGCGGCAGCCGCGCGCGTTGACAAGCGCCGCCGGCCCGGCCCAGAACCGCCCGGCAACCCGGCCGCACGAGCAATGACTGTCTCACGAGCACTGAATGTCTGAGGACCCCGAGATCATCTGCGAAATCCGCGGCGCGGCCGGGGTCGTCATCCTCAACCGGCCGAAGGCGCTGAATGCGCTGAGCCACGGCATGGTGCGCGAGCTCGCCCGCGCGCTCGCCGCCTGGGAGCACGATCCCAAGGTCACGCGCATCGTGCTGATGGCGGCGGGCGAGAAGGCCTTCTGCGCCGGCGGCGATATCCGCGCGTTGCATGATCTCGGACGCGCCGGCAAGTTTGACGAAATGCTCGCCTTCTGGGCCGAGGAATATGTCCTCAACGCCCATATCCAGCGCTATCCCAAGCCCTATATCTCGCTGATCGACGGCATCGTCATGGGCGGCGGCGTCGGCGTCTCCCTGCATGGCCGCTATCGCGTCGCCGGCGAGCGCTATCTCTTCGCCATGCCGGAGGTCGGCATCGGCTTCTTCCCGGATGTCGGCGCGACCTATGCCTTGCCGCGCCTGCCGGGCGCCGCCGGCATCTATCTGGCGCTGACGGGCGATCGTGTCGGCGCCGCCGATGCGCTGGCGCTCGGCCTTGCCACCCATGCCGTGCCGAGCGCGCGCATGGCCGAGCTCGCCGACGCCCTGACCGGGCGCGGCGCGGTCGACGACATCCTCGCCGAATTCACCCATGACCCCGGCCCGGAACAGCTCGCGTCCAACCGCGCCACCATCGCCGAATGCTTCGGCGCGCCCGATCTGGCCGGAATCCGCGACCGGCTCGCGCTCAAGGCCAGGGAGGGCGATACGTTCGCCGCCAAGGCGCTGCAGACCGTCGCGGTGAAATCGCCGACCAGCGTCGCCATCACCTTCGAGCAGATGCGCCGCGGCGCGACGCTCGACTTCGCCGAGGCGATGCGCACGGAATATCGCATCGTCTCGCGCGTCGCCCGCAGCCCGGAATTCTACGAGGGCGTGCGCGCGGTCGTCATCGACAAGGACCATGCCCCGCGCTGGCAGCCCGCCAGCCTCGACGCCGTCGATCCGGATGCCATCGCCGCCTATTTCGCGCCGCTCGGCGCCGACGAACTCGATCTGGAGCAATAGGGCATGGCGCTCGGGCGCGGCGAAACGGATACCCAGCGCGGCCAGCGCGTCGTCGGCAATCCCGGCCTGGACGCGCCCGGCCTGGCGGAGAAGCCGCGCCGCCTGATGCGCTGGCGGCTCCTGCTGGTCTGGCTGCTGCGCCTGCTCTCGATCGCCTGGATGGCCAAGGGCCTGCTCGCCTGGGCGGCGATCTTCGGCATCGGCACCGAGGGCCAGCTCCCGTTCGAGGAGCAGCTGCTGAGCTCGCAGGCGATCACGGTCTATTTCGCGGTGATCGATCTCGTCGCCGCGGTCGGGCTCTGGCTGACCAGCACCTGGGGCGGCGTGCTCTGGCTGCTGGCGGCGGTCAGCCAGCTCCTGCTCGGCTTCTTCTTCCCGCGGCTGCTGCCGATCACGCCCTATCTGATCGCCTCTTATGTGGCGCTGATGGCGGCCTATTTCCTGGCGACCTGGGCAGCGGAGAACGAGGAGACCTGAGCCCTCGGCAGGGGAGGGTGCGCATCGGCCCGAAAAGTGGATCGCGGTTTTCGGAAAAGCCGATGCGGAAACAACGCATCGGCCCGAAAAGTGGATCGCGGTTTTTGGAAAAAGCCGATGCGGAAACAACGCATCGGCCCGAAAAGTGGATCGCGGTTTTCGGGAAAAGCCGATGCGGAAACAAGGGGCCGGATTAGCGGACCGGATGAGATCCGGTCCGCTGATCCGGCCCGTCGATTGCGCAGAGTCTTGGTAACAAACGCTTTAGCTTAAGCAATTCTGGCTTCATGTTGGATTCACCCAAAGGGGTAAATCCCTGATTCATCCTGATATTTAAACTCGTTTTCATCCGTGCCGCCTATGGTGTTCCTCAGAAGCGGACCGGGAGAAAAATCCTGGCCGATATTCAACAGGCGGGATTATACCATGAAAGCGAGCGTAAAGACTTCGGCTCCGGCCAAGTCAGAGGAAGTTCAACTCAAGGTGAAGCCCCTTTACCTTGAGTCCCTCACTCTGGTGGAGCGGCTGCATCGTCGCCTGCTCGATGTCATCAAGGACGAGTTCGAGCGCCGCAACCGCGACGACGTCAACAGCGTCCAGGCGCTGCTGCTCTACAATATCGGCGATGCCGAGCTCAGCGCCAGCGAGCTGCGGACGCGCGGCTACTATCTCGGCTCGAACGTCTCCTACAACGTCAAGAAGCTGGTCGAGCTCGGCTATCTTCACCACGCCCGTTCGCGCATCGACCGCCGCTCGGTCCGCATCAGCCTGACCGAGAAGGGCCGCGACGTGCACAATCTCGTGAAGGGCGTCTACGACAAGCATGTTCAGACGGTCGAGCAGATCGGTGGCATCGCCGCCGATGATTTCGAGCGCATGAACAACGCCCTGCTGCGGCTCGAGCGCTTCTGGACCGACCAGATCCGCTACAAGCTCTGATTTCGGGCCTCGAGAGCCGCGTCGCGCGGCTTTTCCCGCCAGTTCTTCAGCCTCCGCCGCGCGGAGGCTGAAGCTTGCGCAGCTCTCGCGGCCGCGTCGGATCTTCGCCCGAGCTGTGGCTGAGATCACGCAGGTCGCCTGCAAAACCGCTCTCTGCCTCCATTGCGCCCCCACTGCCCTAAAAACGCCGCGCTCACGCGACGTTAACTCTGGTATTGGATCGTCGCTCGCAGCCGGGCCGCCTTCCGAGGCGTAGGCCCGATTGCTGTCTTGCGACGCTTTGGGCGCGCAGCTTTGCTGTATGAGGACTTGGAAGAGGGGTGTTATGTCGAATTTCTGCCTGACCCGCCGTGAAACCGTGCTGGCGCTGCTCTCGGGCGTCGCGGCAAGCGCGGCAGCGCCGGCCTTCGCCCAGCAGGCGGAGTGGCGGCAGAGCTACGATTCCGGCGCCCGCAACGCGGTGCTGCGCTCCTCGACCCCGATGCTCTCCCCGGAAAGCCTCCAGGCCACCGAGCAGGCCATCGCCGCCTATCGCGATCTCGCCGCCCGCGGCGGCTGGCCGATGCTGCAGGTCAGCGAGCGCCTGAGCGTCGGCTCGCGCGGCCCCGGCGTCGTGGCGCTGCGCCAGCGCCTGATCGTCACCGGTGATCTCGATGCCAATGCCGGCACCAGCAATGTCTTCGATTCCTATGTCGAGGCCGGGCTGCGCCAGTTCCAGTCGCGCGTCGGCCTTTCCACCACGGGCACGCTGACCAAGGCGACGCTGGCCGCGCTCAACGTGCCGATCGACCGCCGCATCCGTCAGCTCGAGACCAATGTCGTGCGCCTGCGCACCTGGTCGGGCAGTCTCGGCCAGCGCTATGTCGTCGCCAATATCCCGGCCGCGATGGTCGAGACGGTCGAGAACGGCCATGTCGCGACGCGCCATGCCGCCGGCGTCGGCAAGATCGACCGTCAGTCGCCGCTGCTGCAGACCAAGATCCCCGAAGTCAATTTCAACCCGACCTGGACGGTTCCCGCTTCGATCATCCGCAAGGATCTGATCCCGAAGATGCAGAAGGAGCCGAACTACCTCACCGAGAACAAGATCCGCATCATCGGCCCGAACGGCGAGATCCCGCCGGACCGGGTCAACTGGCGCTCGGACGAGGCGACCCGCTACACCTTCCGCCAGGATCCTGGCGGCGACTTCAACTCGCTCGGCTTCGTACGCATCAACATCCCGAGCCCGCACGGCGTCTACATGCACGACACGCCCTCGAAGGGCATCTTCGGCGACGATTACCGCTTCGTCTCCTCGGGCTGCATCCGCGTCCAGAACGTGCGCGACTACATTGCCTGGCTGCTCAAGAACACGCCCGGCTGGGACCGCGCCAAGATCGACGAGGTCATCGCCTCCGGCGAGCGCATCAACGCCCGCATCGCCGACCCGGTGGCCTGCTACTGGGTCTATGTCACCGCCTGGGCGACCCCGGACGGCGGCGTCCAGTTCCGCGACGACATCTACAACAAGGACGGCCTCGGCCCGGCCCCGGTCGCCGCGCTGCAGGGCGAGCAGGATATCTGAGCGAGCTGACTGCTTAGGTTCGCGAAATGGGGATGGGCCCGCCGGGTGACTGGCTGGCCTTTTTTTGTTGGCGGGGGAGGCGGGTAGCCGAATCTCCGCAGAATCAATGAGTAATTGGCTAGATAAATTTGGATTAGATTTAAATGTATGCTGTCGTACAAGGGGCAGGAAACGAACGAGTCGCTTATCAATGCTCAAATTGTTAGCCTCGCTTCGATGTCAGCCAAGATCACGTCGGCCACAACTTGTTTTGTGAGTTGGCAATGAAGGGTTTCGGTTCCGGTGAACGTGCCATGTTCTGCCAATTTGTTGGAAGGCGCTCCGCCTAGGCAAACGTTGAAATAAACGCAATTTGATCGGCATGCTTCAACGCCGGTTTGGATATCTCGCCAGATGCGCTGGAAACAGTCTCCTTTTAGAACATCAGCGAATTGATCGCCGGGCAATTGACCGATCGACAGATCGCCCAATACCGGATCTTTCAGACCAGCGAGTTCCGGCGAGAAAGTGTAAAGCGCGCCGCGCGACGACACCGAAACGAACCCAAAAGGTTCGTTTTGAGAATTCCCCGCCAAGTCGCCGAAACCAGATTGTCGGAGGTTAGAGAGCACTTCCCTTTGCTCCCGAATAGCGAGAAGAGGCTCTGTTCTTTGAGCAAGATCGATCACTGCGTGGAAGAAGCGCCGGAACCTCGCGACGACATCAGCGCCGTGCAAACTTGAAATTCGGTTTGCGCCCTCCACTTCGTCGATATTGAATCCGACGTTGTATATTCCCTCTCCAACGAAAAAATCGACGATCTCTTGCGCAACATCCAGCGTCTTGTCGCCAACGACACAGATGACATGGAATGGAATATTGCGACGACGCAATAGATCGATACCCTTCATGACCCTTGCATGGGTGCCCAGACCGGACCGCGTCCGCCGCCGCGAATCGTGCAACCACGCGGGTCCATCGAGGCTTACGCCGAGCCGGATCTCATGCTCGAGAAACAGGTCGCACCAAGATGGATCAATGAGCATTCCATTGGTCTGCATCGCGTGCGGGATGGACCTTTGCGTCACGGATGAGATGCGCGCGAACGCGGCCTTGTACCATTCCGGAGGAACGACTAGGGGCTCGCCCGCATGCCAGACGATCGTAAAGTCAGGTGCGGGAAGTGCCGCATCGAAGACGAAGCGAACGGCCGCCTCGACGACATCTAGTGGCATACGGTGGCGGTCGGTGCGATCCGGAAGGTAACAGTAACTGCAGTCGATATTGCAGAAAGGCGTTGGTTGGAGCACAAGCAAGCGCGTTCGCCCGACGCAACTCGCTGCAGTCAATAATTTCGCCACCCGTTGCCCCAGTTCGGAAAATTGCCGAAATTCGGGAAATTCGGAAAGTACTGAGCGAAGCGCTGGCGATGTTGCGGTGGTAGATCAACCCACGTCAGATCGTCGATCGCCCGCAAGTAAGCGCCACGAATTTCCGAAAGTCTTTCGATCGGTCGACTGTCCGGTGCAACGCCGGGCTGGCTTGCGGATGCCGGTGGCGCCAATCCCGCCAAGGCGGCAAGGCCCAGACCTACAATCTTTCCATCATTCGCCATTGTTATTACTCAAGGTCGCAGGGAAATCCGGAACCGGTACCTTATCGCATTCTAGTCGCTTGCAGTCTACGCTCCATTCTGTCCTGCGCGCGGACTCTCGTTGACGCCCAATCCATCGGGCATTCAAAAGGTCTTTGAATCGATCGCGGTCCACAATGTAGCGCCACACATCGCCGTTCTCTTCGCGAACATAGAGATCGCCTTCGTATATAGTCGCCCGAGTTAATTTATGGGAGCGAAAGGCTATCGATACTCGTGAGTTATCGATCGAAAGATTATTATTCTCACTCGATATGAATACGACGTTGTCGTATAGATTAGTCTCATCATCTCTCCACGATTCTATGCTTATATGTTCCTCAAGTAAAATAGAGCCAAATTTAACTGGAGTTTTTTGCTTGTAGTCGCATTTGTATACATGTTTTTTCGCTCTGCCTCCGTCAACTGAGTGCGGTTCTCCCTGTTGGCATGAATCGACTGAGGTGTCAGGTTTAGAATTTTCGATAAGAGAGATTATATTTTCATTCGTTTCACCCATGGCGGCCCGCGGATTGATTAGACCGGTCGACGTCCACAATAAAAAATAAAAACTATCTGTTTTTTTAACTAAGCCGGCCTCAGATCTGGATTTATCTGAGAATGCGAACCCCGCAGTATCCTTGTTGTTGTAAAAGCGTACATTTCCAGATTTCACGCTCTCCGTCAGCGCGTCAAATACTTCTTTGTTTCTATTTTTCCAAGTCTCTGAGCTCGGTAGGTTCTTGATATTACGAAGATCGCCGTCTACTAAAACGTGCCACTTCTCATCTTTTGCTCTTATCCAACGTAAGTGCATCAAAAAGGGCTGGGACCACTCATTCTCCCACGCTAGCAACCATCGTGCGTCGCCGGACAGGCACAGTAACCCCGAATAGGAGGATGGCAGACCAAGATTGGCTTGCTCGATTGCGCGGTCATCTGCATAGGGTATCCACTGCCGGCGTCCTGATTGCGCTCCTTCCATCTTTCCCATCGGATGTGTGCCTGGCGTGGTGGCGGGTGTGGACACAGTCGCTACTTCGCGAATAGAAAAATTCTGGCCACCCGCCCCAGGCGAGTTGGGCCGGCCCGATATGCGTGGCGTTTCGGATTGTGATGTTGCGCAATCTGCGTCTTCTAGATTTTTATGGTCAATTGACGTATATTTCAGCGAAAGGTCGCTAAGTGTTTGGCGCATATTTTTGTCGAGTGTAGAAACTGTACGTGCCAAGGCAGTTTTGTCCGATTTCCATGCCGATTCGCCGTGCTTGTCTATTAGATTGAGAGCCGCATATATCTCTCGGTCCGCCTCCATTGTCCTTAGCGAAGAAGGGTTGCTCTGCGAGGAAATAAGACTAGAAAGAGAAATTTGCGTTACGGCACTCGAAAGCCCTGAGTTAATGCCTATAATGAATGTCACGGCCGCAATTCCTAGCGTCAGTATCGCCAGTATGAGCAGGTGAGCTCTATATCGAACCGTGAACGCGCGACCTCGCCGAGAAGCAAAAATGGCGGACCTCAAATCGTCCATTCTGCGATCGACATTGCGCTCAATCTTGTCACCCTGCGCAACCCAAGATGTCTTCGTCATCGCTGCCACCCGTCGGTCTGCATTAAGCCTTACTGCGCGCGAGCAACGCACGGCACCAGCCTGTGCTGAACGTCCGATCGTCGCCGAAGACGTTGGCCAGAAGCCCAGTCATCGCCGTTTCAGAAATGATGGATCTCGCCCAGACCTCGTTTTCGGCGTTTATCCAGTTCAGCAGCCCAATGGGACTCCACAAGTTCGAGGGAGCGCGGCGCATTCCGACCGCCCGGTCGATCTCGATCAGTTGCTCCTCCCTGTCCTGCGCATCCTTCCAAAGCTCCTGATATAGGTTCCAGCCGCGGATGAAAGCTTCATGGACGACCGTATACTTCAACTCGGCCCCATCCGGAGTGAGTTCAATCAAGCCAGCCGCCATAAAGAAGCCGAGAGTCATTTCGATGATTTCGGCGGAGATCGACGTTTGCTTTCGGCTATCCAATTCGCGTTCCGCGACGCCGGACGCGTCCAGGATCTCGGCGAGTGACGCGAAAGCCCGTTTTGGATTGCCGCGGTCGTCGCGCTTGGCGAGTAGCGTCAGGGCGACCGTAATGAGTGAGCCGATCTCGCGTCGCGCCAGGCTGGCGGCGCGGGTATCAGCCCCGCGTCTGTCGGCTTCGTTGCGCCGTAGACCCGGCTGCGAACGGATGACCTGCCAGCGCTTCTCGGCGCTCGCCATCGCCTCGGCGAGAATGCGATCCGCCTGGGCGTTCAGGCAGCCGCGCAACGTGCCAAGTTTCGGATCGGCCCAGCCTGGAACGGCCTGAAGATCGCTCGCCTCTACCTGAAGTTCCTCCGGGTCCGTCTCGCTCCAGCGTTGCACGGCACGGTCCCAGACGATCGGCAAGAGGTGCTGCGTCAACGGCAGCTTATCGGCTGCGAGCAGAACGCGATCGCCGGCGCGATAGGTTTCCAGAAGCGCCTCTAGCGCCGTCTCGGTAAAGGGTTGCCTGGATGCCAGTCCCCAGGATGCTAACACCACCTTTGCGGGTCCTTGGATGGCTTTGGCCAGTTCAGCCTTGCCCATCAGGTCGACGAGATAGAGAGAGCCATTGATGACCTTCGCCAAGCCGTCATGTTCTGCGCAGCGGTGCAGCTCCTCACTGCGCGCGGTGACGGCCAAAAACAACGAGGCAGGAGGATCGTTGTAGATCGACTTGACCAAGGCAATCATCTGTTTGCGATCAAGCTCTCCAACATCGTCTTCAAATACTTCTTCAAACTGATCGAGGACGATCAGGAGATTCGGCGGGCCGGCGGTCGCGGCGCCAGATAGAATTGTATCAAGCGTATACAACTTGGCCACGATACTGCGAACCGCGTCGATACTGATAATCCGACCTTCTTTGGCATCAGGCTCGTTCTCGTAGAGTAGCTGCTCTACAGCTTTCAGGCATTGCGATAAGACCGCTTCCGGCGAGTCGTTCTCGTCGACTCCCTTAAGTTTGAACGTCTTCCTCAGCGCGTCGTAACATAGCTTTTTTACGCTTACGTCTTTGGCGCGATCAATGATCGGCGCGATAATGTCGTCGACAAAAGCCTGTACGAATCTTGCAGAAGGCGCCTCGCCCGGCCTGAATTGCAGCGAGTACCATACACCAACACGCTGCGTGATCGGCTCGGCACGCAAGCTCGGGATCAGACCGGCCTTGACTAGCGAAGACTTTCCAGACCCGGAGCCGCCGAGCACGAAGACAACGTTTCGTTCGGCCATGAGTTCGCGCAACTCGTCGATTTGTTCGTCGCGACCAAAAAAAAGATCCGCCTCGGAGCTACCGAAGCTGCGCAACCCCGGGAAAGGTTGAACAGAGAAATTGCGATCAGGGGTAGTGCTGTCCCGCACAGTCCGCCATTTTGCGATGAAATCGTCTCGTTGCATGATTTATACATTCGCCAATGTACGAACCGATGCAATCTTGCGCCGGATATGACTTTGTTGGGCCGGATCTGCTATATAACCATCATCATTTTCCGTCATTTGCAGCAAAAGCCAGTTTGGCAACCGTGCATTGCCGTTGAATTCCGGCATCAAAGGGAAATTTTTAGAGCGAACGAGCACCGCTATTCTCAAAAGCCTCAAACTTCCCGCCGCACGTTCGAGCCCGTTATCGATTTGCCTGTTTAGTCCTCGAAAAGCTTCGATTGTGAGAGCCTCTGTGGTCGGCTCGGTCAAGCGAAAGTAGTCGCTTAGCGCGAGAATGCGTACTCCCGTCGGCGGGATGCCGGCGACCACTTGGCTGACGCGGCCTTCGCTCGGGAGAAACGGGCGCCAGTCAGGTTCGGGTTGGCCAGCTGCCTCGATCAAGCTGTGCCTAATGGCCTGCTCAAGTCGTTCGATTTTCTGAGCTTCATCACTAGTCATCTTGTCGCTGGATGGTAGCTCCACGTGCAGGTAAATTTCATTTGCTTGCCTCTCAGGCGGATCAATAGTGCTGGCCAGCCATTGGACCAGCTCCGGAGCCGTTCCGTTGCTAGCGTGGATTGGCGGTCGCGCAAGCTTGTCCCAAACCCTTCCGGGGCGCCATAACACAGCGGGCGCCGCCAACAACTGCCGGCGCGGCATCGCGTCATCCGGAGCGTCGGCCGAGATAGCGAGATGTTCGCGCAGCTTGACGACGAGGTCGTCCGCAGAGGCATCCACCTTCGCATGGGGATCGGCGATCAAGCGAACGAAGACGGGCTTGCTCTCGAACAAAAGGTCTCGCGCTGCGACGTCCAGCGGGGGATCCAGCCAACCATCGCCCCACTGCTTGAGCGCGAGGGGAGGCGTCATGCCAGCCGCGGCTGCTCCAAGCGCGGCAAGGCCCGCAATGGCTGGCGGACCGGATGCGTTGACCGGCTCTCCTAAAAGCACAATCGTTTTGGGACGATCCGGCAGCGGAAGGGGCTCAGGAGGGGGAAGGGGAGGATACGTTGGTGGCAAAATTCCTTGAGAAAGCAGAACATCGGCGATCAGATAGATAGGAACGCCTTGATTGTACTCGGCGTGAGTTCTGCGCCGCGGGTCGCCGGCGTGATGCAGCGCGACAACTGACAAATTGATGTCAAGGACGGGTGATCCTGATGAGCCTTCGTCAGTGCTCGCATTGTAACGCATTCGAAAACGCGGGGCTTCGAGGAGATCCCCATGCGATTCCGCCAATTGATTACCCGCTGCGTATTGATAAACTCTAATCTTATCACCAGGTTTGTAGTTTTTTCTATTTCGTATATCAATAACACCGCGAGGTGCGCCTTTTTCGGCGGTGTCTTGACCCACATACTCCGCCATTCGTAGCACGGCAAAATCTAGCTGTTCAATGGTCGGCGGCTCTTCATCAATGCCGTCGTCGTAGGCTGCATAGGGAGATGACTTAACAAGCCATTTTTCTTGGACTAACCGCGCAATTCTATCAGGGTAGTGGCTCGAGAAGTCAAAAACGCACCTAATTTGGTCTCCGCTTAATCCGATCGAGTCCTCAATAACATGGTAATTTGTTAGAACCAAATTATCGGCTATAAGGAATCCTGTTCCATGGAAATTACCTCTCGATTCTATTCTACAAATTCGCCTCTGAATTGAGGCTATTTCATTCATGGTAATTATATTGCTGGTTAAGGTTTTGCGCTCAAGGATCGTTCTACGATTCTGGTTGGGATGATCATCTTCGGGTATGTTTTTTCGACCAGATTCTTGAGCGGTTTGCGGGGGGTACATTATACTTTTCGGGGACTCTGCTAATTTGAGAACGAATAATAAATTAGAAATTCCGCTATTGGAACTGCGCTCATCGCGAATTGTATCAATAAACAATTCGATCAAATTCTCTGAATTCAAATATTCGATCAAGTAATAGCATTTCTTCTGGAAGGAAATGTTTCTATCTACTAAGGAAAAAAAATTGATATTCATCCTACGATAGAGGGTATCTGTTAGCTCCGGTTCAGTGAAGGCTCCTGCGACCGCTAATCTGATCGCTTCGCGCTGATGCGGGTTCCAATCGATTGGCATCACGAGTTTCCAGCCGTCATGCGACCCAAGGTTGAGCATAATAGTGGCACAAACTCTATTGAACGACAACTAGTTGTTGCGTTATGGCGGCTAAGAGATGGGCGGCGTGACGATTGCAAGGGGGGCGACAGCGCGGTGTTGGAGATTGCACCGCACTAACTCCATCCAGAGCAGTATTTTTCTTTGGGAACCAGCGCGTTTGCCATTCCGCCAAAAGACGCCCGCGTTCGATTGCGTTGGCTCAGCAGGAGGCTGCTAGTCATTTCCCTGCTCTGAGAAGCCGAGTTTCTCAAAGATGTCGAAGATCGTGCTGTAGAACTGGAAGAACAGCATGTCGGAAATGATTCCTGTCGGATGGGCGCCAGGGCTTGAAGCTTGTCGATGCGCTTGTAGCCGAGCTTCGTTTCGAGAGGCGTCGGCGGCCAGACTTCCTCAACATCGCCCCATGTCGCGAGCGCAGTACCAATCTGGTTCCCATGATACCGGGTATGAAGACGACGAGGAGCCGCGCACCCCGAGGGTAAGCGCTGCGCTGCGGCACATCATCCAGGCTCGCTATCGCCCTTGATGGGGGCTGCTCTAGTGCCGCTTCCGGCCAATCGAAGCCTTCAAAGCCAACTCCGGCCCGCGACCATCGAATTGGTCTGCTCCGGTAATCGCTGTGTCGAACGCGACGCCGGCGAGCGCCGCGATTGCTTCTATCGGCATCATATAGGCTCGGAACGCCTCCCGCATGGCGGACTTGCTGGCCTCACCATCGGCCAGACTCTGCTCAAGCATGAAGCCGAAAGCCGCGATTCCGGCGCTCGACCGCGCCACGATCACCTTCCAGAATTTGATGGGAATTTGGATTAGCCCGCGTTGGCCTTGCTCGAAATTGCCGAGGAACCGCGGATCGTCTGCAGCGAGAACCGGGCCGGCGAAAACGCACAGCCGCTCGCTGGCGGCCTGTTTGAGTACCTCGTTCTCAATTTCTCTCCAATTCTCGCGCCCCCCGGTGCTCTGGTCAAACACTGAGATCTGCGGCGAACAGTTGGTGACGTGAAAGATGTCGCCGTTTGCCCGCCGCAGATCGGCGTGTCTCGCGCCCCAGGCGACGTCCTCGCGACGGACTATGTGCTCCTTGTCAAAAACGCCATGGTCTTTGGTGTAGAGTGTATAGGGCAGTTGAAAGAGCTCATCGAGCCGGCAGTCAGCGAACCAGCGCTCTTGATCGCTGGGGTCAATTCTGCCGAGAGCCCTGCGGGTATAAGTTCTCGCCACTTCAGGCGTCGTCAACGTGGTCTCGGCCGAGACGTTTGATCCTGTCACCAACGCGAGCCGCCGCTTGGCGTGCATGATGATGGAAAAATTTTGATAGTCGAGCCGCATACCGCCTTGTCGGGTAATCGCGACGGCTCCGGGATCCTTCGGTTTGGGAAATGGCACCTTTACGCCCAAGAACGCTGCGTCGTAGCCTCGGCGCGACCCGTAGTTCGTATTTTGCGCCGGCTCCGCCGTCCGTTCTGTGGTCGCGCCGGTTTGCGGGGCCGCCTCGATCCGTATAGTTGGCGCCCCGCCCTCTCCGAGTCGAATGCAGATGTGCAGCGGGATACGGATCGCGGTCTGGCCGCTGGCCATCACGGCGGCCGGCCGAGACTCGGCTGCGTGCGGGTTAAGCGCGGCGGCATCGGCCGGTGTGTTCTCCTGCGTATCGCTGTCTTGCCAATAGCCAGACCAGCTCGGGACTTGCGCTGGGCTGGCCTTGGGATCGAATGTCACACCGGCATCCACCACGCGCCCGTCAAGGGCGAGATCAAAGGCTGCGACTGCAAAATTGCGGATGAGGTACTCGCCGCCAAAATGCAGTCCCAGCACCTGTCCGGAGGCGATATGGATCACGGCCGATCCCGAATTGCCTCCGAGCGTCGAGCAATCATGGGTGACGGCTTCTACGATCTTGCCGAAGCTCTCGGTCGGCCGGCGATTCCTCAGAAGCCCAGGCTGCAACTGCTTGACACCGAAGCGGCTGTCGAACAGCTTGAGTTGGACATCGGAATCGTTGCGCGGATCGTAGGCGGGGTAGCCGATGACTGCGATCTCCTCTTTATCATAGAACGCTGCGTCTCGCGGGCTTAGGGTAAGAGGGGCGGAAGTCAGCCCAGCCACCTCAAGGAGTGCCATATCCCAATAGGGATGCAGCATCCTGATGCCGCTGATAGAGGGCGGTGGTTCCTCGTCATTGTCGGGTGCGAAGCTGTCGCTGAAGCCGGGCGAGACGCCCGAGCGAAAGACCAGATCACGGTCGCCGACGCCGTCGACAAAGATCTCGGCCACATGCCGATTCGTCATGATCAGCCCGGGTGCGACCACGAAGCCCGTGCCGCCATAGGGATACTTCGAGCCCGGGACCTCGATCCGACCGATCGAGCGGGAGGCCTTCACCAGCATGTCGCGCACGGCGGGATTGTTGAGGTGGAGCCATTTCTCGTGCGTTGCCGTAAAGGTGCCACGCGCAAGCGGCATGACCGGCCGCTTGCCCGGAATGATTATCGCCTCCAGGCCTCGGGCAAATTCGCGGTTGAGTGGCGTGCCAGAGGCGACCGACTCTAGAGCGGCGTTTACGGTCATTGCTGACGCCGACGGGCGGGCGCGCTCCATGCCGCCGACGCTTTCCTGGGCCCGGTTCGCACGTTTCAGCGCCTCGAGCGCCTGCTCATCGACCCGAAGCGCATCAACGCCATCCTCGCCCGCAATGTCCCGGAGATAAGCGGAGATTCTATCGGCCCTGAGATCATTTATCACGAACGCACCCTTCAGATTTAAGAATGTAACCGAGGAGTTCTATCTGCGTTTTCCGGAGTTTATATTCTCACTAAATTGGTTATATTGTCACATCGGCGCGGAAAGCGCGCGATCAAATGCTATTTATTTAAGAAATTCTGACTTGTGGAGCTTAGATTGTTACAGTGAAATCTACGACGGCACGTGGCGCGAAGCTGCCGCGATGCAATACTATCGAATTTCCGGTCTCGAGTTTGACCGAGATAACGTAAGGCTGGTTCGAGCTAACGACATGGCCGCCGTTGGGTGGGTACCGATTGGGTCGGGCCAAGAGGGCTTCCCACGCCAGTCGGCGCGGCGACCTTGGGTCGATCACTGCGGCGAGCGCTGCGCCGGCGTGTTGTTCGTTCGGCAGTTGCTCGACGAGAACCTGAACGGCTTCCCGGGAGGTCAGATCCTGGCGTTTGACGGAAACGGAGATCCAGGCCTCTCCATCGTTTCGCGGTGCGGGCGCCGGCACTTCGCTGGCCACGGCCCGAAAACCCATCGCCTGGAAGAGCCGGTTGACGCCGGCGGTGCCCCCCGCCAACACCAGCGCCGACATCAGATAAGTCACCCAATTCCCCTGCGCGGCCTGAGTGGCCTGCGCATCCTTCAGGATGGCGTAGAAGGGATCGTAGGAAACTGTATTGACGATGATCAGGGCGGCCAGCACCGCGAGCGGAACCTTCACCGCCTTCTCGGCGAACAGGATGCGAAAGATCCGCCACTGGAAAATGATCGCGAGAGCGCATTCCAGCAGCGTCGCCACGACGAGAAGCCGCCCGAGATGGACGATCAGCGGCGACAGCTGATCAGCGACACCAGGCGCCGCTGGGCTATCAGCGAGCACGGCACTTGTGCTGCATAGGAGGAAAGCGGCCGAGGCCACAAGGCACCGACTGCGCCCAGACTGACTCCGCCTACCGCCCCTCAGCTTCGCAGCGCTCGCCAAAGTACGCCTCCTATCCTGTTCTGTCTCGACTGGCAGCCGCTGCTTCAGGCGATCGTCTCGACGTAATGCCGCCTAACGACGCCGTCGACGTTCTGGAAATACGCTGCTTCGGCCGATCCGCCCTTGAGTTCGAGGATGGCGAAGCCGTGGGCGTAGTACTCGCCATCCGGCAAAATGCGCGTGTCGGCGATGATCTCAGGCGGATCGACGAGCTCCGCCAGCGGCTCGTAAGGGTCTTCGTCAGTGAAGACGGGAACGCCGCCGTGACCGACGCAGCGTCCGCGCGCCAGCCCCGCATAAGGCTCGTAGACACCAAGATTGTGCTCGTGGCCCCAGAACCAGGCCACGATGTTCCCACCGGCTGCGACGAGCTTGTCGAGCACCGATTTGAGGCGCCGGTTCACAGGGTCGGCGGCTCCGGAAGGCAGGGGACCGCCCGGCGCGTCGAAAGCGGAGAAGAGCTGATGATGCGAGGCGAGAATCGTGCGGCCGGGAAAGTCCTTCACCCGCTCCACGAGCCAAAGCTGCTCCGCTTCCTCGATGAAAGTTTGCCGGTGTAGCAATGGGTGATAGTCATTGCGACCGCTGTCCATGGCCAGTATCTGCCAGGAATTGTCGGTAGCGCGAAGACAGAACCAACTCGCTTTCTGTCGCAGCTTGCCGGTATTGAGACGGGCGATCAGATCATGATAACCCTGCCCGCCGCTGTACATGTCGTGATTGCCGCACAAGGTGTAGATGGCAGGACGCTGCTGGGCGCCTTGGTAAGCTTCGGCAATGACGTCTTCGAAATTCACCTTGGTTTCGTCCGGCGTGCCGGAATAGTAGATATCGCCAAGATGCAGCAGAATATCTGGCCGCTTTTCGCGGATGTTGCTCATCACGAGCCGCGCCGGACCCGCTCCGGTGCCCCAGTCGCCGAAGATCGCGATCCGGCTTGCGGGATTCATCGGGATAACCTGGGCATCGCCCGGTCGGGGTGGGACGTACACCCGACGTGAGGGGTCGGTCAGAACGCCATAGGCCTTGGCATGCTCATAGACCGTGTCGGCCCAGGCTGGGTCGCATTTCCCGGTCTTGGCCTGGTCGAGCAGTGATTTCGCCGTGGCCTCGTCGCCGAACGCCCTCGCCTTGGCGAGTTCGAGCAGCAACTTCGCGCAATGCGACGCGTGCTCCAGCGGTGTCAGGCCCTCGTGCCTGGATGAGGTGGTCGAGCGTGCTCCCAGCGCCCCTTCGCCTCCGAATGTGGCCTCGCAGGCGCGCTCGGCATCAAGTATTTCCAGCCCCTTGCGACGAACCGCCTCGGTCGACGGACGCGAGCTGTCCGTTGAGGCTGCAGCCCGTTCGCGAACGAATTTTGCGGTGGCGGATTGAAACACCGACAGGATCGGATCCCGGAAGGTTTTCGGCCCCGCCGCGAGCTCCTTGACTGTCCGGCGCCGCTTGGCCCTGCGGGACACTCCGCGACCGGGGAGCCCTTCGGCTTCGCGCACTTCGCTTCCCCGGGCGGTGTGGAACTGGTCAGCCGCGTGAAGCTCGGGCGGGAACACTACGAACTCGAGCCTTCGCTCGAGGTCGGCCAAAGGCAGCATGAACGGCTTGAATGCCGCCGGAACTTGAAGCCGCTCTTCCCAGCGCACGCCGGAGAGGTCCTGCTGCTGAACGAAGGCATAGGCGAGCAGGGCTCCGTCCTCGGCCTCGACTACCACCTTCCAGTACGCCTTCGGGATCTTGACTTGCACTCGGCCGTCATCGTCGACGCCGTGGAAGATGTCGTCGCTCCGCTCGAAGATCGGGCCGGAGAACAGTGAGACCTGGCCGCCTTTCACGGCCTTAGCCACGAAGTTCTCGAGGGCGCCCCAATTGTCCCGGGCTTTGGCCGAGCGGTTGAAGCCCGCCACCTGGGGCGAGCAGTTCGTCACATGGTAGGTGTCACCGTTGGCGCGACGAAGCTGGGCGAAGCTGTGGCCCCAGGCTGCATCCTCGCGCCGGACGAGATGACCCTTGTCGAAGGCCTGCCGGTCCTTGGTGAAGAAGCGGTCCGGCAGCTGATGAAGCGCCGGGATGCGCGGATCGGTGAACCATTTCTCTGTGTCGCTTTCTCCGAGCCCTCCCAAGGCTCCGCGTGTCGTAGCTTTGCTGTCGTCGGGGCGCTTGGCCGCCGCCGTGCCGTCGACATTGGCTGCGGAGAAGAGCGCCAAGCGCCGCGCCTTGTTCATCACGATCGAGAAGTTCTGGTAGCGGAGCACGTGGTCACCATCGTCGAGCCTGGAGACCTGCGAGAGATCGCTCACGGTCGGCAGCGGCAGCGCGACGCCAAGGAAATCCTCGTTGTAGCCGTCGCGGGTTTCGTAATCCTCCTCGTGGAACGGTTCGACGGCCTTTTCGGTCGCCGACGTGTCGTCCGCTCGGCCGGGGTCGTCGGCGGCCAGCGCCTGACTCGCAATGACCGTCGGGCCGAGGGTGGGTGCGCCGAGGCGGAGCTCGATCTCAAGGGGCACCGTCAGGCGCACGACGCCGCCGTCCGAACGAATGTCCGGAAGGCCCCTACCATCGTTGGGGGGCACGCGGTCTTCCGTGCCATTCTCGGCAGGTTCGGCGGCGCGCTCGACGCGGTTCCAGGCGGTGCGCCAGGCGGTGAGATCGCCGCGCGCGTTGCCCGCGAAATGGACGCCAGCATCGACCACGCGCGCATCAGTCGCCAGCTCGGCGGCAGGGACCGCGCAGTTGAAGCGCAGATACTCTCCGGCGAAATGCAGGCCGAGCACGTCGCCCGTGGTGAGATTGAGGACCAGGGACCCGGACGCCCCCCCGAGCGTCGAGGCGTTGTGCAGCATGGCACTGACGTCCTGCTCATAGCTGGGATAGCGAAGCCGAGCCTGACCTGCCGTGGCGCCCGCACCACCGATCTTACCCGGCATCAGGCGCTTCACATCGTAGATTTCGCCGAAGACCTGCCGCTGCACCTTGGCGGCGTTGCGTTCCTCGTCGCGCGCGGGATAACCGATGACAACAACGTCGTGTCCCAGCATGTCATCGGGCTGCTGCAGCGTCAGCCTGAGGCGCGGGTGACCGTCGGGGAGCCCGGAGAGCTTGAGGAGGGCCATGTCCCAATAGGGGTGCACCATGGCCACGCCGGTGACCTCGAAGACCTGCTTCTTCCGATTGCCGTGCTCTTTCAGGAAGTCGACGAAGGGCTCGGCGCCGGCCGACAGGCGGACGCCCATGCGGCCGACACCGTCGACGAATGCCTCCGCCACATGGCGATTGGTCATCAGCAGGCCATCGCCGACCAGGAAGCCCGTGCCGAGAAAAGGGACGCCGCTGTCAGGCAGCTCGATCCGGCAGGCGGCGGCGATGGCAGGCCTGATCAGAGCCTTGGCCTCGGGCGTGTTGAGATGTAGCCAATCCCTGTGTTGCACCGTGTAGTCGCCATCGCGGATCAGGATCGGCGGCCTGCGGTCCGGGATGATGATCGCCTCGAGCGCGAAGCGATGCTGCTGGTCGAGCGGCTCGCGGTGGCGCAGCCGGCGAAGCGTTTCCTCGGTGTCGGCGCGCAGGGATTCCGGTGTTCCTTCTGGCACCAGCTCCTCGCTCGACTTCCGGCGGGATTCCAATGCCGCGGCTGCACGTGCGCCCGAAGGCAGACGTGCGAGCGGGGTCTCGCGTTCGCCGGCTTCATCCTGGGCCATAATGCTGCTGAAGAAGTCGACCGATGCAGATCCGCTCACGATGGGTCTCCTGTCTCTGGTCATATTGTCGGGATGCTGTCCCTCGCCGGCCGCTCCTCACCGTCAGGCGCGTTCCACTCGCTCGGTCTTGCCTGCGACCTTTTTCTTCGGCGCTGCTGTACGTCGGCGGCGGGGCGCCTCCTGGCCGGCGGCAACCTCAGGCCGGCTTGGCAGGAGTGCCTCGAAGCCGTCCTGCAACTGTCGGGCGGGAACACTTTCCCGACCAACGGAGAGTGTGGCGACATAGGCGCCGATGCCGGCCGCGATGCCCGCGGCCACCTTGTCTTTGTACGCAGCAGTCTGTAGTCGCCGGTCTTCGTCGGGCACGTCCATGAAGCTGACTTCGAGCAGCACGCAGGCTGTCGCGGCGTCATGGGAATTGGGGTTGAGGACGCCCAGGTCCAGCGTCTTGACGCCGCCCCTGTTGCGGTCTCTGAGACCGGTGGCTGTGACGGTGGCGGCCTGCACCGCCTTGCACAGCACTGCGGATTTCGGGAAGTGCGTCGTATGGCAGAAGGTCTCGGTCCCTTGCGTAACGCCGTCGAAGCCGTTGAAGTGGACCGAAACGAAGACGGGGGCTTTGAGTCTCTCCGCGACCTTGGCGCGGGCGGCCAGCCCCAGATTTTCGTCGGTCGTCCGCGTCAGCACGGCATTGTGGCCAGCCGCTTCGAGCGCCTTGGCGACGCGCTTCGCGACATCGAGAGTGGCAGTCTTTTCCAGCAGTCCGCTCGGCCCCGACGCATGGTTCGCGTCGGACCCACCGACGTTCCTGCTGCCGCCGTGGCCGGGGTCGATCACGATATCCACCATTGTAGCCTCCCTCCTGCTTTAATTGCCGCGAGCCTCAGTGCCCGTCGCTCGACCAGTGTGGCGGGTCGCTGAGCAGCTTGATGACGCGGTATTCCTGGCCGATCGCGATCAAGCGCGAGTTCGAGCCGTTGCGCGGGCCGGTGGTGATGGTCTCTGTCGCGCCATCGCTCCGTTTGATGGTCAGCGCCCCCGCCCAACTGAGCGTCATGTCGACTGCCACCCCGTCGCTATGGCGCGAGTTGAGCGATGGCGGCTCGCGAAGCCCGGGCGAGATACCGTAGGCGGCGACCATCGCGCGGGCGGCGGCGAGGGACTTCGTCGGCGTCGGGTGGTTCCAGGCGATCGGGACGCCGGCCATTGCCGGTATGGTCGTCGCGTCGAGCCCCTGTTTGGCGATCCGCCAGGCAAAGTGCATCAGATAGGCGCGCTCGAGTGGCCGCAAGGTCGCGGATATGGTGACGCTGGCGCCGGCGTCCCGCAGGGCCGCGACGAAGGCCGTCGCGCGGTCGCGGAATGGCTGCGCGAGGTCATCGAGCGCGCGGCTCGTCGGAAAGAACGATACCCAATGGGCCCCCGACAGGCTCGCCGGCGGCGTAGCGGCGCCTTCAAGGCCGCGCGCCGCGCCACGGCGTTTTACGGGGAGCGCCAGCAAGGTCTCGAGGGCGGTGACCCGCCTGCGGACCGCCTCGGTACTCGGCTTCGGCGGCACGAAAGCCTTCCGCGCGCGCTTGAAGTAGGTGCGCCGGTCGTCGAGGCCTTGCAACGCGGGATTGATCCGCTTCGTCACCGCCACGATGTCCTTCTCAGCGATCCCCGTCGCAACGTCGCTGATCTTGTTCAGCCGCCAGTAGGCCAATGCAATGGCGAGCGCGCTGTCTGCGGTGCGGCAGAGTTCGGGTGCCTCCTCCAGGGGCATGCCGAGGAGGTTCCCGGCGCTCCGGAAGTTGCCGCGCCCAGTGAGCTGGATCAGACCGCTGCCACGGTAGACCCAGCCGTCGTCCGGATTCACATTGCCGTTGCGGCCGGCATAGACATAGTTGGCGAGCTTCTGCGGGCTCCTGAGATATCCCGCTGCGAAGGCCGCGTCCGGAAAACGCGCCTTGCCGAACGCCGTCACGAGCTGCGCGGCCGTGGTGTAATGCAGGTTCTCGTCGAGGCGGCCGAGACCGCATGTCTCGGCGGCGATCTGGGCGATGAAATGAGCGATCTGGACGGCGGTGTCGAGTTCGGCCTTCGGGAACTCGTGCGGCGCTTCGGTCAGGATCGCTTCGAGGATCTCGGATGCGGCCGCAGGACAGACCATTTTCAGGCGCGCCGAGGTGACACGCTCTATGACATCCGATCCGGACATCTGTTCCTCCTGAAAATGAATGGCGAACTGTCTGCGCGACACGTACGGGTATGCACTTTCAGTATTCTGATCAGACCTCACCAGCAGTCGCGCCGCAACGACTTGCGAGCGAGTTCTCTTGTCGGGTCGACTTATGCTTGCATGTCATCTAAACTTGCGCAAGCCACCTGTGACATCTTCTGGAGTGATGCCATGGCGCCTGTTGACGTTGAGATGTCTCCGCTAAGTGGCCCGTAAGTCAAGGAATTAACGCAGAGATTGACGAAAGGATTGAGCGATATCGACTTCCAGGTGTTCACATACGCAGCGACTTGAGATCGGGTATACAAAAGTTATACGAGTAATAATCTTCCGTTATGCGCTCAGGTATTCAAAATTGTTCAACGGTTGGAAGCCGATCGAACCACGGACCGCTTCCTGGCCTGGGTCTACGCCGAGAAAAAGCACAACTCTAAGCTGCGTCAGTACATTCTGTCATTGGCGCCGAACGCCGATAAGCTGCTCAAGGGCGGAGGTCTCCATGTGCAGCAGGGCGGCGAGACGGTCGGAAACGCACCCGACAACCCCTTCGAGCCGGGGCTGCAGACCTATGTCAGGGCCGAGGGCATGGTCGATCTCGGCCTTTGGATCCGCCGCCTGCTGGCGATCGAGCGGCAGGTCTGCCTGACGGCGGCGAGGCGCGCGGTACTGGCCTCCTTGTCGGCCACGCGCCGTGCCGCAGCCCCAGTCCAGATGCAGTCTATCGGCAGCCTTATCTAGACGCATTGCGGCATTACCTGGATCCCGAGAAGCCATCCTGGCAGCCCTCCGGTCGGTCGGATCGAATAGCCTTTCACTTGGTCGGTCCGGGCGCATCGCCCGGACATTTGACGGAAGAGACAATCGCGGCTGGAGCTGGAGCGATTGACCGCCATGCTGCGATCGCGGAACGGGGCGGGCTGGATAGGCTGCAAGATCGTGGATGCTGTCACCACAGAAATCAGATGCTCCTCGTTGGACGAGTCCCGGGCGATCGCTGACGAGCGGGCGGGCGGCGAAACCTGAGTGATGGTGCTCACCCAGGCCGCCCGACCGTTGTGAACAGGCAGGACTTCTTTCAGCCCTGGACGGCAGCGCTGCCGAGCGAACACAGCTAAGATAACCGCATGAAACTGGCATCTACCCAAATCGACCTGTTCGACGACGACCCTGGCTATCGGCAGACACCACGCCCGGCGCCGAGAAAACGCCGGCCCGATCCCGCTTCGCCTTCACCGGGCGATGATGAAGCGGCCGCGCAAAGGCTGGAGCAGACCGGGCTCTTCAAGGTGCTGCGCAAGCTCGTGCCTCGCCCGATCGTTCCGCGCGCGCTCAGCCCTTACCCGAAGCTCGCGGTGCTGGTGGATACCGAAACCACGGGCCTGCACCATACGCGGGACGAGATCATCGAGATCGGCGCGGTGAGCTTCACCTATGGCGACGATGGGGCGATCGGGGATGTCGTCGGAGTCTACAGCGGCCTCCGCCAGCCATCGGCGCCGATCCCGGCGGAGATTACCCGGCTGACCGGTATTTCGGACGAGATGGTCGCCGGTCAGGCCATCGATCTCGCGGCGCTCGATGCGCTCATCGAGCCGGCGGATCTCGTCATCGCCCATAATGCCGCGTTCGACCGTCCGTTCTGCGAGGGGCTTTCGCCCATCTTCGCCGCGAAGGCCTGGGCCTGCTCCGTCAAGGAGATCAGCTGGGCCGGGCTGGGCTTCGAAGGCAACAAGCTCGGATACCTCGTCGGTCAATCCGGCCTGTTCCATGAAGGTCATCGCGCGACGGATGATTGCCATGCCCTCCTGGAGGTCCTGGCCAGACCGGCAGGGCCGGGCGGCGCGCGGCCGTTCGCGGAGCTGTTGCGATCGAGCCTGCGCAGCCGCATTCGCATCTACGCCGAGAACGCGCCCTTCGACATGAAAGACCAGCTCAAGGCGAGGGGCTACCGCTGGTCGGACGGGACTGACGGGCGGCCGCGAGCCTGGTGGATCGAACTCGACGAGGAGCTCCATGACGACGAGCTCCGATATCTTCGCAGCGACATCTACCGCTGGAAGGACGCCGAGCCCCTGACGCAACGACTGACGGCGCTTGATCGGTTTCGGGCCTGAGAAACGCGAAATGCCCTAAGCCGGCGCCTTGAGCTGCCGGCGCATCTCGTCCGCGATCCGCCGCAGGCTGCCGGCCTCGAGCTGGCCGACCACGCTGTGGCCGAGGCCGTTATCGGCCCAGCCGAAGCCGCTCACGGCATCGACGCTGCCCGGAAGCATCGGTTCGCCCGAGCCATTCGCCAGGGGGCGGCTGAGCATGACCAGCCGCGTGCCGCGATCATCGTCATACATGAACAGCGCCGCCGGGCCGTGCGCCGTCGCGACGATCCGCCCGCCCATGAAGCGGTAGCCGGAGGCCGCGAGGTCCGGGGCCGCGATCGCTCGTCCGACGCGCTGCGAGACCCAGGCCGAGAGCTGTGTGCGGTCGTCGGCGCGGATCTCGACGGGGCGCACGAGGTCCGGCGCATAGACCGCCCAGCTGGCCGCGGCCTCGCTGGTGAGGGCCGCCAGGCCCTCGCGCGAAGGCTGTGACAGGCCGCGCAGGGACCAGCCGCCGAGGCCGCCAAGTGCGACGAGGACGATCGCGGCGGCCGCGGCGGCCCAGCGCGGCAACCGCGCCGGCCGCCGCCGCGCCGCGATGAGGCGGGCAATGTCCAGCTCGGCAGGCACGGGCTCCTCCGCGATCGGAGCCAGGGCGGCGCGCAGCATGTCGCGCTGCTCGGCCATGCCCGCGACGCGCCGTGCGACATCGGGGTGACCGTCCAGATAGGTCGCGACCTCGCGCCGGCGCCCGGCATCGAGCGTCTCGTCGATGAAGCCGTGGAGGTCGTCTTCGGTGATCGGGCGCTGGCTCACTTCACGCTCCGCAGATAGGGGCGGCCGGGTGGCCGCTGGGCTCCGTCCGACATCATGCCCTGCAGCCGCTCACGCGCTCGCGACAGGCGCGACATCACCGTGCCGACCGGGATATCGAGGGCCTTGGCGGTCTCGGCATAGGACAGCTCCTCCACCGTGACCAGCAACAGCACCGCGCGCTGCTCGTCGGGCAGCTGCGCCACCTTGGCGAGCAGGTCCTGGTAGCGCAGCCGGTCTTCCTGCCGCGCTGAAACCGCCAGTCCGGCCTCGCCCGCCGCCTCGATCTCGATATGAGGCGGCCGGCCCGCCGTGCGGCGCAGCCGCGTCATCGCCAGATTGTGCAGGATCGCGAACATCCAGCTGCGCGCATCGCCGTCGGCCCGGCGCTGGTGCCAGCGGCCGATGGCGCGTTCCAGGCAATCCTGGACGAGATCGTCCGCCGCTGCGCGATCCCGGAGCAGGGCGCGCGCATAGCGGCGCAGCGCCGGGATCAAGGGCTCGATATGGCGGATCATGTCGTCCATGACGATCCTCGGGGGAGCTGAGCCTGCTCTACCGGGCCTGCACCTGGACGATCGCGCCCGGAGCGTCCGCAGTTCCCTCCGTGATCACAAGATAGCGTTGCTGGCTGCGCGCGTCGCTCCTGACGATCTGGCGGATCGGGCCGGTGGCATTGACGATGGCCGAACCCGCCGGATTGCTCATGAAGGCGGAGAGCGGCTCCAGCGGCCCGCGCCCGTCACGGCTGCGCGCGAAGGCGAGCAGATAGGGCTTGCGCGGTTCGAGCCCGGTGACGGAGGCCTGCAGGATCTGCGTCAGGCCCTGATCGAACAAGGTCACGCTGGTTAGCGCGGCGCCGCCGGCCTTGGGCGGGGCGAGCACGAACTGGGCCGTCTTTCCGGAGAGGCCGAGCGGCTGCAATCCGGCGCTGCCATTGCCGTCGGGCACGGCATTCGGCACGTAGTTCACGGCTTGCGGCGCCTGGCCGATCGGGATCGTCGCGATGACCCTGTTGCTGAGCGTGTCGATCGCGGCGAGCGCATCGGCATTCTCGAGCCCGACATAGACGCGGCTGCCATCGCCCGAGGGCCAGACGCCGTGCGGAAGATTGCCGACGGGGATGGTCGCGACCTGTTCGAAACTGTCCGTGCGGAAGACCTTGATCTGGTTCAGCCCGCCGATCGTGACATAGGCGAAGCTGCCCCTGGCGTTGCGCACGAAATTGACGTGATTGGTGATCGGGCCGGTATCGATCGTCTTCAGCAGGTCGAAGGGCGGCTGCGCGTTGAAGACCTGGACCTTGCCGGTGTCCTTCAGCGTGAACCAGACCTGCGTCCCTTCCGGCGTCGCGGCGATATTCGGGCAGAACGGGCTGTCCTGCTTCACCCGGCCGACGATCTGGTGGTCGGCGACGGTGATCACCACGGTCTCGGGATTGAAGGACGAGCAGACATAGCCGTATGTCCCGTCCGGCGAGAAGATCTGCATGCCGGGTCCGGCCGGCACCTTGATCCGCGTCTTTTCCTCGAAGCTCTGGCCGTCGAGCACGGCGACATAATCCTCGCCGCGCACGGTGACCCAGACCTCCTTGCCATCAGGGGTGAAGAAGGCCTCGTGCGGCGAGCGTCCGACATAGGTGGTGTGCTTCACCGCATTCGTGGCGGTGTCGATGAAGGTGACCGCGTTCGAGCCGATCGAGACCACCGCGATGGTCTTGCGGTCCGGCGAGAAGCCCATGCCGTGGACGAGCACCTGGCCCTTGTAGAGCGGGCTGAAATTGCCGGGCTGGGGATCGCCGAGCCGGATCACGCCCAGCAGCGTGTTCGAGGCGGGATCGGTGACCGAGACCGTGTTGGAGAACTGCTCGGCGGCGTAGACACGGTCCCGGCTGCTCAGCGGGATATCGGGAGCACCGGCGGCCGAGGGCGCCTGTCCGGCCAGGGCCGGAAGCGAGCAGGCGAGAAATGTCCCCGCCAGCAGGCAGGCAAGACGATTGCGGGTCATGGCGATCTGGCTCCTATTTCGTCGGCATTGCGCCATGGTCGTGCGCGGGCTGCGTCGAGCGCTCCGTCGAGACCTGCGTCGAGACCTGGGTCGGGGCAGGGGTCGATGGCGGCAAGGGCTGCCCGAGCGCGAGCCGCATCGCTGCGATCTCCTGCTGCTGCGTGACGATGATCTCCTGGGCCAGCCGCCGGATCTGCTCGTTCTTGCCATGGCGCAGCACGGCGAGCGCCATGTCGATCGCGCCTTGATGATGAGGGATCATCATCGCGACGAAATCGGCATCGACGTCGCCGGTCGGCCTGGCCGCCATGTCCGCCATCATCTTGTCCATGGCTGCAGCGTTTTCCGCGAGGAAGGCAGCTTCGGCGGGGATGGCCGCAGCCGGTGACGGCGCTTCGCTGGCGGCATGATGATGCTGGCCCTCATGAGCTTTGACGCCAAGCGGCGCGGCGAAGCTCAGGGCCGCGGCCAGGAGGCAGGCCGCAAGGTGCGGGGAGGCATTCATGATCCGGCTCCTCTCGAGAAGGGTTCTTCCAGGGTGGACTCGGACCGGGTCCGATTATTCCAGGAGCATCCCGTTTCTTTTCCGGGATGCCCGGACAGGGTATTGCGTCCGCGACGACGGGCGCGGTGCCCGGTTGCCGTCCGACCACGTTCGGGATTGGTGATGCGGACCATGTGAGGCGCCTTGCCGCTCGGCATTTTCGCCGTCGTGGCGGTCGACCGAGCCCCGACAGGCGAGGGCATATCCGATGCGCCAAGGAAAGGGGGCCGCTCAGCGGCCCCCCTCCGACAAGGCGATGTCAGCCGTGCTTGGAAGTCCCAGCCCCGGCGCGAAGACCCGCGACCTGCTGCCGCTGCAGACGGAGCTGCTGATGATAGGCACGGTACTGCGCCTGTTCTGCCAACGCGCGCTGATTGGCGGCGTTGTCGAACAGAATACTGCGCGCGCCGAGTTCCGTTGCCTGGGCTATTCCAGATCCGGAAAGCACCAGAAGTCCAGCGAACAGGATCATCTTGCGATTAAGCATGATAGTTCTCCTTTGGTTACTTGGCGAAGCCAACATGGTCGCGCTTGCTGGGCGGGATAAGTATCTCTGCGTATGGGCCCCTCATACCTGCGTATGACCATCGGTTTCGCCGATCGGCAGCGCGCCCGGCGTGTTCTGCTGATCTGCTCCGGCTTCATGGCGCGGAGCTTCCCTGGCCGGCGATTCACGTCGATGGCTCGCTCGGTCGGGGCGATGGTCTAACGCATTTTCTTTGCGCGAACCGGTGTCCACTTCGCGCGAAAATGCCCTATCGATCTGCTTTGTCGCATTTTCTTTGCGCGAACCGGTACCCACTTCGCGCGAAAATGCTCTAGTCGACGCTCGCGTCGCTCGGCTCCTGCTGCCGGACCGACCGCGCCAGCCAGACGAGCCTGGGGCCGATTTCGTTGACCAGCTGCTCCTCGCTGAGCGAGTAGGCCGGCGCACCGCAGATCAGGCCGTAGACCTGGTCGCCGGGGCGCGTGAACACCGGCACGCCGACCGTGTGCACGCCGCTCTCGAACGCGCCGATGCTGACGCAGAAGCCGCGCACGCGCACATCCTCGCGGGCCCGCTCGATATGGCCGACGAGCCTGGGCGACAATTCCTGCTCGGCGCGCCGCAATTCGTCCATCGTGCGCGCAAAGCCCGGCTCGTCCAGACCGGCGAGATAGCCCCAGCCCATGGCCGACCGCATGATCGGCAGGGAGGAGCCGACATCGAAGCGGAACGGAACCGGCGCCGGTCCCTTGCTGCATTCGACATAGACCATCTCGCGGCCATGGCGGGCGCCGAGCGCGACCGAGGCGGCGTATTTGTCGGCGAGGTCGCGCATGCCCGGCCGAAGCTGGGAGCGCAGCGAGATGCCGCCGAGAAACGCCTGGCCGAAGCCAAGGACGGCCGGCGTCAGGCCGTAGGCCTGCGAACTCGCGTCGTAGCCGAGATAGCCGAGCGCGACGAGGCTGCCGGTCAGCCGCGAGACCGATGACGGCGGGATGCCGGTCCGCCTTGCGATCTCCTGGTTGCGCAGCGGCGGATCGCCGGCCTGGAACGCCCTGAGCACCTCGAGGCCGCGCGCGAGCGGGGCGATCACGGCGCTGTCGCTGTCGATGGTCGGGTTGAGTCTCGGTCGTGCCATGTGGGTTCTATATTCCATAATACGGAAAATAAAAACCGTATTGTCGAATTTAATTTCAGTGATACGCTGCTTGCACAAGAACGACATATGAGGGGTTTTGCCATGCTTGATACGCATAATCGCGGGGCTGGCCTCGCGCCGAGCAGAAGGCGGTTTCTTGCAGGGGCCGGCGCGACCGTCGCCTTGAGCTTTTCGGTCAAGGGGGCAGCCGCAGCCAGCCCGGCCTTCACGGTCATGACCGTCGGCGGCACCTGGGGCGATGCCATCCGCAAGATCATCTGCGAGCCTTTCGCGGCCAAGCATGGCCTGACCCTCGCCTTCGACAACCGGCCGAACGCCCAGCAGCTCGCCGTCCTGCAGGCGAGCCGCGGCAAGCCGACGATCGACACGGTCGAACTCGGCGGCCCCCGGCTCGGCCAGGCGGTCTCGCTCGGCCTGATCGACAAGATCGACCCCAGGCTGGCGCCGAATCTCAACCGCGTCTTCGCGTCGCTGAGGAATGAATACTGGGCCGCCCGCTCGATCGCTCCCTGGGTGATGGCCTTCGACAAGCGCGTCTTCTCCCGCGAGGAGGTCGAGAAGCGCGGCTGGTCGGTGCTGCTCGATCCCAAGGTGAAGGGCCGCGTCGCCATCCCGAATTTCGGCTGGATGGGCGAGATGTGGCTGAACTCGGTCAACCAGGGCGCCGGTGGCAGCTATGACAAGCTCGATCCCGCCTTCGAGCTCGCCTCCAAGGCCATCAAGCAGAATGGCGGCGTGGTGATGATCTCCAACGATCAGGGCCTCAAGCTGTTCACCACCGGCGAGATCGTCGCCGCGCCGTTCTGGAGCGGCCGCACGCTCGAATTGCAGCGCAAGGGCGTGCCGCTCGAATTCGCCTATGTGAAGGGCTGGAGCCCGTACGGCTTCGGCTTCAGCGTGGTTTCGGGCGTGTCGCGGCCGGAGCTCAGCCAGCAATTCGTCGATTTCTCGCTCTCGGACGAGCCGCAGCTGACCTTCGCGCGCCAGTTCGCCTATGTGCCGACCCTGCAGGACCTGAAGGTCCCGGACGACATGCCCGACTCCAAGGTCCCGCCCGCCGCCTTCGATCTCGCCGCCAATCTCGACTACACCCAGGTCGCGCGCTTCTCCGACGCCAGTCTCGAGCGATGGAACAAGGAGGTCGTCGGCTGACGGCGCACCGCCATGATCGAGCTTGAGGCCATCGGCAAGCGCTTCGGCGCGGTCGATGCGGTGAAATCCGTCTCGCTGACCATTGCCGAGGGCGAGTTCGTCTCGCTGCTCGGCCCGTCCGGCTGCGGCAAGACCACGACGCTGCGCATCATCGCCGGCTTCGAGAGCCCGACCTCGGGCAGCCTGCGGATCGGCGGGCGCGACATGGCCGAGGTGCCGGTGGAGCGCCGCGGCCTCAGCATGGTCTTCCAGAACTACGCGCTGTTCCCGCATTTGAGCGTGTTCGAGAATGTCGCCTTCGGGCTGCGCCTGAAGCGTGTCGCCAAGGCCGAGCTCGAAACGCGGGTGCGCAAGGCGCTGGACCAGGTCGGCCTCGCCAATCTCGGCGAGCGCTCGCCGCGCCAGCTCTCGGGCGGCCAGCAGCAGCGCGTCTCCCTGGCGCGCGGCCTCGTGGTCAATCCCAAGGTCCTGCTCATGGACGAGCCCTTGTCCAATCTCGACCTGAAGCTGCGCGAGCAGCTGCGCGACGAGATCAGGGCGCTGCAGCGCAGCCTCGGCATGACCGCCGTCTACGTCACCCACGACCAGGGCGAGGCGATGGCGATGTCGGACCGCATCGCCGTGATGCATGGCGGCGGCATCGAGCAGGTCGGCCTGCCGCGCGAGATCTACGAGCGCCCGAGCACCAGTTTCGTCGCGAGCTTCATCGGCCAGTGCAACCTGCTGCCGGGCACGCTCGACGGCAGCGGCGGGCTGTTCCGCACGCCGCGGGGCGTCGCCCTGCGCGTTGCCGGAACAAGGCCGTCCGCAGCCAAGGGCCTGCGCCTCGCGATCCGCCCGGAAACCGTGCGCTTCGTCGCAAGCAGCGAGCGCAACAACGCCGGCAGCGACAACCTGATCTCGGGCCAGGTCACCGACATCGTCTATCTCGGCGACATCGCGCAGGTCTCGGTGGCGATGGCGGCGGCCGGCGGCGTGGCGGAGACGCTCGACGCGGCCTGGCGCATCGTCCGCGGCGAGCCGCTCCCCGAGATCGGCGACAGCGTGCGCCTCGCGGTGGCGACGGCGGACTGCATTCCCGTCTTCGACAGGGACGCCTGAGCCATGTCGGACGAATCCGCCGCCTCGCGCCGCACCTTTCTGCTGACCGCGCCGAGCCTGCTCGTCATCCTGCTCGCGCTGGCGGCGCCGCTGGCGCTGATGCTGGTCTTCAGCGTCTGGCGCTTCGTGCCGGGCAAGATCACCGACTACACGCTGACCCTCGCCAATTACTGGCGCTTCCTCGGCGACGGCTTCTACCTGAAGGTGATCGCGGACACGGTCCAGCTCGGCTTGCTGGTCACCGCGCTGTCGCTGGTCCTCGGCTACCCGCTCGCCTTCTTCCTGGCGCGGACGAAGAGCCGCTGGCAGCCGGTGCTGGTCTACCTGATCTTCGTGCCGATGATGATCAGCCTGGTCGTGCGCGCCTATGGCTGGATGGTGCTGCTCGGCTATAACGGCGTCGTCAACGCGGTGCTGCTCCAGCTCGGCGTGATCGCGCTGCCGCTGCGCCTGCTCAACAGCGTGCACGCCGTCGTGCTCGGCCTCGTCGAGGTGCTGCTGCCCTTCATGGTCGTGCCGCTGCTGGCGGCGTTGAAGGATATCCCGCCCTCGGTGGAGGAGGCGGCGCGTGCGCTCGGCGCCACGCCGCGCCAGGTCTTCCTGAAGGTCACGCTGCCGCTCAGCATTCCCGGCATGATCTCCGGCTCGCTGATGGTGTTCTCGCTCGCCATCACCGCCTATGCGCTGCCGGCGCTGCTCGGCGGCGCCCAGGTCAAGATGATCAGCGCCATCGCCTATGACGCGATGCTGGTCAGCTATAACTGGCCGTTCGGCTCGGCTGTCGGCATCATCATGGTCCTGGTCTCGACCGCGCTGATCTACAGCTACCTGCGCTCGGTCCCGCAGAAGGCGCAGGGGCTATGACCGGCCGTCGCCGCTCGCCGGCATGGATCGCCGTGTCCGTGCTCTCCGCCCTCGTCATGGCCTTCCTGCTGGCGCCGATCGTCGTCGTGCTGATCGAGGCGTTCAACGACAGCGAGCTGATGAGCTTCCCGCCGCGGGGCTTCTCCCTGCGCTGGTTCCAGGCCTTCTTCGCCAATGCCGAGTTCATGGGCTCGCTCTGGCTCAGCCTGCAACTCGCCCTGATCGCCGCCGCGATCTCGACGGCGCTCGGCGCCATGGCCGGGCTCGCGCTGGCGCGCGGCGGAGCGCGCCGCGCCTCGCTGCAGACGGTGCTGCTCTCGCCGCTCTATGTGCCGCGCGTGCTGGTCGGTCTCGCGCTGCTGCTCGCCTTCGCCTGGCTCAACATCTCCGGCTCGCTGCTCGGCCTCATCCTCGGCCATGTCCTGATCACCATGCCCTATGCCACCCGCACCGTGGTCGTCGGCATGCGCGCGGTCGAGCCCAGCGTCGAGGAGGCGTCCCGGATGCTCGGCGCGACGCGGGTCCAGACCTTCCGCCTGGTGACGCTGCCGATCATCCGCAGCGCGCTGATGTCGGGCTTCATCTTCGCGCTGATCATCTCCTTCTCGGACATCTATCTCGCGCTGTTCATCTCCGGGCCGCAGTCGATCACGATGCCGCTGCGGCTCTTCACCTTCATGGAATGGGACCAGTCGCCGCTCGTCGCGGCGGCCTCCGCCGTGCAGATCGTGCTTATTCTCTCCGTCATCCTGGTCGCGGGCCGGTTGTTCGGACTGTCCAGCCCCGGGAGTGTCGAGTGACGTCACCGCAGCATAGTCTTGGCATCGATATCGGCGGCACCTTCACCGATCTGTCGCTCTGGCGCGCCGACGAGGAGCGCTTCGTCACGCTGAAAGTGCCGACCAACCGGGCGAAGCCGGCGCTCGGCGTCGTCGCCGGGCTGGAGCGGCTCGCCGGCGAGCACGGCATCGAGCCGGCCGAGATCGGCTATTTCGTCCATGGCACCACGATCGCGCTCAACACCCTGATCGAGCGCGACGGCGCCAGCCTCGGCCTGATCGTGACGCGCGGCTTCCGCGACCTGCTCGTCATCCAGCGCCTGCGCATGCCGACGCCCTATAACTGGCGCACCGGCCGGCCGACGCCGCTGCTGCCGCGCCGCCATGTCTTCGAGGTGACCGGGCGGCTCGGACCGGAGGGGAGCGAGGAAACCGCGCTCTCCGAGGCCGATATCGACGCGGCCGTCGCCGCCGCGCGCGAAGCCGGGCTCGACGGGCTCGTGGTCTGCCTGATGCACGCCTATGGCAACCCGGCACATGAGCAGCGCGTCCGCGAGCGCGTGCGCGAGCTGGCGCCCGATCTTTTCGTCTGCTGCTCGCATGAGATCTGGCCGCGCATGCGCGAATACGAGCGCGCCCTGATCTCGATCATGAACGCCTATGTCATGCCGAAGATCGACGGCTATCTCGGCGATCTCGAGACCCGCCTGGCCGGCATGGGGATGGCGGCGCGGCCCTTCATCACCCAGTCGACCGGCGGCATCGTCAGCGCCGCGAGCGCCCGCCGCAACCCGGTCGAGACCCTGCTTTCGGGCCCGGCCGCCGGAGTCATGGGCGCCGTCCATGCTGCCGGCCTCGCCGGTATCGGCGACTTCATCACGCTCGATATCGGCGGCACCAGCGCCGACGTCGCCTTCGTCAATGGCGGCGCGCCGCGCATCAGCCAGAGCGAGCATGTCGCCGATTTCCCGCTGCTGATGCCGGTCGTCGGCGTCTCCTCGATCGGCGCCGGCGGTGGCTCGGTGATCTCGGTCGACGAGATGGGCGTGATGCGGATCGGCCCGGTCAGCGTCGGCGCCGATCCCGGGCCGGCCTGCTACGGCCGCGGCGGCAGCGCAGCCGCCGTCACCGATGCCTTCCTGGTCGGCGGCTTCCTCAATCCCGACACCTTCGCCGGTGGCCATCTCAGGCTTTCGGTCGAGGCCGCCCGCGCGGCGCTGGCTCCGCTTTGCGCGCGCCTTGGCCGCGGCGAGGCCGAGACGGTCGAGGCCGTGATGCAGGTCGCGGCGAGCTCGATCTATGCCGAGCTCTCGAACCTCGCCGCGAAGCAGGGCGTCTCGGTCGCCGATTACGCCATGCTGCCCTTCGGCGGCGCCGGCCCGCTCTTGGCCGTGCCGGTCGCCGACGAGCTCGGCATCACCCGCATCCTCGTTCCGGCCGCGCCCGGCACGCTCTGCTCGCTCGGCGCGCTGCTCTCGGACGTCTCGAAGCCGTTCGTGCGCTCGATCGTGCAGCCGCTCGCCAGCTCGGCCGGGCTGCTGGCCGATGCGTTCCGCGATCTCGGCCGCCAGGCGGAGGCCTGGCTCGGCAGCGAGGCGCCCGAGCTCGCGGCGCAGCGCCTCGAGGTCGCCGCCGACATGCGCTATCTCGGCCAGTCCTACGAGATCGACGTGCCGCTCGAGCCGCGCTGGCTGGAGGAGGGCGACCTCGCCGCGATCGGCGACGCCTTCCACAAGCGCCACCGCGCCATGTTCGCCCATGCCGACGAGGCGGCGCCGGTCGAGATCGTCGACCTGCGCGTCACCATCATCGGTACCACCGAGAAGCCCGCGGCGCGCGAGTTGCCGAGCGGACAGGCGACCGAGCTTCGCCCCAGCGGCAGCCGCGATGTCGTGGTGCGCGGCGCCTTCCAGCCCGTGCCGATCTACCAGCGCCGCGACATCCCCGTCGGCGCTGGCTTTTCCGGCCCGGCCATCGTCGAGCAGGACGACACCACGACCTATGTCGCTCCCGGCTGGAGCGCGAGCTGCCACGCCTCCGGCACGCTCATCCTGGAAAGACTGTGACCATGGCCATCGACGGCGTCCTGCTCGGCATCCTCAACAATTATTTCCGCGCTGCGGCCGAGGCCTCCGGCTACACGCTCGAGCGCACGGCCTACACGACCTTCATCAAGGAGAGCCAGGACTTCACCACCGGGCTGATCACGCCATCAGGCGAGCATTTCGCCTTTCCGGTCTCGATCGGCGCGCAGAGCTATATCGGCATCGACTATTCGACCTTCATCAAGGCGCTGGCGCCCTGGCATGAGGGCGATATCGGCATCGCCAATTGCCCCTTCGCCACCAGGGGCGTCTCGACCCATCTGCCCGACTACCACCTGCTGAAGCCGATCTTCGCCGAGGGCGAGCTGATCGGCTTCGCCTGGGCCTTCATCCATTCCTCCGACATGGGCGGCATCGTCGCCGGCAGCATCCAGCCGAGCGCCTACGAGCTGTTCCAGGAGGGGATAAGGATCACGCCCAAGAAGCTCTATGCCAAGGGCGTGCTGCAGGAGGACGTGCGCGAGTTCCTGCTTTCCAATGTCCGCATTCCCGACAAGAACTGGGGCGATCTCAACGCCGTCGTCGCCGCGCTCGGCATCGCCGACGCGCGCGTGCGCCAGGCCGTGGTCAAATGGGGGCTGGACGCCGTGCGCGAGGGCCGTGATGCGCTGATCGGCTATGCCGAAAGCCGCGCCCGCGCCGTGATCCGCACCATGCCGGACTCGCATTGGAGCTTCGAGGACTATCTCGAGGATGATTTCGTCTCGGACGTGCCGGTGCGCATCAAGCTCAGCGTCGAGAAGGATGGCGAGGACGGGCTGCATTTCGACTTCACCGGCTCCGACCCGCAGGTGCAGGCGGCCTTCAACCTCGCCACCAACGGCCGCCACCCATTCCTCTGCCTGGCGATGTTCGGCTTCTTCCGCACCCGCGATCCCGGCATGCCGATCAATGCCGGGCTGATCCGTCCGTTCCGCTTCACGGCGCCGGAAGGCAGCGTCGTCAACGCCTCCTTCCCGGCCGCCACCGGCGTGCGCTACGCGCTGACCCAGCTGATCTTCACCATCGTCCAGGGCGCGCTCGCCGAGCTGCTGCCCGGCACGATCCCGGCCGCCGGCGCCGGCCAGGCCACCATTCCCGCGATCTCGACCGTCGATCCCCATAGCGGCCAGCGCCAGGTCACGGTCATCCAGCCGATGATCGGCGGTTCCGGCGGCCGCCCCTGGGCCGACGGCGTCGAGGGCTGCGACATCTCGCTCGGCTCGCTGCGCAATACGCCCTGCGAGATCCTGGAGCACGAGGCCGGGCTGCGCGTACTTGCCTATGAGGTGATCCCGGGCAGCGGCGGGGCAGGGCGCTTCCGTGGCGGCAGTGCGCTCAGGCTCGACGTCAGGCTGCTGCATCCCAATACGATCTTCACGGCGCGCGGCATGGAACGCACCAAGTTCCAGCCCTGGGGCCTCGACGGCGGCAAGGCGGGAGCGCCGGGCGACTGCGTGCTCAACCCGGGCACGAACGCGCAGAAGCGGCTCGGCAAGGTCAATGTCGAGCGGCTCTCCGCCGGCGACGTCATCAGCCTGCGCACGCCGGCCGGCGGCGGTTATGGCGACCCCTTGTCACGCGACAGCGCCAAGGTGCTGGACGATGTCCTCGACGGCTTCGTCAGCGTCGCCGATGCCGAGGCGATCTACGGTGTCGTCCTCGACGGCGCAGAGGTCGATGAGGCCGCGACGGCCGTCAGCAGGGCCAGGCCGAACGCCGCCCCGCCAGCCTCCCGCTATGATTTCGGGCTGGGGCGCGCCGCCTATATGCGGCAATTCCCGGCAGGCGTTCTCGACGAGTTGAGCGGGCTGTTGCAGGCCTTGCCGCCGAGCCTGCGCTATCGCGGCAAGCAGGTCGCGGTCGCCGCCCTGCGCCAGGAGTTCGATACCGCGCCCGCGTCCCATGGTTGGCTGACCGCTCATTGGCAGTGCATCGAGGCGACGCTGTTCGGGACGGCGCCAGCCGGCGCAAAGTAATCGATCGAACCTCGCGGGATCATCGAGGCAGGACGCTGTTCGGGGGGCTCGGCCTGACGATGGTTGGCGCGGCAAATGAGGGCCTTTGCTCCGCCCATCCCTGCATTCTCAATGTCAGGGTTACGGTCGTCAGCTTTTCTTTGAGAGTTTTACGGGTTCGTTGACTCTCAGGCGCGAACTGCCCTTGGGGAATAACTGATTTTTCCGAATGCTGGCCGAGGATCAGGGCATCTCGGACCGGGCAACGGAAGACATGCTTCTCGGAACACTCGATGATGCGGCTGTCGCTGAGCTTGATGAAGCCGCATCGGGCGCGGGCATCGACATCGATCTGCTTCGCTCGACGCCCGCCCGCGACATTCGCGCCCAGATCGAGGCGGTCCTCACCTTGCTTCAGGATGTGGACCATCGCGCCTTGCTCGCGAAGCAGGGTTTCTTCTCGCGGCTGACAGGCGCGGATGTCGAAGCGCGCCTCAGGTTCGAAATCTCCGCTCAACAGGTGATCTCGGCGGTCGCCCGGTTGCGCGAGGCCGCCCTTGCGGGGCGTCGCCTGCGCCGGCTCCTCGCGGAGGCGCGCCGGGATCTCGACAGCGAGCAGGAGCGGCTGCAAGCCGTCATCGCCGCGGCGCAGGCGCTGCTGGGGCGTGAAGCCGGGACGGATGGTTTCGCAAGAGACAGGTTCGAGCGGCGCCTGGCCAGCATCATGGCCCTGCATGCCGCCAATATCCTGACGCTCGGACAGATGGTCCTCGCCGAGGGCGTCCTGGATCGCTTGCTCGATCGCTGCACCGATGTCGACACGCTGATCATCCCGCTCTGGCAGCGCCATGCCTTTGCCCTGGCCCAGGCAGCGGGGCACCAGACGTTCTCCAAGGCTGCGCAGGACTTCACCGACACGCATCGCCATCTCATCGCCCATCTCGAACAGGACGCGCGCATATGACCGAAGCCGTTTCGAACCTGGCCGGAGAGCTCGCCGCGACCGGCTCCACGGACGACGAGGTTCTCCGTCTCGCCGCCACGATCGACATTCATTCGCCGCTCTCCATTCAGGAATTCGGCAAGGAGATCGCCGAGCGCTCGACCGCCTATACCGATGAGATCCTCAACTCGGCGCGGGCGGCCGATCTCGACGAGACCGGGCGTCGACTGAACGAGATCGTGCAGACCGCGCAACAATTCGACCTCGACGCGCTCGATAACGGCATGTCCCGGACGCCGCTGATCGGCGGATTGCTCAAGCGCTTCGCCATGTCCCGGGAACGGGCGGTGGCGCGCTTCGAAACGGTGAAGGAGCGGGTCGATAAACTGGTGGCCCAGGTCGATTCGACCGCGCAGCTCCTGAACCGGCGCAGCCGCGATTTCCAGTTGATGTATGACGGCGTCAAGCAGGACCATATCCTGCTCGGCCAGCATGTTCAGGCGATCCGGCTGCGGCTGGCCGACATCGACGAGGCGATCCGGGATATCGGCGCCGGGGCAGGGGATCTCGATTCAGCGGAGCGCATCGCTTTGCTGGAAACCAGCCGCAATCAACTCGACAAGCGCGCCGACGACCTTGAGATGCTGCAGCACGCCGCGATGCAGACCCTGCCGATGGTCCGGATCATCCAGTCCAACAATCTCACGCTGGTGGACAAGTTCCAGACCATTCGCCAGCTGACCCTGCCTGCCTGGAAGCGCAGCTTCATGCTGGCCTTGACGCTCGACGAACAGAGCCGGGCCGAGGAACTCTCGGCTGCCATCGACAACACCACCAATGCGATGATGCGGCGCAATGCGGAGCTGTTGCATCAGAACTCCGTCGCCACGGCGCGGGCCAATCAGCGCCTTGTGATCGACATCGACACCCTGCGCGAGGTCCATGGCAAGATCCTGCTGACCCTCTCGGATGTCCGCAAGGAGCATGTCTCCGGAGCCGAGGGCCGCAAGCAGGCGATCGCCGAGCTGGAGCGCCTGCGGAGCGAAATGACGAGCGGCATCAACGCCATCGGATTGGGCGACGGCTGAGATGAGGCTGTTCGGCCGACGCGCGACCGGGCAAGCGGCTTCGCCGGAATCCGAGCCGGTTCCGGGGAGTCTTCCTGTGCTCCCCGTATGGCTCGACCCGTTTGTGGGCACGAGCCCGGGCGATTATGCCAGCGCAAATGCCGGCCGGCTCGCCCGCTCGTCCGGCAGGCTGCGCGTGGCCGGAGAGCTGGTCGCCTTCGCCGGCGCGATCGTCGCGTTCATGGCAACGCTGTTCCGGCCGGCGAACCCTGTCGAACTGGCGGCGCTCGACGGCTGGATTTTCGTGCCCGGCAGCCTCGGCCAGGTCGCGTTCACCAGCCCGACATCCTATGCCGTCACGCAGGCCGACAATCTGAGTCCGTTGACGCTCGGCCTGGCGCTGGGCCTCATCACGCTGATGGGCGCGGGTGCCATCATCAGGGGGCGCTGGCTCCTCGCCGGGCTCGTCGGAGCGTTCTTCCTGCTGCCCTGGAGCCTGCTGGGCTTCGACCTGACACTGAAGCCCTTGGTCCTGCCATTATACGGCCTCTTGCTTGTCTTTCGCCTGTATCGCCCTTCGACATGGAAGTTCATGCTGCTGGCCCCGGTCATTGTCGTCGGCAGCCCCATCGTCATCCCCCTGTTCGGCGGCATCTATGACCAGCTGGGTCGAACCGCGCAGACCGCGACCTATCGGAAAATCGCATTCGCCGATCTCATCGCAAACCAGGGCAAGCCGGCACAGGAAACAACCGCCAACGGCAAGCCCGTGGTTCGGGTCACCAGCCTCAGCGGGCTTTCAGCGCCGGCGCTCGCCATGCCCTATGTGATGGCCCAGGAATACGCCCTTCGTGGCGATGCCTCTGCTGCAGCGAGCGCCTTGGACGAGGCTGCCAAGCGCGGTTTCCGCCCGAATGCGTTCGACAAGCGGCGGATGGATGCGATCGAGGATTACGCTGCCAATCAGGGCGCGCGCGGCCCTTTGCGGCAAAGCTCGGTCCGGGCAGCCTATGAAACCAGGGCATTTCTGGCGTGGATCGGCTTCGTCGGCGGCCTGGTCCTGGTCGCCGCCGGACTGGCGAGCCGCATCCTGACCGGACACATGGCTCGGCGCGCCGAGCGCATCGACGATGCGGAAGAGCGGCTCCGATCGGCCCTGGCGTCGAAGCAGGCTGATGACCTCGCTCCACGAAGCGGCCATGCCATCGGCCCGCAGCCGTCGCCGACCGTCTTCGACAGCCAGGCGACGATGGCAGCGATGTCGCGGCGCATCCGAGCCTATGCCAAGGCGACCGGATGGCTAGCTGCAGTCGCCTCGGTCTGCACGCTGGGCTGGTGGTGGTACCGGCTCCCCCAGGCGGCTTCGAATACGGCTTTCGAGAGGATCGAGCTCGTTTCGGAGGTCATGAAATTTGCTCGGGAGGCTGAACAGTCCGGCCTGTCTGAGGGCGCAATCTCGGATGCCACTCGGCTCTATGTCTTGTTTGCAGCGCTATTCCTCTACTTTAGCTCGATACTGATCATCAAATCGCGCCGCTATCAGATTGGCATGGCACTCGCCGGAGCGCTCTATTGCTTCGTGCTTCCCAGTGCATTCTTCCCCCATTCCGGCAATACCGTCGCGTTGAGCGACCTGCGGCCCGACCTGCGAGCCCGGCTCACGGCGCTTGTTGCGTCAGATCTTTCGACAGCGCCCGGTGCCGCTTCGAAAGCGGGCAGCTTGTCGTACAATTTCGGCATGATCCAAGCAGGCATCACGTCGCCGCAAGCAGCCAGCTCGGCCGCAGCCTATACGCTGGCCCAGATCGCCTATCTGGAGAATCGGCCGGCGGACGCGGCTGCGATGCTGAATCGGATGTCTGATCGGTCGATCATTCGGCAACGCAGTACCGAGCAACGGACGGATCTCATGATCGAGTGGGTCGTCGCGCACGGGCAGGCTGCGCCGGCATGGCTCTCATCGCCGAAGAGCGATCGCCCGACCGCTTTCGGACGCAGTCTTGCAGCAGCGCTGTCGATCATCGCGACCGCAGCGGCTGTGGCGATGCTCCTGCCGCTCGGCCTCCTGGGCTACGCGAGGCATCGGCGAAGCCGGATCGAGGCGCTCGTTTCCGAAAGACAAGGCGGCCAGTTCGATAGCGACGGCACCGCTCGTCAACGGCTGATCCGCATTGGCGATCGCGGGCCGGTGCCTGGGTGAGATGCGCCAGCGGCGGAGGTCGAGCGCCTGCCTGGAAGCGGACATTGCCTGCGTGACCTGCTTGCTTGCTGCGCATCGCCGTCGCCTGAAAGGACCGGCCGAAGCCGCGCGAGCGGCTGATCAGCGAAGCCGGCAAACGCCGGCCGCTCCCCATTCCCTTTACGACCGCTCCCGGCCGCGGCGCGTAAACATCGTGATCGGCGAACCAGTGTTCCCTGCGCGGCTCGAACGGCGGGGTGGGCGATTGCGGAACGGTCGCGCTGAAAGCCGACATGAAAACAGCCCGGCGCAGGGCGCCGGGCTGTTCCAGAAGTCCGAGGCTGTGCGTCAGAACTTGTAGTTCACGCCGACGCGCAGGAGACCGCCGGCGCCGTTGCCATCCGTGGTCGCGGTATAGAGACCGGCGGGAAGCACGCCGCCCGGCCCGTTGACGAAGGCGCGGCTCTTACGTCCCTCGCCGTTCTCGATGTAGAGACCTTCGATCTTCATCGTCCAGTTGTTGGTGAAGGCGTATTCGACGCCGCCGCCGATGGTCCAGCCGACATTGCTGCTGTTGTTGCCGGTCAGCGGATTGCTGTTCAGGCCACCATAGGCCAGACCGCCGGTGATGTAGATCAGGGTCCGGTCGATGGCGTAACCCAGGCGAGCGCGCACGGTGCCCAGATAGCCGCCGTCATTTCCGCCGCGGGCCCACCAGCTATAGGCACCCCACGAGACGTCGCCGCCGACATCGACATACTGGATGTCGGTCTCGACACCGTAGACGATCGAGCCGACCTGGAAGTTATAGCCGATCTGGCCGCCGCCGACGAAGACGCCGTCGCCGCCGCCGCCGGACAGGATGCCGGAGGAGCCCGGCGTCGGTCCGGTGATGACGACGTTACGCGAATCCGACCAGCCCACGCCAGCGTTGAGACCGACATAGAAGCCGGTCCAGGTGAAGACAGGAGCGTAGACGATCGGCGCTGCGCGCACCGGCAGATCGGCGGCGTAGCTCGATGTCGCCAGACATGCCGCGAGCACGGCCGTGGATACAAGGCTTAGGCGCATGCAAATCTCCCCCTAATAGGTGATTCATCGATCGCATGTTCGCATGCGCAACTAAGACTGTGAAGCGTAACGCGCCATTCCGTGGGCAAGCTGACGCTGAAAGTCACCCTGCGTGATATTTTGACAACTTATCGTAGAGATTGCGACGGGAATTCTCGCTACTGGTGAGGCCTGGGGCCCAGGTTCGAAGCAGTCGGGTAGAATATTACCGGATCCGGCTACACCGAAAGTTGTCGACGCCCGAAGACGGTAGTATATTCGGTATTCTAGGTTCTTCGGATACTTATAGTCCTATTTCCCAATGGCGCCTGGTCGGGGGGCGCTGGCCATGTCGGGAACGATTTCGCCGCATCACGGACAGCAGGCGGCTGGAATGCCCGACAAGGCCGCAGTCCCCCCTCAGCGTCGCCCGGCGCTGTTGCGTGCTTGCTTGAAACCTGGCCGATGGAGGAGACCATGAAGTTCTCGATCCTATTATTGGCTCTTGTTCCCGGTTTCATCACCGTGGGCACCGAGGAGGCCAGCGCGGTGATCTACTGCCAATATGTCGGTTACCCCGTCGGCTGCGTCGCAAGGCCGGGCGTGGTGCTGCGGCCACGGCCAGTCGCGCGGGCGGCGGTGGCGACGCCGGGTGTGGGAGCGCCAGGTGTCGGAGTGCGCGCGGGAACGCCGATGAACCGTGGCGGGCCGGTCAACCGGGCAGGGCGGCGCTAAGCGCGGCGGCGCCGCAAGGCGGATCTTCGTCGACGACGGCCATTCGCGCGCTGACCTGGAAAGCTGCGCTTCATCGGCGTCCATCGCAGTCGTGGAGCGCGGCAGTCGGAGAATGTGACATGACCAGCATCGGCGACGCGGCAAAGACGGCTCTCTGCAACCAATTGCTCGGCCGCTGGGCCGCCGAGCAATTGGGCCTCACGGGCGAGGACGCGAAAGCCTATGCGATGGCCCTGGCGAAAGCTGCGATGAGGTCTGAAGGCCGCGACGTCGTCAGCGAGATCCGCAATGATTTCGACGCGGCGGGCGTGACCCGATCCGAGCAGGAGATCCTGCGCGTCATGACCGAATTCACGATCCAGGCCGGGCAGCAGATGTCGGGAGGGAGTGGCGTTTCCCTCGATGCCGCGGCCGTGCTTCTCAAGCGCAACCTCGTGTCTCGGTAAGACTTGTGCCTCGACAAGCCTTGGCGCGAGCTGCCGCCGGTTCAAGGCACGACATGATCGACGGCATGCGGCCGCTCGGTCCCAGAGGCCGCACACGCCTATGCCGCCCTGAGACCCTCGGCCTCCAGTGAAGCGCGGACGCTCGGTCGCTGCTCGATACGCGCCATGAAGCTCAGGATCGCTGGATAACCCGAGAGATCGACGTGCATGCATCAGCTTGCGCCCCTGCGCAGCCTCAGACGCCGGAGAACATGACCCTGCCGGCGACTGGCATCTCCGCACGCAGGATCGACCCGGTCGCGGATTCGGTAATGAACAGGCTCCGGCGGTCGGGACCGCCATAAGCCATGTTGGTCGTGTGCCGTCCAAAGCCGGATTGGACTCGCAGCATCGGCTCGCCCACCTCGCTGAACAGCCAGACGGCGCCGATCCCGATATGGGCAACAGCGAGATTGCCGGCCTCGTCAATCGCCAGCCCGTCGGGACCGCCCCCGCCCGAAAGCTGGATGAAGGTGCCGACCTTGGCCACGGTTCCGTCCCGCATCAGCGGCACGCGCCAGATGGCATTGGCGCGCGTGACGGCGACGTAGAGAACGCTTTCGCTGGGATCGAGCACGATCCCGTTCGGGCTCGGAATATTGTCGAGTAGGCAGTCCGCCCGTCCATCGGCCCGCACGCGGAAGACCCGCCCGGTCGGGTCATGGTGCCCGGTGAGTCCTTGATCGGTGAAATACATGTCGCCGTTCGACGCGAAGACAAGGTCGTTCACGGCCTTCAGTCGCTCCAGCCTTACGCGCGCGAGGAATGGGGTGACGCTTCCGGTCTCCGGATCGAGAACCATGATGCCGTTCTTGTAGTCGGCGATGAAGATCCGCCCGTCGCGGTGGATCTTGAGCCCGTTCGGCTCGCCGTCATACTCCGCGACGAGCGTGAATGCGCCTTTCGGGTCGATGCGGAAGACCCGCCCCCAGGGGATATCGACGCAATAGAGATTGCCGTCCCGGTCGAAGGAGGGACCTTCGAGCAGCGAATGCGCAGGATTGCTGCCGGGTTGATGCCGATGCCATTCGCTCGTCGGCTCGGGCTTACGGAATTCGTCGGGAAGGCGCGTAAAGACGGCAGGCTCGATCGAAGGAGGGGGCGCGAACATGAGGCGGCGATGTCACTTCATTTGAGGGCGGCGGGCAGCCAAAGGGCGAGTCCCGGAAAAGCGTACATCACGAAAGAGAAGGCCACGATCAGCACGGCGTAAGGCGCCGAGGCCTTGGCGATCTCTCCCAGCGTCTTGTCGGGCGCGATCGAGCTGATCGCGAACAGGTTCAGTCCCATCGGCGGCGTGAGGGCCCCGAGTTCGATGAAGATGACGAGGATGACGCCGACCCAGACGCCATTGAAGCCGAGCGCCATCAGGGTGGGATAAAGCAACGGCACCGTCAGCAACATGATCGACAAGCCGTCGATGAACATGCCGATCACGGCGTAGATCACCAGCAGGATGCAGAAGAACAGGAATGGCGAGACGTCGATCGCCGTCAGCCAGTCGGCCAGTCCTCGGCCCATGCCCGAGGAGACCACGGCGAAGTTCAGGATCTGAGCATTGATCGTGATGAACATGATCACGGCGCTAGTCAGGACGGTGTTGCGGAGCGCCAGCCAAAGCCTCGGCCAGGTCAATTGCCGATAGGCCAGCGCCAGCACAAGAGCCAGCAACGAGCCGAAGGCCGACGCTTCAGTCGGCGTCACCACGCCCGCATACATGCCGCCGATGACGGAAGCCACGAGTGCGAGCACCGGCATCGCGTCGCGCATGACATGGCGCAGCGTCTGGCCGTCGACGGGCTCCTCGCGCGGCGTCAGACTCGGGTTGAGCGTGGCGCGAATGGCGACGTAGATCGCGAAGATGAAAGCGAGCGTAATGCCGGGGACGACGCCGGCCATGAAGAGGTCGATGACCGATTCCTGCGTCATCGAGCCATAGACGATCAGCGGGATGCTCGGCGGGATCAGGATGCCGAGGCAACCGCCGGCCGTCAGCGTCCCCAGCGTCAGGCTGTCGGCATAGCCGCGGGAGCGCATTTCCTTGATCGCCACGGTTCCGACCGTCAAAGCAGTGGCGACGGAAGAACCTGCGATCGCCGAGAAGATGGCGCAGCCCGCGATATTGGTCTGGGCAAGCCCGCCCGGGATGCGTCCGAACAGGCCGGATATGCCGGAATAGAACCGGCCCGCGATCCCGCTATGGAGGATGAGCTCGCCCATCAGCACGAAGAGCGGGATCGAGACGAGGCTGAAATTCGTCGTGGTGTTGAACACGATGTCGCCGAAGGTCGGCCAGAGCATCGTCCCGCTGGCCATGCTGATGCCGACGATGCCGACAAAGCCCATGGCAGCGCCGATCGAGACGCCGAAAGCCAGCGTACCGACGAGTAGCACGCCATAGATCGCCAGTAGTTCAGTCCAGGGCATGATGCGTCTCGGTGACGGTCTGGCCGCGCCAGAGCCGGCGGGAGCGAACCCAGCCCCACTCCAGGAAGGCAATCGAGAGGATGGCAAAGCAGAACGGCATCACGGCTTGCGGTATGGCGAGCGGCGTCTGCGACGCCTGAAGCGAGCGCGTCCCGAAAGAGATGCTGGCCGCGGTCAGATCGTAGGTCGCGTCTGCCAGAACCGCGCAAGTGCCGGCGCCGATCAGCGCCGCGAAGGCTTCCGCTATCGCGCGCAAGCGCGGCGGCGCCATGGCGATCAACCCTTCGACACGCAGGAACCGCTCATCCCTCAGCGCCGGCAGGAAGCACAGCATCGTCGCGGCCGTGAAGAAATAACCGGCATATTCGTCGGAGATCTGCGTGGAGAAGCCAAGCAGCGTTCGCGTCCCCACTTCGATATTCATCAGTAGGCCCATGGCGACGATCATCGCTACGCCGACGACGATGCCGATACGCTGGATGATGTCGAGCACGCGCGACAAGATCGGGATGCGATCCAACGAGAAGGCTCCTCGGCTGGAGAGCGGGAGCCGACGGCTCCCGCAAGAAGGGCACGATCAGCTGCAGGACTTGATGGCGACGGCCAGCATGCCTTGGCCGACAGGGCCTGCCTTGGCAGCCCATTCGTCCGCGATCGGCTTGGTGATCTCGCGCAGCCGGACGACTTCCTCGGACGTCGCATCGCGCAAGGTCATGCCCTTCTCGGCGAGTGTCTTGCGGGCGTCCTTGTCGGCGGCGATCATCTCGGCGCGGTATTTCGGCGCCCATTCCACGGTCTTGGCCAGAAGCGTCTTGCGCAGGTCTTCGGGCAAGGCCTGGAGTGCCGCCTGATTCACGACCACGGCCTGGTGGGCCAAGGTCAAGTTCATCATGTAGGCAAACTTCGTGACCTCGTTGAACTTCCAGTCCAGCGCTGGCACCGCCGCAGTGAAGGCTCCGTCGACGACACCGCGCTGCAGGGCCGGGATAACCTCGGCCGGCGTGATCGTCACGCCGGAGCCGCCGACCAGTCGCATCATCTCCGCCTGCTCGCGATTCCAGGAACGGACCTTGAGGTTCTTCAGCCCGTCGATTCCGTTGGCCGGCTTGGTCAGCCAGAGCTGCTGGGGCGGCATCACCCACTGCATGATCGAGGTCGCGCGAAACTTGGCTTCGAGCAGGGTATTGATCGGCTTGTCGATGGCCGGAGCGAGCGTGTCGTAGAACTTGTCCATCGACGTGCAGGAGAACGGCATCGAGAGCGCGTTCAGCTCGGGCACGTCGCCAGCCACGAAGCCGAAGGCGACATCGCCCATCTCGACCTGCTTGGAGCCGACGATGCGCAGCACGTCCGAGGCCTTGTAGGGCAGCTCTGCGGCCGAGAACACCGTGATCTTCAGCCGCCCGCCGGTCGCCTTTTCGACATCCTGCGCAAAGGCCCGATGCAGCGTCGTCGGCTTATCGTTTGCCGCAAAATAAGTGTAGAATTTCCACGAAACATCAGCCGCATCGGCATTCCCGGCGCCCATTGCGGCAAAGCCGGCGAGCGCGCCGAGGCGTAACAAAGTCATCCGCATTTTGGTCCTCCCAGAGGGGCGTTCAGCCGGAGTTCGTTCCGGGCTCTTATTTGCTGCGTCGAATGTTGTGAGGTGCTTGGATTGCGCGAAATGTCAACTAGCATGCTAGCATGGAAACTGTTAGGAGCAAGCATCCTTTGAGATCCTCGAAACCCATGACGAATGCCACTGAACGAGTGCTCTCAGCTATCCGGGAAGCGATTATCGAACTTGAGCTTCGTCCCGGAGCCATGATCGACAAGAACGCGCTCTGCGTTGAATTCGGGGTCTCGCGCTTCCCGGTTTCGGATGCGCTGAACAGGCTGCAAGCCGAGGGCCTCGTCGAGATTCTTCCGCAGCGCGGCAGCCGCGTCGCTCGGATTCGAATGACGGATCTGACGGAGGCGATGTTCATCCGCCGCCCTCTCGAAGCGGAGATGGTTCGCGCGCTGGCGCCGAATGCTTCGGATGAATGGCTGTTCGAGCTGGAGGGAAACTTCGCCTATCAGACACTCGCGGTCGAGCGGGGCGATCGCCGGGAGTTTCATCGGCTCGACCTGGCATTTCACGAGATGATGCTGAGCCGTCTCGATTTTCCGCGCGTCACTGCAACGGTGGATTCGGCCAGAAGGACCCTGGCGCGTGCGCGCAAAATCCTCGCATCCCCCCGGCGCCTTGCAGACACTCTCCGGGAACACAGTGCAATTCTGGCAGCATTGAAAGCGCGCGATGGCGACGCGGCGGCCACCGCCATGAATATCCATCTGGACGCTGTTCTTTCACAACTCTCGGTTCTCGTTGCCGCGAATCCCGGTGTGTTCGTCGTCGATGAAAAGCCACCGGCGGCGGAGGCCGGATGACTGAGAAACGCGCCAGCTCGTTGGGGCGAGCGAGCGCCGGCGGCTGACCGTCGCCGCCGGCGCTATCAGACACCCAGTCCTCGGAAGGTTCAGCCGGTCATCATCTTCGGCAAGATGGTGACGATCTGCGGGAATATCGTGATCAGCACGAGCAGCAGCATCAGCACGAAGAAATAGGGGATCGCCGCTTTCGTCACGGCCAGGATGTCCTTGCCGGTGATGCTTTGCAGCACGAAGAGATTGAAGCCGACCGGTGGCGTGATCTGCGCGGCCTCGATGAGCACCACCACAAAGATCCCGAACCAGAGCAGGTCGATGCCTGCTGCCTGTACCATCGGCAGCATGACCGATGACGTCAGCACGATGATCGAGATGCCCTCGAGGAAACAACCCAGGATCAGCATGAAGACCGCAAGCACCGCGAGCAGCGCATGGGGCGAGAGATGCATCGCATCGACCCAGGATGCGAGCGAGCGCGGGATATCGACGAAGGCGACCGCGATCGTCAGGCAGGCGGCGCAGGCGATGATGAACGAGATCATGCAGGAGGTCCGCATGGCCGCCATCAGGCTCTCCATGAAGCTCTCTCGCGTGAGCCCTCCGCCGACGGCGGCGAGGACGAGCGCGCCGACGACGCCGATGGTCGCGGCTTCGGTCGGTGTCGCGATGCCGCCGTAGATCGAGCCGACGACCGATCCGATCAGGAGGGCGACCGGGATCAGCCGGCGGGAGCGATAGATTTTCTCCAGAAGGGGGACCGGCGGATCCGCGGGCGGCATCTTGTCTGGGTTCAGCAGGCTCCAGATCGCCGTGTAGCCCATGAACAGCGCCATCAGCAGCAGGCCAGGCAGGACGCCGGCGATGAACAGCCGCGCGATCGAGACCTCGGCCGTGACGCCATAGACGATCATGATGATCGAGGGCGGGATCAGCAGTCCGAGCGTCCCGGAGCCCGCGAGCGTCCCGATGGTCATGCTGAGCGGATAGCGCCGGGCCTCGAGCTCGGGCACGCTGATCCGGCCGATCGTGGCGCAGGTCACCGCGGACGAGCCCGCGACCGCCGCCATGATGCCGCAGCCGAGCACGTTGACGTGGAGCAGCCGGCCCGGCAGGCGCGAGACCCAGGGCGCGAGCCCCTGGAACATGTCGGCCGAAAGCTTCGAGCGAAACAGGATCTCGCCCATCCAGATGAAGAGCGGCAGGGAGGTGAGCGCCCAGCCCCAGCTTGAATCCCAGAGCGTCGAGGCGACGAGCGAACCCATCGGGGCCGTCGTGAACAGACCCATCAGGACCATGCCGACGGTCAAAAGGGAGAGCGCGACCCAGACGCCGCTCGCCAGCAGAAAGAGCAGCAGGCCGGCGAGAACCAGCGAGGCAATGACGATCGAATCCATCACGGGTTCCTATGCCACGGGCTTGTCGAGGCCGATCTCGTCGGGAGCCTCGTAACGGGCACTGCCGCCGCTGAGCAGCCAGAGCAATTCATCGATGAGCGCGATCGCGAAGGCCGTCACACCCACGGCGACGCCCGTCTGCGGAATCCAGAACGGCATCGCGAGGAGCCCTGGACTGACGTCGTTGAACGCGTGTGACTGCAGGGCCAGCGCGCTCACATGCCAGGCGAGGAACGAGACGACGACCGCGCCGAGCAGGCAGTTGAAGATCTCGACAGGTCGCCGCAGGCCGGCCGGGAGCCGACTGACGATCAGGTTGATCCGGACATGCGAACCGTGCCTGAAGGTATGGGCCAATCCGAAGAAGGTGGAGGCTGCCAGGCAGAGCCCGGCGGCTTCCGTTGCATCCAGCGTCACGCCGCGAAAGCGGGCGACGATCTGGGCGATGATCGCGAGTGCGATCCCCACCATGAAGGCGGCGGCGAGATAGCCGCACGCCTCATAGAACTTGTTCAGAACCCCGCGTATCACTGGTTCCCCCGCTGGCCAGGCTTGCGTGACATGCTGCTGCACGAAAGACGGGGTTACTTGAGGCTCTTCTGGTAGTTCTCGTAGACAGCCTTCTCCTCCGCGGTCGCGGCGGCGAGCCATTCCTGCACCATGCCCTTGCCCGCGACCTCGATCGCATCGAGGATGTCCTTGGGCGACTGGGCGATCGTCATGCCATGGCTCTTGAGGACGTTCTCGCGTTCCTCGCTCGCCTTCTTCGCAAGCTCCCAGCCGCGCTTCGTCGCCGCCTCGCCGGCTTCGAGAACAGCCTTCTGGGTTGCCGCGTCGAGCTGCCGGAATGCGCGCTCGTTGACGAGGATCGCATTCTTGTTGTGCATCGTGCCGGTATAGGTGAAGTGCTTGACGTAGTCCCAGACCTGGACGTCAGTGCCCGTCTGGGCGCTGGTCCACAGCGACTGGATCATGCCGGTCGAGAATGCCTGCGGCACCTCGGCGAAGGGCAGGATGAGGGCTTCCATGCCGAGCCTCTCGCCCATGATCTGGGTCTGCTTCGAATAGATGCGCAGCTTCTGGCCCTTGAGGTCGGCAAGTCCCTTCAGCGGCTGCTTGGTGTAGAAGCCCTGGCCGGGCCAGGCGACATAGGTGATCGCGCGCAGGCCGTTCTTCTTGAACAGCTCGTCGAAGAAGGGGCGCTGCGCATCGGTCAGCTTGGTGGCCTGGTCGAAGGTCGTCGCGACTCCGGGGATGTTGTCGAGATTGTACATCGCGCCTTCGTTGCCATAGACGCCGAGGCGGATCTCGCCGATCTGGACCTGGCCTGACTGGACAGCGCGCTTGACCGCGTCGAGCTTGATCAGGCTGTCGTTGGAGCGCAGGTCGATTTTGAGCTTGCCGCCGCTCTTCTCCTCGATCTCCTTGATCATTTGGCGGATGTTCTGCGTGAAGAAGCTGCTTTCCGGATAGCCGGAAGCCATCGTCCAGGCGGTCTGGGCCGAGGCCGGCAACGCGAGCCCGATTGTCAGGGCAAGGGTGGCTGAAGCAAGCAGGGCTCTACGGTTCATCGTTCCCTCGTTGGTTGCCCTGCACTGAACACGGGTTTGCGCAGGCTCTCGAAGCCGGGCGAGCAACGTGCTGTGACCGACCTATGACAATGCACCCCGATCTTGCGATAGCATCCAATTGAATTTTTCTGTTTTTGCGATAGCGTTTCTTTATCGGCATTGAATCGGCTCGAAAATTGCATGTTGCGCTGCGGCGCTCTGGAGGGGCGCGATGCCGAACTGGACCCTAAAGCAGCTGGAAAGCTTCGCCTGGGTCGCGAAACTCGGCAGTTTCAGGGGCGCTGCCGAACGCCTGAACACCACCCAGCCAAATATCTCGGTGCGCATCTCGCAGCTGGAGGCCACGTTGGGAGTGAAGCTCTTCTACCGTGAGTCAGGTTCGGTTGCCCTGACCCCCATCGGACACTCGCTGCTGGCCCATGCCGAGAAGGTTCTGCTCGCTTCGGACGAGTTCTCGCAGCACTCGATTCGTTCCGATCAGCAGGCCGGCGTCCTGCGGCTGGGTGTCGCCGAACTGATCGCGCAGACCTGGCTACGCGATTATTTGCTCGATCTGCGCCAGGTCTTCCCGAACGTCGATGTCGAGCTGAGGGTGGATCTGACCATCAACCTGCGTGAGGAGCTGGTCTCGAGGTCGCTCGATCTGTGCCTCCTGAACGGGCCGATCTCGAACTTCAATATCACCAATGTCGATCTCGGCTCCGTACCCTATTTGTGGGTGGCTTCGCCGCGGCTTGCTCTCGCCGGTTCCGACATCGCGACGATGGCGTCGCACACGATCCTCACCCATGCGCGCAACACCCGGCATTTCGTCGAGCTCTCGGCGCATTTTCGCGATGGCTGGGAAGGGCCGATACGGATCGTCCCATCGAGCAGCCTGGCAGCTTCGCTGCAGATGACCCTCGATGGGCTCGGGATCGCGCCGATGTCACAAACATTGGTGAGGAAACATCTGCAATCCGGCGAGTTGGTCGAAGTCCCTTATCCATGGAAACCCAGCGCGCTGATTTTTACGGCGTCCTATGCCCATACGCCGGCGAGCTTCCTGCTGCGGCGCGCGGCCGAGCTGGCGGGCGAAAGGGCCGTCAGGCATCACTGAACCAACAGGCGAGTGATCACGCTCAAGAGGTGCCGCGATAAATTTTCTCTATCGAATATCATAGAAAATAATAATTCGACGACATGGGCAGGCCATTCCTATCTTGATCCGATCAGGCAACGGAGGCCCTTGAGCCATGTCTATTATCGGAGCCCGTCTGGGCGTCGACATCGGAGGAACCTTCACGGATGTCGTGCTCGAACAGGCGGGGCAGCGCTGGTCGACCAAGGTCCTGACGACCTATGCCGCACCCGAGGATGCGATCATCGAGGGCATGCAGCGGGTCTGCGCCAAGTCCGGCATTCCGGTGTCCGCCATCGGGCAGATCATCCATGGCACGACGCTGGCGACCAACGCGCTGATCGAGCGGCGCGGCGCCAAGACGGCGCTGATCACCACGCAAGGCTTCCGCGACGTCATCGAAATGCGGACGGAGAGCCGCTTCGAGCAGTACGACCTCAATCTGACGCTGCCGGAGCCGCTCCTGCCGCGAAACCGGCGTTACACCGTCAAGGAGCGGATGGACGCGCGCGGCAAGGTCCTGATTCCGCTGGAACGCGCCGCCGTCGAAGTGCTCGCCGACGAACTGCGCGAGGCCGGTTACGAGAGCGTCGCGGTCGGCCTGCTTCATTCCTATGTCAACGACGCGCACGAGCGGCTGATCCTGGAGGTGTTGGCCGAGCGGCTGCCCGGAGCGATGGTGTCGCTGTCATCGGAAGTCTCGCCGCAGATGCGGGAATACGAGCGCTTCAACACGACGATCGCCAACGCCTACATCAAGCCGCTGATGAAGAGCTATCTCGTCCGGCTCGAGGGCCGGCTGGCGGCGGAAGGCGCGGCCTGCCCGATATTCCTGATGCATTCGGGCGGTGGCATCATCTCGCTGGAGAGCGCCTCGGAATTTCCGGTGCGCCTCGTCGAATCCGGCCCGGCCGGCGGCGCCGTCTTCGCTGCGGACATCGCGGCGCGACACGGCCTCAGGAAAGTCCTGTCTTTCGATATGGGCGGGACCACCGCCAAGATCTGCCTGATCAAGAACTATACGCCGAAGACCGCTCGCGTCTTCGAGGTGGCCCGGACCTACCGGTTCAAGAAAGGCTCGGGCATGCCGATCTCGATTCCCGTGATCGACATGGTCGAGATCGGCGCGGGTGGCGGCAGCCTCGCCCATGTCGACTCGATGAAGCAGATCCGCGTCGGGCCGGAAAGCGCGGGTTCCGAGCCCGGCCCTGCCTGTTACGGCCGCGGCGGCAAGCGCCCGGCCGTGACCGATGCCGACGTCATCCTCGGCAAGATCGACCCGGACAATTTCGCGGCCGGCACGATTCCGCTCTTCGCCGCCCAGTCGGCCGCCGCACTGGAGGCGGAGATCGGCGGCAAGCTCGGAATGGATGCTCAGGAGAGCGCCTGGGGCGTGGCCGAGGTCGTCGACGAGAACATGGCCAATGCCGCCCGCGTCCACGCCGTCGAGAATGGCGAGGACCTCGCGGAATATACGATGATCGCCTTTGGAGGAGCGGCTCCGCTCCATGCCGGCCGGCTCTGCGAGAAGCTCGGTATCGCGAGCTGCCTCGTGCCGCCCGGCGCCGGCGTCGGCTCCGCGATCGGCTTCCTGCGGGCTCCGTACAGCTTCGAAGCCAATCGCACGCTGTTCATGCGACTGGCGCAGTTCGACACGGCGCGCGTCACCAGGCTCTTCGATGAGATGGCGGAGGAGGCGACGCGGGTCGTCCGCTCCTGCGGTTGGGCTGGCGAGATTCTGGCCGAGTACAAGATCTATATGCGCTATGCCGGACAGGGCTGGGAGATTCCGGTGACGTTGACGCCGGAGGAGGCCCGTGCCGCCGATCCGGCCGTCATTCTGCAGCGCTTCGAGCACGAATACGCCAATCTCTTCGGTCGCACGGTCAAGGGGCTCGCCGCCGAGATCACGGTCTGGTCGGTCAACGCCCATACCCCGCAGGCCGCGATCACCCCGGTCAAATCCGTCACCGACATGCAGGCTGCGCCAGCCGGGGGCATGCGGTCCGTGTTCGATGCAGGATTGGGCCGCCGGGTCGAGGCCGAAGCTCACAGCCGTGCCAGCTTGCCAGCCGGCAGCCGGATCAACGGCCCCGGGATCGTCACCGAGGATGAGACGACCATCGTCCTGCCCTCGAGCCGCTTCGCCGTCACGCTGAACGACGGCTGCATCGACATCCGGCTTGCCGAAGCCGCACCCGCCGCCTCCGTCGCCGAGCGGAAGGAGCCCGCCCATGTCTGACATCTCCAAAGTCGCCTACCAGGTCATGTGGAACCGCCTCATCTCGGTCGTCGAGGAACAGGCGCAGGCGCTGATCCGCACCTCGTTTTCGACCTCGGTGCGCGAGGCCGGCGACCTGTCTGCCGGCGTCTACAACCAGAAGGGCGAGATGCTGGCTCAGGCAGTGACCGGCACGCCCGGGCACGTCAACGCAATGGCCGATGCCGTCGCCCATTTCATCCGTCGCATCGGGCGCGACAACATCGCCGAGGGCGATGTCTACATCACCAACAACCCCTGGGAGGGCACGGGCCACCTGCACGACATCACCGTCGTCAGCCCGTCCTTCCACAAGGGCCGGCATGTCGGCTTCTTCGCCTGCACGGCGCATATCGTCGATATCGGCGGGCGCGGCTTCGGCGCCGACGCCAACTCGGTCTACGAGGAAGGTCTCCACATCCCGATCATGAAGTTCGTCGACCGCGGCACGGTCAACGAGACGCTGGTCACGATCATCCGCGGCAATGTCCGCGAGCCCGACCAACTGGTCGGCGACATCTATGCGCTGGCGACCTGCAACGAGATCGGCCATCGCCGCCTGATCGACATGATGGTCGAGTTCAAGCTGTCCGATCTGGCCGGCATCTCCGCCTTCATCCTGACGAACTCCCGCCAGGCGACACTGGACAAGATCGCGGCGCTGCCGCGTGGCGAGGCCGAGGGCCATATGCGGATCGACGGCTACAGCCGGCCGATCGACCTTTGCGTGAAGATCTCGATCGAGGCGGACGGCGTGCTCTGCGATTGGGCCGGCACCTCCGGCGTCGACAAGAACGGCATCAACGTGCCGCTGGTCTATACGAAAGCCTATACCTGCTACGCGCTGAAATGCGCGATCGCGCCGGAAATCCCGAATAACGCTGCCTCGCTGGAGCCTTTCCGCATCACGGCTCCCGAGAACACGATCGTCAATGCGGTTTGGCCGGCGCCGGTGGCGCTGCGTCACATCATCGGCCACATGGTGCCGGACACGATCTATGACGCGCTCGACAAGCTCCTGCCCGGCCTCGTCCCGGCCGAGGGCGCCGGCAGCCTCTGCAACTTCCAGGTCTCGCTGCGGCCGCGCAGCGACGGCCCGCCGCCGGCCGAGCCCGTGCGCGCCGAGGTACTGACCTTCAACTCGGGTGGCTCCGGCGCACGGCCTGCGCTCGACGGCATGAACGCGACCGCCTTCCCCTCGGGTGTCATGACCATGCCGGTCGAGGCGACCGAGCAGGTCGGCCCGGTGATCGTCTGGCGCAAGGAACTGCGGCCCGACTCGGGCGGCACCGGCCGGCATCGCGGCGGCCTCGGCCAGCACATGGAGGTCGGCGCCTGGGAGGGCTACGAGTTCGACATCCAGGCGATGTTCGACCGTGTCCGCCATCCAGCCCGCGGGCGGCGCGGCGGCGGCGGCGGCGCGCCGACGACGATCGCGCTCGATGACGGCACGGCGATGAAGGGCAAGGGCAAGCAGTTCGTGCCCCATGGCCGCAAGGTCGTGATGGCCTTCCCGGGTGGGGCCGGCTATGGCGCGCCGGCCGAGCGGGCCGGGAGCAGCGTCGAACGCGATCTGGCCCTGGGCTATGTCTCGGCAGAGATTGCCCGCACCGAGTACGGCCTGTCCGACGAACGCGTGGCGGCTGTGCTGGCGACGTCCCGTCTCGGCGAACTGCCTCGCTGACGCAGCGCATGCGGCAATCCGCCAGATGGGAGAGAACGGCGATGCAACTGCTCAAGAACAGGTTCCTCGCTTCCCTGCGAGGCGGGGAACCCCAGATCGGGCTCTGGCTCAGTCTCTCCAGTGCCTTCACCACTGAAGCCGTCGCGAGTTCCGGCTTCGACTGGATGCTGATCGATACCGAGCATTCGCCCAACGACCTGAACTCGGTCATGGCACAGCTGCAGGTGCTGGCCGCCCACCCGGTCACGCCGATCGTGCGCCCGGACTGGAACGACCCCGTGCTGGTCAAGCGGCTGCTCGATCTCGGCGCGCCGGGACTGCTGTTCCCGATGGTGCAGACTCCGGCCGAAGCCGAGAAAGCGGTCGCAGCGACACGGTACCCGCCGCACGGGATCCGGGGCGTCAGCGGCTGCACGCGCGCCAATGCCTTCGGCCGGACGACCGACTACTTCAGCCGGATCGGCGAAGAGACCGCAGTCATCGTTCAGGTCGAGACGCGCGCGGCGGTCGAGCAGTCGCTCGATATCGGCCGTGTCCCCGGTGTCGACGGGGTGTTCTTCGGGCCGGCCGACATCGCGGCGGATATCGGCCGCCTGGGCAAGCCCATGGATCCGGCGGTGTGGGAGTTGATCCGCCCCGCCGCGCAAAGGCTGATCGAGGCGGGCGTCCCGGTCGGCACGCTGGTCTTCGACCCGGATTTCGCGAAGAGCCTACTGGGGCAGGGCTTCTCCTTCGTGGCGTGCGGCTCCGATGCGGTGCTTCTGGCGCGTGGCGCTGACGGACTGATCGCCAGGATGCGCGGCTGAGCCGACGTCGCGGCAGGCGCTTGCCTGCAGCGTGGCGGTCTGCCACCGAAAGGATGACGACGCGCCCGTGCATCGTTGATGTCAGATGCCCACGACGCCGCATTGACCGATGCGCCGGTCAGACACGAGGATCGCATGCCGCAATACAACCGCATCCTGATCACCGGCGCGGCCGGGCGCCTCGGCTCGCAGCTTCGCGGCGGCCTGGCTCCGCTGGCGAAGACCATTCGCCTTGCCGATCGCGAGCCGCTCGGCCCGCTCGCAGCCCATGAAGAGGAGGCGATCTTCGACCTCGCCGACATGGACGCGACGATCGCGGCGACGGAGGGGTGCGATGCCATCGTCCATTTCGGCGGCGCGCCGACGGAGCGGGAATGGCAGGTCGTCCTCGATTCCAGTATCCGCGGCTCCTATCACGTCTACGAAGGCGCCCGGAAGCACGGCGTCAAGCGCATCGTCTACGCCTCGTCCGTCCACGCCATCGGCTTTCATGAGATCGGAGCGCAGATCTCGGTCGACGCGCCCGTCCGTCCCGATTGCCTCTACGGCGTCGGCAAGACCTTCGTGGAGAGCCTCAGCCGACTTTACTGGGACAAGTACGGCATCGAGACGGCGTGTCTGCGCATCTTCTCGTCATTCCCCGAGCCGGTCGACCGCCGGATGCTCTGGTCGTATCTGTCCTTCGCCGATTGCGTGCGCCTCGTCACGGCGTCGTTGACCGCACCCTTCGTCGGCCACACGATCGCCTTCGGCACCTCGGACAACGCCGTCAAGGCCGTGGACAATAGCGGCGCCGATCACCTCGGCTACTGCCCGCAGGACAGCTCGGAACCGTTCCGCGCCGATGTCGAAGCAAAGGCGCCTGCGCTTGATCCGACGACGCCCGCCGGGCGTCATCTGGGAGGTCATTTCTGCGAGATGGCCCACCCCGATGACCAGGCGAAGGCCTGAATCCGGAGGCCGATGCCGGGCGGGACGGAGCCTTGGTCCGTCCGAGTCGGCCCGAAGCGGCACGGACAAAGCCCACGGCGCATGCCGATCCGCCGCGGTCCGGAGGGCGTTCTTCTCGCTTTTGTGATCGTTCCGGCACAGAACCGCCGCAAGACGCGCGCAGCGTCCTGGCGGGGCTAGGCAGATATCGGAGATCGACCATGATCAAGCGAATTCTCCTGGCTGCCGTTATCGCAGCCATTCCCGCAACCGTCTTCGCACAGGACAGGGGCCCCCTCATCCGCGACCCCGCCGGCGGCGTCACGCATGACCCGGCCCTCGTCGGTAGCGAGGCCTACATGATGCCGTTCGACGTCTTCGCCCCGCCCCTCAGGCGCGATCCCGCCGGCGGGACGATGATCAATGACGACGCCAGTTTCCGTAACTATGTGATGGCGCAGAACATGCGGTCATATCGCTATGCGGAACCGATCGCCGTCGGCACCGTGCTGCCGTCGCGCGGCATGGTCTATCGCAACGTGCCCGCGCAATACGGCGCGCCCGGCTATCGCTATACGATCGTGAACGACGAAGCCGTCGTCGTCGCGCCACGGAGCCGCCGCGTGGTCCAGATCATCGAATGACGGCTTGGGCCAGCAAGGCCCGTGCCGGTGACGTGCACGGGCCTTGGCGACGCCGTCGAGATCCGTCAAGACGTGGTCCCGCGCGCTCCCGGCGCGAAAGCGCCGGGAGCGGTAGCCTCACTTCGCGAGCGCCGCCTTTTCGATGACCGCGGCGACCTGCTGCGCGTGCACGACGAGCGAGGCATGGCTGCCGGCGACTTCCGTCGTCTGGGCCTTGATCCTGGCTGCGAACAACTTCTGGGCCTCGGGCGCCAGGACCTTGTCCTTCGTGCTGACGACATAGAATGTCGGCTTGTCCTTCCAGGCCGCGATGTCGACGGGCGCTTCGAACGCCACGTGGTTCAACGGGAGCTGCGAGTTCGCCAGCTTCGTCGCGATCTCCTGGGGAAGGTCGGCCGCGACGGCGGACGGAAACACCTTGGGATCGATGTACAGATCGCCCTTCGCATCGGGATGGATCGCCTTGCCGCCTTCGGTCGGCGGGCCGGCCTTGGCCAGCGATGCCAGGGATTCACCGATCTCCGGCGCGAAGGCGGAGACGTAGACCAGCGCCGACACCTTGGGGTCATTGCCGGCTTGCGTGATCACGACGCCGCCCCAGGAATGGCCGACCAGAACGGTCTTGCCGTCCTGCTTCGCCAGCGCCTGTCTGGTGGCGTCGACATCGGCAGCGAGCGAGGTCAGCGGATTTTCGACGAGCGTGACGTTGTAGCCTTTCTTCGCGAGGATCGCGGCAACCGGCTGCCAGCTCGTCTGGTCCACGAAAGCGCCGTGCACGAGCACGATGTTATGGGCTGCCCCCTTGGGCAGTTCGGCGGAATGGGCGGAGCCGATCAATGTCGTTCCGGCCAGGAGTGCGGTGGCGGCGGAGAGGAGGATATTCGCCATTGTTTGTTCCTGTTTGGCATGTCCGAACCAGAGTCCGGGGGGAGGGGGCAGGCGTTTCCGGCGAGGCCGCGGTTCTTCCATCCGCCGTCGGCGAAATGGTTGCCGCACTGAAGGTCGGCCCGCTCTGGCATGAGCTATTTCGCGGAGTTTGCGGACGGTAGGGATCAATCGTCCGGATGTTGTGTCCGATCGTCCGCAGCTCTACGCTCCGGGGCATGGACATTCTCGCCCAGGTGCTCGATCGCGTTCGTCTCGGCGGGACGCTGCTCTTCCATTTCGAGCTCGGCCATCCCTGGCATCTCGAGCTGCCGACGCGCCCCCACGCCCTGTTCCACTATCTGAGCCGGGGCTCGGCGACGCTCGCGCTCGGGCAGGGGCAGGACATCGAGATGAGCGAGGGCGATCTTGTCGTGATCACCCGCGGCGAGCCCCATGTGTTCTTTTCGGATCGCCGGGCCGAGCCGTTGCGGATCATCGACATCGATCGCTCGTCGCCGCGTCTCGGCATCCTGCGCCATGGCGGCGAAGCAGCGCCGCTCTCGTCCATGATCTGCGGCAATTTCACGGTGTCGCGGCCCCTGTTCGGCAGCGTGCTGGAACTGCTTCCGCCCGTGCTCCTGCTAAAGCCGACGGTGGATGGCGCCTGGCTGGAAGCCATCCTGCGCCGCATGGTCAGCGAGTCCGCGCGCGAGCGTCCCGGCCAACGCGTCGCGCTGTCGCGCTTGACCGAAGTGCTCTTTGTCGAGGTGCTCCGCAGCTGGATCGCCTCTCTCAGTCCGGGGCAGGGCGGCTGGCTCGGGGCGATGTCCGACCCGCATATCGGGCCGGCACTCAAGCTCATTCACGAAAGTCCGGAGCGATCCTGGGCCCTGAGCGACCTTTGCCAGCGCGTCGGGCTCGGCCGCTCGGTCTTTTCGGCGCGCTTTACCAGGCTCGTCGGCCAGCCCATGCACCGCTATGTGATCGAGCGCCGGATGCTGGAAGCGGCCTTCCTGCTCGAAACCAGCGACGAGCCGATCGCACGGATCGCCGGCCGGGTCGGGTACGAGACGGCAGCGGCGTTTTCAAAACTGTTCCACCGGCATCACGGATTGTCGCCCGGCCGCTACCGGGCCGCGCGACGCCTCGATGCAAGCCACCTGCAACCGGACGAGCCGTCAGCAAAACTGTCCGCTTGACGTCGATTGTGCGCGCCGCTCGCAACCTGCCGGAAATCGACTTCGGCGGGCTCCTATCCGAGCTCCGCCTCTGTCTCAGCTTGCTACCGCAGGCGACGGCTCGTGCAGGAAGAAGCCCTCGAGCGGGTCTGCCTCCGCCTCCCAGGGCGCCGCAGCGAGCATCCGCATCGTCGCCTCGTAGCCCGCCGTCCAGCGTTCCCTGATGCTGGCGGGGCTGAAGTCGATGTCCTTGGTGTGGTCCTCATGGTCCAGACGCGGCGCCAGCAGGCGCACTACGTGCATCTGCGTCAGGCAGCCATAGTGGGCGAGCTCCCTGACCTGCGGGCTCTTGCGTTCGCTGTCGGGCAGGCGTCCGACGAGCTCGGAAATGATGCGGCGGAGCCGGTGGATCTGCTTCTGCCTGATGATGTGGCTGGCTGCGCGGCTGGAATACTGGATGTCCTTCTGCCGGTTCATCACCTGCCAGATCGACTCGGGCTCGGCGCCCTCGGGGTTCCAGACATGAACGGCGAAGATCAGCGAGCTGCGCCGCGGGTTGTCGTCGAAGACCGCTTCGACCGGCGTGTTCGACAGGATGCCGCCGTCCCAGTAGAGCTCGCCATCGATGCGGACCGCCGGAAAGGCTGGCGGCAATGCGCCCGAGGCCATGATGTGGCGCACGCCGATCGTCTCGTCGCGGCTGTCGAAATAGCGCATCTGGCTGGTGCCGACATGGGCCGCGCCGACCGTGAGCCGCACGCCGTGCTCGGCAAGGTGCTCGAAATCGACGAGTTCGGTCAGCGTCGCTTCCAGCGGCCTGGTCGAGTAGTAGCCGGCGGCATCGGGCGCGAGCCTGGTGTGCAGCCCGAGGAAGGCGAGCGGGTTCGGCTTGAAGAAACCGGGGACCCCGTTGGCGATGGCGCTCCAGTTGGGCAGCATCCGGCCGAGCCAGGGCAGGCCCGACATGAAGTCGAGATGCGGCTCCTGCGCGATGCGCGTCCAGAACTCGCGCAGGCGCGCCAGGCGCTCGCCGGGCGCGTTGCCGGCGATCAGGCTGGCGTTGATCGCGCCGATCGAGATGCCGATCACCCAGTCCGGCTCGACGCCGGCCTCGTGCAGCGCCTGGTAGACGCCGGCCTGGTAGGCTCCAAGCGCGCCGCCGCCCTGCAGCACGAGCACGACCTGCCCGGTCTGCGGGCTTGTGCGGGGCCGGGCCGGGGCCGGCTTGGCGATAGGGTGGACGTTGTCCATGGCGATGATCCTGTCAAAGGGCGCGAGGCGCCGGTTCTCTTGCCAGGATTGTCGAAGCTCTCGGCCCGCCGGGGAAATGCCTGCTGGCTTCGGACACGATAGAGGCCGGCTATGGCGCCGGGCGGGTCGCGATAGCTCGCCTGCATCGATCGTAGAGCATCTCGGCATTGGCGGGCGCCACCTCCCGCGAGGCAGAAACTGGCTCTGGTTCCGCCGGGGTGGCGGACCGTTTCGAGCAGCTTGCCCAAGAGCGGGCAGCGTGCCCAAGAGGAGGAGGCGATGATCAGGAAGCTGGCAGCGATCGCCACGCTGGTGCTCGGCTTTTCGAGCCAGGTCCAGGCCGAGACCCCGACCGAGGTCGAGATCAAGGCTCTCTATGAGCGTTTCGTCAGCGCCCAGAATGCCCGCGACCTGGCGCGGGTGCGCGAGGCGCTCTGGGATTCGCCCGGCTTCGTCTGGATCAGCGACGGCAAGCCGTTCTGGGGCCGCGAGGCGCTGATCGAGCGCATGGGCGCGTTCCAGAAGGCGGAGGTCTGGAGCGTCTTGCCCGATCGCACTCGCGCCAGAGTGGTCGAGGTCAGCCCGATGAGCGCGGTGCTCTACCAGCCGCTGCTGCTGACGCTCGGGCCCAGGCGGGAGCCGAGGACAATCGCCTTCCTGGTCAATGTGCTCTGCATCCGCACGGCCGAGGGCTGGCGCGTCGCCGCCCTCTACACCACCGAGGAGAACCCGATCTGAGCCGGCAAGGCCGCGCGCCGCAGCAAATGGGGAGAGACTTCATGAACCGCGCCATCACGCACGGGACCGGACGCGCCGCGACGACGGATGGCCGGTGGAGCGACCTGCGCCGCGTCATGGTCATTGCGACCATGGCCTTCCTGACGCTGGTCGATCTCTTCGCCATGCAGGCGGTCCTGCCCTCGCTAATCAGGCGCTACGAGGTCAGCGCGGCCGCCATGGGGCTCGCCGTCAACGCCAGCACGATCGGCATGGCGGTGGCGAGCCTCGCGACCTCCCTGCTCGGCCGGCGCATCGACCGGCGCCGGGGCATCGCGCTCAGCCTGGCTCTGTTGTCGCTGCCGACCGCGGCGCTGGCGAGCGCGCCCGGCCTGCCTGTCTTCGCGGCGCTGCGCATCGCGCAAGGCCTCTGCATGGCCACTGCCTTCACGCTGATGCTGGCCCATCTCGGCGAGCGTCGCGATGCGCGCGAGAGCGCCGGCGCCTTCGCCGCCTATATCGCCGGCAATGTCGCGAGCAATCTCGTCGGCCGCCTGCTCTCGGCAGGGATCTCCGACCATTTCGGCCTGGACGCCACGTTCCACGTCTTCGCCGGGCTCAACCTCGTCGGCGCTGTGTTGGCCTATGCGACGATCGACCAGGCCCCGCGCGTCGCCGAGCGCGAACCGCCGGCGCTCCCCGCGATCGCGGCGCTGGCGCAGCACTGGCGCAATCCGGCGCTGCGCGCGAATTTCGGCATCGGCTTCCTGATCCTCTTCGCCTTCATCGGCACCTTCACCTATGTCAACCTCGTGCTGGTGGCGCCGCCGCTTTCGCTCGGCATGATGCAGCTCGGCATCGTCTATTTCGTCTTCGCGCCTTCGATCGCGACCACGCTCGCGGCCGGGCTGCTGGCGCGCCGCGCCGGGCCGGTCGGGGCATTGTGGCTATCGCTGGCGCTCGCCATCGGCGGCCTGCCGCTGCTCGTCGTGCCGCATCTGCCGATCGTGCTTGCCGGCCTCGTCATGATCGCCATCGGCACCTTCGCGGCCCAGGCCGTCGCGACCAGCATCATCGGCCGTGTCGCGACCGGCGAGCGCGGCGCGGCGAGCGGGCTCTATCTCGCCAGCTATTTCGCTGGCGGGCTTGCCGGCAGCGCCGTGCTCGGCCAGATTTTCGAGCGGCTCGGGTGGGGTGCCTGCGTCGCCGCCATCGGGCTGGCGCTGGCACTGGCGGCGCTGCTGGCGCTGAGGCTGCGCCCGGCGCTGCGCGACGGCTGAAGCATTTTCGAGCGAAGTGGGTACCGGTTCGCGTGAAGAAAATGCGTCAAGACAAAAAGATAGAGCATTTTCGCGATTCGAAGAAACGCGGAAAGGCTCTGAAGCATTTTCGAGCGAAGTGGGTACCGGTTCGCGTGAAGAAAATGCGTCAAGACAAAAAGATAGAGCATTTTCGCGATTCGAAGAAACGCGGAAAGGCTCTGAAGCATTTTCGAGCGAAGTGGGTACCGGTTCGCGTGAAGAAAATGCGTCAGAACAAGTAGATAGAGCATTTTCAAGCGAAGTGGATACCGGTTCGCCTCAGGACAATGCTCGAGCGCGAGACCTTAACGCGGAGAGCTCCCGTGGAGATGCATCAGATCCGCTACTTCCTCGCCGTCGCGCGCACGCTGAACTTCACGCGCGCCGCCGATGAGTGCAACGTCGCCCAGCCCTCGCTGACGCGGGCAATCCAGAAGCTCGAGGAGGAGCTGGGCGGCCTGCTGCTGCATCGCGAGCGCCAGCACACCCATCTGACCGAACTCGGCCGGCTGATGCTGCCGCATCTGGAGCGAACCTTCGCCGCTGCCCAGGCGGCCAAGAACCTCGCCCGTGGCGTCAACATGGGTGAGATGGCGCCGCTGCGCATCGGCCTCAGCGATTCGATCTCGACCGCCAATCTGATTGGTCTGCTCGATGGCTTGAGGTCCTGCGTCAACGGCTTCGAGCTGACGCTGGCGCAACTGCCCGCGAAGGACCTCATCGCCCGCGCTCTCGACGGCGATTTCGACCTCGTCTTCGTCAGCGACGCGCTCGAACTGCCCGACCGGATGCGCAGCTGGATCCTGTTCCGCGAGACTTGCCGCCTGATCCTGCCGGAGGGAGACCGCCTTGCCGAGAAGCCGCAGGTGACGCTCGCCGATCTCGCCGGCACGGAGATGGTGGACCATATCGACTGCGCCGATCTCGACCGCTTCAAGGGGCTTTGCGCCTCCGCCGATGTCAGCCTGCGCTACCGGCACCGCGTCCACGGCACCGACCAGTTGCAGCGGCTCGTCAAGGCCGGCTTCGGCTATGGCCTCCTGCCCGCCAACACGCCGCTGCTCGAAGGGCTGGTGGCACGCGACCTCGCCGAGGCGGAGAGCGCCCGGAACGTCGCCGTTGCCGTCGTTGCCGGCCGCCCCTTCACGACGGCGACCGAGGCCTGCCTGAGGCTCGCGCGCACGCGCGATTGGCTGGCGGCAGCCTGATCAGTGGCTGGCGGCAGCCTGATCAGTGGCTGGCGGCAGCCTGATCAGCTCCTGAGCGAAGCCAGCGTCGCGACTATATCGGCCGGCTCCATGCGCTTGCGGAAATCGGGATCGACATGGGCGGCGATGATCCTGCCGTCGCTGGCGATGACATAGGTTGCGGGGATCGGCAGGAACCAGGAATCGTTGCCGTTGAAGCGGGCAAGGTCGAAGCCGATCTCCTGATAGATCGCCCGTACCTCCTCGCTGACCGGGAAGACCAGGCCGAAGCTGAGCGAGAGCCCGAGATCGAGATCGCTGAGCACCTCGAAGGGCAGGGCGAAATCGCGCTTCGTCGCGGCGCTGCGCCCTCCTGCTTCGCCGGCGATGGCGACGATCCGGCCACCGGCCGCGACAATCGCCGGATGGGCGTCACGCAGCGCCGTCAGCTCGCTCTCGCAATAGAAGCACCAGGAGCCGCGGTAGAAGCTCACGACCAGAGGCCCGCTTGCGAGCAGGTCGGCGGAATGGACGAGGCGTCCGTCGCTCCCGGGCAGGGCGAAGTCCGGCATCATGTCGCCGACGCCGAGTGCTCCGGCGGTCACATCGCGCTCGATCAAGGTCTGGACCATCCGATCATAGGCGCGGGCGACATGGTGCCGGTCGCGGGCATGGCGCTCGCGCAGGAAGGTCAGGCGGTTGGATAATGGGCGATCGGTCATGGTCGGGGAAGGCTGCCCCGCTGCCAGCTCCGGCGCAATCCAAATCGCCATAGCGGCTGCCTATCGATGCGAGAGCAAACCGGCATTTCCGCCGCGGGGCCGCGCCCGGCATGGTCCAGCCGTCTTCTGACGCACTTGCAACGACTGGAGCCGCACCATGAACGTCCACGCTGCACCGACCATCCGCGAGCCCGCCATCGGCTCCGCACTCCTCGGCAAGGTCGCCGTCGTCACCGGCTCGACCAGCGGCATCGGCCTCGGCGTCGCCCAGGCCCTGGCCAGGGCCGGAGCACGCCTTGTGATCAACGGGCTGGGCGAGACGGCCGAGATCGACAGGATCCGGCGCCGCATCGCGGAGCAGTACCGCGTCGACGTCCGCTACGACGACAGCAACCTGATGGATCCGGCCGGCGTCGCCCGGCTGGTCACCGGTGCGGTCGCCGCCTTCGGCCAGGTCGACATCCTCGTCAACAATGCCGGCATCCAGCACGTCGCCCCGGTCGAGGACTTCCCGGTCGAGAAATGGGACGCGATCCTGGCGCTGAATCTGTCGGCCGCCTTCCATGCGACCCGCCACGTCTTGGGCGCGATGAAGCAGAACGGCCATGGCCGCATCATCAACGTCGCCTCCGCCCATGGCCTCGTCGCCTCGCCGTTCAAGGCGGCCTATGTCGCGGCGAAGCATGGGCTGATCGGCTTCACCAAGACCGTCGCGCTCGAGGCGGCGGAGTTCGGCGTCACCGCCAACGCGATCTGCCCCGGCTATGTCTGGACGCCGCTGGTCGAGAGGCAGATCGACGAGCAGGCGCTGGCGCACGGCATCGCCCGCGACGCGGTGGTGCGCGACGTGCTGCTCGCCCAGCAGCCGAACAAGCGTTTCGCGGCAGTCGAGGAGATCGGCGCGCTCGCAGCCTTCCTGGCCTCGGATCTTGGCGCCTCGATCACCGGCGCGGCGCTGCCGGTCGACGGCGGCTGGACCGCGCATTGACACGATCGCCGGCGCCTTACCCGCTCAAACGGAGCTTGCCATGTCTGCCCCCACCATCATGTCTACACGCATCATCACGTCGGCCCCGATCATCACGACCAGGCCAAGGAAGATCGTCATCGTCGGCGCCGGTTTCGGCGGGCTGGCGGCGGCGCAGGCGCTCAGGCACGCCAAGGCCGAGATCACCGTGATCGACCGGCGCAACTTCCACCTGTTCCAGCCGCTGCTCTACCAGGTCGCGACCGCGGCGCTCTCGCCCGCCGACATCTCGGCGCCGATCCGCTCGGTGCTGCGTGACCAGGTCAACGCCCGCGTCATGCTCGACAAGGTGACGGATATCGATCGCGGGCGGCGCCTCGTGCTGACCGAGGGCGGGCGGGCCGTGGCCTTCGACTATCTCGTCCTCGCGACCGGAGCGCGCCACAGCTATTTCGGCCGCGACCAGGAATGGGCGCAGTTCGCGCCGGGCATCAAGACGCTCGACGATGCCACCCGTTTGCGCGCCCGCATCCTGCTCGCCTTCGAAAGGGCCGAACTCGAACCCGATCCGGCGAAGCGCAAGGCGTTGCTGACCTTCCTGGTCATCGGCGCCGGCCCGACCGGCGTCGAACTCGCCGGCGCCATCGCCGAGTTGGCGCGCAAGGCGGTGACGCGTGACTTCCGCACGATCATGCCGGAGAGCGCGAGCATCGTCCTGATCGAGGCCGGGCCGCGCATCCTGCCGAGTTTCCGTGAGGGTCTGGCGCGGGCGGCGGCCAGATCGCTGGAGGCGATGGGCGTGACGCTCAGGGTCGGTCAGGCCGTCAGCGAGGTCTCGGCCGAAGGCGTCACAATTGGCGCAGACCATCTATCCGCCGGTACGATCGTCTGGGCGGCCGGCGTAAAGGCCTCTGCTGCGGGGCGCTGGCTGTCGGCGGAGATGGACCGGGCCGGGCGCGTGCGCGTCGAGCGCGATTTCTCGCTGCCGGGCGCACCCGACATCTTCGTCATCGGTGACACGGCCGCCCATGCCGATGCCGAGGGCCGGCCGTTGCCGGGCGTCGCGCCCGCCGCCAAGCAGGCCGGGGCCCATGTCGGCGCGCTCATCGCCGCCCGGCTCGCCGGACGCGCGCCGCCGGCGCCGTTCCGCTATCGGGACCGGGGCGCGATGGCGACGATCGGGCGCAAATCGGCCGTCGTCGATCTCGGCCGCCTGCGCCTGACCGGGCTGCCGGGCTGGCTGCTCTGGTCGCTGGCGCATGTCTGGTTCCTCGTCGGCTTCCGCAACCGCCTCAGCGTCGCGACCAGCTGGTTCTGGTCCTACCTGACCTGGGAGCGCGGCGCCCGGCTGATCACCGGCCAGGAGATCGACGGCACCCGGCCGGCCTTGCCGCCCGCCGGCCGCCGCGAAGCCGCCTGACACCTGCTTTCCCCAAACCTCCCCTCGAAAGGACACCACCATGACGTGGATCATCACCGAAGCCGGGCCGCGCGACGGCCTGTTCCCATCGGCCCGCTCGCTTTGGCACCTTATGCTCGGCGGCTTCGCTGCCACCGGCTTCTACGAGGTCTGGGCCAATTGGCCGACGGCCTTGCTCGCCGGCTTCCCGCTGGAGCCGCCGGCGCTGATCAAGTCGCTCTTTCATCATCAGTTAGGGCTCGGCCTGCCCGACATCTGGGCCAAGGCGCTCCACTATGTCACCGGCGTCCTGTTCTATCCGCTCGGCTATTGGCTCGTCTCTCGCGTCCTGGGCCTCGGCCAGCCGGCCGCCGGCTGGGTCTGGGGCGTGTGCACCTATTTCATCGCGCTCGGCTTCTTTGCCCCGCTCGCCGGCCTTCCCTTCCTGCTGATCGGCGACAACACCGTGCTCTCGCTGATGAGCCTGATCGGGCATGCCATCTATGGCCGCCTGCTCGCGCTCGTCTTCGAGGCGCAGGAGGCGCGGGCGGCGGTCGCCTGACCTGACTGCAGCTCCGCCAGGGACGCCGGCCGTGGCTCGCCGCCGCGGCCGGCTTCGCATGTCGGCCGACATCGCCCGCCGAACCGGGTGCATGCCCTGCCGCTATCGAAACGACAGGCGAACGGCATTTCCAACCGACTGAAATACAAGCGATTTCATCTCCAGGCGCTGGTCCGCCCGGCGTCCCTTCCCCAACCCGGAGAGAGATGATGAGCCCTATTCTTTCGACCCACCGCGAACTCGGCCGCACCATTGCCGCCGCTTGCCTGGTCCTGGGCGGTGTGACCGCGGCCGAGGCCGGCACCTGCCCGAAGGACAAGGTCCTCGCCGAGCCCCGCAAGATCGCCGAGGCCGCCGATCTCGGGATCAAGCGCGAGACCCTGTCGATCGTGAACCTCACCGGCTGGCGCGGCGTCGGCGATCTGCGCCTGCGCACCCGGCGCCTGACGGTCGCGGTCAATGGCATCGTGCCGACGCACCAGCATGACGACCGCCCGTCGATCGTCTACGTCGTCAAGGGCGAGATCATCGAGCACAGCGCCTTCTGCTCGGTGCCGATCCTCCATCGCGAAGGCGAATGGACTCCCGAATTCGGCAAGGGCCATGCCCATTGGTGGGAGAACAAGACCGGCCAGGAGGTCGTCCTGACCTCGTCCGACGTCGTCCCGCCGGACATGCTCGACGATCCCGACATGTAGTGAAGACGTCGCGCAAGCGGACGGTTCGGCGTTCGAACCGTCCGCTTGACGTCGACCCTGCGTGGCGCCTGGCACCGACTTTTCGGGCCGATGCGCTAGAGCATTTCCGCGTTTCTTCGAAACGCGAAAATTCTCTATCTACTTGTTTTGACGCATTTTCTTCACGCGAACCGGTATCCACTTCGCTCGAAAATGCGCTAGCCCGGATTCAAGGCTGCAAAGATGGTGTCGTAGGAACCGTCTCTCTCCGCCCAGCGCCGCGGCATGTCGCGCTCCAGCAGGATTTCGCCCCGCGGGTGATCGCCTCGCTCGAGGAGGCCCATCACCTCCCTCACATAGTCGTCAAGCGCCATCGCCCGTGGATCCGAGGCTTGCTGCGCCCCCGTCAGTTCCGTCTGGACGTAGGGCGGCGACAATTCGAGCACCTCGATCGGGAGCGCTCGGAGCTGGTGCCGCAACGAGGTGAGCCAGGAATGCAGAAAGGCCTTGCTGGCGCAGTAGGCCGGAAAATCGGCGCGTGGCACGAAGGCGAGGGCCGAGCTGGTCGCCAGGATGGTCGCGTTCCGCTGCTGCTTCAACAGCGGCAGAAAGGCTGCGGTGACGCGCAGCACGCCCAGGATGTTGGTGGCGACGATCGCCTCGGCGTCCAGGCTGTTCCAGCCGGGCGAGGTCATATCCTCTTGCCGCGAGATACCCGCATTCGCCACCAGGACGTTCAGCGCCGGGACACGCTCCCGCACGGTCGCCGCGAGTTGCGGCAGCGAGGCCGGATCGTCCAGGTCGAGCGGCAGCCCGAGCATGCCGGGGCGGGCTGCGCAGATCTCCTCGAGCAGGGCCTGCCGGCGCCCTGTGACGATGACCCTGTTGCCGCGGTCGTGCAGGGCCTCGGCGAGCGCGCGGCCGATGCCGCTTGAGCCGCCCGTGATGAGAATTGTGTTGCCGGTCGTTTTCATCGTCGTTGCCTCTCGATCCTGATCAAGGAGAGGCCAGGAGATGTGGCAGCTGATAGGGCCCGGCTGTCGTCATCGCATGGCGTCTCTCGCATCGAGACCTCCCTGCGGGGATCCTCTCGACGGGGACGCGTTGGATGACGGTAACGCCTACGGCAGCGCGCACAACGCGCCTGCGGCCGGACGGGTATCCCGACTGCCCGTGATCGTCAAGCATCGTCAAATAGGCCGCTGACACCTGCAATTGCCTTGAGCATAGTCGCGGTGACGCCGACCGTTCCGCGGCACCACCACGACAGGAGCAAGCTCTTGCCTGCCATCGCGCGCACCGTCCTGGCATCGGCTGTCTGGCTGGCCTCGTTCGGCAGCTTGGCTGCCGCCGCCCAGACACTGGGCTGCTTCAGTCGCAGCTATGACGCCGCACATTTGCGCAAGCATCCCGGCCAGCAGGTCCAGCGTCTGTGGATTCGCGTCGAGGCGTCCCGTTACGATCCTGGCAAGCTCGATTTCGCCATGAATCTCTGGATCAGGAACCAGAAACAGATCTGGCGCGCGGGCGGGCGCTGCGAACCAGCCGGCAAAGGATTGCGCTGCCAGCCCGACACTGACGGCGCCAGCGAACTTCTGATCACGCTCGAGGGCCGCAACCTGCTTCTCACCAACCCCGGCAAGCTGAAAATCTACGATGACGTGACGGGGCCTGACCTGAATGACCGGTTGATCGGAGCTCCGGCGGATTCAACCTTCCTTCTGCCAGCAGCGCGGGACAGCGTCTGCAAGGACACTCGCTCGTGAGAATCTCCCGGTCGTGGCGACGGGCGGGGCCCGGGGCAGGGCACCACCCGCCAGGACAGCTCAGGCGAAAGCCGTCTCTGCCGCCGTCTTGAAGGCCGACATCGCCTGGATATGCGGGAGTGCGCCGTAGCTGATCCTGGCGACGCCGAGCTCGGCGAGCCGCTTCGGCGCCGGGACGCCGTCGAGCACCATCAGGTTGACCGGCAGCTCGGAGCGTTCGACGACCCGCGCGATGAGCTTCTCGTCGCGCAGTCCCGGAACGAAGAAGCCCGACGCTCCCGCCTCCTGATAGGCGGCCGCCCGCTCCAGCGCCTCGTCGATCGCGCTTTGCGGCTCTCCGCCTCTGCCGAGGAAGAGGTCCGTCCGCGCATTGATGAAGAGCGGGATGCCAAGCTTATCCGCCGTGGCGCGAATGGCCGCGATCCGGCGGGCCTGCCGCTCCACCGGATAGAGCCCGGGTCCCTTGACGACGCGATCCTCGAAATTGATCCCGACAACCCCGAGGGCGAGAAGCCGCGAGACATTCGCAGCGAGATCATCCTCGTTCTCGCTGTAGCCACCTTCGAAATCGACCGTGAGCGGCAGCTCGGCAACGGCCGCGATCCGGGCGACGATCTCTTCGGCGAATGGCAGCGGGATGTCCTCGCCATCCCTGTAGCCCTGGGCCTCCGCGACCGCCCAGCTGCTGGTCGCGATCGCCTTGGCGCCGGCCTCCTGGGCGGCCTTCGCCGTGCCCGCATCCCAGACGTTGAACAGGACCAGCGGCGATCCCTTGCGATGCAATGCCGAAAATTGGTTGGCCTTCTCGACCTGGTTCATGATCTCTCCTCCTTGGGATCGGGTTGGATTGGTCTCTTCCTGCAGCATGGTGCCGACAGGCGGCGGCAAGAGCTGGCTTGGTGGCTGCTGTCCTGGTGGCCCGGAGCTGGTTCCGTCATGCATCGGCCAGTCGCGCGTCCTGTGTCGCGCGCTGCACCATGTTGATCTTCGACGTCGCCCAACGCGCCAACGTCGGCTTGTGGCGCATTTTCCTTCGACGAATCACCGGTGTCTGTGGCGCGAAGCCAGTGCTTAGGCCCCGCCTACCTCTTCGCCCAGATAGCCTCGTCCCACGCTTTGGAGGATGGCCCACCAGAATGGCATTCATTGCCTTCGACGCAAGGCATGCTGTTGGCACAAATATTGTACCGCGTGGAACAGATTAAATGCGACCGCCTTCCGTAGGAGAGTCCCAGGATGACCTCGTTCCTGGCTCGGCGTCTGCTGCAGAGCGCGTTTGTGCTCTTCGCAATGTCGGTGCTTGTATTTGTCGGCATTTTTGCGATCGGTAATCCGGTCGATGTGCTCATTTCGCCCGAAGCAACCCAGGCCGACCGCCAGCGCATCGTCGAATCCCTCGGGCTCGATCGTTCACTGATCGAACAATATGTCAGCTTCGTGCGCGGTGTCTTCGACGGAGATTTCGGCAAGAGCTTCGTCTTCAAGATCTCAGCGATCGGCCTGATCCTCGACCGAATGCCCGCGACGCTCGAACTGGCTGTCTCGGCCATGGTGCTTTCGATCCTGATCGGCCTGCCGCTGGGCATGCTGGCAGGAATGCATCCCGACAGCTTCCTCGGGCGCTCGATCATGGCCGGCTCGATCGTCGGATTCTCGATGCCGACCTTCTGGGTCGGGCTGATCCTCATCCTGGTCTTCGCCGTATATCTCGGCTGGCTGCCCTCGACCGGGCGCGGCGAAACGGTCACCGTGCTCGGCATCCGCTGGAGCTTCCTGACGCTCGACGGGCTCGCGCACCTCATTCTACCCGCCTTCAACCTGGCCCTGTTCAAGATCTCGCTGGTGATCCGGCTGACACGGGCCGGCATGCGCGATGCGCTCGCCAGCGACTATGTCCGCTATGCCATCGCGAAGGGGCTCTATCCGCGCCGGGTCGTGATGGTTCATGCGTTGAAGAACATCCTGATCCCGCTGGTAACGGTGCTGGGTCTGGAATTTGGCTCGGTCATCGCCTTCGCCATCGTCACCGAGACGATCTTCGCCTGGCCGGGCACCGGCAAGCTGATCATCGAATCGATCAGCGTGCTCGATCGTCCGGTGATCGTCGCCTATCTAATGGTCATTGTGCTGATGTTCGTGACGATCAACCTGATCGTCGACATCACTTACTCGATCCTCGATCCCCGCATCCGCATCGGCGGAGCGACCTCGTGAACCGGCCCGCAGAGGTGAAGCAGCCGGTCGTGCCGGTCGAGCGGCCCGCCGCATTATCGACCGAGGCTCGGGCGGGAACGGTCAAATCTGCCGTCGAAGGCGGCGCGGATACACCGTTTCGCCAGGCATTGCGCGAATTCGTCGCCAATCCCTTCGCCGTCTTCGGAGCGGTCCTGCTGACGCTGCTGGTTTTCGGCGCGATCTTCGCCGAGGCCCTCGCGCCGACCAATCCCTATGACCTGACGAAACTCGACCTGATGGATGCGCTGCAGCCGCCGGGCACGCAGAACATGGACGGGTCGGTGACCTTCCTGCTCGGCACAGATGGGCAGGGTCGCGACATGCTCAGCGCGATGCTCTACGGCCTGCGGACCTCCATCCTCGTCGGCGTATCGTCCGGCGTCATCGCCCTGTGCGTCGGCGCCACGATCGGGATCGTCGCCGCTTTCTTCGGAGGCTGGATCGACTCCTTCGTGATGCGGATCGTCGATCTGCAGCTTTCTTTCCCCAGCATCCTCGTGGCGATGGTGCTTCTCGCCCTGCTGGGACAGGGCGTCGACAAGATCATCCTCGCGCTCGTCATCGTGCAATGGGCCTACTATGCCCGCACCGTGCGCAGCGCAGCCCTGGTCGAGCGCTCGAAGGAATATGTCGAGGCGGCGATCTGCCTCGGCATCGGCCGCACCCCGGTCATGTTCCGCCACATGCTGCGCAACTGCCTGCCGCCGCTGATCGTCATCGCGACGGTTCAGGTCGGCAGCGCGATCTCGCTCGAGGCGACGCTATCCTTCCTCGGCCTCGGGCTGCCGGTCACCAAGCCCTCGCTCGGCCTGCTGATCTCGAACGGCTTTGCCTTCCTGATGAGCGGGAAATACTGGATCAGCCTCTATCCCGGCGTGTTGCTGCTCGTGACGATCATCGCGATCAATCTCGTCGGCGACCATCTGCGCGACATCCTCAACCCGCGCCTCAAGCGCTGAGCGGGAGAGGCTCGATGGACCCCATCCTTTCCGTCCGGGATCTTCGCACTGAGTTCGCCACGGGCGCCGGCGTCGCGCGTGCCGTCAACGGCGTGAGTTTCGATGTCATGCCCGGCCATGTTCTGGGCCTCGTCGGCGAGTCCGGTTCGGGCAAATCGGTCACCGGATTCTCGCTGATCGGCCTGGTCGATGCGCCGGGCCGCATCGTCGGAGGCAGCGTCCGCCATCGCGGGCGGGAGCTGGTCGGCCTGCCGCAATCCGAGCTGCGGGCGCTGCGCGGGAAGGAGATCGCGATGATCTTCCAGGATCCGATGATGACGCTGAACCCGGTCCTGAAGATCGGGACGCAGATGATCGAGACAGTGCTGGCCCATGATCCCGTGAGCAGGCAGGAGGCACGCGAACGGGCCCGGGCCGCGCTTGGCAAGGTCGGCATTGCCTCGCCCGACGAGCGACTCGATGCCTATCCTCACCAGTTCTCCGGAGGCATGCGCCAGCGAGTCGCCATCGCCATAGCCTTCCTGCATCGTCCCAGTCTGATCATCGCCGACGAGCCGACCACGGCGCTCGACGTGACCATTCAGAGCCAGATCCTCTCGGAGATGCAGACCCTTGCCCGGCAGGAGCAGACGGCGGTGATCTGGATTTCGCATGATCTCTCGATCGTCTCCGGCCTCGCCGACAATGTCGCCGTCATGTATGCCGGGCGCATCGTGGAGCACGGACCCGTCGCCGACGTGCTGACGCGCCCGCTCCACCCCTATGCGCAAGGCCTGATCGCCTCCGTGCCCGGTGCCCAGATGCGGGGCCGTCGCCTCGCACAGATCGACGGCATGGCCCCCTCGCTGCTGGCGCTGCCGGCGGGTTGCGCCTTCCGCCCCCGCTGCGTGATGGCGCAGGCGATCTGCGAGGCGGAGCCCCCGGTTCAGGCACCCGCGACAGGGCGGATGGTGCGCTGCGTGCTGCCCGTTCGTGACGAGGTGGCGGCATGAACGCCTCGGACGTTGTCGAGCCTGATGCCGTGGCCGGGCCTGCGTTGTCGGCAGGCGGGGCCGTGCAGCCTCTGATCGAACTTGCGCAGGTTTCGAAGCGCTTCGGCCGCAAGGCCGATCTACTTTCGCGCCTCGCCGCGCGGCTCGGCGGCAGGCTCCCCTTGCGGCATGTCCACGCGCTCGACCAGGTCGATCTTTCCGTGATGCCGGGCGAGGTGGTCGGGCTCGTCGGCGAAAGCGGCTGCGGGAAGTCGACGCTCGGGCGCGTCGTCGCCGGCATTCACCAGCAGAGTTCGGGAGACCTGTTCTACAAGGGCGGCAACGTCGCGAACCTGTCTCTCTCGAAGCGCCGCGACTTCACGCGGCGCGTCCAGATGGTCTTTCAGGACCCTTACGCTTCGCTCAATCCGCGCATGCGGGTTGGCCAGATGGTCTCCGAGGCGCCCATCGCCCATGGGCTCGTCTCGGCCGTCGAGGCCGACGACTACGCCGCCACGATGCTGCGCATGGTCGGGCTCGATCCGGGGCTCAGGCGGCGCTTCCCGCACCAATTCTCGGGAGGGCAGCGCCAGCGCATCTGCATCGCCCGCGCGCTGGCGGTGAAGCCGGATTTCCTCGTCTGCGACGAGGCGGTGGCCTCCCTCGACGTCTCGATCCAGGCGCAGGTCCTCAACCTGTTCATGGATCTGAAGGACAGCCTCGGCCTCACCTACCTCTTCATCAGCCACGACCTCAACGTCGTGCGCTTCCTCTCCGACCGCATCGTCATCATGTATCTCGGCCGCGTCGTCGAGAGCGCGACGACCGAGGCTCTGTTTTCCGCGCCGAGCCATCCCTATACGCGCGCTCTGGTCGAGCAGGTGCCGCAGCTCGACGGGCGCCGGCAGCAGTTCAGGCCGATCGAGGGTGAGATCCCGTCCCCGCTCGCGCCGCCGCCCGGTTGCCATTTTCATCCGCGCTGCGCGCAGGCCGGGCCGCGCTGTCGCATCGAAATGCCTGCGCTCAGGCCGGTCGCCGGCGGCCATCTCGCGGCCTGCCACCTCTACGATGGCGGCACTGGCGCATGAGCAGCATCGCGCGCGATCCGGGGCGCCGGGAACGGGCCGCACATCACTGGGCAGGGCTGCCGGCCAATCTCAAAGGCGCGGCGCTGTTGGTCCTCGCCTATCTGCTCTTCACCGTCGAGGTGGCGGCTGCGCGCATGCTCGGCACGTCGATGGCGACCGAACAGGTCGTGCTGGTCCGAAGCGCCGCTCAGATGCTTGTCGTCATTCCCTTCGTGCTGCATTCCGTCGAGGGCCTGGGCGTGCTCCGCACCCGCCATCTCCGGCTGCATCTGTTTCGCGGGGCGCTCAGCATCGTCGGGCTCTACGCTTACTTCTACAGTTTCGCGAACCTGCCGCTCGCCGCGGCGACGACGATCGGCTTCACCAAGGCACTCTTCCTCGTGGTGCTGGCGCAGGTCGTGCTCGGCGAGGTCGTGCGGCTGCCGCGCTGGATCGCCACGCTCGCCGGCTTCGCAGGCGTGCTGCTGGTCGCGCGGCCTGGGCTGTCCGGTGTCGATCTCGCAATCCTCGCAGGCCTGGTCGGTGCGGTGACCGGGGCGGGGCTGCTCCTGGTGACCAAGCTTCTGTCGCGGCACGAAAGCCCGCTGGCGATCATGGTGTATGTCGCGCTGATCACGACGGCGGCGTCCCTGCCGGCGGGGATCGCGACCTGGAAGGCGCCCGATGGCGGGCAATGGCTGGCGCTGGCATTGATCGGCGTGTTCGGGCCGATGGGGCAATACGTCAACATCCTCGCCTTCCGCGTCGCCGAGGCGTCGTCCCTGGCGGGGGTCGACTATGTTCGCCTGATCTTCTCCGCGGGTGCCGGCTACCTCGTGTTCAGCGAGATACCCGACGCATGGACCATCGCCGGTGCGCTCGTGATCGTGGCCTCGACCTTGTTTCTGACGCGGCATGAAAGCCGCGCCGCCCGGCTCGCCGCCGGCGCGGCGGCGGTTGATCCGCTGTCAGAACCGCTTCCTGACCCGAACCCAGACCGTGGAGAGAGGCCGTGACCGACATTTTCGACGAACCGCTGCTGCTGACACCGGGCCCATGCTCGATCTCCCTGACCACCAAGGAGGCGATGCTGCACGACTACTCCTCTGGCGAGGAGGTCATGGCTGAGAAGATGGCGGCGATCGCTCAATATCTGATCAAGATCGTCAATGGTGTAGGCACCCATACCATGGTGCCGCTCGTCGGCTCCGGCACCTACGCGACCGAGGCCGCCATCGGCACCTTCGTCCCGCGCGACGGCAAGCTGCTGGTACACACCAACGGCGTCTATGGCGACCGCATCGTCGACATCTGCCAGCATCTCAAGCTGAACTACGCCTCCTTCCGCACGCAACCCTACACTCCGCCTACGCGCAAGCAGTTCGAGGACGCGATCAAGGCCGACCCCGCCATCACCCACGTGATGGTCGTGCATTGCGAGACCTCGACCGGGATTCTCAATCCGATCGAAGAGATCGCGCAGGTCTGCAAGGCCTATGGCAAGGGCCTTCTGATCGACGCGGTCGCCTCCTTCGGCATCATCGATCTAGATGCAAAGAAGCTCGCCTATGACGCGGTGATCTTCTCGGCCAACAAGGGCATGCAGGCGCCTCCCGGCCTCGCCTTCGTCATCGCCAAGAAAGCCGTACTGGAGGAGTGCAAGGGCAATTGCCACTCGCTGAGCCTCGATCTCTGGGACCAGAATCAGCATTTCGAGCGGACCGGCGGTTTCCGCTTCACGCCTGCCACACATCTGCTGCTGGCCTTCGCTCAGGCCTGCAAGGAGCACGAGGAAGAAGGCGGCGTCGCCGGCCGACGGGCGCGGTATGCCGCAAGCTGGCGCCGTCTCGTCGACGGCATGCGCCAGATGGGCTTTCACACGCTGGTCGACGATGCCCATGCCTCGCCAATCGTCTCGACCTTCCACGACCCCGACGATCCGAACTACTCCTTCGGCCAGCTCTATGCCGGGATGAAGAAGCGCGGCTTCATCATCTTTCCCGGACGGCTTGCCGCCGCCAACACCTTCCGCATCGCCAATATCGGTATCGTCACGCCCGAGGATATTGGCCGGGCGATGGACGCGCTCTCGGAGTGCTTCGCCGAGATGGGCGTCAAGAATTTCGGCCGCGCAGAAGTCGCGGCAGCCTGAACGATCAGACGAGACTCGATCCACGCAACAGGAAGGAACTCCGATGAAGTCGCTCCGCCTCGCCGCCACAGCCGTCGCTGCCAGCCTTCTATCCGTGGCGCTCGCACTGCCGACCACTGCTCAGACCCTGACCATCGGCCTGCGTTCCGGCACCGACGGGCTGGACCCGCAGTTCAGTTCGCTCGGCAATTCGGTCTCGGTCTACCGCAACATCTACGACACGCTCGTCTCGCGCGACGAGACCCTGGAGCCGACCGCCTCGCTCGCGACCTCCTGGAAGCTCATCGACGACAACACCTGGGAATTCACCCTGCGGCCCGGCGTGAAATTCCATGACGGCTCGGATTTCACGGGAGAGGACGTGAAGTACTCGATCGAGCGCGTGCCGAACGCGGGCGGGGCGACCGGCGGCATGATGCTCTACATGACCGGTATCACCAAGGTGGAGGTGATCGAGCCGCTGAAAATCCGGATCCTGACCTCGTCGCCGACGCCGCTGCTGCTGCGCAACCTCGCCCAGCTCTTTATCCTGCCGAAGTCGCTGGGAACGCCGACGCAGGAGGACTTCCAGTCCGGCAAGGCGGCTATTGGCACCGGCCCCTACAAGGTCGTCTCCTGGCAGCCCAAAGGCGACCTCGTGGTCGCGCGCCACGATACCTACTGGGGCGGCAAGCAGCCCTGGGAGCGGATCGTGATGAAGGAGATTCTCGCCGATCAGTCCCGCGTCGCTGCGCTGCTCGCCGGCGACGTCGATCTGATCAACTACGTTCCCTCCGTCGATGTCGAGCAACTCAAGAAGAGCGCAGCTGTTGCAATCTTCCAGACGCCCTCGGTCTATAATTTCATGCTGTATCCCGAAGTCGGCCGTGACCAATCACCATTCGTCACTGACGCCGACGGCAAACCGATGACCAAGAACCCCCTGAAGGACATCCGCATCCGCAAGGCCATCTCGATGGCGGTCAACCGGCAGGCGATCGTCGAACGCGTCATGCACGGACAAGGCGCCGCCGCCGGCCAGCTTTCGCCCGACGGTCTGTGGGGCACCAGCACGGCCCTGAAGCCGGATGCATTCGATCCGGATGGCGCCAAGAAGCTGCTCGCAGAGGCAGGTTATCCGAACGGCTTCGGCATCACCCTGCACTGCACCTCGGACCGCCTGCCGAATGACGGCTCGGTCTGCACCGCGCTTGGCGGCATGCTTAACCGCATCGGCATCAAGGCCATCGTCGCCGCGACACCGCGCGCGGTCTTCTTCCCCGCTTCGGCACGGCTGGAATACTCGCTGCAGATGTCGGGCTGGGGTTCGCTTTCGGGCGAGACCTCCTACATCCTGCAGTCTCTGGTCCATACGCTCGATGCCGGCAAGCGCCTCGGTGCCAACAATCGTACCATGTATTCCAACCCCAAGCTCGACGGAGTCATCCAGACGGCGATCACCACTGTCGACGACACCAAGCGCAAGGCCTTGCTGATCGAGGCGATGGAAATCTCGATCAAGGACTATTCAACGATCCCCGTCGTAACGCTCAACGCGATCTGGGCCGGCCGCAAGGACAAAGTCTCCTATGCCGCACGCAACGACGAGGAGACCAATGTCCTGCAGATGAAGAAGCCCTGAGCTCCCGTTCCGGACGTGCCTTGCGCGCCGGGAACACGGCCTCAGTCGAGTCGCGCGACGATCCCCGCCGCAGTCTTGGACGCGGCGGGAAAGCGCATGATGATCATCGGGTCATGTCCAGGGACGACCAGGGTGTCATCGCTCGCCAGCGCGCGCCGGATCTCAATGTCCGCAACTGGCGCAACACAAAAGGAACGCCCCGGACGATCTCGATGGGAAACAGGCGCCCTCAGTAAGTTCCCGCACGGTCCTCGAGCTGCAACTGCCGACTGCGGCGGTCACGGTTGGAGCGGTATCGTCGCAATATGATCGGTCACGATGGTTATGAATGCCCGCAGCCGCTGAAGGCGCCGTATGTCCCGATGATAACCCATCCAGATGTCCCGTGAGGGCGGCTCTACCGGCAGGTCAAGCTTGCGAAGACCCACTATCTGACTTCCGACCACTTGGGGCAGGACGGCGATGCCAATGCCCTGGCGGCTCATCCGCCCCTGCACGTTCCGATTGTTCGACCGGAGCAGCGGCTTCGCGTTCGGAAAGCTCTCGGTGAGCCAGGCAATATCCGGGAACTGGCCGGTAGACGTGTCGTGGGTGATGAGCCGGAAGCCGGCGCCATCACCATACACCGGCTCGGGTGAGCCTGCCGCAACGTAGACGCCATAGGGCAGACGGACCAATCGTCGCTGCAGGACGTCGGGGTTATCGAACGGCACGATCCGGAAAGCGATGTCGGCCTCCCGCTGCGCCAGGCTGAACAGGCGGGTGCCGGTGAGGATTTCCAGATCGACGTGCGGATAGGCTTTTGCGTAATCGTCAATGATCGGCGGGAGGACGTAGGCGCCAAACCAATCGGCGGACGATATCCGCAAAGTGCCCTGAAGGGCTTGCTCCTGTCCGGCAAGCCGCCGCTCGATGGCCAGAGCGCCTTCCTCCATCTGCTCAGCCAGAGCGATGACGGCGTCGCCTTCTTCGGTGGGAATGAAGCCGTCGGCCGTTCTCTGAAACAACGTCTGGCCGGTCGCCTGTTCGAGTGCCCGAAGGCGGCGTCCGACCGTGGGATGGCTCAGATGAAGCGCGCGAGCGGCTGCGCCCAGCGTGCCGGTGCGGGCAATGGCCAGAAAGATCCTCACATCACTCCACTCCACAGCCGCACCCACAAAACTGAACGGAGATCGTACGGTACTGTCAGTTATCAAACAAATCCAACCGCCTATCTTCCTCGCATCCCGCTGCGGACGAAAAAGCGCGCCGGCCGCTTATGGCGGCGGGTTGGCGCGGCGCTCGGTCCCAACGCTGAAGGAGGACATGATGAAAACCTGGCTGATCACTGGATGCTCGTCGGGGCTGGGCCGGCAGCTTGCCGAGGCCGTAGCCGCGCGGGGCGATCGCCTCGTCGCCACTGCCCGCTCGACGGATGGCTTGCAGCCGCTGTGCGAACGCTATCCCGAGACGGTGCGGAGCATTGCGCTGGACGTCACCCGCGCCGGCGACGCCGCAAGGGCCGTGGCGCTCGCCGAAGGCGCGTTTGGCGGTCTTGACGTCCTCGTCAACAATGCCGGCTTCGGCTTCATCGGTGCGATCGAAGAGGGAGAGCCCGACGAATATCGACCGATGTTCGACGTGAACCTCTTCGGCCTGATCGAGACGACCCGGGCCGCCCTGCCGGCGCTGCGCAGACGTGCCGGAGCCCGCATCGTCAATCTCTCGTCCGGCGCCGGGATCGCCGGTTCCGCGGGCTTCGGCTTCTACAATGCGAGCAAGTTTGCGGTCGAAGGTCTGTCCGAAGCGCTCGCACAGGAGCTTCGTCCGCTCGGCGTGCACGTGATCATCGTCGAGCCCGGCCCGTTCCGCACCGAGTTCCTCGGTCGCTCGATGCTCACCGCGGCGCAGGAGATCGCCGCCTATGGCGAGACGGTGCCGGCGAGACGGGATTATCGCCGGACCAATAATGGCAGGCAGGCAGGCGACCCGGCCAAAGCCGTCGCCGTCATGCTGCGGGCCGTCGATTCCGAGCATCCGCCGCTGCACCTGCCGATCGGGCCGCGCGCTCACGCTATCGCGCAGCAAAAGCTGGACTCTTTCCGCGCCGACATCGCCGCCTGGCGCGACATCTCCATCGCCACCGACTTCGACACCACAACGAGGACGGCCTGACTTGATCGGCGGCAGCGTAGTCCGGGTTTGAGAACGGAAATACACCCATGTGCGTGACGACATGTGAAGCCGCGGCCCTTACGGCCGCCGCGGCTCGGAACGGTGACGCCCTGCCCGAGCGGCGGCGCTGGACGATGTTCGTGATCCTGCTGGTCGGCGCGTTCCTGCCGCCACTCGACTTCTTCATCGTCAATGTGGCTCTCCCCTCGATCCGCGGGGACCTGGGCGCCTCCTCCTCCGCCGAGCAGCTCGTCATTTCGTCCTATGCCGCGCTTTATGCCGTGACGCTGACGACCGGTGGGCGGCTCGGCGATCTGTTCGGTCGCGGCCGCGTGTTCTTTCTCGGCCTGATCGGCTTTGCCGCCGCATCGACGCTGTGCGGCTTCGCCTGGTCGCCCTGGGCGCTGGTCGCCGGGCGCGCGTTGCAGGGCGTAACGGCCGCCGTCATCGCGCCCCAGGCGCTCGCGTCGGTGCAGGCGATTTTCCCCGAGAGGGAGAAGCCGCTCGCCCTCAGCATCTATGGTGCGATCTTCGGTTTGGCCGCTGTGGTCGGGCAGGCGATGGGCGGCGTCCTGATCTCGCTGAACCTCATGGGGCTGGGGTGGCGGGCAATTTTCCTGGTCAACCTGCCGGTGGCGATGCTCGTCCTGCTGTTCGGAATTCCTCTGCTGAAAGAGACGCGCGCGCGCGACGCACGCCGGCTTGATCTCGGCGGCATGGCGCTGTCGATGCTGACGCTAGCTGCGCTGCTCGTGCCGCTGATCGAGGGGCGCGAAGCCGGGTGGCCGCTCTGGTCCTGGCTGTCTCTCGTCGCGGTGCCGCTGCTGGCGTGGCTGTTCTGGCGCTATGAGAGCCGGCTGGCACGGGCGGGCGGTGCCCCCCTGCTCGACCCGAGCGCCTTGCGGGCACCGGGACTGGGCCATGCGCTGCTGATCGCATTGTTGTTCTATTCGATCGGCAGCTTTTTCCAGCTGCTCTCTGTCTACTTGCAGGAGGCGCTGCATATGACTGCGCTCCAGGCGGGCCTCGTCTTCCTGCCGTTCGGTGCCGGATTCCTGCTCGGGCCGCTGTCGACGTCCTTTCTCCGACGGTTCTGCGGCGCCTATGTCAATCCGATCGGCATGGGGCTGGAAGTTGCCGGATTCCTTGGTCTCGCCGGGCTCATTGCGGCGACGTGGACCGGCATGCATCCCGCACCGATGCCGCTTGCCGCCCTCCTGTTCGTTATCGGTTTTGGGCAAGGTCTCGCGCTGCCGACCCTGATGCGGATGGTGACGGGCCGGGTCTCGCCGGCCCTGTCCGGCATGATCGCCGGCATCGCCAGCTCGACCCTCCAGGTCAGCACCGCGCTCAGCGTCGCCGTGATCGGCGGGATCTTCTACGAGGTGCTGGGCGCCCGCACCGATCCGGCCGCCATCACGCAGGCGCTCATCGTCGCCATCCTTTGCATCGCCTTCTGTCTCGCCGGAGGGGTGGCTCTGAGCATTGCGCTCGTCCGGCGGGCGCCTCCTCCCCGCGCGGAAGCAGAGGGGCAGGTTTGAGATCCCCTGCAGGACGTATCCCCGGAGGCGGCTGGCGCCAATGACGCGGCTCTATCGGAGCCGAAGACCGACGCCTGCACAACCGCGACGCCCGGCGACCGGGATCATCTCTCGCGCCAGATCAGGAAACAGGACAACCTTGATGTTTGGAATTTCGCCACTCGGCTGGGTGCATACGCTCGGCAGTCTGCCTGCCATTCCACTCGCCATCTACATGCTTGCCCGGCACGGCAGGATCGTGCCGCGATCTGTACCCGGCGCGCTTTATTTCATTTCGATGCTCATCGGCGCGTCAACGGTGTTTCTCGTCGCGCATGAGCCTGTAAGCTACGGCATCGGCGCAGCAACCATCATGCTGCTGCTTGCCGGTTATGGCGTCGGTCGGATTTCACGCTTTGGCCGTGTTAGCACCTACCTCGAAACGGTCTTTCTCACCCTGACGACGTTTCTTTTGATGGTGCCGAGCGTCAGCGAAACGCTTCGCCGCGTCCCGGATGGCCATCCCCTGGTTACCGATCCGAAGTCACCGCTCCTCCTGGGCGCCCTGGCCGGTCTTTTCGTCATGCTCGTCGTCGGACTGACCGCTCAGATGATTTATTTGCGCAGGCACGACTGGCGCGTGGCAGACCCGTCACCGGGCAGGATTGCCGCCGAGTGATCGCAGAGTCGATCTCCTGGCGACGGTCAGCAGCAAGGCTTGGCTGGGAAGGCGCGTTCGAACTCACGCGCCGGAAGCCGCTTTTCCGATCAGAGCGTCGATCCGGGCCTCGATTTGGCTGACGGCAGCGCCGACGTTCAGGACCGCGGTGTCCAATACGAGACGGTCTTCGGTCCACGCAGCATAGTCGCGTGCCTTGACATAGGCCCATGTCGGCGGCTCGAACCCGACTATGTCGGCAGTGCGGGTCTCGACCCGGCGGCGATGCTCGGTTTCGTCGCTACAGATCACTTCGACATCGAGGACCGGAGAGCCGAGCTCAGTCGCGACGCTTCGCCAGCCGCACCGGCTCTCCGGAACGGGGTTGACGCTGTCGCCAATGACAAGATTACCGACTTTCAGGTTTGACGAGGCGATGGCGAAGGCAACCAGATACCCCTCCGGGCCAATGTCTCGAGCGCTATTCGCGCCCTGCTTGAGAGCGTGCTCGATCTCGTCGACGCGAACGTAGGTGGCGGCTCGCCTTCTGGCCAACGCCTTTCCGATCGTCGTTTTCCCTGTCCCCGGCAGACCGCTGAGCACGACAAGCATCTCGGCACTCCAAGCCAACCTCGATGTCAATCGCCGGTAGCATCAAGGCGGGCAAAAAAGCGTCAGCTATGGATCGAAACGGAGGTCGGGCCAACCGCTCGGCAATGTCCGTTTGCGGGCAATGCCCCGACGTCCTCTCTTGGCGCAGCGACGAAGTCAGATGAACCTCAGCTTTCCTCCGATTGCGTTGAAGAAGTCGTTGTTTGCTGCGGGTTTGAAATCCTGATTCAGTGGTCTCGGGATCGGAGGGCAGGCTGATGATCGGCGAGCGGACGATCACGAGCTCCATCTGAACCTGGCCTATCGCTGCTTCTGCCGGCTCGGGCTGCAGGGTGATGCGCCCGACCATTCGACTTTCTCGAAGAACCGGCACGCTCGAAGAACCGGCACGGCCGCCTGCGCGACAACGATCTGCTGCGCGAGGTTTTCGAGTCGACCGTCAGGCGCTGCACGGCGGAGGGGCTGGACGGCGGCGAGGGCTTTGCGGTCGATGCCAGCCTGATCAAGGCCGACGCCAACCGTCGAAGCGGCGTGGCAGGCCGTGATCCTGTGCGCCCCCCAAGCGGCTACAGTAGCTGATCAAGCCTTGATCTCTTGCCCGGCCAGCTCCTTTCCGAAATTCGCGAAGAACTGTCCGGCGAGCTTGCGGGAGGTCGAATCGATCAGCCGGGCGCCGAGCTGGGCGATCTTGCCACCGACTTCGGCCTTGACCGTATAGGCCAGCAGCGTCGCCTGCGGACCGTCCTCGGTCAGCGAGACATCGGCCCCGCCCTTGGCGAAGCCGGCGATGCCGCCCTTGCCCTCGCCCTGGATGGTGTAGGAATGCGGCGGGTTCAGGTTGATGAGCTGGACCTCGCCATTGAAGCTCGCCTTGACCGGCCCCACCCGCAGGGTGACCGTCGCCGCCATCTCCGTATCGGAGCGCTTTTCCAGCGTCTCGCAGCCGGGGATGCAGCGCTTGAGCACCTCCGGGTCGTTCAGCGCCGCCCAGACAATAGCGACCGGCGCCTCGATCCGTTCCTGCCCGTTCATATCCATTGCGTCATCCTCGTCTCTAGGTTCTGGAAGCGTCCGCCGCGAGGCGCTGGGCACTGCGGCGATGGCGGATGATCTCCGCGAGGATCGACAGGGCGATCTCCTCCGGCGTGATCGCGCCGAGATCGAGCCCGGCCGGCGCCTTGACCGTGTCGAGCAAGGCCTTTGACACGCCTTCGTCCGCAAGCCGCGCCCGCAGCGCAGCCATCTTGCGCCGGCTGCCGACGAAGCTGCGGTAATCCGCCTCGAAGCCGAGGGTCGCCTTCAGCGCCGCCTCGTCGCCCTTGCCTTGCGTCGAAACCACGACGAAGCGCTGCGAGCCCTGGGGCGGCTCGAAAGCGAAGCCGTCGAACAGCCTGTCGGCCTCCGGCATGGCAGCGAGCTCGGCGAAGGGCGCCGCCAATGCGACATGGAAGCCCAGCGGCTTCGCCTGCTCGACCAGTGCCAGCGCGACCGGGCTCGCGCCGAAGACGACCAGCGTCGGCGCCGGCAGCACCGGCTCGATGAAGATGTCCATCGTGCCTTGCGAGGGACACATGTTCTGGGCGAAGCGGACGCCGTCGCGGTCCTCGCCCGGGCTGACGCCATGCTCGGCGAGGAGATCGCCCGGCTGGACCGAGATCAGGCGCGGGCGTCCGTCGGCCAGCGCCTCGCGCGCCGCCTTGAGCGCTGTGCCGCGGGCGCAGCCACCGCCGATCCAGCCGGCCTCGATGCGGCCGTCCGGGCGGATGATCGCCTTGGCGCCGGCCTTGGCCGCCGTCACCGAGACGGTGCGCACGACGGTGGCAAGGGCAAAGGGTTCCTCGTTGGCCTTGAGGCGGGCGATCAGGTCCATCACGTCGACATGGGCGGTCATGGTCGCCTCCGTCACAATCGGGCCAGATAGGGTTCGAGCGCCGCGAGGCTCTGCAGCGAGTGCGCCGGCGCCAGCAGGTCGACATGCGGCAGAGCGGCCTTCATCCCGGCCGCCTCCGGCGCATAGCCGTCCCAGCCCATCATCGGGTTGAGCCAGACGATGCGCCGGCAGCGCTTGGCGAGTTGCGCCATCTCGCGGCGGAGCAGGGCGGCATCGCCGGTCTCGTAGCCGTCCGAGACGATCATGACGCAGGTGCGCGAATGAATGACGCGGGCGGCGTGCCAGCGGTTGAAGGTGGCGAGGCTCTCACCGATCTTGGTGCCGCCGCCCGCGCCCTGCGCCAGCAGCGAGAGCCGGTCGAGCGCGCGGGCCGGGTCGCGCTCCTTCATCGCGTCGGAGACATGGGCGAGGCGGGTGTGGAACAGGAAGGCTTCCGCTTCGCGGAACTCGTCGAGCACGCCGTGGATGAAGCGCAGGAAGACGCCGGTATAGAGGCTCATCGAGCCCGAGGCGTCGAGCAGGATGACGAGCCTGAGCGGCTTCGGCTTGCGTTCGCGATGCAGCAGGCTGATCGGCACGCCGCCATGGCTGATGTTGCGGTGGATGGTGCGGCGCAGGTCGAGCTTGTCGCCGCGCCTGCGGGCGCGGTCGTGGCGGGTCAGCCGGGTGCGCATCGCCTGCGCGAGGCGCGCCGCGACCGCATGAGCCTCGGCGATGTCGGCCGGGTCGCTGAGCTTGCGGAAATCGGTCGCCGCGAGATTGTCCGCCCGCGAGGCGCCTTCCGCCCGGCCCTCGCCGGAGCGCTGGCGGCCATCGTCGCCGTCCTCGGCGGGAATCTGGTCGTTCGCCGCGTCGCCGGAGCCGGGCGTCGGCCGATCCGCAAGCGATTTCGTTGCGGGATTGGCGGAGGCGGCCGGGCTGCCCGCAATGGCGGAGCGCGAGCGCGTTCGCTTGTTCAGCCAGAAGGCGTCGAACAGGCCGTCGAAGGCCTCCCAATCGCTCTTGCGGGAAGAGAACAGGTGCTTGAAGGCCGAGCGCAGCAGGCCGGGCTTCCGGGCATAGCCCGCCGCCATCAGTGCCGCCGCATCCTGACCCTCGCTCAGGCCGACGGGAAAGGAGGCGCCGCGCAGCGTCCTCAGGAAGGCCGCGAGCTTGCCGGCGACGAAGCCCGAGATCTCGTTCAGGTCCTCGGGCGAGGGCGGGACGCCGCAGCAACTCATGCGACCCTCCCCAGGATACGTTCGGTGACCGGCCTTGTGATCCGCGCGCTGTCCTCGCGGGTCTTGAGCAGACACATCAGGGTTTCGTGGACGGCCTCGGGGGCGTCGTGCACGTCGCGGATCTCGAGCCCGACCAGCACGGCGGCCCAATCCAGCGTCTCGGCGACGCCCGGCACCTTGCGCAGCTCCTCCTTGCGGATGCCTGCGACCATGCGCGCGATCTGCAAGGCGAGGCCCGCGCCGGCCTCGGGGATGCGGGCGAGGATGATCCGCGCCTCGCGGTCGGCGTCGGGATAGTCGAGATAATGGTAGAGGCAGCGGCGGCGCAGCGCGTCGGAGAGCTCGCGCGTGCCGTTCGAGGTCAGCACGACATGTGGCACGCTCTTCGCCGTGACGGTGCCGAGCTCCGGGATCGAGACCTGCCAGTCCGACAGGATTTCGAGCAGAAAGGCCTCGAATTCCTCGTCGGCGCGGTCGATCTCGTCGATCAGCAGCACCGGCGGTTTTTCGCGACGGATGGCGGCGAGCAGCGGCCGTTCGAGCAGATAGGTCTCGGAAAAGATCTGCCGCTCGATCCTGTCCGGATCGCTGCCCTTATGGGCCTCGATGGCGAGAAGCTGGCGCTGGTAGTTCCATTCGTAGAGCGCGGCCGACTGGTCTAGCCCCTCGTAGCATTGCAGGCGGATCAGCTCGGCGTCGTGGAGCGTCGCCAGCGCCTTCGCCACCTCGGTCTTGCCGACGCCGGCCTCGCCTTCCAGCAGGAGCGGGCGCCGCAGCAACTGCATCACCGATATCGCCGTCGCGAGCTCGCCATCGGCGATGTAGTTCGCCGCGGCGAGACGCTGGCCGATCTCCTCGCGGGAGAGGCTCATGGCGCGGTCTCCTCAGACGGCCCCGAGCTCTTTCGCCGCCTTCCAGTTGCGCCAGAAATCGTGCGGCATCTGGATATGCGTCGCGCCGAGGAAGGAATAGGCGTCGTTCACCGCGTTGGAGAAGCAGGGCACGCCGCCGACATTCGGGCTCTCGCCGACCCCTTTGGCGCCGATCGGGTGATGCGGCGAGGGCGTGACGGTGAAATCCGTCTCCCAATGCGGCGTCTCGACCGCCGTCGGCAGGAAGAAGTCCATGAAGGAGCCGGTCATGACGTTGCCGGCCTCGTCGTAGCGGATCTCCTGCCCCATCGCGATGGCGAAAGCCTCGGTCAGCCCGCCATGGACCTGCCCCTCGATGATCATCGGGTTGATGCGGGTCCCGCAATCGTCGAGCGCATAGAAGCGGCGCACCTTGTAGACGCCGGTGTCGACGTCGATGTCCATGACGCAGATATAGGCGCCGAAGGGATAGGTCATGTTGGGCGGGTCGTAATAGCTCACCGCCTCCAGTCCAGGCTCGAGGCCCGGCGGCGGGGCGTTGTAGGCGATCCAGCAGATGTCCTTCATGCCGAGGAACTTTTCCGGCAGGCCCTTCACCCGGAAGCCGTCGATGTCCCATTCGAGGTCGTCCTCGTGGACCTCGAGCTTGTAGGCCGCGATCATCTGCGCCTTCGCCTTGATCTTCCTGGCTGCCATGGCGATGGCGGCGCCGGCCACGGGTGTCGAGCGAGAGCCGTAGGTGCCGAGCCCATAGGGGGCGGTATCGGTATTGCCCTCCTCGACCATGATGTCGTCGGCCGGGATGCCGATCTCGCTGGCGATGATCTGGGCCCAGGTCGTCTCATGGCCCTGGCCTTGCGACTTGGTGCCCACCCGGGCGATGCCCGAGCCGGTCGGATGCAGGCGGATCTCGCAGGAATCGAACATGGCGATGCCGAGGATGTCGCAATTCTTGGAGGGGCCGGCGCCGACGATCTCGGTGAAGAAGGAGATGCCGATGCCCATGATCTCGCGCGTCTCGCCGCGCCTGAAGGCCTCGCGCTTCGCCGCCTGCTCCTTGCGCAGTTCGGCGTACTTGACGCTCTCCAACGCCTTCTTCATGGCGGTGTGATAGTCGCCGGAATCGTATTCCCAGCCGAGCGCCGAATGGTACGGGAACTGCTCGGGCCTGACGAAATTCTTCAGGCGCAGTTCTGCCGGGTCCATGCCGAGCTTCCGGGCCAGGATGTCCATGGCGCGCTCGATGCAATAGGCCGCCTCCGTCACCCGGAAGGAGCAGCGATAGGCGACGCCGCCTGGCGCCTTGTTGGTGTAGACGCCGTCAACCGCCAGATGCGCGACCGGGAAGTCGTAGGAGCCGGTGACGATGTTGAAGAAGCCGGCCGGCCATTTCGACGGGTCGGCGCAGGCGTCGAAGGCGCCGTGGTCGGCGAGGACATGCACGCGCAGACCCGTAACCTTGCCTTCCTTCGTCGCCGCGATCTCCGTCGTCATGTGGTAGTCGCGGGCGAAGGATGTCGCGGTCAGGTTCTCGATGCGGTCCTCGACCCATTTCACCGGCTTGCCGGTGACGATCGAGGCGACCGCCGCACAGATATAGCCGGGATAGGCGCCGACCTTGTTGCCGAAGCCGCCGCCGATATCGGGCGCGATCACATGGATCTTCTGCTCCGGCAGCTTGGCGATCAGCGAGACCACGGTGCGGATGACATGCGGCGCCTGGAAGGTGCCGTAGATCGTCAGTTCGCCCTTCACCTTGTCGAAGGCGCAGAGGCACTGGCAGGTCTCGAGCGGCGAGGGATGGGTGCGGTGATAGGAGATCATCTCCTTGATCGTCACCTCCGCCTTGCGGAAGGCCGCGTCGGTCAGGTCCTTGTCGCCCACCGTCCATTCGAAGATGTGGTTGTAGTGCTTGCGCGGGCCATGGGCGCCATCCGTCTTGTCCTTGATGTCCTCGCGCAGCACGGGCGCATCGGCATCCATCGCCTTGAACGGGTCGACCAGGACCGCCAACTGTTCGTACTCCACCTCCACCGCATTGATGCCGTCATCGGCGGCGTAGCGGTCGGTGGCGACGACGAAGGCCACTTCCTGGTTCTGGAACAGCACCTTGCCGTCGGCCAGCACCATCTGGACGTCGCCGGCCAGCGTCGGCATCCAGGCGAGGTTGACCGTCTTCAGCGTCTCGGCGGTCAGCACCGCCAGCACGCCCGGCACTTTCAGCGCCTTCTCGGTGCTGATCGACTTGATCCGGGCATGGGGGTAGGGCGAACGGACGAAGTCGCCATGCAGCATGCCGGGCAGCTTCACGTCGTCGACATACTGGCCCTTGCCTTGCGTGAAGCGGATATCCTCCACCCGCTTGCGCTTGCAGCCCATGCCTTCGAGGCGCGCCTCGCGCTGTTCGCGCGTCAGGGTCATGTCGTTCATTCTGCGGCCTCCCGGAATTCGACGCCGTTGAGCTTGGCGGCGGCGTATTGAATGGCGCGGACGATGTTCTGGTAGCCGGTGCAGCGGCAGAGATTGCCGGCGATGCCGAAGCGGATCTCCGGCTCGGTCGGGTTCGGGTTCTCCTGCAGCAGGCGGTGGGCGCGGGTGATCATCCCCGGCGTGCAGAAGCCGCATTGCAGCCCGTGCATCTGCCGGAAGCCCTCCTGCAGCGCCGAGAGCGTGCCGTCGGCATTGGCGATGCCCTCGATGGTGGTGATCTCGGCGCCATCCGCCTGCACGGCGAAGATCGTGCAGCTCTTCACCGACATCCCGTTCATGTCGATGGTGCAGGCGCCGCAATGGGTGGTCTCGCAGCCGATATGCGAGCCGGTGAGCTGCAGGCTCTCGCGGATGAAATGGATCAGCAGCGTGCGCGGCTCGACCAGCCCGTCGACCGGCTGGCCGTTCACGGTGAGGCTGATCGCGAGCTTTTTCGCGGGGGATGCCATGGCCGGTCTCCTCAGGCTGCGCGGATGCGGGCGGCGGCGCGCTTCAACGCCCGCTCGACCATGATGCCGCCGACATGGATGCGGTATTCGGCCGGTCCGCGGCCGTCGCCGGCCGGTGCCATGATGGCGCGGGCAGCATCCGCGGCCCGTTTCAGCGCGGCGTCGTCGAGGCTCGTGCCGATCACGGCCTTGGCCGCCTCTTCCGCGAGAAGCGCGGTTTCGGAGAGGTTGGTCAGCCCGATCGCGCAGGTCGCGACAGTGCCGCCGTCCATGGTCAGCACGACGGCGGCGGCGGCCGTGGCGTAGTCGCCGATCTTGCGCTTCAGCTTCTCATAGGCGTAGCCGTGACCCGCGGGCGGAACCGGCACGGACACGGCGGTGAGGATCTCGCCCGGCTCCAGTGCGGTGAAATAGGCGCCCTGGTAGAACTCGCGGGCCGCGACGCTGCGCCTGCCCTCCGGCCCCTGCAATTCATAGGTCGCGTCGAGGGTGAGCATCAGGCCCGGCATGTCGTTGCCGGGGTCGCCATTGGCGACATTTCCGCCGATCGTACCGCAATAGCGCACCTGCGGATCGGCGATCAGCAGCGCGGTCTCGTGCAGAATGGGCAGGGAGGCGGCGATCAGGTCGGAAGCCAGCAATTCGTGCTGCGTCGTCATCGCGCGGATGACGATGTGGTCGCCCTCGCGCGAGATGCCCTTGAGATCGCCGATGCCGTGCAGGTCGATCAGGTGCTCGGGCGTGGCGAGCCTGAGCTTCATCATCGGGATCAGGCTGTGGCCGCCGGCCAGCGGCCGCGCTTCCTCGCCGAGTTCGCCGAGCAGCCTGACCGCCTCCTGGACGGATTCCGGCCGGTGATAGGTGAAGGGTCCCGGGATCATGCTTCCTCCGAACCGCCTCTTGAAAACCTCGCGGCAGCCCATCGGCGGCCGGGGTCAGGACGTTCCTTGAAGCTGTTCCGGCTCTAAACTGCGGACAAGCGATCGTGCACAAGGCGCCGGATTTCGCACGAGTTGCGGCGTTTTCCGCACGAATTGCGGCAAACGCCTTGACCTATCTCGAGATGCCGTGCAGCAAGCCGAGCCGCGCCTTCACCTCGGCGATCTTGGCGCGGCTCACCGGCACGCGATGCGGGCTGAGGCCGCCGAGTTCGACGACGGCGCCGTCGCCCTCCTTGCGGATCAGCGTCACATGCTGCACCGCGACGATATGGCTGCGATGGACGCGGACGAAGATCTCGGCATCGAGCGCGGCCTCGGCCTGGGAGATCGACCAGGGACTCAGCCGTTCGCGCGCGCCGTCATGGACATAGGTGTAATGCGCGTTGGCGCGGATGCTGCGGATCTCGGCGGCATCGATGAGCTGGGTGCCGTCGGGGACCTCGACCGGTACCTTGCCGGCTCGCGCTGGGCGCGGCTGGCCGAGGCCGCCGAGCGGTAGCGGCTGCACAACGTTGGCGTGCCGATCCCGGCCGTCGATGTCCGCGAGGCCGGGGTCGTCGAGCTCGCGACCAGAGGGGCCGGACGCCATGGCGGGCAAGCTTTGCAGCCGCGGTTCCGGCACGAGGAAGAGCAGGAAGCTGGCGACGATCAGGAAGCAGAGCAGCGCGACGATCGGCGCCAGGACCTGGGGCGAGGCGGAGAGACCGCCATCCATCGCCATATGGGCGTGGCCGCCGGGCACGAAGCGCATGCCGAGCATCGCGGTGTAGTGCATGCCGGAGACGGCGATGCCGAAGGCGACGGCGCTGAGCAAGAGCCGCGTGCCGCCGTGTCGGGCGAGGAAGATGCGCAGGCCCCCGTAGCCGGCACCGACCGCGATCGCTCCGGCAAGAAGGACGAAGCGGATATCGTGCTCGACGGCGAAGTTCCCGGCGAGGCCGTGCACGCCGACATAATGCATGGAGACGATGCCGAGGCCGAGCAGGAGCGCGGAGGCGGCGATGCGAGGATTGGAATCCGGGCCGATGGAGACGAAGAACAGCGAGACGCCGACCACCAGCGCGCAGATCAGGAAGGAGACTATGGTCGGCAGGACGAGATAGACCGCATCGGTCGGGATCGGGGCGGCGAGCATGCCGACGAAATGCATCGTCCAGATGCTGACGGCGAGCAGCCCGGCCGCTCCGGCCAGCAGCATCCTGCGGCTCCGTCGCGTGCCCCGCACGCGGGCCGCCAGCCCGAACCCCGTATATCCGCCCGTGATCGCGATCGCTACCGAGAGCGCGACCAACTGGAAATTATGTCCAGCGAACATAACCGTTCCGGCACGCGTGACGACATCTCGGCCGCGTGCTCCTCCCTGCCTTTCAGACTACAATCAGATCGACCATTTACAATACGATAGATCGAGAGAGGCCAGCAGGACACTCTCGATGGACGCCCGGCTGGTTCGACTGATCCTTTGGAAGCGCCCCAGGCCGCCTGGGGGCTATGTCCGAGCTATGCTGGAAATTGCCGTGCCCGGTTGGCCTTGAGTTCCGTAGTCTCTGGCGCTGCAGCTCGGAGGTGGAACGCGGCAGCGTCGGGTGACGAAGGTCTCCCATGACCTTCGTCACCGGTTTGGGCCTGGTGTCGGCCGCCACGGCTTCGTAACACGATCACGCAGTCGCCTGCCGGCGACCGGGACGGCGCGGCTGCGGATGCTACCGTCAGTGGCGAGCAAACTGGCTGCCGATCCTGCCACGAAAGGCGGCGCAGATCGGGCCGCTACCGACGCGCGCGAGGCCACGGAGAAGCAGCCGCGCAGTCCCGGCCCATGGCTTGGCGACACCTATTGCGGCTGGTGGCGGCCTCAATCGGCATCGACACTGATGCGGACATCGTCGGGGAACGGGGCGCCCTTGCCGGTTTCCAGGCTTGCCTTCAGGCTCAGCAGGAAGGTGGCCCATTTGGTGCTGCAATGGTGCATGAACTCGACGGGTTCCCGCCAGCCCTGATGCTTGAACATAATCGTCGTCGCATCGCCATGGGGCTTCAGCTCCCAGCTGACCTCGGTGCCGATCCATTCGCCCGGGCCCGCGATCACTTCCCACAGCACGCGCTTGCCGGGCTCCAGTCCCACGACCTTCATGTCGAAGAAGCCGCGGTCGCCGAACTGGAAATGGATCACGCCGTCGATCCGGGGATCGCCCGTCGTATCGTTCGTCCACCAGGCGTTGAGCCGATCGAGCGTGGTGAGCGCCTGGAAAACGTCGCTCGGAGAGGCGTCGATGCCGACGCGATGCAGAATATCGACCATGGGGAATTCCATTCTCAGTTGGGGGAATCGGGCGGACGACGCGGATCGCTTGTCCAAATGCGCTATCGAGGCGGTCAGGCCGCCTTCGGCTTCGCGGCCAGGTCGAGGCCACGCGCCGTTTCCAGGAAGGACTTCAGGCTGGACAGGACGAGGGGCCACCCCCTGCTGATGCCGGTGGCCATGCCGCTTCCGGACTGGAGGCGATCATGCGTCACGGTCAGGCGGGTGAGGGATCCGAAATCCTCGATCTCGTAGGTGACGCGGCTGTAGCTGGCCGGATCGTCCGCCTGGGACGCCGCGGCCCAGCTGGTGACGAGCCGGTGCGGCGAGGCCGCTTCGATCACCTCGCCGACGATCTCGACGGGACGCTCGGGGTTGTCGCGGACATGCCGCCACTGCGATCCCGGCTGCCAATCCGAGATGTTCTCATGCTCCCAGAACTGTCTCGATCGTTCGGGACGTGTGATGGCCTCGAAGACCGCGTCCGGTGTGGCGCGGATATAGCTGACATAACTGAAGACCTCGTCCTGGCCGGCCATCTCTGCTCCGTTGCTGGTGGGGGCTCCAACGCCCGATATCCATCGATCGCGCCGGCAGGTCCGGGCCGCCAGACCTGTCCCTGCCGTCGGGAGCGATTTGTCGCCGCAGGATTGGATCGTTGGAAGGTCCAGTTTATGTTAAGTTGATAAGTCCAATTTCCACATGAGGCCGATCGTGACGCTTCACATCAGGCTCGACGGGCAGACCGATCTCACCGGGCAGATCTACCGTCAGGTCCGGCGCGCGATCCTCGACGGCCGGCTGCGCCCGGGCGATCGGCTGCCGCCGAGCCGCGAGCTCGCTCGCACCCTCTCGGTCTCGCGGCTGACCGTCACGATCGCCTACGAGCGGCTGGCCGGGGAGGGCTTCGTCAGGACGGCGGCCGGATCGGGAACCTTCGTCAGCTCGGCGATGGCAGGCCAGAAGCGCGATGAAGCTCCGGCGATCCAGGCGGCGGATGCGATATCGCCCCGCCCGATCTGGGATACGGTCGTGCTCCCCACCGCCTTCGATCGGCCCGCCATCTATGATTTTCGCACCGGCCTGCCGGATGGCGCGCTGTTTCCTCATCGCAGTTGGCGACGGCTCGTCGGACGCGAACTGCGGGCTGCCGAGACATCCGCGATGATCTACGGACAGCCGGGCGGCGCCAGCCTTCTCCGCTCGGCGATCGCGCGGCATGTCGCGGTATCGCGCGGCATCGACGCGTCCGAGGACCGCATCCTGATCACGAGCGGAACCCAGCAGGCGTTGGACATCGTCGCGCGGGTCGTGCTCACGCCCGGCGATACGATTGCGGTCGAGGATCCGGGCTACGAACCGCCGCGGCATCTGTTCAGGTCGCTGGGCCTGCAGGTCGCCGGCGTGCCCGTGGACCATGAAGGGATCGTGGTCGACCGGCTCCCGAACGATGCGCGCGCCGTCTATGTCACGCCGTCCCACCAATATCCGCTGGGCGTCGTCATGAGCATGCGCCGTCGGCGGGCGTTGCTGCAATGGGCGGAGCGCCGCGACGCGCTGATCATCGAGGATGACTATGACAGCGAGTTTCGCTTCGTTGGCCGTCCCCTCGAGCCGCTGCAGACGATCGATGCGGCAGGACGCGTGATCTATGTGGGATCGTTCTCCAAGACGCTGTCGCCATCGATCCGCCTCGGCTTCCTGTTCGCTCCGGCCTCACTCCTGCCGGCGTTGAGGAAGGCCAAATACGTTTCGGACTGGTATGCGCCGGAACTGCTCCAGAACGTGCTCGGCAACTTCATTGCCGGCGGCGGCTTCGCGCGCCATATCCGCAAGGCCGGCGCAGTGTATCGCAGCCGGCGCCGCCTGATCGAAGCTGCGATCCGCCGGGATTTTCGCGAGCATCTCGATGTCGTTCCGTCCGAAACGGGGCTGCATCTGACCGCGACCGCCAAACATCTGTCCGCCGCCGAACTCGAACTGGTCGCAGGCCGCGCCCGCGAAAGAGGCGTCGCCGTGCATCGGCTGGTCTCCTTCGCCGTGACCGAAGCCCCGCGAGCGGGCCTCGTTCTGGGCTTCGGCGCGATCCGGACGGACCAGATCGAGCCTGGCCTCAAGATCCTGCACGAATGCTTTCGGTAGCAGAGCAGCGAACGGAGGATCGAAGGGCGCGCGAGATGGCGCCTGACGAGGCCGCACGTCACCGCTGAGGAGCGACGCGTAGATCCGCCGCGGTCAGCTCTTGTCGATGGTTCTCGCGATGATGCGGCTCAGTCGTTCGGCAAATGCGCCGGCATCGGCGGGGCGTTCCCCGTCCAGCACGCGCGCAGTGTCGAGGAGAAGATGGGCGACGTCGCCCCGCAATGCGGCGTCGTCGACTTCGGCGAGCGCCGTGATCATGGCGTGCCGCGGATTGACCTCCAGGATCGGCTTTGCCGCGCTTTCGCCTCGACCCGCTGCGCTGAGAAGACGCTCGAACTGGCGATCCGGCCCGCTATCCGGCGCCACCAGGCAGACCGCGCTGTCGGTCAGCCGCTCCGAGGCGCGCACATCGGTGACGTCGTCGCCCAGCAAGTCCTTCATGGCCGCCAGCAGGGAGCCGACCTGTGCGCTGGTGTCGACGGCAGGCGGCGCGACGCCATCAAGCAGCGGGATCAGCCCGAGATCGGCCGCCCCCTGCGTCACCGACTTGAACGGCTTGCCTTCGAAATCGGGCGAGGACGAAACCCAGAAGCTGTCGACCGGGTCCGATAGCAGGAGCACTTCGATGCCGCGTGCCCGGAAGCCTTCGAGCTGCGGCGAAGTCGCGATCCTGCCGGAATCGTCGCCGGCGATGTAGTAGATCGCGGTCTGATTGTCCTTGATCGCAGAGACATAGTCCTTGAGGCTGCGCACGCCCTCGCCGGAGCCCGTGGTCCGGAAACGCGCGAGGCCGAGCAGCTGCGCCCGGCGTTCGAAATCCTCGTAAAGTCCCTCCTTGATGACCGCCCCGAAATTCTCCCAGATCTTCGCGAAGGTCTCGGCATCATTCTCGGCCAGCTTCGCCAGATCGGCCAGCACGCGATTGGTGACGCCCTTCTTGATTGCGCCGAGCAGCGGGCTGTCCTGGATCATCTCGCGCGAAACGTTGAGCGGCAGGTCCGCGGTGTCGACGATGCCGCGGACGAAGCGCAGATAGCGCGGCATCAGCTCGGCTTCGTCGGTGATGAAGATGCGCTTCACGTAGAGCTTGATCCGGCCCTTGCGGTCGGCGTCGAACAGATCGAACGGCCGTGCTCCCGGGACGAAGGTGAGCACGGTGTATTCGTGCCGCCCTTCGGCCCGGAAATGAACGGTCGCGGCAGGCTCGTCGTACTGCCCGGCGACGCTGCGGTAGAAATCGGCGTACTCCTCGGCCGTGATCTCGCTTTTCGGCCTGGTCCAGAGCGCGGCTCCGTCGGCGAGCGTCGTCGCCTCCGCGCCGGGTTTCTCGACCAGCGCGATCGGCACCGGGACGTGGCCGGACTGCTCCTTGACGATGCGCTCCAGCGTCCAGCGCTCGGTGTAGGACTTGGCGTCGTCCATCAGCCGAAGCGTCACCCGCGTGCCGCGCGGGGGAGCCTCCTCCAATGCGACAGGCGCGACCGTGAACTCGCCCTTGCCGTCGGAGGACCAGGCCCAGGCCTCGCTGCTGCCGGCGCGGCGGCTGACGACCTCGACCTCGGCGGCGACCATGAAGGCCGAGTAGAAGCCGACGCCGAACTGGCCGATGAGCTGGGCGCCCTCCTTGCCCTCGGCCGCCGCGACGCGATCCATGAAGCTGCGCGTGCCCGAGCGGGCAATCGTGCCGAGCGCCTCGACCATCTCGTCGCGGCTCATGCCGATGCCGTTATCGGCGATGACGAGCCGGCCGGCCTCGCCATCGGCCGTGATGGTGATGGCCAGCTTCGGCTCGTCGCCCAGCAGCTCGGGACTGGCGATCGCCTCGTAGCGCAGCTTCTCGCAGGCGTCGGCGGCATTCGAGATCAGCTCGCGCAGGAAGACGTCCCGGTCGGAATAGACCGAGTGAACCATCATGTGCAGGAGGCGGGCGACGTCGGCTTCGAAACTGCGATGCTCGGCTGTGGCGGTCGTCATCATCTGAGATCCGGATGTGTCTGCATGAACGCGGCGCGCCAGCTGCAGCGCCTTCGCCCGGATCGATAGCCTGTGCCGTCATCGCAGCCAAGCTCGCAACGGCGCAAGGCTGCCGGCGAACGGAAGACCGCGTTCCCGATCCTGCCGTTATGCGCTGGATCGGGCGAGATTGATCGGCTCCCGGCGCCTTCAGCGATGCTTCAGGCCGGCGACCGTCGAAAGGTAGGCGAGCAGCGCTTCCTCCGTCAGCGCGTCGATCAGGGCAATGTAGCCATCGGGCCGGATCAGCACGGCCGCCCGCCTGGCATCGCCAAACAGCGCGGCGACGGCGTCGCCTGCATCCGTGACCACCGTCACGCCGGGCGGATCATCCCAATCCTGGCCCGCCGGCAGCAGGGCGATCGCCGTGAACAGGCCCGGCCAGGCCCACGCCAGTCGGGCGGCGATGGCCTCGAGCCGGTCGCGCGCCGCGAGGTCCGGCCAGGCCAGCAAGGTGAAGCCGGGCTTCCTCGTCAGGTCGAACAGCCGCAGGGGGAAGCCCGTCGCCCGCTGCCGCAGGCCCTGGACATCCGGAATGCGATCGCCGGGCCTCAGCCGGAAGCCGGCTTCGCCGCCCGCGAGCGGGCCGGAGGCGTAGCTCACCAGGATCTGGGTGTCGTGCAGCCGGTCCGGCGGCTCGGCCGGCTTGCCGAAATTCATGCTGCGCCTGACGGTGTCCTCGATGACGTCAGCGGCGACCGGGCGCCGTTCCGCCTCATAGCTGTCCAGCAAGGCGGGCCCGGCCTGGCCTTGCGCGACGGCCGCGAGCTTCCAGGCGAGGTTATAGGCATCCTGGATGCCGGTGTTCATGCCCTGTCCGCCGGTCGGTGGATGGATGTGGCAGGCATCGCCGGCCAGGAAGACATTCCCGACACGGTAGCGCTCCGCCAGCCGCATGCTGATCCGGAACACCGAGGACCAGCGCATGTCCGACAGAACCGGTGGGCCAGAGCATCGTCGCGTTTCTCCGAATCGCGAAGATGCTCTATCTATTTGCTTTGACGCATTTTCTTCACGCGAACCGGTACCCACTTCGCTCGAAAATGCTCCAGGCACCAGCCTGTCCGAGACCTCCTGGAGCTGCGCCAGCGCCGCCCCCGGACGCTCGGACTGGATGCCATGCGCGATGGTTTCGCCGGACTTTGCGTCAGACCCTGCGTCGGGCGCGGCGCCAGGCTCGAGCGGCGCCATCATCGACACCCGATAGCGCCCGCGCTCGGTGAGGGGGATGGCGACGAAGAAATCCGGCGGGCCATCGCTCGCGGGCCTGATCGCCTGAAGCGTCATGCCACGCGGCAGGTCCCAGTCGATCGAGACATCGCCGAGCATGAATTCATAGGGAAAGGCGCTCCCCTCAAAGGCAAGGCCCAGCGCCTTGCGGACGGCGCTATGGGCGCCGTCGCAGCCGACGACATAATCGTAGCGCCGCTGCTCGACCTGGCCCTGCCGCTCCAGCGCGACGGCAATTCCCTCCGCCTCCTGGCTCAACCCGGTCAGCCGGCAAGAACGCTCGACCAGGATTCCACGCCGCCGCAGATGCTCCTCAAGCACCGCCTCGGTGCGATCCTGCGGCACGCCGTAATGGCTGTAGGGCAGGTCGCTCAGGTCGATCGTCTCGTCATGGACGATCGCGTCGGCTCCGCGATGGAGGACCGAGCGGCGGCCGGTGATCTGCAGGCCGGCCGCCAGGATATCGCGGGCGACGCCCATGGCCTCGAAGATCTCGAGCGTGCGTGGCGAGACGCCGATCGCCCGGCAGAACGGGGAGGGGGCGGCGGCAGCGTCGATCACGCGCGGGCGAACGCCGTGACGGGCCAGCTGGATGGCCAGCGACAGGCCGACCGGTCCTGCGCCGACGATCAGGATGGATGCCGAAGCTGGCGACATCGGAGCGTCTCCGGGGCTAAGAGGGCAAGACGGATGCCGGGTCGGCAGCCCCGCTTCAGCCTTGCGGCGGTGCAAGCGCCGGGCCGGCCTTGCGGTAATATTCCGTGAACTTGAAGGCTCCCACCAGCGCGACGACGATGACGAGAATCGGGAGCCGGTGCGGCAGCGCCGGCCACAGCATCATGGCAAGCTCCGCCAGGACCATCGCCAGGAAGGCGCATGCCCAGGCGGCCGAGATCACCACGTTCTTCCTGATGAATTCGGGGCTGTCCCAGAAGGCGGGCGCGACGCTCTCCTTGGCGTACTGGATGGTGAAGGGGCGCCCGATCGCGATCGACAGGACGACGATCAGCAGCAGCCCGAGATCGACCCAGAATTTCGCCGCGACCAGCGAAAGATCGACCTTGGCGAAGCTCTCGACGGCTGCCAGCCCGAGAAACAGCAGAAGGGAGCCGAGCTCCAGGATCTTGGGCGCCTTGCCCCGCAGGCGCCCATGCAGGACGACGGCAGCCGACGCCAGGGCGCCGAGGATCAGGGCGGCTTGCGAACCCAGAAGCGAGACGCCGAGGGCGAAGGCGACAAATGGGGCGAAGGCGAGAAGAAGGTCCATGCTGGGTCTCCCTGGCGTCGATGAGGATGGTTTGGACGGCCTGCAATCCCTCGAAGCGGATCGGTCCCGCATGCGGGACGAACTCAGCTCTGCTTGAAATAGGGCCATGACCGCAGGTGGAGCATGATGATCGGGTAGGCCATGATCGCGGCGCCGCCTGCAAGGGCGCCTGCCGCAACCGGAAGCGAGAGTGCGCCCTCCGCGGCTGCGCGCGCCCAGATAGCCCATGCTGCCGGCAGGAACAGCAGCACCGCCGTGGCGGTGCCTGGCGAAAAGCGTCCGCGTGTCAGCAGCATCGGCCCGATATGGAAGAAGACGGCGTTGATCAGCATCAGCGAGGCGAAGATCAGCGGTGCCAGCGCGAGGCTGTCTGCCAGCATCGCCTGGGCGATACCGAGGGCGATGACGATGGCGTTGGTGACGTAGAAGTCACTCCATTCGACCGGCAGCTTGATGACCGCGCGAGCCCAGCCGCGCCAGTCGAAGGAGAACTCCTCCATGATGTGGAGGGCATAGGCCGCCATCGCGAGCCAGGCCAGCGTCGTGAGCGTCATGACGAGCGGTTCCCTTGATCTGCGGCGGACGGGCGGCCAGCCCGGGCAAGAATGCCGGGCAAGACCGCCGGGCAAGATTGCGGGGGGAAGGGCTGCATTCCCGCCCCCGCCAGGCGCCCTTCCATGGGCGCCGGCCGGCTTGAGCTACTGCCAGCCGCCGCCGGGCAGGCGGCCATGATAGGGCGTGTCGCGGCAATGGCCCCAGGGACCGCGCCAGAAGCCGGGCGGGCAACCATTGCCGCGATAGGCCAGGCGCGGCTCGTAGAAGCCGCCGGGATAGGGGCCGGTGCCGTAGCGATGGCAGGCGCCGCCCGGCCCGCGATAGCGGTTCGGGCCGCAGCCATCGGCGACCTCGACCAGGAGAGAGCCGGCATCGCCGGCACCGGTGATGGGCATGGCGGTCATGGGCATGGCGGAAGTGGGCGAGGCGGAAGCGAAGAGCGCGAGCAATGTCGCGGCGGCGGCCGCCCTGGTCAGTGAAAGCATGGTCGAATTCCCCGTGATGTTCGTCGGTTTCGCCGTTCATCGGACTTGGCAGTTCAGCAGACTTGGCCGTTCAGGAGACTTGGCCGTTCAGTAGATGACGACCGATCCCCACGGCCCCCAGGGGCCGAAATCGAAGGAATCCTGAGCCATCGAGGCGGTCATGCGCCGCTCGTCCGCGAGGTTCTTCTGGAAGACCATTTGCCGGTACTGGCCATAGGCATTCTGGTCGCCGACATAGACGCATTGGCAGACCACCGGATCGGCATAGACGTAGACAAAGTCGTTGCCATTCGCCTGCCGGACGAACTTGTTGGGCGGCAGCTTGCGCATCGAGGCCTGGCGCTGCGGCGTGTTGGCGGGCTGGGCCGTGAAGCCGGCGGCGGCGAGCAGGTCCTCCTTGTTCTCGATTTTCTCCGGGACCGATTGGCAGGCGCCCAGCATCAGGGCGATGCCGGCAAGCGCCGGCAGGACAGCAAGACGGGTCATCACGAGGCTCCAGGTTGGTCGTTCGTCATCAGAGGCCGAGAGTGCTCTTCTCGTTCCTCAGGAACATCATCTGGTCGGTATAGGCATCGACCAGGCAGTCGGTGTTCGCTTGGCAGGCGTTGCGGCGGGCGATGAAGCGGCTTTGCATCTGCTTCACCCGGGCAACCGTCGCGGCCGGTGCGCCGCTGCCGACGATCACGAAGTACATGCCGGCCGTTCTCTCATCGAGGCTGGCCAGATTGGCGTCGGCGCAGATCCTTTTCTCGGCCGGCAGCGAGGCGTTGCGGCAATCGAAGGAGGCCGCCGCAGTCGACGATGACGCTGCCGCCGCCGAAAACAGGAGGGCGACCACGCCGAGCAGTCCGAGCGCACGCAGATTCACGATCGTCTTCATCGAAGCCTCCGTCATCGGCTCTGGCAGGTCTGGGTGGTGCCGCCACGCTTCAGCGTCGCGCCCGTTCGCTTGATCCGGAATTCGGCTTTGCCGCGCCCTCTGTCGGCGCGGTCAGTCGCCGAACCTTTCGGCGGCGAAATCGATGCCGGCCTGCACCTGGCCGATCGCCTGCTGGATCAGCTGAACGGCCTTGGCCTTGTGGCCGCCCTTGTCGGAGGTCGCCTCGCGAAGCGAGCCGAGCGAGCTGTAGAGCGACGACAGCGCGCGCTCCATGTTGCCCTGATAGGCAAGGGCCTCGTTGGCGGAGAGGACGGCGGACGCCGCGACGGCTCCGCCGGCGAGACGCAGCAGGTTGCGGCGGGATGCGGTGATCTCGGTCATGTCATGGTTCCTTTCTGAGCGGGTCTGCGCAGGCCGGGGCCTGTTCGCCGCTTTCGCGGCCGGCGGGCGCCTTTCGGCCTCCGAACTGCGATTGCTCCTCGGAATGCGGCATCGATCTTGCTCGACGGGATACTGGTATCGGCCGTGCAGTCGCGGAAGCGGGTCAAGCAATCCCGCTCGGAGATCTTCGCGGCCAATGACGAGCGTTCTATGCGCTGGTGGGGACGGCGTCCTGAAACAGGAGTGAATTCTTCCCGAAAGTGTGATCTTCTTCTTGTTCGGAAATCATTCGGAAGTCGTTCGCAGCCAATATTTTAATTGGAATAAGAAGGCTCGCACTATGCCGGGGTCGCAGCAGTCAAGGATCATCTACCGGTTCGACCAGTTCTCCTTGGACCTGGGCCGCGGCACCTTGCGCGGCCTCGACGGGGCCGACCTCGCATTGCGCCCCAAGGCGTTCTCGCTGCTGTCCTATCTCCTCGACCATCCCGGCCGGCTTCACTCCCGCGAGGCCCTGTTCGAGGCTCTGTGGCCGGGCCTGATCGTGAGCGACGACAGCCTGACCCAATGCGTCAGCGATCTGCGGCGTGCGCTCGGAGACCGCGCAAATCACGTGCTCCGGACCGTGCCGCGGCGCGGCTATATCCTCAGCGCGGATGTCGAGAAGCAGAGCATCGAGCCCAGTCCGATTCCGCGACCGGCTGCCCAGCCGGCCGCCGCCGCGATCGATGCCGAGACGACCCGCCGCGAGCTGATCCTGATCGAGCGCGTTTCCGCGGCGCATGACGCGGACGCGGCTCTGCTGGAGGAGATCTGGGGTGAGCTGTTCCTTCAGCTTGCCCGTTTCGAGGAACTGCGGGTGGTCCGCGTCGGTGGCGGCGCCGGCTCGGAAGGCTACCGCGTCCGCAGCGACGCGCGTGTGGTTCACGGGCATCTGCGCGCTTCGGTCCTGCTGGAGGATGCCGAGACGGGGGTGGTGATCTGGACCGAGCCGATCGACCAGCCGCTCAGTGACCTCGCCGCAATGAGCGAGAGGCTGGCCATCCCGCTCGCCCACCATATCGCGCGCCAGGCGGCGTCGGAGAGCCGTCGACGCGCGAGGCACAAGGCGCCGGCCGCCTTGAATGCGCGCGAGCTCTGTCTTCTGGCCGCGGATCACCACCAGCGCGGCACCGAGACTGACACGGCCACGGCTCAGGCCCTGCTCGAACGCGCCATCGCGCTCGATCCCGACTACGCCCCGGCCTATGCCTGGCAAGCCTATGTGGTGCAGCGCGGACTGACCTACGGCTGGGGGGCGCTGAAGGGCGAGGCCGCCCGGGACCGGGCGCTGGCGCTGGCGCGCCATGGTGCGGTGCTCGCGCCCGATTCCCCGCTCTGCCTCTCACGCCTGGCCTATTGCCTTTATCTGTGCGCGCGCTGGGACAAGGCGGTTCTCACCGCGCGCATGGCGCTGACCGGAGCCTGGACGGCCGGCGTCAACGAGTGCGTCACCTGCAGCGAGGTGCTGGCGCAAGGAGGGCATCCGGACGAGGCGGTGGAGGTGATGCGGCGCATGTTGCGCTTCGATCCCTATTCCCCGCCCACCGTCTACTCGGTGCTGGGCCGTGCCCTGCTGATGGCGGGACGGTCCGAGGAAGCTCTCCCGGAGCTCCGCATCTGCGCGGCGCGGCTGCCCGATTATGCCGGCTGCCACCATTCGATCCTGATGGCCGCGCATGAGAACGGCCACGCGGACGAGGCGCGCCGCGCCTATCAGGACATTCAGCGTCTCCAGCCTGGCTGGCGACCGCTCGAGAATGGCGGTCCCTGGTTCTTCCGCGAGGCCGCGGATGCGGAGCGGCTTCATGCCGCATTCGATGCGGTGCGCGCGGCAGCGCTGCACGACCAGCAAGGGACGACAACGGGTGACGTGTTGAGCTTTCGGCCGAGGGAAAGGTCGAACCGTCCCTGATGCGAAAGCATTGGGCGGTGCAGCGCAAGAGCGGACGCAGCCTCCTTGCAGGCTTTCGGTCTGGGGGCCGGTGACCGGATCATTCCGCCGGGGGCCGGATGCTGCCGGGGGCTCATGAGCCCGGCAGCATCCAAGGCGACCTATTTCAGATTGAGCGGGGGTGGGGAGTTCATGTCCAGCCCAGGCAATCTGCCGCCCGGGCCAAGTCCCGGGATCTGGATCGAGTCGAATTGCTTGTCGATCGCCTTCTGGTCGAGCTGCACGGCCGATGCCTTGTAGTGCATCACCATTTGCGGAAAGAGCACGACGAGCGCCACCATGATGAGCTGGATCACCACGAAGGGCACGGCGCCCCAGTAGATCTGCGCGGTCGTGACCGGCTCCATCTGCTTGCCCGTGATCTTGTCCTTGTAGGCCGCCTTGGGTGCGACGGAGCGGAGGAAGAATAGCGCGAAGCCGAAGGGCGGGTGCATGAACGAGGTCTGCATGTTCACGCCGAGGATGACGCCGAACCAGATCAGGTCGATCCCGAGCTTGTCCGCGGCGGGCCCGAGCAGGGGCACGATGATGAAAGCCAGCTCGAAGAAGTCGAGGAAGAAGGCGAGCAGGAACACCATCACGTTGACGACGATCAGGAAGCCGGTCGCGCCGCCCGGCAGGCCGACGAGCAGGTGCTCGACCCAGACATGGCCGTTGACCCCGTAGAAGGTCAGCGAGAACACGCGCGCGCCGACCAGGATGAACAGCACGAAGGCCGAGAGCTTGGCGGTCGATTCCGTCGCCTGCTTGAGCAGGTCGAAGGTCATGCGCCGCTTGCCGAAGGCGAGCAGGATCGCGCCCGCCGCGCCCATCGCGCCGCCCTCGGTCGGGGTCGCGACGCCGATGAAGATCGTGCCCAGCACCAGGAAGATCAGCGCCAGCGGCGGCACCATCACGAAGATGACCTGCTCGGTCATGCGGGACAGCAGCTTGAGGCCGAGGAGCCGGTTCAGCACGGCGATGACGAAGGAGACGGCGACCATGATCGACATGGTCAGCACGACGAAATCGGCGCCGGGCGCCACCTTCGTATAGAGCTTCATGTAGGCATAGGCGATGGCGAGCGAGAGGATCGTCACCACCAGCAGCGAAAAGCGCCGCGTCTTGCCATCGGGGTCGCGCAGCGTCTGCGCCTCGGGCGGCAGGCCGGGTGCGCGCTTCGGGTAGATGATGGTGACGAGGAAGACATAGCCGGCATAGAGCGCCGCCAGCACCAGGCCGGGGATGAAGGCGCCCTCGTACATGTCGCCGACCGAGCGGCCGAGCTGGTCGGCGAGCACGATCAGGACGAGGGAGGGCGGGATGATCTGCGCCAATGTGCCGGAGGCTGCGATCACGCCGGAGGCGAGGCGGCGGTCATAGCCGTAGCGCAGCATGATCGGCAGCGAGATCAGGCCCATCGAGATCACCGAGGCCGCGACCACGCCGGTGGTGGCGGCGAGCAGAGCGCCGACGAAGATGACCGCATAGGCGAGACCGCCGCGGATCGGCCCGAAAAGCTGGCCGATCGTATCGAGCAGGTCCTCGGCCATGCCTGAGCGCTCGAGCACCAGACCCATGAAGGTGAAGAACGGGATGGCGAGCAGCACGTCGTTGTTCATCGTGCCGTAGATGCGCTCAGGCAGCGCCTGCAGGAAGTTCTCCTGGAACATCCCGAGATCGATGCCGACCAGCGCGAAGAGCAGGCCGTTGGCGGCGAGCGCGAACGCGACCGGATAGCCGAGCAGCAGGAAGACGACCAGCGTCGCGAACATCACGGGCGCCATGTTGGCGCGCAGGAAGTCGCCGAGTCCGGCGGCATGGGCCTCGCCCATATTCAGGCACAGGAAGGCGGCGAGCGTGAGCGTCAGCAGCGGGCCGGCGGCGCGCGGAAGGCGGGACAGGGTCATGGATGCTTCTTCCGAAATTCTTCCGCTGCGTTGCTCAGGAGGCCAGGCCCTGCGCCTTCGCCTGGTCGAGCAGGCGTTGCGCTTCCGCCTCGGCCGCGGCGGCATGGCCGCTCGCCACCTCTTCGTCCTCGAGGTGTCCGGTCATGATGGCGATCTGCTTGATCACCTCGGAGATGCCCTGGAAGGTCAGCATCACGAAGCCGACGACCACGAGGCCCTTTGCCGGCCATTGCGCCAGGCCGCCCGCCGAGAGGGACTGCTCGTTGATGGCGTAGGAGCGCAGGAAGAAGGGCCAGGAATGGTAGACAATCAGCACCGTGAACGGCAGCAGGAAGAAAAGGTGGCCGAGGAGGTCGATCCATTGGCGCACGCGCTTCGGCAGCATGCTGTTCACGATGTCGATGCGGATATGCTCCTTTAGTTGCAGCGTCCAGGACGCGCACATCAGGAAGACCGCGCCGAACAGCATCCATTGCAGCTCGAGCCAGGCGTTCGAGGAGACGTTGAACAGCTTTCTGACGATCGCGTTCACCGTCGCGATGATCACGGCAAGCAGAATCAGCCAGGCGATTTTCTTGCCGATCTGGCCATTTATGGCGTCGATGATCCGGCTGATTTTCAGGAGCGCTTGCATGGGATGCTCTTCTCTTTGGGGCGTTTGTCGGCGGGCGTGGTCAGCGAGAATTCCCCGGCCGCGCCAGGCGGAGCACGACGTATCCCGATAGGCCGGCCAGGAGGGAGCCGGCCAGAATGCCGTATTTCACACGGTCCTGCATGGATGCGTCTTCAAATGCCAATAATCCGATAAACAGGCTCATAGTGAAGCCGATGCCACAGAGCAATGCGACACCGAACATTTGCGTCCAGGTCGCTTTCGGTGGCAGGTCGGCCCAGCCGCTTCGTTCCATCAGCAGGACGGCGCCGAACACGCCGATGAGCTTGCCGAAGAGAAGACCGGCGGCGACGCCGACCGCCAGGGTGTCCGACATCACCGCCGGGCTGAGCTTCGCGAACGAAACACCGGCGTTCGCGAAGCCGAAGATCGGTATGATGACGAAGCAGACGGGGACATGGAGAGCATGTTCGAGGCGATGCAGCGGCGACTCTGCGGGCGCCGCCTCGGGCCTTCCTGGCGTGGTCTTGATCGGGATGGTCAGGGCCAGCAGCACGCCGGCTATCGTCGCATGCACGCCCGACATCAGCACGAGCGTCCAGAGGACCAGGCCCAAGGCGAGATAGAGGGGCAGGCGATCATAGCCGAGTGCATTCAGGCTGCGCAGGATGCCGAATACGAAGATCGCGCCAAAAAGCGCGTAGGCATCGAGCTCGGCCGTATAGAATATCGCGATGATGATGACCGCGCCGAGGTCGTCGATGATTGCGAGCGCGGCCAGAAAGACCTTGAGCGAGCCCGGCACGCGCGACCCGAGCAGCGACAGAACGCCCAGGGCGAAGGCGATGTCCGTCGCAGCCGGAATCGCCCAGCCGCGCAGCGCGGCCGGCTCGCTGAGGTTGATCAGGACATAGATCAGACCCGGCACGATCATCCCGCCAAGGGCGGCGACGCCAGGAAGTGCCCGGCGCGACCAGGTCGACAGCTGGCCGTCGAGCACCTCCCGCTTGATCTCGAGCCCGACGCGCAGAAAGAACACGGCCATCAGGGCATCGTTGATCCAATGCAACAGGCTGAGCGGGCCGATGTAGGCCTGCAACGCCGCGAAATAGGCGGGAGCCAGCGCCGAGTTGGCAATGATGATGGCCAGGAACGCGGCCGCCAGAAGCACGAGTCCGCCGGCCGTCTCGTTGCGGAGGAAATCACGGAGCGTTGAAAAGGGTCGGATTGCCCTGGACGTCCCGCTCATGGCCTGGCCTCCGCGCGGGAGGCAGCTTCGGGGTAGCCAGGCGGTACAGGAATCGCGGGGACGGTATCGGCCGGAACAGGCAGGGTCATGCGCATAGGTCTCCTGCGCTGGCGGCCCGACCAGCGCAGTAACCTGCCCGCTCTCAAACGAGCGGAGCACCCAAGCCTCTATTGCATCGACGCGAGCCGCTCGCAACCTGCCGGAAATCGACTTGAGCGGGCTGTTATGCGAGCCCGATCTCCGTCTCGGCTTGCCACAGCGGGCGGCGGCTCGTGCAGGAAGAAATCCCCGAGCGGGTCTGACCCCGTTGGTGATGGCGCTCCAGTTGGGCAGCATCCGGCCCAGCCCGGTGCAGGCCCGGGATGAAGGCGAGATGCAGCTCCCGCGCGATGCGCGTCCAGAACTCGCTGGACGCGCTGCCGGCGATCAGGCTGGCGTTGACCGCACCGATCGAGATGCCGATCACCCAGTCCGCCTCGACGCCGGCCTCGTGTAGCGCCTGCTAGGCGCCGGCCTGGCAGGCACCGATATGGATAGGAGAGCTCCTGCAAACGGCTGGGAGTTCCGCAGCCGCTTGCAGGAAAGACCGGACGATCGTTCGGGGCACGCCGGATGCTGTTTGGACGCTGGTCGTCTCCGGCTCGACGCTTCTTCGCCCCTTGCGATGAGCGGCGAGGCTGGGTCAGCCCGCCCTGGCCGCCTCCGGCAAGGTCGCGAGCACGCGCTCGGTGAAGGCCTTCGTGCCGAGCCGGCCGCCGAGATCGCCGGTGCGCTGCTCGGGGACGCGGATGGTCAGGTCGAGCGCGCGCTCGATCGCGGCCCCGGCGCGCAGCAGCGCCTCATTGCCGCGGCGCTCGCCGAGCCAGGTCAGCAGCATCGCGGCCGAGCCGATCAGCGAGCAGGGATTGGCGCGGTCCTGGCCGGCGATATCCGGCGCCGAGCCGTGCTGGGCCTGCGCCACCGCATGCTCGCGCCCGGCATTGAGCGAGGCGGCGAGGCCGAGGCTGCCGGAGATCTCCGAGGCCTGGTCGGAGAGGATGTCGCCGAACATGTTGGTGGTCACGATCACGTCGAAGACGCCGGCATCGCGCACCAGCAGCGCCGCCATGGCGTCGATGATCTTCTCCTCATAGGCGACTTGCGGGTAGCGCGCCGCGACCGAGCGCACGCATTCGAGGAAGAGCCCGTCCGAGATGCGCAGGACATTGGCCTTGTGCACGGCCGTGACCTTGCGCCGGCGCTGCATGGCGAGCGCGAAGGCGCTCTCGGCGATGCGCAGCGAGGCCTCGCGCGTCACCTTGCGGAAGGAGAGGGCGAGATCCGGCGTCGGCATGATCTCGCCGGGGCCGAGATGCATCGAGCGGTCCGAATAGAAGCCCTCGGTGTTCTCGCGCACGACCACGAGATCGAGCGGCTTGCCGCAGCGCGGCTCGAACCCCTCGCGCGAGCGCGCCGGCCGGATATTGGCGTAGAGATCGAGCCGCTTGCGCAACTGGCCGGACGGGTTGAGCCCGCCCTTCTCGGCCGGCGGATACTCGTTATGCGAGACCGGGCCGAGGATGATGCCGTCAGCGCGCCTGGCCGCCTCGAACACGGCCTCGGGGAAGGTCGTGCCCTGCTTCTCCAGCGCGGTGAAGCCGATCTCGGCCTGCTCATAGGCCAGCGCGAAGCCGAAGAGACGGCTCGCCGCATCCAGCACCTGCACCGTGGCGCCGCAGATCTCGCGCCCGATGCCGTCGCCTTCCAGGACCAGGAGCTGCAGGGGCGCATTCGTCGCTGTCGTTTCGGTCATGATGATCTGGTCCGGTTCGGAAAGTAAGGCTGCCCGCAAGGCGCGCGGCAAGGCGGGCAGGGGATCGGCGGGCAGGGGATTGGCGGGCAGAGGATTGGTGGGCAGGGGAGTGGCGGGACGCTGGCGCTATTCGACCTTGATATTCGCCTCGGTCACCACCTTCGACCATTTCTCGCGCTCGGCCTTGACGAAGGCGCCGAATTCCTGCGGCGTGTTGCCGATCGGCTGGGCGCCTTCGAGCTCGAGATTCTTGCGCACCTCCGGCAGGTTGATGATGGTCGCGACCTCGTTGCGCAGCTTGTCGATGATCGGCTGCGGCGTGCCCTTGCGCACGAAGACGCCGTACCAGCCGCTCGCCTCATAGCCGGGCACGCCGGCTTCCGAGAGCGTCGGCACGTTCGGCAGGGCAGGGGCCCGCTCCAGCGTGGTCACGGCCAGCGCCTTCAGGCTGCCGCCATTCACATGGCCGATCGCCGAGGGCAGCGTCGCGAACATCATCGGGATATGCCCGCCGATCAGGTCGTTGAGGGCAGGGCCGGCGCCGCGATAGGGCGCATGTTTCAGGCTGACCTTGGCCATCAGCTCGAACAGCGCGGTGGCGATATGGTTGGCCGAGCCATGGCCGGCCGTGCCGTAGGTCAGGGTGTCCGGCTGCGCCTTCGCCATGGCGATCAGCTCCGCCACCGAATTGGCCTTCACCGAGGGATGCACCAGGAGCAGCAGCGGCGCCTTGGCGATCAGCGTGACCGGTTCGAGCACTTCGGCCGGATCATGCCGCAAGTTCTTGAACAGACTCGGGTTCACCGCCATCGGGCCGATATTGCTGATCAGCACGGTATAGCCGTCGGCGGCCGCCTGGGCCGCGGCGGTCGTGCCGAGATTGCCGCCCGCTCCGGCGCGGTTCTCGACCACGACGCCGACGCCGAGCCGGTCCTGCATCTTCTGCGCGACGGCGCGGGCGATCACGTCGGTGCCGCCGCCGGCGGCATAGGGCACCACCATGGCGATCGTCTTGTTCGGCCAGTCCAGCGCCTTGGCGCCGGTAACGAGCCCGCCCGTGGCGAGCGCCAGGCCGAGCGCCAGCCCTGCGAAATTCCGCGACATGTATCCTCCCAGCTTTTCACTTATTCGGTATACCGAAGTATACTGAACTGGAGCCGGCCGAGGCAAGCGTTGATTTCCCGGGGCCGGCGCGCGATCACGGGCGCGGAATGCGCGAGGAGGGATGCTCTTGGGGGATTTCGCCGATGTTCAGCCCGCGGGGTCGCTGGCGGCGCAGGCCTATGCCAGCCTGCGCGGCGCGATCGAGGCCGGCGAGCTGCGGCCCGGCATGCGGCTGCGCGAGGAGGATCTGGCGGTCCGGATGCAGATGAGCCGCACGCCGCTGCGCGAGGCGGTGCGCCGTCTCGAGGCCGAGGGCTTTTTCGCACGCGAATCCCGCACCCTGGTCGTCGCCTCGCTCGATCATCAGGCCGTTTCCGAGCTCTACGCGATGCGCGAGGTGCTGGAGGGCACGGCCGCAGCCTTCGCGGCGCGCCATGCCTCGGACAGCGAGATCGTGGCGCTGCGCGATCTCCTCGCCATCGAGGCCGATCTGCTCGCGCGCCCGCAGGAGCTGGCGCGCCATAACGAGCGCTTCCACTCGGCACTCTACGGCGCGGCCCATAACCGCTACCTGCTCAAGACGCTGAACGCCTTGCGCGACGCGCGCGCGTTGCTCGGCCCCTCGACCCTGCTCGACCCGGTCCGGGCCGCGCAGGCCCATGCCGAGCATGAGGCGCTGGTTAGCGCGATCGAGGCGCATAGCCCGGCCGCGGCGGACGAGGCCGCCCGGCTGCATATCCGCTCCGCCCGGCGCGAGCGGCTGCGGCGGCTGGTGCAGACGAATTAGCGCATCGGCGCTAGCGCTAGCGCGGGCGCTTGCGCGCCAGGATCGACGGCGCCGGCTTGACCGGCTCCTCATCCGGCCTGGCGAGCGCGGCGCCGGCGATATGGAGCACGACATAGCCCAGCACGGCGGAGATCGCCGAGCCGACCAGCACGCCGATCTTGGTCGCCTTGTGCAGCGCCTCATGGCCCTCGAAGGCGAGGGCGCCGATGAACAGGCTCATGGTGAAGCCGATGCCGCAGAGCAGCGAGACGCCGTAGATCTGCATCCAGCTCGCCTTGGCCGGCTTCGTGCCCAGGCCCAGCTTCACGGCGAGCCAGGCGAAGCCGAACACGCCGATCTGCTTGCCGAGGAACAGCCCGAGCGTGATGCCGAGCGGCACCGGCGTCAGCAGCAGATAGGGCGTCATCCCGGCGATCGAGACCCCGGCATTGGCGAAGCCGAAGATCGGCACGATGAAATAGGAGACATAGGGGTGGAGCCAATGCTCCAGCGTATGCAGCGGCGAGTGCTCCGGCTCGTCGCTCTCGGTGCCGTAGCCGCCGAGCGGGATGGTCAGCGCCAGGGCGACGCCGGCGAGCGTGGCATGGATCCCGGATTTCAGCACGAAGAGCCAGAGCACGGCGCCGACCACGAGATAGGGCCAGAGCGACCTGACATTGCGCAGGTTGAGCAGCGTCAGCGCGGCGAGGCAGGCGGCCGCGCCGCCCAGCATGACCAGCGAGAGCTGGTCCGAATAGAACAGGGCGATGATCAGGATGGCGCCGAGATCGTCGAGAATCGCCAGCGCCGTCAGGAAGATCTTGAGCGAGACCGGCACGCGCGAGCCGAGCAGCGCCAGCACGCCGAGCGCGAAGGCGATGTCGGTCGCCGCCGGGATCGCCCAGCCGCGGATCGCCGCCGGATCGCCGCGGGCGACCGCGAGATAGATCAGCGCCGGCACGATCATGCCGCCGAGCGCGGCGATGGCGGGCAGGGCGCGCCGCGACCAGGTCGCGAGCTGGCCCTCGATGAACTCGCGCTTGATCTCAAGGCCGACGATCAGGAAGAAGACCGCCATCAGGCCGTCATTGATCCAGTGCAACAGGCTCAGGCCCGCGATCTTCAGCTCCAGCACCGCGAAATAGATCGCGCCCAGCGGCGAATTGGCGATGGTCAGCGCGTTGAGCGCGGCGAAGACCAGCAGCACGCCGGCCGCGGCGCCGCTTTCGAAGAAGGCATGCAGCGGCGAGCGGCGCTGCGGTGGCCAGGTCTCGCTGTGAACGTCGCCTTCGCGCTGCTCGCTGGTCACGCCATCTCCCCCCGCATGTTGTTCCGTCCCGCATCATTTTTCGCTGATCTCGCAGCCTTCCCATGACAGGCCGATGTCGGAAGGCAGGGATCCCGGAGCCGCCAGCGGCGAGACACCTCGATCCGGCCGGAGGATCAACCGGATTCGTGCGGCCGCAAAACAGATTCCACTTTTCGCGATCATGGTCTAAGCACGCCGCAGCGCCGGGGAGCTTTGCCGACCCCGACGATGTGACCAATCCGAACGGGCGCGGGACTGGCGTGCCGGAGCCTTGAGGTTCCAGCCGCCGGCGCGTCGAGGGAGCTTAAGCCATGAGCCGTGACGCAGCTGCCGAGAAGCACCTCTCCAACTCCTTCTTCAGCGCCTCGCTGGCCGATGTCGACCCGGAGATCGCCCGCGCGATCGAGCTGGAGCTCGGCCGCCAGCGCGACGAGATCGAGCTGATCGCCTCCGAGAACATCGTCTCGCAGGCCGTGCTCGAGGCGCAGGGCTCGGTCATGACCAACAAATATGCCGAGGGCTATCCCGGCCGGCGCTATTATGGCGGCTGCCAGTTCGTCGACATCGCCGAGAAGCTGGCGATCGAGCGCGCCTGCCGCCTGTTCGATTGCCAGTTCGCCAATGTCCAGCCGAACTCGGGCAGCCAGGCCAACCAGGCCGTGTTCATGGCGCTGATGCAGCCGGGCGACACCTTCATGGGTCTCGACCTCGCCGCCGGCGGCCACCTGACCCATGGCGCCCCGGTCAACCAGTCCGGCAAGTGGTTCAAGGTCGTGCCTTACGGCGTCTGCGTCGTCGACCAGATCATCGATTACGAGGCGCTGGAGCGTCTCGCCGTCGAGAACAAGCCGAAGATCATCGTCGCCGGCGGCTCGGCCTATGCCCGCCACTGGGATTTCGCCCGCTTCCGCGAGATCGCCGACAAGGTCGGCGCCTATTTCATGGTCGACATCGCCCATTTCGCCGGGCTGGTCGCGGGCGGCGCCCATCCCTCGCCGTTCCCGCATGCCCATGTCGTCACCACCACCACGCACAAGACCCTGCGCGGCCCGCGCGGCGGCATGGTGCTGACCAATGACGAGGCCATCGCCAAGAAGATCAACTCGGCCGTGTTCCCGGGCATCCAGGGCGGCCCGCTGATGCATGTCATCGCCGCCAAGGCGGTCTCCTTCCACGAGGCGCTGCAGCCGGAATTCAAGATCTACGCCCGCGCCGTGGTCGAGAACGCCAAGGCGCTCGCCGACACGCTGAAGAGCAAGGGCTTCGACCTCGTCACCGGCGGCACCGACAACCACCTGATGCTGGTCGACCTGCGCTCGAAGAAGCTGACCGGCAAGGCGGCCGAGGCCGCGCTCGGGCGCGCCCACATCACCTGCAACAAGAACGGCATCCCCTTCGATCCGGAAAAGCCGATGACGACCTCCGGCATCCGCCTCGGCACCCCTGCGGCGACCTCGCGCGGCTTCGGCGTCGCCGAGTTCAAGCAGGTCGGCGAGCTGATCGCCGAGGTGCTCGACGGCCTCGCCGCCAATGGCGAGGAGGGGAACGCCGCGGTCGAGCAGGCGGTCAAGGCCAAGGCCCACGCACTGACCTCGCGCTTCCCGATCTATTGATCGGTCGCTCCGGTCCACGCCTTGAAGCTGTCGCCCTACGGGGTTACATACATGTCGACGGGAGGTCGATATGGGGCGTCACAGCGTGACCATGCGGGAGTTGCAGAAGATGTCGGCCGGCGCCATCCAGGCGCTGCCGCATCCGGTGCCGATCAAGAGCGGTACCGCGACGGTCGGGTTGCTGGTGCCGGTCAAGAAGCCGGACACCGAGACGATCTCCGCAGCCTTGAAGCGAAGCGACGACTATCATGCCGCCTTGTCGCCGGACATGAAGCTTCGCCTCGAGCGTTTCCTGGGCGAACGTGACGAGTGATGTGGCGCTCCAGGCCTTCGGAGGCCCTCATTGTCGACGCGAACGTCATTCTGAGCGCGGTTCTTGGCTTCAGGTCGAGACCGCTGCTCGAAAAGGTCAGCGCCCGCAGGGCTTTGATCACATCGGTCGATGTGTCCGACGAGGTGCGGCGCGTGCTTGTGCGACTTGATCCCGGCGCTCCGGTTCTTGGCGAGATCGCCGGCGCGATCCTCAATTCGATCGAGCTCGTCGAGGCCGTGAGATACGGTGACAACATTGCGGGAGCCGAGAGCCGCCTTCGCAACGCCACGGCCTCCCGCAACGGCAGCACCGACGACGCCCATATCCTGGCGCTCGCCTGGACCTATGACGCCGATATCTGGTCGCATGATCGCGATTTCGCCGGCACCGGCTGGCCGTCATGGTCGAGCGCCAATCTCGCTGCGGCGCTGGCCGAAGAGGCCGGCGCCGAGACCCAACCGTCCTGAGAGGCCGCCCCGATGCGCTGTCCCTATTGCGGCTCCCTCGATACGCAGGTGAAGGATTCCCGGCCGACGGACGATCACGCCTCGATCCGCCGGCGCCGCGTCTGCCCGGATTGCGGCGGCCGCTTCACCACCTTCGAGCGCGTGCAGCTGCGCGAGCTGACCGTGGTCAAGCGCTCGGGCCGGCGCACCGCCTTCGACCGCGACAAGCTGCAGACCTCGATCGAGGTCGCGCTGCGCAAGCGCCCGGTCGCGCCCGAGCGCGTCGAGCGCATGGTCAACGGCATCGTGCGCCAGCTCGAAAGCGCGGGAGAGGGCGAGGTCTCCAGCTCGACCATCGGCGAATTGGTGATGGAAGGGCTGAAATCGCTCGACGACGTCGCCTATGTCCGATTCGCCTCGGTCTACAAGAACTTCCGCGAAGCCCGTGATTTCGAAGAGCTTTTGGGCCAGCTCAGCGCCGACGAGATCGAAGCCGCGACAGCCCCGCCGCCCGCCCGTCACGATGACTGACCAGGGCGCGCTCGATCGCGCCTTCATGCGCCAGGCGCTGGATTATGGCGCGCGCGGCCAGGGCACGACCTGGCCGAACCCTTGCGTCGGCGCCATCGTCACGCAGGACACGGCCGATGGTCCGGTCGTCGTCGCACGCGGCCATACCCAGCCCGGCGGGCGCCCGCATGGCGAGGCCCATGCCTTCGACCGGGCCGGCGATGCCGCGATCGGCGGCACGCTCTATGTCACGCTCGAGCCCTGCTCGCATCGCACCGTCCGCGCCGCCACCCCTTGCGTCGAGCGCACCATCCTCGCCGGCGTCCGGCGCGTGGTCTGCGCCATGGCCGACCCCAATCCGCTCTTTCGCGGGCTCGGCTTCGCCTTGCTGCGCACGGCCGGCATCAGCGTCACCACCGGCGTGCTCGAGCAGGAGGCGCAGCGGGCCCATCGCGGCCATGTCCTGCGGGTCACGCAGGGGCGGCCGATGGTGACCTTCAAGGTCGCCCGCACCGCCGACGGCTATGCCGGCACGGCGCAGCGCAAGCCGATCGCCGTTTCATGCCCGGCCGCGAGCGCCTGGGTCCATCTCCAGCGCGCCCATCACGATGCGATCATGCTCGGCATCGGCTCGGTGCTCGCCGACGATCCGATGCTGACCGTGCGGCTGCCCGGCATGGCCCAGCGCTCGCCGATCCGCGTCATCCTCGATTCGCACCTGCGCCTGCCGCTCGAGTCCAGGCTGGTCCGCACGGTCGGCGAGGTTCCGGTCTGGGTCATCGCCGCCGAGACCGCCCCGGTCGCGGCCGAGCAGGCGCTGGTCGCGGCCGGCGTCGAGGTCATGCGCGTCTCGGCCGGGCCGGACGGCCATCTCGACCTTCGGGAGGCGCTGAGCCTGCTCGGCACCCGCGGCATCACCCGCGTCTTCTCCGAGGGCGGGCCGACCATCGGCGAGAAGCTGGCGCTGGCGGGCCTTGCCGACGAGGTCATCGTCTCGACCTCGCCGAAGCCGCTGGGTGAGCCGGGTATCGTCGCCGTGCGTCCGGCCCTTGCGGAAATGCTGGGTGAACCCGACCTGTACCGGCTTGCGGAGACCGGGCTGATCAGCCACGACCGTTTCGAGCGCTATGAGAGGATCGCCTGATGTTCACCGGCATCGTCACCGCCATCGGCACGGTCGTGGAGGCGCAGAGCAAGGGCCCGAGCCTGAAGCGCCTCGCCATCGCCTGTCCCTATGAGGCCGCCGGCATCGAGATCGGCGCCTCCATCGCCTGCGCCGGCGTCTGCCTGACCGTGACGGCGCTGCGCGAGCGCGAGGATGGCGAGCCAGGCTGCACCTTCCAGGTCGAGGCTGCGGCCGAGACCCTGTCGAAGACGATGGTCGGCGCCTGGGCGCCGGGCACGCGGGTCAATCTCGAGCGCTCGCTCAAGATGGGCGACGAGCTCGGCGGCCATCTCGTCACCGGCCATGTCGACGGGGTCGGCACCATCCTGAAGATCGATCAGATCGCGCCCGATCCGGACGAGCCCTGGGGCGCGACCGCGCGTTTCCATATCCGCGCGCCGCAGGGGCTGCCGCGCTTTATCGCCGCCAAGGGCTCGATCTGCCTCGACGGCACCTCGCTGACGGTCAACACGGTCGAGGACGACGTCTTCACCGTGCTGCTGATCCCGCATTCCTTCAGCGTCACCACCTGGGGCGAGCGCAAGGCCGGGGACCCCGTCCATGTCGAGGTCGATCTGATGGCACGGTATGCCGCGCGGCTTGCGGAGGCGCGCCCGGGCGGGTAACCAGCGCCCTTGACATCCAGCAAGGATAAGAACCATGGCCGGACCCCGGCAGATCTCGGCCGATAAGGCCGCAACTCCCGCCGTCGCGCTCGACGGCGCCCGCGTTCTCGTGGTCGAGGCGCGCTTCTACGACAAGCTTGCCGACGAGCTGCTCGAAGGCGCGCTCGCCGTGCTCGACAAGGCCGAATGCCGCGTCGATGTCGTCACCGTGCCCGGCGCGCTCGAAATCCCCGCGGCCATCGTCATCGGCCTGCGCAATGCCGACGAGAATGTCGACCCCTATGAGGCGGTCGTCGCGCTCGGCACCGTCATTCGCGGCGAGACCGGCCATTACGACATCGTCGCCGGCGAGAGCTCGCGGGCGCTGATGGATCTCTCCGTCGCCTTTGCCATGCCGCTCGGCAACGGCATCCTCACCGTCGAGAACGAGGCGCAGGCCTGGGCCCGCGCCAACCGCTCCGAGATGGACAAGGGCGGCGGCGCGGCCGAGGCGGCGCTCGCCGTGCTGCGCTACAAGCGCTCGCTCGCGGATAAATCCTCATGAGCCGGGCTGAAATGCGCCGCGGCGCGCGGCTCTCGGTCGTGCAGGCGCTGTACGAGATGGAGATCGGCGGCCGTGGCGTCATCGAGGCCATGGCCGAGTTCGAGGCCTTCTGGATCGGCAAGGAGGTCGAGGATGTCGAGCTGCCCAAGGCCGAGATCGCCTTTTTCCGCGACCTGCTCAGCGGCGTCGTGCGCGAGCAGCGCCTGATCGACCGCTCGGTCGACGAGGTCCTCGCCGCCGGCTGGCCGCTGAAGCGCGTCGAGGCCGTGGTCCGCGCCATCCTGCGCGGCGGCGCCTATGAGCTCGCCTTCCGCAAGGACGTGCCGGCCCGCGCCGTCATCTCCGAATATGTCGCCGTCGCCCGCGCCTTCTACGAGGGCGAGGAGATCGGCATGGTCAACGCCGTGCTCGACAAGCTCGCCCGCGAGTTCCGCTCCGACGAATTCGACGCGCCGGCGGCGTAGCGCATCGGCCCGAAACGTGGATCGCGGTTTTCGGGACATGCCGATGCGAGGACGTGGTCCAGGCTGGAGATTTCCCGTCATTGCGAGCACCCGGGTCTTGCCTTTGGCAAGCCCGAGTACAGGCTCCGCGAAGCAATCCAGGGCGGCAGAGCTTTACGTCCCCCTGGATTGCTTCGTCGCTGCGCTCCTCGCAATGACGTCGGGTTCGTGTGAGTCCAGTGCCTCTGCGGGAAGAAAACGTGAGCGATAAAGCCCAGCGCCCCGGCGAGTTCGAGCTGATCGCCCGCTATTTTGTCCCGATCGCCGGAGCGGCGGGCCTCGGCCTCGTCGACGATGCCGGGCTGCTGCGGCCGGGCCGCGGCTACGAGATCGTCGTCACCGCCGATGCGCTCGTCGCCGGCGTGCATTTCTTCGCCGACGACCCGCCGGCCTCGATCGCGCGCAAGGCGCTCGCCGTGAACCTCTCCGATCTCGCCGCCAAGGGCGCCAGGCCCGATGGCTTCGTGCTGACGCTGGCGCTGCCGAAGGGCTGGACCGAGGATTGGCTCGCCGGCTTCGCTGGGGGGTTGAAGGCGATGGCGCAGGAGGGCGGCTGCCCGCTCATCGGCGGCGACACCGTCTCGACGCCCGGCCCGCTGACCATCTCGATCACCGCCTTCGGCAGCGTTCCGGCCGGGCGCATGGTGCTGCGCTCGGGCGCCAGGCCCGGCGATCTCCTGCTCGTCTCCGGCACGATCGGCGATGGCGCGCTCGGCCTCAAGGTGCATGGCCCGGACCAGCCGGGCTGGGTCGCCGGGCTCACTGGGGAGCAGCGCGCGCATCTCGCCGATCGCTATCTCCATCCGCGTCCGCGGCTCGCCCTGTCGCCGGCGCTGCAGCTCCATGCCTCCGCTGCGATGGACGTCTCGGACGGGCTGGTCGGCGATCTCGCCAAGCTGCTCGCCGCCTCCGGAATCGGCGCCGAGATCGATCTCGATGCCGTGCCGCTCTCCGCTGCGGCCCGCGCCGCGGTCATGGCCGATCCCGCATTGGCGGAACTGGCCTGGACGGGCGGAGACGATTACGAAATTCTCCTCACGGCCTCTGAGGGAGAATATCCTGCTCTGGCCGCGGCGGCGGAGACAGCCGGCATCGCGCTTGCGCGCATCGGCCGGGTCACCTCCACTGCCGGTGCGATGCGTTTCTACGAGCAGGGCAGGGAGCGCGCCTTCACGCGAGGGTCCTTCGCCCATTTTTGAAGGCGGCGGATGCTGCCGGGTGACGAGCGGCGGCTTCTGCGATGAACCAGCATGTTCCGGTGACCGAGGGCGACGTGATCGCCAGGCGCAATGCGCTCGTCCTCGCCTGCGCCCAGGCGCTGGGCGGCGCGAGCCCGGCCATCGTCATCTCGCTCGGCGGCATCGTCGGCTCCCAGCTCGTCGCCGACAAGACCTTCGCCACCGTCCCGGTCAGCCTGATGCAGCTCGGCCTCGCCACCGGCGTCATCCCCGCGGCGATGCTGATGCGCAGGTTCGGCCGCCGCAGCGGCTATCTCATCGGTGCGCTGATCGGCGCCGTCGCCGCCAGCATCGCTGCAGCGGGCGCCGGCGGGCGGATGTTCTGGCTGTTCTGCCTCGGCACCTTCATGTGCGGGCTCTATGGCTCCTTCGTGCAGAGCTACCGCTTCGCCGCCGCCGATACCGCGAGCGAGGCCTTCAAGCCGCGCGCCATCTCCTGGGTCATGTTCGGTGGCCTCGCCGCCGGGATCATCGGCCCGCAATCGGTCTTCTGGACGCGTGACCTGACGCCGGCCGCCCCCTTCGCCGCGAGCTTCCTGGCGCAGGGCTGCCTGGCGCTGCTGGCCATTGCCGTCGTGTCCCGGCTGCGCCCGCCGCCGGTGACGGCGGTGAAACAGGCCGGCGGCCGGCCGCTCGGTGAGATCATGCGCCAGCCCAAATTCATCGCCTCGGTCACGGCTGCGCTCGTCGCCTATGGCCTGATGAGCTTCGTCATGACGGCGGCGCCGCTCGCCATGGTCGGCTGCGGCCATTCGATCGGCGAGGCCGCGCTCGGCATCCAGTGGCATGTGCTCGCCATGTTCGGCCCGAGCTTCTTCACCGGCAAGCTGATCGCCCGCTTCGGCAAGGAAAAGGTCACGGCAGCCGGGCTTTGCCTGACCGCGCTCGCGGCCATTGTCGGCCTGCACGGGCTCAGCGTCGCGCATTTCTGGCTGGCGCTGATCCTGCTCGGCCTCGGCTGGAATTTCGGCTTCATCGGCGCGACCGCGCTGGTGACCGACTGCTATCGCCCGGAGGAGCGCGTCAAGGTCCAGGCGGCGAACGATTTCCTCGTCTTCGGCTCGGTCGCCATCGCCTCCTTCTCGGCCGGCGGCCTGCTCAATGCCGGCGGCTGGGACAGCGTCAACTGGCTGGTCTTCCCGCCGGTGGCGATCGCGCTCGTGCTCGTGGCCTGGCAAGGCCTGCAGAAGCGGGCGGCGCCGGCGGCGCTCTGACGGGTCAGTCACGCCCGACCCGGTCCTTCCGCGCCGGCGCGTAGCGCCGGCTAGGCATGCCCTGACATTCCCGCGGATTTGTCAGCCAGCCCGTTTGCGTTCCGGCGAAATCTTGTCAACACTGTGGGTCGACTCTGGCGATCCGTATACCGGGTGCGATCTTCCCCGCCCGTCTCCGCATCAATGGCGTTCAATAACTAAAGGTTCGCGACAACGTTCGCGTGGGAAGAAACCTCGAGGTCAGGAGCACCGATGTCCGCCTTGCTTATCATCATTCTTCTGAGTGCGCTTTCGATTGTCTACGGCATATGGGCCTATGGCGACGTCATGAAGCGCGACGCCGGCAGCCAGCGCATGCAGGAGATTTCCGGTGCGGTCGCCGAGGGCGCGCAGGCCTATCTCAAGCGCCAATACGTCACCATCTCGATGGTCGGCGTCGTGCTCTTCGTTGTCCTGGCCTATCTGCTCGGCCCCTGGGTCGGCATCGGCTTCCTGATCGGCGCGGTGCTCTCCGGCGCCGCCGGCTTCATCGGCATGAACGTCTCGGTCCGGGCCAATGTCCGCACCGCCCAGGCTGCGATGCAGTCGCTGGGCGAGGGGCTCGACGTCGCCTTCAAGGCGGGCGCGGTCACCGGCATGCTGGTCGCCGGCCTCGCGCTGCTCGGCGTCGCCGTCTACTACACAGTGCTGACCGTCGGCCTCGGCAATTCGCCGTCCAGCCGCGTCGTCATCGACTCGCTGGTCGCGCTCGGTTTCGGCGCCTCGCTGATCTCGATCTTCGCCCGCCTCGGCGGCGGCATCTTCACCAAGGGCGCTGACGTGGGCGCCGACCTCGTCGGCAAGGTCGAGGCCGGCATCCCGGAGGATGATCCGCGCAACCCCGCGACCATCGCCGACAACGTCGGCGACAATGTCGGCGACTGCGCCGGCATGGCCGCCGATCTGTTCGAGACCTATGCGGTGACGCTGGTCGCGACCATGGTGCTCTCCGCGATCTTCTTCGCCGGCCAGCCCGTGCTGGGCGCGATGATGCTCTACCCGATGGCGATCGGCGCCGCCTGCATCGTCACCTCGATCATCGGCACCTTCTTCGTCAAGCTCGGCGCCAACCAGTCGATCATGGGCGCGCTCTACAAGGGCTTCATCGCCGCCGGCGTGCTCTCGGTCGGCGCCATCGCCCTGGTCAACTGGCTGATGTTCGGCGGCTTCTCGGCCGCCTTCACCACCGTGCAGGGCGTGAGCTTCACCTCGGGCGGGCTCTTCGGCTGCGCGCTTGTCGGCCTCGCGGTGACGCTCTGCATCGTCGTCATCACCGAGTACTACACCGGCACCGGCAAGCGTCCGGTCGTCTCGATCGCCCAGGCCTCGGTCACCGGCCACGGCACCAACGTCATCCAGGGCCTCGCCGTCTCGCTGGAAGCGACCGCGGCGCCGACCATCGTGATCATCGCCGGCATCATCGTCGCCTATGGCCTGGCCGGCCTGTTCGGCATCGCCATCGCCACCACCGCCATGCTGGCGCTCGCCGGCGTCGTCGTGGCGCTCGACGCCTTCGGCCCGGTCACCGACAATGCCGGCGGCATCGCCGAGATGGCCGGCCTGCCCAAGGAGGTCCGCCACTCCACCGACGCGCTCGACGCCGTCGGCAACACCACCAAGGCGGTCACCAAGGGCTATGCGATCGGCTCCGCCGGCCTCGGCGCCCTGGTGCTCTTCGCCGCCTATACCTCGGACCTGAACTTCTTCATCGCCGAGGCCAACAAGGCGGGCGCGACCAGCTTCCAGTACTTCAAGGGCATCACGGTCGATTTCTCGCTGTCCAACCCCTATGTCGTCGTCGGCCTGCTGCTCGGCGGCCTCATTCCCTTCCTCTTCGGCGGCATGGGCATGACCGCGGTCGGCCGCGCCGCCGGCTCGGTCGTGGAGGAGGTGCGCAGGCAGTTCCGCGAGAAGCCCGGCATCATGGAAGGCAAGGACCGGCCCGATTACGGCCGCGCCGTCGACATGCTGACGCGCGCCGCGATCAAGGAAATGATCGTGCCCTCGCTCCTGCCGGTGCTGGCGCCGATCGTGACCTTCTTCGTCATCAACGCCATTGCCGGCCGCAACCAGGCCTTCGCCGCGGTCGGCGCCATGCTGATGGGCGTCATCGTCACCGGCATCTTCGTCGCCATCTCGATGACCTCGGGCGGCGGCGCCTGGGACAATGCCAAGAAGAGCTTCGAGGACGGCTTCGTCGACAAGGACGGCGTGCGCCACATGAAGGGGTCCGACGCCCACAAGGCCTCGGTGACCGGCGACACCGTCGGCGACCCCTACAAGGACACGGCGGGCCCCGCCGTGAACCCGGCGATCAAGATCACCAACATCATCGCGCTCCTGCTGCTGGCGATCCTGGCGCATTCCTGAGCCTGAACCAGCTGCCCGAACGCCAAGGCCCCGCGGAGCGATCCGCGGGGTTTTTTCTTGCCGTCCCAAGGGGTTGGCGCCCGATCCTGAATCAAGCTCTCGCCCTGTTGAATCAGATTATGAAGGGGCATCTCGTCATGGTCGGGCTTGTCCCGACCATCCACGTCTTCCTTGATGCGGGGCGGTGTTCAAGACGTGGCTGCTCGCCACAGGGGCGAGCATGACGGCGTGACTGAGAGCATTTTAATCCAGGGACTGGGCACGGCCTTTCCCGTCATGGTCGGGACGAGCCCGACCATGACGGCTGGCTCGCTACGGCCGGGAACGTAGCGTTCCTGCAAGCGTCAGCCAGTGCCCGGTGGCATGGTCGCCCCAACCCTAGGGGCAAGCCATGACCGCATCGACAAGCACAGCCGTTTCCGCCGCCCGATCCAGCCACGCCACCGAGATCGCGCTGCTCCTCCTGCTCGCGGCGCTCTGGGGCGGCTCCTATACCTTCATCAAGCTCGGCGTGGAGACGATCCCGCCGGTCACGCTGATCGCGGCCCGCACGCTGATCGCCGGCGCGATCCTCGTCGCGGTCATCCGCGGGCGCGGCCTTGGCCTGCCCCGCGATCTCGCGACCTGGCGGCTTTTCCTGTTCCAGGCCTGCCTCAACAGCGTCCTGCCCTTCACGCTGATCGCCTGGGCCGAGCGCAGCGTCGATGCCGGGCTCGCCACCATCCTCAACGCCACCACCCCGGTCTTCGTCTTCCTGCTGACGCTCGCCTTCGCCGCGCAGCGCAAGCTCGACCTGCGCAAGGCCTTCGGCGTCGCCGCCGGACTTGCCGGCATCATGCTGGTTGTCGGCGTCGAGGCCGTCGGCGGCCTGGGCGGCGAGCTCGTGCCGCAGCTTGCCATCGTGCTCGCCACCGTCTCCTATGCCTGCGCCGCCCTGTTCGGCCGCAACTTCACCGGGCTCGACCCGCTGATGCCGGCCGCCGGCTCCCTGCTCTGCGGCGGCGCGATCCTGCTGCCGCTCGCCCTGATCGTCGACCGGCCCTGGACGCTCTCGCCCTCGCAGGATTCGATCCTCGCCCTGCTGGCGCTGGCGGGTTTCTCGACGGCGCTCGCCTTCGCCATCTATTTCCGGCTGATCGGCACGCTCGGCCCGGTCGGCACGACCTCGGTCTCGTTCCTGCGCGTGCCCTTCGGCGTCGCCATCGGCATCGCCTTCCTCGGCGAGCGCCTCAGCCCGACCGCCTGGCTCGGCCTGGCGCTGGTCGTGATCGGCGTGGCGGCGATGACCCTGCCGGAGCGCAATACGACAACGCGTTGATCCCACGCTTGCATGACCTTTGAACCAATAATAGATATTGATCAAAGGAGGCAGGCAATGGCTGTCAGTGCGGATCTCGGAACCCGATTGGAGAGCGTTGTCGATCAACTGGTCGCAACAGGCCGCTACAACTCGAAGAGCGAGGTCTTGCGCGAAGGCGTGCGCCTCGTCGAGGAGCGCGAGAAGCGGCTCATGGCCCTCGACGCGGCATTGGAGCAGGGCCTCGCGGAAGCCGATGCCGGCCAGCTCATCGCCGGTGATGATGTCTTCGCCACTTTGCGGGCGCGTTATACGAAGTCTGCCGACGGCGGATGAGGCTGGCCTTCACGCTCAAGGCGCGCCGCGACCTGCAGGAGATCGGCGACTACATCGCCAAGGACAGCCCGGTCCAGGCGCTACGCTTTGTCGATACCCTTGAGCGCCGCTGCGCGGGCCTTCTCGTTACGCCCGAGCGCTATCCCCTGGTCGCGCGCTAACCGGCGCGTCAACTCCGCCGTGCTCCCCATGGCAGCTATGTGATCTTCTATCGCCTGCGCGAGGACACGGTCGAAATTCTGCGCGTATTGCACGGCGCCCGCGATCTCGATGCCCTGATCGGGGCGCTGTGAGCCGCGAGATCGTGGGGCCGGATATCGTATCGCGTCCGCTGATCTACCTCGTTCTCGTCGGGGCTTTTGCCGAAATCCGCAATCCACCGTTCGGATCGAGGCGTCAGGCACGAAAAAGCCCCGCAGCATCGCTGCGGGGCTTTTGCCTGTTCGTGGGAACCGTCTTCAGGCTCGTCAGGAGCCGCCAGTCAGGCCGCCGAGCGGGTTGAACTTGGTGACGCCGCGGAAGAGGTTGCGCACGAAGCTCTGCTCCTCGCCGCCCGAGGCGGTGGTGCGGCTGATGAAGTCGAAGATCACGCCGTCCTGCAGGCCGTAATTGGCGATGCGCTCGACCTTGAAGGACTTGTTGAAATAGATCACCAGCACGTTCTGGTCGATCACCGCCGGGTCCTGGAACTGGAAGCGCCGGCGCACGCGCTGGCTGATATAGTAGAAGGTGCGGTTGCCGACGGTCGAGGTCGTCGAGGGCGTGCCGAGGATGGCCAGCACCTGCTGCACGTCCATGCCGGGCTTCACCTGGGCGATCAGCCCGTCATCCATGACGAAGCCGCGCGTGAACTCCTCGTTCAGTCCGGACGATGTCGGCAGCACGAAGCCGCCCCGGTCTGCGCCGCAGCCGGCGAGAGCGAGTGACGAGGTCGCGAGAAAGCCCAACAGGGTCGCGCGGCGGGTCGTATCGGTCATGCAGGGCAATCCAGAAGCAGGGAGGGCAGGTCCAATGGGGCGGGAGGTCTAAGTCGCTTGTCAAACAGGTCATGGTTGGCGTAACGCCCGAGCATGGCTTTGGCAAGGCAGAGGCGGTACCCGGGAGTTGCGCGCGTGATCTTCGGCTTGTTCGGCAAGCGTTCGGAGCGACTTGGGCCGGTGAATGCGTTGTTCGATCGCGTCGCCGTGGCATCGCGCCAGCCCGGCCTCTATCTCGAAGGCGGCATTCCCGACACGTTCGAAGGCCGTTTCGAATCACTGACGCTGCATGTCTTCCTCGTGCTGCGCCGCCTGCGCGCGCTGCCGGCTCCGGCCGACGCCCTGGCGCAGGATTTCGTCGACGCCTGCTTCTCCTATCTCGAGTTCGGCTTCCGCCAGAGCGGCATCAGCGATGTCGCCGTGCCCAAGCGCATGAAGAAGATCGGCCAGATGTTCTATGGCCGGCTCCAGGCCTATGAGCGCGCGCTGGCCTCCTCCGATCCGGCCGAGCTGGTCGAGACCCTGCGCCGCAATGCCGGAAGCGGCGAGGGCGCCCCTGCGCTGGCCGCCTATGTGCGAGCGAGCGACGACGCCTTTGCCGGGCGCGATCTTGACGCAATTCTGGAGCAGGAAGCGCTCTTTCCCGCTTTCTCCAATCAAGAGAATCACCATGGCGCCTGAAACCAGCGCCCCGCTCAGCCATCCCGTCCGTGTCGAGACGATCAAGCCGCGTGGCAGCCATGTCACGGTGACCGCCGCCGGCGAGACCCTGGCGCGCATCGCCACCGTGCTCGGCCTCGCCTCGCTCGAAGCGCTCGAGGCGCGTTACGAGCTGTCGCGCAATGGCGATCGGGTGAAGCTTGCGGGCGAGATCGCTGCCGAGCTGCACCAGACTTGCATCGTCACGCTCGACCCGTTCCCGGTCAGCCTGAAAGTGCCGGTCAAGCTCGATTTCGTGCCGGAAGCGGAGGCGCTCGCCGCCGCCGAGCGCGAGCAGAGCCGCGACGACAAGGGCGAGATCGATCTCGAGATCCTGCTCAACGAGGACGATCCGCCGGAGCCGATCATCGACGGCGTGATCGATCTCGGCGCGATCACCGTCGAGTTCCTGGCGCTCGCGCTCGATCCCTATCCGCGCAAGCCGGGAGCGAGCTTCGATGCCGATCTCGGCAGCTCCAGGGAGGAATCGCCCTTTGCCGTGCTGGCCAAGCTGAAACGGGGCGAATGAGCGCTTTTTCTTCTCCTGCTTTGGCTTGCGGCGGGCGTCCAAGTCGCTATTGTCCGGCCCGCATCGAGCTGCCCCGTATCGAAGGGCGGCCTCTTCCGGGATCGACCATCACCTCATGACCAGACCGGTTACAATCGCGCTCGATGCGATGGGCGGAGATCACGGCCCTGCGATCGTCATTCCCGGCGCTGCGCTGGCACTTGAGCGGCGTCCGGATGTCCGTTTCGTCATGTTCGGCGACGAGACCCTCGTCCTGCCGCTGCTCGACGCCCATCCCAAGCTGAAGGCGGTCACGACCTTCCACCACACCGAGGTCTCGGTGAAGATGGACGACAAGCCGAGCCAGGCCCTGCGCTATGGCCGCTACAAGTCGTCGATGTGGCGTGCGATCGACGCCACCAAGACCGGCGAGGCCGATGTCACCATCTCCGCCGGCAATACCGGCGCGCTGATGGCGATGTCCAAGTTCTGCCTAAAGTCGATGCCGCAGGTCGACCGCCCGGCCATCGCCTGCCTGTGGCCGACGGCCCGCGGCGAGAGCGTCGTGCTCGATGTCGGCGCGACCATCGGCGCCGATGCCCGCCATCTCGTCGACCTCGCGGTGATGGGCGCGGCCATGGCCCGCATCGTCTTCGATCTCGACAAGCCGAGCGTCGGCCTGCTCAATGTCGGCGTCGAGGAGATCAAGGGCGTCGAGGCGGTCAAGGAAGCGGGGCGCATCCTGCGCGAGAGCAACCTGCCGCACCTGACCTATCACGGCTTCGTCGAGGGCGACGATCTCGGCAAGGGCACCGTCGATGTCGTCGTCACCGAGGGCTTCACCGGCAATATCGCCCTGAAGACCGCCGAGGGCACGGCACGCCAGATCGCCGAATATCTGCGCGCCGCGATGACCCGTTCGTTCATGGCCAAGATCGGCTATCTCTTCGCCCGCGGCGCCTTCTCGGCGCTCCGGGAGAAGATGGATCCGCGCAAGGCCAATGGCGGCGTTTTCCTCGGGCTCGAGGGCATCGTCATCAAGAGCCATGGCGGCACCGATGCGATCGGCTTCGCCAGCGCCACCGAACTGGGCTATGAGATGGCGCGCGAGAACCTGATGGCGAAGGTCCGCGAAATGGTGGCCGCGACAGCGCGGCCGGAGACGGCGCCGCAACCGGCGGCCGCCGTCGAATAGGGAAAAGCTTACTTGTCCATGCTCCGTTCTGTCGTCCGCGGCTGCGGCTCCTACCTTCCGGAACGTATCGTCACCAATGCCGAGCTGGCCCAGCGCGTCGACACGTCCGACGAATGGATCGTGCAGCGCACCGGCATCCATCAGCGCCATGTCGCTGCCGAGGGCGAGACGACCTCGATGATCGGCCTCAAGGCGGCCAGGGCGGCGCTTGCCGATGCCGGCATGGACGCGTCCGAGATCGACCTGATCGTCGTCGCCACCGCGACCCCGGACCATACCTTTCCCGCCACCGCGACGCAGATCCAGGCCGAGCTCGGCATCACCGAGGGCGCGGCCTTCGACCTGCAGGCGGTCTGTTCGGGCTTCGTCTTCGGCCTCGCCACCGCCGACAAGTTCCTGCGCTCGGGCGCGGCGCGCGCCGCGCTGGTGATCGGCGCCGAGACCTTCTCGCGCATCCTCGACTGGGAGGACCGCGCCACCTGCGTGCTCTTCGGCGACGGCGCCGGCGCCGTCGTGCTCAAGGCGGAGGAGGGCGGCGGCACGCTGGCCGATCGCGGCGTCCTCACCACCCATATCCGCTCGGACGGGCGCTTCAAGAACAAGCTCTATGTCGATGGCGGCGCGGGCTCGACCAAGACGGTCGGCTTCCTGCGCATGGAAGGCAAGGAGGTCTTCCGCCACGCCGTCGTCAAGCTGGCCGAGACGGTGCAGCACACTTTCTCGGAAACCGGCCTCTCGGGCCGCGATATCGACTGGTTCGTGCCGCACCAGGCCAACCGCCGCATCATCGACGCCACCGCGGACAAGCTCGGCATCAGCCATGACCGCGTCGTCGTCACCGTCGACAGGCATGGCAACACCTCGGCCGCCTCGATCCCGCTCGCGCTTGCCGAAGCGCATCGGGACGGCCGCATCCAGCCCGGCCAGCTCGTCCTCATCGAGGCGATGGGCGGCGGCTTCACCTGGGGCTCTGCCCTGATCCGCTGGTGAGCCGTTAGTTCAAAATTCCACCTAATTTCGCTCCATTTTTCCGAGATCCGGCCCGTTCTGCTTGAGATTGCAGTTGAATGGCCGTTCAAGGATTGACCGGACAGGCCGGGACGCATAGCGTCCCAGCGTCCGTAACGGCGAAGGGTGGGTGGACCTTCTACACACCAATAACGCCTTGGAGGCTATGAATGGCGGGGCAAACGGTCACTCGCGCCGATCTGTGCGAGGCTGTCTATCAGAAAATCGGGCTGTCGCGGACGGAATCGTCCAAGCTCGTCGAGGCCGTCCTCGACGAAATCTGCGATGCTGTCGCGCGCGGCGAGAATGTGAAACTATCGTCCTTCGGTTCCTTCGTCGTACGCGACAAAGGCGAGCGAATCGGGCGTAATCCGAAGACGGGCGTTGAAGTTCCCATCGAGCCGCGTCGTGTTATGGTGTTCAAGCCCTCGAACGTGATGAAGGCCCGGATCAACGGACAGGCGGGCGAGGGCGACGAGGAGTGAATCTGGAGTTCCACACCGGCGATACAGAGGCCGAATTGGACAGCAAGAGCCCAGATGCCTTCCGGACCATCAGCGAGGTCGCCGAAGACCTCGACATTCCCCAGCACGTCCTGCGTTTCTGGGAAACGCGCTTCAACCAGATCAAGCCGCTCAAGCGCGGTGGCGGACGCCGCTATTACCGGCCCGACGACGTCGCGCTGCTGAAGGGCATCCGCCGGCTGCTCTATGGCGAAGGCTATACGATCAAGGGCCTGCAGCGGATCCTGAAGGAACAGGGCCCGCGCCACGTCCAGGCCATCGGCCGCGGCGCGCCGGTCGGGGCGCCGCCGGCTGCCGGCGGACCCCAGCCAGGCCCGCCCAGGTCGATGCCTGTCGACATCGAGCCGGCCGGCGAAGCCCCGCCGTCATGGCAGCCGGATGCCGCGGATATGGCGCAGCAGGCCCGGCAGGCCGCCCAGGATCGCGATGATCTCGCCGTGCTTGCAGCCGCGCTGGCCGAGCTCACCGAATGCCAGCGCGTGCTGCGCGGCGTGCTCCAGCCGGAAGCGGTCGGCGACGGAGCCTGAGCAGCCGGCGCTTGAATTGAGCGCCGGCGCAGCCTAGATCCGCAACCGAGGACGACCTCCGCGGCAAGCCCGCGTATCCCCCCAGGCGTGGACGGCCTCGCCCCTTTCCGAAGGAGCGCCGCCATGGCTTGGCTCTATCTCTTCGTCGCTGGTCTGTTCGAGACCGGCTGGGCAATCGGCCTCAAATACACGGATGGTTTCACCCGGCTCGTGCCGACGCTGCTGACGCTCGCCAGCATGGTGGTCAGCCTCGGCCTGCTCGGCCTTGCCCTGAAGCATCTGCCCGTCGGGACGGCCTATGCGATCTGGACCGGCATCGGCACGGTCGGCACCGCCGCGCTCGGCATCTGGCTGTTCGGCGAGCCGGCCGGCGTGCTCAGGCTCGCCTGCATCGGGCTGATCGTCGCCGGCATCATCGGGCTGAAGCTCGTCGCCTGAGCGATCGCGGCCAGCGCATCGGCCCGAAAAGTGGATTCCGGTTTTCGGAACGAGCCGATGCGAAAACAAGAAGCCAGCGCATCGGCCCGAAAAGTGGATTGCGGTTTTCGGAACGAGCCGATGCGAAAACAAGACGCTGGATCATCGGGCCGGATACGAATCCGGTCCGAGGATCTAGCGCCTGAAGGCGTCCGGCCAATTGCCGCTGCGATCGAGCCAGACGATCAGCACGACCACGGCCAGCGTGACGACGAGCGTCATCAGCTTGGCGTTCCATGGCACGCGCCGCCCGATCAGCCAGATCAGCGACACGCAAATCAGGACGGAGACGATGATTTCCATGAGCCCAGCCTAGCCTAAAGCATGTTCGAGCGAAGTGGATACCGGTTCGCGTGAAGACAATGCCTCAAAACAACGGAAGTGAGATTTTCGCGCTTCGGAGAAGCGCGGACATGCTCTCGTCGCTGTGCTGTTGCCGAGGGCATCGGCCCGAAAAGTGGATTACGGTTTTCGGAGAAAGCCGATGTGAAACCAGGAGCTGGATCATCGGACCGGATGCGATATCGGTCCGATGATCCAACCCCCTCGCGCCATTCCGACGCCCCGGAACAGAAGGGAGGCCGCGACGTTGCGCAACCAGGGGAGGCGCGCCGCCCGCGGCGCCGGCTGTCACCGTCGCAAGGTCCCACGACAGGAGGATGGCATGGGCTTGTTTTCCAAGGATATCAAGACGATGGACGATCTCTTCGTCCACACGCTCAAGGACATCTACTACGCCGAGAACCAGATCCATAAATCGCTGCCGAAGATGATCGAGCAGGCCAGCGACGCCAAGCTGAAGCAGGGGCTGGAGATGCATCGCGGCGAGACGCAGGGGCATATCCAGCGGCTCGAGCAGGTCTTCAAGCTGCACGGCGTCGAGGTCGAGGGCGTCGATTGCCCGGCGATCGACGGCATTCTCGAAGAGGCCAAGGAAGTCACCGGCGAAGTGGCCGACAAGCAGGTCCGTGATGCCGCGATCATCGCGCTCGCGCAGGCCGTCGAGCACTACGAGATCACCCGCTATGGCACGTTGACGGCCTGGGCGAAGCAGCTCGGCCGCAATGATTGCGCGGCGCTGCTGCAACAGAATCTCGACGAGGAATTCGCCGCCGACAGCAAGCTGACCAAGCTGGCCGAATCCGGGATCAACCAGAAGGCTGCGTAAACCCGGTCCCTGCGCGGATAAGAGGCCCGTCCCGGTGCGCCCGGGGCGGGTTTCTGTATTCAGACGGGATTGCCGGGATCGCCGGGCGGCACCTTGGGCCGTCGGTTGCGCAGGCCGCGAGCCCAGAAGGTCGCTGCCGCCAGGCCGAGCGGGACCGAGACCGCGAAAATCCAGGCGAGGAAGCCCCAGTCACCGGGCGGCGGCATCGCCTTGCTCCGCGATCAGAGCTGCGCCGCGCGGCGCGATCGGCCGCGCGCCTTCGAGCAGCGGCTTCATCCTGCCGATCTCGCCCGCGATGAAATCGAGGAAGAGCCGCACCCGCGGCGAATGCCGGAGATCGGGATGGGTCAGCAGCCAGAGATCGGCGGCGAGCCCGTTCTCCGGTTCGCCCAGCCGGGTCAGGCCGGGCTTGGTGTCGGCGATGAAGCAGGGCAGGAAGCCGATGCCGATCCCGGCCTCGACCGCTTCCGACAGGCCGAGCACGGTGTTGACCTTGTAGATCACGCGCTCCGCCGCGACATGCTCCTTGAGGTAGCGCACGACCTTGAAGCCCGAGAACTGGTCGCCGAGCGAGACCCAGTTGCGCTTGAGCAGCGCTTCCATGGCGGGAGGCTCGCTTTCCGGGAAATCGCTCGCCCTGCCATAGAGCGCCCAGGCGATGCGGGCGGCGCGCCGGCCGACCAGCGTGTCCGGCGGATTGTCCGTCGCGCGGATCGCGACATCGGCATCGCGCTTGGAGAGGTTCAGCGCCTGGTTGCCGAGCAGGATGTCGAGCCGGATATCCGGGCATTGCACCAGGAAGGCGGCGAAGACCGGGGTCAGCAGGTCGACCAGCAGCGTGTCGTTGGTGGTGACGCGCAATTCGCCGGCGGGCTTGATCTCCTGGCCGTCGAGCTTGCGGGTGAAGGCGGTGATGTCATCGCCCAGCCGTTCGGCGAGCTGCGCCATTTCCTCGCCGGCCGGTGTCGGCACATAGCCGCTGCGGTGCCTCTCGAACAGTTTCAGCCCGAGCCCGTCCTCGATCTGCCCGAGGCGGCGGAACACGGTGGAATGGTTGAGGCCGACCAGCGCGGCGGCGGCCGGCAGCGCCTTCGCCTCGGCGATGGCCTTGATCAGGCGGAAATCATCCCAGGCGAGGATCTTGGCCGCATTCGGCATCGTGTCGCTTTCGCTCGAAAATGCTCTAAGCAGTCGCCGCCGTCATGGCGATGCCATGCGGCGGCGGAACTGGCGCGCATGCAGGGTTACCGCATGCCGGCCTGATTGCAATGGAGGCCTCAGGCGACGGCCGGGACCGGCTGCGCGCCGAAGCGGACCGGCTTCACCGCAAGCGCGCCGTCGCCGATCAGGCCATGGGCGAGGGCGGTCAGCGCCAGGAAGGCGGGATATTCCCAGCCGCCATTGGGGGCGTTGAAGACCCAGCCATTCGGGGCATGGACCATCAGGGCGCCGAGCAACACCGGCAGCAGCAGGATCGAGACGATGCGGCCGTAGAAGCCGATCAGGATCGCGAAGCCGCCGACGAGTTCCGCCAGGATGATCGGCCAGGCGAAGGCGCCGGGCAGGCCGACCTGGCCGAGGAAGCCGGCGAAGCCCGCCGGGGTGAAGATCACGAGCTTGAGATAGGCATGGGCGATGAACATCAGGCCGAGCGCGACGCGCAGGCCGAGGGCGCCATAAGGGGCGAGACGATTGTCGATCATGGTCGTTTCTCCGAGGGACCGGGCTGGTCTTGGGGCGTAAGATGACCTGTGATCGGCGCAATTCAAATTGGTCATTTCCAATAACGACATTGCGTTGATGCAATGATCCGGCTCTGGCTTTTCGAGGCCCGCCACCCGACCTTCCACAGCAACGAGGCGGCTTCCCGTCTCCCGAGCCCGGAGGAGGGCATCATGCAGATCAATGGCATCCACCATGTCACGGCGATCGCCGGCCCGGCCCGCCGCAATCTCGATTTCTACGGCCGCGTGCTCGGCCTGCGCCTGGTCAAGAAGACGGTCAATTTCGACGATCCCGGCACCTATCACCTCTATTATGGTGACGCGGCCGGCGCCCCCGGCACGATCCTGACCTTCTTCCCCTGGGAGCATGCCGCGCCCGGACGGCTCGGCGTCGGCGAGACGCAGGAGACGGCGTTCCGCGTGCCGGAAGGCGCGATCGGCTTCTGGACGCATCGCCTGGTCGAGCTCGGCGTCGTGCATGAGCAGCCGCAGAAGCGCTTCGGCGAGACGGTCCTGGCCTTCCGCGATCCCGACGGGATGCGGCTTGCCCTTGTCGGCCTGCCCGGCATCGAGTCCGAGCCGGCCTGGGAGGCGAGCGACATCCCGGCCGAGTACGCGATCCGCGGCTTCCACAGCGTCAGCCTGCTGCTGGAGGATGCGGCGCCGACCGGCGCGATCCTCGCCGACGTCTTCGGCTTCAGGGAGTTTGGGCGCGACGGCGCGCTGATCCGCTACCAGGCGGAGGGCACCCCGCTCGGCAATATCGTCGACCTGCGCGCGGCGGGCGGCTTCCTGCCGGCGCGCCAGGGCGCCGGCTCGGTCCACCACATCGCCTTCCGTGCGGCCGATGACGCCGCGCAGCAGGAGATGGTGCGCCGTCTCGCCGAGAACCACGGCATCCGCACCACGGAACAGCGCGACCGGAACTATTTCCGCTCCGTCTATTTCCGCGAGCCCGGCCGGGTCCTCTTCGAGATCGCTACCGACGTGCCCGGCTTCGCCGTCGACGAGGCGCCGGAGACGCTCGGCCAGGCGCTGAAGCTGCCGCCGCAATACGAGGCGCAGCGCAGCCATATCGAGGCCGTGCTGCCCGAGCTCGTCTGACGAATACCGCCCTGCCGCGTCGCGCTGACCGGCAGGGCGGCCCCTCCCACTCAACAAGGAGACGAGTGATGGACGCTGACGCGACCACCTCCTTCATCCACGCGTTCGAGCCGGGCTCTGACCCGACCCGCACGCCGCTCCTGCTGCTGCACGGCACCGGTGGCGACGAGCGCGACCTGCTGCCGCTCGGCCGCACGGTCGCGCCGGGCGCGGCCCTGCTCTCGCCGCGTGGCCAGGTTCTGGAAGGGCCGATGCCGCGCTTCTTCCGGCGGCTCTCGGAAGGCGTCTTCGACGAGGACGACCTGCGCCGCCGCACCCATGAGCTCGCCGATTTCATCGAGGCCGCCCGCCGTGATTATGACCTTGCGGCCCCGGTCGCGGTCGGCTTCTCGAACGGCGCCAATATCGCGGCGAGCATGCTGCTGCTCAGGCCGCAGGTCCTGGCGGGTGCGGCGCTGCTGCGCGCGATGTCGCCCTTCGCCACGCCGCCAAAGGCCGATCTTGCCGGCAGGCGCGTCCAGCTGCTCTCCGGCGCCTTCGACCCGATCGTGCCGGCGCAGGATGCGGCGCGACTGGCAGCCACGCTCGCCGGCAACGGCGCGCTGGTCGATCACCGCACGGTGCCGACCGGCCACGGCCTGTCGCAAGCCGATATCGGGCTCCTGAAGACCTGGCTCGACAAGGCCTGAGTCTCGCGCTGCGCTCCTCGCAATGACGTCTCTTGGTCTGGTCCTCTGCCTGGAGCATTTTCAAGCGAAGTGGATACCGGTTCGCGTGAAGAAAATGCGATAAAACAAAGGGATAGAGAATTTTCGCGATTCGAGGAAACGCGGAAATGCTCTACGTCGCAGCCTTCTTCTTGCCGGGCGCGGGGGGCTTGGGCGGAGGAGGGTTCGCAGCCTCTTCCGCCTCCCTCGCCAGCCTGAGCGCGCGCAGCGCGTCGATCTTCTTGCGCGCCGCTGCCTCCTCAGCCGCGATCCGCCCGCTCGATTTCTGCTTCTCGCGCGGCGCTTCCTGGATGCTGTGCACATCGTGCCAGGCGCGTGGTTTGCGGTCTTCGCCAGCCATCTCAGTCCTCCCGGACATATCGCCCATTTTCATGAGTTTACGCTGGAATGTCGCAAGAGACGAGCCGCCATCGCTGCGACGCGGTGGCCATGAGCGGCCGCCCGCAAAGCATTGGCTCGTCTGCTACTTTCGTCGCAGGGCGCAGCTCGCCGCCCTACCGGTATTGCGCCCTCATTCCTTCGCCGTCATACTTTTTTCCTAAGACCCGACAGAGGTCTGATCAGGGAGGAAGGATGAAATGCTCAAGTCGAGAATGGGATGGATTCTGGGCGCGACGCTTCTCGCAGCGACCCCGCTCTGTGCGCAGCAGGCGATCGAGCTGCACGGCGCCTCGCAATTCAACGACGACCACGCCTTCACCAAGGCCATGGCCAAGTTCGCCGATGTGGTGAAGGCCTGCTACGGCAAGCCGATCAATTTCGTGCTGCACAAGAACAGCGAGCTCGGCCTGGAGAAGCAGTATTTCGAGTATATGGCCTCGGGCAAAGCGGTCGATTACGCCATCGTCTCTCCGGCACACATGTCGACCTTCTCCAAGGCCGCGCCCTTCATCGACGCGCCCTTCATCTTCCGCGACCTCGCCCACTGGAACAAGGTGATCGAGCTCGACCTGTTCAAGCCGATCGCCGACGAGATCGCCAAGCGCGCCGACGTCATGCTGATCGGCTATGGCGGCGGCGGCACCCGCAACATCTTCGTCAACAAGCCGGTGCGCAACATGGAGGAGATCAAGGGCCTCAAGGTCCGCGTCCAGGGCGCGCCGATCTGGAGCCGCACCTTCCAGGCCGCCGGCATGGCGCCGACCGTGATCGCCTATAACGAGGTCTATAACGGCATCCAGAACGGCGTCATCGCCGCCGGCGAGAACGAGGCTGCCGGCGTCGAGGCGATGCGCTTCTACGAGGTCGCGCCGCAGCTCGCCATGACCGAGCACGCGATCACGATCCGCCCGCTCGCCTTCTCCGGCAAGACCTTCCGCAAGCTGCCGAAGGACCTGCAGGATTGCGTGATGAAGGGCGGCAAGGAGGGCGCCGCCCATGGCCGCCAGGTCGAGTCGAGCGAGGACACCGCCAAGCTCGAGGCGCTGGAGAAGGCCGGCAAGCTGAAGCGCATCCCCTTCGCCGACCGCGCCGCCATGAAGAAGGCGGTCGATCCCGTGCTGATCGAATACGCCAAGGAAATCGACGCGCACGGCATCCTCGAGAAGATCAACGCCGTCCAGTGACCGCGCCTTCCGCCTGAACCCGCCGCCGGCGCCACTGGGGTCTGCAGACCTCGGGGCCCGGCGGCTCCCCTCGAAATCCCGAACGGTCCGGAACGCCCATGAGCATGAGCGTCGACAGCCCCCCTGCGGCCAGCCCCTGGCGCCGCATGCTCACGGGCTATTACAGGGTCCTCTGCGTCCTTCTCGCCGTGATGCTGGCGATCCTCATCATCCCGGTGTCGCTGCAGATCTTCTCGCGCTTCACCCATCTGATCCCGCATTACATCTGGACCGAGGAGATGGCGCGCTTCCTCTTCGTCTGGACGATCATGATCGGCTCGATCGTCGGCGTGCGCGAGAGCGCGCATTTCGACGTCGATATCTGGCCGCGGCTCTCCCCTAGGCAGAATGCGGCGATGCGGCTGTTCTCGCGCTTCTGCGTGCTGGTGGTCGCGGTGGTCTTCCTCTGGATGGGCATCGAGTTCACCGATCAGGCGATCTACCGCACCTCCGAGCTCGCCGACCTGCCGCTCTGGATCATCCATCTCGCCTGGCCGGTCGCCGGGGCGAGCTGGCTGCTCTTCCTCGCCGAGCAGATCCAGGACGATCTGCGCATCCTGAACGGCCAGCCCGGCGGCGGCCAGGACACGACAGGCCCGGACGTAAAAGGCAACATCGCATGACCGGCTCCGTCCTGTCCTCGGGCCAGGCGGCCCTGATCCTGTTCGGCGTCTTCTTCACGCTGCTGATCCTGCGCGTGCCTGTCGCCTTCGCGCTGGCGCTCGCCTGCCTGCCGATCCTGCTGATCGAGCCCCGGCTTTCCTCCAGCATGCTGCTGCAGGAGACCTTCAACGCCTATAATTCCTTCATCCTGCTGGCCGTGCCCTTCTTCCTGCTCACCGCCAACCTGATGAATATCGGCGGCATCACCGACCGGCTGATGCGATTGTCGCGCAGCATGGTCGGGCATTTCCCCGGCTCGCTGGCGCAGATCAACGTCGTGCTCTCCTTCTTCTTCGCCGGCATTTCCGGCTCCTCGACCGCCGATGCCGCGAGCCAGTCGCGCATCTTCATCGATGCCCAGCGCAAGGAGGGCTACGACGACAGCTTCACGGTGGCGATCACCGCTGTCTCCTCGGTGCTGGCGGTGATCATCCCGCCCTCGATCCTGATGGTGGTCTGGGGCGGCACGCTCACCACCTCGATCGGCGCGCTCTTCCTTGCCGGCATCATCCCCGGCGCGCTGATTGCCGGTGCGCAGATGGCCACGGTCCATATCTACGCCAAGCTGCGCAAATACCCGACCTATCAGCGCGCCAGCTGGGGCGAGCTCGGCAAGGGGCTGTGGGTCTCGATCCCGGCGCTGATGACGCCGCTGATCATCATCGGCGGCAAGGTCTTCGGCTGGTTCACCGCGACGGAATCGGCCTGCATCGCCGTGCTCTACGCGACCTTCCTCTCGATCCTGATCTATCGCGAGATGAACTGGAAGGGCTTCTACGAGGCGCTGGTCGATACCGGCCGCTTCTCCTCGGTCGCGCTGTTCTGCGTCGGCACCGCCACCGCCTTCGGCTGGCTGATGGCCTATTACAAGATGCCCGAGGCGATCCTCGCCAATGTCTCGACCTGGGGCCTCGGCGTCACCGGCATGGGCTTCTTCGTCGCCTTCGTCTTCCTCGTCGTCGGCTGCTTCCTCGATGCCATCCCGGCGATCATCATCGTCGGCAGCATCCTGCAGCCGTTGACCCAGGCGGCCGGCATGGACCCGGTGCATTTCGCCATGATCGGCATCGTCTCGCTCGCCTTCGGCCTGGTGACGCCGCCCTATGGGCTGTGCCTGCTGATCGCCTGCGCCATGGCGGAGATGCGCATCATCGACGTACTTAGGGACGTGGTGATCATGCTGCTGCCGATGTGCGCCGTGCTGGTGCTGATGATCATCTGGCCGCAGGTCGCGCTCTTCCTGCCGAGCCTGATCTCGCCGGAATTCCTCAGATGAGGCAGGGCGCGTGAGGCGGGCCGCGCCTCTGGCTCCTTATTGTCGCGTCGGCTGATCCGAAAACCGCAAACCACTTTTCGGGCCGATGCTCTATTGATCCGTGATCGTCGTCGGCGGCGAGATCGCCGTCAGGTCGGATTCGATCAGCTCGGCCCGGGCGGTCGCGAGTTCCTCGACATAGCGCTTGCGCGCCTCGGCATTGTTCTTGAGCCGGTTCTCGAACAGCCAGTCGAGGAACAGCTCCGGCCGGATGGTCACCATTTGCACCGTCCGCCCGCGTGCCAGGTTCTCGTTGACGACGGCCGAGGCGTTGCGATGCCAGGTCTTGTAATCGGGCACGACCTCGTTGCGGTCGAGCGACATGCCCCACAGTAACGTGAAATCTTCTTCCTCATACCAAGGAACGGCGATGCCATATGCTTCGGCCGATGGTTTCATTCGTTAGTGCATGCCCGTTTGAGCGGTTGAAACGGTGAGCGGCAGGAGAAGTTTCACGGGGTAAGCATAGGCGGGGCAGGCGGTAGGCGTCTTGCGGTCTTCATTCTGGCGTCGCCGATCTTGCTCGTCTTCGCTTGATCCAGGCTGTTGCAGCACAAATGAATGAACGGAATCGATAGAGCCGGCTCATGAGGCCCGCGTGTGGCCGCCGCTTCGCCGCCGGACCGATCGTCCACGCGTAAGCTCCGCCGTCATTGCGAGGAGGCGCAGCCGACGAAGCAATCCTGTATGTTGTGAGTTGCTCCGGGTCGTCCGGGGCCAGGCGGATGGGGCGCGTAAGCAA
>NZ_SLZF01000017.1 GCF_004341515.1 Allobosea sp. BK604
TTCTTGCCCTGCACCACCGCGACGCGCGCCGAGATCGCGCTCATCGAGCGGGCGATGTCATCCGCCAGCGAGATCACGCGGGAGGACTTGGTGCCCGGCGCCGGCTCGAGCTCGTAGAGCGTCACAACGGGGCCGGGCCGCACCTGGGTGATCTCGCCGCGGACGCCGAAATCCTCAAGCACGCCTTCGAGCAAGGTCGCGTTCTGCTCGAGCGCATCGGTCGAGATCGCATTGGCCGGCAGCTTCTTCGGCTCGGCGAGATAGGTCAGCGGCGGCAATTCGAAGACGTCGCGGTCGAGCAGCGAGGGCTGGGCTTCCCGCGCCAGGCGCTTGCCGGGCTTGGGTGCGATCGGCCGGGCAGTGACGCGCGGCGCGTTGAGATCGCGCAGCGTCTCGATCTCCTCGTCGTCATCGTCATAGGCGGGCTTTGCCGCGGCGACGGCACGGCCCGTCGTTGCCGGTCCGGGCAGCGGCTCGGGATTGAAGACGGGCGGGGCGGCGCGTCCGGCCTGCTCGTTGAATTGCGGCTCGCGGCGAACGCGGCTCGCCGGTTGCGGGCTGCTGGCGGCGGCGCTGACGGCCGGCTCGGGCGGGCGCGGCAGGCGGCGCAGGATCGCGGCCTTCAGCGCCATGGCGCCATGGGCGAGCCAGCCGATGAGAATCACGGCGAAACCGGGCTCGTCGTCGCGACGCTCCTCGGTCTCGGCCCAGGATTCATCCTCGTCCTCGCTCTCCGGCAGCGGATCCTCGTCGGTGACGAAGCCGAAGCCGGCCGCAGCGGTGACGGAGAGAATGGCAATGCCGGCATAAAGGAAGGCGACGAGACCGGCGAGGGCGCTACCGGCGATGCCGACGACATTGCGGGTGCCGAAGAGCAGGCCGTCGCCAATGACGCCGCCCATGCCGGTCGGCAGCGGCCAGCGCGGCGTCGCCGGCAAGGCGCTGGCGACGGCGGCGGTGGCGACCACGCCGACCACCCAGAGGCCGAGCTTCAGCGCGCCGCGGTCGAAAACATGGAAGCGGATCAGCCTGAGCGCCCAGATCAGGGGCGGGAACAGCATGGCGATGACGCCGAGCCCGATCAACTGCATGGTCAAGTCGGCGACCATCGCGCCCGGCCGGCCGAGCCAATTGTTGACGGTGCCGCCGGTGGCGTTGTTGAGGCTGGGATCGTCGACCGCCCAGGTGGCGAGCGCAAAGGCGATGGCGACCATCAGCGCCAACAGCCCGAGGCCGACGAGCTCTGCCGTCCGGCGCGACAGGAATTCGCGCACCGGGTCCGGCAGCCGGTCGATCAGGGATGAGGAGCGTCGGATCGTGCGCATGCCAGGCGGGCCGCCTTCCAATAGATATCCGGCCGCGTCATCCGGCCTTTGGGATCACGTTATGAAGGGCTGGTTAAGACCCGCTTAACCTTGAGCGTAAGGCGATGCTTCCGGCGCCTGCTGACGGAACCCGGCCGGGTGCGGCGCTATTGAGAGGGCGTGCGTCACTCAATGGAGGCATTGCCATGACCCATGCAGACAGAGCCGGCCTGACGCCGAAGATCGCACGAATCTGGCGCGGACGTACCATCGCCGCCAAGGCCGACGACTACGCCGCCTATCTCCTGGAAGCCGGCGTCAAACCACTGGTCGAGAAGGCGCTCGGCGCCCAGATGTTCCGCGAGGATCGCGAGGGCGAGAGCGAGTTCGTCACGATCTCCTATTGGGAGAGCATCGAGGCGATGTCGCGCTTCGCCGGGTCGGATCCGCGCCGCATCCACCATCTCGAACGCGATGCCGAATTCCTGATGGAGCTGCCTGAGCGCGTGCAGATCCTCGAGATCGCGCTGCACAAGCCGCCGGCTTCCGGCTGAGCTTTGAATTCCGGCCAAGAAAAACCCCGGCGGTTGTCCGCCGGGGTGTGTTTCACGTGAGTCGCTGAACGCCGACTGGATCAGTCGTGATAGGCGCGCTCGCCATGTTCGGCGATGTCGAGGCCTTCGCGCTCCTGATCCGGGGCGACGCGCAGGCCGACGATGACGTCGACGATCTTGTAGAGGATCAGCGAGCCGATGCCGCTGAAGAGCAGGGTGAATAGCACCGCCTTGCCCTGGGCCATGAAGGCCGTGCCGAACTCATAGGCGCCGACCGCGAGCTCGCCGGGCTTGGAGGTGTAGTCCGGGATGCCGGCGCCGCCGAGCTCGGTATTGACGAGGATGCCGGTCGCCAGAGCGCCGATGATGCCGCCGATGCAGTGCACGCCGAAGACGTCGAGCGAGTCGTCATAGCCGAGCGCATTCTTGACGGTCGAGCAGAAGACGAAGCAGATGGCGCCGGCGACGAGGCCGAGGATGATCGAGCCCATCGGGCCGGCGAAGCCCGCGGCCGGGGTGACGGCGACGAGGCCGGCGACCGCGCCCGAGACCATGCCGAGCATCGAGGGCTTGCCCTTGACCGCCCATTCGACGAAGAGCCAGGCCACGGCGGCCGCGGCGGTGGCCACGAAGGTGTTGACCATCGCCAGCGCGGCGGTGCCGTTGGCCTCGAGGTTCGAGCCGGCGTTGAAGCCGAACCAGCCGACCCAGAGCAGGGCGCCGCCGATCAGGGTCATGGTCAGGGAGTGCGGGGCCATCAGCTCCTTGCCGTAGCCGATGCGCTTGCCGATCAGGATGCAGCCGACGAGGCCCGCGATACCGGCGTTGATATGCACGACGGTGCCGCCGGCGAAGTCGAGCGCGCCCCATTTGAAGAGCATGCCGGCATCGGCGTTGACGGCGTCGAGCGCGGCGGAGGCGGCGGCCTTGCCTTCCGGCGTCGCGGCAGCCAGCGCCTTGGCGGCATTGCCGACGGCGTCAGGTCCGCCCCAGTACCAGACCATGTGGGCCATCGGGAAATAGATGAAGGTGACCCAGAGCACGATGAAGAGCAGCAGCGCCGAGAACTTCATGCGCTCGGCGAAAGCGCCGACGATGAGGGCCGGCGTGATGCAGGCGAAGGTCATCTGGAAGGCGAGATAGACATATTCCGGGATGACCACGCCGTTGGAGAAGGTCGCGGCCACGGTGGTGGCGTCGACGCCCCTCAGGAAGGCCTTGGAGAAGCCGCCGACGAAGTCGTTGAGGCCGCCGCCATTGGTGAAGGCGAGCGAATAGCCGTAGATCACCCAGAGCAGGCAGACGATCGAGACGATGGCGAAGACCTGCGTCAGCACCGAGAGCATGTTCTTGCTGCGCACCAGGCCGCCATAGAACAGGGCGAGGCCGGGGACGGTCATCAGCAGGACCAGCACGGTCGAGCTCATCATGAAGGCGACGTCGCCCTTGTTGGGCACGGGGGCCGCCGCGGGCGCGGCGTCCTGGGCGAACACGGCCGCCGTGGTCGCGGCCAGCGCGAGCCCGACCGTCCCGGCCCGCAAGAGGAACTTGGAATTCATCGGTTGAAACTCCTGGAAGACTGAAGGATCGCTTGCGATCAGAGGGCGTCGCTGTCGGTCTCGCCGGTGCGGATGCGCACGGCCTTCTCGATCGAGGAGACGAAGATCTTGCCGTCGCCGATCTGCCCGGTGCGGGCGGCAGCGGTGATCGCCTCGATGACCTTGCCGACCAGCTCGTCGGCCACGGCGACCTCGATCTTGATCTTCGGCAGGAAGCTCACGGCGTATTCGGCGCCACGGTAGATCTCGGTATGGCCTTTCTGGCGGCCATAGCCCTTCACTTCAGTCACGGTCAGGCCGTGCACGCCGATGGCGGTGAGCCCGTCGCGCACCTCCTCCAGCTTGAACGGCTTGATGATAGCCATCACGATTTTCATTGCTGGGTTACCCCGTTTCCGCCGCCCGGAGGTCAGCCCCGGCGATCCGTTGCGTCTCGCGCGCAGCCGGGGAGCCCGGCACGCGTCAGCCGGGGCAATTCAAGGCGCGTGCCAACTGCCGCGCTGCGGCGATGGTGACGGACATGGCGAATCGCGCCCGGGCACAGCTTTTGGGCTGTGGCCGCTGCCTAAAGAAACGGCAAATGCCTGAAGCTTGAGCGGTTGCTCAGAAAGCGCTCAGCCGCGGTCGGGTCTGGGCCGAATCAGGCCCTCCTGCGCGACCGACGCGACGAGCCTGCCCTGTCGGTCGAAGACGAGACCGCGCGAGAAGCCGCGGGCGCCCGAGGTCGAGGGGCTGTCCTGCGAGTAGAGCAGCCAGTCATCGGCGCGGAAGGGGCGGTGGAACCAGAGCGCATGGTCGAGGCTGGCGCCCTGGATCTTCTCGTTGAAGACCGAGGTGCCGTGCGCGATCAGGCTGGAATCGAGCAGCATCAGGTCGGAGGCATAGGCGAGCACGCTCTGGTGGACGGCCGGCTCGTCGGGTAGTGGCTCCATCGAGCGGATCCAGACGTTAAATCTCGGCTCCATCTTCTCGCCCGTCGCGTAGCGCTGCAGCTCGACCGGCCTGATCTCGATCGGCCGCTCGCGCTGGTAATAGGCGCGTACCGCTTCGGGCATATGCGGCAGCACGCTGCGCTTCATCTCCTCGCGGTTCGGCAGGTCTTCCGGCAGGGGCACGTTCGGCATCGGCATCTGGTGCTCGTAGCCGGGCTCATCGACCTGGAAGGAGGCCGACATTGAGAAGATCGCCTGGCCGTGCTGGATCGCCAGCACGCGCCGCGTGGTGAAGGAGCGGCCGTCACGCAGGCGCTCGACCTCGTAGATGATCGGCGTCTCCGGATCGCCCGGCAGCAGGAAATAGGCATGGAGCGAATGCGGCTGCCGGCCCTCGACCGTCTTGCAGGCGGCATAGAGCGCCTGGCCGATGACCTGGCCGCCGAAGACGCGCTGCCAGCCGATCTTCGGGCTGCGACCCCTGAACAGATTGCGTTCGAGCGGCTCGAGGTCGAGGATCGACGTCAGGGAGTCGCTGATCTGGGACATGGGCTTTCGGCTCTGCAGGCAGGCGACGAGGAATGGCTGTGCCGGAAACGGTTTGGCCGTATACGGCATCAGCACCGAGGCGCACGGGCTCGTCAAGCCGGCGCAGCGGTGAGGACTCGCCAATGCGGGAGCGGCTGAGATGAGTGGACAGCGGATCGTGATCGCCGGCGGCGGCATTGCCGGGTTGACGCTGGCGCTCGCCCTGAAGCGGGCGCTCGGCCACGCCTATGCCGTCATCCTCGCCGACCCGGCGCTCGCTGCGCCGCCACGTGCCGACAACCGCGCCTATGCGGTCGCTGCCGCAGCCCGCAACATGCTGGAAGCGCTGGGAATCTGGGGCGAGGTCGCTGCCGGCGCGACGGCCATGACCGAGATGGTGGTGACCGACAGCCGCAGTCCCGATGTCGTGCGCCCGGTCTTCCTGACCTTCGACGGCGAGGTCGCGCCCGGCCAGCCCTTCGCCCATATGGTCGAGAACGCGGCCGTGATGACGGCGCTGCTCGCAACCTGCCGCGAGGCCGGGGTCGAGCTCAGGCCGGAAGGCGTGCGCGGTTTCGCGGCCGATGCCGAAGGCGTGGATATCAGCTTTGCAGGCGGCGAACGGCTGGGCGCGAACCTGCTCGTCGCGGCCGATGGCGCGCGCTCGAAGCTGCGCGCCCTTGCCGGTATCGGCTGGGTCGGCTGGGATTATCCGCAATCCGGCATCGTCGCGACGCTCAGCCACGAGCGGCCGCATGACGGACGCGCGATCGAGCATTTCCTGCCGTCCGGGCCGTTCGCGATCCTGCCCCTGAGCGATGGCGGCAGGCTCGGACATCGCTCCTCGATCGTCTGGACCGAACGCAAGCAGAATGTCACGGCACTCCTCTCGCTCGACGAGGCCGATATGCTCGAGGAGATCGAGCAGCGCTTCGGGCTCGAACTTGGTGAGCTGGCGCTGGAGAGCAAGGTCTCGGCCCATCCGCTCGGCTTCGGCATCGCCCGGCGCTTTGTCGGCGAGCGGCTGGCGCTGCTTGGCGATGCCGCCCATGTCATCCACCCGATTGCCGGCCAGGGGCTCAATCTGGGCTTGAAGGACGTCGCTGCCCTGGCCGAGGCCATCGTCGATGCTGCCAGGCTCGGGCTCGATCCCGGTAGCGCCGAGGCGCTGGACGATTACGAGACGGCGCGGCGCTTCGACACGGTGGCGATGGGCGCGATGACGGATGGGCTCAACCGGCTGTTCTCGAACGATGCTACGCCGCTGCGACTGGCGCGCGATCTCGGACTCGGGCTCGTCGACCGGATGCCGGGGCTGAAGCGCTTCCTCATCCGCGAGGCGGCGGGGCTGGCGGGGCAGACGCCGCGGTTGCTCAGGGGCGAGGCGCTTTAGGTCCTACCGCGTCATGCTCCGCCTTGGGACGAGCAACCACTTCTTGAGCACCGCCCTCGACCAGCAAAGACGTGGATGGCCGGGACAAGCCCGACCATGACGGTGGTGATGATTCCGAGCCCTACCTGCTGGTACTACCCTTCCAGTTGGCGCGCTTCTTCCGGCAGCATGATCGGGATACCGTCGCGGATCGGATAGGCGAGCCGGGCCGACCGGCTGATCAGTTCCTGATTGGCCGCGTCATACTCGAGCGTGCTCTTGGTCACCGGGCAGACCAGGATCTCGAGCAGTTTTGGGTCGATGCGGGTGGTCTGCGCCTCGCGCTCGATCTCGGTCATGGTCATACCCTCGTCTTCTCTGAGTATCGGCTGTCCGGAAACCGGTACCCGGCGTCCGGGCCCATGCTACGGCTGCCGGCGCGGCAGGTCGGCCAGCATGCCGGCCGCGACCATCAGCTTTGGCAGGGAGAGGCCGGACATGGCAATCGCCGAGACCGTGGCGCGGGTGCGGTCGGCTTCCTGGCCGCGGCTTTCGAGCCAGCCGTCGAGCGTGCCGGCGCCGTTGGTGCCGGCGGAAATCTCCTGGGTCAGCCCGGCATGGGCGTCGACCAGGGTCTCGACCGCGCGCTCGCGGGCCATGCGCTCGTAATCGTCGGTGGCCGGTACGGTTCCGGCCGAAACCGCCAGGCTGGACAGGCCGAAGACCGAATCGACTCCGAAATGAATCCAGGCGACCTCGGAGATCGACCGGCCGGTGCGGTCGGCGATATCGACGATATCGGTGGCCTGGGCCAGAGCCGGCAGGCTGGCGACGCGGACCGCCAATGTCTCCGGCACGCCTTCCGAGGTCAGCACGGCGATGCGCGCCGCGCGCGCCTGGGCCGCCGCCTCGGGCAGGAGCGAATCGAGCTCGACGGCGACCGCGGCGACGCCCTTGGCGTAATGCGCGATGGTCTGCTCGATCGCGCCCGGCTTGGCGACGCCGCGGCGCAGGAACCAGCTCATCCGGTCGGTGACAAGCTCCTGCGCTGCCGCATAGAGGCCCATCTGCGTCTTGCCCGAGACCCTGGCGTCGAGCGCGTCGATGGCGCCGTTAAGCGCGATCAGATCGAAGGAATCGCGCGCGATCGCATAGGCGGCGGCGATCGCCGGCGCTTCGGCGCGGGTCTGGTCGGCGAGCGTCGAGACGATCGCCGGGCCGCCGCGGTTGACGATGGCATTGGCGAGCTGGGTCGCGACGATCTCGCGGCGCAGCTTGTGGCTGGCGATCTCGGCCGGATAGGCGTCACGCAGCGCTTTCGGGAAATAGCGCGTGAGCTCGCTGTTGAGATAGAGGTCGTCCGGCACGGCCGATTCAAGCAGCGCGTCGTGCAGCGCCAGCTTGGCATAGGCGAGCAGGACCGAAAGCTCCGGTCGCGTCAGGCCCTCGCCGCGCTTCTCGCGCTCGGCGAGCTGGATATCGGTCGGCAGGTACTCGACCGAGCGGTCGAGCCGCCCTTCCGCCTCCAGCGACAGCATCAGGCGGCGCAGGGCCGGCGTCGCGGTCGCGCCCTGCATCTCCGTCAGCGAAAGCGCCAGCGTCTGCAGGTAGTTGTTGCGCAGCACGAGCAGGCCGACATCCTCGGTCATCTCGACCAGGAGCGCGTTGCGGTCATCCTCGGCGAGGCGGCCGTCGCGGACCGGATCGGCGAGCGCGATCTTGATATTGACCTCGACGTCGGAGGTGTTGACGCCAGCGGAATTGTCGATCGCGTCGGTGTTGAGGCGCACGCCCTTGCGGGCGGCCTCGATGCGGCCACGCTGGGTCGCGCCGAGATTGGCGCCCTCGCCGATGACCTTGGCGCGGATATCGCTGCCGGTGACGCGGATCGCGTCATTGGCGCGGTCGCCGACCTGGGCGTCGCTCTCGTCGGTGGCGCGGATATAGGTGCCGATGCCGCCGAACCAGAGCAGGTCGACGCGGGCCTTCAGGATCGCGGTCATCACCTCCGGCGGGGTCGCCTCGGGCTTGTCGATGTCGAGCAACGCCTGCAGGGCGGGCGAGAGCGGGATGCTCTTGGCCTGGCGCGAGAAGATGCCGCCGCCGGGCGAGATCAGCGACTTGTCGTAATCCTGCCAGGAGGAGCGCGGCAGGTCGAAGAGACGCTGGCGCTCGGCCAGCGAGGTGGCCGGATCCGGCTCGGGATCGAGGAAGATGTCGCGATGGTCGAAGGCGGCGACGAGCTTGATCGCCGGTGAGAGCAGCATGCCGTTGCCGAAGACGTCGCCGGACATGTCGCCGACGCCGGCCACGCTGAAGGGCGTCGCCTGGATATCCACGTCGATCTCGCGGAAATGCCGCTTCACGGCTTCCCAAGCGCCACGCGCGGTGATGCCCATCTTCTTGTGGTCATAGCCCTGAGAGCCGCCCGACGCGAAGGCGTCGCCGAGCCAATGGCCCTTCTCCAGCGAGAGCGCGTTGGCCGTGTCGGAGAAGGTCGCGGTGCCCTTGTCGGCGGCGACGACGAGATAGGGATCGTCGCCGTCATGGCGCACGGTCTCCGGCGGCGGCACCACCGTCTCGCCTTCGAGATTGTCAGTGAGCTCGAGCAGGGTCCGCACGAAGATGCGGTAGCTCTCGGTGCCCTCCGCCAGCCAGGCCTGACGATCGGTCGGCGCAGGCAACTGCTTCGGGAAGAAGCCACCCTTGGCGCCGACCGGCACGATGACAGCGTTCTTGACCTGCTGCGCCTTGACCAGGCCGAGCACCTCGGTGCGGAAATCCTGCGGCCGGTCGGACCAGCGCAGGCCGCCACGGGCGACTTTGCCGAAGCGCAGATGCACGCCCTCGACGCGCGGCGAATAGACGAAGATTTCGTAGAGCGGGCGCGGCAGCGGCAATTCGTCGAGCCTGGCGCATTCGAACTTGATCGAGATCGTGCCGCGCGGGTGCCCGTCCGCCCCGGTCTGGAAGAAATTGGTGCGCAGGGCCGATTCGATCAGATTGACCAGCCGGCGCAGGATGCGGTCCTCGTCCAGGCTGGTGACGTCGTTCAGCGCGGTCTCGATCGCCTCGCGCTCGGAGGCGACCTTGACGTTGCGGGCATTGTCGCCGAGGCGCGGATCGAACTTGGCGACGAAATAGCTGATGAGCCGGGCGGCGATGCCGGAATGGCGCGTCAGCGCATCGGCGATGTAATCCTGCGCATAGGGCGCGCCGACCTGGCGGAGATAGCGCCCGAGCGCGCGCAGCAGCGCAGCTTCGCGCCAAGCCAGGCCTGCTGCGAGCACAAGCTGGTCGAAGCGGTCGGATTCTGCGAGGCCGCGGAACTGCGCCATCAGCGCCGCTTCGATGGTCGGGTCGAGCCTGGCGACGTCGATCTGGCCGCCATTGGCCAGTTCCAGCGTCATGTCGTGCAGCCAGACCCGGGACGCCTCGGGCGCCTCGCGGGAGCCGGCTGCCGGCTGCGGCGTCAGGTTGAAGGTGCGCTCGTTGACGACGCGGAAGCCCATATTCTCCAGCACCGGCACGCGCGCCGAGAGCGCGATCGCTGCGCCGCGGGAGAAGACCTTGAGGTTGGCGCGCGTCGCCGGATCGCCCTCGCGGCGGTAGAGATTGACCGCGCGTGGGCGCTCGGCCGAGAGCTTCTGCAGCATCTCGATGTCTTCGAGCGCATCCATCGCCGAGAAGCGCTCGCGATAGGCGGCGCCGAAGGCCTCGGCATAGCGCTCGGTCAGGGCGCGCGCGGCCGGGCCGGCCTTCTGGTCGTCGAGCACATCCTTGAGGCCATCGGCCCAGGTGCGGACGATCGAGGCGATGCCGGCCTCCAGGGTGGCGCGGTCGATCTGCGGGGTTTCGCCCTCGTCGCGGCCGACGATGTAATGCGTGCGCGAGAGCGGCCCGTCCGGATAGGCCGGGTAGGCGGCCGAGAGCCGGCCCTGGTAGATCCGGGCCAGGAAATCGCCGACGCGACGGCGCACCGAGGTGTCGTAGCGGTCCTTCGGGATGAAGACGAGGATCGAGACGAAACGATCGAACTCGTCGACGCGAGCCAACGCGCGAATGCGCGGCCGCTCGGTAAGCTGGAGAATGTCGAGCGCGAAGCTCTCGAGCGTCTCGACATCGATCTGGAAAAGCTCGTCGCGGGGGAAGGCGTCGAGCACGTTGAGCAGGGCCCGGCCGGAATAGCTCGCGGTGTCGAAGCCGCTATTGCGGACGACGCGGGCGACCTTGAGCCGCAAATAGGGAATGGCGCGGGCCGAGCCGGTATAGGCGTTCGAGGTCAGGAGGCCGACGACCCGCAGCTCGCCGTCGAGATGCCCGTCGGTGGTGAAGAGCTTGACGCCGACATAGTCGAGATGGACGCGGCGATGCACGCGGCTCTTGACGTTGGCCTTGGTGATGATCAGCGCCTGCGGCTTCTCGAGGAAGGCGCGGATCTCTGGCGTCATCACCACGAGCTCGCGGTTCTTGCGGAGAACGCGGACCTCGGGGTCGCGCAGGATGCCGAGCCCGGTGCCGTCGATCGGATCGGCCGCCGCATCGCCGCCGGGGAAGCGATAGGCGCGCATGCCGAGCAGGGTGAAATTGTCGCCGGCGATCCATTCGAGGAAGTTCAGCGCCTCGGTGATCTCGTCTTCCGGCAGCGGCGGCGGGTTGGCGCGATAGGCCTGGATCACCTCGGTCAGCCGACCGCGCATCGCGGCCCAGTCGTCGACGGCAAGGCTGACATCGACATAGACGCGCTCGAGGCCGGCGCACAGGCGCTCGCGCGCCTCCGGCGTGTCGATGCGATCGAGATGGATATGGATCAGGCTTTCGCGGCGGGTGCCCTCGGGCGCGCGTCCGGCCGCCTCGCCGGCGAGTGCGAGGAAGGCGCCGCTGGCGTCGCGCGCGACGGCCAGGATCGGATGGGCGACGAGGCGCGGCTCGTAGCCCTGGTCGGTGAGCTCGGCCAACGTCGAATCGAGCAGAAAGGCGCGGTTGTCGTTGACGACTTCGAGGATGGTGATCTGGCGTTCGCGGCCATCCTCGCTGAACGATTCGTCGCGGAAGCGCAGGTTGGGCGTGTTCGGGGCGCGCGTCGCGCTGAGGTGCCGATAGGCTTCCGCGGCGGCACGGGCGAGCATGGCCGGCGGCAGCGCGACGAGGTCCTCGGCGACGGTGCGGCCGAAGAGCAGGCGCGGGAATTCGGGAGGCATGCCGCTGTCGAGGCCGGCCGCAGCGGCCTCGATCGCGTTCACAGCTTCGACCGTCGCATTGGTCACGAGCTCAGTCATGCCGACCCCCCTGTTATTTTGCCGCAGCGATGACATAGGCTGCGCGGCCTTTCAACTTTTGCCGGCGAATGCGTCGGCATCCCGGTCGATCAGCCGATTTATATCAGCTTGGACGACGCAAGGAGCCGGACAATGTCGAACAAGCATGACAAATCGAAGATGGGTGAGATGCCGGCAAAGCAGGATGCCCCGCCCAAGGTGATGGCACTCGACCTGCCGCAGGCGGCGTTATCGGAGGCAAATCAGGCCTATTTCGCGAAATGCCAGGAGAAGCTCGGCTTCATCCCCTATGTCCTGCTCGCCTATGCGCATGACGACGCGAAGCTCTCGGCCTTCGCCGCCTTCTACAACGACCTGATGCTCAGTCCGTCCGGCCTGTCCAAGCTGGAGCGCGAGATGATCGCGGTCGCGGTCTCGAGCGTGAACCATTGCTATTACTGCCTGACGGCACATGGCGCGGCGGTGCGCCAGCTCTCGGGCGACTCGGTGCTGGGCGAACTGATGGCGATGAACTACCGGGCGGCCGAGCTCTCGGCGCGCCACCGCGCCATGCTCGATTTCGCGGTGAGGCTGACCGAGGCGTCGGATCACATCGGGGAGGCCGACCGCGAAGGGCTGCGCAAGGCGGGGTTCGGCGAGCGCGACATCTGGGACATCAGCGCGGTCGCCGCCTTTTTCAACATGTCGAACCGGATGGCATCGGCGGTCGATATGCGGCCGAACGAGCAATATCACAGCCAATCGCGCTGATTCTCGCCGTCGCTGCGAGGAGCGTGAGCTCCGAATCAATCCCGGGAGATGGAGCGCTCCGCCGCCCCTCAAGCACTTCGCTGGGCCCGTGCTCGGGCCTGCCGAAGGCCCGTCTCGGTGCTCGCAATGATGAGGGATGCACAAAGAAAAACGGCCAGCGGGAACCGCCAGCCGTTGAGGTAGCCTCGAACCGAATGGCCCGGTCCCATCGAAGCCCCGGGGGGCTGGGGGGCTGACGTATCCGGAACTCCGCGGAACCGGGCCGTCGAGGCAACGTCGAGGAGTTGAACCTCTCAACTTGGCCATGGCTTGACGCGTTCGGGGCGAAATTGCGGCGAGCCTGACGAAGGCGTGATGTTTTTCTTCGACCCAGATCCCTGCTGTGGACGCGGTCAAAAGGCTGCGGTTTTCGGGATCTTTCGCCGGCAATGCCTTGCCAGCGCAGCATTGCGGGCGCATCATCAGCGGGCAGAGATTGAGCGGAAGCGAGTGATCGCACCGCCAGCGGGAGGCGCGATGAGCGAAAGCGAAACTCCGCAATCGCATGGGGCCGGGGCGGTCGTCGCCTTCCCCGGCCCGAGCAAGCCGGCGACGGTCACGTTCGATCGACGCGAACTCTCCGAGCTCCTGAACCTCTACGGCCGCATGGTCGCAGCCGGTGAGTGGCGCGACTACGCCATCGATTTCCTCAAGGACAAGGCGCAGTTCTCGGTCTACCGCCGCTCCTCCGAGGTGCCGCTCTATCGCATCGTCAAGGATCCGGCGCTGGCCAAGCGGCAGGGCGCCTATTCGGTGGTGGCTACGACGGGGCTGATCCTGAAGCGCGGGCCGGATCTCGCGCGCGTACTGCGCGTGCTGGAGAAACCGCTGAAGGTGGTCGGCTGAACGGCTTCCGTCATTCTAGGGCAGGGCGCAACGCAGACCGGGGAATTCCAGGCGGAGCGACGCTCCGTTTGCGAGATGCTCGGGTCAAGCCCTGGCGTGAGGGCGGGTCAGCCCGGCGGGGTGTCGTTGCCCTCGCCGAGCGCGCGCTGCATCAGCATCTGATCGAGCCAGCGCCCGTGCTTGTAGCCGACCGATTTGGCGATGCCGATGAGTTCGAAGCCGGCCTGCTCGTGCAGGCGCCGCGATGCCTGTGAGGCGCCGTTGCCGTCGCCGATCACGGCGACCATCTGGCGGAAGCCGCGGGCCTCGCAGGCGGCGATCAGCGCGGTGAGCAGGGCGCGGCCGATGCCCATCCCTTGGGCCTGGCGGGCGAGATAGATCGAATCCTCGACCGTGTGGCGGTAGGCCGGGCGCGGACGATAGGGGCCGGCATAGGCATAGCCGAGAATGTCCTGGCTGCGATGCGCCACCAGATAGGGATAGCCATCGGCGACAAGCGCCTCGAAACGACGCTGCATCTCGCCCGGCGACGGGGGCTCCAGTTCCCAGGAGGCGGTGCCGTGACGGACCGCGTCGGCATAGATGGTGGTGATGACGGGGATATCGTCCGGCCGCCCGTCCCGGATCGCGAAAGCGTTCATGCCGGCGATGATGGACCGGGCTTGCGGCAAAAGAAAAGCCCCGGCCTTGCAGCCGGGGCTCGATCGACCCGCATGGGTCGCTTGTCACTGGTTGCGGTTGCCGAACAGCGACAGCAGCATCTGGAACATGTTGACGAAGTTCAGGTAGAGCGACAGGGCGCCGTTCACCGAGAGCTTCGCGGCCTCTTCAGGGCCGAGATCCGAGTAGAGATACATCTCCTTCAGGCGCTGGGTATCCCAGGCGGTCAGGCCGGCGAAGACCAGAACGCCGATCACGGAGATCGCGAAGGAGAGCGCGCTCGAGGCCAGGAAGATATTGACCAGCGAAGCGATCACCAGGCCGATCAGGCCCATGATCAGGAAGGAGCCAATGCCCGACAGCGACTTGGTGGTGGTGTAGCCATAGAGGCTCAGGCCACCGAAGGTCGCGGCGGTGATGAAGAAGACCTGCACCACCGAGGCGCCGGTGTAGCGGATCAGCAGCGTCGAGAGCGAAAGGCCCATGACGGCCGAGAACACGAAGAACATCGTGCGCGCCGAAGCCGCCGACATCCGGTCCATCCGGAACGAGAAGAAGAAGATGAAGGCGAGCGGAGCGAGCGCCACCACCCACATCAGCGGCGTGCCGTAAAGCAGCTTGCCGAATTCGGTGAGGTAGATGCTCTGGCCGATACGCGCGGCGGCGCTGGCCTGGTCGGCGGCGATGGCGAGCTTGTTCACGCCAAGCGCGGAGAGTGCCGAGATGGCAAGGCCGATCACCATGTTGTTGTAGACGCCGAGCATGAACGAGCGCAGGCCCTGATCCATCTCGACGGCGCTGGTCTGCTGTGCGCGGGCCGCACCCCAGACCGGAGCGTTGCGGTCGAAGTTGCTCATGGAGAGTGTTCCCCTGATTGAACTCTGAGGCGGATATCGCCTCCGCGACAGCCACCATCGCGCACAATCGTGGCGACAGCGGGGAATATGAGGGGGATTATCGCCGCTTACAAGAGGCCGGCATGGTTAAGGCGGCCAACCGGATAGAAACGCGGGCGCGCAATGATGCAATGCGGCGCCCGCGCCATGTCTAAAATCTGCTCACGAACGCGAGAGGTTATAAATTCCGCAGATGAGAAGCCGGCGCCTTCGACAGTATTTGTAGAGTGCCGGCCAGGCCGAACAGGACCGTGACGACAATTGCCGCAGTCGCCGCAAGGATAGCGCCGGTCGGGTTGCCAACGAATTCGATCTTCATCACCTGCGTAACGACGCCCCAGCCGGCGAGAGCGCCCGCGACGACACCAAAGACCGCCGAGACGAGCCCGATGCCGGCATATTCGAGGGCGTACGACGAAAGTATAAAGCGGCGAGTTGCCCCAAGCGTCTTCAGGATCATCGCGTCGTAGAGCCGCGCCCGCTGTCCGGCGGCCAGGGCGCCGGCAAGAACCAGCAGGCTCGCGACAATGGCCAGGGCGGATGCGCCACGGATCGCGGTGGCGAGCTGGCCGACCAGCGTGTTGACCGCCTCCAGCGCATCCTTGACCCGGACCGCCGTCACCGCCGGGAATTCGACCGAGAGATGGCGCAGCAGCAGCGCGTCGGCAGTGGCGTCGCTGCCGGAGGTGACCGTGGCGAGGTTGGTATGCGGCGCACCGGCGAAGGTGTTGGGCGAGAACACCATGACGAAATTGATGCCGAGCGAGCGCCATTCGATCGTACGCAGATTGGCGATTCGGGCGGTGATGTTGCGGCCGAGCACGTTGACGGTGACGGGATCGCCGACCTTCAGCCCGAGGCCCGCGGCGACCGGCGCATCGAAGGAAACCAGCGGCTCGCCGCGATAATCGGCCGGCCACCACTGCCCGGCGGTGATGGTCGAGCCTTCCGGCATGGTGGCGGCGAAGGTGATGCCGCGGTCGCCTTCGAGCACCCATGCGGCCTGTTCGGAGGCCTTCACGTCCTCGGCCTTGACGCCGTTCAGGCTGACGATGCGCCCGCGCATCATCGGCACGCTCTCGATCGTCGCGTCGGGCCGCTCGCGCTTGAGGAAGGCGTCGAAGCGCTGGGCCTGGGCCGCGGGGATGTCGAGGAAGAAGAAGCTCGGCGCCTTTGCGGGCAGGGCCTGGGTGAGCTGGCGGGTGAGACTGACATCGATGAAGGCGAGCGCCGAGAGCAGCGCGACGCCAAGGCCGAGCGAGAGCACCAGCGAGGGCGTCAGCGCGCCCGGCCGATGGGTGTTGGCGAGCGCCATCCTGACCGATGGATTTCGCGCGCGCGGGCTGCGCTTCGCCAGCGCCATCACGCCCCAGGCGACGAGCCGCAGCAGCAGGAAGACGCCGGCCGCGACGCCGATATAGATCAGCGCGATGCGCCGGTCATAGGCGAAGGCGATGGCGACGCCGACGAGGCCGAGCAGCGCCGCAGCGAAGACGGCGAGATAGATCGTTCGCGGCCGGCGGGCATCGGGCTCGATCTGGTCGCGGAACAGCGCCGAAACCGGCACATCATGGGCGCGGCCGAGCGGCAGGATGGCGAAGACGAGCGCGGTCAGGAAGCCATAGAGCGCCGCGACCACGAGCTCGCCCGGCGCCAGCGTCGGCTCGAAGGGCAGCGGCAGCAGATCCTTCAGGGCGTGACCGATCGCGAAAGGGGCGGCGGCGCCGAGGGCGAGCCCGATCGCGATGCCGATGGCGGCGACCAGCATCACCTCGCTCAGGTGGATGGTGACGACGCGGCCGCCGGTGGCGCCAATCGCCTTCATCGTGGCGAAGTCGAGCTTCTTGGCCTCGACGAAGCGGCGCACCGCATTCGCCACGCCGACGCCGCCGACCAGGAGCGCGGTCAGGCCGACGAGTGTCAGGAACTGGGTGAAGCGCTCGAGATTGCGCTGGAAGCTCGGTGCGGCGTTGGCGCGCGAGCGGATTTCCCAGCCGGCATCGGGCTGCTCGCGCCCGGCAGAGGCGATCAGCGCGTCGAGCGCCGCATCGCCGGAGGCGGTCGCCGGCAGGATGACGCGATAGGTCCAGCGCACCAGGCTGCCCGGCTGGAGCAGGCCGGTGGTGCGTAGCGCATCCTGCGAGATCAGGAGGCGCGGGCCGAAGCCGACGCCGGTCGCGATCTTGTCGGGCTCGGAGGTGAGCGTCGCGCGCAGCTGAATTCGCGCGGCGCCGACATTGATCGTGTCGCCGGTCTTGAGGTCGAGCCGGCCGAGCAGCACCGGATCGGCGATCGCGCCGAAGACGCCGTCGCGCGAGCCAAGCAGCTCGGCGAGGGGTACCTGCGGCTCGCTCTCGACCTGGCCGATGCTGGGATAGGCGCCGTCGACCGCCTTGATTTCGACGAGCGCCGCGCCCTTGTCGCCGGCATTGGCCATGCCGCGCAAGGTCGCGATGGCGGAGACCGCGCCGCGCGACTCGAGGAAGGCGCGCTCCTGGGGCGTCGCCTCGCGGTGGATCAGGCTGAAGGCGGCGTCGCCGCCGAGGATGCGCCGGCCCTCGCGATTGAGCCCTTCGGTCAGGCCACGCGAGGCGGAGGCGACGGCTGCGATCGCCATGACGCCGAGCGCCAGGCAGGCGATGAAGACACCGAAGCCGCGCAGGCCGCCGCGCAAATCGCGCCAGGCCAGTCGCAAGGCGAGCAGGAGGCCGAGTGGGCGGCTGGAGGCGGCAGGGCCGGCGGCGGGCTTGACCGGAGCGTGCATCATCGGCCTCAGACGGTGGCGAGGTCGGCTTCAGCCTCGATTCGCCCGGCGCGCAGGCGCACGGTGCGGTCGCAGGCGGCGGCGAGCGAGGAATCATGGGTGACGAGAACCAGCGTCGCGCCACGCTCGCGCCGGAGCGCGAAGATCAGGTCGACGATGGAGCGGCCGGTATTCTCGTCGAGATTGCCAGTCGGTTCGTCGGCGACCAGGATCGCCGGGTCGGGCGCGACGGCTCGCGCGATGGCGACGCGCTGCTGCTCGCCGCCGGAGAGCTGCGCCGGGTAATGATCCATGCGGGCGCCGAGCCCGACATTGCGCAGCTCGGCTTCGGCACGGGTAAAGGCATCGTTGGCGCCGGCGAGCTCCAGTGGCAGCGCGACATTCTCGCGCGCCGTCATGGTCGGCACCAGATGGAAGGACTGGAAGACGATGCCGATGCGGCGGCCGCGGAAGATTGCGAGCGCATCCTCGCCGAGCTGGCCGAGATCCTGGCCGGCGACCTTGACCAGGCCCGAATCCGGGCGTTCCAGCCCGGCCATGGTCATCAGCAGGGTCGATTTGCCGGAGCCGGACGGGCCGACCATGCCGGTCGCCTCGCCGGCGGTCAGTGACAAAGAAACGCCCTTCAGGATATGGACGCGCGCGGCGCCACGCCCCAGACTAAGATGGACATCCTGCAATTCGATCGCCGGGGCCGGTACGTCGCTCATCGCCAAATGATCCTGACCTTCATCCAATCGCCCTCGCCCACTCGCACCGTATCGCGGCCCGAATGGGGCGGAAGCCAGTTGCGCCCCGTCGCCCGATATGGGCGCATCGCCGCGCTTGTCCAATCTCTCGTTGCGGCTTTTGCGGCCGCGCTCGCGCTCATTTTATTGGCGAACGGCATGGCCCAGGCCCAGACCCCGCCGCGAACGTTCAAGCTGGTCGTGCTCGGCGACAGCCTCAGCGCCGGTTACAACCTGCCCGCCAATGCAGCCTTTCCCGCCGTGCTGGAGCAAGCCTTGCGCCAGAAGGGCATCGCGATCGAGATCGCCAATGCCGGCGTTTCCGGCGATACCGTGCAGGGCGGACTCGACCGGCTCGACTGGTCGGTGCCTGACGGGACGGACGGCGTCATCCTCGAGCTCGGCGCCAATGACGCGTTGCGCGGCTTCGATCCGGCCGCGACCGAAAAGGCGCTGGAGGAGATCATCACCCGGCTGAGGGCGCGCAAGATCCCGGTGCTGCTCGCCGGCATGTATGCGCCGCGCAATCTCGGCTCCGACTATGCCACGCGCTATGACGGCATGTTCAAGGCGCTCGCCGACAAATACGGCCTCGTCTTCTATCCTTTCTTCCTCGACGGCATCGCAGGTGACCGCAAGCTGAACCAGCCGGATCTGCTGCATCCGACCGCGGAGGGCGTGCGCGTCATCGTCGAGCGCATCCTGCCGACGGTCGAGCGCTTCCTGGAGACGCTGCGCACCCAACCCTGATAGGCGTCATCGCGACGTCGCCGCCTTCCGGCTCGAATTTCGCTTTCACCTCGTGGCGCCGGGGCGCGCCTTTCTCTGGAGTTGCATTGTCATGAACTACCGCCGTCTCGGGCGCACCGATCTCAAGGTTTCGGCAATTTGCCTGGGAACCATGACCTGGGGTCAACAGAACACCGAAGCCGAAGGCCATGCGCAAATGGATTACGCGCTCGACCAGGGCGTGAATTTCTTCGACACGGCCGAGCTCTACTCGATCCCGCCCAGGCCGGAGACACAGGGCGCGACCGAGACGATCATCGGCAACTGGTTCAAGGCGCGCGGCAATCGCGACAAGGTGATCCTCGCCAGCAAGGTCGTCGGCCGTGGCAGCAATACCTGGTTCCGCGACGATGGCGGTCCGACCCGCGTTACCCGCAAGCAGATTGTCGAAGCGGTCGACAAGAGCCTGAAGCGGCTGCAGACCGACTATATCGACCTCTACCAGCTGCATTTCCCGGAGCGGCCGATGCCCTGGGGCTCGAACCCGACCCGTTTCAACAAGGCCGCTTTCGAGCCACCGGCGGACGAGACTCCGATCGCCGAGCAGCTCGACGCCTTCGGCGAGATCATGAAGGCCGGCAAGATCCGCCATCTCGGCCTCTCCAACGAGAGCGCCTGGGGCACGATGACCTTCGTGCGCGATTCGGACACGCGCGGCACGCCGCGCGTCGTCTCGATCCAGAACGCCTACAACCTGCTGAACCGCACCTTCGAGACGGCGCTCGCCGAGATCGCGATGCGCGAGCAGGTCGGGCTGCTGGCCTATTCGCCGCTGGCGCAGGGCTATCTGACCGGCAAATATCTCGACGGCGCCCGCCCGGCCGGTGCCCGCACGACGCTGTTCGACCGCGGCCAGCGCTATGAGACCGTTGGTGCCGAAGAGGCGGTCAGGCGCTACGTCGGGCTCGCCAAGGAGACTGGGCTCGATCCGGCGCAAATGGCGCTCGCCTTCGTGACCGCGCGCCCGTTCGTGACCTCGAACATCATCGGCGCGACCTCAATGGAACAATTGCGGATCGCCATCGGTTCGGCCCAGGTCACCATTTCGGCCGAACTCGAGACCAAGATCGACGCCATCCATCAGCAGGTGGGCAACCCCTGTCCCTGAGACCACTTGATACTTGTGCTGGCGTGGCCGTCTGACGCGGCTGTCTGCGCTTCCGGTGCTCACGGACCGATGTCCGATCCGCTCCGGCTCCAGATCATCGGACCGGATGGCCGGCCCACGCCAGCGAAGTCTCAAGCGATCCCCAACCGTGCCTTTGGTCAGGCGCAGCCATCGGGGTCCGGATCCGGTTTTCCGGGCCTCGAAATTTTCGTCTCGCCAGAGTCACAAAAACTTGGCACTGATTCGGAATGCCGAGGCTGTTCACAGCTCTGGAAATTCCCGCCGAGGTCGCCTCGGCGCTGACGCTGCACCGGGGCGGGCTCATCGGTGCGCGCTGGATCGAGCCGGCCGATTATCACATCACCTTGCGCTTCCTGGGTGATGTCGACCGGCGCATGGCCCATGATGTCGACAGCTTCCTGAGCGATCTGCAGGCGGAGCCCTTCGAGGTGACGCTCGATGCGCTCGGCAGTTTCGGCGGCGACAGGCCGCGCGCCGTCTTCGCCCGGGCCCAGCCCTCTGCGCGCTTGAGCGAACTGCAGGGCGATCTCGAACGGCTGATGCGCCGGCTCGGCCTGCCGCCCGAGGCGCGCAAATTCGTGCCGCATGTCACCCTGGCGCGGCTGCGCGACACCTCGCCGGTCGATGTCGCGCATTATCTCGCGATGCATCCGATCGTCCGGCCGATCAGCTTCACGGCGCGGCGATTCGCGCTGATGTCCTCGCGCGATTCGATCGGCGGTGGGCCTTATGTCCTCGAAGCGGCCTACCCGCTCGGACCGTCCTACCCGAATCGCCTCTATCGCAATGATTTCCAGCGGAGATGATGATCATGCCCAAGCGACTGAGTGCCGAGGCTCGCGACGAGGCGCTGGTGACGCTGACGGGCTGGAAGCTCGCCGAAGGGCGTGAGGCATTGACGAAACGCTTCGTCTTCCGCGATTTCAACGAGGCCTTCGGCTGGATGACCCGGGTCGCGCTGGTGGCCGAGAAAATGGACCATCATCCCGAATGGTCGAATGTCTACCGCACCGTGGAAGTCACGCTGGCGACGCATGATGCCGGCGGTCTGACCGAGCTCGACGTCAAGCTCGCACGGGCGATGGACGCGATCTAGCGCATTCCGCGTTTCTTCGAACCGCGACCATGCTCTAGGTTTTTGTTTTATCGCATTTTCTTCTCGCGGACCGGTGCCCACTCCGCTCGAAAATGCTCTAGCTCCTCGTTTTCGCATCGGCATTGCCCGGAAACCGCGATCCACGTTTTCGGGCCGATGCGCTGGCGCTATCGCAGCCCGTTCTGAGCGTTTTCGCCCTTGTTCCAGGCTGCGACGCGGCGCGCGATGCCGGGCGGCAGGCGCTTGGCTGCGCTCTTCAGCGCCGGGCGCCAGTGCTGAATGCCGAGGCCGCAGACCAGCCTGCCCTTCAGGGAGAGCGGCAGCAGCAGGTCGGTGACGCCGACCTGGCCGTCGGCATGTTCGAGCTTGTAGGCGTCGGCCGGTGCCAGCAGGTCGAAGATCGTATTGTCGCGCGCCCTCGCGCTGGCGAAGCTATGATGCACCAGCATTTTCCCGACGCCGCCGCGCTCATGGTCGGGATGGGTCGCGATGACATGGCCGAAGCTGCGGCCCTTGCAGTCGAGCGAAAGGTCGATGCCGATCGGCACGCCGTTGCAATGGATCGACGAGATGCGCAGCGAGGTGCCGCCGGCGGCATCGCCGGCGAAATCCCTGAAGAAGGCGCTGAAGCGCGGGTCATCGACCGTCGGGGCGATGATGCCGTGGCGCGTCAGCGAGGCCTGTTTCATCGCCACCGCGGCGCTGGCGAGAAGGGCGGCCTCGGGGCCGGGCGCCGGCGTGTGGAAGCTGATCGCACCGCGTTCCTCCAGCCGGCGCAGACGACGGCGATGGTTCGAGCGCTCGCGCGACGGATAGGCCAGGCTCGGGCCCTTTTCGCCGACACGCCAGGCGAGATCGGCGAAGGGCGCCTCGAGCTGCTCGCTGCGTTGCGCATCGTCGAGCAGGCCGGAGCGCGCGAGCACCGAATCGGCGCGCAGCTTGCGTGCCTCGAACAGGTCGGCATGGAGCATGCGGACGGCGCGCCAGCCGCTCTGCAGCAGGGTATCGCCATCTTCCTCCTCGACCAGCACGTCGCCGAACTGCGCCACCGGGATGCCCATGAAGCGCAAGGTGTCGAGGCTGCAGCGGCGCTGGCGAATCAGCGGCCAGACCATGACGAGCCGGCCGTGGCGGCGCAGCGTGACGATGCTGAGCGCGCTGTGCCGGTCGAGATAATGCTCTGCCCAGTGCCGCAGGAAGACATGGCTCTGGAAGACCTGCTGCGGCAGGGCAGCGCGCTCGAAGAGCGCATCCCATTCCTGGCGCAGCGCAAGGAAGCCCTCGAGATCCCGGATGAGACCGATCGTGATCGCGCCGTCGATAGCGAACGGAACCCGCGTCTTCGGCATGTCAGGCTCCCGCCCGCAGATGCGAAAGCAGCCGTCTTGTGCCGGCGAGGGGGAAGCGCGCGAGGTAGGGCAGCAGCAGGAGCGGGTGGCGCGCGGCGAAGGGCGCGTCGTGCTCGACCATATGGCGGATCGCCAGCACCGGCAGCGGCGCGCGCAGCGGCCGGAACTCGGGGTTCCACAGGCCGGGCGCCTCCGAATCGAGATGCATCAGGCCGATCATGCGGTTGCGCCGCAGCGAGTAGAATTTGTGCCGGTTCTGGACACGCTGGAGCATCGCGACACCGGCAGGGCTCGCGCAAGCCGGGAAGCCGACGATGACGGTGCGGAAATGCTGCATCGTCGCCTTGGCGGGGATCGCGTCCAGCTCGGCGAAGCTGCGGCGAATCAGCGCAAAGGCCGCGTCCTCGTCTTCCGGGCCGGCCTGCGAGATCGCAAGGCGGGCGGTGTCGAGCTTGGCCGCCTGGCGGGTGAAGGGGCAGACGGCGCCGGTGCGGCCGAGATCGGCATGGGTGCTCATCAGATAGCTCTCGACCCAACCGAGCAGGGTGGAGAGGGCGCCGCCACTCAGATCGGTGCTGCGCGCACGCGCCTCGGCCAGCGTCATCAGCTCCGGTTCGGTGGTCGCAGGCTCGGCCATGGATGCACGCTCTGGTTGATCAAGCGTGAGGGGTAGCAGGATGTCGTTAGGGAAGAATTGATGGCGGTTGGCGCGCTCAAGGCTCGCCGTTAGGATTCTGGAAAGAATGAGCCCAGCCGCAGCTCCTCAGGGCCTGATGCATATGCGGCGGCGGTGGCGCCTCGACATGAACAGGCTCGCGCTTGCGATAGAGCGGCACCGTGACGGCACGGGCATGAAGCTGGAGGCCTGGCCCGCCATCCCGTGGGGTGGTGCCGTAGATTTCGTCGCCCAGCATCGGCCAGCCCGAGGCTGCGCAATGTACGCGCAATTGATGGGTGCGGCCGGTCAGCGGCTCGAGCTCGAGCCAGGAGAGGCCAGCGTCGCGGCCGCACACGCGGTAACGCGTCTTGGAGGGCAGACCGGCGGGATCGACCTTCATCCACCAGCCGCGCTCGGGCGAGCGCTTGCCGAGCGGGAGGTCGATCAGGCCTTCGTCGTCGCTGGGGCCGCCTTCGACGATCGCCCAATAGGACTTGCCGATCTTGCCGTCGCGGAACAATTGATTCAGTTCGGCCATGGCGCGCGGATGGCGGCCGAGCACGAGGCAGCCGGAGGTATCCTTGTCGAGCCGGTGCGCCGCTTCCGGCCGGCGCGGCAGGCCGAAGCGCAGCGTGTCGAGATGGTCGGTGAGGACGGGGATGACGCGGCCGCGCGCCTGCGGGCCGCGATGGACCGGCAGGCCGGCGGGCTTGTCGACGACCAGCATCATTGCGTCGCGGTAAAGCAGCGGAACAGGCGGCGCTTCGCGCGAATTTGCTGGTTGATCGGCAGCGGTCATGGCATTGCGCTAGAGCATGTTCCGCAGAAGTGGAACCTACTTTTGCGATAGGACCATGCTCAAGATATTGATCTTGCGCGAATTCTGATCGTTCGACCGGTATCGGCCGAATGGAAGGCGCGCAAAGGCGAGACGGCGAGGCGACCGCCAAGGTGGCGCGCCGGCCAACAGGACGAGCGATGAGCGAGAACGAACCGAAGAAGCGCGGCTTCTTTTCGAGGCTCTTCGGGCTGGAGCAGGAAGAGCCGAAGCCGGCCCCCGAGAGTGAGGCCGAGACTCCGGTCACCGCGCCTGATCTGGCTTCGGAAGCTGCGCCCGAGCCGGAACCCGAGGCGCCGCTCGCACCCGAGGTCCTGATGGGCGAGGCCGCGCCGCTGCCTTTCGCGCCGCCTGAGCCCGAGCCTGAGCCGGAACCGCCTGCGCCAGCCCCTCTTCAGGTGGCCCAGCCAAAGCGGAGCTGGTGGCGGCGGCTGACCGAGGGCCTGTCGCGCACCTCCTCGGCGCTGGCGACCGGCATCTCCGACCTGTTCACCAAGCGCAAGCTGGATGCGGATACGCTCGAGGATCTGGAGGACATCCTGATCCAGGCCGATCTCGGCATCGCCACCTCCGCTCGCATCGCCAAGGCGGTCGGCGAGGGGCGCTACGACAAGCAGATCGAGCCGGAGGAGGTGAAGACCATCCTCGCCCGCGAGGTCGAGAGCATCCTGACGCCGGTGGCCATCCCGCTCGCGATCGACGCCACGAAAAAGCCGTTCGTGATCCTGATGGTCGGCGTCAATGGCTCAGGCAAGACCACGACGATCGGCAAGCTCGCGGCGAAATTCCGCGCCGAGGGCAAGAGCGTGATGCTGGCGGCGGGCGACACCTTTCGCGCGGCGGCGATCGAGCAGCTCAAGGTCTGGGGCCAGCGCACCGGCGCCGAGGTCGTCTCGGGCCAGCAGGGCGCGGATGCGGCCGGTCTCGCCTTCGAGGCGCTGCAGAAGGCCAAGGCTGACGGCACCGACATCCTGCTGATCGACACCGCCGGCCGGCTGCAGAACAAGACCGGGCTGATGGACGAGCTCGCCAAGGTGGTCAGGGTCATCCGCAAGCTCGATCCCGAAGCACCGCATGTCGCGCTGCTCGTGCTCGATGCGACTGTCGGCCAGAACGCGATCTCGCAGGTCGAGGCCTTCCAGGAGACGGCGGGCGTGACCGGTCTTGTCATGACCAAGCTCGACGGCACGGCCCGCGGCGGTATCCTCGTCGCGCTGGCGGCGAAGTTCGGCCTGCCCGTGCATTTCATCGGCGTTGGCGAGAGCGTCGATGATCTCGAACCATTTTCGGCCCGCGATTTCGCGCGTGCCGTCGCAGGGCTTGGAGAAGCGGCATGAGCGAAGGCGTGACGGTTCCGGCGCCGGGGAAGGGCGTCAATCCGCTGGTAAAGCTCGCGCTCGAATTCGGGCCGCTGGCGATCTTCTTCTTCGCCAATTCCTATGGCGACCGCCTGTTCGGCGTGGCCGAGGACCGGCGCATCTTCGTCGCGACCGGCATCTTCATCGGCGCCTCGCTGGTGGCGCTGGCGCTGTCGCGCGCCTTGCTCGGCTATCTGCCGCGCATGGCGATCGTCAACGCCATCGTCGTCACCGTTTTCGGCGGGCTGACCTTGGCGCTGGACGACGCCTTCTTCATCAAGGTGAAGCCGACCATCGTGAATGCGCTGTTCGGCTGCGTGCTGCTTGGAGGCTTGTTCTTCGGCCGCTCGCTATTGGCGCTGGTGCTGGAGACGGTGCTGCAACTCGACGAGGAAGGCTGGCGCAAGCTGACCTTCCGCTGGGGCCTGTTCTTCTTCGTACTGGCGGCGCTGAACGAGATCGTCTGGCGCACGCAGAGCCAGGATTTCTGGGTCGCCTTCAAGGTCTGGGGCGTGATGCCGCTGACCATGGCCTTCGCGCTGGCGCAGACACCCCTGATCCTGAAGCACGAACTCAAGCCGGCCAAGGCGGGGGAATAGCCCGCCCTTGCCATTTGGCATCAATTTTATTATTTGTTGCCAAATGGAGATCGATCGATGAGCGCCCTACTGCGGGTCGACACGGCCCAGCGCGATTTCACCGCCGCTCCGATCTCGGATGAAGAGGCGAGCGCGATGTTCCGCGCGGCGCTCAACCTCTTCCGGCTCTGGGACATCACAGACGAGGAGGCGGCGACGCTGCTCGACATGCCCTTGCGCAGCTATCGGCGCTGGAAGGCGGGCGAGATCGGCCGGATCAACCGCGACGGCAAGGCGCGGCTTTCCAACCTGATGGGCATCCACAAGGCGCTGCGCCTGATCTTTCGCGAGCCTCAGCGCGGCTATGCCTGGATCAAGGCGCCGAACCAGGCTTTCGCCGGCAAGCCGGCACTTGCGGTCATGCTCGGCGGCGAGCTCACCGACCTGATGCGCGTGCGGCGCTATCTCGACGCGGAGCGGGGCTCCTGGTGAGCAATGGCGCGGCGTTTCCGGTTGCCGAGATCGGATGGCGCGGCGCGGTCAGGATCATCCGCAGCCTGTTCCCGCCAATCGACCTGTTCGAGGATATCGCCGATCCCGCCGACTGGCCGCTGATCCTCGCCGCCGAGCAGAAGACCAATCCGCGGCTGATGGAGACGATCGGCAATCTCGATCTCGTTCCACCGGAACGACGCGTGTCCGGCTATGGCGCGAGCTATCTGATGGCGCCTTTCACCCATGCCAGCCCCGACCGGCCGAGCCGCTTCAGCGGTGGCGGCTATGGCGTGCTCTACGCCGGCAACGCCTTCGAGGTCGCCCTGTTCGAGACGGTGCATCACCATGCCCGCTTCATGGCTGCGACCAGGGAGCCGCCGGGCTGGACCTCGCAATTCCGCGAGATCGTGCTCGATGTGAGCGCACGGTTGCATGACCTGCGCGCGGAGGACGTGACGGCTTCGCCGCTGCTCGATCAGCAGGACTACTCGGCGAGCCAGGCGCTGGGCTCCGGCTTGCGAACGGCAGGCTCAGATGGCGTCGTCTATCCGAGTGTGCGCTATGCCGGCGGCGAATGCGTCGGACTGTTCTACCCCGATTGCGCGTCGGGACCCGTTCAGGGCCGGCACCTGGACTATCACTGGAACGGGAGCCGGGTGGATTTCTATCGCGACCTGGGCAGTGGCGAGGTCTATCGGATCGTCTGACGGAGCTGGACCGGAGGATGACTTCGTAAGCGGACGGATCAACTTGAGGTTGTGCGGCTGGGCGACGCCGCCCCCAAAATATGGTGTAAGACTTATTAATATATCTCGCCGATATTGCACCGCGATAGTCGCAGCCGAACTTTGTGACGGACGCGTCTAGACTTTCGTTCGAAACATAATTCAAAGCGATTGGGAGCATATTCAGTGACGCTCGCTTTCCTCAATTCAAAGTCTTCGACTGCGGTGGATGAAGCTGTCGCGATAAGACGCTCCCGTGCAGTCATCGAATTCGATCTCTCCGGAAAGATCCTTGAAGCCAACGATGTCTTCCTGAAGGTCGTCGGTTACTCGCTCGACGAGGTCCGCAATCATCATCATTCCATGTTCGTTGATCCAGCGGAGCGCTCATCGGCCGAGTACCAGACGTTCTGGGCGAGGTTGAGCAAGGGCGAATATATCGAGGCCGAGTTCCTGCGCATCGGCAAGGGCGGCAAGCAGATCTGGCTGCAGGCCGTGTACACCCCGATCCTCGACCGTTCCGGCAGGCCCAAGAAGGTCGTCAAGTTCGCGACCGACATCACCGCCGCCAAGGAAGCCGCCGCCAATCTGGAGGGCCAGATCGCGGCGATCGGCAAATCCCAGGCCGTGATCGAATTCGACCTGTCGGGCAAGATCCTCGATGCCAACCGCAATTTCCTGGCGGTGCTGGGCTATGATCGCGCCGAGATCATCGGCAAGCATCACAGCATGTTCGTGAGCGCCGAGGAGCGGCAGGGCGAGGGCTATCGCCGCTTCTGGGAGAAGCTCGGGCGCGGTGAATATGACGACGGCCGCTATTTGCGCCTTGGCAAGGGTGGCAAGCCCATCTGGATCCAGGCGAGCTACAACCCGATCCTCGACGCGTTGGGCAAGCCCTACAAGATCGTCAAATACGCCACCGACATCACCGCCAGCAAACTTGCCGAGGACTCGCTGCGCCAGGCCGTCTCCGAGACCCGCAAGGTGGTCCAGGCGGCCATGAACAAGGATCTGACCGGCCGCATCCCGCTGGAAGGCAAGTCGGGCGATGTCGCGGCCCTGTGCTCCGGGGTCAACGAGCTGATCGGATCGATCGCGACGGTCGTCGCCACGGTCGCGGAGATCGCTGCCCGGATCAGCCGTGATTCGACGCAGATCAACAGCGAGAGCCGAAGCCTGGCGCAGCGCACGGTGGAGCAGGCCGGCAGCCTGCAGGAGACGGCGGCGACGACGGAAGAGCTCTCGGCCTCGGTGAAGCAGAGTGCGCGGCGCGCGATCGAGGCGACCGAGCTCGGCGGGAATGCCCAGGGCGTCGCCGAGAAGGGCGGTGCGATCGTCGGCGATGCGGTGCAGGCCATGGGACGGATCGAGAAGGCTTCGAGCGATATCACCGAGATCGTCACGGTGATCGACGGGATCGCCTTCCAGACCAATCTGCTGGCGCTGAACGCGGCGGTGGAGGCGGCCCGTGCCGGCGATGCCGGCAAGGGCTTCGCCGTCGTCGCCTCGGAAGTCCGCGCGCTCGCCCAGCGCTCTAGCGGGGCGGCGAATGATATCAAGAGCCTGATCTCTAACTCGACCGAGCAGGTGACGAGCGGCGTGAAGCTCGTCAAGGATGCCGGGCTCGCCCTGTCGCAGATCGTCGAGGCGTCGAACAATGTCGCGCTCGCCCTCGCCGACATATCGGGCGCATCGCGCGAGCAGGCCAACGGCATCGAGGAGGTCGCGAACGTGGTCGCGCATATGGACGAGCTGACCCAGCGCAATTCGTCCATGGCCGAGCAGAGCGCTGGCATCGCCGCCGCGCTGCAGGAATCGACCGACGCGTTGAACGACCTGGTTGGAGCCTACAGGCTGGGCGCCGGGGCGCAGGGCGTGCGCTCGTCGGCCGGTCACGGCTGGCGTCGCGCCGCCGCCTGATCAGGCCAGCCCGCCGCCGTCGATGCCGATGACCTGGCCCGAGATGTAAGAAGCCTGCGGGCCAGCCAGGAACAGCACCAGCTCCGCCACCTCCTGCACCGTGCCGAAGCGCCTGGCCGGGTAGGCGGCGGCGAGCTGCTCGGTCGTCACCTTCCATTGCTCGCGCACGCGCTGGATCATCGCGGTCTCGATCGGGCCGGGTGCGATCGCGTTGACGCGGACGTCGAGGCCGTATTCCTGCGCGGCGCTGCGGGTCATGTGGATCACGGCCGCCTTTGCAGCGCCATAGCCGATGATGTTCGGGAAGGCGTGGCGGCCGCCGATCGAGGCGGTGTTGATGATCGCGCCCTTGCTCCGCACCAGATGCGGCAACTCGTGCTTCATGCCGAGGAAGACGCCGCGCAGGTTGGTCGAGATCAGGTCGTCGAAGCCTGCGGTCTCGGTCTCCGTGATCGGCGCCGGCGGCTTGTCGATCCCGGCATTGTTGAAGGCGATGTCGAGCCGGCCGTAGCGCGCGATGGTGGCGTCGACGAAAGCCTTCACCTCAGCCTCCTCGCGGACATCGGCCCGCATGTAGAAGGCCTCGCCGCCTGTCTTGCGGATGCCGGCCTCGACCTCCCGGCCGAGCGCCTCGCGCCGGCCACAGAAGGCGACTCGGGCGCCATTGGCGGCGAAGAGCTCGGCGGTGGCGCGGCCGATGCCGGAGGTCGCGCCGGTGACCAGCACGACCTTGCCGGCGAAGGGGCCGGAGGCACTCGCCTGGGCGCGGGCGCTGGCGATCGCACCGAGGCTCAGCCCGGCGGCCATCGCGGTGCGGATGAAGGTACGGCGGCTGTCGTCGCTGCTGGTCATGGTCTTCGCTCCCGTTCCCGGGCTCGGCGAGCCCGATGAGGCGAAGCTAGGGCGGCGAGACTTCGGCGATAATCCGGCGTATTCTGTATGTATCTGTTAGCAGGATTTAAAGATGCGCCGGAACGATCTCGACGGGCTGATCGCGCTGCTGAAAGTGGCGGAGAAGCGCTCGTTCAGCGCGGCCGCAGCCGATCTCGGCGTCACGCCCTCGGCGATCAGCCAGAGCGTGCGGGCGTTGGAGGAGCGCGCCGGCGTCGCATTATTGGCGCGGACGACGCGCGATGTCGCGCCGACCGAGGCGGGACGGCGCTTCCTGGAGCGGGCGCGGCCGGCGGTCGAGGATATTTTTGACGCGTTTCGCGAGGCGGGGAGCCTGGGCGACCGGCCGAGCGGGCTGCTACGGCTGAACGTGCCGCGCGTCGCGATGCCGAGCATGATCGAGCCGATCCTCGCCGATTTCTGCCGGACCTATCCGGAGGTTCAGGTCGAAATCTTCATCGACGACCGGCTCGCCAATATCGTCGAGGGCGGTTTCGACGCCGGGATCAGGATCGGTGAGCTGATCGAGGCTGACATGGTCGCGGTGCCGCTCACGGCTCCGTTCAAGCTCGCGATCGTCGGGTCTCCCGATTATTTCGCCCGTTATGGCCGGCCGCAGCGACCCGAGGATCTGCGCGATCATCGTTGCATCAACTTCCGGCAGAGCTCGCAGGCGCTCTACCATTGGGAGTTCGAGGAGGGCGGGCGCGACTATGCGCTCGCGGTCGACGGCCAGATCACCGTCAACGAGGGCGGCGTGATGATCTCGGCCGCAGTGATGGGTCTGGGCCTCGCCTATGTGCTGGCGCCGGTCGTCGAACCGCTCCGCGAGCAGGGCCTGCTCGAGAGCGTGCTCGAGCCCTATCTGCCGGAGACGCCGGGATTCTACCTCTACTTCCCCTCGCGCCATCAGGTGATGCCCAAGCTCCGGGCCTTCATCGATTTCGCGAAGGAAAGGTTGAAATGAGCGGCTTCAGGTTCTTCCCGTCATTGCGAGCGAAGCGAAGCAATCCAGGAGTCGCAGTGCCCTACGTCTCCCGGGATTGCTTCGTCGGCTGCGTCTCCTCGCAATGACCGAGTGTGCGGACGCTATTTCGGCGCCAGCCGGATCGCGCCGTCGAGGCGGATCGCGGTGCCGTTGAGCATGTCGTTCTCGATGATGCTCTTCACCAGCGCCGCGTATTCGGCCGGCTTGCCGAGGCGGGAGGGGTGAGGGATCGAGGCTTCGAGCGCCGTGCGATAATCGTCCGGCACGGAGGCGAACATCGGAGTCTCGAACAGGCCGGGCATGATCGTCATGACGCGGATGCCGAGCTGGGCGAGGTCGCGTGCGATCGGCAAGGTCATGCCGACGACGCCGCCTTTCGAGGCGGAATAGGCGGCCTGGCCGATCTGGCCGTCCTCGGCGGCGACCGAGGCGGTACAGATGAAGACGCCCCGGCCGCCATCAGGCGTGACCGGCGGTTCGGCCGCGAGCGCGAGCGCCGAGCGTGCGATCATGCGGAATGTGCCGGCGAGGTTGATCGCCAGCGTCTTCTCGAAGGTTGCGAGGTCGTGGGCAATCAGCTCGCCCGTGTCGCGCTTCTTGGAGACGACGCGGCGGCCCGGCGCGATGCCGGCGCAATTGACCAGGATGCGCTCGATGCCATGGGCCTTGCGTGCTTCCAGTAGGGCGGCGTCGACGGACGCATCGTTCGAGACGTCGCAGGAGACGAAGAGCCCGCCTATCTCCTTCGCGACGCGCCCGCCGGCCTCGGCGTTCAGATCGAACAGCGCGACCTTCACGCCGTGCGAGGCGAGCATGCGGGCAGTGCCTTCGCCAAGGCCGGAGGCGCCGCCGGTTACGACGGCAGCAACGGAGGAATCGAGCTTCATCGCGGGTTCCCGTTCAACATGATCTCGCGGCCAGCCATAATCCACCGCCTGGGAGGCTCCAAGCGGGATTCTGCGGTGAGCCCTTGTGCAGGGTTGCACCCGGGGCCACATTTTCGGCGCGGATCTCGAGCCATCTGTTCGGCTTGGGACCGTAAGGGAGACTGGACGAGACATGAGCGAGGGGTTCGCTTCGCGCTTCACCCGCGAGGAGATGGACGCGATCCGCAAGAGCCTGCGCGACGAAGAGCGCTTCGGCTCGGATTTCATGAGCCTGCTGAAGCGAGTGGCGAAGCGCGTCCCCTTCGCCGAGGATGGCGTCGCAGCCTTTCTCTGCGCCCGTGATCCGGCGACGCCGCGGCGGGTGAGATATACGCTGCTGGCCGCGCTCGGCTATTTCGTGCTGCCGCTCGATGCGATTCCCGATTTTCTGCCGATGATGGGATTCACCGATGATGCGGCGGTGATCGCGGCCGCGATCGCCGCTGTCGCGGGGTCGATCACGGTGGAGCATCGCGAGCGCGCGAAAAAAATCCTCGCCGACCTCTAAGGGCTTGGCTCAGGGCGTCAGGACGATCTTGCCCTGCGCCCTGCGATTGCCGATCAGTGCGAAAGCCTCGGCCGCCTGCTCCAGTGGGAAGGCACCATGGACATGGGCACTGATGCGCCCGGCTGCGGCCCATTCGAGCAGGCGCTCCATGTTGCGGCGATGGGCGGCGGGCTCGCGGTTGACAAACTCGCCCCAGAATACGCCGCGCAGGTCGCAGCCCCTGAGCAGCAGCAGGTTGAGCGGGATCTTCGGGATCGCGCCGCCGGCGAAGCCGACGACGAGATAGCGGCCTTCCCAGGCCATGGCGCGCACAGCAGGCTCGGCGAGATCGCCGCCGACCGTGTCGTAGAGCACATCGACGCCATGGCCCTCGGTCAGGCGGCGCAGCCCGTCCTTCAGATCCTCGGCGTGGTAGTTGAGCTCCTCCTGCGCGCCGTGCTGGCGAGCGAGCGCGAGCTTGCCGGCCGAGGAGGCGCAGGCGATGACATGGGCGCCGAGCAGCGAGCCGATCTCGACCGCTGCCAGCCCTGCCCCGCCCGAGGCACCGAGAATGGCGAGCCGCTCGCCGGCCTTCAGCTCGGCGCGCTGCATCAGCCCGTGCATCGCCGTGCCATAGGTCACGAACAGGCCGGCCGCCTGGCGGTCATCGAGGGTATCGGGCACGCGGATCAGCCGGTTGGCGGGGACCGCGACCTTCTCGCGCGCCGCGCCATGGCCGAGCCACGCGGCGACACGCTCGCCCACGCGCCAGCCGAAGACGTCCTTGCCGATGGCGCTGATGATGCCGGCGCATTCGCCGGCGGGCGAGAAGGGCAATGCCGGCTTGGTCTGGTAGCGGTTATGGATGATCAGCGTGTCGAAGAAGTTGAGCGCCGCGGCCTTGACCGTGACGATGACCTCGCCAGCGCCGGGCTGTGGCTCGGGCAAGTCCCGGATTACCAGGTCTTCCGCTGGTCCATGTGCCTCGCAGAGCAGTGCTTTCATGCCCGGTCACCCTGCTTCGGCAGCCCATGTCGGAAACCAATTCTGGCATGGCCAAAGCGGTAACGGAACCGGCGATCCGGCACCGGAGCGCATTCGCATTTTTGCCAGGATCATGACATTGTATGGTTCAGGCATTCTTGAGTTTCGGAGCAAAAGCCTCCGGAATAGAGATGCTGTTAAGCTTTTTCGCTGATTGATGGCGGTCGATGATTCTGAGCTCTCCTAGAACCGGCGTCACCGCCGTCCGGCACATGAAACTAGCCCTCGCATGCGCCGTGCTGGCGTTGCCGCTGAGCATCACGCCCGCGCTGGCGCAGGCTTCGCGCACGCCTGCCGGCCAGGGCCAGGCCTTGCTGCTGGAGACGGCCGGCAAATGGCAGGCCTTCTCGTCGCAGCAGGGCCGGTCGAAGATCTGCTACGCGCTCTCCAAGGCGGAAACGCGCGTGCCGGCCAATCTCAAGGATGTCGACGGGCTGCTCTTCGTCTCCAGCCGCCCAGCCGAGGGCGTGCGCAACGAGATCAGCTTCGTGATGAATTTCGACCTCAAAGAAGATGTCGAGCATCAGGCGATCATCGGCAACGAGCGTTTTGCGCTGGTCGCCAAAGGCCAGAACATGTGGCTGAAGAACCCGGCCGAGGAAGGCCGCATGCTCGACGCCCTGCGGCGCGGCTCGGGACTCGAGATCAAGGGCACCTCCAAGCGCGGCAACGCGACGAGCGACAAATACTCGCTCGCGGGCCTGAACCAGACGGTCAAGCGCGCCGAAGACGCCTGCAAGTAAGGCGTCCGCTGCCCGAAAGTCCGTGATCGCGTCATGGTCGGGCTAATCCCGACCATTCACGTCTTCCCTTTCCGAGGGCGGGTTCACAGACGTGGATGCTCGGCACAAGGCCGAGCATGAGGGCAGTGCGATCCGCTGAATTCCGTGCAAACCAGCCCTGATTTCACGACGCGGCGTTCTTATGTTATGAGCCGCGCTTTCCCGGGCGCGCTTGGCCCGATGTGAACAGAGTTCCGATGACCGTTTCCGCTCCTGTCCTTGCCGCTCCGGCGGCCGAACCCGTTTTGCGGCGCCCCTCGCTGGTCGGCCGCACGCGCGTGGGCCTCGCCGAGGCGCTGGCCGAGATCGGCGTTCCCGAGAAGGAGACGCGCATGCGCGTCGGCCAGCTCTGGAACTGGATCTACCATTACGGCGTCCGCGACTTTTCGGCGATGACGACGATCGGCAAGGGCTTGCGCGCCCAGCTCGCCGAGCATTTCACGCTCGATCTGCCGGAGGTCACCGCCGAGCAGGTCTCCTCGGATGGCACGCGCAAATGGCTGATCCGGATGGCGCCGACCGGCCCGCGTGACCGCGGTGCCGAGATCGAGTGCGTCTATATCCCCGAGGTCGACCGCGGCACGCTCTGCGTCTCCAGCCAGGTCGGCTGCACGCTGACCTGCACCTTCTGCCATACCGGCACGCAGCGCCTCGTGCGCAACCTGACCACCGAGGAGATCGTGGCGCAGTTGATGGTGGCGCGCGATCGGCTCGGCGACTTTCCCGGCCGTACCCCGCCGGAGGGCGCCTTCGTGCCGAGCGATGGCGGCCGCTTCGTCTCGAACATCGTCTTCATGGGCATGGGCGAGCCGCTCTATAATTTCGACGGCGTGCGCGACGCGATCGCCGTGATCTCCGACGACCAGGGCCTGTCGCTCGGGCGCCGGCGCATCACCGTCTCGACCTCGGGCGTCGTCCCGCAGATCGGCCCGCTCGGCGACGAGATGGGCACGATGCTGGCGATCTCGCTGCATGCCGTGCGCGACGAGCTGCGCAACGAGCTGGTGCCGCTCAACAAGAAATACCCGATCAAGGACCTGCTCGAGGCCTGCCGGACTTATCCGGGGCTCTCGAACGCGAAGCGCATCACCTTCGAGTACGTCATGCTCAAGGGTGTCAATGACAGCGATGCCGAGGCGCGCGAGCTGGTCAGGCTGCTCAAAGGCATCCCGGCCAAGATCAACCTGATCCCGTTCAACCCCTGGCCCGGCACGCGCTATGAATGCTCGGACTGGGAGCGGATCGAGCGCTTCTCCGAGATCGTGTTCCGGGCCGGCTATGCCTCGCCGGTGCGCACGCCGCGCGGTCGCGACATCCTCGCCGCCTGCGGCCAGCTCAAGAGCGAGACCGAGAAGCTCTCGGCCCGCGCCAGGCTGATGCTGGAGCAGGGCGAGGTCGAGCAGTCCACTGCGCTTGCCGGTTGAGCGATGCTGCGCTGGCTGCTGCTCATTCCCTTCGCTCTGTTGGTCGCGATCGGGACGGGGATGCTCGCCCTGCTCATCGCCAGCGTGGTCTCCCCCGATATTGGGCTGCTGATCGGCGGCGGATTTGAGAGACTGCTCTGGGCTCTGTTCGACCAGGCCGAAGACGGCTTCGATCCTGGCCCGACGGCGGAAGCTGCCCTGACCCTGCTTGGCAGGCTCGGCTTCGCGATCATGGTCGCGCCCGTGGCGATCGTCGCCGTGGCAAGCGAGCTCTTCCGCTTGCGCAGCGGCCTGGTCCAGAGCGGATTGACGGGCTTGTTGGCAGCGCTCTTGCCGCTCGCGATGCTGCGTCTGGCGCGCACTCCGAACCCGGCCGAGCTGCAGGTCATCTCGGCCCTGTTCCTGGTCGGCGCCGCGACTGGCTTCGTCTACTGGCTCATCGCCGGGCGCGATGCCGGGGCCAAGCGTGCGGACGAGTTGGACTAAAGCAGTTTCGGGCGAAGCGGATACCGGTTCGTGTGGAGAAAATGCGCCGGATCAAAAGGACAGGGCATGTCCGCGATTCACAGAAGCGCGGGCATGCCCTGCATTTTCGAGCGAAGCGGATTTAGGTTCGCGTGAAGAAAATGCTCTAGCCGCGCCTCAGAGCCCGAGTGCCTTGCGCAGCTCGGCCTTGGCGACCGCGTACTCCGCCTGGAATTCCGGCTGGGCCATGATGTTCGCGGCGATCACCGTGCCGGCGATGCGGCCGGCCTCGATATCGGCGCGGAAATGGATGCCGCCGATGACGCGGTTCTCACCATAGGCCCAGGCGCGGGCCATGATCTCCGGACGCTTTTCCGGAACCATGTTGGAGAGCACGATGCCCATCAGGGTGCCGACCGTGGTGTGGCCGGACGGATAGGCGCCGGAATTCGAGATCTTCACGGCCGGCTTGACCAGTTGGCTGTACTGATGCGGGCGCGGACGCTTCCAGACGTCCTTGGCCGGGTCGACGACGGCGCCTTCGGTGGCGACGACACGGTCGAAGAAGCTGGAGAAGGCCGGCAGCGCCTCCTGCTTGAAGGCCGGACCCATCACATTGGCAAAGCGCCAGACATTCTCCTCGACATCGGCCTGGGCCTGGGCCTCCATGTCCGGGGTGCGCGTGACCTGAAGCGTCAGCACCTCGGCGAGCTCCGCCCTGGTCTGCGCCGAATCATTCGCCGGGGGCGGCTTCAACAGCGTGAGCAGGTCGACGGTCTTGGCGGTCGCGAACGGTTTGGCCTCGTCGGCATGGACCGGCGAGCAAGCGAGAGCGACCGCAGTGAAGGCGGCGATGAGGATGGTGCGCATAGGGTAGTCTCCAGGGTGGAGACGGAAGTTGGCGCCCCGGACATGACAGTTTGACGATGGCTCAGTCGCCGATCGCCACGCCCTCCCTGCGGCCATCTGCCCCGCCGAGATAGCCCTCGGGCGTCTTCACGATCGCCTGGATGCCGGAGGTCAAGTCTACCACCCTGACCTGATGGCCCTTTGCCTCCATCGCGGCCTTCCAGCCCTCAGCCTCGGTTCCCGCCTCGATTTCGGTCGGGCCGTTGCGGCTGCCGAAATTCGGGAAGTCGACGGCGCGCTGCGGGTCCAGCTTCCAGTCGAGCAGCGCGACCAGGGTCTTGGCGACATAGGGGATGATCTGGCTGCCGCCCGGCGAGCCGACAACCGCGTAGAGCCGGCCGAACGCATCGAAGACCAGCGTCGGTGCCATCGAGGAGCGCGGGCGCTTGCCGGGCTCGACGCGGTTGGCGATCGGCTTGCCGTCCTCTTCGGGCAGGAAGCTGAAATCGGTCAGCTCGTTGTTGAGCAGGAAGCCGCTCTTTGTCATCAGGCGCGAGCCGAACCCGTCCTCGATCGTGGTGGTCATCGCGACGGCATCGCCATTCGCATCCACCACCGAGATATGGCTGGTGCCATGTTCGATGCCGTCGGAGGGGGCGAGCAGCATGGCACGCTTGTTCGGCGGGTCGCCCGGCTTGGCCGTGCCCATCGATTTGTCCGGGCTGACGAGCAGAGCGCGCGAGCGGATATAGTCGGTATCGATCAACCCGCTGATCGGAACGCTGAGGAAGGCGGGATCGGCGAGGTAGAGCCCACGATCGGCGAAGGCGAGCCGGCCGGCCTCGCTGAACCAATGCGCCCCCTCGGCGCCCGGACCCATCCGGGCCATGTCCCTGGTCTCCAGCACGCCGAGCATCTGCTGAATGGCGATCGCGCCCGAGCTCGGCGGGCCCATGCCGCAAATGCGCCAGACGCGATACTGGCCGCAAACGGGCTCGCGCTCCTCGACCTCATAGGCCTTGAGATCGGCCAGGGTCATATCGCCCGGATTGGTCTTGTGACCGGTCACCGTCGCGACGATGTCCTCGGCGATCGGGCCCGCATAGAACGCGTCGGCGCCGACCGCGGCGATGGTGCGCAAGGTCGCGGCGAAGGCCGGGTTCCTCAGCACGGTGCCGACCGGCTTCGCCTGGCCGTCCGGCTCGTAGAAATAAGCCGCGGCGAGCGGGTCCTTGCCCAGATTCTTTTCCAGGTTCAGCAGGCCGTTGAGGCGGGGCGAGATGGTGAAGCCGTCCTCCGCCAGCTTGATCGCCGGGGCGAGCAGCTCGGGCCAGGGCAGCTTGCCCCAGCGCTGATGCGCGGCCTCGAGCAGTTTCAAGGTGCCGGGCACGCCGACCGAGCGGCCGCCGACCACCGCATCGACGAATTTCATCGGCTTGCCGTCGGGGCCGAGGAAGCGGTTCGGCCGTGCCGCCTGAGGGGCGGTTTCGCGACCGTCGAGCGTGCTGACGCTCTTTCGCGCCTCGTCCCAATGGACCAGGAAGGCGCCCCCGCCAATGCCGGAGCTTTGCGGCTCGACCAGGTTGAGCACCAACTGGATCGCGATCGCCGCGTCGACGGCGCTGCCGCCCTTGCGCAGGATGTCGCGGCCCGCCGCTGCCGCCAGCGGGTTGGCTGCCGCTGCCATGTAGCGCTGCGCCGTGCCGAGCGTCTTGGCGATGCGTCCCGTCGCGGCTTCCGGGGCCGGGGCGAGCGGAGCCTGCGTCTGCGCAGCGGCCGGCAATGCCGCGAGCATCAGGGCGGCAAGGAGAGGAAGCGCCTTGCGCCCCCTTCCGTTCAGGATGACTGGGAACGACATGGCCATGGCCCGACCTCGCTGCGGCTGCCCCGCTCAAGATTAGAGCATGACGGCGGCGGGTAGAACCACCATCACGATCGCGAGGCGCGCCAGCTTGCACCCGCTGTTGTCTTTGACCTGTCGAGGCGCGCGGCTAAGCTCCGAATCGATCGATCATTGCCAAAGGGGCCCCGGCATGTCGTTTGCGCTATCCACCCCTCTTCGCCGGGGCCTCGTGCTCGCGGCGCTCGCCATATTCGGCATCGCGCTCGCCGGCTGCGGCGTCAACAACGTCCCGACGCTGGAGGAGAAGGCCAAGGCGGCCTGGAGCGAGGTGCAGAACCAGTACCAGCGTCGTGCCGACCTGATCCCCAACCTGGTCGAGACGGTGAAGGGCTATGCGACGCAGGAGCGCGAGGTCCTGACCCAGGTCATCGAAGCTCGCGCCAAGGCGACGCAGGTCAAGGTCGACGCCTCGACCATTACCGACCCGGCCAAGTTCAAGGAATTTCAGGACGCGCAGAATCAGCTCACCGGCGCGCTCAGCCGCCTGCTCGTCACGGTCGAGCGCTATCCCGAGCTGAAATCGAACCAGAACTTCCTCGCCCTGCAATCGCAGCTCGAGGGCACGGAGAACCGGGTCGCGGTCTCCCGGCGCGACTACATCCAGGCGGTGCAGGCCTTCAACACCGAGATCCGCACCTTCCCCGGCGTGATCTGGGCCAGGCTGTTCTGGGGCGCCAAGCCGATGGAGACCTTCACGGCGACGGCGGGAGCCGAAAAACCGCCGGAGGTGAAGTTCTAGAGCATTTTCGCGTTTCTTCGAACCGGTACCCACTTCGCTCGAAAATGCTCCAGGCGGATAATCCGATGCGCCTTCACCGGCTGCCAGCTGCGATACGGGGCGTATTGGCGGCGGGTCTCGTGCTGGTCTTCGCCGGCATGGCTGCTGCCGAGCCGACCTACCCCGCCCTCACGGGCCGGATCGTCGACGGCGCCAACCTGATCAGCCCCGAGGTTCGCGCCCGAATCGAGCAGAAGCTCGAGGCGCATGAGAAGAAGACGAGCGATCAGGTCGTGGTCGCGACCCTGCCCTCGCTGCAGGGGCTGACGATCGAGGATTTCGGCAATGGTCTCTTCCGGCACTGGCAGTTGGGCGCGAAAGCCAAGAACAATGGCGTGCTGCTGGTGGTGGCGCCGAATGAGCGCAAGGTCCGCATCGAGGTCGGCTACGGGCTCGAAGGCGCGCTGACCGACGCGCTTTCCAAGGTGATCATCACCACGGCGGTGGCGCCGAAATTCAAGAGCGGCGATTTCAGCGGCGGGATCGAGGGCGGCATCGACGCGATCCTCACCATTCTGGCGGGGGATGCCGAGGAATGGCAGCGCCGCGCCGAGATCCGCAGCGACGACAGCACGCTCGCGGAGGATATCGGCATCCTCCTGGTGATGGTGTTCATCATCCTGATCATCATCGCGATCCTGCGCGATGTGAGACGGCCGCGTGGCCCGAATCGCAGCATCCATCGGACCCGCGACGGGCGCTGGATCAGCCTGCCGCAGACGGGTTCGAGCTGGAGCACCGGCTCGGGCTCCGGCTGGAGCAGTGGCGGGGGCTGGAGTTCGGGCGGCAGCTCCGGCGGCGGATTTTCCGGTGGCGGCGGATCGTCGGGCGGCGGCGGGGCTTCGGGAGACTGGTGATGGATACGGAAGACCGGGACGCGATCGCCGAGGCGGTCAGGCAGGCGGAAGTGCTGACATCGGGCGAGATCGTCGTCGTGATCGACCGCGCTGCCAGCAGCTATCGCTCCGTGCCGATGATCATGGCGCTGACCATCGCGCTCTTCGTGCCCTGGCCGCTCCTGCTGCTCACGATGACGAGCGCGCCGCGCATCTTCCTGATCCAGCTGATCTGCGCGGCGGTGCTATTGGCGGCATTGCTCTGGTACGGCCGCGGCGGGCGCTTCGTGCCCGGTTTCGTCAAGCGCAACCGGGCGCATGACGTCGCCCTGCGCGAGTTCACCGCGCGCGGCCTGACCCGCACGCGCGGCCGCACCGGGGTGCTGCTCTATGTCGCCGTGCAGGAACGCTATGCCGAGATCGTCGCCGATACCGGCATTGACGAGAAGGTCGAGCAGGAGACCTGGCGCGGCATCATCGAGCCGCTGCTGCTGGCGGCGAAGGAGGATCGCCTGCGCGAGGGGCTGATCGCGGCCGTAGCCGATCTCGGCACCGTGCTCGCGAAATACGCGCCGCCGGTCGCCAACGACGTCGACGAGCTGCCGAACAAGGTGGTCTTACTCTGATCTCGTCATTGCGAGGAGCATGAGCTCCGAATTAATCCGGAAGAACCTGCGCCCGGCGGCCCCTGGATTGCTTCGCGGAGCCTGTACTCGGGCTTGCCGAAGGCAAGACCCGGGTGCTCGCAACGACGCTGAATATGCCGGTCAGCGCTTCGCCAGTGCCGCGCCCAAGATCGTGCCTGGGATCATGCCGTATTTGCTCGGCTGATCCGCCTGGACCAACACGACATAGCTGTCGGCGCCTTCGGCCTTGGTCGAGGCGATGGGGGCCTGGACCGTGGTCTGCGTCCCGGCCCAGTCGCCGACGCGGACCATGCCGCGCACGACATTGGCATAGGAGGCCGAGCGGCCCTTGTTCTCGCCGCGCTCGATGGGAACCATGACCAGCCGCGAGATCGGCACGACCCAGACGCCGCCGGGCTTGTCGCTGCCACCGGCGGCCGGGGTCAGCTGGATGCGCAAGGTGCCGGCCGCCTCGTCGAGCGAGACGGTGACCGGCAGCGCCGTGCCGGCCTGGTCCTTGACCGCCTTTTCAAGATTGGCCTTGTCCGAGCCGACCATGTGGACGGTGCCGTTGACCACCGCCTGCGGCGTATAGATCTGACCGTCGCCGCGCGTCTTGGCGTAGAGCTTCTGGCGCTTGGTGAAAGCGTCCTGCGCGAGCGTGTCCTTCCAGCCGAGATAATCCCAATAGGTCACCGGCAAGGTCAGCGCGATCAGGCCGGGATCCTTGGCGAGCTCGACGAAGAGCGCATCGGCTGCCGGGCAGGAGGAGCAGCCCTGGCTGGTGAAGAGCTCGAGCACGGCCTTCGGCTTCGCCACCGGCTCGGCATGCGCCATCGTGCCGCCAAAAACGAGGGCAGCGAAGAGGGGGGCGGCGAGGCGGGTGCGATGAAGCATGACTCGAACTCGGCTGCAGCTTAACTGCGAGGTGTTACCAAAGCGCTGAACGGCCCTCACTTGGAAATCACGTTGCCTTGAAGGCGGGCTTAATTTGGGCAGTCTGTTCGTAATTCGCCAGCGCGGCGCTGCCAATCATGTTCGGCCGCCAGCGCCGGTGCATCCAGAGCCATTGCTCGGGGTGCTCGCGCACCCAGCCGTCGACGACGGCCGTCATCATCGCCATCGCGCCGGTGACGTCGATCTCGCCAGTGGCGTCGCGCGGCAGATCGAGCGGCGGCGTCAACTCGAGCCGGAAACGAAGGCCCGGCAGGCGGATGACGCGTACGCCATGGACCGGGCACTCGAAGCGACGGGCGAATTTGCCGAGGATCGGGTTGGTCAGCGCCGGGCGGCCCAGGAACGGCACCACGACGCCGCGCGTGAAATGCTGGTCGATCAGCATGCCGAGATGGCCGCCTCTCTCCAGCACGGCCTGCATGGCGAAGGCGGCGCCCTGCTTTGCCGCCGCGAGCCCGCCCATGGCGCCGGAGCGGATCTCGTGGACGACGCTGGCGATGGCCGGATCGTTCGGGGCGCGGAAGACCGCGGTCGTCTCGAGATCGTAAGTGGCGGCGCAGATCGCCGGCAGCTCCCAATTGCCGAGATGGGCGGAGAAGATCAGGCCGGGCTTCTCGTCGTCCTTGAGCGCGATGAAATGCTCGATGCCCTGGACCTCGACGCGCGAGGGCTTGTCTGGATTGTGGTAGTCATAGTCGAACAGCGACTTGAGATGGGCGTATTCGGCGACGGTGCGGCCGAGATTCTCCCAGGCGCCGCGGGCGATCGCCTTGACCTCGGCCTCGCTCTTCTCCGGAAAGACGGCGCGGATATTGGCGAAGGCCACCCGGTTGACCGGGATCAGCGGGCTCGCGCTGCGCAGAAGCCAGCCGCCGAGATCGCTGGCGCGCTCCGGGCCGAGCAGGCGCAGGATGCCGAACAGCGCCCGGACCACGCCGATCATCACCGCGGCGAGCAGCCCGGCGGCAAACTGTTTCAGGCGTTTCAACGGGGTGAGGCCCTCTCCACTGCCGGAAAGGGCCGGCGTCAGCGGCGACTTGCGGCATTAGGGCGCGATGGTCAAGTGCAGATCAGGCACCGGCCTGATCCGGAGGAGCAGGCGAAGCCTGCGTCTCGCGGGATGCTGCCGATGGTTCCAGAGTCCGCTGAACCATCCGTCGGGACGAACTCTGCAACCGCTCCTCAGGTCGAGGGCTCGGTAAATCTTCAGAAGGCGACGATGACCTTGCCGAAGACCTTGCGGCCTTCGATGCGTTCCAGCCCCTTCTCGAATTCGGCGAGCGGGAAGACCGAGTCGATCACCGGCTTCATGCCGCCGGCCATCTTCTCCAGCGACTGGGCGATATTCTCCATCCGGCAGCCGAAGGAGCCGGTGATGCGGTATTGCTGCTGGAAGAGCTGCATCAGGTTGATTGTCGCCGAAGGGCCGGAGGTGGCGCCGCAGGTGACGAGCCGCCCACCACGCTTCAGGCAGAGCAGCGAGCCGTTCCAGGTGTCGGCGCCGACATGCTCGAAGACGACATCGACACCCTTGCGGCCGGTGAGCTTGCGCACCACGCCCTCGAAGCGGTCCTCGCGGTAGTTGATGACATGGTCGGCGCCGAGCGCCTTGGCCTTGGCGCCCTTCTCGTCGTCGCCGACGGTGGTGTAGACCGTGCAGCCGATCGCCTTGGCCATCAGGATGGCGGCAGTGCCGATGCCGGAGCCGCCGGCATGAACGAGCACGGATTCGCCGGGCTCCAGCCTGGCATTGTCGAAGAGCATGTGCTGCACGGTGCCGAAGCCGATCGGCGCGCAGGCGGCGTCCTCGAAGGAGACGCCCTTCGGCGCCTTGATCACCAGCCGTTCCGGCCGGTTGATCAGCTCGCGGGCGAAGCCGTCGATATGGAAGCCCATGATGCCGGCGACGTTTTCGCAGAGATTGTCGCGGCCCTCGCGGCAGGCCTTGCAATGGCCGCAGGTCTCGGCGCCGTACATGGTCACGGTATCGCCCTCGCGGAAGCGCGAGACGCCCTCGCCGACCGCGATGACCTCGCCGGCCGCCTCGACGCCGGCCGCCTGCGGCATCTTGCGCTTGGCGAAGGCCATGCCGCGAAAGCCCCAGAGGTCGAGATAGTTCAAGCCCACGGCGCGAACGCGGATCTGCACCTCGCCGGCGGCCGGTGGCGGTGGCGGCGCGATCTCCTCGACGCGAAGGTCGCGGTCACCATGGAGCTGAAGGGAAAGCATCGGGAGGTTGAGCCTTTCAGAGCCGGTCCGGCGATTGCCGAGAGGCATGCAGGGCCGCCAGGATTTCGACGCGCCCGTCGCGGACGCGATAAGGAAGAATGTAGGGCGTACCCGTCACCACGAATTTGCTGGTGCCGTCAACACGGCCGGGGCGACCCAATTCCGGATGGTCGAGGAGGAGCTGCGCTTCACTCTCGATCATAATGGTCGGTCGCTCCGCGGCAACCGGACTACCGGCCGCGACATGGGCGAAAATCTCGTGGATCTCGACAAGCGCCGACTCAGTCCAGACGAGCCTCACGCCTTGGTCGGCGTCACGCGCGTTTCACGTGAATCCGCGAGCCTCAGCGATGCACGCCCATTTGCGCCGTCAGCCCGCCATCGATCGGCAGCACCGTGCCGGTGATGTAGGCAGCAGGCGGGCTCATCAGGAAGGCGGCGAGGCCGGCGACCTCCTCGGGCCTGGCGAAGCGGCCGGCCGGGATCTGGCCTTCCATCTTCTCGCGATAAGCAGCGTAGGGCGCCATCATGTCGGTGTCGACGAAGCCGGGCGCGATCACGTTGACCGTGACGCCGCGCTTGCCGGTCTCGACCGCAAGCGTCTTGGCATAGGAGATCAGTGCGCCCTTGGAGGCGGCGTAGGCGGCGTTGCCGGGATTGCCGCGCAAGGCAGCGACCGAGCCGATGGCGACGATGCGGCCGGCCCGGGCCCGGACCATGCCACGCATCAGGCTCTTGGCGAGACGCGTGAAGGCCCAGAAATTGACCTGCATCGCGGCTTCCGCCTTGTCCTGCACCAGCATCGCGGCGAGCGAGTCGTAGGGCTGGCCGGCATTGTGGACGAGACCGAAATAGCCCTCGTCCTCGGCCTTCTCGCAGAAGGCGTCGAGCGCCTGCTTGTCGGAGAGATCGAGCGGCAGGGCGCGGATCGTGCTCGACGGGTTGTCGCCGTCGACCTCGTCGGCGAGTGCCTTGGCCTGCTCGGCCGAGGAGCGATAGGTGAAGTCGACGTCGTGGCCCGCGGCAGCCAGCGCACGCACGATCGCGGCGCCGACACCTTTGGCGCCGCCGGTGACGAGGATACGGCTCATCGCGCGACCGGACTTGCCGCCTCCGGCGCCGCGGCGAGGACGAGGCAGGTATTCTGGCCGCCGAAGCCGAAGGAATTCGACAGCACCGTCTTCACCTTGGCGTCGCGGGCCTGGTTCGGCACGACGTCGAGCGGGATCGCCGGATCGGGATTGTTGTGATTGATCGTCGGCGGGATCCGGCCATTGGCGATGGTCAGGAACGAGAAGACGGCCTCGACCGCGCCGGCGGCCGTCAGCGTATGGCCGATCATCGACTTGTTCGAGGAGATCGGCAGGCTCGGCATGCGCTCGCCGAAGACGGCGGTGCAGCTCATCGCCTCCATCTTGTCGTTCTCGGGCGTCGAGGTGCCGTGGGCGTTGATGTAGTCGATATCGGCGGGCGTCAGGCCGGCATCGGCGAGCGCATCCTGCATGGCGAGGATGGCCGGCTTGCCGTCCGGGCTCGAGCGGGTGCGGTGGAAGCCGTCGCCGCGTTCGCCGCAGCCGGCGACGATGCCGAGAATGGTCGCGCCGCGCGCCAGCGCGTGATCGTAGTCCTCCAGCACGAGCGCGCCGGCGCCCTCGCCCATGACGAAGCCGTCGCGGTTCTTCGAGAAGGGCTTGGCCGCGCCTTCCGGCGGGTCGTTCTGGGTCGACAGCGCCGAGAGCAGGGAGAAGCGGATCAGCGCCTCGGCATGGACCGAACCGTCGGTGCCGATGCAGAGCGCGGATTGCGTCTCGCCACGGCGGATCGCCTCGACACCCATCTGGATCGCGGTCGCGCCGGAGGAGCACGCGGTCGAGAGCGAGATCGGCGAGCCCTTGGTGCCGAAACGATCGGCAATATGGTCGGCGACGCCACCGAACAGGAAGAGCTCGTGCATCGCCTTGTATTTCTGCGTCGCGGCGGCGCGCAGCAGCCCGTCATAATCGGGCTCGCCTTCGATGCTGGCAGCCAGTTCCTGGCGCTGCGGCCATTCGATCTCGACCGGCGGCACCGCCATGAACAGCTCGCCGGGGAAATCGCCCTCGGCGTTCAGGCCGCTCTGAGCCACGGCCTCCTCGGCGGCGAGCGTCGCCAGCTTCTCGGAGAGCTCGGGGGCGGTGAAGGGCTCGTCGAAGAGGAAATCGACCGTGCCGGCGATCGAGGTACGCAGGCCGTCGACCGGGAAGCGCTCGATGCGATGAATGCCGGAGCGGCCGGCGGTCAGCGCTTCCCAGTTGGCGTCCTTGCCCTGGCCGAGCGATGTGACCACGCCGAGGCCGGTGACGGCGACGATCGGGCGGCCCTTGGCGTCACGATGTGTGGTCATGCGAATGCCCTCACGCTTTTGAGAGATGCGCCGCGCCCTCGCCGCGCCAATGGCCGACGCCGGTGACGATGGCCTCGCTTGCCTGCCCAGCAGAGAGGGCGGTTGCGGCGAGCGCGACCGAGAGCGGGAAGGCGGCTTCGACGGTATGGCCGAACAGGTCGCCGGTGGCGATGCGCTTCGCCTGCGGCAGCTTGGCGATGACGCCGGCTTCCTCGCCGGTGATGCCGGCGATGCCGGTGGCGGCCGAGACCGCGAGCGCGCCGGGCGAGACCGGGCCGAGCTCGGCGACGAGCTTGCCGAGCGAGGCCTCGACCGCGCCGGCCTCGCGCCGCCGCGAGCGGTCGGCGACGACATCATCGAGCCTGGCGAAGACTTTTGCGCCGCGGGCGGCGGCGCGCTCGGCCGGCTCGAGCACGAGGAAGGCGGCCGCGCTGCCGACGATCAGGCCGGGCTTGTCCTCGCGGGCGAAGACGGGGGCGTAGTCGCCATGGCGCAGGAAGCCGCCGAGCTCGAAGAGCAGCAGCATGTCGCGGCGCTCGGCATTATAGGCGCCGCCGACCAGCATGATGTCGGCCTGGCCGGTGCTGATGCGGGCATGGGCGGTGCGGACCGCGTCGACGCCGGCCTGCTCCTCGCCCATGAAGGTGCGCGAGGCGCCGGTGACGCCGTGGACGATCGAGATGTTGCCGGCGAGCAGGTTGGAGAGCTGGGCGAGAAAGAGCGTGGGGCGCAGGTCGCCCATCAGCCGCTCGTTCAGGAAGGGGCCGGGCTCGTTGGTCGCGCGCAGGCCGGAAAGGATGGCGCTGTCGACGGCATGGTCGCGCTCGCCACCGCCCGCCGCGACGATGACCTGCAGCTCAGCCTTGGCTTCCGCATCGTCCTTGATGCCGGCGGAATCGAGGGCGAGGCCGGCCGTATAGACGCCGAGGCGCTGCCAGGGCTCCATCTGGCGCTGGTCGGATTTCTTCGGGATCTGGCGGTCCAGCTCCAGCGGCTTCAGCGGGTGCACCGGATAGGGCGCGAAGCTCTGCGCATCGATGACGGGGGTCGGCGCATTGGCCAGGGCGGCGGCATGTGGCTCGAGGCCTTCACCCAGGCTGGAGGCAAGGCCGATTCCGGTGATGACGACGTCACGCTTCATGATCAGTTCCGCACCGGCTCGAGGCCGATCGCCCCGATCCGGCTCTCCATCAATGCGCGCATATCGGCGGGGAAAGGCATCAACCGGAAGCGCAGTTCGGCGTCGCAGATCGGCTTGCCGCCGATGGTGATCTTCGCCTTGGTGGCAGCATAGCCCGAGCCCTCGTGGACGAGCTCCGCCTCGACGTCGAGCACGGCGTCGGGCTCGACGAAGGTGCGGAAGCGCGCCTTGTCCACCATCATCAGGAAGGGCATCTGGGAGAGCCCGTTGAGGGCGAGCAGCAGATAGCCGGAGGCCTGCGCCATGGTCTCGGTCAGCAGGACGCCGGGGACCAACGGGTGGCCGGGGAAATGCCCCTCGAAGACGGGGCTCGCATTCGGCACCGTCGAGCGGGTGGCGATGCGCTTCTGCGACGGATCGAAGGTCGTGACCTTATCGATCATGTCGAAATATTCGAGGCGCATGCGGTCCTGTCCGGGTAGCGAGCGATCGTGCAAGGGAGCCGGACAGCGATGAACCGGCTCAGCAGCGTCATGCTCTATCGGCAGAGGGTGTCCGGCTCAAGGCCGGGCCGCAACTTCGACCTTGTTGGACTCAGGCCTTCTTGGCGGCGACGAGGTCATCGATGCGCTGGCACAGGTTCTCAAGCACGAAATACTGCTCGGCCGGCGCCTTGCCTTCGTTGACCTCCTGCGTCCACTGCTCGAGCGGCAGCTTGATGCCGAAGGCCTTGTCGATCGCGAAGGCGATGTCGAGGAAGGCGAGCGAGTCGATGCCGAGATCGTCGATGGCGTGGCTCTGGGGCGTGATCTTGTCGCGCGGAATGTCGCAAGTCTCGGAAATGATGCCGGCGACAGTCTCGAACGTAGCGGACATGCGGGTGCTCCCGTCGTGATTTTAGCTGGCGGCGGACATCCGGACGCGCTGGCGCGCGTCTGCCCCAAGCCCCCCGCCAAGGATGGCTGAAACGCCCCCTTACACTCACCGTCGCGATTGGACAACCGCGCGGGTGAAAAGGGCGTCATGGCCGGGCTTTGACCCGGCCATGTCTGGATCGCGAGATTCCCGGGGCTGCGCTTCGCTGTGCCCCGGGAATGATGAGTAGCTGTTACGCAGCAATTCCGCGCAGCACGTAGTGCAGGATGCCCGCGTTCTTGAAGTAATCGAGCTCGTCGAGCGTATCGATGCGGCAGAGCAGCGGCACCTTCTTCACCTTGCCATCGGCCGAGGTGATCTCGGCTTCGAGCATCTGGCGCGGCTTGACGGTGGCGAGGCCCTTGATCGTCACGGTCTCGTCGCCCTTGAGATCGAGCGAGGCCCAGCTCGTGCCCTCCGCCAGGGTGAAGGGGACGACGCCCATGCCGACCAGGTTCGAGCGGTGGATGCGCTCGAAGCTCTGGGCGATCACGGCCTTGACGCCGAGCAGATTGGTGCCCTTCGCCGCCCAGTCGCGCGAAGAGCCATTGCCGTATTCCACGCCGGCGAAGACCACCAGCGGCACCTTCTCGGCCTGGTAGCGCATCGACGCATCGTAGATCGGCAGCTCTTCCTTGCTGGGATAGTGGATGGTGTAGCCGCCTTCGCGGCCGTTCGGGCCCATCATGTGGTTGCGGATGCGGATATTGGCGAAGGTGCCGCGCATCATCACCTCGTGATTGCCGCGGCGTGTGCCGTACTGGTTGAAGTCGGCGACGGCGACGCCATTCTCGGTGAGATAGGCGCCGGCCGGCGAGGCCGCCTTGATCGAACCGGCCGGGGAGATGTGGTCGGTGGTGATCTTGTCGCCGAACAGGCCGAGGATGCGGGCACCCTGGATGTCGGTGACCGGAGCCGGCGTCTTGCCCATGCCCCGGAAATAGGGCGGGTTCTGCACATAGGTCGACTTGTCGTCCCAGGCATAGGTCTGGCCGGTCGGCGCCTTGACCTTCTGCCAATTGGCGTCGCCCTTGAAGACATCGGCGTATTTCGCCTTGAAGATCGCCTTGGTGACGTTCTTGGCGATGAAGGTCTGGATTTCCTTGTTGGTCGGCCAGACGTCACGCAGGTAGACCGGCTTGCCGTCCTTGCCCATGCCGAGCGGCTCGGTGGTCAGGTCGATCTGGACCGAACCGGCGAGCGCATAGGCGACGACCAGCGGCGGGGATGCCAGGTAGTTCGCCTGCACGTCCGGCGAGACGCGGCCCTCGAAATTGCGGTTGCCGGAGATGACGGCGCCCGCGATCAGGCCCTGCTCGTTGATGGTCTTGGAAATCTCGGTCGGCAGCGGGCCGGAATTGCCGATGCAGGTGGTGCAGCCGAAGCCGACCAGGTTGAAGCCGAGCTTGTCGAGGTCCTTCTGCAGGCCGGCCTTGGCGAGATACTCCGCCACGACCTGCGAGCCGGGCGCCAGCGAGGTCTTGACCCAGGGCTTGACCTTCAGGCCCCTGGCCACGGCATTGCGGGCCAGCAGGCCGGCGGCCATCAGCACCGACGGGTTCGAGGTGTTGGTGCAGGAGGTGATGGCAGCGATGACAACGTCGCCATGGCCGAGATCGAAATCCTTGCCCTCGACCTTGACGCGGCGCGAGATCTCGACGCCCTTCTTGTACTCGGTGTCCATCGCAGCGGCGAAGCCGCTCTTGACGCCGCCGAGATCGACGCGGCCCTCGGGCCGCTTCGGGCCGGCCATCGAGGGCTGGACCGTGGTGAGGTCGAGCTCGAGCGTGTCGGTGAAGACCGGATCGGGCGTCGAACGGGTGGCGAAGAGGCCCTGCGCCTTGGTGTACTTCTCGACCAAGGCGATGCGCGCGGACTTGCGGCTCGTCGTGGTCAGGTAGTCGAGCGTCTCGGCATCGACCGGGAAGAAGCCGCAGGTCGCGCCGTATTCCGGACCCATGTTCGCGATGGTGGCGCGGTCGGCCAGCGTCAGGTTGTAGAGGCCGGGGCCGAAGAACTCGACGAACTTGCCGACGACGCCCTTCTTGCGCAGCATCTGGGTGACGGTGAGCACGAGGTCGGTGGCGGTGATGCCTTCCTTGAGCTTGCCGGTGAGCTTGAAGCCGATCACCTCGGGCAGCAGCATCGATTGCGGCTGGCCGAGCATCGCGGCCTCGGCCTCGATGCCGCCGACGCCCCAGCCGAGCACAGCAAGGCCGTTGACCATGGTGGTGTGCGAATCGGTGCCGACGACGGTGTCGGGATAGGCGACCTCGACGGTCTCGGTCTTCTTGCCCTTCTTGACCTTCTCCTTAGCCGTCCAGACGGTCTGGGAGAGGTATTCGAGGTTGACCTGGTGGCAGATGCCGGTGCCGGGCGGCACGACGCGGAAATTGTCGAAGGCGCCCTGGCCCCATTTCAGGAAGCGGTAGCGCTCGCCGTTGCGCTGGTATTCGAGGTCGACATTCTGCTTGAAAGCCTTGGGCGAGCCGAACTCGTCGACGATGACCGAGTGGTCGATGACGAGATCGACCGGGACGAGCGGGTTGATCTTCTTCGGGTCGCCGCCGAGCGCCACGACGCCGTCACGCATCGCGGCGAGGTCGACCACCGCGGGGACGCCGGTGAAGTCCTGCATCAGCACGCGCGCGGGCCGGAAGCCGATCTCCTTACCGGCCTTGCCCTTGTCGTCGAGCCAGCCGACGAAAGCCTCGATATCGGCCTTGGTGACCGAGCGGCCATCCTCGAAGCGCAGCAGGTTCTCGAGCAGCACCTTCATCGAGAAGGGGAGCTTGGAAATGCCGGGCAGGCCGTTCTTCTCGGCCGCCTTCAGCGAGTAATAGACATATTTCTTCGTGCCGACGGTCAGCGTCTTGCGGCACTTGAATGAATCGAGCGAGGCCATCTGGGCTAAAATCCTGATCAAGGGGTTGCGGTCGCGAGCCGGCGCATCCTTGCGGCTTTGCCGGTTCGAAGGCCTAATGCGCAGGACGCGCGCGCCGCCTCGGGAGTGCCCGAGCCCCGCGCCGGATCGGCGTGCGGCGTAGCCAACGGTTCTATAGATCAATTCCAAGAAGCCCGCTACATGCATGAATCATGCGCGGCGCGGGTTTTTTGCCTCCGGAACAATGTCTTGACGCTGCCGTTTGCTCCCTCCTTTCCAAGACTTGCCCTGAGCGCCGAAGATCTCGCCTGCCGGCGCGGCGGGCGGCTGATCTTCGAGGGCTTGAGCTTCTCGCTCGGCGGCGGCGAGGCGATCGCCCTGACCGGCCGTAACGGCGCGGGAAAATCGAGCCTGATCGCGATGATCTGCGGGCGGCTGCGGCCAGCCGGGGGACACCTGCGAATCGAGGGCGCCGGCGACGCGCCGCTGTCGGAGCTGCTCCATCTCGTCGGCCATCGTGACGGGCTGAAGACGGCGCTGACGGCACGCGAGAACCTGGATTTCGCGCAGGCCTTGCTCGGCGAGGCCTCTGCCTCCGCGCAGGAGGCGCTCGCTGCGGTCGGGCTGCCGCATGTCGCGGCCCTGCCGGTCGGCTATCTCTCGGCCGGGCAGCGAAGACGGGTCGCGCTGGCGCGGCTGCTGGTCTCGCGCCGGCCGCTCTGGCTGCTCGACGAGCCGGCTTCGGCGCTGGACGTTGCGGCGCAGGCGATGCTGGTCGGGCTGATGCGGGACCATCTCGCGCAGGGCGGGGCGATCCTGGCCGCGACGCACGGCTCGCTCGGGCTCGACGGAGCGCGCGAAGTGAGGATCGGGGCGTGATCCGGGCCTTCCTCGCCATCCTCAGGCGCGATCTCGCCCTGGCGACACGGGCCGGCGGCGGCGGCGAGCTCGCGCTCGTCTTCTTCCTGACGCTCGTCGTGCTGGTGCCTTTCGCGCTCGGGCCCGATCTCAACCTGCTGTCGCGCATCGGCCCCGCGATCCTCTGGCTCGGTGCGCTGCTGGCGACGCTGATCGGGCTCGACCGGCTGTTCCAGGGCGACGAGGAGGACGGCTCGCTCGACCTGATCCGAGCCTCGGTGCTGCCGCTCGAGCTTGCGGTGCTGGCCAAGGGGCTGGCGCATTGGCTGACGACCGGGCTGCCGCTCGCGCTCTGCGCGCCGCTGCTCGGCCTGCTCGTGGCGCTGCCGGGCGATGCGATGCTGCCGGTCGCCGCGACCTTGCTCGCGGGCACGCCGGCGCTCAGCTTCATCGGCGCCACCGGCGCCGCGCTGACCGCCTCGCTCAGGCGCGGCGGGCTGATCGTGCCGGTGCTGGTCGCGCCGTTGACCGTGCCGGTGCTGATCTTCGGGGTCTCCGCCTCGAACAGTGCGCTGGGCGGCACGATCCCATTCCTGACGCCCTTCCTGATCCTGTGCGCGCTCTCGCTTGCCGCGATCGTGATCGGCACGATCGCCGCTGCCGCCGCGCTCAGGCTGGCGGAATAGGCTGCGACGCCATAGGCCTGCCGCGCGGATTGTGGAGTGAGAGGCCGGTTGCTACATCCTCCTTCGTCCAATCAAGAGCAAAGGCCGCATGGCTAGCCTGACCGAACTGGCGAATCCGACGCGCTTCATGCGCTATTCGGCCGTGCTGCTGCCCTGGTTCTCGGGCGTGGCGCTGGTTCTGCTCGCGCTCGGCTTCTATCTCGCCTTCTTCGTCGCGCCGGCCGATTACCAACAGGGCGAGACCATCCGGATCATGTTCGTGCATGTGCCGGCTGCGTGGCTCGCGCTGATGTTCTACACGATGATGGCGATCTCGGCGCTCGGCACCCTGGTCTGGCGGCACCCGCTCGCCGATGTCGCACAAAAGGCGGCTGCTCCGATCGGAGCCGCTTTCGCGCTGATCTGCCTGATCACCGGGGCCTTCTGGGGCAAGCCGATGTGGGGTACCTATTGGGTCTGGGATGCGCGGCTGACCTCGGTGCTCGTGCTCTTCCTGATCTATCTCGGCATCATGGCGCTCTGGCGCACGCTCGACGAGCCGAGCCGGGCCGGGCGCGCGGTGGCGATCCTGACGCTGGTCGGCTTCGTCAATGTGCCGATCATCAAGTTCTCGGTCGATTGGTGGAACACCTTGCACCAGCCGGCCTCGGTCTTCCGCATGGGCGGCCCGACCATCGACGCCTCCATGCTCTGGCCGCTGCTGATCCTGGCGATCGGCTTCACGCTGCTGGCGCTTTCGCTGCATCTCGTGGCGATGCGGGCCGAGATCATGCGCCGGCGTGTGCGCACGCTGACGATCTTCGAGGCCGAGCGGCTCGACCGGCTGGCGGCCGAAGGAGCGGCGGCATGAGCTCCCTCGGGCCGCATGCCGGGTTCATCCTCGCCGCCTATGGCGCGGTTGCGGTCATTCTCGGCGGGTTGATCGCGGCGATTCTGCTCGACCATCGCGCCCAGAAGCGCGCGCTCGACGATCTCGAACGGCGTGGCATCGGCCGGCGCTCGGGCGGGGCCTCGTCATGAGCCAGGCCGAACTGACCCCGCGGCGGCGCTCGCCGCTGATCTATATCGTGCCGCTGCTGATCTTCGGCGCGCTCGCCATCGTCTTCCTTGCCGGCCTGTTCGCGGGCGATGCCTCGCGCGTGCCTTCGGCGCTGATCGGCAAGCCGGCGCCGCAGGTCACGCTGACGGCGCTCGAAGGGCTGCAGAAGGACGGCCAGCCGGTGCCCAGCTTCACGATGGCGGATCTCGGCAAGGGCCGGGCGACCATCGTCAATGTCTTCGCGAGCTGGTGCGCGCCCTGCCGGGTCGAGCATCCGCAGCTCGTGGCGCTCTCGGACGCGCCGGCGGTGAAGCAGGGCAAGGTGGCGCTGGTCGGCTTCAACTACAAGGACGAGGCCGACAATGCCCGCCGCTTCCTTGGCGCGCTCGGCAATCCGTTCTCGGCCGTGGGCGTCGACCGGGCCGGGCGTGGCGCGATCGAGTGGGGCGTCTACGGCGTGCCCGAGACGTTCCTGATCGGCCCGGACGGACGCATCCTCGACAAGCATGTCGGGCCGCTCGATCAGGCGGGTGCGCAGCGGCTGTTGGCGAAGGCGGTTGCGGCGGCGAAGTGAGGCTGGCCGGGCGTCATGCTCTGGTCCGACCCGACTATCGCAGGACAGGAGGGCGCTCTTTCCGGCAAGAGATTCTCGGGTCGGCGCTGCGCTCCGCCCGAGAATGACGGGGTACTTCAGGCCGCAGCCTTGCTTCCGACCAGGCTCGCGAACATGCCGCGGCCATCGGTGCCGCCGACGAGCGAGTCGATCAGGTTCTCGGGATGCGGCATCAGGCCGAGCACGTTGAACTTGGGCGAGTAGATGCCGGCGATGTTGTTGAGCGAGCCGTTGGGATTGGCGGCCGGCGTGGCCTGGCCCTCGGCATCGGCATAGCGGAAGGCGACGAGGCCTTCGCCCTCGAGCCGCGCCAGCGTCTCCGGGTCGGCGATGTAATTGCCCTCGCCATGGGCGATGCAGACATCGATGACGTCGCCCTTGGCATAGGCGCTGGTATAGGGCGTATCGGCGCGCTCGACCGTGAGGTGCTGGCGCTTGCACACGAATTTCAGGTTGGCGTTACGGGCGAGCACGCCGGGCAGAAGGCCGGCCTCGCAGGCGATCTGGAAGCCGTTGCAGATACCGAGTACGTAGCCGCCGCGCGCGGCATGGGCGCGGGTCGCGTCCATGATATGGGCGCGGCCGGCGATGGCGCCGCAACGCAGGTAGTCGCCATAGGAGAAGCCGCCGGGCAGCACGACGAGATCGGTCCCGGCCGGCAGCTCGGTATCGGCGTGCCAGACATGGTCGACCTTGGCGCCGGCCTGCTTCAGGGCCTTGGCGACGTCGCCGTCGCGGTTGGAGCCAGGGAAGGTGATGACGGCAGCGCGCATGATGTCAGGCTCCGATCTCGACTCGGTAATTCTCGATCACCGTGTTCGCCAAGAGCTTCTCGCAGGCGTCCTTGAGCGCGGCCTCGGCCGCGGCCTTGTCGGCGCTGTCGAACTCGATGTCGAAGACCTTGCCCTGGCGGACGGAGCCGACGCCGTCGATGCCGAGCGATTTCAGCGCGCCCTCGATGGCCTTGCCCTGCGGATCGAGCACGCCGTTCTTCAGGGTGACGGTGACGCGGGCTTTCATCGGGCTCTCCGGAACTGGGAATTGAGGGTGCCTTAGCGGCGAATCGGCGCGGGCTCAACCTTTTGTCGGGCCAGCCGCCGAATCAGCGGCTACGCCAGGTCGAGCGGGCATAGGTGCGGGCGCGCTCGGCATCGTCGGTGATGGCGATGGCGAGCGTGAGCTTGCCGGCGTCGCGGCCGTAGACGATCGCGGTCGCGGCTCCCCGGGATGGGGAGTCCTTGGCGCGGATCTCGACGAGCAGCGCGCTGGCGCCGGATTCGTCATAACGCGAGACGCTGGTCGTGCTCTTCGGCGCCTTGGGCGCCGTACTCTTGGGATTCGTCTTGCCCTTCTCGGGTTTGGGCGGTGTCGAAGGCTTGGCGAATTCGCGGGCGAGGCGGGCCGGATCGGTCGCGAGCGCCCGCTCCATCTCGTCGGCGCGCTTGCCCTCCAGGCTGATCAGCGCGGCCATGGCCTGATGAGCGCAGGATTCGCGGGGGCAATAGACGATGCTGCGCGGCTCCAGCCCGTCATTCACCACCCAGTCGGCGATCGGCAGGGGCTGCCAGCCGCGATCGGCAGCGAGCTCTGTGATGCCGGCGCCGAACTGGTTGGTGCAGGCGGCGAGCAGGCAGAGCCCGACGAGCAGCGCAGCCAAACGGAAACGGGAGCGCATGCGCCCCCGTTTCACGTGAGTCATTTGCCCGGTCGCGGCGTTCACTGCACCAGGCGGGGGCCGGCAGGGCCGGGCTTTTCGTTCTCGCCGAGGATGCCGAGGCGGCGCGCCACCTCGGTATAGGCCTCGATCAGCCCGCCCATGTCGCGGCGGAAGCGGTCCTTGTCGAGCTTGTCCTTCGACTTGATGTCCCAGAGCCGGCAGGAATCGGGGCTGATCTCGTCGGCGACGACGATGCGCATCATCTCGCCTTCCCAGAGCCGGCCGGTCTCCATCTTGAAGTCGACGAGGCGGATGCCGGCGCCGAGGAAGAGGCCCGAGAGGAAGTCGTTGACGCGGATGGCGAGCGCCATGATGTCGTCGATTTCCTGCGGCGTCGCCCAGCCGAAGGCGGTGATGTGCTCTTCCGAGACCATCGGGTCGTTCAGGGCGTCGTTCTTGTAATAGAACTCGATGATCGAGCGCGGCAGCTGCGTGCCTTCCTCGAGACCGAGCTTGGTCGAGAGCGAGCCGGCGGCGATGTTGCGCACCACGACCTCGAGCGGGATGATCTCGACCTCGCGGATCAGCTGCTCGCGCATGTTCAGCCGGCGGATGAAATGCGTGGGCACGCCGATATCGTTCAGGTTGCTGAAGATGTGCTCGGAGATGCGGTTATTGAGGACGCCCTTGCCGTCGATCACCTCATGCTTTTTGGCATTGAAGGCAGTCGCGTCGTCCTTGAAATGCTGGATCAGCGTACCCGGCTCGGGTCCCTCATAGAGGACCTTCGCCTTGCCTTCGTAGATGCGACGGCGGCGATTCATTGGGATATACCGTGGCTTGAGGAAATCCAAAGGTCGGCCTTTCTCTGGACGCGGGATTACTCCCGCGGCGGGATCGTGGCCCCTGTTCAGCCGGTTCGCCGCAACCCTTGCGATCCCCGCCCAAACGGGAATCAACCTAGACTGCGGCGCCGCCTGGCTCAATGCATAGGCAATCCATAAGGCTGCCATTGCGCCCGCTATATGGGCCTTCTGCACCGCAAACGCAATAAAGCGCGGCGAGACCGAACGTCGCCCGCTGTCCGCGTGGTTATCGGCTGGTCATCGCGGCCGTGGCGGCGCGCGCTGTCGCCGTTGGTCGTAATCCGTGCTGGCCCTGGGGCACGCGCCGCCCTATATGGCTGTTCGAGAGATAGCCCCCGCAAGAGGACTGAACCGCATGTCGACCTTCGATCAGCGCAAGGATGCTTTCGAGAACAAGTTCGCCCATGACGAGGAGCTGCGCTTCAAGGCGACGGCCCGGCGCAACAAGCTTCTCGGCCTGTGGGCGGCGGAGAAGCTGGGCAAGGCCGGCCCCGACGCGGATGCCTATGCCAAGTCGGTCGTGCTGGCCGATTTCGAGGAGGCCGGCGACGAGGACGTGCTGCGCAAGGTCAAGGCCGATTTCGCCTCGGCCAATGTCGCGGTTGCCGATGACGAGATCCGCCAGGTCATGAACAGCCTGCTGCTCAAAGCGGCCGAGGATATCCAGGCCGGCCGCTGAGACGGTTTGGTCATTCTACTGGCGGGGCCGTCTGGCGCGGTCTCAGAAGGGCGCGCCTCAAACGCAGGACGCTTTTGTAACGGGCGCATGGGCGCCCGTTTGCATTTCCGGGCCCCTCCGGTCCAACCTGCGCGCCACCCGCCCTGCCCGGGAGCGGGATCAAACCGGATCAAAGCGCTCATGTCCTCCGCCAAGCCGACCGTTCTCTCCTCGCTCGCCGATCGTTTCGCCAAGGGCGATACGCTTCTGTCCGCCTGGTGCGGCCTGCCCGATCCGAGCGTCTCGCAGATCCTGGCGCAGGAGGATTTCGACGCGATCACGCTCGACATGCAGCACGGCCCGATCACGCTCAGCGAGGTCATCCGCGCGGTGCCGTTGATCAACGCCGCCGGCAAGCCGGTGGTGGCGCGCATCCCGGTCGGCGAGTTCCAGAACGTCTCGAAACTGCTCGATTCCGGCGTCTCCGGCGTGATCGCGCCGATGATCAACACGATCGAGGACGCCAAGCGCCTCGCGGCCTATGCCAAGTATCCGCCGCTCGGCGAGCGCAGCTGGGGCAGCTATGGCGGGCTCGGCGCCTCCGGGCTCGACCCGAACAGCTATCTGCGCGAGGCCAACCGCTTCTCGCTGACCTTCGCGATGATCGAGACCCGCGAGGCGATGGCGATCGTCGACGACATCCTGGCCCTCGAAGGCATCGACGCGCTCTTCGTCGGCCCGTCCGACCTGTCGATCGCGCTCTCCGGCGGCAAGCAGGTCAATGCCACCGCCAAGGAGGTCGACGAGGCCGTCCGCCACATCGTCAAGCGCGCCTCGGCGGTCAACAAGCCGGTGGCATTCTACGCCGCCACCGCCGAACGGGCGAAGGAAGGCGTCGAGATGGGCTGCCGCTTCGTCACGGTGATGAGCGATTCGTCGCTGTTGCGCACGGCAACGAAGACCGCCCTGAAGACTGTCAGGGGCTGAGAGCCAGTCGATAGTTCTACTCGCGAGGCTGTCGAACGCAGCTGTCTGTGCTTCCGGTGCTCACGGACATAAGTCCGCTCCGCTCCGGTTCTCGACAGCCGCGCCCGCCGGCTCACACCAGCGAATTCTCAAACGGTCTCCGAGATCATCAAGCGTTGATGCCCTCGCGCTGCTTCAGCACTGCATAATAGGCCCAGAGCAGCCTTGCCGCGACGCCGCGCCAGGGCCGCCAGGCTTCCGCCATCGCCTCGAGCTCGGCCGGCTTCGGCCGGGCGGGCAGGGCGAAGGCGACGCGGGCCGCCTCCTGGATGGCGAGGTCGTCGGCGGCGAAGCCGTCGCGATGGCCGAGGCAGAACAGCAGGTAGACATCGGCGGTCCAGGGCCCGATGCCGGAGACCGCCGTCATATGCTGATGGACGAGTTCCGGCGTGAAGTCTTCCAGCGCGCCGAAATCGAGCCGGCCCTCGACGATCGCGGCCGCGACGGCGCGCAAGGTCTTCTGCTTCGGTCGCGACAGGCCGGACAGGCGCATGTCCTCGTCGGTCGCAGCAAGGACGCGCTCCGGCGTCAGGGGCGTCAGCACGCTCTCGACCCGAGTCCAGACGGCGCGGGCGCTCGCCACCGAGAGCTGCTGCGAGACGATGATCGCGCATAGTCCGACGAAGCCACCCTCGCGCCGGCGCAAGGGCGGCAGGCCGGTCCTGGCGATGATCGCGGCCCAGTCGGGATGGAGGGCGCCGAGCACGGCCATGCCCTGTTCGAGATCGGCGTCGGAGGTGATCCGTGTCATTGCGTCGTCTCGGTCATGGCGTCGTCTTGATCATAGCTTCGTCTTGGCCTGCGTTCGGGGCAGGGCGTGTCAGGAGGCGCCTGGCCGCGCGAGGCTAGAGCATTTCCGCGCTTCTCCGAATCGCGACAATTCTCTATCCCTTTGTTTTGACGCATTTTCTTCGCTCGAAAAGGCTCTGGGACCATAGACATAGCTGATGGCGACGTCCTCCCCCGAAACCAGGCGGCCAGTCTTCCGCTTCGCTCCCAGCCCGAACGGCAGGCTACATCTCGGCCATGCCCTGTCGGCCCTGACCAATGAGCGCCTCGCCGGGGCATGCGGCGGCGAGCTGCTGCTGCGTGTCGAGGATATCGACCTGACGCGTTGCCGGCCGGATTTCGAGCAGGCGATCCATGACGATCTCGCCTGGCTGGGCATCCGCTTCGATGGCGCCGTGCGGCGGCAATCGGAGCATTTCGACGATTACCGGACGGTGCTTGGCCGCTTGCAGGCGAAGGGCATCGTCTATCCCTGCTTCTGCTCGCGGCAGGAGGTCAGGCAGGCGGTTGCAGCGCAGGAGGTGGAGACAGGCCGGGCCTGGCCGCGTGATCCGGATGGCGCGCCGCTCTATCCCGGCACCTGCCGCAGCCTGAGCGCCAGGGAGGCAGAGGCGCGGATCGCCGCCGGTGAGGCACATGTGCTGCGGCTCGCCATGGATCGGGCGCTGGCGACCATTGGCGGCGCGCTTTCTTATCGGGTGTTCGGTGAGGATGGCGCGGAGCAGGTCGCCGTCGCCGAGCCGGCGCGCTGGGGCGATGTCGTGCTGGCACGCAAGGATGTGCCGACGAGCTATCACCTCTCCGTCGTGGTCGATGACGCTTTGCAGCGCGTCAGCCATGTCGTGCGCGGCCGCGATCTCGAAGCGGCGACCGATATCCACGTGATGCTGCAGCGCCTGCTCGGGCTGCCGACGCCGCGCTACCATTTCCACCGCCTGCTGATCGACCAGACCGGCCAGAAGCTGGCGAAGAGCCGCCTGTCCGAGAGCCTGGCCGATGTGAGGGCGCGCGGCGTGACTGCGGGCGAGATTCGACGCCAGCTCGGCTTCGCATAGCGCTGTCCGTCATTGCGACGAGCGCAGCAACGTACCATCCGGGGGTGGCAGCACCCCTTCCCCTGGTGCGCTCGCAATGACCGAAGGCGTCAGCCGACGCCGAGCCAGGTCAGCCAGGCGGCGGTGGTGAAGAGCGAGAGCATGGTCGAAAGCGCGATCGCGCTCGAGGCATCGGCCATGCCCTGCCGGTACCGCTCGGCAAAGAGATAGGCGTTGATGCCGCAGGGGCAGGCGGCGAAGAGCACTGCGACACCGGACCAATGCGTGGGCATCTCGAAGACGCGCGTCGCCAGGACGTAGACGATCAGCGGGTGCACGAAGAGCTTGAGCGCGCTCAGCACGGTCGGCAGGCCGAGGCCCGATTCCAGGCCGTAACGCCGCATCGCGATGCCGAGGCTGACCAGGGCGCAGGGCACGGCCGCATCGGCGATCAGGCCGATGATCGTCCAGAGCGCGCCGGGAATGAGGTCGACAAAGGGGCGCGCCAGCATGCCGAGCAGGATGCCGACGATGATCGGATGGGTGAGCAGCCGCCGGCCCATCAGTGTCAGCGAGGCGGCGCGGCCTTCGGCGAGCACGGTCGCGAGCACCATGATTACCGGCAGATGCACGGCGAGCAGGAGGCCGAGCGGCACCGCGCCGGCATCGCCATAGGCTTTCAGGATCATCGGCACGCCGACGAAGACGGTGTTGGACTGGGCGGCGGCGAAGCCCGAGACGACGAGCTCCGGTCCCTTGCGGTCGAAGAGGCGGCGCGCGATCAGCATCGCCAGCGCGCCGACGATGACGAGCCCGCCGAAATAGGCGATCCAATAGCCCCAGGGCTGGCTCGACGGGATATCGGCCTTTGCCAGCGTGCGGAAGAGCAGGCAGGGCACCGCCAGCACGAAGACGAAATCGGACAGGCCCTCGCCAGTGGTCTCGCGCACTAGCTTTGCCCAGCGCGCGGCGTAGCCGAGGCCGATCAGGCCGAAAACGGGCAGGACGATGAGGAGCGAGGAAAGCATCTGAGGCGGGTTCGGGTGAGCAAAGTCGACGTCCTGCCGCCCTCAGCCCTTCCGCCCCCGGAGTCAAGCGCAGCCATGCGCAAAAAGCGCGCGATGGCTGCCAGTGCTTTCAGCTATGCGTTCAGCGCAATTGAGCGACGGCGCCCCCGGCCCGGACGATCAGGCCCTGGATCTCGTCGCGCTGGCGCTTGAACTCGACCAGCGCCCGGCCGTCGAGCTCGCGCCCGCGCGGCACGCGGATCTTCATCGGGTTGACGAAGCTGCCATTGACCAGGACCTCGTAATGGAGGTGCGGGCCGGTGGAGAGGCCGGTCGACCCGAGATAGCCGATCACCTGACCTTGCCGGACCTTGGCGCCCGGCACGATACCAGCGGCGAAATTCGACTGGTGCGAATAGGTGGTGACATAGCCATTGGCATGCTGGATCTCAGTATGCTTGCCATAGCCCGAGGACCAGCCGGCCTTGAGCACGGTGCCATTGCCGGCGGCCAGGATCGGCGTGCCGATCCTATTGGCCCAATCGACGCCGGTATGCATCTTCGAATAGCGCATGATCGGGTGGTAGCGCATGCCGAAGCCCGAGCGCATCTCGCCATCGGCGATCGGCTTGCGCAGCAGGAACTTCTTCAGCGAGCGGCCATCCTCGTCGAAATACTCGATCAGCCCGTCATCCGGCGACTGATAGCGGAAGACGCGGCGCGTCTCGCCATTGATCGTCAGCGCGGCGGAGAGGATCTCGGGGCGTTCGCCTTCCTCTTCCTCGGTGAAGATCACCTCGAGATTGTCGCTGGCGCGGACGCGCTGCTGAAAATCGAGGTCATAGGAGAAGATGCGGACGAGCTCGTCGATCAGCGGGCGCGGCAGGTCGTGGCGCAGGCCGGTCTCATAGATGCTCTCATAGAGGCGGGCGCCGCCGCTGCCCTCCTCATCCTCGTCCTCCTCGCCCGAGTCGGGGTTGGCGGCCTTGCGCTGCGGGCCGACGATCTCCTGCCGGGGCAGCGCGACCGACTGGAAGATGCCCTTGTCATTGATCGCGACGGTGGCGTCGGGCTGGCCGTTGCTGAGCAATGAGACTCGCACGATCTGGCGCGGATCGCCGGCGGCGGGGCCGGGCGCGAACAATGCCTGCAGCACCTGGCCTTCCGGCAATGCGGAGACGCGGATCTTGCCGCCGAAAGCCTGGATCATGCCGCGGATCTGATCGGGCGTCGCGCCGGCTCCGCGCAGCACCTGCTCGAAATTCTCGCCGCGCTTGGTGATGAGCAACTTGTCTTCGACCAGCGGCTCGCGCGAGGCCGGGATCGGCGTCTTCGGCGCGTTGGTGACGTTCTCCGGCACGACGCGGACCTCGATGCCGGAAAAGCGCGTATCGGTCGCGGGGGCATAGGAGAGCAGGTCGCCGCCGGCAGTGCCCGGATTGGCGCTGCCGAGCGTGCGGCTCAGCATCAGCTGCGGCGGGATCGGCAACGGCCGCTGCCGGCCGGCAGCGGCGAGATTGTTCCGCTCTTCCTCGATCTGCGAGACGACATCGGCATCCTCGAGCTGCGCCTTGCCCGCGGGGATGACGATCTCGGAGAGATCGCGCTTGACGATGGTGACGTCCGCATCCGGCACGTCGACCGTCGGCTCGGCATAGCGCTCGGCCGGCTCGGCGCCTTCCGAGAACAGGCGCAACGGATTGAAGGGCGGGATGTTGGTGGCGTAGACGCCGGTGGTCAGCGACAGGTTGGTGGCGAGCCGCACGAAGGGCCGCACCTTGATGACCTCACGATCGCCGACGCGCTGGGACATCGGTGCGCGCGCGCTGTGTCGCGCCGTCATGACCGGTTGATCGGCGACGAGCTTGTCTCCCTTGCGGGCGCCGCCGCCGGCGCCGGCGCCCGAGGAGGCGGCGCGGGTCGCGACCAGTTCGGGCTGCTCAGGGAAGCTGGTGTCGCCGCGCATCGCGACCAGGATAGCGCCGCCGAGCAGGGCCGCACCGAAGGAGCCGACGAGGACGCAGGCCGCGAGCCAGCGCAGCGAGACGCCGCGACGGTCCAGCGCCTGGTGCGAGGCACCATCGGGCTGGATCGGCGGCTCGATACCGAGATCGACCAGAAGCGCGGCGGCTTCCGGCGACAGCGGTTCAGCTGGCGTGTTGAGCTCGGGATGGGCGTTCATCGTCTGTCGTCTTGCAAACCCTGAAGCCTTCCCGGCTCAGCGCGCCGGCTCGGTACCGGAATCGCTGGACCTGCGCTGATCTTTTCGCGTTGCCGGCGACCATGCCCGCGACGCCGTACGGAATCAATCCAGGCAGTGTCGACGCGCTGCCTTGCCCGAGCCTGTGACCGCCGAATGCGGCTGTTTCCGGGCGCGTCTCGCGCGCGCTCGCGAAATACAAAGTCGGGTTTTGCCTCCTGGCCGGTAGCCAGCGAAAAAAAGCGGGTTCCGTCTAAAAAACTTCAAAAACCGTGTTGACACCCAAAAGGGCCTCCCCCTATATACGCCACATCAAGACGGCGACGCCGCTGGCGCCGCCCTCTACTGCGCTTCATTCGAACGCTAGGCCTTGTAGCCGATGACCTCGGCACAAACGCCTGTCTGTAATGAAGCCTTGCTGTTTGACAACTGAAGACAGAAAGAGAAACGTGGACGGCGGAGTTCTTGCGGACTTGGTCTTAGGGCTAAGTCGAGTAGAGACT
>NZ_SLZF01000018.1 GCF_004341515.1 Allobosea sp. BK604
GTGCCCGAAACGCGGTCTTCCAACGACACCGTGGCCGAGAAGCCCGAACCGAAGGTGGCGGTGTAGGCCAACAGGTTCAGACGGGTGTCCGACGTGCGGGTCGAAGCGAAGTTGTAGTCGTTCGCATAGAAGTCGAAGAACGACTGAGCGCGACCAGCGGTGATCGGGCCGAACTGGACGAAGGCCAGATCGACGAGAGCGCTGGAGGAAGCCGCCGGAGCAGCGCCGCGGACCGAGCCCGGAACGACCGCGCCGGTGTTGAACGGGGTGATGGCGCCCGAGTTGTACAGACCGGTGTTGTTGGTCAGCTCGTAGCGGAAGAACGTACGCAGCGTGCCGTAGGCGGTCGCGGTGCGGGCGTCGATGTTCAGACGGCCACGAGCGCGGGTGCCGTAAGCGTCCTGGTAGTCGCCGAAGCGGGTGCCGACAGCGTATTCAGCGCGAACACGGCCACCGACGCGAAGGCAGGTGTCGGTGCCCGGGATGTAGAAGAAGCCTGCGCCGTAGGCGGAGCAGACGCGAACGTACTCGACCGGAGCGGCCTTCCGCGAGGGAAGGTCGGCGGCCTGAGCCCCGGCAACCGCGGCGATGCCGGCGGCGGAACCGAGGAGGAGGCTCTTAACGAGCTTCATTGGTAACCTCCAAAAGAGTTTCGAGACCCTCGGGCTTCGGCGTATTCTCGGCAACGGCCCCAGGAGACCAACCGGCGAACCCGCCTATTCCCGGTCTTTCGCCCGCGTCCCTGAACCATTCAGAGGCGAAGACGAAAAACAGCGACCGGGAACGTCCCGACGCAGAACCACCATACGAAAGCCGGATTGGCGATCAACTGAGATCAAACTGCTCCACAGCTCGCAGGGGTGCTTTGGAACCCGGTGTTGCAGGCGCGCCACGCTTTGAGGGGCGAATTTTACCGTGCATTAACCGCACGGCCCCGCCTGAGGCCGTCGACCGGGCAAAGTGTTGCAGAATCGCTAACGCTGGAAGCCGTCGCGCAAAGGTCCGATTCTCAGGACCCGGGCCAGCGCACAATCCGTTCAGGCTACCATTCCCACTCCGCGCCGACGCCCACGGCGGCACTGCCATCGGCACCGGTCTCGGCCTGGAGCTTCAGCCGCTTGGTGACGTCGATCCCGACCGAGACGCCGCTATCCTCGGGCTTTGCGCCGGCCTTCACGCCGACGGAGACATTGTCGCCGATATAGCGGGAGACACCGATGGTCGGGCCGCCGCTGGCGCCCATCTGGATGTCGAGATTGTCGACGCCGAGCGATTTGCGCAGCCGCTCGAAGGAATCGTCGCCGCCGCCGACGCCGGAGAACTGCGCCGCGGTCTGCGCCAGTTGCAGCGCCTGGAAGGGCGAGAGCGCCCCCGAAGCGCGCGCGAAGAGCAGGCGCGAGAGCACCTCGTCCTGGGGCAGTTCCGGGCTCGAGGTGAAGGCGAAGGCGGGCTGGTCGGCCGGACCGGTGATCAGGATTCGCGCGGTGACGTCGGCGGCGCGGGTTTCGGCGACGAAGTCGAGCTCGGGAATCACGCCGCCGGCAAAGGTGATGCGGCCGCGGCTGAAATCGAGCCGCTGGCTCGCGATCGAGAGCCGCCCGCGGCGCAGCTCGAAGCCGCCATCGAGCTGAGGCGCCGCCGAGGTGCCGCCGACGCGCAATTCACCGCCGAGTTCGGCATCGATGCCGCGCCCGCGGATGAACACGCGATTCGGCGCCGAGACGGTCAGGGCCAGCGCGGCGACGAAGGCGGGCGCCGCCCGCCCACCCCTGCCGGCGGCCTTGGCCTGCGCCCTGCGCTGGGCAGCGAGGCGCGCCGCAGCGGTGCCCTTGGCATGGAGATGCTTGATGCCGTCGACCGGGCGCAGCGAGGCCGGCAGCCGGTCCGGCACCGCGACATCGAGCGAGGCGACGTCGATCCGCCCGCTGATGCGGGGACGCTGGGCCAGCGGGCCGGACAGCTCGAGGTTGAGATCGGCGACGCCCGTGACGATGCCGTTGGAGACGAGCTGGGCGCGGTTGCCCTGGATGCGCAGCGAGCCGGGGAAGCCCGCGGCGGGATCGACCTTGACCTGTCCCGAGGCCGAGAGCGTGCCGCCATTGGCGGCGCGGGCGACGGCGCGCTCGATCGTCAGGTTGTCGCCATTGGCGGCGATGCGGGCCTCGATGCCGGTGAGGCGCACGCCCTGGAGCGCATCGGTGAAGGTCCCGTTCGAGAAGGTCGCCGCGCCGCTGAGACGGGGAGCCGAGGCCGTGCCGCCGGCGCGCATGTCGATCGCGACCGCGCCGGTGAGGCGCTGGCCCTGCGCCGCGATCAGCGGATTGGCGAGGGCGGCATCCACCCTGCCCTGCGCGGCGAGGTCGAGCGCGCCGGTGGCGCTGAGCGGCGCCGTGCCGCGGATCGTCAGATTGGCGCCCCTGCCGGCGACGACGCTCGCCTCGACGCTGGTCTGGCGTCCGTTCAAGCGGCCATTGCCGTTGATCTCGATCGGCGGCAGGCCGGCATTGCGGGTCTCCGGGGTGACGAGGCGGGCGATGCTGAACTTCCACGGGCCGGACAGCGCATCGGGCTTGCCGGTGACCTGCGCCTCCGCGTTCAGCGTGCCGGAGAGGTCGAGCTTCGGGACGGCGAGCTTCGCCGCCGAGAGCGGCACGTTGGTGGCGGCGACCTTGAGGTCGAGCGTCTCGCCGGCCTTGCCATCGACGCTGATCCGGCCGCTATCGACGTTGACAGCGAGATTGGCGATCTCGACCCCGCCGGCCGGGAAGCTGAACGCGGCCGGATTGGCGAGGGCGATGCGGCGGCCGTCGCGGCGGGCATCGAAGGAAGCAAGTTCCAGCCGCAGCGGCTCGCCGGGCACGAGGCGGCCGGCGCCGTTCAGCGTGAAGCCGCGGGCATTGGCGGAGAGCGTGAAATCGCTCGCCTGCGCGCCGCCCTTGGCTTCGAAGCGGATGGCGCTGATCGCCTCGCCGGCGAGCACGGCACGGTCGACGGCGACGGCGGCGTTGATCGCCGGGCGGCCGTAGAGATCGGCGATGCCGGCTGTGGCATCGAGCTTGTCGAGCGAGATCCCCGCCGCGTTGATGCGGCTGCCGCGGGCGGTGAGATCGATATTCTGCCGCCCTTCGGGCAGGGCCAGCACCAGATCGGCGTCGAGCTGGCCGCCGAGCTTGGTGAGCGCCAGGGCCGAAAGATCGTCGAGATTGCGGGCGGCGAGAGTCAGGCGGCCGGCGGCGCGCGTCGCCGGATCGACCGTCACGGCGCCGGTGAGCTTGACCGAGCCGATGGCGATGTCGAGCGAGGAGAGGTTCCAGCCATCGTCCTGGGTGCGCGCGAGTTGCAGCCCGCCCGTCGCCGGCTTGCCCTCGATCTCGCCCGAGAGGGTCACGCGGGAATCGAGCGCACCCTGGAGATCGCGGATGACGGCGTCGATCGCGAGGCGCGGAATCGGACGGCCCAGCGCCGTGGCGTTGGTGACCGCGATGCGGGCGGTGGCGTCGAGCTTGTCCTGCGGACCGCTGAGCTGGGCCGTGACCTCGCCGCGGCCGGAGAGGCGCGGATCGGCGCGTTTCAGGTCGGGCAAGGTGATGGCGGCGCGCAGGTCCGAGCTTTGCGGGCCGATGCCGCCATCGGCGGTGGCGGCGACATGCTGGCCGGCAAGGCGCAGGCCGGACACGGACAGGCCGCCGGCAGTCAGCGTCCGGACCTGGCCGGCCAGGTTCAGCTCGCCGCCGGTCAGCCGGTCGATCGCCGCCTCGCCGGTGGCGAGATCGTCGGCGCGGCCCGACAGCATCGCGGTATAGGCATTGTCCTTGGGCACGGCATCGACGGCGGCGCCGAGCCGCGCCTTGCCGGAGAGCTTGCGCCCGGCGAGATCGTCGAGGCGCGACAGATCGGGGAGGACCGCTTTGGCCTCGCCGAGGATGCGGGCCTTGCTGAGCCGGCCCTTGTAGTCGAGCTCGACGCCGGACATGGCGAGGCGCAGCGTCTCGAAATCGGCGCTGCCCTCGCCGTCGCCGGTGCCGCGCAAGGTGAAGGTGACGCGATCGCCGACGATCCGCGCGATCTTGCGATCGGCCAGCGCGACGCCCGAGGCATCGCCATCGGCAACCAAGGTGATGCGCGTATTGGCATCGCCGATCGAGCCGTTCGGCGTGGCGGTGAAACGCATGGCGAGCTTGCCGAGCTCGCCCAGCGGCAGGCGGGCATCCTCGGCATCGAGGCTCGCGGTCACGCGCGGACCGGCGGCCGGGCCGACAATGGTCGCATCGAGCGCCAGCTTGGCGATCTCGGCGCCCGAGGCCACGGTGCGGCCGTTGGTGTTGGGGATGGCGCCGGCGGTGATGCGGAAATCGAGCGTCTTGTCGGCGCCGTAGCGACCGCGGACATCGAGCCGTGCCAGCGCCGAGACCAGCGAGATGCCGGTCACATTGACCGCGCCGTCATCGACGATGCCGACCGTGCCGTCGAGCCTGGTCGACCCCGCGAAGACCGGCGCGACCGGCGGCGGCATCAGGCCTTCGATGCGGGCATCGAGCGCCAGCGCGAAATTGCGGGCATTGCCGGCGCGCGAGAGATTGGCCGAGCCCTGCGCGCCGATGGTCGGACCGGCGGTGAAGGTCAGGTTGGAGCGGAAGGCGTCGAGCGGGCCATCGCCGTTGAGGTCGAGCTTGACCGGCGGCTGGTCGGGCAGACCGGCGACATGCGCGATCAGCCCGCCCGGCGGCTCGTCGACCTTGGCGGCGACCTGGAGCCGCGTCGATTGCGGCACGAAATTGACCCGGACCGTGTATTCGCCGGGCCTGTCGAGGCGGCGCGCCTCGAGCCGAAGATCGAGCCCTTCGGCCGGCGGGCCCAGCGTCGCGGCGCCGGTCGCGCCCAGGCGAGCGGCGGTGCCGATGACCGGTGCGCCCAGCGAAAGCTCGCCGAGCTGGAAGGCGGTGACGATCACCTTCAGCGGCAGTTCGGGCAGGATCGGGGCATCGCTCGGCGGCGCGGCGCCGGGCGGCTGCGGCGCCGGCTTGCGCAGGATCTCGAGCTTGCCGATCTCGAGCCGGTTGACCTCGAGCCGGCGCAGCAGCAGCGCGCTGCGCGTCCAGATCAGCCTGACGCGGTCGAGCCTGAGCCAGGCGCCGTCGCGGTCCGAGAGGACGATGTCGCGGATCACGACATCGGAGGAGAGCGCGCCGTCGACGGCGCCGATCGAGACCTGGCTGTTCGGGGTCGAGAGCGCGCGCGAGATCAGGTCGGCGACGATGCCGCGGTCGCTGTCGGCATTCTGGGCCTCGCCGGGAAAGCGCGCGAATACGGCCAGCCCCGCGAGCAGCAGGAGCGCGAAGAGCGCGATGCGCGCTATGGTCGGTCGCTTCCGCATCAGAAGGCCTGCCCGATGCTGATATAGACCGCGACGGGCTTGTCGCCCTTGCGCGGATTGAGGGGCGCAGCAACATCGAGCCGGATCGGCCCGATCGGCGTATAGTAGCGCAGGCCGAGGCCCGCGGCGAAATGCAGGGTCTCCTTGAAATCGGGGAACGCGGATTCGAAGGCCATGCCGACATCGACGAAGGGCACGATGCCGATGGTCTCGGTGATCTTGACGCGCGCCTCGACCGAGGCCTCGAACAGGCTGCGGCCACCGATCAGCTGGTTGTAGGGGCCGAGCGGCGAGAGTGTGCGATAGGCATAGCCCCGCACCGAGCCGCCGCCACCGGCAAAGAACAGCCGCGTCGGCGGGATCTCGTCGAGCGCCGCGCCGGTGATCGAGCCGAAGCCGATCCGGCCGGCGAGGACATAGCGGGCATCCTCGTCGAGCGCGTAATAGCCGGAGATCGACGCCTTGCTCTGGAACAGGCCGTGGTTCCCGTCGCTGAACATCAGATAGGGCGCCACCGAGGCGGAGACGCGGACGCCGCGGGTCGGATCGAGCAGGCTGTCGGTCGAGTCGTATTTCACCGAGAGCGGGATGCCGACCAGCGTGTAGTCGATCTGGCCGAGCACGTCGCTGGTCTGGCCGCGTTCGGCCTCGAGCCCGGCCTGCACCGAGAACGTGTCGCTGAAGCGGCGGCGGATCGCGGTGGTGACGTTGGCGTAGCGCGCGGTATAGCCGCCATAGCGGTTGGTGCCGACACGCTCGCGCGTCGCAAAGCCGTCGACGAGCAGGTCGTAGCGGCTGCCCTTCAGCGCCGGCTTCATGAAGCTGAAGGCGAAGCGGCCGCCGATATCCGAGCGCTCGAAATCGCCAAAGCTCTGGACCTTCGAGCCGTCGATGCGCGGCACGTAGAAGATATCGCCTTCGAGCCGCAGCCGCTCGGCGCCGCCGAAGAGGTTGCGATGCTCCCAGTAGGTCCTGAGCGCCGGGCCGTCGATGGTCGAATAGCGGGCGGAGAAGCCGATCAGGTGCTTCGGCCGCTCCGAGACCTCGACGAAGATGGGCAGGTTGCCGTTGCGGTCGAGCTTGTCGCCCTCGCGGATGCGGGCCGAGCCGATGGCCGGGATCGAGGTGATCGACTTGCGGGTATCGGCCAGCGCCTTGGGCGAATAGGGATCGCCCGGCTCGAGATAGATGAAGGAGCGCACGACCTCGGGCGGGACATCGACCGTGCCGCCGATGGCGATATCGCCGAAGCCGGCGAGCGGGCCGGGATCGACGACATAGGTCACGTCCATGATGCGCGCGGCATGGTCGACGACAGGCCGGAGCTCGACGATCTTGGCGAGCGGGCGCGACTGGTTGCGCAGGTAATCCACCAGGGCGGCCTGGGCCGAGCGCAGGGCCGAGGCGGTGGCGGGATCGCCGGGCTTGAGCTTTGCGACCTTCTGCGGATCGGGGATGGTCGGCGCGTCATAGTCGCCGCGCTCGGCGATATCGACGCGGCGCATGCTGAAGACCGGGCCCGGCACGACCTCGATCTTGATCGGGGCGGCCTCGCGGTTGCGATAGGATTCGAGCGCGCGCACGAGCCGCGCATCGGGCTCCTGGCCGACACGCAGCCGGGCGCCATCGACCTCGAAGGTCAGGTCGGCGTTGAAATAGCCCTGCGACCAGAGCGCATCGACCATCGGATTGAGATCGGCCGCCATGCGGCGCGCCAGCGTCTCGCCATCGGGCGGCGCATCCTGGCGCAGGCGGTAGAGCAGCGAGGCGTCCTGCAAGGTGCGGGTCAGCGCCTTGGCGTCGGCGGCGTCGCCGAGATCGAACTCGAGCTTGTAGGGCAGCGTCTGCGGGCTGACCGCCGGCGGCTGATCCTTGGAGGTGAACAGGCCGAAGATGTCGAGCGAGGACCAGTCGAAGGCCTGGGCCGGGGCGGGCTGGACGGCAAGCATAACGGCGAAGGCGCAGCCAGAATGCCCCGCTACGCTACGCACCTGCCGCCACCAATCCCGCATCCACCCTCCGACGCAACTCAACTCAAACCAAAAGAATGAGATGTTTTTGTGATCCCGCCGCGACTTGACCACAATCCGGCGTGGAGCGCACCCCTTTCAACAATCTTTACGGCGCCCGCCCGGCGGCAATTGCCTCTGGGCGCGCGGAGCGTCTCAGGATGCTCTGAAGATATCCTTTAGATCATCGGACCGGATATCCGATCCGGTCCGATGATCTAGCGTCTTGTTTTCGCATCGGCTTTTCCGAAAACCGCAATCCACTTTTCGGGCCGATGATCCAGCGTCTTGTTTTCGCATCGGCTTTTCCGAAAACCGCAATCCACTTTTCGGGCCGATGCGCCGGCGGCCGAAGCCGCCCGCTCAGGCCAGGGCGAAGGAGATCGCCGCCAGCGGGTCGAGCCGGGTGATGACCGGGCCGAGCGTCGGCGCCAGCACGCCGCCGCAGAGGCTGCCGGTGGTGATGACCTGGCCGGCGACGAGCCCGCCGAGCGCGCTCTCCTGCTCGCGATTGGCCCAGGCCAGGACCGGAGCGAGCGCATCGCCATTGCCATGGACGGCCGGCTTGTCGTGCAGCACGTCGCCGTCGAGCTCGACGGTGCAATTCAGCTCGCCGATCGAATCGAAGACCTCGAGCGGCACGTCCTGGCCGATCAGGTAGCCGCCATGGCCCATCGCATCGGCGAGCCAGAGCGGGAACGGGACATTGGTCCAGTCGGCGATGCGGCTCTCGATGATCTCGATGCCGACGAAGGCGCTGTGGCAATGCGCCAGCAATTCCTCGCGCGAATAGGGCTTGCCGGGCCGGCGCGGCATGTCACGGCCGAGACGGATGCCGATCTCGATCTCGACGCGCAGCTCGGCGCCCGGCACCGAGCGATAGGTGTCGCCGGGCTTCAGGAACGGGCCCGGCATCAGGCCGATCAGCCCGCGGCCGCCCTCGCCGATCGAGACCTTCCAGCCGAGATGCGAATAGCCGAGCGCGGCGCTGACATCGGCCTGGACCGAGAGCGCCTCCTCGAGATCGGCCGGAACAGGCAAGGTCTCGATATCGACCAGCTTACGCTCGCGCCGCGCCTTGACGAAGGCCTCGGTCAGCTTGGTTTCGGTCGTCGTGGCCATGGTCTGTCCGTCCCTGTCGGTGGCGTGTCGTTGCAAGCATCGTGCGCAGGCCGCGCGATGCTTGCCAAGCTGCTACAGCAGCGAGGTACCCTTGAACAAGGCGTTGGCCACAGAGGAACCATGCCGGGCGGGTATCCTGCCGCCGGCTGACAGGCGCACGCGCTTCAAGGCCTGGCTTCAGAGGACAATATGATGAGCGCATCACAGAACGATCGGCGCATCGACTATATCGAGTTCAACGTGGCCGACCTCGCCCGGGCGCGTGACTTCTACGCGGCCGCCTTTGGCTGGACGATGACCGATTACGGACCCGAATACTGCGCCTTCGCCGATGGCCGGCTCGAAGGCGGCTTCACCACGCAGGGCGCGTCGAGGCCGGGCGGTCCGCTGGTCATCCTCTATGCCGACGACCTCGCCGCGACACAGGCCAGGATCGAGGCGGCAGGCGGGCGAATCGTCAAGCCCGCCTACGATTTCCCGGGCGGCCGGCGCTTCCATTTCGCCGACCCGGATGGTTACGAGCTCGCGGTCTGGACGAAGGCCTGAGGGCCGATGCGCTACTTGCCCCAGCGCAGCGCCAGTGGATCGAGCTCGCGCGCCAGCTCGATCAGCCCTTCGCGGGTCTTCGGGTGCAACGGCGTCAGCGGATGGCGCACGGCCTCGCTCCTGATGACGCCGCCCTCCTTCATCACCGCCTTGGCCGAGCGCAGGCCGCATTGCCGGTTCTCGTAGTTGATGATCGGCAGCAGCTTGCCATAGAGCGCGGCGGCGCCCTTGCGGTCGCCCGAGGCGTGCAGGCCGAGAATCGGCCTGATCAGGTCGGGGATCATGGCGCTGGTCATCGTGCCGGTCGCGCCGGCGTCGAGATCGGCCATCAGCGTGATCGCCTCCTCGCCGTCGAAGGGGCCGACGACGGCCGCGCCGCCGGCCTCGATCAGGGCGCGCAGCTTGTTGGCGGTGCCCGGCACCTCGATCTTGAAGTAGCGGACGAGCGGCACCTCCTTGTTGAGGCGCAGCATGAAGGGCACGGTCATGGTCACGCCCGAGAGCGGCGCGTCCTGCAGGATGATCGGGATGCCGCAGGCATCGGCGACCGCCTTGAAATGCTCGATCATGCCCTGCTCCTCGGCCTTGAGCAGCGCGCCGTGATAGGGCGGCATCATCATCAGCATCTTGGCGCCGGCCTTCGCCGCGGCCTTGGCGCGCTCGGCGGCGATGCGCGTCGAGAAATGCGAGGTCGTGACGATGACCGGCACGCGCCCGGCGACCTGCTCGAGCGACAGGTGCATGACCTGCTCGCGCTCGGCATCGGTGAGCAGGAACTGCTCGGAGAAATTCGCGAGGATGCAGATGCCGTCGACGCCCTGGTCGACCATCAGGTCCATGACGCGCTTGTTGCCCTCGATATCGAGATCGCCATTGTCGTGGAAGATGGTCGGCGCGATCGGCAGGATGCCCTTGTAGGGTTCGGTCATGGCGTCATCTCTGGGGCTGGCGGACAGGGCGGGATTCGAACTCGCGATACGGCTGCTACACCGTGCGTGCCGCCGTCCTGCCGCGCAAGCGCCGTGCGACAGGGCCGACCAGCGGCAGGAGCAGGAGGATCAGGCCGATCGCCATCAGGGTCGAGACCAGCGGGTTCGACCAGAAGATCGAGAGCGAGCCCTGGCTGAAGATCATCGACTGGCGGAAGGCATCCTCCGCCTTGTCGCCGATGACCATGGCGAGCACGAGCGGCGCGATCGGATAATCCAGCTTCTTGAAGACATAGCCGACGATGCCGAAGGCGAGCGCCAGCCAGATGTCGAAGGGCTTCGCGGCGACGGTGAAGGCGCCGATGAAGCAGATCGCCACGATGATCGGGCCAATGATGGCGAAGGGGATGCGCAGGATCGAGGCAAACAGGGGAACGGTCGCGAGCACGACGATAACCGCGACGACATTGCCGAGATACATCGAGGCGATCAGGCCCCAGACGAAATCAGGCCGCTCGGTGAAGAGCGTCGGGCCGGGATTGAGGCCCCAGATCATCAGCCCGCCCATCATCACGGCCGCGGTAGCGGAACCGGGAATGCCGAGCGCCAGCATCGGCAGCATGGCTGCGGAGCCGGCGGCATGGTCGGCGGTCTCGGGCGAGATCACGCCCTCGGGCTCGCCCTTGCCGAACTTGGCCGGGTGGCGCGAGGAGCGCTTGGCCATGGCGTAGCTCATGAAGGAGGCGGCGGTCGGGCCGCCCGGCGTGATGCCCATCCAGATGCCGATGATGCTGGAGCGCAGCAGCGCCAGCCAGTAGCGCGGTAGCTTGGCGGCGGTGCGCAGCACGTCGCCGATGCGGACCTTGGCCTGGACGCCGTCGAACTTGAGCCCCTCCTCCATGGTCAGGAGCAGTTCGCCGATGCCGAACAGGCCGATGACGGCGATGAGGAAGCTGACGCCGCCGAGCAGCGCGTCGAACTCGAAGGTGAGCCGGACATTGCCGGAGACCGAGTCCATGCCGATCGAGGCGAGCGCGAAGCCGATGCCCATCGAGACGATCGCCTTCAGCGGCGAGGCGCCGCCGAGCCCGATGAAGCTGGCGAAGGTCATGAAATACACGGCGAAATACTCGGGCGAGGAGAATTTCAGCGCGAAATTCGCGACCCAGCCGGAGAGCAGCGTGATCAGGATGACGCCGGCCATGGCGCCGAAGCCAGCCGAGAGGAAGGCGAAGGAGAGCGCCTCGGTCGCCCTGCCCTGTTTCGCCATCGGGTGGCCGTCGAATGTCGTCGCGACCGAGGACGGCTCGCCAGGGATGTTGAACAGGATCGAGGTGGTCGAGCCGCCGAAGAGCGCGCCCCAGTAGAGCGAGGTCAGCAGGATGATGGCCGAGACCGGGTCCATGCTGAAGGTCAGCGGCAGCAGCAGCGAGACGCCGTTCGGCGCGCCCAGGCCCGGCAGCACGCCGACGAGGATGCCGAGCAGCACGCCCGCCATCATCAGCAGCACGTGATGCGTGGTCAGGGCGACCGAAAAGCCGTGCATCAGGGAGGCGACATTATCCATGAGCGGGCACCGGTTCGGTATATTGCGAGGTCAGAGGCCGAGCAGCGGCTCGAGCGGCCCCTTGAGCAGGCCGATCTGGAAGAATTTTTCCAGCGCGAGATAGAAGAAGGCGGCCGCGCCGATCGCCGTCGCCAGCGAGGGCAGCCAGCCATAGCCGCCCTGGAAGCGCATGGCGAAGACGAGGTAGAGGATCGTCGCGACATACATGCCGAGCGTGACGCTGAGCAGCACGAAGCCGAGCAGCGGCAGGAAGAAGGCGGCGACGCGCCTGAACTGCTCGCCGTCGAGGCTGATCTCCTGCAGCCCGCCGCTGCCGGCGAAGCGCTTGCCGATGGTGATGGCGAGCGTGCCCAGGCTGGCGAGCGCGACGAGCAGCCCGGTATAGAACGGGAAGGCGCCGGGCTGAGGCCCCGACGAATCCCAGCCGATGCCGAATTCGAGCGCGCCTTTGACGATGACGAGACCGAAGACCATCGTCGCGACGGCAGTGGCGGATTCGGCCCAGAAGCGGGTGATCATGAGCGCGCTCCCTGTCTGATTGGCGCCGGCCATTCCGGATTGTCATCCGCTCCCGGCCGGAGCGAAGCGCGGCGCCGGGTCACAGCCAAAGGCGCCGCTCTATGATGGAATCCCGGGCCGACCTGCGATCGCCCCGGGATGTACGCCGAATGACGGCGGCGATTACTTGACGACCCAGCCTTCGGCCTCGAAGACCTTGGCATTCGCCGCATCATCCTTGGCGATGAAGTCGGTGAATTCCTTGCCGGTCATGAAGCGGCCGGTCTGGGCGGTGCGGGTGACGAATTCCTGCCATTCCGGCGTCTTGGAGACCTTCTCCATGATGTCGGCGTAGAAGGCGACCGCATCGGCCGGGACCTCGGCCGGCAGCCAGACGGTGCGCGGCATCTGGAAGGTCTCGAGCGGCAGGCCGGCTTCCTTGCAGGTCGGGATATCGCCCCAGCCCTTGCCTTCGAAGACCGGCTCGCTCTTGGCGAGGCGGTTCGGCGAGAAGACGCAGAGCGGCTTGACCTGGCCGGCCTTCCACTGGCCGACATTCTCGTTCGGGTTGTTGGTGTTGGAATCGACATGCGCGCCGGCGAGCTGCACCGCCGCGGCGCCGCCGCCCTGGAACGGCACGTAGATCCATTTGGCGCCGGTGGCGATCTGGATCATCGAGGTCAGCGTCTGGTCGGTGTCCTTCGACTGGCTGCCGGCCATGCGGAACGTGCCGGGCTTGGCCTTGACCGCGTCGATATAGCTCTTGGCGTCGTTATAGGGGGCGCTGCCATTGACCCAGATGATGAACTCGTCGAGCGCCAGCGCCGCGACCGGGGTCAGGTCCGAATACTTGTAGCCGAGCTTGGCGACATAGGGCAGCAGATAGGCGTTGTTGGTGCCGAAGACGACGCGGTGGGGGTCGCCCTTGCCGGCCTTGCCGTGGATGAAGCCTTCGGCGCCCGAGCCGCCGCCCTTGTTCACCACCACGATCGGCTGATCGAACAGCTTGTGCTTGGTGATGATCGACTGGACGACGCGGGCGAAATTATCGGTGCCGCCGCCGGGGCCGGAGGTGACCACGAACTCGACCGGCTTGGTCGGCTGCCAGGCCTGGGCCCCGCTGGCGAAACCGAACGAGGCCGCGGCGAGCCCGGCTGCAATGCAGAGATTCTTCATCTGTTTCTCCCTGGTTGATTGCTCTCGGGCGGCTCATGAAACGGCCGCCCTGCTGGATTGTTCAAAAACTCAGGCGGCCGCCTTGCGCGCGCCCTTCCCTTCGCTGGCCATCTTGATCGCCAGCGTCAGCGCGGCGCGGGTGGCGCCGAGATTGGCGATGCCCTTGCCGGCGATCTCGTAGGCCGTGCCATGGGCCGGCGTGCAGATCGGGAACGGGAAGCCGCCGATCAGGGTGACGCCCTTGTCGAAGCCGATCAGCTTCATCGCGATCTGGCCCTGGTCGTGATACATGGTCAGCACGGCGTCGAAATCGCCATTCTTGGCGCGCAGGAACACCGTATCGGACGGGAACGGCCCCTCGACCGTGAAGCCCTTGGCCTTGGCCGCCTTCACCGCCGGCTCGATCGTGTCGATCTCGTCGCGGCCGAAATTGCCGCCGTCGCCGGCATGGGGGTTGATGCCCGCGACCGCGATGCGCGGCGGGTTGAAGCCGGCGGCGCGCAGGTTGGCGTCGGCCAGCGTCAGCGAGCGCAGGATGCGCTCCTGGGTGATGTTCGCAGCGACCTCGGAGAGCGGAATATGCGAGGTGACGCGGCAGTTCCACAGGCCGTCGAGCACGTTGAACTCACTCGCAGGGCCCTCGAAGCCGATCGCATCGCGCACGAAGCGGATCTCGTCGTCATAGCCGGGATAGGCGAAGCGCATCGCCGCCTTGTTGAAGGGCGTGAAGAACACGGCATCGGCCTTGCCGTCATTGGCGAAGCGCAGCGCGCGGCGGAAATTCTCGGTGGCGAAGGTGCCGCCGGCGAGCGTCGCCGTGCCGCGCTGGAGCGTGGTCGCGGGGTCGAAATTGCCGAGATCGACGAAGACCGGCCTGGCGGACTCGGCCGGGATCTCGTCGCCGTCCTTAATGACCAGGACATCGGGATCGGCCTTGCCGTCCGCTGCGCCGAGATCGAGCAGGCGCTTGTCGCCGAAGACGACATAGCGTGCCGCCGCGCGCAGATCCGGCTCGGCCAGAATGCGAGCCATCAGCTCCGGGCTGATGCCGGAAGGGTCGCCCATCGCGACGGCAATCGTGGGCAAGGGACCGTTAGCGCGCGTTTCCATGTTCTCGTTCTCCGCATCCTCGGCTTGGGCCATGACCTAGCATGGCCGGTCGGAGGCAACAAGTATGCTGTATGCAGCATAATCTAATTGCTATAGAACGGGTGTAACGGCGACCGTCCAAGAGTCGTGACGGCTATCGCTTTGGGAGGCACAGAATGAACTTTCACGCGTATTACGCCAGCATCAAGAAGCCGGTCGAGACCTGCCTCGTCGGCAGCGGCAGCTTCGGCCAGAGCTTCCTCGGCCAGGCCCGGCGGATGCGGCTGGTGAATGCGCGTATCGCGATCGACATGACCTCCGAGGGCGCGGCCCGCGCGATGGCGTCGGCGGGGATCGATCCGCGTGAGATCGTCGCCTGCGAGACGGCCATGGAGGCGAAGGCGGCCTGGGATGCCGGCCGCTATGTCGCCGCCGGCAAGCTCGACACCGTGATCGGGCTGCCCTTCGACCTGCTGATCGAGGCGACCGGCGGGCCGGAAGCGGCGACGCGCCACACGCTGGCGGCGATCGAGGCCGGCAAGCATGTCGCGCTGGTCTCCAAGGAAGCGGACAGCGTCGTCGGGCCGGGCCTTGCCCATCTGGCGCGCGAGAAGGGGCTCGTCATCACCCCGGTCGACGGCGACCAGCCGAGCCTGCTCGTCGCGCTGGTGACCTGGGCCGAGGTACTCGGGCTCGAGATCATCGCCGCCGGCAAGTCGAGCGAGTACGACTTCGTGCTCGACGCCAGGACCGGCGACGTGACCTGCAATGGCGTGACCAAATCGCTGCCGGAGCTGCGCGACCATTGGCTCGCCGGCGAGCGCTCGCCCGTCTCGGTCGCGGCCGAGCGCGCCCGCATCCTCGGCTCGGCCTTCCCGCTGCGTGCCGTGCCCGATCTCTGCGAGATGACGCTGGTCGCCAACGCGACCGGGCTCAGCGCCGACACGGCCGCCTTCCACTCGCCGCCGGCGCGCATTCCCGAGCTCGCCGACCTGTTCGCGCAGCAGCGCCAGGGCGGGCTGATCGCCGGCACGAACAAGGTCGACGTCTTCCACCATATCCGCCTCGCCGAGGAAGCGAGCTTCGCCGGCGGCGTCTTCATCGTGGTGCGCTGCGAGGACGACACGACCTGGGACGTGCTCGCCGGCAAGGGCCATGTCGTCAGCAAGGCGGCGGGCACGGCGATGATCTACCTGCCGCGCCATCTGCTTGGCGTGGAAGCCGCGACCAGCGTGCTCGACGCGGTCGGGCTCGGCCGCTCCGGCTATGGCGAGGATTACCGCCCGCGCCAGGATCTCGTCGCCGTGGCGCAGCGCGACCTGCCCGCCGGCACCGTGCTGCACATGGGTGGCCATCATCACAATATCGATGGCGTCGGCGCCGAGATGCGCCCGGCTGCGGCGCTGGCGGCGGACCGCCCTGCCCCGTTCTATCTCGTCGCCGACCGCAAGCTCGTGCGCCCGGTCAAGGCCGGCGAGGCGATCAGGTTCGGCGATGTCGAGATCGACGAGAGCTCGATCCTGCTGCAGACCCGGCGCAAGCAGGACGCGATCTTCGCCGAAAACCAAGTGGAGCGCGCCGCCGCAACGCGTTGACAGGGTTAGAACCGCGTGCCGTAACGATGTAAACAGGAGCGGCAATGACGAGCGAAGCCGAGACGACCAGCGAAGGGCCCGAGCTCTATCCGCGCATCACACGCCGCACCTTGCATGAAGAGGTGCTCGAGCGCCTGCGCGACATGATCATCGAAGGCCGGCTCGCGCCGGGCCAGCGCATCAACGAGGGGCAGGTCGGCGCGCAGCTCGGCGTCTCCCGCACCCCGTTGCGCGAGGCGATCAAGACGCTCGCCAGCGAGGGCCTCGTCGAGATCCAGCCGGCCAAGGGCGCGGTCGTCCGCAAGTTCACCGCCAAGGATCTCTACCAGGTCCTGCAGGTGCTCAAGGCGCTGGAACAGCTCGGCGCGCGGATGACCTGCGAGCAGGCGAGCGACGCTGCGATCGCGGCGATCAACGACCTGCATGTCGAGATGATGGAGCTCTATCGGGCCAGCAACCGGCTCGAATATTTCAAGCTCAACCAGGCGATCCACAGCGCCTTCGTCGCGGCCTCGGAGAATGCGGTGCTGGTCGAGATGCACAGCACCTTGCAGTCGCGGATCAAGCGGCTGCGCTTCATCGGCAATGAAGGGCCGGTGAAATGGGCCGGCGCCGTGGCCGAGCATGAGGAAATGATGGTGGCGCTGCTGAAGCGCGACGCCGACACGCTCGCCGAGATCATCGGCCGGCATATGGACTCGACCCTGGAGCGCGTGCGCGAAGTGCTCTGACGCGCATTCAGGCCGGAGCGGCAGGGAACCTTCGGCGCATTCCACGGTTCCATGACCGTCCATGGAAACCGGCCGCTTCAACATGATTCCGAAATCGTTCCTGCTCGGGCTGGCGATGCTTGCGCTCGCCGCCCTGCCGGCGCGGGCGCAGGTGCCGGCGCCCGAACAATTCATCACCGAGGCTGCGATCTCCAACATGTTCGCCATCGAGGCGGGCACGATGGCGCTGCAGAAGAGCAATTCCCCGGAAATCAAGAAATTCGCGCATCAGGCCGTGAGCGACCGCACCACGCTCGGCACCGGCCTGCGCCAGATCGTGGCCAAGCGCACCGGCATCAGCGCGCCGGAGATGCCCGACGACAAGCGCCAGGCGATCCTGCGCCAGCTCGGCAATCTCCAGGGTCCGGAATTCGACCGCGCCTATGTGCAAGCCCAGCAAGCGGCCAACGAGGAGGCGGAAGCCCTGTTCGCGGCCTATGCCGAGCGCGGGTCCGACGCAGAGCTGAAGAGCTTCGCCAGCAAGAATCTCGCGACCTTGCAGGACTATGCAAGGCAGGCCAAGGCATTGCCGGCCACCGACTAGATCATAGGACCGGATATCCGGTCCTATGATCTAGCTTCTTGTTTTCGCATCGGCTTTACCGAAAACCGCAATCCACTTTTCGGGCCGATGCGCTCGCTCAATCTTTCAGAGCGGCCAGAGATACATCACGAACGTCTCCGCCTCGCGGCAATGGCGTTCATAGAGCCGGCGCGCCGGCAGGTTATGCGGCTCGGTACCGACCCAGGCCTCCTCGCAACCAAGCGCCTTGCCATGCACGAGCATGGCGTCCAGCATCCGCTTGGCGATGCCGCGCTGCTGCCAGGCCGGCGTCACCCCGACCTCGTCGATATACAGCTCCGTCGGCTTGTCGGGATGGCGATGGATGACGGCCGCGACCTGGCCGATGATCTCGCCGCCGGCGAGCGCGACGACCATCGGATGGCCGGGCTCGGCGAGATAGGCCTTGAGGCGCTCGGGATGGATCGGCTCGTCGAAGACATCCTCGGCGACGCGGCCGAAAAGGCCGGCATCGCCAGGGGTCACCAGCTTGATCTCGACGTCCATCCCCACTCCCCCTTCGGCCACGACCGAAAATTGGTTCACCGGCGCAGCCGCCGCCAGCCTCTTATCGCTTTTTCGCAGCCACCTTGCGCTTGCGCTCCGCCACGAGTTCGGCGGCGCGGAAGGAGGCGATACGCTCGATCAGTCCGGTCGGGACCGGTCTCGTCAGGGCAAAGCGGATCGTGCCCTTCTCGACCTCCCATTCCGCGAACTCGTCCTTGAAGGCGGCGACCAGTCCCTCGGTGACCGGATAAAGCGAATAATGCTTCTTCCAGCCCGAAAAGTAGATCGCCGCGCCGCCCTCCAGCTTGTAGGCGGGGATCTGGTAGGAGATCACCTCGTCGGCGTCGGGCAGCGCCTTGCGGATGGCGCTCCGAATGGTTTCGAGGATCCCGCGCACGGCCTCGGGCTGGGCGGCGATATACTCGTCCACCGACTTGAAATCGGTCTTGGCCATCACGCGCGTCCTCTGGCTTGACAGTGCGGGGCTGCTCGCCTCCGTTTGCGGCAAAACAAAGCATAAGGGGACATGCCGGTCATGCTGACCTTGCGCCAGATCGAGGTGATCCGCGCCATCATGATCACCGGCACGATCGCCGGGGCGGCAAAGCTGCTCAATGTCTCGGCGCCCGGCATCAGCCGGCTGATGAAACATACCGAGCGCTCGCTGCGGCTGAAACTCTTCGAGCGCCGCCATGGCCGCTATGTGCCGACGCCGGAGGCCAACGACATCTTCGAGCAGATCAACGGCGTCTACAAGAAGGTCGACGACCTGCATTACACGCTGGCCCGGATCGAGCGCGGCGGCGATGTCGAGCTGCGCCTCGGCTCGGTGCCGAGCATCTGCCATGTCATGGTGCCACGCGCGATCGAGCGGCTCAGGCGCAAGCATCCCGACCTGCGCATCGACATCAACATCCTGAAGATCGAGGAGGCGCTCGACTATCTCCTGCTCGGCAAGGGCGAGATCGCCGCGATGAGCTACAAGCTCGACCATCCCGGCATCGACTTCATGCCACTGGCGATGGGCGAATTGCTCTGCATCGTGCCGCAGGCGCATGAGCTCGCGAGCCGCCCCGTCATCTCGGCGAAGGAGATCGTGCGCCACGAGCTGATCGGCATCGACCCGAACGACCCTTACGGCCGGATCATGAGCGAGATCTTCGGCCGGCAGGGCTTGGCCTATGACATGCGGATCAAGGCGCGCTTCGGCACCACCGTGTGCTCGCTGGTCAGGGCCGGGCTCGGCATCGCGGTGATCGACCAGTTCACCGTGGCGCATGACTCGATGCAGGGCATCGTCGCGGTACCGATCGCGGAGCCGACGCAGTTCCAGACCTATGTCGCGATCAAGAACGACAAGGCGCCCTCGCTCTATGCCGAGACCTTCGTGAAGCTGCTGCGCGAAGAGATGAATGCCGTGGTATCGCCCCGTCGGGAGACATCGCGGTTCGGCATCGCCCAAAAGATAACATCGGGTTAGGTAATCACGATGGATTGGTTATCGCGTTATGAAGCCAAATCTGTCTAAGTGAGCTATGGCAACGCCCGCTTCACAGACGGGTGAGCCGAGGGGAAGAAATGGCGGCATTTGCCACAGCGAAGAAGGCGCAGCGCCTGCTGCTCGGCCTGATCGGATCGCCGGTCGGGCATTCGGCCTCGCCGGCCATGCATGAGGCGGCGGCGCGGGCGGCCGGGCTCGAGGCGCATTACCATCTCATCGAAGTCGCCGGCGCCGGGCGCACGGATCTCGCCGTGATGCTGGAGGGCGTGTGCCGGCTCGGCTTTGCCGGCGTCAACATCACCTATCCCTACAAGGAGGCCGTGGTCCCGCTGCTCAACGCGCTCTCACCGGCGGCAGAGGCGATAGGCGCGGTGAATACGGTCGTGGTCGATGACGGCCAGCTCATCGGCCACAACACCGATGCGAGCGGCTTCGCCACCGCCTATCGCGCGCTGAAACGTCAGGACGGCGAGCGGCCGGTCGCGATCATCGGCGCGGGCGGCGTCGGCCGGGCGATCGCCTTCGCGCTGAGCTCTTGCGGGGTGACGCGGCTGCGGCTGTTCGATCTCGACCGCGAGCGCGCGACCGCGCTGGCGCGGCTGCTGGAGCGGCGCGTCGATATCGAGATCGCCGGCAGCGTCGCGGCCGCCGTCGAAGGCGCCGCCGGCATCGTCAACTGCACGCCGCTCGGCATGCTGCCCAACCGCGACATGCCGGTGCCGCCGACGCTGATCGACGCCTCGCAATGGGTGGCGGACGCGGTCTACTACCCGCTCTGGACGCCCCTGCTCCTCGCCGCGCAGAAGGCCGGCGCGACGGTGATGACCGGGCGGGAACTGGCCATCCACCAGGCGCTCGACGCGTTCCGGCTGTTCACCGGGATCGAGGCCTCCGAGCGGGCGATGAGCGAGACCTTCGACAGGATCATGGCGGAGCGGGCTGGGGCGGAACGCGCCGCATGAGGAAGACCCCGGCTGGCGCATCGGTCCGAAACGTGGATTGCGGTTTTCGGGAAAAGGCCGATGCGACTGATCCAAGAGCCGGGCGCGACAAGAAACAGAGATGAGTGGAGGAAGCAACACCATGAAGATGCAATGGATTCTGGCCGCCGCGCTCGGCGCCCTCAGCCTGCCGGCGCTGGCGCAGGACAAGGTCAAGCTGGTCGACGTGGTCGAATTGTCGGGCGCGGGCGCCACCGCCGGCACCAACTGGAAGAACGGCATCGATCTCGCCGTCGCCGATATCAACGCCAAGGGCGGCATCCTCGGCAAGCAGATCGAGATCGTCCATTACGACACGCAGACCAATCCGGGGAACAGCCGCGCCGCCGTGCAGCGCGCCATCGACGAAGGCGCCTATGCGGTGCTCGGCCCGGTCTTCTCCGGCCCGATCGGCGCCTCCATGCAGATCGCCCAGCGCGCCGAGATCGCGCAGCTCGTCGGCGGCGAGGCCGCCAACCTGACCAAGCAGGGCAACCAGTACCTGTTCCGCACCTCGCTCAGCCAGACGGCGGCGATGCCGAAGATCGCCAAATACCTGAAGGATACCGTCAAGGCCGGCTCGGTCGCGGTGGTCTGGGTCAATAACGACTTTGGCAAGGGCGGCCGCGACGCCATCATCCCCGAGCTCGAGAAGTCCGGCATCAAGGTCGCCGTCGACATCCCGACCGAGCAGGGCCAGGCCGATTTCGCGGCCGACGCGATCAAGGTCAAGAATTCCAATGCCGACGCCGTCTTCGTCTACCTGAACGAGGAGGAGAGCGCCCGCTTCCTGCGCGCCGCCAAGCAGCAGGGCATCACCAAGCCGATGATCGGCGAGACCACGCTGCTCGGCGCCAAGGTGATCGAGCTCGCGGGCGATGCCGCCAACGGCGTCAAGGGCCATGTCGGCCTCTCGATCGACGCGCCGATCCCGGCCTTCCAGGAGTTCGGCAAGAAGTTCCAGGCGAAGTACAACTACGCCTCCGACCATAACGGCCTGAAGGGCTACATGGCCGTCTACATGGTCAAGTGGGCGACCGAGAAGCAGAAGAAGTTCGACAAGAAGGGCGTCGCCGATACGCTGCGCGGCGCGACGATCAAGCCTTCGGACGAGCCGGGCATCCTGATGGAGACCACGATCGAGCCGAATGGCGATCTCGACCGCGAGAGCTTCCTGGCCGAGGTCAAGGACGGCAAGCAGGTGATCACGGCGACGCTGCCGAAGATCAAGCCGTAAGGCCCGAAGCGCTGGCGTCATTGCGAGCGCAGCGAAGCAATCCAGTAAGACCGGGTGCCCGGCGGCCCTGGATTGCTTCGTCGCTACGCTCCTCGCAATGACGGATTTGTCCTGTCCCGCCGCTGCCGGTGGCTGGACCACCGCGTTTCGGAGAAACGTGGAAAATGCTCTAGCAGAGCGAGACAAGCCATGGCCGAATTCATCGCCTATCTCATCGCCGGCATCGCCACGGGCGCGATCTATGCGCTGGCCGCGATCGGCTTCACGCTGGTCTGGCAGACCTCGCAGACGATCAACTTCGCCCAGGGCGAGTTCGTCATGCTGCCGGCCGTGCTCGTCCTGCTGGCGATCAAGCTGTTCGGCGCGCCGATCTGGCTCGGCGCGCTGATCGGCATCGCCGCCTTCATCCTGATCTTCGGCGCCGGCTTCAAGCTCGCGGTGGTCGATCCGATGATCCGGCACGGCGTGCTGCCGCTCGCCATCGCCACCATGGCCCTCTCGATCATCATGAAGGAAGGCGCCAAGGACGCGTTCTCGGCCGAGGCGCAGAATTTCCCCTCCTTCGTGCCGACCGAGACGATCTCGGTGCTCGGCGCCTCGATCTCGCTGCAGCATGTCGCGATCATCATCGTCGCCTTCGCCGTGATCGGCCTGCTGCAATGGTTCGTCGGCAGCACCAGGCTCGGCCGGCAGATGCAGGCGACCGCGCAGAACCCGACGGTCGCCCGCATCCTCGGCATCCCCGTCGAGCGCATGGTGCTGCTGACCTTCGTCATCAATGCCGCGCTCGCCGTCGTCGCCTCCGTGCTGATCTCGCCGATCTACCTGGCGAAATTCTCGAATGGCGAGGTGATCGGCCTGTTCGCCTTCATCGCCGCCATCGTCGGCGGCTTCAACCAGGTGCGCGGCGCGCTGGTCGGCGGGCTGCTGGTCGGCATCGTCGACAGCCTTGCGGCGGCCTATATCTCCGCCTCCTATCGGCTCGCCGTGCCGCTTATCCTGCTCGTCGTCATCATCCTGCTCAAGCCGGAAGGCCTGATGGGCCGCAAAGAGGAGCGCCGCGTATGACCGCGCCCGCAACCCACGGCTCCGCCACGCCACGCCAGAGCCGCATCGCCGCCCTGCCTGCTTCGGTCGACGGCATCCTGGTCACGCTCGTCCTCGGCGCCGTCATCCTCTGGTTCGCGCCGGTCGGCATGGGCCGCTACGGCACCTATGTGCTCTCGCTCTGGCTGGTGATGAGCATCGCCGTGATGGGGCTGAACCTGACGCTCGGCTATGCCGGCCTGAAATCGCTGGCGCAGGCCGCCTTCATGGGGCTCGGCGCCTATGCGACGGCGCTGCTGACCGGCAAGCTCGGCATGAACTGGTACGCCGCCTTCGCGATTTCGGGGCTGATCACCTTCGCGGTCGGCCTGCTGCTCGGCTTCCCGGCGCTGCGCGTGCAGGCGCATTACCTTGCCTTCGTCACGCTCGCCTTCTCGACGCTGATCTGGCTGATCCTGCGCAACGAGCAATGGCTGACCGGCGGCGTCTTCGGCCTCTCCAACATCCCGCGCCCGAGCGTCTTCGGCCTGAAGCTCGACGGCGCGCTCGCCTTCCATCGCTTCGTCGTGGTGGTGACCTTCATCCTCGCCATCGCGCTGTGGTGGATGATCCGCTCGCCCTGGGGCCGCGCCTTCATGGCCCTGCGCGAGAACCCGGTGCGGGCGGCGAGCCTCGGCGTCGACACGCGCATGTACACCTTGCTCGCCTTCGCCATCGGCTCGGCCTATGCCGGCTTCGCCGGGGCGCTCTATGCGCCGCTGGTCGAGTTCATCGACCCCTCGCCCTTCTCGCTGTCGCAGAGCTTCTTCCTGCTGCTTATGGTGGTCGCCGGCGGCTCGGGCTACCTGCTCGGCCCGTTCATCGGCGCCCTGCTCGGGGTGGTGCTGCCGGAATGGCTGCGCGTCGTCGGCTCGCTCTACCTGATCGTCTTCGCCACCATCGTCATGCTGCTGCTGATCGCCTGCCCGCAGGGCGTCAGCGGGCTGCTCGAGCGCGGCTGGGCGAAACTCACCGGCAAGAACAATCTCGCCAAGACCGGGGCGCGCTGATGGGACAGGTCCTCGAAGTCTCCAACATCCACAAGGCCTTCGGCGGCATCAAGGCGGTGAACGGCGTCTCCTTCGGCGTCAACGAAGGCGAGATCCTCGGCATCATCGGCCCGAATGGCTGCGGCAAGTCGACCCTGTTCAACTGCATCCTCGGCCAGCTCGAGCCGAGCGAGGGCTCGGTGAAGCTGGACGGCAAGGAGGTCACGGGCATGCGCCCCTCCGAGCTCAACCGGCTCGGCGTCAGCCGCACCTTCCAGTTGCTGCAGGTCTTCCCCGAGCTGTCGGTGCGCGAGAACCTGATCCTCGCCGGGCAGGAACATGAGGGCACGATGCTCTCGCGCTTCTTCGGGCGGCGCGATGCCGGGCTCTCCGAAAAGGCCGACAAGATGATCGGCTTCTTCAAGCTCGGCCATCTCGTCGACGCCAAGGCCGGCGGGCTTTCCTATGGCCAGCAGAAGTTGCTCGACGCCGCGATGGCCTTCATGGCCGGCCCGCGCCTCGTGCTGCTCGACGAGCCGGCCGGCGGCGTCAATCTCACCATGCTCGGCGACCTGAAGGAGCGGCTGCGCGCCATCAATGCCGAGCAGGGCGCGACCTTCGTGGTGATCGAGCACAACATGGATTTCGTCATGTCGCTATGCACCCGCGTGCTGGTGCTGGCGGAAGGCAAGGTTCTTGCTGAGGGGAGTCCGGCGGAGGTCAGGGCGAACCCGCAGGTGATCGAGGCCTATCTGGGACACTGAAACGGCCACGTCATTCTCGGGCGAAGCGAACGCAGACCCGAGAATCTCCTGCAGGAGAGGCTCGGGACAAGCCCGGGCATGACGCGCAAGACGACGGGAGAAACGTGATGGACAGTCACATCCTCGAACTCGACGGCGTGGTCGGCGGCTACGGCGCCATGACCATCCTCAACGGCACCACGTTCAAGGTGAGGCGCGCCGCGATCACCACCGTGATCGGCCCCAATGGCGCCGGCAAATCGACCGTGTTCAAGGCGATCTTCGGCCTGCTGAAAGTGCGCGAGGGCCATATCCGGCTCGAAGGCAAGGAGATCACCAACTGGAACCAGCGCCGGCTGCTGGAGGCCGGCATCTGCTACGTGCCGCAGGGCCGCAACATCTTCCCGGAACTGTCCGTGCGGCACAATATCGAGCTCGGCTCGGTCGCGGCCCACAGCCATATCACCGACATGCCCCGGCGGCTCGAGGCCGCGCTCGACCGCTTTCCGGCGCTGCGCCGCAAGGCCGACCAGCAGGCCTCGACCCTGTCGGGCGGGGAGCAGAAACAGCTCGAGATCGTGCGCGGCCTGCTGCTCGACCCCAAGCTCGTGCTGATCGACGAGCCTTCGATCGGCCTCTCGCCGATGATGGTGCAGGAGACCTTCGGCATCCTCAGGGATTTGCGCTCGCGCGGCGTCACCATCCTGATGGTCGAGCAGAACGCGCGCTCGGCGCTGGAGATCTCCGACGAAGGCCTGGTGCTCGAACTCGGCCAGACCCGGATGCAGGGCCCGGCAGCCGAGATCCTCGCCGACCCGCGCGTCGGCCAGCTCTTCCTGGGCGGCGCGATGACGGAGGCGGCGTGATGACGGACAAGGCGCATCTGCCCTTCTTCCCCTGCGGGAACCTGCCCTTCTCCCCCTGCGGGAGAAGGTGGCTCGGCGTAGCCGAGACGGATGATGGGTCGCGCGACCTTGCTCGTCCCTATCGGCAGGCGTCGCGCGAGGCGGCAGGTCGCATTTCCGTGGAAGGGCCAGCTCGATGAGCGCAAAGCTCCAGATCGCGCTGATCGGCGCCGGGCTGATCGGGCGCGCGCATCTCACCCGGATCGAGGCCTCGCCGGATTGCGCGATCGCCGCGATCTGCGACCCGACGGAAGCGGCGCAGGCGCTCGCGGCCGAGCGCGGCGTGCGCTGGTTTCCCTCGCAGCGCGAGATGCTGGCGCTGATCAAGCCGGACGGCGCGATCATCGCGACACCCAATGCGCTGCATGTGCCTGGCGCCATCGACTGCCTGGAAGCCGGCGTTCCCGTGCTGGTCGAGAAGCCGCTGGCCGAGAGCGTCGCCGCGGCGCAAAGGCTGATCGATGCGCAGGCGCGGACCGGCATCGCCGTGCTTGCCGGCCATCACCGCCGCCACAACCCGATCGTAAGGGAAGCCCGCCGCATCGTGCAGGGCGGCGAGATTGGCCGGCTGGTCGCCGTCAACGCGCTCTTCCTGATCCGCAAGCCCGACGATTATTTCGAGGTCGCCTGGCGGCGCGAGCCGGGCGGCGGGCCGGTGCTGATCAACCTGATCCACGATATCGACAACCTGCGCTTCATCTGCGGCGAGATCGCGAGCGTGCAGGCGATGGTGTCCAGCGCGACGCGTGGCCTTGCCGTCGAGGATACCGCAGCGCTGATCTTCCGCTTCGCCAATGGCGCGCTCGGCACGGCGACGGTCTCCGACGCGACGCCCTCGCCCTGGAGCTGGGAGCTCAGTTCAGGCGAGAACAAGGCCTATCCGCAGCGCGACGGGCATTGCTACCTGATCGCCGGCAGCGAGGGCTCGCTCGCCCTGCCGAAGCTCGAGCATTGGCGCTACGAGGGCAAGGCCGGCTGGTGGGAGCCGCTCTCGCAGAGCGATCGCGGCGTCCCGGCCGTCGAGCCGCTCGCCGAACAGCTCCGACATTTCTGTGCGGTGATCCGCGGCGAGGAACAGCCGATCACCAGCGCCGCCGATGCGGCTCAAACGCTCGCCGTGGTCGAAGCCGTGAGCGAAGCGGCAGCGACCGGCAGCATCGTCTCACTCTCCGATCCAAGCTTCAGCGGGATGCGCGCGGCATGAACCCGACCTCGATCGCCACCGTTTCCCTCAGCGGTGATCTCGCCGAAAAGCTCGCCGCCATCGCCTCGGCCGGGTTCGATGCGGTCGAGGTCTTCGAGAACGATTTCCTGACCTTCGACGGCAGCCCGCGCGATGTCGGCAGGATGATCGCCGATCTCGGCCTCAGGATCGCCGCGTTCCAGCCCTTCCGCGATTTCGAGGGCATGCCGGAGCCGCTGCGTGCTCGCGCCTTCGCCCGGGCCGAGCGCAAATTCGGGATCATGAACGAGCTCGGCGCCGAGCTGATGCTGATCTGCTCGAATGTCTCGCCGCAGGCGCTGGGCGGGATCGACCGCGCCGCCGCCGATCTGCACGACCTCGGTGCGCTGGCCGAGAAGCACGGCGTCAAGGTCGGCTTCGAGGCGCTCGCCTGGGGCCGGCATGTCAGCGACTATCGCGACGCCTGGGAGATCGTGCGCCGCGCCGGCCATTCCAGTATCGGGCTCATCCTCGATTCCTTCCACACCTTCGCCCGCCGCTCGCCGCTGGGGCCGATCGCCTCGATTCCCGGCGACCGCATCTTCCTGGTCCAGCTCGCCGATGCGCCGCAGCTCGAGATGGACGTGCTGAGCTGGAGCCGGCATTTCCGTTGCTTCCCCGGCCAGGGCGACCTGCCGGTCGCCGATTTCGTCAGGGCGATCGAGGCGACGGGCTACAAGGGGGCGCTGTCGCTGGAGATCTTCAACGACCAGTTCCGTGCCGGCTCGGCGCGCCGGCTCGCGACGGACGGGGTGCGCTCGCTGATCCAGCTTGCGGACCAGATCGAGCCGACCCTGCCGCCGCGCGCGCATTGCCTCGGCGTCGAGTTCATCGAGTTCGCACTCGACGAGGAGACCGCGCATGAGCTGGCAAATCTCCTGTCCGCGCTCGGCTTCCGCCAGACCGGCACGCATCTCAGCAAGGCCGTGACGCGCTGGAGCCAGGGCGGCATCAACCTCGTGCTCAACACGGAGAAGGACGGCTTCGCCCAGTCGCATGCGATCATGCACGGGCCCGGCGTCTGCGCCATCGGCCTGCGCGTCGCCGATGTCGGCCAGGCGATGGCGCGGGCGCGCGACCTGCGCATTCCCTCCTTCGAGCAGCCGGTCGCGGCGGGCGAGATGCAGATCCCGGCCATCCGCGGCGTTGGCGGCTCGCTGATCTATTTCACCGAGCCGAAGGGCGATCTCGGCCATGTCTGGGAGAAGGAGTTCGTCGCTTCGGCCGAGGCGCAGGCGTCCTCGCCGGCGCTGCTGACCAGCGTCGACCATATCTCGCAGTCGATGGACTACGAGGAGATGCTGTCCTGGCTGCTGTTCTACACCGCGCTGTTCGAGCTGGAGCGCATTCCGCAGACCGCGGTCGCCGACCCGGCCGGGCTGGTCGAGAGCCGGCCGATCATCAGCCATGACGGCGCCGTGCGCTTCGTGCTGAACGGCTCGCAGGCACAGCGGACGCTGTCCTCGCGCTTCGTCTCCGAGCATTTCGGCTCGGGCGTGCAGCATATCGCCTTCGACGCGCCCGACATTTTCGCGGCGGTCGACGCGATGCGGGCGGCGGGACTGTCATTCCTCGACATTCCCGAGAACTATTATGAGGATCTGGAGGCGCGGCACGGGCTCGACCCTGAGTTCATCGACCGGCTGCAGGAGCACCATATCCTCTACGACCGCGACGGCGAGGCCGAGTTCCTGCAGGTCTATACCCATGTCTTCGCGCAGCGCTTCTTCTTCGAGATCGTCGAGCGGCGCGGCGGCTATTCCGGCTTCGGCGCGGTCAACGCGCCGGTCAGGCTGGCTGCGCAGGCCCGCGAGGCGCGGCCCGTGACGGTGCCGCGGCCGCTGCGAGAGCTCTGAGATTCCCAAAGACCCTTTAGTAGGAGCGCGGCAGGCCGAGTACGTGCTCGGCGAGGTAGGACAGGATCAGGTTGGTCGAGATCGGCGCGACCTGATAGAGCCGCGTCTCCCTGAACTTGCGCTCGACATCATATTCCTCGGCGAAGGCGAAGCCGCCATGGGTCTGGACGCAGGCCTCGGCCGCCGCCCAGGACGCTTCCGCCGCCAGCAGCTTCGCCATATTGGCCTCGGCGCCGCAATCGAGCCCGGCCTCGTAGAGCCGCGCTGCCTCGCGCACCATCAGCTCGGCGGCGCGCATCTGGGCATAGGCCTTGGCGATGGGGAATTGCACGCCCTGGTTCTGGCCGATCGGCCGGCCGAAGACGACGCGCTCGCCGGCATAGGCGCTCGCCTTCTCGATGAACCATTTGGCATCGCCGACGCATTCCGCCGCGATCAGGATGCGCTCGGCATTCATGCCGGAGAGGATGTAGCGGAAGCCCCTGCCCTCCTCGCCGACAAGGTTCTCGGCGGGAACCTCGACATTGTCGAAGAAGACCTCGGTGGTGGAATGGTTCATCATCGCGCGGATCGGGCGGATGCTCATGCCGGCCTGGCTGGCGGCGCGCATGTCGACGATGAAGACGGACATGCCGTCGGTGCGCTTGGCCACCTGATCCTTCGGCGTGGTGCGGGCAAGCAGCAGCATCAGGTCCGATTGCGCGGCGCGCGAGGTCCAGACCTTCTGGCCGTTGACCACGTAAACATCGCCCTTGCGAGTGGCGAAGGTCTTGATCGAGGTCGTATCGGTGCCGCTGGTCGGCTCGGTGACGCCGAAGGCCTGCAGGCGCAATTCGCCGCGCGCGATCGCCGGCAGGTAGCGCTGCTTCTGCGCCTCGCTGCCATGCCGCAGCAGCGCGCCCATGATGTACATCTGGGCATGGCAGGCGGCGCCGTTGCAGCCGGCGCGCTGGATCTCCTCCAGGATCGCCGCGGCGGCCGACAGCGGCAGACCGGCGCCGCCAAACTCTTCGGGAATCAGGGCGGCGAGATAGCCGGCCTCGGTCAGCGCCGTCACGAACTCGGCCGGGTAGCGCTGCTCGCGGTCGAGCTTGCGCCAGTATTCGCCGGGGAAACCGGCGCAGAGCTTGCGCACCTCCTCACGGATCTCGGCATGGTCGGCAGCGGGCTCGCGCATCGGTCGGTCTCGTCTCGGAACTGGCGGGCGGAACAATCGGGCTGATAAGCTCGCAGGACAAGCTGCAGCATCTGACCGGATCGATATCCGCTCCGGATGCTGCAGATCGTGGTCATGCATCGAGGAAACGCCGTGAAGATCCGCGCCGCCGTCCTGAACGCCAGCCCCGTCGCCGCGCCCTATGCGCAGACAAAGCCGCTCGCAATCGAGGAGCTGGAGCTCGCCCCGCCCGGCCATGGCGAGGTGCTGGTCAGGATCCGGGCCGCGGGCCTCTGCCATTCCGATCTCTCGGTGATCGACGGCAACCGGCCGCGCCCGGTGCCGATGGTGCTCGGCCACGAGGCCGCGGGCGAGGTGGTCGAGCCCGGGCCGGGCGTCGACAACCTCGAGAAGGGCGACCGGGTCATCATGGTCTTCGTGCCCTCCTGCGGCCATTGCGCGCCGTGCAGCGAGGGCCGGCCGGCGCTGTGCGAGCCGGGCAATGCCGCCAATGGGCGGGGCGAGCTGATCGGCGGCGGCAAGCGGCTCTCCGCCAATGGCAAGCCGGTGAACCATCATATCGGCGTCTCCGCCTTCGCCGAGCATGCGGTGATCTCGCGCCGCTCGCTGGTGAAGGTCGAGGCCGAGATTCCGCACGAGATCGCGGCACTCTTCGGCTGCGCCGTGCTGACCGGCGTCGGCGCGGTGGTGAACACGGCCAAGGTCAGGGCCGGCGAGAGCGTCGCCGTGGTGGGTCTCGGCGGCGTCGGCCTCAGCGCCCTGCTCGGCGCGGCAGCGGCCGGCGCCTCGCGCATCGTCGCGGTCGACCTCGCCGAGGACAAGCTCAGGATCGCACGCGAGCTCGGCGCGACCGATACGTTCAACGCCGCCGATCCGGACGTGATCGACAGGATCAAGGCCGCGACCAGGGGCGGCGTCGACCATGGGCTGGAAATGGCCGGCTCGGTGAAGGCGCTCGACCTTGCCTACCAGATCACCCGACGTGGCGGCACGACGACGACTGCCGGGCTCGCGGCGCCCTCGCATTCGCTCTCGCTGGCGCCGGTCAAGCTCGTCGCCGAAGAGCGGACGCTGAAGGGCTCCTATGTCGGCAGCTGCATCCCGCTGCGCGACATCCCGCGCTTCATCGAGCTCTATCAGCGCGGCAAGCTGCCGGTCGACAAGCTCCTGACCAGCACCAGCGGGCTCGACGGGATCAACGAGGGCTTCGACGCCCTGGCGGAAGGCCGCACCATCCGGCATGTGATCGTGATGTGAGGCCGCGCCCTTCAGACGGTCCCGAAGACCGGAGCTGTCAAAGCGGCAACAACGCGTCAGGCTTCACGTCGCCGATCGATGCGTAAGTGTGCGTTTCCCTGACGCCTGGAAGCGGCAGGATGACCCTCTGCAGGAAGTCCTGAAATGTCGCCATGTCAGCTATTCGTGCTTTGACCAGGTAGTCGAAACCACCAATCACCATATGGCATTCGATGATTTCGGGTGCCTTCGCAACAGCGTCCGCGAAGCGGTCGAAGACGTGCGGGGCGGTATGATCGAGCCTCACCTCGATGAAGACGAGCGTGCCGCGTCCGATCTTAGAGGGTTCGAGCACGGCCCGGACGGCGCGCATAAAGCCTTCACTGAAAAGACGCTTGATGCGCTGCGATGCGCCGGTCGGTGACAACCCGACGCGTTGGGCGAGGTCGAGCACGGTCCGACGACCATCTTCCTGCAACAGCCCCAGCAGCATCCGGTCGACGCGGTCCAGATCACTCATATTGGATTCGCACCCTTTTGGGCCAAGAAGCGTGACAATCACGCAAACTCATCGAAATCAGCATATTTCATCACGCCGGTTTGCCGCAATACGGTTTGAAAGGCACTGAACGCCTGGCCGGAACGAAGGCAAGCAGCATCATGGACAGCACACAACCTGCCTCGAGCAATCACGCAAAGGGTGAGATCAGGATTCTCTCGCTGAGCGAAGCGGAGGTCAAAGAATGTATCGACCTCCGCAACCTGCTCGACGCATTGGCGGAGGGTTTCAAAGCACTATCCGACGGTCATGTCGCCAATCCGGCGCGACCGCAGCTCGATATTCCCGGTGCAGGCTATTCGCTGGCGATGCCGGCCTGGATGAAGGGCATGCATTTGACCGTAAAACTGGTCAATGTGTTCGAAGGGAATATCGCCCGGGGAATCCCAAGCCACCTCGCGACAATCCACCTCTTCGATCCAGAAACAGGCGCGCCTGTTTGCATGATGGATGGCACCTACATCACGGCCGTACGCACGTCCGGCTCGGCCGTCCTTTCGGTGCGGGAGCTCGCCAGGCGCAATGCCAAGGTCGCGACCGTCGTGGGCGCCGGCGTTCAAGCCAGCCAACACCTTCACCTGTTGCCGCTCGTTCGGGATTTTCAGGACATCCGGGTCGTCTCGAAGGATTTTGCCGATGCGCAGGCGCTGGCTTCACGCCACCCAGGTGTCACAGCCGTCGAGGACCTCGAGGCCGCGGTGCGCTCTTCGGATGTCGTGTGCCTCGCGACGCATTCCTACGTCCCGGTGATATCCGCGGAATGGGTTCGACCGGGGACGCATGTGTCTTCGGTCGGCGTCGCGCCACCCGGCGGCGAGTTGCCGATCGACCTGATCGCTCGCGGCAAGCTCTTCGTCGAGGCGCGGGACTCCTTCTTGCCAACACCGGTGGGTTGCTGCGAACTTGCAAATATCGATCCGGAGGCAGGCACCGACCTTGGTGCGATGTTGCTGGGGCAGCGACCAGGCCGGACGTCAGATCAGCAGATCACGATCTACAAGGCCATGGGCGTCGCCATGGAGGATATGGTGGCCGCCGACCTCGCATACCGCGAGGCCAGACGCCTGGGTGTGGGCCACGCTATGTCTCTCTAAGGCACTTTCGAGCGACGCGGATAACGGTTCGCTCGAGAATACGCTAGTCGCTCGCGACGGCGGGACGTGGCGCGAGCGTGGCGGCGAGAGCCGCCACGAGCGTGAGCGCGGCCGCCAGCCCGGCCAGGGCCGCGAAGCCCGCGGCGGCGTAGATCGGCCCGAAGCCCGCCGTCCCCACGAAGAGCGCCAGATAGGTCACGCCGCTATTGAGGCCCATGATCGCGCCGCGGCGGCCGGGATCGAGCGCGGCAAGCCGGACGATCAGGACGTTCAGGGCGGCATGATTGGCCATGCCCCAGCCGAAGACCACCGCGAGCAGGGCGGCATAGGACGCAGCAGCCAGGGCCATCAGCAGATAGATGCCGCAGACCGCGAGGAAGAAGGCCGGCAGCAAGCGGGCCGGTCCGAGACGGTCGATTGCCCGATCGAGGAAGGTCGTCGCGCCGAAGCCGAGGCCATAGCACAGGGCGAGCAGCCCGCCGGCGCTGACCGGCAGGCCGAGCGCATGGTGCAGATGGTCGCCGACATAGGCGTAGACGCCGTAGAACGAGGCCATGAAGGCGGCGCAGGCGCAAAGCAGCGGCGTGATGCCCGGCACGCGCAGCGCCGAGAGCGGCGATTGCGCCGGGCGCGCGGATGCGCCGCTTGCGCCCAGCGTCGCGGTGCCGGCGATTGCCGCCAGGCCGGCGACAGCGACGATGCCATAGACCATGCGCCAGCCGACCATGTCGGCGATCACGGCCGAGAGCGAGACGCCGGCGACCATGCTCAGCGTCCAGCCGAAGAGGACGACGCCGAGCGTATCGCTCTCGCGGCCAGACGGAGCCGCCAGCGCGGCAAGCGTATAGATCGACGGCAATGCGAGGCCGGCGGCGAGGCCGGCCAGGAGCTGTGCGGCGACGAAGGCGGAGAGAATGGGCGCTGCCGCGCTCGCCGCGAGCGCGGCCAGGAAGACCAGCAGGGCGAAGCGCAGCACCCTGCCCGGCCCGAAACGGTCGATCAATCCGCCGAGCAGCAACGCGCTCGCCGCCGTGCCGATGCCGAAGGCGGCCGAGGCCGACATCACCGCCGGCACGTCGCTGGCGAAGCTCGCCGCCACGCGCGGCGCGATCGGCCCCAGCGCGAGCGAGTTCGCGCCGATCAGGCCGATGCACAGGCAGAGCGCATAGGCCGCGGCGGGAATCCGGGGCGAGGCCGAGATTGTTTGATCTGTATTCGTCATTCCCGCAGAATGGCCGAATGATATTCTGGTTCAACGGAGAATTCTCGGATGCTCGGAAAAACAGATGGGGTTCGGCGCAACCGCGGTTCCGATCGCGAACTCGATGCGATGGACCGAAAGCTGTTAGGCGTTCTCGTCGAGGACGCGACCACGAGCTATGCCGATCTCGGCGAGCGCGTCGGCCTGTCCCCGCCCGCAGCTCATGAGCGGGTGAAGCGGCTGCGACGCTCGGGCGCGATCAAGCGGGTCGCTGCCTTGATCGAGCCGGAGGCGACCGGCAAGACGCTGCTAGCCTTCGTTCATGTCGACACGACCGGCTGGGGCAAGACCACGGCGCTCCTCGCCGTCGAGTCCCATCCGGAGGTGGAGGAAATCCATTCGGTCGCGGGCGATACCTGCATGCTGCTGAAGGTGCGCACCGAGAGCACGCATGCGCTCGAGGGCCTGCTGGCGAAGCTCTACGACGTGCCCGGCGTCACCGCGACGCGCAGCTATGTCGTGCTGTCGACCTATCTGGAACGCCCGGTCCAGCCGGGGATCACCCAGGAATGGCCGCGGCGCGTCAAGGGCTGACGGCGGGCTGCCCCGCGGGTCATTCTCGGGCAGAGCGAAGCAGAAAGGGGCTCCCTGTCACGGGTGCCCCTCCTTCACGAGATGCTCGGGTCGAGCCCGAGCATGACGGCTGCCCTCAGCCGTGCTTGTGCACGATCGTCTTGGTGACCGCGAATTCTTCCAGCGCCATAAAGCCCTTCTCGCGGCCATGGCCGCTCTTGCCCATGCCGCCGAAGGGCAATTCGATGCCGCCGCCGGCGCCGTAGCCGTTGATGAAGACCTGGCCGACGCGGACGCTCTTGGCGACGCGCTGCTGGCGCCCGCCATCCTTCGTCCAGATGCCGGCGACGAGGCCGTAGGACGTCGCATTGGCGAGCTTGATGGCGTCGGCCTCGTCATCGAAGGGGAAGGCGGAAAGGACGGGGCCGAAGACCTCCTCCTGCTCCAGCCGGTTGCCGCGCGGCACCGGGCCGAACAGGGTCGGCGTGACATAGAAGCCGCCATTGGGCACGCCCTGCGCGATCTGGCCCTCGGCTATGACCGGAATGCCCTGCTCGCGCGCCTGATCGACAAAGCTCTGCACGCGGCTGCGCTGCTTCGCGTTGATCACCGGGCCGCAATCGAGGTCCATTTCCGGCGTGCCGGCGCGCAGCTTGACGAACTCCCTGGCGACCGCGCCGATAAAGTCGTCATAGACCTGCCTCTGCACCAGCACGCGGCTGCCGGCCGAACAGGTCTGCCCGGTGTTCTGGACGATGGCCTTGCAGACGATCGGCACGGCGGCGTCGAAATCGGCGTCGCTGAAGACGATCTGGGGCGACTTGCCGCCGAGCTCGAGCGTGCAGGCGATCAGGTTCTCGGCGCAGGCCTTCTGCACCAGCTTGCCGGTCTCCGGCGAGCCGGTGAAGGACATGAAGCCGATTCCGGGATGGGCGGCGAGCGCCGCGCCCGCCTCATGGCCGCGGCCGGTGACGATGTTGATCGCGCCATCGGGGAAGCCGACCTCGGTGGCGAGCTCGGCGAGGCGCAGCGCCGTCTGGCAGGCTTCCTCGGCCGGCTTCAGCACCACGGCATTGCCCATGGCGAGCGAAGCGGTCAGCGAGCGGCCGAACATCTGCGCCGGATAGTTCCAGGGCAGGATATGGCCGGTAACGCCATGCGGCTCGTGCACGACATTGACGCTGTAGCCGTTGAGGAACGGGATGACATGGCCGTGCACCTTGTCGGCCGCGCCGCCATAGAACTCGAAATAGCGCACGGTCGCCTCGATATCGGCGCGCGCCTGCGCCATCGGCTTGCCGGTATCGCGCGCCTCGATCTTCGCCAGCTCGTCGAAATGATCGGCTGCCTTGGCGGAGAGCTTCGAGATCAGCCGGCCGCGCTCGGCGGCTGTCAGCTTGCCCCAGGCGCCCTCATAGGCCGCGCGCGCCGCATTGACGGCATCATCGATATCCTCGGCGGTGCCGCAGGCGATGCGGGTGAACTCCTCGCCGGTCGCGGGCGCGAGCACGGCCATGGTCTCGCCGCTGCGGCCTGCGACCCGACGGCCGTTGATGAAATGGGTCATGGGGCGTCCTTCCAAATCCGTTGGCCAAGCTTCGAGCATGGCGCGAGCGGCTTTGGCAATGGTCGGGGCGATGCCGGGATGCCGTTGCCGCGTGCACTCGTGGCAGGGCTCGCGCTATTGACGAGTGGCGCGGGAGCCTTCTCGTTACAGGAGAGGGTTTCCCGCGCCTTTTTAAAGTTGGGTTCGAGACAGACATGACCATCGACATCGCCGCGCTCAGCAACTGGATCGGCAGGAGCGAGGACGCTTCCGACATCGTCACGAAGCGGCTGGTGCAGAGCTTCCAGGCGAGTTTCGCGCCCAATCTCGCTGCTCATCGCGAAGGCGAAGCACCGCTGGCGCTGCACTGGTGCCTGGCGCCGCCGATCTCGCCCATGTCCGCGCTCGGCCCGGACGGGCATGCGGCGAAGGGCGAGTTCCTGCCGCCGGTGCCGCTGCCGCGCCGGATGTGGGCGGGCGGGACGATCGAGACGCTTCAGCCCCTGCGCATCGGCGAGGAGGTCACGCGCCGCTCCGTGATCGGCGACGTCTCCTACAAGGAAGGCCGCAGCGGGCCGCTCTGCTTCGTCGCGGTCGACCATGAGATCCTGACGCCGCGCGGCCTTGCGCTGCGCGAGCGCCACAACATCGTCTATCGCGAGGCGGCGAAGCCGGGCGCCCCGGCCCAGGCAGCGCCCGCATCGGTCGAGCCGCGCCCGGCCGACCTGACCTGGGAGGTCGAGAGCTCGCCGGTCTTCCTGTTCCGCTATTCGGCGCTCACCTTCAACGGCCACCGCATCCATTACGACTTCCCCTATGTGACGCAGGAGGAAGGCTATGGGGGGCTGGTGGTGCATGGGCCGATCCAGGCGACGCTGATCATGAACATCATCGCGACGCTCTCCGGCGGCGAGCCGATCCGGCTCGATTATCGCGGCCTCGCTCCCCTGATCGCCGGCGCGCCGTTCAAGGTGAAGGCGAAGCGCCTGCCGGATGGCGCCATCGCGGCCTGGACCGAGGGGGACGATGGCGGCGTGCGCATGGAGGGGATGAATAGAGCCGGCTAATCAACTTTTATCCCGGCACTCCCACTTCGCTCGAAAATGCACCGCGCCCGAAGGTCCTGACGAATGGCGAATGACGAGCGCACCAAGTTCATTCCCAGGAGAACGCCGGAATCCGCCGCCATGTCGGCAGAGGTCAGGCGAGCGATGGCGATCACCGCCGCTCTCAATCGCTTGCCCCCCGATGATGCGGATCAGATCCGAGTCTTGTTCAGCGATCTCATCGGCAGGACGGTCGACGCCAGCTTTGTGTTGCTACCGCCGTTCTATGCAACCGGCGGAGCCGATACCCGTGTCGGGCGCAACGTCTTCGTCAACCAGAACTGCACCTTCTACGACCTCGGCGGGCTCGACATCGGCGACGACGTGATGATCGGGCCCAATGTCAGCATCATCACGTCCGGCCACCCGCTTGCTCCCTCGCAGCGTCGCGCCGGCGTCGTCGCAAGACCCATCGTGATCGAGAGAAATGTCTGGATCGGAGCCGGTGCGATTGTCGTCGGCGGCGTCACCGTGGGCGAGAATTCGGTCGTGGCGGCGGGGTCAGTCGTCACCAGGGACGTTCCGCCGAACACCCTTGTCGGCGGAAATCCGGCGCGGGCCATTCATTCGATTGCGGAGTGACGAACAGATCGGCAACTGGCCGGGAGCCGGCCCGGACGCCGCCGACAGCTTCTGCGTGCCAGCGTTCTCCAGGTCAGATCGCGAGGGCGCAAGGCCCCCGCGACTATCATGGGCGATCAGCCAGCCATCAGCCTGTCGAAGACCGGCTCGGGATCATCGACCTCGACCAATCTCCTGCCTGTGATCACCCAGATCCGCGTTGCGACGGCGCGGATGAAGGCGCGATCATGGCTGACCAGCAGGCAGGCGGCTCCATGCTCGATCAACTCGTGTTCCAGCATATCCTGGCCTGCGACATCGAGATGGTTGGTCGGCTCGTCCAGCAGGTAGAAATTGGGCTGGACGAGACGCAGCAGGAGCATGGCGAGCCGCGCCCTCTGCCCGCCCGACAGCCGGGCGATGGGCGCGCCCTGGGCATCGCTGGCAATTCCGGCTCCGGCGAGCACGGTGCGCGCCAATTGATCGCCGAGATCGCTTGAGCGCTTGACCGCCTCCCAGGGCGTTGGCCAGGCATCGAGCTGCGAGAGCGCCTGATCGGAATAGCCGGCCTTCAGGCTCGCCGCGCCGCGGATGGCCGGGTCCGATCCGTCCAATGCTGCCCGCAACCGCCCGATCAGCCGTGTCTTGCCGGTTCCGTTGGCACCCAGCAGGGCGATCCGATCGCCATTTTCGATCCAGAGCTCCCCAGTGCGGAAGAGCAGCCGCCCATCCGGCGCGACGATCGCGGTGTCCTTGATCGCCAGGAGCGCCTTGGCATGGCTGCCGCTATTGGTCAGGCGGATTGCCCCCGCCGAGCGCTCCTTGTGTCCAGGCCGCGCGCTTTCCTCCAGCTTGTCGGCCCGCTCGGACAGCTGCCTGGTCTTGACCACCAGCAGGTCGGATCCGGAATTGATGCCGATATTCTTGAGCTTCGCCGCCTGCTGCCGCAACGCCTTGACCTTGCGCATGTCGTTCTCGAATCGTCTCTCCCTGGCCGCATCGCGCTGCTCCAGAGCCTGCAGGGCGCGCGCATAGGGCAGGACGAAATCAGCGCTGTCCTGCGGCCGCAGGAACAAGGTGCGCGTGCTGGTGTCGTCGAGAAACGCACGGTCGTGGCTCGCCGCAACCACGGCGCAATCACGCGGCAACGCGGCGAGGAAGCGCTCCAGCACGCCGATCCGCTGAAGATCGAGATGGTTGGTCGGCTCGTCGAGCAGCAGAAGATCGGGCTCGACCACGGCGGCCCGTGCCAGAAGCATGACCCGCTGCCAGCCGCCGGACAGGCCACGAACCGGTCGATCGCGCAGGGCCTCGTCGACGGCGAGATCATCCAGCAGGACATCCACCCGCCAGCTCTCGGCCTCCGCGGTCGCGGCGTCCAGCGCATCGCGCACCGCCTCCTGCAGGCTCAGGGACATCAGGCGCTCGGGCGGGTCTTGCGGCGCCAATGCCGTGACGAGGCCGCGCGCGCGGGTCACGCTGCCGGTGGTGGCCTCGTCCTCGCCGGCCATGATGCGCAGGAGCGAGGATTTGCCGCGGCCATTGGCGGCGACGAGGCCAAGGCGGTCGCCTTTGGCGATTGAGAGATCGAGCCCGGCAAACAGGGGCGAGCTGCGGACGAGCGAAAGGCCTTTGATGGCGATCAGGGACATCGGAGTCTCATTGAGTCAGGCAGGCGCGCGAAAACGCGCCGAAAAGGACTGACGATGAGACGGCGATGCGCTCCCGGTCAGCCCCGCGAGGTGAAGCGCGGGGCGGAGACAGGTCCTCGGGTTTGCGCCTGGAAGCAGTGGTGCGCCACCAGCCTCCCCTTTCCGTTCGATCCAACGGGCGTGATCATACCGATGCCGTTTGAAATGAACAGCGCTTGGGTGGCGTGCTGGCCGCAAAGCTGCACTGCACCGTGTCGGCTACCGGCCGTGAGGCGCTATGAAAGGAGCTCCTCAGTCCCGCCGGAGATACCCGATTGCCAGGAATGCGGCCGGCAACCCGATCAACGCGGCGCATTCCTGTCCTGCCCTCGCCTCGCCCTCAGAATTTCACCGCCAGATTCGCCTTGAAGGTGTGGTCCTGCGTATCGGTCGCGAGCTGGCCGGCATAGGACACCCCGAGCGTGGCGTTCTTGCTGATGGCGAGGTCGAGGCCGGCCTCGACCAGCGCCGCGTTCTTCGCAATCGGCAACCCGGCCACGGTGAAGGCGTTGGAACCCGAGAAGGCGAGCGTCGTGGCCGGGTCGACATCCCCGAAGGCATGACGCCAGGCCAAGGTGCCGCGCAGCGTCAGGTCCATGCCCGACAGCGCGAACGCGGTCGAGGCACGCAGGCCCAGCGTCGCATAGCCGAGATTGGTATCGTCGCCGCGGCCCGACAGCGCCGCCGCGCCGCCGATCTCGTTGAAGCCGTCGGTGTGCAGGCTGACATAGGTCAAGCCTGCGAAGGGCTCGAACGAAGCCTGGCCGAGTTCGATGCGATAGCCGAGCTCGCCGAAGACCTGCGCCGTGCCGGCATTATAGTCGCTCTGCAGCCCGTCGCCGAAGCCGGCGAAGGCAACCCTGCGGCGGGTCGAGACGTCGTGCCAGGTATAGCTGGCACCGGTGCGCAGCCCGAGCGCGCCCCATTGCCCGCCGCCATAAAGGCCGAGGTGATAATTGTCGCTCTCACCTGAGGAGAGCCGGCCCTTCACATCGAATTCGCTGTGGCTGTAACCGGCGAGGAGGCCGAAGCGCATCGTGTCGAAGACGCCGAGATCGGCGCCGACGACAACGCCGCCGGTCGAGCGTGTCAGCTTGGCGATGCCGGGCTGGGCGTCGCTCCTGCCCCAGGAGCCGAAGCCTTGTCCCCAGACCGCGAAGCGCTCGGTGTTCAGCCGCGGCATCGGCCCCTTCACGGCGGGCGCGAGATCGGCCGTGAAGCCGTAATTCATCGTCGCCATCGGGGCCGAGCCGACCGCGCCGAAGGCCGAGCGCAGCCGATCGTTCATCGCGTTGTGCAGCAGCCAGCTTTCCTCGAGCAGCGCCGTCTTCGCCGAGCCGTGGATCTCGCCGGAGAGCGCGTCGAAGGCGGCGCGCGCACCGGGCGCATCGAGCATGAGCAGGCTGTTGTAGAGAGCCAAGGTCCCGCCCAGCTGCGGCAGGCTGTTCAGGGCCAGCGCGGTCGAGAACTGGTTCGGCGACTGCGCCACCGTCTGGAACACGGCCGGCGGCGTGACCGGCGGGGTGACCGGCGGCGTGCCTGGATTACCTCCGGGAGACGTACCGGGATCGCCGCCAGGCGGCGTGCCGGGATCGCTGCCCTTGACCGCGATGACGAGGTCGACCTGGCCCGGCTGCTGGTCGACCGTGAGATCGAGGAAGGCCGATGATGAGACCGGGCCTTGGGCGCTGCCGGTGACGCCGCCGGTCGCGGTCAGGATCGTATAGCGCTGGCCGTTGATGTAGCTGGTCTGCGGATCGAGCGCGCTGATCGCGAGCCGGCTGCCGGTCAGCGTGGCGCTGCCGCTTACGACGATGCGGTCGGACGAGCCGTTACCGGCGATCTCGGCCTCATAGGTCGAGCCGGGCGCCAGCACGAGGTTGCCGTTGACGGTGAGCGTTCCGATCGAGTTGCCGGGCGCGATCGTGCCGCCGGACTGGATCGTGGTGGCGCCGACCGTGCCGTTGCCGCCGAGCGTCGCGCCATCCAGCACGGTCACGGCCGAATTCGCGAGCGAGCCGTCGACCGCAAGCCGCCCGGCCGCGACCGTGGTCGCGCCGGTGAGCCCGCTCGTGCCGGTGAGCGTCAGCGTGCCCGAGCCGAGTTGGGCGAGCGAACCGGAGCCGGAGATCGCCCCGGCGAAGCTCACCGCATCGGAGCGGTCGAAGGCGAGCGTGCCGTTATTGACGACATCGCCAAGGAGCGAGCCGCTCGTGCCGCCGGCGCCGAGCTGCAAGGTGCCCGCTGCGACGGTGGTGCCGCCGGCATAGCTGTTGGCGCCGGTCAGGATCAGCCGGCCGGTGCCATCCTTGGTGAGGCTGCCTGTTCCCGAGATGACGCCGGCGAAGGTGCCGTCTGCAGTCTGCGCCACGGTCAAGGCCTTGCCGCCCAGGGTTACCTGGCCGCCCGCCCCGCCGGACAGGCTGGGGATGGTCGTCGCAGCCGGCGTCAGGTCCGCAATGTTCAATGTGCCGTTCACCGTCACGCTGCTTGCGCTCGCAAGGCTCGCGGTCCGGAACAGCGACAGCGTCCCTTGCTCGATCGCGACACTTCCGGTGAAGGCGCTGAGGTCCCCGCCGACAAGAAGGGTGCCCGCGCCGGTGCTGGTGAGGCGGCCGGCACCGGTGAAGGCGCCGGTCATCCGCAGCGTCTGGCCGCTTGCCACGTCGAATGTGCCGCCGCCCGCATCGAACTCAAAAGCGCGGGGCGTGGTCATCGTCGCCGTGACCGCAAGCCTGCCGCCGTCGAAGCTCACCCCGCCGGAACCAGCGCCGAGGGCGTCATTCTCGGAAATCTGCAGCGTGCCGGCCTGGATGACCGTTCCGCCCTGATAGGTGTTGGACCCCGCGAGGATGATGGTGCCGGCACCCGTCTTGGTGAGGGCGCCGGTGCCGGTGATCTCGGCCGAGACGGTGGCGGTTGTGTCCGCGCCCTCCGCCCAGAGCCGGCCACCGGTGCCGAGATCGAGCGCGCCGCCGAGGCCGGTCGCAATGATGAAGCCCGAGGTGAGGAATTCCAGGGTACCGAAGCTTTGCGTGCCCTGCACCGCCACCAGGCCGGGCGTGCCGTCGAATACACCGAAATCGCCGGCCCAGGTGGAGCGGGAATTGTCGCGGTTCAGCCAGGTGGTGCTGGAGTCCCAGATTCCGCTGCCGCCCAGCGTGCCGGCATTGGGGCTCCAATATTGGATGCTGGTGTCGAAGGCGGTCACCACGAGGTCGACGGCCGTGGCACCCACGTCCATAGCGACGGAAAAGTTGGCCGCAGGCACGGTTCCAAGCGCCAGGCCGGAATCCGTCAGGATCCCGTTGCTCTTGAAGACCCGATAGATGCCCGCGCCATAGCCGGTATCGCTGGCGACGTTGAGCGTACCGTCCAGGCTGAGCGCATTGGCGGTGAAGAGCGGCGAGGGACCGGCAGCGCCGAGCGTCACGTTGACGATGGCGCCGTCCTGGAGCGTCAGGGAGTCCATGGCGAGGCCGCCGCCCGGACCGCCCGCGAGGATGCCGCCGGACGCAATGGTGACGGCGCCGCCGACCGTGCCTCCGGAACCCGCGAGGCGCGCACCGCTCGAAACGCCGACATTCCCGCCGAGGGTGCTGCCCGACAGGAGCGCCAAGGTCCCGTTGCTGACGGTGGTGCCGCCCGCGAAGCTGCTGCTGTCGCCGGAGAGTGTGAGGGTGGCGGTCCCCTGTTTGATCAGGTCGCCGGAGCCCTGGAACGCGCCCGCGAAGGTGCCGTCTCCGTTCTGGCCGATCGTCAGCGACTTGGTGCCAAGATTCACCAGCGCACTGCTCGATACGCCGCTCAGCTGCGCGATCGTCGTGCCCGAAATCGTGTTCGAAATGTCCAATATGCCGTCGACGGTGACGGATGACGCCGCGGCGAAGGACGCGGCGCCGGCCAGGGCCAGGGTCCCGGACTGGACGCCGACCGCGCCCGTGAAGGCGCTGCTATCACCCGAGAAGGTGAGCGTGCCGGTGCCGGTCGCCAGGGCGAAGGTGCCGCTGCCGGTCAGGGCCCCCGCGAAGGCGGTGTTACTGCCCTGGTTGAGGTTCAGCGTCTTGCTGCCCAGGCTCAGCGTTCCCGCCGACGAGCCGGAGAGGTTGGAGATGGCAACGGCGCTCAGGGTGGTGCCGGAGATGTCGAGCGTGCCGTTCACGGTGACGCTGCTTGCGGTCGCGATCGATGCCGCGCCCGACAGGGCCAGTGTGCCATCCGCCACGACCCAGGGGATGGTGGCGGTGGTGGCGTCGATCAGTGTCCAGGTCCCGCTGGCGATCTTGTTGACCGTGCTGAAGCCGCGATAGGTCGCGCTGTCGCCGATGCTGCTGGCAGCGAAGCTGGCCGGCCCCGTTCCGCCCAGGGCCAGGACCGCGCCATTGCCCAGCGCATTGCCGCCGACGGAGGATCCGGGCCGGATCTCCAGCGTCGTGCCGGCGCTCAGGCTCATGGCGGTGGCGGAGCCACTCGCCGCGTCGATCGCGCCTGAATTGATGATGGAGACGTTGGTCGCTGTGGGAGCGACGAGAATGCCGGCGCCGCCGAAGGTGCCGTTGCCGCCACCGCTAATCAGGCCACCCGCGGTATTGCTGATGGTGACGCCGGCAGCATTCACATAGACGCCCGCACCGCCGAGGCCGGACGCACCGAATCTGGCGTTCGAGGTGGTGCCGCCTGCACCGCCTGCGCCACCGGCTATGGTGCCCGAATTGGTCAGTTCGGCGCTGCCCCAGAGCGCGATACCGTTGCCGCCACCGCCGCCGCCGCCACCGCCGAAGCCGGCATTGCCGGTCCCGCCTGCACCACCGGCTCCGCCCGTGATGGACCCGGCATTCTCGACCTGACCTGACGTGACGTAGATACCACTACCGCCACCGCCGCCGCCGCCACCGCCGCCGGAGCCTCCGACGCCGCCGGAGCCACCGTGGCCGCCCACGATGGAAGACGTCGGATCGATCGTCAGGGCGGCACTGCCTCCCATGAGGATGCCTTGACCGCCGGCGCCGCCGCCGGCGGCCCAGCCGAAGGAACCGTTGCCACCCGCACCGCCCGCTCCGCCGATCAGGGTCGAGCCCGATGCATCGAACGGGCCGCTGGTGCTGAGGATGGCAGCGGTTCCACCGCCGCCACCGCCGCCGCCATAATTGCTGGTACTCGCGCCATTTCCACCGCTGCCACCGACCGATGGGCCGATCGGGCCGCCGGGATTGATCGAGGCGGCAAGCGTTCCGCCACCTCCGCCGCCGCCTGCCGCGCCGGACCCGCCATCGATTCCGCCCGCTGTTCCGCCGCCAGCCGCATCCGCGCCGCCGCCGCCACTCCCGGCGGCTCCGCCGCCGCCCGCATTATAGCCGCCACCACCACCGCTATCGGCGCCGCCGCCGCCGCCAGTTCCGCTTCCACCACCGTTCCCGCCATTTCCCGCGCCCAAGCCCGGGCCGGGAGATGGGAACCCGGTGGGAATGCCGTTGCTGCCGCCGAAGGTGCCCCCGCCGGTCACGGTGCCGGCCGTCCCGGCCAGTCCGCCCATGTCGCCGGGACCGCAACCCGAGCCGCCTGCGCCCCCGATGGCGTTGGCACCATTCATCGTCGAAGTGTCGGGGCATACTGCCAGGGCCGGGTTGACGGCCAGGATGCTCAGGAGCGCCACACCCGAGAGAAGGGCGGAGGCACGCAGCACCCTGATTGTTCGCGAGCGGCCGTTCGGCTGGCGGGCGGCAGGCAAAGGCGAAGCAGGCGCAGGCATCGGCATCTCACGGCGGCGCCGCCGGAGTTCCGGCAGCTAAGAAGTGATATGAAGAGACATGCACGAGCTTGGCTTGCGCTTGCGCAGCGACATTATCGACGGGTCACCACGGCCAAGTTTGCGCAATCGCTTCATTCAAACCGACCAAGACGTAAAAGAGCACCCGCCGATTCTGCAATGCGAATGCCGAACTCCGCGCCATCTCTCCGCGGCCGTTGCGAGAATGACACTCATTTGACCATCGTGATGATGGGGCGTAACGGCTACCGGCGGCGGTTTCACCGGGCCCGCATCTTCAGCGTGTCACGGTCGCGCCGCAGTGCTAGCGTCTCCTTCTGCGCGCATTGCCCCGGGAGAGCGCCATGGCACAGGATTCGTGTTTCAACCGCCGTGACATGGTGAAGGCGGGAGCCGCGATCGCGGCCAGCGCCGCCCTGCCCGCCTCGCTCGCGGCGCAGACGCCCGCCAAGCTGAAGCTGCGCGTGCTGGAGACGACCGATCTCCACGTCAATGTCGTGCCCTATGATTATTTCCGCGACGCGCCCGACGACACGGTCGGCCTCGCCAAGACGGCGAACCTGATCAAGATCGCCCAGGCCGAGGCCAGGAACAGCCTGCTCTTCGACAATGGCGACTTCCTGCAGGGCTCCTCGCTCGGCGACTATGTCGCCTACAAGAAGGGGCTGAAGGCCGGCGACACCCACCCGATGGTCGCCGCGATGAACGCGCTCCCTTACGTCTGCGGCACGCTCGGCAATCACGAATTCAACTATGGCATGGAGTTCCTCGAGAACGGCCTCGCCAAGGCCGAATTCCCGCTGGTCTGCGCCAATGTCACCAAGGTCGAAGGCGCGCCGCTGATCGATCCGTGGATCGTGATCGACCAGAGCCTGGAGGACGAGGCCGGACAGAAGCACGTCCTGAAACTCGGCATCATCGGCTTCGTGCCGCCGCAGATCATGCAATGGGACAAGGCCAATCTCGACGGCAAGCTGGTGGCGACCGACATTGTCGACGCGGCCCGCAAGCACCTGCCGGACCTGCTCGCGGCCAAGCCCGACCTCGTGATCGCGCTCTGCCATTCCGGCATTGCCGGCGGCGAGCGCAAGGGCATGGAGGAGAATGCGGCATTGCATCTCTCCAGGCTCGACGGCATCGACGTCATCCTGACCGGGCACCAGCATCTGGTCTTCCCGGGTGGCAAGGCCTTTGACGACCTGCCGGGCGTCGATAACAAGAAGGGCGCGCTCAACGGCAAGCCGGCCTGCCAGCCCGGCTTCTGGGGCTCGCATCTCGGCATCGTCGATCTCGAGCTGGCGCAGCGCGACGGGCGCTGGAGGATCGCCGATTTCAAGGTCGAGCCGCGGCCGATCTATGAGCGCACGCCCGACCGCAAGATCGTGCCCAAGGCCAATGCCGAGGCCAATGTGCTGGCGACGGTGAAGGCCGATCACGAGGCGACGCTGGTCTATATGCGTGAGCCGGTCGGCGCCACCGCGAGCCCGATCAACAGCTATTTCGCGCTGGTGACGGACGACCCGTCCGTGCAGATCGTCTCGGAGGCGCAGATCGCCTACGCCACGCCGCTGATGGCGCAGACACGCTGGAAGGATTTGCCGATCCTCTCCGCGGCCGCACCGTTCAAGTCTGGCGGACGCGCCGGCCCCTCCTTCTTCACCGACATTCCGGCCGGGCCGATCGCGATCAAGAACGTCGCCGACATCTATCTCTATCCGAACACGATCCAGATCGTGAGGGTCACCGGCGCGCAGGTGCGCGAATGGCTGGAGCGCTCGGCCGGCATCTTCAACCGGATCGATCCGGCCAAGACCGAGGAGCAGGCGCTGATCGACCCCGGCTTCCCGGCCTTCAATTTCGACGTGATCGACGGCGTGACCTACAGGATCGATGTCACCCAGCCCTCGCGCTATGACGGCAATGGCGGGCTCGCCAATGCCAGCGCTAACCGGATCGTCGATCTCGCCTTCGACGGCCAGCCGATCGACGAGAAGGCCAGCTTCATCATCGTCACCAATAACTATCGCGCCTCGGGCGGCGGCAATTTCCCGGGCACCAAGACCACCGTCGTGCTGGAGGCGCCCGATCTCAACCGCGACGCGATCGTGCGCTACATCATCGAGAAGAAGACGATCGAGCCCAAGGCCGACGGCAACTGGTCGCTGAAGCCGTTGCCGGAGGGCGTGAACGTGACCTTCGTGACCTCGCCGGCGGCGGCCGGGAAGCTGCCGGAGGGCTTGAAGGCCGAGCCGGCGGGCGATGGCGGCGAGGGCTTTGCGAAGTATCGGCTGCGGGGATAGAGAATTTTCGCGCTTCTCCGAACCGCAAAGATTCTCCAGTTATTTGTTTGACGCATTTTCTTCACGCGAACCGGAATCCACTTCGCTCGAAAATGCTTGGGTTATTTGTTTTTACGCATTTTCTTCACGCGAACCGGAATCCACTTCGCTCGAAAATGCTTTGGGTCAGCCGACGATCTGGTTGAGTTCGATGACGTTCATGCTGGGATCGCAGACATAGATCTGCCTGAGGCCGGCGATCGCCCAGGACCCCGGATCCGCATAGACGATTCCCACCGCATCGAGCCGGCGTTTGACGGCATCGAGATCCTGCACGGTGATGGCGACATGCCCGCCGACACTCGGGTTGATCGGCATGTTGTGCTTCAGGGCGAGCATGAGATCCGGCCGGCAGATATGCAGGCCCGAGGTCCCCTCGCCGAAATAATAGGCGCCGGTCTTGGCGTTCGAGGTGACGCCGGCAATGGCGTCGCGGGAGCGGCCGCCGTCGAGACCAAGGATCTCCCCGAAGAACTTCGCGCTCTCGGCGACGTTGTGAGCGTTGAGATTAACGTGATGCAGCGACCAACTGACCATTTTTCGTTCCCTTGCTGTCAAGCCTTCGTCATCCCGAGATGGTCCATGAGCTGGCCGAGCAGCGCGATCTCGCTCTCGAGATAACGCTGCATCGCCTCCGGCGTACCGCCGCCGGGCGTGCCCCCGGTGGCCGCGATCTTCTCCGCGACCGACGGTGTCGCCAACGCGGCATTGGCGGACTTGTTCAGCTTGGCGACGATCTCGGGCGGAAGCTTCGCCGGCCCCATCAGGCTGATCCAGCCCATCAGGTTGAAATTGTCGAAGCCGAGTTCGGCAAAAGTCGGCACGTCGGCAAGTCCCGGCAGGCGGGCTGGCGTCGATACGGCAAGCGCCTTCAGAGTGCCGTCCTTCACCTGCGATTGGATGATCGGCCACAGCGAGAAGGACAGGTCGATGCGCCCCGTCATCAGGTCGGACAGCAGATCGCTCGACTTCGTATACGGGACGTGGGTCAGGTCGACGCCCGCCCGCAGCTTCAAGAGCTCGCCGCCGAAATGGTAACTCGTGCCGCGGCCGAGCGAGCCGAAATTCAGCTTCCCGGGGTTCGCCTTGGCCTGGGCGATCAGGTCCGCAAGGCTCGAAATCCCGAGCTTGCCGTTGACCGCGAGGATCTGCGGGAATGTCGCGAGCAAGGCGATCTGCGTGAGATCGTTCCGCGGATTATAGGACAGGTTCGGGACGAGCCGCTCCGCCGTCGCGAGGGCCGAGGTGCCGCCGACGCCGAGCGTATAGCCATCGGGCGCGGCTTTGGCGATTGTCGCCGTGCCGATCGCTCCGGACGCACCGATCTGGTTCTCGATAATGAAGTTCTGGCCGAGATCGCGCGCCATCTGCTCCGCGATAAGCCGCATCACCACGTCCGAGCCCGCACCGGCCGGGAACGGCACGACCACCTTCACGCCGCGCGTGGGATAGGCCTCCTGCGCGCCGAGCGGTTCGATCCGCGCCAGCGTCAGCGCAGAGACCCCGCCGGCCAGCACGCCGCACAGATTTCTCCTCGTCCAATCCATTTTGCGTTTCCCCGATCTTGTTCTTTGCAGCAAGCGTACTGCATGCAATTTGGAATGCAAGACGACATTACGAGCTCGCGTGGACGCTCCCCCTTGCGCAACGGTGGCGGCGCTGAAGGCCATTCGATTGATGAAGTTCGGGGTGGAAGCGCTGACAAACCGCACGCCGAAGCTCACGCGGCGTTGCGGTGGATGGCCGACGCGCCTTGGTCGGCAGCATTGCGGCGCCGCCGATCCGAAGATGCTCTCAATCATCGGACCGATATCGTATCCGGTCAGGTGATCCAGCGCCTTGATCGCAATCAGCTTTTCAAGCCGATGCGCAAGCCAGGGTCACGAAATTCCCCGCTTGGCACGAAGCGATCAAGGCTCGTCGCCGGGGCAATGGCGCTGCATCAGATGGTGCGAGCGCCGGCTCACCCCTCCACCAGCCGCCGCGCGATCACCTGCGCCTGGATCTCCGCCGCGCCCTCGAAAATGTTCAGGATGCGGGCGTCGCAGAGCACGCGGCTGATCGGGTATTCCAGCGCGAAGCCGTTGCCGCCATGGATCTGCAGGGCATTGTCGGCCGCGGCCCAGGCGACGCGGGCGCCGAGCAGCTTGGCCATGCCGGCCTCGAGATCGCAGCGGCGCTCGGCATCCTTCTCGCGGGCGGCGAAATAGGTGAGCTGGCGGGCGATCAGGATCTCGGCCGCCATCATCGCAAGCTTGTCGGCGACGCGCGGGAAGGCGATCAGCGGCTTGCCGAACTGGATGCGCTCCTGGGCATAGCGCAGGCCGAGATCGAAGGCCGATTGCGCTACACCGACGGCGCGCGCCGCGGTCTGGATGCGGGCCGCCTCGAAGGTCTGCATGAGCTGCTTGAAGCCCTGCCCCTCGACGCCGCCGAGCAGGTTCTCCGCCTTCACCTCGAAGCCGTCGAAGGCGAGCTCGTATTCCTTCATGCCGCGATAGCCGAGCACCTCGATCTCGCCGCCGGTCAGGCCCTCGACGGGGAACGGGTCGGCATCGGTGCCGCGCGGCTTCTCGGCGATCAGCATGGAGAGGCCGCGATAGCCGGGCGCATCGGGATCGGTGCGCACCAGCAGCGTCATGATGTCGGCGCGGACGGGATGGGTGATCCAGGTCTTGTTGCCATGGACCTTGAAAACATCGCCCTCGCGCACCGCCTTGGTGCGCAGCGAGGCGAGGTCGGAGCCGGTATTGGGCTCGGTGAAGACGGCGGTCGGCAGGATCTCGCCAGCGGCGATCCGCGGCAGCCATCTCTGCTTCTGCTCGGCCGTGCCGCCGTTGAGGATCAGCTCGGCGGCGATCTCGGAGCGGGTGCCGAGCGAGCCGACGCCGATATAGCCGCGCGAGAGCTCCTCGGAGACGACGCACATCGAGACCTTGGAGAGGCCCATGCCGCCGAATTCCTCGGGGATGGTCAGCCCGAAGACGCCGAGTTCGGCCATCTTCTCGACCACCGGCATCGGGATGTAGTCGTTGGCGAGGTGCCAGTCATGGGCATGCGGCGTCACCTCCGCCGCGCAGAACCGGCGCATCTCCGAGCGGATCGCCTCGAGCATCTCGTCGAGGCCGGGATCGCCGACGCTGGCGAGGCCGTCGCTCTGGCTGAACAGGGCGACGAGGCGGGCGCGGTTCTCGGGCGTATTGCCCTCGGCGATCAGCGCTTCAGCCGCATCGCCGCAGGCCGAGGCGACCGCATCGGCCGAGAGGCCGAGCGCCGGCAGGCGCACGATCTCGCCCTGGCTCATCGGGATGCCGCCGAAGATCTGCGCAGCATATTCGCCGGCGCCGACGCGCAGCGCATAATCCTCGATGGCGCCGTAGCGATCCTCGGCCTGGAGGCGCTCGCCATAGGCCTTCATCTCGCGCAGCGCCATGACATAGGTCGCGAGCCAGGACAGGCCATGGGCGGCGTGCTGCTCGGCCTCGAGCCTGGCGGAGGAGATCTTGCCGTCGGCCGTCACCTTGCGGCGCAGCGCGGCGATCGCCTCCTCGAGCAGCGCCTCGAAGCCCGGCAGAGCGGCAGCGATGAGCGCGACGGCGGAGCCTTGCGTCTGCGGTTCGGCGGCGGCTTCGGCAGCGCTCATGTTTGCTCTCCCTTTGTTGCGATGCAGCATAGGGGAGATTCCGGGGAATGCGAAAGCCGTCTTTCGGCGGAGAGCGTCATTGTGAGGAGGGGGAGACCAGGGTGTTGTTTTCACGCGAACCGACGCCCGTCATTGCGAGCGCAGCGAAGCAATCCAGGGCGGCAGCGCTCCACGTCCCCCTGGCGACTGTGTCTGACGTCAAGTCTTGGAGGGCGGTTTGTCTTGCCATGGCCTGTTCTGGCGGGCCATTGAGCTGAGGGCGACGAGAAG
>NZ_SLZF01000019.1 GCF_004341515.1 Allobosea sp. BK604
ATCGCAGCCGTCAAAGACGTCTTGCCATGGTCGACGTGACCAATCGTCCCGATGTTGCAATGCGGCTTCGTGCGGGAGAACTTCTCTTTGGCCATTGTAGCCTCCGTCCGTCAAATCTTGTTCAAGCGTTCAGTGTAAGGTTCTGTCAGATCAGGCGTATTTGGCCTGGACCTCGGCGGCGACCGCCGACGGAACCTGCTCATAGTGGTCGAACTGCATCGTGTAGTTCGCGCGGCCCTGGCTGAACGAGCGCAGCTGGTTCACGTAGCCGAACATGTTGGCGAGCGGGACCATGGCGTTGATCACCACGGCGTTGCCGCGCATGTCCTGGCCCTGGATCTGGCCGCGACGCGAGTTCAGATCGCCGATGACCGAACCGGTATAGTCTTCCGGGGTCACGACCTCGACCTTCATGATCGGCTCGAGCAGCACCGAGCCGCCCTTCTGCAGACCCTCACGAAGCGCGGCGCGCGACGCGATTTCGAAGGCCAGAGCCGACGAGTCGACCTCGTGGAAGGCGCCGTCGATCAGCGAGACCTTGACGTCCACCACCGGGAAGCCGGCGATCACGCCCGAGCCGATGACCGACTGCAGGCCCTTTTCGACGCCCGGGATGTACTCCTTCGGCACCGCGCCGCCGATGATCTTCGACTCGAACTCGAAGCCCTTGCCGGTCTCGTTGGGCTCGATCACCAGCTTGACGCGGGCGAACTGGCCGGTACCGCCGGTCTGCTTCTTGTGGGTGTAGTCGATCTCGGCCTTCTTGGTGATCGTCTCGCGATAAGCGACCTGCGGCGCGCCGATATTGGCGTCGACCTTGTAGGTGCGCTTCAGGATGTCGACCTTGATGTCGAGATGGAGCTCGCCCATGCCCTTCAGGATGGTCTGGCCGCTCTCCTGGTCGGTCGACACACGGAACGAGGGATCCTCGTTTGCGAGCTTCGACAGGGCGAGGCCCAGCTTCTCCTGGTCGGCCTTGGACTTCGGCTCGATCGCGATCGTGATGACCGGCTCGGGGAACTCCATGCGCTCGAGGATGACCGCCTGGTTCGGGTCGCACAGCGTGTCGCCGGTCCGGACGTCCTTGAGGCCGGCCAGGGCGACGATGTCGCCGGCGAAGGCTTCCTTGATGTCCTCGCGGTTGTTCGCATGCATCAGCAGCATGCGACCGACGCGCTCTTTCTTGTCGCGGGTCGAGTTGATCACGCCCTGGCCCGCCTCGACCTTGCCCGAGTAGATGCGGCAGAAGGTGATCGTGCCGACGAAGGGGTCGTCCATGATCTTGAAGGCGAGCATGGCGAACGGATCTTCGTCCGTCGGATTGCGGGTGGTCGGCTCTTCGGTCTTGAAGTCGATGCCTTCGACCGCGCCGCGATCGACCGGCGACGGCAGGAAGTCGACGACGGCGTCGAGCAGCGGCTGCACGCCCTTGTTCTTGAACGCCGAGCCGCAGAGGACCGGGTGGAAGGCGCGACGCTGCACGGCCGTGCGGACCAGCCTGCGCAGGGTCTCGGCATCCGGCTCGGTGCCTTCGAGATAGGCTTCCATCGCCGCATCGTCCATCTCGACGGCGGCTTCGACCAGCTTCGAGCGATACTCGACGGCCTTCGCCTGGAGATCGGCCGGAATGTCCTGCTCCTCGAACGAAGCGCCGAGCGCCTCGCCGTTCCAGACGATCGCCTTCATCTTGATCAGGTCGATGACGCCGGCGAACTCCGACTCGGCACCGATCGGGATCTGCAGGCAGACCGGCTTGCCGGCGACGCGGTCGATGATGTCCTGGACGCAGCGATAGAAATCGGCGCCGATCTTGTCCATCTTGTTGACGAAGACGACGCGCGGAACGTCGTACTTGTCGGCCTGGCGCCAGACGGTCTCGGTCTGGGGCTCGACGCCCTGGTTGCCGTCGAGCACGCAGACAGCGCCGTCGAGCACGCGCAGCGAACGCTCGACCTCGATGGTGAAGTCGACGTGGCCGGGGGTGTCGATGATGTTCAGGCGCATGTCGCGCCAGAAGCAGGTCGTCGCAGCCGAGGTGATCGTGATGCCCCGCTCCTGCTCCTGCGTCATCCAGTCCATCGTGGCGGCGCCGTCATGGACTTCGCCGATCTTATGGGACTTGCCGGTGTAGTACAGGATGCGCTCGGTCGTCGTCGTCTTGCCCGCGTCGATGTGGGCCATGATGCCGAAGTTGCGATAGCGATCGATAGGATGAGAACGAGGCATTGGAGTGCTCTGTCTTTCCGGGGCCGCGGAGGGATTACCAGCGATAATGCGAGAAGGCGCGGTTGGCTTCCGCCATCCGGTGCGTGTCTTCGCGCTTCTTGACAGCGTTTCCGCGGTTGTTCGCAGCATCCATCAGCTCAGCCGACAGGCGCTCGACCATCGTCTTGTCATTGCGGCCGCGAGCGGCCGAGATCAGCCAGCGGATCGCCAGCGCCTGACGGCGCTCGGTGCGAACCTCGACCGGCACCTGGTAGGTCGCGCCGCCGACGCGGCGCGAGCGGACTTCGATCGCCGGAGCGACGTTGTCGAGCGCGGCCTTGAAGACGGAGAGCGGGTCGCTCTTCATCTTGCCCTCGATGATGTCGAAGGCACCGTAGACGATCCGCTCGGCGGTCGACTTCTTGCCTTCATACATCACGGAGTTCATGAACTTCGTCACGACGATATCGCCGAACTTCGGGTCCGGAATAACTTCGCGCTTTTCGGCACTGTGGCGGCGGGACATCGTCTAGTCTCCGGTCAATCTGAAATGCTGCGGACCAGCTCGGGCTTCGCAGCCCCGCTGGTCGGGCAGGAAATTACTTCGGACGCTTGGCGCCGTACTTCGAACGGCGCTGCTTGCGGTTCTTGACGCCCTGGGTATCGAGGACGCCGCGCAGGATGTGGTAGCGCACGCCGGGCAAGTCCTTGACGCGGCCGCCGCGGATCATGACCACCGAGTGCTCCTGAAGGTTGTGGCCTTCACCCGGAATGTAGCCGATGACCTCGAAACCGTTGGTCAGGCGCACCTTGGCGACCTTACGAAGCGCCGAGTTCGGCTTCTTCGGCGTCGTCGTATAGACGCGCGTGCAGACGCCGCGCTTCTGCGGGCAGGACTCAAGCGCCGGAGCGGTGTTACGCGCCTTGACCGGCGAACGCGGCTTGCGGATCAGCTGGCTGATTGTCGGCATTCTGGCCTCTCGCTCCCGTGAGCGTTTGGAAAATCTCGTTACTCGTATCCAGGCCGCGCAACGTCATAGCACAAACGAAGCCGCGCCATCGGCACTCCGTTAGGGTGCCTCAGGCGCGCTCGCCAAGCAGAGGAACACGGATAGTCCCGCATTCATGCATCTTGCCATGTCGTCGTTCGACGCAGGAATTACGATGGCGTTTCGGTCGCGAAGCTCGCTCGCAACAAGGCAAGCGACATACGTGTCCGACAACCATCGACAGTGGCGGGCTTATGACTCAGGTAAGGATTCGCGTCAAGCCCGAATTTTCCGCGCTTCACGCGTTCTTCGCGTAGCGTCTCAGGGCGTGCCGCCTGACAGCGGCAGATGGCTCAAGGTGAACAGCACCAGCGCCATCAAAGCGACATAAAGCGACACGTCACGCAACATCACCATGATCGTACCGCCCCACTTGACCGAGCCGCCATGCTACCGGGTCGCAGGGCCAGGCCGACACCCCCATTTGGGAGATCGGCCGGTGCCCCACCAGGCTTCAAAGCAGCAGCCCGCCCCTAGCGCAGCGAGAGCTTCGTCAGCAGCGCAGCCAGTTCGCTCTGCCGGGAGACGCCCACCTTGGCGAAGACGCGCTTCAGCGTCGTGCGCGCCGTCTCCTCGGAGATGCCGAGCGCAAGCGACGCGTTTCGCGGCGCAAGCCCTGCGCCGATCAGCGCCGCGATCCGCGCTTCGGCCAGGGTCAGGCCGAACAGGTCGCGCACGAGCGCCGGATCAGGCGGTTCTCCAGGCTGCGCGCTGGTGACGACAGCGATGACGCTGACATCGATCAGCAGATTTTCGACGCCCTCCCCGGGCACGGCACGCACCGGCAGGATATGAACGGCGAGGAGCCCGCCCTGCTCCTTGCCCGGGATCAGCACGCGCCGCGGCGGCGCGCTGAGCGTCGCGGCATCGTCCAGGCTCGCGCCGGCAATGGCAGTGCGCAAGGCTTCCTGGCTGGATGCGACTTTCGCCGCCAGCCGACCCTGCACGACCGTCAGGCCGTCGCCGGCGACCTGTTCCGAAGCCGCATTGGCAAAAATCACCCGGCCTGTCGCGTCGAGCAGGAAGACACCGACGCCCAGCCGCGCCAGGACATCGATCAGCGCCTGCTGCGATCCTTCCGCATTGATCAGCCGGACCCCGAGCCTCAGCGCGTTCTCGACATGCCGCCCGAGCCGGGCGATCACCGCGAGCTCATCGTCGGTGAAGGCGGGCTTGTCCTGCGAGCGCTGGACTGAGAGGGCCGCGGCCACATGCGGGTCCGGCGAGATGCTGACCGCTCCAAACCATTTCAGCCCGTGCCGCGGCAGGAACTCGGCATAGAAGGGCAGCGTCTCCAGTTCCTCCGGGGTCACGATATCACGCTCGGTGATCGCGTCGGTGCGGGCGAAATAGCCATGTGGCGCAGCGCGGGCGAAGCGGATGTCGTGCCGCCACCACTCGTCTCGGTCATATTCGAGCCGGGCCGCATCGAGTGACGGCGAGCCGATCGTTCCGTAGCTGCCGTCCTCGCGCTGATAGATCAGGATCGCCCCGATATCACCCGTGCAATCGGCTATCGCCTGCAGAGCCTGCGGCCAATGGGCCGGTGAAGCGGCTGCCGCGTAGATCGCCTCGACTGCCGATACGAAAACTTGCTCGTCCAAAATCCACTGTCCCACGGCCAAACCGGCCTGTTTTCAAGCATATACAATGAGCCCGGCGGTCGAAAGCAGTTGGGCCACCATCGAAGGTTGTAGTCCTTTTGCGCCGTGGATGAATTGATCTTCCTCAAGGCAGGCGCCGACTTCGCTAAGAAAAAGGCCGCCCGAAGGCGGCCTTTTGCGATGGTGCCGGCAATCGGCCGGCCGTGGCGGCTTACTCGGCCGCCGGAAGGGCAGCGGCCGCGGCCTTGGCGGCGGCATCCGCCTTCTGGCCGACGATGAGGTCGTCGCGGCGCAGGGCGACCTGCTTGATGCGCGCGACCTGGGCGCCGGTGCCGGCTGGGATGAGCGAGCCGACGATGACGTTCTCCTTGAGGCCCTCGAGCGTGTCGTACTTGCCGTTGACCGCCGCCTCGGTGAGGACGCGGGTGGTCTCCTGGAAGGACGCCGCCGAGATGAAGGAGCGGGTCTGCAGCGAGGCCTTGGTGATGCCGAGCAGAACCGGCACACCGGAAGCCGGCTTCTTGCCCTCCTCGCGCATCTTGGCGTTGACCTCTTCCAGCTCGATGCGGTCGATCTGGTCGCCGGTCAGGATGTCGGTATCGCCGCCATCCGTGATCTCGACCTTCTGCAGCATCTGCCGGACGATGACCTCGATGTGCTTGTCGTTGATGCCCACGCCCTGGAGGCGATAGACCTCCTGGATCTCGTTGACGAGATAGGCCGCGAGCTCTTCGACGCCCTTGATCGCCAGGATGTCGTGCGGCGCCGGGTTGCCGTCGAGGATGTAGTCGCCCATCTCCACGACGTCGCCGTCCTGGAGATGGATGTGCTTGCCCTTCGGGATCAGGTACTCAAGCACCTCCGAGCCGTCATGCGGGGTCAGCGTGACGCGGCGCTTGTTCTTGTAGTCGCGTCCGAAGCCGATCGTGCCGGCCTTCTCGGCGATGATCGCGGCATCCTTCGGACGACGGGCCTCGAACAGCTCCGCCACGCGCGGCAGACCGCCGGTGATGTCGCGGGTCTTGGCCGAGTCGGTCGAGACGCGTGCCAGCACGTCGCCAGCCTTGATCGTCGAGCCCGGCTCCACCGAGATGATGCCGTCGACCGGCAGGATGTAGCGGGCATCGCCACCACGGGCGAGCTTGCCAATCTTGCCGTCCGGTCCGTTGACCACGATCGCCGGGCGCAGGTCCGACGTACGGGCCGAGCCGCGCCAGTCGATGACGACGCGCTTCGAGATGCCGGTCGCCTCGTCGGTCGATTCCGTGATCGACATGCCGTCGATCAGGTCCTCGAAGCCGACGGTGCCGTCGACCTCCGCCAGGATCGGGCGGGAATAGGGATCCCACTCGATCAGGCGCTGACCGCGCTTGACCTTGTCGCCCTCATCGACCCTGAGCTTCGAGCCGAACTGGACTCGGTGCACCGCGCGCTCCGCCCCGTCCGGACCGACGATCACAACGGCGATGTTGCGCGCCATGGCAATCAGGTCGCCGTCCGAGTTGCGGGCGACGTTGCGGTTCCGCATCTTCACCGTGCCCTCGAAGTTGGACTCGACGAAGGACTGATCCGCGATCGTGGCGGCACCGCCAATGTGGAAGGTGCGCATGGTGAGCTGCGTACCCGGCTCGCCGATCGACTGCGCCGCGATGACACCGACGGCCTCGCCCATGTTGACGGGCGTGCCGCGGGCGAGATCGCGCCCATAGCAGGTGGCGCAGACGCCGTTCTTGGTCTCGCAGGTGAGGACCGAACGGATCTTCACCTCCTGGACGCCGGCGGCGTTGATCTTCTCGATATGGCTCTCCTCGATCATCGTGCCCTTCGGCACGAGGACGTTGCCGTCGATATCCGTCACGTCCTCGGCCGCCGAGCGACCCAGGATGCGGATGCCGAGCGAGGCCACGACCTGGCCGGCATCGATGATGGCGCGCATCTTGATGCCGTTATCCGAGCCGCAATCCGTCTCGGAAATGATCGCGTCCTGCGCCACGTCGACCAGACGGCGGGTGAGATAACCCGAGTTCGCCGTCTTGAGCGCCGTGTCGGCCAGACCCTTGCGGGCGCCGTGCGTCGAGTTGAAGTACTCGAGAACGTCGAGGCCTTCCTTGAAGTTCGAGATGATCGGGCTCTCGATGATCTCGCCCGACGGCTTGGCCATCAGGCCGCGCATTGCCGCGAGCTGCTTCATCTGCGCTGGCGAGCCGCGGGCACCCGAGTGGCTCATCATGTAGATAGAGTTGATCGGCTTGTCGCGACCGTTGTCGTCCTTCTTCACGGTCGAGATGCGGGCCATCATCTCCTGGGCGAGCTTGTCGGAGCACTTCGCCCAGGCGTCGACGACCTTGTTGTACTTCTCGCCCTGGGTGATCAGGCCGTCCTGGTACTGCTGCTCGTAATCCTTGGCGAGCGCGCGGGTCGTGTCGACGATCTCCCACTTGTTCTCGGGAACGACCATGTCGTCCTTGCCGAAGGAGATGCCGGCCTTGAACGCGTGGCTAAAGCCGAGCGCCATGATCCGGTCGCAGAAGATCACCGATTCCTTCTGACCGCAGCCGCGATAGACGGCGTCGATCATCGCGGAGATTTCCTTCTTCGTCATCAAGCGGTTGCTGACGTCGAAGGTCATGTTCGGGTGCTTCGGCAGCGCGGTCGAGAGGATCACGCGGCCAGGAGTGGTGTCGTAGATCTTCGTATACGGCTGGCCATCGGCGCCGACGCCGGTCCAGCGGTATTTGATCTTCGAATGCAGCGTCACGACCTTCTCGTGCAGCGCGTATTCGAGCTCGCCGAAATCGCCGAAGATCTTGCCCTGGCCCGGCTCGCCGTCGGAGACGATCGAGAGATAGTAGAGGCCGAGCACGATGTCCTGCGACGGCACGATGATCGGCATGCCGTTCGCCGGGTGCAGGATGTTGTTGGTCGACATCATCAGGACGCGCGCTTCCAGCTGCGCCTCGAGCGACAGCGGGACGTGCACGGCCATCTGGTCGCCGTCGAAGTCGGCGTTGAACGCTGCGCAGACCAGCGGGTGCAGCTGGATCGCCTTGCCTTCGATCAGCACCGGCTCGAACGCCTGGATGCCGAGGCGGTGCAGGGTCGGAGCGCGGTTCAGCATCACCGGATGCTCGCGGATGACCTCGTCCAGGATATCCCAGACCTCCGGCTTCTCCTTCTCGACGAGCTTCTTGGCCTGCTTGACCGTGGTCGAATAGCCCTTGGCGTCAAGCCGCGCATAGATGAACGGCTTGAACAGCTCGAGCGCCATCTTCTTCGGCAGGCCGCACTGGTGCAGTTTCATCTCCGGGCCGACGACGATGACCGAGCGGCCCGAGTAGTCGACGCGCTTGCCGAGCAGGTTCTGGCGGAAGCGGCCCTGCTTGCCCTTCAGCATGTCGGCGAGCGACTTCAGCGGGCGCTTGTTGGCACCCGTGATGACGCGGCCGCGACGGCCGTTGTCGAACAGCGCATCGACCGATTCCTGCAGCATCCGCTTCTCGTTGCGGATGATGATGTCCGGCGCGCGCAGCTCGATCAGCCGCTTCAGGCGGTTATTGCGGTTGATGACGCGGCGATAGAGATCGTTCAGGTCCGAGGTCGCGAAGCGGCCGCCATCGAGCGGCACGAGCGGACGCAGGTCCGGCGGGATCACAGGAACGATGGTCATGACCATCCATTCCGGCTTGTTGCCGGATTCCTGGAACGCCTCGATGATCTTGAGGCGCTTCATCAGCTTCTTCGGCTTCAGCTCCGAGGTCGTTGTGGCGATCTCGTGCTTCAGGTCCATGTTGATCTTGTCGAGGTCGAGCGCGCGCAGCATCTCGCGGATCGCCTCGGCGCCGATCATCGCCGTGAACGTGTCAGCGCCATACTCTTCCTGGCAGCGGACATATTCCTCCTCGGAGAGGAGCTGGCGGTCCTTCAGCGGGGTCAGGCCCGGCTCGATGACGACATACGACTCGAAATAGAGCACGCGCTCGAGATCCTTGAGCGGCATGTCCATCAAGAGGCCGATGCGCGAGGGCAGCGACTTCAGGAACCAGATATGGGCGACCGGAGCGGCGAGCTCGATATGGCCCATGCGCTCGCGCCGGACGCGCGCGAGCGTGACTTCCACGCCGCACTTCTCGCAGATGACGCCCTTGAACTTCATGCGCTTGTACTTGCCGCACAGGCACTCGTAATCCTTGATCGGCCCGAAGATACGGGCGCAGAACAGGCCGTCGCGCTCGGGCTTGAAGGTGCGGTAGTTGATGGTCTCAGGCTTTTTGATTTCGCCATAGGACCAGGACAGGATCTTTTCCGGGCTCGCGATCGAGATGCGGATCGCATCGAAGCCCTGCGGCTGCGGCTGCTGTCCGAAAAGATTCATGACCTCTTGCTTCATCGCCTGTCTCCTGCCGCCGGCGGGGGCTTTGAGCCGCCCTGCCCGGCTTTCATGCGATAGGCCGGCGGCGTCAGTGTCGCCGGCATGCTGTGTTTCGTTGCGCTAGAGCGCGATCACTCGGCGGCTTCGGCCGGCGGCAACTCGCCCGGCTTCGGCTTGTTGTTGATCAGTTCGACATTGAGGCCGAGCGAACGCATTTCCTTGACGAGCACGTTGAAGCTCTCGGGAATGCCGGCCTCGAAATTGTCCTCGCCGCGCACGATCGACTCGTAGACCTTGGTGCGGCCCGCCACGTCGTCCGACTTCACGGTCAGCATTTCCTGCAGCGTGTAGGCGGCGCCGTAAGCCTCAAGCGCCCAGACCTCCATCTCGCCGAAGCGCTGGCCGCCGAACTGCGCCTTGCCGCCCAGCGGCTGCTGGGTGACGAGCGAGTACGGGCCGATCGAACGAGCATGGATCTTGTCATCGACCAGGTGGTGCAGCTTCAGCATGTAGATGTAGCCCATCGTGACCTTGCGATCGAAGGGCTCGCCAGTGCGGCCGTCATAGAGCGTCGACTGGCCCGACGAGTGAAGTCCCGCCTGTTCCAGCAGCCGCTCGATATCGGCCTCCTTGGCGCCGTTGAAGACCGGGGTCGCGATCGGCACGCCACGGCGCAGGTTCTGGCCCATCTCGACCAGTTCGGCGTCGTCCATCGAGGCGATGATCTCGTTATCCTCGTAGACGGCATCGAACGAGGCGCGTAGCGCCGCGGAGTCATGCGCCTTCTTGTAGGCGTCGAGCGCCTTGCCGATCTGCCTGCCGAGACCAGCGGCAGCCCAGCCCAGATGGGTCTCGAGGATCTGCCCGACATTCATGCGCGAGGGCACGCCGAGCGGGTTGAGCACGATGTCCGCGTGGGTGCCGTCCTCGAGGAACGGCATGTCCTCCGCCGGCACGATGCGCGAGACCACGCCCTTGTTGCCGTGACGGCCAGCCATCTTGTCGCCCGGCTGGATCTTGCGCTTCACCGCGACGAAGACCTTGACCATCTTCATCACGCCCGGGGGCAGTTCGTCGCCGCGCTGCAGCTTTTCGACCTTGTCGAGGAAGCGCTGCTCGAGGCGCTTCTTGGACTCGTCGTACTGCTTCCGCATCGCCTCGATCTCGGTCATCAGCGCGTCGTCCGCGACCGCGAACAGCCACCACTGCGACCTCGGGAACTCGCTCATCGCCTCGCGGGTGATGACCGTGTCCTTCTTGAAGCCCTTCGGGCCGGCGAGGCCGGTCTTGCCGGTCAGGATCTCGGCCAGACGCGCGAAGGTGTTGCGGTCGAGGATCGCCTGCTCGTCGTCGCGGTCCTTGGCGAGACGCTCGATCTCCTCGCGCTCGATCGCCTGGGCGCGCTCGTCCTTGTCGACGCCGTGACGGTTGAAGACGCGGACCTCGACGATCGTGCCCTGGACGCCGGGCGGCACGCGCAACGACGTGTCGCGGACATCGGAAGCCTTCTCGCCGAAGATGGCGCGCAGCAGCTTCTCTTCCGGCGTCATCGGGCTCTCGCCCTTCGGCGTGATCTTGCCGACGAGAATGTCGCCCGCCGCCACTTCCGCGCCGATATAGACGATGCCCGCTTCGTCGAGGTTCTTCAGCGCCTCTTCCGAAACGTTCGGAATGTCGCGCGTGATCTCCTCGGGACCCAGCTTCGTATCGCGGGCCATGACCTCGAATTCCTCGATATGGATCGAGGTGAAGATGTCTTCCGAGACGATCTTCTCCGAGAGCAGGATCGAGTCCTCGAAGTTATAGCCGTTCCACGGCATGAACGCGACGAGCACGTTGCGGCCGAGCGCGAGCTCGCCGAACTCCGTCGACGGGCCGTCGGCGACGATGTCGCCCTTCTTGACGATGTCGCCGACGCGCACCAGCGGACGCTGCGTGATGCAGGTCGACTGGTTGGAGCGCTGGAACTTCTGCAGCCGATAGATGTCGACGCCCGGCTTGGTCGGGTCCACCTCGTCCGACGCGCGGATGACGATACGGGTCGCATCGACCTGGTCGACGATGCCGGCGCGGCGGGCCGCGATCGCGGCGCCCGAGTCACGGGCGACGACCGCTTCCATGCCGGTGCCGACGAAGGGCGCGTCGGCGCGAACCAGCGGCACCGCCTGGCGCTGCATGTTCGAGCCCATCAGCGCGCGGTTGGCGTCGTCGTTCTCGAGGAACGGGATCAGCGCCGCGGCGACCGAGACGAGCTGCTTCGGCGACACGTCCTGGAAGTCGACCTTGTCCACCGGCGTGACGATCACTTCACCGGCGCGGCGGCAGACGATCAGGTCGTCGGTCAGACGGCCTTCCTTGTCGACGGCGGCATTGGCCTGGGCGACGTTGTACTTCGCCTCCTCCATCGCCGAGAGATAGATGATCTCATCGGTCTGCTTGCCGTCGCGGATGCGGCGGTAGGGGCTCTCGATGAAGCCGTACTTGTTCACCCGCGCGAAGGTGGCGAGCGAGTTGATCAGGCCGATATTCGGGCCTTCCGGCGTCTCGATCGGGCAGATGCGGCCATAATGCGTCGGGTGCACGTCGCGCACCTCGAAGCCGGCGCGCTCGCGGGTCAGACCACCCGGGCCAAGCGCCGAAAGACGGCGCTTGTGAGTGACTTCCGAGAGCGGGTTCGTCTGGTCCATGAACTGCGAGAGCTGCGACGAGCCGAAGAACTCGCGCACGGCCGCAGCCGCCGGCTTGGCGTTGATCAGGTCCTGCGGCATCACGGTGTCGATGTCGACGGACGACATGCGCTCCTTGATGGCGCGCTCCATGCGCAGCAGGCCCAGGCGATACTGGTTCTCCATCAGCTCGCCGACCGAGCGGACGCGGCGGTTGCCGAGATGGTCGATGTCGTCGATCTCGCCCTTGCCGTCACGCAGGTCGACCAGCGCCTTGACGACCGCGAAGATGTCCTCCTTGCGCAGGATGCGCACGGTGTCCTCGGCGTCGAGGTCGAGACGCATGTTCATCTTGACGCGGCCGACGGCCGAAAGGTCGTAGCGTTCCGCGTCGAAGAACAGCGACTGGAACATGTTCTCGGCGGTCTCGAGCGTCGGCGGCTCGCCCGGGCGCATCACGCGGTAGATGTCGAACAGCGCCTCTTCACGGCGCGAGTTCTTGTCCACGTTGAGCGTGTTGCGGATATAGGGGCCGACCGTGATGTGGTCGATGTCGAGCACCGGGATCTCGTCGAAGCCCTCGTCGGTGAGGAGCTTGAGCAGCTTCTCGCTGATCTCCTCGCCGGCCTCGGCATAGACCTCGCCCGTCGCCGGGTTGACCAGGTCCTCGGCGATGTACTGGCCGTAGAGATCCTCGTCCGTGGCGCGCAGGAACTTCAGGCCCTTCTCGGCCAGCTGACGGGCGGTGCGGGCGACGAGCTTCTTGCCGGCCTCGACCACGACCTCGCCGGTATCGGCGTCGATCATGTCGACGGTCGCCTTGAAGCCCTTCATGCGCTCGGCGTCGTAGGGAACGCGCCAGCCCTGCTTGTCCTTGGCGTAGGTGATGTGGTTGTAGAAGCGGTTGAGGATCTCCTCGCCGTCCATGCCGAGCGCGAACAGCAGCGACGTGACCGGGATCTTACGCTTGCGGTCGATACGCGCGTAGACGATGTCCTTGGCGTCGAACTCGATATCGAGCCAGGACCCGCGATACGGGATGATGCGCGCGGCGAAGAGCAGCTTGCCCGAGGAATGGGTCTTGCCCTTGTCGTGATCGAAGAACACGCCCGGCGAGCGGTGCATCTGCGAGACGATGACGCGCTCGGTGCCGTTGACGATGAAGGTGCCGTTATCGGTCATGAGCGGCATGTCGCCCATGTAGACATCCTGCTCCTTGATGTCCTTGACCGACTTGGCCTGGGTGTCCGGATCGATATCGAACACGATCAGGCGCAGCGTCACCTTGAGCGGCGCCGAGAAGGTCATGCCGCGCTGGCGGCACTCGTCGACGTCATATTTCGGCGGCTCGAACGTGTACTTCACGAACTCGAGCAGCGAAGCGCCCGAGAAATCGCCGATCGGGAAGACCGACTTGAAGACGGACTGCAGGCCTTCGTCGGCGCGGCCGCCCTTGGGCTCGTCGACCATCAGGAACTGGTCGTAGGACGCCTTCTGAACCTCGATGAGGTTCGGCATCTGCGCGACTTCCTTGAGTTTGCCGAAGAACTTGCGGACGCGCCTGCGGCCCTGGAGCGAATTGACCATGTTGTTCCTCGCAATCTCTACGGACGGCTCACCCGGCGGTCCGCGATTGGACCGGATACTGGTGCCCGGCAGGCCGCCGGGTGAGCCGTTCGGCGCCGCATCGCGCCGACATTCATCTGGACTGGTTCCCAACGGCCCCGCGCCGCGAAAACCTCTGCATTTTCAACGCGCCGGCTCCGATGGCTCGGAAACGACGCAACAGCCCCGGAGGCGGAGACCGCCCCGGGACTGTCGCTTTCGACTACGGTCGGACCGGCATCAGCCGGCCCCAGCTCACTTGAGCTCGACCTTGGCGCCGACGGCCTCGAGCTGCTTCTTGAGCTTCTCGGCCTCGTCCTTGGCGACGCCTTCCTTGACCGGCTTCGGAGCGGCCTCGACCAGGTCCTTGGCCTCCTTCAGGCCCAGGCCGGTGATGGCGCGGACTTCCTTGATCACCTCGATCTTCTTGTCGCCGGCGGCGGCAAGAACGACGGTGAACTCGGTCTGCTCTTCAACAGCGGCGGCGGCAGCGCCACCACCGGCGCCCGGCGCAGCCGCAACGGCGACGGCGGCAGCGGCGGAAACGCCCCACTTCTCTTCGAGAAGCTTGGCGAGGTCAGCGGCCTCGAGGACCGTGAGGGACGACAGCTCGTCGACGAGCTTAGCAAGATCAGCCATGTTAGGTTCCTACGTAAAAGAGGTTCGAACGATCTTCAGGGTTGGCAGGCCGTTCAGGCCGCATCCTTGTCGGCATATGCCTGGAACACGCGCGCGAGCTTGGCAGCCGGCGCCGTCGAGAGCTGAGCGATCTTCGTTGCCGGGGCCTGCAGGAGGCCGAGCAGCTTGGCGCGCAGTTCATCGAGCGAGGGCATCGTGGCCAGAGCCTTGACGCCATCGGGGTTCAGGGCGGTCTTGCCCATCGCGCCGCCGAGGATGACGAGCTTGTCGTTCTCCTTGGCGAAAGCGGTGGCGACCTTCGGCGCCGCGACCGGATCGCTCGAATAAGCGATCAGGGTGGGACCCTTCAGCAGGTTGCTGATGGACGCGACGTCGGTGCCTTCAAGAGCGATCTTGGCCAGCCGGTTCTTTGCGACCTTCACGGTGGCGCCATTGGCCTTCATCTCGCGACGAAGCTTCTGGAACTGGGCCACCGTCAAACCCGCATAGTGGGCCACGACGACGACCGACGTGTTGGAAAACACATCGTTCAGCGACGCGACGGCATCTTTCTTTGCCGTTCTATCCACTGGGCTCTCTCCGGTAGGCGACGGGAAATCCCGCCGCCGGCTTCAGATGCCGCTCCCGATAAACCGATTGACACCGGCGCATCGATGGAGCGACGCTCAGTGCCCTGTCCCCTTCCCCGGCCAGAAGCCGAAATCGGGCGAGATGGTTCGAACCACCTTGAGGCCTTTCGACCTCGAGAAAGCTCTTTCACCGTCTATGCAGGCCTCTTGGCGAAATTATGCCCTTGGGTCAGGCCCAAAGCGCACCTGCAGTCTCAGACAGGACCGGGTGATTCGAGGCAAAAGATCGCTCTTCGACCCAAAACACCCTATTTTCGGCGGCAAGCCGCCAAAAAACGCGAAACAGGCCCCCTCGTGCGAAGCACGCGGAAGCCCTGATCACTTACGGAAACATGAGAAGCCTATAGCGGCTTCGCCTGCTTCTGCCAAGTGGTGTCTCGACCGGGAAAGGTCAAGACACGAGGGCGTGCGGCCGGTTCATGCCCGGCCGCCAGGTGCCTGATCAGGCGCCCATCACAGTGTTCGGCTCGATCTTGACGCCCGGACCCATGGTCGAGGAAATCGCGACGCGCTGAATATAGGTGCCCTTGGCGCCGGCGGGCTTGGCCTTGGCGACCGAGTCCGCGAAAGCCTTGATGTTCTCGGCCAGCTTCTCGGCCGAGAACGAGATCTTGCCGACGGCGGCATGCACGATGCCGGCCTTCTCGACGCGGAACTCGACCGAGCCGCCCTTCGAGGCCGCGACCGCCGAGGTCACGTCCATCGTGACCGTGCCGACCTTCGGGTTCGGCATCAGGCCGCGCGGGCCGAGCACCTTACCGAGACGGCCGACCAGCGGCATCATGTCCGGAGTGGCGATGCAGCGGTCGAAATTGATCTCGCCCTTCTGCACGCTCTCGACCAGATCCTCGGCGCCGACGATGTCGGCACCGGCCTTCTTGGCCTCCTCGGCCTTGGGGCCGCGGGCGAAGACGGCGACGCGGAGCACGCGGCCCGAACCGTTCGGCAGGTTGCAGACGCCGCGGACCATCTGGTCGGCGTGACGCGGATCAACGCCGAGATTCATCGCGATCTCGACGGTCTCGTCGAACTTCGCGGTGGCGCGGCCCTTGATCATGTCGACCGCTTCGGTGAGCGGATAGAGCTTGGTGCGGTCGATGCCCTCACGGGCCTTCACGACGCGCTTGCCGATATGTGCCATTGTCCGTTCCCCCTCAGCCCACGACTTCCAGGCCCATGGACCGGGCGGAGCCCTGGATCATGGCCACGGCGGAGTCGACATTGTCGCAGTTGAGATCGGCCATCTTCTTCTCGGCGATCTCCTTGAGCTGCGCCTTGGTGACCTTGCCGACATTGGCGCCCTTGCCCGGGGTCTTCGAACCCGAGGTCAGGCCGGCCGCCTTCTTGAGGAAGTAGGACACCGGCGGCTGCTTCATCTCGAAGGTGAAAGAGCGGTCCTGATACGCGGTGATGATCACCGGGATCGGCATGCCCTTTTCCATCTGCGCGGTCTTCGCGTTGAAGGCCTTGCAGAATTCCATGATGTTAAGACCGCGCTGACCGAGCGCGGGACCGATCGGGGGCGAGGGATTCGCCGCGCCGGCCGGCACCTGAAGCTTCACGTAGCCCGTGATCTTCTTTGCCATGATGGCTGCTCCAGTCGTGCGCCCCGGTGCCGACCGGAACGACGACGACCCTGCCCGGACTTAAAGCTCGTCCCGGGTCAGGGTATTGCAGGGCGTGGTGCGGCGAGGAGCTCCGGCTGGCGAACCGGCCCGCCTCCCACGCATGTGAGGCGGGGCCTATCGCACATTCGCTCAGCGATGGGAAGGGGGTCCCTCATGCGGCATCTCGGTCCGGCCTGCATTTCCGTGCTGAATATAGTCGCCGACGGCAAGGCCGATATGCACTGCGACCAGGCCGATCAGGCCGAAGGCAAGCACGGCATGGCCCTTGAAGAGCAGGTCGGCATAGCCTGCCCCCTCCGCCCAGATCATCGGCAGCGACAGGCCGATATAGAGTTGCCGCGCGCCAAAGTCGGAAACGCCGGCCCAGCCGAGCAAGGGCACCAGGATGAGCAGCCCGTAGAGCAGCCCATGCACGGGGCGGCTCCCCGCCCCTCTCGGCCACCGCCCGGCGACGCGCGCGGCGAGCCGGAAGCACAGCCTGACGACGACAACTACGAGCAGGGTGATGCCTGCCGTCTTGTGGAACGTGTAGAGCGCGTCGGCGCCCGGCCCCTCGCCGAGCTGCTTCATGACGACGCCTGCACAGAACAGTGCCAGGACCAGCGCCGCGGTCAGCCAGTGCAGGAGCTTGGCGAGACGCGGGAAGACGAGCGTGACGGGCGCGCGCGCCCGGCTCTTGGGGAACGCACCGCCCTGGATCGACAAGCTCATGCGCGCACCCGCTGTGTATCCGTGATGAAGCCGTCCACCGCATGGCGCAGCGCGGAGGCCTGCCGGTCGAGATCGGACGAGGCGAGCGTCACCGTCTCGGCCGTCCGCCGCCAATCCTCGACCATTCCGGCGACCTGCTCGACCTGTTCCGCCATCACCCGCACGTCGCCGGCGGTCTTGCTCGTGCTCGTGCTGATAGCGCGTGAGTTCTCGTCCTGCCGGCGCGTGAGGCAGGCGATCGACCCCGCCGCAATCTCGACCTCGCCGACCGAGGCGACGAGCGAGCCGACCCGCGTGTTGATCCGCTGGCTCGCGACGGCGATCGATTCGAGACCGCGCCGGACCTCACCGGTCGCTTCCGCCGTCCGGTGCGCCAGTTGCTTGACCTCGCCGGCGACGACCGCGAAGCCGCGGCCGCTCTCGCCCGCACGCGCTGCCTCGATCGTGGCGTTGAGCGCCAGGAGATTGGTCTGGCTGGCGACGTCACTGATGATCGTGATGATCGCGGAGATGCTGCCGACGGCCTCGTTCAGCAGCGCCGCATCCTCGGTTGCGGCCTCGACCAGCTCCTTCGCGGAAACGGCCACCGAGGTGGTGCGCTGCGCCTCCCCGGCCGTGGTCGCCAGCAGGTTCGAGACTTCGGCGAGCGAGCGCGACACGTCGTCGACATTGGCAGCGGCGCGCTGGGTCGATTGCGCCGCGGCGACCGCGTGCTCGTCGACGAAGCCGGAAAGCTGGGCGAGCTCGCCGGATGCGGCGGACATGCGGTCGGCATGATGCTCCAGCGCCTCGGCGATGACGGCGATCTGGCGTTGGAAGGCGAGCCCGCGCTCCTGCAGGGCCTCTTGCCGCTCGATCTCGCTTGCGAGCACCGCAAGCTGGTCCTTGGCTGCGTCCTGCTTGACCCGCTCGTCATTGAGATGAGCGTGCAGGGCGCGTCCAAGCATGCCGATCTCGTCGCGGCGCATCGCCAGCTTGCCGATCCAGCCGCGATCGCGCTCGACCGAGCCGAGGGCCCGCGCCATTCCCGCGATCGGCCGGACCAGCCAGCGATATTCGAGCACCACGATCATCATCGCGAGGAACAGCCCGATGGCCGACAGCAGGATCCTGTTCTGGCGCGAGCTTTCGACATGATAGGCGAGGCGCTCGCTGACCCCCGCCACGGCCCGATTGAATGCGACGCGCAGTTCGTTGCGCTTGGCTGCTGCCCGCCTCAAGCTGTCGCGGGTATTGTCCGGACCCGTCGAAAGCTTCTGCGCGATCTCGCCGAGCGCCTCGACCGATTCGCGTGCGGGCGCCCCGACATCGCCAGGCCAGCGCTCGCCAATCCGCGTCATGACGGCGGAGATGCTGGCGACATCCTCCCGGCTCGGCGCCGGACTCTTGTCGGAAAGCAGACCACTGACCAGCCGCGTATAGGCGGCATCGGTGCCTGAGAGCTCGTCAACCCCGGCAGTGTAGGAGACGAGTTCGTTCGAGAAGGCGCTCAGCCGCGCCGAGCCGATCAGCTCGGCAAGCACGAATAGGCATGCGATGATGCCGAGCAGCCCGCCCCACAGCGTGAGACGCTGATCGACAGTAGCCTTGAAAGATCGAGGGAACATTTGATCTGCGCCAGAACACTGGCGCAGACCCTGCAATAGTCACATTAAAAGTGACTTAACCACGCGAGATTGCTCGAACCTTGTCGAGTGTCTCGAAACGTCGTGCTCAGAGCTTCTCGACCTGGCCGTATTCGAGCTCGACAGGCGTGGCGCGGCCGAAGATCGAGACCGCGACCTTGAGCCGAGCGCGGGCATGGTCGACATCCTCGACCACGCCGTTGAACGAGGCGAAGGGGCCGTCGGCGACCTTGACCTGCTCGCCGACCTCGAAGACCACCGTCGGCTTCGGCCGTTCGATGCCCTCGGCGACCTGGCCCTTGATGCGCATCGCCTCATGCTCGGGAATCGGCATGGGCTTGGCCTTGTCGGCGCCCAGGAAGCCCGTGACCTTCGGCGTGTTCTTGATGAGGTGGTAGACCTCGTCGGTCATTTCGCACTTCACCAGAACATAGCCCGGGAAGAACTTGCGCTCGGCATCGACCTTGCGGCCGCGGCGCACCTCGACGACCTTCTCGGTCGGAACCAGGACTTCCTCGAACTTGTCAGCCAGGTTGCGCTGGGCAGCCTGGTCTTTGATCGACTGGGCGACCTTGTTCTCGAAGTTCGAATAGGCGTGGACGATGTACCAGCGCATGCTCACGTTGATGACTCCACTCAGCGGGCGCCGAGAATGATGCCGAGCGACCAGCGGATGATCGTGTCGGTGAAAAGGAAGAACAGGCTGGAGACCAGCACCATCACCAGCACCAGGCCGGTGGTGATCAGCGTCTCGCGCCGCGACGGCCAGGTGACCTTCGCGGCCTCGGAGCGGACCTCCTGCAGGAACTGGAAGGGATCGGGTTTCGCCATCGGCTTAACTCACCTCGGGTTCCGGATCGCAGCGGACGATGTCGCCGCTCTCCGATTCGTCACGTCCTGAAAGATTTGCGGCGCGGGGCTCGAAGAGCCGCGCGCCGTCTGGAAGAGCCTCTTACAACGCTCCACGACGTTAGCCAAGCGCCTTTTGAGCCGGGGAAACGTCGTGGCGGAGTCAGGCCCGCCGGCAGGAGAGCAGCAGGAACGGCGGACGGTTCCGTTCCTTGGCCCAGTCCGGATTGGTCGCGACCTGCTCCGGGCTCGGCCCCCATTCCCTCAGGCAGGTAAGGGTGAAGCCGGCCCGCGACAAGAGAGCGAGATAGGTCTCGATCGTGCGATGCTGCTTGATCACACCCTTGGCGAGCCAGTCGGTGCTGCGCGGTCCCTCGTCGAGGTAGCCACCGACGGGCCAGGTCGGCAGGCCCGATTCGTCTTCGCTCCAGCCCTGATGCCGCGGCGCCGTCACCATCGGATGTTCGACCGAGCAGACCAGCATGCCGCCCGGCACAAGCGCATCATGGACACGCTTCAGCAGCCCGCCGAGATCGACGAGATAGTGGAAGGCGAGCGAGCTATAGGCCAGGCCGAACCCGGCCGGCGGCGTGAAGCGCTCGAGATCGGCCCGCTCATAGCGAATGACCGCCTGCTGCGTCATCACCCTCGCCCGCGCCAGCATTTGCTCGGAGACATCGACACCGAGCACGCCACGCGCGCCCTGCTCCGCCGCCCAGCGGCAGAACCAGCCATAGCCGCAGCCGAGATCGAGCACGTCGAGGCCCCGGATCCGCGGCAGCAATTCCTGCAGCGAGCCCCATTCGGGCGCACCGGCAAGCCCGTGGACCGAGCGCGGCAACTGACTGTAATTTTCGAAGAAGCTGGCGTCGTCGTAGATATTCTGCGTCATCGCAGGATCGCCGGAAGACTGGCAGGGGCGGCAGGGCTCGAACCTGCGACACCCGGTTTTGGAGACCGGTACTCTACCAACTGAGCTACACCCCTGTAGTCGCGGGATGCTTTGCCCCAAGAGCCCGGCGTTTTCAAGTCGAAAACGAGCCGGCTGTGACAAAGCTCCACAGGGACGGATAATCGGGCCGCCGGCCAGCCTCAGACCGGCTCGACCTGAACCGCCGTGCCATAGGCCAGCACCTCGGTGATGCCGTCCATGATCTCGGTCGCGTCATAGCGCATGCCGATGATGGCATTCGCCCCGCCTTCCTGCGCATGCCGGACCAGAAGGTCGAAAGCCTCCTGGCGCGCCGTCTCGGCCAGATGCGTATAGACGGAGATATTCCCGCCGAAGAGCGACTGGATCGCCCCGCCAATATTGCCGATCACGCTGCGCGAGCGCACCGTGACGCCGCGCGCGACGCCGAGATGGCGCACGACACGATAGCCGGGCAGATCATTCGTCGTGGTCACCAGCATGGCACGCTCCAGGCTTGTTCGGCAGGCACGAAAAAGGGGCGAGCCAAAGCCCTCCCCTGATCCATACGAGCGCTTTGCGAACGCTCGGTAACGTCGTCGCGAACGACTGTTACGCGATGATGCTGGCGACGACGCCGGCGCCGCAGAAGCCTGCGGTTTCGGCGGGCGTCGTCCTTGGTTCGATCACGCTATGATCGAAGCAACGACACCGGCGCCGACGGTCCTGCCGCCTTCGCGGATGGCGAAGCGCAGCTTCTCTTCCATCGCGATCGGCACGATCAGGTGCACTTCCATGGCGATGTT
>NZ_SLZF01000020.1 GCF_004341515.1 Allobosea sp. BK604
CACCTCGTCGAGACCATCACCTCAGACGAATGCGCAAATTACCTCAACAACGCCGGATACGCTTCAATCAAAACATGAAACGCTCTAGAGCATTTTCGAGCGAAGTGGGCACCGGTTCGCGTGAAGAAAATGCGTCAAAACAAATAGATAGAGAATTTTCGCGATTCGGAGAAACGCGGAAATGCTCTAGAAATTCATCTTCGCCGCCCTGAATGGCAGCGCCGCGAGGTTCTCGTAGCTGCCCACCATTCTCGTCACGCTCGAAATGGGCGGATAGGCATAGAGCTCTGCGGCGTAGTCCTCGTCATTCCACTGGATGCGGAGCGACGAAGCCGGGCCGGCTGAAAGAGTGCCCGAATTGGCTTCGGTCGGGAGCGGGCAGTTCGGAAAGCTCGGCGCGACCCTCCGGTAAACGACCGTGCCGTCCGGATAGAAGTAGTAATAGTAGGTGTCCATCATGTCGGTGACGACCCACCAGCCGCCCAGCCAGGACGGCAGGATAAACGCGGGTCGGTCCGGCACGACCTCCCAGAAATAGATGTTGGGCCGGGCCCACATCCAATTGGCGTCGATCGTGGCGACGCCGCTGGTGTTGTTGCCGATCGGGGCACCGTTCTGGAGGACCCGGTTCTTGTCCCAGATTTCGGTATGCGCGCCGGCCCAGCCTTCCCTGAAAGCCAGGATGCCCTGCCGGCCGGCGAGATAGGCCTCCATGTCCTTTCGGGTCTTGCGGGTGCTGGTCTTCACGGTCTCGCCCTGACCGTATTTTCCATTGAGATAGCTCTCCAGCTCGTCGACCGCACCGAGATGGTAGCCGCCGCCGAAATGAGCGTTCGGCCGCGGCCGCGGGCTCGACGGTGGAATGGTGTGGTCGCCGCCGACAGCGTTGAGCGCCCAGCTGACCTGGAAGCAGCACGGCGTGTTCATCGCCTGCTTTTTCTTGGGCGTCTCAGTGGGATGGGCGAGGTTCCATTCGTCCACCTCCTTGTTGTTCTTGATCACCGGCGCATTCAGGCTGTCGACATAGGTCTTCATCGGCGCCGGCAGCGATCGATAGGTGGGGTAGCTCTGGATCAGCTTGGCTGCGTCCAGCCGCAGCTTGCCGTCTTGCTCGTTGGCCATCGGATACGGCCTCCCGCTGGGTTTGCAGCCGGCGCAGGGATGATCGAGCAATCCGACCGATCACGCGGGCTGCTTATGCCAGGCAGTAAGAACCGAGACGATGCCATCGTCGTCCCTCATTCGAAGGACTGACCATCGGGCGCCTTCAATGGGCCTCGTGGCTGCAATGGCTGTGATCGGCCAGCGCCTCGATGATCGCGCAATCGCAGGCTTTCACGCCACCAGCACAGGTCTTGGCGATGCGGGCGAGTTCGGCTTCGAGCGAGCGCAGCCGCGCGATCTTGCGCCGGACCTCGTCGAGATGCCCGGCGGCGATGGCATGTGCCTCGTCGCAAGCGATGCCGGGCGTATCCGAGAGATGCAGCAAGGTGCGGATGCCATCGACCGGGAAGCCGAGATCTCGCGCGTGCTTGATGAAGGCGAGACGCTCGACATGCTTGCGGCCATAGCGGCGCTGGTTGCCTTCCGAGCGCTCCGGAGGGGGCAGCAGGCCGACCTGCTCGTAGTAGCGGATGGTCTCGACCTTGACCCCGGTCTCTTCCGCCAGGGCGCCGATCGGGACGACGCGCTCGAGTTTTTTTGCGGCGAGCATGTTTTCCCTCTTGAACCTCTAGTCACTCCAGCTTGTACATAGGGTGTCTCACGGCGGCGACAAGCGGAGACGAGCATGGCCAATCGCAGCGAAACCGAGCTCCTGAGCTGGAAGGTCGGCGGCATGGACTGCCCGAGCTGCGCCGCGACGATCCGCGCCGCGGTCGAGAAGCTGCCAGGCGTCAGCGATGTAAAACTCTCGGTGATGAGCGAGACGATGACGCTCACGCTCGACCGGGATGCCGGCGAGGCGGCGGCGGTCGAGCGGCGCGTGACCGGGCTCGGCTATACGGCGACGCCGGTTGCGGCGAAGACGGCAGCAAGCCCCGCGACGGAGCCGGCATCCTGCGGCTGCTGCGCTCACGACCACAAGCATGAGCACGGTCAGGACGATCATCGCGGTCATGATCACGTGGGCCATGACCACGCGGGTCATGACCATGCCCATCACGGCCATGGCCACGAAGGCCACGACCATGGCCACAAGCATGATCATGCCGCCGCCAAGGCGGATGCGGGCCACGGCATGCCCGGACATGTCCATGAGGCGACGCCTGAGGGCATGCGCTGGTGGCAGACCGGCAAGGGCAAGCTCGTGCTCGGTACGGGTGCGCTGCTTGCCGCTGCCTGGACCGCGAGCATGATCTGGCCGGCGGCGGCACATTGGGTCTTCATCCTGGCCTGCCTGATCGGCGTCGCACCGGTAGCCAGGCGCGCCTTCGCTGCCGCGCGCGCCGGCCTGCCCTTCACCATCGAGATGCTGATGACGATCGCCGCCATCGGCGCGCTCTTCATCGGCGCGGCCGAGGAAGCGGCTTTGGTCGTCTTCCTCTTCGCGGTCGGCGAGGTGCTGGAGGGCGTCGCGGCGGATCGCGCCCGCGCCTCGATCCGCGCGCTCGGCGAGCTCGTGCCGAAGACCGCGCTGATCGAGGAAAACGGCTCGACGCGGCAGGTCGATGCCGCCGCGCTCAGGATCGGCCAGACCGTGCTCGTGCGTCCCGGCGACCGCATCTCGGCCGATGGCGAGATCACCAACGGCGTCTCCGGCATCGACGAAAGCCCGGTGACCGGCGAATCCGTGCCGAAGACCAAGGGCGTCGGCGAGGCGGTCTATGCCGGCTCGGTCAATCGCGAGGCGGCCTTGCGCGTGCGCGTCAGCAAGGCGGCGGAGGACAACACCATCTCCCGCATCATCCGCCTGGTCGAGGAGGCGCAGGAGGCGCGGGCGCCGACCGAGCGCTTCATCGACCGCTTCTCGCGCGTCTATATGCCCGCGATCGTCGGGCTGGCGCTGCTCGTGCTGGTGGTGCCACCGCTGTTCTTCGGCGGCGAATGGTCGGTCTGGATCTACCGGGCGCTGGCGCTGCTGCTGATCGGCTGCCCCTGCGCGCTGGTGATCTCGGTGCCGGCGGCGATCGCGGCCTCGCTCTCGGCCGGCGCTCGCAGCGGCCTGCTGATGAAGGGCGGCGTCGTGATCGAGGCTGCAGCGAAGACCGGCATCGTCGCCTTCGACAAGACCGGCACGCTGACGCAAGGCACGCCGCGCGTCACCGACGTCATCGCCCTCGGGCGGACGGAACGCGAGGTCGTGGCGTTGGCGGCGGCGGTCGAGGCAGGGTCGAGCCATCCGCTGGCTCAGGCAGTGCTGGACCGAGCCAAGGCCGATTCCATTGGCTTCGCACCCGCCTCAGGCTCGACCGCGATTGCCGGCCAGGGCGTCACCGGAACGGTCGGCGGCGAAGCGATTTTCGTCGGTGCGCCGCGCCATGCCGGAAGCCGCGCCGATTTCGACGACAAGGCGCAGGCCGCCGTCGCCAAGCTGGAGAGCGCCGGCAAGACGGTCGCCGCCGTCATCGCGGGTGGTACGCTCGCCGGGCTGATCGCCTTGCGCGACGAGCCGCGCGAGGATGCGGCGCAAGCCGTGGCGGAGCTGAAGCAGCTCGGCATCCGCTCGGTGATGCTGACCGGCGACAATGCCCGCACGGCTCAGGCCATCGCCGGCGCGCTCGGCATGGAGCACAAGGCCGAACTGATGCCGGACGGCAAGGTCACGGCGATCAAGGACTATGCCGCGGCGACGCCGGTGATGATGGTCGGCGACGGCATCAACGATGCCCCAGCGCTGGCGGCAGCGACCGTCGGTGTCGCCATGGGCTCGGGCACCGATGTCGCGCTGGAGACGGCGGATGGCGCGCTGCTCAAGAGCCGGGTGCGCGACGTGCCGGCGCTGATCCGGCTGGCGCGGGCGACGATGGGCAATATCCGGGCGAATATCGCGATCGCGCTCGGCCTGAAGGCGGTTTTCCTGGTGACCAGCATCTTTGGCTATACCGGGCTCTGGGTCGCGATCCTGGCCGATACCGGCGCGACGGTGATCGTCACGGCCAATGCGCTGCGCCTGCTGCGCTTCGATGCCGGCAAGACGGACTGAACGGGAGCACCAGCGATGACCGCGATGGAGGCGATGAGCTACCTGATGGTGCTCGTCTACGTCATCAGCTTCCTCGCCATGTCGGCGATCCTGGCCAAGGAGGCCGGGCGGCCGATCTGGCTCTTCGGCAAGGGCGGCGGGCAGACGGTCCCCGCCCTGCTCTTCCGCATCGCATTCGCCGGCAGCGTGCTCTGGCCGCTCGTCATCGCAGCCTTCGGCGATCCGATCGCGAACGATCCGATCGCGCATTGGTTCGACGGCACCTGGTACGACCTGCTCGGTCATCTCTTCTGCGTCATCGGCGCGTGCATCGCCATCATCTCGCAGCGGTATATGGGCGCCTCCTGGCGGATCGGCGCCGCCGCGGGCGAACAGGGGCCGATCGTCGAGAGCGGCCCTTTCGCGATCTCGCGCAATCCGGTCTTCGTCGGCCAAGCCCTGCTGTTCATCGGGCTGTTCATCGTCCTGCCCAACCTGATCCAGGCGGCGCTCACGCTGGCGCTGCTTATCACGATCTGGCTGCAGGTCCGGATCGAGGAGCGCGTGCTCGCGACATCGCTCGGCGAACCCTATCTCGCCTATCGGCGCAAGGTCCGGCGTTGGCTCGGAACCTATCGAGCGGGCTGACACACGCCACCCGTCGTTGCGAGCGCAGCGATGCAATCCAGGGGCACCGGGCACCCAGTCCTCCTGGATTGCTTCGTCGCTAACGCCACTCGCAATGACGGGAGCGGCGGCACGCCCCATTGCCGCGGGACTGGCGAGACCATAGCGTCTGCGTAGACGACGCCTCGCCCGATGGACCCATGCCGACCAGGACAATCGCGATCGCGGGCTGCGGACCGGCTGGACTGGCTGCGGCCTTGCTGCTCCATCGCGACGGGCACCGCGTCACCATCTACGAGCGCTTCGAGACGCCGCAGCCGGTCGGCTCCGGGTTGATGATCCAGCCCACCGGCCTCGCCGTGCTGCACGAGCTCGGGCTGGATGCCGAGATCCTCGCCGCCGGCGCGCGGATCGACCGGCTCTTCGGCTGTTCCGTGCCGTCAGAACGCATCGTGCTCGACGTGCGCTATGCCGCGCTCGGGAACGGTGCCGGCCATGGCATCGGCATCCACCGCGCCGCGCTGTTCGGCGCGCTCTACAACGCGGCGAGCGCCGCGCGGATTCCGATCCTCACCGGGCGCGGTGTCACCTCGGCGGAACTCGCCCCGGATGGCCGCCGCGTGCTGAGCTTCGCCGACGGCGGGCAGGCCGGACCATTCGATCTCGTCGTCGATGCGCTCGGCACCTCGAGCCCGCTCGCGGCGCCGACCGGGCGGGCGCTGAGCTACGGCGCCTTCTGGGCGAGCCTCGACTGGGTCGACGGCGCCGGCTTCGACCCTGCCGCCCTGGAGCAGCGCTATCTGCGCGCCAGCCGGATGGTCGGCGTGCTGCCGATCGGACGTCCATCGCCAGAAGAGCGGCCGAAGGCCACCTTCTTCTGGTCCCTGCGGGCCGACGCGCTCGATGCCTGGCGGCAGGCTGGGCTCGCGACCTGGAAGGCGGAGGTGCTGAAGCTCTGGCCGGCGACCGCGCCCTTCCTCGACCAGGTCAGGACGCCGGAACAACTCACCTTCGCGCGCTATTCCCAGCGCACACTTGCGCGACCGGCGGAGCCCGGGCTGATCCATCTCGGCGATTCCTGGCATTCGACCAGCCCGCAGCTCGGCCAGGGCGCAAACATGGCGCTGCTCGACGCCCATGCGCTGGCCAAGGCGCTGCGCGAGAACGACGATCCGGCGCTCGCGCTCGGCAAGGCCGTTGCGCTGCGCCGTGGCCATGTCCGGCTCTATCAGGGCATGAGCGCGTTGTTCACGCCGGTCTACCAGTCGGACAGCCGCGCCCTGCCCTTCCTGCGCGATCGGATCGCCGGGCCGTTGTCCCGCATTCCACCAGGGCCATGGGTTCTGGCGGCAATGGTGAGCGGGCTGATCGGCTGGCCTCTGCGGTCGCTTGGGCTGTCGGTTCGGGCGCCTGCGGACTTTGGGCCGGAGTTAGCGGCCAGGACTCGCGGGCGGCCGCTGATCGTCTTCGACGGCGATTGCGTCATGTGTTCGGTACAGGCGCAGTTCGTGCTGCGCCACGACCATGCGCGCCGCTTCAATCTGACGACGGCGCAGGGAGTGATCGGCCAGGAGCTCTACCGCCGGCTCGGCCTGCCGACCGAGGATTTCCAGACAATGCTCCTCGTCGAGAATGGGCGGGTACTCAGCCATTCGGATGCCGTGATCGGCATTGCCACTGGGCTCGGCTGGCCCTGGCGCGCGGCGCGGATCGCCAAGCTCGTTCCGCGCGCCCTGCGCGACAGGCTCTATCGCCTCGTCGCCCGCAACCGCTATCGCTGGTTCGGAAAGCGCGAAACCTGCTGGCGGCCGACACCCGACGTCGCGGACCGCATCCTGTGAAGATCCTCCTGCTCGGCGGTTATGGCGGCTTCGGCGCCCGCATCGCACGACGGCTGGCCAGTGCCGGGCACGAGGTGCTGGTCGGCGGCCGCAACCGCGAGAAGGCCGAGCGCTTCTGCGCCCAACAGCCGGGCCTCGTTCCCCTCGTGATCGATCGCGACAACGGGCTCTCGGCGGCGCTGGCCGAGCACAGGCCCGTTGCCCTGATCGATGCGGCAGGACCGTTCCAGGGCGCGGGCTATGACGTGGCGCGGGCCTGCATCGCGGCGGGCTGCCATTATCTCGACATTGCCGACGGACGCGATTTCGTCGCCGGGATCGGCGCGCTCGATGAGGCAGCGCGCGCGGCAGGCGTGGCGGTGATCGCCGGCGCCTCCAGCGTGCCTGCGCTCTCGGGCGCGGCGGTGCGCGAACTTGCGGCCGGCATGGAGCGGGTCAGCGCCGTCGAGATGGCGATCAGCGCCTCGAACCGGGCGACGGCCGGGCCCTCGGTCACCAGGGCGATCTTTTCCTATATCGGCAAGCCGATCCCGCTTCGGCGTGGCCGGCGCGAGACGACAGGCCATGGCTGGCAGGATCTGCAGCGGATCGACTTCACCGTGGCGAGCGAGCCGCCTTTGCGTGGTCGGATCGTCGGGCTCGTCGACGTGCCGGACCTGTCGCTCATGCCCGACAGGCTGCCGGGCAAGCCGGCCGTGAGCTTCCGGGCCGGCACCGAAATGGCCTGGCAGAACCTGATGCTGTGGCTGGCGAGCTGGCCGGTGCGCTGGGGGCTGCTCGACCTCACTCGCTTCGTGCCGCCGGTGCTTCGAGCGCAGAAGCTGACGGCCGGCCTCGGCAGCGATCGTTCCGGCATGATCGTTCGCCTGTTCGGCTTCGCTGACGGCAAGCGCGTCGAGCGGCGCTGGACGCTGATCGCCAAAAACGGCGACGGGCCGGAGATTCCGGGGCTGGCGGCGGCGATCCTGGTCGACCGATTGGCAACCGGCAGCATCGCGCCCGGCGCGCGCGATGCCGGGGAGTTGCTAACGCTTGCCGAGTTCGAGCCGGCCTTCTCCCGCCTCGCCATTCGCCATGAGACAACCGAGCTGCCGCAGCCGCCGGCGCTCTATGAACGCGTATTGGGATCACGTTTTGCCGGGATGCCGGACGCTGTCCGCGCCATGCATGGCGTGCTGCGCGACGATGGCGCAAGCGGGCGCGGGACGGTCACGCGCGGCAAGAGCCCCCTTGCCCGGTTGGTCGCAGCCCTTTTCGGCTTTCCGGCCGAGGGTGAGCATGCGTTGCATGTCTCGTTCAACGAGCAAGACGGCGTGGAGGCCTGGACCCGCGACTTCTCCGGCAAACGCTTCAGGAGCGAGCTCTCGCAGGATGGCGAATTCCTGGTCGAGCACTTCGGGTTGCTGCGCTTCGGCTTCCATCTCGCCGCCGGCGAGACGGGCCTTGCCATGCATCTGAAGCGCTGGTGGCTCGGGCGGCTGCCCCTCCCGCTCGCGCTGGCGCCGCGCTCGCTGGCGCGGGAATGGCAGGAGGATGGCCGCTTCCATTTCGACTCGCCGATCGCACTGCCGCTGATCGGCCTTGTCGTGCATTACCGCGGTTGGCTGGAGCCCCGGTCCAAATGAAAACGCGCCGGGGACCAGCCCGGCGCGTTCTCGAACGGCTCGATGTCGTGCGGAGACGTCAGGCCGCCTTGGGGACTTCGTGCTCGGCAAGCTCCTGCTCGATGTTCTTCAGGGGCTTGTTGCCGGTGAGCTGACGCATCAGCACGTAGAAGACCGGCGTCAGGAAGATGCCGAAGGCGGTGACGCCGATCATGCCTGCGAAGACTGCGATGCCCATCGCCTGCCGCATCTCGGCGCCGGCGCCGGTCGAGGTCACCAGCGGGACCACGCCCATGATGAAGGCGAGCGAGGTCATCAGGATCGGACGCAGGCGCAGGCGGCTGGCCTCGATCGCGGCTTCGACCGGAGTCCTGCCCTCGAATTCGAGCTCGCGCGCGAATTCGACGATGAGGATCGCGTTCTTGGCCGATAGTCCGACCAGGACGACGAGGCCGATCTGGGTGAAGACGTTGTTGTCCCCGCCAGTGTACCAGACGCCGGTCATCGCCGCGAGCAGGCCCATCGGGATGATCATGATGATCGCGATGGGCAGCGTCAGGCTCTCATACTGGGCGGCCAGCACCAGGAAGACGAGCAGGATCGCCAACGGGAAGACGAGCAGCGAGGAGTTGCCGGCCAGGATCTCCTGATAGGTCAGCTCGGTCCATTCGAAGGCGAAGCCCTTGGGCAGCGTCTCCTCGGCGATGCGCGCGGCGGCGGCCTGGGCCTGGCCGGAGGAATAGCCCGGGGCGGCGCCGGCATTGATGTCGGCGCTGAGGAAGCCGTTATAGCGCATGGCGCGTTCCGGGCCGGTGTCGTTGCGCACGTTCAGCACGGCGCTGAGCGGCACCATCTCGCCGGTCTTCGAGCGGACCTTCAGCTTGCCGATATCCTCGGCATAGGCGCGGAAGGGCGCGTCGGCCTGGACGCGCACCGTATAGGTGCGGCCGAACTTGTTGAAGTCGTTCACATAGGACGAGCCGAGATAGATCTGCAGCGTGTCGAACACATCGGTGACGGCGACGCCAAGCTGGCGGGCCTTGGTGCGGTCGATATCGGTATAGAGCTGCGGGACATTGACCTGGAAGCTCGAGAACATGCCGGCGAGCTCGGGCGCCGTCGCGGCCTTGGCCATGAAGGCCTTGGTCGCCTCGTCGAGCGCCTTGTAGCCGAGGCCGGCGCGATCCTCGATCTGCAGCTTGAAGCCGCCGATCGTGCCGAGGCCCTGGACGGGCGGCGGCGGGAACATGGCGATGAACGCCTCCTTGATGCCGGCGAACTCCTTGTTGAGCTGCATGGCGATCGCCGCGCCGTTCAGGTCCGGAGTCTTGCGCTGCTCGAAGGGCTTCAGGCCGACGAAGACGATGCCCGCGTTGGACGAGTTGGTGAAGCCGTTGATCGAGAGGCCCGGGAAGGAGATCGCGTTCTCGACGCCGGGATGCTTCAGCGCGATCTCGTCCATGCGGCGGATGACGTCCTCGGTGCGGTCGAGCGTGGCCGCATCGGGAAGCTGGGCGAAGCCGACGAGGTACTGCTTGTCCTGCCCTGGGACGAAGCCGCCGGGAATGGTACGGAACAGGCCGACCGTCAGGCCGACCAGGCCGATATAGACCACCATCATGATCGTCTTGCGGCCCAGGATGCGCTTGACGCCGCCGCCATAGGCCTCCGAACCGCGATGGAAGACGCGGTTGAAGCCGCGGAAGAACCAGCCGAACACCGCATCCATGAAGCGGGTCAGCGCGTCCTTCGGGGCGTGGTGCCCCTTCAGCAGCAGCGCCGCCAGCGCCGGCGAGAGCGTCAGCGAGTTGATCGCCGAGATCACCGTCGAGATCGCGATGGTCAGTGCGAACTGGCGATAGAACTGGCCGGTCAGGCCGCTGATGAAGGCGAGCGGCACGAAGACCGCGACGAGCACGAGCGCGATCGCGATGATCGGGCCTGAGACCTCGCGCATCGCCTTGTAGGTCGCCTCGCGCGGGGCCAAGCCATTCTCGATGTTGCGCTCGACATTCTCGACCACGACAATCGCGTCGTCGACGACGATGCCGATCGCCAGCACCAGGCCGAAGAGCGAGAGCGCGTTGATCGAGAAGCCGAAGAGATACATCACCGCGAAGGTGCCGATGACCGAGACCGGCACGGCGACGAGCGGGATGATCGAGGCCCGCCAGGTCTGCAGGAAGACGATGACGACGAGGACGACGAGCGCGATCGCCTCCAGCAGCGTGTGGACGACGGCCTCGATCGAGGCACGGACGAACTGGGTCGTGTCGTAGACGATCGAGTAGTCGACGCCCTCGGGCATGTTCTGCTTGATCTCGTGCATCACCTCGCGGACATGGTCGGCAATGGCGATGGCGTTCGAGTTCGGCGCCTGGAAGACCGGGACGGCGACGGCCGACTTGCCATTGAGCAGCGAGCGCAGAGCGTAATCGGCCGCGCCAAGCTCGATACGGGCGACGTCGCGCAGGCGGGTGACCGCCCCCGAGGCGCTCGTCCTGATGATGATCTCGCCGAACTCCTCCTCGTTCTGGAGGCGCCCCTGAGCGTTCACCGAGAGCTGCAGGTCTAGGCCGGGCGCATTCGGCGAGGAGCCGATGACGCCGGCGGCGGCCTGGACGTTCTGGGCGCGGATCTCGTTGACGACATCGCTCGGCGAGAGGCCGTGCTCGGCCATCTTCTGCGGGTCGAGCCAGACGCGCAGCGAATAGTCGCCGGAGCCGAAGAGCTGGACCTGGCCGACGCCATCGATGCGCGCCAGCCGGTCCTTGACGTTGAGGACGGCGTAGTTGCGCAGATAGGTCATGTCGTAGCGGCCGTTCGGCGAGGTGATGTGCACCACCATCGTCAGGTCCGGCGAGCTCTTGACCGTGGTGACGCCGAAGCGGCGCACCTCCTCCGGCAGCCGCGGCTCGGCCTGGGAGACGCGGTTCTGGACGAGCTGCTGCGCCTTGTCCGGGTCGGTGCCGAGCTTGAACGTAACGTTCAGCGTCATCACGCCGTCGGTCGTCGCCTGGCTGGACATGTAGAGCATGCCCTCGACGCCGTTGATCTGCTCCTCGATCGGTGTCGCCACGGTCTCGGCGATGACGCGCGGATTGGCGCCGGGATATTGCGCGCGCACCACCACGGTCGGCGGCACGACCTCGGGATATTCCGAGATCGGCAGGGCGCGCAGCGCGAGCAGGCCGGCGACCAGGATCAGGACGGAGAGAACGCCCGCGAAGATCGGGCGGTCGATGAAGAATTTTGAGAGATTCATGTCGGCCCCCTCGGCCAGACCTCCGGCGTTGCCGCAGGCCTGAAAAAGGCCCGCGGCTAGGATGTGCCGGGGTGAAAGTTCCGGATCACGACGTCAGCGCTGGGCGACGTCAGTGCTTTTGCTGGGTTGGTTCTTGGCGAGCTGCTGGCGCAGCTCGCTCTTCTCGGCCATCGGCACCTGCGCGGGCACGACGGTCGCACCGTCGCGGATGCGCTGCAGGCCGTTGACGACGATCTGCTCGCCGGCTTTCAGCCCGCTGGTGACGATGCGCAGGCCCTCGCTGCCGGCGCCGAGCGTGATCTCGCGCCAGGCAGCCTTGCTGTCGGGGCCGACCACGAAGACGAATTTCTTGCTCTGGTCGGTGCCGACGGCGCGCTCGTTGATGACGAGCGCCGGCTCGGTGCGGGCCTGGCCCATGCGGATGCGGACGAACTGGCCCGGCATCAGCGTGCCGTCCTTGTTGTCGAAGATGGCGCGCACGCGCACCGTGCCGCTGCCGGCATCGACGGCATTGTCGACGAACTGGAGCTTGCCGGTGATCGGCGTGCCCTCGCTTGTCGCCGTGCCCATCTGGACCGGGATCAGATCGAGCCTGCGCGGGCCGCCACTGCTTGGCGGCAGCGTGGCGAGCGCCTGGAGCACGGCCTTCTCGTCGGCATTGAAGCCGGCATAGATCGGATCGACCGAGACCAGGGTCGTCAGCAGCGATGAGCCGGCGCCGGCCGCGATCAGATTGCCGATGGTGACCTCGAGTCGGCCGATCCGGCCGCTGATCGGGGCGCGAACCTGGGTGTAGTCGAGGTTGAGCCGGGCGGTCTGCTCAGCCGCCTGGGCCGCCTTCACGTTGGCCTGCGCTTCCTTGAGCGTGTTCAGCCTGGTGTCGAGGTCGCGCTGCGAGACATTCTGCGTCGTCATCAGCTTCTGGCCGCGCTCATATTCGGTGGCGGCGAGCGCGACGCGGGCCTCGGCGGCGACGACCTGGGCCTGTGCCCGCTCGAACTCGGCCTGATAGGGCGCCTGGTCGATGCTGAAGAGCAGGTCGCCCTGCTTGACCAGATTGCCCTGCTGGAAATGCACCGCCTCGACCACGCCGGAGACGCGCGAGCGGATCTCGACGCGATCGACCGCCTCGAGCCGGCCGGAATATTCGGCCCAGTTGATGAGGTCGCGCTGCTCGACCGTGGCGACCGAGACCGGAGTCGCGGGCGGAGCGGCAGGCGCGGTGTCGCCCTGCGCCTTGTTGGCGCCGTTGGCGACGAGCAGCAGGGCGGCAAGAGAGACGGAGGCGGCCAGGCTGCCGCCCACCAAGGCACGACGGATCGTTCCCTGAATCATGGGTTCATTCCTTATCGAGGGATTTGAAAGCGATTAGCGCCGCGTCGTCCGGGTCAGGACGGCGCGGTGAACTCGTAGAACTTGCTTACATGGTCACGTGCCAGACAGAGGCAGGAGCCTTCCTTGACACCCTCGGCGTAAGCCTCGGGCCAGTTGCTCGGCGCAGGTTGCACGTGGAAATGGACGGGAACACCCGCTTCCTGGAGCCTGCGGCCGTAATCGGCTGTTTCGTCCCGCATCAGATCGTCCTCGGCGGTGATCAGCAGGGCGGGCGCGAGCCCGGCCAGGCGCGAGGCGCCGAGCGGGGCGGCATAGGGATGGGCCGCCTTGTCGGGCGAGCCGAGATAATCGTGCCAGCCATCGGCCCAGCGGCAGCCGACCGGGCCGGCATCGGCGGCGCGGAAGGAATAGGTGCCGAGGCAGGCGTCGAGCATGGGCGAAAGCAGGATCTGGCCGGCGAGCGGCGGGCCCTGGCGGTCACGTGCCATCATCGCCAGCGCCGCAGCCAGATTGCCACCGGCCTCCTCACCCGCGACGTAAAGCGGCGCACCCTTGGCAGCCCACCGGCCGCGGTTCTTGTAGACGGCCTCCAGCCCGCCGAAGGCGGCTTCGAGCACGTCCGGAAAACGGTGCTCCGGCGCGAGCGGATAGGCGATCGAGACCACCGCCGCACCCGCACGTGCGAGAACCGTGGCAACGGCCTCGCCAGTCTCGAGCGAGCCGTCGTTGAAGGTGCCGCCATGGAGATGCATGACGAGGATGGGACTTTTCCCGACGCCCTCGGCTGCATAGATCCGGGCTGCAAGCGGCTCGGGCTTGGCCGCAAGCGTGACCTCGCGCCGCGTGATCGCGGCTGGGTGGCTTTCAGAAAGGGCCTTGAGAGCGGACATGACAGGCTCGACGGCGCTGTTGCGGTGCACCATCATTTAGGCGACGCACTTTTTGGAATAAACCGCCACTTTGCTCATTCATTATTTCCGTATAGAAATAATCACGTGATCTCGCCTTTCGCCCGGGGAGTGTGATGGACCAGCTCAGCGCCATGCGCGCCTTCACCCGCGTGGTCGAGGCCGGCAGCTTCAGCCGCGCCGCCGACCTGCTCGACATGCCCAAGCCGACGGTGACCAAGCACATCCAGCAATTGGAAACGCATCTGCGCGCCAAACTGCTCAACCGCACGACGCGGCGCGTCACGGTGACGATGGATGGCGCGGCCTATTACGAGCGCGCGCTGCGCGTGCTGAACGAGATCGACGAGCTCGACGGCAGCATGGCCTCGTCGCAGGCCCGTCCCAGTGGACGCCTTCGCGTCGATTGCAGCACCTCGCTGGCGCTGCGCGTGATCATTCCCAATCTCGCCGAGTTCCACGAGCGCTATCCCGAGATCCAGCTCGATCTCGGCCTGAGCGACCGGCCGGCCGACTTGCTGGCGGAGAATCTCGACTGCGCCATCCGTGGCGGCGAGATCGCCGACCAGAACCTGATCGCCCGGCGCATCGGCGAGATGTACATGGAGACCGCCGCCTCGCCGTCCTACCTCCAGAAGCACGGCGTGCCGCAATCTCCGACCGACCTGGAGGGCGAGCATTTCATCGTCGGCTACCGCTATGCCGGCACCAGCCGGACCGCCCCCTTTACCTATGCCGGCGGCAAGGAAGCCCATGAGATCAGGGGCAACTACATCGTCTCGCTGAACGAAGGCACGGGCTATATCGCGGCGGCCCTCGCCGGGCTCGGCGTCGTCCAGGCACCGACCTTCATGCTGCAGGAGCATGTGGCGTCAGGCGCGCTCGTGCCGATCCTGACCAACTGGTGCTCGGCGCCGAAGCCGCTGCACATCATCTATCCGCCGAACCGCCACCTCTCCAACAAGGTGCGCGTCTTCGTCGACTGGCTCGCCGTGCTCTTCGCCAAGGACGACCTGATCCAGAGGCGCTCGCCGCTGCCGCATGATGGGCACAGGCCTTAGGCCACCTTCCGACCCTCAAGCTCCGCCGCCACGGCCGCGAGCCCGCCGAAGGCGAAGCGCTGGTAATGCGCGATGATCTCCTCGATCGCGGGCGGGCCGGAGGCCAGGCCGGGAAAGATCTGGCCGAGCACCGCCCGGTCGCCGACCAGCATGACGACGAAGGGCGAGACGACGCTGAGCACAGAGCGCGCCACGGCGTCGTGATCATGCGGCAGCCCCAGGATATCGCCGATGAGCCCGGTCACGACGCGCTTCTTCGGCAGGATCTCACGCTCCTTCAGCACGACGAAGGCCGGCGACGGCGACAGGATCTCTCGGCTCAGCACCCGTAGCGGCCAGGAGGCCGGGCCGGTCACCGTCATCACCACCATGCGGATGAGCATGCGCAGCTTGTCGGCGGGCTCGCCCGGCGCATCGGCAAGCGCGCGCAAGGTGTCGTAGGTCACCAGGCGCCGGTGCGCCTCGACCAGCACCTCGGCATAGAGCCCGTCGATCCCGCCATAATAATAGTTCACGGCGGCCGAGTTGGTGCCGGCTCGCTCGGCGATCTCCTTGCCGGTCGTCCGCTCGAAGCCCTTCTCGGCAAAGACCTCGCCAGCTGCTTCCAGAATCTGAGCCTTGGTCGCGGCGCCGTCCTCGCGGCGACCGGAAACCTTTCGGGGTGATTTGCGCATCATGCGCAGACCATAACGCGGCATTGCGATAAATCAAAGATGGAGTTTAAATTTAAATTTGACTTCTGAGGCGGCGGCGGTATTTTTGCGCCATGAGCAAGCCAATCCGCATCCTTCTCGTCCTCGCCATTCTCGGCGCCGCCGGTGGTGGCGCGTGGTGGTACCTGCATCGCCCGAAGACCGGTGACGAGCTGACGCTCTATGGCAATGTCGACCTGCGCCAGGCCTCGCTCGCCTTCAACGGAAACGAGCGCATCGCCGCCGTGCTGGTCGAGGAAGGCGACATCGTCCGCGCCGGGCAGGTGCTGGCGCGGCTCGACACGTCGCGCCTGAAGCCGCAGGTCGCGCAAGCCGAAGCCGCGCTGGCCTCGCAGAAGGCAGTGCTGCTCAAGCTGCGCAACGGCACCAGGCCCGAGGAGATCGAGCAAGCTCGCTCCAATCTCAATTCGGCCCGTGCCGATTACGTCAACGCCTCCGCGCAATATGAGCGTCGCCGCAATCTCTCAGCCGCCTCCGTCAGCCAGCAGGAGCTCGACATCGCCAGGGCATCGGCCGAGATGGCCAACGCCAGGCTCGCCGTGGCGAAGAGCGCGCTCGATCTCGCACTGGTCGGGCCGCGGATCGAGGACATCAAGCAAGCCGAGGCGCAGGTGCAGGCGAGCGAGGCCCAGCTCGCGCTGATCCAGCAGCAGCTCGTCGATGCCGAGCTCAAGGCGCCCTTCGAGGCGATCGTGCGCTCGCGGCTGATGGAACCGGGCGAGATGGCCTCGCCGATGCGGCCGGTCTTCTCCGTGGCCGAGCGCAGCACGAAATGGGTGCGCAGCTACGTGCCGGAACCCAAGCTCGGTCATATCCGGCCGGGAGAGCGTACGCAGGTGATCTCCGACTCCTTCCCCGACAAGCCGCTCGACGGCTGGATCGGCTTCATCTCGCCGGTCGCCGAGTTCACGCCGAAGACGGTGCAGACCGAGGACCTGCGCACCAGCCTGGTCTACGAGGTACGCGTCTTCGTCGAGGACCCGGCCGACGTGCTGCGGCTCGGCATGCCCGCGACGGTGAGGCTGCTGCCGGGGGCCGAGCCGAAGGCGGTGCCGCAGAACGCCGACGGAAAGCCGCAGACATGAACCCCGACGCGCCAGCAGCGCTGGTCGCGGCGCGAGGCCTGCACAAGAGCTTCAAGCGCGAGACCGGCGAGATCGTGAAGGCGCTTGACGATGTCTCCTTCGAGGCCAAGGCCGGCACGCTGACGGCGCTGGTCGGCCCGGACGGCGCCGGCAAGACGACGCTGCTCAGGCTGATCGCCGGGCTGATGTCGCAGGAGCGGGGCGAATTGGAGGTCGTCGGGTTCAAGGTCGCTGACGATCCGCAGCAGGTGCAGGACCGCATCGGCTACATGCCGCAGAAATTCGGGCTCTATGAGGATCTGAGCGTCCAGGAGAATCTCGACCTCTATGCCGACCTGCACGGCATCGCGCCGGCGCAGCGGAAGGAGATCTACCCCCGCTTGTTCGAGATGACCCAGCTCGGCCGCTTCCGCGAGCGACTGGCCGGCAAGCTCTCCGGCGGCATGAAGCAGAAGCTCGGCCTTGCCTGCACGTTGGTGCGGGCGCCCGAACTCCTGCTGCTCGACGAGCCGACTGTCGGCGTCGACCCGCTCTCGCGCCGCGAGCTCTGGGAGATCGTGCTCAAGCTGGTGCGCGAGGACGGGCTGACCGTCGTGGTCAGCACCTCCTATCTCGACGAGGCCGAGCTCTGCGACCATGCGGTGGTCATGCATGCCGGCGAGGTGCTGGCGCAGGGCACGCCCGAGGAGATCACGGCCGAGGCCAAGGACCGGGTCTTCATCGTCGCGACGCCGGAGGGCATGCCGGCCCGCTCACTGCAGGCCAAGCTGTTCCAGCAGAAAGGCGTGATCGACGCCGTCCCCGAGGCCGGCCAGGTCCGCATCGTGCTGGAAAGCGCGGACGAGCGCGTCGCGCTCGACGGGCAGGAGGTCTCGGGCAGGCCGGCCACGCCGCGTTTCGAGGACGGCTTCATGGTGCTCTTCGCCGATGTCGCCGAGCGGGCCGAACGCAGCGCGATGGAGCTCGACCGGCCGGTTTCCGGCGCTGGCGGCGAGGTCGCCGTCGAGGTCGACGATCTCGTGCGGACCTTCGGCGATTTCACCGCCGTCGATCATGTCAGCTTCAAAGTCCGCCGCGGCGAGATCTACGGGCTGCTCGGCCCCAACGGTGCCGGCAAGAGCACGACCTTTCGCATGCTCTGTGGGCTGCTGCCGGCCTCGCAAGGACGGCTGCGCGTCGCCGGCGCGGATCTCCGGACGTCGCGGGCGGAGGCGCGCCAGAAGCTCGGCTATGTCGCACAGAAATTCTCGCTCTACGGGCAGCTCAGCGTCGACGAGAATCTCGACTTCTTCGCCAGCGCCTATGGGCTGCGCGGGCGCCGCAAGCGGCAACGCATCGCCTGGGCGAAGCAGCAATTCGAGCTCGACCAGTTTTCCCGGCTGCCGAGCATCCAGCTCCCCGGCGGCTTCAAGCAGCGGCTCGCCATGGGTGCGGCCCTGCTGCACGAGCCGGACATCCTCTTCCTCGACGAGGCGACCAGCGGAGCCGACCCGATGGCTCGGCGCGAATTCTGGGGCCGCATCACCTCGCTCTCCGAGCAGGGCGTCACGGTGATCGTGACGACGCATTTCATGGAAGAGGCGGAGTATTGCGACCGGATCATCATCCTCGATGCCGGGCGCAACCTCGCCGAAGGCACGCCGGCCGAGATCCGCGCCCGGGCGAAGCCGCAGGAGGGACGCGAGGCGACGATGGAGGACGCCTTCATCGCCATTGTCGAAGAGGCACGCGAGCAAAGGCGCGCAGCATGAGCGCGGTCGTCGAGCATAGCCCCGGCCGGGGCCGGCGGCGGCGCATCGCAGCGCTGATCCGCAAGGAGACCTGGCAGGTCTTCCGCGATCCGAGCAGCATCATCGTCGGCATCGTCATGCCGATGATCCTGCTGGTCCTGTTCGGCTACGGGCTCTCCTTCGACCTCAAGAACGTGCCGGTCGCGATCGTGATGGAGGAGAACTCGGCCGAGGCGCGCGGCGCCGCCTCCGGCTTCGAGCTCTCCGACTATTTCAACGCGCGCGAGGTCAAGACCATGGCCGAGGCCGAGCGCATGCTGCTCAGCCGCACGGTCAACGCCATCGTGCGCATCCCGCCAGATTTCGCCCGCCGCATGGAGCAGGGCAATGCCGAGATCCAGGTGCTGGTGCACGGCACCGACGCCAATACCGCGCGCATCTCGCTCGGCTATGCGCAGGGTGCGATCGCGACCTGGATGGCGCGGGAGGCGGCGCTCGGGCGCGTCACCGCCGCGCCGCCGATCGACGTCGAGAACCGGATGTGGTTCAACGACGCCAATAACAGCAGCTATTTCCTGGTGCCCGGCCTGATCGTGCTGGTGATGACGCTGATCGGCGCGCTGCTGACGGCGCTCGTCGTCGCGCGCGAATGGGAGCGCGGCACGTTCGAGGCGCTGTTCGTCACGCCGGTGCGCTCGACCGAAATCCTGCTCGGCAAGACCGTGCCCTATTTCGTGCTCGGCATGCTCGGGCTGGCGCTTTCGATCGCGGGCGCCAAGCTGCTGTTCCACGTGCCGATCCGCGGCTCGCTGACGCTGCTGGTCATCGCCTCGATGCTCTACCTGATCGTCGCGCTCGGCATCGGGCTCCTGATCTCCTCCGCGACCAAGAGCCAGTTCGTCGCCAGCCAGATCACCATCATCGTCACCTTCCTGCCGGCGATGATGCTGTCGGGCTTCATGTTCGACATCCGCAGCATGCCGATGGCGATCCAGGCGCTGACGCATGTCTTCCCGGCGCGCTATTTCGTCAGCATCCTGCAGACCCTGTTCCTGGCGGGCGACATCTGGCCGGTGATCCTGCCGAACGCGGCCGTGCTCGCCTTCATGGCGACGCTGCTGATCGCGCTCGCCATCCGGGCCACGCGCAAGAGGATCGGCTAAAGCCATGCTCGACACGCTGCTGCGCATCATCGCCCTGATCCGCAAGGAATTGCTGGCGATCCTGAAGGACCCCAAGAGCCGGATCAGCCTGATCGGCCCGCCGGTGATCCAGTGCCTGGTCTTCGGCTATGCCGCGACCTACGACCTGAACAACGTCTCCTATGCCCTGCTCGACCATGATCGCAGCGCCGCCTCGCGCGCGCTGATCTCGCGCCTCGACGGCTCCGGCGTGTTCACCCGCGTCGCCACGCTCGATCTCGACAGGCAGATCGCCGAGTTCATCAACGACCAGCGGGCGCTCCTGGTGATCACCATCCCGCAGGATTTCCAGCGCGGGCTGGAGGCCGGCGCCTCACCCTCGGTCCAGGTCATCGCCGACGGGCGCAACTCGAACACGGCCGGCACGGCGCAGGGCTATGTCAGCCAGATCGTCTCGGGCTTCGCCGCGGAATGGCAGGCCTCACATGGGCGCTCCGGCGCGCCGGTGCTGATCACGACGCGGGCCTGGTACAATCCCAGCCTGGAGACGCGCTGGTACATGATCCCGGCGCTGGTCGGCACCATCACCATGATGATGACGCTGATGCTGACGGCGATGTCGGTGGCGCGCGAGCGCGAGGAAGGCACGTTCGACCAGTTGCTGGTGACGCCGTTCCGCCCCTCCGAGATCATGGTCGGCAAGGCGATCCCGGCGATGATGGTCGGGCTGGTGCAGGCGACGATGATCCTGCTGGTGGCGCAGCTCTGGTTCCGCATCCCGTTCTCGGGGAGCTATGGCATGCTCTATCTCGGGCTCGTACTCTTCCTGGCGGCCTCGGTCGGGATCGGGCTGTTCATCTCCTCCATCGCCGGGACGATGCAGCAGGCGATGATCGGCAGTTTCGTGCTGCTGATGCCGTTCATGCTGCTCTCGGGGCTGACCGCGCCGATCGGCAACATGCCGCAGGTGCTGCAGTATTTCACCTATATCAACCCGCTGCGCTACGCGATCTCGATCACACAGCAGGTCTATCTCGAAGGCGCGGGGATAGCGCAGCTCCTGCCGGAGATGCTGGCGCTGGTCGCGATCGCGGCCGCGACCCTGCCGGTGGCGGCGTGGATGTTCCGCAACCGGCTGGCGTGAGACATCGCCGTCATTGCGAGGAGGCGCAGCCGACGAAGCAATCCTGTATGTTGTGAGTTGCTCCGGGTCGTCCGGGGCCAGGCGGATGGGGCGCGTAAGC
>NZ_SLZF01000021.1:2500-5592 GCF_004341515.1 Allobosea sp. BK604
ATTGAACTCTGAATACATAGGGGTTCAAAGCTAACCCAGGGAACTGAAACATCTAAGTACCTGGAGGAAAGGACATCAACGAGACTCCGTTAGTAGTGGCGAGCGAACGCGGACCAGGCCAGTGCCTGACTGTGAGTTACCGGAAGTGGTTGGGAAGCCACGCATCAATGGGTGATAGCCCCGTACGGATCTGCGAACAGTTGGGACATGAGTAAGGCGGGACACGTGAAATCCTGTCTGAACGTGGGGGGACCACCCTCCAAGCCTAAGTACTCCTCAGCGACCGATAGTGAACAAGTACCGTGAGGGAAAGGTGAAAAGCACCCCGACGAGGGGAGTGAAATAGCACCTGAAACCGAATGCTTACAAACAGTGGGAGCTCAAGGTTCGTCCTGAGTGACCGCGTACCTTTTGTATAATGGGTCAGCGACTTAATCTGACGAGCAAGCTTAAGCCGGTAGGTGTAGGCGCAGCGAAAGCGAGTCTGAACAGGGCGTTCAGTTCGTCGGATTAGACCCGAAACCGGGTGATCTAGCCATGAGCAGGTTGAAGGTAGGGTAACACCTACTGGAGGACCGAACCGGTGCCTGTTGAAAAAGTCTCGGATGACTTGTGGCTAGGGGTGAAAGGCCAATCAAACTCGGAAATAGCTGGTTCTCCGCGAAAGCTATTTAGGTAGCGCCTCGCGTGAATACTCTCGGGGGTAGAGCACTGGATGGGTGCGGGGTACTTACCGTATTACCAAGCCTAACCAAACTCCGAATACCGAGAAGTACTGCGCGGGAGACACACGGCGGGTGCTAACGTCCGTCGTGGAGAGGGAAACAACCCTGACTTACAGCTAAGGCCCCTAATTCGTGGCTAAGTGTGAAAGGATGTGGGAATCCCAAAACAACCAGGAGGTTGGCTTAGAAGCAGCCATCCTTTAAAGAAAGCGTAACAGCTCACTGGTCTAAATAAGGGTTCCTGCGCCGAAAATGTAACGGGGCTCAAGCCACGAGCCGAAGCTTAAGGTGCATCTTCGGATGCGCGGTAGCGGAGCGTTCCATAAGCCAATGAAGGCGGACCCGTGAGGGCTGCTGGAGGTATTGGAAGTGCGAATGCTGACATGAGTAACGACAAACAGTGTGAAAGACACTGTCGCCGAAAGTCCAAGGGTTCCTGCGTAAAGTTAATCTCCGCAGGGTTAGCCGGCCCCTAAGGCGAGGCCGAAAGGCGTAGTCGATGGGAATGAGGTGAATATTCCTCAGCCAGTTGGTAGTGACGGATCGCGTACGCTGTCAGGTCTTATTGGATTGACCTGGCTTCCAAGCGGTTCCTGGAAATAGCTCCAACATTAGACCGTACCCTAAACCGACACAGGTGGACTGGTAGAGTATACCAAGGCGCTTGAGAGAACTATGCTGAAGGAACTCGGCAATTTACCTCCGTAACTTCGGGATAAGGAGGCCTTCGACTTGGGCAACCAGGCCGGAGGGGCACAGACCAGGGGGTAGCGACTGTTTAACTAAAACACAGGGCTCTGCGAAATCGTAAGATGACGTATAGGGTCTGACGCCTGCCCGGTGCCGGAAGGTTAAAAGGAGGAGTGCAAGCTCCGAATTGAAGCCCCGGTAAACGGCGGCCGTAACTATAACGGTCCTAAGGTAGCGAAATTCCTTGTCGGGTAAGTTCCGACCTGCACGAATGGCGTAACGACTTCCCCGCTGTCTCCAGCATAGACTCAGTGAAATTGAATTCCCCGTGAAGATGCGGGGTTCCTGCGGTCAGACGGAAAGACCCCGTGCACCTTTACTGTAGCTTTGCGCTGGCATTCGTGTCGGCATGTGTAGGATAGGTGGTAGACTTTGAAGCCGGGGCGCCAGCTCTGGTGGAGTCATCCTTGAAATACCACCCTTATCGTCATGGATGTCTAACCGCGACCCGTCATCCGGGTCCGAGACAGCGCATGGCAGGCAGTTTGACTGGGGCGGTCGCCTCCCAAAGAGTAACGGAGGCGTGCGAAGGTGGGCTCAGAGCGGTCGGAAATCGCTCGTTGAGTGCAATGGCATAAGCCTGCCTGACTGCGAGACTGACAAGTCGAGCAGAGTCGAAAGACGGCCATAGTGATCCGGTGGTCCCGCGTGGAAGGGCCATCGCTCAACGGATAAAAGGTACGCCGGGGATAACAGGCTGATGATTCCCAAGAGTCCATATCGACGGAATCGTTTGGCACCTCGATGTCGGCTCATCACATCCTGGGGCTGGAGAAGGTCCCAAGGGTTCGGCTGTTCGCCGATTAAAGTGGTACGTGAGCTGGGTTCAGAACGTCGTGAGACAGTTCGGTCCCTATCTGCCGTGGGTGTAGGATATTTGAGAGGATCTGCCCTTAGTACGAGAGGACCGGGGTGGACGTACCTCTGGTGGACCTGTTGTGGCGCCAGCCGCAGTGCAGGGTAGCTATGTACGGTCGGGATAACCGCTGAATGCATCTAAGCGGGAAACCCACCTCAAAACGAGATATCCCTTGAGAGCCGTGGAAGACGACCACGTTGATAGGCCGGGTGTGTAATCCCAGTGATGGGTTCAGCTTACCGGTACTAATTGCTCGATCGGCTTGATCGTTCTCATGATCAATGTCCGCAAACACTCAACAACTGCGAACATCATCAGTGCCCATTCCGACTGGCGGCACGCCAGGCGATCAGAATGCGCACCAGAAACAGACCTTATGCTTGCCATATCCTTCGCCGGCCCGGTGGCTTGAGCGAGAAGCCAGAACCCGATCCCATCCCGAACTCGGCCGTTAAACTTCTCAGCGCTGATGGTACTGTGTCTCAAGACCCGGGAGAGTAGGTCGTTGCCGGGCCTGTCAAGGATATCCCTCTTAACATGACAAAACGCTTCAACGCGGCGTCGATCACATCGACGCCGCGTTCCTGTTTAAAGGACCACCATTACGGTCCATATCACCGCCTTACCGCGGGGTGGAGCAGCCCGGTAGCTCGTCAGGCTCATAACCTGAAGGTCGTAGGTTCAAATCCTGCCCCCGCAACCAAATCTCAAAAGGGCCCGGCAATACGCCGGGCCCTTTTTGCGTTCCTGGGCTTCAC
>NZ_SLZF01000022.1 GCF_004341515.1 Allobosea sp. BK604
GCGAAGCAAGACGGGAGGTTTGCGAGCGTCCCCCTGGATTGCTTCGTCGGCTGCGCCTCCTCGCGATGACGGAAGGGGCCCCGCACCAGCCGTTCAGCGCGCATTCCGCGTCTTGAGCGATTCCTCCCAGGCCAGCGCCTGCTGCACGATCTGCTCCAGATCGTCATGCTCCGGCTGCCAGCCGAGCTCGGCCCGGATCCGGTCGGCCTTGGCGACGAGCGAAGCCGGATCGCCCGCCCGGCGCGGCGAGAGCTTGACCGGGAAATCGGCGCCCGAGACCTTCTTCACCACCTCGACCACCTCCTTCACCGAATAGCCGCGGCCATAACCGCAATTCAGCGTCAGGCTGGCCCCGCCGGCGCGCAAATGGTCGAGGGCGGACAGATGCGCCCGCGCCAGATCGGTGACGTGGATATAGTCGCGCACGCAGGTGCCGTCCGGCGTCGGATAATCCGTGCCGAAGATTTCCAGCCCGGCGCGCTGGCCGAGCGCAGCCTGGCTCGCGACCTTGATCAAATGCGTCGCATTGGCAGCGGATTGGCCGGAGCGGCCTTTCGGATCGGCGCCCGCGACATTGAAATAGCGCAGCGCGACATAGGTCAGGCCATGGGCGCGGGCGACGTCGCCGAGCATCCACTCGCTCATCAGCTTGGAGCGACCATAGGGGTTGATCGGGCTGAGCCCGATATCCTCCGGCACCGGCGAGACGGAAGGCTCGCCATAGACAGCCGCGGTGGAGGAGAAGATCACGTGCTTGACGCCGCCGCGCACCGCGCTCTCCAGCAGCGCCCGCGTCTTCACCGTGTTGTTGTGGTAGTAGCCGAGCGGATCGCTGACCGAGTCCGGCACCACGATCTTGGCGGCGAAATGCGCGATCTCGCTGATGCCGTGCTCGGCGATCGTGCGCTCGACCAGCGCCTGGTCACCCATGTCGCCCTGGACGAAAACAGCCTCCTTCGGCACCGCCCACCAGAAGCCGGTCGAGAGATCGTCGAGCACCACGACTTTTTCGCCGCGGTCGACGAGCTCGAGAACCATGTGGCTGCCGATATAGCCGGCCCCGCCCGAAACCAGAATCGCCATCGTTGTCTCCTGTTACCGCTCCCCGCATAGAACGAGATCACGACAGGGTGAACCAGCCCCCGCGTCGCGAAGCTGCGATGGTTAAGCGGGATTGATCGAAAAATGCCGGCAATGCCTCGGCTTAGCTTCGATTGTCGCGAGAGTTTTCACAAAGGCCATTGACGATGCAGCAAGGCCCGGTTGGTATCAGCGCCCGGAGCTGGCCTGCCTTTCGCCAGATTGGTGCGACAGCCTCCATTGGCCGGCATTGATATGGGCGATGCCGGCTCCTGACTCGCCATGCCCTTCCGTCGCAAGCGTGCCGGCCGGCGCGCAACATGGATTTTTCATGACGAAACGTATCCGCAAGGCCGTCTTTCCCGTCGCAGGCCTGGGCACCCGCTTCCTGCCCGCCACCAAGGCGATCCCCAAGGAGATGCTGACCATCGTCGACCGGCCGGTCGTCCAGCATGTCGTCGATGAGGCGCGCGCCGCCGGCATCGAGCATTTCGTCTTCGTCACCGGGCGCAACAAGGCCGTGATCGAGGACCATTTCGACATGGCCTATGAGCTCGACGACACGCTCGCCAAGCGCAGCAAGACCAAGGAACTGGACGGCCTGCGCGCCGACCTGCCGGCCGCCGGCGCCACCAGCTTCACCCGCCAGCAGGCGCCGCTCGGCCTCGGCCATGCCGTCTGGTGCGCCCGCGACATCGTCGGTGACGAGCCCTTCGCGCTGTTGCTGCCCGATATGCTGCATCATACCCATGGCAAGGGCTGCCTCGCCGAGATGATCGATGCCTACAACAAGCATGGCGGCAACCATGTCGCGGTCGCGCCTGTGCCGGAGGACCAAACCCATCAATATGGCATCGTCGGCGTCGAGAACGTCGATGCAAAGGTCTCGAAGATCAACAAGATGGTCGAGAAGCCGCCGAAGGGCACCGCCCCGTCCAACCTGCACATCACCGGCCGCTACATCCTGCAGCCGACGATCTTCAACCTGCTCGCCCATCAGGAGAAGGGCGCCGGCGGCGAGATCCAGCTCACCGATTCGATGATCGCGCTGTCGCGGCAGGAGCCGTTCCACGCCGTGCGCTTCGACGGCGACATCTACGATACCGGCTCGAAGATCGGCTTCCTCACCGCCAACATCGCCTATGCGCTCGACCGCGGCGATCTGGGGCCGCAGCTCAGGGCCGAGATCGAGCGGCTGATCGAGGGCTGATTCCGTCATTGCGAGGAGCATGGCGACGAAGCAATCCCGGGGGACGTAGAGCGCGTCGGCCCCTGGGTTGCTTCGCGGAACCTGTACTCGGGCTTGCCGAAGGCATGACGCGGGTGCTCGCCAAGATCCGGGGGCTCGCAATCAGGCAGAGTGTCAGAACTGCACCCTCAGGCCCACCTGCGAGACATTCGCGGTGTAGTCATTGCCCGGCTGCGTCGAGGTCAGGCGCTCATGCGTGAAGCCGGCCCGGATCGCGAAGGTCCGGGTCAGCTTGTATTCGAGCCTGACGCCGAGCGAAGTGAAATCCTCGCGCAGGTCCTGCCCTTCATAGTTGGTCCGGCTGAAAGTGGTGATGCCGGTCACGGTCAGGTTGCGGCGCAAGGCATGCGCCACTTCGAGATTGATCCGCTGGGTCGTCGTGCCGCTGCTGCCGGCGATCGTGGTGTCGCCGAGCTCGGCCGTGCCGCGCAGCGTCACCGTGGTCAGCGGCGTCGGCGTCCACAGGATCGCGGCATTGCCGACAGGGCCACGCAGATTCTTCAGCCGCGGATCCTCGTATTTGCGGTCCTGGAAGCCGATGGAGAACTCGCCAGTAAGCTGGCGGCTGATCTCGAAGCTCGAACCGATACTGGCGCCGATGCCGTTCGAGGAGCGCATATAACCGCTTGAATCGACCTTCTGGTCGTATTGGCGCGTGTCGATCTCGCCCTCGACGAAGGGCTTGAAGCCCGGGGTCAGCTCGTAGGCGGTGCGCAGGCGCAGCTCGTATTGCGTCTGGTTGCGGTCGGCCTGGCTCAAGGTCGCGCCGTTGCTCAGCTCGGCATTGGCGTAGTCGTAGCGATCGACCGAGCCGCGCAGGTTGACCTGCAGCCGGTTGATGTCATGCGTGACGCCGGCCGAGCCGCCATAGGCATAGGTCAGCGGCCGGCCCGTCACCGCCGCCGTCAGGTCGGGCGAGCCCGGGCGCTGCGTGTCGAGCTTCATCCGGCTCTCGAGCAGGATGCGCGTGTCCCTGCTCGCATCGAGCCTGAGGTCGAGCCCACCTTCGGCGTCGGGGCGCGATGCATCGTGCTGCGTGAAGTACTGGCTATAGCCGCCGCGCAGCTTGCCCTTCAGCTCGTGCACGTTCCAATCCGACTGGACGTTGAGATCGCCTTCGTAACGGCCGAAATACGAACCCTTGGTCGGGCCGGCCGCGCGTTGCGGGTTGGTGTCGTAGCCCAAGGAGTTTGTGATCGCCGAGTTGACCGTCAGCGAACCGAGCCGCAAGCCGAGCGGCGCGTACGGATCCTCCTCGGCGGCAGTCCTGCGGCGTGGTGGCGGCGGCTGCTCGAGCGCCGGCGGCAGCCTCGCCACCTCCGGCTGCCGCGGGCGGAACTGGCGCTGCGTGACGCCGCGCAGAGCCGGCGCCTGCACCGGCCGGCTGGCGCGCGGCGGCGCGCGGCGGGAAATGACGGAATCCTGGTTCTGGATCAGCGCTGCAGGATCGCGCGCCGCCTCCGGAATCGGTGATGACGGATCGGTCGGGACCGGTTCGGCCGGCTGCTGCGCGACATAGGCCGGCGTCGTGCCGCGCAAGCCGCCCCTCGCCTGCTGCGCGCGCGCCTGCGTTGCAGCGACAAGCGCCGCCGCGAGCCCGGCCATGGCGACGCCGGACAACAGGAGGATCGTGGCGCGACGGGACACGAGAGACGCGCTCCAGGCAAAGCCATGCGCGCCCGAATGGCGCGCATGGTTAACGGAGTTAGAACGAAGACGGTTAACGACCCGTCAATGCGGGGCAGGCGGGCGAGCGGGCAGTGGAATCCGCCACGGCTCCCGTGCTAGAGCGCGGCGCATGACAGCCGATATCCGCGCTTCGGCGCTCCGCACCATCGCGACCGAACGCGCGGGGCTCGACATCCTGCACGAGGCCCTGGCCGATGGGCTGGGCGCGCCTTTTGCCGCCGCCGTCGAGATGATCCGCTCCGCCACCGGCCGCGTCGTCGTCACCGGCATGGGCAAGTCCGGCCATGTCGCGCGCAAGATCGCCGCGACATTGGCTTCGACCGGCACGCCGGCGCTCTTCGTCCATCCTGCCGAGGCCAGCCACGGCGATCTCGGCATGGTCCAGCCCGAGGACGTCGTCATCGCCCTGTCCTGGTCGGGCGAGGCGATGGAGCTCTCCGCCATCGTCGCCTACACGCGCCGCTTCCGCGTCGGCCTGATCGCGATCACCTCGGCGGCCGACAGCGCGCTAGGCCGCGAGGCCGATATCGCCCTGGTGGTCCCCAAGGCTGAGGAGGCCTGCCCGAACGGCCTCGCCCCGACGACCTCGACGACGATGCAGATGGCACTCGGCGACGCGCTCGCCATCGCCCTGCTGGAGGCGCGCGGCTTCACTCGCCAGGATTTCTTCGTCTACCATCCCGGCGGCAAGCTCGGCGCCCAGCTCAAGACCGTCGAAAGCATCATGCATCGCGGCGAGGCCATGCCGCGCGTCGGCCTCGACGCTGCCTTGCCCGACGTTATCGCGATGATCTCGGCCAAGGGCTTCGGCTGCGCCATCGTCACCAATCCGGACGGCTACCTCGCCGGCATCGTCACCGATGGCGACCTGCGCCGCAAGCTCGGCTCGGGGACGCCTGGCGCGCTCCGCGCCCGCGACGTGATGACGCCCGATCCACGCCGGATCGTGCCGGACGCGCTCGCGGTCGAAGCACTGGAAATGGTCAACCGCCTGCGCATCACGGCGCTGATCGTCGCCGATGCCAACGACAGGCCGGTCGGCATCGTGCATGTGCACGACCTGCTGCGGCTGGGCGTGGCCTAGAGCATTTTCGAGCGAAGTGGGCCCGGTTCACGTGGAGAAAATGCTCTAACCACATCCGCTCCCGTCATTGCGAGCGCAGCGAAGCAATCCAGAAGGTTTCGCTCGACGCCCCCTGGATTACTTCGCGGAGCCTGTACTCGGGCTTGCCGAAGGCAAGACCCGGG
>NZ_SLZF01000023.1 GCF_004341515.1 Allobosea sp. BK604
GGCACCAAGTCCTCCCGCGTGATCTCGCTGGCGGATGACATCGCCCGCTCGATGAGCGCGATCTCGGCGCGCGTCGCGGTGGTGCAGGGCAAGAACGCGATCGGCATCGAACTGCCCAACGCCAAGCGCGAGACCGTCTTCCTGCGTGAGCTGCTTGCCAGCCAGGATTTCGAGACCACCAAGCACAAGCTCGCGCTCTGCCTCGGCAAGACCATCGGCGGCGAGCCGGTGATCGCCGATCTCGCCCGCATGCCGCATCTGCTCGTCGCCGGCACCACCGGCTCGGGCAAGTCGGTCGCGATCAACACCATGATCCTGTCGATCCTCTACCGGCTGAAGCCGGAGGAGTGCCGGCTGATCATGGTCGATCCCAAGATGCTCGAGCTCTCCGTCTATGACGGCATCCCGCATCTGCTCACCCCCGTCGTCACCGACCCGAAGAAGGCGGTGGTCGCGCTGAAATGGGCGGTGCGCGAGATGGAGGAGCGCTACAAGAAGATGTCGAAGCTCGGCGTGCGCAATATCGACGGCTTCAACGTCCGCGTCGGCGAGGCGGTGGCTGCCGGTGAGGTGATCACCCGCACGGTCCAGACCGGCTTCGACAAGCATTCCGGCGAGGCGATCTACGAGGAGGAGGTCATGGACCTCGCTCCGCTGCCCTATATCGTCGTGATCGTCGACGAGATGGCCGACCTGATGATGGTCGCCGGCAAGGAGATCGAGGGCACGATCCAGCGCCTCGCCCAGATGGCGCGCGCCGCCGGCATCCATGTCGTCCTCGCGACGCAGCGCCCCTCGGTCGACGTCATCACCGGCACGATCAAGGCGAATTTCCCGACGCGCATCTCCTTCCAGGTGACCTCGAAGATCGACAGCCGCACCATTCTCGGCGAGATGGGCGCCGAGCAGCTGCTCGGCCAGGGCGACATGCTCTACATGGCCGGCGGCGGCCGGATCACCCGCGTGCACGGTCCCTTCGTCTCGGATGCCGAGGTCGAGAAGGTCGTGGCGCATCTGAAGACGCAGGGGCGGCCGGACTATCTCGACGCGGTCACGGCCGAGGAGGACGAGGCCGGCGCCGACGAGGATGGCGGCGCGGTCTTCGACAAGAGCGGCATGGCACAAGCCGAGAGCGAGGACCCCTACGAGCAGGCGGTCGCGGTCGTGCTCCGCGACAAGAAGGCCTCGACCTCCTATATCCAGCGCCGTCTCCAGATCGGCTATAACCGCGCTGCCTCGATCATGGAGCGGATGGAGAACGAGGGCATCGTCGGCCCCGCCAACCACGCCGGAAAGCGTGAGATCCTCGTCGA
>NZ_SLZF01000024.1 GCF_004341515.1 Allobosea sp. BK604
CCCTGGCGACTGTGTCTGACGTCAAGTCTTGGAGGGCGGTTTGTCTTGCCATGGCCTGTTCTGGCGGGCCATTGAGCTGAGGGCGACGAGAAGCTTTCGGGCGATGGCGACGAGGGCGACCTTGGCCGGCTTTCCGGCCAGGCGCATGGCCTGGTACTCGGCCTTGTAGCCATGATCGAGGCGGGCCGCGCTGAGGGCGGCGAGGTAGAGGGCGCTGCGCACGCAGGGCCTGCCGCCGGCAATATGGGCGCTGGGCTGGCCAGCCCCGCTCTGGCTGATCTGCGGGGCGAGACCGGCGAGGCTTGCAAGCGCGCGCCGGTCGAGGCGATCGAGTTCGGGCAGGTCGGCCATCAAGGTGATGGCAATGGCCGGGCCGACGCCCGGTGCGCTCTGCAGCAGGGTGAAGCGCTCGGCCTGTTCGCCGGCGCACAGCCTGGCCTCGAGCTCGGCCTCGATATGCTGGCGCTCCTCGGCCAGTCGCGCGATCAGGCTCCTGTGGCTTGCGGCGATCTCGGCATCGAGAGCCTGCTTCAGCCGCGTCTTCTCCATCGCGATCATCTCGACGATCTGGCGCCGGCGCGTCGACAGGGCCCGCAGCGCGCGGCTCTCGCGATCGGGGACGGGGCGCACGATATCGGGCATGAGCAGAGCAAAGCGCGCGATCAGCGCGGCGTCCAGCCGGTCGTTCTTGGCCAAACGTCCCTCGGCGGTGCGCCAGGCCTTGATGCGGCGGGGATCGACGGCTCCGACCGCGATCCCGGCTCCGGCCAGCGCCTGGATCAGGCGCTCCGCATAGGGGCCGATCGCCTCCAGCGCGACCCTGATCACGCCATGCCGACGCAGCCGTGCGACCAGCGTCGCGATACCCGCAGGCTCGTTACGCACCCGCCAGCAATGGCCCTGCGGCGCAACCGAAAAATCAAGATGATCGCGGCCGACATCGATCCCGGCCGCACAAGCCAAGTCCGTCATGGTGCCTCTCCTGTATCCGGGACAGCACGACCAGCGCGCTCCCAAGCGACTGTCCGGTCCAACGACGCAGGCGGATGTGCGCCAGCCAGAGGGCGGCGATGAGCCGGGATTGCTTACGCGCCCCATCCGCCTGGCCCCGGACGACCCGGAGCAACTCACAACATACAGGATTG